>NZ_JBBVMG010000001.1:0-2654908 GCF_046537445.1 Marinobacter sp. KMM 10035 | reverse complement strand
GGGCTTGCAACCGCCGCTACGAGAATGATCCATACTAAAAGCTGGGTGCGCATATCTGCTGGTTTGTCCTATGCTGTCAGTAATACGGCAAATACCACTGAGAATGCCTAAGGATTGCGGCTTTCCGGCCGTTAAACAGGCCTAACCGCTTGCAGGCGACGTTATTGCGTCGCTCTGACAACTCAACATAATAGAAAGCAAAATGTATGCCGGTGATACAGGCCGGCCAGGGGAGACTGCGATGGCAGGGGTATTGGACAGTGTAAATCAGCGCACGCAGTTGGTCGGGCAGAACCGCCTTGAGCTCCTACTTTTTCGGTTGCGCGGCCGCCAGATATACGGCATCAACGTGTTCAAGGTGAAGGAAGTACTGCAGTGCCCCAAGCTGTATTCCATGCCTAACAGCCGTGCAGTGGTTCGCGGTGTGGCACATACGCGGGGCGAGACCATTCCGGTTATTGATCTTGGGATGGCTATTGGTTTGCCAGGGATACCTCAGGAGGACTTGCCCAATAGCTTTGTGATCATCACTGAGTACAATCGCAAAACCCAGGGGTTTTTGGTCACTGGTGTCGACCGAATACTGAACATGAATTGGGAAGATATTCTTCCTCCTCCAAAAGGGGCAGGTAAGGATATCTACCTTACAGCTGTTACCAAGATTGATGATAAGTTGGCAGAAATCATAGACGTAGAGAAGATTCTTTCTGAGGTGTCTCCGATTAGTGACGATGTGACGGAGGCGGTTCGGAACAAGAGCGCGGAAAGAGAAGCCGGACACCTGCCAATTCTTGTGGTGGATGACTCTGCTGTTGCGCGCCGGCAAATTGAGCGTTGCCTTACAGCCATCGGCATGGAAGTGGTTTTGAGAAACGACGGGAAGCAGGCTCTCGAATATCTCAAGGAAGTGACAGCGGATGGCTCCAAGGCAACCGATCATTTTTCATTGACTATCTCGGATGTAGAAATGCCCGAAATGGACGGGTATACACTGGTTACACGAATCAAAAGTGATCCCGCACTCAGTGGGCTCTTTGTTATGCTCCATACTTCACTGAGTGGAGTATTCAACAAGGCGATGGTTAAGAAAGTCGGAGCTGATGATTTCATGGCAAAGTTCAGCCCGGATGAGTTGGCTGAGCGGGTCATGGAAGTGTTAGATCAGGGCTGAGGCTTTTTCGACAGGTAATTCATACAGAACTGAGATCCAATGAAAGCAGAAATTACCCCACAGGAATATGAAGCCTTCAAGTCGTTCCTGCAGGATGCGTGTGGTATTTTGCTGGGCGAAAACAAGCAGTACCTGGTGAAAAGCCGTTTGCGGCGGATACTGGAAGAGAATGATTTGAATTCTCTGGGTGATCTGCTCGGGCTTTTGAAAAAGTCCGGTAGGGCAAGTCTCAGAGAAGTTGTCATTGATGCAATGACCACCAACGAAACCCTATGGTTTCGTGATAACCACCCGTTCCGTATCCTTCAGGAACAACTGCTCCCCGAGTTTGCCGAACGCTCCCCGGCAACCCCATTGAGAATCTGGTCAGCTGCCTGTTCTACAGGTCAGGAACCTTACTCGGTTGGGATGATTGTGGACGAGTTTCGGCGTCAGAAGCCCGGGAAATTGCGCAATGTGAAGGTGACTGCGACAGACATCTCCAAAAGCGTGCTTGAAGTCGCCCGCCGGGGTGAGTACGAGATGATCGCTATTGGCAGAGGATTGTCGCCAGAACGTCAGAGAGCGTTTTTTACACCATCTACCAGCGGCGGCTGGCAGATTCGGCCCGAAATCAAAAGCATGGTGGAGTTCAAAGAGCTGAACCTCCTTGAGCGGTATATGCTGGGCAAATTCGACATTGTGATGTGTCGTAACGTGTTGATCTATTTCTCTGCCGATCATAAGAAAGATATCCTGACCCGCATACACGCCACCCTTAATCCCGGGGGGTATTTGATTTTGGGTGCGTCTGAATCCCTCAATGGCTTGCCCGATCTTTACGAAATGGTTCAGTGCCACCCCGGAATCATTTACAGGAAAAAATAAGCGATGCCCTTCAACGTATGGGTCCTGGTAGCTGCGCAGGCATTGGCCATGTGCACGGCGCCCTTTATTGTGTTTATCGGAAGCATTCAGGGGCGCCTTCTGGCGCCGGCCCCGGAGTACGCAACCCTGCCTGTCGGATTGGTGGTGGTGGGTACTGTTCTCGCCATCAAACCAGCCACCTGGTTGATGGAACGCCTGGGGCGCAAGCGCGTAATGCTGCTTGGAACGTCCATGGGGATGCTGGCGGGCATCCTGGGTGCTCTGGCATCTTGGCTGGCCCTGTTCCCGTTGCTTTGTCTGGCGGCCGTGGTTGGTGGGACGGGACTGGCAGTGGTGCACCAGTATCGCTTCGCTGCGATGGAATCAGTGCCTGCCAGCATGGCTGGGTCAGCTGCTTCACGGGTTTTGCTTGGCGGGCTTATTGCAGCCTGGCTTGGGCCTGAGATTGCGGCACTAGGCAGTGAGGGCGGAACGGATCATCCTTTTTTCACAAGCTGGCTCGCGCTGGCGGGTGTCCAGTTTGCAGCGCTTGTAATACTGAGCCTGGGTTATCGTGCGAAGAGTGAACTGGTAAGGCCTGTTCATGCCAACGGCGGCGGCCGCCCAATGAAAGACATTCTCGCCAACCCTTTGGTTTGGGTAGCGATCAGCGGTGCGGCGATTGGCTATGCCGTGATGAGTTTTATCATGACGGCAACGCCACTCAGCATGACGGAAATGGCGGGGCATGATCTGGACGATGCCAAGCGTGTAATTCAGTTGCACATCATGGCCATGTATTTACCATCGCTCATCAGTGGTTGGCTCACGCGGGTTGTCGGTATACCGCTTATGATGGCAGGAGGGCTTCTTGCCTATCTTGGGTGTATTGTTCTGGCCGCCAGCGGCATTGAGTTTCACCACTACCTTTCGGCGTTGGTGCTATTGGGTATTGGCTGGAACTTTCTGTTTGTGGGTGGCACTACACTGTTGCCGAGGGGCTATACAGATGCCGAACGGTTCAGGGTTCAAGGTCTGAATGATGTGTTCGTGTTCGGCTCCCAGGCCACTGCGGCTCTATCGGCCGGTGTCATACTTTCATGGGTTGGATGGTCTGCGCTTGTGATGGTTGCTGTACCGTTCCTGGTAATCCACGGGTTGCTGATGGTGTTCTGGTTAAGTCGAGGGGATGCCAGAGTCACCGAAACCGAGTAGCGCACAGCACTGTTGGATCACGCTCAATCAATGGGCAGGTGGCCGGTCTTTACCCAGATAATTGTTTCATGCTCCACAAAAGGGTGGTGCTGGCTCATGTGAGGGCTTCGCATCCATGTACCCTGTGGATAGCGCCCATGGTCATCACAAAACTCACCAGAAATAACGAATATCTCTTCGCCTCCGAAATGTCTGTGGGGCTGAAACTTCTCATTGGCTGGCCACTTAACAAGTGCCACATGCTCGTGCTCAAATTCATGCAGTGGCATTACTTCAAGGCCGCCGATTCCTGGTAGCCAGTCGGTATTTTTTGTATCAATCTGCACTGTTTTAAGATCCCGTTCATTAAACTGGTGCAGCTTTACCAGCAGCGTGCAGCCCAACTGACTGAATGGCGCGTGTCCACTTCCGGGTGGGTTACGGAGGTATGTGCCGGCAGGGTAGTCACCGTTTTCGTCGGAAAATATGCCTTCCAGGACCAGTATTTCTTCACCGAGAGGATGCTCGTGCCGGCTGAATGAAGCGCCCGGGTCGTAGCGTACAATACTGGTTGCGTGGCCTCTTTCTGCCTCCTCTCGGGCAAGCGGCTTTCTGACCACGCCCCCTGCGGGGCTGGGAGACCACTCTAGTTCACCAGTGCGGATGACAACCTTGCGGCCAAAATCCATATTCAGCATTTTGTGCCTCTTTAATAAAAGTTGAGACGTTCATTACGACGCAAAACTACGGGTGGATGGGCGGGTTTGCGGCTATTTGATTAACGCTTGAACATCACGGAAGGCGGGGTGCTTGCAGTGCCCCATCCATTCAAACGCGACCATCTCGACCGTGACAATACGAGCACCGCTCGCACTGAGCCGATCAAGTGCCACGTCCCGATCAAATTCATTCCGCGAGCCCGTTGCGTCAGCAACAACCCATACCTTGTATCCGGCATCAATCAGGCTGAGAGCCGTTTGCATCATGCACACATGGGTTTCACAGCCAGCAATAATAATATGCTGTCGGCCTTCGGGCAGGCTTTCCACTAATCCGTCGGGGCAGGCGTCAAAGTGGTACTTTGCAAGAGTATGGTGGCAAAGTTCTTTGATGGCTTCCACGTTAGGTCCCAGCTTTTCCGGCAGCTGTTCGGTGGCTACAACGGGTATGTTCAAAAGCCCTGCAACGGTTGCAAGGGTTGTGCACCTGTCTACTACATCCTGGCCGTAGGCAATGGCTGGCATCAGCTTCTCCTGAATATCTACCAGCAGAAGAATCGATTGGTCGGGTTTCATTAGCATGGATAGCCCCCAAGCTTGGTTAACATACTGAACAGATTGGAAATGCGATGATACTCCTAACGTGAATAGTGAGCACGTTACTGCCTATTATTGGTGCAAACTGGAAATTTTGCCGGGATTTATCGTAAGGGAGTTGCCAAGCGCCCCTAAAACCATTAAAGTTTGCGCCCTCAAATGAGCGACGATATTGCTGATTTGAAACAGGTTATTGGAGAGGTGGCCGAGTGGCTGAAGGCGCACGCCTGGAAAGTGTGTATACGTTAATAGCGTATCGAGGGTTCGAATCCCTCTCTCTCCGCCAATACTGAACCCCAGCAGAAGTGCTGGGGTTTTTTTTGGCGTCTCAAAGCCACTTTCTTGCCTCTGCAATCACTGTATTCATTCTATTCGGCAAAGACTGCTCGCGCCGAACTACAAGGTACAGAGTCTCACTGACTGGTTGCGGCAATTGATGGCTTTTGATGGAGTTTGGCCGATTGAATGCCTCAACAGCATGCGCAGGCAATACGGTAAATCCTAATCCCAAGCTCACTGGTTCCAGGATCAAGCCAATCTGGTTCGAGAAGCCTTTCTTTTTGAACAGGTTGCTGTGTTGAAACTGGGGGAAGTTCGCGCTAAGTAGCATGCTGGCATGATGAGCGCCATCAGGGTGATCGATAAAACCTAGCTGTGTTAATGCTTCCCAGCTTGGGTCAACAACATTTGCAGGCGTGACCAGCAGCAAGGATTCATGTGCAATTGCTTGGCAGCTTACTTTTTCAAGGGTTGGCGCGCTGGTCATGAATCCAATATCGGATTTATAGTCCGCAATAGTCTTTTCAACATCTTTGTTGGGGGCAAACCGGTAATCAATGACCAGTTCAGAATGCTGGCTCTGCAACCCAAGAAGGTGCGGGTAAAGCTTTAGGCCTACGCTTCCAGGCGACATCACCCTTACCAGCCCTTTGTATGGGGGGTCCTCCGCTATTCTTTGATCAAGGCTCGACAGCGCCTGAATGAGCGTTCGCCCTTCAGCGTAAAGGCGTTCACCTGCATCTGTGAGTGAAAACTGCTTACCTTCCCGTAGAAGTAGCGCCACTCCTAATTGATCCTCCAGCTTCCGTATATGCTGACTGACGCCAGATTGGGTCATGTGGAGGCGCTCAGCGGTGCGAGTGAAGTGGCCTGTTTCAACCAAGCTGCAGAAACTTCTTAGCCATGACGTGTTGATCATTATAGTTTGTACTCATCATGATGACAGATGATAATTTTACGCAATCACTCTGCGTTTGTAACCTGATGCGAGGTTTAAACAGGAGGGCAGAGCATGAATAACGTATATCCAAGAAACTTTTCACACATTGGGCTTTCAGTCCCCAACCTGGAAGAAGCGGTCAAATTTTATACCGAGGTGATGGGTTGGTATCTGATCATGGAACCGACTGAAATCGTCGAGGATGACAGCCCCATTGGTGAAATGTGCACAGAAGTATTCGGGAAAGGTTGGGGGAGTTTTCGAATTGCCCACATGTCGACCGGTGATCGGATTGGGGTGGAAGTGTTCCAGTTCAAAAATCAAACCGACCCTGAAGATAACTTTGAATATTGGAAAACCGGCATTTTCCATTTCTGTGTGCAGGATCCGAATCTTGAAGAGTTAGCTGATCGAATTGTTGCGGCGGGTGGCAAGAAGCGAATGGAAAAGCCGCGGTACTACTACCCCGGCGAAAAGCCTTACCGCATGATCTATATGGAAGACCCGTTTGGTAACATTGTGGAGATTTATAGCCACAGCTATGAGCTGATATACAGCGAGCGTGCTTACTGACGACCGATGATCTGATCGGCAAGGGTGGCTAGTTCTGGTGCGATAAGATCCGGAACTGGCACACCAGGAACTGGTAACATGGCGTTGCCGGAGCGGGTAATGAATGCTCCACGGCAACCAGCGGCTTGGGCACCTATAGTATCCCAAAGGTGGCACGCAACGAGGCACAGATCAGCCGGTTTTACTGCCAGTTTCTGTGCGACCAGGCCATAGGTTTCGGGAGCTGGCTTGAATTTACCCGCTGCATCAACGTTGAAATGACGTTCGAAAAAGTGACTCAGACCGGCCGTTTCCAAAGGGGTAGGCGAAGCACCGCTGGCTGAGTTGGTCAATGTCACCAATCGGAACCCGGCGTCGCGAAATCGGGTCAGGGCCGGTGCAGCGTCTGGGTGGGCCGGCATAGTGCTCATGCGTTCCTTCAGCTCCGCAATATCACCATCTCCGACGGTTGCCTGATGAATATTGGCGATCATCTGCAGTGTTCCCACTCCAAGCTCACCAAAGGGTACATAGATGCCTGACAGCGTCATTGTCTGCGAGTAGAGGATCAGCTGCGCGAACCACTCTCTCAGAATGCGTCCATCACCGAAAATGCGATCAAACAAAGGTTCCAGTGTTGTTATATCAAGCAGCGTTTCGTTAACGTCGAAAACGAAAATCGACGGAAATTTGTCGTGTGCCATGGGGTGTATTCCTTCCGTCATTACAGATTCAGCCCGATGTTTGAATGGTCACCTGTCTCACTCACTGTAGCTGGACTTGAATGAACGCTCAATATAAAATTGAGTAATCATTCAAGTTGTCACCGCGTTGTATCGCGGCCCTGTAAAACACTGGAAATGACTTATGGCGCGTGCATCAATTCACAACCGGCAAGATTCGCTGGAACGAGCTCTTCAGCTTTTCTGGCAAAAGGGCTTTCATGCCACCTCGTTAAAAGACCTGGAAAAAGCCCTCGACATGCGGCCGGGTAGTATTTATGCCACCTTTGGAAGTAAAGACGGGCTTTTCCAAGAGGTGCTGGAACGCTATGCCCGCCTTGGTCTGGCAGAACTGGACCGCATCTTTCAAGCTTACGAATCACCCTTGGCAGGGCTGGCGGCATACCTGCGTGGGCTCGGCGGGATTTGTGATAAAGAGTTGCCAAGCCGGGCCTGCATGCTGGTGAAAAGCCTGCTGGAACTTGGCGAGCGAGAACAAATTGCTCGGGACAAGGCTGAAGAGTTACTTGCGGGTATGGAAGTACGCTTTATTGATCATTTTATTGCAGCCAAGAAAGTAGGGGAGCTGGATAGCAGGCTTGATCCCGTTCGCCTTGGCCGACGGCTGCAGGCTGAAATAATGGGGTTGCGGGCGTTTGCACAGCGTGATGTCGATAGTGCAGCCGTGCATGCGCTCGCGGAAGACATGGCTCAGTCTCTGGAAGCGCTGCGAGTTGATGATGTTGCAGAGATAGTTTGATTCATAGTGCGTACCTGCCTGCTTTCGTTGTTACACAAAACACTGGCAAGACGGGGCAGCCACAGAGAGCTGCCTCCGACTTACGGTTTGATTAATCCGCCTTGTGCCACTCAAACTTCTGGAACGGCTTGTCTATCGGCGTGACAGCAAGGTGGTTGGTGTAGTTGCTGATGGTCTTCTGAGCCAAACCAAGAACAACCTCCAGGATCTGGCGTTTGGTGAATCCTGCCTCAAGAAATTTTGTCACAACACTATCGTCAACGTTGCCACGCCCACGCACGATGGCGAGGGTAAAGTTACGTAGGGCCTCCAGTCGTTCAGTGGGCAAGGGCGTTTCGTTACGCAGAGCCTCTGTGATGGCGTCATCAACGTTCATGCTCTTGGCGATGCCGGTGTGGGCAGGAACGCAATAATGGCAGGCATGCTCGACGTTGATGGTCTGCCATACCACTGTGGTTTCCTCATCATCAAAGCTGCTGTCGAGAAACAGCTGGTGGAGGCGTTGATAGCCTTCTAGCAGCCCGGGGGCTTCTGCCATGACCGCATGCAGGCTCGGTATCATGCCAAAAGATTTGAGAGAGGTGTCCAGCAATTCCTGACTCTTTTCCGGAGCACTTTCTTTGTTGTGAAGGGTAAAGTCGGCCATAGAGTGGCTCCTCGTATATAGGCGAATAAAATTTGAATCGCTTTGATTGAGCGCTATCGCCAAACTTGAGTGATCACTCAGTTTTCGGCGCAGCTGTTCAACAACCAATTCGAGAACAGACGATAACTTAACTTGAGTGATCGCTCAAGTTAAGTTTGAACAATCACTCAAAAATGTATGGAGGATGGTTGAGGCTGATGAGTTAAGGGTCCGATGTGATCGCGTTTTTCAGTTGCTAGAATCTTTGGGCAGGATTTCTTTCTCTGACAGGTCTTTCAAAATTTTGGCGCATTTTGTTTTCAGGTGATCTCTTAGAAGGCGCATCGCTGGTGTGATGGACTGTCGACTGGGGCAAATTAACCATAGCTCTGATACTCGTGGCCTGAATTCCGGCATTACGCTAACTACTCGGCCTGCCAACAAGTCATCAGACATGTCGAGGCAGGATTTGACGGCGACACCTTGGCCAGCAACGCACCAGCGCCGCACCAGATCTCCATCGTTGGAAGCACGGTTACCCCGCATTCGTATCTTGAACTGCTGGTCGTTACGGGTGAATGTCCAGATATCGTAGGGGATTTCCTGCAACTGGTAGAACAGCCCGTTGTGAGACGCCAGGTCGTGGGGGTGCCTAGGTGTTCCGTGTTGTTCGATGTATTCCGGAGTAGCGCATAGAATGCCCGGAACATCACAGATTTTAAAACCGTAAAGACTGGCATCGTTAGGTGAGCCGTAACGCAACGCCATGTCGACGGAGTCTCTGTAAAAATCGACATTGCTGTCGCTGATGTTAACGCGGAGGCTCAGGCTCGGGTGCGTCTCCACAAGCTCATCCAGCCAGGGCAGCATCTGGTTGCGCCCGAAATCAGATGATACGGCGATGCGTAGTTCGCCTTCGACGGAATCCTGATCTTCCTGGATGTTATTGCGCGCCAGCTCCAGCATTTGCAGAGCCTGCTCGCATTGAGGAAGGTACTTTTCGCCTGCGCTGGACAGACGCAGTTGTCGGGTGGTTCTTACAAAGAGTTCCACACCGAGGGCACTTTCCACTCGTTTCACTGCAGCACTGGCGGTTGCTGTTCGCATGTTCAGGCTGACGGCAGCGGCAGTAATGCCGCGGAACTCAGCTACCTTGAGTATTACCTGCAGATCTTCAAGCGTCATATTGTCCAAAATAAATTGATAGTGTTTCAGGGATTAGGCTGTTTTTGGCAGTTTAGTAAAGGTTCACACTGATCACCAGTCAAATGCCATAACGGCACTAAGAAACGCAGGAGATCAGCAGATGAAAGCCATAGGTTATAGCGAGTCACTTCCCATTACCGACGAAAATGCACTTATCGATATCGAGCTACCACAACCGAGCGCCAGTGGCCGTGATTTGTTGGTGCAGGTAAAAGCCGTTGCCGTTAATCCGGTGGACTACAAGATTCGCCAGAATGTGCCTGCGGAAGACGGAGAGTACAAGGTGATTGGTTGGGACGCAGCAGGAGAGGTGGTTGCTGTTGGTGAAGCTGTGACCGGGTTCAAACCTGGTGATCAGGTTTTCTATGCAGGCGACCTTACGCGCTCCGGAACTAACGCCGAGTTCCAGTTGGTGGACGAGCGGATCGTTGGCCACAAACCACAGAGCCTTTCCGACTCTGAAGCCGCGGCACTTCCATTGACGACTATTACGGCCTGGGAACTGTTGTTTGAGCATCTGCAGCTCAAGCGGCAAGCACCGGGTGCTCAGGATAAGTCGAATGAAGTCGTGCTGGTTGTCGGTGCTGCTGGCGGAGTGGGTTCTATTCTGATTCAGCTAGCAAAAGCGCTAACCGGAGCAACAGTCATCGCTACCGCATCCCGTGAAGCGTCCAAAAACTGGGTTCAGTCGCTAGGCGCCGATTTTGTAGTCGATCACCGGGAACCTCTCAAACCCCAGATTGATGCGCTGATCGCAGAGGGGCTGCTCGGGGCTGTAACGCATGTGGCCAGCCTGAATGCAACGCAGCAATACTTCGACAGCTATGTGGATCTGCTCATTCCTTTTGGCAGGATTGCATTGATCGATGATCCTGAGTCACTGGATGTGATGAAAATCAAGCAAAAGAGCCTGTCTTTGCATGTGGAATTTATGTTCGCTCGTTCCATGCACCAGGCTACAGACATGAATGCGCAGCATGAGCTCTTGGAACAAGTCGCGAACCTTGTGGATCAGGGGTATATCCGGACAACCGCAGGTAAGCATCTGGGTATTATTAATGCGGAAAACCTCAGGGCAGCACATGCAGAACTGGAAACCGGCCGTGCGGTAGGCAAGGTTGTTCTGGAAGGCTTTGAACCTTAACGACCTGCGCTTGAAAATTTTTAATAGAGAGAACAAACGGATGACGAAGCTTGCCATCATTGCTCATATCACGGTTCATCCCGGACCACCTCAAAGCAGTTGAGGGCTTCACCTTGGATGAAATGAGTCATATTGGCTAAGGCACTGGCTGGAACCTTGGAATAGGGCGCCAGCTGTCATGCCTCTATTGTTGGTCAGCCGAGCCCCAGGGTGCGTGCAGCGCGATACTGAGCAGTACGCGCTTGCCACGCTTGATGGTCGACACGCTGTGATCATATAGATCGGGTCGGAACAGGACGACACGATTAAAAAGAGAGAAGATAGCTCGGTCGGTCTCGAAAACGCCGCCCTCTGCAGGTTTTATCACCACAAAATTCAGTTTGTAGTAGCTTCCGTCCGCCACGGGGTCGTTGTGACGTCTTACGCGATGACCTTTGGGATAGGTGACCAGATTGACGCTTAGGCGCCGGGTGCTGAGTAAGAAGCGGTTGGTGATGCGGTCCATAGTGCAGTCTCCGAAACAGAAAAAAACGGTGTTTGGTGGGTTTTTGAGTGACCGCTCAAATGCTACAGGTTTTGTTAAACCATCGCACGTCAGATTCAGTCCCTAATACCTTTTCGAAATGCTTTTCTCAGAGTAGTTTGGATTTGGTTGACAGCATCAACCAATTTACCTTATGGTTGATTTAGTCAACTATATGGAGTGTTTATGCCTGAAGGGTCACTTAGCGAAGCTGTGCATCGGTTGATGCACGCATATAAACATCTTCTCCGTGAAGGTGTTCAACGGCAGAAGATTGAATTGCCAGTTACTCACATCAGGGTGCTCAAGGCGATCTGCCGGAATGATCAGATTACTGCTCAATCCATTGCAAAACGGATGCAGCGGGACAAGGCTCAGATCACTCGTGCACTCAATGACTTGATCAGAGACGGCCTGATCGTTAAAGCGGATAATCCCCTGGATCGTCGCAGCCAACTGCTGAACCCCACATCTGAAGGCCGGGCAGTGATGACTAAACTGGATTCCGTGGAAGAGTGGGCGGTGCAACAATTGACCGCAAAGCTTGAGAGCGATGAGCTCGCGTTTTTCCTCCGCATCAGTCAGACGATGGCAGATTGCGCGAAACAGGTTGGAAATTCTGAGAAGGAGGAGTCCTGATGTCTAAACCTGCACCAAGAACTCTGGAGGTGGTTCGCTCCGCCTACATCACTCCAAATATGCTGCGTTTAACGCTTGGTGGTTCGGGATTGGCCGACTTTCCGGAGGACCAGGAAAGCGCTTATATAAAGCTTATTTTTCCGCAGTGCGGGGAAGCGCGACCGTTGATGCGTACCTATACCATCAGCGGACAGCGCAACAATGAGATAGACGTGGATTTTGTGCTTCACGCTGCAGGCGGGCCTGCATCAGCATGGGCCGGTAGTGCGAAACCCGGAGACCAAATTCTCGTGGGTGGGCCGGGGCCTAAAAAACTGATCAAAAGGCACGCAGACTGGTACCTTCTGGTCGGGGATATGACAGCGCTACCGGCAATCGCAGTCAATCTTGCTCAGCTGCCGAAAGATGCCCGGGGCTACGTAGTTATTGAAGTAGTGTCAGGTGAAGACATTCAGCCGCTGCAGCATCCAGAGAATATTGAGGTTCACTGGGTTGTGAGTGCCACACTGGAAGTTGATGCCAGCGCACTACTGAAACACGTTGAACAGCTTTCCTGGTTGCCGGGCCAACCGGCGGTCTGGGCGGCTTGCGAATTTCATAGCATGCGCGCACTTCGAGCATATTTTAAGCAGGAACGCGAAATGGCCAAAAGCCATCTTTACATATCAAGTTACTGGAAAATCAACAGTACGGAAGATCAACACAAGATTGCGAAACGGGACGATAGCCAGGCCGTCCTTGCCTAGCTTGCAGAACTATTTGAGTTTTCTTGGATTAACCTTTTCTCCAGACCAGCAACCGGTTATTCGCCGGCATTTCGAAGTCGGATTCCAGAACCAGCCCGGTCGCATCGCCGGTTCGTTTGAGGTCATCCATATCCCGAATACCCATTTCCGGGTTTCGCTGCTTCAGATGAGTATCAAACTGCCGGTTGCTGGGGCTTGTGAATTGGCCTCCGTAGTTGAAAGGCCCGTACAGGCAGAAGGCTTCGCCCGCATCGAGAATGGCAGCCACACCCCGGAACATTGCTTCAACCTCAGGCCAGGACATGATGTGTGCTGTGTTGGCAGAGAAAACACCGTTGATTGGCGGCAGTTGCCAGTCGGGCGCACTGACATCCAGAGGCAAGGGGGTGTTGATGTTGAGCAGGTTCGCATCTTCCAGCCAAGGCATACACAGCTGAGCGTTACTTGGGTGGTCGCTGGGCTGCCATAGAAGGTGCGGAAGGTGCTGGGCAAAATGAACCGCATGTTGCCCGGTACCTGTGCCAATCTCCAATAGGGTTCCAGGCTCGTTGAACACAGTGGCAATCTTTTCGAGAATAACTTGTTTGTTGTTCTCGCAGGCTTGGGAATACGGCTTTCCGTCAGTCATTGGAGGCTCTGATTGGTTGTTGGAGGTTCGAGCGTAGACAGATGTTTATATCAGGCCAGCGCCCTTCAGGACAAATACCCCCAAGGTTACGGTGACGCTTGCCATCAGTGTGGTTATTGCAATGATGTTCGCGGCCAATCGGTCGTTGCCACCAAGTGCTTTAGCCATCACAAAGCTTGCAGCTGCGGTAGGGCTGGCAAAGAACAGAAATAGCAGTCCCAGCTCAGGCCCGGAGAAACCTGATGCCCAGGCTGCGCCGGTGCACAGGGCTGGCAAGAACACCATCTTCATCAGGGATGAACTAAATGCCGTTGAGCTGTCATTGCGAAGGGCGCTGAAGGATACCGTTGCGCCGATGCACAACAAGGCCAGTGGAAGGGTAAGCGATGCAAAATAGTCGCCACTGGTAAGAATCCATTCCGGCAATTGAAGATTAAGCCAGGCCACAGGAACAGCTGCAAATACGGAAAGTATAAGAGGATTGCGAAGTATGTCCTTGAGGATGCGGCGCCACTCCGGAGACTCTCCTGCCTGGTATGCAGTAAGCACAATCACCGAAAGTGCATTGTAAGAAAGGATCACTACGCCCAGCAAAATACTACCAGCAGAGAGCCCGAAGTCTCCGTAAAGGTTTGCCGCCAATGCAAGCCCGACGATGCCGCAGTTACCCCTGAAAGCACCCTGCACGTATACGCCCCGATCAGCATGGGTTACGCGCCAGCGTGCCCAAAGCCATGCAAGTGTGAAACTGGTAAGTGTTGCAAACAGGTAGAAAACGAGAAGGCCAAGGTTAAGGGAGGTGCTTAGATCTGCCTTTATGATGCTGAGGAACACAAGCGTTGGTAGCGTGGCTTTGAAAACCAGTGCTGATGCAGTGTGCACAAAGACGTCGTCTATCCAGCCGATGCGGCGCAACCCAAGCCCGATAAAAACCATAGCGAAAACCGGGAGAGTGGTTGCAAGAGTTTGCTGAAACAGGTTGATCAGGTCCATTGTAGAGCGGCCAGTAAGCTGGAGAGTGAAGGTTCCATGATAGATCTGAAGGAACGTTAATGAAATCGCTTGCCGAAGCCTCTAACGGGTGGGCTATAGTATGGCAAAACCTATAATACAAAGGGCTCAGCATGAACGTCGTTAATCCCGCGCCGGAACAGCTGCAGAAAGTTTTGGCAGACACTCCAAAAGACCAGCCTGTCGTAATGCTCAACTTGCTACGGTTTCGCGATAAAGCAGATTACTCCGATGATTCTGGCGAGTGCAGTGGGCGCGAAGCGTATCAACAGTATATGAAAGAAGCGGCCGCTTGCGTGAGCGCCGTGGGCGCTGAGGTTATCTGGTCTGGGCGTAGTGTTGGTTCTCTTATTGCTCCGCCCGATGAGTCTTGGGATCAAGTGTTGCTTGTGCGTTATCCGTCAATCGATGCGTTCATGGCAATGATTCAGAGCTCTGAATACAAAGGCGTGGTCAAACACCGCACCGCAGCTTTGAAAGATTCAAGGCTGGTTGCCAATGTGGAAGGCCCGCGCTGAAGCAAAGCCTTAGCCAATAACCCCGGATTCCAATAGCCCCGACTGGCGTATCACCATATAGGTTGCTGTGCCTGCAGCAATAGAGAGCAGGGCATTGCGTCGCCACAGATGAACGATTACTACTAGAGCTCCCGCAAGAATTGCATCAAATCCGGGTAAAAAAGCATCCCAATCAGCCGAACGTTGTAAAAATACCGTAGCCAACAACGCCATAACTGCCGCAGGCAGGAAGCGCCCAAGGTGCTTTACCAGAGGGTGCTCGGTATGGCGTTCGAAAAACAGAAACGGAATGATTCTCGTTGCGAAGGTCGCAGCGGCAGCAACCGCAATGAAGGCTGTGAGATAAACGGTATCAGACATGGCTGTGGCCTTCCGCAGCAGGCTTGGCACGCAGGTTACGATACTGGAGTAAAAGTACCGCGGTCACTATCGCAATGGCGCCAATGAGTTGGTGTGCAGGTGGCAGTACTATCATGGCTACCCCTGCCGCCGCTGCGCCAACCCATACCGGGAACGCATCCCCCAGTGCCTTGAGCTGTTCAATTGTGAGCACAATGAACAGTGCAACAAGGGCAAATTCGATACCTGTGCTGTCAAACGCTACGTTTCGGCCCAGAAGAGCGCCAAGAATGCAGCCAATGACCCAGTAAACCTGATTGAATGCCGTTATTCGGAAATCAATGTCCAGTTCCTTTAGTGTGTCCTGTGAGCGCGGGCGGCTTGTAAGTAGTGAGTAGGTTTCATCGGTCAGACCAAAAATCAGATAGAGCTTGCGCCAGCCTGCCCGTCGGAACTGCCCGAGCAGAGACAGGCCATAGAAAAGATGGCGGGCATTGAGTACAAACATCGCGATGAATACTTCCAGCAAACCGGCGCTGGCCGCTAAAAGGCTGACTGCAAGAATCTGGCCGGCACCAGCGTAGATGACTACGCCCATCAGTGGTGCTGCCCACCATGCATAGTCCAGCTGGGTTGTGAACAGTACCCCGAAAGCCATGCCGAGCGGGAGGTAGCCAAAAAAAATGGGCAGTGTGAGGCGAAAAACCAGAGAGTTCATTAGCATCCAAACGTTCTGAAAGTGAAAGATGATAGAGAATCGATCCGAATTTTGAAAGTGGGTATAGTGGCCCCAACAGGAGATACTATGAATTATGAAGCCGGGCACCAGCCACAATCCGATCCCCGTGAGGAAAAGTTCATTGTAGACAATGAATTGTTAACGGAGGATCAATTGCTTGGCTTGGCAGAAGAGTACTGTACTCGCTACCATGGTCTAAACGATAACGAAAACCCCATGGCAGAACTGAGCCGCGTACAGGCTGCTATCAAGGAGGGTGATCTGGTGGTGTGGTTTGATCCGGTAGAGAACACTGCCGGGCTTGGCGTACCGGAATGAGCACTCAACCTCAAAGAGTATTTCGGTTTGCACCTACCCGGGGGCGACCGTAACCGGTACAATCGCGCAGTTCTTTGAAGCGGTTTGCGAGGTGAAATTTGATCAGGGTATTGGTTGTAGATGACCATGAGCTGGTTCGTTCCGGGATAACCCGGATGCTCGCGGACGATCCCGATATAGATGTTATTGGCCAGTCCCCATCCGGAGAAGACGCCATCGACTTCGTGCGTAAAGAACGCCCGGATATCGTATTAATGGACATTCGGATGCCAGGCATTGGAGGCTTGGAAGCTACCCGACGCATTCTGAGAATCGACGACACTATCCGAGTGATCGTGGTAACTGCCTGCGCAGACGATCCCTATCCAGCCCGCGTAATGCAAAGCGGTGCCTCCGCCTACATCACCAAAGGTGCGGATATTCGGGAAATGGTTCGCGCTATTCGTATGGCTCATTCTGGCCAGCGCTATATCAGCCCTGAAATCGCTCAGAAAATGGCCCTGAAGCAATTAGGTGGCGACAAGGAAGAAGAGGGCGAACTATCGCTGTTTGATCGTCTGTCTGAGCGCGAGATGCAGATAGCCATGATGGTCGTGGACTGCCAGAAGGTGCAGGATATTTCAGACAAACTCTGCCTTAGCCCGAAAACCGTTAACAGCTACCGTTATCGGATTTTTGAAAAGCTGGAGATCTCCAGCGACGTTGAGTTGGCCCTGATGGCAGTAAGGCTTGGGTTGCTCGATGCCCACAAGGTCTGACGCCTCCGTTGAGAACAGCGAGGGGTTTGATAGCAAGCACTTCCTGAAACAGCTAACCGAACGGCCCGGCGTCTATCGAATGTATGACGATGCCGGCGCTGTTCTGTATGTAGGCAAAGCCGGTAATCTGAAAAAGCGCGTTAGCAGCTATTTCAGAAAAACCGGCCTGGCGCCCAAGACGGAAGCTTTGGTCGCGAAGATCGCCTCCATAGAAGTCACTATTACCGGCAGCGAAACAGAGGCTCTGTTATTAGAGCAGAACCTTATCAAGTCTCTGCGCCCGCCATACAACATCCTGCTTCGGGATGATAAATCCTACCCCTATATCTACGTTTCTGCCCACAGTGATTACCCCTCGCTGACCTTTCGGCGTGGGCGTACCAAAAAGGGCGGAGGTACCTGGTATGGGCCGTTTCCGAGTTCCGGTGCAGTCAAGGAAAGCCTTAATGTATTACAGAAGGTTTTCCGTATAAGATCATGTAGTGAAAGCTATTTTCAGAACAGATCGCGCCCCTGCCTTCAGTATCAGATCAACCGCTGTACGGCGCCGTGTGTGGGGTATATTTCGCCAGAGGACTATCTGCAGGACATCCGTCATGCCACCATGTTTCTTGAAGGCAAGAACCCGGTCATTATTCGTGATTTGATGGACGCCATGGAATCGGCTGCCAAAGGCCTCGAGTTCGAAAAGGCTGCAGCCTACCGTGACCAGATCAATCATCTGCGCCATGTACAGGAACAGCAATCGGTGGATGGCGAAGGCGGAGACGCGGATGTGGTTGCCATTGCGCAGGATGCTGGCGTTGTGTGTGTTGTGGTCATTATCGTCCGTGGCGGCCGGGTGTTGGGCACCAAGGATTACTTTCCCCGCTATTCTCTCGAGCAGTCAGAAGGCGAGCTGTTAAGCGCATTCCTCGGCCAGTATTATTTCGGGGGCAACACGCGCCGGGAAATCCCCAAAGACGTGTTGGTTCCGGTGGAAGTTGATGGACAGGAATTGCTGGCTCAAGCGCTTTCCGATGCAGCCAATCGGGAGACCCGCATTCGTGGTAATGTTCGCGGAGAGCGCCGGCGATGGATGGAACTGGCAATGACCAATGCCCGGCAAACACTGCTTACCCATATCGCCAGCAAGGAAACCGTTTACCGTCGTTTGCTGGCACTACGAGACATGCTGGAACTGGCGGAAACGCCGTCGCGAATGGAATGTTTTGATATCAGCCACAGCCACGGCGAACACACAGTCGCATCCTGTGTTGTTTTCGATGAGAATGGCCCCCTAAAAAGCGACTATCGGCTGTATAATATTGAAGGCGTGAAGGCAGGAGATGATTACGATGCCATGCGCCAGGTGTTGACCCGTCGGTATCGCCGCATGGTTGCAGGTGAGGGCAAGCGCCCGGATCTCGTGTTTATTGATGGTGGCAAGGGGCAGTTAGGCATTGCCCGGGAAGTATTTGATGAGCTTGGGGTTTCTGACATCCCCCTTATCGGTGTGGCCAAGGGCGTAACCCGGCGCGCAGGTATGGAGCAGTTGATCGATGCGATGACCGGTGATGTGTTCCGTGTACCTGCCGATTCTCCGGCGCTGCACCTGATCCAGCACATACGGGATGAATCCCACCGTTTTGCGATTACCGGGCACCGTAAAGGGCGCGACAAGAAGCGCCGCCAGTCTACCCTGGAAGGTATTGAAGGAGTTGGCCCCAAAAGGCGCCGGGAACTGATTCGGTATTTTGGTGGTATACAGGAACTACGCAAAGCCAGTGTTGATGAGATGACCAAGGTTCAGGGCATCAGCAAATCATTGGCTGAAAACATATACGCAGCATTGCATGACGAGTAATAACCGTATGAATTTACCGAACCTGCTCACACTCTCCCGCATCATCATGATTCCGGTCTTTGTGGCGGTGTTTTATCTTCCCATGCATTGGAGCTATATGGTTAGTGCAGCAATTTTTGCGCTGGCTGCGGCAACGGACTGGTTGGATGGCTATCTTGCCCGCAAGCTTAACCAGAGCACGCCGTTCGGCGCGTTTCTCGACCCGGTTGCTGATAAATTGATGGTGGCAGTGGCATTGGCGATGTTGATTCAGGAATACTCGGCAATTTTGCTGACCATTCCAGCCACGGTGATTATCTGCCGTGAAATTGTGATTTCCGCCTTGCGTGAATGGATGGCTGAAATCGGCAGCCGGGCAAGTGTTGCTGTGTCTTATATCGGCAAGATTAAAACCACTGCGCAGATGGCGTCGATTGTTGGCTTGCTGGCATTCCCCCCTGGCCAGCTGCTCTCAGATATTGCCGTGGGGCTGTTGTATATCGCCGCCATATTAACCCTCTGGTCTATGGGGCTGTATATCAAAGCTGCGTGGCCAGATCTATTCCCTGAGAACGACTAGCTCGGGTTAGCGTCGCAGTTTGTTGCCCAGGCAATAAGCTCATTTGCAAGCTGCTCTCCCGCGTTACCAAAGGCTAGTACCACTGCCTCAATGCTCGTGTCTTCAGCCGGTGTAGATACAGTGAAGCTGTTTGAGCACAGAATTGCCTGTGACCGGTTATCAACCAACTGCCCATATACCGATAGGGTTACCCGAGCGCTGTCACCCTGATTGATCGCATGGAAGGCGTTGATTTCTGTTGAGAGGCTTAGATCTGCACTGCCTGGAGCAGGGTCCATGACCACATGCTGAAAGCTTGCGCTGGCCCTGAATGCACCTGCCAGCATGTCCCTCACTAAGATCGGTACCGTATCTCGCCATCGCACTCCCCCATACACCCTGAACTCCCACGGAAGAGGTTTTGCCAGAATCCGCGAGCTGTTGTATGGGTCGGATGCCATCGGGGTATCAATTCGCAGGCTTTCAGACCTGCTGGCGGTGTTGCCGTTGAGTGTATGAGGGGTGGGAAAGTCCATAACCCTCGGCGCTTCTGGTACAGGAAATACCGTACAAGCGGCCATTGAGCCTGAAATCGCCAACGCGATACCCGCAGCCTTAAACTTCTGTATAACTGAACGGCTCACCGGGACACCTCCTTGATTGTTGGGGCACCTAAGAGAGTACCCCTGGGGTCTTCTTCCAGACGGCGGGTAAATTGGTTCAGGTTTCTCAAGGTGCCACGAAGTTCTCTAAGTGCAGGCGCTAGTTCGCCCATTCCCTGGAGCCCTGAATCCAGAGCGCCTTCGTTCTTTTTGGTTAGATCGTCGATACGCACAACCGCTTCCTGAACTCGGGTCATGGCTGAGTTCATACTGGTTAGCACCGATTTTGCTTCGTTCTGCAACAGAGCGTTGGCGTTATCCGACACCCTGGACACCTTCAGTGCGGCTTCAGCAGCACGCTGACTTGCATCATCCATCCGTGCTAGCAGGGCCACCAACTGTTCACGGCTGCCTAACAAAGATTCACTGGCTTCGCGGGTGTTGCGGAAAATCGCTGTCAGGTTCTCGGTGTTTTCGTTCGAAAGCAGCGTGTTTGCGCTGGTAAGCAGTTGTTCCGCCTTGGTCAGTATTGCTTCACCATTGGTCAGTAAGCTTTTAAACGCTGAAGGTTCGGCGGTAATTTGCGCCGGATTGGTTCGGGTGCCAATCAGCACCGGGCTATCTTTGCTGCCCCCGCTGAACTGCACGCTCATACTGCCCGCAATGTTGGCCAGCACCAAACCCGCGCGGGTATTTTCCCGTACAGGAACTGTCTGTTCGACGCGAACCAGAACCCGAACATGGCCAGGGTTGTCCAGATCCAGTTTTAGCTCCAGTACATCGCCCACGGCAACGCCACTATAAAGAACCGGGTTACCCTTGGAGAGACCACCCACGGCTTGATCGAATACAATTTCGTAGTACGACCACTCGCGATCCGCAGAGGATTTTGCCAGCCACAATGCGAACAACAATGCCGCAATCACCGCGGTGAGCGTAAATAGCCCGATTATCAGATGGTGTGCTTTTGGTTCCATAGCCTCTTACTCCGGTAACCGGCTCGTATCTAGAGCACGAAATGCGTAACTGGCGGCCCGCCCGCGGGGGCCCTGAAAATAGTCCTGAATCCATGCATCGTCTGTAGCGGCAACGTTTTCGATGGTGTCTGCCACCAGAACCTTCTTTTGTGACAGCACCGCCACTCGATCGCAGGTTGTATACAGCGTATCCAGATCGTGGGTGACCAAAAACACAGTCAGCCCTAACGCATCCCGGAGGGTAACGATCAGCTTATCAAACGCGGCCGCGCCAATAGGGTCGAGCCCTGCAGTTGGTTCATCCAGGAACAAAACTTCCGGATCCATCGCCAGCGCCCGAGCCAAGGCAGCGCGCTTGACCATGCCTCCAGAGAGTTCCGATGGGTACTTAAGGGCAGAATTCGCCGGAAGGCCCGTTAAGGCGAGCTTCATGCGGGCAAGCTCTTCTGCATCCGGGCGGGACAGGTCACAGTGCTCAATCAATGGCAAGGAAATATTCTGAAGGAGATTCAACGAGGTGAACAGCGCGCCTCTTTGGAACAAAACGCCAAACCGTTGCTCGGTTTTCGAACGTTCTACTGCGCTGAGCTCACCGAGATCTTTCCCAAAAACCCGTATACGGCCAGCCGAAGGCTTAAGTAAACCTACGATGCTTCTCAGGAGTACCGATTTACCCGTTCCTGAGCCGCCTACAACGCCCAGAATTTCGCCTTTGACGAGATCCAGATCCAGGTTTTTGTGGACAACATGGCTGCCAAACCGGTTATCAAGCCCTCGCACTTCAATAACCGGCGCAGGGCGACTTTTGGTTTCGTGAATGATTGGCTCTGCCATGGTTTACCAGCCCATTTCCATGAAGAAGAGTGCAGCTACCGCATCGAGAAGAATAACCATAAAAATCGACTGCACCACGGCGGAGGTGGTGTGAATACCAACGGATTGAGCGCTGCCGCCAACCTTGAACCCTTCCAGGCAGCCAATGGCCGCGATCAAAAAAGCAAAAATTGGCGCTTTCGACATGCCTACAAGGAAGTGCTTGAGTGCAATGTCACGTTCTACAATCGCCATGAATTGAGTGGGAGAAATATCGAGAGCAAGCGCGCAGACCATGCCACCGCCGACCAAGCCGGCGATAACGCCCACAAACGTCAGAATAGGCAGGCTGACCATCATGGCCAGAATTCGTGGAATAACGAGTAATTCAACCGGATCCAGCCCCAAGGTGCGGATAGCATCCAACTCTTCGTTTACCTTCATGGCGCCTATTTGGGCAGTGAAGGCGCTGGCTGTTCGGCCTGCAAGCAAAATGGCCGCAAGTAAAACGCCAAACTCGCGGAAAAATGAGAAGGCGACGAGATTGACGGTGTAGATTGTAGCGCCAAAATCTTTGAGAACCGTGGCGCCCAGGAAGGCGACTACGGCGCCAACCAGAAACGTAAGCAGAGCAACAATTGGAAGTGCGTTGAGCCCGGTATTCTGAATCGCCGCGACGAACGGTGTGACACGCCAGCGACTGGGTCGCGGCAGAATAACCACCAGCGTTGCGATAATCTGCCCAACAAATCCGGACAACAAGTAAGCCAGGTGCCAAACGGCCGCAACTCTCTTGCCAGTCTCGGTGAGAAACTCAACAACCGGCGTAAGACCTTCAGGCTCAGGGGGTGGCTCTTCTCGCATTGCATCTGCCACTGCATACAGAAGTGCACGTTGCTCCCGGGGCAGGGTAGTCGGGGTGTGGTCATCCCGTTTTGTCAGCGCAATGAGAGTGTTCGGCCCCAGCAGGGTGGCCAGAAGCGATGCACCGGCTGTATCAACTTGCCCCAGACCTTTCAGGTCGATTCGTTCTGCGGCCCACTGTTGGCCTGAACTGGCCTCAATATGCTTCTTGAGTGCTTTATAGTCAGCCAGAGTCCAATCGCCCTGAACAAGCAGGTAGCCATTCTCACTCGCCAGAGATCCTGGCCGACCGTGATGCGATGAGGGCTTTTCATGTTCCGGGGAACTGGCACTGTTGGGCACGGGTGTCAGAATTCCAAAGGTTGGTTTATTAGCTTACTAGCTTAGAGTCTGTGAACGCTATCTGCCAGTAGCTTACGGTCTTCCTTATCATGGCTGGCCAGCACAATGAGTGTACCCCGAGCTTTCTCTTCTAGCAGCAATTGTCGAAGAAGATGCCGCGCATCGCTGTCCAACCCCGTAAGTGGTTCATCAAGAAGCAGTATCGGCTTTTGGCGCAGCAACGCCCGTAATAAGGCTACACGCTGCCGCTGGCCTCCAGAAAGGTCTCCGGGTAAGCGCTTGCCAAAACCTTCAAGACCAACGCTGTCCAGTCCCTGTTCGATAGCCTGCTGATCCTCGGATGTGAGTTTTAGCCCCGGGTGGATGCCAAGGCCAATATTCGTCTCAACATTGAGGTGTTCAAACAGGTTGTGCTCCTGGAACACGCTAGTGATTGGTCGTTGCCAGGGTGCGCGTTGGCGCAGGCTTTCGTCCTGCCAAAGGATGTCGCCGGATTGTGGCTCAAGAAAACCTGCCAGCAGGTTCATCAGTGTGGACTTGCCCGATCCGCTGGCGCCGTGAATCGCAATGCACTGCCCTGGCTCCACGGTGAAATGAAAATTCCATGGAGATTCCTGATCCGGGTATGCAAATATCAGATTTCTTACTTCAAGCATGTTCAGGCTCCGGAACACGTCTGGGTGATTTAGTCGCCAAACCGGTTTTGTGTAACGGTGATCCCAACCTGTTAAAAACGCTAAACAGCACGAGCAAAAGCAACACAAGCCAGAGCCCGGTGGCGGCTGCGGCATCCATTCTGTAACTGCCAAGCTGCTGATACAGCAACACTGGCAGGGTAGGTTGGCCCGGGGTGCCGAACAGCGCAATAACCCCGAAGTCGCCCAGCGATAAGCCTGTGCCGTAGGCCATGGCTAAAGCCAATGGCTTGCGCATTCTTGGCCAGTGCAGCCATCGCCAGCGATACCAGCCCAGCACGCCAAGCTGATCTGCTTGCTGGCGGCTGGCGGAGTCGAGGCTCCCCAGTGGGCCTTTGAGCATCTGCAATACAAAGGGCAGAGCCATCATCGCGTTGATTAGCGTAACCAGCACCAACCCTTCACTTGAGCTGCCAAGGCTAGGGCGGAAAAGTAGAAACAGGCCTGTGCCAAGAACCAGCGGTGGAATAATTAGGGGTAAATACGCAGCTACATCAGTTAATCGGGTGATAGCGGGTCTCTTCGACGTTGTTCCGGAAGCCAGAATCAGCAGGGCTGCGCATACAGACATCAACCCGGCGGGCAGGGCGATTGCCAGGCTTCTCACTGTGGCGTCAAGTAAGGCTGGATTAACCGAGAAGCTGCCTTGCGGAAAGAAAGCACTGCCCATGCCGGGAAGCCCCCTAGTCAAAATGCCCAAAAGCGGCATTACCAGAAAGAGCACAAACAATCCGAGGGCGGTGCCATCTGCCAAGCGCGCTTGGAGGGAGCTGCCTGCTTTGGTTCGGTGCGACGCAACGCGCCTGTCTGGCAGTAGGGAAGCCGTAAGCCCGCGGCGGGTTGCCAGCCACCAGAGGAACCCGCAAATAATAAGTTGAACCATGGCAAGTAGTGCTGCCTGGCCGGAATCGAATTCGAATCGCAAAGACTGGTAGATGGCAACTTCAATGGTGGTTGCCGCTGGGCCGCCGCCCAAGGTCATCACTATGGCAAAGCTAGTAAAGCACAATGTGAATACCAACGCCGCAACACCAGGCAAGACAGGCTTGATGGCAGGCCACTCCACCGCTCGCCAATACCACCAACGGCCAAGCCCGAGCTGGGCGGCAACCCTGAGTTGTGATGGCGGCGCGCCTTCAATGGCCTGCAACAGAATCCGTGCGGCCAACGGCGCGTTGAAAAACACATGGGCCAGCACAATGCCGTTGATGCCGTAGAGGTTCCAGGAAACGCCAAGCCAGTCGCTGGCAAAGCCAGTGAGCCAACCCTGGCGCCCGTACACGCTAACTAATCCAGACACCGCAACAATCGAAGGGAGCACCAGGCTCAGCTCCATCAACCGAAGCAGAACAGCACGCCCCGGAAACGCAGGTTGTCTGGCGAGGATTCTGGCAATCGGAATAGCCACAAGAAGACTGAGTAAAACAGAAAGAAACGCCTGCCAAATCGTAAAGGTAACCACGGTTCGCAAATAGCGGCTTTGCCAGAGTTGGCTGATATCCGGTAGTGAAGCCTCCCAGATAAGCGCGCCCAGCCCCGCCACCGAAAGCAGCACCAGCGCACTGGCGATCGTAAGCCCGGGCCAGAGCTGCCACCCGGGGCGGCTGAAAGGTGCAGGCCGCCCGGGTGTCGAGTGCGAAGGTAAAGCGTGTTGCTGGCGCTTGGCGAGACTGCTCATGGGCCTTGATTACCGTGTCATGGCATCCAGCCACTCGTTCATCCATTGGCGGCGGTTATCGGTTACGGTTTTGGGGTCAAAATACAGCGCTTCTTCTGGCTGAATCAGCTTGTCGAAAACAGATGGCAATTCATCGCCCAGATCGGTAGCCGGGTACATCACGTTTTTAAGGGGAATGTGCCTTTGAAAATCCGCGCTCAGCATAAAGTCGAGAAACTCACGCCCGAGTTTTTTCTGATCGGATGAATCAACCAAGGCAGCCACTTCAACTTGCAGATAGTGACCCTCTTCGAACTGAGCGGCCTGGTAACGATCTGTTTTATCTACGGCCATGTGGTAAGCCGGGGAGGTGCTGTAGGAAAGAATCATCGGCGCTTCGCCATTCATGAACAGCGAGAAATAGCCGTCGCTCCAGCTTTTGGTTGTGGTGAGAATCTTGCCGTTGAGTTGTGCCCATTTTTCGGCCGCCTGGTCGCCGTATACATAGCGCATCCAGAGCAGCAATCCAAGGCCGGGGGTGCTGGTTCTAGGGTCCTGGATGATGATCTTCAGGTCGTCAGGGGCAGCGATCAGTGCTTCCAGACTTTTTGGTGGGTTAGGCAGCTGTTCGGTATCGTAAACGAATGCAAAGTAGCCCCAGTCGTATGGTACAAACACCGGGTCTTGCCAGTTGATGGGCAGGTTCAGGGCTGAAAGATCGGTTTCGTGGTTTGCCAACAAGCCTGTTTGTCGAGTTGTTTCCATGGTGGCGGTGTCCAGGCCCAGCACCACATCGGCCTGAGTGCTTTTGCCCTCAAGGCGCAGGCGTTGGAGAATGTCACCACCGCTGTCCAGCACCACATAGTTGACCTGGCAGTTGCACGTCTGCTCAAAGGCTTCCTTAACGGCTGGCCCCGGGCCCCATTCTGCGGCGAAAGAGGGGTGGGTATACACGGTAAGGGTGGCTGCCTTTTGGGCGTGTGCAGGCGCAAACGCCAAAGCAAGCAGAAACAGTGCAAACGCTCGGATGAGCATGGTGGTATAACCTCCGCAACAAGTTAAGGGTGGCCATAATTGGCAGCCATGTCGCGGGCCCCACCGAGGGTGGTGAGTGCTCAATCCCTTCGCCGGCATAATCCGGATCAGGTTCCGCGGGTATGGTCTCAGCCCGGCATTTGCCCGGCACCCCGTTGAGTTGAATAAAGTGTACCATGCTGGCGGTTGGCAATGGTAAGAGGCAAGGAGAACGCAGGTGCCAAAGTTTTTACATACAGCAGACTGGCAGATGGGCCGAACCTACAGCCGGTTTGACGCCGAAGATGGCGCGGCATTGGTTGAAGCACGATATGAAGCCATCGAGCGGCTGGCGGCGCTGGCCACTGAACACCAGTGCGATGCGGTACTGGTTGCAGGCGATGTGTTCGATGCCCAAACAGTGTCTGATCGCACCATCAGGCGCGTGTTTAATGCCACCAGAGGTTTCGCTGGCCCTTGGGTAATGCTGCCAGGCAACCACGATGCGGCACTTGCCGAGAGTGTGTGGACTCGCGCAAAGCGCCTTGGCGCCGTTCCTTCGAACGTTCACCTGGCACTTGAGTCGGGTGTGACATCCTTGCCGGAGCAGGGCATTGCAGTTTTGTCTGCGCCTCTAACCCAGCGACACACCTATGGCGACCTGACCCAGCCATTTGCTGAAATGGGAACCCCTCCCGATTTGCTTCGCATAGGTTTGGCCCACGGCAGCGTTCAAGGCTTGCTGCCGGACGAAATTGATTCCACCAACCCCATCGCCCCCGACAGAACCACAACAGCTAATTTGGATTACCTAGCCTTGGGCGACTGGCACGGCGTTAAGCAAATAAACGAACGAACCTGGTACAGCGGTACGCCGGAACCTGAGCGTTTTCGCAATAACGATGCCGGGTACGTGTTGACTGTTGATATCGAAAACCCCGGTGCGACACCGCAAGTGACCCGCCATGAAACCGCCCGCTATCAATGGCACCAGTGGCGGGAGACTCTATCTGTGCCATCCGATCTGGACGAACTGCTGATTCGCATAGGCCAATTGCCCGAGGCTTCGGTTCTAGACCTGAAACTTACCGGCACACTCACACTGGCCGGCGACCAAAAACTGACCGAAGCACTGTCTGTCGCAGAAGCCCGCTACCGCAGTGTTACCTGTGATCGAAGTGGTTTGCAGTTGGAGCCCACCGAAGACGACATTGCCGAGTTGCGTGCAGACGGATACCTCGGGGAAGTGGTTCAAGAACTGAGGGAGAGCCAACAGACGACTGAAGAAGATGAGGAGGCTGCCGTAGCACGGGACGCGCTCGGCATTCTTGCAGGCCTGCTCAAACGAAAAGACGCGGAGGTGGCCCAATGAAACTCCAGCGTTTACGTGTTGAGCAGTTTCGCCAATTCAGGCAAGGCCTGGAGCTGAATAGCCTGCAGCCCGGCATTAACCTGATTCACGGCCCTAACGAATCCGGTAAGAGCACGCTGGTTCGCGCCATTCGCGCCGCCTTCTTTGATCGTTACCGGTCCAAATCCGCTGATGAACTGGCCCCGTGGGGCGATTCTTCTGCCGCGCCAACAGTTGAACTGATATTTGAGCACGGGGGCAAGCACTGGCAACTGGACAAGCGTTTCCTTAAGCGTCATCGCTGTGATCTGAAGGTAGATGACGAAACCTTCAGCGGCGAAGAAGCCGAAGAAAAACTGGCTGAGTTGCTGGGCTACCAGTTCCCCAAAAAGGGCGCCAGTAAAGAAGAGCACTGGGGAATCCCGGGCTTGCTCTGGGTTGAACAGGGAACCGGGCAAAACATTGAGAACGCCGTACTGCACGCCGGTGGACACCTGAAATCCGCATTGAACAACCTGGTAGGTGAAGTCGCCAGCAGTGGCGGTGATGAAATTATCCAGGCCGTGGAGCAGCAGCGCAAAGAACTGCTGACTTCAACCGGGAGACCAAGAGGCGACTATCTGGAGCTCGCGAATACTCGGGAGACACTGCAACAACAGGTATCGGACCTGAAATCACGGGTTGAGCAATACCAGGCTCAAGTGGATAGATTGGGGACTCTGGCCGCTGAACATGAACAAGCCAATCGCGAACGCCCATGGGAAGAGGCTCGGCGCGAGATGCAGTTGGCAGAAACAAAATACCGTGAAGTTGAGGCGCTGCAGGAGCAACAAGCTCGGGGAATCGAGTCGCAAAAACAGATTCAGCAAAACCTCTCCTTGCTTCAGCAAAGCCAGATTCACTGGCGCAATCAGAGTGATCAGCTCGAGCTGCGTCATCAGAGTTATCTCAAGGCAAAACAACAACTCGAGCAGGAAGAACTCGCCAGCCCTGAGTTGGTTAAGCAGGTTGAAGCAGCGCGCAGCCAGTACCAGCTTGCCAATCAAACCGTGCAGCAGGCCCATCTCAGAGATACACGGGAGCGCCTGGAGAAGGACTGCGCCAGACTGAAAGCGGATCTGGCGCAACTGAAACAACGCCAGGAAGAGGCCAAAGGCATTCAGGTTTCGCTGGACTTAGCACGAAATACTAGAAAGATAAACCTCATAGATATCGGCGCATTACGAGAACTAAAGAAGAATCAACGTGAACTTGACGATGCGAATATTCGAATCCAAACCGTAGCCACCCGTGTTACCTGGAACCTGAAGCCAGGCGCATCACTGGATCTGGATGGGCAGAGCGTTGAGGGGCAGGGTGAGAAGCTTCTGCTGGAGCAAGGCGTGCTCGCGATCCCAGGTATCGGTGACCTTGGCATTCAGCCCGGTGGCGCCGATCTTGCCAGCCTCCGACGACAGCTCGAGCGGTTGGCGCAATCTGTGACGCAGCAGCTCACAGAGCTGGCAGTTGAGTCTGTTGAGGCGGCGGAATTGAAGCTGACGCGACTTCAAGATGCTGAAGCACAGATACAGCGCTTTGATGACCTTCTGAGATCCCTGGCGCCCAAAGGCGTCGACCAGCTTGGTTCTGACCGATCTGAGATTGAGTCCGAATTGCTCGCCCGAACCACTGAGCTTGAAGCCTTGCCAGAAGCTGCAGCGTCCGCTGTTGTCGCCAAGCCGCTCAGCCAAGCAGAGGCGGAGCTAAAACAAGCGGAAGTACGATTGACGGAAGCGGAGGCCGGGCAGAGGAATCAGGAAGGCCTGCTGCATAAAGCCCGCTACGTTAGCGAAACGGCAATGCGGGAATGGCAACGCATGCAGGATGAGCTGAACAGCCCAGAGCGCCAATCACAGATAGAAGGCATAGCTCGCGATATTGCTACTGCCGAAAAGCAGAACGCAGAACTCGAAGCCTCCTTGAAAGACCGTGAAACCCTGATTCGAGAAGCTCGTCCAGAGCTTTTGAAGCAAGACATAACGCGTTACCGCGCTACTGCTGAGCACCAGGAAGCTGCCCAACAGAAGCGGGCCCTGGAACTGAGCGAAATTCGTGCAAGGCTTGAAGCCTGGGGTGCGGAGGGGCTTGAAGAGAAGCATAACGAACTGGTTGCAGAGTTGGAGCACGCCAACCGTCGATATTTGGAACTCGATAGGCGAGCAAAGGCGTTAGACCTTCTTCTGAACCTGTTAATTGAGAAGCGACAGGCTCTTACTCGGCGGTTGCAGGCGCCGCTGCAGAAACATCTGGATCATTACCTGACCGTTCTGTTCCCCGAAGCCAGCCTGGAAGTTGACGAAAACCTGATGCCCGGCAAATTCAGCCGGGGAAGCGAGCTGGGGCAGATGGCCGAGCTAAGCTTTGGCGCCAGGGAACAGATGGGGCTTATCAGTCGCCTGGCCTATGCAGACCTGCTGCAGGAGGCAGGGCGACCCACGCTGATCATTCTGGATGACACCCTTGTACACAGCGACGCAGGGCGGCTGGATGGCATGAAACGCATCCTGTTTGACGCAGCCACACGCCACCAGATATTGTTGTTTACCTGTCATCCTGAAAAATGGCGGGATCTGGGCGTTGAGCCAAGAGACCTCGAAGCACTGAAGATCCAGAGTGTTTCTGGTTAAAAAACGCTCAAAAACATCCGTTAAAACAAAAACTTAAAAAAAGGTATTGACGAAAGGGCCGTAATCCGTAGAATACGCATCCGTTGTCGGGGCATTGCTTCGATAAGCTTGAGGCGGGAATAGCTCAGTTGGTAGAGCGCAACCTTGCCAAGGTTGAGGTCGCGAGTTCGAATCTCGTTTCCCGCTCCAATTTCCTCAAGTCTCTCAATGCCAACCTGAGAGCACAAAGACTCGATTCCTTCGATCTTTTTAGGCGCGGTGGCAGAGTGGTCATGCAGCGGACTGCAACTCCGCGTACGCCGGTTCGATTCCGACCCGCGCCTCCATTATTTCTCCTTGTTTTCAGTCGCTTAGCATTTTTCGGTCAGAGCCGGCGTATTAATGGCGAAATCGATTATTGTCAAAGGGTTGATCCTAGCTCGCCATTTAAATTAGGCCGCAGTTCCTGATCAGCTTCACTACCGCATCCTCAAAGTCTCCATCAGCAGTTGCAGAACTCTGTGGGCTATTCTGAACCACTTACTGCTAAATAGAGTGCGTATCCGAATGGACGATGGGATTGCCGCCGTAGTTAGGTGTTGACCACTACAATTGGAGTAGCTTCTCCGGGGTGGCCGCGGCGGGGTATTTGGCGGGGACTGAACCACTGACTCTTCGGGAATCAGTGGTTTTTTCAGGTCGGCTATTTCGTTTTAGATTGAGCTGCCTTCATTAAGGCGCAGGAGGCCTTTAACAACTCGGTAGATGTACCAGATAATGGGAACGAGGAACAGAATTGCGCCAATACCAAACGTGACTGTTGTCAGAATTATGCACAGTACGCTCCACAGGAACATCCACCAAAAAGTGCGGATCTGCCAGCTATTGTGGGATTTAACGACAGGGTCAGTTAATGAACCGCTTTTAACATGGTTCATAATCACCCCGACTATGCCTGTGATGCCGATAAAGATGCTGACGGCCTGAAGAATATAAACAATTAATGCAAATTGCTTCTCGGACTCATTGATGCCGGTGGATGCCTGAACTGTTTCAGTGCCGACGCTTGTAACATTGGTACTTTCCATTTCGCTTCCTTTTTCAGTTGTGCTCTTTGTGAGCGTTTTGGTTCCGATCAAAAACTGGTCCCTGGGTGCCAATAAAGCCGGCCTACTTAAATCTTGTCCACATATAGCGAAAGCTGATTATTTTTCATTCAAATCAAGGGTTGTTCAAGATTAATAATCCGTCACTCAGTGTATGGGCAAGCGTCAGTTCTTTCATGCAAAGCTGTGTTAATCTTTGTTATATTTTACAAGCGGGTGAGGTTGTGACTTTCTGCGGAGTCAGGCCACCACACGGCAGCCTGACTCGATTCACTCATGGTTGAGGCTGGCTGTTGTCAGCCTGCCCAATCTGAGCCTGCGCAGCCCTTAATCGCTCCAGAACTTTCGCTCCATCGCTCACTCCGTTGTCGATGCCGGCGGCCTTCAAGCGGGCATCCAGGTCACCGTGCTGTTGTTCCTCATCCAGCTCGGTCAAAGCGGCTTCTACGTCCTCGGCCTCGGTTTGCCGGGCACGAATCCGATCGGCTGATACGTTCAGGTCTTCCATGTAGCTGTGTAATCCCGTTGCGTGGCCCCGAAGCTGGCGGGTGATCTGTTCGGCGTGTCGGTTGGCTTTCGCCAGACGCATTTCACTGTAGAAGTGTTTCAGCGCACGGCCGGAATCCCTTAGTTGGCGGCGCAGCTCGCTTTCCTGTTGCTGCAGCTTTGCGTGCTGTTGCTGCTGGCGTTGCAGTACGGTTTCATCCTCTGCAATCAAGTTGGCCAGCTCCAGCGCCAAGGTTTCTTCGTTTTGCTCCAATGCTTGGCTGGCTTGCTGCTCCCGTTTGCTAATAGCAGCTTGCAGGCCGGTGTTGTCGCGATCCAGCCGGGTTTTCTCAGCCATAAGGTGCGCCAGCTCTCGCTTTGATCGGGCAATGGCTTGCTCGGCGTCCCGCAGTTCCTGTTCAAAGATGCGAATGTCGTTCGCGTCTACCAGCCTTGCGACTGGTTCGTGGGCTGATGCTCTGAATAGCGTGTTCATTTTGCGCCAGATACTCATGGTGTTACTCCCCGTATTCTTTTAGCAGCTGATGGGTGCGAGCCTCGGAAATGCGGTTCGCGATTCGGTGTTGCTCGTGCTCATCACGCAGCGTTTTCGATAATGTGATGGTGGTGCTGACGAGAAACAGAGCGCTGATCGCCATGTAACCTTTTATCACGATATCAACGGGCGCAAGCACCACGCCCGCAGCGGCGGCAAATAGTGCAATCGCGAATGAAACCTTCACAAAAAATACCCAGGAGTTTGAGTTGCTCTTCAGTTCGCTATCCATGATGTTTTCCTCGTTGGCTTTGTTGTTGGGACAGCCGAACTTTGCGCTATCACTGGATGCGTCGCGAGTGAATCCCCAAAGGTATTGCTACCGTATCTATCAGGTATCGAATAGTGATACCTTTTCGAGTGGGAACCTAATGGGAGGTGAATCATGGCGCAAACCAGTGCCATTGTTGGTGAGCTTAAACGGCAGCTACGGTCTCATGGCCTGACCTATCAAGACGTTGCTGAGGCTCTGGATCTCTCGGAGGCGAGTGTTAAGCGTTTGTTTTCTGAGAAGCAGTTTTCGCTCAAGCGTCTTGATCAAATTTGCGCACTGATGGGGATGGAGATCAGTGATGTTGTTCGCAAGCTGTCGCCAGAGCTTGAAGTCGAGCAGCTGAGTCTGGAGCAAGAGCGGGAACTGGTGTCGGATGTACGACTGTTACTGGTGGCAGTCTGCGCCATGAACCGTTGGCAGTTTCAGGAGATCCATCAGGTTTACGATGTGCCTGAAACCGATTTGATTGGTTATCTCGCCAAGCTGGATCGTATGGGGGTACTGGAGTTGCTACCCGGTAACCGATTCAAGTTGTTGCTCAGTCATGATTTCGCCTGGCAGCCGGGCGGGCCTATACAGCGCTTTTTCGAGGCTGAAGTGCAGCAGGATTTTCTGAAATGCCGGTTTAATCAGCCTGGTGAATTGCGACTGTTTGTGAGTGGCATGCTGTCTGCTCAGTCCAACGAGCTGGTTCAGCAGAAACTCAAGCGTTTGGCTCTGGAGTTTAGGCACTGCCATGAGGAAGATCTTGCGCTGCCCTTGGAGCATCGTTTCGGGGTGAGCCTGTTGATGGCCATGCGCCCATGGGAGATTGAGGCGTTTGACAGTTTCCGACGCTCCGAGGCGCGTAAGGACTACCCATCGTTTAGCCGTTGAGGACAGAGTGGGTAAATGCATTAGCGTGGTCGGGCCATGCGCGCTCTATCCCGCTTTCGCCTGTTCCCGATACAAGGCCGCACCCAGGGCAGAAAAATAGTCTTGAAATGCGTCGTTGATCCGCTGGCGATGCACGTCATTTGGATAAAGGCCTGCACTAGCTTCATCGGAGTACACAGTACCGCGCACCAGGAAAGAGTTGTTGGGTGTGCTGTCTTCGATGAACGCCTCAAACGCCCGGGCGCAAAGCTCTTCTGGTTTTGCGTAGTACAGCACCCTTAGTTGCTTGTCGGCTTCCTTGGATGCCTGAAACAGGGGGCTAGGTGATGTTCCGTCTTCAGTCAGCAGAATTGTTTTAAAGCAGGTGCTGAGCAGGCTGTTTAGAGGGTGCTTTTTCTGCTTGGCGCTACCGAGCCAGCCGCTGGAGGCAAACGCAAGCTTACCTAAACCGTGAAAGGCTCTATTCCCCATGTAATGATCAAACGCATGGAACCACTCATGCGCAAGGCTGCCGGCGCCGGCGTTCTTTGCGAGTGCCAGCTGACGGGTTGATGGAATGTAGTGAGCGGATACCCCGGGCCGACCACCAATGCCGTATTGCATGCCAAGAGATCCACGAAGGGATATCAGGCTCTCGGGCCCCTGAAGAATTGCCATAAGATCACACAGAGCCCGGTAAAACCGATCAGCAGCTCGATCCCGCTCTGAAGGCGTCACCCAGCGACCGACCTCTATGCTTCGGAAATCGAACTGGCGTCGAACCGTAACAAAAGAGATGGGGTGAGACATCGTCATAGGTTTCCTCCACGCTTGAGCGAGCGACTTATGGTCGCCAAGAACTGTGACGGGCATATTACACCTAATTACTGTTTTTATATACAGTGGTTTGCTTTAATTTCTCCGTTAGGTCAATTCTGAAAATGAAAATTCCTATAAATTTCAGAGAGAGTGGGCGTAATGATCGAAAACCTTAAAACCGATCTAATAGTGCGTGTCCCCGCCATCCCGCTCGAGGTCAGTTTAGGCAGGTTGAAAGAAGCAAGTTTATAAAAAACAACCAGTTAAATAACAAACTTTTACAGAGTCTCCCTTTTTCCTCGAGTTAATCTGGCGCATGATCGTGCTCATGATTAGCCATATGAATCATGCGGCATCGGATCCCGGAGGCCGCAGTCAGTATCCTGGCTGAAATATAACCTTTAAGTGAAAACACGAGCAAAGAGGAGTGGATGAGTGAGAGCGGTTTTTTTACTTTCAATGTGTTTTTTGCTGGCTGGTTGCGCGAGCACAAAATCAATTTTGGGGGTTCACCCGGGCGTTGTTGAAAATGAGGATGGAGCAACAAAAATATATGACTTGGAGAATATCGCTTTCCTGAATCACAGCGATTCTTTTTGGCATCAGCTTTATTTGATTAAAGACGGCGACTCAGAATTTCGGCCCGATATTTTGGCCGATGTTTTTATGGACGTATCAGTTGATGAAAAGCGATGGGTAAATATCAATGAATTTGAAGCAGTAAGAGCAAGAAGCGCTATAATCGAGGATCTTAAAGAAAAACGTAAATCCCGAGAGTCATTGTTAGATAATGCCGTATTCGTTATCGAGGGATTCGCAGAGTTCAGTGATTACGATTTCGAAAGCGAGAGTTATAGCCTTGAAGATGTTCGAGTGCCAAACATCGATGCGCTTACTTATTCAACCTACCCTGATAATGATGGGTCCCTGCGTCGGTATAGAACGTTTTTCCAGGGCGCGTCGACGCCACCCATAATTGAACCGGTAAGGGATATGGTTCTCTTGAACCATACGACCTATCGGTCTTCCGATAGGTTTCTTTCAAAGCTATCCGTAAATGCCTCCGGGGTTGCCTATAAATTTCCACCGAATGAAGCCGAGCAGTTAAAGAGCTTTTTCTCCGATGATGGCCTTAAGGTTAGTATCGTTTCGGAGCTTGTTAGTTATTCCGATTACGCGATTCAGAAGAAAGACTATGTAGTGTTTGATCATAATGTGCTTTGCTATATATTTCACAACGATCAGCGTTTGCAAACGAAATACTACGAGAACAGCGATATAAATAACCGCAGTAGAGAGATCTGCAAGAAGGAAGTTGACAGGCTGCTCAGTGGCGAGCCGCTTGAGGAAGCGAACATCCGTCCTTCGTTCTCTGTGTTCCCCGAAGGGGCAATCACCGATCGGGGGGAGCGTGTGCGCTATAATCTTGATAAATACTTTTGAGGCGACCAGCTCTTTAGGTTGCCCGGTACCCCCCCACACTAAAAGTGGGGGGTGCATCTACACAAACCCCGCGTGGTTCAGAGTAGCCCTGCTTACTAATTGAAGGACAACCTGCTTTTAGTCCGGCTAGAGGCAATACCGTTTGCCACAATCATTCCCCAGATCAAGGCAGCGGCAACCGCTAGCGTTATTGCAATCGGCCGATCAACAAAGGCCGTTAGGTCCCCGTTGGCCTTAATGATTGAGCGCATGAAGTTACTCTCAATGATGGGGCCAAGGATCACGGCCAGTATTAAGGGCCCGACCGGGAAATCATTTTCGGCCATTACATAACCAAGTAGTCCGAAGGCCAGCATAATCCAAACGTCGAACATCGTGTTGTTCGCAGCGAAAGCGCCCACCATGCAGAATATGAGAATTAGGGGAAAGAGCACCCCGGAGGGTATTGAGAGTATGTGTCGTGCCCCTTTGATGGCCAGGAATCCAAGGGGAAGCAAGAGCAAGTTGGCGATAATAAAAACCAGCAGAATCGCGTTCACCAGCGGGGCTTCGCTAACAAAAACATCTGGCCCTGGTGTAATGCCTTTCGTCATTAAAACGCCGATGATGATCGCGGTGATAGCGTCGCCGGGGATGCCGAATACCAGCGCAGGGATATACGCCCCGGATAGTGATGCGTTGTTGGCCGAGCTCGCAGAGATCAGCCCTTCCGGGTGGCCCGTGCCGAATTTCTCGGGCGAACGCGAAAATTTGCGGGCGATGGCGTAGCTAATCCACGAGGCGATATCTGCACCTGCTCCAGGAAGAGCGCCTATCAAGGTTCCCAGCACGCCGCCTCGTGCTACGCCGAACTTATATTTCCAAAGTAGGGGGCCGACACCTGCAAAGGGTTTTTTGACCCGTGTTTGCACTTCTTGTTGCAGGTTATGACTTTCCGGCATCCGGCGAATGAGCTCTGAGATAGCAAACAAACCGATCAGCACTGGCAAAATGGAGATGCCAGCAAGCAGGTCATAACTACCCATGGTGAAGCGAGCTTGGCCAGAAACGCTGTCCATGCCAACCATTGAGATAGCCAAGCCGGCAAGCATCGAAATCACGCCTTTGAGCCGGTCGCCGCCTGAAACCAAAATAGCGCAGGATAACCCCAGCAGTGCGAGCCAGAAGTACTCATCGCTTGTAAACTTGATTGCAAAATCAGCAATAAGTGGTGCAAGCATCGCTAAGCATACTACGCCAATGATGCCGCCAAGCATTGAGCAAACAATGTTGAGGCCAAGCGCGACACCAATCTTGCCTTGCTTGCCCATGAGGTAGGCTTCATCGGTGTATACCGCAGATGCCGGTGTGCCGGGCATGCGCAGCAGGGCGCCGGGCAGATCGCCAGCGACGATAGCCATGGCTGTCGCTGAAACAATTGCTGCAATGGCAGGTAGCGGTTCCATAAAAAAAGTGACCGGCACTAATAGCGCTGTTGCCATTGTCGCCGTAAGCCCAGGAATCGCACCCATAAATAATCCGAAAACGGATGCCGAAATAACGATAAGCATCACATCCCAGGTGAACACGAGCGTAGTCGCTGCCAGAAAGCTATCCATTAGTAGACCACCTTTTCCAGAATACCCAGTTCGAGCGGCACCTGGAGAAGGCGGCCGAAAACAACCCAGATGACAGCCGTTGAAGCTACTGCTGTACCGGCCGCTAGCATCCAGTTTTGACGATAAAAGCCATACAGTAGAAGGCTCAACAGAACAGTAGAGACAATAGGAAATCCAACAACCGGTACCAGCAATATGTACGCGACTATTGCTGCGATAATTGCCAGCAAGGTCAGGTAGAAGCGTTTGATCGGGACGTCGTTAACCCAGACCATCAGGGGAGCGCTGCTGCTCAATCCCCTCAGGGTCAAAAGTCCTCCAAACGCGATCAAAAGCCCTCCAATAACGATGGGGAAGGTTCCCGCCCCATAATCCTGCTGCGGTAGGTTTGCCAGCCCTCTGGAGTTGGTTATTACCAAAACCCCGAATGTTACTGTCACCAGCCCTGTGATCTTGTCATTACTGCGCATATGGCTGTCCTCTGGGTGGTGTCGGCTTAGTTGGCCAGGCCAAGCTTTTCAATTGTTACGGCATTCTTTTCGTCTTGTTCCTTCATGTAGGCTTTGAACCCTGCAGCGTCAGCCCATACCGCGCCAAATCCACGCCCCGCCATAAATGTCTGAAATGACTCAGAGTTGAACACCTTCTTTGCTGCTACAGCCAAGCGCTTCGTGACATCTTCAGGCAGGTTTGCCGGGCCAACCAAGCCGCGCCATGAACCTTGAGTCCACTCGTCGCCAGTCACCTCTTTGGCAGAGGGCACATCGGGAAATCTCTCCAGGCGGTCGTTCGACAGCACGGCCAGTGTGCGAGTGCGGCCAGACTTGTTCATCGGCTCGGTTTCCGGGAGTGAATTGAAAACAATATGCACGCCGTTAGCTGCCAGTTCCTGTAACCCCGGAGCAGCGCCTTCGCTTGGAACGAGGTTGATCGTCTGGGGGTCAATGCCCTGCTGGTCGATAAAGCCCGCAAATGACAAGTGGTAAGCGGCACCTGGAGCTGAGCCTGAAACAGTGAATGTGTTCGGATTGTTTTTTAGGTCGCTCAATGCGTCACCCAGGTTTTTCCAGGGCGAATCGGCATTAACGGTAAATGTCGCGTAATCAACGTTGAGTAGTGAGATGGGTGTGAAGTCTGTGTACGAAATGTCTGCCGTGCCAATGTGCTTGTACGTTGCAATTTCAGCCGTGCCGAGCCCCAAGGTGTAACCGTCTGGCCTTGCCATTTTCATGGTCATGTGCCCAATCACGCCCGCTCCACCTGTTTTGTTTACAACGTTTACCGGTTGTCCAAGCTCTTCTTGTAGCCCCATTGCCAATTGGCGACCAACAGCGTCTGATCCGCCTCCAGCAGACCAGGGAACAATCAGCGTAATCGGCTTTACGGGATACGGGGTGGCAGCGAACGCGGTGCTTGCTGCGAGAGTGAGTGCGGTGGCGTATAGAATTTTGGATAGCGTGCTCATTACAAACCTCATTATTTTTAGATGGTTTAATGATTGGCGGGGTGCGTGCACGACAAAAAGAGTATGTGTGCTGCTGTGCCCATTTGAAGCCAATGGCAGACAGGAGCTCCCAGGAGTCCGTTTGCTTGAGGGAGTATCATTGTGGGGCAAAAAATTTGCAAGTATTTACAACAATTATTTCTTAGTAGAGATATTTTACGGTTTTTCGGGTGCTTTAGCCCACATCTGTGGGCGAGCGGGTACCTCTTCGGGTAGGTTGGTGGCCTATATAATATCCGAAAGATATGCGTAAGTAATTGTTTTATAGAGAAATATTGTATTTTCGTGAATTGGGTATTGCCATGGGTTGATCTAGAGGAGCGCCCCAAAGCTATCAGCTGGCTGGATAATGTAATAAGGAGAAAGTTGTAATAATTTGTTTGATTGGCGTTAGAGTCTCGGCTATATTGAGAATGTCTGGCAGTTGCGATGGGGTATCGCTAATCCCGTTCGCACCACCTAAAGCTTATTCAAGAGACTCAAGGAACTGACATGTTTAATGATCTGAAAAATAAAAAAGTACTGGTTACTGGTTCAACCAAAGGAATTGGGCTTGCGGCGGCATTGGAATTTGCCAAGCAAGGCGCAGCTGTGGGAATTAACAGCCACGTTGTGGACGCTGCAGCAGAGGAGGCAATTGCACAATTTGAAGCTATCGGTGCCAACTTTGCCTATTTTCAGCACGACCTGAGCCGTAGCGAAGAGTGCGCGTCACTTATTAATGAGTTTGTCGAAAAATTCGGTGGGTTGGATGTATTGGTTAACAATGCGGGCGGCCTGGGTGTAAGAGAGCGCCTTGAAAACCTGGATGACGCGGCTTATGACCTGGTTTTTGATCTGAATATTCGTTCTGTTGTCATGACAACAAAATACGCAGTGCCCCACCTTAAAGAGTCTGCGGCCAAAACTGGCACCACCGCAGCTGTTATCAGCACAGGCTCCATAGCTGGGCGTGAGGGTGGCGGTCCTGGCGCGAGCCTTTATGGCGGTTCCAAAGCAGTTATTCACAACTTACACAGAACCTGGGTAAAGGAACTGACTGCCAGCAATATTCGGTTCAACGTCGTGGCACCGGGCACAATCGATACCGCTTTTCACGATGACAAAAGCCCTGAACTGAAAGAAAAAATCCGCAATTCAATCCCCATGGGCCGCTTCGGTACATCGGAGGAGTGCGCTCCCGCCTATTTGTTCCTGGCCTCACACCAGGCAAGTGGCTACATCACCGGGCAGGTAATTGACGTTAACGGAGGCCAGATGTGCCCGTAATGGCGCTCATCCGGTAACAGCTGTGCATGTTATAGCGCCCAGTTAACTCAGCGGGGCGCCCACTTCATATCTATCTCAGGGTATTCTTTTATGCACCTCAAAGGACACCAGCTCATCGGGCAAGAATCCATTGCAGCGACGGGCAAGCCGATCTACGCAATCAATCCGGCTAGCGGCCAACGTATTGAACCCGGCTACGGCAGTTGCGGCCAGGAAGAGGTCGAGCAAGCAACCCGGTTGGCATGGTCAGTATTTGACCTGTATCGCGAGACATCGTTGAGACGCAGAGCGGAATTTCTCGAAACAATTGCTGATCAAATTGAAGCAGTTGGGGATCTACTGATTGAGCGTGCCATGCAGGAAACCGGCTTGCCTCGTGCCAGGCTGGAAGGTGAGCGCGGTCGAACTTGCGGCCAGTTGCGGCTTTTTTCGAAAGTCATTCGTGCAGGCGAGTGGCTAGATGTGCGGGTCGATCCTGCAATGCCTGATCGCAGCCCTCTGCCGCGCACCGATTTACGGCAGCGGCGTATAGGCATTGGCCCGGTAGCGGTATTCGGTGCCAGTAACTTTCCTTTGGCTTTTTCGGTTGCCGGCGGTGATACCGCATCTGCATTGGCGGCGGGCTGCCCGGTTATTGTCAAAGCGCACTCTGCTCACCCAGGGACATCAGAGCTGGTCGGGCGTGCCGTGCAAAAAGCAGTGGCTATCTGTGAGCTTCCATCCGGTGTGTTTTCATTGCTTTATGGTGCTGGCAAAGAGTTGGGCCAGGCACTGGTTACCGACCCCCGTATTCAGGCAGTTGGTTTCACTGGCTCACGGAGTGGCGGAACGGCACTGATGAAAGCCGCAAACAACCGCCCGCAGCCGATACCCGTATATGCTGAAATGAGCAGTATTAACCCTGTGGTACTCATGCCAGCCGCTCTGGAAGAAGCGCCCGAAACTCTGGGGCAAGCTTTTGTAGCGTCACTCAACATGGGGGCAGGGCAGTTTTGCACTAACCCTGGATTGATCCTCGCTGTGAAGAGTACGGGGCTGGATCGCTTCAAGCACGCTGCGGCAGAGGAAGTGATTAAAAGTGCGCCGCAGACCATGCTGACACCGGGTATACATTCAGCCTATAGCGCCGGGCTGATGCAGTTGCGGGAGACTGGCAAGGCTAAAGAGATCGCCGCAAGCAAGCTTGATAGTGATTCACACAGTCCATGCCACAGCACTTTGTTCGCAGCGAGTGCGGCTGACTTCATCAAGGATGAGCGTTTGCACGCCGAAGTGTTTGGCTCCTGCTCGTTGATTATCGAATGCTCCGATATGGCTCAACTTCAAGAGGTACTGGAGCATTTGGAAGGCCAGTTGACAGCCACGGTTCACATGGCCGAGGCCGATTACTCCATGGTTGAGGCGCTGCTGCCGACCCTGGAGCGTAAAGCCGGAAGAATTCTTGCAAATGCTTGGCCCACCGGTGTCGAAGTGTGTGAGGCAATGGTTCATGGTGGCCCATGGCCGGCCACTTCTGATAGCCGGAGCACGTCTGTTGGCACCGCGGCCATTCAGCGCTTCCTGCGCCCGGTTTGTTATCAAGGGATACCGCAAGCACTACTACCTGATGCGCTTAAAGACGGAAACCCCTTGGCGGTTTCACGTTTGGTCGATGGCGCGCGGGAGTAAGGCCGTCAATTTGTAAGCAAGGCGCACCGCGATTCAAAACCAGCGGGCGCTCTATCTACTACATACCAAAAAGAGAATATGACATGGGCATTTCCGAAGACGCTCCAAAGCAAACCCTATCCAGCACGGCTAAAGCAGGCCTGATGCGGGCCTCTACCGCATCGCTACACACGATTCTGTTTAAGCGAGGCCTCCGTAATACGTACATTCAAGGCGTCGGCAAAATAAATAGTGGTTCGGTGAAGATGGTCGGCCAAGCCTTCACTCTGCGCTACATTCCCGCACGGGAAGATATAGATACAGTTGCCGCATTCAGGGATCCAAAGCACCCGCAGCGGGTTGCCGTAGAATCTGTTCCGGAAGGTATGGTGCTGGTTTCCGATTGTCGTCAGGATGCCTCCGCCGCAAGCGCAGGAAGCATTTTGCTGAATCGCCTGGAATACCGTAATTGCGCGGGATTTGTATCGGACGCAGGTATTCGTGATTCTAAAGATGCGGCAGCCATGAATATGCCGATCTTCTGCGCCAAGGCCAGCGCACCAACGAACCTGACCAAGCATCACGGGGTTGATATTCAGGTACCCATTGGTTGCGGCGGGGTAGCTGTTTTCCCGGGCGACGTATTGGTAGGTGATGACGACGGAATCATCGTCATTCCGTTGGAGCTGGCAGATGAGGTGGCTGAAGAAGCTGTAAAAATGGAGGCATTTGAAGACTACGTACTTGAGAAAGTCCGTACGGGAACCCCCGTCATCGGACTATACCCTCCCAGCGAAGACGCTCAGGCTGAATACAAGCGTTACATGGAAAGTCGTTAACAAGGCCTGGGTATGTGCTGATCTGAACGGTAGGTCACCTGCATCGGGTGGCCTACCGCACAGTAATTCCGGACATAGGCCATTCTGTTGTTGACGAGTAAACCTATCTGAAGTGGAAGCTGCTGCCATGACGTCGACTGCTCAATTACCCCGCCAATTTGCGGTTTTGATTCTTGTAATACTGGCTTGTTCATTCGCTGGCAACCATGTTGCCGCCCGTATTGCATTCGATCACGACGCCGGGTTGTTGGTAGCGATACTCTTCCGCTCAGGGGTGGCCATGGTCGGCCTTATATTATTGGTAGTTTGGCGCCGTGAATCGCTGCGATTCAAGCCACAAGCCTGGGGTTGGCAGCTGGTGATGGGGCTGCTTATCGCCATTCAAAGCTTCAGCATTTATTCCGCCGTGGCGCGAATCCCGATTGCGCTGGCGCTCCTGGTGGTTAATCTTGCGCCCATCATGCTTGCATTGCTCACTTGGGCGTTGGGTGGTGCACGCCCATCACGCACGGCTAGCCTGCTGATGCTTTTCATTTTGTTTGGGCTGGCACTGGCGCTGGATTTGCCCTCTCGTTTTTCGGATTCCGGCGAAATAGATATCAGGTTTGTGGAAGGTTTGCTGTTCGGCATCACGGCCGCGGCAGTCTTTGCTTGTGCTCTATGGATTACAGATCATCGGCTGGGGAGTATGCCGGGGTTGGTGCGCAGTATGCTTACTATTATGGTGGTGTTTGCGTCGACCGCTATCGCAGGCGCTGCTGGGCTGGTTCCAGATGGGATGAGCCTGCCTAGTGCTTTCATGGGCTGGGTTGCATTAGGCAGCCTGGCCATTTTGTATGGAGCGGCTTTCTCAGTATTATTCACCCTCGTTACGCGGCTGGACATTGCTCGCAACGCACCGGTAATGAACGTCGAGCCTGTGGCCGGGCTGATATTTGGTTGGCTGATTCTTGATCAGGTTTTAGGCGGGATTCAGGTTGTAGGCAGCTTTATTGTGGTTAGCGGAATCGTTATGCTCGCCTATACCAAAATACCTGACAGGCAGTTGTCACGGCCTCTTCGTGAATCTAAAACCGTTAAGTGTGGAGAAACGTGTATGGCAGACTCCTAGGTTTGAGGCCAATATTCGTAGCCATTAGAGTACCGTCATTTAGAGCACCGTTATTTTTAGCGTATTTTCATAAGTGCACTCATGGATTAGAGAGTGCGCAATTAAGGCTCATAGCGAATGAGAGTAAAAACTGAAAAGCATTCTTTATCATCGGTTGTGTATGAGAGGATCTTGTCTTCCATTATCGACGGTGAGTATCCGGTTAATCAGAAGTTACCGACAGAAGCCGATTTGTGTGAAGCCTATAACGTTTCTCGCCCCATACTGAGAGAGGCGCTTGCACGCTTGCGTGAGGATAACCTGGTTATCTCCCGTCGTGGGTCAGGCAGCTTTGTAATTAATCGCCCAGATAGTGCAGTGTTAGAGTTTGCGCGCATAGCCAGCATTGCAGATATCCAGCGGTGTTTTGAATTTCGTACCAATGTAGAGTCCAGCGCGGCCTCCCTGGCTGCAATTAGAAGAACGGATGAGCAGCTAAAGCGCATATGGGAAAAGTACGAAGCGATCAATCAGGCAAATAGCAAGCATGACCTGGCAACGAACGAAGACTTCGAGCTTCATCTGGCGATTACTGAGGCATCAAGCAATCACTATTACGCTACTGTTCTCAAGTCCCTCCACGAAAGTATCAAGGAAGGCATGAATATAACGCGAGGCCTGTCGTTGCTTGCGCCAGAGAAGCGTTTGAGAATAGTCCAGGACGAACATCTGGCTATAGTAAATGCCATTGCCGAAAAGGATGAACATAAGGCAGGGGAGAGCATGCGCCAACACTTGGAGAATGCTCGACGGAGAATGTTTGAAGGAGTTACCGAGTAAAACTCTCAGTTATCCTGATAAGATCGAATACCTACAATAACAAGATCCAAAAAGAGATAACGCGATGACCCCGTACGATTTCATCATCGAAGGCGGCCGGTACTTCGACGGCACTGGCGCACCATCTTCCATTCGCAATCTGGCGGTCAAAGACGGCCGCATTGCGACAGTTACTGCAGACACCATTTCCCATGATCAGGCCGACCGAGTAATCGACGCCGCTGGAAAATGGGTTACGCCGGGATTTCTGGATACTCACACCCATTACGATGCCGAATTGCTGGTGAGCCCGAGCCTTTCCGAATCGGTTCGTCATGGCGTAACGACGGTGCTGGTGGGTAGTTGCTCGTTAAGCATGATCTGCAGTGATTATGAGGATGCCTCAGACATTTTCACCCGCGTTGAAACCGTACCGAGGGAGCGGGTACTGCCCATCTTGAAGGAGCACAAAACCTGGTCGACCCCAAAACAGTGGGTAGAGCACATCAAGCAGATGCCCCTTGGCCCGAATGTTGTCAGCTTGCTGGGCCACAGCGACATGCGAGTTGGGGTGATGGGATTAAGCCGAGCCACAGATTTGGCCGTCCAGCCCACCGAAGAAGAAATGCAGACCATGGAAGGTTTGCTGAAAGAGGCGCTTGATGAAGGGTTTCTCGGCCTGTCGACCATGTGCCTGAAGTGGGACAAGGTGGATGGTGATCGGGAGTGGTCCAAGAGCTTGCCCAGCACTTACGCCAAGTGGGGCGAGGTCGCACGTTTGAACAAGTTGGTGCGCCAGTATAACCGGGTACACCAAGGCGCGCCGAATGCCGCTACGCCCTTGCAGATTCTGCAATACGTGCGGGAGTGTGTGGGCTTGTTGCGGCGGCCGTTAAAAACCACCTTGATCAGCCAAATGGACTTGAAAGGCAGCGCCGCGCTCACAACCCTCACCAGACTAACTTCAATGTTTACCAATGCCCTGCGGGGAGACTTTCGCTGGCAGGTGCTGCCGACACCTTTCACGGTATACGCAGACGGGATTGATGTTGTGTTCTTTGAAGAGTTTGGGGCAGGGGAAATGGCTCTGGACTTGAAAGACGCGGTGGAGCGAAACGACCTCCTGCAAAGTGAAGAATACCGCCGTAACTTCCGCAAATTCTATGGTGAGAAACTGAGCCCTCGGGTTTGGCAAAGGGATTTCGGTGACGCCATGATCATCGACTGCCCCGATGAATCACTGATCGGTAAGAACTTTGAAGAAGTGGCCAGCGCACGGGGTATCCATGTTGTGGACTTGTTTCTCGATCTGGTTGTGGAGTTCGGTAAAAAAATACGCTGGTACACCACGGTCGGAAACCACCGAAAACAGGTTCTCAAGCGGCTGGTAAAAGACCCCACCACACTCATTACCTTCAGCGATGCTGGCGCCCACATCCGCAATATGGCCTTCTACAACTTGCCGCTTCGCATGTTGAAACTGGTTCAGGAATCCATCGACGAGGGTGATGCGGTGATGACCATGGAGCAGGCCGTTCACCGCTTGACGGGCGATCAAGCCGATTGGTTTGGCATCGAAGCCGGCAAGATCCGGGTGGGTGATCGAGCCGATCTGGTGGTATTGGACCCAGCAGGGTTTGCACAGAACCTCGAAGAGGTTTCCTGGGGCGAAATGGAAAACTTTGACCTTCAAAGACTGGTCAACCGCAACCCGGGCATAGTGAAAACCGTTATGATTAATGGAAAACTGGCGGTGGATAAAGAGCAGTTCTTGCCGGAGTTTGGTCGCGAGTCGGGCTACGGTTCGTTTATTCCCGCCCGTTGAATTCGGGGTTCACACATTTAGCCTGAAGGGGTTCCTTAATGGGCAACCAAATTGCCTCAGACACTCTTGTTATTGGCGGCGGAATTGCCGGTATCGTCACCGCACTGGAACTCCTTCGGGCGGGTAAAACCGTTACGCTGGTAGACAAGGATACGCCGGAGCGTTTGGGCGGGCTGGCACTTTGGGCGTTTGGCGGGATGGCTCTGGTTGGCACACCGTTGCAACGCAAACGGGGTATTTCGGATAATCCCGAGCGGGCTCTGAAAGACTGGATCAGCTTCGGTGAGTTGGATACCGGCGATGAGCATTCCCTGGCTTGGGCTCGTTATTATGCGCAGAACTCCTGCAGCGAAGTGCACGACTGGCTGAAAGCCGAGGGCATCAAGTTTTTGCCTGCGGTGAACTGGGTTGAACGAGGCCGGTCAGGTGAGGGAAACAGTGTGCCGCGCTATCACATAGTGTACGGCACCTCCCGTGAGCTCACTTGCACGTTAATTTCCGCCATGCGCGATGCTGGCAAGGAGAATCGACTCACCATTCTCCATCGGCACAGCGTTGACGCCCTGGACTACAGTAGTGGCCGTGTTACAGGTGCCAGCGCCACGAATGATGAAACCGGTGAGCGCGTCAGCTTTACTGCAAACCGAGTGGTGGTGGCCACCGGTGGAATCAACGGCAGTCATCAAGAGGCCCGCGCCAACTGGCCGCAAGATCGCCCCATGCCGAAAACAATGCTGAATGGGGCGCACCCTCACGCCGATGGAAAACTGCATCACGAAGTGGCTAACAAGCTGGGCGGTGTAATCGTCAACCCAGGCGAAATGTGGAACTACGCCGCCGGCTTTCATCATCCTTATCCTCATTTTAAAGGCCACGGTTTGTCGACCATCCCGTGCAAATCTGCCCTGTGGCTTGATCACACCGGCAAGCGGATTGGCCCGGAGCCACTGGTCACCGGTTTCGACACCCATTGGCTTTGCCAGCGTGTTGCCGAACAGGAACAGCCCTGGACCTGGCATTTGTTGAACTGGCGCATCGCGGCAAAGGAATTCGCCATATCCGGAGCCGAGCACAACCAGCGCATACGCGACAAACAGTTGGTTCGCTTTGTGTTCGAGACGCTCACCGGCAATCACAATCTGGTCAAACAAATGGCCCGTGAGAGCGATGAATTTCTCGTTGCAGACACACTCGCTGAACTGGCCGATAAAATGAATACGCTTACCCAGTCCCACGATGTTGATCCGGCCACTCTGCAGGCTACCGCCGATGCGTTCGATGCAAACTTCGCCGCGGGCAACAAGATTGAAAATGATGAGCAGATTCGTCGAATTTTGCAGGCCCGAGAGTGGGGGCCGGATAAACTACGCACCTGCAAGCCTGCGCCACTTCAAAAGAAAGGCGCCGGTCCTTTCATTGCCGTGCGCATGCAATTGATTACCCGTAAAAGCCTTGGTGGGTTGCGCACTGATCTTATGTCTCGCGCGCTTGGGGGCGATAACCAGCCGATACCAGGGCTCTACTGTGTGGGTGAAGCAGCCGGTTTCGGTGGTGGCGGGTGTAACGGCAAACGGTCACTGGAAGGCACGTTTTTGCCCGGTTGTATTTTGACTGCACGTGCAGCAGCACGGTCGATCTTGTCGGGCTCATGATTCAGCCAAAGCAGCTAGCTGGATGTTGATAAAAAATAACAAGGAGAATAGCGATGAACGGTGCCCAAGCCCTGATGAAAACCCTGGTGGACGCTGGTATTGAAGTCTGTTTCAGCAACCCGGGTACCAGCGAAATGCACTTTGTAGCGGCGCTCGATGATGAACCAAATATGCGCGCTGTGCTGGCACTGTTTGAAGGCGTGGCAACGGGTGCGGCCGATGGCTACGCCAGGATGGCCGACAAACCCGCCGCAACGTTGCTGCACCTGGGCTGCGGCCTCGGCAATGGCCTGGCCAATTTGCACAATGCCCGCAAGGGTAAAGTGCCGGTTGTAAACATCGTTGGTGATCATGCCATTGACCACGTGAAATACGATGCCCAGCTGCAGTCCGATATCGAAACCGTCGCCCGTAATGTGTCACCGGGTTTTGTCCGAACATCTCAAACCACGGCCGAACTGTGCAAGGATGCCGTGGACGCCATCACCACCGCACGCGGCCTGCCTGGCCAGGTAGCTACCCTGATTCTGCCCGCTGATGTCTCGTGGGGAGAGGGTGGTAGCCCCTGTGCCTTGCCGAACCAGGTAGAGTCTCCAGCGGCCGATGCCGGTGCCATTCAAGGTGCGGTTGACGCCATTCGCTCCGGGAAGAAAACAGCACTGTTGCTGGGTGGCAGAGCTCTGCGGGAACCGGCATTGATGGCCGCCGCTAAAATTGCCGCCGCCAACGGTGTGAAATTGCTGGCAGAAACCTTCCCGACACGTATTGAACGCGGCGAAGGCTTGCCCCCGGTTGAACGCGTGGCTTATTTAGCAGAACTGGCGGGCGTTCAATTGGTCGACATTGAGCACCTTATTCTGGTAGACAGCAAGGCTCCCGTTTCCTTCTTTGGCTACCCCGGAAAAAAGAGTTATCTGGTGCCAGACAGTTGCGCTGTTCACACCTTGTCCAGCCCGGAGCAGGATGCCCGGGCCAGTCTTGAAAAACTGGCTGAGGCACTGGGAGCCAACAATGCCCAGCCCGAGATTCAGCAGCTGCAGCGCCCGTCGGCACCCCGTGGCCGCCTCTCCGCACCCAAAGTCTGTAAAGCCGTTGGCCATTACCTGCCAGAGAATGCCATTATTATCGACGAGGCCATCACCTCAGGCCTCATGCTGAACGCCCTCACCGCTGGCTCACCTCGCCACGACATGATTGCCCTCACCGGAGGTGCCATTGGCCAGGGCTTGCCCAACGCTGTGGGCGCCGCGATTGCTTGTCCCGAACGGCCCGTGATTGCGCTCATTGGCGACGGCACGGCTATGTACACCATCCAAGCACTCTGGACCATGGCGCGTGAGCAGTTAAATGTGACTACCATCATTTTCAATAACGCCTCTTACTCGGTGCTCAATATTGAGCTGGAACGTGTAGGCGCGGAAGAGGTGGGAGAGAAAGCGAAATCCCAGTTGGATCTGAATGGCCCTGTGCTGAACTTCGCCCAGCTGGCCCAGGGCATGGGGGTTCATGGCGTTCGGGTAGACACTGCCGAGGCTTTCAATCACGCCCTTCAATATGCGCTGTCACAGCCAGGCCCTCACTTGATCGAGGCCATGGTTCCGGAGTCCCTCAGCGGTTTGAAACGGAAAATCCTGCCTTGGGTATTGCGCTCATTACCGAGTTTGCCTGTGTCGGTCACTCGTACCCTGAAGAATAAGATTGCACCCTGACACGGGAAACCCCATGTCTTGGCGCTGGGGTAATCCCCCCATTTATTAGGGGGGATTACCGGATCAGCCTCTGAACTAAGGCAGTTAGGCGGTAGTTCGGGAGAGTGCTGAGTTCATTTGCGACCAATTAGCTGTTTGCGATACTGCAGCGGCGACACGCCAAACCAGTCACGGCAAGCTCGGTTAAAAGCAGATTGCTCAGAATAGCCAAGTAATCCGGAAATCTGCGTTAGCTTCAGGTTTGGTTCCGTCAAATACAGTTTCGCGAGTTTTATTTTTTCGGCATTGAGCAGCTGCGCAAAAGAGGTTCGTTCCTTGGCCAAACGGCGCTGCAGTGTGCGTTTGTCTATGTGGAAGTGGTCAGCAACCACGTCACTTTTGCACTGCCCTGTAGGTAGCAGAGTAACGATGAGGCGGGTTACGTCCTCGAAGAGGCTCTGTGCGTTCGGAGGCCGCTGGGAAGACAAGTACTGTTCCGCGAGTCCAAACGTCTGGTGGTCTGCACTTGATAGAGGGTGCTGAAACGTTTGCGTCGGCCACCGCATGCCACACCAGCTCTGATTAAAGTGCACCTCGCAGCCAAACACTTCCCGATAGATGTGAGTTTCAGCGGCCTGGCCGTGGAGAAAATGAACGCTAGAGGGTTTGAAAAGGTTGCCACACAACAATTTCATTACTTGCATTGAGTTAGAGAGACTCAGCTCATAGCTTTGACGGTGATACCCTCCAGCATTCTCATCATCAATGTTAAATTCAAACTTTATGTTCTCAGAGCCTGATGAGTTGCTGTGTGTTGCTCTTATGCTCAAGGCGGGGCTGTGAAGGTGAAGGTAGCGGCTAATATTGTTGATTGCCTCACCTACGGTGCCCGAATTGCGGGCAATAACGCTGATTGGCCCGAGAATATCCAGCCCTTGGGACTCTGCAAGCTTTAAGCCAAGCTCTGGGTAGTCCAGCGTTTTAGCTGTGTCTTCAAGAAGGTCGGCGAGGTTTCGGAACGGCAAAAAGCTGCTGTCATCCCGGTGTTCATCTGAAGGGATGTTGTATTTTTCCAGCAGGGGCAGTGGGTTTTCACCTCTTTGCGCTATAAGCTTTTCGAAGCCCCTCAGGTTAGTTGCTCTGATCAAGTTAGCCATGCGGGTACCGCTCCAGCGGATTAGGTGTCGTGAAATGTTAAAAACTTGTCTTGTTTTGTCAATATTGTCAAGGCGCCGTTTGCGAGAATCAGAATTAACGTTGGTTGACTAATAACAAGAAGGATACTCGGATGACTACCAAACACTACGACATCATTATTATCGGTGCAGGGCTCTCCGGCATTGGAACGGCAAGTCACATTGCCCGGGAACACCCCGGCAAATCTATGGCGATATTGGAACGTCGAGAAAATGTAGGTGGCACCTGGGATCTGTTCCGTTATCCCGGCATACGTTCCGATTCCGACATGGCGAGTTTCGGGTTTAACTTCAAACCTTGGTATTCCGACAAAGTGCTGGCCCAGGGTGATGGTATTCGTGAGTATGTGCGTGAAACAGCACAAGAGTTTGGGCTGTACGAGAAAATCCACTTTGGCCTGAAACTCAAAAACTCTGATTGGTCCACCAAGAATCAAAAGTGGGTCCTCACCTCTGTGCAGGAAGCCACCGGCGAAGAGAAGGTGTTGAGCTGCAACTTCCTCGTTAACTGTGCCGGGTATTACAACTTCGATCAGGGCTACCGCCCAAGCTTCCCCAAGGAAGAACTCTTTAGCGGGGACATCGTTCATCCCCAGAGCTTGCCTGAGGATTTCGATTACAGTGGTAAAAAAGTGGTGGTCATCGGCAGTGGAGCTACGGCAATAACACTGGTGCCGTCCATGGCGGATAAAGCGGCAAAAGTTACCATGCTGCAGCGCTCACCCAGCTACATTATGTCTTTGCCGAACACCGATAAAATCTCCATGGTGTTGAACAAGATTTTGCCAAAGGCCTGGGTGTTCAAACTGGCCCGTCGACGCAACATCCTATTTCAACGTGCTATCTACCTGGCTTGCCAGCGCTGGCCCAATGCGATGCGCAAGATGTTTTTGTCGCACATGTACAAACATGCGCCAAACGTAGATAAACGCCACCTTACACCTGAGTACATGCCCTGGGACCAGCGCTTGTGTGCGGCGCCCGATGGCGACTTTTTCGAAAGTTTGAACTCCGGTAAGGCGGAGATGGTAACGGACCACATCGACCGATTTGATGAAACGGGCATTGTGTTGAAATCCGGCCAGCATATCGAAGCAGATATTGTGGTTGCGGCCACTGGGTTGAATATTCAGTTGATGGGTGGATCCACGCTCAGTATCGACAACGAAGAAGTGAACCTGCCCGGAAAAATGGCCTACAAGGGCATTTTGATTCAGGACGTACCCAATTACGGGTGGATTTTTGGCTATACCAACGCGCCCTGGACCCTCAAGTGCGATATTGGTGGGCGCTATTTGTGTCGTCTGCTCGCTCACATGGACAAAGCGGGAATGCGAGTCGCCACAGCAGTAGACAAAGGGAATAACGCGACCGATGCGAGTGTGCTGGAAGGGTTTGCACCTGGCTATATCATGCGAGCAATCGACAAAATGCCCCGGCAGGGTAAGGCCGATCCCTGGAGGATAACCATGCATTACGGTAAGGATAAAAAAATGCTGGTTAACGACCCTGTGGATGATGGGAACGTGCAGTTTGAAGCTGCAGCTTCCGCATCCTCCCGGGAGTCAGATCTTCAGCAAGCCGCTACGGCCTGAGGCCAACCTACGATAAAAAGAGGGAAGGGTATGGATAAGGTGCACAGCGGTAAGCCGACGGTCTTACTGATTCACGGGATGTGGAGCGATCAGAACACTCTGAGCGACGTGAAAGAGGCTTTTGTTGCTAAAGGGTATACTGCGGATTCTCTGTGCCTCCCATACCATGTCCCCAAAGCCGAGCATACGGAGGCCAGCCGTGCGAAACTGGCCAAAACCCGCGTACAGGATTATGTGGCATATATTGTTGAGCAGGTGGAACGCCTGGATGCCCCGCCCATTCTGGTAGGGCATTCAATGGGCGCGCTCTTGGCCCAGTTGGTGGCCGCCCAGGTACCCTGTGATCGGTTGGTTCTCTTATCCTCCGCGCCACCGGCAGGCATAAACGGCCTGAGCAGGTCGGCAATTCGAACCTTGGGGCGCAACCTGTTGCGATTCCCCTTGTGGAAGAAGGTGACTGAAGTCGGGCTGAGCAATGTGGAGTACGGCATTGCGAATGCCCAAAGTGCGGCTGTACAGAGAGACATATACGAAAGCTGCACTTATGAATCTGGTATGGCCACTTTCCAGATTAGCATTGGCTCTTTGCTGGGGCGCAGGTCTGCCACATACGTGAACACTCAGAGCATCGAGTGCCCGGTTCTGATAGTGGGTGGAACCGCCGATAGAATTACACCCATAACTATTCAGCGCAGCATCGCTAAACGCTTCGGGAAGCAAGCTTCCTTGATCGAAATAGAAAATTGCTGCCACTGGACGGTGGGTGGGGCATATTTCCCGGAGGTTCGGGTTGAGATATTCCAGTGGCTGGTGGCTAAAGCTAACACCCAGCCACATACGGGCTAGCCCTTACTATGGCGCCAATGCCGCCTTTACAAAACTTGCCAGTGCACCGCCAAGCTTCTCAGCTACCGCGCATTCGGGAACCTCATGGCGCTTGGCCAAATACGTCGGGTCGTTGTAACCCAGCCATACTTGTCCTGATTCGTCTTCCCAAACCAAGGCCTTGAGTGGCAGGTCTATGCCGACAGTCTGTGCGCACTTCATGAATGGGGTTCCCCCCTGTGCATTGCCGAAAATTAGCAACTCAGTAGGCCTGAGCGCCATACCTGCTTTTTCAGCCCCTGCTGCATGATCTATGCGCGCGAAAACGTTCAAGCCTTTGCCTTTCACAACGTCTTCGAACTTGTTCATGGTTTCTTCAGCGCTGTAGGGGCTCTTAACCGAAATCAGGCCATCAGCGGCTTGGGCTTGAGCAAAAGCCATCACCAGAACGAGTGCGACAGCGTACTTGATTGTCTTCATGATATACCTCGATGACGATGTTTGTGCCTGCAGTACGACCTTATGTCGCACGTGGTTTCAAATTCAGCCTACCACCTGCCCCGACTTCGTTATAGGTAGAAGGGCAAGTAAAGCGCCACGATAGGGAAGAAGTAAACAATCAGCAGGCAACCGAACATCATAATGATGAATGGCCACACGCCCCGTACCACGTCCATCACTTTGCCCCCGGCGACGGCCTGTATCACGAACAGGTTTAGCCCTACGGGTGGGGTTATCAAAGCGCACTCGATCATAATCACGAAAATGATGCCGAACCAGATGGGGTCTATGCCCAGTGGTGCCAGTGAGGGGTAGAGCACCGGCATCATGATCAACAGCATGGATATGGATTCCAGGAAGAATCCCATCACCAGTAATACCAGGCACACCGCCAGGATGAACAGGCCAGCACTGCCAATGTGCATGGTGACGAACATCGAGATGTCTTGCGGGATTTGGTAGAGGGTAATGGCCTTACCAAACACTTTGGCACCGGCCATGATGATGAATATGGTGATTGTGGTTTTCATGGTGTCGATGCAGGCCTTCTTGAAGCGCTCCCAGTTCATTGTTTTCAATGCGAGAACAATGATCAACGAGAGAGCCACGCCGATGGCTGCGGATTCTGTCGGCGTGAACACGCCTGCATAGATACCACCAATAATAATGACAGCCAGAATGATGATGGGCAGAGCCCGCCAGGTGGCTGCAAGACGTTCACTTTTAGTGGCCTTGGGCACTGGTGTGCAGGCCTTGCCAAGCGTTGCGTAGAGAAAGCTGAAGATAATAAAACTACCGGCCATTATCAGCCCGGGCACTATGCCCGCCAAAAACAGGTCGACAATCGACTCTTCGGTAATAACGCCGTATACGATCATCGGGATCGATGGTGGGATAAGAATGCCGAGCGTGCCGCCGGCGGCTATCAAGCCCAACACAAAGGGGCGGTGGTACCCACGATCGGTCATTTCTTTGATGGCAACGCTGCCAATGGTGGCGGCGGTGGCAACAGACGATCCGGAGATTGCAGAAAAGATAGTACACGAGGCGATGGTTGCGATTCCCAAGCCGCCGGGCCAATGCCCAACCCAGGTTTGAACCGCGTTGAACAAATCTTTGCCGACGCCGCCTTGCAGTAGAATGTTAGACATCAACAGGAAGAGCGGAACAGACAGTAGAATAAAACTGTCGAATGAGGAGTACATGGCCATGGGCACCATCAAAGGTGACATGTCGGCCAGTAGCAGCATGCCAAGCCCAAGCCCGCCCAGTACAAATCCCACGGGTACGCCAGACAGCAACAACATCAATAGGGCAAATATAATCAGAGCAACAGTCATCAGACATGAACCTCTTCAGAAGGCTGAATGTGCCCTGTTATTACAAGCGCTGCCTCTGTGAGGCATTGAATAAAAAGAAGGCCAAAGCCCACTGGAATAGCGCTTTTAGTGATCCACATTGGCATGCCCAGCATGGATGCGGATGCGGCATTTATTGCAACAGCGTCTTTGACGATATACACGCCGTACCAGGTAACCCAGCCTGAAAACAACGCAACAACAAGCAACGACCACAGTTCTGCGGCTGCTCGCATGCGAGGGCCAAAGCGGCTGATTAACATGTCGATACGGATCAACGCCTGGTGCTGGAGCAGCCAGCTTGCGCCCAGACAGGAAGCCCAGATTTGGCAAAGTAGCGAGAGATCTTCTACCCAGATAGTTGGGGACAAGAATACGTAACGGGCTATGACCTCATAGGTGATCATGGCCGCGATCACGGCAAATAAAGCTGCAGCGAGTCGTCCGCAAAGGGTAACCACTGCATGATTAATACGCACCCAGGCCGAGGGATGGCTTGCGCGCCAGGCCTGTGGGTCTTTTGATGTGGCGTTGTTAGTTGACATGGATAATCCCGACAACAGAAAAAACAAACAATAACGGACGCCTGCACAGCAAACGCCCGTATACGGGAGGTAGTGTTTAGATCAGAGCGCGTTTGCGGCTTCGATCACTTGCTCACCCAATGGGCCTGCGTTTTCGATGAAGCTCTTCAGCACAGGGCGGGTTGCCTCCTGCCATTTGGCGATATCTTCCGGGGTGAGATCAATCACGTTCATTTCTTTGCGGGCATCTGCAATGGCATCGGCTTCAAGTGACTGAATCTTGTCGCGCAGTTGCTTCTCCACCTTTGTCGCCGCGTTTTGCAGAATGGTCTGTTCTTTATCCGTCAAACCCTGCCAGGTTTCCTCGTTAATAAGCGTCATGAACTCAATGTTGGCGTGGTTGGTCAGGGTGAGGTGGTCCATAACCTGATACAGCTTGCGGGGGCCAACAGCGGTAACACCGGTCATGCCTGCATCAACGGTTCCGCGCTGGTACGCCAGGAACTGCTCGGAACCGGCCATTACGGTAGGTGCGGCACCAACAGATTTGGCGAATTCACCAAGAGTTTTACCGAACACGCGTACTTTCATGCCCTTCATGTCGTCTGGCTGCTGAATAGGCTTTTTCTTGGAGAGCAGTGCAACGCCACCATAAGCCTGCCACCACAGAGGGCGAGCGCCGGTTTTGATGATTTCGTCGTCTAACAAGGTGCGCACGGGGCTGCCGGGTTCCGTAGCTTTAACGACTTTCTCGTTTGTAGGGAACATGAAGGGTACGTAGAACACATCGACTGCAGGGATGGTGCCCGCCATCTGGGTAACGCTGATTACGCCCATTTCAATGGCGCCAGAACTCACGGCGTTGTGAACTTCTTTGTCTTTATAGAGCTGTGCGGCCGGGAAAATCTGAATCTTTATATCGCCATTACTGGTGCTTTCAACTTCGTTTTTGAAGTCGACCAGGTTTTGACCCAGGTGGTGCTTCAAGGGCAGTTGCAGCGTTACTTTCAGGGTGGTTGCTGCAAGTGCAGGCATGGCTGCGCCGAGGGTGCAGGCCAATACGCCTGAGTAGAGGAGGTGCTTTAGTTTCATGTTGGTTAGATCCTTATTGTTGGCTGTTTTTGGTTTTTTTAGGGTGGCCTGATCAGCTGCGGCCGTCTTGCATCAATTCTTTTACGGACTGTGGGAGCGGGCGAGTGTCGTTGCGCTTTCCAGCTTTGCGAACCTGTCCGGGAAGGTCATGGTTAACGATTTCTTCCAGGCGTTGCGATTGTAGCAACAAACCATCAAGATCTACGCCGCTATCCAGCCCCATTTCATTCAGCATGTGCACCAGGTCTTCGGTACAAATGTTGCCAGTAGCTCCAGGGGCGAATGGGCAACCGCCGAGCCCGCCGAGCGACGCATCGAACTGGTCAACCCCGGCAGCCAGAGCTGCGTACACGTTCGCAAGCCCAAGGCCGCGGGTGTTATGAAAGTGCAGTGTCAGTTCCAGATCTGGCCAGCGTTTGCGAACTTCCTCGCACAGTGATTGCACCTGATTGGGTACCGCCATACCGGTGGTGTCGGCGAGGGTCAGGCTATGGAGTCCTCGCTCCAGATAGGCATCAACAAAACGCAGTATGCGTTCCTGTGACTGCTGACCTTCAAACGGGCAGCCAAAGGTAGTTGCCAGAGAGCCGTTCAGCCGCATGGGGGTGCCCGATGCCATCTCCGCAATGTCTTTGAACTGCTGCAACGACTGATCACAGGTCATGCGCATATTCGCCAGGTTATGGCTTTCGCTGACCGACATGACCAGGTTGATTTCGTCCACGCCAAGCTCTAGCGCACGGGCACAGCCTTTCTGGTTGGGCACGAGGGCAACGTAGCGGGTCGGGGTGTCCTTTCGGATGGCTTGGATGACCTCGGCGGCATCGCTCAGATTGGGGACGGCGCGCGGTGAAACAAACGAGGTAACCTCGATTTTGTTCAAGCCAAGGCCCGCAAGGGCATTGATCAGCTCAACTTTGGTTTCGGTTGGCACGAAATCCGGCTCGCTTTGAAAACCGTCGCGCGTCACCACCTCATTGATGAGTACCCGTTTTGGGATATCAGTAAACATCAGATCACTTCCTTGGCTTTCAGCGCCTGAATATCGTCATCGGAGTAGCCCAGGCTAGCGAGAATTTCGCTGTTATGTTCGCCAAGGCTTGGGCCCACCCAGCGGGTTGCTCCGGGTGTGCCGCTCAGTTTTGGCACTATGCCCGGCAACGAAATCTCGCCGCCACCGGGTAGGGGGCGCTCGATAATCATTTCTCTGGCGCGGAAATGAGGGTCTTCAAAAATCTCGGCGGCGGTGTTGATTCCGCTGGAGGGAACAGCCGCGCCTTCCAGTACGGCCAGGGCGTCTGCAAGGTTATGCTGGGAGGTCCAGGCTTCTATGGCTTCGTCCAGCTCATCACTGCGCTTCGCTCGGCCATCGTTATGGGTCAGCTCGGGATCATCCGCCAGGTCCGGCCGATCAATAGCGTTCATCAGTCGTTTGAAAATGCTGTCGCTGTTGGCGGCAATGACGATGTATCGGTTGTCCCGGCTGCGATACGTGCTGGAGGGTGCAATACCGGGCATGCTGGCACCGGTGCGCTCCCGAACAAACCCAAACATACCGTATTCCGGGATCAGGCTTTCCATAACGCCGAAAACCGCCTCGTACAGAGCCACGTCAACGAACTGACCCTTGCCACCGTTAACCTTCAGGTGGTGCATTGCCATCATTGCGCCGATCACGCCATACAGGGAGGCCAGAGTGTCGCCAATGCTGATGCCGGCACGAACCGGTGGGCGGTCCGGATAGCCCGCAAGATGACGCATACCACCAATTGATTCGGCAATCGCTGCAAAGCCGGGGCGTGCTGCATAGGGGCCGTCCTGGCCATAGCCAGATACGCGAATCATGATCAGTGCAGGATTAATAGCCGACAACTGCTCCCAGCCCAGGTTCCACTTTTCCAGTGTGCCAGGGCGAAAGTTTTCGATAACGATATCGCACTCTTCGACCAGCTTGTGAATCACGGCCTGAGCTTCGGGATCCTTGAGGTTGAGCGTAAGAGATTTTTTGTTTCGGCTCTGGGAGTACCACCAAAGCGAGGTGTCGTTGTGCATTTTGCGCCAACGCCGCAGAGGGTCGCCGGTACCCGGTGGCTCTACCTTTATAACATCTGCACCGAACTGGGCAAGGATGCTGGCGGCATAGGGGCCGGCAATCAGTGACCCCAGTTCAAGCACGCTAACGCCTTCCAGGGGCTGTGGTGTTTTCTCCTGATCCCCTGGGCAGGAAGATTCCTTGGTCATGTTCATCTCACCTTGAATGGCATTGTTATCGTGTTGTTTTACAAAATAATGAGCCGGGAGGGAGAAATAACAAAATGGTTAAATGTGAGCCTGCCATCTCGAAATACGATGGCGAGAGTATTAGCTGGGCGTCAGGTGTTCCAGCAAACGCAATGTTGCATGGGATAAGGGGTGTTGGTTGCTGGTGCATAGTTTAAGTTTTCGGCTTGCCCAGCTGTCATTCAGTGGGATGACCTTAACACGGTGGGTGGTCGCATAAGGTTGCGCGATGTCCTGAGGCATGATGCCAATCCCGAGATCCTGTTCAACCATGCGCAGCAACGCTTCGTAACTTGTGACCTGAATGCGCATGCGAAAGGCCTTCTCAGCGGCAGCTGCGGCTTGCAACAACTTATTGTTGATCGCACTGCCAGTGTGCAAGCCTACATAATCGTATTGCAGGGTTTCGATAAAGCTCAGGCTGTCGGCTTGGCTGAGGGGGTGCTGGTTGGCGGTAATCAAGGCTAGCCGGTCGGACTGGTAAGGGTAAATGTTCAGGTTTTCTGTGTTGCCAAATACCTCGGTAAAAATGCCAATGTCTGCCTGGTTTTGCGCTACCGTTTCAATGATTTCAGAACTGATGCGTTCTTCCAATTGAATCTGGATAAAAGGATGCTGGTCCAGAAACGCCTTTAACTGGCCGGGTAAGAATTGCGTGATCGCTGAAATATTGGCGACGATTCGAACTTCTCCCCGAATACCTTGGGAGTATTCATGCATGCGCGCATGAACCTCTTCTAGCTGATGCAGTACCCCTCTTGATAGCTGTGCGAGAGCCTTTCCCGCCTGAGTGCCCCCAACGCCTCTGTTGGTGCGAACCAGCAACTGAGTGTTGAGGCTGGTTTCGAGCTCACTGATGCGCTTACTGATGGCTGAGGCCGCAATGAATTCTTGCTCAGCCACCGCAGCAATTGTGCCGGTTTCCAAAACGCGCACAAACAGCCGCAATGAGGTGGGGTCCAAATGCATACACAGGCTCCGGGAGGGTTCGCCGTTGATTCTATGGGTTTGGGCTGAAAAAGAAAGTGCAGGGCGGATCTAACGCCTCCCCGCATTAACGAGCGGGCTCTCTATGCGGTACTATGTGCACCCACTAAGCATCCATTCCTTTGAAAGAGCAGCGTGAGGTTTCCATGTTTTCTGCACTGAGCAACTTATTTCGACCTTTAATGCGTTTGGGGCTGGTTGCTCAAATTGCGCTTGGTATTGTCGCAGGCGTGTTACTGGTGATCATATCGCCTGACGCTGCCAGTTCAGTGGCTATACTTGGCCAACTGTTCGTGAAGGCTTTGAAAGCCGTAGCCCCGGTGTTGGTATTTGTTTTGGTGGCTGCGGCCATTGCCGGCCACACGCAGGGGCAACCGACCCACATACGTGGTGTGTTGTTGCTTTATATAATAGGGACGCTTGTTGCAGCAGTGGTTGCTGTGGTCGCCAGCTTTTTGATTCCAACTCAGCTGTCGCTGGACTTGAGTGGGGTCAGCGGTAACCCGCCTTCAAACATCGGCCAAATCCTGAAAAACCTTGTGCTAAGCGCAGTCAACAACCCTGTCAGGGCGCTGATGGAATCCAATTTCATTGCCATACTTGTTTGGGCGGTTGGGCTAGGCTTTATGCTGCGCACTGCGAGCGATACCACTCGCCGGGGGCTCGAGGACTTGTCTGAGGCAATCTCGGGGATTGTGCGTGGCGTGATTCGCCTTGCGCCTTTGGGTATTTTCGGGTTGGTTGCCAACACACTTGCAGAGTCTGGCATCAGTGCTTTGCTGGGTTACGGTCAACTACTCGCTGTTATTGTTGGCTGTATGTTGTTTGTGGCACTGGTTACGAATCCACTTATCGTGTTCTGGCAGATTCGAAGCAACCCCTATCCTTTGGTGTTTGAGTGCTTGCGTGGTAGTGCGATTACTGCATTTTTTACGCGCAGTTCCGCCGCTAATATTCCTGTTAACCTTGAGCTGTCTGAGCGCCTGAAGCTCGACCCCGACACCTATACAATTTCTATCCCTCTTGGCGCTACGGTAAACATGGCGGGCGCTGCTATTACTATTTCTGTGATTACCCTCGCTACTGCCCACACGCTGGGAATCCCGGTTGATTTTGGAACGGCGCTCTTGCTCTGCGTGGTGTCGGCCTTGGCAGCTTGTGGTGTGTCTGGCGTAGCTGGCGGATCGCTTCTGTTGATTCCCTTGGCAACCAGCCTGTTTGGAATTCCAGCGGAAGTGGCCATGCAGGCAGTTGCGATTGGCTTTGTTATCAGCGTGGTTCAGGATTCAGCCGAGACAGCGCTGAATTCCTCTACCGACGTATTGTTCACGGCTGCGGCTTGTCGTCGCGCGGAAGCAAAGCGGGGTTAATCTCCCAGTGGAAAATGTTGAAAGTGATGTCCAATGGAAATCGGGCGGACGATTGTGAACAGCGGTTGGCTGGTTGGTATCGATCTGGGCGGCACCAAAACGGAAGTTATCCTGATAGACCAACAGGGTGGCGGCCGGTTTGATAATCGCGAGCATTTCAGAAAGCGTGTGCCCACTCCCCAGGGGGATTATCACGCTACGCTTCAGACCATACATTCATTGGTACTGGAGGCTGAATCGCTGGCCGGGGTCAGCGGTTTGCCTGTGGGGATTGGCATCCCCGGCAGCGTTTCCGGTATCACCGGTAGAATCAAAAATGGCAACTCCACCTGGCTTAACGGGCAACCTATGCAGGATGACTTACGGGCCCTGCTGCAAAGGCCTGTAATCCTCACCAACGATGCCAACTGCTTGGCGATGTCTGAGGCCACAGATGGTGCGGGTAAAGACTATGACGTAGTGTTCGCCGCCATACTCGGCACAGGCTGTGGTTCAGGCATAAGTGTAAACGGCCGGGTTCTCAGCGGTCCGAACGGTGTTGCAGGTGAATGGGGCCATAACCCACTAGCTTGGACTGCTCAGGAAGAGCTTGAGGAGCGCCCTTGTTTCTGCGGTCGCAATGGATGCAATGAAACATTCCTCTCTGGTACCGGATTGTCTTTAACCCACAAGCTACTGACCAGCAAAGCGCTGCCTGCAAAGGATATTGTGGGAAATGCCAACCAAGGGGATAGGGCGGCAGCCGATTCCCTCAACCACTATCTGGAACACCTGGCCCGTGGCTTGGGGGCCGTTATCAATCTACTCGACCCAGACGTTATCGTACTGGGTGGTGGCATGAGCAACGTAGAACAGATCTACCAGGAACTGCCCCGGCGGTTGCCAGAGTACGTGTTCGGTGGGGAGTGCGGAACACCGATTGTTCGCGCTGCCCATGGAGATTCCAGTGGGGTCAGGGGAGCGGCTTGGTTATCAAAGGCCTGAAGTATCGCCGCCCCGAGATGATTCCATCCTAGAAACTCAACTCAAGCCCCGCATACCAGGTGCGCCCCGCTGCAGGCTCGTAATAGCGATCATTGCTGGCGTTTATGCGAACGTTGGCGAAATGGTCTCTGTCCGTCAGGTTGCGAACCCCCGCGAAACCTTTGAGGAGAAGATTCCTTCCTACGTAAAACGTATCTCCGCCACGCAGGTTGACCAACCAATAGTCGTCTACTTTCACGCTGTTCGCATCATCCGCAAACATGCTTCCGACATAGCGGGTTTCCAGCGTAGCAAAGGTGCCACCTAAACCCTGCCACTGTAGCCGGTTGGACCAGAGTTGTTCTGGCAAACCGGGCAGCCGGTTACCATCGTAATTATTGCCACCCGAGCTGTACTCATCAAATGTGTAGTCGGCCAGGGTGAGGGCAGTTTCAAACCGCCAGCTTTGGTTAAGCAGCCAGCCCGCCGTGGCTTCTATGCCTTTTCTCGTTGTGTCTCCGGCATTGCGGTAGAAGGTTCTGTCATCAGGCCCGGGTAGCTGGTAGGGAATTAGCTCATCGCGAGCATCCACCCAAAACAGTGTGAGGTCGTAATCCATTCCGTAATCAAAGGCGCCACGCAGCCCCAGTTCATGGTTAAGGGACTTTTGCGGTTGAGTATCAGGGTTTAGCCCGCCCACGCCGGATGGGTTGGCAAACTCTGAAAAGGTTGGGGTCTCAAAGGCGGTACTGATATTTGTAAAAAATTGGTGATTAGGCAGATAGCGATAGCTCAACCCTGCAGAACCGCTCCATTCCCTGAAGGTGCGATCCCCACTTTGGTCTCCATCGGAAAGATACTCGTCGGAAACGTCCATCTGAATTCGGTCGAATCGACCGCCGATGGATAAAATCAGCTGGTCCGTTAAGTTCAAATCGCCCTGAGCAAAGGTGCTTAAGGACGTGGCAGTTTGAAGCTCGTCTGCAGTTAGTCCCTGCAAATCACCAGCGAAGCTCATTTGCGTTCGAATGCGGTCGTCCCGTTGTTCCCGGGCTTCCACTCCGGCTACATATCGAAACGGCAATCCTGCAACCGTGAATGACTGGCGATAGTCTGTGCTCGCCCCAAAGTAGTTTCTGTTGTAGTCAATACGGCTGGGGCCTGGAAAAGGAAGCTGCTGTTCGAAGTTGCGTCGCAGGTAATAAACTTTCCCATGCAGTTCCCCTGCGCCCGCTGAGAGATCCTGGTATTGCAGGCCAATCACTTGCTGGTCTACGGTTTGCCCGGTGTCATATTCTTCGGTGAAACGCCCAGCTTGAGTTCTGTCTTCAGCGACCTGTTCTGCGGTGAGGGCCCCCGGATCTTGTGAGCGTGGGTTATCAAGCAGGTTGATGATAGCGGTGATGGAACGCTCGCTGTCCATTTGCCAGCGTAGCTTGGAATTGAACAGGTATTTTTCAACTCCTGCCTGATCGCGGTAGCCTTCGTAGTTCAAGGCCGACAGGTTCACATTGTGTGACCAGTTGCCATTGCTGCCGCTGTTGCTGAGGGAAAGTTTGCCGAAGCTGTTGCTTCCACCCGTAGCTCGAACCGAGGTCTGATCCGGGTTACTTTGCCCGTCTGCCGTGGCCACACTGATAACACCACCTGCAGCATTTCCGTACAAAACTGAAGCAGGGCCGCGGATGACTTCTATGCGCTCAGCGCTGTCCAGGTCGATAGCGTCTAACTGTGCCTGCCCGTCAGGCAAGGTGTAGGGAATTCCATCTACTACAATCATTACACCCCGAACGCCAAAAGGTGCGCGGGAACCAAAGCCCCGTATTGCTACTCGCTCTCCCTGAGCATAGTTTTCCTGATTCTGCAGATAAATACCTGGCACCTGACTCAAGGTTTCATCGAGTTTCAACATGGGTTGGCCATTTTTAATGGCTTCAGGCCTTATAACCGACATGGATACGGGCGTTTCGTATAGCTCTCGCTCTATAACCGGCGCCGTAACCGTGATGACTGCACCGGTTTGGGCATGAGCCGTGAAGGGTATTGCAGCAAAACCAATCAAGCAGGCAAAAGCAGTTTTGTTGTTTTTCATGGTGCTGGCCTCATGGAATTCCTGATTCGTATAAAAAGAGCTATCTAATAGCGCCGAGTCACAGTCTTTCAGTGACCGCCCTTTGGTCTCAATGAGCCTTTGTGCTTGTAATCCTCCGAAATAGAGCGACCAAAGAAGTACAGCCAAAGTAGGTCCTAGTCCCAAAGTTCTGTTTGCCTTGCCTTCTAAATAAGCACTAAATCAGCCCCCTTGGCTGATTTCTCATATTTCCCCGATGCCGCAGCATGAGGTTTCACCTGCTAACCAATCGTGCAGGAAATTCAAATGGACTGGGGGATTTATGAACAATAACAACTTGAAAAAGTCAGTCATGGTTTTGGCAATTACGTCTGCTCTGGGCACAAGCATGGGAGCCAGCGCTTCCGTCGATCTGTATAACGAAGAAGGTACGTCCTTTTCTGTAGATGGCTACTTCAACGCGTTTTACGTAACCCGTGAGGATGAAATTCCAGACACACGGGATACCCGAATCAAAATGGGCTTCCTGCCAAATACTATTGGTTTTAACTTCAGCAAAGACGTGGGCTACCTGGTGTTGGGGGGGCGATCGTCATTCTGGACAACCATAAACGATAGTCTTGATTCCCCAACCGATACGGCAATCGATGTTCGCCAGTTTTACGCGACGGTGGATGGCGTATTTGGCCAAGTGCTGATTGGTAAAGATTTCGGCCTTTTTGCTCGTTCGAATATCTTCCTTGATGAAATCCTGATGGGTTTTGGCTCTCCGGGAGCCGCAGGTGGCGTGTCCTTTGGCAATATTCGTGCAGGCTACCCGTACCCAACGCCTTCAGCCCAGATAACTTATCGCTCGCCAGACTTCAATGGACTGCAGGTTGCCGTCGGTGCTCTAGACCCAGCTGACACGGTAACTGGAGCAGGTGATGAGAACTCAGCACCCCGGATGGAATCAGAGATTACCTATAAGGTTGATCTCGATGGTGTAGTGGTCACTGGTTGGCTGAATGGTCGGTATCAGTCGTCAACCAACGGAACCACCACCATTGATAGTTCTGGCGTGGGATATGGCATTAAAGGCTCTGTCGCCGGATTTACATTTGCTGCATCGGGTTTCGATTCTAAAGGTAATAGCCCGGTACTGGTGGTGAATGAAGCATTAACGGAAGAAAGCGCCGACGGCTATTTAGTTCAGGCGTCCTATGCGTTCGGCCCGAATAAGATCGTGTTGTCTCATGGAAAAACTGACGCAGAAATTCTGGATTTGAAAACTGAAAGCAATACCTTTGGCCTCTTCCACGACGTGAACAGTAACTTCAAGTTGGTGGCTGAGTACAACATGTACAAGGACAAAAAACGGACATCCAGCATAGTCAGCACTGAGACAGACACGATCGCACTTGGCGCTATCGTCAATTTTTAGGTGTTCTGATTCAGATTTAGATAGCGGGTGGTGGAAACAGCGCGTGTGCCGCCCGATTATCAAGGCTGCTAATACCAAAGTACTGGCTTTTGTCCATGCCCGGCCGCCTAATCTTGGGGGGTTTAGAGTAAAGCCATATTAAACAACAGGTTATAGTGAATGTTGTAAGCAAATCAAAAGCACTCAAGTCGCATTGGCGCGTTACCTGGATCCCGTAAAATTAACGTATAGCTATTTCCCGTGGAACCACCCCCTATGACGTCAGTATCAATCCTGCCTGCGGTGCAAGTTGCAAGCTCCGGTAATCGAGCCCCGGGCTCGGCCGCCAAGGATCTAGCGAGCCAACTGCTACACGAACACTTGGGCCATGTGTTGTTCTTTTGCTCTGCGGAATATGACCTTAACCAACTCGGCCTGGCTCTTGAGCGAGAGTTTGCAGGCGTTGAGCTTTCAGGATGTACGTCAGCAGGTGAGATCACCCCTCAGGGATATGACCGGGGCTGCATCACAGCCATCGGCTTTGATCGCCGATATTTTGCGATTGAGAGTGCACTGATCGGGGAAATGGATCGATTTACCTTGAGGGATGCCCAGAGTGTCGTTGATGACCTGCTTTCTGGCTGCCGGGACGCGAAGCTTGCCCCGATAAAGGGAAACACCTTTGCACTAACGCTTCTGGATGGGCTCTCAAGCCGTGAGGAGTTGGTGCTGGCAGCCTTGAACTCTGTGCTTGGCAGCATTCCTCAATTTGGCGGTTCCGCGGGTGATGATGAACACCTGGCAGACACCTATGTATTTCACCAGGGGCGCTTTCATGCCGGAGCAGCAACCGTATTGTTGATTAATACGCCTTTGGATTTCCGGGTGTTTACTACCCATCATTTGATTGAAGGTAGCGAAAAGCTTGTTGTAACCCATGCGAGTGCAGATACCCGCACTGTATACGAACTCAACGCCGAGCCCGCCGCAGAAGCCTACGCCCGTGCGGTTGGCGTAACAGTCAATGCGTTGAGCCGGGAGGTTTTTGCTCTGCAGCCTTTGGGAGTAAAGATCGGCAGTCATTACTTTGTTCGCTCGATCCAGCGGGTTAACCCCGATAAAAGTCTGACCTTCTATTGCGCGGTGGAAACGGGAATAGTTATGACGGCCATGGGGCAAGGATCGCTGCTTGGAGCCGTGCGGGATCAGTTAGAAGACTCCGAGCGTGTTGTCGGTAAACCCTTGGTAACTATAGGGTGTGATTGCTTTTTGCGCAGATTGGAAGCAGAGCTGACTGGTGAGTCAGAGGCAGTTTCAGGCTTTTTACGCCGCCATAACGTGGTTGGATTTAACACCTACGGCGAGCAGTACAACGGAATGCACATCAACCAGAGATTTACGGGGGTGGTCATTGGTCAACCCGATCGCTAGTGCCAACGAACACTTGTTTGTAGCTTCAAGCAAGGAAGCCTGTCTGGCGACAGAGGCCCTGCAGCAAAAAGTTGCACATTTAGAGGCCGACAATGAACGTTTACGAAAAATCAGGGACGCCCTGATCGTTCGGGTTGAATCGGGATCTGTATACAAGCCTGAGCCCTACGCGGCGTTTGAGCACTCTGTTGTGCTGGCGGAACAGGTGCGTGAACGTACCGAAGCCCTGAGTCGTGCCCGCGAGGAAGCGGAGACTACTCGTCAACGTCTGAGTGATGCTATTGAGAGTATTGCTGATGGCTTTGTGCTTTTTGATCATGACCACCGTCTGATTCAAAGCAACAGCCGTTTTCGAAGTTATTGGCGTCAGGCAGGAGTGGCCATGCCTTCGCCGGGCACTCATATCAATGATGTTCGTGCACTTGCCATGAACTCCGGAATGATCCTCGAGGAACACAGCGAACCAGGCTCTGAGGGTGAGGTGTTTTTGCTCAGCAATGAGCGCTGGGTGCAAATGACCGAACGCCCCACCCGTGAGGGCGGTTTGGTTGTGCTTTACTCAGATATTACCGACGTAAAAAACAGCGAAATGGCGCGCCGTTTGAGTGCACTGGAGGAAAGCGAGCGCTGGATTCGGGTTGTGACCGACCATGTGCCGGCACTCATCGCCTATGTGGGGGCAGACAAGAGCATTCAGTTTTGCAACCAGGTTTATGCTGCTTGGTACGGGCGCGGTGGCGAGTCACCTTTGGGCAAGTGCCTGAGTGACATCCATCATCCCGAGCTGTATGAGCGGCTGCAACCGTACATAGAAAGTGTAATGTCTGGAAACAGCGTCACTTTTGAATTTGAAGAGTTCGGCGAGCAGGGCCAGGAACGCTTTATGCTTAGGTCATACGTGCCTAATTTTGGCGAGCAAGGTGAGATTGCCGGCTTTTTTGTTCTCATCAGGGATATAAGCGATCGACGGAAAGCTGCGGAGGCCCTTGAGCGGGCTTATGATGAACTGGAATGTCGGGTAACAGAACGCACCTTGGCGCTGACAGACGTAAACACCCAATTGCGGCAAGAGATTGCTGAGCGCAATGCAGCAGAAGCGCGTTTGCGGGATGCGAAACTGGAGGCTGAACGTGCCAACCTTTCCAAGACAAAGTTTCTGGCTGCGGTCAGCCACGATCTGTTACAGCCGCTGAATGCTGCAAGGCTATTCACCAGCGCTTTGCAGGCACACTCCTTCGGCCCAAGAGCTGAAGATCTGGTTCACTCGGTTAGTGCATCGTTGGACGATGTAGAGGGCTTGCTAGGCACCCTGGTCGACATATCAAAGCTGGACGCGGGAGTTATCAAGCCGGATGTGACTGCGTTTGATCTGCGGGATCTTCTTATTAATATCGCACGGGAATTTCGGCAGCTGGCGAATGCAGAGGGGCTGCAGTTCGACTTTGTGGGATGCTCCGCAATAGTTGATTCGGATTCCCAGTTATTGGCACGGATTCTTCGTAATTTTCTTACTAATGCGATCCGCTACACAGGCAAAGGCCGTGTGCTGCTCGGCTGTCGACGGGAAGCCGGTTCTGTAGTGTTGCAGGTTTGGGATACAGGCCCGGGCATTCCGCAGAATAAGCTGGCTGAGATATTCCAGGAATTTAAACGTGTGCATCCAACGAATTCCCAGACGGATAAAGGGCTTGGGTTGGGCTTGGCGATAGTCGATAAGATTTCTCGAATACTGAACCATGAGGTCAGTGTGTCTTCGGTAGAAGGTAAGGGCTCCGTGTTCACTGTTCGTGTACCTCTAGCCACGCACAAACCCAATCCAGCACTCGTGAAGCGGGACGCCATAACCCATATTGGTCAGGAGTTGGATGGATGCAGACTATGGGTTGTCGATAATGATTCTGCCATTTGCCACGGCATGAAGGTGGTGCTGGAAACCTGGGGTTGCGAGGTGATTACGGCAGTATCGATGGCAGATCTGAAGCGCCAACTGGACCCATCAGAAGAGCCAGTGGATGTAATACTGGCAGACTATCATTTGGATAACGATGAGAATGGTGTTGATACAGTGGCCGCTATCAACGGGAGCCGGCGAACGCCGGTGCCGGTCGTGATGATCACCGCTAACTACACCAATGAATTGAAACAGCACATCCGCGAGTTGGGTTATGTGTTGATGAATAAGCCCGTCAAGCCACTCAAACTTCGCAGTGCTTTGAATCACATACTACGAAGCGTGTGACCCGTGAGCGCAGCCACTAGCGTTTCAGGTAGTGGCTGAAATCGACATCGCCTGCCGAAAGAATGGCCTGCACTCGGTTGTGAACGCCGAGCTTTCTCAGTATTGCAGACACATGGGCTTTAACAGTGGTTTCGGCAATATTGAGGTTGTAGGCAATTTGCTTGTTGGATTCGCCTTTCGCCATACGCTCCAGCACCAGTAGCTGGCGACGGGTGAGGGAATTCAGCATTTCGGCAGAAACCGGGTTGTCGTCACTTCGGCTGCGCCGGCTGTTGTTGCTTTCTTTACCTGTGCGAATGATATCTGACGGTAAATAGACATTCCCGTTGAGAATCTGTTGAATCGCTTTGGTCATCTCCTGCCGGGGCGAAGACTTGGTAATAAAGCCTACCGCGCCGTAAGTGATGGCCTGCAAAACCACCTGCTTATCTTCTTCTGCAGAGACAATAACCACTGGAATGGTTGGGGCTTCGTTTCGCAAAGTCATTAACCCGTTCAGTCCGTTCATTCCTGGCATGTTCAAATCCAGAAGAATCAGGTCGAGATCATCGTTCTCGCGAGTCACTGAAAGGGCGCTGTCCAGATCATCGGTTTGCAGAACCTCGCTACCTTCAACACCAGACACAATAACGCTGCTAATAGCCTCGCGGAAAAGAGGGTGGTCGTCAGCGATCAGAATTTTATAAGTCGGCTCCATTAACGTGCCTGCCCGTTGGTCGTCAGTGGCGGAAGTGGTTTCCGGATTATGATAACTGGTTTCATCTGCAAATACGGTGCTGGCTTGGTTAAGCATGGCGAGGCCCCTGATTTTTGTTGTAGTTGTGCCATTACACGCCACTGTCGCCAGGAGTTGAATGCGACTATTGCATCAAAAATTAGAGACTAAAGTACTATTTTTGACTTTTGTCAGGGCTGAATCTTCAAAATTCCGGCGGGACAGGGGTAATTACCTGTACTGGAAGATCAGAATTCTCCCAGGAATCTATACCGTCTTTATACCAGTACAGGTTGGTGAATCCAGCCTGGTGTAGGCGACGTGTAGCGTTCCAGGAGAGCCAGCAGTCGGATTTGCACATCACCACAACAGGGTGGTCCTGGTTGTTTGTCGTAAGCTTGAGTGCATTTTTAACAAGATAGTCCTGCCAGGGTTGGTTTAGCTCGCCGCGCCCGGTATTGGGCAGCCAGAAGGCGCCGGGCACCGAGGTATGAGGCTTTGTCTCAATGAATAACGATGCTCTGTATTCAGAGTTGATTACGTCAATCACTACGGGGCGAGGGCTTGTTTGCAGTAGCGCCTGAAGCTCTCTCGTAGTGACTGTTTCGGCGCCTGGAACAGTGTCAGGCGTGGGGCTTCGGTAACGGTCGATCCGATAGCCATCCGAAGAAAAAAGAGAGGTGGATGCCAGCACAGGCAGGGCAAAAACAAGCATGAGTAAACACAGAGCTTTCATCATGGTGTTCCAGTAGCTTCATGAAGTGTAACAACCAAACTACGTGAGCCTCAAAAGTGGGTAAATATTCGAAAAGTCGTAAAAGAGCAGTACTAAGTAGACAGTACTAAAGAACCATTTAGCCAGAATGGGAGCGGGGTAGGATAAAAGCATCTTTTCTTTAGCCGGGCCTTAATCAGGCCGGGCGTTCTGAGGTAATGCACCATGAAGGTCGTACTTGCAGATGGTCAACGGTTAGTAAGGGATGCAACAGCCTGCCTGCTGAGGAGTACCATGCCGGGCATTATTGTTATGACTGCGGATAGTGGCGCGCAAGCAGTCAATGAGTACGCTGATCATGCTCCGGATGTTCTTATTACGGAGACATTGCTTCCCGACTATTCCGGGCTGGAGCTCTGCAGGCGCATCCGCCAGAGATGGCGCAGAGCCAACGTTCTGTTTTTATCCTCCATGGACGACGCAGGCCTTGTTAAGCAAGCGCTTGGGCTCGGGGCCCAAGGCTACATATCGAAAAACTGCAGCTCTACGGAACTAACAAGAGCCATTGAAAAAGCTGCGGGTGGGGAAGTGTACCTTGAACATGATTTGGCCACCCAGATGGCCATGGTGCAGTCGGGACGTAACTGTCTTAAAAACACTGTTGGTAATAGATTAACTGAGATGACACAACGCGAACTGGAGGTACTGATTCTTACTGCGCGCGGGGTGCCCAATAAAACCATTGCCGAGCGCTTGAATATCAGTGTGAAGACCGTTGCCAACCACCTGTCTGTACTCAAAAACAAGCTGGAAATTTCATCCTCGCTTGGTCTGTTACACTTTGCCGTGGATTCCGGGCTGGTCCAGTTTGGAGCTGCGGGCAGCGAAAGCCCTGCCTGTTTTAACTGATTCCTGCAGGGCATTCTTTCCCTTTACGCATAAAGCACAATCAAATTTACCAATCTACCGGGCAACCTGCACACTCGTCCATAAAGGTACCTACAAACGTTGCGTAGTGGATGCGGGTGTTTCGTAGATCTGCGCCGGCCAGATTGGCGCTTCCGAACTTGGCTTCTTGCAGGTTGGCCCCAAACAGGTTGGCATCAGCCAGGTCGACTTTTGGTAGCCAGGCTATTTCAAGGCTTGCGAAGGTCAGGTCGGTTTCTATAAGTGTAGCGCCAGAGAACCTTGCAAAATCGAAGTTAGCCCCAGCCATATTGGAGCCAGTGAAATCCGCACCCTGGGCGAACAAGTATTGACCGGTAGCGCCCTGAAGTTCCGCCTCGCGAATGCTTGCCCCGCGTACATCGGCTCTATACAAGTTGACGCGATAGGCGGTTATCTTGTCCAGCTTGGCGCCTTTGAGGTTGGCGCTCCTCAAACTGGTGTGATTCAGAATAGCTCCGGTAAGATCGGCGCCGCTGAAGTCAACAGACTTCAAATCCAGGTTCGACATATCTGCACCCCGAAGGTCAGCGCCAGAGCACACAGAGTGTTGCTCCAATATGCAGCCATTAATCTCCGGTGGGCGCACATCCGCCAGATAGTCCTCTGCTAAAGCAGGCGTGATGAAGGTGAGTAGAGCCAGCTTTATTATTGTCTTCATGGTGTACTCCGGAACAAGTCAGGAGCCGCCGTGTATTGGCGGCTCCCTTTGTTGATGGACTAGATTAGTGGATCACTTGGCCGCCGTTGCCCAAGAGGGGATCTTGAACACCCAGAAAGACCCACCTTGCGAAATAGGCTTGGTCAGTTCAGCCATATCGCCACCCCAGAGAGGCACGGCCCCGCCATAGCCTGAGGTAACACCTACGTACTGTTCGCCATCCATTTCCCAGGTGATGGGTGGGGAGATGATTCCCGAGCCTGTCTGGAACTTCCAAAGCTCTTCGCCAGTATCTGCATCGAATGCCTTGAAGTAGCCATCGCCTGTACCGGTGAATACCAGGCCACCCTTGGTGGCCAGCACGCCGGCCCATAGAGGCATGGGCTCTTTATGCTCCCATTTAACCTTGCCACTTAGTGGGTCCATCGCCCGCAGTATGCCAACGTGGTCGTCGTACATGCGTTTGATTCGGAAGCCCTGGCCAAGGTAGGCAGCACCTTTTTTGTAGGTGACTTCTTCTGTCCAGTAATCTTCTTTCCAGTGGTTGGCTGGTATGTAGAACAAACCGGTGTCCTGGCTGTAAGCCATAGGGTTCCAGTTCTTACCACCGAGGAAGGGTGGTGATACTTCGATAGATTCGCCGCGGGTTTCACCTTCGGGAACGGGTGGTGGACGCTGGCCTTTGCCTTCCACAGGGCGGCCGTCTGAACCAATACTGGTGGCCCAGGTGATGTTATCCACGAATGGGAAGGCATTCTGGAATTCACCATTGGTGCGATCAACCAGGTAGAAATAGCCGTTTCTATCAGCGTGAGCGGTCGCTTTTACGTTTTTGCCGTCTTTGGTGTATTCAAAAAGAACCAACTCGTTGTTGCCGGAGAAATCCCAGGCATCGTTCGGAGTGTGCTGATAGAACCATTTCACTTCACCGGTGGTCGGGTCCACCGCTACCTGACCAGAGGTATACAGGTTGTCGTAGTCTGCCGGATCACCACCGGGAGATGTACGCTTCCAGGTATTCCAGGGGGCAGGGTTGCCTGCGCCAACAATGATCGTGTTGGTTTCAACATCAAAGCTTGCACTTTGCCATGGCGCACCGCCACCCTGGCTCCAGGCTTCCACTTTTCCAGTCTCGGTATTGGGGTCATCTGGCCAGCTGGGAGCACGTGGGTCGCCAGAGGGTGTGCTCTTCTCGCCATTCAAGCGGCCATAATGCCCTTCAACAAATGGGCGCATCCAGATCTCTTTACCTGTCTCGGGATCCCGGGCGTAGAGCTTGCCAACAACGCCGAACTCATCACCCGACGAGCCATGAATGAGCATAACCTTGCCGGTTTTCTGATCCTTGATCAGTGTTGGGGCTCCGGTCATGGTGTAGCCCGCTTCGTGATCACCAAACTTCACGCGCCAGGCGACTTTTCCGGTTTTTTTGTTGAGAGCAACAATGCCCGCGTCGAGGGTGCCGAAGAAAACCTTGTCGCCGAAAATCGCTGCGCCCCGGTTTACAACATCGCAGCAGGGGCGAATGCCTTCCGGCAAACGATGGCTGTATTCCCAAAGCCGCTTACCACTTTTTGCATCCAGGGCGTACAGGCGTGAGTAGGAACCGGTTACGTAGATGATGCCGTCGTGTACCAGGGCTTGAGACTCCTGGCCTCGCTGCTTTTCATCCCCGAACGAGAACGACCAGGCTGGAACCATTCGTTCGACGTTGTCTTTGTTGATCATGGTCATTGGGCTGTAGCGTTGAGCCTTAGGACCAATTCCGTATCCGAGAACGTCCTGTGTGGTTTCAGCATCGTTAACGATGTCATCCCATGTAACGCCTGTTGCATGTGCCTGAGTCGCTAACCCAGCTGCGCCTATGGATAGCGCCAGGCTGATACCGCGCATCAGGGGGCGCTTGGTAAACAGTGTTTTCATGACTTTCCCCTTAATTGTTGTTGTGACAAACGCATTCGTTGGTTGCGTTGACGCCATGAGTATTGGCATGGAGTGCTCAATCAGGCGACGGAGAAAACCATGAGGTGATCGGGATACGGGGTACTGCAATCCGGGAAATTTTCCTGACAGATGTGCAACACGCTGATTGTTCAGTTTTTCCGTTTCCCGGGGCAGGGGGCTCGTGCTTTGGCCTCTGGTCGATAGGTCTACTACCAAAGATCTAAGGCGCAGCAGCCAAAGTGGAGTACACCGGCAAGTAAGGCATTTCTTAGACTTGGAGACAGCCCGATACGCCGCACGGCTACTTGGGAAAACAATGGCAGACAAAACAAAAAGAGGTATGAGGCTATGTCGTACTCCAAGTCGATTCAAAAGATTCTTTGCGCTGGAGCCTTGGTATGGGCTGCAGCCGCTACCGGGCACGGTAACGTGACGCCACAGCCAGTTGATACGGGTGACCTGCCGGATCTGGGCCGTGAAGCTCTGAACGAAAACCCGTTTCGCGACGGAAATGAGCTAAGCAAATTGAATGCAGAAGCCGTTGAAGTTGGTATGAGTGCTTACGCCGGAAATTGCGCCGGCTGTCACGGCATTGAGGCCCAATCCGGTGGTTTAACCCCGGATTTGCGTGAGCTCACAGAATGGGACGATGAGTACTTTATCGGGCGGGTAATGAACGGAACCGACCGGGGCATGCCGTCGTTTAAAAGCAATCTCGGGCAAACAGCCATTTGGTCCATACGGACCTATGTGGAATCGGTATCCGGGCAGTAACAGCTTTCGCATAAGTACTCGAGATCCTGACCTGGAGGTGAGGTATGAGGCGATATTGGCTATGTGCTTTTACTCTGTTTGCGAGCGCTTCCTGGGCAGATCTTCCGTCTGACCCGTTGGGCTCGCCGTTATGGGCCTACAACATTGAGCGATACCTCGGGCAAGAGGTAACGGTTGTAGTGGACGAGCGAGTGGGCTTGTCGGTTCCTGATTTCGCTGAAGACAGTACGCAGGTTCCATTGGCCGTGAACTTGCGTGAGTTTCCACACAAGGTGAATAAGGTAGTGACATGGGTGGATATGAATCCCGTTCCCCACCTGTTCACGGCTAATAGTACAGACGGTCAGCTCAAGCTGGTGTCCCTTAACTTTCGGGTGCAGCAGGCCAGCAGTGTTCGAGCAGCTGTGCTGGATGAACAGGGTGTTTGGCACATTGACAGCGGCTATGTGGATGCAGCTGGCGGCGGCTGTACGGCACCCCGGGAAGTGTTAAGCAATTCAGACTGGGAGAGTGAGTTCGGCACCCTGAAATCCGGCTTGTTCTCTGATCGCGGGAATACGCGCATCAAGGCCAGTCTGTTGCATCCCATGGACTCCGGAATGGTCGGGAATGTACCGGCCTTTTTTGTAGGCGATGTTGAAGTTCGGAATGAGTCCTCGGATAACCTGCTGCTGACAATGACCCTGGCCGAGTCTGCCGCTGAAAACCCGATGTTTGTTTTTGAATTCGAAGGCGGAATTCCTCACCTGTCTATCCACATGAAGGATAACAACGGCTACCAATTTGAAGGTGCCATTGGGGAGGCATCGCCATGAGCCGCCTCCGATCCCACAATAGAAATATCGCCTGGCTGGTTGCAGTTCTGTTTTGGGCGTTGGCCTTTTCGTCGGGCACCGGTGCAAGTGGTAAGTCCTATAGCCTGGAAGCAACTCCCGTTGCGGAAGGTGTTTGGGTGGTTGTCGGAAGTACAGACAACTTCTCGAAAGCCAATGGCGGCAACATTCTAAATACCGGCTTTATTGAAACAGGTGAGGGCGTTGTTGTTATCGATACGGGGCCTTCCCGCAGGTATGGGGAAGAGTTCCGTGCATTGATTGAGAGTCACACCAGTGAGCCAATCGTGAAAGTGCTGATCACCCATCATCACCCGGATCACGCCTTTGGCAGCCAGGCCTTTGAGCCGAACACACTTTACATGCTTGATGAATCGGCCAGCCTGCTTGAGCAGGACGGTGAAGCTTTTTCAGACAACATGTATCGCATGATCGGCGACTGGATGCGTGGCACTGAGGTAACTGTGCCTATGAACAGAGTGCAGCCAGGCTTGCTCAGTCTGGGGAATCGGCAGCTACGTTTGATTGCGATGCAGGGGCATACCGGCGCAGATCTGGTTGTGCTGGATGAAACCTCCGGGGCGCTGTTTGCTTCAGACATGGTGTTTTTCAACAGGGCATTAACCACACCTCAAACACCAGGGGTAGCCTTATGGCGCTCCGAAATACGTCAGCTTGCGCAGCTGCCGTTCTCCCTTGTGGTGCCAGGTCACGGGCCGGTGATTCGAGATGACCGGGCATTTCTCCAAATGATTGATTATTTGACCTGGCTGGATGATGTTCTGGCTGGATCTGCTGCGCGGGGTTTAAGCGCTTCAGAGGTGATTGATACCGCGATTCCTGAGCGCTTTTCAGAGGTGGAAGGAGCGAGATACGAGCTGGTTCGTACCGTAAGCCACCTGTATGCAGATTACGAAAAGCGTGCTCTGAACAGGCATTAGTACTAAGGGAGTAGTTATTCGCCCCGAACGACTCATTTTGTTAGCCCTTCTGGGAACTTAGATTAGATACGTAAGCGCAAAAACAGCGTTGTTCAGAAAAAACACAACAAGAGGTTCAAACCATGATCTACGCACAACCAGGACAAGAAGGCTCCGTTGTTTCTTTTAAATCACGCTACGGAAATTATATTGGCGGTGAGTGGGTTGCCCCGGTTAAAGGGCAGTATTTTGAGAACACTACGCCGGTTACTGGCGATGTGATTTGCGAAGTTCCGCGCTCAACTGCCGAAGATATTGATCTGGCGCTTGATGCTGCCCACAAAGCTGCACCAGCTTGGGGTAAAACCTCTGCAGCAGAGCGCTCTAATATTCTTTTGAAAATTGCAGATCGCATTGAAGCCAATCTCGAAAAACTGGCAGTTGCGGAAACCTGGGATAACGGCAAAGCCGTTCGTGAAACCCTGAATGCGGATATTCCACTGGCGGCTGACCACTTCCGTTATTTTGCCGGCTGCATCCGGGCTCAAGAAGGGCACATGGGTGAAATCGACCAAAATACCGTGGCTTATCATTTTCATGAGCCTCTGGGTGTTGTGGGCCAGATCATTCCCTGGAACTTCCCGATTTTGATGGCAGCCTGGAAGTTAGGACCTTGTCTTGCTGCAGGCAACTGCACCGTGCTCAAGCCAGCAGAGCAAACGCCAGCGAGCATCCTGGTGCTGATGGAAATCATCGGCGATCTGTTGCCACCGGGTGTGCTAAATATCGTTAATGGCTACGGTATTGAGGCCGGGCAGGCTCTGGCTACCAGCACGCGCATTGCCAAGATAGCGTTCACCGGATCAACTCCGGTTGGCTCCCACATTCTGAAGTGTGCTGCCGAGAACATCATTCCCTCAACGGTTGAGCTTGGCGGTAAGTCTCCCAACATCTACTTCTCGGATGTAATGAATGCGGAGCCTGAGTTTGTCGACAAGTGTGTTGAAGGTCTGGTTCTGGCTTTCTTCAACCAGGGTGAAATCTGCACCTGTCCATCGCGTGCTCTGGTTCAGGAAGACATGTATGAAGAGTTCATGCAGAAGGTTGTGGAGCGGACCAAGGCGATCAAGCGCGGTAACCCTCTGGATACTGACGTGCAGGTTGGTGCGCAAGCAAGTAAAGAGCAGTTCGACAAAATCATGTCTTACCTTGAGATAGGCAAGCAGGAAGGCGCTGTCGTTCTCACAGGCGGTGATCGTGAGAACATGGAAGGCGAGTTCAATAACGGATTCTACATTCAGCCCACTCTTTTCAAGGGTGATAACAGCATGCGGGTGTTCCAGGAAGAAATCTTTGGCCCGGTTGTGGGTGTTACAACCTTCAAAACCGAAGAAGAAGCCTTGGCGATTGCCAACGACACAGAATTTGGCCTGGGTGCCGGCGTTTGGACACGGGATACTAACCGGGCCTACCGCATGGGCCGCAGCATTCAAGCCGGTCGGGTGTGGATGAACTGCTACCACGCTTACCCTGCCCATGCTGCTTTTGGTGGCTACAAGAAATCCGGTATTGGCCGTGAAACCCACAAGTTGGCTCTGGATCACTACCAGCAAACCAAGTGCATGCTGACCAGCTACGACGCTAACCCGTTGGGCTTTTTTTAACATGTAAGTGAATGAGTCGCCCCTTGCTGCTGCGAGGGGCGGCAGTAGTTGCTCCAATGTTTTCGCTGAAGATATTCACTGTTGTGTCCTGCTCTTTTGGCCCTTTAGAGGGCCCTTTTTTTGCGCCATTTCCCAAAGTAGTCCACCGTTTCCGGAAACCTGATTTCAGACATACCTGCCTACAACTTATGGCCTTACCAAAACAGTTCGAAAGTACCATATAGGCGCTCTGAATCTCTCTTTAGGATTGGTTTCAGGGTGTTGGCAATACTGCTGATCCACCCTTAATGCACAAACAATCATGACAAAAGAGGTGAGCATTATGTGGACCAAACCTGCCTATGAAGATCTGCGTATCGGTTTCGAAGTGACCATGTACTTCGCCAACCGCTGAGGCATAAAACGGCCAGAGCATTACCTCTGGCCGTTTTACGTACGGAGCTTCTGCTTATGTATATTCACGTTCTTGGTTCAGCCGCTGGAGGGGGATTCCCGCAGTGGAATTGCAACTGTGCTAACTGCCACGGGTTCCGCAAAGGCACCCTTAATGCCACTGCAAGAACCCAGTCATCCATTGCAGTCAGCGAAGATGGTGAACGATGGATTCTGTTCAATGCATCACCTGATATTCGTGCGCAATTGGGCTCTTGGGATGCCTCGCAACCGGCTCGAACACTCCGGGATACCGGCATCAACGCCATTGTGCTGATCGATAGCCAGGTTGACCACACTACGGGGCTGCTGACCTTGAGAGAAGGGCTTCCATTGGATGTATGGTGCACCGCTCAGGTTAAAGGGGATTTGAGCACCGGGTTTCCGCTTTTCCCAATGTTGGAACACTGGAACGGCGGGATGAACTGGCGTGAAGTGCCCGCTAACGAATCTTCTGTGTTCACTATCCCCTGTGCGCCCTCATTAAACCTGACTGCCATTCCTTTGTTAAGCAACGCGCCACCCTATTCCCCGCGCAGGGGTAACCCTCATCCCGGCGACAATATCGGCATTTTTATTGAGGACACACGTACCGGGGAGAGCTTTTTGTACGCGCCGGGTTTGGGGCGTATGGATTCCCGAATCCTGTCGTGGATGCGAAAAGCTGACTTGCTCATGGTTGATGGAACTGTGTGGCACGACGATGAAATGATTCGCCAGGCAGTGGGCACCAAAACAGGTCAGGATATGGGACACCTGGCCCAGAGTGGCCCCGGTGGCATGATAGAGGTTCTCGATACCATGCCAGCCAAACGCAAGATTCTGATCCACATAAATAATACCAATCCCATTCTGGATGAGGATTCCCCAGAGCGTGCAGAGCTAAGGAGTCACGGCATCGAAGTGGCGTGGGATGGTATGGAGATTGAGTGGGAGGGTGCGCCATGAACAGAGTAGCTTTCGAATGGTCGCTGCGGGATAAAGGTAGGTTTTATCATATTCACCACCCCTATCATAAGGCCATGTACAGCGGGCAGTGCACACCTGAACAGATTCGGGGTTGGGTCGCCAACCGATACTACTACCAGATAATGATTCCGAGAAAAGATGCGGCCATTATGGCCAACTGCCCGGATGCAGGCGTTCGTCAGCAATGGTTGCAGCGGATTCTCGATCACGATGGCCACGACGGAGATTGTGGTGGTATTGAAGCCTGGTTATGCCTGGCGGAGGCCGTTGGGCTGAGCCGGGAAGAGGTGATTGACCAGCGGCACGTGTTACCGGGAGTCAGGTTTTCAGTGGATGCCTACCTTAACTTTGCCAGGCGGGCGACCTGGCAGGAGGCGGCGTGCTCCTCCCTGACCGAACTGTTTGCGCCGGAAATCCACCAGTCCCGGCTTGATAGCTGGCCGCAGCACTACCCCTGGATAGATGAGGGTGGCTACAGCTACTTCCGCAAGCGCCTGTCTGAGGCGCGGCGTGATGTTGAACACGGGCTGTGCATTACCCTGGATCACTTTACATTGCCAGACCAGCAGGCAAGGGCACTGGATATTCTTCAGTTCAAACTGGATATCCTCTGGACCATGCTCGACGCTCTCACCATGGCCTATAGCCATAACACGCCACCGTTTCATACCGTAACGGATAAGCAAATCTGGCACAGGGGGCTGTAATGGATATTTCCACAGATAACGTACTTCGCCTTCGGCGCGGGTTCAGGTTCCAATGGGAGCCTGCGCAACAGTGCCACGTGCTTCTTTATCCTGAAGGCATGGTGAAGCTGAACGAAAGTGCCGGAGCCATCCTTGGAGAAGTAGATGGAAAGCGCACCGTGACAGATATCGTTACTGCGCTGGAACAAACGTTCCCGGAAGCAGGTGCGCTGTCAAACGATGTCTGCCAGTTTCTGGAGCATGCCTGTAATCAGCATTGGTTGGAGGTCTCATGATGTCGCCTAACCCTGCTAAGAAGCACAATGCTCATCTGAATGTTGGTCCGCCCTTGTGGTTGCTGGCTGAACTTACGTATCGCTGCCCTCTGCAATGCCCATACTGCTCGAACCCACTTGATTTCGCACAGACAGAAAAGGAACTTACCACTGAGGAATGGGTTCAGGTATTGCGGCAGGGGCGTGAAATGGGCGCAGCGCAGCTGGGCTTTTCTGGTGGTGAACCCTTGGTGCGCACAGATCTGGAAGAGCTGATTGGAGAGGCTCGATCGTTGGGCTATTACACCAACCTCATCACCTCTGGCCTTGGCCTCACAGAAGCCAACGTGAACGCGTTTGCCCAGGCAGGTCTGGATCATATACAGGTGAGCTTTCAGGCATCAGACCCGGAACTGAATAACGCCATAGCGGGCTCACGCAAAGCCTTTGACCAGAAGTTGAAAATGGCGACTGCGATCAAGCAGGCGGGATACCCCATGGTGCTGAACTTTGTCATTCATCGCCACAACATTCATCAAATGAAAGACATCATGGCGCTGTGCCAGGGCCTGGATGCAGATTTTGTAGAGTTGGCGACCTGTCAGTATTACGGTTGGGCGCTTGAAAACCGTGAAGGGCTAATGCCATCCAAAGCCCAGCTGGTAAAAGCCGAGCATGAAGTAAACGATTACCGTGCAGAGCTTGAAGCATCGGGTTCTGCCATGAAGTTGATTTTCGTAACGCCGGATTACTACGAGGAACGCCCGAAGGCCTGCATGAATGGCTGGGGAAGCCTTTTTCTGACAGTGGCCCCGGATGGCACGGCGTTACCCTGCCACAGTGCACGGCTATTACCGATTGATTTTCCGAACGTAAAGGACACAGCCCTGAAATCGGTCTGGTATGACAGCCCCGGTTTCAATCACTACCGTGGTGATGCATGGATGCCGGAGCCTTGCCGATCCTGCGATGAAAAGGAAAAAGATTTTGGCGGATGTCGCTGTCAGGCCTACCTGCTAACGGGCAACGCAGATAACGCCGACCCGGTTTGCAGTAAGTCTTCTTACCATGACCGTATTCTGGCAGCGCGCAAAGCCGCCGACCATTCAGCGGTTGGTATAGCGGATTTGGTTTACCGCAACTCAGACAACTCCAGACTGTTTTTCAAGAGCTGACAAAAAGTGGCTAACAATGTGCCCCCTCCAGCCGCCAGTGAGGTATGCAGAAGCCTCACGCACCGCACCAATCTGGTGGCTTGTGAAATCGGGATCTTCTGGCTGCAGAATGAGCCTCACACAGGCATCAATCGGTTATGGCATATGAGCCATCAGAGCAATGCCACGCCTCAACTTTATAATGGCGACCTCGGCATCCGCAGCCGGGTGAACGGCTATGGTGGAGGTGCCATTGCGGCTTCATCTGCAGGCGTTTTTGTGGTGAGTGAAGACCAGACCCTCCATTTTATCCGTACCAGCGACGGACAGTGTTACACACTGACCGATGATAGGGCGGCTTATGGAGGACTTACCGTTGATCGGAAAGGAAACCGGGTTCTTGCTGTCCGGGAATGGAAAGATATTGACTCTGGGGTGAGCACCAGCCAACAAGCGCTGGTTGCAGTAACACTAACCGGTGAGCGTGAGATTCTGCACTGTGGCGAAGATTTTTACAGTGCGCCAGCGCTCTCGGATGATGGCCGCAACATTGCCTGGGTCAGTTGGCAGTTACCTGATATGCCTTGGGTAAGAACCAGACTGTGGACTGCGGATATCGGAAGCGACGGGCGCCTGGACAATTGCCAGGTCCACGATGCCTCCCATGAGGCTTCTATCCAACAGCCTGTTTTTATGGGGCAGTCCCTTTGGGTGATATCTGACCACGAGGGCTGGTGGCAACCCTGGCAGGTTGATTACTCTCAGGGTGGGGGAGGTTGGTCATCCGCGGGCGAAACACTGCAACTGGATCATGCAAACGCGCCATGGCAATTGAGTGAGTCTCACCACTGTGCACTGCCGGGCGCACACTGGGCTCGTGTGTGCTATCGAAATGGTACAGGCGAACTCTGGCTCTCAGGTAGTAACCATGGGTGTATCAGGGTAGCGGAGGCCTACAGCGATTTCCGCTCACTGTGCACCGCACAAGGCTATTTGTATGCCATTGCAAAATCTGCCTCGCATCTTGATGCAGTACTGAGAATAGACCCGGTTACCGGGTGTGTTTCGGTTCTGGCCGGAGGCGAGAAGGCGCTTCCTGGCTATGCGGTTTCCCTGCCACGCAGCTTTGAGGTTTCAGGTCTTAATGGGAGCGCCCAGTTTCCTCAGGGTTTTTACTACCCACCGACAAGTGATACAGCCAAAGCGCCTCCACTTATTTTGATAGCACATGGAGGCCCAACATCGGCGGCTTACCCGGTTTTCAACCCGCAGATTCAGTTTTGGTGCCATCGCGGCTTTGCCGTTGCGGAAGTGAATTATCGGGGTAGCACGGGGTTCGGTCGAGATTTCAGGCTTTCGTTGGCGGGTTGCTGGGGAGAAGCCGATGTCGATGATATGTCCCGCGCGGCTGCCAGGCTCGTTGCCGCTGGCATGGCCGACAAAGACAAAGTGTTTATCCAGGGGCGCAGTTCAGGAGGCTATACGGCGCTCATGGCCCTTTCAGAAAGCGACCGTTACGCCGCAGGGGCTAGCCTTTATGGCGTTACCGACCCGCTACAGCTTCGGCAAGCGACCCATCGATTCGAGTCGGGGTACTTGGACTGGTTATTGGGCGATCCTGGCCGGCATGGGCAGCGCTGGAAAGACCGAACGCCAAGATTACGGGCGACAGCAATAAACACACCGGTTATCTTTTTTCAGGGAGGCTTGGACAAGGTGGTTGTCCCCGAGCAGACCAGAAACATGGTTGAAGCCATGAGAGGAAATGGGCAGTCACCAGAGTTGCACTGGTTTGAGACAGAAGGCCACGGATTTATTCAGGAAAAGAGCCAGGTAAGAATGCTTGAGGCTCTGCATACGTTTTACCTCAAGCATAGCCAGGATCCGGTGAACCCTTGGTTAACATGAGTTAGACTCTCGTTCACTTCAATAAGAAAAAACATAATGTTGAGCGAGCCCTATGAGTCACGACATATCTGTTCTGAGAAAATTCGTTTCGCCTGAAATTGTGTTCGGCGCAGGGGCACGCAAGTCTGTTGCGAACTTTGCGAGCAATCTTGGGGCAAAGCACGTATTTCTTGTTTCAGATCCTGGTGTCGCGGGCGTTGGCTGGGTGGGTGAAATTGTCACCTTATTAACGGATGCAGGCTTGCGAACAACGGTATTCACCGGGGTGTCTGCCAACCCTCGAGTAGACGAGGTGATGGCCGGTGCCGAGCTTTATAAATCTTCTGACTGTGATGTCATCGTTGCCATCGGCGGCGGCAGCCCTATGGATTGCGCCAAGGGAATCGGGATTATTGCCAGCAACGGTGGGCATATTCTCGATTTTGAGGGCGTAGACACCATTTCTAACCCGCCTCCGCCGCTAATCCTTATTCCGACGACTGCCGGCACATCTGCTGATGTATCTCAGTTTGCCATCATTTCTGACCCTAACCGCCGCTTCAAATTTTCGATAATCAGCAAAGCCGTGGTGCCGGACGTGTCATTGATTGACCCGGAAGTCACTGAGACCATGAACGGCTACCTGACAGCCTGCACAGGTGTGGACGCACTGGTTCATGCGATTGAAGCATTTGTCTCAACGGGTAGCGGCCCTCTTACAGACTCCCATGCATTGGAAGCTATCCGGTTGATTAACCGCAACCTTGAGCCCTTGGTTGAGAACACAGCAGATCCGTTCCTGCGTGAGCAGATTATGCTGGCATCTATGCAGGCAGGGTTGGCTTTTTCCAACGCGATACTCGGCGCCGTTCATGCCATGTCTCACAGCCTGGGCGGCTTTCTCGATTTGCCCCACGGTCTTTGCAATGCGCTGCTGCTTGAACACGTGGTGGCCTACAACTATCGATCTGCGGAAGACAGATTCAAACGTGTCGCCGAGGCCATGGATATTGATACACGAGGAATGGGCAAACCGGAAATCCAGAAACAGCTGATGAATCGCATTATCCAGCTCAAACGCAAAGTTGGTCTGCATGAAAGCCTGGCTGATTTCGGTGTCAGCGTATCTGACATACCACAGCTTTCCGGATTTGCTCTACAGGACCCTTGCATACTAACCAACCCCCGCAAGTCATCGTTGAGAGATGTTCAGGTTGTTTATGAAGAAGCCCTCTGACGAGCAACCGCAAGCTGGCGGATACGGTATTGGGGAGTTGCTGGGGTTTGGCAGCCAATCCGTAAGAAAGAACTATTACCCCGCGCTTCAGGATCGCATTGAAGAACTTGAACAGGAGCGAAACCGGTATAAGTGGTTATTTGAAAACGCCTTGCACGGTGTGTTTCAAGGCAACTTGCGGGCAGGGTTCCTGGCCTGTAATCCGGCGATGGCAAAGATTTGTGGTTACGAAAACCCGGAGGATCTGCAGCAGCGAGTAATACGCCTCAGGGAACAGCTTTTCTGCAGCGCCAGTGAGTTCGACACCCTCCGGCAGGAGTTGCTTGACCACGGCAGCCTGAGTGCGCGGGAAACCCGGTTACGGCGAGCAGATTCAACCCCGGTGCATGTGGCAATTACCTTGCTTAGGCGGCCTGACTTGGGGCCGGAAGTAGTTGAAGCCTTTGTTGCCGACATCAGTGAGCGAGTACAGTCCCGCGAAAAACTTGTGCAGTTGAATGCAGACCTTGAACGCAGAGTGGATGAGCGCACGGCAGCCCTGCAGCAGGCCAATGATGGCTTGCACTATCAAATTGAGGAGCGGGAAAAGGCGGAGCGCGGACTGGTGGTTGCGGTAAAGGCTGCCCAGGATGCGAACCGTAGCAAAGACAAGTATCTGGCCGCGGCCAGTCATGATTTGCTACAGCCGTTGAATGCTGCCCGCCTTATGATCTCAGCGCTACAGGAAAGCCAGTTGCCTTCCGAAGAAAGTCGAATGGTTCAACAGGTTCACCGCGCCTTAGAAGGCGCGGAAGACTTGCTGGCAGACCTGCTGGACATATCAAAACTCGATCAGCAAGCCATGGTGCCTGACTGGGTTATGACGGATGTAGCAGCCCTGGTTGAAGGGTTGGGGGAAGAGTTCGAAGCAATTGCAGCGAATGCTGAGCTGGATTTCCGCATTCGTACGATACCAGCCATGGTTAAAACCGATCAGAGAATGCTGACCAGAGTCATAAGAAACCTGCTCAGCAACGCCTTTCGGTATACCCCGCAAGGCCGGATATTACTCGCACTGAGATCGAGACCGAATGCCCTGCGGATTGAGGTTTGGGATACCGGAGTGGGGATTGACGAAAGTAAGCTCGAAGAAATTTTCACTGAATTTCATCAGCTTTTGCCGCAGGGTACCGGTGGCCGGCAGGGCGCAGGGCTTGGGCTGGCCATAGTGGATCGGATGGTTCGAGTGCTCCAATGCAAAATGGATGTGGTGTCTCGCCCGGGGCGAGGTTCTCGATTTGCGCTAACACTTCCTATGGAGAAGAACAGTGAGCCGACAGTGCCGAAACCGGGAATTAATACAGCACAGATCTTCGCCAAAGGGTTTGCGGGAGCAAAAATACTGGTTATCGATAATGACCTTTCGGTGCTCGAGAGTATGAAACTTCTACTCGAGCGCTGGGATTGTTCTGTTATCACCGCACCCAGCGGCGAGGCTGCAATTGCATATCTTGAACAGACAAATGAGCAACCCGTGGCGATTTTGGCTGACTATCATCTGGACTATGGCCTCGTAGGCTCCGATGCAATCCATGCTATTCGAAAGATGCTGGGGCACCAGATACCCGCAGCTTTAATAACCGCCGATCACAGCGTTGAAACACGCCAGCAAATGCGTTCCCAAAACCTGCCTATTCTGAATAAGCCCGTGAAGCCTAATCGGTTGCGAGCATTAATCTCGAGTTTGATCGCATCGGTTTGATACAACAGCCTTCCCCGTCAGACAAAGAGTTCTATAGTGTCCAGTACAGCCGTGCGCTATCTCGCGATGCTCGGAATGGTGCCCCGGTATCCCAAAATCGATTACAACAACTGAGTTGGCAGTACGGGCCATTCATTGCGATATTCTGGAACCGCCATGGTTGCGAGAAGAAATTAGAGCTACATTAACAACCGGGCTAGAACGCATAGCAAATCACCGGTCTTAGGGGCTCTGTAAGGGTTTACCGGTCGTTTGATAGGACGTTTTAGGGAAGTCAGCAGTGTTGTTGCATACGATTCACTACTGAGTGAGTGTTTGTGCATTTGTAGAGGGTTTCCTGTGAGAGGTTTATTCCTGCTGATAGGGTTGATGGTTTGTGCATCCCCGATCAAGGCTATCGAGCCAAGCTCCAGGAACGCCTCAGGCCTTGGTGAAGCCTATGGGTTTGTGTTTGGGCAAAACCTCACGTTGCAACGAATTGCCGATGATTATCCTGACCTTGCCCGAGAGGCTTTGCTGGCCAAACTTGAGTTTCAGAGAGCGTTTGGTGATATTCACGTAAATCTGGAACCGAAACTGGTCGAGTTTTTAGGCGAGGAAGTGTTTAAAGCATTCAGGGCCAAACTCGAAAATCAGTTAATGGATATGGCCCAGGGTGAGGAGATTAACCGGATTCTTGCCGAGAACTTTCTGGAGGAAGTACGCAACAGGGCAAAGGGTGATATCTATAGCCCGACTCTTGAATATCTTCTTGCAGTCCGGTTTTCAGAGAATCCTGTAAGTGAATATGCAAACGGTTTTCGGCAAACCTACCAAACTGACGGCACCGGCAAGTTTCGTGGTGTAGTCCTTCGCATTGAGCTGCCAAAATCATGGCAGGAAAAGAAAGCTAATCGCCCGCACATTGTTCGCAAATGGCAGAGTGAGGCAGGGACTGGCATGGAGCTGGTCATCCTTCATGTTCGTGAAATGGGTGGTGCGCATATTAGCCGGTCTGATGTTGCTGGAATGCTGCAACCAGGTGAGGTTGATGCGCTGGTTCCGGAAGATGGCGTTCTCTATGACTACGGAATGGTGTCCATAGAGGATTTGCCCGGCTACTTTGTAGATTTTGGCCTGCTTGCGGAACGAGCGGGTGTGGTGATGTTTCAGCAGATGCGGCAATACGCTTTTTTTTACAAGGACAGGGCCGTTTCTGTTCAGTGCTCTGTCGGGGCGCTGGAGAGCGAGCATGAATTAGTCGAAGGCAGGTTCGCACGGGTTAAACCGTTGTGTGCGCAGGTATTTAATTCCGTGGTTCTGCCAGAACTGTACCTGATCCCCGAAAATCAGCGCGGTAAAATCGAAAGTGTGATGATGCCGACTAAACCCTTGGATTATCGAGTTGAATCAAGCAATATTGTTTCTTTAAGCAATTGAAGCTGCCTACCTGTTAGCCTGTAACAATTATCCTTGTCTGATTGGCCGCCAAGCCGGCTATGGAAATTTATTACTTAAAGGAACACCTCAATGAAATTAGTTAAACCAGCATTGGTGCTGGCACTAGCTATTACGGCACATACATCAGCACTCGCCGCCGATGCTCGTCCGGCCTATATAGGTATCTCTCTGGGACAGGCCACCGTAGAGGATTTTTGTGATGGGTCTGAAACCAAATGTGATGACAGTGCGCCTACACTTCGAATTTATGGAGGCACAGAGCTAAATGGATTTGCGAACCTTGAATTTGGCTACCGCTATGCAGATGATGTTGAGGCGTCGGGTGTGTTTGGTGGAGTGGGCGTTGCGGTAGCTGTGAGCGGCCATTTTGTGGATACCACTTTGCAGGTTGGCTTGCCAGAAAAAGGCCCGTTCAAACTGTTCACAAAGGCCGGATTGCTGTTCTGGCGCCTTAACTATGAGGCAGCAGCCAGTAATGGGTTCATGACGGTGTCAGAGAGCGACAGTGATAGCGGCGTCGCCTTCAGAACCGGATTGGGAGTTAGCTACGAGGTCTCTGACACTCTTCGTTTGCGGGCTGACTGGGACTACCTGGTTAATGTCGGCGATGAAGATGAACTAGGGCAGACCGATATCAATGTCTTCAGCATCGGACCCGAATTCCGGTTCTGATGGTTGGGGCAACTGGCTCCCACAAAAGATTGAAATTATGAATGCGGGATCCTGAGCAAATGAACTCACACATATTGGCAGCCATTCTGGCTGCCGTTTCTATGGGCACCATCGGGGCGATTTCCATCTACGCCGATGTCAGTGCCGAAACGGTTACATTTTACCGTCTGTTTATCGGTGCAGTCTTGATGGGAGGCTTTCTTCTGGTTACTGGCCAGAAAGATAAAATGCTTAGTTGGCCCGGCATTCAGGTTCTGGTGACGGGCGGGTTTCTGGCAGGGTTTGTGGTTTTTTATATTGTAGCGCTGGGCTATACGAGCATGGCCAACGCTGTGATGTTGCTCTACCTGGCACCTGTAACCGCGTCTATTACTGCGCACTTTTTTATGGGCGAGCGGCTAACCGGTTCCAGCACAGCATTGATTGGGGTGGCATTGTTTGGCTTCGCGATGATGATGGAGTTTAACTTCAGTCTCTCGGGGCGAAAGGAAGAGGCGGTTGGCCTGTTTTACGCACTGTGTGCCATGCTTTGTTATGCCGCGTTTATTGTGACAAACCGGCTGATTCCCGAGCGGGTGCATGTACTGACACGCAGCGGCTACCAAATGCTGGTCGGAGCTCTGTGCATACTGCCTTTTATGCTGCAGCAAGGTGACAGTATTGTTGGCGCGCAGTGGGGGTGGTTGGTTACAGCAGGTGTTGTTCCGGGGTTCCTGGCCATTATGTTAGCGGTTGTTGCCTTGCGAGCACTCCCAACGGCGACTTATGGCACCTTGGCCTATCTGGAGCCAATTACTGTTGTTGCACTCGGGTGGGTGCTGTTTGGCCAGAGCCTGAACCCGCTGCAGATGTCTGGCTGCGCGTTAATTATCGTCTCGGGCGTGGCACAGGCAGTGGTGTCGCAAAGAGCCTCTCGCTTCTCTCTATCTGAGTTGAGGGTGGAGGCGCGCTGAAAGGTATTATCGCTCATCTTATTTTGACAACAACAAGGACCTATCATGATTGAGGCGCTGTTTCGGCGTGAAGGAGATTTATATATCCCAACGCCTTCGAGCCGAGGCCCATGGAGCCCGCAGCACCTGCATGGTGGGCCTGTGGTGGGTTTGATGGCGCATGCCATGGAACATGCGTCGGATAATGCCAGTTTGAACCTGGCGAGGCTTACAGTGGATCTGTTAAGGCCTGCGCCGGATGCGCCCCTGGCGGTGACCACTCGATTGGTGCGCGGCGGCTCGCGACTTCAAATACTTGAGGCATCGTTACTGGCTGGCGATATAAAGGTCGCGCGCGCAAGTGCGCTTTTTCTGGCGCACAGTGAGGCCGTCGTTCCGGAATACGGTCGCTTTTCGCCTGCAGAGTACGAACCTCCCACAGGGCCTGTTGACGTAAACATTTCGGAGGCAGCAGGTTGGACAAATCAATACAGCCCAGTGGGGCTGCACAGCAAAGCAAAAGCCGTGCTCATTGATGGTGTTCACGCTAAGGGGCAGGGTATTGCATGGATGAAACTGCCGTTACCCGTTGTGGAGGGTGTCGAAACCAGTCCTGGTGTTATGGCCGCAACGCTTTGCGATTTTGGTAACGGTGTAGGCCAACTGAGCTTGGGTGGTGGTGTGGGATGCATCAATGCCGACGCAACCCTTTATCTTCATCGTATGCCTGTGGGTGAGTGGTTGGGTCTGGATGCTCGCAGCCGTATGCAAGAAACAGCAGTCGGCTTGGTTGAAACGACGTTGTTCGATCGCCAGGGACCGGTGGGCAAAGTCATGCAGACTATCCTTCCCATGAGAATGCCAGGGGCTGAGGGCTAGTGGGTAAGCCAACTTGTATGGCATGCACGTGTTTTCCAGATTACCCCTGCATGAGTCTGAAGTGTGCTTTCTCATCGAGGAACGGGATGCGGAGTTGGTGATAGTCGGGCGCAGGAAATTGCTCGAAACGAAAACGCCAGCAAGCACGATGCACCCTAGACTGAATTGCGAGTGGGTGTAATAGGAAGGGCCAATCTTGCAAGCGGCCCTTCCTTTGGGTTTTTATACTGGAATCACTACTTGATCCACTTATCACCCCAATGGGTAATGTCGTGCTTTTGTTCCACCTGCAGTGAGCGTGCGTTTGCTGCAGGTTGCGCGTTTTCGGCTTGCGCAATTTCCCTGTCAATCACCCGTGTTGAAAGTGACAGCCAGCTGGTAACGAACGCTGCTGCGTCACCATGGATCTCCAGTGCCAATTCGTCAACGTTGGTGATGTCGTCACAGGCTGCGTGGTAGCAAGGATCGTATGAGATGCCTGCTTCGCCGCCAAACTTGGCCGCCTGTTCTTCGGTTTTTATTCCCTCAGCACCCGTAAACAGTCCTCCAAAGGCTATGCCGACCTCAAAGAACTGAGCGTAATCGGAACGAAAGCTGATCTCAGTACCCTCTGATGCTATGCCCCGCAGATTGAAGTACCTTTCAAAAAGCGCCTCAGTGGCAGCGGATCCTGCAGGACCGGCAAGCTCAAAATCAGAGCCATCGCCATCGTAGATAAAATTCCCGAAGTTGGGCGAACCAATCATGTCGTAGTTCAGATACACCTTGATTTTATCCTGCTCTTCCTGAGTCAGGTTGTTTACGTAAAACGTTGACCCCACGAGGCCGGCTTCTTCAGCACCCCACCAGGCGAAGCGAACCTGGTTGCGGGGGTGAGCTCGCTTCATTTGCAGGGCCAGCTCGAGTAAAGCCGCACTGCCAGATCCGTTGTCGTTTATACCGGCGCCTTCAAACACGGAGTCGAGGTGCGCGCCGGTCATTATTACGTTGTCCGCACTGCCGCGGCGAGTTTGGGTTATTACGTTGAAGGTCTCTGTTTGCTCTCTGACCACGTTAGCGACGACTCGTAACGCCAAACCTGGTTGGTCCGCCCAGCTTGCGCCTATATCGTAGGTTGTAAATACAACGGGAATGCCTCCAGCGTAATCGTCGCCGAGAGTGGCATTCAGCAAGCCTTTGCGGTCGTCGGTATTGCCCTGGTTAAAAATAACCACGCCAAGGGCACCGGCATTGGCGGCATTAGTGGCTTTCTGTCCAAAAGCACAGGCGCCACGCTGGATAACAGCAATCGAGCCCGCCGGAAAGTCGGTAAAATCCTCCGCTTCGCAGCCGCTTGTTGATGTGTTGTCGGGGCCGAGCTGAACATCGACAGGAACCGCAGTGCCTGATACATCACCGGGTTCAGTTTGTGATAGGTAGGTGAAATCTTCGTCCCACACATAATTCACCGGAGTGGGTGCAGTGGCTTGTAAAACTCCATCCCCGGCGGAGTAGTATGCGTTGAATGGGAAGGGTTGGATTTCGACTTCGTACCCAGCGCTCTCCAGTGTGGTTTTGATGTAATCAACCGACGCCTTGTATCCGGGCAGCCCGGCGGCGCGGTTACCATCGTTGGCTTGAGCGATGCCATAGAGCATATCCAGATGATACTGAATGTTGCTGGCTTGCATACAACGAGGCAGGCCGAGTGGCGTACTGTTGAGAATGCCAAATCGGCACTCGAAGGGACTCAGGTGGCCTGGGCTCCAAAAAGCATTATATAGGTCGGCGTTGGATTTGTTGCTTGGGCCGGCTAAAGCAGTTGTCGCAAATAAAACAGATCCTATCGCCAGGGTGCGGCTAACAGTGTAGATGTTCATTTGAGTTCTCCAATCCCGGGAGGTTTTTTGTTTGGCCCGGTGGTACCGGGCTATCAGGACAGGGCGCCTGAGTTGTGAACAAACAGGCTCCTGGGCATTACTGCTTCCTTCGATGCCAGCCATAAGCCTAGTTCGGACTATTGTGTCTCGCCAGATGAGAAACATTACAAAAAACATCGTTGTTTGATAAACATGTCGCTGATAAAAGAGTGTTTATCCTGTGCGTTAGTGAGCACAGTTAAGGTTTCCACATAGACCAGACGCTACCTCGAAGGGCTTCTAATGAAAAAACATAGCTTACTTGCAGTCGCCGTTGCGTTTACGCCGCTAAGTGCACAGGCAGACATCACGGCGGCCACTTTGTATCCATCCCACGCCGAACTTACCTGGCTGGAGAGCGATCAGGTAAATGCTGGCGTGGGCATTGTTGAAGTCGGTGGCTTACCGGTCAGTTTGCAGGATCAGAGCCTTCAGGTAGTGCTTGAAGGGATTACTGGAGCGCAGATCCAGCAGGTGCAGATCAGCAGGGTGGAGCAGGCAGAGTTTGTGGCCGGAGAAACCCGCAGGCTTCAGGATGAGCTGGCTGTTGTGAGCGCGCGAATTCAAGCCCAGGAGGATTTGATTAAAGCCTGGAACCAACAGGTAACCCTTGCCAGCAAAGCCGCAGAACTGCCCCATGAGTTGAAGGCTTCAGAATTGAACGACATGGCCGCTGCGCTGAAGGATACAACCCAGAAAGCACTGACAGAGATCCGGACTATCCGGTCGGAAATGACCGGCGATATTGCTTTGAGAGATCGTTTGATGCGGGATCTTGCACAAATTAAACAAGGCGCCAAGGCCACCAAGAAGGTGCGTGTGCACTATCAAGCACCCGTGGTTGGCGAGCTCCAGGTAAAGCTGAAGTTTCAAACGTCGGAGGCCAGCTGGCGCAGCGAATACAGTGCACGCCTGACATCCGAGCTGGAAGGGAAGGCGGGGGGCGAAGTAGCCCTTGAACATCTTGCAGTAGTGCAGCAATCAACAGGCATCGATTGGGAAGGAGTAGAGCTGAACCTTGCCACGGCCAATGCCCGCAGGGGAACTGCGATGCCGCCACTGTATTCCTGGGTTGTCAGCCCAGAGCCACCGGAGGTATATAGTACGAAGTCCTTAGCGCGCTCAGCTGATATGCAGGCTGAGATGGTAATGGGTAGCCCGGCTATTGTGGAACGCCAAAGTACCTTCACCCAGAGTTATCGCCTGCCCCAGCCGGTAGCTATTCCCAGTGGCAATTCTGGTCAGCGCCTGACCGTCGCCGAACACCGTATTCCTGCAGACGTTGCTACCTGGACTGCACCGGTTATGAACCCAACCGGTTACCTGCACGCTACCGGCATATTCACGTCCGAGGCTCCCATACCAGCTGGGCGAGTCACTCTATACCGGGATGGTCAGAGCGTAGGAGAAGGCCATCTACCTGAACTGACTGACGGCGAGGAACTAACCCTGGGGTTCGGTGTGGATGAAGGTATTCGTGTGGCGGTGGTGAATGAGCTTGAGCGCACAGGTGAAGAGGGTGTGTGGAAGAGCGAAAACGTTCAGCGTCGGCAAAATCGTTTTGAGATTACCAATCATCACTCGAAGGCAGTAAAAGTCCGTGTTTTTGATCGGATGCCCGTATCCCAAAAAGACATTCTGACCGTTAAGCCCCTTGAAATAAGCGAGCCGGTGCAGCGGGATGTTGAGGATAAAAAAGGTGTTTTGGCATGGGATCGTGAGGTGCCAGCGGGTGGGACGGTTAATGTAAAATCCGGATTTGAGATTCGTGTACCTGAGGGAACCGAACTGCCACGGATCTAAACTCTGAATTCCAAGGGTGCGTGCAAGCGCGCCCTTGGAATACTGGATCAAATCTACTTCGGGTAACCGGTAATATCCCGAATCTTCTGATACAACGGCTGCAATTGCGGGTACATGCGCAGGTACACCTCGGAATATAGCCTTTCGTAGAGATCGCGTGCTTCAGGGTTGGGGTGAAACACATCCCCAACTCGGGTCATGGCAGCAACTGCAGTTTCAAAATCCGGGTGTAAACCAAGCCCAACGGCTGCATCTATGGCCGCTCCCAACCCTGAGGTTTCATAGGTGTGAGGGCGCTCGGCAGGTAGGCCGAATACGTCTGCCGTTAGCTGCATGGCGGCGTCACTCTGGGAGCCGCCGCCCGCTACTCGAAGCTTGGTTATCTTGATGCCACTGCGCTTTTCGATTTTCTCTTTGCCTTCCCTCAGCGCGTATGCCAAGCCTTCCAGAATTGCCCTGTAGATATGAGAGCGGGTGTGTACGTCACCAAAACCGATAATAGAGCCTTTGGCTTCTGGCCCAGGCTGGCGGACGCCAGGCGACCAATAGGGCTGCAACATCAATCCCATGGAACCCGCAGGTACGGATTGAACCAGCTCATCAAACAGTTCTTCAGGTTCTATGCCGCGCTTTTCAGCAATTTCCCTTTCCCGCAAACCGAATTCCCGTTTGAACCAGCTCACCATCCAGAAGCCACGATATATCATGACTTCTGTGGAGTAGTGGCCAGGCCGTGCAGAAGGATAGGGCGGCATCAGTTTAACCGGCTCCACATACCTCTTATTTGTCGCATTGATGGTGGCCGTTGTGCCGTAGCTCATGCAGCCAACGTCGGGAGTCAGGCCACCGGAGCCAAGAATTTCACACGCTTTATCGGAAGCCGCAGCAATCACCGGTAAGCCTTCCCGGAGACCCAAGTGGGCGGCTGCCTCTGAAGTGAGATGGCCCAGGGTAGCGCCGGGACTTACGAGGTCTGGCAGCATGGATCTTTTAACGGGCATGGTGCCCCATTTAAAGTCCCGCTTGGAAGCCCATTGGTGTTTTTTGTAATCAAATGGCAGGTAGCCCACTTGGCTGCCAGTAGAATCCCGAAACTCGCCGGTTAAGCGGTAGTTCAAGTAACCGGACAACAGCAGAAAGTGCCGGGTTTTTTTCCAGACTTCCGGCTGATTCTGGGATATCCAGTTAGCCTGCGTGTTTTCGCGGAAGCGTTTGACTGTGTCTTCAAGTCGCGCCAGTTTAAAGACCCATCCCCAGAGGCCTTTAATCGGACCATCAACCCTGGCATGGCGCTGATCCAACCAGATAATCGCCGGGCGTAGCGGTTTGCCATGCTCATCCAGGTTAATCACCGTGCCACGCTGTGTGGTGACAGAAATCCCAACAATTCTGTCTGGGGATACGTCGGTGGATGACCAAAGCTCAACGCAGGCTTTGCCCAGGCTTTCCCAGAAATACTCAGGGTGCTGCTCTGCCCAACCAGGCTGTTCGGAGAAGTATGGCTCTATCTCTTGCCGGCCCTTGGCAATCAGGTTGCCCTTGGTGTCGAAGAGCAGTGCGCGAACGCTTTGAGTGCCGTTATCAATGGCCAGAATTAACGGGTCAGACTGCATGCTTTTGCTCCGAGCGCTCTGGAAGGGAGTAGGCTTCACCCCAAAGCGCAAGATATCTCGCTTCTTCGGCATGCCACTGGTCGTCATCCCAGTTAAGAGCGCTTTGGCAATGTAGCTTCAGGGCGGGTAGCAGTGCCTTGCCACCTTCGGGAACGATCAGCCCAAGCCGGGTGCGGCGCAGCATAAGATCATCCAGGTGTTTTACGTCTTCCTGCGAACACGCCCATGTAACCTCGGCCCAGAGCAGATCACCCGGGACTGAGGCAGAACCACTATTGTTGCCAACAGGCGTAAGCGGGCCGCACTGAAGCACAGAGGCCAGATCCGCGCCGTAAAAGCCGGTAAGGCGCTGCCAATTCTGATGGCTAATGCTGTCTGGCTTTGGCGGTGCAAGTGATGGCCTGAATACCGGGCTTTTCTCTGCGCGCAATGGTTCGCCGCTACCCAAGCCTCTGGTAAGAGCTTCTCTTGCTATGAGGCGAAAGGTAGTGAGCTTGCCGCCGGCGATACTGATTAAGCCTTTATCTTCGCGGAACTCGTGCTCGCGACTTTCTTTGGAAGGGGCTTTCGATGGCCCATTTGCGCCAGCCACCTTAGGCGTGTCTGTAACCACGGGCCTGACGCCTGCCCAAGTGGAGAGCACGTCATTTGCGGAGACAGCCGCACCCGGGAAAAGCCTGTTTGAAATGCGTAACAGATAGTCGACTTCGTTCGCTGCAATGCGCGGTTCGTTATCCAAGCTTTGTTTGTGGTCGAGATCTGTGGTTCCGAGCACGGTAGTGCCCGCCCACGGGAAGGCAAAAACAGGGCGTTTGTCATCCGGATGGAGCAGGGAAACAGTGCAGGAAACGGGTAGGGTGCTCCAGGGGAGTACTAAATGGCTGCCGCGAAGGGGCCGAATCGTCATCGGCTGTTCGCCGTTGTCCGGTTGCTGCAGTCGATCAGCCCAAACACCGGTGGCATTAATAACTAAAGACGTATCAACAGTGAAGGTATTTGCATCGTCTTCTGCTTGCAGTTCGAGCCCGCTGACTTTTCCATCGGCGCGAAGTACCCGCACGGCCTTAACGTAGTTGAGGCACCAGGCGCCGTCCTGGCGGGCTTCTGAAATCACTCGCTGTACAAGCCTGGCGTCGTCTGTGACTGCGTCGGTAAAGCCGCTGGCGCCGGTCAGCTTTTGCATATTCAGGCCGGGTACCCATTGCATGGTTTCGCCCGGTGTCAGCAACTGACGGGATTTGGAGCGGGCTATCCAATCGTAAACGCGGAGCAGAATCTGAAACAGCCGGGGCCCGGGAAACTGGCGCTGAAAGTGGGGCATGATAAAGCGCAGCGGGTCTATCAATCCCGGCGCTTCTGTCATCAACCGCTGGCGCTCGGTTACCGCATCGCGAGTCAGGCCGTATTGGCCGCTGCCAAGATACCGCAGGCCACCGTGAACCATTTTCGAGGAGCGGCTGGAGGTCCCCCAGGCAAAATCTTTTTGCTCAACCAACAGGGTTTTCAGCCCACTGCCGGCAGCTTCCCGTGCTATGCCAGCGCCTGTTATACCGCCCCCAATCACAACAACATCAAAGGCTTGGGGGCTACTCTTAAGTTTGCTTAGCAAGGCGTCTCGACGGTTCATCGGGGGCGCTCCGCTCATTCGATCAAGGTTTTCGGGTTGAGCATACCTTCGGGGTCGAAGGTGTTGCACAGTGACCGAATTGCCAGCATTCCAAGCTCGCCTTTTTCAATCGGCAGGAAGGGCGCGTGGTCTTTGCCAACCCCGTGTTGATGGCTGATGGTGCCGCGATTGCGCACGATCAAATCAGACGTGGTGTTTTTCAGATGTTTCCAACGGGCCAGAGTTTCATCGTAGCTGTCTGCAACCCGGAACACATAGGTTGTGTAAATGCTGCATCCTTGACCATAAAAGTGCGACAGGTGAGTGAATACATGAGCCTGTTCGTTTTTGCTTTCTTCGCGGGTCTGCAAACTGGTGCGAAGGTTGTTTTCCATCAGGCAGAGCAGGTTGTCTACGTTATCCCAGTCGGTGGCGGTTTCAAGGGTGTCTACGGCATAGCCAAGCTGCCATAGAGCCTCGCGGAGGTAGGGCATGGTGAAACGCTTTTCGGCCCATTTCTTACCAAGCCGGGTGCCGGTGTAAACACCTTTGTACTCAGAGCAGATGCGCTTTGCTTCCTGCTTGGCGCTGGCGCACTGATGTTTGCTGCCGGTCAGTCCGAAGGTCATCATGCATTTGCCTTCAGCGGAGCCCTTTAGGGAAAGTACCTTTTCTAACATGCCAATAAGGTGTGGGTGCCCGGCCAATGCCAGTTGGGTTTCGGTTTCGATGGCGTTGCTAAGGCGCAGCATGGACAGCTGAATGCGATTTTGAACCAGTTTTCGGCACGCGGTGCGCGCTTTATCCCAATCTGGAAAGAACACAACGTGAAAGCTTTCCTTCTCCGCCAGACGGCTCACACGAACCTTCACTTCGGTGATCAGCCCAATCCGGCCCTCAGAGCCAAGAATCATCTCGCGAATGTCAGGACCAGCGCTCGAGGCCGGTATGGTGGGGATGTCCAGTGTGCCTTTTAGCGTTTCAACTCTGGCACCAGCAAATAGTTGTTCGATTCGGCCGTAACGGAGAGATTGCTGGCCGCTTGAGCGGGTGGCCACCCAACCGCCTACAGTTGAAAGTTCAAACGACTGAGGAAAGTGACCAAGAGTGTAGCCGTGAACACGCAGTTGGGATTCGACCAGGGGGCCCGGAGTGCCGGCGCCAAAGGTTGCAATCTGGCTTTCGCGATCAAGATCCATGAGGCGGTTCATGCCGCCCATGTCTACCGTGAGTACAGGCTTGTCGCCAGCCAACGGGTTGATGTGTCCGGCAACGCTCGTACCACCACCGTAGGGGATAACGTCGACTTTGTTGGCTTGTGCATACTCGAGCAGCTTCTGTACGTCGAGACTGCTTTCAGGGCGGGCAACGCCATCGGGGAAAACCTTGAAATCGCCACTGCGCATGGCTAGCCAGTCATCAAGGCTTTGGCCGCGGGAATAGCGCACTCGAATTTCAGGGGTAGTGTCGATCAGAGAATCAACGGTGGTGTCAGCCGGCAGCCGTGAGCCCGGAACCTTGGCGCAGACAGATTCCAGGGTGGCTTCGCTAAGAGGTTTGCTCGCCCCTATGCGCTCCGAAAGAAAGCCCTGACCCTGTGCGGGAAGCTCCAGATTGAATTGCTCATCGCCCCAACCGTTCCAACGTCGCATCAACATACACTCCGGTTATCAATTGAATGACGTTCATTCTATCGATTTATCCAGCGCGCACACTGTCCCATAGCGACATTGGTTGTGTCATTTGCCGACATGAGTTAACACTAGCCGTTAGTGCGGAGGCGTTCCCGGAGCTGCTCAAGGCGTTTGCGGATTTCTTCACGGCGAGGCTGGTCATTTGCCGGGGGTGTTGCAGAAGTAGGCTGACTGGTGATGTTCGGTGTTCGGCTTGGTGGCTCAGATTGCTCGAGGTCATCTACGCCGGCAGAGAAGGTTATGCCTGAACGATCATCCGGTTCCGGAAAATACAGGTTTTCCAGCTTTCCGCCGCGATCAAGAACCACACGGTTCGGATGTACAGAGCGAAGCTTGGCATTGCCGGGCAGTTCATCGCCTACCAGAAAGACCTCTGTTTTGCTTTTGTCGTCTTCTATCAGTGCGCTACCGGGGAACTCGCCGTCGGCTGCCAGTACGCCGCGGAGAAAAATCCTGAGGTTGGTTTCTGGTAAATCCTCTGTGTTTTCCTCAATTGAGGCTTCGCCGACCTGGGCTGTACCAAAAATTTCCAAAGAGGCAAGCGGCAGCTTGGGCGTCTCGCGCTTCTCTGGCAGTGGTTGTGATGCAGCAGACGTGTCCTGAGACGGTTGGTGGCTTTGCGTTTGCCAGAAACCATACCCCTGCCATGCAGTAGCGCCGAACATGGCCAATCCTGCGACGATAGCCAGAGCGATGGGAACCTTTGGATCTATAGAGAGCATTGATTGTCCTGAAGGCACGTTCGCAAGCTGCCAAAATCGTTGATCATGAAAAGACTGGCTAATAAACACTGCTGTGAAAATAACGAAAGTACCACAGGTTATCAGAATACCGTCTTTTATTGGGAGTATAGTGTACAGGGTTATTCAGCAGGCCTATATCCTGTGGTAGCCTTCTCTAATCCTATAAAACAGAAAGGGTTTCAGAGTGTGCGCATGCTCACAAAACCCTGAATGCCTGATAGCAACGAGGACAACCTTGACCACAGAAACCGAACTTCAGCCGCAGGATGCTCCGCTGGGTCGTCTGCCTTTCACCTTTGCCAAGCGCAACGGCGTGATTCTGACTCGTTCAGAAGAGGGTAACCCGGTTATTCTGGTCAGGCCTGGTGCTCCTCACTCAGCATTGGCAGAAGCGAACCGCATCAGCGGCGGGCGCGCCCGGTTCACTACTATCGATCCGAATCATTTTGATCATGCATTGAACGCCGCCTATCAGAACGACTCTGCTGAAGCCATGCAAATGGTAGAGGGGATTGGCGATGATATGGATTTGGCGTCACTTGCTGATTCGGTTCCAGAAACGGAAGACCTTCTGGAGCAAGAAGACGACGCACCGATTATTCGTCTGATTAACGCCATTCTGACGGAAGCCGTAAAAACCAGCGCCTCGGATGTGCACATTGAAACCTATGAAAAACGCCTGGTTGTGCGGTTTCGTGTAGATGGCGTATTGCGGGAGGTTGTCCAACCAAAACGGGCGCTGGCACCCTTGCTGGTCTCCCGGATCAAAGTTATGGCAAAGCTGGATATCGCGGAAAAGCGTGTACCTCAAGACGGTCGAATTGCTCTAAGGGTAGCGGGCCGTGAAGTGGATATTCGGGTATCCACGATGCCCTCATCCAGTGGTGAGCGGGTTGTGTTGCGACTGCTGGATAAGCAGGCAGGCGCCATACACCTTGAGTCCCTGGGCATGGCCCCGGACGATTTGAAAATCCTGCGTAAGCTGATTCACCGGCCATATGGCATATTGCTTGTTACAGGGCCGACGGGCTCCGGTAAATCGACAACCCTGTATGCCTCATTGCAGGAAATAAACGACCGTAGCCGCAATATCCTGACGGTCGAAGACCCCATTGAGTACAACCTTCCAGGCATAGGCCAAACCCAGGTCAACCCGAAGGTTGAGATGACCTTTGCGCGGGGCTTGCGTGCAATCCTGCGTCAGGATCCTGACGTGGTGATGATTGGTGAAATACGGGATCTTGAAACCGCTGAAATTGCCGTTCAGGCCAGTCTCACAGGCCACCTTGTATTGTCTACTCTGCACACGAATACTGCGGTGGGCGCCATTACCCGCCTGATGGATATGGGTATTGAGCCGTTCCTGATTTCATCGAGCCTGGTTGGAATTGTCGCTCAGCGCCTGGTAAGAGTCTTGTGTAAAGAGTGTCGCGAAGCTTACACACCAACCGAAGAACATTGTGTCTTTCTGCAGCAGGATTTTTTGAAGCCGCCAACCATATACCGGGCGAAGGGATGTGACGAGTGTAACCACTTGGGTTACCGCGGGCGGATTGGTATATATGAAGTGGTAGAAGTAACCGAGGAGATCAGCGCTTTGATTCACAAGCGTGCAGGTGAGTTGGATCTGGAGCGTGTGGCCCGCATTAAAGGGCCGAGTATCCACTCAGATGGTGTCCGGAAGATACTTGAGGGAGTGACCACGGTGGAAGAGGTGCTCCGTGTAACGCACCGGGGCCAGTAAGCCATGCCCGCCTACGAATACAAAGCCCTCGATACTCGGGGAAAACAGAAGCAAGGTGTTATCGAAGCGGATGCACCTCGCGCCGTGCGTCAGAAACTCAGAGAAAAAGGCCTAACCCCACTCGCCGTTGAACCAGCCGTTCAGAAACGCACCCCCAGCAACCCATTAAGTGCTGGAGGCTCGTTAGCGGCTGCCGATCTTGCATTGATCACACGCCAATTGGCAACGTTAATCCAGTCCGGCATTCCTATTGAGCAGGCGCTGTCTGCAACGGCTCAGCAAACGGCAAAACCACGTATCCGCAGCATGCTCATCGCTATTCGTGCCAAGGTTATGGAAGGCTATACGCTGGCGGATAGCCTTGGAGAATTCCCGAAAGCCTTTCCGCGGCTCTATCGCTCTACCGTAGCCGCGGGAGAGCATGCAGGGCACCTGGATCTGGTTCTTAACCGGTTGGCGGATTACACCGAAAACCGACAGGAAGCACGCCAGAAAATCCAGTTGGCTGCCATCTACCCAATTATTCTTAGTTTCGTTGCAATTGCCATTGTGGTGTTCCTGTTGACGTATGTAGTGCCGGATATCATCGACGTGTTCCTCAAACAGGGCCAAGAACTGCCTGCACTCACTCAGGCGATGTTGGCCATGTCGGAATTTCTAACCAGTTACGGTGTCTATGTCTTTATTCTGTTGGTGATCGCCTTTATGGCATTCCGCTTTGCACTAACGAAACCGGCGTTCCGGATGCGCTTTCATAAGCGCCTGCTGCACTTGCCGTTGTTTTCCGGAATGGTGCGGGGCGTAAATACTGCCCGGTATGCCAGCACGCTTAGCATATTAACAACCAGCGGTGTGCCTCTGGTAGATGCCATGAGAATTGCGGGCGAGGTGCTTTCGAATGACTACTTGCGCCAACAACTTAAAGAGGCTGCGCGTAAAGTGAGTGAGGGCGGCTCCTTGCACCGGGCTCTGGATCAGTCAGGCTATTTCCCGCCGATGATGCTGCACATGATTGCAAGCGGGGAAGCAAGCGGTGAGTTAGACAGCATGTTGGAGCGCACCGCCAATATGCAGGAAAACGCACTGCAATCTAAAATTGCCGCCATCGTTGGGCTTTTTGAGCCCATGATGCTGTTGATTATGGGGGTGGTTGTTCTGATTATTGTGATGGCTATCATGCTGCCCATACTGAACATGAGCAATCTGGTGGGTTAACGCCATACAAGCCAACTTTTTAAGCCAACAAAGAGTGATGTAAATACAATGAAACAACTGAATAAACTGAAATCCAGCCGGGGCTTCACCCTTATCGAGATCATGGTCGTCATGGTTATTCTTGGCCTTTTGGTGGCCGTTGTGGCGCCGAACATTATGGGCCGGAGTGATCAGGCGAAAGTAACCATTGCGGAAACCCAGCTGAAGAACCTTGCCGGGGCGTTGGACATGTACCGGTTGGACAACAGCCATTATCCCTCTACACAGCAGGGCCTGGATGCATTGGTATCTCGCCCGAGCGGCAGCCCCGAACCCAAAAACTGGAACCCTGATGGCTATATGAAAAGTGTTCCCAGCGACCCTTGGGGCAACGAATTTCAGTACGTAAGCCCTGGCCGGGATGGCGCCTACGACCTCTATTCCAAGGGCTCTGATGGGCAGGATGGCGGTGACGGCGATGCTGCAGACATCAGCGTATCGAATATCGGCAATTAATTGATGAGGCGCTCAGAGCCAGTACACAACAGCAACGGGTTTACCCTGATTGAGATACTTGTTGTCCTGGTTCTGGTGGGCCTGCTTGCGGCTCTGGCTGTCTTTACCATGGGTGGTAACTCCCAGCAGCGCGAGCTTAAGAATGAAGTGCGGGAACTGTATCTGCTAATGCAGACTGCATCAGAGCAGGCAGTGCTGAATAATCTGGAGCTGGGCCTGCTCTTTGAAGAGAACGGGTATCAGTTTGTTGCGTTTCAGGATGATTCCGGGGACTGGAAAGCCACCGGAGAACGTATATTCAGGGCCAGGGATTTCCCGGACTGGTTGGTTGCGACCCAGTTCATTGAGAGTGACACGCCGAGGCTTGCGTCCGTTGAAGATAAATTAAGGCCTGATCTGGTGTTTTTCTCCAGTGGCGAAACCACACCTTTTGAGCTTGAGTTCACGATTGGCAGCCAGACAGATTACACCCATATTTTGGCATCTGATGGCATCTCGCCCATTAATTGGCGCAAACCCGGCGATGAGGCAGGCGGCTGATGAGGCCCGAGAATCCGGCAAGATTCGCTAAATCCGGAAAAGGCTTCACACTTATTGAAGTGATGATAGCGTTGTTGGTGTTTGGCCTTATCGCAACCGCCTCAGCAGAGGTGGCCAGTCAGTACATCTCCAGTTATGAACGTATCCGGGACAAAACCTTTGCGGGATGGCTTGCTGACAATCGTATGAATGAAATTCGGTTGGATAAAAACCTGCCAGGCATATCCGAGAACTCTAAAGACAAAGATTACGGCCCTCACCGTTGGCAAGTGACTACGAAAGTCATTGCGACCGCCGAACCTAAAATGCGCCGTGTAGAAGTTGAAGTAGCTCGCTACCGGGACGGCAGCTCAAAATCTTACCCAGTACATACGCTCTCTGCCTTCGTAGGTCAAAAATGAGGGAGATTAAGGGCCAGCGGGGATTTACGCTTCTTGAAGTGATGGTCGCCATAAGTATCACTGCGGTTATCGGTATCGGCGTTTGGCAAGTTTTGAATAATGTGATCGCCTCCAGAGACCGGGTTGATGAGCTTGCCGAAAGCTTTGATGGGCTTCAGCGGGCGATGCTTCTTATGGAACGGGATATCACGCAGATTGTTAATCGATCCGCACGGGACATCTATGGTGATTTCAAGCCAGCATTAACGAGCCGTGAAGATGATTTTTCTCTAATGTTAACCCGGCAAGGCTGGCGCAATCCCCTCGGGATAAGGCGCAGTAGTTTGCAGCGGGTTGGCTGGGAATATACAGGTAGTGAACTGCGGCGGCGTTACTGGCCAACTGTGGACCAGGGCCAGGAGGACAACAGCCAGGACCTCATGCTTCTGGATGGTGTTACCGCCTTTGATTTGCGGTTTATGAACGATCAGAACAGTTGGCAACCGGAATGGCCGCCGGAACAAGCCATGGCTTCGTTGAGCCCCGGTACACGTCCTGAAATAGCCTTTCCTCTGGCGATAGAAATTACGCTCGAGCATGAACGCTTTGGTGAAATCGTACGAACCTTTGTACTACCCGACTTTGATCTGGAAGGTGCTCAAGGCCTGCTAGACCAGCTGAAGCAAGCAAGCAACAAAGCGGCTGAAGAGGAAGGCTCTGGTGCATCGGGGCAGGGGGGGTAAGATGACATGACTCTACACTCCTATGATCCTGGCCCGAATAAGCAGCAGGGTGTTGCGCTGATTATGGTTTTGCTCGCCATGGCTCTGGTGGTCATGCTCGCTTCCGGTATGAGCCAACAACAAAACGTACGGGTATTCAAAGCGGGCCATTATTTAGCTCAGCAACAAGGCCAGAGTATTGCCTTGGGCACAGAAGCCTTTGCCGGCCAGATTCTGGTAAGGGATTTTGAGCAGGATAAAGAAGACAATCTGATGGTCGACAGCCTGGATGAGTTCTGGGCTAAAAACGCCGCCATTCTGCCCTTGGACAACAACGGAGTTGCTGAAGTACAGATAGACGATCTGGGCGGGCGCATCAACCTGAACGATCTGGTCATTGGCAAAGGACAGGTGGATCCGATAACAAAAGATCGCCTTACCCGTTTGTTGGTTGCTCTCGGCATTACAGGAATCTCGGTTGATACCTTGGTTGATTGGGTAGATTCAGACGATCAGACAATCAGCGCCTACGGCGCAGAAGACGGCCAGTACCTTATGGCAGAACCTGGTTACCGGGCTGCGAATCAGCCTTTTGTGAGCGTGTCTGAACTCCGGCTGATAGAAGGTATGACTGAAGAAATTTATGTCGCATTGCGCCCCCACGTTACCGCCTTGCCGGTGAACGGGTTGGGTATCAATGTGAACACAGCAACGGCTGAAGTATTGATGTCGCTGTATGATGAATTGTCGTCGGCGCAAGCTGCGTCTATTGTTGAAAAGCGAGAGGAAAAGCGGTTCGAAAATCTTCAGGATTTTCTGGCACTCCCTGAGCTTGCTGCATCTGGCCTGAAGCCCGTAGGCCTGGGGTTGCAAACCCGCTTTTTTGAAGTTGTTTCACGGATTACCTACGATAACCGTGTTGTAAATATGGTAAGTACAGTTTTCCGTAATCAGGAAGGTGACGTTCGGACGGTTCACAGGGATACCGGACAAAAAAATCGAATTACTAAAGAACCCTTTACCATCTCGGAAGGATAACCATGTCTTACCGCCTTTACGTGCGACCACTGACGCCCTTTGAGGATTCCAGCCAAAACCCGGACGAGCGGCTCTTCAACTGGGTGCTTTACGATGCCGGTGGCGATGCCCAAGCACAGGGTAGTGGTGATGTTCGTAATACCATCGAACAAACACTGAGTCAGAACGGGCTTGATGATGTCTTGCTTATCGGCCTTATTCCAGGTGATGAAGCCCTGTTCTGCGTAGCTGACATTCCTGCCAAGCAAAGCCGGTTCATCAACCAGGCGCTGCCTTATGCGGTTGAAGAACAGATAGCCCAGGATATCGACAGTGTCCATCTGGCTCTTGGCTTGCACACGCACGAAGGGTACAGGGTTGCGGCGATTGATCGGGATAGAATGGCACAATGGCTGGAACTGTACCGAGGCTGGCTGCATACCAGGCTTGACGCCATCTACCCGGATGCCGCATTACTCCCGGTTACTGAAGAAGGGTGGTCTATTTGCCTTGATGGTGAGTCTGCGATGATGGCCAGCTTCCGGGGCGAGTGGTTGAGCATGCAGTCCGCCAACCTTGGGATGTTTGCACACACCCTGGCGCTGCCGCCCTCCGAGGATGTGGTTGCTGAAGTCCCAGTGGTCATCTACGGCACGGAAACCGAGTTTGACGAACAGCAGGCTGTGCTTGGCGAGCTAATGGCCCCTGGACGACTGACTGTGCGCCGGGAATCACTGGAACTGATGCCACTGGAGTTGTTGGCCCACGCTCACCACCACCACTTGTGCCGCCCCATCAATCTATGCCAACGAGACTTCTCGGTAAAAGGTGGTAAGGCAAGCCCGTTGAAGCCCTGGAAACCGCTGATCGCGGTCGCGGCGGTATGGTTTGTTGTGCAGTTGGCGTTGGAAGCCGGAATGGGCTTCTATTATCAGAAACAAGCGGAGGATATGCGACAGCAGGCTATGTCGGTCTATCGGAGTGCATTTCCTCAGGATCGAAGAACCCATGCAGGCAATGTAAAGCGGGTCATTGAAGGACAGCTTCGCATGGCGGGTTCAGATGGCCCTGATGCAGATTTTGTAACCCTGATGAAATACACGGGACAGCAATATTCGAATGTTGCAGGCACCGGGACGGTAACGTTTAATTCCATTAATTACAGCCAGTCTCGCGGGGAGTTGGTGGTGGATGTTCGGGCAGATAGCTACGACCGTCTTAGCGCTCTACGAAACGGCCTTGCTGATCAGGGACTTGATGCCAAAATCGGCTCAGTGGTTAACGAATCCAGCGGCGCCCGTGGCCGCCTGACAGTATCTGGAGGTTAAGGCTATGCTGACGAAGCTGAAAGAACAGCCTGCAGTCGGGAAGTTAATTGCGCAATATGACCAGCTTCCCAAGCGCGATCAGCAGGCACTTGTGGTTCTGGCGATAGCCGTGTTTTTGGGTATTCTCTATTTTGCAGTTTGGAGCCCGATCACGGGTTTTCATGATAAGGCTGAAGCCAGTAAAGAAAATGCGTCAGAGTTGGTAGCCTGGATACAGGCAAATGAGCCTGTCATCCGCCGCATGGGCAGCAGAGGTAGTGGGCCAGCAACTACATCAGCAGATCGCCCAGCCGATGGACGGGCGCTGATGGGTTTGGTTACCCGTTCCGCAAGGGACTCCGGCCTCACGTTGCAACGCTTCGAACCTAGCGGTGACAGTGCCATCCGTGTTTGGCTGGAATCCGCTCGTTATTCAGACGTTGCAGCATGGCTTGAAATGCTGAATGGTAAGCATGGAGTTGTGATTGACCAGGCTGCGTTGGATCGTGGTGACAAACCAGGCAGGGTGTCTGTTCGCCTGACATTGGCAATCTGATTCTGACCAACAGGGTTCCGGGGCGGTCTCGCCGGACAGAGACAGGAGCGAAAACATGAGTAACGATAATAAAACCGAGTCGGATCCGGTTATTGTTCGGTTGGATGTCAGTGCTTTGAATGAAGCCAGATCGATTCTGTATGATGCCTACCGGGACGAGCCCACATTTCAGTACCTGTTTAATCATCGCAAACCGGGTTATAAGCAACGGGTTCGGGCAACCGTACGGGAGTTGGTTGATTTGTATTTTGATCTCAATCAGGAATCCGTAGGCGTGATGATTAATGATACGCTGGTGGCCGTGGCGTTTATTGGCGACCCGGATTTGCGGTTGAACCTTGCGAATCAGTTCAGCTGGAGAATTCGCATGGTGCTGACAGCGGGTTTTGCCTCCACTCGCCGATACCTGCACTATCACGAACGGATACGTGCGATTTTGCCACAGCCACTGGCGCATCAGTTGCCATTAATGGGTGTAAATCCAAAGTACCAGAATCGTGGTTACGGGCGGCTTTTGCTACAAGCTGTACAACGGCTTTGCGCAGAGAACCCTCGTGTGACAGGCCTCGTCCTCGACACGGGAAATAGCCGTTACCTGCCATTTTATGAATCTGAAGGCTTTCGCAGCCTTGGGAAAATTCGTGTTGGTGGTTTTGAGGATCACATACTGTTCCGCGAGATTCACCCGGAAGCCAAGGCGGCCGCCAACCAAAATTAACGCTGTAACAAGCAACAGGAGACACCGTGTCTGACAGCTTGGATTATGATCTGATTGTGATTGGTGCCGGTTCCGGCGGCGTGCGTCTTGCGCGTATGTCTGCCGGGCGTGGCGCGCGGGTAGCCGTAGTTGAATCCCGCTATCTTGGGGGCACCTGCGTTAACGTTGGTTGTGTACCCAAAAAGCTGTTTGTTTACGGGGCTCACGTTCACGACGAGCTGGAAGATGCAGCAGGTTATGGCTGGGACATACCCATGGACGGTGTCAGTTTTGACTGGCCGACACTTGTTGCCAACAAGAATGCTGAAATAGAAAGGCTTAACGGTATTTATGGCCGCCTGCTTGAGAACGCTGGCGTTACCATTATTGAAGGCACGGCATCCATCAAGGATCCGAATACGATTGTGGTAGGTGGAAAGGAATATACAACCAGGCACATAACCGTTGCGACGGGCAGCTGGCCCATTGTGCCCGATATTCCTGGCAAGGAAAGTATTCTTACATCGAATGACATGTTCTATTTGCCGCAATTACCCAAACAGGCTGTTGTTTGGGGCGGCGGTTACATTGCCGTTGAATTCGCAGGTATTCTTGCGGGTCTTGGTGTGGAAACAACGCTGCTGTATCGGGGAGATTTGTTCCTTCGCGGCTTCGACAGCGATGTGCGCAAATTTACCGAGCAAGAAATGCGCAAAAAAGGTATTCGGCTCGAGTTTGGCGTAACTATTGAGACTGTTGAACCCGAAAACTCCCATTACCGGGTTAAACTCAGTAATGGCGAGATCATGGAGACAGGGCTTGTGATGGCCGCAACGGGCAGAAGGGCGCTGGTTGATGGTTTGGGCTTGACCGAGCTCGGCATCGAACTCAATGCCTCAGGGCATGTGGTGGTAGACGATTATTTCCAAACCTCAGTGCCCTCAATAACCGCCCTGGGGGATGTGATCGGCACGCCACAGTTAACGCCGGTAGCGCTTGCACAGGCTATGGTGCTGTCGCGAAGGATGTTTGGGGATGGCGAAGGTGAAATGGACTACACCGCGATTCCTACCGCAGTTTTCTGCCAGCCAAATATTGGCACGGTGGGCTTAACAGAGGAAGAGGCGCGCGAAGCAGGGCATACCCTGAGAATCTACCGCTCTGAGTTCAGGCCCATGAAATACACACTCAGTGGTCGCGATGAACGCTGCCTGATGAAGCTCGTAGTTGATGACGCTACAGATCGGGTTCTGGGTGCCCACATGGTGGGGGCAGATGCTGGTGAAATCACTCAGGGGCTTGCCGTAGCCATCAAAGCCGGAGCAACCAAAGCGCAGTTTGATGCGACAATTGGCATACACCCAACCTCAGCAGAAGAATTCGTCACCATGCGGGAGCCTGTGGCCTGAAAAATACCCCGAGCCCAGGGAGGGGCTCAAATCCCGAACATCTTCTCGCTCTACTCACGAGAGTGTTACCCAACGCTCCAGGACTTCCCGAAGATTTTCCTTTCGCACAGGTTTGGACAGGTAGTCGTCCATGCCACTTTCATGACAGTTTTGCTCCGTACCGGGCAATACATCTGCGGTCAGTGCAATCACGGGGGTTCTATCCACACCATTGGCTGTTTCCCACTCCCGGATATAACGTGTTGTTTCGTAGCCATCCATTACGGGCATCTGGCAATCCATGAGGATGACATCAAAGCCTTGATGACTGGCACGAACTTTTTCCAAAGCTTCCTGCCCATTGGTGACAGATTCAGTGTGAAATCCAAGGCGGTTTAGCAGTGCCACTGCAACCCTCTGGTTTACCAAATTGTCCTCAATGACCAGTGCACGTTTGGAGAGAGGCACCTCAACAAGGAGAGAGGATTCAGGTTCATCAGGCAAGATAGCAGTGGAGGCGAGCTCCAGGGGTAACTCAAAGCGGAACGATGAACCTTCTCCATGTAGTGAATCCACCTGAATATGGCCTCCGAGAAGCTCCACCAGTCTTTGAACCAGAGACAGCCCGATACCGGCACCGCCGAAGCTTCGGGCATCTCCACCCTCGATTTGTTGAAAGGTGCTGAATATATCGGTCACCCGGTGGGGGGGAATGCCGCTGCCAGAATCGCTGACGGAGCAGTTAACAATGATGCAGCCGTCTTCAACCCCAAAGCATCCAACCTGTACGTTAACAAACCCGTCATTAGTGAATTTGATAGCATTATCAAGCAGGCAGGCGAGAATCTGGCGGATCCGGGGCGCATCCCCTTTTACCATTGGCGTTGTGGGCCAATCACCGTAAAAGTTAAGGGTCAGAGCTAGCCCCTGTTCCTCTGCCATATGGCGATACGACGCAACGCAGTTCGTGATAAGCGAGTGCAAATTGAAAGGCTGATGGTCCAACATGATACTGCCGCTGTCCATGTAGGAGTAATCCAGAATATCGCTGATAACGGTCAAGAGGTCGTCCGTTGACTGGCGGGCGGTCTTTAAATAATCGCGCTGCCTCGGACTCAAATTCTCTTCCTGGACCAGATCAATCATACCGAGGACTCCATTTAGCGGAGTACGAAGTTCGTGGCTCATGGTTGCCAAAAATTCTGATTTGGCGTGGCTTGCCATTTCGGCCTTTTCCCGCGCATGCTCGGAAATAGCCAGTGTCTGATCTCTCGAAGCTTTAAGTGACTCAAGGTGGTCAGCCAGTTGGTTCAATTGCTGCTCAATCGCAACCAATTCCCGGGAGTTTTTACGTTTGTTCACTTTGCTTACCCGATAATCGCCCTCGATAAGGCGATTGATGCGCCCCGAAAGCTCAGTAATCGGGGAGAGAATCGTATTCAACGAGTGCTTGATAATCAAAATGGTGAATAGCAGTAACGATAGCCCTATGGTTAAAGACGACCAGAGAATATCGTTTCGCCGTTCAGTGAGCGCCTTGTCACTCACACCGACCATAACGGTACCGACCCTCAGCGCTCCGGAACTGAGACCAAACTCAGGCTCGAACCACAGGCTTTGGCGATCTGTTTCAAACTCCAGGGGCTTCTGCAGTATCTCTGCCTGAAAAATCGCAAATTCAGCCTCCGCTTCTGTGACGGGGCTATCGCTAGCGTAGGCCGCACCAATCTCTTCGCCGGTAACGTCCTCTACACGAATCCAGTCTGCTCTGCTGTGCCGAATGGACTGGGAAAGTATTTCCTGCAGCGCCAGAGTGTTGCCGGATACAACGGCGTACTCCAAAGAAGGAGCCAAGGTGTCAGCCAGTAGCTGGTTGTTGTCGGCGAGGTCGCGCCTGGCATCATCCAGGCGCGCAGAGGTAAAGAACCCCATGAGCGTAATGAACATCACGACTGAAGGGAGCGCACCGAGCAGTAATAGCTTGCGAGCCAAAGGCGTGTTGGTGGACTGCTCATTCATCGACTTGTCCTCCATGTTCTTTTAGGCGGAGCTCGACGTTTCGGATGATCTGCTCCGGAGTCGCCAACGGTATATTCAATGAACGAGCAACCTGTTCGTTGATTTCAACTCGGAACTGGGGCGGATAACCCGGGTGCGGAAACTCGCCACTTTCAAAGAACGACTGCAGGTAGTCCTGTGCCATCTCAACCATGGCGGGAAAGGGGGCGTAGCCCGAAGCAAGGGAGCCTGCTTTTACATAAGCCTGGCTAGGGCCTATCACAATTCTGTTTCTGCGATAAGCCGTGAGAAGAACGTGTTTAATGGTTCTGGGGTTGTAAATGGTGTTATCTGGTGCGGCCAGTAAGAAGTCGCCGTAGCTCAGTGCTCTGTTGAGTGTCGGGATGAGCTGTTTGTCACCGTCCACTACAAAAAGCTGGGCTTCGAGCTGGTAGGCTTGAAGTTGGTCAATAAGCTCATCGTAGACTTCTGCAGTGCCTGAGGTGGCCATCAAGGCGATTCGTGTTGCTTGCGGAAGGATGGCCTTTCCAATCAAGGCTTGCCTGAGAAGTGTGGCACCGTGGTAGATACCCGAAATATGCCCTGATGACCGGCTAGCGAAACCCTCAAGGAAATCCGGCTCTACCAGTAGCGCTAGTACCGGTGCTTCCCGATTGATTTGCCTTATCCGTGAAAACGCACCCGGGCCCAGAGTGACGATGGGGCCGTCATTCGCCTGGACTGCTTGTACGTCGGAGATAAGAACGAGATTATTCTGTCCTTCGAGTGCGCGCTCAAGGAGACTTTGAATATGGTGATCCAGAGCGAGATTTCCGGAGCCGGCCAGATACACAGGTGGATAGTTGGTGTCCTGCGCCAGGGAAGCAGGGGATACAGCCAGAATAGCGAATGCCAACAAAGTTCGAAGCAATGCGGCTGCAGCCAGGGATTTTACCGCCTGCATCGCTTCTCGCCTTATCAAGCACCCCTTGTTTTTCATACCATCCCAGGCCTGAAACAATCCCTGATTTACGATCAGAAACGGATGCCCGCTTCTACGAAGAGTTGATTTTGATCTGCAATAATATTTGCCCGGCTCATATCCGGCTCATCGTTTATGTAGTGCTGCATGGTGAGCGCAAGTTCAGCTGAATAGCGTGGCTGAAAGATTCGTTTTGCGAGACGGAAGTCGATGCGCTCAAACCGTGAGTTCCGAAATTTGTCTGCCCAGTAGTATGCCGTAGAACCCCTGATGCCAAATGGAAGGTCCTGGATGAGTGCCAGGCTACCTGAATGTCGTGTCGACATGCGACCAAGCAAATCAACCGTGTACTCCTCCCGGCCGGGGTCAGAGTTACCATTTTCATCAAGTATGGGTGACCCAGTGTACCGACCATGCTGTTCCAGATAGCCATAGCTAGCTCTGAACGTGGTCCCCGGGAACTCAACGGAAGCCTCAATCTCAAGGCCCTCCTGGTCGAGCGCAACGTTGTTATCTATGGTCCAGTCCTTGAACTGAATAACGCCGCTGATCATGTCCCGAAGCTCATCCTTGAATAATCGAACCTCCAGAGACAGTTGACCTGTATTCATAGGAAACAGACCGAAGTAACTGATTTCCCTTGAGGTAATGGTTTCTTCCTTGAGCGTTTCCCCAAGAGTTACATAAGATAAGTGCCTCCAAACAGCAGGACTCTCAATCCGATACCCTTCATAGCCGGCATACTGTGCAGGCTCAACATTCTTCAGTGTATATCCATAATCCGGATTTTGCTCAAATCCATCAGGGGTGCGGACGGCCTTCGAGTACACAAACCGGAGCGCATGGTTATTCCCCAGAGTAAAGTTCGCCGCAACACGGGGTGAAAAATAGCCCTCATCTGTTGTTGTTGTGCGTTCCCAGTTGCCACCACCGTTCAAAGTGAGCCAGGAAATAGGCGTGTACTCAAGGTTCCCGAACACACGGGATTGGTGATTGTTACCTCTACCGTTGAAATAGGTTTCTGAGCGATAGGTGTCTTCGCGGAAGCCAACGCCTGTGACCAGCTTCAGATCGTCATTGAACAAAATCGTATCCTGAAGCTCTAACTCAAGCCTGGAGTCTTCCGAATCTGCGTTAACATCAGCGGTCAGCGGAGTTCCTCCACCGGCAAAACACACGCTTTTGTTCAAATGAAGCAGTGTTCCATTTGCCAGGCAATTCACTGCTGCTTCTGGTATCTCAATAGGCCATCTTTGCCTGCGATCAAAGTTTTCAAAACTCACTTGAATGTGGAAGAAGTGTTGTTCTGAAGGGATGAAATTTAGCTGGGTTTGCAGGTAATAATCCCTGAGATCGATGTCTGGGTGACCAACGGCTTCCAGCTCTCCGCTTCTATCTTTGTCTTGTTGGTTTATACCGTCCACAACACCCATTCGGATATCGGCGTTGAACCCGGAGTTAACCTTCAGGCGGGAGGAATAATCGAATGAATTGATATTATGGCTGTCATGGAAGGGCTCAGGGTCAGCCCCTCCGCTCTGGTAATCAAACCCACCAAATTTGCGCTTCTCAAAGGCTAGTCGCCAGTCGTAACTGTCATTGGCATCACCAACGGAGGCAAACGTGCGGATATAGTTTCTTGAACCACGAACAACCCGTACCTCTGCGCCAGACGTGTCAGCGGGGTTTCGCGTAATAATGTTGATGGTGCCCAGAAAAGCATTGATGCCGTAGGCAGCCGAGTTTGGGCCTCTGCTTACTTCTATACGCTCAATGAGTTCTAATGGCACCGGCATGGTTTGCCAGTCCATATCTGACAAGGTTGCCCGGTGAGCCGTGCGGCCATCGACCAACACTTGCATCCTTCGTTGCTCATAATGCACGGTACCGTGATATGTAGTAACCGGTGAGTTGCTTCCGACTTCAGCCACAACCATGCCGGGAACCAGCCGAAACACCTCAACAAGGTTCATAATGCCAAGGTCCCGGATCATTTCGCCTTCAATGACGGTCGTGGTTCCAGGAACCCGTGTTTTGGGCTGTCTGAGCCGGGTAGTGGTTAGAACTTCTGGTAGCTCGTCATTAAACCCATAGAACCCGATAGGTTGAGCGTCATCAGCGGGCGATTGTGCTGCAGCAGGCATTGAGCCGAATAATATGGATGCCGCCAAAGCCGTTACCGCAATGTTTGTGCAGTGTAATGTTGGACGACGAAAAGCGATTTTGCCGAAATTCGTAACGAACATAGGTGTCGTTCTATAATCTGCCGAGTGAATAGGTGTAACGTTTGCTTTTATGTTTTTTGCTATCGTATTTGACTACACACTATTTGTCTCTCCTAAAAATGTTAAGAGTTGATAGGTTTTCAATATGCCTGATAAGAGTTTGAGCGAAGTTGATCGCGATCTTGACGCCTCGGAAGGGCAGGTTGTTCGTGAGGTTGTGATCCAGATCAAGGCGCTTTTGAATGATCCCGGCCGAAGCAGGGATGTGGGCATATGGAAGGCCATCCTTCGTGAGCCCCCTGCTGATCAGGTGCTGTTGCGCCAGGAGCTTGGCAGGCAACTGGAGCCGCAGCTTCGGCCTATGGCTGAGAATGGCAGTTTTCCACCCCCGGTAGTTATCTTTCTGGCGGAGTGGTTTGAATGGCAAAGCCTTCAGGAAGTCGCAGCTCTGGAAGAGGAGCGCCGATATCCAGACCCTGATCCCGACCCGTCGCGGGAGTCTTTAGATGACGATTCACCGCAAATGGTTAACTTTTGGCCGGCCGTCATAGGCTGGATTATCGGGCTTGTGATCCTCGCTACGATTTTCGGTGGTATGGGTGGCGGCTGATTGCCGCCTCTCATACCTCCTGATCACTGGGTGCTGACTGCGACTCTGCGATTTTTTCTCGATATCTCTCGGCCAATATTGCGCCAAGAATAACTTGAACCTGGTTGTAGCACATAATTGGTAGCACGATCATTCCAAAACCCGGGTGCCCGGAAAACAGCACTTTTGCCATGGGTAGACCCGACGCCAGACTCTTTTTCGAACCGCAGAAAACCACTGCAGCTTCATCCTCCAGACTGAATCCGAATCGCCGCACCAGGAAACGCGCAAAAAACATAAAAAGGGCGAGTAACGCGATACACAGCAGTATGGTGAGAACTATGGCTTTGACCGGCAGATTCTGCCAAAGACCACTTTCCACGGAATGGGAGAAGGCGGAGTACACGATCAACCAGATCACGCATTTATCGTAGCGTGCCATCAAGTGTTCGTTCCGACCCAGAAATCCTCCCAATACAGGGCGCATGGCGTGGCCGACAGCAAAAGGTAGCAGTAGCTGTAATACGATATCTTTAAGAGCGTCACCCACCGCAAAATCCCCACTGCCCGCAGAGCTCACCAGCAAGAGTAGCAGGAAGGGCGTCAGCATCATTCCGAATACGTTCGATGCCGCGGCGCTGCATATCGCCGCAGGTACGTTACCGCGGGCCAAAGCTGTGTACGCAATGGATGAAGAGACAGCAGACGGCAATACGCCCAGATACAGGAATCCAAGCCCCAAATCGGCAGGCATCCAGGAGGGTGCGATGCTGTTCATGCCATTTATGGGGAGCACGACAAGTGGGAAGAAACCGAACGTAAGCGCCGTAATAAGTATGTGCAGCCGCCAGTGAGAAGCTCCGGCAACAATTTGCTCCCGGGAAAGGGCTGCACCATGGAAAAAGAAGAGCAGGGCGACCGCGACGGTTCCCGCAGTTGCCAGTAGTTCCCCAATACTGCCTGTGGCTGGCAAAAACGAGGCGAGGGCAACGGCGCCCAGTAACATAATAGTAAAGGTGTCTGGCCGGAATTTCATGGTCAGGCGTCTCTCTTTCTTGAGGCTTGAAGGCTAGGGGAGAGGAGTGATCGAGCGAGCTTTTCCGCTTTTTCTGAATCCTGACGACGAACGGCCGCAAGAAGCAGTTCATGATCTTCCTGGGTTGGCTCCGGCAGGTCGGCATCAAGCTCAGTGCGCTCGATGGTTTGGGTTATGGCGTGGGAAAAGTAGTCGTAAAGCTCCGAGAGCGCCGAATTATGGGACGCGGCTACGAGAGCGTGGTGGAATGCTTCATCGTGACGAATACGCGCTTGCATGTCCGAATCAGCCTTACCCCTGGCATCAAGAGCCGTGGTCATGGCGCGAATATCCTGGTCGGTGCGCCGTTGCGCCGCCAGCTTTGCAGCTTCGGTTTCCAGCATAATCCTGACTTCAAGTTGATCTGTGAGCTGGGTACGGGCAATCCGCTTAAGGGTTTCCCCGGCATCCCGGGTGGCCCTCACATAGGTGCCGTCTCCCTGCCGGGTTTCAAGCATCCCTACGTGGGCAAGTACTCGCACCGCTTCGCGCACGGTGTTGCGACTAACACCAAGGGCCTCCGACAGTTCAGCTTCTACCGGAAGCCTGTCTCCAACCAACCATTGCTTGGTTTCTATCGCGTGCCTCAGGCTTTCTATGGCGGTTTCTACCAAGGAACCTTTTTGAATCTTCTTAAGCATTGTAGATCATCCGTTCAGCCGATCATCGAATCATCCTATGAATTGTTTGGCGATGCAAGTTCATTGATAAAAAATCGAGAATGCAAAAAGCCAGGCATTACCTGGCTACTTTGAAGAAATGATAGTCTGCTTGGGGTAGCGCCATTTTCCCCAGGGAGAACTACTCGTGGGTTGCGTTCAGCAAATCCGGCTTTTTCAGAGACTTCTGGAATAAATCCTTATCCTCAGCAATTGCCATAGCGCACTTTTCCGCCAGATCGTCGCCAAGCCCCTCTACCTTGCGGGCCAGGTATACCTGAATCTCTTCTGCCAGTTCCAACACCTTATCTCTGGCATCGGCATCCGCTTTCGATGTGAAAAGCATGGTCTCAGGATTTTTTAATGCCATATCCAGGCCGTCCCTATCGGAAAAATAGACTGCTTGTACCGCCATGGTCATTCCTCGCAGTGAATGTCTGATTTACTGTATAGGTATACAGTGTATCCGACTTGCCCCGGGAAATACACTCAAGCGGGAGCTAAGCAGCTCGTTTATTCACGCTCTTCGGGGTGATCGGCACATGCTTTTGGATAAAGTGGCTCAAACAATGGCTTCAAGCCTTTCGCTTCATCAACAAAAAGCTGGAGGTGTGGGAAGGGTATTTCGATGCCAGCTTCATCAAGGGTCTCTTTAATCTGCTCCAGCACTTCGGCCATGATGCCCGGCTGAACATCCAGATTGTCTGGTGTAATCCATATTTTTACTTCGAGGTCGACGGATGAATCACTTAGATTTTTAAGCACTACCCGTGGTTCCATGCCCGGCGATTGGAGTACTTCCGGGTGCCCCAAAAGCACCGGCATAATGATATCTCTTGCGGCTTTGGCAGACTCTTTGTAAGCAATACCGACAGGGATGTTCAGTCTTGTAGCACCTTCTGCGCTGTAATTAACAATCTCTGACGACGCCACGCTATCATTGGGAATCATGGTGAAAATGTTATCGCGAGTCCGCAGCCACGTGGTGCGCAGAGCAATCTTCACCACCTTGCCATCCTGACCATTAATCGTAACCCAGTCGCCAATTCGAAACGGCCGCTCAATCAGCAAGGTGATACCAGCGATGAAGTTTGAGAGTGTCGACTGAGCCGCAAACCCCACGGCGATGCCCACAATACCCAAGCCGGCCACAATCGAAAGCAGATCAAATCCGAATTGTGCAAGTATGGTAACCACCGCAAAGGTTGCTATTACAACAGATAACACATTGCCCGCTAACTGCTGGATGGATGCATCCAGCTGATTGCGACGCAAGGTTTCGGCGGTCAGGCGACGGACAACTAACCATGCTACGTAGAAACCCAGCGCTAACAAGCCTGCTCTGGCAACCGCCTTCAGAAACTCTATGCCAGCTCCAAATTGCGCCAGTATTATCAGGAGCGCGCCTAGCCCGGTAAGATAACGCAAACCACTTCTGCCATGCCTGAACATCGGGCTATCAACATTGCGCTTTCCGGCTACCAATCGGCAAAGCCCAATGACCACCAGGTAAGCACCCAAAAACAAAACCAAATACAGAATCGAAATCACAACTTGGCTGAGCACATAGGCGCCAACTTCACGCCAAGCGACCTCATGGCCGCCAAAAGCGTCGAGCGTATCTCCCAGGTTTTTCTTTAATTGCTCAACTACGGCTGTCGTGAATTCGACCATCATTGCTGTCCTTTACAAAAAAGAGAGCGGAGTGCTTTCGAATTATAGAAGCCTTTATGAAGTTCAGTAGCGTAAAAGAGCGGATCCCCAGGTAAAACCTCCGCCAAAGGCTTCAAGCAAGACTACTTCGTTGCGTTGAATACGCCCGTCTCTCACAGCGACATCAAGGGCGAGAGGAATTGAGGCTGCTGAAGTGTTGCCGTGTTTGTTCACGGTCACCACAACCTGATCCATTGGCATGCTCAGTTTCTTTGCTGTAGCCGAAATGATGCGTAAATTGGCCTGATGCGGGACCAGCCAATCAATGTCGGACTTTTGCATCTGGTTGGCCTCAAGGGTTTCATCAACGATCTTGCCCAAGGTGTTTACCGCAACCTTGAACACTTCGTTTCCTTTCATTTCTACAAACGCTTTACCCGCTTTAACCTGGTCGTAATTGCTCGCAATTCCGCAGGGCACGTGAAGCAGTTCTTCGTATTGGCCATCAGCATGAATATGGGTTGAAAGAATACCCGTTTCTTCGTGCGCCTCCAGTATCACGGCACCCGCCCCATCACCGAAGAGCACGCAGGTGCCTCGGTCGGACCAGTCAATGATCCGGGAGAAGACTTCAGCGCCAATAACCAACGCTTTTTTGCTGGACCCGGTTTTTATAAATTTGTCGGCAACCGAGAGGGCGTAAACGAAGCCACTGCACACGGCCTGAATATCGAAAGCCGGGCATCCACGAATCCCCAACCGGGCTTGCAAAATGCAGGCTGAGCTTGGGAAAATCTTATCTGGAGTAGATGTAGCAAACACAATCAGGTCAATCTCACTCGCGTCTATGCCGGCTGCGTCAATAGCGTTCAGCGCAGCTTGTTCAGCAAGATCGACGGTTGTCTGGCCTTTCACGGCAATGTGTCGCTGCTCAATCCCGGTGCGCTCACGGATCCATTTGTCCGTGGTATCAACCGACTTTTCGAGATCTTTATTCGTAACAATGTTCTCTGGCAGGTAAGAGCCAGTGCCGGCAATGCGTGCAAAGGTCATTCGCTAAGTCCCACGATATATTCGATTAGGGAGCTTTGTTTATTAAACGCTCCTTGGCTTTAGACCATGCTATACCCCTGAACCTTTGTCTGTTATTAGCTGTTTGTCAAAGACGCCCGTGAAAACACTGCATAAACGGGCCAGGTTCGCCTTACGCGGCTGCCCCAGGATGCAGTAATCTGCGGTACACTCCTATTCTTAAAAGGGCGTGCTCTGAGCGCCCAAACTGACTCTCTACACACTCAGGTTTCCCCTATGAATACGTCCAGCCGTCTTATAGCCCGTATAGGTATTCGCTATCCGATCGTGCAAGCACCCATGGCTGGAGTTTCAACACCCGAACTGGCTGCTGCGGTCACCAATGCAGGCGGCTTGGGTTCGCTGGGGATCGGTGCCAGCACAACGGCAGATGCCCGAAAGATGATCGAGCGGGCTCACGCGCTTACCAGTGGGCCTTTCAATGTGAATGTGTTCTGTCACAAGCCTGCACGTCGGGATGGGGTCGCAGAGGCAGCCTGGGTCGAATATTTGGCACCGTTATTCGAGGAAGCAGGCATCGCGCCTCCGGATACGCTTGGCGAAAGCTATACATCGTTTATTGAAGACGATGAAGCATTAGCCATGCTGCTAGAATTGAAACCGGCGGTTGTCAGCTTTCACTTTGGAATTCCATCGCCAGAACGTATTGCTTCAATGAAGGAGGCAGGCATTTTCACCATGGCAACGGCTACCTGCCTTGACGAAGCCGCAACAATTGAAGCGGCAGGCATTGACGCCATAGTGGCGCAAGGCTTCGAGGCAGGTGGTCACAGAGGCATGTTCAAGCCGGAAGCCACAGATCAATGCTTGAGTACCTTCGTGCTTGTGCGTCTGCTGACCCAGAAGACTAAGCTGCCTGTTATCGCCGCTGGTGGCGTAATGGACGGTTTTGGAGTAAAGGCTGCGATTGAGGCAGGTGCGGCGGCGGTGCAACTCGGAACAGCGTTTGTGTTATGCCCGGAGTCGTCTGCGAATAAGGCCTACCGTGAAGCACTCAAGAGTGAGAAGGCAGCAGAAACACGTTTAACAAAGGTGCTTTCTGGTCGCCCGGCACGGGGAATCGTTAACCGACTGATTTCCTTCGGCGAAGCCAGCGAAAGTCCGCCGATGGCAGATTATCCGGTTGCTTACGATGCCGCCAAGCGCCTGAACGCGGCAGCATCGAAGCTTGGGAATCATGAATTCGCCGCACAATGGGCAGGACAGGGTGCACCTATGGCGCGGGAATTGCCCGCCGACGAGTTGGTGGCGCTGATTATGGAGGAGTACCGAGGTGGGAATGCTGGCTAGGGCCGGCTACGCGAGCCATTCCAGTATCTGGTCGTGCACTACCTTGTTATCGAGCAGATCCAGGTGATTGAGCTTTTCAAATACCCGACAATCTTCCGGGCGTACGGGCAGCCTTCTCGTATCGTCCGCATGGTGCCCTTTGGCGCTGTCCAGACGTACCAGTAAATCACCCATTATGATGCTGGGAATATCCGACTCGTGTTTACCTATAGCTGCGGATATAAAGTAATGTCGGGCGCCCTCGAGAAGCGGAACCGGTTTGCGGCCATCCGGGTGAAAATCATCTTGTTTAATGCCTTCCCAGTCATCGTCCAGCAGGTTGCCGTGCCGCAAGTCCTTGATGCCCGCACTGGTGTGTCGGCCCAGCGCCAAGGGGCTCGCATAGCGAAACTGCCTCATGATAACGGTCAGCATATGCCCGGCCTTGGCTACCGGCGAACCGTGGTGTGGTGAGCCAAGATAAAGGGCATTCCTCAACAGCTCTGTCCAGGGCAGGTTGAGTTCACTGCCATACCAGCAAGCGCTGCGTATAACGAGCCCGCCCATACTATGGCCAATCAATGTGAGTTCTTCAACCTCAACCGGCCAGGCTTCAACCAACGCTTGAAGTTGTTCACTTAACTCCCTGCCATTGCTGGAAATATGTCGGCCGGTATTGTAATTGAGGTATAAGGGGGTGAAGCCTCGGGCGCGCTGTAGCTCTGTGCCCAGGTTGCCTTCGCTGTGCCCCTTCCAGTACTCATGGGAGAGGCATAAACCGTGAACCAAAACTACGATACGCTGGCTGGCATCCGGAACCAATGCGCTGAGATTGTCCGAGCCGAGCTGTACCTTCTGGCCGAGACTGTTTCGAAAATTCATCTTGATCGCAAGGGGGTTATTACTGGCTTCCAGGTGATCGCCGCACACGCCATTCAATGCAGCCGCGACTCTCACACTTTGTAAAGAATGTGAGTGCCCGTCACTCCCTGAGAATTTGGAGAGGGAGTAGTGCAGACCCTGCTTCACTGCATAGGTGGTTGATTGAATAGCCCGGTACGTGATGTGCCTTCGTTGTTCGACCCTAGGCAAGCCTGCAGCATCGAGCAGCCGGTATAGTGGGTTGGCATCTCGCGCGATAGTGCGGTGCATTTTTTCCGTAATATCGGTAACGCCACTGGTAGCATCCAGGAGCAGTTGTGCTGAGCCGTGTAATGTTTTGACTGACACCATTTAGCTGGGCTCCCAAGCTGCGTTCAGACTATGCGGATCAAGCGAAGCTTTTACTATCCAAGAAATGATGATCGACGCACATGGCTTGATTGCAGGCAGAAGCGGTCATCTCGGTATTATTCCCCCTGCTCAGGGCTCTCTGTCAAGGAACACCAGACAAAGCTAGGGTGCCATAATTGGTCTGTTTGAGATATATTGTTCATATGTGAACAATGCAAGTTTCGGGAGGCAAGCCATGACAGCTGTAGTTGAACGTAGAAGCACTGAAAGTGATCGCGAAGCTGAAAAAGGGCGTGTGGCACTAAAAGGCTTTTTCCGGATAACGGAAGAGTGGGGGTGTAATGCTGAAGAGCGGAGCAAGCTGCTTGGCGGCCCCTCCAGAACAACGCTCTACAACTACGCCAAGCTAAACCCAACCAGGCTCTCTAACGACACAATGGAGCGCATCAGCTACATTCTGGGCATCTATAAAGCCTTGCAAGTTCTGTATCCCACCCATGAGCGAGCAAACCGCAGAATTCGCTTGAAAACGACAGAAATACCCTTCTGTGGCAAGTCTGCCATGGAGTTCATGATCCAAGGCTCCATGATGAATCTGATGATGACCCGCCAGTATTTCGATGCCAAGCGGGGGTGGTGATGTTCGCAACCCCTCCGCTGCACCTTCCAGAATGGGAAACCTACAGGATCATCCCCAGCCATTACCCGCCGATAGACTTGTTCGAGCGTATTTACGAACCAGACGAGTTTGAACTGGCATTCGAAATTGAAAGCATGACCAATCCCCGATTGCGGGATGAAGCCGGGGATATCCATCTGGTACAGCCCTGCGACAGAATCAGCGGCCCCGGTAGTTCCCCGGTGATGGCATCCTTCACGCATATTGGTTTTGGAAGTCGCTTTGCGGATCGTCATTTTGGGGTTTACTACGCTGCCAACTCACTGGAAGGCGCTATTCGTGAGACTGTGTTTCATAAAGAGCGAGAGCTGGCGGCCGCCAACGAGGACTCCATAGCGCTCACCATGAGAGCCTACATTGGTTCCGTAGTGATGAGGATGCACGACATCCGCGGGCCTGAATTCAAAGATCTGCATAATCCGGATGCGGATGATTACGGCTTAAGCCAGACATTTGCAGCTCGATGGCGGAAAAAAGGTTCAAACGGGCTGTTATACAACAGCGTTCGGCACCCGGGTGGTGAATGTATTGCAGCGTTCAAGCCGAAATCCGTTTCTATCCCCGTGCAGGGGCCGCACTTGAAATACTTCTGGGATGGCGACAAACAGTGCATTACCCACTGGGCCGAGATCGGGGAGGCACACGCCTTGAAGGTATAGCGTGCTTATTGTTTAGTGCTAAGCTGTTTATGTGCAACGAAAAAAATGATCAGCCCCGCAACCGCGGTAGCGGACCCCACATACCCGGTAACCTGCCAGCCCATGCCCGCACTGATTGCCATACCGCCCAGCCAGGGCCCAAGTGCGTTAGCCAGATTGAATGCGGCATGGTGGGAAGCCGCTGCAAGGGTTTGCGCGCCGTGGGCAACATCCATCAAATGGGTTTGCAGGGCAGGGCCCATAGCCACCATCAACGCAACCAGAAAGCAGGCAATCAGAATACTCCAGAGAGAGCCGGTGGCGAGAGGAAACAGAGCCAGCACAACTGCTGCCCATAGCAAAATCAGCCCTACGCTTTTGAATTGAAAGCGATCAAAAAGCCAGCCACCCAGTATGTTACCGACAAAGCCGCCTAACCCAAACACAAACAAGGCGACAGGAATCCAGATGGGCTCCACTTGGGTCACGTTCAGCAGCGTGGGTGCCAGATAGCTGAACACGCAAAACATTCCAGCAAATCCGATTGAACCGATGGCCAGGGGATACCAGATTTGCGGGCGATTGAAGGAGCGCACTTCGCTCAGAGAGCTGTGGCGAATTTCATCACGGTTCAAAGGCAAAATGGCGGACACAAGCAGTGTTGTTAATGTGGCCACCGCTGCCACAAAACCAAAGGCGTATCGCCATTCAAGATGTTGCCCCAATAGCGTTGCCAGTGGGTTGCCAAACAACAAAGCCAGTGCCAGCCCCATCATGATAAAGCTCACCGCCTTGGCTCTTTGATTGAGAGGTACCAGCGATGCAGCGACCAAAGCCGCAACGCCAAAGTAAGCTCCGTGAGGCAGGCCGGCAATAAACCGGGAAACCATCAGTACTTCGTAACTGCCCGCCATTGCACTGGCCAGATTGCCCAGGGCGTAAAATGCCATCAAACCAATGAGCAGGTGTTTGCGAAAAAACTGCGCACCAAAAATGGCGAGTACAGGCGCCCCAACAACAACGCCTAGCGCGTAAGCACTGATTAAATGGCCAACCTGGGGCTCGGTAACACCGAAATCCTGGGCCACATTTGGCATTAACCCCATAATGGCAAACTCACCAGTGCCGATGCCGAAACCACCCATGGCAAGTGAAAATATAATCAGAATGACTTTCTGGCGAGAGTAATTCTCCGTGGCAGGTGAGGGTACAGGCATGAATTACAGGGTTCCCGGATTGGTAAAATGGTAGCCGGACATTGTATCTTAGGGCGAGTTTACATACGACAAGCTACCCAGAACCAAACGGTGATATCAATGTATCGTAACCGGGACATAATCGCGCGACTGCGCGACGACATTCCAACATTCGAGTGTGTGCCCGGCTGCCATGATTGCTGTGGCCCGGTGACAACGTCTTCGGAAGAAATGTCGCGCCTGCCGGTTAAATCCGATGCCGAGCATGAGACGGCGTTGAACGATTTCAACTGCGTGCACCTTGGCCCCAGCGGATGCACCGTGTACGAGGAACGACCGCTGATTTGCAGGTTGTTTGGCACAACACCCCGCATGCCATGCCCCAGGGGGCGTCGCCCGGAAACCATGGTTGACCCTGAAACCGAGCGCCAGGTGCATCACTATATTGCGACCACGCGGCAGGTCCTGGTTTAGACTAAGTTAAGGTCAAAGACTGTATTAGGCAGGCATCTCGACAGGAAGCCCCGCATGGTGCTTTTTGCAGGCTTTGTTCTCATCAATTCACGCCTGAGAACCGTCGCTTGGGTAGACTACTAAAGATATGATTGAATCCGGCCTTGCGAGAATTGCCATGATTAAACAACCGTCCAATATTGGCGCCAAAACGGCTCAAGTGCGTGCTCCTATTAAAACCCTCAACGAACTGACCCTATTGGCGGACTATTCGCTGATGAAATTTCTCAGCCGCGATCCGGATGCAACAGAAAATGGACGCGACCACGCGCCGAGGCAGGTCTTAAGCGGCCACTACGTGCCCGTTGTCCCCACGCCCATAGAAAATCCCGAGTATGTGGCCCACAGCTTCAATTTGTTCCGCGAGCTGGGTTTTGCCGATGAACTGGCGAAAACGGATGATTTCATGGCAATGTTCTCCGGCGATTTATCATCTGTTCCTGCACCCATGAGTAAACTTGGCTGGGCCAGCGGATACGCTTTGTCCATTATGGGTACCGAGTACGTTCAGCAATGCCCGTTTCAAACGGGTAACGGATACGGCGATGGCCGCGCCATATCGGTATTGGAAGCAGTCACCAATGGGCAGCGTTGGGAAATGCAACTAAAGGGCGGTGGCCCCACGCCATACTGTCGCGGTGGCGATGGTCGAGCGGTGTTACGATCCAGCGTTCGGGAGTTTTTGGCGCAGGAGCACATGCATGCGCTGGGCGTTCCCACGTCACGATCATTGAGCCTTTACGTGTCGAAAACCGAGAAGGTCAGGCGGCCCTGGTACTCCGAGGGCTCCCGCTCCAGAGACCCGGACACACTGGTTCTGGAGCCCGTAGCGATTAGCACACGGGTGGCGCCATCGTTCATCCGGGTTGGCCAGCTTGAATTATTCGGGCGTCGTGCACGTAAGAATGAGCACCCACAAGCGATGGCAGAGCTTGAGCAGATTGTGCTGCACCTGATCGAACGTGAGTACAGCGCTGAAATTGACTCCAAACTGTCGCTGCAGGATAAAGTTGTAGCCTTGGCGCTGGCATTTCGAGGTCGGTTGGCATCGCTGGTGGCAAACTGGATTCGAGTCGGGTTTTGCCAAGGCAACTTTAACAGCGATAACTGCGCCGCCGGCGGTTATACACTGGATTACGGCCCCTTCGGATTCTGCGATGCATTCAATCCGCGCTTCCAGCCCTGGACGGGTGGGGGAGAGCACTACGCATTTTTGAACCAGCCGGTCGCAGCCGAGGCAAACTTCCACATGTTTTGTGTGGCATTGCAGCCGTTGTTAACCGAACACCCGCAATGCCTGCAACAACTCAATCAGATCAGAGAGCACTTTGCCGGCGTTATGCAGGCCGAGATGGAAGCCATGTGGGCTGCGAAGCTGGGGCTGGAGGCATTTGATCCGGATTTGTTTCGTAGTCTGGCTGAGTTGATGATGCAGACTCCGGCAGATTACACATTATTTTTCCGTGAGCTTTCAGCGCTGCCTGACAATATAGGCCCGCTTAAAAAGAGCTTTTATAGAAGCCAGGCGTATGCGGCAGATTCGGGCGGCTTCGATAAGCGTTGGTCTGCGTGGCTTGAGCAATGGAAAGCGCTGGCAGGCGTCGACAAAGCGGCCAATGGTGCCTGCGTGCGTTCTGGCGAAGGGTCTTTAAGCCGAATGAAGCAGGTAAATCCCAAATACAGCCTGCGGGATTGGCAAGTTGTGCCAGCCTACGAACAGGCGGAAGCGGAAGACTATGAATTGTTGCGAGAATTACAAAGCGTGATGACGCTGCCATACAACGAACAGTCGCCGCAGGTTGAAGATAAATACTACCGCCTGAAACCCTTGGCACTCTTTGGGGTTGGCGGTGCATCCCATTACAGCTGCTCATCTTAAAATCCAGATCTGCTATTGTTGGTAGAAATTCTCCGTAGCCTTTACACTGCGCGCCATTAAACTTCGCCGGCGCACACAGAGGCTGGCGCCAATTCAGCAGGATTCCAATGAAAAAGACCTATAAGTTAAACCACCCTAAAATCAAAGTGCCGCGCCTTGTTGACTCGATGAAGCACGACATTAAAAAGTTTCTGAAAAATGAGCGGAAAAAGCCCTTGCCGGATGGCGTGAAGTACTGGGGTTTTGATTGCAAATTTGGCCAATCGGAAGAAACGGCCGTTGAGGTGGAGCTCTCGACACTTATGAGCCGTATTGACGATCTGGTTGAAAATAAAATTATGACGGTTTATGTGGAAATCACACCAAAACCCATGGCAGGTTGAGGCCGGTCAGTACCTTCCGCTAGCACCCTATATTGGGTGCTTTCCCTTACTTCCAATGTAAAGAACGTTGCTCTGAAGCTGTCGGTGAGCTTTGGGCGGCACGTTGTTCTGGACGGATATAATAAGCCCTGGTACAGAAGGTGAAGTAAAGATGGTTGCCGGCCCCAGCGGCTTACCGTCTTGCTCCCGCTCTACTTCTTTTTGCTCCCAACTGCTGCCCACGCATGCCTGAACAAAATCTTTTGTTTTAGAGTAACGCTGTTCGGCCACTTCGCTTTGCGGCGTGGTTGCTGAGCAGGAGTAGGCTAATTCACCTCCCGCCCATTCCCAAATTTCGCAATGTCCTTTAACAAGCTCTACCTTGGCACTGTATAGTTTGAACGACCGGTAATTAGATCCGGACCCTTTGGTCTTTTCGAATCCATTCTCGTAGTCTGCCGTTATAGCTTTCAGGCTCGCGCAGGGATCATCAACGCCTAATTTTGGCGAGCTACCCACCGCACAACCTGTGAGTGCAAGTGTGCCGGCGCCACAGACGAGCAGTGCCTTGAAGAGTGGAAGACGCTTGTGCATTGTTGTTGTCTCAGCTTTTAGAAGAAAAATGCGCCGTATAACCGGGCGCCACGATAAAGATCATCTACCCGACCTTTAAACTCCGTACCATTCATGTTCACAGCGATCGCCAGTCGTGATAATGAGGCACCAATGGCAAAACTATCGAGTGCACGATATTCCAGCCCAACTTGAATATCGAGTAGTGAGCCACGAACTTTATCTTCAAAGTCGAAATAGAAGCTGTCAGTACGGAACCTGGCGGTTAACCGCGGCGTAACGGAGTAATCCATTCTGAATCCGAAGACAGGCATGGGAGCAGTCGTGGATGCTGCTTCGGTAAAGCCTCCGGCGGACGATACTAACTCAATCTCGTAATCCAGTACGGTAAATCCTGCAGATACTGCCAGCTCAACCTTATCCAGATGATAGAAACTGTACCCATACGCCAACTTGTATATGTTGTTTTCGATACGGCTGTCGACTTGGCTACTCGCAGAAAACGTGCGGTCCTGGAATGTGAAGCTTCTGTTCAACACTTGGCTGCCTTCGCGCTCCAACTGAAACGCCCCCATCTCTATTCTGTGATGGTCTGTAAATCGGTAATAGAATTCGAAGGTAGGGGTGGTTATAGCCGAGTCACCATCGAGATCCTTGCTGAAATCGATTGTGGTGCCGAGCCCCGACTTGGTACTGCTGGCCGAAAAGGTTGTGTCCGAATCGAAAACGAACAAAGTCCCGAGTTGAATCATCCCCTTGTCAGGAACTGTGGGCTTGTCATCCAGATTGGCAGAATATGCTTGTGTTGAGGTAAGGGCAGTGACGAAAACTGCGGGTAAGCACACTCGCTGAACTCGTTTTTTTAGCATCGTGAATTCAGGCCTCCGACCTATCCGTGGTTCAACAGCACGGCCTGATTACAAAGTTAATATACTTGTTCTTAATCTAGTATAGCGTCATAGGTTTGCAAGGAAAACCAATGGGCGCTTAGCTTTGCCATGATGTTAACTGTTGAGAAGTTTATAGCGGTGAAATGGTGATTGGCTTAAACTTAAACAGGATTATTTTACCATCGCAAGGAGCGCTCCATGGGCCAGGCGTCCAACATTCTAGGGGATGGTTATCAGCCTCCGGCTCGGTTTCATGATCTGGACGAGGTTAACCATGCCGTTAGTGGTTCCAATCTGGAATTTCTGCAACTGAAGTCCGGCAAACTCGATATCTCGCTTGACCAGATGTCATTTGATGGCCTTTCTGTCGACGTTGGTACTGCGAACTTGCCTATTCGTGCGGTGGGCGAGTTGGACCCTGCACGATTCAGCATAGCGGTCTTTGCAAATGGCGCTCAGGCTATGTGGAACGGTAATCCCATTGATGACTCGCAACTGCTAGTGTGCCCGCCAGGCGTGGAACTTAACGGCTACTTGTCGCCAGTTTATGGGTGGACCTCCCTCGTTTTTCGCCCCGAGTGGATCGAATCCCTCGAACAAATCATGTTGCTCACCAACGTGACTCATGCTTCTTCCGGCTCATCTTTCAGGCCCACACCCACAAAGCTAACAGATCTGCGGCAAGCGATCACAAACCTCGTTCGGCCAGTCGAGTTTCCATTGGGAAGTCTGGCTGAAGAATGGTTGATGACCGATCTGCGCAACGCGCTGGGTGCCGTACTGAGTGATACGGATGTCCCTACGGCGAAAGTCATGACTCAGGCCCGGGGCCATTTCATGACAGCGAAAAGAGCCGAATGCTATATGCGCGAGAGAATGACAGAGCCACTCAGCGTTGACGATCTGTGTGTGGCTATGAACACTAGCCGTCGATATCTGGAATACGCCTTTTCTGAAGCGTTCGGAACAAGCCCGTCCCGCTATTTGCGGTTGTTACGGCTGCACGAGGTACGCAGCAAATTAAAGGCGTCCGGTGGCCAAACAACGGTGACGAACGAGGCTCTGAGTTTGGGCTTCAACCACTTGAGCCTATTTACTACACAGTACAAGAGTGTATTTGATGAGTGCCCAAGCCTCACGCTTGCTCGGGCAGGCACATAACAGCTGTACGTTTGCCTTTCAAAAAATCGGCACCCGTGCGCATTCACGATAGCCATCAGGAGCTCGCAGGCCTATCTTGAATTCGATTTATAGTAGGCTGAAGAAAGCCAATTGAAACAGCATCACAATACTGCTCCCTAATAGCGAGTGCCGAGTGCCACGGAGGGTAGGGATTTTGAAACAAGCAAGGGTTAACGCGATTACCCCTGCGGCTAGCGTTGTCTTATGGTTTTTTATTCTGGGACCGTCGATCGCCACGGCCGATGGGGAGGCTCCATTAGAAGGCAGATTTTGGCCCGTCGAACACTGGCAAGCTATCGTTCTAATCGCCATGGTGGTCGTACAGGGATTGTTGATTGTTGCACTCTTACTGAAGCGGCGCCTGTGCTCCGAGGGCAGGAATACGATGGCCGAAGGTCGGGTCGAGCTGTTGCACGCTTCACGTCTGACTGTTGTGGGCCAGCTTTCTGCCTCGATAGCACATGAGATTAACCAACCACTTGGGGCCATACTGAGTAATGCGGATGCTGCTGAACTCATGTTGGCTAAAGCCGATCCGGATCTTGACGAAGTGCGCCTGATCCTCGCCGACATTCGCAAGGATGGCTTGCGGGCAAGCGAGGTTGTTCGCCAGGTTCGAACCCTTGTGCAAAAACGGAAACCCAAGTTTATCGAATTTGATCTGCAGGTTGTTGCCAGAGAAATCTTGCAGTTGGTCGCTCCGATCGCTGAGAGCCGCGGAGTTACAATCCTGACTGAGTTCAGCTCGGAAGCAGTGCATGTGCGCGGCGATCCGGTTTTGCTTCGACAGGCTATGCTCAATCTTTTGTTAAATGCGATGGATGCGCTGATGGATTTGCCCGAATCGCAGGCCAAGATCAAATTTTCCGCGGCCCTGCCGCAACCCGGAAGAGTTGACGTCGTGGTGCGCGATTACGGCAATGGTCTACCGGAATTGCAGCGGGATAATTTGTTCAGCGCCTTTTTTACAACTAAGGAGCATGGTTTGGGTCTTGGGCTTCCCATTGTACGATCGATCGTCGAATTCCATGGTGGTCGCATTCACGCGGAGAATCATAGTGATGGCGGCGCTTTGTTCCGCTTCACCATTCCGGCAGCAGACGTAACCGGTGAAGCCAATCATTCAGCGGGGGAGCCGGTATGACCACGGAAATGCAGGCTACCGTGCATGTTATTGATGACGATGAATCACTGCGCACGGCCCTGGCGCGGTTACTTGGAGCGGCCGGGCTTAATGTGCGAACGTATTCCGGAGCAGGAGATTTCCTGCTGAACTGGCAGGCGGGCGGTGCTGGATGCATCCTTCTGGACGTAGACATGCCGGGTGGACCGAGTGGCCCCGAATTACATAACGCTTTGGCGCAGCGAGATGATGCGCTTCCCGTGGTGTTCCTCACGGGGCATGGCGATATCAGTATGGGAGTGGCTGCGATTAAGTCCGGCGCTGTGGATTTTCTGACCAAACCCGTCGAGCGCGAGTGTTTGCTTGCTGCAGTTCGTGCAGCTATTGCACAGAATTGTGCAGACCGCGAGGCGCAGGCCAAAGAACGTGAGCTTCAGGCAAGCTATCAGTCTCTATCTCCAAGAGAGAAAGAAGTGTTTGTTCAGGTTACCGCTGGACGCCTCAATAAGCAGATTGCCTATGACCTGGGCACTTGTGAACGCACGATCAAAGCACACCGCGCAAAAGTGATGGAAAAATTCCATATCCATCAGTTTGTAGACCTCATCAAAATCGCGACCCGGCTCAACATAGAATAAACAGCACCATCCGGTTTTGCCCCGAAGGGCAGGCCGCTCGCCCCAGTAGCCAATGTTGTATTCAGCCTGATTCAGGGATGCTAACCCTTGATTGCGTGCGGATCTTCCGTGCTGCAACTCCAGGGAGTCAGACGGCATGCCGGACCACAATTTGGATATTGTCCTGGTCGAGAACGATGCAAGCTTGCGCCATGCTATGCAACGCATGTTGCAGGCCGCTGGATGCAACGTTACAACTTTTTGCTCCGCAAAAACTCTGATGGAACAGGGCATCGACCAAGCCAGACAGTGTGACTGCCTGGTGCTGGATATCTGTCTGCCCGGAATCTCTGGCATTGATCTCTTCTGCACTCTGCGAAAAGGCGGCCCCCTTCCGCCTTGTATTTTTATTACCGGCCATGACTCTCTTGGGCAACGCGATAGCGCCATCCGCTCTGGCGCGTCTGACTACCTTCTAAAGCCGTTCACCGGCACCAGTTTGCTTGACGCCATAGTGCGAGCGGCCGCGGCATAAATTCCGTGCGTCCTGACAAGAGACGGTATTACTCCGTCGAAATCCGGGATGTCTACACATATATCAGCGGCTAGGCGGGTTCGTGGACGACCGGAAACGATGCGGCTGCCCTCAGGGGCAGTTTGGCTCTCCCATAATGCCAATACTCATAATGCAGCGACCACACCATAATCAAGAAGTACCTGACTAATACTTAAACTGCAGATGGAATCTTTGCCTCATGGAGTTGTTATGAAAAGTCGAATGATAGTAATCATGGTGGCCTTTGTGGCGCTCGTCAGCACCACCGCAACTGCAACATCTGCAGATAAAGTCAGCGTGGACCAATTCAAAGCCATCGCTGAAGAGGGCTATATTTACGGCCTGCCGCTCGTCATGAACTACGCCGTCATGAACGAGTATGTTGTCGACAAGAACTCAGGTCAGTACAAAGCACCGTTCAACCACATAAAGAACGAGCCGCGTCTCTATACCTATAAAGACACTACAATCCTCAGCCCGAACAGCGATACGCCTTATTCGATTGCCTGGCTGGATCTGCGCGCCGAGCCTGTCGTAATTACGGTTCCAGAGGTCGGCAAGGGCCGTTATTACTCGGCGCAACTGGTCGATGGGAACCTTTACAATGCCGGCTATATTGGCAGCCGTGCAACCGGAAATGAAGCCGGTTCCTATGCGGTTGTCGGTCCTGACTGGCAAGGCGATACGCCAGAAGGCGTTGGTAAGGTTTTCCATTCGACGACGCCGTTCATGTTCGTCATTTTTCGCACCCAGCTGTTCGATGCCCAGGACATGCCCAAAGTAGAGGAAGTCCAGGCCGGGTACAAAGTCGACCTGCTGTCGACGTTCCAGGGCTCGCCCGCGCCAGCCGCGTCACCGGAAATAGATTTCATCCCTGCTAATTCGGCCGGGGTCAAAGCCCATTTTTGGAGTTATCTCAGCGCAGCACTTGAATACATTCCCGAGTCAGACCGAGACAAAAACATTCGTGCCAAGCTGGCCAGTATCGGTGTTGAGCCGGGGCGCACTTTCGACATGATCAGTCTCTCGCCGGAACAACAGCAGGCGATGGCTGCGGGAATGAAAGCAGGTGACGCCAAGGTCAACCAGTTTGTGGCTAGTGGTGCAACGGACGTCAACGGATGGCAAGTCGGTTCCATGTGGGGCGATAGCACTTTCTATAACGGTGACTGGCTCAAGCGTGCCGGCGGCGCTAAGGCTGGTATCTACGGCAACGATGCCGCCGAGGCTATGTATTTGCTGGCCCGCAGTGACAGCAAAGGCCAGCTACTGGATGGCAGCAAGCATGACTACACACTCACCTTCGCCGCCGACCAACTACCACCAGTAAATGCATTCTGGTCTGTGACTATGTACTACGGAGACAGCCAACTATTGGTCGAAAACCCGATCAATCGTTATCTGGTCAATTCGGCAATGGTGCCGGACATGAAGAAGAATGCCGACGGTACTCTGACCCTCTACATACAGCACAACTCGCCCGGTAAGGACAAAGAGTCGAACTGGCTTCCTGCGCCGGATGGTCCGATTTATATGGCGCTACGCATGTATTGGCCAGCACCAGCAAATGAGGCTTCAACTGTACTTCCGCCTGGAAAGGGCACCTGGCAGCCACCCGGAATTGCGGTTGCTGATTGAACCGCAATCCCTTGAGTAGCGGATAGCTACCAGGCCCGTGGGTTGGATATATTCCTTATGGAGCAGATATGAAACACAGCACAATCGTTCTTCTCACTGCCGCACTCTCTACAGGGGTGCTCCCTGCTGCTTACGCGGAAGACATCACGCCGGGTTACAACCACAAAATTCCGGCGAAAATAATGACTCCGGACGAAGTGGAAACATCCATCGGGACACTGAATTTTTTCGATGGCATGCCTGATGAGGCAACCGTTGAGAAGGTCTACGACAACCTTGATCTCATTCGAGGAACCGAAACTTTTTTGAACGGCATTCCCGCTACATCTATGGAGGGCATGCGTTTAGGTTTTGTTAGCATGGGCGTGGACGCGTCGAACAAAGCCATCATTATGGATAATCTACTTGATTCCAGTCCGCTGTTCCTTACCGGTAACACCGACACGGTCTACTGCATAGCCTTTCTCGATCTCAAGAAGGATGGGGCTACCGTCGTGGAAATTCCTGCTAATTCCGCGCCTGGAACCGTGGACGACGCCTACTTCCGTTTTGTGACAGACATGGGAATCCCCGGTCCTGATGCGGGTAAGGGCGGCAAGTACCTGATCTTGCCGCCGGACTATGACGGTGACCTTAATCCTCCAGAGGGCGGCATGAAGGCTGAGATTGATGGAGAAACGTACTTCGTCTCCAAATCCACCAGCTATGTCAATCTGTTGTTCTTGCGTGGATTTCTGGTAGACGGAAAGCCCGATGTAGCAACCGCGATGTTTGAGAATGGCCTCAAGATTTACTCGCTGAAAGACGCTGATAATCCTCCAAAGATGGAGTTCATCAGTGGTTCGGGAAAAAGCTTCAATACCATTCACGCGAACGACTTCGATTTCTATGAAGAACTCCACACGGTGATCGAGCGCGAGCCCGTATCAATGCTCGAGCCCCAATTGCGCGGCCTATTTGCTTCCATAGGTATTGAGAAAGGAAAACCATTCAATCCCGACGCCCGAATGAAGAAAATACTGACACAAGCCGCTGCAATAGGTAATGCGACTGCTCGTGCAATTGTGTTTCGTCCTCGGCTGGAAGGGTTTGCCTACTATCCCGACAGTGGTTGGGGAACAGGTTTTGTTGGCGGCTCTTACAAATGGTTGAAAAATGACGGCATGGGCGGGCGTAATCTGGATGCCCGGGCTCTATTTTTCTATCAAGCCACCGTTAATACGCCCGCAATGGTCCTGGAAATGGTGGGTAAAGGATCACAGTACGCGGTTACATCGGTCGACAAGAATGGCGATTACCTTAATGGCAACAACAACTATCAGCTGAACATTCCTGCCAATGTTCCTGCCGCTGACTTCTGGTCGGTCGTGGTTTATGACCCGCAGACTCGGTCCGAACTGCAAACCCGTCAACCGTTCCCTAGCAAGAACAACAAACGCGATGACCTGGCTGAGAACCCGGATGGATCGGTAACGCTTTATTTCGGACCAGATGCACCCGAAAAGAACAAGAGTAACTGGATTCAGACTGTGCCAAATAAGGGTTGGTACCCAATCCTGCGCCTCTATGGACCTTTGGCTCCGTGGTTCGACAAAACCTGGCAGCCCGGCGAAATAGAACTGACGGCTAATTGATCTAAGCAATAGACTAATACCTGACTGCCGGTCACGCCTTGAGTGTGGCCGTGGATATCAACAATTCACAAAGGAAAAGATATGAAATTCACAGTAAGAGCTTTGGGTGCCGGTCTGTTGTGTTTGATGGTTACAGCACCCGTGCTGGCGGCCGTCCCCGCAGGCAATGCTGTTTCCGAGCGCGAAATGCCAGCCGTGGCGATGGGAGAGGGCGTTAGGGCGACAGCCATTGTTGTGGCAGTTGATTGGGGTAACCGTGTATTGGTGCTGCGCACTGAGGATGACGAACTCGTTCGCCTGAATGTGGGCGAGGAGGCCCGCAATCTGGCACAGATTCGTGCCGGAGACAGGGTTGTTGTGACCTACAGCATTGGCGTTGCGTTGGCACTCAGCCCTGCTGATGCCAACTCAGACATGCGCGCGCGCGTTGATGCGGTGACGCTGGACCGTGCGGAACCTGGTGAAAAACCGGGCGGAACGCTGCGTTCGACGATCCATGCCCGGGGTGTGGTGCGGGCTATTGATTCAGAGCTTCGCACAGTGACCTTTGAGGGTGCTGAGCACACGGTCACATTGGCGGTTGGCGAGGAAGTTGATCTGGCAAAGATTCATGTTGGTGATCAAGTGGATGCCCTTTACCAGGAATCGCTTGCCATTAGCGTAGAACATACGTTGTCGTCTGCCCGCGATTGACCTAGCTGTTGGCGATCCAAACCATCGCCAAGAACGACAAATATAATCTCACTATGTCGGCGGTAGCCTTCCTCTCGTCCGGATAATCGATCATGTATTCACCTTTGAAAAGGCGTGTGCTTTTGCGGCAAGCTTGCTCGTTGACTGTTTTGGCAATACCGCTGGGCATCGGTTGCTCTGCTGTCTATGCGCAGGGTTCTGCTGATGAGCTTGCCAAGCAACTTGCAAACCCCATAGCCAGCCTTACCAGCGTGCCGATGCAGCTGAACTATGATGACGGTATTGGCGCTCGGGATGACGGTTATAAGTACACCCTTAATGTGCAGCCAGTAGTACCTGTTTCTATCAGTGAAGACTGGAATATGATCTCCCGCACGATTGTTCCGCTCGTTTTCCAGGATGAGATCTTTCCGGGCGCTGGCGACCAGTCTGGCCTTGGCGATGTAACGCAGAGCCTGTTTTTCTCACCAAAGGCGCTGACGGCAAACGGATGGACTTGGGGTGCCGGACCGGTTCTTCTGATTCCTACTGCAAGCGACGACCTGCTTGGGACAGAAAAATGGGGTGCTGGCCCCACAGTTGTTGCACTGAAACAAACGACCGGTGGATGGACGTACGGTGCGTTGGCTAATCACATCTGGTCCTTTGCCGGTGAGAGCGATCGTGAGGACGTCAACGCTACCTATTTGCAGCCATTCCTTGCGAAGGGTCTTGGCAAAGGTCGCACTGTGAACGTCGCTCTGGAATCTACCTATAACTGGGAGGCTGAGCAGTGGACCGTCCCACTGAATGTTGCGTACAGCAAAGTAACCAAACTGGGCGACCAGCTCGTAAGCTTTCAGGGCGGCGCGCGCTATTACCTTGACGCGCCAGACAATGGCCCTGAATGGGGATTGCGCTTCACGTTTACGCTACTGTTTCCTAAAGGATAATGAACGCTTGTACCCGGCGATGTTTAGCTTGTGGGCGGGGAGGGCGGTCGTATAGAGGGGGAGGCGGTTGAGCTCGGTATAGCGGATTAATCATAAAAACGCGCCGTCCCTAGCGCCTCGCAGGAAAAACTTTTACGATCTAGCCGTGACTTTCTGGCTGAATTTGACCTCGAATAACGACTTGTCCGTTATAAGGTGCTGGTTGTGCTGTTGCTTCTGTGGCCTCGTCTGACTTTCGGTCTGCGAGGCTTGCGTGAGCGGGCAGTGCAGCGATGGCGGTGAGGGTGGCGATGGTGATCAGTGCAATTTTGCGCATAACAAGTTCTCCGGTGTGGTTCGACTGTTGAGGTCGTTAACCTGTATGACCTCAGTTGCAGCAAAGTATGCCGGCCGAACTCGCCTGTGAATAATTTGAAATCGATATGCATTACATCACTCAGAATGATTCGAGTGTTTGAGAAGGGTCAATTGAAAATTCAAGACCTTGATATGCTATACACATAAAGCTTCTCATTTAAATGTTAATTATCAGAAGATTGCACGGGTCGAGTTAAGTGAGTCCTCGAAATCGTCTAGATAGTTATGGGCAGTTTTTGATGGTAAAAATACCTATTCATCAATCCTGGTGATGAATAGAATACGGATAGCTGATTTGTTCTAACCCATCTTCACCCTAAGAATAGTGCCAACTTGTTTCCGATCATTGATACCTCGGAGTTGGCCATGCAATACCTTTCACTTACCCTTTTGTTTGTTTTGGCAATGTTGTCTGCGACAACCAATGCAGAAAGCACCAATTCCGTACTGGCAATCTCCACCGATAACGACCTGTTCGCTCCAACTCAGACCGACAGGGACTATACCGCCGGGGTTTCGGTAACTTATTCCTCAAACTCGGTAGAGTTCAGCAATAATGTGTTTTCACGCATGACCGGTAATATTGACCAGACGTTACTCGCCGAACCTATGCGGCTTTCGGCGGAGCCTGTCAGCACGGCTCTGGAGTTTGGCATTTATGGGTTTACACCGGAGACAATAGAATCGAAGACAATCGATACAGCTGATCGTCCCTTCAGCAGTCTGGTGTATATCTCCTCAAGCAGGAGCTACCAGCAGCCAGGGTCCGGGACTGGATGGACTACGTCGTTGACTTTGGGGGCTTTGGGTCTCGATGTATTCGAATCCGGCCAGAACGCTATCCATAAGGCAACCGGCAGCGACCGGGCCGAGGGTTGGGAGCATCAAATCTCAGAAGGAGGCGAGCCGACTCTTCGCTATTCAGCAGCCTATCACCAGTACCTGATGGCTAGTCAGCCTGACCGAAAGCTCAAAGTCACATATTTTGGTTCTGTCGGCTACCTGACTGAGTTCGGCGCCGCATTGGTTTTTCGCGATGGACTTATCTCATCACCGGACAATCGTTTTAACCCAGAGTTGATGGCCTATGGCGAACGGGCCCCGTCCGTATCAACACCGGGAGGCCGGGAAAACTATTTTTGGGGCGGCATGTCAGTTAAAGCCCGGGCCTACAACGCCTTTTTACAGGGCCAGTTCCGTGAGTCGGACCATGAGCTTCGCGCAAATGACCTGAATATACTTCTTGCGGAAGTATGGGCCGGTTACACCCACAGCTTTTTTGGGGGTACAGAATTGAGCTATGTCCTCCGGGTTCAGAGTTCCGAGATCAAGAGTGGCAATGGCAACCGCACCCTGGCATGGGGCGGGCTGGTATTCAGTAAGCGGCTAGGTTCCACCTGACCAATTTACCTTGCCGGTTAAGCTCAGTTGCGACGACAACTTTTACCGTTCAAACTGAAAACAGCTTTTCCTGTGCCAGGTAACCCAGCGATGAAATCTCAAGAACTTCAACTGCTCTATATCTTTGACGCAATCATGACTGAGCGTTCGGTCACCCGCGCAGCTGACAGGCTCGCTATGACTCAGCCGGCAGTCTCCAATGCTATTTCCCGAATGCGGGGCCTCTGGAACGATCCACTTTTCATTCGCAAAGGGCGGAATATAGTGCCAACCTCCTATGCACTGAGTCTCTGGGACCAGATTGGTGGGCCGTTGTTTGCGCTGACCAACGCTGTGCACGCCACCCAGTTCGATCCGGGCACTTCGCAAAGGACGTTCCGTGTCGCCGCGACCGACGTGATCGTAGAGCTGATTTGGCGTGAGTTGATTGAATTGCTTGAGCGAGAGGCGCCTGGAATCGACCTTTATGCCGTGCCGTATACTCCAGAGGGGGCTCACGGGGCGCTACGTGAAGCCCATGTCGATCTCGCAGTTGGTGTGTTGAATCACCATGATCATAGTCTTCGCAGCACCTGGTTGTTTGAAACTGGCTATGCGCTTGCCATGCGGGCGGATCATCCACTTGCTGGCAGGCAGATAACCATGGATGAGTTTCTGGAGGCCCGCCACTTACTGGTCAGCATGTCCGGAGACGCACATGGTTTCGTTGACAATCATCTGGACCAAAAAGGCAAAACCCGACGCATTGCTGCCACCGTCAATCATTTTTCCGTTGTTCCTGAGATATTGCGAGAAACCAATCTGATTGCTGCAATTCCTGAAATGATCAGCCAGGATTGTGGCTTCGTGAATGGCTTGTGGATGGGCGATCTGCCTTTCGAAGTCGACTCGACCAGCTTGTACCTGATTTGGCACGCCCGCCACGACAGGGATCCCGGTGTTATCTGGATTCGTGATCATATTGAAACGCTCCTTCAGGAGCGTTGGCATGACGTCATGGAAAATTCCCCGTGTGGTCGGTGAAGCATTCGCTGAAACTGGCTAACCGCCGCCGGGTACATTTAAAGGGCAAAGGCACCCCAGATACGAAAGGTGGTTACCGCACAACCAAACCATACTGCGCATAATGTATATTATGTTAAATCGTATTCATAGTTGAACAAATGAACACGGCATAACGAATAATGCCCGTGGTCCTTCTTCAAGAAGCACACGGGCATTTTCATGGCAACTGGATCAGAAATTGAACTGAACGCCCAAACCTATACCGTCTACGGTAACGTCGTTATCGTCGTAGTAACGCATGTACTCGACGTTACCCGACAAATTCTGGGCCATCTCGAAGTTTACGCCTGCACCGTAAGAGAAATCTGACTCATCGTCCGAAGAGTTACCAACCTCAAGTTCAACCCGAGTGAAGCCGAGAACTGCATACGGCGTAAACGGGCTTTGATTAACCATGTTGAAGGTCGCGTAGCCGCCAAAGAAGTTGTCGAGCGCTACATCCATTCCGGCAATGCTATCGTCGTCCACACCAAAACCGGCACGAGCTTCCAGACCAATGTACTCATTCGCCATTACACCAACTTTGCCCGACAGAGTTCCAACGTCTGCGTCTGCACCTTGCCCGTCAATGTTTACAAAGGTGTAGTTCAGCCCTGCGTACAGCGCGCCAACGCCAGACTTGTACATGTCCGCGGCCGATGCAGTGCCAGCCGTAACGATACCCGCGGTAGCAATAGATGCGATCAGCAAGTTTTTTCTAATAGTCATCAGCACTTCTCCTCAAAATAAACAGAGTTGGTTTACCTCTTCTTGTAATTTGGCCCATCAAATGCGCGATAGCCATAGATGAAACCTAAATTTACGGCGTTTTAATTTTCCGGTAACCCTGCCCTGAGCCCTGTTTTTCCTTGCGGTAGCTCGTTAGATAAGACTATTCCGGCAATGGAATAAACTCTTCGTCATCACCGACCACCTTGGGGAAAGTTTGAGCTTTCCACTCTGACTTGGCTTGTTCGATGCGGTCGCGGCGGCTAGAGACAAAGTTCCACTCCATGTAACGCTTACCTAGATGCTCACCGCCAACGATCGCAATCCGGGCGTCGCGTGTTGCCGTTAGTTCAAGCCCAGGCTTGTCGGATAACACGGCCATTGCGAACTCGGGTATTGTTGTGCCTCCCGCTCGCAGTTCGCCCGCAGCCACGTAAACTGCACGCTCGTCTGCTTCTGGCACGCTGATGCTTTGCCCGGCCTTCAGGTGGGCTTCAACGTAAAGCGTGTCGGCAAACACCTTGACCGGCGACGTTTCACCATAGGCACTGCCCATAATCACGCGAATCGGAACGTTGTTCACTTCCACGCGGGGAATGTCGGCGTCCGGGTAATGATAAAAAGCCGGGTCAATCTCTTCATCTTCTTCCGGCAAAGCCAACCAAAGCTGGAGCCCGTGTAAGCGATGTGCGGTTTCAGTCACTTCTGGCCGTTCACGCTCGGAATGTGTAATGCCCTTGCCTGCAACCATGAGGTTTACATCCCCAGGGCGAATGGGCTGGAGACTTCCCAGAGAATCCCGGTGCAGTATTTCACCTTCAAAAAGGTATGTGACCGTGGCGAGATTGATGTGCGGGTGCGGGCGCACATTGATACCCTCTCCTGCGGGAAATTCCGCCGGTCCCATGTGATCAAAGAAAATCCACGGGCCAACCATTCGGCGTTGCATGGTTGGCAACACGCGTCTAACTGAAAAGCCGCCCAGATCCCTGTCGCGAGGCTCGATTAATAGTTCAACCTCTTTACACCTCGCAGGCTCCGAACAGTCTTGGTCATAAGCTTCATCCGGGTGTTTTGTAAGTGTGCTCATCACGAGCCTCCTATTATTCCTAACTGATTGTTGACTGCATCGCGAATCTCCCGGTACCGATCAGGATGAGCGATTAACGCATCAAGATCATCCTCGGGGAATATTTGTTTTTTCTTTGTTTGCACGTCTTCCTGCGAAAAAACAGATGGCAACATCTGTTCCAGGCAGCGCAAAATCACCTCTGGTGAAACAGAGGCGCCAGGAGATGCTCCTAATAAGGTGCCGTAGGTCTTATCCTTGGACACAAGAATCTCGGTACCCATCTGCAAGTCGCGATCTTTAATGATTTGTACGCGCTGGCCAGCATCAATCGGCTTCCAGTCAAACCTGCTGCTCAATCCGGGAGCAAAGTTTTCAAGCTCCTCAAATAAGCTTTTTTCACCTTTGAAGGTTTCAGAAATCAGGTATCTCACCAAGTGAGAATGTCGCAAGGCGACGTTAAGCAAGCTGGGGATATCGTGCAGCCTGATTGATGTAAGATAATCGAAAAATCCACGGCCCTTTTCCAGCACCGGCTTGAACGAGGCGAACGGCCCAAACAACAAATAGTACTTGCCATCTACCGCCCGCAAATCCAGGTGCGGAACAGACATGGGAGGGGCGCCAACCTTAGCTCGGCCGTAGGTTTTGGCTCTGTAGTTCTGAGCCTGCTCTTCCGTTATTTGGGCCTGCAAAAACCGCCCGCCTACAGGGAAGCCTGCGTATCGACTTCGGGATGGCAGGTGGCTCCTTTTCAGCAAGGGGAAGGCGCCACCACCCGCGCCGACAAAGAGGGCGTCGGCACGATATTGAAGGGTTTGCCCGTTACTATTGGCGTTTATCACCCAGCGCCCGGTGGGACTCCGGTGTGCACGTGTAACGTGAGTTCCGTATTCAATCTTAACGCCTAAACTCTCCACTGCATAAGCGGCCATTTGTTCTGTTAAAGAGCCAAAGTTTACGTCGGTACCTGTATCTATAACGGTGGCAGCCATTTTTTCATGGCGAGGGCGACCATCCATTGTCAGGGGAATCCAGCTTTTAATCTCGTCGAAGTCGTCTGAGTAGCGCATGTGATCAAAAAAGTGGTGCGCGGACATCTCTTCGAATCGCAGTTTAAGCTCGTCAATGGCGGATTCGGAAACAAGCGTGCAATGCTTGGTCTGATTGATAAAGGTTGACGGCTGTTTGATTGCACCTTTTCCCACCAGATACGCCCAGAACTGTTTGGCTACATTGAATTGGGCGTGGATTTTGAGAGCTTTTTCAACAGAAAGGACTTCGCCGTCGACCGGTGTATAGTTAAGTTCGCAGTTAGCTTCGTGCCCGGTACCCGCGTTGTTAAAAGCCCACGAGTTGCCCCCGCCTGCACGGTTCAGTCGTTCCAGAATGGTTATGTCCAAATCGGGAGCCAACTCCTTTGCCAAGGTCGCAAAGGTGGTGCCCATAATGCCTGCGCCGATGATAACTATGTTCATAATGTCGACCCGCCAATTTCAATGTTTCTGAGATCAGTCAGTTGAGTCTGCGTCAGTAATAACAGTCAAATCTACCTCTTCCCTTGAATCATAGTGAAAGACACGCCGGCGCGATGCAAATTCTGCAAACAGTAAGGGTGCAGCAGCAATGCCCGGAAGAGGTTTCATAGTCAATCTATTCCGGAGTTTCGTTTCTAAATGCAACTATCAGGGCTATATTGATACTCAGAGCACATTATAAATCGCTCAGCTTCTCGGTGCGTTTAAACGCATGCGCCTTGTCTGGGTTTATCAGCAAGGAGAACAGTAATGTCGATAGCGTCAGAAAAGCAGTTACCCACAGAGGTACAGGCTTGGCTCGATCCAGAAATGGATTCGGTCAAAGGAACAGAAACACCCAAGGATCCCACCAAGGGCTACATCGCCCTACTCGGCTGGAGTGTCAATGCCATCAAGGCAGCGCAAAAGTTTGATCGCCGCTATATTGTGGTCGCTCCGGAGTGGGCTGAGGATTTTTGTACCGCAAACAAGATACCTTTCATTTCCTGGGATTTTCTCCGCTTAAATGACCGGTCTTATGAAATAGCACAAAGGCTGAAGGCCGAAGGCGTGGATGTTGCCATACCTCTTTTTGAAGAAACCGTTGAGTGGTCCGGGGCTATCAACTCAGTGCTCCTCGACAGCCCACGTATGTTTGGGCAGTCTATTCTATTCCGGGACAAATCGTTGATGAAACGTCGAGCGCAGCTTGGCGGAATTCGTGTCGGAATCTTCGAAGAAGCTCACGAGAAAGATGACATTGTCCGCTTTATGAAAAGAGTCAACCAGACACTGCTCAAGTTGGATGGAGATCCTGACGACCCGATTCACGTTAAGGCGTTCGACAAGGCGGGTTGCCTTGGGCACCGAATGATTCGCAAGGTTGAGGAAATAGACTCCATACCCGCTGAAGAATATCCCCTGTTGATGGAAAGCCACCTGGATGGCTGGGAATTCGCTGTTGAAGCTTGGATTCACGATGGGAAAATCAAGTTCCTGAATATTTCTGAATACGTGACGCTGGGATACTCCGTGTTCGTGCCGGCTACCGAAGAACTCGAGAGCTGGCGTAATGCAATCACCAAGCAAATCGAGCTACTGATCAAGACCTTTGAGATAAAGTTTGGATTGATTCATCCCGAGTACTTTGTGACTGCAGACGGCGAAATGTATTTTGGTGAAGTCGCCTATCGCCCGCCCGGATTCAAGGCATTCGAACTTATTGAGAGAGCCTACGGATTCAGTGCGTATCAAGCCTCAATGTTGGTGTTCGATCCTAAAAGCACCAAGGAGGAGGTTGATGCCTTCTTCCCTCGCGAAGTCGTTGATGCGAAGGGTTACGCGGGCTGCTTCGGTGTGTACCCAAGGCGGCGGGTGGTCAGTAAACTTGAAATGCCGAAAGAAACCACTGAACACCCCTACTTCGAGTCCCATGAGTTGTTGGAACCAACTGAAGAAATGGTGCCCGACAGGGCAGCTTTTGGAACTCACTGGGGCTTGGTCTTCTTTTATGGCGACGACCCAATAAAAATGCGGGATTTGTTGAAAGCCCAGGAAGATCTGGATTTCTACGTTTAGGTGTTAGCGGCCAGCTGTCAGCTGGCCGTGCTTGGCTTAACGAGTTTCGCCTGCTGCTTGTCTACAAGCTCTTCCATGGACATGTACTCGCATTCCTTGCTGGCTATAAAGCTGTCTGCAGAATCGATCAGTATATTGTCGTCTCTCATGAAGCGGCGACCGAGCAGCACCGGATAGGAGAAGTTTCCGCGATCAGTCAAAGAAAACTGGGTTTTGTGGCTGGTACCGGCAATGCAGAAATCCATCATCACAACGTAGCGTCTCTGGGATGGAGCACCTTTTCGTTTGATTAGCACCGTGCGCTCTACGGGGCGCTCCAGCTCAAGAATCACCTCTTCGTGCTCAATAGTGCTGTCATCTGTCGTAGGGTGGTCTTTATGGTCGGCCAGCGGAATCTGGAATTTCACCCATTTCTGATCGTCTTGCTTGAACTCTTCTACGTTCACCGCGTGCAGCGATGAGGTTTTCGCACCGGTATCCAGCCGAGCTTTAAGCCTCAAGCCGGTATCGTTCATTACTACCCACTCTACAAAACCGAGCGTTTCGGGAACCGGTATGCCGCTTTTGTCTGCTTTCTCCGCCAGGGCTGTAGCAGGAACCATGAACGTGGTGGCAAGGGCTAAAGGGATCAGAGACTTCATTCAATTCCTCCTGCAAATGATTGTAAATCCGGGAAAAATGACAAGAAACGTTCTTCAAGCTCTGAGTGCAGTGGTCGTATTTCCTCAATAATTCCCGCAAAAGAATTCTGAAAACGAATGCGTGTCGCCACTCGGTCAAGGGCGAATCCAATGTTATCGAGATCGCGATAGGACCCGAACCAGTCGTGGGAGACAAGGTGTCGGGTTGTTCTGGCCATAACAGGGGGCATCAGGTCTTCGTTATCCTGCAGCTCTGCATAAACGGCGCTGATAAAGCTGTTTTGATCTGCATCAGTGAACTCGCTCCAATGCTGTAAAAGAAAGTGGTCGTATAGAACATCCAGGGCTATACCGGAAAATCGGCGGCGTTGGGTAGAAAAAAGCCGCTTGCTGGCTAATACCTCTGGATGTTTATCGGTGAAACTGTCTACGGCCAAGTGGTGCCGAACCCCCAGCCTTACTGAATCCGGGAGCGCTGCAATGTCCAAACCACGGGTGAAATCACCAAGCATGCTGCCCACCCGCGCTTCAGGCGAGTCAGGGGCAAGAAATAGGTGCGCCAGGTGGTTCAATGTCGTTTCCCCAATTTCAAAACTATCTGCTAATCAGACTGCAACAATCTACACGGCTTTTCCACACCAGAAACCGTAAAAAGCCCTTTGCTGACGGTGTTTTAATACCGCGGCAATCATGCTGCAAACCGTGAGTTTCCTTGCGGTTGAACGTTCCCACAGGTATTCTGACGCCCTCTCTCGGTTCAGCTAGCTCGGGCATCCATTGAGAAACCTCTACCCTGTTATTTTTATTGTAAGTCTTATGTTTGTGCTGCTCAGCATATTCATGACGCTGCCTGTGTTTCTGATGCTTGGCTCGGATGCGCCCAATGCGGCGTCGTTTGTGGAATCTGCAGCCATCGTTTTCGGAATCGGATTATTCGGCATTGCCTCTACGTACCGCAAGCCCAGAGACTTAAAACCGCGGTATATGTTCGTGCTTACCGTATCGTCCTGGTTCATTATCTCCCTGCTCTCCGCACTTCCTTTTTACCTTAGTGATGACGGCATTTCCGCTGCAGATGCTTTTTTTGAAGGCGCCTCAGGCATCACAACCACAGGCGCTACTGTATTCAGTGGCCTGGATACCATGGATAAAGATCTGCTTCTTTGGCGATCGATTCTGCAGTGGATCGGGGGCATAGGGATAATCGGCATGTTCGTAGCGGTGCTTCCGTTCCTGCGTGTTGGCGGCATGCGATTGTTTGCTACTGAGTCTTCAGAGTGGACAGATAAAGCCCTCCCAAGAATGAAAACCCTGAGCCGCGGGCTTCTCATTGTTTATCTTGTCTTCTCAACCGTCGCGGTCGTCACTTATTGGCTATCTGGCATGACGTTGTTCGATGCTTTTAACCATGGCCTAACCAGTATCGCGACTGGAGGATTCTCCACGTCGGATATGAGCATGGGTAAATTTAACGACTTGATTTTGGTGGAAGCCTCGTTTTTCATGATGATTGGCAGCCTGCCATTTTTCCTTTTTGTCAGAGAGATGCACGGGCAACGTGGCGTGTTGTTCCGAGATCAGCAGGTAAGGCTGTTTCTAACCATACTGCTGGTTGTGCCTGCCCTTCTCACGCTTTACAGGTGGGCTGTCTCGCCTGTGCCTTTTGACCCGGTGCACAACTACATTGCTACCTTATTCAACGTGACCTCCGTGGTAACCACAACCGGTTATGCATCTGAAGACTATTCAGCTTGGGGGCCGCTGGCGTTTGTGTTGTTTTTCTTCCTGATGTTTATTGGCGGCTGTTCCGGCTCAACGTCCGGAGGCATGAAGATTTTTCGCTTTCAGCTTTCGTTGATTGTACTTCGTGAGCAATTGATTCGTTTGCTGCACCCACGGGCGGTACTCTCGCGTAACTACAATGGACGGGCGGTCAGTGATGACATTATCGCGTCGATGATCGCCTATACGTTTATCTTCCTGCTGTGTCTGTTGCTGATCACGGTATCGCTAGCCGCCATGCAACTCGACTTCATCACGTCGTTGTCAGGCGCATTGACTGCGCTCACCAACGTAGGCCCTGGTTTGGGCGACATCATCGGACCTGCGGGGAACTTCGGCCCATTGCCAGACGCCGCCAAGTGGATTCTTGCGGTAGGCATGCTAATGGGGCGACTGGAAATTCTGAGTGTCGTGATTGTGCTCTCACCGGCATTCTGGCGCAGTTGAATACCTGAGTCTGAATGCCAGTGAGCTTTCTGATACCTAGAGGGCGTGCTTGCGAATGAAGCGCCCGATCTCCTGAATTTCCTCAAGGCACACACTGTGCTCCATGGGGAAGGTCATATACGCCGGCTCGTAGCCCATTTCCTTAAGTGCTTCCACACTGCGCACACCAAGCGATTCCTGAACCATGGGATCAAAGGTCCCGTGATAAACATTGATAGGAATCCCTACACTCGCATCGGAAGGCTTTACTGTTTTCGCTGTAGCGAAGTAGGTAGAAAGTGCCAGAATGCCCGCGAGACGTTTCGGGTATGTCAGGCCTAGCTCGTAAGCAACCGCCCCACCCTGAGAAAATCCAGCAATAACGATGTTTTCCGCGGGAATTCCACGTTCAATTTCCCGGTCAACTAACTTGCCTACCGCACGGGCCGACTCCATTAACTGATCGGTATCCACAATCCGGTCAATATCCATCGCTTTGATATCGTACCAGGCTGGCATGGACATTCCGCCATTGATGGTAACTGGCATATTAGGGGCGTGGGGGAAGATAAAACGCACCGCTGCATCGTCTGGCAAACCCAACTCTGGCACTACGGGTTCAAAATCATGTCCGCTTGCGCCAAGGCCATGCAGCCAGATAACTGCGGCTGTGGGGTTGGGGCGGGTTTCCAGCTCAATATATTGTAGATCCTGCACGCAGTACCTCGTGTATCTGAAAAGGGGAATTGGATTGGTGTCCGGATTATTCCGGAGCGTTCAACTTGGCGCTTGCATCCAGTGCGCTCTGAACCGGATTGGCATACATATCCAATAGATAGGGTCGAATCGCGGGATCACAAGCTTCGAGCCTGTTTTCCATTTCCGCACGGGCTGCCTGAATATCGGCCTCCGACCAGCTTCCTGCGGTTACGACTGACTCCCGAATCGTATCCAGGCTGCTAGCTCCCTGGGAGCCCTGTCCACGCATTTCGTAGGCGATCAGGTTGGATGCGTGCAAGTGGTAGTTCGCGTGAACTTCCGTGTCGATTACGGCGGCTAACTCTTTTGCATTCTCCGGGGCACTGACGATCGGGGCGCCAAAATGCACGTGTACATGGCCTTTGAACTGGGTTAGACCTTTCATGATCTGCTCAGTATCTTCGCCTTCCGCTTTTTTATAGTTGCCACTGCGGGCCTTGGTTTCCAGCTCCCGGGCCTTATCAGCGTCACAGGGATCGTATTCGTAGGATATAGATACAGGGACAATGCGAAGCTTGTTCATAGCTTCGGCAAAGCTCAGCCCGCTTTTCTTGCAGCTCATATAAAACATTTTTATGATCGCCGGATCGGTAAAATCACGACCGTCTTTAGCGCGCCCTTCTCGCTGGGCTATCCAGATATTCTCGTTGTTCGCAACGCTGTGATTGATAAAGCCCGAGAGCGTAATATATGCATCACGCATTTCCCGAGGGCTGGTCATATCACGGCGGACAATGAAGCTCTTGTTAAGTCGCATCATCTCTGCAAACACCCGGTTGGCAAGCAGGTTATCGCCAATAGCGATGCGCGTGGTGCGCAGATCGTTATGGAACAGCAGATAGTTGACCACCATGGGATCAAAAACAATGTCCCTGTGATTGGAGATGAACAGGTAGGCCCCCTGCTTGCTCAAATTCTCCAGCCCGCTGCTGGTGACACGGGCTGTTGTGCTTTCAATCAGCTCACCAATATAGCCGGAAAGCCCAGCCTGCAAATCATCTACTTTTGTGAAGTGGCCAAATCGGCTAGACAGCCAGCGCCGGGTAAAAAAACGCAAGGGTGCCGGGGCCCAGCGAGCAAGTAGTGGCGACTTGAAGCGCGCGACCATATCCAGAAATTCCTGGTCGTTAACCAACCGCTGAATTGCCGGGCCGGTTTCTTCGTCCGAATAGGGACGGATGGCGTCAAATTCCTGCATGGCTGCCCTGTTGTTGTGTGTCAGTTATCTTGAGATGTTAAACCTAGGCTTAAAACGGCGGTATTGTATCGGTTTTCCCATGGGTTTGCTTCCCAAAAACACGTCTTGCCCGGCCATTCCTTGTGGTGAATCTGGTATCATCCTCCACCTGATTTCACCCCAGCCTCGCGAATAACCGGTTATTCTATGTATCCCGACCAGGACTTTGAACAGCTTTCTGCCGAGAGGCCCACTACATCTGGCAGAAGCCCCGAACAGGTTTTGCACGAAGTGTTCGGGTACGAATCGTTCCGCCCTCTGCAGGGGGATATCATCCATGAGGTCGTATCTGGTGGCGATGCCTTGGTGCTCATGCCCACTGGCGGCGGTAAATCCCTCTGCTATCAGGTTCCTGCGCTTGTTCGAACCGGCACGGCCATTGTTATCTCGCCACTGATCGCCTTGATGCAAGATCAGGTTGCAGCGTTGCGTGAGTTGGGTGTGAAAGCGGCTTTTCTCAATTCAACGATGGATTTTGAACAGGCACGCGCAACCGAGTACGCACTGAGCACCGGTGAACTTGATCTTCTTTATTGCGCGCCAGAGAGGCTCATTCAACCCCGTACACTCCAGCTGCTGCACGATGCGTCTATTTCGTTATTCGCCATTGACGAAGCCCACTGCGTATCTCAATGGGGGCATGACTTCCGTTCTGACTATCTGCAACTGGCGGTACTCGCGAATGAGTTCCCAGCTATTCCCCGAATTGCGTTAACGGCAACGGCCGACGAGCGTACTCGCAAAGAGATCGCGGAGCGTCTGTCCCTCACCGAGGCGCGGCACTTCATTAGCGGTTTTGATCGCCCAAATATTCAATACCGTATAGCTCCTAAGGTGAATGCGAACAAGCAGTTGCTGGACTTTATTAAAGCAGAGCATGAAGCTGACTGCGGCATAGTTTATTGCTTGTCTCGCAACAAAGTGGATGCCACCGCGAAGATGCTTTCCCAGAAAGGTTACACCGCATTGCCCTACCATGCGGGGCTTCCGGCAAACGATCGGGCTCGCAATCAGGAGCGCTTTCTCCGGGAAGATGGTGTGATTATTGTCGCCACCATCGCCTTCGGTATGGGCATAGATAAACCAGATGTGCGCTTTGTAGCACACCTCGACTTACCTAAAAGCCTGGAAGCCTATTACCAGGAAACCGGCCGTGCGGGCCGTGATGGAAAGCCTTCTACGGCCTGGATGGTGTATGGCCTTCAGGACGTGATCAAGCTGCGGCAGATGCTGGAAGCCTCCCAGGGGAACGATCACTTCAAGCGCATTGAGCGGCAGAAGCTGGATGCCATGCTCGGGCTGTGTGAGGTGACCAAATGCCGTCGGCAAGTCCTGTTGAACTATTTTGGCGATGCGCTGGATATTCCCTGTGGTAACTGTGATACCTGCCTGAATCCACCTGCAACCTGGGACGGCACAGTTGCCGTTCAAAAAGCACTGTCTTGCGTGTTCCGCACCGGGCAACGCTTTGGCGTTACCCACCTTATTGATGTGTTGCGAGGTTCAGAAAATGAGCGCGTCCTCCAATTGGGGCATCACCAGGTATCAACCTACGGCATTGGTGCGGAGTTTTCGGTTAGCGAATGGAAGTCGGTGTTCCGTCAACTGGTGGCTAACGGCTATTTGAGAACAGATCCCGATGGCTATGGCGCGCTGCAGCTCGCTGAGGAATGCCGCCCCTTGCTGAAAGGCGAGCACAAGGTTGAATTGCGCAAGGACCCAATAGTTAAGAAGACTTCAAGCCGCTCTTCAGGTGGAAGAGCCGGCAGCCCGGTTAAAGACCAAGTGACAGACCACGTGGGCTGGGAGGCACTAAGAGCGTGCCGTAAGGAGCTAGCGGACAAGCAAGGCGTGCCGCCTTACGTTATTTTCCACGACACCACGCTGTTTGACATGCTGGATCGCAAACCGAAAACGCTCGATGAGCTTGGCGGCGTGAGCGGTGTGGGTGCGGCAAAACTGGAGAAATACGGCGAGATATTTCTCGCCGCCATTGCCGAGCTGGATCCAGCCTGAGGAACAACCTCAGGCTTTCCATTATACCGCGGGCTTGAAGCCTTTCTTGCGAACCCGGTACTGAGCGATGGATGTAGCAACGTGATTGCCCTCCATATCGCGCAGTTCTCCGGTGAGGCTGAACTTCGCCCGACCAGTAGCGTCGGCATCCGCGAGAATCCCTGCAACTTCTTCTGGTGATAATTCAAACTCTACCGTCACATCCGAATTGGCGGGCAGCAAAAACTGCAGAGTCATTTCCTTCAGGATCGGTGTGTAGGCTGGGCCAAGATCAAATAGTGTCAGTACCCCACCCGGAATTTCCGCCACAAGAAAGTAAGCTCCTGCGTACAAGCTGCCAAAGTGGTTTTTGTTACCTTTGAGTTGAATACGCGCCCGCACGTAACCTGGGCGAACCTCTTCAACGCTGAACCGGTTCCGGGGCGCGAACGGGATCGACATCCCTATTAGACGGTTAACGGCAGCGTAGCCCCCGGTCTTCTTTAGCCACTCTACGGGTTGTGCCAAGGTTGCTTTAGGATCCGTGGTGGAAATCCATTGACCGGTGGCCCCGATAAACCTGTCTATAAATGCCATTATTCTGCTCCGATAGTTTTATTGAGGCGGATCATTACAATGCCGAACACACATCGCAACACTCTTTTACATATTTGTGGTGAGATTTGGCGGCTCTCCGGAGAATTCTGATCTAAAGTGTCATTACTTGAAATCATTGTTATAACGTCAAAGCAGCTGGCTTTCGCTTGCTGGAATGGATTCGGAACATTTCACAAGGATACGGATAGTGCCATATGCCCACACCATTCTGACTTGTGGTCACGCAGGCCCCAAACTGCCTGTTGCAACCAGGCTCTCCCTGGCGCTCTTTTGTGCGCTTCTGTTGAGTGGCTTTGTTCAGGCAAATCCGGCGCCGCCCCCTGTTCAGGAGTATGTTCTCTGGTATCGGAATTTCGATAGCCCCGCTATCCATGCGCTGGTTACTCTGGCATTGGAAAAAACACCCGAGTATGGGGAGTTCCGCATCATCCGGAGCCAGGAGCTTAGCCAGGGACGGGCATTGCGCGAACTGGCCCGAGGCGTTAACCGCATGGTGGATATCGCCAATGTGGCCACATCGGCAGAGCGGGAGCAGTTTTTGACGCCTGTTCCAGTACCTGTAGATGGAGGGCTGCTTGGCTTTCGCGTGTGCGTGGTGATGCCAGAAAGCCTGTCACTGTTTGAGGATATCCACTCCCTCGACGATCTTCGCGAAAGTGGTGTACGAATTGGTCAAGGTGATCACTGGCCAGACACACCAATTCTCAGAAACAACGAAATACCTGTGATTACCCACTCCCGTTATGAAATTCTATTTGGAATGCTGAGAAAACACCGTTTCGACTGCTTTGCCAGAGGTGTCAGTGAGGTGATTAACGACCTGCAAATGGAAAACGACCCAGAGATGACGGTAGAACCCAACCTTGTGCTGGCCTACCCCATGCCCTCGTACCTGTTTGTGGGTCCGGAAGACCAGTTAACAGCGCATCGTTTGCAACTGGGAATGGAGCGCGCTATCCGTGATGGCAGCTTTGGTGTGTTTCTTGACCAGTATTATGGTGAGGCAGTCGCCACCCTCAATCTGGATAAGCGCACGATCATCGTTCTGGATAACCCTTTCCTGAGCGAGGAATCAGGCAACATTGGCCGCGATACACTGAATAACCTACGCTGGCGCATTGAGTTGCTTCGCAACTGAGCCTCAATCAAACCCGAAAGCGAGATACGTTACCATCGAGGGTGTGGCCAATCTTTTCGATATGCCCGCTATAAACATCGTTTTCGCTTGCGGCTGCAGCGGCTTCCTGGCCTTGATCCGCAATACGGGTAATCGACGAATTCAGCTCTTCCGTTACCGATGTTTGCTCCTCAGAGGCCGTAGCAATCTGAGAGGTCATCTCGCTAATGGCGGTAATGGCGCCAGTAATACGGTTCAGGGAATCCATGGCATCCTGAGCTTTTTCCATGCTCACGTTAGACACCGCGGTTGATGCTTTCATTACCTCTACCGCGTCATTGGCACCCGTTTGCAGGCGCTCAATCATATTGTTGATTTCTTCAGTGCTTGTTTGAGTTCGTCTTGCAAGGTTTCTTACTTCGTCGGCAACCACTGCAAAACCGCGACCAGCATCCCCTGCCCGCGCAGCTTCAATGGCGGCGTTCAGTGCCAACAGGTTGGTCTGCTCAGCAATGCCCTGAATAACTTCCAGCACGGTTGTGATGGAGGCAACATCGCGCCCCAGTGAGTCGATGACCTCGGCAGCCGCGCTTACTTCGTGGGAAAGCTTCTGCACCGCATCCCGCGAGGCAGACATGGTTTCTAGCGATGCACGACTGTCGTCATCTGCAGTGTTGGCCGCATCTGCGGTTTGCTGAGCATTTTGTGCAATTTCATGCGCCGCTGCGGACATCTCGTTTATCGCCGCCGCTACCATATCGATTTCGGCCTGCTGATTGTCAACGCTGCTGCGGCTAGTCTTGGCTGTATTTCTAAGGGCGGTTACGTTGCTGGCCAGCTCGCCGCTTCCCTGTTGGACTTCACGGACAACCTGATGGATTTTACCGACAAACTGATTAAAACTTGCAGCCAACTGCCCAAATTCATCACGGGCGCTGTCATCCAGGCGCTGGGTGAGGTCAGCATCGTTTGATCCAATATCTGCCATGGCAGCATTCAACCTGCGCACGGGCGCCATCAAGGTGCGAATTCCCAGATGAAGCACGACGAGCGACACCAAAAGCCCAACGATGGCGATAATCGCACCGGTTATCATGGCGCTTCGCACAGGGGCGTTTATTTTGTCCTGGTTTACGAAGGTACCCAGGTACCAGTCAACACCACGGGCATTGCTGATTGAGTGAAAGCTGGCGCTCCAGGCAGAACCTTCCTGCTCATAGCTGTGCACGTCTTTGTTCAGCTTTGGAGCCTCACCAAGCAGTGAGCTGATTTTTTTGCCAATCAGGCTTTTGTTCGGATGGTACAGAACTGTGCCGTCTTTACTGATCAGAGCTGCATACCCGGTGCCTGCCAGGTTGATCACTGACAACATTTGCTCAATGGCATTGAGTGTAATATCCGCGCCGGCAACGCCTTGATACGGCCCACGCCTCACAGGCGCGAAGGTTGAGATAACAATCTCGCCGGTTGCAGCGTCGAGATAAGGCGTAGTAAAGGATCCACGCCCGAGATCCATGGCCCTCTTGTACCAGGGGCGAGTGCGAGGGTCATAACCTTCAGGCAATGCATCGGTGTCGGCCTGGGTTTTCATCACCATGAAACCATCAGCGCGGCCAACGTACACATCCTTGAAATTGCCGCCGGTTGAAATCGCCTGCAACAACGTATGTGCCTGTGAATCGTCTGACACTGTTTCGAGGGCTTTAGCTGTTGATTCAGTCATGACAAGGCGTGTGTTGAGCCATTCAGCAATACTCGACGTATTCTGCTCCGCTGTGTTTTCGATTAACGAATCCACATAGGTTTGCGATGTATTCTGCAGGCGGAGGTTCCCGGAAATCGTAAAGGCGGCCATCACCAATATCAGGAGAATGCTGAAGGTGACCAGCAGTTTTTGACCAAATGTAAGATGCACGGCGTACTCCTGAATTTGTTTCATTGATTAACGGCGGTCTGTGCGAACTCTTTAATGCCTTCTGATAAACTTGTTTCGAACATTCATTTCACCGCCGTACAGGAGCCCCACTGAATGGCCCATGAAGAGCTGCACCTAAATCTCCGCAACCTGAAGCTTGATGATTATGAACAGCTCCAGGTACTCATGGATCGGGTTTACGACGACATTGGCGGGGCTTGGCCCAAAGATACCATTAAAGCGCTGGTTGAACAGTTCCCGGACGGCCAGATTTGCATTGAAGATAACGGCCAGCTGGTGGCCGTGGCTCTGACAGTTTCGGTCAAGTATGAGCGTTTCAGTAACCCTCACACCTATGACGACTTGATTCTGAGCAATGAGCAAATCCGTCATAACCCGAAGGGCGACTCGCTTTATGGGCTGGATGTGTTTATTCATCCTGAATATCGCGGCTACCGGCTTGGTCGCCGGCTGTACGAAGCTCGCAAGGAACTTTGCCGCTCGATCAACCTGCGCGCCATTTTGGCTGGTGGGCGTATACCGGGCTTTCACAAGTATTCAGAGCAGTACTCCCCTGCCGAATACATAGACCGCGTTGACCGCAAGGATATCTACGACCCGATTCTGAGCTTTCAGCTTTCCAATGATTTCCAGGTCACCCGTCTGATGCACAAGTATCTGCCTGAGGATGAGAAATCTCTAGGGTATGCGACTTTACTGGAATGGCGGAACATTCTTTATACCCCACCCTCCTCAGTATTGAACGAAAAGAAAACCCAGGTACGTATGGGCGCCGTTCAGTGGCAAATGCGTGAGTTCGGCTCAGTCGAGGAAGTGCTGGAGCAAGTTGAGTACTTTGTGGACGCCCTCTCTGATTACAAGAGTGACTTCGCGCTCTTCCCGGAGTTTTTCAACGCGCCCCTAATGGGCTTGACCGATCAAGTTGATCAAACCCGAGCCATACGGTTCCTCGCCGGCTTTACGCAGCAGTTCCGGGATCGTATGTCAGAGATGGCGGTGAGCTATAACATCAACATTATCACCGGTTCCATGCCACTGCTGGAGAACGATCGGGTCTATAACGTGTCCTATCTTTGCCATCGAGATGGCCGGGTAGACGAACAACGAAAAATCCACATTACCCCTCACGAGCGCCGCGACTGGGTTGTTGAAGGTGGAAACAAGTTCGAAGTATTCGATACAGACTCAGGGCGGGTTGCGATCCTTATCTGTTATGACATCGAATTTCCCGAGCTTGGGCGTATTGCCGCCATGAAGGAAGTCGACATCATCTGCGTACCCTTCTGGACAGATACCAAAAACGGGTATTTGAGGGTTCGCCATTGCGCCCAGGCCAGGGCTATTGAAAACGAGTGCTATGTGGTCATCACGGGCAGCGTCGGGAACTTGCCGAAAGTGGAAAACCTGGATGTGCAGTACGCTCAGTCATCGGTATTTTCGCCGTCTGATTTCGCATTCCCACACGATGCAGTAATGGCTGAAACAACACCCAATACCGAGATGATCATGTTCTCGGATATGGATCTGGAAAAGCTCACACTGGTCCGCAATGAAGGGTCTGTTACCAACCTTAAAGACCGTAGAATTGATATGTATGAAATTATCACCCGATAGCTGTTGAAGAACAGTGTTAAAGGTTTATCGTATGGCACTGATGGCGTTGCAAATCCCGATTTCAGTGTCTATTGTTTAATCAATTGTTTAATCAATATCCAAACCGGATCTGTAGAGACTTGGTATTCATGAACGAAGCGTTGCCCGATCTTATTGCCCGATTCACAATTCGGCATGGTCTGTTCCGTAAGGAACGGGTTGATGCTGCGCTTTTTGAACTGGACTCTTACGGGTGCGTTATGAAGACGGACAAGATGTTCAATCCAGGCGATACAGTCACGCTCGATCTGATTATGGACATGCCGTTTGATAAAATCCGGGCGGAGAATGTGTCTGGGTTGATTACTGAACGCAGAAAGCACTGCAGCAACTTTTTTTATTCGATCGACTTTTCCGATTTAAAGTCAGACGGTGACACCACTCTTGAAGAAAAATTACGCCGTATCAGAGAGGTACTTTCCAAAAAGCAGTCGTTGAAGTCACGACGTTCCTCGGGTTCTGTGTCCAACATGCGGCATATGGCCTGATTCCTATCCGTTTTACCCGCCTGCAAGGAGTCAATACCATGGCGAAAAATGCCAAATCGAGCGTTGATAAAATTGTAAAGAAGGTCAACAAAGAATTTGAAAAAACCTCCGCCCAGATAGAAACTTTGATCAACGATGCAATGAAGCACTTCGACTCTCTGCAGCATCAGGTTCAAGACCCGGTGCGCAGATTACTGAAAGAAGTGGATGAGCTTCGTGAGCGCGAAATGAAGCGCTTTAGTGATGAGTTTGAGCGCCGGCTGGAAGAGTTCCACGAACTGCAATCCAACATTCTCGAACGTTTGGGTGTAGCTTCCAAAGAAGATATTCGCAAAGCCGAGAAAGAGAGCAAGAAGCAGCTCAAGAAAGCGCCTGCAAAAAATACTACTGCCAAAGAAACCAAGGCCAAAGCACCTGCGGTCAAAAAAGCCGCACCTAAAAAGGCAGCAGCCAAAAAGCCCGCAGCAAAGAAAGCACCGGCAGCCAAGGCTAAGAAAGCCGCCGACAGAAGCGATCTTACCTTGGTTAAAGGCATTGGGCCTGCCACAGCCAAAAAGATGAAAGACGCCGGCATTACCTCCATTGACCAGATTGCCAATCCATCGGCAGCAGACACGGAAAAGCTGAAGGCTTTCTCCAGCATCAAGGGGTTCGACCAACTCACGGCCGAAGCTAAGAAAATTAACTGATGCGAGCGCCTGAGCAGCCTGTATTACGGGACATTGTCCTGATTGGCGGCGGGCACAGCCACGTCGGGGTACTCAAACGGTTTGCAATGAAACCCGTTCCCGGCGTGCGCTTGACCCTCATTTGCCGTGACACTCACACCCCCTACTCCGGAATGCTGCCAGGTTATGTGGCTGGGCATTACAGCTACGACGATGTGCACATCGACCTGAGCCGGCTGGCGGAATTTGCCGGCGCACGATTCTACCGTTCCGAAGCCATAGGCATAGATCGCAACAGCAAGCGCGTAATCTGCAAAGGCCGTCCGGATGTCCCTTACGACATACTTTCGATCAACATTGGCTCTTCCCCCAGAGTGAATGAGGTTGAAGGGGCTACTGAATTCGCGGTGCCTGTAAAGCCAATCACGGGCTTCAACAACCGGTGGCTTTCCCTGCTCTCCCGTATCGAGAATCACCAAGGGCCGCTGACGGTTGGCGTTGTAGGTGCAGGAGCGGGAGGCGTAGAACTCACACTTGCCATGCAGTATCGCCTCAAGAACGAGCTGGAAAAGCGTGGGCGGGATTCCGACCAGCTGCACTTCCATTTATTTGATGCAGCCAAAGAAATTCTTCCGACCCACAACACCAAAGTGCGTGAAATTTTCCGAACGACACTCTCTGATCGTGGCGTAAAGCTCCACCTTGGGTCCCCGGTAGAAAAAGTCAGCGATGGGTTGTTGCGCACTGCCTCTGGCGAAAGCCAGCAGGTAGATGAAGTTCTTTGGGTTACCCGAGCTGGCGGACCAGCCTGGCTTCAAGAAACCGGCCTGGCACTGGACGACGGCCTGTTCCTCCGGGTGCGTGACACCTTGCAGGTTGAAAACGACGACAGCATTTTTGCCGTCGGCGATATCGCTAATGTGGTTAATCACCCCCGTGAAAAAGCGGGTGTGTTTGCCGTGCGTCAAGGCCCACCACTGGCGGACAACCTTAAACGCATGGCATTGGGCAAAGCCCCGAAAGATTTCCACCCCCAGAAAAAATGGCTGGCGTTGATCAGTACCGGTGACAAGTACGCGGTAGCCTCCCGTGGCGATTTGCAGTTCGATGGTGCCCTGGTGTGGCGCTGGAAAGACTGGATCGACCGTCGGTTCATGGAAAAATTCACCGATCTCCCTCCCATGGAAGAATCTGGCGTTTTACCCGATACCACGGCAGCCCAGAATCCTGAGGAAGCATCACAAGCCATTTCTGCGGTTGCCATGCGCTGCGGTGGTTGCGGTGCCAAGGTAGGCAGCACGGTTCTTTCCCGTGCCTTAGGTGAGCTACGCCCCATCGAACGGGACGATATTATTATAGGCCTGCATGCGCCCGATGATGCTGCAGTACTGAGAGTCCCGCCAGGGAAAGCGGTGGTGCATACCGTCGACTTTTTCAGGGCTTTTATTGACGATCCCTATACGTTTGGCCGCGTTGCCGCCAACCATGCCTTGGGTGACGTTTTTGCCATGGGCGCGGAAGCCCAAAGCGCGACTGCCGTCGCGACGGTGCCCTACGGTATCGAATCCAAGGTGGAAGACGTTGTTTTCCAAATGATGTCTGGCGCAGTGGATGTGCTGAATGAAGCCGGCTGTGCTCTGGTGGGTGGTCATACTGGTGAAGGCCGAGAGCTTGCCTTGGGCTTTGCAGTAAATGGCCTGATCGATCCTGATGAAGTGATGAGCAAAGGCGGCCTGCGAGCCGGCGATGTGCTCATTCTCACTAAGCCGATCGGCACCGGAACGCTCTTTGCGGCCCACGCCCGCTTGGCGGCCAAAGGCCGTTGGATCGATTCTGCTCTCGCCTCCATGGTGCAGTCGAACAAAGCAGCAGCAGACTGCCTGCGTCGTTTAGGCTCCAAAGCCTGTACCGATGTGACCGGTTTCGGATTGTTGGGACATTTGGTTGAAATGACTCGGCCATCGGGTGTGGATGCGGAATTGGACCTCTCTGCTATTCCCATCTTGCCAGGTGCAGAAGAAACCGTTGCGGCAGGCATTCTCAGTTCTCTTCAACCGGCCAACATACGCTTGCGTCGTGGTATTCGGGATCAGGAAAAATGGGTGCATCACCCACGCTATCCGCTGATTTTTGATCCACAAACTGCCGGCGGCTTGTTAGCGAGTATTGCGGCAGATAAAGCAGAGGAGTGCGTTCGAGAGCTAAAAGCCCTTGGCTATCCGCATACCGCCATCATCGGTCGGGTCACCCCGCAGGATGAAAGCGGGCCAATCGAGCCGATTACGTTAAAGGACTAAACTCAGGATTCATTCCCGGAGCAGCGTTGCAATGCAAGTGAAAGCGCCTGTTCCAGGGATTCCTGTTCTTTTTCAGGCGTAAACTGGCTTGCCAGCTGGTTCACCTGCTCTCGTAATTGCTCCAAAAATGCTGAATCGGTTTCAGCCCGTTCAAGAACAGCGGCCAACGCAGACGTGTCGCCCACCGGGTAATACCCGGCGTAATCCTTACCAAGCAACCCAGTATTACCGGAAATATCTGAGGCAATCACCGGTAAACCCGCTCGACAGGCTTCCGATACCACGTTGGCCCCACCTTCCATCACCGAGCTCATTACCAATAACTGGCTATTCGCCATCAGCTGCACAACATCGGCTTTCTCAAGCTCGCCAAGCCAGTGAAACCTTGGGTTCTCATCTACTTCCTGGGTCGCAAGTTTTTCCCAATGTTCATCGTGGGCCTTGCCCGCGCACAAGACACGGATTCGAGATGTTGTGGGCAACAACCTTGCCGCCTTAGCCGCCCGCAGTGAGTCCTTTTCAGCCCTGAGGTGGCCGATAACACACACGTCAAAATCATATGTGGCAGGGCCACCATTTCCGGGCACTTCTGCCGGCTTATCAGCTGACTGAAAAAGCGTGACCAGCTTGCCCCGAAAACTCTCAGGGATATCGTCCCCCACTTGTGCATGCAGTCCAATCAGCGCGTCGGCCGCCTGCATGGAGTAAAGGGTTTGCTCAGGATATTTGTACTGGTGCCCATATATGTCTGTTCCCGTAAGAGCCACCACCAAAGGTTTGCCCGGCCAGGTCTCACGAAACAAGTGCACGGCATCGTAGCTGCGCCAAGCATGAAGGGCTAAGAAAAGCTCACAGGGTTCACCACGGTATTCCGTGACAACTGACACCTGATGCCCTGAACGTTCCAGCAACGCCTGCCAACGTTCTGCAGTAGCCCTGTTGCCAGCTTTCGAGCCAGGGGCCGCAGGCGTGATGATGATAATATCCATAGGTATCTTTGGTATAAGGACACTGTTTCAGGGCCCGGGTGAAACTTTGATAGACTTGCATCGCGTTTCCGGAGAATAGTGCCCGGAAACCTGACCTATTTAAACACGCAAAACGTATAGCTGTTCAGGCTCGGCAACAATCAGAGTATCCTACGCCTTTGCTATATCAATCACACAACCGATCAAGGAATTCAAATGGCTTTGAATCTTATACGGAAGTTAGTGGTTTCCAGTTTGTTCTGCGTCACCGCGGTTACCGCATCGGCGGAGACATTTGTATTTACCGCAATCCCCGACGAAGACGAAACCAAACTGGTAGAGCGTTTTCGCGGTGTGGCGGATTACCTTTCTGAGCAGTTGGATGTTGAAGTGCGTTACATCCCGGTAAAATCATACGCTGCGGCGGTTTCAGCCTTCCGTAACAACCAGGTGCAGCTGGCATGGTTTGGCGGCCTATCCGGCGTACAGGCCCGACGACTGGTTGAAGGGTCAGAAGCGATCGCTCAAGGCGTTGAAGACGAAGCGTTCGAGACCTACTTTATTGCCAATACCAACACAGGTATTAAACCGGCTGGTGAACTGAGCGATCTGGAAAGCCAGCTCAAGGGCAAAACCTTCACCTTTGGATCCAAGGGTTCAACATCTGGTCGCCTTATGCCTGAATTTTATGTGCGCGATACGTTTGATTCCAAGCCAGAGGATTTCTTTTCGCGGGTTGGCTTCAGTGGCAACCACACGCGTACCCTTCGTTTGGTTGAGGCCGGCACTTACGATGTAGGCGCACTTAACTTCCAGGTTTGGGAGAAAGAACTGGGTGACGGAAACATTGATACCGATGCCGTTCAGGTTATCTGGAAAACACCTGCATACCCTGATTACCAATGGACCATTCGTGGAGATGTGGATGAGCGGTTTGGTGAAGGCTTCAAGATGCGTGTTACCGAAGCACTGCTGAATCTGGATAACCCCCAACTGCTTGAAAGCTTTCCGCGTTCAGGCTTTATTCCTGCCTCCAACGACGACTATGAGCCGATTCGTAAAACAGCTGAAGAGATTGGAATCCTCGATTGATGTCAGGCTTTGATTTCTCTGGCCTCACGGCTTCATTCAGCGGCAAGCGGGTTATAGGCCCGCTGTCGCTGCAGATTAACCCGGGCGAAAAGATTGCGCTGGTGGGTAAAAGCGGTGCGGGAAAATCCACCCTCATTCGGCTTATCCATGAACGCGTTAACCGGGACTCTTCCCTCATCCCGCAAGAGCTGGGTTTGGTGAGCGCCCTCTCTGTGTTCCATAACGTCTACATGGGGCAGCTGGATAAACATGCCACCTGGTACAACACGGTTACCCTGGCGCGCCCCTTCGCCAAGGACCGTACCGAAGTAAACAGCTTGCTGCAGTCACTTGGCATGACAGAAAAGCTGTGGACACCCACGGCATCCCTGTCGGGTGGTCAACGACAGCGAGTTGCCATTGCCCGTGCTCTCTATCGTAATGCACCGGTGCTGCTCGCAGATGAGCCGGTTTCGGCGCTGGATGGCCCTATGGCGCATTCGGTAATGACACTGCTGCGGGACGGCTTTTCAACCAGCATTATTGCGCTGCACGATGTGGAACTGGCGCTGAAATACTGCACCAGAATTGTTGGCATACAGGATGGGCAAATCGCCCTGGACGAAGCTGCCGAACGCCTTGCGGCTTCAGACATCATGTCTCTTTACTAGGTAACCCGGCCGTTTCATGCTCTCTTCCCCAACGGTTCGTACCAGCCTTATTTTCCTTGCCATTGCCTTGGTGGGGCTTCTGTTTGCCGATATTGCCATTACAGCCTCCAACCCCTGGCGAGATCTTGGTAATTTCTTCCTGGGAATCGTAACGCCCAACTTCTTCAGTAGCGAAGGGCTGATGACTGCCCTGTTAAGAACGGTTGCTTTTGCGTTTGTTGGTGTGGCGCTAGGTGGTATTGCCGGGTTCCTTCTGGCGCTGGTGTACCGATCCTTACCCGTGCGCATGTTCTGCGCCTTTGTGCGTGCCATTCACGAACTGTTCTGGGCGCTGATTTTTCTGCAGTTCTTTGGCTTTCACCCCTTAACGGGCGTGCTGGCTATTGCTATCCCCTACGCGGGCATTTTCGCCAAGGTGTACTCGGAAATTCTCGAAGAGGCAGATCCGGAACCCGGTCGGGCATTGCCTCCGGGCACCGGAGTTATCTCTGCGTTTCTCTATACCCGCATCCCCGATTGCTGGGTGAAAATGCGCACCTATACTGCTTACCGCCTTGAATGCGGCTTGCGCTCCAGCGCGATTCTTGGCTTTGTTGGTTTGCCAACACTCGGGTTTTATCTGGAGGCCTCGTTCTCCCAAGGGCTGTATTCAGACGCCGGCGCCATGCTGATTCTGTTTTACATCCTGATTGCCACCATGCCCCTCTGGGTGCGGCCAAAGCTTCTGCCTGTATACATTCTTGGTGCCCCCTTCTTTCTTGGTGAGGGTTTGCCCATTGTGTGGGGCAACGTGCAGCGTTTCTTTACGGAAGACATAGTGCCTGCGCCACTGCGGAATGGCGAAGGTCTCGCGGGCCTTACCCCCTGGTTGAATGATTTGATGATTAACGAGGCCATGCCGGGCATCTGGAACACCATTGTGCTCACTCAGATTGCCTTGGTGGCTACGGGGATTATATCGTTGCTGGCATTCCCGTTGATCTCAAATCACTTTGGCGGTCCCATAAGGCGCAATGCCGGCCATGTTGCATTGGTGATCGCTCGCTCTACACCTGAGTACATTCTGGCTTATATTCTTTTGCAGCTCTGGGGGCCATCCATGTTGCCAGCGGTTGTAGCTTTGGCTTTGCACAATGGCGGCATCATAGGGCACCTGATAGGCCGGCAAACCAGCTCAATCAAACTTCGCCCGGATGCGCCAAGCGGCTTAAATCGATATGGCTGGGAACTGGTGCCCCGTGTTTACCGTTCGTTTTTGGCGTTTTTGTTCTATCGCTGGGAAATCATCATGCGGGAAACAGCCATTCTGGGGATTCTCGGCATCTACACCCTGGGTTTCTATGTAGACAGTGCCATACAGAACATCCGGTTTGATCGAGCCATGGTACTGATATTGGTAACCGCCCTGCTCAACATCGGTGTGGATACACTAGGGCGCTATATACGTCGAAAGCTTGCACTCCAGACCATGCCAACTTGCTAAGGCGCAGCGCCATAGAGAATAGAAACTTAGCGCTTACACTCTATGTGCCCAGTCACCATGTCGGAACCGCCTGATACGCTGCCCAGAATATCTGATTTGGCAAAAATACCCGAGCGATGCAGCAAGGAAACGCCGACATAACAGTTGCTTACCGCCTTGTTATCAGTAAACAAACGAAGTGGCACATCCAGCTGTCCCTCTAGGTAATTGAGAAAACGTGAGGTATTTCGCTCCCGTTTGGCCTGTTTAACCTGCTCTACATAAGGCACTTCCGCTGCATAGGAAAAGCCAAAACCAATACCAAAGCGAAACCACTCCTTCGATGACCAGGGCGGCTGAGCCGGCGTCATGGCCATTACATAGGCGTTGTATTCACCAAAATTGTCCTGGTATCCATTTTCGAAACGGCGATTTATCGAAAGCCTGCCCCAATAATCGACGTACTTGCCGTCGGAAATAAGTTTTCCAAGCGTTAAGCCGGCCATGTAGGCGTGAACATCTTCGCTGCGCTTTAGAGTACCTGTGAGTGTTCGAGTAAAAGGTCCTTCTGCCTGATAACCAGAATTCAGTCGCCATGACCACTCCCCTGAGCGCTCCGAGCCAGGCTGCTTGGTTGAATCGTTCAGTGCGTTCCCGAACAGGTAGGCAAAACCGAATGTGGCCGAAACAAGCTGCGACTCGTCCACCAGCGGGCTGTTGTAGATCTCGCTATCCACATGTTGGGAGGCGACGTTTGTAAACAGCAGCAAGCGTGATGTTGCCTGATAAGAAGAGTTAATGCCGGCGCGCCAGAAAGTTGCGGAATCCGGCTCATAGACAGGCCTGTCAGCCCTCGCCTCATTGGCGTCAACGCCATAGTAATAATCTGTAAGGTCGCTGTCCTGGTACACGTAGCTGACAAACGGCGTGAAAGACCAGCGGCCAAGTTCCCAGCCGTAGGAGTAGGTAAAGTCCCACTCATAACCGTTGTGAACACCAAGAACATCATTTGCCCAAGTTGTTGAAAGTGCGCCCCAATCACCAAAAATCGTGGCTGAGAAGCCCATATCGACAGTTTGATCCCTATCGCTGATGCCATCGAAATAAGGGGTAGCATCCGATTCAAGCCGGTTAAACCGATACTTGGCAAGCAAATCGACATTCAACCAATCCGATTTAACAAGGTGCGCTCCCGCTGAAGTGCCATGGGCAAAAAGCCATTTTCCTTCATAAAGATAGAGCGGGATAAGGTCTGCTTTGCTGTCATTGAGTACGCCGGATATATTATCCACCCCAACGTAAGGGCTAGTCCCTCTGCGCAAGGCGGCCCCAAGGCCAACTGTGCCTGCGGGCACTTCGTTAACAGACGTTCGGGTGTCCGGCAGGCTGGCGTAACCATCACCCGCAGTTAAACAAAGGCTCAGACAGACGCTGAACCTGATACATCCTGATTTCATCTTGAGTTTCGGGTTTGTCGCAGATACCCGTGGTTATAAAACAGGGCCAATGGTTGCGATAACGTTGTGCCAAATCCTTTCGTGATAATGCCAGGCAAGAACCTCTGGCAAACTGACCACCTCAGATCGGTCGATATAGCTCTGCTGGCGTTCCTTAATGGCCTTTGTTGTGGCCTCATCTTGCAGAAGGATATTGTTTTCGTAGTTGAGATCGAAGCTTCTCAAGTCGAGATTCGACGACCCGATCAGGCTGATTTTTCCATCAATGGTGAGGGTCTTTGCATGCAGTAACCCTCCTTTGAACTCATGAATAACGCAGCCCGCATCGAGAAGCCGATGATAATAGCTGCGGCTGGCAGCGGCCACAATCAAGCTATCATTAATTTTGGGGAAGATCAGCGCAACTTTCACGCCCCTGTATGCAGCGGCACAAAGGGCTTCCAGAACCGTAGCGTCCGGAACGAAATAAGGCGTAGAAAGGGTCAGTTCGCTTTGGGCGCAGGCAAACAGGTTAGCAAAGAGATGAGGCGTGGCACCGTGGCGCTCCGTTGGGCCAACGCCCATAACCTGTGCAGGAAAACCGCCTTCGCCACGCCCTGACGATAATGGTATGCCATCCAGTGACTCGTTGGTGGCCTGCATCCAGTCACTGGCAAACAGCAATTGATTCTGAACCACTACCGGCCCGGTAAACCGAAGCATGATATCGACCCAGGGCGCGTATTTTGCCTTGATCAGAAACTCCGGGTCTGCTGAGTTCCGGCTGCCGCAATAAGTGATGCGAGCATCAATTACCGTAATTTTTCGGTGGTTCCGGAGATCCAGCCGGCTGGTCAGAATGGTGCGAATAGGATGCTTCAAGGATAGAGCAACCGCCATACGAACGCCCGCCTCTTCCATACGTTGCCAGAGCGGGGAGTTAATAATCGCACGTGAACCCAGCCCATCCGCCATGGCCCGGCATACCACGCCCCTATGAGCCGCTCGAATCAGGGCTTCAGCAATGGCGTGACCGGTATTGTCGTCAAGCCAGATGTAATAGAGCACGTGAACGTGATCGGTAGCTGCATCTATATCGGCCACCATTCTTTCAAGAGTTTCATTGCCGTCTTTCATCAGCTCGGCGGTATTACCCGTTGAAGGATGGAAGCCATTGATGGAACCTGCATAACGAAATGCAGGCCGATACACCGGCTCAATTAGCGCCTCGGTATTGGCAGCATCACCCATAAACCAGGACGCTTTCGCCCTTATTTCGTGGAAAACTTCTTTGTGTCGCTTGCTTGCGCGATTGCCAATATCTGTTTCGCCGAACAGGAAATAAATTGCGCTGCCGAAATAAGGCAACAAATTGAGAACCACAAACCAGGCGAGCCGACCAGGAGGCGAGAGATCATCCCGGAGCAAAATCCGAATGGTAAACGTGAGAACCAAAAGAGTGTGGAGTACCAGAATAATCGTCATCAGGCTGCCTTTGGTGGTATTGGGGCCTTCTCTCTTTCACTAGCCACTGGGAACCTTGTCACAATTTCTGCAGGTCGGTCGGCTTAAAGGCCGGTAATGACCAAGAGTTCGCGGCGACTTAAGGATACAATCCGTTACACTGTTGAAACGTTCTGTAATAGTTCATTCAAGGTAGCACCGCTCATGATCGAAGGACTTGTTGTACTGACTCAGGTCGGCCTGCTGGTTTTGGTTGTGACCCTGGTGTGGCGAATGCTAATGCTGACTCGCTCCGAACCTCTACTAGCTACTGCAACTGACAACCAACTCCTACCGGTAACACGCAAAGAAAAGCCGGTTGTTCAAAAGCAGAAACGTCTAGCTTCTGCAGATCGTACAGAGTTGTTTACCCAGCTGCACATTCTTGCAGGGCTTCAAGAGCGGGATTGTCGAATAAGTGGCCTACAGCTGAATGAAGCGCCGGAAACGGTTCGTGCATACGCCGCAGCCTGGCTATACGGAGCCGGTTGCGCTCTGTGCGACCAATCAGAACGGCACAGTGATTCATTGGCGGGCTTGGTGGCCCAGATCGCCGCCCGTAAAACCGGTATTCGACAGTCAGAGGCCGTGCAGGCGATTGCAACGCTGACTTCCTGCGGTGTCCTGCTGGCCTGTTTCCGCGCCGGGCTTGAAGGCGCGGAATTCTGGCAGACCCACCAGTACGTTCAGCCTGAAAGCAGTCTTTACTCAGCTATTACCGCGAACGCACTGATCTGATTTCTTAACTTTTGTTGTGCTGCTCCAATACCCAGTCTGTGCCCAAGGGCACTGGATCTGTCTGGTTCGGCGTGTCTACTGGTACACCTGCGACGGACGGGCGAGTAAATGCACCATCCTCCGTAGATTTCATAGACTCCACATCTACTGAGAGAATCAGGTAGGTATCTCCACCCGACAACACTCTGGCCCGATGGGTAAGGCCAAAAACAAAACGGCAATAATCCAACTTCAGCTGCATCAGATCTTGTTCTGCCTTGCGAATCTTCCTCAGTAGTACTTTTTGTACACTTTCCCCATAATCCATCATATTTTCTCTGAAGTTAGCGCGAATTCTTGCATGATTTTACACTTTTCTAAGGTTTTGTCAGCCAAGGCATAGGGTGAATAAGGGCCAGTTTGGTCTACTCAATGACCCTCACTCTGAAATATAAGCTTCAAGGGTACGGATTCTAAAAGGGGCTGCTGGCCACCCTGTAGATCAACACGCCACACCATTTCAGTGCCCGTGGTGCACAAAGGTGCAACAAACTGCGCAGAATATTTCCCGTTATCTCCTCTGCGCAGCGGTACGGGGTACTCTCCCATGTACATGGATTCCCCCCGCAAAACTGCGATGAAGCGCTCTGGTGCGACCGGCGCAGAAACGGTTAGCTGGTATTCCGTGCCCTGCCCTTTGTCGCCGATATTCTGCAGGCTAACATTCCAAACGCCCGATCCCGTTTCCCATTCACAGGGAGGCCCAAGTATGTCGCATGCAGGTAGCGCAACGGCTACAGCCCCATTGTCCGGGGTTTTTAACCAGCGAACACCCAATACAGTTACTACCGCCAGGCCCAAAACGAAACCTGAAATCAAAATCGCTCGTAACATACCGATACCGGGCTTAAACCCCCTGTTGAAAACCACCAAGCATTATGGACACTATCTGCGTCAAGGCAAAGATTTCTAAACCAGCGCCATACATGAGAAAATGCCGCGCTCGCATATCTGACCCACATTCGAAAACAGGAATACGCCCGTGCAACCGGATATTTCCGTTAAAAACCTCAACAAGATTTATGAGGGCGGTTTCCAGGCCCTGAAAAACATCAATCTTGAAATCAATCGGGGTGAAATTTTTGCTTTGCTTGGCCCAAACGGCGCCGGCAAAACCACCATGATCAGCATCATTTGCGGTATCGCCAACATGACATCGGGTGAAGTCCGTGCGGGTGGTTTTGACATCATCAAGGATTACCGCAAGGCCCGTGCAACCATTGGTCTGGTGCCCCAGGAACTCAACACCGATTCATTTGAAACTGTGTGGAACGCCGTATCGTTCAGCCGGGGCTTATTCGGTAAAGCGCCCAAGCCAGCACACATTGAAAAAGTGCTGAGGGATTTGTCCCTATGGGATAAGCGGAACAACCGCATCATGACCCTCTCTGGTGGCATGAAGCGCCGGCTGATGATTGCCAAAGCCTTGTCCCATGAGCCGCGAATACTGTTCCTTGATGAGCCTACGGCCGGAGTAGACGTAGAGCTCCGTCGCGACATGTGGGAGATGGTTCGCAAACTCCGGGAAGACGGCGTAACCATCATTCTCACTACCCACTACATAGAAGAAGCTGAAGAAATGGCGGATCGCATCGGAGTGATACGCCAAGGTGAAATCATTCTGGTGGAAGACAAAAGCCAGCTGATGAGCAAACTCGGCAAGAAGGAACTGCGCCTGCAACTGCAAAACAAACTGGACGAAGTGCCGAGTGAATTGAAAACTGAACCAGTTGAGCTGTCCGAAGATGGCTACGAACTGATATATACCTTCGATTCACAGCAGGAGCAGGCTGGCGTCGCGAGATTACTACGAACTCTTGGTGATATAGGGGTTGATTACCGCGACCTGCGCACTCGGGAAAGCTCCCTGGAAGACATATTTGTCGGCCTGGTGCATGAACAAGCCACCAAGGGCTAACAGGAGAAAGCATGAATTTTTACGGTGTTAAAGCCATCTATAACTTTGAAATGTCACGCATGCGGCGCACTTTGATGCAAAGCGTGCTCTCACCGGTCATCTCCACCTGTTTGTATTTTGTGGTATTTGGCTCGGCGATTGGTTCCCGGATGGGCGATATCGATAACATTGCATACGGCGCCTACATCATCCCTGGTCTGGTCATGCTGTCGCTTCTGATGCAAAGCATCTCCAATGCCTCGTTCGGTATTTATATGCCGAAGTTCTCCGGCACGATATACGAAGTGCTTTCTGCGCCTGTTTCCTATGTTGAAGTGGTATTGGGCTACGTGGGCGCAGCGGCTACCAAGTCTGTGATACTGGGGCTGATTATACTCGCCACCGCCAGGTTGTTTGTGGACTACAGCATACTGCACCCATTCTGGATGTTGTCGTTCCTGATACTGACCGCCGTAACCTTCAGCTTGTTCGGGTTTATCATCGGAATATGGGCCGACGGCTTCGAAAAGCTGCAGATCGTTCCCATGATGATTGTAACCCCGCTTACCTTTCTTGGGGGCACCTTCTACTCCATCGATATGCTTCCGGAAATCTGGCAAACCATCAGCTTGTTCAACCCGGTGGTGTACCTGATTAGCGGGTTTCGGTGGGCCTTCTATGGGGTGTCTGATGTGCACATAGGAATTAGCGTGGGGATGACACTGCTCTTTCTCTTCGCATGCATGGCAGGTATCTGGTGGATTTTCAAAACCGGCTATCGGTTGCGCACCTGATGCGATACCGCTACACCCTGCTCTGCTTTGTGGCCACCTTGGCTGGTTGTTCTGGCTCGGCTGCTGTTGAGCCATCAGCTGGCCTACCGGTCATCGAAGGATGCTTCGTAACGGCCTCCAGCACCCTTAGCGTTAACCTGGAACTAGCGCGTGCGCCCAGGGATCGTCAGAAAGGATTAATGGGCAGAGAGTCTATGGCTGCCAACTCGGGCATGCTGTTTGAGTACCAGGAGCAGCAGAGTCCGGATCATGGCTTCTGGATGTTCCAAACTCTCATCCCCCTGGATATCGCTTACCTGAATGACCAAGGCGTGATTGGCAACATCAAACAGATGGAGCCTTGCGACTCATCCAGTGGCGCGCGCTGCCCCAGCTATCCAGCGGAAGTTGCGTTCGTCTCAGCCGTGGAAATGAACGCAGGGTTCTTTGAAGCTAATGAAATTGGGATCGGAGACAGCCTCAAGCTTGGCGAACAGAACTGCAATAATCGCTAGCGGTCTTTCCACTCCGGTTTGCGCTTATCCAGAAACGCACAGATGCCTTCCCGCGCATCATCCGCAAGCAGATTTTCCGCCATAACCCTGGCCGTGTAGTCGTATGCATCGGCCAGGGGCATTTCCACTTGTTTATAGAAAGCGCCCTTACCTATTTTCAGCGTGTGCCCGGATTTCTCTGCAATCGTGCGGGCCATGGCGTACACCGTATCATCCAGCAATGGTTCATCGACCACACGGTTTACCAACCCTAGCTGCTCTGCACGGGCAGCGCTGATCATCTCCCCCGTAAGAAGCATTTCCATAGCGTGCTTTCGGGAAACGTTGCGAGATAGTGCGACCATAGGCGTTGAACAGAACAGCCCAATATTCACCCCCGGCGTCGCAAAGCGAGCAGAGGTTTCCGCCACCGCCAAATCACAACTTGCCACCAACTGGCACCCAGCTGCAGTTGCCACACCGGCTACCCGGGCAATAACAGGCTTTGGCAGGTTGACTACCTGCTGCATTACCTCACTGCAGCGCTTAAACAACGCCAGCTGAAACTCATGGCTATCCAGTTGATCGCGAATTTCTTTCAGATCATGGCCAGCACAAAACACCTTACCCTCAGCCGCAATCACCACAACCCGCGTAGCGCTGTCTGCGGCGATGTTTTCGAGAGCCTCACCCAACGCATTCAACATGCCCATAGAAAGACTATTGCGCCGTTCAGGCTGGCTCAGGGTAAGAGTTGTAATGCCCATCTCGTCGGTATGTCGTTTCAGCAGATTTGTCATGGCGGGCTACCTCCGTTCACCGTAAATCAGAAAACAGTCAGTATCAGGCAGGATGCTTTCGCTGTCGAAGCGACCTTTAGCGCATGTTACAACACGTTGGCTTTGCGATATTCGCCGGGAGAAACGCCCATCCAGCGCCGAAAAGCCCGGGTAAAGCTGGCTGTATCCGTGTAGCCCAAATGGATGGCTAACTCGTCGAGTTTCATATCACTACCGCTGAGTATCTGCGTGGCCGTTTGTCGGCGCTCTTCATCAACCAGAGCCCGAAAACTGGCGCCTTCCTGCTCCAGTTTCCGCCGAAGGCTTCGGGATGACATAGCGAGCGCGCTGGCCACCTCATCAAGTGTTGCCACCAAACCAAGCGGGCCAAGAATTTGCTGCCGAACCAGCCCAGACAATCCACTGGTTTGCCGTTGTTCCAGCTGCAAACGGCACTGATCGTTCAGCATTCTCACCAATCTTGCATTGAACGTGGGCAACGGCTTATCGGCTGCAAGGCCCGCCACCATAATTGCGTTACGTTGGCTGTTATAGGCGGGGTTAACTCCAAGAACCTCTTCAATAAAACCAGAGTACGCAGGCTCAGGCCCTTCAAACTCAGCTTTACTGATTGCGAGGCCCGACAAACTCAGCTCCCGCACCAGATTCACACCCGTTGCCAGGTCACGCTCCAGCAAAAACTGGCGCACATGCGGGGGGATAGATGCCGGGTCTAAACCAATTCCAAAGAACCCATCTTCATCGAACGAATACAGCCGACAATAGGCAGTGCTTAGCGGCAGGTAACGGATGGCAGTTTTGGCTGCATCTCTGAGAGTGCGGCTGGTACTCAACGCAAAGCCCCAAATGCCAAACGTCGCCACGTTGTATTGCATCCCTAGCTTCAGGCCAAGCGCAGGCGTGTCTGGCAGCGCAAGAATCAGATTCTCGATCAAGCGCATTTCCTGATCGCGGGCAATGAGTGCCTCGCCATCCATCAAGGCCTCATCGGTAATGCCCGTGCCCTGCAGGCAGGTGTCCTTATCGACACCCAGGCTGGCGGCGAAGTTAATCATTACCTGGCTGATGACAATAGGATGAAGAATGGGGTCAGCGTTAATCATCAAGGTACTTTTATAGTTTGGGTTTGATCAGCATAACTGGCCACAAGGGCTTCCCGATTGGCCAGAGCTGCCCTGTGCGCAGGTTATGGAAGACATTACATTGAAAGCATATTCCCAACAAATATTAAAACGAGAGGAAAGCATGCCCCAGGATGTAAGCACAGCCAACCGCGAAGCCGTTGTTTTCGCAAAACACTACATGGGGCAATTCGGGTGGCCAACGGTCGCTTTAGTGGCGTTGGTGCTGGTTGGCTTTATCGGCAACCTGTTGTTTTTTGTATTCGGTCTGATGCCAGCCTGGGCCGCGACACTTATTCTTGCTGCGCTCACCTACATGGCCTACACCCCGGTGCATGAGGCCGTTCACGGAAACATTCATGGCAAGCATGACAAGCTGCGCTGGGTGAACGACCTGTGCGGTTATTTAATGGCTCCCCTGATTGCCATTCCCTACGCCTCACACCGGCTTGAACATTTTACCCATCACCGATACACCAACCAGCCAGACAAAGACCCTGATTATCTGATCAGCGGAATTGGCCGGGGCCCCATTGGAGCAATTCGCACGGTGTTACGATTTTTGTGGCTACAAAATACGTTTTTTGTAAGCGCCCACTGGAGCAAAGCCACGATTAAAGAACGCAGCGTGTATTGTGCAGAGATCGTCGTTTCCCTGGGTTGGCGCGTGGCCTTTCTTGCCCTGATCGATGTACCCGGCGCTGCTTGGGTGGTTCTTCTTGGGTATGTGATGGGTGGCTTTTTCACCGCCTACTGGTTCGCGTATCGGCCACACATCCCTTACAAATCTGCCGAGCGTTACCGCAACACCAACAGCCTGATAATGCCCACCTGGATGAAGCCATTAGAGTGGTTCTGGCTGGGCCAGAATCTGCACTCCATCCATCACCTTTTCCCCAGAGTTCCCTTCTATCACTACCACGCTCTGCATCGGGATATTGAACCTATCATTCGGCAACAGGGCACGCCGATACTGTGTATATTCACGCGTAAGCCCTTGGCGCCAAAGTAAGCTGGTGATCATAATCTGTATACTAGGTTCCAGGTTTCTTTATGGGCGGTTCGCATGTATCGGTTAGTGAGTAAATTGTTTAAGGCAAGCCGCGTGACAAAAGCACTCCGTATATTTTTCTTCTTACCAGTGGCTGCAGCACTGCTGGCTGGCTGTGAGTTTTACAAAAGCGGGAGTGTTGAATCAGAAAAAGAAGTTGCACCAATAGCCTGGTGGGAACCTCTGGAGCCGGATGTGACCATCAACGGCGACGAATTTTACGCAGGTACCTGCTCCATCACCCGAGTAACGCGAAGTGGCGGTGAGAAAGCGGCGGAAGTCATATTCAAAGTCCCATCCCGTCTGTTCACCCAGTGCACCAATAGTGGCCGCGGCAAGAAGGTACTCGATTACGACGGTGAGTATATTGTTTTAAGAGTTTGCGAGATCACCTACGGTGCAGGTGGCTGTGGAGGTGATAGCTACAGAAGTGCAGACTTTGAAAACTGGGAAGAACACATAGGCGTTACGTGGATTAATGGCGAAGAGTACGAAGCCTGGAGAAAGGTTGGCTCCAAATCTTCAAAAGCGGATTCGGTGAAAAAGGTGGTGAGGGAATAGCCGGCGCTTATAACTAACTGACTACCAAAAACAAAAAAAGCAATCCCACGATATTGATTGCTGAAGCCACCCTGCACCACTTATTCAATCGCTTTTTAAACGCCAAATAGAAGTTACTAAGAAAGATAAAAATCATCCCTGGAACGGTCACAAATATAAAGGCATACCCCTGTGCCAATCCATTGCCTGCGGGATCAGAACCCGTGAAGTCACTGAAAAGTGGGCTCAGGGTGATGAACCACGCAACCAACTGTAAGATCAGTATAAAACCAGCTACCGGATTTCGTTCAAGTTTTTCGTTGGACGTCATTTTAATATCTCAGTGAGAGGCTTTCTGGCATTCCATTTTTAATGTTATATCCGTTAATCGGCGTGTGTCAGCGCTTTTCGATAGATCCCAACGTTCCAACCCCGGTAGGTTGTTGAGAAATCAATCTTCAGCCCCACCTTCGCCGCTACCCGAACTGACGCTATATGGCGATGAGCGATAATCGCAATGACAGAATCCAAGCCACATTGCGAAAAGCCGTACGCGAGCGCTTCCGCGGCAGCCTCTGACGCCAAACCTTGGCCCCATGCATTTCGAGCGAGGCGATAACCAATCTCCACCTCCTGCACCCCGTTCAGGTCAACCGGACTCAAGCCGCAAAAACCAATGATCGCTCCCGAAGAACTGTCCACAACCCCCCACTGACCAAAGCCATGCTCTTTGTATGACACCAGACACCCGTCAATAAATTTTCGGGTGTCGTCATCAGTGCACGGCCCATTGGTCGAAAACTCCATTACTTCTGGATCGCCAAGAATTTCCCCAAGCACACCAGCGTCGTTGAAGGTCAACTCCCGAAGCACTAGTCTCGGCGTTTCTGCAATGAACATGCTAGTTCCTTGAAAACTATAAAGCCGCAGATAACGAATGTCGATCAAGACCAACTACTTAGTTGGCATCAGCGTAATTTCACGCACATCGCATCTAGGGTCGGCAGAAATAGCATACACAACCGCATCGGCTATATCGCTAGGGTCTAATTTGTCTGGCTTGGCTTCATCAAAAAAGGGCGTGTTGACCATGCCAGGGCAGATGGTGGTACAACGGCCGTTCCATTCAGCCATTTCGGCGGCTAGATTTTGGCCAAATCCGTAAGCAAACCACTTCGAGGCACCATACACAGAACCTTTCAAAGTGATCTTGCCTGCAATGGAGCTGGCAATAATAAAGTGCCCCTGGGTTTCTTTTAATGCGGGCAGGCTGGCTTTGGCGGTAAACAATAGCGCATTGATATTCACGTCCAGCATCGTTTTCCATTCGTCAGGATCACCGTTTTCGATGCCCGGAGCGTTAACGCCTGTGCCTGCATTAGCGAACACCACATCGAGTCTGCCGAATGTTTCTATGGCTTTGTCCACCACGTTTGTAATTTCGTTTAGCTTAGACACGTCTGCCGTTACCGCTAACACCCTGTCGTTGCCCCACCTTTCGACTATGTCGTTTAGCTTGGCGGTACTTCTCGCCGTAATAACGACTTTGTGCCCCGCCTCGATGAGTTTTTCAGCTGTGGCTGCGCCAATACCGCTAGAGGCACCTGTGATCAGTACGATTTTTTCATTTGTCATTGGTTTACTCCGTATTCAGTGATGTTACACCCCTGCCCGGCTCATTAATTCTTCAATCGATATGTTCTTGGGCTCAATCGAATTCGTCACCAATCGCCAGATATTTTCCCTTCCAAAGCTAGAGATAAGGTAATTACCCTTTGTGAGTCGCCATGGCTGGAGTGGTTATCTGTTATTCACCCGCGATCAAAGCCCGTCTTTTATCATTCCTTTGATTTTCTGTGCTTTTTCAAAATGGTCAAGCTCGTGCGTCTGGATCCACCATGTAGCTGCTTCCATTAACCGCTCTGGGTCATCATTTTTGTTGGCGAAAAATGCATAGAAAGAAAGGCCGACGGTGCTACCTTTAGCCGCTATTTTTTTGTCACACACTTCGACTATTTTGGCTCTCAGATCACTTCTCATTTTTTGGTTGTTTCCAAGCTCGTTTCACGTTTTCAGTCTCAAATTTAAAAACAGGTTAGTTCAGTATTACCGCGAGCTCCACGGAAATGCGTAGCTTCCTGATTTCGTGAATTCAACAATGCAGTATAAAACCCAGTGGTAGGCGCGCACATAGCTGTACAGCGCAGGCGGCACAAAGCCTTAGCCTCGCTTTCGGCGATCAAGCCTGGAAGTCTATCCAGTTCGTGCGGATTTCAAATGTAATGCGTATTAAACGTCTTGGAAAACTGACTTTATTTAATGGTGCTCCGGGCCGGAATCGAACCGGCACGACCGTGAGGTCGAGAGATTTTAAGTCTCTTGTGTCTACCAATTTCACCACCGGAGCATTCGGGGGGAAGTTTTGAGGACCGGAATTGTATAAGGCCATGGGCGATAACGCAATTCAAAACGCCCTCAGTCAGTTTTTCCCTCAGGCTACTGGCTTTCGGGCCATCCCTTTGTAGATATAACCAGCTATCTTCGGTGATTTCGGAATGTAGAGGTTTTCCAGTTCCTCAAGCTCAAACCCTGCATGGCGGATAAGATCTGCGATATGGCGGTTCAGGTGGCAGCCACCCGCCAGTTTTTTCCAGCTTGGGTTGATGCGGTTTTGCCATTTGCGGGTGCTGTCATCGGGTGATTCCCCATGCTCCAGGAACAGGAGCTCCCCACCGGGCTTTAACACGCGCTTCATCTGCAGCAGCGCCGCGTTCCAGTCGGGAATGGTGCACAGGGTGAAGGTAAGCAAAACGGTATCCACGCTGTTATCTTGCAGCGGTATTTGCTCCCCCGGCAGGCCCAGCCATTCAACATGAATGGGCGCGCGCTCCAGATTTGGCTGTGCTTTGCGGCGCATGCCTTCCGAAGGCTCCAGGCCGTACACCATTTCCACGGTATCCGGGTTGTAGAATTGCAGATTAATACCCGATCCCATGCCTACTTCCAATACACGGCCTTTTGCTCGCGGCACAATCTGGCTGCGCAGTTTCATCACCTGGCCTAAAGAGCAGGCTTTGTCGATAATATGCGGCAGGATGCGTTCTTCGTAAAAGCTCATGCTTTTCACCATACTTGTTTTTAATCAACGGGTGCGACAATCTGCCCTATCGGTTTAGCAGCCATATCCAGTAGCATGCTCTCTAACTGCCGGTAAAAACAATATTACAATTCAGGCTGTGGCAGCTGTGGAGTGAGTGCGCTGTGCTCGCTTATTGTGACGTTAACCTTTACCGGGGGTTCCTATGGAACTAGATCCTCTCATCCTATCGCGAATCCAGTTCGCTTTTGTCGTGTCATTTCACGCCATTTTTCCGGTGTTCACCATCGGTCTTGCTTCCTACATTGCCGTTCTTGAAGGGCTTGGTTACAAAACCAGGAACCCGGTATGGCTGAAGCTGTCTTCGTTCTGGACCACGGTATTTGCGGTGGTCTTCGGAATGGGTGTGGTATCCGGCATTGTTATGTCGTTCCAGTTTGGTACCAACTGGAGCAATTTCTCCCAGGCGTCTGCCAACTTCCTTGGGCCCATGCTCAGCTATGAGGTTATTACGGCCTTCTTCCTTGAAGCAGCGTTTCTTGGGGTGTTGCTCTTTGGGCGCGATCGCGTTCCGCCCGGTGCGCACCTGTTTGCGGCGATAATGGTGGCCACAGGCACCTTCATATCGTCGTTCTGGATTCTGTCAGCTAACAGCTGGATGCAAACACCTGCCGGAACCGAGCTGCGAGATGGCATCTTCTACGTTACTTCCTGGAGCGAGGCGATATTTAACCCCTCCTTCCAGTTCCGCTTTGCCCATAAGGTTATCGCCTCGTTCCTGACTGGCGGCTTCGTTGTGGCCGGTGTCAGCGCATGGTATCTGCTGAAAGGCCGTGAGGTGGAAGCAAACCGCAAGGCCTTGTCTATGTGCCTTTGGTTACTGTTGATTCTTGCGCCTGCGCAGTTGGTGGTTGGCGATTTCCACGGGCTGAACACCCTTGAGCACCAGCCAACTAAAGTGGCTGCAATGGAAGGCAACTGGGAAACCTCACGCAATGTTCCGCTGTTGTTGTTCGCAATTCCTGATCAGGAAAACCAGACCAACCATTTCGAATTTGGCGTGCCCGGGCTTGCCAGCCTGATTCTTACCCACGATTGGGACGGTGAAATTCCCGGCCTTAAAGACGTTCCGGTAGCGGAGCAGCCGCCGGTTGCCATCGTATTCTGGTCGTTCCGGATTATGGTTGGGCTGGGAATGTTGATGATTCTCTTCGCCCTTACTGGTCTCGTTCTGCGTTCCGGCGGTCGTTATTGGCGCTCACCCTGGTTCCTTCAGGGTATGCGGTTCATGAGCGTTGCGCCGTTTATTGCCGTTCTCACGGGCTGGTTTGTAACCGAGTTTGGGCGGGCTCCATGGCTGATCTATGGAATGATGACTCAGGCTGAGTCCGTCACCCCTTCCCTCACCGGTGGTATGGCACTGTTTACTCTGATTGGTTACGTGGTTGTGTACGCCCTGGTGTTCACTGCCGGCGTCTATTACCTCATGCGGGTTCTGTACGAGGGCATGGAAAGCAATCAGCACGAGCCAGACATTCAGTCTGAGCGCCCCAAACGGCCTATGTCAGCTGCACACACGTCGTTTGAGCTCCATGACTCCAAAGAACAGCCGTCCAAACAGGGAGGACACTGATTATGGAACTGCTTGATTTGGCACTCGTATGGGCATTTATCATCGGTTTTGGCGTAATCATGTACGTGTTGATGGACGGCTTCGATCTGGGTGTGGGAATACTCTTCCCCTTCGCCCCGACTGAGCAGGATCGCGACGTGATGATGAACTCGGTTGCTCCAGTATGGGATGGTAACGAAACCTGGCTGGTACTCGGTGGTGCCGGGTTGCTGGGTGCATTCCCGCTGGTTTACAGCATATTGCTGCCGGCATTGTACATTGGCGTATTCCTGATGCTGGCAGGCCTGATTTTCCGGGGCATTGCCTTTGAGTTCCGTTTCAAAGCGCGTACCTCCCGTTATCTGTGGAACTGGGCCTTTGCCGGTGGCTCAACTGTGGCTGCATTCGCTCAAGGCGTTGTTGTCGGCACCTACATTCAGGGCTACGAAACCGCCAATGGCGTGTTCACTGGCGGTGCGTTTGATTGGCTGACCCCATTCACTGTACTGACTGGCCTTGGCCTACTTGCAGGCTATGCCCTATTGGGCTCCACATGGTTGATTATGAAAACCGAAGGCCGGTTGCAGGAATGGGCGTATAAAATCACCTTGCCCCTTTTAGCTGCTGTACTTGTGGTGTTTGGCATTATCAGTGTGTGGACACCGTTTATTGACGATATGGTTCGCGACCGCTGGTTCAGTAACTTGACCATTATCTGGGTTCTGCCTGCACTGACATTGCTGTGCGCTTTCCAGATTTTCCGGTCGGTTCGCAACCGGTTTGAAGGCATGCCGTTTGTGGCTACTATGGGGCTGTTCATAACGGCTTATCTGGGCCTGATTGTCAGCCGCTGGCCGTATCTGGTTCCACCCAACTACACCCTGTGGGATGCAGCCTCGGCTTACGATTCACAGCTTTTCCTATTGATCGGCTTGCTGATAGTCATTCCGTTTGTGCTGACCTACACGGCGTGGACCTATTGGGTATTCCGCGGCAAGGTACGTGCTGGGGAGGGTTACCACTAAGTGACAATGCAGGCTCTTGACCAGCGCGCAGTGCGGCGCTGGCTTTCAGGGCTTACAAGTGGCAACCGGCGCTGGATTCAGGGCACGGTTGCCGCAGGTACCCTGGCCGGCGTCGCAACCATCGTGCAGATGGTTTTTCTGGCACGCATTGTTCACCTTGGTGTTATCGAACATGCGCCAGCCTCTGAGCTGGCGCCCTATTTTCTAGGCCTTGTTCTGGCAATTGCTTTTCGATCTGTAGCCCAGGGTGTGCAAACTCACCTTGCGGCACGATGCAGCGAACAGGTGCGGCGTACTGCACGGCGCCAAATTCACCAACACTGGTGCAACGTCGGACCACTCGAATTGGGGCAAACCTCTGCGGGTAGCCTGGCAAGAGAGTGGATTGACCACGTTGATGCACTGCACGGGTATTTCGCCCGTTTTCTTCCCCAGATGACGCTTTCCCTGATTGTTCCATTATTGATTCTGGTGCTGGTGTTCTATCTCGACTGGCTTGCCGGGATTTTTCTGCTTCTGTCAGCCCCACTGATCCCATTCTTCATGGCACTGGTGGGTATGGGCGCGGAGAAGCTTAACCAGCAGCATTTTGAGACTGTGAGCCGTTTGTCTGGCCAGTTTCTGGATAAAGTGCGCGGCATAACCACTCTGCAGCTGTTCGGGCAAACCGAAAGCGCTGCACAAGTGATTCAACAGCGTTCGGATCAGTACCGCAAAATCACTCTGAAAACTTTGCGCGTTGCCTTTTTATCCTCAGCCGTTCTCGAATTCTTCGCGTCTGTCGCCATCGCAGTTATTGCAATTTATATCGGTTTTGGCCTTCTGGGTTACATAACCTATGGGCCGTCTTCGGATTTAACGCTGTTCTCCGGGCTGTTGATTCTGTTGCTGGCGCCGGAGTTCTTTCAGCCGTTGCGCATACTCTCTCAGCACTACCACGATCGGGCCGCTGCGCTTGGGGCTGGTGCCGAGATTCTTGCCCGGTTGAATGAAGACGAACCGGTTTTTTCTTCGTCGAGCGAGGAAACAGAAAGCCTCAAAGCTACGCCCCCAGCCCCCGAGCCTGTTAGAGGCAACGAGACCATCGAGCTGAACGCCGTGTCACTGGCTTTTCGAGCAGACCATAAGGTTCTCAGGGACGTATCGCTGGTGATCGGTAAAGGTGATGTGATTGCCCTTACCGGACCCTCTGGAGGCGGTAAATCCACGCTTCTGAATCTTCTTGCCGGTTTTTTGGTGCCAGACAGCGGCGATATTCACCTGTTTGGCATGCCAGCAGGTAGTTTTGCCTTTGGCTGGCTGGGCCAGAGCGGATTTCTTGTGCACGGCACCTGGGCGGATAACCTTCGGCTAACCAGTCCGGATGCTTCTGATGTGGCTATCGAGACTGCATTGAGAAACGTTGGCCTTGGCCCTTTATTGGACAGCCGGGAAGACGGCATTTTCAGCCAAGTGTCGGAAGACGGCCAAGGCTTGTCTGGTGGTCAGGCCCGTCGTTTGAGCCTGGCACGAATTTTTGTGGCGGATTACGACGTAATTCTTCTGGATGAGCCAACTGCTGGCCTCGACAGCGACAGTGAGATGTTTGTTCTTGAGGCGCTTCACAAGCTTGCTCTGGCAGGCAAGACACTGATCTTTTCCACCCATCATCAGGCGCTGCTGGCTCTCGCCAATCGGGTGTTACTGGTGTCTGGCGGGGAGGTTAAAGATGTCTGAACTGAAGCCCTGGCTAACATTGATATATCAGCGCCCCGGCAGGCTCTTCGTGGGTGCCCTTCTGATGCTGGCCGCCCTGCTTTCCGGGCTTGGTCTGCTGGCGCTTTCCGGCTGGTTTATCACTGAAACTGCATTGGTGGGCGTTCTTCTCGCGGCCAGCTTACCGGCCACTATCAATCTGTATGTGCCAGGTGGTGGCATCCGGTTTTTTGCAGTATCCCGCACGGTTTCCCGTTACGTGGAGCGGCTCTATAACCATGACACCGTACTGCTACTGCTCACGGACATTCGCGTCGCCCTGTTCCGAAAGCTTGCCGCCGCCGGACAAGGCCAGAGGCGGGAACTGACTGGTGCCCAGTGGTTATCGCGACTCACCAGCGATGTGGATGCTCTCGACACCCTGTACCTGCGCCTGATTGCACCAACGGCTTTGGCTGCGTTTGTAGCGCTACTGCTTTTTGGACTGGCTTGGACACTGTTTGATGTCAGGATCGCCGCTGGCGTCGCCCTGATACTCGGCATCGCCTTTCTAGTGGCCACAATCGGTGTTTACGCAAGAACAGCCAGGATTGCAGCTCGGCAGAGTGATCAGCAGGAATCTCTTCGCATGGCGGTTGTAGAGCATCTGGAAGGTTTTGCAGAGCTTACTGCAGCTGGCCGCGTAGGCAAACACGGCGCCTGGCTTATGCGCCAGGCGCACCAAACGGCCACGGAGCAGGTGAAAGCCGACTCCCGCACCGGCTGGCATCTGGCAGGCTCCAACTTGCTGATTAATCTTTCTGCAGTATTCGCACTCTGGGCAGGCTTTGAGTTGTTCCGCGCTGGCGCTATTTCCGGGCCAGTTCTGGTTCTGTTGCCTATTGCCCTGCTCGGCCTCGCAGAAGTTTACAGCATGCTGCCGGAAGCCTTTGGCAAGCTGGGCGCTACCCAGGCCTCTGCTGCACGCTTGAACCGGGACTGCAGGAGTAAAGACATCGAGCATGTGCCGAATACCATTGAGCTACCTGAAGGCACCGCTCTGCTGGCCAAAGATCTCACCGTAAAGCATCCCGAACATGCACCGCTTTTTACCCACTTTGATTTGCAGGTAGCAACCGGCGAGCGAGTGGGTATTCTTGGCCATTCAGGTAGTGGCAAGTCATCCCTTGCGGATACGTTCTCCGGGCTTCTGGCTCCTTCACATGGCGCTAGCTCCGGCCTTCCATGTGCGTATCTCACTCAAAAAACCGTGTTGTTTGAAGATACGTTGCGGGCAAACCTGTTACTGGGCGCTCCGGATACAAGCGATGCACAGCTTTGGAGAGTTCTTGAGATGGTGGACCTTGCAGAGAGGTTCGGTTCGGAACCAGATCAACTTGATACATGGTTGGGTAGTTCCGGAAGCCGGCTTTCAGGAGGTGAGGCACGTCGCGTTGCGCTTGCCCGAGTGTTGTTGAGCCCTGCCCCCTTGCTGATATTGGACGAGCCGTTTACCGGGGTTGATGCACCCACGCGAGAAAAGATCACCAAGCAAATGGATGTCTGGCTGGACGGACGAACTGTAATCAGCTTGGCACACGGGGCGGAAGCCCTTCCGGGCACCGACCGTGTGATTTATCTAGGCGTTTAAACCCCTGCGTTTAGCGGGTTTCAACTACCTCAAACGTAAGCCCTGCTTTGCTCGTCAAACGGCCCAGCAGGTTGTCGCTGAGTATCGATGCAGGTGTCCAGAAGCCACCCTGCTTATCTGCAGGAACATCGAATGCCAGGCACATGCCGGCTTCGCCCAGCATTTTACCGGTAGAACCGTAGCCCGGGTCAGCATCGCCCGTCACCTTGGTGATCATGGTTTTGCCATCCGGGGTGCGCCCTACAAATCGCAAATCGTAGAATCCTGCCTTTTGAGCTTCGGGGCTCGGGCCTTCGCCAGGCTGAGGCACGAACTTCTCGACCAACCAACGGGTTGGTTTAAGAGCTGATGCCGTCAGGAAGCCCATCAGAGCGGCAGTAACGCCGTAAGCCGCGAAACGGCCTTTGGTGCCAGTGCCCGTCATTATGGCTTCATCGTAGGTGAACTCTTTGCCATAGCGGGCGTCTTGCAGGGCATTGGAGCGGTGCACAATACGGGTATTGATCGCACCCATAACAAATGGTGCCAGCCACACATTGAATGTTTTATCGAATTCCGCGCCTTTCAGAGCCGGCTGACGCACCTTTGAGCGATGCTCCGGTGGGCTGATAGAGAAAGGATTGGCAATTTCTTTACGCAGCTGTGAGTCGGAAGCAGCTTCTTTGGCTACGTTGATAATAGAAGCGACCGTACCGCCGGATACCCCGCCTTTAGCTACTTTCACGCGCATACGCACGTCCTGGCATGGCTGGCCAAAGGTTTTTTCTGCCTGCTGTTGCAGGAACCAAACGCCCATATCAGAAGGAATGGAATCAAACCCGCAGCAATGCACAATGCGCGCGCCAGATGCCTTTGCCTGATCTTCATATCGGTCAACCATCCGGCGAATCCACTGAACTTCACCCGTCAGATCGCAGTAATCGGTGCCGGTCTCTACGCAGGCTTTTACCAAGGGCTCACCAAATAAGGCGTATGGGCCAACGGTAGAGATAATCACCCGGGTTTGCTCACACATGGCCTTCAAGGCTGCGTCGTCGGTGGAGTCTGCAAGTATCACCGGAAGTTCAGCGGCACCAGCACCCAAACCTGATTTGAGGGTATCAAGCTTGGATTCTGAGCGACCGGCGATGGCCCATTTAACCTCGCCAGCAACGCCATAGGAGTCATACAGGTATTGCGTGAGTATCTGGCCAACAAAGCTGGTCGCACCGAACACAACCAGGTCGTATGTGGTTTCTGCTGATTTGGTCATTGCCTGTCCTTTTTATGAAGTTTTTTGCTGAAGTTTTATGTATTTTCAAGGCTATTTACAGCGAGTTTCAATAGTTGGATCTTAACAGCTTTGGGCTACTGTTCTAACTTCGCAGGAAGCGCTTTGGCGACGTCGTCACGGCCAATCGCACGGCTAGGTCTATAGGGCACACTGCTGAACATAATAGATACACCCTTGGAGTCTCGAATTGGCTAACTTCCTCCTGATACTTTGTTTGATTCTTACTATATTCAGTGGAGTTCTTTGCTGGCAATTTATGGAACAGCGAAAAATTCTGGCCCGTCTGATAGCCGAGACTTCGGGAAGCAACCCAGCGGCTAATCTTCAAAACGAGCCGGATTTGATCCTGACGCTTAAAGTACTCAACCCGATTGCTGTGGCAAAACGTGAATCGCGTTCTGCGCGGGTACTCGCCGATAAACTCCCTGTTATGGTACGCAAAATGGTTTACCAGGGTGTTATGAAGGAACTGGAGCAAGAGATGATGGAGCGTGAAATCGAGGTGGAGCTGAATATTGAATACCGCTAGGAGTATCGCACAGTGACTGCCAAGCTAGCCTTGGCATTGCTTTTATTGATCATTGCCTCGGGCGCACTTGGCTATGGATTCGTGCAAGCCAGGCGTTCCAGAGTTCTCATGCGCAAGTTAAATTCATACAACATTGCCATCAACAGCGCTGTTCAAAAACGCCGTCTCGATCTCTATGAGGTACGTAACCGGGCAAAACTGTTGGAAAACACAGTATCTGGTGGTACGAGTGCGGTGGAAAAGGTGCACAAAGCAATCGCTAACACTACTTTTGGCCTGGTTGAGCGCCTCTCAAAAGACGACGAAACCCGCGAAAGTGCTGTGAAAGCCCGAAAAACCCACGATCAGACCAGCAAGCAGGTTTATCATGCGGTCCGCACTACGAATAAGGCCATTCATTTACTTGCCGACTCCCTTTTTATCACTAAAGCTGAGAAGCGGGTGATGTTAAAAAGGAATACTCCTGAGCAGAAAAAGAGCGACCAATAGGGCGCAAGGCAGATCAGCTCTTTTTGAAGCGTTTTACGGTGGCCTCTACAGTAACCGTAAGTGACTCAAGCTCTGCCGCACGCGCGAGACCCTCCGCTCCAGCTCGATACAAGTGTGGCGTCATCGCCAACAAATCAGAAATTGCCTGCTTACCCGGAAGGCTAAGGTTGAAGCGCACTGCAGAAGTATCCACCATTGTGAAACCCTCAGGGGCATCACTCGGCGACTGCCGGGGCTCTTTCAATTCAGAATATATGATTTCCCGCAGCTCTATGAGGTGGTCTGGCCCTGAGTCTACCTGCACTATCTCCCCGCCTGGCCTGAGCACTCGGGCAAACTCCTTGTAAACCGGAAAGCCGAACAAGCACAGTATGCAATCCAGCGTTTCAGGCAGCACAGGCAGATTAGCGTTACTGCCAACGACCCATTCGGGCGCTTTGTCCTGTTTGGCCGCAGATAATATGGCCCACTTGGAGATATCCAGCCCCAGCAGCGCGAGGCGTGCGGTATCTGGCATTTTCCCTGCCAGATACCGCATGTAGTACCCTTCCCCACAGCCCGCATCCATACAAGCGATAGCCGCATCACTGTAATTTTCATGGAACACTGCCCGATAAACTGCTTCAGCAATGGGCTCATAAAATCCCGCGGCCAGAAATCTCTGGCGCGCCGCAACCATCTCCTTGTTGTCTCCGGGATCTTTGGAGCGTTTATTCTGAACTGGCAGCAAGTGGACGTATCCCTGGCGCGCAATATCAAAACTATGGCCAGCACTACACTGCCGACTGCTCCCGTTTAACTGCAGCGCAGATCCGTCGATTGGGCAAGCAAGAGCTTCAAATGGGGTGATGGTCATTCAGAGATATCCGCATCGGAAAAGATAACGAGTACAGGGTTACAGTTTATGATTATCCAACAAAAAAGACACCCGGAGGTGTCTTTTTTGTTTACTGACAGAGGGTTATAGAACCTTCTTCAGCTCTTCCTCAAGTTGCGGCACTGCTTCAAACAGATCCGCTACCAGGCCGTAATCGGCAACCTGGAAGATAGGTGCTTCTTCATCCTTGTTGATCGCAACGATCACTTTGGAATCAGACATACCTGCCAAGTGCTGGATAGCACCGGAGATACCAACAGCGATGTACAGCTGTGGCGCAACAATCTTACCGGTCTGGCCTACCTGCATGTCGTTCGGCACGAAGCCGGCGTCGACTGCTGCACGGGAAGCACCCATGCCGGCGCCCAGAAGATCAGCAACCTGCTCCAGCATCTTGAAGTTGTCGCCATTCTGCATGCCACGACCACCGGAGATAACGATACCGGCACTGGCCAGATCAGGGCGATCGGACTTGGCTTTTTCTTCACCAACAAAGGAAGACAGGCCTGCGTCTTTAACAACGTCGAGCTGCTCAACAGAAGCAGAACCACCTTCAGCCGCTACCGGATCAAAACCAGTCGGGCGCACGGTGATTACCTTGATGCTATCGCTGGCCTTAACCGTTGCGATGGCGTTGCCGGCGTAGATCGGACGAACGAAGGTGTCTTCAGACTCAACGCGAATGATGTCAGATACCTGGGCAACGTCCAGCAGCGCAGCAACGCGGGGCATGAAGTCTTTGCCTGTGGTACCGGCAGAAGTCAGGATGTGGCTGTAGCCCTTACCCACTTCTGCAACCAGCTCGCCCAGGTTCTCACCCAGGAAGTGACCGTATGCTGCGTTGTCGGCAACCAGTACCTTTGCAACGCCTTCCGCCTTGGCGGCAGCTTCTGCAACCGCGCCACAGTTTTCGCCGGCAACCAGTACGTCAATGTCACCACCGATGGCCTTGGCAGCCGCTACAACGCTCAGAGTCGCCTGCTTCAGGCTGCTGTTGTCGTGTTCAGCAATTACAAGGATGCTCATTTAGATCACCTTCGCTTCGTTCTTCAGTTTATCGACCAGCTCGGCTACGTCTGCCACTTTAATACCTGCTGAACGGGCAGCCGGTGCTTCCACTTTCAACGTGGTCAGGCGCGCTGCAATCTCAACACCCAGATCCGCCGGGCTCGTCACATCGAGTGGCTTCTTCTTGGCTTTCATGATGTTTGGCAGGGACGCGTAACGCGGCTCGTTCAAACGCAGGTCGGTGGTTACAACCGCAGGGAGGCTCAGGGAAAGGGTCATCAGACCACCGTCTACCTCACGGGTAACATTGACTTTTTCGCCATCAACAACCACTTCAGACGCGAAGGTGCCCTGGCCCATGCCAGTCAGCGCAGCCAGCATCTGGCCGGTCTGGTTGTTATCAGAATCGATGGACTGCTTGCCGAGAATAACCAGTTTTGGCTCTTCTTTCTCAACCACGGCCTTCAGCAATTTGGCGGCGTCGAGGGACTGGACGTCCTCATCGGCTTCAATGTGGATGCCACGGTCAGCGCCCAGCGCCAAAGCAGTACGAATCTGCTCCTGACAGGCCTTGGGGCCAATGGAAACCACGACAATTTCGTTTGCAATGCCCTTTTCCTTCAGACGAACCGCTTCTTCAACAGCGATTTCGCAGAATGGGTTCATTGCCATTTTGACGTTGGCGAGATCAACACCAGTGTTATCCGGCTTGACGCGTACCTTTACGTTGTAGTCGATTACTCGTTTTACAGCGACCAGAACCTTCATAGATTCCTCGTTCTTCTACGATGGGTTAATGACTCTCAACCAAAAAATACTCTTAGACAAGCCCTGAATGGGCGGGTGACAGAGCATTCTCGATTGCTGCGTCTCGGCAAGATACCGTTAAACTGGTATACAGACCGAACGTTACAAACAGCGGCCTCGCACTGGGGCCATCCGTCACGGCGGACTAATACTGAAGGCAAAGATTAAACGGGTCAATAGTCCAGTTAGACGCGCCACAGATGTTTTCTGAGCCAATTAACCGATACAGCACCTGCTGATAAGGGCAGAAACACACGCACCGGGCGGCTCAGCGCACTGTTTTACAGTACGAATCTACAATGCCAAACCTTTGGCTAAAATTCAAACAAACGTTTGTTTGAATCCTCAAATACGTTATCCTTTAAGCTTATAAAGGCTGAGTATTCGCCTGTGGGTAGTCGTCTGGGCAAACATTTACCGGTATGATGGCGCCCCAGAATTTTAAAAAAGCCTACGGGCATACAAAATCCATTAAAAGATGTTTGAGGAGACCAACGTGGAACGCGAATCGATGGAATTTGATGTTCTTATCGTCGGCGGCGGCCCTGCTGGCTTGTCGGCAGCTTGCCGAGTTATGCAGCTGGCACAAGAGTCTGGCGAAGAACTGACGGTGTGCGTAGTAGAGAAAGGTTCCGAGATCGGCGCGCACATTCTGGCCGGTACCGTATTTGAACCCACCGCCCTCAATGAACTCTTTCCCGATTGGAAAGAGAAAGGCGCCCCACTGAACACTCCGGTTACCCGTGACGATATTTTCCTGCTGAAGAACCAGGACAAGGGAACCAAGATACCAAACGCTTTCGTACCGAAGAACATGCACAACCACGGCAACTATATTATCAGCCTTGGTAACCTGTGCCGCTGGCTTGGTGAACAGGCGGAAGCCTTGGGCGTAGAAGTTTACCCGGGGTTTGCTGCAGCTGAGACGATTGTAGAAGACGGCCAGGTTAAAGGCATCATTACCGGTGACATGGGCGTTGCAGCCGATGGCTCGGAAAAAGACGGCTACATGCCGGGCATGGAACTGCGCGCCAAGTACACACTGTTTACCGAAGGCTGTCGTGGGCACCTGGGCAAGCGTCTGATTAAAGATTTCAATCTCGACGAAGGCAAAGACCCCCAGCATTACGGCATCGGTATTAAAGAGCTGTGGGACATTGACCCTGCCAAACATGAGCCAGGCCTTGTTGTTCACACAACCGGTTGGCCTCTGACAGAGACCGGCTCTACTGGCGGCTCCTTCCTTTATCACCTTGAGAACGGCCAGGTCTACGTTGGGTTGATTGCTGATCTTTCCTACAGCAACCCACACATGAGCCCGTTTGAAGAATTCCAACGCCTCAAGCTCCACCCTGAATTCCGAAAGTACCTGGACGGCGGCAAGCGGGTATCCTATGGCGCCCGGGCCCTGAGCAAGGGTGGATACAATGCTCTGCCCAAGATGAGCTTCCCCGGCGGCCTGATACTGGGTTGCGATGCGGGCACCCTGAACAGCTCCAAGATTAAAGGGTCTCACACTGCTATGAAATCAGGCCTTTTGGGCGCTGAAGCAGTATTTGAAGCACTTAAGAGTGGCCAGACTGGTGAGGAAATTACCAGCTTTGCAGACCGTTTTGAAAAGAGCTGGCTGTATAAAGAGTTGTACGATGAGCGCAACTTTGGTCCAGCGATGCATAAGTTCGGCAACTTCATTGGTGGAGCAGTTGCATTCTTCGAGCAGAACATTCTGCGTAGAAGCCTGCCGTTCACACTGCGTGACTTGACGCCCGACTACGCCACAATGAAACCTGCGGCTGAGTGCAAAAAGATCAACTATCCCAAACCGGATAACAAGCTGACCTTTGATCGCCTGACGTCGGTGTTTATTTCCAATACCAACCACGCGGAAAACCAGCCGGTTCACCTGAAGCTGACCGACCCTGACATCCCCATTAACCACAACCTGCCGAAGTACGATGAGCCTGCTCAGCGCTACTGCCCTGCAGGGGTTTACGAAGTGGTTGAAAAGGACGACGGCAGCGGAATGCGCTTCCAGATCAACGCTCAGAACTGTGTTCACTGCAAGACCTGTGATATCAAGGACCCTGCACAGAACATTACTTGGGTAACGCCCGAAGGCGGCGGTGGTCCAAACTACCCCAACATGTAAGTTGGCGTGGTAGCCTAAAGCATCGATTTACCCGATGCTTTGAAAGAACGGAGTTGCGGTTGAATCCGCAGCTCCGTTTTTTTATTCTCGCTTTATAGGCGCACAAAAAAAGGGCTCCCTTGGGAGCCCTCTTCAGAACCGGCACTTACACTCTTAGTGAGCGTGACCGTGTTCCTGTTCTTCTTCAGTGGCGTCACGCGCTTCGATGATTTCAACATCAAAGTGCAGAGTCTCACCAGCAAGCGGGTGGTTCGCGTCGATGGTGACGGTTTCTTCGCTTACTTCCACAACACGTACAACCTGGGGGCCGCCTGGGGTCTGAGCCTGGAACTGCATACCTGGCTCGATGGTGTCGACACCTTCAAACGCGGTACGTGGAACTGGCTGAACCAGCTCTTCGTTGATTTCGCCGTAGCCTTCAGCAGGCTCAACAGAAACTTTAACCTGGTCGCCTGCGCTCTTCTCGTTCAGTGCGCTTTCCAGCCCACCGATGATGTTTTGTGCACCTTCCAGATAAGACAGAGGCTCGCGACCTTCGCCACGGGAGGAGTCCAGCTCTTCTCCCTGGTTGTTGGTAAGCGTGTAGTGGATGGTAACAACGCGAGGTTGGGCCATGTGATCTCCTTGAGTGTCGCAATGACTGTTTGATTGATTAAGGGCAATCGAAAGTAATCATGAACAGCCAGACTGAACAGAGGGACTAACGACCACCGGGCCTCGTTTGAGAGCCAGGCTCGTAACAAGAGTGAAAACACAGTTTAACAAGTGACAGAGTGCGTTTTCCACCGTCATTTCTGGGGGCGCCCCCAGACTTTTCAACCGCCCTGCCCGATTTTGTAGAAATTTCCGTGACTGAATACGCCCAATACCGGCTTTCCGTCGATGGTTTGTTCCACAACATACTCTGCCAAATCGTAGTAAGCCGCAGTTACAAGGCGGGCGTCGACACCATGGCGTATGCGCACTATGGGCCGGGGTTGATCCGACGCCTCATAGCTGCCGACTTCGAGGGGATGGTCCACGCCAACTTCAATAGTTTCGCCCACGTTGGTGATTAACTTAATGATCTGTTGCTCGCCGCTTCCCTCAACGGTAAGAGAGTGAGCAAGCAAAGGCGTATCCTCAACCTGAATCCGCCACTTCTCTACAGGCGTTACCAGGTAGTAGTGCCCGTCTTCCTCACGGCGGAGTATGGCTGAAAACAATTTCACGATAGCTTCCCGGCCGATTGGGTCGCCCTTGTGAATCCATAGGCCATCACGGCTAATCCGCAGATCCATGTCTCCGGAAAGTTCCGGGTGCCATTTATGCAACGGTGGATGGCTGAGATTTTTTCCGGCTTTTTGCACCTGTTCAACAAGATTGTCCGGGCTCTGGCTCATATCTCAGCTCCGTTAATCGGTAATTTACAACCCACGCTGCCACTCGGCCCTGAGCGGCACTGCGCCCGGGCTTGTGATGGCAAGGTTAACCTGATCCAACAATTTCTGCTTGTCCCGCCCCAGGGCTCCTTTAAGGACCAGATAATTTGAGGCGTGGTCGCTTCTGAATATGGTTTTATCGAGTTCAAGGTGTTCAAGAAAGGTTTTAATCTCCTCAAACAGCGCTTGCTGGGAAAGCGGTACAAAATCCGCACCAAACCCTTCACGGAAACGTTCTTCTCCCTGGGGAAAGCTGACCACCAGAGTAGAGAGGTAATCGGGCTGGGTTTCGTTGCACAGGGTTGCCGTATTGATGGCATGTTGGCGGGAAAGGGTTTCGCCACCTAAACCATTCAGCACCATTACAGAACTGGTTAGCCCCGCTTCACGAATTTTCACCAAGGCAGAGCGCGTTGATTCCCAGGTTTCCCCTTTATTGATGCGCCGCAAGACCTCGTCGTCCCCGGATTCCATTCCAACGTAGAGAATCTTTAGCCCGGCTTCCCGCAGCTGTTTGAGTTCTTCCACAGTCTTCTTGGCGAGGTTTCTGGGTAGGCAGTAGCTGGACACTCGCTGCAATTCCGGGAACGCCGCATTCAACTCCCCCAGTATCTCCAGCAATCGCCGGGTGGGCAGCACCATGGCGTCACCATCCGCCAGAAACACCCGCTTTACTCCGCCCAAGCTGTTGGCTGCATTTTCAATATCCTTGCGGACATCCTCCGGCTTGCGGGCGCGGAATTTTTTCTGTGGCTGAGTGTACATTTCACAGAAGGTGCATTTATTCCAGGAGCAGCCGTTGGTTACCGGCAGAATCAGCGATTTTGCTTCGCTGGGTGGCCGGAAAACGGGCTCAACATAATCAATAGGAAAGCTGTACATAGTATGTACTCAAACAAAAGAAGTGACCCTGATCCTAATTTAATCAGGGCAAAAACTGGGTTTTCAAGTCGGCGCAGCCAGGGCCTACAACGGGCATATCAAGGACCACTGCTTGCGAGGTCATAAAGGGAATGCCCCGGCGATGCCCATCAATAAGCAATGTAGACAAGGCTCCCACCAAAGGCATATGCGATACCAGCATTAACGGTGAGTGCTTGTTTTCAAGCAGAGCATTCAGACAAACCCCAGGGTCGTCATCCGGTGTGATGAAATCTTTCTCTTCCACAGGGCAGTTCAGAATCTCTGAAACAATGGCCGCTGTTTGCCGTGCACGTATGTAGGGGCTGCTCCAGATTACTTCTGGGCGCCAAGGCGACGAGGCGATCTGCGTCGCGCACTGCGCAACCTGCTTGCGGCCAATTTCGGTGAGCGTTCGTTCCTGATCAAGCGAGTGCCAACCAGCCTCGCCATGACGCATAATGAGCAGATGCACAGTTAACCTCCAATAGTGGCTCCCGTATTACTCTTTATTCTGCGACTGTCCTGGGCAGTATGAACTCCACGTCGGAGTTCTGCACAGACATCATCAGCTTGTTGATTACGGCACTGATGGGCGCGTCTCCGTACAAAATCTCAAAAAGCCCGCGAACCAAGGGCATGTAGATCCCTAGCTCTTCAGCCTTTTCTTTCACCAGTTCCAGCGTGTAGATGCCTTCCGCTACCTGGCCCAGTTCGGCCACAGCATCATCCAGCTTCTTACCCTGGCCTACAGCATGGCCAACCCGGTAATTTCGGCTTTTTGAAGAAGTGCAGGTGGCAATCAGATCGCCTACGCCCGCAAGCCCCATAAAGGTCATCGGGTTGGCTCCAAGGCTGACAGCAAAGCGGCTCATTTCGGCAAGCCCGCGGGTAATCAGCATGGCCTTGGCGTTTTCACCCATATTCAAGGCGGAGGCTAAACCGGAAACAATGGCGTAGATATTCTTGAGCGCGCCTGCTAGTTCTACGCCGTAGATGTCCACGTTGGCGTACACACGGAAGTACTCACATCCGAGAAGATCCTGAACCCTGCTTCTTACCTGGGGATCTTTGGCTGCAATCACCGTGGCGGTAAGCTCCCGGTTTGCAATTTCGCTCGCCAGGTTCGGGCCACTTAGAACCCCAATGCGACAGTGAGGGATTTCTTCTTGGAGAATTTCGCTCATGAGCTTGAAGCCATTGGCTTCTATGCCCTTGGTCAGGCTTACAACGATCTGCCCTTGAGGAAAGTTGCCACTGTTTTCTTTGATTACGGCACGGAATGCCTTGCTGGGGATGGCGACAAATACGATTTCCGCTTTGTTTACAGCGCTGGCCAGGTCCGTGGTCGGCTGTATATCGCCTTTGATAACGACATCTGGCATATAACGGCTGTTAATGCCGGTTGTGCGTATTTCTTCGGCCTGGGCCTCATCACGCATCCAGAAGTGCACCCGGTGGCCATTCTCACCAAGTACTTTTGCCAGGGCAGAGCCAAAGCTGCCTCCTCCGAGAACCGCTACATCGTGCACCGGCTCTTCGGCCCCATTTTTTAGAGGCTCGTTTTTTTCGGGCATAGTTAATCCGTCTGTTTTGAATCAGGTTCGAATCTGTTGGGGCCCTGATGAGGCAAACACAGCATTTCAGCCGGGTTCTTCGCACTCCAGAGCGCGAACAAGATTCTTGAACTCTTCCCGGTTTTGGCTGTTCAGCCCCATAAGAACCTTATGAGCAGCCAGTACCCTGTCACGCACGTCCTGTTCGCTCGCTCTCAGTACAGGTATTTCTTCGAGTTCTTCGATGCGGGAGGCAGGCTCACGGACGATAATGAAGATCTTATCAAAGCCCATGGAGGTGATAATACGGGTAATGTCGGGGTTGGTCGTAATAAGCGTAGGTAAGAACTGGCTTTGCTTTTGGGCTGCCATCGCAATTTTGGCGAGGAGGCCGAGGGTAGTGCTGTCAATAATTTCGGTTTCCGTGAGATCAATAACCACGGTTTTAAAATGCGGATCCAGGGTAATGGAATCAACCAGATTGTCCAGCGTGCAACAAAGGTTCAGCCGGATTTCTCCAATAAACTTAAGGACATAAATGCCCTGTTTTTCAGCCTGTAGGATCTTGTAACCAGCCATGTCTCTCACACTGCCATTATTTCAACGATGTGTTGTCTGACACTTTCACTGTATCAGTAACCGTCACTATACCGATATCGTCCGGCAACTCCGTGATCTCATCGAGATTGAGAGCCTCGCTTAGAGATGCGACAGTGTGACGACCTCCAGATACGAGTTCAAGTAGTCTCTGCTCCTTTTCATCCAGACTCTTTTGCCGGATGACTTCCAGAATCCCATCTGAAAACAGAATCAGATGAAACGGTTTGTCCAAAGCAACGTCGTATACTTCCCACTCCGGGGTTTCAAACAGTCCAATCGGAAGGCCGCTGCCTTCGAGAAATGCCGTTTCTCCACCATCAAAAGAGAGCACCGGCATCGGAAAATGTCCGCCCACCGAATACCGTAACTTACGCTCGCTAAGAGAAATGATACCAACAAACATCGTTACGTGTTTTCCGAGACCCGTGTCGAGCAGCTCGGAGTTAATGCGCTGCAAAAACCGATCAGGATAAAGAATGTCATCGGTGGATCCGCGGCGAAGATTTCGCTGTAAACGGTTACTCAGGTTTTTCAGCAGCACAGTGACAAATGCAGAGCTGGCACCGTGGCCAGACACATCGGCAATATAAACCAGCGTTTTGTCTTCACTAAGCGGGAAGTAATCGAGAAAATCACCACTCAGAAAGAGCGAAGGTTTAATCAAGTGATCAACATACAGGCCACCGGTAAACTGCTCTTTCTCGGGCAACATGCGCATCTGGACTTTTCGCCCTGCCCTTTGATCAGCCCGCAGTTCGGCAATACCATTTCGAAGGTCGCGGTTGGCGTCTTCAAGTTCCTGGCGATACAGCTGATTAAGGCGACTCAACCTTACACGGTCGAGTAGTTTGCGAATTACATCGCTCAGGGACTTTTTATCTTTACCAAATGGTTTAAGTACGAAATCCGAGGCCCCTGAACGAAGCGCATCGACGACCTCTTTGCTCGATTCAGTGGCGGAGAATGCAACAATTGGCGTGGGTGATTCGGCTTCTTCCAACTGATCCGCCAAGCTCTCGATCTGAGGAGGCATGAGGTCTGCAAAGATAACATCGGGCATGTTATCTTCAATAACTGCACTTGCCGTGGCCAGATCACGATAGCCAGACACATAAAAGCCCCTGGTTTCAAGGTAGCGCGCAAGTTCAGCGCGAGTCTTCTCGTCTGCATCAATGATCAGGATTCGAATGAGTAGGCGCCCGGTGCGCGAGGTCATGGCTGCTGCCCTAAACTACCAGCGATAAAGGAAAATTGGCGTTTCAAAACCTATTTTGGCACGCCTCTGTGATATAACAAGGCCAGTTTCACGAAACCCGGAGATTCCTGCGAATGAGAAGTGCAGTAAATGACCTGTTGGGCGCTTATGACAAGCTGATTATGGACCCGGTTCACGGCGCGATTCCGTTATACCGTCATGAGGTGCAGGTGATTGACCACCCTCTGTTCCAACGCCTGCGGAACATCTGCCAAAACGACATTCTCAGCCTGGTATTCCCCGGCGCAACACACTCCCGGTTTTTGCACAGTATTGGGGTGATGCACGTTGGCACACGAATGTTCCGCTCCATGATCGACGCCTACCTGCGCGAGCGTCAGCTTAGCAACCAGACAGATCTCAGCTTGAGCCAACTGGACGCCATTGATTACCTGGCAAAAACCATTCGCATGGGGTGCTTGCTTCATGACAGCGGGCACTCAAGCTTCTCGCACCAGTTCACCAAGGCACAGCGGATTCGTGATCTGATGAGCCGCCCAGGTCGCTTTGCCGATCTGTGGGAAGGTGTCGATTATTCCGCCTACCACCGTGCCGAACCAGAGGAACTGGAGCATGAGCACTATTCCGTGCGGGTAGCGCACGATGTGCTCGCAGCGGTAGATATGGAAGGAGCCGGGCTTCATGTCGAAGATGTTATCGGCATTATGGAAACCACCGAGGTGACACCAAGCGAAACCTTCTGCCGCCATGCCAGAACCTTCTGGGGCTTTATCGCAGGAGCAGATGCAGAAGCCGGATCTTTGATCAGCGAGAATATTCCACAGCTGGTGCTTGGCCTGCTCTCATCCATCGTATCCGGGGAAATTGATGCCGATCGCGCGGATTACATGCTCCGCGACGGGTTTCACTCGTCGGTGACCATCGGTGGGTTCAACCTCGACCACCTGCTGAGCAACCTGCGTATTGGATGGGACGAATCAGAACCCTGGCTTGGGCTGGCTATTACTCAGAAAGGTTTGGGGGCGCTGGAAGACTTTGTATACAGCCGCTACCAGATGTACCGCAAGGTATACGCCCACAAAACAGCACTGGGATTTGACTGGCTGCTGCGTGAGGCCATCAACGAAGTTCTGGAGGATGCAGAGAGCTTTGAGTGGGTTGATACCTGCCTTAGCAACATGCGGTACTTTGCAGAACTCACTGACAACTTCTTTTGGGAGGCTTTCCGGAAGGTTGCCCGCCAGCGCCCCGACAGTTTTTCCTTCTGCATCGTCAACCGGGTAAAGCTGAACCACCTGGATACCCGGGAAGATCTGTCAGCCAGTGGCATTGCCAGCCACAGCGCCTGGCTGGCCGAAGCTATGGAATTGAATCCTGCCCACGTGGTTACTTGCTCCATGCGGGCTCGTTTTTCCAACATTCAGGATAACTTCAATGGTATAAAGGTGCTGGTGCGGGACCCGGTGAACCGCACCCGCTCGCTGAAAAAGATCACCGATGTCAGTGCCTTTTTCAGCAAGTTCAGCGACGGAACCATTACCCACTTTTACACCCGCCCAGACTCCACCGTAGATGCCGCAAAAGGGATCACCGGCTAACTGGCTTTGCCGAGCAGGCAGATACCAAACTAGAGGCGCTGTCGAAAGCGCCTTCAACCCTGCCCCCACTGAGCCAGTCGCCTGCAAGGCCAATGCCCTGCTCCTCAAACCAAAGGTGGCCGGGGCTTGCGCCGCCTTCTGAGCGAGCATACAGCCAGCGATGAGCGACTGAATCGGTCACTTTGGCATCCGATCCTGTCAGTCCCCGGAAGGCTGCGGTTAAATCTGCTGTTACCTGCTCCAGCGTTGCATCGACATTCTGTTTCGTCCAGTCAGCGTTTGCATGCAACACCCACCACACGCCTTTGTCATTCAGATCTGCGTTTTCACGCCCAGGTTTGCTGGAGTTATTGGCCACCCAGTAAAGAGCGTTGTGATCACACCGCATGCCAACGTGGCGCGGCCATGGATTCTCCTCAAACCTGGCGGCCACAGCCCAGCAAGGTAAAACTCGGCTCACTGCATCATCAAGCTGCGCAGCCAGTTCCGGCAAATCACTCTGCGCCAGCAAATCTCTGGCCTGGGCCGGCGGAGCAGTGATAATAACCTGATCGAATTGGCCCACCTGCTCTCCACCGGTATCCGAAAGTAACCACCCATCGTTGTTGTGAACAAGTTGTTCAATCCGGGTTTCTGCCACCACATTTACATGGGCCCCCAGCGCACGGGAAATAGCAGTCATTCTCGGTGTACCCACATAGCGGGGTTCGTCAGGAAATGCTTGCCACTGGCCTTGCTTGTCCTGAAACCCCAGGTGGCCAGTCCACGTATTAAAGCTATCGTTACCGGCAAACTCAGTCAGAAATGGCAGGAAATCCGGATTTCGGGCGGTGAAGTATTGAGCGCCAACATCTGCGGATCCGCCAGCAACCCGTTTTGCTGCGAGCCTGCCACCAGGGCCCCGGCTTTTTTCAAAAACTGTCACGTCGTGACCCTGCTGTTTCAGTTTGATGGCGGCAGTTAAACCCGCAAGGCCTGAACCAACTATCGCGATACGGCGTATATCATTTTCACAAATCGTCTCATTAAACATGGTTTAGGGTGCATCCAATGACTGTGGTCAGAGCGTACAAACCAGCAAGCGACAGGGCCCGGGCTTTCCGAACGCCTCGCTATACAGGTTCCATTCAGAGCAAAAGGGCAATCAGGGTATGACCCGAGTGCAAAACTTTTTCATAAATATTCAAAGATGGTTCGATACCGACGCCGGTTTGGATCACATAGATGCTACCTCCCGCGCCTTTAACATTGTGCGGGTCATACCGTTTCTGGCCTTGCACCTGGCCTGTTTGCTGGCCTTCTACACGGGTGTAAGCGGGTTCGCGGCCGGCTTCTCTTTGGTGTTTTTCTGGCTGAGAATGTTTGCCATTACCGGATTCTATCATCGGTACTTTGCGCACAAGACCTTTAAAACAAGCCGCATTGCTCAATTTGCTTTTGGCGTACTCGGCGCCAGTGCCGCTCAGCGGGGGCCACTTTGGTGGGCAGCCCACCACCGTCACCACCACCAGCATTCTGACCGGGAACAAGACCTGCACTCCCCTCACCAAGGCGGGTTCTGGTGGGCCCACATGGGGTGGTTTACCTGTGATGCAGGTTTTATTACCGATGAAAAACGCATACGCGACTGGCTAAAATTCCCGGAACTCAAGCTTCTGAACCGTTTTGATGCTCTGGTACCAGCAGCTTCCGCCGTATTGATATACGGCTTGGGTGAGGCGCTGGCAGCCTGGGCGCCAGGGCTTGGCACTAACGGCCTGCAAATGCTGGTCTGGGGATTTTTCATATCAACGGTGGCGCTGTTTCACGCAACCGTTTCAATTAACTCGCTCTCCCATGTGTGGGGCAAGCGTCGGTTTGAGACTGCCGACGATAGCCGAAATAATTTTTGGTTAGCACTACTGACGCTGGGCGAAGGCTGGCATAACAATCACCACCGGTGGCCGCAGTCTGTACGCCAGGGCTTCCGCTGGTACGAAATAGACATCACCTGGTATGGGCTTTGGGCTCTTTCGAAATTAGGCATCATCTGGGATTTGAATCCGATCCCCATACATATTCAGGAAGAAACCCGTCAGCGTGACGAACTCAGGAAGGTGCAGAAATGAAAATCGAAGTTGGCTGTGCCAATCCGGCCATGCCCGCGACGCTGGAAGCGTTCAGGGTCCTGTTCAACCAGCTGGACAAGGGCAATCTGAACACGTTGCCTGCTGTGTACAGCGAGGACATCCGCTTCCAGGACCCGCTCGGCGCTGTTGAAGGTCTTGATGCGCTGACTCACTACCTTGCAGGTTCATACTCCAACGTAATCTCGTGCCAATTTGTATTCGAAGACGCCTTGGTGCAGGACAGCTCAGCCACTATCCCGTGGGTAATGCATTTGCGCCACAAGCGCATTTGCGGGGGCAGAGAGATACAGGTAGCAGGCATCAGCCATGTGGCAGTTAAAGGCGGGAAGGTCTGTTATCACCGAGACTACTTTGATGCCGGGCAACTGCTCTACGAAAACCTGCCGGTGATCGGACGGGTTATTCGCTGGGTGAAGGGGTACGCAGGATGAGTGAGCGTCTTAAAACCGTATCCAACATCTGGATTACCGGCGCCAGTTCAGGGATTGGCGAGTCATTAACCCAGGCCCTCGCGCGTGGCGGACATCGCTTAATCGTTACCGGGCGCCGAGCTGAGCCTCTGGCGCAACTGCAAACACTTGCAGCAGGGAAAATCACTCCGGCAGTGGCGGACACAACCCGCAAAGAGGATCTACAAGCGCTGGCGCCAGTACTGGAATCCTTTGGCGATCTGAACATGGCTATCCTCAACGCGGGTACCTGTGAATACCTTGATGTTGCCGACTACAACAGCGATGTGATTACCCAGAATGTTGAAACCAATGTCATCGGCACTGCACGCTGCGTTGACATCGCCTTACCTGCACTTCGCCGTACTCGTGCCAAAGGTTTATCAGCCACCCTGGTTATTGTGGGCTCTTCTGCCTGGTGGTTTCCATTCGCTCGTGCTGAAGGCTATGGCGCATCCAAGGCGGCATTAGCGTACTTCGCCCAGAGCCTGCGTGCGGATCTGGCAGCAGAGGGCATTGATGTGGTCCTGGTATCACCAGGGTTTGTAAAAACGCCTCTGACTGACCGCAACGATTTCCCGATGCCATTTCTCGTCACTGCCGAAGATGCCGCAGAACGGATTGTGAGTGGTCTTGCCAAGGGCCATAACGAAATCGCGTTCCCAAAGCGTTTTACGTGGATTCTTAAATGCTTGGGCGCCCTGCCGCAGTCACTGATCGACCGAATGGCAGCCTCCATGGCCCGAAAAAGTTCCAGCGAACAGGAAAACAATCGATGAATAACGAACGTCAGCGTATTGCTGTGATTGGCGCCGGAGTGTCTGGCCTCACGGCTGCTTGGCTTCTGGCAGAAAAACACGATGTGGAAATCTTTGAAGCCGGTGATTACGCAGGTGGGCACACCAACACCGAATATGTGGAGGCAGATGGGCGAGTCTGGCCTGTGAACACCGGCTTTATTGTGTTCAACGACTGGACCTATCCGAATTTCATGCGCCTGATGGAACGCCTGGGTGTGCCTTCGGAAGTCAGCGACATGAGTTTCAGTGTGGACAGCAGCTCCACAGGCCTGCAATACAATGGCACCAGTTTGAATACGCTGTTCGCCCAACGTAAAAACCTGCTTAACTTACGATTCCTGAATATGGTTCGTGAGATTCTCAGGTTTAACAAGGAAACCCGGGCCGATATGGTGGCTGGAAAGATCGAAAACACCGAAACTCTGGGCGCCTACCTCAACCGGAATGGCTATTCCCGGTACTTCCGGAACTACTACATTGTGCCTATGGGAGCAGCCATCTGGTCGGCGCCGGAGATTGTGCTGGAGCAGTTCCCGATCCGCTTCTTCCTGCAATTCTTCAATAACCACGGCATGCTGTCAGTTGACGACCGTCCTACCTGGAGGGTTATTTCCGGCGGTTCTGCCCAATACGTCAAGGCAATGATGGATCGGCTTGGAGGTTGCATTCGCCTGAATACGCCCGTAGACGCTGTCAGCCGAAGTGAAAGCGGCGTTTCGGTGAGCGCTCAAGGCCAATCCCATGAGTTCGATCAAGTTATATTTGCCTGCCATAGCGATCAGGCCCTGGAGATGCTAACCGACCCCAGCGAACAGGAGCGGGATATTCTGGGCGCCATTCCCTATCAGAAAAACGATGTTGTTCTGCATACCGACAGCAGCGTACTCCCAAACAACCAAAGAGCCTGGGCCGCCTGGAACTACTACATCCCAAAGCACAGTTCGGAGCCGGTTTCGGTTACCTACAACATGAATATCCTGCAAAATTTCGATCAGGCGCCGGAAATTTTCTGTGTCACCCTGAACCGCAGTAAAGACATTGCTCCGGATAAGGTGATCAAGCGCTTCAACTATGCCCATCCTGTATTTACGCTGGATGCCGTTCAGGCGCAGGAGCGCTACACAGAGATTGGCAACCAAAACCGTACCCATTATTGCGGCGCATACTGGTTTAACGGGTTCCATGAAGATGGCGTGCGCAGTGCCCTGCGGGTAACAGGTGATTTTGGAATGGAGCTCTGACTATGGCCAGCCAATGGTTACAAGGCTCAATCCGCCACCGACGTCTGTATCCGGTTCGGCACGAGTTTGAATACCACACAGGCATGCTGGCTTTGGACACGGATGAGTGGCATCAGGTTACCCAGGTGAGCCCCTTCTTTTCACTTGAACGCTTCAATTGGATGTCCCTGAAACGTAAAGATTACTTCCGGCCAGAGGCCGGCGATCTTTCAGCAGCTGTGCGGGATCAGGTGAAAACTGCAACAGACTGGTTTCCTGATGGTGTAGTGGAACTGATTACCCACCCCCGCTATGCGGGCTATATCTTTAACCCTGTGAGTTTTTACTTCTGTTATCGCGCTGGCGAAAACGGTGCCAACGGCGATGTTCCTGCTGTGATCATGGCACAAATAACCAATACGCCCTGGCATGAGCGCCATGTGTATTGCCTGGAAACTATTGGCAGCGAAGCAAATGCAGCCGGATGGCGCACAGAGCAGTTCGGGTTCTCCAAACGTTTTCATGTATCGCCCTTCAACGCCATGGCGCAACACTACGAATGGACATTCAGCTTTCGCGGGCCAGAGCTGAGAGTCCACATGAACGTTCTGGAAGAAGGCAATAAACATTTTGATGCCACCCTGGTAGTCCAGAGAGCCCCTCTCACTCGTAAAACCCTCCATAAAAGTCTGCGCCAGTTCCCGGTGGAAGCATTCAAGGTTGCGGCCGGTATTTACTGGCACGCGCTGAAGCTGAAATTCAAGGGTGCGCCCTTCTACACGCACCCGGACAAACTCGCTGACAGTGACCCCGCCCACAGGCTGGGAGGCACAGATCAGGGGGTCGATGTGACCAGCACAGGCGACTCAAACAAGACTCGAGGAAAGGTAAGCTCATGGAGAACATGAACACTTCGGCCAATATTATCGCCAACTCTCAAGGCAACGCGTCACTGGTTAGCCGGATAGCGCGCAACCTGGTTATCCAACAGCTAAAGCAATTGGGAGCAGGTACCCTCACCATTCGTCAATCCGGCATGGACGACCTGGTGTTTGGCGATGGCAACTCTGAACACCCACCCGCAGAGCTGATTGTTCACCACCAAAGCACATGGCGTGACCTGCTGACTGGCGGCAGTGTTGGTGCGGCAGAAGCCTATGTGGCTGGAGACTGGTCTTCACCGGATCTTGTTGCCCTGCTCCGGTTTTTTACCCGAAATATAGACCGGATGAACGAGTTTGAAGACAAGTTCAGTTGGGTCACCAAGCCTGCACTGAAGAGCTTGCACTGGCTGAACCGCAATACAAAAGACGGCTCCAGAAAGAACATCAGCGCCCATTATGATCTGGGCAACGATCTGTTCGAAATCTTCCTCGATCCCACCATGATGTATTCCTCTGCGATTTACCCCAGCGCTGACTCGACACTGGAAGAAGCTGCCGTTCATAAGCTGGACACCATCTGTAAGAAACTGGACTTACAGCCCGGCGACCGGGTGATCGAGATAGGCACCGGCTGGGGAGGCTTTGCCATCCATGCTGCCAAACACTACGGATGCCACGTAACCACCACCACGATTTCCAAAGAACAGCTGGAACTGGCACAAGAGCGAGTACGCAGCGAGGGCCTGGACGACAAAATCACTCTGCTATTCGATGATTATCGCGATCTGGCAGGTCAGTTCGACAAGCTGGTTTCCATCGAGATGATCGAGGCCGTAGGGCCGCAGTTTCTCGACAGCTATTTCAGCCAGATTAACGCATTGTTGAAGCCAGATGGGCTGGCCCTGGTTCAGGCCATTAACATGCCGGAGCAACGTTACCAGCGCGCCCTGAATAACGTGGATTTTATCCAGCGGTTTATCTTCCCCGGGAGTTTTATTCCTTCCTTCGGTGCCATTCTGGAATCGGTGCGCAATCAGTCAAATCTTGTTCTGACCCACTCAGAAGATACCGGCTTTCATTATGCTCGCACGCTCCGGGACTGGTGCGAACGCTTTATGGCCAGCCGTGAAACCCTTGAGTCTATGGGCTATGACCAAGCCTTCCGCAAGCTCTGGCACTTCTATTTCGCCTACTGCGAAGCAGGGTTCAGCGAGCGGGCTATCGGGGTATCACAGTTGGTTTTCGCCAAACCCGGCAACAAGCGCCGGAACATACTGAGTGTATGATTACGTCAGAAACGGCCCGTAACACATTGAACTTCATACTCTTTCAGATTGGGTGGTTTGCCCCCGTTGCAGGTCCATTCGCCTATTGGCCTGCAAGCAAACTGGGAGATGTTTCCCTGCCTGATCTGCCGCTCTCCCTGGCCGCCTTGGCATTACGTTGGCTTTTGGTGTTTCCGCTGTTGTTGTTTGCCCGAAAGTCACTCTACCCGGAGCTGACGTAGATGAACCGGGGCTTTGGATGTATACCTGCTGCATTTGTTCTGGCCGCCTCGGCGGGACAGGTGTACGCCGATGTGTTTGAGTTTACTGGCGTAGCTGCATCCAGCGCGGGAAAAGCGCCTCGATTACCGCGCATCTGCGTTGCGCCCAACAGTGAACTACACACAACCAGAGTTTCAGGAGTCGCTTGATATCAACTACCCAGATTCGGACTCTGCAGCGGTCGTATGGAACCCGCCCAAGGGCCAACCCGAGCGTCACAGCGTGAAGGTTTCGAACGATCTGGTAGTAGATGCGGGCCTCACCAACGTGCGCAAGAACGCCGACCAAAACTACACCGCAACCATTCATTATGCCGTGAGCAACTACCCGGAATGTGACCTCACGCCCTGAAACTGCCGTCTCTGTGGACGCAGCTCAACGGTGTCAATGTGGTAAACTCCTGCAGCAACCAACGCCGGAGAGTTTTTAGCCATGATGTTTGTGTCTTTTAACGTCAACAGTATACGTACCCGCCTGCACCAGCTTGAAGCGCTGATTGAAAGCCATAACCCGGATTTCATCGGGCTTCAGGAAACCAAGGTAAGAGATGAAGAGTTCCCGGTTGAGGCCATTCGCGAACTGGGCTACCACGTGCATTTCCACGGCCAGAAAACACACTACGGTGTTGCGCTGCTATCCCGTATGGAGCCAGACCAGGTTCTTAAAGGCTACCCCGGAGATGATGAAGACGCCCAGCGACGCATGATTACCGGCCAGTTCACCATCAACGGGAAAAAGCTCACTGTCCTCAACGGTTATTTCCCCCAAGGCGAAAGCCGCGCCCACCCGGTGAAGTTCCCCGCCAAAGAAAAGTTTTATGCGGATTTGATGGCCTACCTCGACGAGCTTAACGATCGGGACGGCCACGTGGTGATCATGGGAGACATGAATATCTCCCCTACCGATAAAGACATCGGCATTGGCCCGGACAACGCTAAACGGTGGCTGCGCACCGGCAAATGCTCGTTCCTCCCGGAAGAACGGGAATGGCTAGGCCAGGTTGAAGCCCGCGGCTACACCGACGTGTTTCGCCACCTATACCCTGATGAAGCACAAACCTTCAGTTGGTTTGATTACCGCAGCAAAGGGTTTGATCGGGAACCCAAGCGGGGCTTGCGCATCGACCTGATCATGGCCAGCGACGGCCTGTTAACGAAAGCGAAGGAAGCTGGCGTATCTTACGAGTTCCGCGGCATGGAGCGGCCATCCGATCACTGCCCGGTGTGGGCTACATTTGAACTCTGATACCTGGCCAGGGCCGATATGACAAAAATTAAAACCCGGGACAGAATACTCAACACCAGCCTGTCGTTATTCAACAGTTTGGGTGAGCCCAACGTCACGACGTTACTGATCTCGGATGAGCTGGATATCAGCCCTGGCAACTTGTATTACCACTTCAAGAGTAAGGGCGACATTGTAGAGGAGCTGTTCTCTGCATTTGAGTCCGAAGTGCTGGATTTGCTGAGTGTTCCTGAAGATGTGGATATCAGCCTTGATCAACAGAGTTTCTTCTTGCACATGTTATTTGAAGCTGTAGCAAGGTACCGGTTCCTGTACCAGGATCTGGTAAATGTACTATCCCGCTACGAACGCCTGCAGTTGCGGTTCAAACGGATACTTAAAAAGAAGACCGGGGCTTTCCGTAGCATCTGCGAAAGCCTGCGAAACCAGAACATGATGAGAATTGCAGACGATGATCTGGGCTCGCTGTGTGAGCAGCTCACCCTGACTGCCTGTTATTGGAGTGCGTACGACACACTATCCCACCTTGATGACCGGGAATTGGTAGACCCCGGTCGTGGCGTATATCAGATGATGCACCTGATGCTGCCCTATTTCGCTCCCGATGTTCAGGAGCATGCGAAACTGATCAGCCTAGGCTACCTGATGTAAGGCGCCTTTACTCTTCTTCGTCTGCGCGATTCTCGCCACGTAGCATCGAGAGTTCCGCTTCCAGTGCTTCAATCCTGTGTTCCAGGGCCGCTATATCCTCCCTGCGATGAATGCCAAGCCTACGCAATGCGCCCGACACGCGCTCATCAAAAAGATGTTCAAGCCTATCCCAAGTGCCTGTTGCTCGCTCACGAACACCCTCAACCCGATCTTCCACGGAGCGAATTTGTTTCTCCACCGCTCCCCGGGTTTTATTCTCCAACTGTTCGCCTTCCTGAACAAGGCGCTCAAAGAAGCGGCCTGTGTCCTCCTCAGCTTTTGTATAGGCTCCAAGGCCAGCCAGCCAGATCTGCCGTGCTGAGTCCTTTATTTTTGCAGCCAGTTGCGGATCATTTTCCGGGCTTTTGTCGTTCTCATCAGACATGTAACAACCTCTGGGAAGGGATAATTCACTCAAAGCCCATTATATTACAGCTGGCAGGCAATTTCAGTCGGGCTGAAAGCCCCATTGCAGCAGGGCTCAGTATAACAGCGGGGTTTATATGCAAAAATGTTCCCACGCAAAGCGGCTGCCAGCTTGAAGTGTTCAAAATATAGGCAATACTTGCTTATACCGGAGTCCTCGATGACGCCGGTTTGTCTGGAAGCCTTTCATGGATACTACTCGCACGCCTCTGCCCGGCATTCCCGCCGGGCTTTTTTTTGGTATGATTGATCGTGGTTATAAGCTTATTCCATTATGTACCACGATAGCTGCTTGCATCATAAGCAACTGGTATACCTTTACTGAAGTGACGCGTTACAGGAGTTACTGAATGATTGACATCGCCTGGAGTAGTTTCACTCCCTGGTCGGCACTAATTGGTGGCGTATTGGTAGGTCTCGCCGCTGCAAGCTTTCTACTGCTAAACGGCCGGATTGCCGGAATCAGTGGCATTCTCGGAGGGTTGCTCTCTCCATCTTCCGGCGACATCAACTGGCGAATTGCATTTCTCGCCGGAATCATCGGTGCACCGGTTATCTGGATGCTCGTCGCGGAGTTGCCACCCATTGAGATAGAGGCTGGATACCCTGCCCTTATAATTGCGGGTCTCCTTGTGGGCATTGGTACGCGATATGGGTCCGGCTGCACAAGCGGCCACGGCGTTTGCGGACTATCGCGGCTGTCGCCCAGATCATTCGTTGCAACTGTGAGCTTCATGTTCGCCGGGTTTGTGACTGTTTATATTATCCGACACGTACTGGGAGTGTAATTTCATGAAATCTGCTTTGGCCTCTTTATTTGCAGGCTTGCTGTTTGGCTTTGGTCTAATCGTATCTGGTATGGCAAACCCGGAAAAAGTATTGGGCTTTCTTGATATTACAGACCTCTGGGATCCATCTCTTGCGTTCGTCATGGGTGGAGCGGTTCTGGTCGGGCTTTTTGCATTTGCCATTGCACGCAAAAGAACCTTGTCGTTCCTTGGCTTCAGCATGAAGGTGCCGGCACACACTCACATAGATAAACGCCTGATCATCGGCGGCCTGATGTTCGGTGCTGGTTGGGGTATTGCCGGTTTCTGCCCGGGGCCTGGGCTTGTGGGTTTGGGTGCGGGTGAGATCAAAGCTGTTGTATTTGTAGCATCCATGATTGCTGGGATGGGGATATTCGAGATGGCTGAGCGCATGAGATCCGGCCCTTCATTCTGACAGGCGCCATCACCTATGAGATGATAACCTCGCTCTTTTATTGAATCCGGAGACTACCCCCCATGGATATCCGAAAGATTGATGACACGATTTCTGTGTCTCCCCAGATCACATATGGAGATGTGGCAGAAGCCGCCAGACTTGGCTTCAAAACCCTGGTTGCAAACCGTCCCGACCAGGAAGAATTTGGCCAGCCTGCTATGGCGGATATTGAGGCAGCGGCATTGGAAAACGGCATGACCTGGGTGTACATGCCTGTCGCATCGGGGAATGTAACAGATGCCGATGTTGATCGTTTTGGCGCCATGATCCAGGATTCCGACAAGCCCGTATTAGCTTTCTGCAGAAGCGGGACCCGCTGCACGGTCCTTTGGGCACTTAATGCGGCCCGCAGCACTAACGCCGAGGAAGTTTTCACCAAGGCTCGGGGCGCCGGTTACGACATCAGCGGCTTGGCCCCTCGCATGGCGCAGCAAGCTCGCAGCCAGTAAATATTACCTCGTTCTTTACGATCAACGCTCAGGATCCACCTCCCCATGCAATACATAGGTTCAGAGAACCTCCGGCACAACCAACCGGAACGGATTGGTGTGCTGGTAACCAACCTGGGCACACCTGATGCCCCAACACCCTCAGCCTTAAGACGATATCTGGGTGAGTTTCTTTCTGACCCCAGAGTAGTTGAACTGCCTCGCCCCCTTTGGTGGCTGATATTGCACGGAGTTATCCTTCGCATACGCCCCAAGCGCAGCGCTGCGGCTTATGCCAGTGTATGGCAACCTGAGGGCTCGCCCCTGCTGATTCATACGGCCAAGCAAGCTGAAGGTGTTCAGGAGGTTCTGAGGAAGAAATACGGCAATGACGTGGTTGTAGGCTTTGCCATGCGCTACGGCAACCCTTCTATTCCAAGAGTACTTGATGAAATGCAACAGCAGGGTGTCAGGAAACTGATAGTCCTGCCACTTTACCCGCAGTATTCCGCTTCTACATCGGCCTCGACGTTCGACGCCATTGCCAAAGATTTCTCGAAGCGCCGCTGGTTACCGGATCTACGCTTTATTTCACACTACCCGGATTACCCGCCCTACATTGAGGCAATGGCACGCCATATTGAGAGCCACTGGGCAGAGAAAGGCCGAAACCAGAAACTGATACTCTCCTATCACGGAGTGCCCCTTAAATATCTCACCAAAGGCGATCCTTACCACTGCGAGTGCCACAAAACCTCAAGACTGCTTGCAGAACGGCTTGGCCTGGCGAAAGACGACTATATGACCACCTTCCAGTCGCGATTTGGCAGAGAGGAGTGGCTGAAGCCCTATACCGACGAGACGCTGAAAGCGCTGCCCGGTCAGGGAATCAAATCGATAGATGTGTTTTGCCCAGGCTTTTCTTCTGATTGCCTGGAGACCATTGAAGAAATCGATGAAGAAAACCGCGGGTACTTTATGGAGGCAGGCGGCGAAGGCTTCAGCTACATCACTGCGCTGAATGCGACACCCGGGCACATTGAGGCCCTGGTGCAACTGATTGAAGAAAACCTGAAAGGCTGGGACTTGCCAGACAATCAACCTGAAACGCTGGCTGCTCGTAACCAGCATGCAGATGATCAAAAAAACGCGATCTGTCCCGGCCGCGGCCTCTGAAACAACGGCTCAGTGGCGTTCATCAAGCCCGCTGCTGAGCCGCACCTCTATTTGTCGGTTTGGTCTTCAGACTTCTGCGCCGGGCCAGACAGATCCGGCATGGCCTCACAAAACGTACATTCATCGATATCTACGCCAGCTCCACCCGCCTCAACATAGCGCACCCGGTGGCTGGATTGGCCGCGGTTCGTGGATACAGAAAATTTACGATCGCGGCGATCAGCAACGTCGGTGTTTTTCACGGTATCGGATTTATCGTCAGGCATAACTATCTCCCGGTTGGCGGCACATTAAATGCAAAGCTGGGCATAGAGGGATAGATGGGGGTTGATCTGCCAAGTTTAAAGTCTTAGAGGCAAACTGAGGTTTTATTTGGCGATTACGGGGGGTGCTGCTGGGAGGTTAGCTCTTTGATTCTATGGAAAAAATGGCGGTGGGCCAGGGATTCGAACCCCGGGAAGGCTACAAACCTTCGGCGGTTTTCAAGACCGCTGCATTCGGCCACTCTGCCAGCCCACCGTTTTTCCATTGCTGCCTAGCGACAGCGGTGTGCATGATACCGGAATTGTCTGTGCTGTCAACGCCCTGCACAAAACTCCATGCAAATTTCAACATTAACTGCATTTAATGGAATCTAAGGACGACTTTCGTGTCGTAAATGATTGAAAGTTGAGAATTCGACATTATGATGGAGTGTAATTCCAGGTGATTGGCGTCTATCAGGCTTTGCGCCTGACGCCCTTAGCCAACCAAGTTGCATTTAACCGGAGATCAGAATGCAAAACAGACAGTTCAATGCTCAGCAGAACCGCAATGGCATGATTGCCCGTGGGTCCGCGACTGCACCAATGAGTGCATCAGCTACCAAGGTTTTGCGTAACACTTACACCCTGCTGGCAATGACGCTGGTATTCAGTGCTGTCATGGCGAGCGTATCCATGTCCATTGGCTTGAGTCAGGGCGCGAGCCTTGTATGCAGCCTGGGCGCACTCGCTCTGATCTGGTTTGTTCTCCCGCGTACCGCGAACAGTTCTGCCGGCATTGCCGTAGTATTTGCTTTCACGGGCCTGCTAGGACTGTCCCTTGGACCAATCCTGTTCTACTACCTGCAGTTCCCAAATGGTGGTGAGATCATCATGCAAGCCCTCGGTGGCACCGGCCTGGTGTTTTTCGCCCTGTCCGGCTACGTGCTGACCACCAAGAAAGACTTCAGCTTCATGCGCGGCATGCTCGTTGCCGGTCTGGTTGTGGTGCTGGTTGCAGCATTGGGAGCCATGGTTGCATCCATGTTCGGAGTTGAAGTATCTGCATTCAGCCTGGCCCTGAGCGCAGCGATCGTATTCCTGATGTCTGGCTTCATCCTGTACGACACCAGCCGTATCGTTAACGGTGGTGAAACCAACTACATCATGGCTACCACGGGCCTGTACCTGAACATCTACAACCTGTTCGTGAGCCTGCTACACCTCATTGGTGCCTTCTCCAACGACTGATCAAACAGCCCGGAGTACTCCAGGCGTTTCGTAGTTTGCAAAAACCCCGGCCTTTGCCGGGGTTTTTGCTATTGGTACACTGGCCCCACATCAGGCGAGAACCGCACCCATGGCTACCATATCTCTTCAAAACTACACACTGGTCATCACCGGAGCCCCCTACTCTTCTCAAGCGCCCCAAACAGCTCTGTCGTTTGCCAAGGCAGCGATAGCAGCGGGCCACACGGTAGACAGAGTGTTTCTTTATGGCGAGGGCGTTCACCTTGCGTCCTCGCTCTCTGCGCCTCCCTCAGACGAACACCACTGGGCAGACCAATGGTCACGATTTCTGAGTGATAACGCCATATCTGGCGTCGCCTGTATTGCCTCTGCCTTACGACGTGGCCTGGTAAATGACTCAGAGCAAAAGCGTTACGAGTTACCTGCCAACAACATCCGGGAGCCATTCATTATTGCCGGGCTTGGCGAGTGGGTAGAGGGCAGCATGGCGTCTTCACGGGTACTCTATTTCCATGGCGGAGACTGACATGGGCACACTAATAGTGATCGACCAGCCTCCTTACGGCACATGGGCGGGACGCGAAGCTCTCGACATGGCATTTTCCCTTGCAGCATTCGACCAACCGGTTGCACTGCTGTTTACAGGCTCCGGTGTTAACTGGCTGCGAAAGTCTCAGGAAACTAAGGGGATTGGGCAAAAATCCGTAGAAAAAAACCTGTCGGCCGCGTTGATTTTTGGTGTTGAAGCTCTATATGCAGATGCAACAGCCTGTGCCCGTTATGGACTTGTCCAGGACAACATGGTGACGGGAGTCGCCATGGCTGAAAACAGTGCTGAGGTAATACGCCAACACTCACACATCGCCTTTGCAGGTTAACTCAAAGACAGGCCCGGAACCCGTTATGACCGAGATTGACACTCTTCACATTCTGAACAAGGCGCCCGAGCACCCGCGTTCGGCGGAGTGCCTACGTGCTGTAGAGCCCGGGGATGTCCTGCTTCTGATTGAAAGCGCGGTGCTGACACTTGCGACCTGTCGCGATCTGCAAGCGGGCATCACAATTTATGCACTGGCACCAGACGTGCTAGCGCGCGGCATTGCCCACAGCGCTGCGGAAGCTTCCCTTGTGGATTTCCCTGCCATGGTTGAACTGACCGCACGGGCACAGAAAGTAATAAGTTGGTAACCCATGACAAAAGCAAAAACACCTGAGAGAAACAATGAAGGGTTTCTCGAAAACTCAAGCGACTGGTCGCCCGAAATCGCCGCTATCATTGCGGCAGAAGATCAAATAGATCTCAGTGAAAAACACTGGGAAATCATAGGGCTTCTGCGGGAGTTTTATAATAAACATGAAATGTCGCCACCCTCAAATCGACTGTTTGTGAGATCAGTGAAAGAGGCTTTGGGTGAGGACAAAGGTAACAGCATATATCTTATGCAGCTTTTTCCTGGCGCCCCTGCCAAAACAGCTTGCCGGATAGCTGGCCTGCCCCGGCCGACAAATTGCCTCTAGGGCTTGTGCCGTTCCAGGTCTGCTGCGCTGCCAAGAAAACTGCTGAGTCCGTTCTCAAAGATACCGGAACCAAACTTCAGGAACTGTCGTGTAGACTCCTTAACGGTGCCTTCCCAGGCGTTTTCAGGTAACTCCCTCAGCGTTTCAGCAACACCCAGCTTTACGCCTTGGGCCACACGTGGCTCAATTTCGTCAGTCATAGCGACAATCTCTGCCACCTTTCGATCAAGATAAGGTCGAATCACTAGCAGCCAAAAGCTCAAAAGTACTGAAAGAACCGCAGAGGCGGTAACAACAAACTGTGCGACCAACATTGCCCAGGCAGGCATGATGCTCTCCTTTGAATCAATATGAAGTGGCTAAAGCGCGTATTGAATCAGCGCCATAAACTGTATGGTTCCCGCGACCGCACCAAATATGCCGCCAACAAACATCAGCTGTAGCTCCTCCTCGCGGAATGCCGGGCGGAGTATGTCCTGAAATTCTGCAGGCTGAAGTGCCTTCATTTGCCCAGCCAGGACTCTGGCTACAACGGGTGCCCGCTCCTTGTTAAAAGCAGGGTTGCTGAAGACATCCTGGGTTGCATGAAGGGCTTGCTGGTTCATCGCCTTTTTCAAATCGGTATAGCCGCTCATCCCAACCGTTACTTGAGCTGAAAGCTTCATCAACAAGGAATTGTCCATCAGTGGCCGCAGATGCTTTTGTATGATTGCACGGGTGCGATCGCCCCGACAGCCGTTTATCATCGCATCCGCAACCTTCTCGACCGTTATCAGCTCTTCTGCTACCAGCTTTGCCCATATGTCGCTGATTTCAGGCTGGCGCCGCAGAAACAGCCCCTGAATTTTCCAGAACAAAAAACGACGAGGTTTCAGGGGCGCAAAAATCAGATTAATCGCAAGCCAGTTGGTGACAAAGCCGATTGCAAACCCGCCAACGGGCAGCAGCCAGGGTTCAGGATAGATTGACCAGACCGGAGCAAGAACACACCCAAGGATACCGCCGATAACGGCGCCACGATTAATGACGGATCTGAGTTCAACCGCGCCAGCCTGCTTAAATATGCGATTCATCAGATCAGGGTGCTGCTTGAGCTCTCTGCTTAGCAACGCTTTGAGATCAACCAACTCATCGAGATCATCGCCAAAATCCTCAACCAGGCCTTCTATGCGTGCCGGCAGTTGCTCCCGCGCCCACTGATAAATCCGCCGGCGCAAAAACATCGGCAAGTTATCCCAAAGCACCGGCTGAATCTCATACATCATTTCATCAATGTACTCATCAAGCCTTGGCGTTACCTGTGAAAGAACCTGCTCAACAATCTTTTGAGGCTCCAACTTTTGATAGACGGCATTCAGATCACCAAATTGCCGAAGTGTTCGATCTATACAGATATGGGCCATTTTCTCGGCTTTGCGAGGAATAACGCCTTGCCAACCGATCACACCAACGCCTAAGAACTGAACCGGGTAAAAAGACATTTGTATAGCAAGCCAGTTGGTAAACCAGCCTACCAAGGCAGCCACTATGGGCACGGAAACAAACGCAGCATCAAACAAGCGGAACCCCGGTTTTCAAATACAGGCAATTAACCTGCAGGCGTTATCATTAGTGAACGGACGGGCGATTAGGTGTCGCCTCGGATTGTAGAACGAATGATGCGATAGCCAGCATTATGTGACATTGGCCGAGAAGCCATTGTTATACAGCAACTGTGGCAGCGAAATGATAAAGATATGTCGAATTAAACAGTAGAAGAAATAAAAGTGTAGCTGGAAGGAAATGCATCATGCGCCCGGGATACCTGCGAAGCGTGCAGCAGATATCCCGGTATTTGAAGCGAGATCACCCTAACAGTGGCAGCCAGAATCCAAGCCTGCGGGCACTATTTATTGGTAGTATGCGTTCTCGGTCTTCGTATGATCCGTTACGTCACGAACCGCTGTAATTTCTGGCACTCTATCCTTGAGCGTGGTTTCTACACCCTGCTTGAGGGTAAGGCTAACTGCAGAACAACCTTGGCAGCCGCCACCAAACCGCAACACTGCGACAGAGCCATCCACAATCTCTACCAGTGACACATCACCGCCATGGGCTGCCAGGTTCGGATTAATTTCCGACGCCAGAACGTAGTTCACTCTATCTGGCAAGGGCGCATTTTCATCAACGTTGGGAACCTTGGCATTTGGCGCTTTGATCGTTAGCTGGCCGCCCATCTGATCCTTGGAATAGTCTACAAAGGCTTCTTCAAGGAAGGGTACAGAGTTGTGATCGAGATACAGCGTGAACTTTTCAAGATCTACTTGCTCATCCGTCGGTACAATCTCGTTGGGTGGGCAATAAGCCAAGCAGGTTTCAGCATTTTTAGTGCCCGGCTGGGTTACGAAAATTCGTACGCCCATGCCTTCCACATCCTGCTTTTCGATAAGTTGTGCAAGATAATCCCGTGCGGGATCTGTCACAGTAACCAATGCCATGTTATCAACCCGTTGGTAAGTTTAGATTCATTTTAAGGGAGTTCGTGGCAACATGAAAGACCAACCAAATTAGTTGGTCTTTCCCAGGGTAGTGACTTTCCCTTACCATATGGTTTGCACACGAACTTGATGCAAGTAAAGAATAACTGGGTGCGGAGCTACGACTGTCGCCAGCATTTTTGCTATGATCCCGCGCCATTGGACCAAACACGCCGTTAATGACGACATCCGGAATACTGACTATGACCGATCGCAATACTCGCCTGGAACAACTTCACAAAGCCCTGCAAGAGCGCATTGTGATTCTCGACGGCGGCATGGGAACCATGATCCAGAACCTGCAACTGGACGAGAAAGCGTTCCGGGGCGACCGGTTTGCCGATTACGATCGTGAAGTAAAGGGTAACAACGACCTGCTCAACATTACCCAGCCTGCCCTGTTGCGTAATATACACGCTGATTATCTGGATGCGGGCGCGGATATTATTGAAACCAATACCTTCAACTCAACTCGCGTGTCTCAGTCGGACTACGGCCTTGAAGAGATATCCAAAGAGCTGAACGTAGCGGCCGCCAAGCTGGCCAGGCAAGTCGCGGACGAGTATACCGCCAAAGATCCCTCCAAGCCGAGATTTGTGGCAGGCGCGGTTGGCCCTACGTCGCGCACAGCCTCTTTATCGCCAGACGTGAACAACCCTGGGTTCCGCAACACGGATTTCCAGAGCCTGGTAGATAACTACTACGAATCGGTCGAAGGCTTGGTTGAAGGCGGTTGTGACATCATCCTGATTGAAACCATATTCGATACGCTTAATGCGAAAGCCGCTATTTACGCTACTCAGCAATATTTTGAAGACAGTGGCATAGAACTGCCGATCATGATTTCCGGAACCATTACCGACGCTTCTGGCCGCACCCTGTCCGGCCAAACTACCGAAGCGTTCTGGAACTCCGTGGCCCATTCTCGGCCGATCTCGGTGGGATTAAACTGCGCACTGGGCGCAGAGGCCCTGCGCCCGTATGTAGAGGAACTGTCGGGCAAAGCCACAACCTATGTTAGCGCACACCCGAATGCCGGCCTGCCCAACGAATTCGGTGAGTATGACGAGACACCGGAAGAAATGGCCGAAATCATCGAGGGTTTTGCTCGCGATGGCTTCCTTAACATTGTTGGTGGCTGCTGTGGTTCCCGCCCTGAGCATATCGAAGCCGTGGCCAAAGCCGTAGCCAAGTACCCTCCCCGCAAGATTCCGAAACGCCCGGAAGTACTTCGTCTTTCTGGCCTGGAACCTTTCACGGGTGACGAAAACACCCTTTTCATCAACGTAGGTGAGCGCACCAACGTTACTGGCTCGAAGCGCTTTCTGCGCCTGATCAAAGAAGAGCAGTATGAGGAAGCACTGAGCGTTGCGCGGGATCAAGTTGAAACCGGCGCGCAGATTATCGATATCAACATGGATGAGGGCATGCTGGACTCCAAAGAGGTGATGGTCACCTTTTTGAACCTCATTGCCTCTGAGCCGGATATCTCACGCGTTCCCATCATGCTTGATTCGTCGAAATGGGAAGTTATCGAAGCCGGGCTACGTTGTATTCAGGGTAAGGCGGTCGTTAACTCAATCAGCCTCAAAGAAGGCGAAGAGGCCTTCGTCAAGCACGCAAAGATCTGCATGCGATACGGCGCGGCCGTCGTGGTTATGGCCTTCGACGAAGAAGGACAAGCGGACACCTTTGAGCGTAAAACCGAAATTTGTAAACGCTCTTATGACGTTCTGGTCGGCATTGGCTTCAATCCGGGGGACATTATTTTCGACCCGAACGTGTTTGCCATCGCGACGGGTATTGAAGAACATAACAACTACGCAGTGGATTACATAAACGCCTGTCGCTGGATTCGGAAGAACCTGCCCCACGCATCTATTTCAGGTGGTGTGAGCAACGTGTCCTTCTCTTTCCGCGGGAACGATGTGGTGCGTGAAGCGATCCACTCCGTGTTTCTTTACCATGCCATCAAAGCCGGCATGAACATGGGTATCGTAAACCCCGGGCAGCTGGTTATTTACGATGAGATTGAGCCAGAACTAAAAGAACTGGTAGAAGATGTTGTGCTCAATCGTCGCGAAGACGCCACAGATCGCTTGCTCGAGATTGCCGAGCGCTTTAAGGGTAAAGGCGGCAAAACGCAGGAAGAAGATCTCGCTTGGCGCGAATGGCCGGTCATCAAGCGGCTAGAGCATTCACTGGTAAAAGGTATTACCAACTTCATTATCGAAGATACAGAAGAATGCCGTCTGCAGGCAGAGCGCCCGATTCACGTAATCGAAGGCCCACTGATGGACGGCATGAACGTTGTTGGCGACCTGTTCGGCGACGGTAAAATGTTCCTGCCTCAGGTGGTTAAAAGTGCCCGCGTTATGAAACAGGCGGTTGCCCACCTTATCCCCTTTATTGAAGCAGAGAAGTCCGAAGACCAGCAGGCTAAAGGCAAAATCCTGATGGCCACGGTTAAGGGCGATGTTCACGATATAGGCAAGAACATTGTTGGCGTAGTGCTGCAGTGCAACAACTACGAAGTGATTGACCTTGGGGTTATGGTGCCCAGCGATAAAATTCTGGCGGCGGCCAAAGAGCACAATGTCGACATCATCGGCTTGAGTGGCCTTATCACACCGTCACTGGATGAAATGGTGCATGTTGCCCGTGAGATGCAGCGCCTGGATTTCCATCTGCCATTGATGATTGGCGGTGCCACCACATCCAAGGCACATACGGCCGTTAAAATTGAGCCCCACTATAAAAACGACATTGCCCTTTACGTGTCTGACGCCTCTCGCTGCGTGAACGTTGCTTCACAACTGCTCAGCAAAACCGCCAAGCCTAAGCTGGTTAGCGATGCACGTGAGGAATACGACATGATCCGCGAGCGCCGCAAGCAGCGCGGTGATCGTACCAAGCTCGTCAGCCTGAAAGAAGCGCGGGCACGCGCTCCGGAAATCAACTTTGATAACTACGTTCCACCCAAACCGACCTTTACTGGAATACGTCGGTTCGAAGCGTACGACCTGAAGGAACTTGAGCCTTACATCGACTGGACGCCTTTCTTTATCTCTTGGGATATAGCTGGGAAATACCCACAGGTATTCGACGACCCCAAGCGTGGCGAGGCCGCTCGTAGCCTGTTTGACGACGCTCAGGTAATTCTTCGCAAAATGGTTGATGAAAAGCGCGTAAGTGCTTCTGGTGTAATTGGTTTCTGGCCAGCACATCGCCGTGGCGATGATGTAGTGGTATACACAGACGAAAGCCGTACTGAAGAGCTAACCACCCTGCACCACTTACGCCAGCAGGATGATAAAGCCCCGAATAAGTCAATGATGGCGCTGTCAGATTTTGTTGCAGAAGAAGGTTCTGAGCATTGCGACTATGTTGGTGGCTTTGCAGTAACCACCGGTATCGGCGCCGAAGAAATGTCGCTGGAGTACAAAAACGCCAACGACGACTACAACGCGATCATGGTCAAAGCCCTCGCCGACCGCTTGGCCGAGGCCTTTGCAGAACGCATGCATGAGCGGGTACGCAAAGAGTTCTGGGCATACAACAGCGATGAGCAGCTGGCCAATGAAGATTTGATCAAAGAACGGTACCACGGTATCCGTCCGGCGCCGGGCTACCCTGCCTGCCCCGACCACACAGAGAAGGCGACTCTGTTCAAGCTACTCGATGCCACTGCCCAAACCGGTATCGAGATTACAGAAAGCTTTGCGATGTTCCCAACGGCTGCGGTGTCGGGTTGGTACTTCTCGCACCCTGAATCGAAGTTTTTCTCGGTAGGTAAAATTGGCGTAGATCAGGTTGAAGACTATGCTGAGCGTAAAGGTCTTTCAAAAGCGGAAGCAGAGCGCTGGTTAGCACCAAGCCTTGCGTACGACCCAGCGGAGTAAAGCCCAGAGTCGCACCCAATCAGGATGAGTTTTTATGGCGGACACGGCAGGCATGAAAAAAAACAAAAGCGAAAAGCCTCAAGGGCCTGGTGTTTTGAAGATAATACAAACTGTGGCTGCCGGCGCACTGGGTGTTCAGTCCAGTAAGCGCCGGGAAGAAGATTTCGGCAGCCACAGCCCATGGCCCTATGTGATTGGCGCCCTTCTGTTCACGGGCCTCTTCATTGGTACCCTCATTGTGGTTGTGCAGGTTGTTCTGTCTGGCCGGTAGTCAAGCCCTTACTGGCCAGACACCCACAACACCGCGAATGCGACAACAAGTGCGATAATTACCACTGCAGCTATAGCGTCGATATTGCTGTCTGATTGCATCGAATCCTTCATTCCCTGCTCCTATTTGCAGAATCTGTCAGGTTGACGTTGAGCGCATCGAGCGCTCACCTTGGTTTCTCCCTATCAGTAAAGCAGCAAATTGATATTCGTCCAGCCCACAACACTCTGCCTTATCACCTTAATCGATAAACATATCTTGAAATAATCGTTTCTAGTATAAGGAGCGACTGTTATCCTGCGTTTCAGATATAAGCCCGGGCTTCCGGGCGCATGCCATTACGACGCTACTATCCAGGGCTTTCCTACTATGTACGTATACGACGAGCACGATCGGCAAATGGCCGCCGAGCGGGTTGCACAGTTCCGGGACCAGACCGAACGGGCGCTGGCCGGAGAATTGGCAGAAGACGAGTTCCTGCCCCTTCGCTTGCAGAACGGGCTCTACGTTCAGCGGCTTGCACCCATGCTGCGTATCTGTGTGCCTTACGGCATGCTGCGTTCTACTCAACTGCGTCGTCTGGCCCGGATTACCCGGGACTACGACAAGGGCTATGCGCACTTCACAACGCGCCAGAACATTCAGCTAAACTGGCCCAACCTGGAAGATGTGCCAGATATTCTTGCCGAGTTGGCGGAAGTCGAAATGCATTCCAACCAGACCAGTGGTAACTGCATCAGAAACACCACAACTGACCAGTTTTCAGGTGTTCAGTCCGACGAACTTACAGATCCTCGGCCTTACTGCGAAATCATTCGTCAGTGGTCCACTTTCCATCCGGAGTTCGCATACCTGCCCCGGAAGTTCAAGGTTGCAGTAAATGCCTCCGAGAAAACCGACAGAGCGGCCATTCAGGTTCACGACATAGGCCTTCAGATTGTACGCAATGAAGTAGGCGAACTGGGCTTCCGCGTGCACGTGGGTGGCGGCCTTGGGCGCACGCCCATGGTGGCTCCGGTAATTCGTGAGTTCCTGCCAGAACTCGACCTGCTGACCTATCTGGAATCGGTACTCCGCGTTTATAACCGCTATGGCCGTCGTGATAACAAATTCAAAGCCCGCATCAAGATTCTGGTAAAGGCGTTAACGCCTGAGGGCTTTGCGGAGAAGGTTGAGGCTGAGTGGTCTCACATCAAGGACTCCCCTAGCCGGCTTACTCCTGAGGCGATTGATCGCATCAAGGCCTACTTTACCGAGCCGGCCTATGCCGTCCTGGACAACGCAACGGAACTTCTCGCCCAGCAAAGGTTCGAAAACCGTGGCTTTGACCAGTGGCTTAAATACAACGTGGATATTCACAAAAAGCCCGGGTACGCGATTGTTTCTCTGACCATGAAAGAAACCGGGATTCCACCTGGAGATGTAACCGATCGCCAATTGGAGCAAATCGCCGATTTGGCCGATGAATACAGCTTCGGCGAGGTACGGGTAACCCATGAGCAAAACGTGGTTCTTGCGGATGTCCGCCAGGATCAGTTGCTTGAGCTGTGGGAGCAGTTGGGCCCCATGGGATTTGCCACAGCAAACCTGAACATGCTTACGGATATTATCTGCTGCCCCGGTGGCGATTTCTGTGCGCTGGCCAATGCCAAGTCTATTCCTGTAGCTGAAGCGATTCAGCGTCGTTTCGATAACCTGGATTTCTTGTACGATCTTGGTGAGATCGATTTGAATATATCCGGTTGCATGAACGCCTGTGGTCATCACCACGTTGGAAACATCGGTGTTCTGGGTGTGGATAAAAAGGGTCAAGAGTTCTATCAGGTTAGCTTGGGTGGCGCGTCACAGCACGATGCAACAATTGGCAAGATTCTGGGGCCCTCTTTCGCTCAGGATGATATGCCGGATGTAATCGCCAAGATCATTGATGTTTACGTTAACAAGCGCACGGAGGAGGAATCATTCCTGGATACCTACCGTCGTGTTGGAATTGATCCTTTCAAGGAGCGGGTTTATGCCTGACGTTATTTTCCGGGATGGCAGCATCCGTCAGAACCAGTGGAATGTGGTGTCCCGCCCTGATAGTGGCGAAGCTCTGGATGTTCCTGAGCAGAAGCGTGTGTTGATTCCGGCGGATCTTTGGCTTGAAAACCGTGAGCGCTTTGCTGGCAATGAGGACGTTGGCGTTTGGCTTGATAGTCATGATGAGCCGGAGATTCTGGCAGATTATGTGAATGAACTGCCGATGATTGCGGTTAACTTCCCCAAGTTCAGTGATGGTCGGGGTTATAGTATTGCCCGTTTGTTGCGGGAGCGGTTTGGCTTCAAGAATGAGCTGCGGGCGATTGGGGATGTGTTGCTGGATCAGCTTCAGTTTATGAAGCGCTGCGGCTTTGATACTTATGAGCTGCGCCCTGATAAGGATATTCGCAAGGCGGCTCGATGTCTGAATTTCTTCAGTCAGGGGTATCAGGCTGCTACGGATACGGATTTGCCGTTGTTTCGGCGTCGGGCTTCTTAACCTCAAACGTTTGAGTCCACAGTCAGGGCCGGAAGGCCCTGACTGTTCAAACTATAGCGTTTTAGACCGCGTGATCTAAAACGATTTTTCCTGATGACTCGCCTTTCAGAAAGGCGTTTAGCGCACCTTCCAGTTCAGCACGGCCAATCCTTTTTGCAGACGCTTCCGTCTTCTCGCACTTCCAGTCACCCGCAAACTTCTTCCATACGGATTCTTTGTCCGCCAGCGGAATTTCAACTGAATCAACACCCAGCAGGTTTACCCCCCGCAGGATGAATGGAAGCACCGTTGTTTGTAGCTGTGGGCCAGCAACCAGTCCGCAGCAGGATACGGAACCGCCGGGTTTGATTTGCTTTAGCAGTTCAGCAAGAGGTGATCCGCCTACTGTATCCACGGCGTTGGCGAAGGTCGGTTTCAGCATGGGCTTCTTGTCTTCGGCCAGTGCGTCGCGGCCAAGTACTTCCTTGGCACCCAGGGCTTTGAGGCTTTCGGCATGATCGGCTTTGCCGCTGATTGCGACTACATCGAAGCCGAGTTTTGCTAGCAGCTCTACAGCAACGCTGCCAACTGCGCCTGAGGCTCCGGAGACGGCTACTTTGCCTTGTTCTGGCTTGGCACCCATGGTCAGGATTTTTTGTACGCACAGGCCGGCTGTGAGGCCGGCGGTGCCGTAGATCATGGCGGTTTGTGCATCCCAACCAGAAGGTGTGGCAACGCACCAGGCGGCGGGTACGCGGATGTACTCGCCAAAACCGCCAGCGGTGTTCATGCCCAGGTCGTATCCGGTTACGATAACCTGACTGCCAACAGTCGGAGCGCCGGTGGCAGATTCAACAACCTCTCCAGCGGCGTCGATACCGGGTGTGTGCGGAAACGACCGGCTAACGCCTTTGTTTCCGGAGGCCGAAAGCGCGTCTTTGTAGTTCAGCGAGGAGTGGCTGACTTTTATCAGCACCTCGCCCGCCGAGAGATCGGCCGTGCTCAGGGTCTGTTCTGTGCCTTTATAGTTGCCATCTTGCTCATCAACTCGCCAGGCTTTGAATTCGACATTGCTGGTCATAGCCTTCTCCACGCTCTATTAGCTACTGAATTTTCTGGTTGCGAAATGCGCTCAACACTTTCCATACGGTGTGCTCAAGGGCGGCGCTGGTCGCGAGCCCAAGCTTTTCAGGCAAGGTTTTTTTGCGCTCGAATGACACCGATACTACGTCTGCCCTCTCACAAGCTTCAATGAGATATTCGTCGGAGGTTTTAATCTCATCAATCAACTTTACGTCCAGTGCACGCTTTCCAAACCAAATATCACCGGTGGCTACCGCTGCTATATCCAACTCTGGCCGGCGTTCGCTAACGTAGTCTTTGAACAGGTCGTGGGTGTCTTCCAGATCCGACAGAAATTTCTGCCTGCCCTTATCGGTGTTCTCACCAAATATGGTCATGGTGCGCTTATGCTCGCCCGCTGTCAGAATCTCGAAGTCGACGTCGTTTTTCTTGAGCAGGCGATGGAAGTTCGGCAACTGGGCGACAACACCAATCGAACCAAGAATCGCAAACGGCGACGCAATGATGCGGTCTGCCACGCAGGCCATCATGTACCCACCGCTTGCCGCGACTTTGTCGACGCAAGCTGTCAAGTGAATGCCTTTGCTTCGGATACGATCAAGCTGTGCAGCAGCCAGCCCGTAGGAATGCACCAGCCCGCCTCCGCTTTCCAGCCGGATGACGACTTCATCTTTTCCAGGTTCGGCCACGCTCAACACGGCAGAGATTGCCCTGCGCAGTGGATCGGTATCACTGGCTTTGATATCGCCGTCAAAATCCAGCACAAAAAGCCGTGCCGGCTTTGCTTCGGGCTCATCTGAATCCGTTTTTTTTGCTTTCTCAGCCTTCTTTTCGGCTTTCTCTTTTTTCTTTTTAGCCTTGCCCCAGGCTTTCTGCTCTTGCTCAGTCATCAGGCGTGCCTGAATGGACTCACGCAATTTACGGTACTTATCGTTGAGCTTACGGATCTGCAACTCTCCGTCGTCATCTTCTCCATCTTTATCCTTATGGGTGGCTGCAATAATAATAGAGACAACAACCACTGCCGCAATAACAAAGGTGACCACTTTGGCCAAAAACAAACCGTATTCTGTCAGGAACTCCAAATCACTTCTCCAGCGAGTTAAGCAAGCACGAGAGTGTAACTTACCGAAACTCTGGTGATAAGCAGAGCAAAATTATTAAAACAAGCGTTCGATCGGGCTTGACAGGGGTTAAGTCTCACCATAAAGTCGGAAAGCGAAGTCGGCTCTATCCGGCAGCTGCCAACGATGGCTTGTGTAGCCAAGCATACATAGCAGTTTTAAAGACAAGACAACCACCAAACAAAGGGTAAACAAATGTCTGTAGATCAAATCTTTGAAAAGCTCGAGCAGAACTTCAACGCAGATGCCGCGCAGGGCCTGGATCTGGTATTCCAGTTTGATATCGAAGACGACAAGACTCACCACCTGGTGATCAAAGACGGCACATGCAAACTGCACGAAGGCCCGCATGACGATCCCTCTGTAACACTGATCATGAACTCAGAAACTCTTCAGGGTATCGTTTCCGGCGAAACCGATGGCATGCAAGCCTTTATGGCTGGCCAGCTGCGCGCTGAAGGCGACATGATGCTGGCTACCAAGCTGGGCGAGCTTTTCAACATGGGCTGATTGGGCCCTGTTGAGCAGATTAAAGCTCATAAAAAAACCCGCGCTTAGCGCGGGTTTTTTGTTTTCTGAAGAAGAGTTTTCAGACGGCCATTAAAGATCCACATCATCCAGAGATGTTTCCGCCAAACGAAGCAGATCTACGTTGCTCTCCTCACGCTTGCCAATCCCCTCAATGTAGTACTCGAGGGATGTCAGAGCATCCGCCAACGCTTCCAGAACCTGGTTCCCCGGCGCTTCACGAGAATCCAGCATGCGTTCCTGAATAGAGGCTGCCACACGCTCAAGCACGTGGGCAGCGCCCGGATCATTTATCATCTGCAACCCACCCCAAATACTATGCAGGGTTGCGGGCAGATTCGCCAAATGAAGCTTGTCATAATCCGACTCCACAAACGCGGTAATCGCGCGCTTCGCCAGCGTTAATGCTCCACGGGCTTCATCCGCAACCACATACACGGCTTCCTTGAAGTACATAGACTCTTCATGGCTGCGCTCGGTCCCCGCCAGTGCGTCAGTTTCAGCGGTAATGCCCCGGCTGACGATCTGCATAATAGCGTCTTCAATACCCAGCACCGAATCCGCAAGGCGGAAAAGCTCTTCCTCTCCAGGCAACCGTGATTCTGCTTCCCAGTTGCGGAGCTTACTTGCTTCTTCGCGGGCTATGGTGGCAAGGCGATTAAGGTCCAGCATAACCAGGGTGTTAGAAAGGCGTTCCAGCGCATCTGCAATGGAGGAAAGTTCGGCCAGATCCGGCTCTATGCCGCGCTCGATAATATCCAGTTTATCTTTCAGCTGGTTGAGCTCATCTTGCAGCGCCTCGGATAGCGACGTCAGTACATCTGTACCCGGGCCGTACAATCGTCTTGCGTGGGCTTCAAGGATGGAATCCGGAAATTCGGCTGGTGCGAGCTGGAATTCTGAAAGCACACGCGTCACTTCGGGATTGCCGGAGCCACTGCGGTAGAGCAGATATACCAGGTCGCGAATGAGCGAGTCCGGCGCATCTTTTGCGGTTGCTACTTTGCCAACGTACACCAGTTCCCGTGAGTACTTTTCAACGCGCATGAACGTACGCTTGCGGGCTTTGGTAAACGGCATGGCACGGTCAAGCATGGTGTCAGCCACGATAGCAACGAGGCACCACATTTGCCCCATTGGGGCACCCTGACACAAACGAACAAAACCACGAGCGGCCCGGCTTATGAGCTTTTGGCTCACCACGGGGTTTCGATCCCTGAGAATACCCAACAAAGCTACCTGAAAAGTAAGGCGCATCCGCCGAGCAACAATTTCGTATTCGGCCTCGTTACCCTCAAACTCAGGAACTTTTAAACCAGCGCAAAAATTCCGTTGATCTTTTATGTCGACATCAAAAAAGCAGGACTCGGGATAAGGCTTTTCCCGGCGAGCTTCACGAAGCTCGTTTATAACAGGCAGTAACAATTCGGGATGATCTGCGCGCTGCTGATGGTAGTACTCCACATAGCGGCGAAGGATAAACAGCGCATTGCTTAAGGTGGTGAGTAATATGTTCTTGTCATCGTTGGCGCCGACAGGAACATCGTTGGCCATGGCCACGGCTTCCTGGCACAAAAGCGTACCGCCGCGAAGCTCCACCAGGATAAAGATGCCACGAAGCTGGTTGAGGAAATCCAGGCAGTTTTGCAAATCCTCTCCGCTTTCACGGTTTTCCTGAAAGCGCTCAAGACTGGATTCTGCCTGCTTGATGGTCTGCTCTATTTCACTTTTGACCAGATCAAACGACTGCGATTTCGTCGCAAGAGACGATTGAACCATAAACGCTTCCTGTTAATCTGCGGAAACTACCGCACCTTCCTAGTGAACTGTAGGCCGGCAAGGGTGGGTGCCAGACCTTTTTGTTATGGAGCCGGCTCAAACTCTCCTGACCTGAGCCCGTGCACTCTGCACGAAAAAACTGACGTACTTATCACTACTTATAACATAAAACTCGAGTACCTCAACAAGGCTGGCGTGTAACAATTAGTACAGGCCGACACAGTTCTCATTCTAGGCCTTCAAGTTTACTCCAGACAGTTTCACCTGCTTTCTTTTCCATAGCAGACATGAACGCTTGATGTGCCTCCAACTCAGCATCTGTAGCGCCAACAACAGGCAGCGCAGGACGGCTTGAGCTCAACCGGCGAACACCTCCGCCCAAGCCTCCATTCTCCGACCCGGCATCCAGTGACAAAGCTGTCTGGCCACCGGTAAGTAGTAGGTACACCTCTGCCAGAATCTCGGCATCCAGTAGAGCTCCATGAAGCTCGCGGTTACTGTTATCAACGCCGTAGCGTTTGCACAGGGCATCGAGGTTATTCTTCTGCCCCGGGTGCTTCGCTCGAGCGATCGCAAGCGAGTCCACAACACCACAATGGTCCGCAGTTTTGCGCACAGGTTTGATCCGGCCAAACTCCGAATCCATGAAACCCACGTCAAACGCGGCATTGTGAATAACAAGCTCTGCACCCTTGATGAACTCGAAAAACTCGTCAGCAATGTCTGCAAATTTGGGTTTATCAACGAGAAATTCGTTGGTGATCCCGTGAATAGTGATAGCTTCGGCTTCGATCTCCCGCTCAGGGTTCACGTACACATGGTAGTTGCGCCCTGTGAGCTTGCGCTCCATCATCTCGACACACCCGATTTCGATGATCCGGTGACCTTGTGCCGGGTCAATACCGGTTGTTTCTGTATCCAGTATTATCTGTCTCATAAATCCCACATTAATCCAGTTCAGCAACGCCCTTGTTCGCAAGCTCGTCTGCGAGTTCGTTATCCGGCACACCTGCGTGGCCTTTTACCCAGTGCCAGTTAACCTTATGTTTCTTCGTTTCCGAATCCAGCTCACGCCATAGGTCATCATTTTTAACCGGCTTTTTTGCAGAAGTTTTCCAGCCATTACGCTTCCACCCGGAAAGCCATTCTGTAATTCCTTTCCGTACATACTGGGAGTCCGTGTACAACTCCACTTCACAATCGCGCTTGAGAGCTTTTAACCCCTGAATTGCAGCCATCAACTCCATGCGGTTATTCGTAGTGTGTCGCTCTCCACCGTGCATGGTTTTTACTGCGTCACCATAACGCAATACAACACCCCAACCACCTCGCCCCGGATTCCCTTTACAGGCGCCATCGGTATACACAATTACCTTTCCGGACATTCAAACTCCCGCATGTATTTCAGTTTAGCGGCCCTTATAAGGCCGGTCAGTCTTCAGAGTGCTCGCAGCTCTGTTGCGGAGACCCTCTCGCCGCCCCAACTGTGCCTTTTCCCGACAGACCCAGAACGCTGCTTTGTCGCCAAACATGACGCCGTGGAATCCGGGCACACACCCTTTTTTTTGCAAGGATACAGTAATAGGCACCAACCGGCAGAAACCCGTAACCTGACATGCGCTCGCCCAGCGCCCCTGTCCCTTTGCGACCACTGCGCTGCAAAGGCAATCGATAGAATCGGGTCAGGGATGTTTCAATCTGAAAGTCCAGCAAGTGAAGCCAATCCTCCATTCGCCCCCGGGACAGGAACCGCCCACCCCAGGGCCCTCCATAATGACGCGACATCAACTTTCGCACTCCCCAAAAACTGACAGGATTAAAGCCAATCAGCGCAATCTTGCCATCACCTCGCAACACTCGGGCAGCCTCTCGCAAAACCTGATGGGGATAGGGCGAAAAGTCCGCAGTATGATGGAGTACCACCAGATCCATGGAGTCCCCGGGAAAAGGCAACTCGTCCGCATCGCACACAACCACGCCCTCAGGTATGTTGGCAAAACAACTGGGGGTAGTCATGATCTTTTGAGAAAAGTCAGTCCCATTAGCCAAGGGAAGCCGGTGACTGACGCCGACCTGAAGTTGCCGCGCTCCAGTCAACCTCTCCAGCCGCTGCTCAAGAAAGGCCCGTTGATCTGCTAGAAGCCTGCGCCCAAGCGGTGTCTGAAACCAATTTTCAAAGCTCTCGCTCCTTGATGAATAATCAACCATCTGGGCATTCTTCACACTGCCTATACTCCCGCGTTGGATAAACGGACTGAATACCAGGGTTTCACCGGCTGTTGGGGCTACGACCTTAATGCTCTATCATATTAGCCACACTTGCCAAGTATTTACGGGGACATCTGATGCTCACCATCTCTGCCATACCGGCATTCAGCGATAACTATATCTGGTGTATTGCCGATACAGATACCGGTAAAGCCCTGATTGTGGACCCAGGCCAGGCGAAGCCGGTTCAGGAACACCTTGCAAAACAGGGGCTGACACTGGACACCATTCTCGTTACCCATCACCACCCTGATCACGTAGGGGGAATCAAGGACCTCGTTCAGGGCAATCACGACTGCCGTATAACCGGGCCTGCAGAATCACCCTTTAAAGGTAGCACCAACGTTGTTCATCCGGGCGATGAAGTGGTTTGGAGAGACATTACTTTTCAGGTGATGGGTGTTCCGGGACACACTCTCGATCACATTGCCTACTTCACAGACACTAAAATTAATGGACGTCCCGCTCTATTCTGTGGCGATACGCTTTTCGTTATTGGCTGCGGCCGATTATTTGAAGGCACTCCGTCCCAGATGCTGGAGTCTCTCAAATCTATTCGCGAACTCCCAGGTGAAACCGCTATTTATTGCGCCCATGAGTACACTCTTTCAAACCTACGCTTCGCCCGCAGCTTGCTACCTGATGACAGCAAGCTTGAAGCCTTTGATCGTGCGTGCAAAGACAAGCGGGATGCAGGTGAGCCAACTGTGCCGTCGATACTTGATGAAGAAAAACAGCTTAACCCGTTTTTGCGCTGGGACGATCCCCAGGTTGTAAGTGCGGCCAAACGCTACGCTGCCGGGCAAGGTCTGCCGGCGGATTCGGACAGTGCGATCTTCGCAGCCATACGCCACGGTAAAGATAACTTTTGATCGGTTAACAAAACCTCTCATTGTCGTAACGAGAGGTTTCTTGACCCTATTAAACGAGCTCCCATAGAATCCTTTAAACTTTTGCTCGTAACTCATTAAATATGCCGGGTTTTTAGACATAAGCCCAGCGGAATATCAGATTCGGAATCCGCCTATGTTGGTCAAACGTTTGCCCCTGCTTTTTATTCTCGGTGCTTTGGCGGGTGGCTGCAGCTCTCTCTATTTGTCTCAAGATTCAGCATCTCAAAGTCCGATGGAGTCTGAGGAAGTAACCCTTGCTGCCGGTGATGAAGAGCTTAAGGAGTCTGTTGAAACCGGCAAAGACAGTGATGCAGTGCGCAATGAACCGCTGGACGACGCAATCGCGCCAGAGCTTAAAGCAGCCGCACGGGATGCACGGGAAAAACTGGACAATCCTGAACAGAACATTACCGCAGACGCCGCCGGAGAGGCGGATATGTGGGACCGGCTCAGGGCCGGATTCATGCTCGACCACGATGTGGATGACAAGCGCGTAGAAGACCAGCTGAACTGGTACGCACGGCATCCGAACTACATTAACCGCGTCGTTGAGCGCGGAAGCCGGTATCTGTACCACATTGTTAATGAAACAGAGAAACGTGGTCTACCAGCTGAATTCGCCCTGCTACCCGTCGTGGAGAGTGCGTTCGATCCATTTGCATATTCCCACGGCCGGGCAGCCGGGCTCTGGCAATTTATTCCTTCAACAGGCAAGTACTTCGGCCTAACCCAAAGCTGGTGGCATGATGACCGCCGCGATGTAATAGCCGCCACAGATGCTGCCCTCACCTATCTCGACCGCCTGACCAACCGCTTTGGTGGTGACTACACACTCGCACTGGCCGCCTACAACAGTGGCGGGGGCACCGTTTCAATTGCCATGCGCCGGAACCGGAACAGCAACAAGCCCGAGGATTTCTGGTCGCTGCAATTACCACAGGAAACACGCCACTACGTGCCCAAGCTGATTGCGCTGGCAAAGATATTCGATGACCCGGAAGCCTACGGCATAGAGCTTCCAACGCTCAAAGACGAACCCTATTTCGACATCGTCGAAACCGGCGGGCAACTGGATCTCGCCCAGGCTGCAGAACTTGCGAGCGTCGACATTGACGAAATCTATCTGCTTAATCCTTCCTATAACCGTTGGGCGACCTCTCCAGAAGGTCCGCACCGTTTGCTCGTGCCCCACCAGAATGCCGAAAGCTTCCGTACGGCTTTAGCGAACATTCCACCAGAAAAACGAGTGTCCTGGCGCAACTATGTCGTCAAATCCGGAGATAGTCTGAACACTATCTCCAGAAAGTTTTCCACCACCCCTGCGGTGCTGCAGCAGGTCAACAACCTCAACGGCGACCTAATCCGCATTGGCCAACGGCTGATGATCCCTTCAGCTTCAAAGAAATCCGACGCCTACGCTCTCAGCGCATCCCAGCGGCTTGAGCGCAAACAGGACAAAAAGCGGTCGGGAAGTAAACTGCGTTACACTGTCCGCCGTGGCGACACCTTCTGGGATATTGCGCGCGAACATCGGGTTTCAGTGCGCCAGGTGGCGGCCTGGAACAGTATGGCACCCGGAGACCCGCTGATCCCCGGAAAAGAACTGGTGATCTGGTCAAATACCGCACAACCCACTATAGCCTCAGCTGGCAGCACCCGTGGCAAAGCTATGGTCCGAAAGGTGGGATACCGCGTTCGCAAAGGCGACTCCCTTGCTCTCATTGCCAATCGTTTCTCGGTAAACGTGCGCGACATCGCAAGCTGGAACGATCTGAATACCTCCCGTTATCTGCAACCGGGGCAAAGTCTGGTACTCTACGTCGACATCCGGAACAGCCCCTGATTGTTAACCTTTCAGGGCCGGAACTTTCAGTAAGTATAAGAATCATAATAATTTAGCAGACAGGAGCGCGGGGCAGGATGCCCCCCGCGTCGGCTTGAAACACCTGAATGTGCGAGACCCATGACAAGAACCTTTTCTGCCTCACGCCTTACAACATTTCTTTCAGTTCTGGCTTTTCTGGCTTCTCCAATTTCTTTATATGCCAGCGAATCATCAACCGACTCAGAAGGGCTCAAGGTACAACCGGTCCACGGTATGGCCATGCACGGCGCGCCGAAATATCCGCAAGGGTTTGGGCATTTTGACTACGTTAACCCCAAGGCCCCAAAAGGCGGATCGCTAAAAATGGCCGTAGTGGCCAACGGTTTTGATACCTTCAACCCCTTTGTTATTCGCGGGGTTTCCGCCGCCGGTATCAGTAGCTATCTCTACGACACCCTACTTGAGTACTCAGCAGACGAACCTTTCTCCATGTATGGGCTCATAGCGGAATCCCTGGAAACGCCGGAAGACCGAAGCTATGTGGTTTTCAACCTTAGGCAAACAGCGCGCTTCCAGGATGGCGAGCCCATTAATGCTGAGGACGTGAAATTTTCCTTTGAAACCCTGACGACCAAGGGGCACCCGTTTTACCGGAACTACTATGCGGATGTAAGCAACGTCACTATCGAAAACCCTCACCGTATCCGTTTCGACTTCCAGGAAACCAGCAACCGTGAATTACCGCTGATTCTCGGCCAGATGCCCATTCTGCCTGCCCACTATTGGGAAGGTCGCGAGTTTGGAAAGAACGGCCTGACTCCACCTGTCGGCAGCGGCGCCTATCGTATCGGTAGTTTTGAAGCAGGCCGCACAATTGAGTATGAGCGGCAGGACGATTATTGGGCGAAAGATCTTGCGGTACGCAAAGGCCGGTTGAATTTTGATCGTGTTCGCTATGACTACTATACCGATGACACCGTGGCTCTGGAGGCTTTCAAAGCGGGTAGCTTTGATTTCAGAGTAGAAACCTCTGCCAAAAACTGGGCAACCGCCTACACCGGTGAAAGGTTCGATAACGGCACTATCATTACCGAAGCCATTGAACACCATCGCCCCACCGGCATGCAGGGCTTCGTGTTCAACACCCGCAAAAAGGTGTTCAGCGATGCCCTGGTACGGGAAGCACTCACTTACGCTTTCGATTTTGAGTGGACCAACAAGAATCTGTTCTATGGTCAATACGACCGCACCAACAGTTACTTCGAAAACAGCGAACTGGCTGCAACCGGCCTGCCAACTGGCCGGGAACTCGAAATACTCGAGGCTTACAAGGACAGATTGGATGAGGACATTTTCACCAAGGCGTTTGAAGCCCCTTCCACCGATGGCAAGCAAGGCCTGAGAGGAAACCTCAGAATAGCGATGGAACTGCTGCGTTCGGCAGGTTACGAAGTTCGCGACGGGAAAATGGTTCATACAGAAACAGGCAAACAATTGGCCTTCGAGATTCTGCTGTTCCAGAAAACCTTTGAGCGAGTTGTACTGCCTTTCAAAAACAACCTCGCCCGCCTTGGTATTGACATGTCTGTGCGCTTGGTAGACAGCAATCAATACGTTCAACGCGTGCGTGAGTTCGACTACGACATGATTACCCAGGCCATCGGCCAGTCAGATTCCCCGGGCAATGAGCAGCGCGAGTATTGGCACTCATCTACTGTAGACACCAACGGCTCCCGTAACTATGCCGGCGTAAATGATCCAGTGGTGGACGAACTGGTAAGCCTGGTGATTCAGGCCCCGGACCGGGACGAGCTGGTACAGCGCACACGTGCCCTCGATAGAGTGCTACTTCAAGGGCATTACGTGGTACCACACTGGCACCTTGCTAAAGATCGCGTTGCCTACTGGAGCCACCTGAAGCATCCGGATAAGACGCCCAAAAACGGTACCGACCTCGACGATTGGTGGGCAGAGCCCTGAGGACGTAACCGCTAAATGGGCATTTATATACTTCGGCGCCTTGCGCTGATCATCCCTACCCTGATCGGCATTCTGCTGCTCAACTTCGTGATCATTCAGGCTGCGCCTGGTGGACCAGTTGAGCAATTGATTGCCGAAATGGAAGGTCATGGCGGCAGCGCCCTGGCCCGTGCGGGTGGTGGCGACACAGGTGGTGAGGTTTCCAGTGCTTCCGGTGACAGCAGGGGGTCCCGGGGCATTCCTGATGAAATGCTGAAAGAAATCGAAGTGATGTATGGCTTTGATAAACCCGCCCACGAGCGTTTCTTTAAAATGCTCAAAGACTACGCCACCTTCAACTTCGGTGATTCGTTTTTCCGGGAGCGGAGCGTAACCGAACTTATTGTCGACAAGATGCCCGTGTCCATATCGCTTGGGCTCTGGTCTACCCTGATCATCTACTTCATTTCCATACCTCTAGGTATTCGCAAAGCGGTGTCAGACGGTTCCCGGTTCGATGTATGGAGCAGTTCAGCCATTGTCATCGGTTACGCCATTCCGGGTTTCCTGTTCGCAATCCTGCTCATCGTCCTTTTTGCCGGTGGTAGCTACTTCGATTGGTTCCCTCTACGGGGATTAACGTCCTCCAACTTTGATCAGATGAATTGGTATCAGCAAGTTGGCGATTATTTCTGGCATCTCGCACTCCCGGTTACCGCCAACGTGATCGGCGGCTTCGCCACACTCACCCTGCTCACCAAGAACTCATTTCTTGATGAAATCGGTAAGCACTACGTCGTTACGGCCAGAGCCAAGGGTCTGGATGAAAAACAGGTTCTCTACGGCCACGTGTTCCGCAACGCCATGCTGATTGTAATTGCCAGCCTGCCCGGTGTTCTTGTTTCACTGTTCTTTACTGGCTCTCTTTTGATTGAGGTAATCTTCTCCCTCGATGGCCTTGGTTTGCTTGGATTTGAAGCGGCGCTCAACCGGGATTATCCGGTTATTTTCGGCACTCTCTTTATCTTTACTTTGATGGGCCTGGCCCTGAAGCTGATCAGCGACATTACCTATGTGCTTGTAGACCCTCGCATCGACTTTGAAAGTCGGGAGGGTGCGTAACGTGAAGGCGTTGACTCCCATTCAACAGCGTCGTTTGCGTAACTTTCGCAATAACCGCCGAGGTTACTGGTCGTTGTGGGCGTTTCTGGCAATTTTTGGGCTGACTCTGGTGGCCGAACTAATTGCAAACGACAAACCTCTGGTCATTTCGTATCAGGACACACTTTACTTTCCGGTAATAGAGAACGTACCCGAGGAGACATTTGGTGGATTCTTGCCAACAGATGCCGATTACCGGGACCCTTTTATAGCTGAGGAGATTTTGGCTAATGGCTGGATGCTCTGGCCGCCAATCCGGTTCAGCTACGACACCATAAATTATGACCTTAAGGTGCCCTCACCTGCACCGCCAAGCTCCGTAAACTGGCTGGGGACTGACGACCAGGGGCGGGATGTTGCCGCACGAGTCATTTACGGCTTCCGCCTTTCGGTTTTGTTCGGCCTGACGCTCACCTTTGCCAGTTGTATTGTTGGTGTGATGGTTGGTGCCATCCAGGGCTTTTACGGCGGCAAGATCGACTTGATTGGTCAGCGTTTTATCGAAATTTGGTCGGGGCTGCCGGTTCTGTACCTGTTGATTATTCTCTCGGGCATTGTGCAACCAAACTTCTGGTGGCTGCTCGGTATTATGCTGATGTTCAGTTGGATGGGTTTGGTTGATGTAGTTCGCGCCGAGTTTCTTCGGGCACGTAACTTTGAATACGTCAAAGCCGCAAGGGCGCTGGGGCTGGACAATCGGAAAATCATGTTCCGCCACATTTTACCCAATGCCATGGTGGCAACCCTGACCTTCCTGCCATTTATCCTCACTGGCGCCATTACTGGCCTGACCTCACTGGATTTTCTGGGCTTTGGTTTGCCGTCCGGTTCGCCTTCCCTTGGGGAACTGATCGCCCAAGGCAAAGCGAACCTGCATGCGCCCTGGCTAGGTATTTCAGCCTTCGCTTCCTTATCACTGATGCTGACTCTACTGGTTTTTGTAGGGGAAGCCGTGCGGGATGCATTTGATCCCCGCAAGAACGGTTAAGAGGGCGCTGATATGAGTGAACTGTTAGAAATCACTAATCTCTCGGTCTCCTTCAACAAGGGGCCAGTGGCCGTGGATTCCATATCCCTCAGCCTGAATAAAGGAGAAACTCTGGCACTGGTTGGTGAGAGCGGTTCAGGTAAATCCGTTACTGCACTGTCGGTTTTGCGACTTCTGGACGAACGTTACGCAAGCTATCCCACAGGCGAAATTCGGTATCGGGGTGAAAACCTTCTGCAGGCCTCTGATAAACGCTTACGCCAGGTTCGTGGGCGCGAAATCAGCATGATTTTTCAGGAGCCCATGACCTCTCTGAACCCGCTTCACAACATCGAGAAGCAAATCAGCGAAACCCTGGAGCTGCACAAGGGCATGCGAGGGTCCCAAGCGAGAAAACGCTGTCTGGAACTGTTAACGCTGGTTGGTATCGAAACCCCCGAGAGCCGCCTTGGCGCCTATCCGCACCAGCTCTCGGGTGGCCAGAAGCAGCGTGTGATGATTGCCATGGCACTGGCCAACGAACCGGACCTGCTGATCGCGGATGAACCGACTACCGCGCTGGACGTAACCGTTCAAAAACAAGTGCTGGAGCTGTTGCAGGATCTGCAGAAGAAGCTCGGAATGGCCATTTTGCTGATTACTCACGACCTCACCATTGTGCGCCGTTATGCCAGCCGCGTTGCGGTCATGGAGCATGGCAAGCTGGTCGAGCAAGCTGAAACGGCTACATTGTTTGCTTCTCCCAGCCACCCTTACACTCGCAAACTTCTTAGCGCCGAGCCACCAGAAGCTCCTCAGGCGGCCCCAAAGAGTGACCAGCCACTATTGAGTGTCAGTAGCCTGGATGTCCGCTTCCCCACCCGCAAGGGGCTGTTCGGCAAGGTTAGAGAGCATTTCCATGCAGTCAAACACGTCAGCTTCAGCCTCGATCGTGGCCAGACTCTAGGGATTGTGGGGGAAAGCGGAAGTGGTAAAACCACCATTGGCCATGCCATTCTGAAGCTAACGGGAAGCACTGGCAGCATAAAGTTAGACGGTCAGGAACTGTCGGAACTGAATCAAAACGCCTTCCGGCCTTGGCGCCGGCGTGTTCAGATCGTCTTTCAGGATCCTTTTGGCAGCCTGAGCCCGCGGATGTCCATTGCCGAAATCGTTCGGGAAGGACTTGAGATACACGATGCTGATAACCGAGATACCCACGACAGCAAGGTGATTACGGCGCTTAAGGATGTAGGGCTAGACCCTGAAGCAAGGCACCGCTACCCCCATGAGTTCTCTGGTGGCCAGCGCCAGCGCATTGCCATTGCCCGTGCGCTGGTTTTGCAGCCAGACCTTATTATTCTGGATGAACCCACATCGGCCCTGGATCGCACGGTACAAAAACAGGTCATCGAACTGCTTCGGGATATTCAGGCACGCTATGGTCTAAGCTATATTTTTATCAGTCACGATCTTGCGGTTGTCCGGGCGCTTAGCCATCAGTTGTTGGTTCTTAGGCAGGGTGCGATTGTAGAAATTGGAGAGGCCGACGACGTTTTCCGGGCTCCCGCAGAAGAATACACGCAAGAGTTGCTGCACGCGGCTTTTTTCTACCAGATGAAAAATGCCAATATCACTACGACTATTTGAGCGTTACTCCTGCTGCCTTACTTCGGGGATAATGCTCTAAAATCAGGAACACAGGGAGAAAGATCCATGGGTATACTCAGTGGTAAAAGAGCGCTGATTGTTGGCGTAGCCAGCAAACTGTCCATTGCTTACGGTATTGCAGACGCCTTTGCCCGCGAAGGTGCGGAACTGGCTTTCACCTACCAGAACGACAAGTTGCAGCCGCGAGTAGAGAAATTTGCCGAAGGCTGGGGCAGCAAGCTTATATTCCCTTGCGACGTAGCAAGTGATGAAGAAATTGAAAATGTGTTCAAGGAACTGAACAAGCACTGGGACAACATTGACATTATTGTTCATGCCGTTGGCTTTGCGCCTGGGCACGAGCTTGATGGCAACTATGTTGATGTGACCACACGTGAAGGCTTCAAGATCGCCCACGACATCAGCTCTTATAGCTTCGTTGCTTTGGCAAAGGGCGCGCGCCCTATGATGCACGAAGGCAGCTCCCTCCTGACTCTCACCTATTTGGGTGCGGAGAAGGTTCTTCAGAACTATAACGTGATGGGGCTTGCCAAAGCTTCTCTGGAAGCAAACGTGCGCTACATGGCCGCCAGCCTCGGTCGCGATGGTATTCGAGTGAACGGTATTTCTGCAGGGCCGATCAGAACCCTGGCAGCCTCTGGCATCAAGAGTTTCCGTAAGATGCTGGCGGAAAACGCCCGTCGCGCCCCGCTTCGTCGCAACGTAACCATTGATGAAGTGGGTAATGCAGCCGCATTCCTGACGTCAGATATGGCCAGCGGTATTACCGGTGAAATCATGTATGTAGACGGTGGGTTCAATATCACCGGCATGGGTGAGTTGGAAGAGTAATTCGTTGCGTATCATGGGGAAAGCCAGCCTTGCGCTGGCTTTCCTTCAGCTTAATAAAAACGGTCTGAACTAGGGCGTTTCCATTGCGCTAGCCACAGCCTCTGTCCATTCCACATACGCAGTCTGAGCAGATTCAACAATTTGCACCCCTACCAGATAGCCAGCCCTTTCCGGGCGACACCAGACAACCTCCACAGTCAGTACAAACGGTTCCTCATGGTTCCCCAGTGAAACTGACACTGGATACAAGGCCCCAGCCGACAGACACTCCTCGGAAAGCAGACAAAGCCCGCTGGCAGAAATATCACGTATGTCACATGCCATTTCTCGCCCTGTGGAACCAGGTATGCCTTCCGATCCAGGGTACTCTGCTTCCAACTCAAGAGTAATTTGTGCACGGGCCGTTAGGCGGTACTGCATACGGTTATCCTGCCCGCCAGCAGGATCTTCCAGTGTTCCAAAAGTGTAGTCAGTGTCTTTCATTATTTTTCCTGGCTTCTTGTTTTTGGACCAATCAGTTACGCCCGACACGAATACGGCCAACCACCCTGCTTAGCGTGTCATCAAACTCTGCAGCACCACCCAGAATACGAATTCGTTCCTCGACAATTCCCAGCACCAGCTCATCTTCTAAAAATTCACAGCGATTAAGCCCAAGCCGGTCGACGAAAATCAGCTTTCTCGAGGCATTGGTGCGGACAGCAAGTTTGAGCCGGGCGTCTTCAGTTTCGGGCTCCTCTGCATTCACCACAATCCAGCCACCAAGACTTATCTCATCGACCTGTTTTTGCGCAATCAGGGTCTTTTCCCTGTAGAGCCTTTCCTGCTCCGCCTGCTCATCTGCCAGCCGCTGGTCTTCAGCTTCCTGTCGCTGACGCTCCTGCGTTGCCAGGCGCTTAGCTTCCTGCTCCTTGCGCGCTAGTTCAGCCGCCTCCTTTTCTTTGCGCAGCGCTTCTGCACGGGCTTTCGCCGCCACAGCAGCAGCCTCACGCTGAACCCGTTGCTTCTCATATGCCGCCGAAAGTAGTAGCACGGTTTCTTGAAGCACATCACCAAACGGTGTCGCTGCAGGGAGAGGACGAATGCTGCCGCTCTCCTTGGCTTCACAGAAGGCATCCCAGGGCTGCACACCAAGCTTTACACCCGTACCGTTAGTCCAGAGTATTTCAGCTGTATCTTCCAGCAAAACACAGAAAAAACGACGCTGTTCAGATGCACCTTCACCTTCAACGAACCACATTCCCTCAAACGGCTGAAACTGTTTATTCTGTAAAGTTTCAAAGCTGAGCCAGGATGGGTTCCATGTGAAATTGCGACTTTCGGGCAGTGCATTGGTCAATTCGGGGGTCTCACCACGCAATCTAGACATCATTACCGTCCCGATGCCGGCAAGCGCGTTAGGTGTAAGAGGGCGATCAAACACGCGGTTCCATACATCCACCAGTCGGTCTCCAATCTGCTCACCAACATGGTACAAACGATCTCTGTCTTTGTCTGACAGGGAGGGGTCACCTACCCATACCAGCCACTCCAACAACTTGCTGCCGTGGCGACACGCTTCACCGTTGACGCCTGAATCCCACACAGCTTGTTTAAGAAGGCCTTGCCAATGATCAAAAATAAAATCGAGTACTGGCTGCGGTAACTTCCGCCCCTGCAGAGCGCGTCCGATCAGCGCTCTTGAAGTCTGCTCTGCACGTCGCTGGCGCGCAGCGCCCTGCTCGGTTTCCTGCAAACGTTGGCGTAGCTTTCCGGTTTGGGCATCACGCTTGGCTGTATCCTCATGCCACTGAGCACAAAATGCATCCACAGCGTTGGTTGAGCCAGAATTGAAACATGCAGAAACCGCAACAACCAACGTGTCTAACTGATCGAGAAGTGCTTTTGATGAGCGACCACCAGAATCACTCCATCCACGCCATTCCTGCAAGCTGTCAAGCCACTCCAGCAACATGTTACTAAAAGCCTGGTGACCATCGATATTCATCCGCCATGCAAGATAGAAGCGCAACCGGGCAATGCGCCGGGAAATCTCGGTATGCAACCCACTTGTTTTGAGGAATACATCCATGATGCGATCGGCCACGTAAGCGGCATTGATCTGACGCACCGACCAATCAAGGTGCACAGAACGAATAACGTGGGTTACTCGCTCATCCCGTTGCTCTGTCCAGCATGAGAACAGCAGCGACTTCCAATCGCTGGCGGTTTCTGGCGACAACTTACCCGCGGGGTAAGGAAGGTTGGGAACACGGATACCGGCAAGCACATCATCAATTTTTTCGGCAACCGCCTTCCGCGAAGCCACTTGGTGGGACTTCGGCCTATTTTGTGACATCCATTCCCCATGCTCAAGAAGCGTTGAAAAGGCCCAGTAAATAAAGCAGTATAACGAACTCGCCGGGGTTCACCACAACTGCGCCCGGCGTTATTCGCGTTAATCTGCAGTCCTGCTGGCTTATTTCACAGTACAGCCAGGCTACAATGAAAAGAATCGGGGAAACCGCAAAAAATGTCCGGCAATAAACTTGAAAATTTGAACGTGGCGAGCCAGGAAACACTGATTACCCCTGAAAAGCTCAAACAGGATATGCCGCTCACTGGTAAGGCTGCGCAAACCGTTACGAATGGCCGCCAGGCGATTTATGACATTATTGACGGTAAAGACCATCGTTTGTTCCTGGTGGTGGGCCCCTGCTCTATTCACGACGTGGACGCGGCCCGTGATTACGCCACCCGGCTCAAAAAACTTGCAGATGAAGTCAGCGACACCCTGCTGATCGTTATGCGTGTGTATTTTGAAAAGCCACGCACAACCGTAGGCTGGAAAGGTTTGATCAACGACCCGCACCTGAACGACACCTTTGATATCGAACGGGGTCTGCAACTTGGTCGTCGCCTCTTACTCGACATTAACGAGCTGGGGTTACCTGTTGCCACCGAAGCGCTTGATCCGATTTCGCCCCAATACCTCCAGGACTCTATTGCCTGGTCCGCCATTGGCGCCCGCACCACGGAATCCCAAACTCACCGTGAGATGAGCAGCGGTCTTTCCATGGCCATCGGCTTTAAAAACGGCACAGATGGCAGCCTTGATGTTGCCGTAAACGCCATGAAGTCTGTTTCCTACTCCCATAACTTCCTGGGCATCGATCAGCAAGGCCAGGTGGCGATCATTCGCACCAAAGGTAACCGGTATGGGCATGTGGTTTTGCGTGGCGGAGGCGGAAAGCCTAATTACGATTCAGTCAGTGTGACCCTGTGCGAGCAAGCACTCGACAAGGCCGGCCTGCGCAAATCCATCATGGTTGATTGCAGCCACGCTAACTCCAGCAAAGACCCCGCCATTCAGCCACTGGTTATGCAGGACGTCAGCCACCAGATCCTTGAAGGCAACACTTCTATCCAAAGCCTGATGATTGAAAGCAACATCAACTGGGGTAACCAGTCTATTCCTGAGAATCTCGCAGACCTTAAATACGGTGTATCTGTTACCGATGCCTGTATCGACTGGGAAACCACCGAGAAAGCCATTCGCGACATGCGCAATAAACTGAAAGACGTGTTGCCGAAGAGAAAAACAACCTGAGTTTTTAATCAGGGTATAAAAAAACGGGGAGCCAGCGGCTCCCCTTTTTGTTTGCCCGATTCTGAAAGTCAGGCTGTCAGGCTTGGCAAGCCGCCTACCCAATCCAGCCGATCCCTTAAAGCAACGACATGGCCGACGATAACGAGAGTGGGTGCCTGCACGCCTTCATCGTTTACCCGCTGCACAATGGTTTCCAGATTGCCGGTAACGACCAGTTGATCACGGGTCGTCCCTTTGGAAATCAGAGCAACCGGCATGTCCGGTGCCATTCCATGCTTTATCAGCTGCTCACAGATAATCGGGAGGCCAACCAGGCCCATGTAAAACACCAGCGTCTGGTTGTTTTGTACAAAATCTTTCCAGGGTAAATCGCAGGTATTATTTTTAAGATGGCCCGTCACAAAGCGCACGGATTGTGCGTAATCACGATGGGTCAGCGGTATGCCGGCATAGGCCGCGCACCCGGACGCTGCCGTAATTCCCGGCACAACTTGAAACCGAATGCCAGCCCCGGCCAGCGTCTCGATTTCCTCACCACCACGGCCAAAGATAAACGGGTCTCCACCTTTTAGCCTGACGACCCGAAAGCCCTGTTTAGCTAAATCTACTAATCTTTGGTTGATCTGATCCTGGGGTAGCGTGTGGTTAGCACGCTGTTTGCCAACATGGATCTTTTCTGCCGAATCCGGAATCAGCGCAAGAATCTCCGGCGACACCAATCGGTCGTATAGCACCACCTCTGCAGCAGTAATAAGACGCCATGCTTTCAGCGTGAGCAATTCCGGATCCCCGGGGCCAGCGCCCACCAGAGCAACCTCACCCGCCGAGCTGTTAGGGTTAGAGGTAACCGGATTCGTTCTGTAGCGGACCGGTGCAGGCGTTGCGCCCACACCTGATCCAACCTGTTGCCCGTGATTGTCGCTCATTGAATACGCTCGGCGCCACCCATGTATGGTTTGAGGGCCGTGGGAATAAGAATACTTCCGTCCGCTTGCTGGTAATTCTCCATAACGGCAATAAGGGCTCGGCCAACTGCCAGACCGGAACCGTTCAGTGTATGCACTGGCTCCGGCTTTCCGGTTTCCGGGTTGCGCCAGCGGGCACCCATTCGGCGGGCCTGGAAGTCGCGGGTGTTGGAGCATGAAGAAATTTCACGGTACTTGCCTTGCCCCGGCAGCCAGACTTCAATGTCGTAGGTTTTTGCAGCTGAAAATCCCATGTCGCCGCCGCACAAAGCGACCAGCCTGTACGGCAATTCAAGTAACTGAAGTACTTTTTCGGCATGACCGGTAAGCGCTTCCAGTGCCGCATCGGATTCTTCGGGACGAACCACCTGAACCAACTCAACCTTATCGAATTGGTGCTGGCGAATCATGCCACGGGTGTCACGGCCGTAAGAGCCCGCTTCGCTGCGGAAGCAAGGTGTATGACAAACCATTTTCAGAGGTAACTCGGCGGCGTCAAGAATCGTGTCTGATACCAGGTTTGTGACCGGTACTTCCGCGGTCGGTATCAGATAGAGCGATGGCTCGCCCTGCATCTTGAACAGATCGTCTTCAAACTTCGGTAGCTGGCCTGTGCCGTAAAGCGCGTCGGCGTTCACCAGATAAGGTACATAGGTTTCAGAATAGCCGTGCTCATCTGTGTGCAGGTTCAGCATGAACTGCGCAAGAGCTCGGTGCAGTCGAGCGACTTGCCCCCGCATAACCGCAAACCGGGAGTGTGCAAGCCGGGTGGCGGTTTCAAAGTCCAGGCCACCGAGTTCACCCCCCAGTGCAACGTGATCCTTAGGCTCGAAATCAAACGCCTTGGGCGTACCCCAGGTACGAACTTCAACGTTGTCTTCTTCGCTGTCGCCAGGGGTAACTTCCGCATCCGGAAGATTCGGAATGCCGGCCAGGAAGTCATTGATCTCATGCTGCAGGGCATTCAGCTCTTTTTCCGCCTCCGATTTACGAGACTTCAGGCTCTCTACTTCGTCCAGCAGAGGCTGTATATCCTCACCTGCTGCTTTCGCCTTACCGATGGACTTCGACTTTTTATTCTGCTCGCTCTGCAAGTTTTCTGTACTTACCTGAAGGGCGCGGCGACGCTCTTCCAGAGTTTCGAAAGCGGCGATGTCAAATACGAAGTTCTTGATGGCCAGCCGGCGGGCGATCTCTTCAGTCTGGTTACGGACGAGTTTGGGATCGAGCATGGGTATCCTGAATTTTTCGGTTTGCGATGTATGTAGAATAACTCGCCATTATACCCGTGCCGGCGCCGGTGGCTACCGCTGCAGAAACCCTGTTCGGGGTTCAGGTATGGCGTTTTCTTGGGCTTTGTTGATTGAGAGCATCCAGCCGCTGGCGCTTTTCGGAAAGCTTGATTTCCAGACCCCGGTTGACGGGCTCATAGTACCTGCGTTGGTGAATGGCCTCCGGCAGGTAAGACTCACCAGCCGCAAAGGCGTCCGGCTCATGGTGCGCGTAGCGATAGGAGTCGCCATGACCCAGGCTTTTCATGAGTTTGGTGGGGGCATTGCGCAGATGCACCGGAACCTCATAATCCGGATCGCTCCGTATGTCAGCCATGCACTGATTGTACGCTTTATAAACTGCATCGCTTTTCGGCGACAGCGCGAGATAAGTTACCGCCTGTGCCAAAGCAAGCTCTCCTTCAGGACTGCCCAAGCGCTCCTGAACATCCCAGGCATCCATGCTCAACTGCAGTGCGCGAGGGTCGGCATTACCTATATCTTCACTCGCAATCCGCACCAGGCGGCGAGCAACGTACAGTGGATCACAACCCCCATCAAGCATCCGGCACAGCCAATAAAGTGAGCCATCGGGGTCTGAGCCCCTTACAGACTTGTGCAGAGCTGATATCTGGTCGAAGAATACGTCTCCGCCCTTATCAAAACGCCGCAAACTGGTTTGCATCACCTGTTCAAGGTGTTCGGCATTAACCCGATTTTTCCCATCACTGCCAGGCTCAGCCAGATCCGCCGAAATCTCCAGAATGTTTAGCGCTCTGCGCGCATCCCCGCCGGATGCAGAGGCCATTACCTTCAACACATCATCCGATACCGCAAGCTGGCCACCAAACCCCTCTTCTGAAGCGAGGGCCCTGCCTAATAGTTTCAGAATGTCGGTTTCGTCCAGGTTTTTGAGGACATATACACGGGTGCGGGACAGCAACGCACTATTCAGTTCAAATGAAGGATTCTCGGTGGTGGCACCGACAAAAATAAACGTGCCGTCTTCGATGTGCGGCAGAAAGGCATCTTGCTGGCTTTTGTTAAAGCGGTGGACTTCATCCACAAACAAAAGCGTATCCTGACCTTGTGATTGTTTGCGGTTACGGGCACGTTCAACAATGGCGCGAATATCCTTAACACCACTGAGAACCGCCGACACCGTTTCAAAGCTCAGATCGCCAACGCTTGCCAGCAATTGTGCGAAAGTGGTTTTCCCAACTCCGGGAGGCCCCCATAGGATCATGGAGTGAAGTTGCGCCTGCTCTACCGCCCTGCGTAGTGGTTTCCCAGGCCCCACAAGATGCACCTGCCCAACATAGTCGTCGAGGCTTTCAGGGCGCATGCGGGCCGCGAGAGGCCGGAAGCCGACCTGCTCTGTGAACAGGCTATTCTGCATATCAGCCTTCGTCCCGGATTACGTCTACGCCCTCCGGGTACTCAAGCTTGAACACGCTTTTTTCCACGGATTCATTCAGCCGAATGTGATCAAAACTCAGCACGCTGAGCTGCGCCAGAGAATCCTGCATGCGCATCTCCTGCAGTTCATTCTTGAAGAAGGTCAGGCGCAGCGATACAAACAGCGAATCCTCATTTTTGGGCTCCAGCGTGAATTCACGGGTGTCGTCGCTGACCTGGCGGCCAGAAACCCGGTAGGTTTCCTCCAGGTTATCAACCTCGCCACTCAGCAGCAGCGCCGGTGTGTTTTGCACCCGGTCATCCAGATTGTGCACAGTTACCTGTTCAAGGTCCGGGTCGTACACCTCTACACTGCTTCCATCACTCACAATAAACTGGGACAAAGGTGCGCGGGTTTCCCAGTAAAACAGCCCTGGCCGTTTGGCTTTCAGGGAACCGCGGGTTTCCTGAACGTTGTTCCCGTTCTCACTGACCACGATCTGGATAAAGTCTGCCTGATAGGTTTCGTAGCTTTTCAGCAAGGAGGCCAGCTCCGTTGCTGAGCTCTTTTTACCATCCGCCATCAGTGAATTGCTGAATGTGAATGCTACCACCAGTGTCGCAACCAATGCCGGCAGGCGTTTCAGGAAAAGCTGTTGCATAAAATACGACTCCTAATCTCTGGGTGGGGGCGGCGCCAAAACTTCACGGGCTCCGTTGTGGCCGGCTGAGCTGACCACTCCGGATGCTTCCATTGCTTCAACCAGATTGGCCGCCCGGTTATAACCTATCTTGAATTTACGCTGCACCGAGGAAATGGACACCCTACGCCCTTCGGTTACAAAAGCGACCGCCTCATCAAATAGCGCGTCGCCTTCATTGTCACCCCCTTCAGATAGAGTGGGCACGCCTGGCAGGTGTTCGCCTTCAGCGCCATTAAGTACGTCGTCGACATACACCGGCTCGCCTCTGGCCTTCCAGGCACTTACTACCCGGTGAACCTCATCGTCATCCACGAAGGCCCCATGAACTCGCACAGGAAGCCCGGATCCTGGTGGCAAATAAAGCATATCGCCGTGTCCGAGAAGCTGCTCTGCTCCGCCCTGATCAAGAACAGTACGCGAGTCGATCTTGGACGATACCTGGAACGAAATACGGGTTGGAATGTTTGCTTTGATAAGCCCGGTAATTACATCCACAGAGGGCCTCTGCGTCGCCAGGATCAAGTGGATACCGGCCGCTCTCGCCTTCTGGGCGATACGCGCGATCAGCTCTTCTACCTTCTTGCCAACAATCATCATCATGTCGGCAAACTCATCGATAACAACAACGATCAACGGCAAATGCTCAAGCTCCGGGCGTTGTTGCTCATCGTCCGCAAGGTACTCGTCAGGCTTCCAAAGCGGGTCCAGCAATGGCTCACCGGCGGCAGCGGCTTCTTTAACTTTAAGATTGTAGCCGGCAAGGTTTCGTACGCCTTGCGTGGACATTAACCGGTATCGACGCTCCATCTCTGCCACGCACCAACGCAGTGCATTTGCAGCCTCTTTCATGTCGGTAACAACGGGCGCCAGCAGGTGGGGAATACCATCGTAGATGCTGAGTTCCAACATCTTGGGGTCCACCATGATGAAGCGAACATCCTCAGGCCCTGCCTTCAGAAGCATACTGAGCAGCATGGCGTTCACGCCGACAGATTTACCAGAACCAGTGGTACCGGCAACCAGCAGGTGAGGCATTTTGGCGAGGTTGGCAACCATGGGATTGCCGCCAATATCGTTACCCAGAGCCATGGTAAGCGCCGAACTGGATTCTTTGAATACACGAGAACCGAGGACTTCGCTAAGCCGAACGATTTCCCGCTTTTCATTTGGAATCTCGATGCCGACTACTGATTTCCCGGGAATAACCTCTACAACCCTCACACTCAATACCGCAAGTGAGCGCGCCAGGTCTTTGGCAAGATTGGAAATTCTGCTAACTTTGACGCCTGCTGCCGGTTTGATCTCAAAGCGAGTGATCACCGGGCCGGGGTTAACTTCAACCACTTCTACAGACACACCAAAATCGCCCAACTTTTCCTCAAGCAATCGGGACATATGCTCCAGAGCTTCTTCGGAATAACCGCTTTCCTTATGCTCCTCGGGTGGGTCAAGCAGGGATATAGGCGGAATCGGGCTCTCTATATCCTCCAGCAGCGAAGGCTGAGTGTTTTTGCCATTGTTTGTCGGTGGTTGCTCATTCTTTTTGAACGGGGATATCTTCAGAGCGCGCCCACCGGCGGCTGGCGGTGTTTTTCCCTTGTTTGATTCCGATGACTGGCTGCGAGCTTTCGCTGGCGCATCGTCCCGGGAGCTGAAACTTTCCAGGCGTGCAGGTTCCGAATCTTCATTGGCAGAAAAACCGTCAATCGCAGGTTCCTGCCGTTCGCTGGCTCGGGCTTTTGGCTTGGGAGCCTTGGCTGGCCCAAACCCGGGAATACTATGCCACCACCGTTTGCCTGGTTTGTCCTGCATAGCATCATTGTCAGGCTGGCTAATCCGGGCTGTTGATTTTGGCTTTCTCTCGACAGCGCTCAATTCAGGCTGGGCAGGTTTCTCCGGGGCCGTCTTCGTTTTGTCTGATTGCACAAGCTTTTTAAGATACTGCCCGAAGCGAAGGGTAAGCCCGCCAAGCTGGTCCATAAGCCAGAACCATGACAAACCAACCGTCACTGTCAGGGCAAAAAGAAAGATCGCTATAAGCAAAAGCGTGGTTGCAGGCAGGTTAAAAAAGCGAATCATTGCGTCTGAAACAGCGGTGCCGAGCACTCCCCCTGACGAGGCACCAAGACCAAATACAGAGTAGAGTGAGAGAAGACTGGTCGCGGACAGCAATATCAACAGAAAGCCACCGAATCGCATCAGAAAGAGCGGCCAGTGCAGATCCAGAGAATCATTACGCCTACGGATCAGCATGATGGCGTAGCCTGCCACCATCATCGGGAACAAGTAGGCGACGTGACCGAAAAAGTCCATAAGCAGGCTTGCTAGCCAAGCACCAGAGCGGCCCGCCGCGTTCAACACGCTAGTGTCGTGCCCGATGCTCGCCCAACCAGGGTCTGCAGGATTAAAGGTCACAAGTGCCATGGCCAAATAGATGCAAAGGGCAATAAGCCCGATCACCGCACCTTCACGGGCACCCTGTGCAGCAAGGCGACGGAAGCGCAGCTGTTTCTCTGTCAGGTTCTGTGGTGATTGCTTCGCTTTTGCAGATTCGGCCATGAATACTCAAACGTTAAGTGTTGCTTGCGTTCTGAAGTTCCTGAAAGCCTCTGTACAAGTCTGTTTTCAGATCTTCGACTGCTTCTATACCCACCGAAACACGCAAAAGATTCTCGGTGATGCCGGCCCTGGACTTATCTTCCGGCGATAAGCGCCCGTGAGTCGTTGTGGCCGGATGGGTAATGGTGGTTTTAACATCGCCCAGATTAGCGGTAATGGAAATCATCCGGGTGGCATCGATAAACTTCCAGGCCTCTTCCCGACCGCCCTTCAGACAAAATGACAGCACCCCACCAAATCCTTTCTGCTGCTTTTTTGCAAGCTCATGCTGTGGATGGCTCTGAAGCCCGGCGTAGTATACCCGCTCCACGGCTGGCTGTTCTTCCAGCCACACCGCCAACTCTAGCGCATTGTCGCAATGGGCTCGCATACGGATTGGTAAGGTTTCCAAGCCTTTGTGAAAGACCCAAGCATTGAATGGGCTCATTGTCGGGCCTGCGGATCTCAGGAAGCCATAGACTTCATCCATGAGCTTTGTCGGACCAACCACAACACCACCTACACAGCGGCCCTGGCCATCGAGATACTTGGTCGCGGAGTGGATGACGATATCTGCTCCGTGTTCCAGAGGCCGCTGCAGTACCGGCGTGCAGAAGCAGTTGTCCACCACGAACAGCGCGTTATTGTCATGGGCAAGCTTTGCCAATGCCGCCATATCCGCCACTTCGCAAAGGGGGTTGGACGGGGTTTCAACAAACAGCATGCGTGTGTTCGGGCGCATTGCTCCATCCCATTCCTGAGCATCTGTAAGGCTCACAAACGACGTTTCAACACCAAATTTCGCCATGTATTTCTGGAACAGCACATTGGTGGTTCCGAATACACCACGGGAGCAAATGACGTGATCGCCCGTCTTCAGCAGCGCCATGCAAGTGCTGAGAATGGCAGCCATGCCAGATGAGGTTGCGACCGCCCGTTCTCCGCCCTCCATCGCAGCGATGCGTCCCTCAAATGCCTGAACCGTCGGGTTAGTAAAGCGGGAGTAGATATTACCCGGCTCTTCACCACCAAACCGTGCCGCTGCCTGAGCGGCACTGGCATAGACGAAACTCGACGTAGGGAAAATGGCGTCGCTGTGCTCTAGCTGAGCCGTGCGCAACTGCCCTGCCCTCACCGCCAGAGTATCGAGACACATACCCTCAAGATCCGATTCGGGAATCTGGGCAGTTTCTTCGCGGTGAAAAGTCATGAGCATCTCCTGGTCAGGCTCGGTAATCAGTCTTCGTCGTTGTGAAGGTCAATAACGCCATTGTCACCAGACATACCATCTCCGCCACCTGAACGCTGGATGTCATTACGCGCTGCATCAAGGCGATTCAGATAGGCCGCATCTATATCTCCGGTTACATAATCACCGGTAAACACGGAACACTCCCAGCCATCAATGTTGTCATTTACATCACTGACGCAGGTCACAAGGTCTTCCAGGTCTTGATACAGCAGCCAGTCGGCACCAATCTGGTCGCGAATCTCGTCCACTGTTCGATCGTGAGCAATCAGTTCGCTGGCTGACGGCATGTCGATGCCGTACACGTTAGGATAGCGAACCGGGGGTGCGGCAGAGGCAAAGTACACCTTTCTGGCACCAGCATCTCTGGCCATCTGAACAATTTCCTTACAGGTGGTACCCCGAACAATGGAGTCATCCACCAACATGACGTTTTTACCTTTGAACTCAAGCTCAATGGGGTTCAGTTTCTGACGCACAGACTTCTTGCGCATGGTCTGGCCAGGCATGATAAATGTGCGACCGATATAGCGATTTTTTATGAAGCCTTCACGAAACTTCAACCCCAACCTGTGGGCCATTTGCATAGCAGATGTGCGGCTGGTATCAGGAATTGGCATAACCACATCGATATCGTGGTCCGGGCGCTCACGCTGCACTTTGTCTGCGAGGGTTTCACCCATACGCAGTCGCGCTTTATAGACCGACACACCATCCATAATGGAGTCCGGGCGCGCAAAATAAACGTGCTCGAAAATGCAGGGGAACAACTTCGGTGCGGCGGCGCATTGCTGCGTGTAAAGTGTGCCATCAGTTTCGATGTAGACCGCTTCGCCAGGAGCGATGTCTCTCACAAGGGTGTAACCCGCAGCACTGAGAGCAACACTCTCGGACGCAATCATATATTCCTTACGGCCGTTCTCATCTGTGCGCTCACCATAACACGCCGGGCGTATGCCATTCGGGTCGCGAAATCCAACAATGCCGTAGCCGGTGATCATGGCAATAACGGCATAGGCTCCGCGGCAACGTTCGTGTACGGCCCGAACCGCAGAGAAAATTTCATCTTTGGTCGGATCAAACTTACCCAGCTTTTGCAGTTCATGTGCAAAAACGTTAAGCAGCACTTCTGAATCCGAGTTGGTGTTGATATGACGCAGGTCTGTGCGGAACAGGTCCTGGCTCAGTTCGTCGGCATTCGTCAGGTTGCCGTTATGAGCCAGAGTAATACCGTAAGGGCTGTTTACATAGAAAGGCTGGGATTCAGCCGAGCTGGAACTGCCTGCGGTGGGGTACCGTACGTGGCCTATGCCAACGTTGCCCACAAGACGGTGCATATGACGGGTATGGAACACGTCCCGCACCAAGCCATTGTCTTTACGCAGAAAAAAGCGATCATCCTGGAACGTTACAATACCCGCCGCATCCTGGCCTCGGTGCTGAAGTACAGTCAGCGCATCATAAAGCGACTGATTGACATGGGAACTACTGACAATGCCGACAATGCCACACATGGATAAGATGATCTCCGGGTGTTAATTCTGAATGTTATCGGGATGCGGACGTGGGTTCCACGGCCTTTTGAGATTCTGGTGCCAGAAAACGCGCAAACTCGTCACCGAATGTTCGCCGGGACCAGTCTTCAACCACCCCCAGTCGATCTATCATGACGGATGTCCTCCACCAGGTGTCCTGGGCCAGAGGGGTGTAACGAATGAATGCTATCGCAACAATCACAACAACAATGCCGCGCAGCAATCCAAACCCCATGCCGAGAACACGATCAGTGGCTGACAGCCCCGTAGCACGGACCAGATGACCAATCATGTTATTGATAATAGCGCCAACAATGAGAGTGCCAAAAAAGAGAATGGCAAACGCGGCAATCAGGCGTACCAGCGGCGTTTCTACCGTGTTCTCGAGCAACGCCTGCATTTGGGGGTGGAAGGTTCGGGCAAGTATGAACGCGCCCACCCACGTCACGAGCGACAAAGCTTCTTTGACAAAGCCCCGTTTCAGACTGATGAGAGTGGAAACTGTAATGAGGGCAATGATGACCCAGTCGATCCAGATCAGCGCTTCCATGGAAGTCCCGGTGGAGAAAAGGAAGCGCGAATTCTATCAGGAAACGGCTGTGTGCCAAAACGCCTGATTGACATAAAGCAGACCAAAAGCGTTATTTGTCGCCCGAAGTGACCAGACTGTTCAACTTGAAGGCTTCATCAAGGTCGCGTTTGGCAGCTTCTGCTTTGGATTTTTCAGCGAAAGGACCACTAAAAACCCGCGTGAGCGTGCTATCACCACGAACGACTTCCTGAAGATGGGAACTGTATCCCGCCTTGCGAACGTTATCACGGAGACGGCGCGCATTGTCACCATCACCAAAGCTACCCAACTGAACAACCCAGGCACCTTCTAACGAGCGAGTGAACTCTGCATTTTTCTGATCAGTATCAGCCTCTGGTGTCTTTGACTCTGATGCGGCAGGTTGGGAAGAAGACGCAACCGGCTTCGGCTGTGAAGGTTCCGCCTGTACAGGCTTTGCCACATCGGCGGCGGGGTTTGCAGGAGCACTTGGTACAGGCTGCGCTGCAGATCCATCGTCTTCAAGGATTCGGAAGCCTTTATTACCGGAACCTGAACTACCCGCAGTATCTTGCTGGTAAGCAGGTGGCGCTGCCAAATCTGACACCGGCGTTTCAACTTCCGGGAAAGGAGGCTCCTCAGGGATATTAATTGAGGTGGAGGTGCGCTCCGAATGAGGCTCATCGAAAACCATAGGGACAAAAATAACAGCCAGCGAAATAAGAACCAGCGCCCCAATGATTCTTTGCTTCAGTCCATCCACGTTTCTTGGCTCCTCGCTCATTTTTCCCAGAGTCATACTAACTGCCCGCCAGCCATAACTCCAAGCCCTGCGGCAAGCTATGGACAAAGTTTAAGGCTCACCCTCTAATGCTCGCATAAGTATCAAGCGCGCCTCTGCGACCGTAAAAAACGAACCAAAAACAATAATAATGTCATTCGGGCCAGCATCCACCCGGGCTTTTTCAATGGCTCTGGCTACGGAATCGTGTACACACACAGCAGGTAATTCGCAAGGGCCAAGCTTGGTTCGAAGGGCTTCAGAACTCAAGCCTCTGGGCACGCTCAGCCCGGCAAAGTGCCAGTGATCAACCGTCGGGGCCATGGTATGGGCGACGCCCACGACATCTTTATCGGCCAGCGCCGCATACACCGCATGCACTTTGCTGCTTGCACCTTTCAGGGCCTCTAACCTTGCGGAAAGCCAGCGGGCGGCATGGGGATTGTGGCCCACATCAACGTATATATCAGGCTTGCGCCCAAGGCGCTCGAACCGTCCCGGCAAAGACACCTCAGCCAAGGCAGCCTCGATTGAAACTACCGGCATGTCCGGCTCAAGTGTCAGTATTGCCACCGCAGCAGCTGCCACACTCGGAACAGGCAAGGGTCCGGCCGGCAATCTTATGGCTTGATTCTGAACATGCAAAGTGAACCCGGGCTCACCTGTACTGCCGGTAAGCTCATCAATTGTGTAATTCTCACCTACTCTTGCCAGCATGACCTTCTGCGCAACTGCCTGCTGGATTACTGAACGCGGTGGATCCGTATCGGCAAGCACCGCGGGTATGCCGGGCCGAAGAATACCGGCCTTCTCGAACCCGATAACCTCGCGGTTGTCCCCAAGAAACGCCACGTGGTCAATATCCACTGAGGTAATAATCGCAAGATCCGGATCAATCACATTGACGGCATCGAGACGACCACCAAGGCCTACCTCAAGAATCCAGTCCTCGACACCCGCATCATTCAGAACGACAAATGCGGCCAGGGTACCAAACTCAAAATACGTCAGAGTTACTGAACCGCGAGCGGCTTCCACCTTTTCAAATGCAGATATCAGAATCGCATCATCAACATCTTGACCATCAACGCGAATACGCTCGTTGTAATTTTGTAGATGCGGTGACGTATAGACACCGGTGCGACGGCCTCGGGCCCTCAACAGCGCCTCAAGGGTTGCCACTGTGCTGCCCTTGCCGTTGGTCCCGGCAACAGTAATTACGCGCGCTTTGGGCTTGTTACGGAAAATCCGGCGCAGAACCACAAGTACCCGGTCGAGCCCAAGATCAATTTCGGTGGGGTGGATCGATTCCAGCCAGAACAGCCAGTCATTAAGGGAAGCACCAGCCCCCGGTGCTTTCGGGGGCTGGGATTGCGATTTACTCGGCTGGAACATCAGCGTCTGGCTTTTCCGTTATCTCAAATTCAATGGGCTCGTCGGTTCCCGGACGGTCTTGGCCGGTGAACTTCGCCAACACGTGGGCAATACGCTCACGCATCTGGTGACGGTGCAGGATCATGTCGATAGCTCCGTGTTCAAGCAAGAACTCGCTACGCTGAAAGCCTTCAGGAAGCTTTTCACGAACAGTTTGTTCAATCACGCGAGGACCAGCAAACCCAATGAGCGCGTTGGGCTCGGCAATATTGAGATCTCCCAACATCGCCAAACTCGCAGATACTCCACCGAAAACCGGATCGGTCATCACAGAGATATACGGAATGCCTTCCTGCTTCATGCGCTCGAGCACGGCTGCTGTTTTGGACATCTGCATCAGCGAAAGAATGGCCTCTTGCATCCGTGCGCCACCGCTGGCAGAAAAACAAACCAGAGGAATACGCTCGGCAAGCGCTACATTGGCAGCCTGAACGAACTTCTCGCCAACTACCTGACCCATGGAACCACCCATGAAGCCAAATTCAAAGGAGCAGGCCACCAGTGGAACACCCAGTGTTTTGCCTTTCATGGCAACAAGAGCATCTTTCTCACCTGTGGCCTTTTGAGCCTGCACGAGGCGATCTTTATAGCGCTTGGTGTCCTTGAACTTCAAACGATCCCACGGCTCAAGGTTTGCTCCGATTTCTTCGCGGTCTTCCGGATCCAGAAAAATATCAAGACGGCGACGGGCGGCAACCCTCAGGTGATGATTACACTTAGGGCAAACATCCAGATTCTTCTCCAGCTCCGGCTTGTAGAGGAAGGCTCCACATTTGGGACATTTTTTCCAAAGCCCTTCAGGAACACCTGTTCTGCGATTGGATTCCGAGCGAATCTTGCCCGGCATTATCTTGTCCAGCCAGTTACTCATGGTTTCATCCTGTCCTTTGATTCCTGTCCGCCCTCACCTTCCAACTTTCAGGTCAGGAGGCCAGGCTGTCCAGTGCTTCACGCATAGGGTTGAGCAGATCTGTCAGTGCTCGTTTAAGCGCGCCGATATCTGTTTGATTTCTGGCTATTGTATCCACCAATACACTGCCAACAATTACACCATCGGATACCCTTCCCACGGCGGCAGCTGTCTCAGCGTCACGAATACCAAAGCCAACACCAACCGGTAGCGCTGTCAGTTCATGGATATGGGCCACTTTAGCGGCAACTTCATCCACGTTTATTTTGGCAGCTCCGGTCACGCCATTAAATGAAACATAGTACACATAGCCCGAAGAGTGGTCGGCAATTGCACGAATTCTTTCATCGGTCGTCGTCGGTGCTAGCAGGAAAATCGGGTCCAACCCGCGTTTTGCAAACATAGGTGCAACGTCATCGGCTTCTTCCGGGGGCAAGTCCACAGTCAGAACACCGTCTACGCCTGCCTCTACCGCCGCGTCTGCAAAGGCTTCATAACCCATAGCCTCAATCGGATTGAGGTAACCCATCAACACCACTGGAGTAGCATCATTGGTTTTTCTGAACTCGCTTACCATTGCCAGCACACGACGCAACGATGTGCCATGTTTGAGTGCGCGCTCGCAGGCCAGCTGAATCACCGGCCCATCGGCCATTGGGTCTGAAAACGGCACACCTAGCTCGATGATATCGACACCCGCGTCTACCATGGTATGCATCAGCCCCACAGTCTCGTCGGGGTGCGGATCACCGGCGGTAATAAAGGGAATAAGTGCCTTACGGCCTTGTCCTTTGAGGGTTTGGAGAACCCCTTCAATTCGGCTCATGCCTGCTCCTGTCGATTAATCAGACCAATATTTACAGTTCAATACCATCTAGCTGCGCAACGGTATGGATGTCTTTGTCGCCGCGGCCGGAGACGTTAATTACCACCATCTGGTCTTTGTCCATTGTGGCTGCAAGCTTGACTGCATAAGCCACGGCGTGAGCCGATTCCAGTGCCGGCATAATACCTTCAACGAGAGTCAACATGCGAAACGCTTCGAGCGCCTCTTCATCGGTTACCGACACGTAATTGGCCCGCCCGATATCCTTCAACCAGCTGTGCTCTGGCCCTACTCCGGGGTAATCCAGCCCGGCACTGACGGAATGGGTGCTGGCTATTTGCCCGTCATCATCTTCCATCAAGTAGGTGCGGTTACCATGAAGCACTCCAGGACGGCCAGCACACAAGGGAGCCGCGTGCTCACCGGTTTCAATGCCATGGCCGCCGGCTTCTACGCCATAAAGCTGTACAGATTCATCGGTCAGGAACGGGTAGAACATACCAATCGCGTTGGAACCCCCACCCACACAGGCCACCAGCGCATCCGGCAGCTTGCCTGTTTTTTCAAGAGATTGACGGCGGGTTTCACGCCCGATGACCGACTGGAAATCACGCACCAACAAAGGGTAAGGATGAGGCCCAGCTACGGTACCGATAATGTAGAAAGTATCTTCAACATTGGTAACCCAGTCACGCATGGCGTCGTTCATGGCGTCTTTAAGTGTACGGCTACCGCTCTGAACCGCGTGGACCTGTGCACCAAGAAGTTTCATGCGGTACACGTTAAGTGACTGACGCTGAACGTCGTCGGCACCCATGAATACATGACACTCCAGCCCCAAACGAGCGCAAACCGTAGCTGTAGCAACCCCGTGCTGCCCTGCTCCGGTTTCTGCGATGATCCGCTTTTTACCAAGGAAACTGGCGAGCAAGGCCTGACCAATCGTGTTATTTACTTTGTGGGCGCCGGTGTGATTCAGGTCTTCCCGCTTTAGCCAGATTTGTGCACCACCGGTTTCCCGGGTCAGTCGCTCAGCAAAGTACAAAGGGCTGGGACGACCAACATAGTCTGCGAGATCTTTATCAAACGTGGACTGGAACTCAGGATCGTTCTTGAGCCGCAAGTATTCCCGTTCAAGCGTCATCAAAGAATCCATCAGCGTCTCGGAAACAAATCGTCCGCCAAAGGCGCCGAAGTGTCCTCGCGCATCCGGTAGTGCCGTCAGCATTTCTTCAGTCAGTTTTACAGACACGGTGAACCTCTCTAATAAACTCAGTGATTTTTTCGATGTCTTTGATGCCTTTGCTCTTTTCAACACCACCGCTGACATCAACAGCCCAAGGCCTCACCTTCTCTACGGCGCCAGACACGTTATCAGATGACAAGCCACCGGCCAATATGAGAGGTAAAGCACGCTCGGGCGGAATCAGATCCCAATTAAATGAGTGGCCGGTGCCGCCATAGCGATCAGGGTCCCAGGCGTCGACCAGAAGCCCGGAGGCACGCCTGTAATCGTTAAAAGCCTGCTCGATTTGCCCGGCCCGCTGAACCCTAATTGCCTTGACCCAGCGTCGATCAAACTGCTCGCAAAACTCCGAGGTTTCATCCCCATGAAATTGCAACAAATCCAAAGGTACACGGCTCAGTACCTCTCTGACCTGCTCTTCTTGTGGGTTCACAAACAGTCCGACGACGGACACAAAGGCGGGAACATAACGGGCAAGCACCTCAGCCTGCTCAATCGTAACAGCACGAGGGCTCGGCTCGTAAAACACGAACCCAATTGCGTCCGCACCTTTGGAGACCGCCGCCAAAACATCCTCAGCACGGGTCAGACCGCAAATTTTCACTCGGGTATTCATGGTATTTGCACCGGCTTCTGCTTTGGGTGAATGTGCGTTGGTTGCACCGGATAGTTATCCGCTTTGCTAAACCAAGGCCGGACAAACCCCGGACCGCATTCCGCCTGCGGTATTTCAAAATTGTCAGGGTAGCCAACATCAACCAGATACAAGCCGTGAGGCGGTGCGGTTACTCCGGCCAAGGTGCGATCCTTCGCAAGCAGTATGTCATGAATCCAGGACAACGACTGCTTTCCGGTACCTACCGCCATAAGAGCCCCTGCGATATTCCGAACCATGTGGTGAAGAAACGCATTGGCCTGCACATCTATTACGACGAAGTTTGCTTTGCGGGTTACTTTTATCTGCTCAAGAAAGCGAATCGGGGTTCGTGATTGGCAACCTGCAGCACGGAATGAGGAGAAATCATGTTCCCCCACCAGCGCCTGAGCCGCTTCGTGCATTCGCTCCGCGTCCAGTTCCCGAAAGGTCCAGCTCACCTGCCCGCGTTGAATACCGGGGCGTACCGGGCTGTTGTATATAACGTAGCGATAACGCCTGTACACGGCGGAAAAGCGCGCATGAAAGTCCTCGCAGGCGTTTCCAGCCCAGTGCACAGCAATATCAAACGGTAATGCAGTATTGATGCCCATAACCCAGGAACGGAGGTTACGAACAGAAGGCGTCTCAAAATGCACGACCTGATAGCTTGCGTGCACCCCCGTATCAGTACGGCCGGCGCAGACAAGGTTTACGGGGTGGTTTGCCACCTTGGCAACGGCTTTGGTAAGTTCGGCTTCAACCGAGCGCACTCCGGATTTTTGCAACTGCCAGCCGTGAAAACTTCGGCCATCGTACTCGAAAGCCAAGGCAACCCGCCCGCCGCCAATCGCATTGTCCGCTGTGAGTTCCTGAGGGTAGAGAAACAAGTGTGAATCCGGAAAGTATGTTGCTGTAAAAACAAAGCGCCGGCTGAGTGCCAGGAGAATCCCCGGCGGCCGGCGCTTGCTGCCTCAATAATCCGATTATAACGGATCAGGACAGATTTTTAAGCAAGTCCTGAGCTTCAGCTTTCTGCTCGTCATTCCCCTCAAGTGCAACCTCTTCGAGAATATCACGGGCTCCATCACTGTCACCCATCTCGATGTAAGCTCTTGCCAAGTCAAGCTTGGTAGCGGCCTCATCCGTTCCAGCGAGGAAGTCGAAGTCATCATCGTCACCAAGATCGTCTTCGTTAATCTCGGAAAGCGGTGGCGTTACAACGGTATCCCGAACTTCTTCGGAAGCGATAGGCAGATCTTCATCGAGAAGGCTATCGTCAGCTTCTGACTCCAGCGCATCCTCAAGCCCGAGTTCATCATCGAGAGACAACTCATCATCCAATGAGAGCTCATCACCTTCCAGACTGTCGCTGTCGCTCTCAGCCGCATCGGAGAACTCTCCCATCAAGGCAAGGTCTTCATCCGATACATCCAGCTCAAGATCATCAAGCGTCGATTCTTCCAACTCATCGCCAGCCAGTTCATCATCTTCACCGGCGACTTTGTCGAGCTCGGCATCGAGTTCGTCCAGGAAGCTTTCATCGAGAGAATCAAGATCCAGGCTTTCGACATCCGATTCCGCGTCCACTTCCGACTCAACAGCGGTCTCAGGCTCTATCTTGAAATCGGATTCGAGAGCATCATCGAGCTCCAGATCTGTGGAATCGCCCAGTTCGTCAAGTTCCTCCAGAGCTTCCTCTGGAGATTCATCGGAATCGTCCAGATCTATCTCAAGAGAAGAAAAGTCACTCTCCTCCGCAACGCCTGACTCTTCCTCATCGGCCTTGGGTAACTCAAGCCCTGACAAATCGTATTCGATCGGGTCGTCGGATTTATTCTTTTCTTCGGTGTCCAGCGTATCGAGATCGAAGTCAGCAAGGTCGGCGTCGAAATCACCGAATTCGTTTTCAACCTGTTCCTCGCGGGCTGACTCAGCCTGATCGGACAAAAGCTCATCGGAAAGAGGTGCTGGCGTCTCGAGTTCTTCACCGAAGGAGTCGGAACGAAGCTGGGATTCAAGATCATCAATGCTAGGCATTGACTCAGCCTCTTCAAGGCGAGCGCTTAGCTCGTTCGCTCGGGCCAAAGCCTCGTCATCGTCCAGCGTTTGAATTTCACCAAACTGCTTTTCGAAGGATTCGCGATCCCGGTTGTCGGCATACACTTCAAGAAGCTTCAAACGCAGATCTGTGCGGCTTGGCTCTTTGGAAATCGCGGCTTCCAGAACCTGTGCTGCCTGATCGTAGCGACCGTAAGCTACGTAGGTGTCAGCCTCTTCAAGAGCATCGCTGGCAACTTCGCTCTGAACAGGCTCTTCATCGTCCAGGGTCAGATCAAAGGTATCTTCGGGCCCCTCAGGGTCATTGTTCAGCTGCTCGTAAAATGCCTTCTCTCTGTTTGCACTGCGTCGGGCAAGAAGCAGAAGAAGCAGCAGCAACAGAATCAGGCCGCCACCAAGGGCAATCTGATACACCGTATTGCCAGTGATCGCATCGATGATATTTCCGGGAAAGCCCTTTTCAACAACAGGTGCAGGTTTTGGCTGGGGCTTGGCTTCAGCAGCGTCTGTCTCTGCTGGCTGGGCTGGCTGCTCTGACGGTTCGCCAGTGACAGGCATTGCTTCACTGCCGGCGACATCTGTTTCCTGGCCAACCTCGGCCACATCCCCAGTCGGCTCGGAATCAGAAGTGATTTCCGTCGCTTCTGTCTCACCTGTGGTCTCACCTGAGGTCTCAGCCTGGCCTGCCGCCCCTTCCATGCCGGCAGGGTCAGTTTCAGCTGCTGATTGTTCTTGACCAGCCTCACCAGCCAGCTCAGTTTCAGCGGCGTCTTCTGCAGTTTCACCTTGCTCAGGTTCTGCTGCCGTTTCACCTTGCTCGGGTGCGGTGCCACTCTCAACAGCAGTCGCATCAACTCCAGCTGTATCAGCCACTGGTGCTGTTTCAGCTTCAACCGTGGCGTCGCCAGCAGCTGCACCTTGTTGCATTTCTGCAAGCTGAGTATTTTTTAGTTCTAGCAGACGCTGAAGGGTTTGCACCTGGTCTTGAAGGTCGTCAACACGGGTATTAAGCTCGTCGTTCTCACGGCGCGTGCTTTCGAGCTGCTCCATGACTACGGCAGAACCTGCATCGACACCTCCGGCAAGCTGGCCATCACCACCCGCAGAACCGCCATCAACCTGGCTGCGGTTACCTTCATCGTCGGCAACCAGCAATTTGAGCTCATCTCCACCAGCCTGACCTGCTCCAGCAACGCCAGCAGCAGACTGCTGGGCAACTGTTGCGTCAACGGTGCGCTTAGGCTGCTGGAACTCCTGATTCTGCTGAGCCACCGCACGGGTTGCCTCAGCACGACTGCGATTGCGGATTTGATCCGCTGTTGGAACACGAAGAACCTGGCCCCGCTTGAGTCGGTTGATATTGTTACCAATAAACGCGTCGGGGTTCAGATCCTGTAACGCCAACATTACCTGCTGCATGGACAGGCTGTTATCGGGGCGAACGGTAGCTGCGATCGTCCAGAGCGTATCAGCAGGGCCTGTGGGCCCAAATGTGCCTGAGCCATACCCACTGCTTCGGGGCTGCTCTACCCTGGTTTGACGCCGAACTGACTCAGCACTGCGTCCCGCAGTAGCGGGACGAGATTGTGCAGAAGGTGTTCTTACTTGTTCTGCAACGCCGGAATCTTCGGCAAAAACTGGGGGATCCACAAGAACTGCGTACTCACGCATGATCCGACCATTAGGCCAGGTCAGTTCCAGCAGAAAATTGAGGTACGGCTCTCTCAACGGCTCCCGGGAGGATACATTCACAACCAGGCTGCCATCAGGGCTCGTAGCTACATTAAAACGGAGCTTGCCAACAAATTGGCCCCGTTGCAGACCCAGTCTCTGATATGCCCTTTCTGGAGCGATGTTCACAAACACATCTCCGGGATCAACACCCCGGCTTTGTGGCAGAACAATTTCCGCATCCATTGGCTCATTCAGATAGGACTGAAGTTCAATCTCACCCAGTCCCAGGGCTTGAGCGACGCCAGATCCGAGTCCTCCTGCCAACGCCAATGCAACCGCAAGCTTGCGTACCTTCATGCTTTTTCCTTTCAAGTCTCCGTTATCCGCGACTGTTTTTTAAACAGAACCGGACGAGGTAGGGTGACTTCCGTCTGGATAATTCCCGATTAATATGTCGCGTTTTCAGTTCTTAGTCCGGCAAGTATTGTTGATAAAGCCTCTTTTATCAATCAATCAGCCGCAATCCTTGCACCAAATATTTATCAGTTGCACGGAACTCTCTATTAGCCCTGAAAATAACAGGGGCGGAGCCTGAAATCAGCCTCCGCCCCCTAACCGGCTTCCTGAAACCGGACACAGTTGGCATTTATTGCCTCTGTGTAACAATTCTTAACGTTCCTGAAGGATTCGCAACATGCGGCGCAAGGGCTCAGCGGCACCCCACAACAGTTGATCGCCTACTGTAAACGCAGAAATATACTCCGGACCCATGGCCAATTTACGGATTCGACCAATGGGTATGCTCAGAGTACCGGTCACCTTTGCAGGCGTCAGTTCCTTAACGCTTGCATCACGCTCGTTGGGAATTACTTTAACCCAGTCGTTAGCCTTCGCCAGAATTGATTCAATTTCCGAAACCGACAGATTTTTCTTGAGCTTGATGGTTAGCGCCTGACTGTGAGAGCGCATGGCTCCAATCCGCACGCAAATGCCATCAATAGGAATCGGGTTATCTGTCCGACCAAGAATTTTATTGGTCTCTACCCCTGCCTTCCACTCTTCCTTGCTCATGCCGTTATCAAGCTGCTTATCGATAAACGGTATCAAGCTGCCCGCCAAGGGCACCTGAAAATGCTCAGTAGGAAACGTATCTGAGCGCATGGCATCAGTGATCTTGCGGTCAATATCCAGAATCGCGGAAGATGGGCTTGCAAGCTCATCACCCACACTGCGGTTGAGCTCACCCATCTGGTTAAGCAATTCACGCATATTCTGAGCACCGGAGCCAGAAGCAGCCTGATAGGTCATGGGGGAAACCCATTCAATCAGATCCTGTTCGAGCAGACCGCCAAGCGCAAGCATCATCAGGCTCACTGTGCAGTTGCCCCCGATATAATCCTTAACACCGAGCTTTAACGCATCGTCAATAACGTTGCGGTTTACCGGATCCAGCACAATGACAGAATGATCTGCCATACGCAGCGTGGAAGCAGCATCAATCCAGTAGCCTTCCCAGCCTGCATCACGCAGCTTCTGATAGACCGCACCGGTGTAGTCGCCACCCTGACAAGTGAGGATCACATCCAGAGTTTTGAGGGTTTCGATATCAAACGCATCCTGCAAGGGAGGCACACCCTCCTTGCCTACATTCGGAGCTGGCTGACCAGCTTGAGAGGTGGTGAAAAATACCGGATCGATATCAGCAAAATCATTTTCTTCGCGCATGCGCTGCATGAGGACAGAGCCCACCATACCGCGCCAACCTACAAGTCCAACTCGCTTCATGTGCGATCTTTGAACCTCGCTTTATGCCCGCCCTCAGCCTATATCGCTGGCGGGGACAGGATGAATGTTCCCGCAGCAACCGCATCGTGTTGCTGTCGGGGGTGATCGTAATTTACAGGGCAGCCAGTACCGCATCACCCATTTCACGGGTTGAGACCCGGCTTCCGCCTTCCGACATAATATCGGCTGTACGCAGCCCCTGGTCCAACACCTTATGTACAGCCGCTTCAATTGCCGCTGCTGCCGGTTCTTCATCCAGACTGTACCGCAACATCATTGCGGCACTGATAATCGTTGCCAACGGATTGGCAATGCCTTTACCGGCAATGTCCGGCGCAGAACCATGGCAAGGCTCGTACATGCCTTGCTTTTCGGAGTTCAGCGACGCCGATGGCAACATACCAATGGAGCCAGTCAGCATGGCTGCTTCATCTGAAAGAATATCACCAAACATGTTACCAGTCACAATCACGTCGAACTGCTTGGGTGCACGAACCAGCTGCATGGCTGCGTTATCCACGTACATATGGGACAGCTCGACATCCGGATACTCGCTCTTCAGCTCGTTCATAATCTCGCGCCACAGCACGGTCACTTCAAGCACATTAGCTTTGTCTACCGAGCACAGCTTTTTGCCCCGTTGCTGGGCGGCTTCAAACGCAACCCGGCCAATACGACGGATCTCGGTCTCGGTATAGGCGTAGGTGTTGTAGCCCTGGCGCTCGCCACTCTCTAGCTGGCGCACACCGCGTGGCTGACCGAAGTAAATACCACCAGTAAGCTCACGCACAATCATGATATCCAGACCCGAAACCACCTCAGGCTTGAGAGAGGATGCGGACGCCAACTGAGGGTAAAGAATAGCTGGCCGCAGATTGGCAAACAGCTTCAGGTTGGAACGCAAACCTAGCAGGCCCTTCTCGGGCCGCTTGGCCATTGGAAGCGCATCCCACTTGGGGCCGCCAACTGCGCCCAACAAGATGGCATCAGCCTTACGCGCCTTTTCAAGAGTCTCATCCGGTAACGGATTATCTTCTTCGTCCAGAGCCGCCCCTCCAACGAGGCCTGTCTCAAACGTTAGCTTAAGGTCAAACTTTTCATTGATAGCACGCAGGATCTTTTCTGCCTCTGCAACAATTTCCGGGCCTATGCCGTCACCCGGCAAAAGAAGTACTGTTCTGGACATGATGCGCTTCCAAATCTTGATAAGCCGCCCTTGACAAGGCCGGCGAATTAAAAATTGCCGGGTGTGGTACTACGCACCCGGACTGTTACGAGTTTCAGCTTTTACGCAGTAAACCTGAAAGCCTTTACTGGCCAGCACCGAACAACCAGGGTGCCGTTTTGCGGCGCTGATTTTCGTATGACTTGATCAGTTCTGCATCCTCCAGCGTCACCCCAATATCATCCAGCCCATTCAACAAACAATGACGGCGGAAATCATCCACATCAAAGCCGAAGGATTCGCCAGATGGCGTGATCACTGTTTTTGCCTCCAGGTCCACAGTCAATTGATAGCCTTCCGAAACCTCAGCCTCTTCAAACAACTGATCCACAATTTTCTCTTCAAGAACAATTGGTAACAAGCCATTCTTAAAGCAATTATTGTAAAATATATCTGCAAAGCTTGGAGCGATAATAACTCGAAATCCATAATCATCAAGCGCCCAGGGAGCGTGCTCACGACTCGACCCGCAACCGAAATTGCTGCGAGCCAACAAAACACTTGCACCCTTGTAACGGGGCTGGTTAAGCACAAAATCCGGATTCAGCGGGCGCTGAGAGCTGTCTTGATCCGGCTTACCTTCGTCAAGATAGCGCAGCTCATCAAACAGATTCGGGCCAAAGCCCGTACGCTTGATGGATTTCAAAAACTGCTTGGGAATAATCATGTCCGTATCCACATTGGAACGGTCCATGGGGGCCACAAGGCCCTGGTGTTGCGTAAATGCGCGCATGGTTCAGTTCTCTCCTGTGGCTCAGTTCAGCAGTTCGCGAACATCAACAAAATGACCGGCTATTGCAGCAGCCGCTGCCATCGCCGGGCTCACCAAATGGGTACGCCCACCAAAGCCCTGTCGGCCTTCAAAGTTACGGTTAGACGTAGACGCACAGTGCTCACCCTGCCCCAGTTTGTCGGCGTTCATAGCCAGACACATGGAACAACCCGGGTCGCGCCACTCAAGCCCGGCTTCCAGGAATATGCGATCCAAACCCTCTTCTTCTGCTTGAGCTTTTACCAAACCAGAACCAGGAACAACCATGGCCTGCTTAAGGCTTGCTGAAACCTTACGGCCTTTAACGACTGCCGCCGCCTCACGCAAGTCTTCAATTCGGCTGTTGGTGCAAGAACCGATAAATACTCTGTCGAGTTTGATATCGGTAATCGCCTGATTTGCTTCCAGCCCCATATACTTCAAAGCACGCTCAATGCCTTCGCGCTTGATAGGATCTTCTTCTTTGGCGGGGTCTGGCACATTGCCCGTAACATCAGCCACCATCTCCGGGGAGGTACCCCAGCTAACTTGCGGCATAATCTCAGAACCATCCAACTCAACAATCTTATCGAACTTCGCATCCAGATCGCTGTGCAGGGTACGCCAGTATTTTACGGCTGCATCCCAGGCTTCGCCGGTTGGTGCAAAAGGCCGACCTTTTACGTAGTCGATCGTCGTGCCATCAACGGCAACCATCCCAACGCGAGCACCGGCTTCAATAGCCATATTGCAGACGGTCATACGGCCTTCCATGCTCATATTCTGAATCGCTTCACCGCCAAACTCGATGGCGTGACCCGTTCCGCCAGCAGTACCAATCTTGCCAATGATAGCCAGCACAACATCCTTGGCAGTTACACCCTTGCCAAGTGTGCCGTTGACCTTCACCAGCATGTTCTTCATTTTCTGCTGCACCAGGCACTGGGTTGCCAGTACATGCTCAACCTCGGAGGTACCAACTCCGTGAGCAAGGCAACCGAATGCACCATGGGTAGAGGTATGGGAGTCACCGCATACTATGGTCATACCAGGTAAGGTTGCGCCCTGCTCAGGCCCGATAACGTGAACAATACCCTGGCGCTGATCCATGATCTTGAATTCAAGAATCCCGAACTCATCGCAGTTCTTGCCCAGAGTTTCTACCTGGATACGGGAAACCGGATCAACAATCCCTTCAATGCCCTTGGCACGATCAGTAGTAGGAACGTTGTGATCTGGCGTTGCCAGGTTAGCGTCGATACGCCAAGGCTTGCGATTAGCCAGGCGCAGCCCCTCAAAAGCCTGAGGCGATGTCACCTCGTGCAGCAATTGACGATCAATGTAAATCAGCGCAGAACCGTCTTCACGCTGCTTGACCACATGGTCGTCCCACAATTTGTCGTATAAGGTCTTGCCCGCCATGATTTTCTCTCACTCTCAGGAGGTACAGTTATTAATGCTGCCCCATATAAGGCATTTGCGATATTGATACCATCATACCGCCCACGCTCAGATAACCGCAATTCATGTTTGGCATTCATCGCATTCCAAATGGCTATATAGTAGCCTTTCAAGGAAAGCACATAAGGAATACCAAACATGGACTCAAACGCGCTAAAAGCTTTCCTTACCATTGTTGACCAAGGCTCTTTCTCTGAGGCTGCCGAGCGACTCCACCTGAGCCAGCCTGCAATCAGCAAGCGACTTGCCGCTTTGGAAAACCAACTAGGCACATCCCTGATCGATCGCAGTCATCGTCAAATCCGTCTGACTGATTCAGGAAGCCGGCTTTTACCCCATGCCCGCAAGATTCTCGATGAAATTCACAATGCACGCATTGCGTTGTCACCGGAGTCGGGTTTGCTTGAAGGTGAACTACAGATTATCGCCAGCCATCACATAGGCCTTCACCACCTACCGAAATGGTTAAGGCGATTCAAACGCGAATATCCTCAGATAACCATAAACCTGCAATTTATGGAATCCGATGCAGCCTACGAACAAATGCGTAAACGAAATGCTGACCTGGCCTTCGTCACTCTGAGCGACAGCATGCTCCCAAACTTCAAGGTATATGCGCAGTGGGGCGACCCAATGGCCTTTGTGGCTGGCGTCGACCACCCCCTTTCCAAAGTGGCTCAACCAAAGCTCGCCGACCTGGCAAAACACCCAGCACTATTACCGGACACAGCCACATCAACCTACCGCACTGTCAGCCGGCTATTTTTGGAGAAAAACCTCCCTTTGCAGCCACAAATGCCCACGAACTATCTTGAAACCCTGAAGATGATGACCAGCGTTGGCCTGGGATGGAGCGTACTACCACTACGAATGGTCGACGAAAGCCTTAAAGTACTCAACGTTAAACAACCTGTTAGCCGGGTACTTGGCGGCATAGGCTTAACTGATCGACAACCCGGTAACGCAGCCAAGGCACTGCTGGAGATAGTTCTGCAAGAAGAGGATCACCCGGAATGAGGCTCAGGCGGCGCGTGAAGCCCTCCCACAGTGATAACAATGGCAATTGCCATGGCAAAAGCCCGCCCAAGAGGGCAAAAAACCAGAAGTAGATATTGGAAAGGCGCCAGTAGATACCGTTCTCCCCACATACCAATTTATCTAAGCGGAAAGCACTGCAGGCCGGCGCTTAATGTCTGATAGCTTGGGCCGAGCCTGCCCGAGCGTCCGCACTTTAACCAAAAGCCGGAAAGGTCAGAGCTGCCCAATAACCGGAGTTTTAACAGCAACATCCCCATTCTGACCACGATGGCGCAAGTAATGATCCATCAACACAATCGCCATCATCGCCTCCGCAATCGGCGTAGCTCGAATACCCACACAAGGATCGTGACGCCCGGTGGTAATAACCTCCACCGGATTGCCATGCACATCAATACTACGCCCCGGCAAACGCAAACTCGATGTGGGCTTCAGCGCAATGCTGGCCAGAATCGGCTGCCCCGAAGAAATGCCCCCAAGTACACCGCCAGCCTCATTGGACAAAAAGCCCTCAGGTGTCATCTCATCCCGGTGCTCAGTACCCTTTTGAGCGATACACCCAAAGCCTGCACCTATCTCCACACCCTTCACCGCATTAATACTCATCAGCGCGTGGGCCAAATCTGCATCCAAACGATCAAAAACCGGCTCGCCCAAACCGGGAGGCACACCCTCTGCTACAACGTTAATGCGCGCGCCAATGGAATCCCCTTCCTTACGGAGCGCATCCATATAGGCCTCCATCTCCGGAACCTTATCGACATCAGGACAGAAAAACGGGTTTTGATGCACCTGATCCCAATCAAGCTTCTCCGCACGCACTGGCCCAAGCTCCGACAAGTATCCGCGAATACGGATACCCAGGCGCTCCTGCAAAAACTTCCGGGCCACAGCACCCGCGGCAACACGCATCGCCGTTTCGCGGGCTGAAGATCGGCCACCACCACGATAGTCCCGAATGCCGTATTTATGGGCATAGGTGTAATCAGCGTGTGCCGGGCGGAACTGTTCAGAAATTTTTGAATAGTCCTTGGAGCGCTGATCTGTGTTCTCAATAATCAGACCAATGGGCGTACCCGTGGTTTTACCCTCAAACACACCAGACAGAATACGAACCTCATCAGCCTCACGGCGCTGGGTTGTATGTCGGGACGTGCCCGGCTTGCGCCGATCCAGATCCGCCTGCATATCCGCTTCCGACAATTCCAGCCCGGGAGGGCAACCATCGATAATACAGCCTAATGCAGCCCCGTGGCTTTCACCAAAGGTGGTAACGGTAAAGATTTTTCCGAACGTATTTCCTGACATAATTCAATATCTTATTAGGGTATTTGAATAATTTGGTTTAACCTTTACTCTGCCATTGGCGGAGGTCTTGCTCTGTAATGGCAAACACGCCATCGCCGCCATTACTGAATTCCAGCCAAGTGAACGGGAGCTCGGGGTAGGCCTCATCCAGCGCCACCCAGCTATTCCCTACCTCGACGATCAGCAATCCGCCGGGCGTAAGATGCTCTGCTGCTCCGGCAATAATACGGTGCGCAATATCCAGCCCATCATCACCGGCAGCAAGCCCCAATACGGGCTCATGGTGAAACTCGTCGGGCATGTCACCCATATCTTCCGCATCAACATAGGGCGGGTTGCTCACAATAATATCGTACCGCCCGCTTATATTCGCGAACACATCTGACTGCACAGTACGCACTCGGTCTTGCAGCTCATGGAATTCTATATTCGATTCGGCAACCGCTAAAGCGTCTGGCGATATATCGGATAAATCCACGGTGGCTTCTTCGAATACCGTTGCCGCACCAATACCAATACAACCGCTTCCGGTGCAAAGATCAAGAATCCGCTCAACCGGCTTGGCTCCCAGCCATGGCTGGAATCCGTTCTCAATCAACTCTCCAATAGGAGAGCGCGGCACCAACACACGCTCATCTACATGGAATGGCATCCCCATAAACCAGGCTTCGCCCAAAAGGTAAGCAAGGGGAACCCGCTCATCAATGCGGCGCCGAATACGTTCAAGCACGAGCTGCCGCTCATCTCGGGTTAACCGCGCATCCATAAACAGGGTGTTGTTTTCCAGCGGCAAGTAAAGGCTGCGCATTACCAGATGCACGGCTTCATCCCATACGTTGTCTGTGCCATGGCCGAAAAAAACCGGCGCAGCTGCAAACTGCGATGAGGCGTAGCGAAGGTAATCGCGAACGGTGTGAAGGTCTTCAATCGGGCTGGTCACAAACGCAGTTTCCTGTCGGGTCAGATTCAGCGCGGATTATACGCTGTTTCAGTGCTCTACTGCAGCCGTCGTATTGCCATGATGTCATTGGCTCAAACTGACAATGGCCCAGAGCTGCTCCGGTTCTCTTCAAAACGATCCAAAGCTGCAGCCATGCACTCGCGCCCCAAGTGAATCAGCTCAGGGGCTTTGTGGAAGTCGTAGGTCCGGCAGGCATTTTTGGGAACATTCACCAACAAATCAGGCGGATAGCCCGCAAGCTTGTACTGTACCAACGCACTTTGCATGGTTTCGATAGTCAGGTTCATCACATCAAACTTGCCGATACCCAACTTATCCCAGTTGATCGTTTCGTGCTCTTCCTGCTGCTTCCTCTCGTTCTTCTTGCTACGCTCTTTTTCCACTTGTTTGTGGATTTTTTCTTCCGGGCTCTCATGCTCGTTCGCACTGGCTTTCCCACCACCAAGGGATCTCAGGGAATCCCAGTCAAGCCAACGGGAGGCTTTGTCGCGGAAAGTATCCACCATGGCATCAGGGCCATCACCTCCAATGCCCCCCTGATATCCGCTAAAGGCAGCGTCGGGAATACGGTGGTGGCGGTCATTTTCACCACTGAGATTCACCGCCACAACCAGATCCGCGTGAGCGGAAATAGTCGGCATAATGGGTAGTGGGTTCAGCAAAGCGCCATCGACCAGCACACGGCCGTCAAGAACAAGGGGCGTAACAACGCTTGGAATAGCAACGGAAGCCCGGATTGCCCTGTCCAGCGGGCCCTCCTGAAACCAGATTTCCTTGTGTGCCAGCAAATCAGTGGCGACAGCGGTGTAGTGCAGCGGCAGATTTTCGATACGGGTATCGCCCAGCATTTCCCGAACGATTGAAAAAATCTTTTCACCCCGAATCGCGCCAACAGCATTGAAGGTCAAGTCGAGCAGCTTGAGCACATCAAACTGGCCCAGTCCGGTCACCCAGTCTTTATAGTCCTGCATCTTGCCTGCAGCGTACATTCCGCCAACCAGGGCCCCCATGGAACAACCGGAAATAGCTACAATGTTGTAGCCGCGCTCCGCCAGAATTTCGATGGCACCAATATGGGCATAACCACGGGCGCCACCACTGCCCAGCGTGAGGGCAACCGTTTGGCGTTTGCGTTCCGGAGCTTTGTTTTCGTCACTCGCGTTTGAGTCAGTGGTCGATATGCCTGAGCTATCGGGAACCTTGGTTACAGGGTTATCCGGCACGTTACTACCTCATTCCAATTAGCGAGCTATAACCATTACTTCAACCCGATCACCCTGGCGAGCCGGATCAGTTACAACTACAGATGGCCCAACAATAACCAACTCCTGCTGTTGCCTCGAAACGCCTGTTTTAGCGAGCACTTCAGAAAGCGATTCGACAGCCCTGCGGGCACGTTCCATGGAAGCACTGAACGATTCACTCTCACCGAGCTCGGAGTATCCCACGAGTACCACTTTTGCACCTTCAGTTCGGGCAAGTTCACTGACCTTACGACGATCCGTAGCCTGCCAGTTAAAGCGGTATGTAACACCACCCTGCCAAGGCACAATCACAGGCCCCTCAACCCGGCTTGTAACCGAACCAAGGCCAGGAACAACCGCGCCAGCGGCAACTTTCAGGTGCTCCACCCAAACATACTCCCTGAGGTTGCCCCGGGTAACGGCGTAAACAGAGGTCAGCCACCGGGAGCCATCCTCGGCGACCACACCTGCAACCAGGTAATCCTGGGTGCCGTCACGGCCATAAAGTACAGACTGATTGAATATCTGGTTTGCCCACACATTACTTCGGCCGCAGCGAATGCCGGAACACTCGAATAAAATTTGCGCGCCACGCTCGTTAAGCTGCCCAAGGTAATGTTCCAGAGCCTCTCGACGATTGGCATCCCGGGAAATCTGATAAAGACGTCCCTCCCCGGAAACTGGCAACCGGGCCATGGTTTCAGAGCGAATCTCGTTGTTAACCTCGCGCACAGGACTAAACAACACAAGGTGGCCAGTTGAGTCGATCCGGGTGGTCACCTCCAGCACTGATTGGGTAAATGGCTGCGGTGCTTCGCCAGGCAAGGCCGCAGCGGTAAAACCGGAGCCTGCTGATAGCAACGCTGAAACCAAAAAGCTAAGTACAAGATTCTTTGACAAGGTATCACTCGTTCTCAAGAAAATGTCTGACAGCATCGGCAACCGGACGGGTATCTCCATCAAGGTGACAATGATGTCCTCCAGGCACATCAACCATTTTCAGATCCGATATCGCTTCCGCACGACTATCAAGCCCTTTTCGCGTGGTCAGCAGTCCTTCCTTGGCCCTCACAAACAGAGTAGGCGCTTTAACGGCCTTCAAAGAAGCCACTACCTGCTCCTCGGTCATCATCAATGGCGAAGGGTGCCGCAAACGAGCATCGGTTCGCCAACCGTATCCTTCTTCCTCAGGCTTCACGTTACGGGAGATCAAAGCCAGTGCTGCTTCATGGCTCAAGGGGCTAAACCCACCTTCACGAACTTTAGCTGCAGCGGCAATATCAGCATAGATCGCTGGGCGGCCAGATCCGGCGATCCGCTTTTTAATGGATTTTCGTAGCTGTGGAATGGTTTCGGCTGCCGGATGGCTCAGTGCGCCAAGGCTGTCGATCATGACCAGCTTTCGCACCCTGTCAGGAAACGCAGCTGCATAGAGCGCACCCACAATACCGCCTAATGAGTGGCCAACAATGTCGAGCTGATCCAAGCCACTGAAATGCGTTTCTATCAACTCGGCAAGGTCTGCCACGTAATCCATCAATTGGTAGCTTTGCCCTGGGGGGCGGTGCCCGGAATGACCGTGGCCCGCCATATCCACCGCGTACAACGCCGACTGCTGCGCCAACTCTGGTGCTAGCCGGGAAAAAGTCAGGCTGTTATCCAGCCATCCATGGAGCAATATAATGGGTGGGTTAGCGGGCTCAGCAGACTGTGGAGATTTGCACCAGTTCAGGCCCGCAAGCGTGATGTGCTGCAGTGGCCACACCATCTCGCGCACAACAGGCTCGCTGCCTTGAGCGTTCGGCGTTAAGGCAAGGTCATTCATCTGTGTAAAGCCCCTCACATTGTATGTGTTGGGCGATCAGAGCTCAGAGAACCGGCAAGATAGGATTCAATCTTGGTTTTGGCACTTTCATCATCACCGTTAAACTGAACGCCAATACCGGCCGCTCGATTACCCTGCGCGCCTTTTGGCGTAATCCAGATAACCTTACCGGCAACCGGCAACTTCTCTGGCTCATCCATCAGGTTCAGCAACAAGAACACTTCGTCGCCAAGCTGATATTGCTTTTGCGTAGGTATAAACAGACCGCCCTGGCGAATGTATGGCATATAGGCGGCGTATAAAACCGCTTTATCCTTGATCGTCAGGGTAAGAATGCCGCTGCGTGCGCCGAATCCGGGCCCCATATCTGACACCTTCTGAAATTGATTATTTTAAGATTAAATAAAAACTCTTTATATTGCCCGATGATAGCAGGAGTTCTAACGAAAAGCGTAATCAGGTCGCTCGGCGCCTTGTGGGCATAAGTTCGCGCCAGGCGATCAGCAGCCGGCTGGCCTCAAGCTCGGGGCTTACATTGTAGACCCCCGCCGTGCGAGCCTCTCGAACCATGTCCAGCAGCTCATGGGCGCGCCAGGCCGGGTTATTGCTGGCCAGGAACCAGAGCATTTCTCCGGCTTCGTGGTCGCTGGCTTTACCCCCGGCACACAGTCGGGCCAAATCGGCGGCCCAGCCTTCAAATAACCACAGCATATCTTCCAGCCCAAGCGCCTTGAACGCTTTGGCGGCTTCCGCCACTGCTACCTGGCCTCTCATGAACTGACGGAACTTATCGAATGCGTCATCCCGTAGCCCGGGAAACTCACCTGTTGCATATTCCAACGCCAACCGGGGTGCGTTACCCGCCAGCATCAGCGACTTGGCCAGAAGCTCCGCAGATGGTTTTTTGTCGCCTTCTAAATGCGTCACTTTGGTGGCAAGCCACTGATCAGCCTGCTCCGTCGACGGCAGTGGAATAGACAACACCTGGCACCGGGAGCGAATAGTAGGTAATACAGGCCGGCCGCTTTCCTGCAAAAGTATAAGCACGAAGTCTGGCACCGGCTCTTCAAGGGTTTTCAGTAACGCATTGGCAGAATTTATGTTGAGCTGATCGGCTCGATCAATCACCGCAATCTTGCGACCAGCCACTTGCGGTGACGACACGGCGAACGCCGATAGCGACCTTATCTGTTCAATTCGTATCATCCGGGATTTTTCCGGCGAAAACACCCGTACATCCGGGTGACTGGATGCCGAAAGAAGTTGGCACTGACGGCACTCACCACAGGCAACCGGCGCATCGCCCTCCTTGAGCGAAGGCGCGGAACATAGTAACAAGCCGGAAACCGCATCGGCCCAAGCTCGCTTGCCTACACCACACTCACCAGTAACCAACAACGCATGGGGAAGCCGGCCCTCAGACAGAAGTCGTTGAATCATCTGCCAGGGTTTCTCCAGCCACGGCATTTCTAGAGCAATATCAGTCACTGTGTTTTCCTGAATGGGCATTGGAGCTTGGTATTTTCGGCTGAGCTTTGCCGGCCCTGCGAAGCTGCCGCTTCATAGTACTCAGCAATCGGCGCAAACGCCTCAGCTCATCATCTTGGTGCTGGCCGTTATCGCCGTTGCCAGAACCAGGAGCCGATGCAGCACTATAGTAATGGCTGTTCACCATCCGGGCAAAAAGACGTGCCGATTCGGCTACCGCAGGTTCAGCCGCCGCCAGCCTTGAAGCCAGAGTGGCCGGGGTTTCGCCACTTCTTACCGGCACCCCTGCACGCCCGCACAGCTGATACCAACCATCCAGCAATCGAGTATAGCGGTCCTTGCTGCGCCCTCTGCGTATTTGCAAGGCCGATATCAGGCCTGCTATCAAGAGGCCTACGCCGACAATACCGGCGGTGAGGTAGCCTAACTCTTTCATACCGAACCCACCGGGCAAACGGGACATGAGGTTCAATTGGCTTTGGCCCTGATAACCCACCACCCAGCGCTGCCATTGATAATTCACTCGATCAAGCTGTTGGCTCATCCATCTTATTACAGCCACATTCCCATACCGCTGTGCAGATGCCCAGTTGTTTTCAAGGAAGGACCCTTCGTCGGCCACCGCTTCCCGCAAGCCAGATTCGATTCTGCTTGGTGAGATAGCAGCCGTGGGATCAAGGCGAATCCAACCCTCACCTTCAACCCAGGCTTCAACCCATGCGTGGGCATCGTATTGGCGCACAACCAGGTACTCATTACCCGCCCCGCTTTCGCCACCCTGATACCCGACCACAACCCTTGCCGGAATTCCGGCCGAGCGCAGCACAAATGTGGTGGCTCCCGCGTAATGGGCGCAGAACCCGCGCATTTCATCAAAAAGCAGACTGTCTATTCCGTCGCTCGGCATTCTGGGTGGGCGCAAGGTATAGAAGTAGGGCTGCTCCCGAAACCGGTTCAACAGCGTGCGGATAACACCCATATCATCCGTGGATTGCCTCAGCTTAGCTGCCAATTCACGGGCTCTCGGGTTTCCCGATGCGGGCAACTGCAAATAGCGACGCGCGTCGCCGGGTTTTAGAGTTTCGCTAACCTGCTCTGTGGAATCGTTCAACGCCAATCTGTAACGAACTGCGCTATCTGCAGGCCGGCGGAAGCGAAACAGATCATCGGCCTCTTTAACTACGTTGTCTGAAACTGCTACGGAATTTTCGAGGGCAAACGCCCAGCGCTTATCGGTTGGCTCCATCAACACATCGTATTGCCCGGGCTCCAGCGCTCCAATCCCGCCGTCAACATCAACCCGCCCCGGTCGACTGAAAGGCTCGTAGCCACTCTGGCGCCAAGTGCCATTATCGAGGGTATCGAGGATCAATCCACGCCAATATCTGTCTCGGTGTGCGGGAATGGGACCACCAAAGGTCACCCGGAACGCCCGCGCACTGCTTTGCGCAAGGTTTGAAATATCTCCCGGTCGCATTGTGTCGCTGATTCCACTACGGGCTTGACCAGACACCAATGGCACACTCCAAAGCGGCTCCATGCGCGGGAAGAACACAAACAACAACACAACAACTGGCAGCACTTTCAGTAACATGCTTGCCAGCCTGCGCCACCCCGCTTTTGTTCCTCCAGGTAAATCCGGCGCATTAAGCACCTGCAACCCAATCAACAGTAAGGCGATGGAACCGATGTTCACCAGCGCCCAATGAATTTCCTGATGAAACAGGAAGTTCACTGTGGCCAGATACACCAGAATATAAAACAGCACGTAGAAATCACGGACGCTCCGGGTTTCCAGCCATTTCAAACCAACTGTCAGCACAAAGAACGATGCCGCCGTATCCACGGTGAAGCTTCCTTGGACTCGCACCAGGTAAACCGCAATTAGCGCTAACATAATCCCGGTTCGCAACCAGCGCCCAGGTAAACGCACACGGCCCTGCTGGGCGAGCCATCGCCAGCCTGCAAGCGCGACGCACACAAGGATTAGCCACAGGGGCAGGCGATCAATCTGAGGCGTTAGCAATAACGCAAAACTTGCCATCAACCAGAGCAGCGCCCGGGATGGCAGGCTGTCGCTCTGCTTTTCAGGCTCCGGCGCCGACCGGCTCCAAAAACTCATGTTCTGGCCCCCGCTATCGCTTTCCCACCCGAATCTGTATTGCTGCGTGTTCCGTGGGTCGCTCCGAGCATATCCCGTGGTTTTTCTTCACCCCAAACCGCCAGCGCCCGAAGACAACGGGTTGCATGGGCTTGGCCAGAATCTGGCTCTATAACCTGCCCCGGCAGGTTCAAACCAAAGCGTGCCCCACTCTTGCTGCGCTCAATCACGTGCCAGGACAAGTAACTGAGCCGTAATTCGTGGTCAGTGCCGGAAAACGCATTAAAATCCAACCAATGGGGGCTGCCCTTATCGGCCTCCCAATCAGCCACCACCATCTGGCCGCTACGAGCAAATCGTTTCCACATTACGCGCTGGCTCATATCCCCATCGCGCCAGGGCCTTAATTCCGCATGATCATTACCCTCGGGTGAACGGGTGCTTGACGTTTGGTCGCCATCATCTGCCGCGCTGGCAACATCGGGAGCGGCTATCGGCCTGGGAAACACAACACCCGCTGAAACTGGCCTCATCCACGACCAGGCCTTGAGTAAACCAAAGGGGAAACGGGTTTCAATTCGAATACTGTCCGGCCGTAAATAACCCCGGAAGGCAGACCCCACCGGCAGGGCGACATCAGCAGACTGCCCCGATGGCACATGGCCAAGACGTACCTGAGTGTCGTCTTGAGAAAGCGTAATGGCTATGGCGTCGTCTTTACCAGCGGTGGCCCGTAATCGAAAGATAATGTCATCCCCTGCAAATCCCTCCCCCGCTTGAACCAATGTAAGCTCCAGACCAGAAAGATTTCGGTGGGTTTGGTGCATGGCACCCACAAACACGGTCCCGAGGAGAAAACTAACCAGATAAATCAGGCTATTCTGATAGTTAATGGCGGTAAGCAGCATAATCAGTAATAGCACGCCGAATACCACGCCAGCCGCCGTGGGTAAGATGAAAAGATTTTTCTGGGTGAATCGCTGCACGTCGGAGCGCGGAATTCGACGGTTGATCCAGCGCTGCCAGCGGCTACGGATTAGTCTGCTCATTATGTCCCTGAAGCGAGAAGATTGAATAGAAGTTCAGCACACCGAACATTCATTGCCATGTTACCCCGCAACGCAGCGGTTTTATAACTCTACGACCAATCAAGGATTCTGATCACAAACTAACACCCATACTCTTGAAATGAAGCGGGACAACCCGAATACTGCTAAATAGTGAGATGCGTACTGATTGCTGTAACCTCAGAGACGCCTCGTACCTGAGTTTATCGCAGCAAGAGGCCAGTTTATGAAACACCAAAACCTGCCAGGCGGGCACAAGCTCCGCGTGGCCAGCTCGATTAATCGCACCACCCCTATCGCAGCGGCCATGGCCGCGACACTCGCAGCAGCTGCGATACCGTCGTTTGCGGGGGTTCAGACCATGACTTCCGATGAAATGGTCGACACCTACGTTAAAGATTCTGCGGTTATTGTTGTACCCAGAGAAGGCCGTAAATCGGAAGCCGATCGCCAGCGTATTATCCGCTCTCTCACCATTTCCCCGGGTGAGCCAGTTGTTACCGAAGCGGAAGAAGAAGCCTACCGCGAAGGCCTGCAACGTCTTACCGACGAAAACCAATCCGATGCACTGGTTAGCGCTGAAGAGGAATTCCTTCGCCGGGCGCTGCTGCTTCCCCAGGAGGAACTGGCCAGGGCCCAGCCGCCGGCAGACTTCACGCCAAACCTTCCACCTTTAATCTTCGGCCAGCAGATGCAGATTCCGGATGAACCCTTCACCCAATCGTTTCTTAACGATCAGTTGGGCATAGGTTTTGATGGGCAGAACCTGAACTTCTCCATCGGCAACCCGCCGGGGATTGATCAGATTCATCTTCCACAAGGGATAAATGAAGGGCCGATTCAGCTAACGCCAAGGCCAGGTGGTGGGTTTGATCTTTCTATCAGGGTGCCTGATCAGTAAGTAGCAGCACCCTTCCCGACACAGGCGTGAACTAAACGGTAGCTTGTATTTGCAAGCTGCCGTTTTTTTATTGCTTTTCGTACGCACTGCGCTTTTATTTTTCCAAAAACAAAAAACGCCCCGAAGAACGGGGCGCTTTAACACTACTGGTGTTCAGGTCAGATTAGTGACCGTATACCGCCAGCTTGGTGTTGGTTACTGCTACGTTGTCAAGTGCAACGGAACCGATAGAAGCTCCACCGATTTCGATGCTGGCAACCGACACATCCATGAAGATGTTGTTAACATCAATCCGGAGTACGTCTGTTGCGGTGGAGGCGCCCAGGCCGGCACCTTTGTAAACGTCCAAGTTAGCATTAGCAAATGTTGTGAAAACCGCCTGCTGCTGAGGAGTCATTGTTGCTACGTCATAACCATTAGCTGTATACATAGCCATGGCATCAGCATCAGCGCCCGCACCAGTGATCTTCAGACCACGAACGCCTATGCCCAAGAAATCAACATCGAAGTTCATGTTCTGAACGTCGAATGCTGCTACCAGGTTCAGGTGATCAGTTGCAGTATCAACACGGATGTCGAGTTGAGCCAACATACCGAAGCCACTCAGATTCGAAATCAGAGTTGTGCTGTCTGTTCCAGTGTTTCCAGCCAGCAACTGCATAGAGCCGACTTTCAAACCCCAGTCGATCGGGTTGCCATCAAGTGTACCAACGTGAATAACCGCATCGCCGTCGTCAGCAATGTCGATGTCAACTTTGAGCTGATCCAACAGATCGCCGAAGCCAGCGCCAGCACCGATTGCATCAACACCAGCACCACCAAGAACGATATCGTTCACTGCGAAGGAACCTTCGTCGGTGTACTTGAACTGGCCAATAGACACTTTGGTTTCCAGCTCAATGGTGACACCGGCCTGACCGGTTACGTCGCCCATTGCGGTGTCGTTCATAGCTTGCAGTTCTGCGTTAGCTGCGAAAGGGGCAGCAGCCATAGCAGTGATCAGAGCAATTCTTTTCAGGCCTTTCATATTGTTCTCCTTATAAACTCATTTTGTTTTTCTTGCTGAGTTTTTACTTTTGGGTGTGGAGATCGTTAATCCACAATTCCATTTAAGATTGTTTTACAGTCCTAGTCCGTGACCGCATTCACACTTCGTTAACACTGCACTTACATGCCGTAACGAATGACGACTGGCTCTCACATCAATTCGCGGTGTTCGCTTCGGGCTTGCTGTCATGAAAAATCTGAAAAGGCTTCTCAGTAGTAACCGGCTCCCCGTAGGTCACCTGGCCATTTTCCGACTGATATGGAACAACTTTGTTACCTGAAATGCCCAAGCGGTGCTCAAACTCAATCACCAAGGCTTCATCATCGCTACCCTCTCGAATTTTCCCAGTGTAGAGAATGACCGACCCATGAATCTTCCCGTGACGCGCCACAGATTTAAGGGCCGCACGATACATAAGAATACGAATCTGAGCCGGCGCCTCCTTTGCCTGGTCATCTATATTGATTCGCTTGACGGTAACGCCATCCTCAAGAAGCATCCAGGCCGACGGCATATTGGGCTCTGAGTCGGCCAAAGTCTCCGTATACTCATCGGTCGCCTGCTCAGTCAAATGAAGTATTTGCTGCTGGCCAAGAACGGCGTATTTTGACAGCTCCAGTTTTATGGCCATTTCCTGCTCTGGCGTTAGTTCAGTGGGGGGCGCTTCCTCGGCGCTTGCGGCAGGAACAGCAAAAAATACAGTTAGTAGAAGAACGGTTTGCAGCGACTTTCCAAGATAAGACGTCATTATTGATCCTGTTTTATTGGCGGTAGCTTCTACGCTAAGACTTGCAACTCGGCTAGAATGCGTCGTTCCAGTTCCGAGCAGGCAGTCTTCGTTTTTTTTGTATTTTCATTAGACCAGCCGCCTTCTAGGTCCGACAATGCAAATTTTGTGGCCTGAGTATCATTATTCCAATTAACCGGAGTTAATTTGCTACTTCCTGTTTCCTCAATGTTAAGGCGCGAAGACTACCAACAACTACTCGAGCGAGCCGCCACCCAGTCAGACTTTGCCTACCTGGGAAGTATTGGGGCTGGTAACGGCCGCGGTTCGTTTAGTGGGTTTACGGCCTGTGCGATTGCCACAAAGATCATTGAGCCGGATACTGATTTGGTACTCGACACAAACACCCTCGCCACAGAAATGGAAAGCCTGGTTCATCGCTACCAAAGCTCGGCGCAAGAGCCGCAAACCTACCTGACAGGTGGCTGGGTGGGTTTCCTGAGTTACGAATTCGGCTACATGAAAGAACCCCGCCTTGTTCCACTGTGCCCTGCAACTTCAACTCCCCTGCTCTTTGCAGGCTTTTATCTTTGGGCTGCAAGCCACAACCGAACCACCGATACGTATCACCTTTGGGTTCACCCCGAATGCCCAGAGTGGGTGCGCAGCAACCTTCACCGGTGGCAGCACACTACACCTGTGCCCAGCGAAACCGTGACTGGGGAGACGGCAGGCTGGAAAATGATTTCGCCGTTCAAGTCGCGCCAACCAGCCGAAGAATTCGTTAACGGTGTCGGCGTGATCAAGGACTACATAAATGCTGGCGACTGTTATCAGGTGAATCTTTCCCAGGAGTTTCAGGGTTGCTATCAAGGAGCGCCCTGGGCGGCATTTCAGGCGCTGGCCGAAGCCAACCCAACACCTTACAGCGCTTTTCTGAAAACCGATTATGCCTCGGTTCTGTCGATCTCACCGGAACGCTTCCTGGAAATTCGCGGCCGCACCGTGAAAACCAGCCCGATTAAAGGCACTCGGCCAAGAGGTACAACACCATCCGACGATATGGCTTATGCGGCAGAGCTGGAAGCATCCGAGAAGGACCGTGCCGAGAACCTGATGATTGTCGACTTACTAAGGAACGACTTAAGTGTGCACGCTGCGGCCGGGTCCGTATCCGTGGACAGCTTATTTGCCCTTGAGTCCTACCGGAACGTGCATCACTTGGTCAGCCACATTCGCGCCGAGTTGGCGGAGGGCGTTTCACCCATGCAGGTGCTGTTCGATGCGTTCCCAGGCGGCTCTATAACCGGCGCACCTAAAATTCGAGCCATGGAGATTATCAGGGAGCTTGAGCCCCATTGGCGCGGGCCCTATTGCGGATCCGTGTTTTATCGGGGCCTGGACGACACACTGGATAGTAATATTGCTATTCGCACTATGCTATGTGAGAAAGAAAAGGCTACGGGGCAAGCACAGGAGCAAGGAAGTATCCGCTGTTGGGGCGGTGGCGGGATCGTTGCGGATTCAGACCCGGAAAGCGAATACCAGGAAACCCTCACCAAAGTAAAACCACTGATGGATTTCCTGGAGAATCTTACCCAGAGCGAGTAGCACCGCACTGGGCTGAAGGCCCTTTACAAAAGGCTCCTCAAAAACACCTTACGATCAAACGCTGTGAACAGCGCTCGCCTTCAGGAATTCTTTCTTCAAATCTTCAAATTCATGTACCGCCGGATACTGCGGGAACTCATCAATCACGTTTTTAGGTGCGTGGAACAGAATGCCTGCTTCCGCCTGCCCCAGCATGGTGGTGTCGTTGTAGGAATCACCCGCTGCAATAACGCGATAGTTCAATAGCTGGAAGGCACGCACCGACTGGCGTTTGGGGTCTCTCTGGCGCAGCAGATAGTTGGTGATCTGGCCGTTCTCGGCAACTTCCAACTTGTGGCACAGCAGCGCTGGGTAGCCCAGCTTTTTCATCAGCGGCATAGCGAATTCATAAAAGGTGTCTGAAAGAATCACCACCTGAAAGCGCTCGCGCAGCCAGTCCAGAAACTCACGGGCGCCTGGCAGCGGGTCCAGGGTGCCGATCACTTCCTGAATGGCAGGCAGGCCGTATCCGTGCTCATCCAGAATACGAAGACGCTGCTTCATCAGAACATCGTAATCCGGAATGTCACGGGTGGTGGCCTTGAGCTCTTCAATACCGGTTTTTTCTGCAAATGCGATCCAGATTTCCGGGATCAATACGCCTTCAAGGTCAAGACATGCCAGTTCCACAGTGATCTCCTGATTCAATGGTTCAAGTGTTAAGTCTGAATGAGAGCATGGCCTGCCCCCTGATTATGACGCGGTATCATAAGAAATATCCGGGCAAAAAGCATCGTGCATCCCGATAAAACACCAAGTCATCCAGGATTCACTCGCCCACTTGGCTATAACCATATAGATTGTCATTCCTTCATGGAATTAGTCATTTAATGCTAACCTGCACGAAACCCGCATCAAGGTATTCGTATTTTATGAGCAATATCCACGAGCTACAGAGCGAACTGGCCGGTGAAAGCCCAAGCGGAATTCTGAAGGCGGCCTTCAAGCGCTATGACAACATCGCTATTTCTTTTAGTGGCGCCGAAGACGTGGTGCTTATCGAAATGGCCCACAAGCTGACGGACAACCTGAAAGTGTTTACATTGGATACAGGCCGTCTTCACCCGGAAACCTACGAGTTCATGGATCGGGTTCGCAAGCATTACGGCATAGCCATTGAAGTGTTGTTTCCAGATACCAATGAAGTGCAGAGTCTGGTCAACCAAAAGGGTTTATTCAGCTTTTTTGAGGACGGCCACAGCGAGTGCTGCGGGATTCGGAAAGTAAACCCGCTAAAGCGCAAACTCGCAAGCGTTGATGCCTGGATTACCGGCCAACGTAAAGATCAAAGCCCGGGAACCCGAAATGAAGTGCCTGTTGTTCAAGAAGATGCAACCTTCTCTGGCCCCGGCAAGGCACTGGTAAAGTTTAATCCCCTGGCGAACTGGACATCCAAAGAGGTGTGGGACTACATCCGTATATCGGAAGCCCCCTACAACGCGCTGCACGAAAAGGGGTTTGTCAGTATTGGCTGCCAGCCCTGCACCCGCCCTGTATTGCCAGGACAGCACGAGCGGGAAGGCCGCTGGTGGTGGGAAGAAGCCACACAAAAAGAGTGTGGCCTACATGCAGGAAACCTGATTGCCCGCCAGTAAAGACTGGCGGGCGACTGCCGACCAAGCGCCTAGAGAACTGGCAGTTTTATGTCTTTGAACAAGGCTTCTATTTCACTGCGACTACTCTGTCGAGCAACCGCTGCATCAACCACATCTTTTGTCAGGTGTGGTGCGAAGCGCTGAATAAACTCATACATGTAGCCTCGCAAGAAGGTGCCCTTACGGAAGCCTATTCGGGTAACACTCGCACTAAATAGCTTTTTGGCATCCAATGCGACCAGATCCGGGTCCATTTTCGGATCGAACGCCATGCTCGCGATAATCCCAACCCCAAGTCCCAGGCGTACATAGGTTTTGATAACGTCGGCATCGGCTGCGGTGAATACCACCTTCGGCGTTAAGCCTTTCGATTTAAATGCCTCATCCAATTTCGAACGCCCCGTAAAACCAAACACGTAAGTGACCAGCGGATGCTCTGCCAGTGCTTCCAAAGTCAGCTCAGGCAATTTGGCCAGCGGGTGGTCTTTGGGCACAATCACCGTGCGGTTCCAACGGTAACAAGGCATCATTATCAGGTCGTTGAACAACTCCATAGCTTCAGTCGCTATGGCGAAATCGACCGCACCCGTTGCGGCCATTTCAGAAATTTGCATGGGTGTGCCCTGGTGCATATGCAGGGACACATTCGGGTAGGTCTCTATAAAGCCACTGATCACTGGCGGCAGAGCATATCGCGCCTGGGTGTGAGTAGTGGCGATGCTCAGCTCACCTTTGCGCTGATTACTGAACTCCTGAGCGATCTTTTTTATTCCCTCCGCTCGACGTAAAATCTCACCAGCCTCACGAACGATAATTTCGCCCCCCGGGGTAATACGGGTGAGATGTTTGCCACTGCGGGCAAAGATCTCCAACCCCAGTTCATCTTCAAGAAGGCGAATTTGCTTGGAAATACCCGGCTGAGATGTAAATAGACTCTGGGCGGTTGCCGACACGTTGAGATCATGGTGCGCAACTTCCCAAATATAGCGCAGCTGTTGTAACTTCATTGGCCTTGTCGCTCCCTGAGTTATTAGCCTGAGGCGGACTGCAAGTGGGTGTACACGGAAAAACAGTAACTAAGAATACGCATAACAGATCCGTTTTTCATTCTTTTTTAGTATAGATGAGCACTTTGATTCAGTTTAGACCAAAATTGCGCCTGCGCAGCCTGTAACGCAGGTGTTTGTTTCTCCAGCCATTGACTTGAGATACACAAAGCACACAATCCCAGTTCAACTTTCTATCTGGCATACAGGGCGTCAATGCTGTTAACCACCAAATTCCTAAGGCCAGCCACCGATCCCAAAGCCGTGCAGCGCGAACGACTTAGCTCACTGTTAGCGCCAGGCCATCCGAAGCGGCTCAACCTTGTATTGGCCCCGGCAGGGTTTGGAAAAACAACCTTGGTAAGCCAGTGGTGCGCACGTACCAGCGGACCCATTGCCTGGCTCTCCCTCGATGAGCACGACGATGACCCCCAGCGTTTTTGGCAATACGTTGCCAGCGCATTTGAACACGCCGGCCTCACGGGGCTTGAACCCTGCCATAAAAGCCTTTCGGGTAGCACGGATGACAGCATTAACAGCGCGATGACCGCACTGGTTAATGCCTTGGCAGCGGATGGTGGCCCCTGGATTCTAGTGTTGGATGATTTTCAGTTTGCTGGCAGCGACCGTATTCACCGGCAGCTTGGGTACTTTGTGGACTACCTTCCTGCTGGCGTGACCGTTACCTTGATCTCCCGCTCCGAACCTCCGCTGCCTCTGGCTCGTTGGCGTGTGCGCCGTTGGGTGCAGGAGGTCCACCCGGCACTCCTGGCATTTTCTGAAGATGAATGCCGGGAATTTTTTCACAGCACTATGGGCATGGCCATTTCAGACCAGGATGTGCAGGCCATTTGCCACCGTACCGAAGGCTGGGTAGCGGCCCTGCAGCTTTCCGCTCTATCAGGCAATGACAGTGGTCTTGAGCAGATCAAATCGGGCGCAGACCAAAGTATTTCTTCCACCGCACTGAGCATTGACGAACGACACATCAGTGACTACGTGCTCAGCGAGGTGCTCGACAAACAGCCTGCTGAAACTGTGGCCTTCTTGCTCGACACCGCTTGCTGCCCACGATTGTGCGCCTCCATGTGCGACTCTATTCGTGACACTGCCAACAGCCAGGAGATGCTGGAAACCTTGCTCTCGCAGCACCTGTTCCTGATTCCTCTGGACAATCACAACGAATGGTTCCGTTACCACGATCTGTTTCGAGATGCCTTACTTCAGCGGATTGCACAGGCCGACCCCACCAGGGCGCACCGCCTCTGGCAACGAACGGTAGACTGGTTGCTTGACCATGGGCAAGTTCAGGGTGCCATTGCCCAGATTGTGCAGAATAGAGACTGGCCTTGGCTGGCGAGGGTATTGGCTACACACGGCAACAACCTTATTCATGGTGGGTTTCACCTGCCGGTCCTGAACTGGCTCGATGAGTTGCCCGTGGATGACGTTAAAGAAAGCCCTCAGTTGCAGATGCTGCGGGTGTGGGGCCACTTTTTCGCGAATCGACTCGATAATCTGGAACACCTGCTCGCCAATGTAGAAGATTTGCTTGATCAGCGCGTTGCTGATTCCGCTCCAGATGCCGAAGGCGCACTTGGCGTACAAAGCGAGATAACGTTGATACGCTCCTACCTTGCCCGCTCACGCAGCGATGACAAGAACGCCAGTGATCTGACTCGCCAGGTTCTTGCAGAAATAGACCATACGCAAATCCCCCTCAAATCCGTAACCTACTATGGCCTTGGCCTGGACGATTACGGCAAAGGTGATTTGCCAGGGGCCGAAGAAGCGCTGAAATCTGCGGTTCATTACGGGCAGGTTGAACGCAAGCCAAGCACCGTTCTCTCAAGCGGTGGTTTGCTCGCGTGGATACAGTACAACCGTGGCGACATGGATCTGGCCCTCGAGACCTGTACAGAGGTGCGCAAGTGGGTAGATCAACACTACGCAGACCCAAGCCAACCAAGGCTTATTTCCTGCTGGCTTAGCGCTTCTCTGACGGAAATTTTCCGGGAGCGAAACCAGCTTCAGGATGCAGCCGCTCACCTGGAACCTTTGCTTGAACACGTAAACAAGGGCGCTGAGCCAGGCCAACATATAATTATCCAGCATGTGCGCGGGCACTTATCCTTCAGCGATGGCCGTTATCAGGAAGCCATAGAGTATCTTGCAGATGCGGAGCAAGTCGGCCGTAAACGCCGGGAGCACATTGTGTTTGAGCCACCCGCCAGCTCTGCCCTGTTTGCGCGCTGCTACCTCGCGGCTGGGCAAACCGCCCAAGCTCGCAGCATTCTTGAATCCGTCGAGAGCCATACGCTGACTAACCCGCTGAACAGGGAGCAGAACAGCATCAGCTATGCGCGGCTGTTGGTTGATGAAGGCAAGCCGGAACAGGCACTGGATATACTCGATGCACTGATGGCAGCCGCGATGCATAACGAGCATACCCGGCACGTTGTTGAAGCCTTGCTCGTATCAGCTGAAGCGCTGGACCAGCTAAACCGTCCTGAAGAGTGCGAGGACCGCCTTGCACGGGCAGTGGCTGTCGCTGCCGAGGCTGGTTTTTTGAGACTGTTTGCTGAAGAAAGTCCGCGATTGCAGGCGCTACTGATGAAATCCCCCACCCTCAACAATGGCGGCAGCTGGCAGCGTAACCTGACCGAGATGCTTTTGAGTCCGAACAGTAAGCCCATCGAAAACGTTCCGCCAACCGCTAGCGATACTAAGACCCAAGGCTCATCAGCTCAGGCACTTGCAGAGCCTCTGAGCCAACGTGAACTCGAAGTACTGGAGCTCATTAATGCCGGCTATTCCAACAAGGACATTGCGATACGCATGGGTGTGGCACCGGCCACGGTAAAAGCACACATACGCAACCTCTACGGCAAGCTGGGCGTGGGCCGGAGAACAGAAGCTCTAGCCCGGGCGCGGGAATTGGGCATTCTGGGCGGGTGATTTTGTGACGCGCATCACATTGCACAGGAAGTTTCTATCCATGCTACGCCCTTTGGACGATTCGGCTACGCCCCCTACTCCCTTATTATTGTTTCCAAGGTGAGGCAACCCCTCATTACGAATTCTGAAACTTCAGGCCTTCAGTGTTCTTATTCTTAAAAGCCAGCCCGCGGGCTGGCTCTTTTTTTGCCGAAAATTCACCATCCAGCTCATTTTCTTCTAACTGACTACCGTTCAATAATGCGCCGGAACGGTGGCAGTGAATCCAGCAGCAGTTGTCCATAACGCCTTGCGACAATACGGCGATCAAGAATAGTAACCCTGCCAGTGTCTTCTTCTGTGCGAAGCAACCGGCCAACCGCCTGTACCAGCTTTATGGAGGCATCCGGCACTGTTATTTCCATAAAAGGGTTGCCACCCCGCTGGGTTATCCATTCCGCCAGGCCAGCTTCAATAGGATCGTCCGGAACCGAAAACGGCAACCGGGTAATCACCACGTGGTGCAGGTACTTACCGGGCAAGTCGATACCCTCGGCAAAACTCGCCACACCAAACAACACGCTGGCCCTGCCTTCATCGATTCGGCTACGGTGCTGGCGCAGCACTTCACCCCGAGACATATCGTCCTGGGTAATGATCAAATCCGGAAAGTCTGGTGCCAAAGCATCCCGAACCTGATGCATCTGGCGGCGGGAGGTGAACAGCACAAGTGTGGCCGTTTCTCCGGCCCAGCAATCCGGTAAGCGTTTGGTCAGCTCATCAGCAAAGCCGTCATCAGTGGGCATACACGCCATGGCCGGCACTTCAACGGTTGCCATTTCTGCGTATCGGAAAGAACTGGGAACCACCAGCAGCCGGCTTGCTTCTGGCAACCCGGCTCTGGCCTGTAGCCGGTCAAAACGGCCTAGGGCGGTCAGTGTGGCACTTGTGAGCACAGACCCATAAGCTCGCGACCACAGCCGGGAATATAGCAGGTTGTCTGCCAGCACTGGCGAACTGAACAGGGTGATATCTTCGGCATGATCCCACTTCTGCCGCACACTCCAGCGCGCTGGAGGAGGGCTCCTATGTATCCGGCCTCGTGCTTCGGGTGCGGAGCCAGTGGCGTCATCCTGAGTATTTTGTGATGCGCCCTCAGTGACCCCCTGCTGACTTTCCGTCGCCTTTGTTGCACTGCCGACTTGCTCAGTCCAGGCCGCCCATAGCCGCAACTGGTCTTCGGCACGGCTGTGGAAGGCGCCAATGACTGGATACCAGGCTTCAGCAGTGTCCCGGTCTATCTCGTGTTGCTTGCGCTCATCGAAAGCGCCTTGCAGTTCATCTGCCAAGGCGCCCAGGTGACGGACCAGATTTGCAGTCACAATTCTGCTTTCAGCGGCTAATTCTGCCAAGGCGTCTGGCAGCTCACCTTCGGGATACCGCCATTGCGCAGACCGGCGCTCTTCATTGAACTCCCAGCCAGTATTGTGTTCGGCCTCTTCATAAACTCGGGCGAGAATGAGATCCACATCCCGCGAGGCAGTACTGATGCGTTCAACCGATTTAGCGGCTTGCGTAGCCGGCGCAAGGTAGGGCTGCATTTTCACCAATGCCTGGGATAGCTGTTTAAGCCATTGGCGGGTGGAGTTCAGAGGCACAGAGGCCGCAAAGTGATTTAATGCTTTATCGGGGAGGTGGTGAGCCTCATCAAAGATGAACAATGCGTTTTCAGGCTCTGGAAGAATGGCGCCCCCACCCAACGCAAGGTCAGCCAGCACCAGGTCGTGATTCGCCACCACGATATCTACTTCATCCAGATCTTTGCGGGCGTCGAAAAACGCACAGCTATCGAAATAACTACAATGCCGGTTCGTGCACTGGCGGTGATCGGTGGTTACCTGCCGCCAAACATCGTCAGGTATCTGTTCAGGCCAGTGGTCTCTGTCTCCATCCCACTTTCGGGAGCCATAGCTTGCCAGCATTTCTTCAAAGAAAGCGCGGGTTCCAGGCTCTTCGGTGCCGGGACTATCCAGCAAAAAAAGAGGCATGGTATCGCTGTCGCCGTTGCCCTCATCGTGCAGACGCGATTCCAGACGGGACATGCACAAATACCTTCCACGGCCTTTGGCGAGGGTCCAGCTGAAATTCATTTTGCTGTGGTTTTTGAGGTCCGGCAGATCTTTAAGAACGATCTGATCTTGCAGTGCCACGGTTGCGGTGGAGATCACCAGGGTTTTGCCCAAGGCCCGAGCTACGGGAATGGCTGCAATCAGATAGGCCAGTGTTTTACCGGTACCCGTTCCAGCCTCAACCACACAGGCCGCTGGTGGTGATGTGCGCTGGCCGTCGTTGTCGGTAATCTCACCCATATATCGGGCAATCTCAGCTATCATCAGGCGCTGGCCATAACGGGCGCGCACCTCTTTACCGGCCAACACATCGCGATACGCCTGCTGAATCTGCTGTTTTACGTCCTCGGTTAATGCCATTAGCGCGGGCTCACCCAGTCGCGGACAATACCCACGCGGAAACTTCTGCCTTGCTTGCTGAGAATGACGCCATTTTCTGTCACTTCTTCTACCAGGATCCCCGAAAATGCATCACCCTGACCAAGATAGTGGCCATTAATCATCACTCGGCTGGCGTAGGGATCTGTTGAATAGAGATGACTGTTGAACATCAGGTCCGGGATACTCTTTTGAAATGAAAGGGGTAACTCAACCAAGTGTGGCACACGCATTTTGGGTCCACTCTCGGCCACTTCCGGCTGCTCGCGTTGCTGGCGCACAGACGGTGTGATAATGGCAGGCCACTGGCGTTCAGCTTCAGATACCAGATTGTTTTCCAACACAGGCGGTGGGGAAACAACAGCCTGGGTAGATTCAGCCTGGGCTGCTGGCTCAGGCTCTACTTTTTCGGCTGCTGGCTCGGTTATCGCCGCCAATGCTTGCTCTTGCTTCGGTGTTGGCTTTTGCGCTGTTTCCACTGTTGGCTTCGGCCAGAATACAACGGCCAGCACTCCAGCATTCACCAGCAACGCCAGGACCACCCACACCACTGAGGATGTACGTTTTTTCTTAGGGCGATGTATCAATTGCACCTGTTGCCCTAGATCAGGGACTTTACCCTGGCGGCGCTCGGTTTCAGATTTTCTGAGCGCATCAAGAATGTAGGACATGCGTTATCCCTTCCCCTCAGGCCCTTTGATCATCAGCCTCGGCACATCTGCATTGAGGTCGCTGTTGATCTGAATAACGGTCATGGCACCGGCAATACCATCAACCGTGAGCCCCTTTAACGACTGATACCAACGCACCTGCTGTTGTGCAGTCATGCGCTTGATTCTTGCCGTGTCGGCGGGTGATTCGCCGTAGGCTTCCGCAAGTTCCATCATGCGAACCCCTATCCACATTTCCTCACCGGCTACGTCTCTGGCATCGGCCCGAAAGGTCACGTAGTTCGGAAGTTGCCAGAACACGCGGTACTCGCCAAACCAGAAGGGCTCAATGCTGGAAAACGACACTTCCGCTAAGCCCTCAGGCGTCACAATTTCCGCCATATCGCCTTGAAGATGACGCAGCACAACATAACCCCGGTTGCCGTTGTCGTCCTGAAGCATCAGCATGGCCGGCCTGTCCAGATACGCCAGGCTACGACGGCTCCCCTGACGTTCCAGGCAATCAAGACCCGAGCTGCGAGCAAACTCACAGGCAATCGGCGATTCCTGCGAGTTGTATGATAAACCCCAAATACTGAACAGCCCGCGAAATGCTTCGGACAGATTCATCGCCTGATCTGAGAACCTGAAAGAAGGCACCAGTTGCGGGTCTGTTTCATCTTGTGGTGACAGCTGGACATCCGGCGAGTCTTCACGCTGTACAGTGCCGGCGAGTTGCACGGGGGCTGCGTCTACCTCGGATATCACATCCGGGCTTGACCACTGCTTATACACCCAATAGCTGCTCACAAGAGCGAGCATTAATGATGCCGTGACCAACAGGATGCCGGGCAGGTCCGGCTTGCCTGCTCCCCTGGTTGGCTTTGGCCCTATGTTTTTACCGCCTCCAACTTCTTTCGCCGCCTGCCGTATGTGTGCAACCGACACTTCGTGCTCACCTTCGGCATAGGCTCCCAACAGTGCACGATCGCTAATCAGGTTGATAAGCCGAGGTATCCCGTTGCTCAAGCGATAGAGCTTACGGACAGCCGCCGGAGCGAAAACGTCGCCGCGCATGCCTGCAACGCCAAGTCGGTAGCTGAGATAGGCTGGCAGTTCATCGCGGCTGATGGCATCCAGGTGGTAGCGTGCAGTTACCCGCTGGTTCAACTGGCGGAGTTTTGGAAGCGAGAGGATTTGCTGCAACTCTGGCTGGCCTAACAATACAATTTGCAGGAGTTTCTTTTCTGCGGTTTCGAGGTTGGTAAGAAGGCGCAGTTGTTCCAGTACATCGGCTGACAAATTCTGAGCTTCATCAATCATCAGAACCTTATGCCGGCCGGCTGCGTGGGCCTTGAGCAGATCCCGGTTGATCAAATCTACCATCTGCTTGATGGTGGCGCCGGCCGGGTGAGCTATTTCCAGCTCGTCGCAAATAGACGAAAGTAACTCACGGGCAGAAAGCCGTGGGTTCAGAATCAGGGCTATGTCTGCGTGAGCCGGCGCATTCTCAATGAAGCATCGGCTTACAGTGGTTTTCCCTGTACCCACTTCTCCGGTGATCACAATAAAGCCGCCCTGCCCCTGAACACCATACATCAGGTGCGCGAGCGCTTCTTTATGGCGTTCGCTCAAATAGAGGTATCGGGGATCAGGCGCAATAGAGAACGGAGGCTCTCTGAAGCCGAAGAAGTCGTAATACATGGGCGTCCAGTCTAATGCTCAGGCGCCGGGCTGATCGGTAAATTACCGAGCCAGGCTCTTTAGCTGCGTATCATACCGCCCGCCTCGCCAGCCTGTCATCTCAGGATGTTCCGGAATCAGCACTGTTTATCAGACTGAGATCCGCAGCACTCTGGCGGTTTTTCTGTTTCAGGCGGCGCACGCAACGCTCCAGGGTTTTGGATATACGCGCATGGGAACGGATCATTGAAATTTTTGGCCAGGTTGCGCGCTCCCCTGCCAGGGTCATTTCACGCACAAACTCCGGCTTCGGGTCGGCCAGCATTCGGGTGTAATCCATGAGGCCATAGGTGGGCGCAATGGTTATGTCTCCAGAGTACCGCTGGGCCATGATCGTGTACATGTGGCCGTATATCTGCCGCAACAGTTCAGGGCGAGCACGTTTTCGGAGGTAATCGAACACTCCCTGCCCGTGAAACTGAATCTCGGATTTGAGCAAGTGCAGTGGCAACCTGGCCAAAGACAATTTGTCTTCAGTGCCACGATCGCTCAAAAAAGGAACAACGTGGGGGTTGGTCTGGCTCACGATGGTGAAATTCACATCATAGAGATGCATCAGCCGCTCAATGGGCAGATCGCTCACAACAGAACCATCCACAAACTTCAGCCTTGGCATGTAAGGCAATGCCTGACCCTGAAGATCTTTTTTCATCAGTGTAACCGGCGGGAAAATACCCGGTACCGCCGCACTGGCTAGCGCAGCGCTCCACACCATCAGATAAGGCGAGGTGTAACCAGATAACAGTCGCGCCTTCTGATGGGCCTGCACCGGCGACACGCTCATGTTAATCGAGCGGCCCGTACGCTGGTAGGCTTCTTCAAACGTGTATTCACCAATGTTCGTTCTAAGACACGAGCGCAGCTGCTCTTGATCCATTAAACCTTCACCGCGCATGGCACTGATGATGCCCCGCCACTTCCAGGCTTTCAGATTGTGGTTCTCCGGAACCAGCATCTCAGGGATTTCAGCGTCTGTATGCACGCCCAGCATACCCGCAACAATTGCGCCGGCGCTAGAGCCGGTAACCACCTGAGGCAGCAGCCCTCTTTCCCACAGTGCTTTGATAACCCCGAAGTGAAACATGCCAAGGCTGGCACCACCACTTAACAAAAGTGTTGGTCTGCCATAACTGGTAAGGGTGTCGCGAAAAAACTGAAGTTTGTCAGCAACCGGAAAACCGGGCACCGGGTGATCGCACAGGAAATCCAGGGCTTCACAGGCCTGCGCGATGTACTCTTCAATCAGGTGCTTGGTCCCAACCCGGGAACGTGTGTAAAGCGCCGGGTTACCCATATTGCCAAGATCGTGATGGAGCCCCTCACGCAGTGCGCGCTTGAGGCGTTCAAAATCGTTCTGTTGGCGATACTGTTTAATACTGCTCAGACGGTCATACAGCAGTTCGTAGTGATAATGCTCTGAGACAAAATCCTCTTTCCACTCAGCATTACCTTCCAGAAAATCCAGCTCCAGAGCCGCAGCCTTCCACACCTCATAATTTGGTGCCTCAGCCAGCATCTTGCGGAATTTACTAATCCTTGGATCTTTAAGCACCGCGTGTCTCCTTCACCCAGAAATCCGAATCAGAAGTCGTCCAACATCAGGTCATCATCGTCTTCGCTGGCAAATGGATCTCGGGTCACCCTGCCATCATTTATAAGAAACTCTCTGCGCTGCAAGAAGGCGTTACGCACAAAAATATATACGTCGCCAGAAATAAAGCCCTCTGCGGGAATCAGGTCTGCCCGTTTATCAACAATCTGGACACCTCGGGCATAATAGTTATAAGGGCTGTCAACGTTGTCCCACAGCGATGGTAACGCAAACCCATCCGCACCCAATCCAGTGAGGTGCCGTGGGCTGGATGGCCCAAGGAATGGAAGCATCAGATAGGGGCCAGAACCCGCACCCCAATATCCTAGAGTTTGGCCGAAATCTTCGGGCCGCTCAGGGAGATCAAACGCTGTAGCAACATCAATCAATCCACCCAGGCCAAACACAGTGTTGTAGGTGAAACGCCCGGCAGCGACAACAGCCGATTCGCCCTTCAACTGGAATATGCTGTTAGTGAAATTTCGCACTTCCGACAAATTATTGAAAAAGTTCGTGATGGCTCGGTCGACAATATCCGGCATGAACGTTCGGTAGGTTTGAGCTACCGGCCGCAACGCCCAGCGATCAATTGTGTCGTTGAATGTGTAAACCTTGCGGTTCCAGTTCTCGTAAGGGTCCTGCGGGTTAACGGTACGCGCACCTTCAGGGGCAGGCTCCGCTGCGTTCTGAGCTTTGGCGGTGCCAGCGACCAACACCAGTGCCAGCACTGCCATAAGTTGCATGGCAGCATGCCAGCTCCGGGGTAAAAGTTTTGTCATGCTCAACTCTTGGATTGTCGACTTTTAGCGCCGGCGTACTACAACACTGCCAATGGAATAACCTGCACCGAAGGAGCATATAACACCCGTATCACCGGTTTTCAGGTCGTCTTTGTGCTTATGGAACGCAATAATGGAACCTGCGGAGCTGGTATTAGCGTACTCATCAAGAATCACCGGCGCTTCATCTTCAGCAGCATCGCGGCCAAGCACCCTGCGGGCGATCAGCTGATTCATATTCAGGTTTGCCTGATGCAGCCACATTCTGCGCAGATCGTCAGGCGCAAGCGACAAGCTCTGAAGATGATTCTGGATCGTTTCAGCAACCAGCGGCGAAACTTCCTTGAATACCTTACGACCCTGCTGGATAAATAGTTTATCCGGCTGACCAATTCCCGATTCATCCGCACGATTCAAAAAGCCGAAGTTGTTCCGGATATTGTTAGAAAAGGTGGTTGTCAGGCGAGTACCAAGAATTTCAAAGCCCTGCCCTGGTTCAGTATTTTCTTCCCGCTCTACCAGAATAGCCGTGCACGCATCACCAAAAATAAAGTGGCTGTCGCGCTCGCGGAAATTCAGGTGGCCAGAACAAATTTCAGGGCTTACAACCAACACAGCCCGGGCAGCTCCGTTCTCGACAGAGTTCACTGCGGCTTGCAGGCCAAAGGTTGCAGAGCTGCACGCCACGTTCATGTCGTAGGCAAAGCCTTGAATACCCAATGCAGACTGAACTTCTATCGACACGGCGGGATAGGCACGCTGCATGTTTGAGCAGGCAACGATAACTGCGTCTACATCGTCGACAGTCTTGCCCGCCTGAGCGAGTGCTTCTTTGCACGCCACAACGGCCATATCACACTGCACAGATTGCTCATCGTTCCCACGCTCGGGAATATACGGAGCCATGCGTTTGGGATCAAGAATGCCAGTTTTGTCGATAACGTGCCGGCGTTTGATACCTGAAGCTTTTTCTATGAACGCTGAAGAGGACGGCTGCAACGGCTCGATTTCACCGCGCTCAATCGCGTCAGCGTGCTCCGCGTTATACAGTTCGACATACTGGTTAAAGGCTTCGACCAGTTCATCGTTATCGATGGTTGCCGGCGGTGTGTACAGGCCGGTTCCGGAAATGACGGCTTTAATCACGCTAACCCCACGTCATGAATATGAAAATAAGAAGAAAGGAAAATCGCACTTTCAGAAATACTAACACAGTCCGCAGAATTTGCCCGCCCCACTGCCTCCGACCAAAGGCGGGCACTCGCTTGTTATACGCGGGTTAACTGCCACTGCTTATCAAGACGCTTGGCGGATACTGTCATGGCGGTGCCCAATTGTTGGGCAAAAAACGACACCCGGAATTCCTCGAGCATCCATCGGTATATAACTAACTCCGGATCCCGCACACCCTGCTTTTGCTGTTCATCCCGCTTGCTGACGTAACGCGTCCATAGCGGCTCCATAGCATGAAGGAATTCCCGCTCACGGCCCATTTCCCTTGGCATTTTTTCAAGCCGAACCAGCGCAGCTTCAAAATAGCGGCCAAACTCCGCCAGCCATTCAGGCGGTGTAGCGACCAAAAAACCGGGATAGACAAGATTCTGCAATTGGAATTTCAAGTCCGCCATACTGTTTGCCAAGGCGAGGTTGATTTTGCCTTTCAGCTTCTTGGCAATCTTTTGGTAGCCAGTCATGGCCTGAAACAGGCGTTCGTCGGCTTGCTCAAGGGCCGGAATAAAATCCCCCCTGTGCCGGTCAAACAGCGCATCAAATGCCGTCCGGGAGTCAGGGACCTGATCCTGTAAAAAATGCGCCATCGCCGTGGACAAGAGCAGATCGTCGAGAAGTAGCTTTGCCTTGCCAATAGGTGCGAACATTAAGGCGGACTGTTTGAAGCGCGGGAGTTTCCGCTCCAGATCGTCCAGCGTATTGCCAAACCTGTTGAGAATAAGGCGCGCAACACCTTTACGGGTTGTATCCGCAGCGCTAAGTCGGTCCAGACAGCGAATTTCTTTGACCGATTTACCCATATCCTCAAGTGCCGGGTACACCGTAATCTGCATGCCGCCTTTTTCAGTTTGAACCTTGACGGGCAACTCACCAAACTCCCATTCGGTGTATTCACTGGCAGGCTTTTGTTCTGTGCTTTCGCTCGTTGCTGATGCCAATGCCGCCTCGGCACGACCTTCCAGTTGATCCTGAAGTACCCCTGCCTCACGGCTTTCGGCGATAACCTTACCGCCGTCTCCGAGAACTCTCAGGTTCATCCGCAGATGTCGTGGCAGCTCATCCCTCGGCCAGATTTCCGGATCAATGCGCACACCCGTCATTCTGCGCAGCTGCTCTCCCAGTTGGATAGCCAAAGGCTCGTTAGAGGGCTGCAAGTTTGCGATGGCTGCATCGACAAAGTCTGGCACCGGAACAAAATTTCGCCGCAGCGCCTTCGGAAGCCCTTTCACCAACGCTATGCACTTTTCTCTGAGCAGCCCTGGCACAAGCCATTCCAGGCGCCGTGATGGAATCTGTCGAAGCGCCATAAGTGGCACATGAAGGGTAACGCCATCACGCGCGCTGGTGGGTTCAAACTCATAGCTGAGCGGGTAGCGCACCCCTTCCCATTCCAGAAAATCCGGGTAAAGCTCGGCCGCCTGAGCATCCACCGGGCGCTGCAGAACATCTTCTTCTGTCAGTTCAAGGTTGCGCAGCTCTTCCGCAGTCAGACCTTTCCACCAGCTTTCAAAGTGACGACCACTAACAATTTCTGCTGGCAAGCGTTCGTCGTAGAAGCTGACCAGCACTTCATCGTCTACCAGCAGATCCCGCCGACGGGTTTTGCTTTCAAGATTTTCTACGCTTGTAAGCATTTCGCGGTTGCGTGCAATAAACGGTGCTTTAGACCGGTAATCACCTTCCACGAGGGCGTGGCGGATAAACAGGTTTCGGCACTCAACCGGGTCTATTTTACTGAATGCGATGCTGCGCTTGGGCACAATATCCAGGCCGTACAGGGTGATTTTCTCATACCCCATCACTTGAGCTCGTTTCTGCTCCCAGTGCGGTTCAAAATAGTGATGCTTCACCACATGCCCAGCCAACGGCTCGATCCATTCAGGCTGAATTGACGCGACCATACGGGCAAACACTCGGCTGGTTTCCACGATTTCTGCGGCAACAATCCACTTGGGTCCGATTTTGGAAACCTTCGACCCCGGAAAGATCATTACTTTGCGATTACGGGTAGCCAGATATTCCTTTTTCTCTACCTTGGTGGCTACTTGCCCGAGCAGTCCCGCCAAAATCGCCTTGTGCATGGCTTCGTAGGACGCAGCGTCCTTATTGAGTGACAACCTTTGCTCACGGCAAATCAGCGTGAGCTGTCGGTGTATATCTCGCCATTCCCGCATACGCATCCAGCTAAGAAAGTTCTTCTGACATAGCTTCCTTAACTGGTTCTGTGTCAGTTCCTGGCGCTGTTCTTCGTAGAAATTCCAGATATTGAGCAGGGTGGCAAAATCGGACTCTTTGTCATTGAACGGCGCATGGGCCTGATCAGCTGCTTGCTGTTTGTCTTGGGGCCGCTCTCTCGGGTCCTGCACCGTCAGCCCTGCAATAATCACCAGCGTCTCTGTGAGGCTACCGTGATCTGCGGCGGTTACCAGCATCCGTGCGAGTCGTGGATCCAGCGGCAGCTTGGACATAGTACGACCAAGCTTTGTTACCCGGCGCTTGTCGTCCACCGCACTGAGCTCTTCCAGCAACTTGTAGCCATCATTAATCAGGCGCTTATCGGGCGCCTCTATAAACGGGAAGTGGCGAATTTCTCCAAGGCCGGAAGTGGCCATTTGCAGAATTACGGCAGCCAGATTGGTGCGGAGTATTTCGGGATCTGTGTATTCGGGCCTATTGAGAAAGTCGGCCTCGTCATACAGGCGAAAACAGATACCGGGCGCAACCCGGCCACAGCGCCCTGCCCGCTGGTTAGCACTGGCCTGGGATACAGGCTCAATGGGCAGGCGCTGAATCTTTGATCGAACACTGTACCGGCTAAGCCGTGCGACACCGGTATCTATAACGTAGCGAATACCCGGGACTGTCAGTGAGGTTTCCGCCACGTTGGTTGAGAGCACAATCCGACGACCACGATGATTCTGGAATACCCGATTTTGTTCTTGATTGCTCAGCCGGGAATACAGAGGAAGCACTTCAGTGTGCCTCAACTCCGCATGTCGCAGCATCTTACTCAGGTTACGAATCTCCCGTTCACCTGGCAGGAATACAAGCACATCGCCCGGGGGTAACTTAGCGCTACGCTCATGCTGCTCAATTTCATCCATCACCGTGAGCACGCCGTCGTTCCAGCCCTGATCGCGATCGTCTTCGTCGCCTGTTAATGGGCGATACTGGATATCTACAGGGAAGGTTCGGCCGCTGACTTCCAGCACCGGTGCCTTGTTGAAGAATTCGCTGAAGCGCTCCACCTCAATGGTCGCAGACGTGATAATAACTTTCAGATCAGGGCGCTTGGGCAGAAGTTGTTTGAGATAGCCCAAAAGGAAATCGATGTTCAGGCTGCGTTCGTGGGCCTCATCGATAATCAGCGTGTCGTAACGCTTGAGATAACGGTCGTGCTGAACCTCGGCCAGCAGAATCCCATCAGTCATGACTTTGACACGGGTCTGGTCGGAGGTGTTATCGGTAAAACGTACCTGATAGCCAATCTGCTGGCCCACCTGTTCGCCAAGTTCATCGGCGATACGGGCTGCCACACTGCGGGCTGCAATACGTCTTGGCTGGGTATGACCGATAAGGCCGCGAATGCCGCGGCCCATGTTCATGCAGATTTTGGGAATCTGGGTGGTTTTACCGGAACCGGTTTCCCCTGCAACGATGACAACCTGATGGTTTTCGATCGCTTTACGGATGTCATCCACACGATCAGAAACCGGCAGCCCTGCCGGAAAACTGATCGGTTTGTGCAGGGCCGCCCGGATATCAGCTCGAGCAGTCACCGTTATTGCTTATTCTCTGGCTCGTCGCGCAGCTCGCGGCGCAGGATCTTACCTACGTTGGTTTTTGGCAGCTCATCGCGGAACTCAAAGAAGCGAGGTACTTTGTACGCTGTCAGGCGCTCACGGCAGAACTCTTTGAGTTCGTTTTCAGTTACGCCCTCAGCGGTAGCAACCAGGTACACCTTAACCGCTTCACCACTCTTGGCATCGGGAACACCCACGGCAGCACACTCGACTACTTTCGGGTGGCTGCTTACCACATCCTCGATCTCGTTCGGGTAAACGTTAAACCCGGAAACAATAATCATGTCTTTCTTGCGATCGACAATACGGATGTAGCCGTCTTCCTGAATCACGGACACGTCGCCGGTCTGAATGTAACCGTCTTCGGTGAAGGATTTGCGGGTGTCTTCCGGGCGCTGCCAGTAACCGCGCATTACCTGTGGGCCTTTCACGCAAAGCTCACCGGGCTCGCCCAGCTTGGTTTCGTTGCCATCGTCATCAATGGTCTTGACCATCGTGGATGGCACTGGCAGGCCAATGGTGCCCAACTGGATGGCACTGCGGGGGTTGAAGGTAACCACCGGCGAAGTTTCGGTCATGCCGTAGCCTTCGGAGATCGGACAACCAGTTACCCGCTCCCACATTTTGGCAGTGTCGCTGGTCAGCGCCATACCGCCAGAGGATGTGAGCTTGAGGTGGCTGAAATCCAGCTCCTGGAATTCCTTGTTATTACACAGGGCAACAAACAAGGTGTTGAGCCCCAGGAATGCCGTGAACTTGTGGTTTTTCAGCTCTTTCACAAAACCTGGAATATCACGTGGGTTCGGGATCAGAATGTTGTGACCGCCGGCCTCCAGCATAATGCCGCAGTTCAGGGTGAACGAATAGATGTGGTAAAGAGGCAGAGGCGCAATAACGATTTCCTGCCCTTCTATGACGGTATCTTCCATCATCGGGCGGACCTGCAGCAGGTTCGCTACCAAATTAGCGTGGGTGAGCATCGCGCCTTTGGCCACGCCGGTTGTGCCACCGGTGTACTGAAGCACGGCAATATCGTCGGATTTGACCTGAACCGGAGTAAACGTCTCACGGGCGCCCGCGCTGAGGACAGCCGGCAGCTTGTGAGCTTGTGGGAGGTTAAACGGTGGCACCATCTTTTTCACATGCTTCACAACCGCGTTCATCAGTGTGCGCTTGATGGGCGAATGCATGTCCGCAATTTCAGTTACGATTACGTGTTCAATACTGGTATGAGGCAACACTTTTTCGGCGTTTTCCGCCATGTTTGCAAGCACGACCAGTGCCTTGGCGCCAGAATCGTTAAACTGGTGCTCCATCTCGCGAGTGGTGTACAGCGGATTGGTGTTAACCACAATCAAGCCAGCGCGCATGGCCCCAAATACCACAACTGGATACTGACCCAGGTTGGGCATTTGTACCGCAATACGATCGCCAGGCTTCAGATCGGTATTGTTTTGCAGCCAGGCCGCAAAATTCCGTGTTTGAGTATCCAGATCGCGATAGGTGAGAGTTGCCCCAACAGCACTGAAGGCTGGGCGGTCAGCGTATTTTTTAACCGCCTGTTCAAATACATCCACCATGCTGCTGTATTTGTTCAAATCCACGTCACGGGGAATACTGGCAGGGTATTTGTCTTGATAGAACTTCTCGAAATCCATCACCATCTCCTGTCTAGCGCTTCTATTTATAGTGATTCACGTACATCGAGCGACAGCCTGGTCAACTCGACATAAGTATCAGCCTCAAAAAAGTGGGGAGAGAATAGCAGTTTTGCTATCGATGAGGTAGTTTCAAACGCTAACCCAAACACCAGCAGTCACACGCCTTGATCAGGGAGCAGATGATGAGCGACACCTTGGATACTCTTGAAAACATCACTTACGACGAGCTAAATCAGGGCGATACCGCAACGTTTACGCGATCACTTACAGAAAAAGAGCTCGTGTTGTTCGCGGCTGTGTCGGGGGATTATAATCCGGTGCACTTGGACCAGGATTATGCCGCCGGTTCTATGTTCGGGGAGCGTATTGCCCATGGAATGTGGAGTGGATCATTGATTTCCGCAGCACTTGCCACCGTTATGCCAGGCCCGGGTACGGTCTATCTGGAACAGAGCCTTGCATTCAAGCGCCCCGTGAAACTGGACGACACGCTTACGGTTAATCTTACGGTGCTAAGCAAAGAGCCCAAAAACCGGGTGATCTTCCAGTGCGATGTGATCAACCAGAATAATCAAAAGGTTGTTACTGGAGAAGCCAAAGTCATTGCGCCGTCAGAAAAGGTGAAACTCTACAAACCAACGCTCCCGAAAATCTCCATTGATGGCTACGACTGACAAATCCATTGGCTGCATCAGCCTGGAAGAAAATCGATCGGAAACCTCACCTTTCGCGCTTCCACATTGGCTGCACCAAAGTTAAAAAGGCGTACGCGCATTGCAAGCTTTTGCTCCAAAGCCGGATTTTCCAGTTCTGAGCTAACAACCTTGCAAGCAGACACTGAGCCGTCTGGCTGTATGACCAGCTCAAGCAAAACTTTACCGGCCAGGGTCGGGTCCTGTCGCAATTCTCTTTGATAAAGGGAATACAGAGCAGTTTTGCCTGAGTCAAACACTTGACGGATGTTGCTCATTGCCCGCTCCCCCGCCGCAGGCTTCTGTTTGCCAACAGGGGCGCTTGCCACAGCTGGTGCGGATTGAGGAGCAGCCTCAACCTTTCTTACGTCGTGCCCGGCAACTGCCACTTCAGCTCGTGGTGCTTGTGAATCGGTTACCCCACCACTGCCTTTAAGGGCATTGTCCCCCGGTATCACGCCAGCCTGAGCGCCACTCCCGCCGCTGGACACGTTTCCGGTGTTGGCCGTAATCACAGGCGCAGCTTCAACCGTTGGCTGGCGCATGGAAGCCAGTCGATCTTTCATGTTCAGCAAACCAGATCGAGAAGCTTTTTCCCGCGCCTGCTCCACGCTCTGGGTTACCGAGTTTGGCGAAGGCTTTACCGGCAAGGGTTTCACAACTGGTTTTATAACTTGGGATTCGGGTTTTGCCGGTGCGGGTTCAGGCACTGGTTCCGGCACCGGAGGCACAACCTCTTCTATTGGTTTGGGAATCGGTTTTTTGATTGGCTCCGGTTTTACAAGCAATTTGGCGAGTTGGGGCGGCAGGCTCTCAGCCTTTTCCCGGGCGGGTTCAGGGACATCCATCGCCGTAATCACGGCTGCCAAGGGTATAAAAAGCAGAAGTGCCACCAAGGTGATCACGGTCAGACGCAGGCGTTCGCCCTCTTCCTTGCTCCAGGACAGCGAAGACAAAGCCACGTTTCCCAACGTATGGGTCAGACCAAAACTACTGTTGGCTGGCATTGCATTCATAGCTGTCATCGCCGCGCTCCCGGTTGCCCACCAGAATTCACAACGCCCAGGTTTTGGCGAAATGCCCGGTGGCGTTCAAGCACAAGGGCATCGAGTGGCTCAAGCAGTTCCGGCACGGTGCTCTCCAACTCTGCCCTTGGTCGGCGCGGCAAGGTGGGTGCCCGCCAGGGCAGGATGGTCAACACCCGGGGCTCATCTTCTCCTACATTTGCAGAAATGCCTTCTATGCTCAATCGTGCAGGTGAGCGACTACCAATACTATCTGCCCGCACCCCACTTCCTGAGCCAGTGGCTGCACACAAAGAAGGTGCAATGAATACAAGTATCCCAATCAAGTAAAAAGGGGCGCTGTGGCGTATCGGGGCGAAAACACTGATCAACATTTAATCCAGCCTCCTTTCAAGATCTGCGATCCATCCGGTTACCTTTTTGTCTTCGCTTTCAGAAAGCCGCTGATAACGCTGATAATGAACAAGCGCTCTGTCGAGATCCAGTAAATAGAGCTCGGAAATAATCGCGAGGTTGTAGTGCAGCTCTGCAACCTCAGGTGACAAATCCAACCCCTTTTCGAGCAACTCTGCGGCCTCATTAAAGCGGTTATCTTGTTTCAGTAACAACGCCAGATTATTGACCGTTACCGCGTCAGCGGGATTAAGTTCAACCGCCAGATTCCAGGACTCAATCGCCGCAGGAACATCCCCGTTCTCGTAGGCGACGGAACCTTGCTGCACATGTATTTCAGCCTGCTGGGGATAAAGCACAGGCGGTTTGCTCTCAGATTCCGACGGTTTAACTGCACAGCCGAATAGCAGAGCCGTTGAACCCACCAGGAAAACCATGACCACAAGCCGAAGGAAAGTCTCACGCACCGTCATTACCCCCCTCAACAGACACACTCATCCAACGCAAAGACCGCTGATAACGACCCGGATGCAACTCAGCCAGAACATTCAGGCTTTTTTCTACCCAGACATTAAAACCATTGGTAGCGATTCCCTGATGGTTTTCTGAGTGAAGTGCGATTGCACGCTCTTCAAACGGGTAGGCTTCTTCTTCGAGCAACATGGCGTATTGCATCTGCTCGAGCTCGTTCAGCTCAGCCGGTGCCGTGGAGGCCATTAAATCGTTAGCCATAACGCGATGAAGTTCAGCTCTACGATACAGGGATTCCGGTAACACCTCAGAGCCGCCAAGGGATTCGGCATTGCGGAAATAGGTTTGCGCTCTTTCCATAGCCATTTGCTTTTGAACCAATGATTTCTCAAGCGGCACATCAAGTTCAATTCCGGCAAACTCCGCCGCGGCTTCCGCACCAAGAACCAGAGCGCCCTGTGCTGCCCACTGCAAGGTTTGTTCTGAATGCCAGCGGCTGTCCAGTTCGGCAGAAACCAGATCGATACGCCACTGTGCGGAACGACTATCGCTCTCTATCAAACGCTGCCGCATGGTCTGCAGGCGAATGTGCTCGTTGGCATCCACTGCCACAGGGTTGGCTGCAAGGTAATCCATGTATATGACATCGCGGTGATCATTTGCTTCTGCTGCGTGGAACAATTCCGCCGCCCGAAGCTGGTAAGCCACAGCATCTTCAGCTGTGACAACCGCCTGATCACTATACCCCTCCGCCATATCCATCAGCTCTCCTGCTGCGCGAATGGGCTGGCTAGAAGCGGTGTAGGCCAAGACCAATTTTTCACCGATATCCGACGCCAGAGCGTGACTTGGGTAATCTGCCCTGAAACGATTCAATTCGTTGATTGCTGCCTGCCATTCTGATGCTCTGAGTAAAGTATTAGCTGCATCAAAACGCCCTTTTATAGCTGTTTCCGAGCCAGGTAACACCGTCTCGATCCGCTGAAAATGAGCGACTGCAATTCCAGGCTTACCCGCCTCGGCGGCTTGCTCCCCCTGACGATAGATCACCGTAGCAAGTTGCCGTTGCAGATCTGGCTTTTCCTGTTCCATGGCGAGGGTTGCGGATGCACTGGCAGCCAGAGCCAAGGCTTCACGCCAGGCTCTTTCGGCAAGACCGTACTCCGATATATTTTGACGCACCTGCGCCGTAACCAACCAGCCGGCATAGCGCACCTTCGGCCCAGCCTGTTCGTGGGTAACGGCTCGCACAGCATAGTTCAAAGCCTGTTCGTTATTGCCCACCTCAAGCCAACGGGCGGCCACGTAGGCCAGCAACTCTGGCGCACGTGCGTCGGCGCCATGCTGGGCCGTAAAACGATCCGTTTCAGCGGAGAGTTCGTTCAGGCCGGGTGTATAATCTGAAGCCACCAGCTCACCACTAACACCTGCCCTGATTAACGCAACCGCTGCCCAACCAGCATCTGCTGTGTATTTGTAGCCCGGTACTTCGTAGGCCGCTAACCGATAGTTTTCAAGTGCGGCCGGGTACGCCTCTGCCTGCAGCCACGCATCGCCAGCAAGACGGTAGAACTCCCCAGCATCGGGGCTGCGGCTTGCCATCCCCTCATAATAGGTAGCGGCTGATCCATAGTTGCGAAGAGCCACACTACCACTGCCGGCCGCGCCTTCTGTGTAGTAGAAATCAGCAAGAATCCGACTGAACTCTCGCCATTTTGTACGATAGCTCTCTTCAAGAGCGGCGTAATCGCTTGGGGCATTAAACAGAGCAACGTAGTCAGCCATGGCAGATCTGGCTTGTTCCGGTTGGCTGGACTGGCGCCATACATCAACCACCTGCACCATAAAGCCAGCACGCTGTGGGTGTGAGGGGAAATACGCCGCAAAAGCACGATTGGTGGCCACACTGGCCTCTGCATCACCTTGTACCGCGTATAGATCCGCAAGGCGATCAAACGCCAGCGGAGTCCACGAACGCAAAGGGGTCGGCTGTAGCCATGCCATCAAGGTTTCAGCACCCTTGCGTTGGCTGGCCATCAACGCAAGGATGCGAAGGGTGTCATCAATGCTATCCACACTGGATTCCGATACGTGATACAGGCTCTCTTCGTCGGGCAGGGATTCATCCAACACCGACACGAATCGTTTGCCAGCACGCTCCCAGGATTGTGGCCCTTGTTTGTAGAGCGACCACCCAAGCATATACCGCGCTTTGTTTCTCAGATCGCCAATATCGGCCTTTCCATCAACTAGATTGCGGTAACCTGCCTCTGCTTCCACATAGTTACCCGAAGAAAACGCGGATTCTGCAACACGGAACCGAGCCTCTGGAACCAGAGGGGAGTCCGGATAAAGACCCACCAACTGCTGAAGGCGTTTCACAGAGGCATCGTTCTGACCGGTAAGAGCATGAGCTTTGGCCATTTGGTACAAGAGTTCGTCCAGACGGCCGCCGAACGCACCCCGCTCAAGGATAGACTCATAGCTTTCGATGGCCTGCTGATACACTGCCGCTTCTTCGGCAGGGCTGAATCCTATGTCTTGGCCAGAGCGATCACGAATATTGGTCAGGCGGTTCAACGCATCCACCCGTACAGAGGGTTCATCCGTTGTGCTGAACAGTTTTTGATAGCGCCTGGCAACTTCTGCCGGGGAAATCGCCGGAAGCGGCCTGGTTTCAAATTTCAAAAAGACCGGGCGCATATCGGCAATGGTTTCGCCATCTTTCCCCAGTTCTACCCGAAACGCTTCCTGCCCACTTACCGCGCCACAGAACAAACAAAGCGGCAGCAATATAGCCTTTAATCCTTTCATCGCGCCGCCCCCCCGGTATCCAGTTCCTGCAATGCAAGGTATTCGTATAGATGCGCGATTTGCTGCTCGGTTTTATCCAGGGCAAAGACCATTTTTTGATCCTGAGCTGCAACAAAATCCAGCGCAATCTGATCCAAAACGGCCTCGGCCCGAACACGCAACGCTACAACGGTATCAAGGTGCGCAAGTGATGTTTCTCGCAGCCTTTGGCTGTCAGCAAGCAGTTTCCGAGCATTGTCGGGCCGATGCTCTGCTTTACTGCCGGGCTTGGCCAACTCTTCCTTGATAGCGGTAATAAACACGCCAAGATCATGGGTATTGCGCTGAAGGTCTACGGCCATTTGCGCGAGATCTGCAACCCGATCAACGGCCAACTGCGCAGCTGGTTGTTCCATCAAGGTGAGAAGGTAGGCCATGCGCGGCTGGGCGAGTGTGCGACTGTCTGCAAGAAACCATTCCACTTTCGGGCTACCAAGCGTGGTTTTACCAACCCCTGCCACTGTGCTCCCTGCAGTGCCTGCACTCTGGCTTCTTGCATCCAGCACCAATGCTTTGAAGGCACCCTGCTCTTCAATCTGGCTCGACAGAGCCCGCAACGTAACCCGCTCACCTTCATAGGCCGCATTCGCTGCCAGATATGCTTCGCCCGCTTGGCCAAGATACCCGGCAAGATCATAGCCGCGCCCCATCCCTATCCAGGCATAAGCAACACCGGGGTATGCTAATGGGTATTTTTTAGCGCGGTGCCAGCTCTGCATTGCTGCACGGTGATTGCCTTGCTCCGCCAATGCCAAGCCGTGCAAATAAAGCGCCTGGGGTGTTTTGTAACTATCAAGTGGTATTTTTTCCAGAAAACCAATGGCCTTCTCATAATCTGAGCTTGTATAGGCCAGGTAGCCAGCACGCAGCAAAATGCGGCTGCGCAGTGCCGTCCTCCGCTGTGCATCAGCGTCCTTGTCGGCCATGGCAAGGGCCACCCGCAATGCGACCAGAGCCCGTGAAGGTTTTAGATCGTTGCGCGCATAATCTGCCGAAAGGTTCAGGTAGCCAACCGCAGACCAGTAGCCTTCATCCATAGTTGCAAGGATTTTGCCTGCGCTTTCGGCATCGCCGCTGGCCCGGGCCACTTCGGCTTTTTCGTAAAGATTTTGTTGATGTGATTTTGAGGCAGTACCGCTTTGAGTACCCGAATTCCAGCCAATGACGGCGTTGGGAGATTGCTCAAACTCAACAAATGAAACATGGGGTTCGTAATCAGGCGCCCTGGCTTCAAGGGCCATCTCCAACCGAAGTTCGCCCGGTCGTTTCTTGAAATTGTGTAAAGATTCTCGTCGCACAAAACGGTCATTGGCTGCCCGAGCCGTAATCACAGCCTTCAGTTCGTGAGTGCCATTGACCAGATTCCCCATGAACAGCTTCTGCATTCCTCCCTGCTTTAAGGCACCGTTTTCATTGGGAGTATAGAGGTGAGAAACCGCAGGTCTTCCGTTAACAAACAATTCCACCGAATCCAGATCCAGTCCGTTCTGGCTGCCTAACGTTAGGAATAGCGAAATTCGGGTATCAATCAGTTGACGCACTTCTTGTTCAAGCTGAGCGATGTCTTTTGCAGTAGCAGAGGTGTCTGTAGCGAGTGTGCCGATTTCATCATCGAGGGGTGCAGCTGCAACCGGAACCAGAGCGTTTAGCAGCACGATCGCGCTGACACATAACGCCGCAATGAATCCACTTCCCTGGCCGCGCCGGCATCCTTGTGTTTTATGTTGGCCAAACATAAGCCAATTGCCCCCACCGTCTCTGTAACAAGCTGACAGGAAGAGTAACACTTGGTAACCGGGAAGAACGGTATGCAGATCACCAAATCGGAATGCAGAAATCTGGCGATCGTGGGCAAACTCCATGCTTGGTAGGCGTCGAGTTATTTAACACACCGCCGCTGAGTTGCGAGTGTGACCGAAATGAGAAAGCGCTCAATACCCTTATAAGCACTTGATTAATGAAGACTTTATCTTTCTGGCCTTATATTTGCTGACAATAAAAAGCGGGGATACGTTTTTTTAACGCCCCCCGCTTGATATGCCGAGCTTTGCCGATGTCTCAACCGCATCGGCTTTTTTTATTTGCTCAAATGCTTCATGGCCGATTCCAACCCCTCAACCGTGAGTGGATACATGTGATTATTCACAAGTTGCCTGGTCATCGCCAAGGAGCCACCGGTACCCCAATATCCCTCAGGTAACGGGTTGATCCAGACCACCTTTCGGAAATGATCGCTGATGCGCTGAAACCAGGTAGCACCGGCCTCCTGGTTCCAATGCTCGATAGATCCGCCTGCATGGGAAATTTCATAGGGTGCCATGGTGGCATCGCCCACAAAAATCACCTTATAGTCTGGCGAGTACTTGTGAAGGATATCCCAGGTGCTGGTTGTCTCATTCATGCGCCGGATATTGCTTTTCCACAGGCTTTCATACACGAAGTTGTGAAAGTAGAAATACTCCATGTGCTTGAACTCCATCCGTGCAGCGGAGAACAGCTCTTCGCAGACCCGCACATGGGGATCCATGGAGCCACCCACATCAAAAAAGATCAAAACCTTCACCGAGTTATGGCGTTCAGGGACCATTTTCAGGTCCAGATAACCCGCATTGCGTGCTGTTGAGCGGATGGTATCATCCAGATCAAGTTGATCTGCTGCGCCTTGACGAGCAAATTTTCGCAACCGCCTGAGCGCTACCTTGATGTTGCGAATTCCAAGGGTAACGCTGTCATCCAGATCCTTGAACTCACGTTTTTCCCAAACCTTTATAGCACGACCGTGGCGGCCTTTCTTTTGCCCTATTCGGAAGCCTTCAGGATTGTAGCCATCGGCACCAAAAGGCGATGTTCCACCAGTACCAATCCATTTATTGCCACCCGCATGGCGCTCTTTCTGCTCTTCCATGCGTTTCTTGAAGGTTTCAATCAGTTCTTCAAGGCCTCCCAGCGAATCAATCTTGGCCTTTTCTTCCTCTGTCAGGTTTTTCTCGAACTCGGCACGCAACCAATCATCGGGAATCAACGCTTCCAGCATCTGATCGAGATGTTCGATGCCTTCGAAATAGGATTTGAAGGCCAGATCAAACTTATCGAAGTGTCGCTCGTCTTTCACCAGGCACAGTCGCGCCAGATAATAGAACTCTTCCATATCCGCAAACGCCAGGCGCTGCTGCAGCGCCTCAAGCAGATCAAGGAATTCGCGCAGGCTGGCAGGCACCTTGGCCCGCCGCACTTCGAGAAAAAAATCAATCAACATAAAACCGCACTCTTGCCGAATTTCAGCCGCGACGGCGGGCCATGAACGCCAGTTTTTGCAGCAGGTGTACGTCTTGCTCGTTTTTCACCAGCGCACCGTACAGAGGTGGCAGCGCCGAGCTGCTGTCCTTGTCCTGAAGCATTTTTGCGGTCAGCTCGTCGGCCATCAGCAGCTTCAGCCAGTCAATCAACTCAGAAGTTGAGGGCTTTTTCTTCAGGCCCGGCACTTTACGCACATCAAAGAAGACCTCCAGTGCATCCTTCACTACCTGCTGCTGAATACCCGGGAAGTGTACATCCACGATGCTCTTCATGGTGTCGTGATCCGGGAAGCTGATGTAGTGGAAGAAGCAACGGCGCAGGAAAGCATCTGGCAGTTCTTTTTCGTTGTTACTGGTGATTACGATGATCGGGCGCTTTTTCGCCTTTACGAACTGCTGGGTCTCGTAAACGTAGAATTCCATGCGGTCCAGTTCAAGCAACAGATCGTTAGGGAACTCGATATCTGCTTTGTCGATCTCATCAATCAGCAGAACAACCTGCTCGTCAGCCTCGAAAGCCTCCCAAAGCTTACCCTTCACGATGTAGTTGCTGATGTCTTTAACCTTCTCATCACCCAACTGAGAATCCCGCAAACGGGACACCGCATCGTACTCATAAAGACCCTGCTGGGCCTTGGTGGTAGATTTGATGTGCCAGGGAATCAACTTCATACCCAGCGAGCTGGCCATTTCTTCCGCCAGCAGGGTTTTGCCGGTGCCAGGCTCGCCTTTGATCAACAGGGGACGTTGCAGCGTAATGGCGGCATTCACGGCCATTTGCAGGTCATCGGTGGCTACATAATTTTCGGTACCGGTAAACTTCATGGATAGAATTCCTGTTGGTTACTTTTTCTGTTCATCATCCGGTTGTTCATCCGGATCATCAGGTAAATCGTAGTCGGGTAGATCGTCGAATTCAGACAGGTCAAAGTCATCCAGACCGAACTCTTCGTCATCGTCGTCTTCCGCTGGCTCCGTCAACTCGGGAATCACCTCTTCAGGCTCAACCAAAGTGACCGCAACGGGTATATCTTCTTCTGGCTCCGGCTCCGGCTCCGGCTCCGGCTCCGGCTCCGGCTCCGGCATTATTATCGGAGTTTCCGCTTCGATATTTGCCATTTCCTGTTGCAATTCATTCAGGCCTTCAGCCTCTTCATCGGTTGTGACATCGGCTGAAGGTCCACTGCGGCGTTTGCGCATCAGCAGAAAAATCAACAATGCGAGAACCACCAAGGCTCCGGCGCCTGCACCGATCATCCATAACGGCACTGGCAGTTTACTTGGCTCGTCTTCCAACTCAACTTCAGCCAAAGGTTCTGGCTCTATTTGGACTGACGGCTCAACATCAACCTCAGGCTCCAGAGCTGGCTCGGGCTCGGCGATCTGTTCTTCTGCCGCTGGGGCGGGTGGTGCGCTTTCGGCCTCTTCAGCCATGCTTATATCTATCGGGGCCCCAATGGTGGATTCAACCATTCCCGTCGGCACTATAAATTCGGTTGTGGCAGTAAATTTTCGGGCGAAGGTTTTACCATCTGCAACAATGTCTATCCGGTACAAGCCTTCGGCCGGCAGCTTGCTGATGGTATCCGTGTATTCGCCATCCGCAGGTGGCTCGTCGCCAGAAAGCGATTTTCTGCCCCTGCGGCCGTCTTCAGATGTCAGGCTGAGTGTCACACTCAATACGTCAAGAAATTCAGAATTGGTTACCTTTTCCGCTTTCTCAAAAAATGCCACCCCGATATCCACAGGCGTTCTAACGGTGAACGTTGCCGGTATGGGGCTAACCACCATCCTCAGGTCACTGACCACCGTAACACGGCTACCCTCACCCAACTCGCCGGTTACGCGCCACTCGCCATCGGCAGGTTCGGTAATGGTCACCAGTTCGTAAGCCGCTTCCCGGGCCCAACGCACGTTGTCGGGCTGTGCGGTATAGAGAAGTGTCTCACCATCAGGCTTGATCAGCTCCAAGACAGTAGGTGTGTTCTCGCCCTGCTCTGCATCCGCTTCCGTTGCACCGCGAAAAATTAACGCGGTGAACTCTTTTACTCCCGCATCAACAATGAACGCGTTGCCTTCAATCGGTATCTGTTCCTGGGGTGCAGCGGTATTCAGGGCATCAAGAAACGCCAAATTGAGAGATTCTGCGGAATCCGCAATACGGAAGCTGCCGTTTGATTTCTCCGCAAGGGTTTTCAAAAAAACGGCATCGGCCTGGTCTGACAGGCCTACTGGGTGAAAGGTCGCTCCTTTAGCCACAAGGCCATCCAGCAGTTTGCCAAGAATGCGCTTCTCTTCCGCCTGATTTACGTCGGCGCTGTCCGAGATATCCACTTTGCCGTCTGTGAGCAAGATGAAGTGGGTGTTGTCGAGAGTCCCACCGGTTACATACCCGTCGCTGGCAACTTCAATGGCTTTGCCAAGATTAGTACGCAATGCCACGGAGTTTATTTGCCGCGAATGATCAACCGCCAGTTGGCGCCAGGCGTCGTCTACCTGCCCATGGGAAACCAGCATGTTGACGTATTGGCCAAAGGTCCACACACCGGCGGTACTGCCTTCGGGGATAACCCGGGCCAACAACCGTACGGCAGGTTGACGCAGATTATTGGGGTCGGTTTCTTTCATGGAGCCTGAGATGTCTACAATAATCCGGACATCCGGGCGCTCTGGCAGCGTCAGTTTTACGGCCTCTTGTGCCCACAAAGTTGCGGGCAGCCATAAAACAGTGAAAAAAATCAGCGTGAAAAATCTTGGCATTGTTTTTCTCGGGAGATTGAATGGCGGTTTTCAGCGTCGGGATAGTCGATAGCGAACCAAATCCAGAATCCAGACAAGCAGCATCACAAGCCCCCCAATGCCCAGGTTGAGCCACGCGCGGCCTGCGTTATCTGCATCACCGAGAATCATCTCATACCCTCCGAACAACCATGCAGGTATCCACCAACCCGCCAACTCGGGAGACTCTACGGGTGTCAGCAACACAGCCACCAACGCAGCGAGCAGCAGTGTGCGCAAACCGTACAAAGGTAAAAAACGGAACAGCTTTTTCATCATGTAAAAAAACACGACAAAGGCTATGGCATAAGCGCCCCAAAAGACGGCGTAAGCAGTTTGTGCGTCAGTATCGATCATTACAGAACCCAGTGAATAATATGTTCTTCCCAGTTTTCTTCTGCCACTTTATCCTCTCGGATTACCTTGTGACGTATGGAAACACCGGCTTCGTGTACCGTATCCGGGCTTCCGCTACGAAGCGGGTGCCAATCGGCTAGCGGCCTTCCCTCTGCCAGAGTGCGATAAGCACAGGTATGGGGAAGCCAATGGTAATCGCTCACCCTATCCGGTGTCAGCACCGTACAGCCTGGTACTTTTTCAAGCCGGTCGGTGTAAACCGTACACTGGCATGTGTCTTCATCCATAAATCGGCAAACCAGATCTGTGTGGTAAACCTCACCCGTATCCTCATCTTCCAGCTTATTCAGGCAGCACTTACCGCAGCCATCGCACAGCGACTCCCATTCCTGCTGTGTCATCTCGTTCAGGCGTTTACGCTGCCAGAACGGGATTTGGGCGATCATGAATGATTCATTCCCGGCTTCGTGCGAAAGTCCACAACGTTCGAATCCTGCTCTTCAGGCATTTGCAAAAAGAAGTCTTTTTCTTCAATCGCCTTAAGTACCTGCTCACCACTGGTTCTTGCCAGCTTGCGCTCCGGCGTCATGACCAGATCCATTGAGTGCACAGGGGTGCCAAAAACGGATCTCAGGCTTTCAGGCAATTCTTCCCACTTCTGCCCCCGACGAACAAAAATATAGGTGTCGCTTTTTTTGCTGCTTCGGAAAACAGACACAAATTCCCGATCTTTCATGATTGCAGGTAATCCTCAATGTCGTTCATTTCCAACGCTAGAATTTTCGAGCGCCAGCCAGTAAAAAATGGGCTTCCAGTCAGGCTTCCTTCCTGAACAACCTTCTCAAGCCGCTTCCTCGGTGCAAGCAATTCAATGGGAATATCAGCAGCTTCCGCTGCCTTTCTGAAAAACCGCTTAAGACCTTTAAAGTAATCCTGCTGATCTCTGGTTAGCGGTGGCGCGATACGTTCGAGCCCGGAAGTATCGGCATCTCGCCCATTTTCAACAAGCTTGAGCAAAGCCTCGCCATAGCGCCGAACAACACCCCCGGGCACGCCCTGGATATCAGAAAGCTCGCTGAGGTTTGTGGGCATTCGCTCTGCAATAGCAATAAGCAATGGGTCTGCCAGCACCCTGCCCCGTGGACGATCACGCTCTCTGCTCTCCAGTTCTCGCCAGACAACCAACTCCTTTAGCACAAGCTGTTGTTCGGCCGTTAAGGCCCAACCGCCGCGCAATCGCAGGTAGTGATGATGCGGATTGTCCTGCCCCGCTAGCTCATCCGCGAAGCGGGCTGATTCTTCCACCAGCGCTGCCTCAAGATCCCTTTCCCTAAGGTGGCCGACTACCCATTCGTGCATGGGCGCCAGAAAACGTATGTCTTCAATGGCATAACGTTGCTGTGCTTCGCTCAAGGGGCGAGAAATCCAATCGGACCGGGTAACGGATTTATCCAGCGCCTCACCAAACAGCGTTTCAACAAGCCGCGCGTAACCCAGTGAAAAGCCAGCGCCAGCCATTGCAGCGCCTATCTGTAGGTCCACGACTCCCTTTGGGTTGATGCCTAGCCAGTCACGAAAGAGCTCAAGATCTTCACTCATGGCATAAAGCAACTTGGTTACCGAAGGATCCGCCAGAACCTCCCGGAAACGGGTAGACTTCTCTGCCACGCCCGGATCTACCAGGCAAAAGCTATCGCCAAGCCCAAGCTGAACCAACCCTGGTATGGGGTAAAAGGTGTTTATCCGCTCAAATTCCGTATCAAGAACAAGCGGTACACCGGGAGCACTGTCCAGCCATTCGTTTAATGCCTCCGGTTGTGAAATCCATGTGATGACTTCAGGAGCTGGAGGAACGTCAATAGCGGTTGCAGGAAGAGTCATAGAAAAGGCCAGTCAAAAACGCCGTACAGGCGCCAGTGCGGAGTCAGTCCAGCAGAGGTTTTCTGCCGCGAAACGCATGTGTGAGAGTAAATCCGTCAACGTAACCAAGCTCACCGCCTACCGGTATGCCATGGGCAAGGCGCGTGATCAATATGTTGGATCCATCGAGTCGATCAGAAATGTAGTGTGCAGTAGCTTCGCCTTCCACCGTAGGGTTGGTGGCCAGAATGAGCTCTGTTACGCCTTCTGAGCGAACCCGGCGCAAAAGCCGTTCAATGCCAATCTCATCCGGGCCGACACCGTCTATCGGAGACAAGTGCCCCATAAGAACAAAATAACTGCCCTTGTAATCTCCCGCTTGCTCGATGGCCAATAGATCCGAGGGGCTTTCCACTACGCAGAGAGTGCCGTTGCTACGCGCCGGATTTTCACAAATACCACACACTTCGGTATCGGAGAAGTTTTGGCAGCTTTCGCAGCGGCGGACCCGCTCCATGGCGTTGCTCAACGCATCGGACAACCGCGTACCACCGGAGCGGGCGCGCTCAAGCAAGTGGAACGCCATGCGCTGGGCAGTTTTCTGACCAACGCCAGGCAAACACCGAAGAGATTCGACAAGTTCATCAACCAGTGGGCTGAACGCCATGAAACTTCCTCAAACTGCAGAGCTGAATAGAGTCTTTAAAATGGCATCTTGAAGCCGGGGGGCATACCCATTCCAGACATCATGCCCGACATCGCATCCTTCTGGTTGGCCTCAACTCTGCGCACTGCATCGTTAACCGCCGCCGCCAGCAAGTCTTCCAGAATATCCTTCTCTTCTGACATCAGGGAGGGGTCTATCTCCACCTTACGGACATCGTGACGGCCGTTCATGGTCACTTTTACCAGGCCCGCGCCGGATTCACCGGTAATTTCAGCTTTCGCAGCCTCTTCCTGAGCCTTCTGCATTTGTTCTTGCATCTGCTGGGCCTTTTTCATCAGGCCGCCCATATCTTTCATCATGTGTTATCTCCTGACTGCTTCTGTCGGTTTGTCCTGTACTGGCCGAATACTATCTTCAACTACCCGCGCCTCAAACCGTTCCACAATGGATTGCACCAGTGGGTCGTTACGAATGGACTCTACCGCCGCGTTTTGGCGCAACACCCGCTGGCGTTCTTCAAAAGCCGCTGGCGTGTTCGGGCCAGGGTCGCCCTGCTCTATCTTTAATTGAATGGCGTCGCCAAAGTGATTTCTCAAGGCGGCCAGTATTTTTTCTTCATGCCTGGCATTCAACAACCGGGCATGGCCAGTATCTATCAACAATGTGATGGTATCGCCGCTGCGTGACATAGCACCATTGCCAGCGAGGTTGCCGGGCATTCCTACAATACCGAGGCTGCGAAAATCCCGCTCCCACACAAACTCGCCATCTACAGCTGGTGCGTTCTGAGGTGAGGCTATGGGTGTTTCAATTGGCGCTACTTCTGGCTCAGGCTCAGGCTCAGGCTCAGGCTCAGGCTCAGGCTCAGGATAATCTGGCTGAGTTTCCGCTTGAGCATCAAGGCTCGCTAACCATGCATCATCGGAAGGCGCATCGGCGTATCCCTGCGGCTCGCTACCCTGTGCAGGCGCAGGCTCTGGTGTAAATTCTGGCTCTGTAGCCTCGGGCCGCTCAGGTTCAGGTTCAGGTTCAGGTTCAGGTGCAAGTTCAGCCTCAGTCGCTCTCGGCACTTCATTGTGCTGGTCAGCCTCCTGTGCGGGCTGCTCAATTGCCTTTGGCTGAGGTGCTGCTGCAGGCGCGGGCTCAGGTTCGTCTCTGGACTCCCCTTCAACACCAGAGCCCGCGCTACTCACCGCGGGTGGTGCGCGGCGATCAGAACCGGGGCGGAAGGCCAGCATACGAAGCAGTGTCATCTCGAAACCCATACGGGCATCAGGAGTAATGGCCAGATCTTTTCGGCCGATCAGAGCAGCCTGATAAAACAACTGGGCGTCCTCGGCACTGAGTTTGCGAGCCAGCGACTGCACTTGAGCTGCATCACCCAGTGCATTATCGGCACTGCCCGGAACCACTTGTTCCATGGTCACTCGATGGAACAGTGAGAGAAGGTCCGCAAGAATAATGCTGTAATCCGGCGCAAAGTCCGAAATACGGCTGATTTCCGCCAGCAAGGCTGGGCCATCCCGCTCAACCAGCGCATTGACAATACGCTCAATATCGCGCTGATCTATCGTGCCGAGCATGCTGCTGACATCACTGGCAGACAGCTTCTGATTGCCGAACGCAATGGCTTGATCCGTGAGGCTCAAGGCATCGCGCATACTGCCATCGGCAGCGCGTGCGAGCAGCCAGAGCGCAGGCTCTTCAAAGGGAATATTTTCAGCCGTAAGAACATTCGTGAGGTGCCCGGCAATATGCTCCGGCGTCATGCGCTTGAGGTTAAATTGCAAGCAGCGTGAGAGAACGGTTACCGGCAGCTTCTGGGGGTCGGTGGTCGCCAACAGGAACTTCACATGCTCCGGCGGCTCCTCAAGGGTTTTGAGGAATGCGTTGAACGACTGATTGGTAAGCATGTGCACCTCGTCGATGAGGTACACCTTATAGCGGCCGCGGCTGGGTGCGTACTGAACGTTATCCGTCAGCTCCCGCATATCATCAACACCCGTGCGGGATGCAGCATCAATTTCAATCAGATCAACAAACCGGCCTTCCTGAATTTCCACGCAGCTGGAACAGGTGCCGCATGGGCGTGGTGTAATGCCGGTTTCGCAGTTAAGGCACCGAGCGAGCAATCGCCCAATGGTGGTTTTACCAACGCCACGGGTGCCGGTAAACAGATAAGCATGGTGCAGGCGCTGGTTTTCCAATGCGTGAATTAACGCCTGGAGAACGTGTTCCTGGCCCACCATATCTTCAAAGGTGCGAGGGCGCCATTTACGGGCAAGTACCTGATAGCTCATGATCCGCCAAATGCTGAGAAAAACGCCTGCAACTTTAGCATGGACACGGATTTATAAGAAGTTATAAGGGTGCGGGAATGAAAGCTTGATGGGGATTTCTACAGAAAAGCTGAAGGCAAAACTGGGGGTGGCCCCACCAGCGACACTCCGGCACACAATTCCACCGCTGCGGCTGCTCCCTTCCGGGCCTGACCGGGTTCGCGGTTTCATGTTGCGGAGGCACCAATGGAGCCACCATATCGGCGTTTCAAGACAAACTCCCTGAAAGCGGCGCGAATCTTAACAAAAGGGTTTGCGGACTACAACGGCAAATCCCCAACACCATCAAATTGGTACCAGATAATGCCCATAGACATTAGAGAAGCGCCGACAACGGCAGCGGAATAACATCCTGGCGGAACCAGCACGCAAGACTGTATCGGGTGCGGTGAGCTTCAAGAACCTCATGACGGATCTCCTCACTCATGAACAGCGCCACTCTTCCCATTTCTGGCAATACCAGCCCGCACACCTCGTTCGGGTTTTCCCGATTAAACACCTGAAGCTCCCCGCCATCCAATGGTTTCCAGTCGTCATTCAAGTAAAGCACCAAGCTTACAATGCGAGACGCCCGCCCCTGAAAGCTATCCACATGGGCCTTATAGAAATCGCCGGGATGATAAGTGGCATAGTGGGCCTCAAAGCGCCTCAAACCCAAAAACAACCGCTGGTTCAGCTCCATACGCAGGCTCTCGAGAAGCCCGAACAGCGCCATCTGCGGCTCAGACACACCTTGCAACCAGGCAATCTTGTCGCGGCGTATGGAGCGATCCCGAATTGGCGCAATACCCCGCCCTACGCCTGCTCGTTTAAGCGCATCATTTTGATCAAGAAGCATGATCTCATCCTGAAGCGAGCGCAAAAGATCCACCCCGAACCAGGGCACAGCATCAAAGCTTATCCAACCCCGCTCGCTGAGACCCCAGGCAAGCTCATCAAACCACTGTATTTTGTCCAACGACATTTCCTATTAAGCCGAAAGCTATTGTATGGGCAGGAGTCGCCCACAACACAGTTTTGATTTACTCTTTCAGTACGCAGATGCACTTAAGCACGGAACAGAGCCTTATGTCCGAAAGCAGTAATAAGCCGACTTTATCCCTCTCCCCGGGCCAATGGTCTTTTATCCGCTGGAAGACAATCGGCCAACTGGAAGCGCTGGAAGTTCACCACCCACTGTTCGAAGCCACTCTGTTTCTGCAGGGCGCACATCTCACCCGATTTGCCCCAAAGGGAGAACAGGACTGGCTATGGATGAGCCCGACCGCTCGATTCGAACCCGGCCGAGCGATACGCGGCGGCATACCTATCTGCTGGCCCTGGTTCGGCGACCCCGCCCGCAATGCGCCGGAGGTACGAAAACGGGTAAAAACCCAAGAACCCCACGGGTTTGGCCGCACTGCTTTGTGGAAGCTGGAGGATGTAAGCGAAAGCGCCCATGAAGTAGAAATATCCCTGTCGCTGGATGCAAACCAGGACTTTGACGACGCGTGGCATGGTCATGCCCTGGCGCTGCTCACGTTCAACTTTTCTGTACGGGGCTGCCAACTAGCGCTTACCACTACAAATCCCGGCAGCGAGCCCCTCGCCTTCAGTCAGGCACTGCACACCTATTTACCAACAAGCGATATCACACGCTCAAGAGTTCTGGGATTAGGGGCTGCCCACTACATCGACACCCTGAAAAACTGGGACTACTGCACTCAGGATGGCCCAGTCTATTTTGATGGTGAAATCGACCGGATTTACGAAAGTGGTGAATCGCTAACCGTAGTGACACCCAACGCAAGCCGCAAGCTTACCGCCATTGGTAGCGACTCTACTGTGGTATGGAACCCCGGTCCGGACAAAGCCATAAAGCTAAGCGACTTCCCCGACCCTGCCTGGCAGACAATGCTGTGTGTCGAAACTGCCAATGCAGCAAGCGATTATAGAGTGCTTAATAGTGGTCAGAGCCACACACTTGGCGTTCTCATCGGGCGTGGCAAAAACTGACAACAATAAAGGGAGTGCGCATGAGCTTGTTGTCCTTTGTGAAATCCCTACTGATCTCATCGGAACTGGACGAACAAATAAACCGCATCCGGAAACCCATAGGCACACTGGGTTACGACCCCTGGGGCTATAATAACGAGGCCGTCAAATTCGGGTTCTCTCTGGTTAAGCCGATTTACGAAAAGTACTTTCGCACAGAAGCCCATGGCGTAGATCACATTCCGGCCGAAGGGCCTGTTCTGATTATAGGCAACCACAGCGGGCAACTCCCGATTGACGGCATACTTGTTGGTTATGCCCTGGCCTCCCGCAAGAAAACCCCCCGCATCCCCCGCGCCATGATCGAACGCTTCTTCCCGACAGTTCCGTGGCTGGGCAACCTGTTAAATGAAGTAGGCGCTGTACTGGGCGACCCGGTGAATTGCGCCAGAATGCTTGCCAACAACGAAGCCATCATAGTGTTTCCGGAAGGTGTGCGCGGCTCTGGCAAGCTCTACCGGGATCGTTACAAACTCCAACGCTTTGGCTCCGGGTTCATGCACCTGGCCATGAAATACAATGCGGCGGTCGTGCCTGTTGGCGTAGTGGGCTGCGAAGAAACCATACCGGCCATTGCCAACATCAAGCCCTTGGCCAAAACCCTGGGTGTACCCTACGCTCCGCTTGCGCTGCCGATCGTACTGCCGGCCAAGGTTCACCTGAACTTCGGCCCGCCCATGTACTTTGAGGGCGGAGACCTATCAGATGCCGAAATAGACAAACGAGTTGAGAAGGTAAAAACCCAAATCAACCGCCTTATTGAAAAAGGCCTGACAGAAAGAAAAAGGTTGTTCTGATGAAGGCTCACACTAGCCAGCCACCCAAGCCCAACGTTCTGGTGACAGGCGCCGCCGGGGCGCTCACCCAGCAAGTGATTGAGCGGCTACGGAATACGTGCAACCTGGTGGCAGTAGACGCCCGTAAACGAGTTGAACTTGGCGACGACATTCCAAGCTACTGCATCGACTTCAACAAGCGCACATTCGAAGACCTGTTTCGCCGTTATAAATTTGATAGCGTTATCCATTTGGGTCGCATCCGCTCAAGCCAACTCTCCCGCATGCGGCGCTACAACGCCAATGTGCTGGGCACGCAAAAACTGCTGGACCTCAGCCAGAAGTACGGCGTACGCAGGGTTGTTGTGCTTTCCACGTACCACGTATATGGAGCCATGGCCTATAACCCGGCCTTGATTAACGAGTCCGCGCCCCTCAAAAGCGCAGGCTTAAGCGCCGATCTGATTGATTCGGTAGAGCTCGAAAGCCTTGCAAGCATCTATTTGTGGCGCTATCCAGAGTTGAACATCAGCGTTCTGCGCCCTTGCAACATTGTCGGGCCCAGCGTGCGCAATACAATGGGCAGGCTACTCGCCAGCCCTCTGGCACCAGTAATGGCCGGCTTCTCCCCCATGATGCAATTTATCCACATAGACGACATGGCAGATGCCATAGTGTTGGCGAGCCAAAAGCCAACCCGGGGAATATTCAACGTGGCACCCAGCGATTGGGTAGCCTATCAACGAGCACTGGATCTGTGCGGCTGCACACGAATCCCCATTCCGTCTATTCCCCCGGTATTGCCTCGATTGATACTGCGCACCATGGGGCTAAAACGCTTCCCCGCCTACCTGATGGACTTCTTCAAGTATCCGGTGGTGATAGATGGAAGGGCCTTTGAAACAGAGTTTGGTTTTACGCCAAAGCGTTCACTTAAGGAAATTTTCCGGTTTTACAGAGATAACAAAACGTCTTTATAACCAGTGAGCGACAATGCAAAAAGCCACCATAATTTGGTGGCTTTTATCCTTGAACCAGAAATGTCAGGCTTTTTTACGGCGCGCAACCAGCCCAGCTAAACCCAGGCCCAGAAGGGCGAGAGTGCCAGGCTCAGGCACACTTACTGGAGGCTTTGGTGTGAACACCAACAGGTCTTGGGAGTCCTTACCGTCGGGAACGGTAACCGCATCCAGAACATACATTACGTAATCCTCGGATTGGCCCGCCAACCCCGCTAGCCACCCATCAGCCATTGTGCGGGAACCGCTAAAACCGGTATCAGCCTGGAAGTTACCGCTTTGAAGGCCATAAGAACCACCTGTCTCATAGATAACTTCCCACAAAGCGAGCTGGAAAGCAGCAGATGAATCTTCATCAACTACGCTGCTTTGGTATCCGGTATAAAGCTTGCCGATAGAGGACACCAGGTTTGCGTTATTGAAGTAACTATCAGCTGTTTTGAGCTCGTAAGTTCTGTTGGTCTTGTCCAAAAACACATCAAGATCGATACAAAATGCATCGAGTGCGCCTGTCCAAGCAACTGGCGAGACTCCAACAGCATTGCTGGTCGTGAAGTTAAACATACCCGCATTATAGTTGCTGTAGGTGCTACTGGTAGCCGTGTTCGACATACTTCCGCTATTGAAACCGTGCGTGGCGCCCTGATAATCCAAATCAATGGTGGGGCCGGCGGCCACATTACCCGTAAACATGGCTCCAGACAGCATAGCAATAGCCAGACAGTTCATTTTTATTTTCATAGCGCGATCCTTTGGCGTCCCGTTCATTTATCACAGCCTTAACTAAGCAATCGTCAAACCACACTGGATAAACTGCCCGCTTTTCATTCGCATAGAATGAACCAAAAGAGGAAAATCATTCCAAACCGATAAAAACTGTAAGAATTACTGACATATATTAATTGATTGCATGTTAAGCATGCACTCATAGGAGTTGCACAGAACCGCCGCCCACCTCAAACTACACGTATCCATGGAATAGGTAGATTGCATGCTTCCAGATATGAGCGTGATAAGCCACGGCGCGGCGGCTGTGGTATTTGCAATACTTTCGGTGCTTGTAGGCACTCGCTACCTGCGTCGCGACATAGATCGGGCCTTATTCCTTGCTGCCACGGTTACCACTCTTTGGGCATCAACCCTGGTTACCCAAAGCCTGTGGGGCCACCCCGGCTTCTTTATTCGCTATCTATTGGAACTGCTCCGCGACACCGCCTGGATCCTCCTTCTGTTCGCCATGTTGCGAGACACCTTTCGCCATGGGCGACTTAGTGGGCAATTAAAGAAATTCCTTGGGGGCGCGACAACGGTCCTGCTCATCACACTACTGCTCCTTGGAAGCCTGGAATTCATATTTGGCATCGCCTTGGTGGATGGTAAAACCAAGCTCATCGGACAGATTGCACTGTCGCTTCTCGGCCTCTCCCTGGTGGAACAAATCTGGCGCAATGCACCCGCGTTCGGACGCTCCAGCATGAAGTACCTGTGCATCGGCACGGCAACTATATTTATCTTCGACTTCCTGATGTACGCCGACGCATTGCTCTTTGGTTCAATTGCCGATTCCTTCTGGAACGCGCGAGGCTTCGTTAACGCTGCACTGGTGCCATTGTTTGCAATCAACGTAGTCAACACGCGCAAACAACCGATCGATTTCCAACTATCCCGCTCAGCAGTATTTCATGCCGGCACGCTAATCATGGCCGGCGCTTATTTGCTGCTTCTATCTGTGAGCGGATATTACGTGCGCATTCTCGGTGGCGACTGGGGCGAAGCCTTACAAGTGCTCCTGTCTGCCGTTGCTCTGGTGTTCCTGACAACGCTGGTCCTCTCCCGTCGAATTCGGGCAAAACTTATGGTTCTGATCAGCCAGAACTTCTTCGATTACAAATACGATTACCGGGAAGAATGGCTAAAACTGACCAAAGAGTTGGCGTACCTGAGCGATGATCCCCCGTTGGCGCAACGCGTTATCCGCATTCTGGGGGGGCTGGTGGAGAGCAATGCCGGCGCTATCTGGCTTAAAAGCGACCAGGGCTCCTACACATTGAGAGAGTCCGCCAATCTGGCTACGCCCAGATACACCGTTATCGATGAAGATGCCGAACTGGTGCGCCTGTTTAACGAGAAAGAATGGATCGTCAATCTCGACGAATACAGAGCCGACCCAGTGAGCTACGACCTGCTGGAAATTCCTGACGCCATTGCCAAAACTCCAGACGCCTGGCTGATTATTCCCTTATATCTCAGCAACGAGCTCTACGGCATAGCAATGATTGGCCGACCTTATGCCCGGGTCGACCTTAACTGGGAAAACTTTGACCTGATTAAAGTGGTCGCCCGACAAACCTGTAACCTATTGGCTCAGGCCGACGCGCAGAACCGACTATCCCGTGCCATGCAGTTTGAGGCCGTCAGCAAAGCGTCTGCATTCATGGTGCACGATCTGAAAACGGTCGTCGCGCAACTGACACTGCTGGTCAACAATGCCCAGAAACACAAGAACAACCCTGCGTTTATTGAAGACATGATCAACACCACAGATCATGCGGTTCGCAAAATGTCCAATCTGTTAGCCCACATTCGTAAACCAACAGCAGATGACATGGAAATTAACAACAAGCTGGATCTGACAGAGTTGGTAAGCGGACTTGTTGATCACTACAGCAAGCAACAACCAGCACCGGTACTTGATGGCGCCCAGCCACGAATAATTGTCAAAGCCGACCCCGAACAACTAAGAAGCGTGCTGGGCCACCTTATTCAAAACGCACAAGATGCCACCCCTCCAGACGGGGAAGTCAGCCTGTCGCTAAAAATTGCCAAGGGCAATGTTGTGCTATTTATCCAGGACACCGGATGCGGCATGAGTGATGACTTCATTAATGGCCGACTGTTCAAAGCATTTGAAAGCACCAAAGGGCTCACTGGCATGGGAATTGGCGCCTACCAGGCCAGGGAATACATACAAAAACTGGGCGGAACCATAGATGCCACCAGTGAACCAGGCGTGGGCTCATGTTTTTCTGTGCGCATCCCCCTGGCGGAAAAGTCGGAACACGGTAATCAGACCAATAAACACCTGATTATTGACCTACCGAACCCGCCGGAATTCGTCAATTAAATGGCGACCAGACACAACAACTGAATCGATCATTGCAAAGTGTCAATGTTCAGTTAAGAATCAGATATATTGGAACATTAAAACAAAGGACTTGTTGCTGTTGTGACTAGACGACTACTGATAGTAGAAGACGACCCGGGCCTACAAAGCCAGATGCGCTGGTGCTTCAGCGACGATCTGGAGGTGACTGTCGCTTCAGACAGGGAAGCCGCCCTCACCGCGCTCAGGCGCGAAGAACCCCACGTGGTAACGCTGGACCTCGGCTTGCCGCCCGACCCCGGCGGCGCAACGGAAGGATTCGCCCTACTGGAAGAAATTCTGCGGCTTGCGCCTTTAACCAAAGTGATTGTCGTCACCGGTCGAGAAGACAAAGAAAATGCCGTCAAGGCGATCGGCATGGGCGCATCCGACTTCTATCAGAAACCCCTGGAAGCCGACATCCTCACCTTTGTGGTCAACCGCGCGTTTCGTTTGGCTGAATTGGAACGGGAAAACCAGGATCTATCACAGCAAAACAACGGCACCAGCATCAAAGGCATCATCGCCGCCAGCCCGCAAATGATGGCCGTATGCCGCACACTGGAGAAGGTTGCACCTACCGATGTAACCACCCTTATTATTGGTGAAACCGGCACAGGCAAAGAAGTACTCGCCCGCGCACTGCACGATCTAAGCCCTCGGTCCGGCAATGTGTTTGCCGCTATTAACTGCGCCGCCATTCCTGAAAACCTTCTGGAAAGCGAGCTGTTCGGTTTCGAAAAAGGCGCCTTCACCGGGGCTACCCAAGCCAAAAAAGGCAAAATTGAAAGCGCCAACGGCGGCACCCTCTTTCTTGATGAGATTGGCGACATGCCTATGTCGCTTCAATCCAAGTTGCTGCGTTTCCTGCAAGAGCGTGTTGTTGACAGGGTGGGCTCTGTAAAACCCATACCCGTGGACGTACGGGTAGTGTGCGCCACCCACCAAAAGCTTGCCCAACTGATTGCCAGTGGCGATTTTCGTGAAGACCTATACTACCGAATCAGCGAGATAACCCTCGATGTTCCCGCTGTGAGGGAAAGAGAGGGAGATGCATTGGTTATTGCGCAATCCCTGCTCAAATCCCTTAGCAAACAGATGGACAGACAAAACCTGTCCTTTTCAGACGACGCTGTGAACGCCATAAGCAGCTACTCGTGGCCAGGCAACGTTCGGGAAATGATCAACAAAATAAAGCGGGCCACCATCATGGCGGATGGTAAGCGCATAACCGCCGGAGATCTTGAGCTCCCAGGGTGCGATGAGCCTGCCGTAAGCCACCTGAACCTTCGCCAGGTTCGGGAACAGGCCGAAAGCCGAGCAATAATGCAGGCGCTTCAAACGAGTGGCTTCAACATGACTCAGGCTTCCCGGCTTCTGGGCATTACCCGCCCCACTCTCTACAACCTTACCGACAAATATAAAATCGACACATCGGCAGTGGCCCCGGAAGTATAAATAGCCCTCCGGCACACGATGGCAGCGCAAAGCTCAAGGAGCAGTTTTACATGATCACAAGGCAAACAAAAAAGAAAACCCTTCCCGGGCTGGTACTGGCAGGCAGCCTTATGCTTGCAGTACCGCTGCTAATATCCGGCTGCAACAGTGGGCCAGATACATCGGAGGCGCTCTCTCACATTACGCGTGCAGAGACATATTCCAACCAGGGCCAATTCCGATCGGCCCTGCTGGAAATCAAAAACGCCATACAAAAAGACCCGGACAACGTTGAGCACATTGTGCGCCTTGCCGATCTGTATCTGGAACTAGGCGCCGCCAAAGAAGCCGCTGAACTCCTTGCCCCCTGGGTAAAGGAACAGCCCAACGCGGTAGGCCTCACCCTTGCCCGCGCCTATGTAGAACAAGGAAAACATCTCTCAGCCATTGAAACTCTGGCACTGCAAACCCCAAGCTCCCCAGAAGACCAGCTGGAAGCATCGTTGATCCGCGCAGAAGCCTTGCGCAGATCCGGTGAAGTAGCCGAAGCCCTTGCGCTGTACACCAGCCTGGCCACAAGTAACGGCTCTAATATCCCGGCAATCACCGGTGTTCTCCAGGCTCAGATCAATCTGGGCAAAAACCAACAAGCTGTAGAGGCGGCCGACAATTGGCTTGCAAAAAATCAAGCAGCTCCAGAAGTGCTGTACTGGAAAGGACAGGCTCAATACCGGCTGAATCAACTTGACCAAGCGGCCGCCACATTGACGGATGCGGTTGGCGAACTACCAACATCGGATATTTTCCTGCCCATCCGGCGCAATGTACTGACCACCCTCTCTCGAGTACTTACCGAGCAAGGGAAAATAACCGAAGCCCAAATTTATAACCGGATACTCGCCGAAAACATCAACACCGGCGCCCGGGAACAGGCTGAAGCCGCGGTTGCGGCCCTTAAAGAAGGGAATTTTGAGGAAGCTAAAGCCATATTGCGAGACACGCTGAAGCTTGATCCTGAAAACGAACAGGTCGCCCTGATGCTGGGTGCAATATCCGCCGGCACCGGCGATCTGGATGAAGGTGCCCAGTTACTCAAAGAAAACCTCGACCCGGAAACAACCCCCGTACAGTTCATACGGGCCGCCACCATGGCCCAGATTGATACCGGCGACAGAGAAGCTGCCCTTAAAACCTTAACCCGTGCGATAGAAGCTCGCCCCAATGACAACGAGCTGCTGGCCATGCACGGCATTCTGGCCCTTAGCCTGCCCGGCCACGAAAGCGCGGGTATCGCCAGCCTCAGTAAAGCCATTGGTAACGAGCCGGGGCGCGTACGGCTGCGCCTCGCCCTTGCAAGGCACCACCTGCAGAACGATCAGCCCGAGCAGGCCCTAGGCCAATTGCGCATGGCATTCACCTCCGACCCTTCAGACTGGTCGACCACCAGCACCTACCTGAACGTGCTGATTCAACAGGATGAAAAGCTGGAAGCGGCAGAAATCCGCGACTCACTCATCAACGGTTATGCAGATCAACCCAGGGCAATATTACTAGCAAGCCTTGCAGATGCCAGGCTTGGAAACCCCGATGCTGCAATAGCAAGGCTCGAAAAACTATCAAAAGAAAGCCCCGACCTACAGGCTCCGAAAGTGGCGCTAGCAAGCCTCTATGCGCAAACTGGCAAACGCAATGATGCCGTTAACCTGTTGGTAGCAGCTGCTGTCATGACCCCCGATGCAATACGCCCGCTACAGCAAGCCGGCCAAATTTACATGCAGGACCACACAGTGCCGGAGGCCAAAAACTGGTTGGCCGATGTCGCAAAAACGCACCCGGAACTCGAACGGAACACAGACACACTCACCGCACTCATCGAAATAACCCAAGGCGAACTGGCATCCGCCAGAGAAACTCTATCGCAATGGAAAGACAGCGACTCCATCACCGTAAAGCGAGCTCACGGTCAGTTGCTGCTGGCTGAGGCAAAGGCTGCCGCCGACAAAAACGACTGGACAAAAGCCCGAGCGAAAGCGGCCGAAGCCATAGCTCTTGAGCCAGAGAACATAGGCTTTGCGCTCCTTCCCGCAGGCATCGCACAGATGGAAGGCAAACTCGACGATGCGTTTACCGCGCTCGATGGTGTCGAAAAGATACACGGCGAACTGCCCGCGACAATTCTCTCGCGCACCAGGCTTTTGCAACAGCAAAAGGGCCCCAAAGGCGCCTACGACTATCTTGCAGACAGATGGCAAGCCACCAAAGATCTTAACTTGATGCCATCCCTCATTGTGCTTGCACAAGCGAGCGCACCCGACTCAATGGATGGTTTAACCCAAAACTGGGTACAGGAAGCACCGCAAAGCCTTGCCGCACACATGGCGCGAGCTGATTGGCTACTGACTAACGGCCAGGAGGCAGCTGCTGTAAACCATTACGAGCAAGTGATAGCCAAACAGCCAAACAGCGTGGCTGCACTCAACAATCTGGCTTGGACCCTTCGTGAAGAAAATCCCGAACGGGCACTCAACATGGCCAAGCGAGCCAGCGATCTCGCACCAAATAGCCCAGCCATATTGGATACCTATGGCTGGATACTGCATCTGACCGGAAAGCATGCCGAAGCCAAAACAGCGATAGAAAAAGCACTGGACCTTGCACCGGGCAATGCAGAGATTGAAGCCCACCTTGAGACTGTAAAAAAAGCAATGTAAAGAACCTCGACAGCCCTGTCGGGTTCGAATACACAAAAGGCCTGAGGCAATAGCGCCTCAGGCCTTTTTTTAAAGCGCTCGTCGAATTTTTTTACATATCGCTGATGCTGATCACGAAATAGGCATACACATCAGCACCTTAAAAACTTGGCACGCGAATCGCTTTGTATTACCCATAGGATCGGCAACTACCGGTCGTATGCCAAACCACTCGCGAGGGTGGGACGGAAAGCTAAGGGTCTCTAATAACAACAAGAGACAGCCTGGCTGCAAAGGAACTGTCATTTACGATTGGAGAAATCAAATGAAAATTAAACGTTTAGCCCTCGCAGTAAGTTTAATCGCATTCGCTGGCTCTGCTAGCGCACTCACTCAAATTAACGGCACCGGCCTGCAAGACGGCCTTAACAATGCGACACAAGGTGGAGTGTTCAATCAGGATGTTACTGTTGACCAGTACAGCCCATCCGAAGTGTGGACTCTGGACGCAGTAAGTGCCGGCAACGCACTTATGATGTTTGAGTTCGCAGGTTTTGCTACTCAAAACACCATGGGTGTTTACGACCTGACTTCTGGCCTGCAGCTAGAGCTTTTTGCTGGCTCTGCATCGACAGGTGATACCGCCCGTCTTGGCCAAATCGGAAACACGTTTACTGCAACGTATTTCGACGCAGCTGGTGCATACGTCGGACAAAACAGTGCTGTATTCTCAGGCTCTAACTTTGGCTTTTACCTGACCACACCTCAAAGCAACACCTTCTTCTCTCAGTCAGCCCTGAATGGCGACACTGATGCTGATGGTGTAGATGATAACCACATGGTTACTTTCCGTGGTGATGGCAGCCAGAACATGGATGCGAACAACGATGGCAACTATAAGTCGTTCACAAGCAACAACTTCATTCTTGCTTGGGAAGACCTTGTACTGAGTGGATCTGACCGCGACTATTCTGACATGGTCGTTATGGTTGAATCATTCCTTCCAGTACCTGAGCCCGGCACCCTGGCTCTCCTAGGCCTTGGCCTTGCAGGACTTGGTGCAGCTCGCCGCCGTCAGAAAGCCTGATTTCGGCAGAGTAATGAAAAGCCAGCTTCGGCTGGCTTTTTTTTGTTTTGGATTTGAGTTTTATGTAACTGCTATACACAGTATCCTGTCGATTGGTCAGTAGTGCGGCGGAAAAACGATGTTAAGGAAGACATTAGACAACCTACCTCTTTCGAGGCCTTACCTGGTCGTTACCGCTATCGCGGTGATCCTTTTTTATCCGACCTGGATCCGGCTCGCGCAAGCATGGCTTGAATTCGAGCAAGTGCTCGCTCACGGCTTGGCAACTGCTCTTATTTTTATCGGGTTGCTATTGATTCACCCGCCCCAAAACGTAAACGACCAATCACAAATAACGCCCTATCATTTTATTGGTGCCATCCTGTTGGTTGTGACATCGCTAACGTGGGCACTGCTTGAACTGGTGCGCATTGATACCCTCGCATACCTAATGCTCCCGGCTGGCATAATAGTGACCGCCTGGGCACTTCTTGGGCTGGCCCAAACCCTCAGCTTTATCCCCTACGTTTTACTTTTATCGCTTTCATTGCCTGTATGGGCAGATATGGTTCCCGCACTGGTAGACCTAGCCAGCATAGTAGTAGGAACCTGGGTTAGCTGGTTTGGTATGACAGCCCTGATTGAAGGCAACAGCATCACCCTACCCTACGGCCGCCTCCTCATTGCCGATGGCTGCTCCGGCATCCGGTATTTTGCAATTTCCATATTGCTGGCAATGATGACCTCCATTCTTAACGATTATCGCTGGCGTGATTGGCTGATCACTCTGCTGATAGCCGTGACACTCGCCCTTATCGCGAACTGGGTGCGCATAACCATTCTCGTGGTGGTTGCCTACGAAACCGACATGCAAAGCGACATGCTTTCCGATCATGAAACCATGGGCTGGGTTGTGTACGGATTATTCGTTTTACCGGCACTGTACTTTTCGCCCGTCCGCAGAAGAATTTCAGAGTCGACTAGGGCCAAGGCAAAACTCGGCTTTCAAAAACTTGGCATCGCGGCCGTTATTACCGCCATAGTATTAGGCCCCATCGCACTAGCCATCACACAGCCTTCGAACACAACAGCTTCCCCCTGGTTGCTTGAACTGCCCAGCGCCACACCTGCAAACGCCAATCACATGCCAATACCGCTCACACTGCCAAGCACACTTGCCCAGCAAGTGTGGAGTTCCGAGGGGGCCTGGATATCCCTCGCTCAAAGCCAGAAAACCACCGTTGAAGAAAAGCTTGTGCCTTACTTGCGCCCGCCATACGACCATTCCCTCTGGCAGATTCAAGAAACCTACCGTCCGGGCTTAGTGCGCGTGCGAAATATCCTTAGCAGGAAGCAGGTAATTGTTGGCCAGTGGTATCAGGTTGGCTCCCATCGAGCTTGGACTTACAGCGAGGCAAAGCTATTGCAGGTTTTAGCAATGCTAAAAGGAGAGCAGCGATTTGCCCTTGTGACGCTACAGGCTGAATGTGGACAAACAGAGTGTGACAGAGCGGTTGCCCGATTAGATAATCAAATTTCAACTATTGAAACTCACCTAACACATAGTAAGCAGTGATATGTTCAGCAATAGTGTAATCCAATAAGGCGGAGCCACTACCCGTGACACAGGGAGTTATGCAGTAGGCAATTTTATGGAAAATATAGCCATTCAAATCAGGGAATATAGCGGCGCGGCTCGCACGAATGAACCCGTTGGTCTCGGAATACCGTTGCCCCAAGGCTCGTTGCAAAATACCCGAAACCTTGCGCTGATGGACGGCGACAAGCCTCTTGCAGTGCAATTTGAGCCGCTCGCACACTGGCCAGATGGCAGCATACGATGGGTTCACGCCAGTGCCTTGATTAACGTGGCCCCAAACAGCCACAGGGACTTGGTACTCGACTACCTGCAAACACCCTCCCCTTGCGCAGGTGAGGCATCTGTTAACCACGCAATAGATGGTCTGCGAATTGCTACAGCAACTGGCAGCTTCATTCTGCAGCCAGACAGCTTGGCCTGGCAGGTTCGTAACTCGAACGATGAAGCCGTGCCCTCTTCAATCACCCTTAGTGATGACACCGGAGCGCCCTGCACAGCAAAAGCGGATACCAAATGGGAAATCACTCACAAAGGCCCCGTTTATGTAGCGGCCACATTGAAAGGTCAGTGGATAAAGCAAACCAACGAACCACTTTCTCGATTCGTATGCGAACTGCGTATTTTTCTAGAAACCGGGCTAGTGCAAGTTGAGCTGGTAACACACAATCCCAAACGTGCACGCCACCCGGGTGGATTGTGGGATTTGGGGGATCCAGGCTCCGTACACCTCCGTGAACTCGCTGTAAAAACAACATTACCCAGCAATACCAATGCAAGGGTCTCCCCCCAGGCTACTGACCAAAGCCCAAGCACTTTCGATCTTGTCGATTTCAATCTCTATCAGGATTCCAGCGGCGGCGAAAACTGGCAAAGCCGAAACCACGTAGACGCTAACGGTGAAATCACGACCCAGTTCTGCGGTTACCGCCTCTCCAGTGCGGATAACCTAGAACACGAAGGTAGGCGCGCCAATCCATTAGTGAGTATTAAGCACGATTTTGGGCAACTCGACCTAGCAGTACCCCACTTCTGGCAGAACTTTCCAACGAGTGTGCGAAAAGAAGGAAACATAGTAACCGTTGGACTCTTTCCTAAAGATGCAAAAACCACCTACGAGCTACAAGGCGGCGAAAGGAAGACACTGCGCTGTCTCATGAGCTACCAGGGAGGCACCAGTCTATCTGCAATGGCCTACACACCTCTGACACCAACAATCGCCCCAGAGTGTTATGAGCGAGCTGAAGCTTTCCCCTGGTTCAAAGCCAATGCAAAACCTGGCCCGTTAGACCAGCTTATTGCCGAAGGCCTTGAAGGGGAATCCAACTTCTTCGCTAAAAGAGAAGTGATTGACGAGTTCGGCTGGCGCAACTTTGGGGATATCTTTGCGGACCATGAAACCCTCTACCAAGCCGAAGGTGAAGAGCCTTTTATCTCCCATTACAACAATCAGTACGACGCTATATACGGCTTCGCCCGACAGTTCGCGCTGACCGGAGACAGGCGCTGGTTTGAGTTGATGGATGATCTGGCCAGCCATGTTGCAGATATAGACATTTATCACACTGAGGAAGACCGGGCGGAATACAATAATGGTCTGTTCTGGCATACAGACCACTACTTGGATGCCTATACAGCTACTCACCGAACTTTTTCGAAAGACAATGATACAAGCTCTACGCCTGGGCAGACCGGCGGCGGGCCAGCTGCAGAGCATTGCTACACCACTGGACTGCTCTATCACCACCTACTAACCGGAAACGAACAATCCAAAACAGCCGCCTTGGGATTAGCTGGATGGATGGTGGCAACCCATGAAGGCACCAACGGTCTTTTGGAATCACTGTTGACCATAAAAAACCAGGACATCCCAAAGCTAAAGGCGTTGGCCAAGCGGCAGTCCGTGACAACCCACAGGTACCCATTTACCCGTGGAACCGGAAACTACCTGACTGCTCTAATTGATGCGTCAATTCTCGAACCGAGCGGAAATTGGTTATCGAAAGCCGACACTGTCATTCGAGCCACCATCCATCCAAACGACAATATATCTGCACGAAATCTCTTGGACATAGAAACCGGATGGTCTTACCTCATTTTGCTTTCCTCGATCGCCCGGTTCCTCCATGAAAAGCGGGCGATTAATGAGTTTGACGACGCCTATCAGCATGCCGCCAGGTCTTTTATCGCTTACGCAGAATGGATGCAAGATAACGAGAAGCCGTTTCTAGAAAGCGCTCCGCAGCTGGAGTTTCCTAACTACACCTGGACTGCGCAGGATATCCGCAAGGCCATGCTCATGTTTCAGGCTGCGGAGCTATCCCCACACGCCACTGCAGTGCAGTTTTTAGCCACTGGCAACGACTGGCTCCTCAAAACAAATCAATCTCTTGAGCGCAGCGATGAGCTTAGATTTTCGAGAATTCTCATTATTCTTATGCAGAATTACGGCCCTCATACGATCACACCTGCTCTGCATGAAATAACACTGCAGGGTTCAGCGTCTATCGAGGATAATTACCAAACTCTAACTTGGGGCGCGTTATTGGGAAGAATGCTCTTACGCTTCGGCAAAGGCGTATACAGGCTTAACGTAGCCCGCGAACAATCTTGGCTAAATACAAGGCTGAACCGAAAATGAGTCTAAGGCGCCTACTCAAACGCACTATCAAGAATTTTTTTATCGCATTGGTATTACCTGTTTACGCTTTTTACTTGCTCCTGCGCGTCACAGGAAGTCAAGACGGGATTTTTGCGTCCTTTTCGCAAGCATTAAGCTTGGTCCCCGGAAAAATAGGCATATATGTCCGTGCAGCGTTCTATCGCCTAGCCTGTACAAATACCTCAGATGAGATTTCCGTGGGCTTTCTTACCGTTTTTTCTCATGAAGACACTACGATTCAGAAAGGGGTTTATATTGGACCTCAATGTAATATTGGCAAATGCGAAATAGAGGAAGATACTTTGCTTGGGAGTGGCGTTCACATCCTTAGCGGTAAAAATCAACACGCCTTCGATGATATTGAGCTATCGATTCAGAGCCAGCCTGGGACGTTTTCCAAAGTTACTGTTGGAGCAGATTGCTGGATCGGAAATGGCGCGATAGTTATGGCTAATATTGGAGACAAGACAGTGATCGCCGCAGGTAGCGTAATTGTTAATGAAGCGGAAGAGTTGAGTATTTATGCTGGGAACCCAGCAAAACTAGTCAGAAAGCGTGCTTGAGGCTATAGCGTGAATATCAAAGAGCGTATCTATTACTCATCTTCACCACGGATTCAGAACTTTCTTGTCAGTCTTGCTGGCAGAATGCAGTTTCATAAGCGTTACAAAAACCTCAACTCTCTACTAGAACAAATCAACGAAGTCAATTCGCTGAGTGAGCATGAAAAGACCGACTACCAGAATGAGAAAATAGAGGAAATTGTACGTTTTTGTGGAAAAAACATTCCGTTTTATCAAAAATTATTCTCAGATTACGGTATCAGCCACACACAAATTTCGTCTAAATCTGACCTAAATAAAATCCCTACCCTATCAAAACGAACAATAATCGATAACATTGAAAGCTTAGTGTCCCCTGTTGCACGAAACTATATTACTCAAAAAACTAGCGGAACAACGGGAACACCATTCACAATCCATATGAATTGTGAAACATACCAATTAGCTATGGCGATGTTAGTTGATCACGAAAGCCGGCATGGAGTGAGATTCGGCGCAAGAAGAGCAACCTTTGCCGGAAGACTTATAAAGAACTATTCAGATAACAGACCACCATTCTTTCGACTTAATAAATCCGAAAATCAAGCGATATTTTCAACATACCATTTATCCACGGAAAATTTGGATCACTATGACAATGAGTTAGCATCCTTATCCCCCGAAGAACTCATTGGGTATCCATCCGCTATTTACAACCTTGCAACACTATACTTGGAAAACAGGAAGTCCCCTTCATTCAAACCAAAGATCATTGTCACTAATTCCGAAACGCTCTTCAGTTGGCAGCGGAGAACCATTGAACAAGTTTTTGGGTGCACCATATATGATTACTATGGTACAGCTGAGTATATTTTGTTCGCAGGACAGAACAAGGACTTATCGTACATCGTCAACCCAATTCTAGGTGTGCATGAAATCATTGATGGCAAAGGCGTACCCTCAACCACCGGTCAAGTTATAGGTACAACCTTAACTAATACAGTAATGCCACTTCTTCGCTACGAGATTGGGGATACGGCGGAAGGTGATGGTGATTTCGCTATAAAAAATATCACTGGCCGAATAGATGATCAAATACATACTCCTGATGGCCGGAGAATTGGTAGAACAGGAGAGATTTTTGGTTTTTTTAAGAATATAAAAGAAGCCCAAATAATTCAACATAGAGTTGATTATTGCCAGATCCTTATTGTTAAAATGTCCGAATCAGAGGCACTAGCCGAACACAAAATTATAGAAAAGCTTAGGCTTAAATTTGGAGAAGATATAAGCTTCGAAATAAATTTTGTCGAAAACATTGAAAAAAGCAAGAACGGGAAGTTCAAAGCAGTAAAATCATACATCTCAGGCAAGAATGATGGATCGCATATTTATTAGTGTTATTGTGCCGGCTCACAACGAGCAAGACCATCTAGCGCAATGTTTACAAGCGCTAATGTCTCAAGACTACCCAAAAAATAGGTACGAAGTTATTGTTGTTGATAATAACTCTACCGATAGCACTCGAAAAATCGCTCTATCATTCGGTGTTAAGATCATCGATCAAAAAAAGGGGCCTGTTGGGGCTGTGCGTAACGTTGGGGCAAGTCAAGCAGCTGGCGAGTTTCTAGCGTTTATTGATGCCGATTGCGTCGCACCCAAAAATTGGCTTTCTAAGGGTGCTCACTTTCTTGTCAAGCCCAATTCAGTGTACGGCGGGGGTTGCGACCTACCAACCCCCCCCCACTGGATAGAACAGGCTTGGCTGCTAGAAAGCAAATTTCCACCTAAAGACCTCCTCGGATGCTGCATCTTTATAAAGAAAGCTGACTTTTTTGATATTGGGCTTTTCGATGAGAGAGTCACATCAGGTGAAGACACTAAACTATCGAAAAGCCTAAAAAAACAAAGCTACAACGTAATAATGACCAAACAGCTTAATGTCATCCATTTGGGAAATCCCGCCACACTTAGGAGGTTTGCTCTAAGACAGGTTTGGCATTCAGAGAACTATATTCAAAACTGGCCCGAAACAAAGCTAGACCCTACCTTCTACCTTCTATTGCTCTTCCTGTTTGGCTTGCTTTGTCTTTTCCTCCCACTTGGGAAAGATGGTATTTTCGGCTACCTAACACCAATATTGCTCGTAGTTGGCACACCACTACTATTTACAATTAAAAGATTACGCAGATCGAAAAATCCAAAAAACCATCTACGTAACCTTCCTTTCATCTACTTTCTTGACTTCGTGTATCTGTGCGGCCGGATTTTTGGGTTAGCAAAAAGTACATGCAAAGCACTAAAAGCATCTATTGCACGTCAAACCCAGCTGGTGGATTAGGTGGAACTTCAATGGTATTTGCCCCTGAATTCACATAGTCTGGAATATCAGTACGGATCACCAAATCATCGATTGAGTACCACTCTTCACGGCGATCTTCATTTGGATATGTTTGAAAAAAATCATTACCACCAATTGCAACTAAGTTCCACTGGGCTTTTTCATCTCTCGTTTCAGATGAACGAAGCCAAGGAATCTGGGTACTGACAAACATTTGTTCATCGTTCAACCACATTCGAAACTCGCCATCTCTAGCTCCAACATCTGAATTCATCTTTACAAAAAAGCCAAGCTTAGTCCACGAATCACCTGGGCCAAATACTTGGTCATGCTCAACATAGCCTGTCAGAGGGCCACCTTTTACTCTGTCAGTGAGCTGAGGGTCTCCACCACTCACGCCCATCCCTCTAAGGCTGTTGGTATAATTCGCATTTACGTCACCTAAGCTCCCGGATGTAATTATATGGCCGATGTCTGGAATTTCCTCTGCCGCGAGCTTGTAGTTGTCGCTGTGGGGGCCTCCCCGAAAAGCCAATCCCACACGCATCCCATAACTGTTTAGTTTGTGATCCCATAACGCTATCGGGCCAATGTTTCCATCAGAGAAAGCACTGTACTCCGATCCATCGCCACTCCAGCTAGAAACCCTAAACATCTTTGATGTGGCTGCAGCAAGACCTTCGACGTTAGAGCGCGTCCAGTTCGGGTCGAACCGAATCCAAAACTCGACGTAAAGTTGGTCATACCCTTCCGGAAAGTACTTGAGCAACATCGACTCTGAAGCCCAATAGTTCCAGCCCTTATTATAGGAGTCTCTCCAACTTACAAAGCTTTTACCTTTCCCCCCACGCGCTTTGCTTGCATTCGAAGCAAGTATCTCGATAGCCTCATGCTTATCTGGATAACCAGTGGATGGTGCCCATGTGGGGACTTGTCGAATAGAATACCAACCTTCAGGAATTTTATGTGTTGTTGCCCTCTGTACACTATCGGTGCTATACAGTGCACTCGTCCAGTCCGGCTGATCGTCAAAGTCATCTTCAAAGACTATTTCAGCCTGTACGCCAGCTGAAGCCAGTAGCGCCCCAGTAACCAGGCCAAGAACCATTTTCGTTTTAAAAGTGGCCATTTCTATTCCTCTGCTAGTCATTATGCCAACACCATCAACTTACACTTAAGCTGGTTATTGGCCTACCCATAGTGCCACAGCGCCTGGTTTGATCTCGACTACTCAGCATGAAGGTCTGCAGGTGGTCTGAGAGCCGCAAACGTTCGCGCAATGCTGGTACTCACCATATTGTCCGTCAGATTAAGATGTGCGTTACCTATTTTTACGCCCATTGCTAGTCCAACAGGGATCAGGGGCCTTCTTACTAGAGTGGCTATCTGAGAGGCACCCTTTCACCACTATCCTACACGCTAAACTCCAATATCTTTCTCACTTGCTGAGGTTCACGCAGCTGTACAGTCCCGATCAAGAATCAGCCCCAAACCAGTAAAACACAGTCATCAATTACATCACCTATAGAGCATCAGCTTTTTGCCCCAATACTGATACCCAGTCCCCGTTGGATCACGATATCACTTATGACACTGCGCAGAGGGCTATTTATGTCACCGTATGCAATTTTTTCGTCATCGTTATGTATCCCAAATGCAACCATTCTATGTGTAGACCATTATTCGCTGCGGTAGTTACCTCGCCTTAGACATTGGTAGCAAGGTATCTATTTTTACTAATCGTGGCGCTTAAAAAGCATAAAAGGGCCTTCTGGGCCTGATATATGTGAGGAGAACATCGTATTCTCGCCACCCGACACTCCGGTAATCATTGGAGAACTAACAGCCCGAAATCAATATCCTACACCCCCCTCATATTTGTTGATAAACCCATTTTAAACCGGCTCGGGTAATCTGGCTCATTTCTCGGTTCGAATTCCAAGATAGAAGCTCTTTCATATAATGCTGACCGGTCAGATGAGTGAGAAAGTTGTAGGCCAAATTACAGCGAAAATAAGGGTTATCTAATATTTTAGGCGCCACGCCATACGCCTCTAAGAAGCGCCGAGGCAAGTCTCCGAGTAGCTTGTGCCGGGCTCGATTGGTCTTCGAAATCGCCCACAACCCGCTATAGAAACGTGAAACATCTTCCAGATTTCCTGAAATTCGGGTATCGCCAAAGTCCAGCACGTGAAGATTTTGATTACAATCAATTAGAATATTGTAAATAAGGAAGTCGCCATGAACGCGGCACCGAAATGCACCGTTGTCTTCAAGATAGCTAGGTTTATTTAGTTTGCTGAGCTCAGCACCGAACACCCGTTCGATTTGTGCCAACTTGGCCTCTGGCATCAGTCGACCCTGCCTAATAATTCTGATTTTTTCGTGGAAGGCCTCTTCCAACCAGCGCCCATCTGATCCGCTCTGTACTCCGCCTAAAGAACTTTCATGATACTTGCGCAACCAAGTACCAACTTCGACAATGCGAGCTCTAACTATCTCGGGATTAGAAAGCCGATTACCCTTCATGCGCCCCAACAGATAGGTCGGGTTCCAGACCGTATGAAATAGCTCCTGAGCTACAATTTTACGTGTTACAAGGAGATTTTCTGACTCACTAAAACTTATAATTTCAACCGTTTTGACATTCTCCGTCTGGATGTTTTTGTCGCGGCAGCGGGCCAATTCCTCCGACTCTGACTTCAGGCTAATTTCCGTACTGTGTTTCTCATAGGTTTCGGACGAGACGACTCCAGTACTCCTAGGATTAACGCGAATTTGCTTATCAATCTTGCTCATTTTAGATGCTTCTTCCTTCAGCTCACGGCTTCATAGTGTCGAATTTGGGGAACCGAATATTCGAGTTTTGGCTCCCCTAGACTTATTTGTTACGCGCATTTCGGAGAGAGCTGTAATGCACCAAATTCTGGTCCACGACATCGCTTCGGCCGTGGGCAACAACCTAGCAATTTCTATAGGATCATCCAAATCTTAAGTTCGTGCCGATGAAATCGCCTGCCCGCGTATTCACATTGCATAATAAATTTTACTATAACGTATGTTCGTAGTGCACCTCTTTATTCTGATAATCTAGGCGGCATACTGTTAATAACCGTCCACCCAATCTATTTGTAGTGGACAAATGATTCCGTACCGTAGCGTCAATGGTAATATCACAATCATAAATACGGTGTCAGATAGCAGCTAAAGCTCTCTTTTGACGCTAAAATCGAGTAGGAAGTAACAGAATCAACCAATCACCATGAACCTACGGAAAACGCTGCATTAATGCGTACCTAGAAATCAATAGGCACTTTGGAAAACCATCTTTTTCAGATACAACGCCAGATAGTCGTATCCAAGTATCCAAGTATCCAACATCATGGGAGACCTTTTAGTAGCAATGAATGAGATTGCTTTACATGGGTACCGCAAAGCTCCAATGGTGAGGTTGTTTTAAAGCCCGGAAACTGACGAAATACCGGCCCCAAGATATCGATACCTTCCCAATGCCTGTAATAATGCTGTGGATACCTAATCGGCTGTTATAACACCAGACAAAAACGGCCTTCCACCCACCAAGACTTTAAAGAACCTGAAATTGACCTACAGGATTGGTTGTAAAGTACGATCTTATAGTTATCAGAACTTAGAATAATCTTCTAACTTCTACCCACAGCGGATGCCGAGTCAACTTCAAACCAACTATCCAAACTACGGGAAGAAATATAGAAACAACCCCAAGCCCCCAAAATACACTCGCACCTTCTGAGAGAACGGTTTGTTGTATACCATATGCCACAATCCCACAAACTATTGTTAGAATCGCTGTACCTCGCCACGCGACCAAAAATTCTATAACATTTAGTTTCATAAATCGCCTTAAAACCAAAGTGGTCAGAATAAAGTCAACTAATCCTGAAAGAACAAAACCTATAGCGACAGCATTGAGACCTAATGGAAATAAAACAATTATAGCAATAAATAAAACACCGAACGCGACTCCTTCTTTTATTGCCAACACCCTCTCACCACCCTGAGAAATCAGTAGATCGGAAGAAAACCAATGGATAGTGCGAAACATTGCCCAGATTGCGATAATACTGGCGTAAGGTGCAGCAGCTATCCATTGATCTCCAAAAAACAGTAGAATCGCTGGAAGGCTTACGATGCTTGCTACTGCGAGCACCGGGAGAATCAATCCGCCAAGCATTATGCTAGCCTGTGTATATGCCTGATTTGTATCGCCGCCGGACCGCTTAACATCAGCTAAATATGGTAGCACCACCGGTTTTACGCCCATAAGCAAGGTTTTTGAGACAAATTCGATAAAACCTAGCCCCCTGGAAAACATTCCCACCTGCGTTGGAGTACCTACCTTTCCAATGATCATATCCGGAGCAGTTACCATACCTCGGTTAAATAGGTTTGCCAGCGACGCATATACACCAAAAGCAGCAATCTCTTTAAACCGACCTAATGTAGGAATCCAAATCATAGATTTTGGCATAAAAAACAAAACCATTAAAAACTCTGCTAATACTGCTAAAGTGTAACCCCAAGCAAGTGCATAGTAACCATAGTCGAGAAGAATCAATATAATAGTACTGATCAAGTTTACGATCGATGTAACCATTTTTATTATAAAAATATCTCCAAATCGAAACTCGCGCGTCATCAAAGCAGCAGGGATACTTATCATGGGTGCAAGAAAAAAGCTAACTGACAGTATTTTGAATATGTTTTCTATAGGAGGCAAATCATAGAACTCTGACATGAAGCCAGCCACTACCCAAATAGATCCGCCCAACCCCCATGATAGAAGCATAGTCAGTCCCATTGCTGAGCTGATTTTTTCTCTAGTTAACTCATCCTCACGAACCAAATAAGACCCTGCTCCCAGTATGCGAAATTCACTCATAATCATCACAACAGCACTAGCTATAGCAAAGGTTCCAATCTCCTCCGGTGTAAGAAGCCTGGCAATGATCATGGAAGAAAAAAGGCCGATTAATCTCATGCCATATCGGGTAGCCGAGGAAAAAACAATTGATCTACGGAGACTTGCCATAATTTTAGTCAATAAATTAGAATAAATTAAGCTCAAAAAATCTAGACTTCTTATCTTGACTCATTGCTGAATCTAATGTAATAAATATTTGATGCCACTGCAATAAACATAATTAACCAAAAGAAAACTTCGGCTCGTGCTCTATTTATAAAACTAGCTGCAATAAGGAAACTTATAAACGCGCCTTCTAGTGCTAACATTTTGAAATAGGCTTCGTAATTTTCTATATCTATTAAATAGGCCTTTGTCTTTCTGGAAACTTTAAACACTGAAACAAGAAGCATTGCCATGAACGCAAGACCGACCCAGCCGACCTCCGCTAGAACCTGAAACCAACTTGAATGAACAGCCTTACCTTTTATGCCACCTTCAAAATAGTGTTCTGGAAGGTAGTTTGGGCTCAACTGTATGTAGCCTTGAACACCGACCCCTAGTGGGTAATCCTTTAGCAAATCAAAAGTCGCGAACCAAAACTCTATTCGATGCGAACCGCTTTTCGAGCCATCGTCGACACTTTGAAGCGTTTCCATTCGGGACCAAAATGCTTCGTCTGCAACATATGCGGTACCTGCCAAGGCAATTAAAACAATAAAAATTGCGGTAGCTCGCTGTCCTTTCCTCTGATACCTTGAAAAAATCATATAGAAAAGTAAGAAGGAAGCACCCAGCACAGCCCCAACAAACGAACCCCGGCTATTAATCAGTACCACCCCGTTGACAATTAAAGCACCACAAAATAAAGCCACGATTTTGGTTTTCGTTTTACCCATCCAAGCCATGTATGTCAGAATAATTAATGCAGGTATCATTGCCGCGGCGGTCATATTTCCATCACCACCGGTATCAATCATCCCGATGCCCTCAACTCTTCCCTGCCAATCACGGCCTACTGAGTATGCCATATATCCAATATAGGTCGCCCCGAAAACATACGCCCAAAGAACTGCATTCAGAGCCCTTTCAGAGTTGATGAGTTTATAGGCGACAAGAGTAATTATTATCAGCTTAGCGAAGTCAAAGGTAAAGCGTTCATGGACATCAGGAACAACTGCGAAAAAAATCATAAAGCAATACATCAGAAGCAATGCTATAACCCACTTAAATATGGGCTGCTCTCTCCAGCGAGCTTGAGAAGATAGCTCCTTATATCTAATTGAAAGAGAAAACAACATTAGTAGAGATGCAATAAAAGAATACTGTATTCCAGGAATACTAGCCGCCCACCACCTTATATCTGGATTGACAAAATACACTAACTGATAAACTAGAAAGGAAGCAAAAGGCGCAATAAATAATGCAGTAAATATCCCTCCTGCAAACAAAAAAATGAAAATTAACGCAAACTTAGGCATTTTTTGTACCAGGTCTAGCAAGGTTTTCTTTAAGATTACTCATTCAAGCCGTAGCTTGAGCTATATTTTTTTACCATAACGGGTCCGCTAAACTTTTCCCTAAACCGTAGCATACCAGCCTCTGCCAATTTCTCTCTGCCGATTCTATTTTGAGACATTCTAGCTATCGCACCGGAAAATGAAGCTACCTCATTCGGCTCTGTCAGTATGCCGGTTACTGAATCCTCAATAATTTCAGGGTTTCCACCCACGCGTGTCGCTACTGCTGGTACTCCTAAGCTCATAGCTTCTAACAATGTCATCGACGTACCCTCAGTATGGGACGAAAGCAGAAACACGTCCATTGCGGCAAGATGGTGCACCGGGGCTTTGATGAAACCAGTGAACAATGTTCGGTTTGCTATGTGGAGACTTTCCGTCAACTCAACCAGTTCGGATTTAGCAGGCCCATCTCCGACCATCAATAGATAACTATCTGGGCATTTTTCCAAAAATGCCTTGAAGGCTTTCAGCATCATCTGTTGGTTCTTCACCGGATCGAGCCGGGAAACCGTACCTACAACAAGTGCCCCAGGGGGAATTCCTAGCTCTTCTCGGACCTTTTGCGCTTCAGTCTCGTTTCTGGTCAGAGGGGCAATACCGTTGTAGATCACCTGGATCTTACGCCTTGGAATGAACTCATACTTTACGAGCGCATCCTTAGTCGCCTCCGAAATTGCAACGATAGATGGAGTGAACAGCGCCATTATGGGATTAATAAGCATCGCTTTATAGCGATACCTGTCCGGATAAAAACGGCCGTGCTCGGTAAATACCACTTTTGCGCGTGTAGGCAATGCCGCTAACCATCCATACATCCAAGGCGTGTATTGATGGCAGTGCACTACATCAAAGCGCCCTTCCCTCAACCGCTTGCGGATGGCTTTTATCAACGCCCAGTCAAACCCCTGCTTGCGCGCAAGTTTATGAACTGGAACACCAGATTGCTGAAGCGTTTCGCCAATAGGCCCTATGTGGCCATCGATACATAGAATTTCAGACTCGACGCTTTCACTGGCCATTCCTTGAACAAGCTGGCGTATAACCTGTTCTGTACCGCCAATCCCCATATTGAAGGTAATGTGCAGTACTCTCAGCGGCTTTCTGGCTGATTTTGTTGCTGTCTTGCTCTGTTCGACTGTCATGCACTCACCTGGTACTGCTGCCACCACAGCTCAAAGGCCAGTAAAGACCACAACTCCTGGGTGAACTGGTCATCCCCTGCCAAGTGCCTTTGCCAGAGATTGCGAATACCCGCTGGCTCAAAGAAGTTGGCGACGCCGCTATTTGGAGCTAACAACAGCTGTTCAACGGTAGGCCTCAGTTCATGGCGTAACCAGTGGGCTAAGGGCACTGAAAAGCCCATTTTCTTTCTGTATAAGATATCTTCAGGCAGCATTCGCTCAAAGGCCTTTTTGAGAACGTACTTTTTCTCTTTACCGTTGAGCTTGAGCGCTGAAGGTATTTGGGCCGCGTATTCCACAACCCGGTAGTCGAGAAGCGGGGCCCTGGTTTCCAAGGAGTTAGCCATGCTCATGCGGTCTACTTTCACCAGAATATCACCGGGAAGGTAGGTTTTTATGTCGGTATAGAGAATGCTGGAAAGGTGGTCGTCTGTGTCTGCATTTTTGTAATGGGCACGGGTAATATCCGCTGGGTCGTAACCCTGGGTTTCCCGCTTCAGTTCATCGGTAACGAGATCGTTCCAAACATCTCTACGGAAGAAGCTGTTGGTGATGAAAAATGCTTCGTCCGGATCAAGCGCCAGAGTTCCCAGAAGGGATTTTGCTTTACGCGTAGGGCCGGAGTTGATCAAGCCAGCCAGGCGCGCCAACCCTGGGAATAGATTGTGGCGAATTCCTGCCGGGAACAGACCCCTGAGGCGGTTCTCAACGTGATCTGTGTAATATTTGCTGTAGCCTGCAAAGTTCTCATCGCCACCATCTCCTGCCAATGCCACGGTTACTTTTTGTCTGGCTAACTGCGATACATAATACGTGGGTACAAACGAGGGGTCGGCAAAGGGCTCATCAAAGAACCGCGCAATGCTGGCAAGGCTGTCTGCGACATTGTCTTTCACAGTGAATTCGTGATGATCGGTTTTGAATTGCTGGGCAACCTTCTTGGCCCAGTGCACTTCATCAAACCGTTTTGAATCAAAGCCGATAGCGCAGGTTGTCACGGGTGTGCTGGTGTGGCCTGCCATCAAGCCAACCACAGCGCTTGAATCAATTCCGCCACTGAGGAAGGCCCCAAGAGGCACATCGCTCACCATGCGCAGGCGAACGGCATCGTCAATCAGGTTGTAGAGGCCATCCTGCAATTCATCCAGGCTGGCATTTGAAGGCGAACCGAAAGACACATCCCAGTACTGTTGCTGGTGTGTGTGGGTGCCATCTGTTTCCAACCAATAGCCGGGCGCCAGTTTGTGCACGTTTTTGTAGATGGTTTTGGGGTCTGGCACGTACTGGTAAGCGAAAAAGTCCTTGATGGCATCGTGCCGCAATTCGGTTTTAACGAAGGGGGCGGGTGTTAGAGCTTTTAACTCCGATGCGAATACAAACTGCCCATTGGCTTCGTAAAAGTACAGTGGCTTCTTGCCAAGGCGATCCCGTGCCAGGAATAGTTTTCGGGCTGAGCGATCCCAAATGGCCAGAGCGAACATGCCATTCAGTAGTTGGAGGCAATCGGGGCCATGAATCTCGTAGAGCGCGAGTAGAACTTCGGTATCCGTGCGCGTGCGGAAGCTATGGCCCTGGCTAACCAGGTCGTCGCGCAGTTCCTGAAAGTTATAAATCTCGCCGTTGTAGGCAATCACGTAACGCCCGGAGGTGGATACCATGGGCTGGGTGCCGGCATCGCTGAGATCAAGAATACTCAGCCTGCGATGTACCAGGCCTACTGCGTCGTCGAGCCACGTTGAGCCCGCATCTGGGCCCCGGTGAAGGATTGCCTGCCCCATGGTGTCGAGCCAGCCCTGATGGGCTTCTCTACCAGGTGTTGAAGCAGTGCGAAGGAAGCCGGCGAACCCGCACATTAGCCCACCTCTCGCTTTTCTGGGGACTGTGTCGCGGCTACGGGTTTGGCTTTGCCAGTCAGCTCTCGGAACAAGGCTTCATATTCATCGGCCATACGGGCAGCGGAGTAGCGCACATGCACCATTTCCCTGGCATTTTGACTAAGGGTGGCCGCCAGCGCGGGATCTTCCAGAACCTGTTTGCAGCATCCAGCCAGTGCAGCCTTGTCACCAAAGGGCGCCAGTAAGCCTGTTTTGCCATGCTCTACTAGCTGATCAACTCCGGGAATATCATAGGCAACTACAGGAATTCCCACAGCCATGGCTTCCATCATGCACCGGGGAATACCCTCCAGTGAGGATGTCATAACGAACAAGCTGAATTTGGAAAGCAGTTCCAGACGATCACTGCGAAAGCCCAAAAACTCTATGGCATTAACACTCTTAAGTTGAGCTGCCTGCTGTTCCAATTCTGATCGTTGACTGCCATCGCCCAGCAGTTGCAATCGAAGGTTTGGCTGCGTTTGGTAAATCCTGTCAAAAACCTCTATCAGATCCGGTATTCCCTTGCGGGGAATCATCTGGCCGATAAAGCCAATGACGGGGAAATCTTTATCCATAGTATTTCCCTGAGGCAGGCTTGCCAAAGCCGCATCGATTTCCTTTAGATCCACGCCGTTGCGGATAAACGATGTTCTGGCTTCGGGCACTTTGAATCGCTTCATGTCGTCCATCAGTTCCTCCGACAGCGGGACAACCCGGTCGAAGTAGCGAAGCATGTAGGTGCCGATGCGAATGAATGTGGCGAGCTTGAAGCCAACGTTACCGGAGAATCCGTGTGGTGTGCTGACACAAGCAATGCCCGCCCGCTTGGCAGCCAGCAGCCCTAATATGTCGGATTTGTATCCGTGAGTATGGATAACGTCGATCTTGTTGTTGCGGATCACTTCGCACAGTTTGCTAACTACCCGAAAGTCGAAACGGCCGTTCATCTCCAGGTAGTAAACCTGCTGGCCATCCGTGCGCGGGTAGTATTCGGCAACGGAAAGATCCTGATCCGGAGATTCCCGGGTGACAGCAAGATCGCAGATCACATCATCGTGGTTGATGTTGTTGGCCAGCGCGAGAACCCAACGTTCTGCCCCGTAAAAACCCGCTGGGGTAATGAACTGAAGTACTCGTAGCTTACTCACTGGTCTGACACTCCGGAATTCCTTGTTTCGTTGTTTCTGGCGCTACTCCAGGTTACTTGAGTCTGCCCCTGTAGCGCCTTAACAATGCCGCGAACTGCATAGCCGTTAACCATTACGAAGTAATACGGCGTAGCAATCCAGGTTGGCAATTCGTTGCGATTTTGCGAAAGATGCCCCACGAGCGTGAGCACTAACATAAGTACCGTGCCTGCCGTAATGAGCTTGAATAAGCCCAGCCCTGAAAACGCGAGAAGTACACTGCCTGCGACACCTACTAGCAGAAACAAGGGAATCAGCCAGCGCAGTAATTTGTGAGAGATAACCTCAAAGGCAAACACGCCTGATTTTCCTGGGTTCATTACCCGCCCTACTCGCATCAACCCACGAATACTGCGGTTTACGATGCGTTCTTTGCGAGCCACTTCCCGATCAAAATCGCCGGCGGTTTCTTCAAAGCACTTTGCATCTGCATCGAACACGCCACGGTAGCCTTTGGCGATGATTTGCAGGGGGTTCACAAAATCGTTGATGTCTTGCTGCTGCAGCGGCTCCCACAGTTTGGTGCGAATGGCGTAGATGGCGCCATCTCCGCCCACTACGGAATGCAGGCGGGATTCCATGGCTTTGATGGCCAGCTCGTAGCGCCAGTAGAGGTTTTCGTTGCGGGCGCTGGCGCCCTCGTTGCCGTCTGTGTATAGCGCTGCGCCCACCACATAACCTACATCGAGATCTGCAAAATTGCGTACCAGTTTGCTGATGGCATCGTTGGCATACATGGCGTTGGCATCGCTGAACACGGTGATGTCGGCTTTCACCTGTTCCATGGCAAGGTTGATGCCCATGGTTTTGCCCAGCCGGCCTTCCTGGCGGATCAACAGGATTCGATCGTCTTCAAACTCGTTTACGGCCTCATCGGTGCCATCGTCTGAACCGTCTGACACCACTATGATCTGGAGCAGCTCTTGCGGGTAGTCCAGCTCCAGTGCGTTTAGAAGCTTCTCCCGAATTACGTCTGATTCGTTGTAGCAGGAAATAATCAGCGCCACTGAAGGTTTGTGCTCGCCCCGGCGGTGGGTGGTATCCGGCAGGCCCCGGGTGAGCAACCACAATATGGCCGGGTACCCGAAATACACGTACACGGGCACGGCAAGGCAAAGCAGAGTTAACAGCAGTACTAACGTCATAAGGTAATGTATCGTCTCAATTTTGGGCCAAGCCAGTTGGCAAACGACAGCGGTAGGCGTCGCCAGATATTTTCTATGAGGGGCCGCAGCTGGGAGGCAACGGATGCCCCGGTGCTATAAGATTCGTTGCCCGGCAGATTTACCATGCCGCTGCGGTATTCTGTCCAGATCAGCTCATAGGGCTGAGCGCCCCACTGTTTCTTGAATCGGTAGGTGCCTTCATTCAGTGTTGAGCGGCCAAAGTCGAACCGGGTGTATCCCAGATCGCACACATGGCTTAACAAGGTCCAATACAGCAGCATGTTGGGCGCAAGCCGGTTGAACTCCTCCAGGGTGGATGCCCAGGGAATGCAGGCTTCTTTACCCCCCAGCAATACGATGCCCGCGCCCACGGGCTTATCGGCCTGGAAAACAATACCAATCAGCATGTGCTCGCCGTAGGCGGCTTTCAATTCCTGAAACCACTGCAGGCTATGCACTGGTGAGCCCAGCCTGCGCATGTTCTGGGCGAATACCTCATAAAACAGATCGACCGCATCCGCTTCTGTGCGCAATTCAGCTCTCAGCCCATTTTTCTCAGCCTTGCGAATCTGGCTCCGCAGCTTGGGTTTGTAGCTTTTGAACAGGGCTTCGCTGTTTTCCGGTAAGTCACACAGCATTCGTACTTTTGTGCTTCCGGGCAGAGCATCAACGCTCTGTTTTTTTTGTTCGCCAGAGGCGTCTTTGTCAGCGTTCAACGCTTCACCACCCTCACGCATTTCGAGGATTTTAATGCGGTTTGTTTTAGTCAGGGCTCCGGCTTCGGCAATCAATCGTTCCCGGATTTCTGCGCTGTCTGCCAGTGCACCGCCAAGATCGCAGAATGGCAGTGTCACCAGGCTGCTGGTGCCGATGGGTGGCTTTACTTCCACCAAGGGCAGTACACCGCACAGTATTTCGTTCTGGTGCGCGCTTATCAGCCAGCCTGTATGGCCATAGGCTTGTTCAGTTGCTTGCAACCAGGCACTACGGTGATAGGGCGTTGCTGCAGAATGCTCTGCAACGTACTGGTTGTATTCGCTTACCGGGAATGCGTTAAATCTGGAAGCCCGGATATGAAGTTCAGCGCTCATTGTCGGCACCTGCCTCCCCAAGCCAGCGGTTTCTTGCTCGCCTTGCAACATCCTCAAGCTTCAGTTTGAAGCGGGGCCGCTGTAAAGCAATCTGCACCAGGTTGCGATGAAAATGGCCAAGATTGGACTTGTAACGCTCATCGCCGCCCATGAAATCGTAATAGTCGAACCCTTGATCGCGGTAATCTTCAATACACAGCGCGTGGCCCAGTAAACCAGGCTTGAGGCGGTTATCAGTCTCAACGGCCATACCGCCCAAGTAAAAATACACCACCTTGTTGTGGAGCAGGTTGTAGAAAAAAGCAATTTCCTCATCGCCTGCCATCACGGAAATCAGATCAACGCCTCCCTCCGCCCACTGTTCACGGATAAGCTCCCGGTGGAATCGCACGAAATCCGGGTTGGCAAACCCGCTCTGGTCCGGCCCTTTGCCCCAACGTTCGAGGTGCCTGGGGCCGATGGCATCGAATACGGCCAACGCTTGGTCTACGGATTCAGGGCGAACCAGGGTGACTTCACCTCGCTCGCTGTAAAGCCGGTGCGCACGATTTATCTGGTGGCGAGTGTTGCGCGAAAGGGTAGCGAGATAGTTTCCTCCGCTTTGGCGCAAGCCATCAAGATCGACCCCAAAACAAGGTGCTTCCCAACGCAGATGCTTGTACAAGCCGGTGATTTTCGCATAGCGGTCGGCTTCGTCGGCGTCAATGGCCCCCAGAATAAACTCGTCCCAGCCAGGCATGGTACGGCACAGGTGCTCCAAGCAGGCTTTCGCAACGGCGTCTTCTTTACCGCGTTCAGCCAGAAAACCGTTGTACTCGATCCAGATTTGATCAAGCAGCTTGTGGCCGGTTTGATGCAGGCGCAGGCAGCGGGATTTCAGCAGGCCATGTCGGCGCTCATCGCTCTCTACTACCAATCCCAAGCCAACCAAGCGCTCGCCTTCCATTACGCGAAGTACCAAGGCACTTGGCTTATAAACGTTCAGCCAATGCCCCAGCCATTGCCAGGATAGAAACACCGTGGGTTGTGCACGGTGTTCCAGATCCAGCCAGTCGCTGCGCAAGGTTGCGCATTGGCTGGCTGGTTCTGTTGTCACGGTCAGCCGTCCTGCTGTCATGGTGCTACGTCCGTTGCCTGTTCAGTGCCCGGGGTTCGGGTGTTTTACCAGGAATGGGCCTATAGCGAGATAGTCCAGAGCACCCTGAATGAAGGCTCTTACCCCGTCTTCCGGAGAGTTGACGATGGGCTCTTCGTGCATATTGAAACTGGTGTTGATCAGGCTTGGGATGCCGCTGAGCTTTTCGTATTCACTCAATATGTCGTAATAGCCGGGGTTGGCTTCACGCTGGATAAGCTGCGGTCTGGCTGTGCCATCTACGTGCACGGCCGCCGGGCAGTTTTCTTTCATGAAGTCGGTGCAGTCAAATGTGACCGTCATGAATTCAGCTGCATGCTCAGCGCCTTTGATATTGAGGTAGCACTTCTCGCGGGCTTCGTAGAGCGTAACCGGCGCGAACGGCATGAACTCGGTGCGACCAAGGCGCTTGTTCAGCCACTGGTTCACTTCCGGTTCGCGGGCGTGGTACAAAATGGAGCGGTTACCCAGGGACCTTGGGCCATATTCCATGCGGCCATCGAACCTTGCGACCACTTCGCCGCCGTGAATCAACGCGGCGACTTCAGCCGCCAGATTCTCAGGCCGGCGATACTGCAGGTTTTCCGCCTTGAGCGCCTTTTCCATTTCGGCTTCGGAATAATCCGGGCCCATGTAGGCATTCACGATGGAGGGTTTAACCCCACCTGGCCAGCTGTGATAGAGCGCAGCGCCTGTGCCACAGCCACCATCGCCCATGTTCGGGTACACGAAGATGTGGTTAACACCCTCGATTTCAAAAATACGCTGGTTCAGCTTTACGTTTGCCGTTACACCGCCAGACAGCACGATGGTATCGATACCGGTTTTTTCCACCCAGTAGCGAATGTAGTTGGTCGCTACCTTCTCCAGCACATACTGGTAAGCGGCTGCCACATCGATTTTCGGGAATTTGGAGGCGAGATAACGGGAGAAAAATACGTTATTTGCTTCGTAAATCCGGAAGTCACCCGGCTTCTGCTCAATGCGGGAGAGAAGAATTTCGCCCAGGATTTCTGGGTCGCCGTAAGAGGCTAATCCCACAATTTTACCTTCGTGACGGCTTGGCTTGAAACCAAGGCTGGATGTCACGTGCTCGTAGAGGGTACCGAGCGAGTTCGGGAATGGCAGTCCATGCAAACGGTGGATTTTGCCATCGCGCGCTTCACTTACCGAACCGGCCAATCCGGAGCCGTAGCCATCCAGAGTCACGCACAGTGCACGCTCATAGCCACTGCACAGAAAACTGTTGGCAGCGTGAGACAGGTGGTGATCCATGCGCTTGACTGGCTTGGTCCAGCCCATTTCACTCAAGCCTTGAACGAGTTCGTTTTCCCACTGTTGGAACGATTCGGTTGCACCCTCACCCCACTGCCGGGAGGATTTCAGAGCCGCGTTGTTAGACGCCAGCTTCTGCACACCAGCCATGTTGTAATAAGAGTTATGCAGAAACCCTTTTTCCATAATGGCGTTGGGGTGCTGAAGGCCGTGAATCGGCTGATTGCGATCTGGCACTCTGCCCAATGCATCTTTGATCTGTGGGCTTAGATCCTTGGGTTGAAAACCTTTGATAAAGGTCTTCTCATCTTCCAGGTTTTTTGTGAACAGCTTCTGTTCGTTCTCCCAGGTGAGGAACGGATAGCACACCAGGTCGAAGTCGCTCATGGAGAGGCCGGTGTACGCAAGTGCTTTCTCCAGTGCCAAGCGCGGGAAACCGGATTGCTGCTTGGTTCTGGTAAACCGTTCTTCACCCGCGGCGAAGAGGATGTTGCCATCTTCAACAATTGAAACTGTTGAGTCTTTGTCTAGCGGGGATATCCCTAGCACCTTCATGCCTTACTCTCCATATACTGGCGAACGCGGGTGGGCGATGAAGCCTGACCGCCTAATTCGTTGAAAAAGAAATCGAAAAACTGTCGAAAGCTGTCCAGAAACGCCTTTAATTGGGCCTCGTTCTGTACATAAGTCGTGTTACCCGGCACTACGCTGGGGCTATGGAAGCTCCAAGTGAACGTGCGTACGCCCTGATTGTAGAGTGCCCTTGTAAGCTTGATGTGTTCGGCCGGTGTGAACCCTTCCGGAGAAAGCATTAGCCTATCTACCGCGCCGGCCCGAGCGAGAATGCCCGGAGCCTTAAACTTACGCAGCCGTTGCGCCGCCTCGTACAGCGGGACAGCCACAGGTTGGGCCCAGCCGATAAAGCCACCGGTGCAGGGAATCTCCAAAATGGGTTTATCGGACCCACCAAACCAGAACGTGTGTGCGTTGTACCTGCGATAGTCCGGCCCGCCATCCTCACGGGAATCCAGGGGTGGGCAAACAGATAAATCAATAGTGAACCCCAGTTCCTGAAGAATGCCCGTGGTATTAGGCCCAAAACCGTAACGCCCGGCTTTGTAGGCAACAGGGGCCTTGCCGAAGTTCTTCTCGATCGTGTCGCGTAACACGCGAAGTTTTTCCCGTTCAAGACCTTCCGGCAAATTACCCGGGTACATGTTCGAGCGGGACAGTATTTCTTCCTGGGGCGGGTTCACCCAGGGGTGGAGATGTGCCCCAATTTCACACTGGTTTTTCTCGGCAAACTGTTTGAGCAACCCATAACCACGCGGCTGGCTGGCGACCGGATAATCAATGACGTAACACGGGCGAATGCCATACTCATTAAAGATGCTTTGAGCACGGTCGATGTGGGCCATGGCGGTCACCCGATTTGCCTTGGCGTCTGGCTCGGCGCTCCAATCAAACTCTTCTTCGGTATCAATCACCACGATAAGTTGTGGTGGTGTCTCCGGTGGGAGCCGTATTTCCTTCTTTTGTTCAAACATGATTCCATTCCTGACTGTCGTATCGCCGCGCTACTGTGCATAGCTCTATTGGCCAGCTATCAACGCTGCCTGCTCAGTGCAAAACCGTGAGTCAGCACAAAGCGCAGTTCAAATTGTTCTTCATCGCTTCGGGCCAGGCGCGTTCGCAAGTACGATTGGTTCAACTCCACACCAAAGGTTGTATTTTCAGCCAGCTGCCTACTCCAGCTAGTAGTAAAACGATGAATTTGCTCAATAATTATGTTGGCGTCTTCATCTGCTTCGGCGTTCCAGCTGTATCCCAGGGTTAGCCTTTGAAGCGCCGTCAGCTGAAAACCAAGCGTGGTACCGGCGCGGTATTCATGGGTGGTAGCACCGGAAACCTGGGATTCCAAAATTGAACCCTCTGCATAGATGCCAAGATCACATACATCGCAAACCCGTTGGTTGTTGTGGGTAAATAGCAGTGCGTCGGTAACAACCAGTTCTCGCAACCGAATGGTCTCGGGCAGGAATGAAAACTCCGGTGGGAAGCCTGTAGAAAGATCTGTGGCGCTGTCAGACATGCTGCGGTCGTATTTGATGGCTGTACGCCAATCGGACGTAACCCAGGAGCGTTCCAAAAAGCCGGTTATCGCTTCATTTTCGCTGAGTGTACCGTCTGGGTATTCCGAATTTGCTTTGCTACCGCCGCCTCCAATACTGAAAAAGCCACCTTCCGCATCGTAGCTGTATACCAACTGCACTGTGTCGATGGTGATATCGGTACGCTGCTCCTCAGACCAGCTTCGACTGGCGTTGAGACTGCCAGTGGAGCGCTCAGTGAGCCTACGTGATAATTGGCTACTGGCGGTTACCGATTTCTGGTCGTTCAGGGTGTCTTCGCCAAACGTGCGGCCAGCCTGGCCGGAGAATCTTAGTGTTGTGAGTTCGCCCGGGTAAAACCGCAGTCCTGCGCCTGCACTGAGGCTGTTCTGCACGTCGTAACTCGACGGGTTGATTACAAACCCTGTGTCGTTACGCACTGAGTTGACTGTATGGCCGAGGTTAAAGTCTAACCGGCTACTGGGGTCTTGATGGGTGTATCGGGCTGCGCCATTAATAGTGCTGTTGTCGGACTGATCCGAATCCGCCGATTGCCAACTGGTATCAACCGTACCGCCATACTGAAGCACCAGCGCATTGGCGCCTTTCTCCAGAGAGCCTCCTATAACCCCGGATACACCCACTCCCGGCTCCGTATTGGTATCCGTATACGTGCCTTGATCTGTGCGGGTGTGAGTAACAGCGGTGAACACAGAGGCAGAACCGGAGAGCACTGAAATGTCGTCACTGGGGTCCTGCGCCGTTGCTGCGAATGACCAGACAACACCGCAAGCGCCAACCAATATACTGGCGAGGCGGTAGTTGTTTGCAATCCCTGTCCCTGCTCTTCGCTCCACTGTGCTACTCCTGAAAAATCAGGCCGGAGAATTTGTCAGATCCAAGCGCATCCACGGAATCTTCAATGATTTCCCCTGTGACTTCACCAAATGGAACGCCGAATACTATCTGGTCTGCGAAACGCTCAAGAATCCGCGCCTCGGTATTTTCTCTGAAAGGCGGCGCATTGAGGACAATGCAGCGATCAGGATAACGAGCCTTCAATTCAGTAATCAGTTCCCGCATACGAACGGCGGAGAACAACTCAACCGCAGAAGAGGCCTGGGTACCTGCCGGAATCACTGTGAGCCGCTCTACACCGCTGGAATATAGGATGGATTTGATGGCCATGGAGCGATCGGCAACGAAATCCGTCACACCCGCATCCATAGGGCTGGAAACCAATCCTGCCAATTCATTACTGTAAGGATCACAATCCACAAGCAAAGCAGAGGTTTGTGAGTCCAGAGCAAACGCGGCTGCCAGGTTGTAAGCCGTCAGCAGGCCACCGGGGCCGCTGCCTAAACTGCTGAACATAACCGTGAAGCTTTTCCCCTCACCCGCCCGGTTGCGCAGTTGTATACGCAACTCCCGGTATGCATCCATGACTTCTTTATCGGCCATACCCGAGAAGATTATTTTTCGCTCGCGTAACTGCTCACGACTCCAGGGCCGCGGATTACCAATCAATGACAAAGAGACCGATGCATCGTAAACCGTGGGAGGGTGATCATTCCGATTGGTATCCACCCGGGTCCAGTTTGGCTTTTCTCTGTCGGAGCCTGCGTAGGGGCGCTCTGTGCGGAAGTTGTCGTCCGCATTTGCTTCACCACGACCATGCTTGAGTTGGCGTTGTTCTTCCTGGCTTTTAAGCAGGGCATTATAGAGTTTGTTGTCTTCCATTAGATGCGACCTCCCCCCAGCCCGGTTAACTCGCCCGCTTTGTTGATCAATTGTTCGGGGGTAATGCCCATCACGCTGAACACAAGCACAGCCAGATACGCTGTCATAAACACCGCCAGCATCAGCAGAATCGACAACACATCTTTGCGCAGCAAGCGATCTTTCCAGGTACTTCTGTAATGGGGAATGCTGGTCAGCACGGGAATGGATTCCGGCAGGGCCAATTGCAGTGCGCGGGGCGAGCGAACACGCTGATCAAACATCACGAGCATTACCAGCAGACCCAAAACCATGGCACTACCTAGGAACGGGCCCGCAAGACCGACCTGATACAATTGCAGGCCATCCCAGTGAGTAGGATATGTGGCTGGCTCCTGAATCTTGTAGCTTACGCCTTCACCCTGAACGTCCAACGTCATCGACAACCGGGCTTTTTCCCGGCGCTGCAGCATGTCTTCGTAAACACCACGGGTCACGTCGTAATCCCGGGTTAATTCTGAAAGCTGTGCTTGGTTCTCTGCCACGCGTTGCGAGCGAACAAACGATTCTTCGAGAAGTCGCTCCAGGGATGCAAGGCGGTTTTTCTGAACGGCCAACCGGGTTGTGCTATCGGAGAGTTGAATTTTAAGGTTTTCGTATACCGGATTTTCCATCACCTCGGTAACACCACCATCCCGATCATCATCGGTTTGCGTGGATACGCGCTTCTCGAGATCGGCAATCTGATCCTGAACGCTGACCACATCGGGGTGACGTTCATGATAACGCAACAACAGCGAGTCCAATTCCTGCCGCATAGCGACTAACCGCCTCTCGGCAGAGGACTTGCCTGGGTCTACAGTGATGCGGCGTACCGGCTGCTCGTTCGCCAGCTGACTGCGGGTAAGCTTTACCTCAGATTCGGTTTGCTGGATTTCCAGCTTAAGGTTTTCAATATCCCTGCGCAGATTTTCTATTCGTGCGAGAACGCTACTCTCAGTGCCATCCTGGTTACCGGATTTGAATTCCTTCAACCGCTGCTCGGCTTCTTCAAGCTGGCGCTGGTAGGACTTAACCTGGGAATCAATAAACTCAAACGCCCCCTGACTTTCGGAACGCTTCTTTCGCACGGTGCGCTCGATAAAACGGTTCAATACCGCGCTGAGAACCTGGAAGGATTCGTCTGGGCTTCTACTGGTATAGCTCAACTCAAGGAAATTTCGGTTGGATACCCGAATGCCGACCTGCTTTCGCAAATCGCTGATTTTTCCGTTCCGAATTGCGTCCGTTTCACCGCCCCTGATCAGCCCGGTATCCAGAGCAACCTGCTCAAGAAATGTCCGGCTCTGCATCATCTCGCGAGCTTCGTTAATACGATCAAGCTGAGTCACTTCTGCCTGGCCCCGTAACAAGGGCTGCAGAATATTGGATTGGTCGGCGTACAAAACTGCATGGGAGGTATAGCTTTTAGGTGTTACATAGCCCAGCGTCAACACTCCTGCAGTCACGGCCATAAAAATGATGACCGCAGCCAATCTGTGCCGGTAGAGCTCAAGCTTTACCGCACGAAGGGTGTCGAGAATGAACTGTATGTCCATTAGAGCTCGCCTCGGAACAGCTGTTTCCGGGGCACGCTGATGACATCCCCAGGCTGCAAGCTATGGTTTGTGCGCATGTCGCCATCGGTCAGAATGGCCTCAAGATCCAGCCCAAAACTTTGATATTCGCCGTTGATCTGGCGATGCAGAACAGCACGGCTATCGGCTGCAAAATCAGTAACACCACCTGCCATCAGTACAACGTCGAGCACGGTCATGCCTGGCTGAAAGGCCACCGATTGTGGCGTTCCCACCTGTCCGGTCACGCGAACCCGGTTACGGAACTCTTTACTGAGCGGATTGGTAACCATCACGGTTACTTCGGGCGTGCGAATAAACTCGCCCAGGTTGTCACTGATTTCAGCCGCCAGCTGCTCGGGCTTTTTACCTTCAGCTTTCACATCGCCCATCAGGGGCATGGAGATATACCCGTCCGGGCGAACCACAATGGATTGCCCCAGCTCGGGGTTACGCCATACGTGAATAGAGATGGTGTCGCCCACCCCAATCTCATAGGGCTCGGCCTCCAACTCGGATGCCGGAGGCATGTCGGCGGAAGACGGCAAACCTGCGCAGGCCGTAATAAACAGACCCAGAATTGCAATCAAACCCATCCGCATAAACGTGAAGCTAGTCATAAATGCCCTCCAATCCCTTATTGTTCTGTAGTTCAGTATGGCAGAACCGTTACCGTACGCCTTTACCCAGGAGGATCACTTCCACTGTTTGGATCATGATCAGAAAATCCATCAAAAGGCTATGATTTTTGGAGTAGTAAAGATCGTACTCCAGCTTACCCCGGGCGTCTTCAACGGATGCACCATAGGGATATTTAAGTTGCGCCCAGCCCATCAGGCCAGGCTTTACATAATGTCGGGTATCGTAAAACGGAATTTTCTCTTTCAGTTCAGAGACAAACTCTGGCCTTTCCGGGCGTGGCCCAACGATGCTCATTTCACCTTTGATCACGTTATAGATCTGCGGCAATTCATCCAGGCGCGTGTTGCGTATGAACGCACCTACCCGGGTAACTCGGTTATCATTCGCTGACGCCCACTGGGCTTTGCCATCTTTCTCGGCATCTTGCCGCATGCTCCGAAACTTGTAGATTCGAAATTCCTTACCCAGCATACCTACACGGTTCTGGCTGTAGAGGATAGGCCGGCCGGTTTCCAAAAATACGGCAATCGCGGTAAGAATAATAAACGGTATCATGACGGCGAGAAGCGTGAGGCTGATCAACAGATCCAAAGATCGTTTTGCAAAAGCACGTGACTTTGATGCCTTAAACCCTTCGGAAAACACAATCCATGATGGGTGAACCATATCGAGCTTGGCTTTCTTCAGCTCCCGCTCGTAAAAATCTATGCCGTTGGTAATGGCAATACCGCGAAGTTTGCACTCCATCAGATCCGGAACAGGAAGCCATCCGCCCTCATTACGGCGGCGCTCTTGTTGCGCGATAACTATTTCCGACACTTTGTTTTGCCGACAGAACTGGTAGAAATCGTAAGGCGTAGGCAATAATTTGTCGGCATCGACCGCTCCGTTCGGATTATCCGAAATACAGCCGATGATTCGCACGCCCAATGCGCGCATATTGCGCTCGTACTCATCAAGAAGATTGGCTGCAAAATCACCAGCCCCGAAGATCACTACACGGCGCACCAGCGTCTCCGAATCCACCACTCGTAAAAACGTCAGCCGCAAAATAATGACAACCAATGATGCGCAAATAACCGCCCAAAACAGATTTGTGCTGCCGGGGTTTGCCGTTGGTACGATTAGGTAAAGCACTTTCAGGCCGATTCCGCCGACAAAGCAATAGGCAACCAGGGTGCGAAAAAACAGGGCTGAAAAGCTTTCATGAACCATGGCAAGGTAGCCGCCCATGGCAAGGGTTCCGCAACTCAGGATCAGAGCGAACAGGCTCGCTGAAAGGATATTTGTGTCAACCGATGGGTAACCGACCCCCGCAATGGAGAGCAGCAATCCCAGAGAGGAAAAAATCGCATAAAGAACGATAAATTCCAGCGCAGCAAGCGCGAGATAGGGAATATGAAGATAGTGTTTTCTGAACCGTATATACGTCACGCCGAACTTCCTTGTCGTCTGCACAACAACCTGCGCCAGACCAACATCAAATTCTCCAGCAGATCACGCTCACTTAGCTTTGAGCGACACCCTTTCCACTGGTTCCTTTTTAATTTAGTGGCCCATTTTGCGCTGGCCAGCAAGTAATCTCAACACATTGTATCTTTTGGTTACACAGTTTTACATTGTTTTTCGTTGCAAGCAGACTTTACTTGCATCAAGAATTGTATTTGCGCGGGCAGTGAGTGAAAATTAAGGCCTAGGTACTGTTTTTTATTGGTACCACTGGAAAGGAGCACCCATGCCAAGTCAGGATAGACCCCAACCTTTGCACGCCATGAGCATAGACGTAGAAGATTACTTCCACGTTGCGGCTCTTTCTGGTGTGATCCGCCCAGAGCAATGGGGCTCGCTACCCTCCCGGGTGGAGCAGAACACCGAACGGCTGCTGGCGCTGTTTGAAAAGCACGATGTGAAGGCGACCTTTTTTGTGCTTGGCTGGGTTGCCGAACGATTTCCTGGCCTGATTCGAACATTGTCCGACCATGGCCACGAAATCGCCTCCCACGGGTACAGCCACCAACTCATCTACAACCAGACTCAAGATGTGTTCCGGGAAGAAACGGTTCGCTCCAAAGCACTCTTGGAAGACATCACTGGCAAATCTGTTGACGGTTACCGCGCTGCAAGCTATTCCATTACCCGTGAGTCTCTCTGGGCGCTGGATATATTAAGCGAAGCAGGATTTACCTGGGATTCGAGTATTTTCCCGATTCGGCATGATAATTACGGCATCCCCGATTCTCCAACCGCACCCTACTCTATCCAAACCGCCAGCGGGGCGATCATCCGTGAGTTCCCGTTAACCACGGCGCACATCATGGGGCTTTCCATTCCCGCGGCGGGGGGCGGTTATTTTCGCCAGTTCCCTTACCCGGTATTCCGGTATCTGTTTCGCAATGCGTCCGGTTTTGGGGCGCGACCGCAAATGTTTTACCTGCACCCTTGGGAAATAGACCCGGACCAGCCACGTTACGATAACGCAAGCTGGTTTTCCCGCTTCCGACATTATACTAATCTGGACCAGTGTTACGGTCGCCTTGAGCGCTTGCTTGGGGATTTCCGATTCGGAACTGTGAGTGAAAGCTATAATGCCTACGAACCAGACAAAACCCTGCTGCGCAGCGATCAGATGATCCGCCTCGCCTGATTCAGGGCAATGAGCTGAACAGGAATTGACTATGTATCTGGAATTTTTCGGTCTCCACAGGCATCCCTTCCGTATTACGCCGGAAGACGATTTCATTTACATGAGCCAGCAACATTCACGGGCTTATGTATACATGTCTTCAGCGATCTGGAGTTCTGAGGGCTTTGTGGTTATCAGCGGTGAGATTGGGTCTGGCAAGACAACCCTTTTGAAAAAGACCATCCGCAACCTTGAAGGTAATCTGAAGCTGCTCAACATCTCTTACACCAACCTTGAATCCAAGGATCTGTTTGGCCTCATTCTTCGCAAGGCGGGGATGAAGGTGGAGGACGAGAGCAAAGTAGCCATGCTTTTCCAGATCTCGGACTACCTTGAGCAGATGGCAAAAGCGGGTACACCGGTGGTATTGACCATTGATGAAGCCCAGAACCTCACTCGGGAAAACCTTGAAGATATTCGTATGCTGGCCGGTATGGAAAGCATGGGCGGGCCCTCAATGCGGGTAATTCTCCTGGGCCAGCCAGAACTCAAACAGGCCGTACTGGATATCCCGCAGCTGGCCCAGCGGGTAAAGCTGTTCTTCCACCTGGAAGGCCTCTCTCCAAAAGAAACCGCTGAATATATTGATTACCGGCTTCTGGTTTCCGGCCATGGCGGCAACAAACTGTTTGATGGGGACACGGTTCGCGAGATTCACAAGCTGAGCAAGGGTATCCCACGTCTGATTAACAAGCTGTGTGACGGCATGATGATGTGTGCTTACTCGGAAGACCGGCCGTTTATTGACCCCCATGACTTGAAATCCATTCGTAAGGATTTGCTGGGTGATGATCTGCCTGCGAACACGCCGAAGTTGACTGGCCTGAAGAAGCGGGAGCACGCGACCCCAGAACAAACCGGGACCTCTGGCGATTTGGCGAGTGTGGGCCAGGCGCTCGTCCGCATGGCGGAAGCACTGGAGCGCATCGACAGCAGGCTAGCCAACATTTTCCCCGACGAGCAATCTGCCCGCAGGGAAAACCTTGGAGTGCCGGATAATGTAAAACCCCTATCTCCGGGCAGAAAGTAGACGCTGTTCGACCCGATCAGATAACGAACATGCCCACAAACTCGTGAACCGGGATGTTTTCCAGGCTCTTCTGGTTTTTGCAGGCGCCGAAGATCTGCTCGCATCTTTGCGCCGGAAAGCGGGTTGCCAGATTAGCCCGGAACTTGTCAGATAGAAGTGGAATGCTCTCCTCTCTGCGCCTGCGGTGACCTATCGGGTATTCCACAGCCACTTTTTCCGTGCTGGAGCCATCCTTGAAGAACACCTGGATGGCATTCGCTATAGAGCGCTTATCTGCCTCAAGATACTCACGGGTATAGCGCTCATCCTCAACGATTTCCATCTTGTCTCTGAGCTCATCGATGAGTGGGTTGGCTTCGTGGAAGCTGTCTTCGTAATGCTCAGCCACCAGATCACCAAAAATGAGCGGCACAGTTGCCATGTATTGCAGGCAGTGATCTCTGTCTGCAGCATTCGCCAGTTTACCGACCTTGGAAATGATGCGAATGGCAGATTCGTGTGTGGTTATTACGATTCGGTCAATCTCTTCGAGACGATCTTTAACCTGTGGATGAAGCGTTACCGCGGCTTCGGCTGCCGTCTGGGCATGGAACTCTGCGGGGAAAGATACTTTGAAAAGTATGTTTTCCATCACATAGGAACCAAACTCCTGAGGTAACGAAAACTGGCGCTTGTCTTCCGGTTTCAAAGCCTGGTCTTTGTTGGTTTTGCTAAATAGCACATCGTAAAAACCCCACTGAGGCGCGGTCAGTGCGCTTGGGATACCCATTTCCCCGCGCATGGCGATGTCTGCAAGTCGAACGGCACGGGACGTGGCATCACCGGCAGCCCAGGATTTCCTCGAACCGGCATTGGGTGCGTGGCGGTATGTTCGCAGGGCCTGACCATCAACCCAGGCATGGGAGAGCGCAGACAGCATTTGCTCACGAGTGGCGCCCATGAGCTTCGCGGTGACGGCTGTTGAAGCCACTTTCACCAATATAACGTGATCCAGACCCACGCGATTGAAGGAGTTTTCCAAGGCGAGCACGCCCTGGATTTCGTGGGCCATAACCATGGCTTCGAGAACGTCGCGCATGGTGAGCGGTGCCTTCCCTTCCGCAACGCGCTTTTGCGACAGGTGATCCGCTACAGCCAGTATGCCACCGAGGTTATCCGAAGGATGCCCCCATTCCGCCGCCAGCCAGGTGTCGTTATAGTCGAGCCAGCGCACGATACAGCCGATATCCCAGGCTGCTTTTACAGGATCGAGCCTGAATGAGGTACCGGGAACCCGGGCGCCGTGGGGAACAACCGTGCCCTCCACAATCGGCCCAAGGTGTTTGGTGCAATCCGGAAAGCGTAAAGCCAGCAGGCCACAGCCAAGGGTGTCCATAAGACAGTGGCGCGCCGTGTTCCAGGCTTCCTTGCTCGTTACTTCATAGGTGAGGACGTAATCGGCGATCTTCTGGAGGGCTTCGTCGTAATCGGGGCGTTCGTTGAGATCGAATGTGGCTGACATAGCACCGGCTCCTTCGATTTGAGTGTCTGCTTACTACAGCCTAGCAAACTTAGCGCTCAATGACCGAAAGGAGCCGGTTACCCGTTTTTCACTTACTGTTAGAAGCTATCTCCGGGCACCCTCACCCATCCTTCCATCAGGATGCGGGCACTTCGGCTCATGATGGCCTTGGTGGCTGTCCACTGGCCGTCTATTTCTTTGGCTTCTGCGCCAACTTGCAGGGTGCCTGACGGATGACCAAAGGTGACTGAGGTGCGGTCACCGCCGCCTGCGGCCAGGTTCACCAGTGTTCCGGGAATGGCCGCTGCGGTTGCGATAGCCACTGCGGCTGTGCCCATCATGGCGTGGTGTAGCTTGCCCATGGAGAGAGCGCGCACTAGTACGTCGATATCACCTGCAGCAATCTTCTTGCCACTGGACGACGTGTACTCCGCAGGCGGCGCTACGAAAGCCACTTTTGGCGTGTGCTGTCGGGCGGCAGCTTCTTCGATATTCTGAATCAGCCCCATCTTCACAGCGCCATGGGCACGAATGCTTTCAAACATCGCCAGGGCTTTGGGATCGCTGTTGATGTCGTCCTGCAGTTCCGTGCCGTTGTAGCCGACAGCGTCGGCGTTGATAAACACCGTGGGGATACCGGCATTGATCATGGTGGCTTGCAAGGTGCCAACACCGGGAACCTCCAGTTCGTCCACCAGGTTTCCGGTGGGGAACATGGAGCCTTCGCCATCGGCTGGATCCATGAATTCCACCTGCACTTCGGCTGCGGGAAAGGTTACTCCATCCAGCTCGAAATCACCGGTTTCCTGCACTTCACCGTTGGTGATGGGCACGTTGGCAATGATGGTCTTGCGGATATTGGCCTGCCAGATGCGCACCACCGCCGTGCCATTTTCCGGAATGCGGTCTTTTGCGACAAAACCACTGTTAATCGCAAAAGCGCCGACAGCAGCAGTCAGGTTGCCGCAATTGCCGCTCCAATCCACAAAGGGCTTGTCGATGCTTACCTGGCCGAACAGGTAATCCACATCGTGGTCTGGCTGAGTGCTTTTGCTCAGGATGACCGTCTTACTGGTGCTGGATGTAGCGCCGCCCATACCGTCGGTTTGCTTCTGGTAGGGGTCTGGACTGCCGATTACACGCAGCAACAGGTTATCCCGCGCCGGACCCGGTGTACGGGCCCTCTCGGGGAGATCGTCCAAACGGAAAAACACACCTTTACTGGTGCCGCCACGGATGTAAGTGGCGGGGACTTTGATTTGCGGTGCGTGACTCATTTCATTGTCCTCATTGTTCAAACCGCACCTTCAGACTGCAAAAAGTCCTCAGCAAACCGCTGTAACACGCCACCTGCAGAATAGATGTGCAACTCCTCTGCGGTATCCAATCTGCAAAGAACGGGCACCTTCTCAGAGCTACCATCTTTGCGGGTGATAATCAGCGTTAGCTTGCCGCCAGGTGCTGGCTTGCCTTCCACATCAAAGGTTTCAGTGCCGTCAATTTTCAGCGTTTTGCGCGTAGTGCCTTCCTCGAACTGCAGGGGCATCACGCCCATACCCACCAGGTTGGTACGGTGAATACGCTCAAAGCCTTCAGCTGCGATAGCTTCAACACCCGCCAGCGCAACGCCTTTCGCGGCCCAGTCACGGGAGGAGCCCTGACCATAGTCGGCACCGGCAATGATGATCAGCGGCTGCTTGCGCTCCATGTAGGTTTCAATGGCTTCCCACATGCGGGTGACTTTACCTTCCGGTTCGATCCGCGCCAGAGAGCCCTGCTTCACCTTGCCGTTTTCGTCCAACACCATTTCGTTGAACAGTTTCGGGTTGGCAAAGGTAGCGCGCTGAGCTGTCAGGTGATCGCCACGGTGGGTTGCATAGGAGTTGAAGTCCACTTCCGGCACACCCATTTTGTGCAGGTATTCACCGGCTGCGCTGTCCATCATGATCGCGTTTGAAGGCGACAGGTGATCCGTTGTGATGTTGTCTGGCAGAACCGCCAGCGGGCGCATACCTTTCAGCTGCTTCTCACCAACCATGCCACCTTCCCAATATGGCGGGCGACGAATATAGGTACTCATCGGGCGCCAATCGTACAGTGGACTAATGTTGGCGTGGGCTTCCTGGGTTACATCGAACATCGGAATGTAGGTGCTGCGGAACTGCTCGGGCTTCACCGATTCTTTTACGATGGCGTCGATTTCTGCATCATCCGGCCAGATGTCTTTCAGGGTGACAGCATTGCCGTCCTTATCGTAGCCAAGCACATCTTTCTCGATGTCGAAGCGGATGGTTCCGGCGATGGCGTAAGCAACCACCAAAGGTGGTGAAGCCAGGAATGCCTGCTTGGCGTAGGGGTGAATCCGGCCATCGAAGTTACGGTTACCGGAGAGCACTGCCGTCGCGTACAAATCGCGATCAACCACTTCTTTCTGGATAACCGGATCCAGCGCGCCGCTCATGCCGTTACAGGTGGTGCATGCGAAGCCCACCACGCCGAAGCCGAGATCTTCCAGCTCAGGTAACAACCCGGCATCGTTGAGGTACATTTCAACGGTTTTAGAACCCGGTGCCAGAGAGGACTTCACCCAAGGCTTGCGGGTAAGGCCTAATTTATTGGCATTACGGGCAATCAGGCCGGCAGCAACCATGTTGCGAGGGTTACTGGTGTTTGTGCAGCTGGTGATAGCAGCGATGATTACAGCGCCATCCGGCATTTTGCCTTCTTCCTGCTCCCACTCACTGGCAATGCCACGTGCAGCAAGCTCAGAGGTTGGAAGGTGCGCGTGAGGGTTGGAGGGGCCTGCCAGTGTGCGCACAACGGTAGAAAGATCGAATTTCAGAACCCGCTCGTACTCGGCTGTCTTCAGGGCATCTGCCCACAGGCCTGTGTGCTTGGCGAACTTCTCTACCAAAGCGACCTGCTCGTCTTCACGGCCGGTCAGTTTCAAATAATCGATGGTTTGGCCATCGATGTAGAACATGGCAGCCGTCGCGCCGTATTCCGGTGTCATGTTGGAAATCGTTGCACGGTCACCGATGGTCAGGCTGTCTGCGCCTTCGCCGTAGAATTCGAGATAAGCACCGACTACGCGCTCTGTACGCAGGAATTCAGTCAGGGCCAGCACCATATCGGTACTGGTAATGCCTGGCTGCAGTTTGCCGGTGAGCTCAACACCCACAATATCCGGTAGGCGCATCATGGAGGCACGGCCCAGCATCACGCTCTCGGCTTCCAGACCACCAACACCTACGGATATAACACCCAAGGCATCCACCATTGGCGTGTGGCTGTCTGTACCTACACAGGTGTCTGGAAAAGCTACCTTCTTGCCTTCGCCATCTGCGCGGGCCTGAACTACCGGAGACATTTTCTCCAGGTTGATCTGGTGCATGATTCCGTTACCCGGCGGGATAACATCCACATTCTTGAACGCTTTTTTGGTCCAGTTGATGAAATGAAAGCGGTCGTCGTTGCGGCGGTCTTCAATTTCACGGTTCTTCTCGAACGCGTCTTCCTCGAAACCGGCGTGCTCAACCGCCAGAGAGTGATCCACAATCAACTGGGTTGGCACAACAGGATTCACTTTAGCGGGATCACCACCCTTCTCTGCAATGGCGTCGCGCAGGCCTGCGAGATCCACCAGAGCTGTCTGGCCCAGGATGTCGTGGCAAACCACGCGAGCCGGGTACCAGGGGAAGTCGAGATCACGTTTGCGCTCGATGAACTGCTTAAGGGAATCAGTCAGCGCATCGGGATCGCAGCGACGCACCAGCTGTTCCGCCAGAATTCTGGAGGTGTACGGGAGCTTGTCGTACGCGCCGGCTTGAATGTCTTCAACGGCCTGGCGGGTATCGAAATAATCCAGGTCGGTACCTGGTAGGGGTTTACGGTAGTTGGTGTTCATTAAGAGTACTCTTGTGTTCAGTGTTTAAGCCCGCTTCTCAATCGGCACCCACTCAGCATGCTCCGGCCCGGTGTAATCCGCACTTGGGCGAATGATCCGGTTATTTTCACGCTGCTCTTTCACGTGTGCCGTCCAGCCGGATACGCGGGACATAACAAAAATCGGCGTGAACAGCTCTGTAGGAATGCCCATGAAGTGGTACGTCGATGCATGGAAGAAGTCGGCGTTACAGAACAATTTCTTCTCGCGCCACATTACTTCTTCACAGCGCACGGATACCGGGTACAGAACCGTATCGCCCACTTCTTTGGCCAGCTTTTCAGACCACTTCTTGATGATCACGTTACGGGGGTCAGACACGCTGTAGATTGCGTGGCCGAAGCCCATGATCTTTTCCTTGCGGGCCAACATGCCCATCAGGCCTTCTTCGGCTTCCTCTGGCGTCTGGAATCGCTGAATAAGTTCCATGGCGGCTTCGTTAGCGCCACCGTGCAGCGGGCCACGCAAGGTACCAATGGCGCCGGTTACACAGCTGTGGATATCAGACAAAGTAGACGCACACACGCGAGCCGTGAAGGTAGAGGCATTGAACTCGTGTTCGGCGTAGAGAATCAGGGATACGTTCATCACACGTTCGTGCAGCTCGCTGGGCTTTTTGCCGTGGAGCAGTTCGAGGAAATGGCCGCCGATGGAATCCACATCACTGTCGGTTTCAATGCGCACGCCTTCATGGGCGAAGCGGTACCAGTAAGTGATGATGCCCGGGAACAGAGCCAGCATGCGGTCGATTTTGTCGTCCTGCTCGCTGAAGTCTTTCTCAGTTTCCAGGTTGCCCAGCATGGAGGCGCCGGTACGCATGACGTCCATGGGGTGAGCGTCTTTCGGGATTTGCTCCAGAACGGTCTTCAGTGCTGCAGGCAATCCACGCAGGCTTTGGAGCTTCTGCTTATAGGCATCCAGCTCTTGCTGGTTCGGCAGCTTGCCGCGCAGCAGCAGATAAGCCACTTCTTCAAACTGGGCGTTGTCTGCCAGATCGCTTACGTCGTAACCACGATAGGTGAGGCCAGTTCCGGTTTTACCAACGGTACACAATGCGGTTTCACCAGCTACTTGCCCGCGGAGGCCTGCTCCACCTAGTTTCTTTGCTTCTGTCATGGATGTCTCTCCTCTAATTATTTTGACTGCTGGAACAGTTGGTCAAGCTTCTGTTCAAAGTCGTGATAGTTCAGGTAATCGTAGAGTTCCATACGGGTCTGCATCAGATCAACTACGTCTTTCTGATCGCCCTTCTCGAGAATGTTCTCATAAACGGTAACCGCCGCTTTGTTCATGGCGCGGAAGGCGCTCAGGGGGTACAGAACCATGGCAGCACCGGATTCGCCCAGCTCTTTGCGGTTGTACAGGGGCGTTGCGCCAAATTCAGTGATATTCGCCAGCAAGGGCACGTCGCCCAGTGCTTCAGAGAACGCCTTATAGTGTTCCAGTTCGGTAACGGCTTCTGCAAAAATGCCATCCGCACCGGCTTCAATGCAGGCTTTGGCGCGATCGATGGCGGCTTCCAGGCCTTCTTTCTGGAAGGCATCTGTGCGGGCCATGATGAAGAAGTCTTTATCAACACGGGCATCGGCCGCTGCTTTGATGCGGTCAACCATTTCCTCTTTGGAAACGATTTCCTTGTTCGGGCGGTGTCCGCAACGCTTTTGAGCGACCTGGTCTTCAATGTGAACTGCAGCAGCTCCGGCGCGCTCCATCTGCTGGATAGTACGGGCAATATTGAACGCCCCACCCCATCCGGTATCAATATCCACCAGCAACGGCAGATCGGTTGCTGCGGTGATGCGACGTACATCTTCTATCACATCGTTCAGGCTGGTCATGCCCAAATCCGGCAAGCCGTAGGAGGCGTTCGCCACGCCGCCACCCGACAAGTAGATAGCCTGGTGCCCTACGCGTTCAGCCATCATGGCAGCGTATGCGTTAATGGTGCCTACGATTTGCAGGGGCTTGTTCTCGTTCAGGGCTTTGCGAAAACGCGCGCCCGGGGATAGTTTGCTCGACATGCTTATTCCTCTCTTATCAGATAGTTAAAACGCCTTCTTTAATCTTTTTCTCGATATTTTTACGAGCGGCGTTGATATGTCTTTTCATCAGAAATTCTGCGAGTTCTCCATCGCGCTGGGCAATGGCTTCAACTATACGGCGGTGTTCGCCGAGAGCGCGGTGGGGACGGCCCGCGGAGGTGCTTAAGCGGTAGCGGTACATTCGCACCATGTAATAAAGATCGCCCAGCAGCATCTGAGCCAGCTTGACATTCCGGCTGCCAGTGGCAATACGGTGATGGAAGTCGTAATCCCCTTCTGCCTGATAATACGCCTGCCCGTGGGCTTCATCGATCATGGTTTCGTGAGCGTCGAGCGTGGCTTGTAGATCGGCAATCTCCTGATCGGTCATGCGTTCCGCAGCCTGACGTGCGGCGAGACCTTCCATGATTTCCCGTATGCGGTACAACTCCACCAGTTCCGTCGCGCTTAACGAGACCACACGCACACCCGCATGGGGGCGTCGAACTAGCAGCCCGCGGGACTCCAGCCGGCCCAGAGCCTCCCGGAGCGGGCCACGGGTCAGATCGAAGCGGGAGCAAAGATCCAGTTCGCCGATTTTGTCACCCGGTGCAAGATCTCCTTTTACGATTGCTGTTTGCAGACAATCAAAGGCTTCATCGGCTCGCGTATAGGTTTGAGGTGTAGTGTCCAGCATAGTTTGTCGACAATATGGGCTTGATAGTGTCGAAATCTACGCCGACCAAGAAAGATTGTCAACAATCCAAGACATCTATTGTAAACAATCCGTCGTAATGTGGACTTGTGATTTCCGAGCTATCAGTACAGCTTTCGCTCTGAAGGCGGTGGCGGCGTGTATTGGTAGACCCAGGTTTCCGTGAGCGGCTCATCGCCCAAGCGTAGATACATTCGTATATTAACGGGCTCTTCCGACTCGCCCGGAACCAGATCGAACATGGCCCGATACCCGTCGATTGCAGACAATGGCCGCGCCGAGGTAATTTCAACCTCGCCCCGACTTACCGTGATAACCGGCTCTACCTCTGAGTTATCCGCCAGCATACTCAGCACGCCGCCAGCAAAATCCACCGCAAAGCGCCAGGAAAAATACTCACGCTTCTGGCCAATCACACCGCCAAGGCCCGTGCGGGTTGCCTGCACCGTTGCAAGTTCATTCGGGGTAACAGGAGCCTGCTCACCCCAATGCAAGCGATAGGCGTACAAGTACTCCTGATTCGGTCTTAGTGGCTTATCCGGGTGCCAAAACGCCACGATGTTGTCGAAGGTTTCATCTACCGTGGGAATTTCCACCAGGTCGATACTTCCCTTGCCCCACTGGCCTTTCGGCTGCACCCATACACTGGGGCGGCGCTCGTAGAACACACCATCATCCTGATAGTGATCAAAGTTCCGATCCCGCTGCAACAAGCCAAAGCCTTGGGGGTCGTTATCGCTGAAGCTGTTAAAACGCAGATGGGCGGGGTTTTCGAGGGGCCGCCAGAGCCATTCGCCGCTCCCCGAAAGCATGGCCAAGCCATCTGAATCGTGAATTTCCGGGCGCCAGTCGTAATCCATGCGCCTGTTGTTTTCACCCACCTGATACATGCTGGTCAGTGGCGCAATGCCGGCTCTTTTCATTTCGGTACGAGGGTAAAGGGCAATGTCTACATCCATCACCATGTTCCGACCGGGGTCAAGAACAAAGGCGTATGCCCCCGTGGTGCTGGGCGAATCCAGTAGACCCCACACTCGTAGTATCTGGCTGCCTGGTTGTGGCTTTTCCAGCCAGTAGGCACTGAACCGGGGAAACTCTTCTTCACCGTTCATAGCGGTATCAATGGCCAACCCACGGGCCGACATGCCGTACTGCATTTCAGACCCCACTGCACGAAAGTAACTGGCGCCAAGAAAAGCGGCAAGATCTCGGGAAAAGTCGGTTTGATAATGGAGGCGAAAACCTGCATAACCCAGATTACTCGGCAGGTCCCCAAGGGGCTCTTTACCTTCGTAGGCAAAATATTCCGGGTTGTATTGCAGTAGCCTGGCCTTTTCGTTGATTACTTCATGGATTTTCACAGGGGATTGAAAATACAGCCCCAAATGGAAGAGTTGCGCTTGAAACGCAGAGTCACTGTCAGCCCAAAGGGCATGATCTTTACGAAACCGGATGGCTTGATAATCGTCCCAGGATATCTGCTTAAGGCTCTGGGGCAGTTCGCCTTCATGAGAGACATAGGGCTGGCTGGCAAGCTCACGGGCGTGGCCTTTCAACCATGCATAGCTGAATGGTTTGTCACTGCTACCGCCTTCCAGCTTTTGCTCCCGCGCAAATACCAAAGGGGTCAGCGGCAGCGCACTGGCGCCAAGCCCTGCTATCAGGGTTTTCATTAGCGTGCGTCGATCCATAGCGTTTCTCCTTCTGTAACTGCGAGTGGGCGCGGGCAACCAGCACTGGCCGAAGTTACGGGCCTTTCGCTTGAGCGCTCAGCCGAGCGATAGAGTGCCCCCAAAAACTCCCGGGCAATGCTCGCCAGGCACCCTCATGGAGAACCTTTAAAGACTCTCGATCTCGAACAATCTGACTCATTTCGGAACGTGACAGCGCATCAGGGCCCAGTTCAAGGCACCGTGCGACACAGGATTCCAGCTCCGCCTTACGGGAACCTCGCCGGTGATTCCATGCCAGCGCCTGATGCAAACGGTTGTGATCAAGCCTCAGTACAGCTTGCTCCAGAGGTGTGAGGGGGGAATTTTCTGGCTCTTGCGCCCGATACCAAACGGCGTCTTCAAGCAACGCCATGGCAGTGTTTTCTTCCGGTATAAGCAGTAATCGGCGTTTCTTCAAAGCCTGCCCTAATGAGTTCCGGCTAAGGAACACGGCGGTAGGTGCTGCAAGAATCAAGGGCAAGGCCACAGGCAAAGACCACAGGAAAAACATAGTGTCCAAGCTCCAAGCGAAGGCGGACCAACCAGCGCCCAGCACCATGCCCGGGAGCTGGGTAATCAACGCCTCTTTCCAGGTGGTTTCCTCGGTGCGGTTCTGCCCCGCCCACTGCAAGGACACATTCAATAAGGCTGAAACCACATAACGGCTGTGGGCCCACATTCGCAGCGGCGCCAACAGCACCGAAATAACGATTTCCAACATCACGCTGCAGAACAGGCGCCACAACCCGCCAAAATCCTTGGTAAACCGATGCACTACGGCGTCAATAATGGCCAGAAATTTTGGAAAAAACAGCAGAGCCAAGGTACTCAGAGCCAATCCGAGGGCCCACTCTGGCCGCCATTCCGGCCACAACGGAAACAATCCCTGGTGCCCATCTGGAAAGTATTCGATGGGCGACAAGGTCATGTTAGCGGCAGCGATAGTGGTAAGAATCAGAAAACCAAGCCATAAAGGTGATGCCACATAGGCCATGATGCCATTGAGAAACGCCATTCGGTGGGCAAAACGTAACCCTGGCTCCCGCAGCATGACCCAAAGGTGCTGCAGATTTCCTTTGGCCCATCGGCTATCGCGGGCGAGTTCGTCTGCTAGCGTTGGAGGCGACTCTTCATAGCTGCCACTCAATCCCGGCTCCAACCAGACTTCGTAACCGGCACGCCCCATATAGGCCGCTTCAACAAAATCGTGGCTCATGATGGGGCCGCCAAAAATACCAATGCCTGGCAACTTGCGCAGGCCGCAATGCTTCATGAAGGGTTCTATGCGCAGGATGGCGTTATGACCCCAGAATGCGGCGTCTCCCATCTGGATAGCCGCCAGGCCGGTGGCAAACAGTGTGGAGTAAAAGCGGTTCGCGAATTGCTGAATGCGAGCGAACAATGACTGACCGTTTATGATATTCGGGTTGGTTTGCAGGATGCCTACGCCGGGTTCTCTCTGCATAAGCTGTACCATGCGAACGATGGTGCTGCCGGTCATCAGGCTGTCTGCATCCAGCACTACCATGTACTTGCATCGCTTACCCCAGCGACGAAGAAAATCTGCTACGTTTCCGCTTTTGTAGTTGAGATTCACGGGTCGCCGGCGATAGAAGATTCGACCCTCACCTCCCAGCTCTTTTGCAAGCTTGTTCCATGCCACCTGCTCCTCAAGCCACACGTCGGGATCACGGCTATCGGAGAGTATAAAAAACTCGAAATGTTCTATCTGGCCCGTGCGCTCAATATCCCGGTACACAGCCTTCAAACCGCTCAGGGTCCAGTGCACAGGCTCATGGTAAATCGGAAGCAACACGGCGGTTTTCGCCAGCGCTGTTTGCTCCAATTCGGCATCCGTGTGGCGCTTGAGTATGGAGTGTCTATCCCCACCCATCAGCCGGACTACAAACCCGAACACGGCCGTCCAAAAACCCACAGCGATCCATGCATAGAGAATGGCGAACAATGCCAGCATGCCGATTTCCAGTGCCGTTCCGCCATGATAGGGCAGAACCCAAAGCAGGTAGTAGCTTGCGATACCTGTTTGGCCGAATACAAAGAGCATCAAAACGGCGCGGCGAAGATTGGCTACCAATCGCCATGGGTGTTTGCGGGGAGTTAGCGTTGCGGTTTCATCCACGGCTGCGATACCCGATACTGCCTCTGCACAGGGAAGGCACCGGTGTGGGGATGTTTGCGTCAGGAAGAGTAAAGTAGTCGGGCAGCCTGTCCATGGCATTTGCCAATAAACAATGGCCGTCGAGAGTTCGGGAATCCGGGGATGACTCGATTTTAACCGCTTGATTAGCACCCGAACCAACTTCGGCTACAGCGTCGTCAATGAGCTGAAGTAGCTGGCGGCATCGCTCGCTGGTCATTTCAACACCGGCCTCGCACAGATAGTTATACACACGGCTGAATACATGCTGGAAGGAAATATCCTCCATGTTTGTCTCCTTGCCTGTTAATGGCTGTCTGTTCTGCCTATCCGATAGCTATTGCGCGTTGCTCCGAAGATCTGTTTTAGGGCCCAGTAAGTATGTCCATGTTTCGGTAATGGCATTGCCATCCTTAGTCAGGCCCCCTCTCAGCGTGAGAGGTTTTCCTGCGGTTGGTTTTGCAAGAACCGACAGGCGCCATGAATCTGTTGCTTCCACATATTCAACAAAATGCTCCAGAACTTCCACACCTTCCCCACCACTAACCTGGCTGACAACGGCAGCTCCCGGTCGCAATTCGGCAAGGTCACCACCCTCGAAATCAACAATCAGGCGTAAGGCCTCTCCAGATTCCCCATCCGTATTGCCTGTACCAACAAATGTGCGCACAGCGCGCGCATTTGGCTGCCCGGTGATGCCTGGATCGCCAAAGGTTACGGAATATTGCAGGCGCCGACTTTCACCCGCTTTCACCTTCTCGGCAGGCTTGAAGAAAGCGACAATATTATCGTTAGACTCTGCTCCAGAAGGAATTTCGACAAGTACAACCTCGCCCTTCCCCCAACTCTCCCTGTTCTCAACGCCAGGCTTTATCCACATGCTTGGCCTGCGATCGTAACGGGCTTCGTTGTCCTGAAAATCGTCGAACTCACGGTCACGCTGGATCAAGCCAAAGCCGTTAACCTTTTCTACATGGTGATAGCTCAATTGCAGATCTGCCGGGTTTACTAACGGGCGCCAGAGCCACTCGCCGGTTTCGCCATCATTGATCAGCAAACCATCCGAATCATGAACCTGTGGGCGCCACTCTCCCCTCGGACGCAACGTATTGTCTCCATAGAAAAACATAGATGTGAGAGGTGCCTGACCCAGCTGGTCAATATCATTCCGGAAAAACAATTGTGCGGTAACGTCCATCCGGGTGCTCTGCCCTGGATGAATTTCAAAACGGTATGCACCGGTGAGGCTGGCACCGTCAAGCAGGCCATACACCACCATTACATCGCTATCTGCCTTGGGGCGCTCCATCCAGAATTCAGTGAACGCGGGGAATTGCTCGCCGGACGGCAGGCCCGTGTCAATGGCGATTCCACGCCCTGAAAGTCCGAAATTCTGATTTGCCCCCACGCCACGGAAGTAGCTCGCACCACCAAACACTAGAAACTGGTTTTGTGCGCCGCTCTCCGACAACGGGTAGGTCAGTTTGAACCCGGCGTAACCAAGATCGGCGGGAATGCGTTTCGCCATTTCAGCGTTGGGATAATCAAACCGGGTTTTATCAAACCCAACGGGTTGCACGCCCTCACTATCGATAACGTTCAGTTTGACCGCATGGGAATAGAAGCTGCCTTGAGGGATCATCATCACCTGAAAGCGCGACTTGCCTGATCGCCAAAGGCTTTGGTCAGGCTTGAATCGAATAGACTGGTAGTCTGAATAGCCAAGATTTACGAGGAAGTCTGGTGCTTGAGCTGGCTGCTCATATTTTTCGCGGGCCAAGGCTTGCGCTTTATCTGCGACATCTTTGAAACCGAACGCCTGAGCGTTGCCAGATAGCACCATGAAAATCGCAAGTGCAGATAGAAACCCGGTTCGCCGTGATCCAGTCATACCAGAACTCCTTGTAAGCCAGCTTATTAATGTAGCATCAGTTACACGGAAGGCTTCAAGTGACATCTTGGTAAGGGGTAATTAAATACCGACTGAAATGGAAAACGAGAGATCCGGGCTCGTAGGCATAAGGAGAGCAGTATTGGAGGCATTGAGCATCTGCCCAACACTCAAGTCTGCACGGAAATCTCTGGAATAAAGCTGGAGCGAGATTTCGCCCGTGCTGGTGCTGCCAAACCGGTCTGATTGCGCCTCTGAATAGGGCGCCCAGCCTTGTAACAGGGAAAACGTGATGGAGGAGTTAAGTTCGGATGCAAACGGCCAGTGGTAGCCAGGACTGCGCGCATTCATCCGCAGCAAACCTCCTTCAATAACCCGCACGCTCTGGCCGTTAAACCCCCTCATGAGGCTGGGGCCTGCCACGACCATGTACTCGGAGGACGGCAAATCTCCAGGTGCGAACTGATATCGCCCGTTAAGCCCCAGGTTCCAGCTCAACACTTCCCTGCTGAGCGATGCCGCCACCGCTAATTTGTGAAAGCCATCGGAATCGCTACTGTAACCCGACGCACCTATCGTCTCTTCTGAGTCCAACCCGCCAATGGCGGTTAACGAAGTAGTTGCATAAAACCCGCCAATCAACTTTCGAGAGGCACGGCCTTGAAGCCCAACACTGGAAAGACTGTGAGCGGCGTCCTCAATCCAAACTTCATCTTCAAAGGCACTGCGTTTGCTGCTGGAGTGGGAAAACAAGCTGCCGACCTCAATCCCTTGCCAGGACCAGAGGCCTCGCTTGCCGGTCACCCGGAGATTACGTTGCGCTCCGAACGAGTCGTAACGTTGCCCGGAACCATTTACTGCGCCCGCGTAGTCTCGGTTTTCAAGGTCAATCCGAAAATCACTGCCCGCTAATGGAAACGAATAGCGCAGCGCCAGTGTCGTAGATTCTGCGCTTCCTTCCCTTGCCACTGAATCACTAAAATTAAGGCCAAGCACGTGCTGGGACCAGATCAGGCTGTTGCTGGTCAGGTTCAGGCGACCATCGGATCTGTCGTTGCTTTGGTTCGAGTCGCCAGAAAACTCAACATGCGAGGCAACATACTGGGTAACAGATTGCAGAAGGTCGGCGGGGTACAGATCCCACAAGGGGGATTCAGCCTGGGGTTTCACGCTGGCAGCTGAAGCCTGGCCGGCAGCAAGGCCAAAAATCAGGGATGTCAGCAGAATGGGTCTCACGAAAAGCCTCAGTACAATGAAAAATGAGAATGACGATCCTTATAAGATCCGGCGAGTTACTTTAAAAAAAAGGGACAGGATAATCCAGCGGCGCTTTCCAAAAATTACAATTTTAATGAACGCAAAATCAGTAGGTTATAGCGACATTTAAAAGCTTTGCGTTAGATATCGGCGCCATGCTCATCGAAAATCCCGGTCTTACCCGCCGATTACAAAATGTAATGAATCCCGCCTGCGCTCTCCACTAATGCAAATAACTTGGTAAACTCACCAAAATTTATGGATATGCTGCAAATCCCGACCAAAGGATGAATCAAATGATCAAAAAGTGCCTCTTCCCCGTAGCCGGTTACGGTACCCGCTTTCTGCCGGCCACTAAGGCTATGCCAAAAGAAATTCTGCCAATTGTTAACAAGCCTTTGGTGCAGTATGGGGTTGAAGAAGCCTCAGAAGCCGGCATTCATGAGTTCGGTTTTGTCACCGGCCGCGGCAAGCGCGCGATTGAGGACCATTTCGACATCAGCTATGAGTTGGAACACCAGATTGCTGGCTCAGGAAAAGAAGATCTGCTGTCATCCATTCGCGAGTTGATCGACAACAATACCTTCGCATTTACCCGTCAGATTGAGATGAAAGGGCTGGGGCACGCAATCCTGAGTGGTCGAAATCTGATCGGTGACAATCCATTTGCTGTGGTACTGGCAGATGACTTTTGTGTGGGGCCGGATGAAGGCGAAGATGGCGTCCTGGCGCAGATGGTTAAACTCTATAACCAGTTCCGCTGCTCCATTGTCGCCATTGAGGAAGTACCGGAAGATGAAACTCACAAGTACGGTGTTATTGCTGGCGAGTCTATGAAAGACGGCCTGTATCGCGTGACAGACATGGTTGAAAAGCCGGCTCCGGAAGATGCCCCAAGCAATTTGGCGATCATTGGCCGCTACATCCTCACTCCAGACATCTTCGATATTCTTGAGCGTACACCCGCAGGTAAAAACGGAGAGATCCAGATAACCGATGCTCTGCTTGAGCAAGCGAAGAATGGCTGCGTGCTGGCCTACAAATTCAAAGGCAAGCGCTTTGATTGCGGAAGCATTGACGGGTTTGTAGAAGCGACAAACTACGTTTACGAGAACATCTACAAAAAGCAGTAATGGGGATCAGAACCCACACATTATTCCAGGGCGCTCAGGCGCCCAGAATCTGCAATATCATGCGCCGGTTCTCTGCACTTGTTTTGCGGAAGCGGCGCAGCAGTTCACCCTCTTCCTCAGATATCTGAACCCGGTCTAATTCCCGCTCCAGTTCTTTCAATGCTGTTGAGAGATCATCGCTGTGGCTGAAAGCCAACCCCGGCAATTCAAGCTGCCCGCCTCCGCCCGGCTCAGTGAGATCCAGCATGTTCTCCAGGGGCGTTTCGGTTTTTATACAGAAATCCAGTAACGCTGATACGTCGGGGTAGGTGCGTTGCCTTGCGTCTGACGCCTCCCAACTTAAAACTTGCGCTTCTTCAACGCCGCAGATCTCGGCCACATCCCGGGAAGACAAACGCTCTGCCTCACGCAACTGACGCAACCGACTGTTGAATGTCTGCAGGTAACGCATGGTATTCGCCTCTGCACGTTTGTTCGGAAAATAAATTAATAGGGAAATGTAACCTACATACAACTTTATAGGAAATTAATGAGTCCCGGTGGTTTTGACGCTTTTGTGGAGCATGTCACATGAATTCTCGGCGAACCTGCACTTCTTGACTATATTTTAGCCAGTACGGACTAACCGGCACTAGACCTGTCGGACAACACAACAACCTTTAAGGTCAAATGGATGCTCCCGAAGGCACTCACAATAAGTTTATTAGCTGTTGCCTCCACAGTGATAGGCGCCGGGTATCTATTGTCGGAGGAAAACCGCTTTGCTTTTAGCTGGGACTCAAAGACTCAAGAAAACAAAGGCAAACACGAAACCCCGGGCTCTGTCTCCGCCAAGTCTGCTTTAGCATCACTGGCCGCCTCTCAGAAAAAGCCACCCTCAAGCAATCCTGTCGAGTTTATGTTGGCAAAAGTATCAGATGAATATGCTCAGTCTGTTCGTTATCCACCTTGGTCGGTGCCCTTAACCGAAGCCCAGGCAAAAGGTTATCGTGGCAACCATTACGAACCCGTGGTGCTGCCGCTTGAAAATAGCGGCCAGTTTACTGTGACGCTCGACAAGTTCCGTTTTACTCGAGGCGAGGACATACTTGTTGTCGCATCGCTGCAGGGGCCACAAGTAATGGGTTACTCGCTTGATGCAAGCCTCGAACACTCAGACTCCAGAGATTCTGCAGGCAGCACAACTCTGGAGCAGGATGACCAAACCGGGTACTACCAAGGCAGCTTGAGCTCCGACCAAGAGCCTGGAGACTACCGGCTCCTCGTAGAGGCGACGGTGGATGGCAAACCTGTCCGGCACGTCTCCAGTCTTACTATTGAGCCTTACTTAGGAGACTTTGAAGGGCTTGAGGATTCTTATCTGAGTAACAACAACCTTGTAATTCCGGTTACCTTTTCGCCGCAAGATCCCGGTTTCTTTGCATTGTCTGCCCAGCTCTATAACGGCCAGCAGCCTGTCGCCCAGCTTCAAGCCGAGAAACGGCTTGACCGCACTTCAGACACCATTTCACTAAAAGCTCACGGCACCGTGCTTGCCAACAAACCACTCAATGGAAAACTCCAACTGCGCAACTTGCAGATAAGGCAACTGCCGGCAAAACCTGGTGACCGCACTCACTACGCCTACGGTCCCGATGAAGGATATGACTTTGAGCCGCCGAGTCTTGATGATCTTCGTGACACTCCAGCGGTAAATCCCGAATCAGAACAGCGTGCAGCCTTACTGAAACAGTTGGCTGACAAGTTCTGAGTTAGCAAAATAATAACCAAGCAAACGGAGCAATCATGACAATAAAAAAGAACCGAAATGCCTGTAAAATTGCGCTTGCTGCGGCTCTCACCAGCAGCATGATGGCCGGAACTGCCCAGGCCCAAATCGCCGGGCACAACGTTATACTGGTCCACGGATTCCAGATGGAAGATCTCGCGACGCCTCCCGCCGATCTACAGGCGATCAGAGACGCGGGAGAGGATTACTGGCGAACATTTTGGCTGTCACGGTCTGAAGCGCGCATTGACTGGCCCAGCGATGGCCGTGTAGAAGGCAGCATTGCGCAAAGAGCCTACGACCAAATGCGTGAAATCAGCCAGCAGGGTTTGTGCAACAATTTTTGCATAATCGTGTCGCACTCAACCGGCGACCTGGTTACACGTTATTTACTGGAGAACCAGGCACGCTGGCTACAGAACGAAGGTTTGCCTCCGCTGAAAATTCTGGCCTCCATAGATTACTCTGGCGCAGGGGGTGGTACCGAGTTAGCTAACCTGGCCGTAAATCTCGCGTATAACCCCACCTGGTATAACTGGCCTTTGCGCGCCGCGGTTCAGGCGTTCACGGGAATAGATCCAGAGCCTGGCAAACTCGGTGTAGTCAATGATCTGCAGACCAACACCGCAAGAAATCTTGCGCTAAGCCCCAACTCTATCCCAAGGCTCAGGTTCGTCGCAGGCGGCTCTTCCTACGGCGGCATCACCAAACCATTTATTTCAGGCACCGACGATGGGGTTGTCCCAACCCATTCAGCGTGCGGCGCCACCTCTGCGCAGGGTATCGATTCCTGCTCTGGCAATCTCAGCCTCGCAGGCAAAGTAAGCTCCCAGAATGGCCCTTCCGGCCTCTATTACAACCACTACCCGGTGCTTATGAATGAGAGAGTGAGCCATAGCGGCGTACTGGGCTCTGAAACCGGAAACATCTCGGTACCGGTTGTGAACAACACTACTCTAAACGGCTTACAGGTTGATTTTGCCAGCAGAACTTATGATAAGCGCCCCTGGTGGAAACTGTGGGGATCCAAAGACCAATATATAGAGGTGCCAGGCTCGGATCAGATCGATATGTCTGCACTTGTTTACACGACACTTAACAATTAACAGCCACCGACTCTAAATAGTCCTCAGGGTTCAAGGACGAGCCCGCTTTCCTTTTTACTTCGCAAACTATACATTGTGGGGCAATACCACTTCCAAAACTCTGGTGCTTCCCTACACCATGTCCGACTCGCACAAATCTGATTTGCTCCTCGTAGCCGTCACCCTGCTTGCCGCCGTAAGCTGGATTTTTTCCAAAGAAGCCATTCTCCTCATGCCGCCACTGCTGTTTATGGCACTGCGCTTTCTGGTTGCCGGTGGCTTTCTGTCTTTCTTCGCATGGCGTGCCCTCGCCCACCTCAGCGCCGACCAACTCAAACGTGCAATTGGCGTCGGCCTTGTGTTTGGCATCGCCATGAGCTTTTGGGTCATGGGCCTGTTTCACGGTACCAGCATGGGTGAAGGGGCCTTTTTAACGAGCCTTGGCGTTGTGATCGTACCCATTATTGCGCGGCTGGTTTTCAAAGAGGTTCAGCCCGCGAGTACCTGGCTGGCCATTCCTGTAGCCATCGCGGGGCTCGCTCTGCTGTCCCTTCAAAACGGATTTAAGCCGGAGCCCGGCCAGATTTTCTTTGTAGTGGCCGCAACGATTTTCGCTCTGTATTTCACTCTCAACACCCGGGCGGCGAATCAGCGCTCGACTATAAACCGCAAGGGCGAGTCGGTCGAAAAGCATCGCATCCCAGCCCTGCCTTTAACAGCCATCGCACTGCTAACCGTCGGAGCACTAACTCTGCTTGAATCGTTGCTGATGGAGCCTTGGCAGCCAACCTTTAGTGACCCACCCCCTCTTCTGATCTGGTGGGTGCTCGCCAGCGCAATTGTAGGAACAGCCGGGCGCTTCCTTGTACAAACCTATGCCCAAAGCCTGTCTACTCACAGTCATGGTGCCGTTATTCTGGTATTGGAGCCTGTATGGGTATCGCTGTTTGCGGCTGGCTGGTTTGGCGAAACCATGGCGCCGATGCAACTCGCCGGTTGCGGATTAATCTTCGCGGCGCTGATTGTTAACCGGTGGAGTGCTTTGAGCAAAGCGCTTAGGGCATCACTTAGAAAGGGTAAAACCTACTGATCCGTCATAGTCTAAGCAACGTCAGGAAATCATACACTTTTCGTCGAAATCATCTCCTAACGATACCCGAAAGGACGCCAACTTGCTGTTTTTATTACCCTTTACAGACAACCAATAAAGTAGGCACAAAACATGCAGGGTTCTGATTGAGCTGAGATCCAGCCAAACGCAAGCTTTCCCGATCTCATGATGTACGGCCGGAAGCCTGCTATGCACTCAATCTGGAAGAGATGACGATCATGAAACTAAAAAAATTACTGTCCGGACTAGTCTTCGGAGCCGCAATTGTCGCAGCGCCTGTTCATGCTGCGCCCATCCTCAGTGACATCGTATTCGTTGTGGACGAGTCGGGGTCTATGGGAAATGTTCAAACCAACCTTAGAAATAACATTGGATTGTTTGCCAGTATCCTGACCGGAACAGGCCAGGTTGATGCCCAGTATGGTTTGGTAGGTTATGGTGACCGCGGCGTGTCGCCACGCATGCTGACCGACTTCGCAAACGCTGGCGACTTTTCAACCGCAGCAAATGGATTGCGTACCAATGGAGGCACTGAGCCTGGCTATCTGGCGACAGCCTTCGCTTTAAACGCGCTCGACGGTCAATCAGACCTCTTTTCCTTCCGTTCTAATGCCGTAAAAAACATCATCATTTTGACAGATGAGCCGAACAACCCGAACAATTCCTCATTTTATGGAACTGTCGGCGGTGCGAACGTAGATAGCTCTGTTCTCGACAGCATCCTCACCGACAACAACGCGCTTTATAATGGCGTTTTGCGAGGAACGAGCACCATCAACTCGTACAGCAGCTTGATAACTGGTCATGGTGGTACCGTATTCGACCTGAATCTGTTTAACACTAACGACGCCAGCGTTGTGACGGCTTTTGTTACTGATTTCGCCAACAAGAAGTTGCAGGAAACGCTAGATTTCTGTGACCTGAACCCGACTGATCCCGCATGCCTGCCGACTCAAGATGTTCCTGAGCCTGGCACTCTTGGTCTGTTGAGTTTGGCACTTGGTGGACTAGTATTCAGAAGGCGCCTGAGCAAGTTCACAGCTACTTCTTGATACCTTTAGCCGATGGGGTCGCCTGATCCCGTCGGCTTATTTTACACCTCTGATTACCTCCCAAACCTATCGCCCCACATTCTACCTGCACAACGAATTGGCCATCTTTCCTAAAGAGGTTGACCACAAAGCTTAGAATCAGTATATTTCGCCCCGTTGCAGAACATAGGACCATAGCTCAGTTGGTTAGAGCGCTACCTTGACATGGTAGAGGTCCCCAGTTCGAATCTGGGTGGTCCTACCAATTCCTGCAAGCAGACATGAAAAAAGTCACTTAGGCGCAAGCCAAGTGACTTTTTTGGTTTTGGGGCGCCTTTTACGGCGCCACCTGAAACCCCTCTGGCATCTGCTTGACCGGCAGCGATATTAAATTCAAGTTTGCGCCACCTGCCGGGATGGTTAGTGATAGCTCTACCAAGCCCTTGAGCACTTTTTCAAACCCCACGTTTGCCTTTAAATTGACCACATTCAAGGTCTCCAGTGTCACCAGCAAGCGCCCATCATCGATGAGCCGGACAGGCCCTGAAAGCTCCAGTTCAAACTCTGTGCTGTAGATATCATGCTTCAACAGGCTGTCGGTTTGCCCAAACAACTTGAGATTCGGGGCGTCCAGGTAGGCTGGTGCCGTGGTTCTGAATCGAAGCCTGCCGTCCGCCCCCTGATCAATCATGCCTACTATATGGCCTTCCGGATTATCCTCAGTCACAACGTGACGCATCCTGACAATGGCCGGCCCTGTTACCTGCTCCCCGAACACTTCCAAAAACACACTGATCGGGGTGGTAGCAATTACCGTAGGGTAGACTTTGACTTCAATTCCTTCGTCTCCAAAAACACTCGGGTCAATCGGCCCTGCCAAATCAATGTTCAGCCCGTAGGTTTTATACAAAAACTTGTTCTCCGGGCAATCCCCGCTTTGCGATGGCTTACACCCAATTCTTGCCGGCAGTAACTCCAACCCCACGACCTTCGCAGGGCCGCCCGACAAAATTGTGGTCGCATTTTTACTGGGTTTGTACACCGTTGGTGCGCTCTGCCCCGCAGGGTAAGGTTCATGGTCGAAGGGCTCCAGGCAGTCAGATGCGGAGTTGCAATCAATGACGTAATTGGAGTTCGCATCCCGCACAGGCACACTGCGTAGTGGTACAAATACATGGTCGGTCTGAGGTGCACCGCGGAAATATATTTCCAGATCCGGGCCGCCAATGTCTTCTGAATTGACAAGCAGGTCTGTTTGAAGAGGGAGCCCAAGTCCGTTCTGGTCTGTCTCGGAACAGATTGCGTTATCGCACCCCCCGCCCTGGCTAGACGCCAATGTATATCGATACAACGCATCCCGCTGCCATGGCTCGGCCGGGAAGAAACGAATGCGCTGGTTGCTGAACTCCAGTCGACCGGGCACGTTTTCAACACGCGTGGTGCCATCTTCGTTAACCGAGTCCACCTTGAACGTCTCCCCTAACCGCACCGTGCTTTCATCCAGGGACTGGGAAAACAGCACCGATATCGGGCGATTTGCAGGCAACCTGCTTAGCGGGATCACTTCTCCCAAAGGCCCGTCAATTGCGCCATCTACACACTGGCCATGCTTGTTACTTGCCAGATCCAAACCCACTGTCACGCAGGGATAACCCGGGTAGGTGGTTAGAGGAAGTGGTGAGACCTTTGCAACACCCGTTCCCAAATCGGGCAATTCAAACTCGAGAACCTGCTGGGGGAACCCGTTACCTGCCAGGTCGGTCAGGTTGGAATTAAGCTCTACAAAGTAGGTCACACCGTGCTTCAGCCCGCCCTCCGGATTGAGGCTCACCGATGAGCCATCAACACGGTAGTTGACCGGTACTTCACTTGCTCCAGCTTTCAGGATGACACCAGTTGCCACAGAAGATTCCAGAATCGGCTCATCGAAAAACAATGTCACGGGGTCGCCAGGCCTGTGGAGTTTGCCCATGTCAGGCGCGAAGTCTTTCTCTCCAAGGGTGCCGGGAGACCAACTCAACAATCCAGGCGGTTCCCGATCAGATTCCCGGTCATCAAACGCCGCCAGTTGCGCATCAACTGAGGTATCACCCGTAATCTGAAAAGCGATCGTGGAGTCCGCAACTTCCCTGCCCAAAAGGGCTGGTTCAAGTACACCGAGTACATCAATCTTGAGTAGACCGTCTTCAACCTGTGCAATTCCAACAAGCTCCGCATGCAGCAGGTTCTGCGTTAACGCCGCGTTTGGGCTCGCCATCTCGGTGCTCATGGAGACATCGATAAACAGCCGCACGTGGCTAGGCGCATGTATATCATCTGTGTATGGATTGGGAATCAGATAACCCGTTGCATCTGTGATCATCGTTATGACAAGTGCACCGGTGGTCTGGGCCTGCCCCGTGCGCTCATCCAGAACAGGCACGGTTCCATTAGCCCTTACACCAACGGAGCTGCCCGTAAGGCGCGTGCCCCTTGGCACACGGATCGGCAAGGCTTCATCTGCGCCAAATGCTGGCGCGAACGCAAGTTCGCTGTACAGGCCGCCACTGCTTTCGGATACGTCAGTGTTACCCAGCAAAACCGAGTTCAATATAACGCCGTTGACCGGTTGCCCGTTCAGCTTGGACAACACCAGTTCTGCATTGCCCTCAGTGATACCCGGATCGGTCACATTCTGAAACTGGACAACGGTCGGCTTGGTTGATTTGGCGAGGAACTGACTGGCATAGGTTAGGCGCTCCCCGGTTATTGCCGGGAAATCTTTAACTGAAAGTTTATAGCGTTCGCCGCCCGTTAAATTATCACCCGGCAAACCACAGTTATCTGCGCCTTCAGCGATGCAGGGGTCTAATGTGATACGACGATCCTGAACAAACACGTTTGCGGGAACTTTATCCCCTTGCGCGTCCAGAAGCTCAATGGTGCCTCCCAGCACCTGCCAATCAGGATGCGCAGGATGAGTTAGCTCTATACGAAATGAGGCGAAATCAGAGGGTTCGAACAGGGTGTTCGGTGCAGGATTTATAGTGGCCACTGCAAAGTTCTGCCCTGCGGAATCAACATTTTTGAATCCGGTGAAGCCTCCGCGGGTTATAAACTGAATGCCTGGCGCATCATTGGCGAGATTGTCATTCAGGTTCCGTATTTCCCGACCATCCTGAGCCAGAACCGGATTATTGAAAACCACTTCATAGTTGGTGCCCGTCACCAGAGGCTCAGCAGGCGTTAATAGCACACTGTACCCATCATCAATGCTTGTGATGACATAATCGACATCGCCTACCTCAGAGCGCAATCTCGCGCTGCGCTGCAACGAGTCAGAGTCGACGGGTTCAGAGAACCTGAGAACTACGTCGGTGGCCGGGCTAACATTGCGTTGCCCATCCGTAGGGTATGAGTAAACGAGATCAGGGTTGGCGAGCTTAGGCGTAAGCTCAAGAGTGTCACTATCGCTGCAGGCAACGATAAGCGAAGCCAGAAGAGGCAACGTCAGAAGTCTATGTTTCACAGCGAAGCCCACCTTAAAATTTGAGCGTAATTGAAGTGCTGACGACATGAATATTGCCGTCGGCTGTGACAGATGTTTCGTTGCCACTTCCATCAACAATCAGGAAATCCCGATCAATCAACTGCTGATACTGATACGCAAAATCGAGACGTACGGGGTAGCTGAAAACGGGCGTGCGGTCATACACGGCTGCAAACCCGAGCCCGATAACAGCCCTGTCTGTATCGTAGTAATTGAGACCCGGGTTGCGTTCAGTGCGAAGCGGGGAGGTTTCGTAAGCAAGGCCCGCACTGACCAGATAGGTTCCGTTTAGCTGGTATTCGGCCCCTACTCGCGGAATCAACACATCGTCGAAATGAATGCGTTCAGAGGGGGAAAGCTCGGCTTGGTCCTTAATGGTATCCCCGGCAAATTCATCAACAAGTTCAGACCAACGCTGCTGTTCAATCGACACCGCTGCTCGCCAGCGTTCACCTGAATACTGCAATCCAGCGGAGTAAGTTTCCGGCTGAAACGCTTCTATCGTCGTTACGGCCACCGATAGCCCCGGATCGGGAACTGTGTTATTGACCACTACATTGGCTTCGACCGACGTGGACGACGACGACTTGGTTCTGTAAACGAGGGCTAATTCCCAGCCATCCCAAAAACAATCGCCGTCACAAAACAGCTCAGCAGGCTTTATGGTTGTACCCAGAATCGCCTTCAGCGACGGCTGCGCGTTGACGTTCAAGCGCTCCTGGCGCATATCACCCGTGAGCGTTGTTTGGGTTTCCAGTTCGGCGGATGCTTTCAGGGTCAACCTGAACGAAGCACCGACGGAGATACCCTTAGCAACATGGGTTCCGACGCCAGCATTCAGAAACATGGGCTGCTTTCCGAACTGTAAGTACTGCCCGGTGTCAGACGTCTCCGACCGAAACGCCATCATTTCCTTGCCGTACTTTTCCAGGCCAAGAATAATACCCACGTGTAGAGGGTGCCTGTCACGGGTGAGCGAGGCGAGATTCGATTTAAACCCTAACAGAACATGCTGTGTTGGTGCGTTTGCAAGCACATTTCCACGGGCATCCGACCGGGTGGTTCGAAGCTCCTGCTCTGCGTGGAGAATGCCCGCCGTCAACTCTCCACGCTCATCGGCGGTAATGTAGGAGGGGTTGTAGTAGGTTGCAGACACTTCCTCGGTAAACATCGAAAGCCCCTGCGCAGTTGCTATGTCCTGGGGCATAAGCCCATAGCTGGTGCCCAGGTTGCCCATACCGGCCTGCGCCGATGGCAAGGCAAGTCCACACACTATCGTGGTGCATATTAGCCACACCGCACTTCTTGCCATGTCCACCATTCCTTGTTTTATTAGAATTTTTGCGTAGATGTTGTTCTACAATCCGGCATTCTTGCAACCAAGCTGGGGGACTACAAGGGCATATTGTTACCCGAGCACTGGCCAATTCTGCCACTGTCTTTTTGATGTGCTTTCTGTATGCCGGGGGGACGAAAGCAGGCGGGTTGAACCTACAACGGACGGGCTGACCGGCTTGGATCCGCGTCCAGAGGTTAGATTATTAGGGTATAAATCGGGCTGTATCTATGGAATCATTACAACGGTCAAGCCACAGCACCTTACACAATGAGAGAGTGAAGCATGCGTAAGTCACCATTTATTCTAGCCTTGGCAATGAGCGCCGCCGTATCAGCACCGGCTGTTGCCCAATTGGATGTAGAAGATCAGATTGAAACACGCCAGAGTGCGTTTACGTTTGCAGCCTGGAACATGGGAAAGATTAAGGCTCAGGCAATAGATGGCAGCGTTGCCTATAACGAACAGCAGATGCTGGCTGCAGCCAATGCCATTGCGGCGGTGGCAAACTCTGGTTTGGGTGGCCTCTTTGGGCCAGGTACTGCCAACGACAAAAATGAGAACACAAGGCTATTGCCTGTGTTTTTTGATAAGCCAGAAAAAGCTCGAGAAGTTGCTATTGGCTTTGCCCAAGCTGCGACCAAGCTTCAGGAAGTTGCAGCTAACGGCGGCGGTAAGGGCGCCCTAGCGGCTCAGTTCAGTGAAGTAGGTAAGTCCTGCAAGGCTTGCCACGACGAGTTCCGTGCCGAGTAAGCCTTACCACTAGAGCCTTGCTTAATGCTGTTCACCAACCAAGATCGGGTGGCGGCGGTGGAGGGGGCGACAAAAGCCCTCCAGTCGCTACCCATACTGCGAACGCTGCCACCGCCAATGCGACAACGAAAGCCAACGGCCCACCGCCTGCCCTCTCCTCGGCTTGCGTTTCTTCGACTTTTTTACGCCCGCTGACCATTGGTGTGATGAGATTATCTTTTTTAACCAGCGTATAAAAAAGTACGCTGGCAATATGCAGGCCTATCAGGCCGTAGATAAACCATTCAGTGAACTTATGCCAGGAAGTAATGGTGTCGTTCCAATCCGAGGACACTGCACGGTAAAGTGGCCCATTGAACGCTATGGCGTCTGTAGCAAACAGCCCTGTAACCGCCTGAAAGCCCAATAATACGAGCATGGCCAGAACTGAAAGGGCACCCAAAGGGTTATGCCCTAGTCCTTGCCAGTCACCTTTCAGATACACGCGAATAGCAGATGGCTTCGGAATAAAGTGCAAAAAGCGAGAGTAAGTCGAGCCTAGCACACCCCACGCCAATCGAAAGCTAATCAGGCCCACAATGGCGATACCAAAGCGTTCATGCCACAGCATCCAGGCACCGCCAAGACTGACTGTCACCAGCGAGCCTGTAACGGCAACCACCAGAAGCCAGTGAAAGAGTCGTGTAGGCAGATCCCACAAAGCGATCGACTTCATTTTCGGTTCCTTATAAAACTGACATAGACAGGCTGAATACCCGAAACCATACCGGTTTTGCTTTATACTGCCCACTGAATTTCACGTATCAAATTAAAGGTTTATACAATGCGAGTGGTCATCCGTTATTTTTTCCGGACGTTGCGTCTTTTTCTCACGCCGTTTGTTCTGTTGAGCGAAAAGCTTGGTGGTGGAAAGCCCATGGAGCGTAGCCCAGAGGACCAGAAGGAAGTTGATGCCGCCTGCGAGAACCTTGCGCTGTATCAGTTCAAGACCTGCCCTTTCTGTGTGAAAGTAAGAAAGCAAATTGCGAGATTGAATCTCAATATTGAAAAGCGGGATGCACAGCACAACGAAACCCATCGGACTGAGTTGGAGCAAGGTGGGGGCAATATAAAAGTGCCCTGTTTGCGGATTCAGAATGAGGATGGCAGTGAGCAGTGGATGTACGAATCCTCTGACATTAACACCTGGCTAGAGCAGCGTTTCGGAAATCCAGCCTGAATCACACCTGGTAGAAGTCGCGATACCAGTCCACAAACTTTGCGATGCCCTCTTCCACCGGGGTTTCTGGCTTGTACCCTACGTCACTGATCAAGTCATCGACATTGGCGTAGGTGGCAGGCACATCACCTGGCTGCATGGGCAGGAGATTCTTTATCGCTTTCTTACCCGTTCTCTCTTCGATAATTTCGATGAAGCGAGACAGCTCAACGGGATTGTTACTGCCAATATTGTAAATACGATAAGGCGCCTTGCTGGTGCTCGGATCTGGCGCTGCCCCACTCCACTTCTCATTAGGCTCTGCCACCTGATCGAGAGTGCGAATAACGCCTTCTACAATATCGTTTATATACGTGAAATCGCGCTTATGGTTGCCGTGATTGAATACATCAATCGGCTCACCCGCGAGTATTTTCCTGGTGAAGATAAACAACGCCATATCCGGCCGGCCCCAGGGGCCATATACCGTGAAGAATCGGAGACCCGTAGTTGGCAGCCGGTACAGATGGCTGTATGTGTGGGCCATCAGCTCATTGGCCTTTTTTGAGGCGGCGTACAGACTTAACGGGTGGTCCACATTATCGCGGACAGCAAAAGGCATAGCCTCGTTGGCGCCATAAACAGAACTGCTGGATGCGTAAACCAGGTGTTTCACATCATTATGGCGGCAGCCTTCAAGGATATTCATAAAACCAACAAGGTTGGCATCCACATAGGCGTTTGGATTTTCGATTGAGTAACGCACACCTGCTTGGGCAGCCAGGTGCACGACTCGCTCAGGGCGATGCTTTGCGAAGATGTCTGCCATCACAGTGCGGTCGGAAATGTCCTCGCGTACTTCTGTGAATCCAGGGTGTCCGGTCAGGCGTGCAAGCCGGGCTTCTTTGAGATTAACATCGTAATAGTCGTTAACGCAGTCAACGCCAATTACTTCATCTCCCCGCTCAAGCAATCGATGCGCTAGCTGCGCGCCGATGAATCCCGCGGTGCCCGTTACCAGAATCTTCACAATTTTTTCGCTCCTCTTAAAGCGCCTTAAAAGGTTAATCCTGCACTTATAAAGGGCCCGTCAACTTTAACGTCAAAGGCATCATCGCCATCTTTATAATCCACTGCATACTGGCGATAACCCGCTTGCAGCTGCAGCAGTGAGAGGCTGTACTGCCCGTAAACACTGAAATCACGCATCGAATCACCATCAAAGCTGATGAAGTTGCCCTCAGCACCAACCGCAACTCCGGTAAGCGGGAGGTCAAAGCGAGCGGAAATGTACCCCATAGGTAAAACAGCATCCGCTTCAGTACGGTCTACAACAGCACTTTTCTGCACAAGCAGCTCGCCGGAAAAATCTCGCACTGTAAGTCCGAGATCAAGATTGACCCAGTTATCGAGAATTTCGTAATACAGTGTTAAATCCAGTTGCTCAAGATCGAGCTCTGAATAGACCTGAGTACCTGCAGTAAAAATACCGTAGTTGCTGGTGAGCTCACCTTGCCCACTTTGTTGAATCAGCGTGTACGACAGACGCACATTAGGCAACACGGGAACCGGGTGCTCCAGATAAATACTGGCATTGACGTTACCGTCATCCTTCAAGCCTAGTTCGTCATTCATATCGACTGTGCTATTGCCGGATGACGCTGTACCCGAGGCGCTCGAGTCCCAATAACTTACGCTAGCGCCAAGGCCCGCAATGTCGGCTTGGGCAAAAGGGGTGGCCAGAATTAATGAACTGCCTAATGCAAGTGTGAGTTTTCGCATGGTGCACCTGTATCTTTATTGTCTGTTTGATTATCTGGCGATGAAATCAGTCGAAGTTAATACCGATGCGCCGACCAACTTCTTCATAAGTTTCAATAACGCTGCCCAAGCCTTGGCGGAAACGATCCTTGTCCATCTTTTTGCGGGTTTCCTTATCCCAAATGCGGCAGCCGTCGGGGCTGAACTCATCACCCAACACAATGTCACCGCCACTACGGCCGAACTCCAGTTTGTAATCCACCAGCAACATTCCAGCTTCATCAAACAGGTTTTTAAGAACGCCGTTTACCTTGTAGGTTAACTCTTTCATGCGCGCGAGTTCGGCCTCGGTCGCCCAATTAAAACTAATGGCCAACGACTCATTAACCATAGGGTCGTGCAGCGCGTCATTTTTCAAAAATAACTCGTAGGTTGGCGGGGTAAGCTCCAGCCCTTCTTCGACACCCAAGCGACGGCACAGACTACCTGCAGATACGTTTCGAACAACGCACTCCACAGGAATCATATCGAGCTTTTTAACCAGTGATTCCGTCGCAGACAACAGGCCCTCGTGGTGCGTTGGCACACCGGCGGCTTCCAGCTTATCCATAATGAACGCGTTGAAACGGTTATTCACCATTCCTTTACGATTGAGCTGTTCTTTCTTTTCGCCGTCAAATGCCGAGGTATCATCACGGAAGACAAGAACAAAGCGCTCTGGATCGTCGGTGCGGAATACAGATTTGGCTTTGCCTGCGTATAGTTCTTCGCGTTTTTCCATCTTAAGTCTCCGAAATGGAGGCCCGCACGCACTGCAGGCACCCCTTCTAGATCAGTATAGGTAATCGAATAGCTGCTTGAGCAAACCCTCTGCCCGCTTGTCGCCGCTGTATCCATCTACAACGTCAGCGGTAACCCTGACCTGCTCATCACGCTCGACCAGATTCACTGTATGAGTATGGCGGGGCTTCTCTTTATCACTAAACCAGCTAAACCATCCCGGGTCGCGCTCATCGGCGCTGCGGAAATCGACGAAAATCCAACCTTCGCTCCGATTGAGGTCAAGCACGACAATATCCGATTCGCTCAGCGCGCGGTTCACCTCGGCCCAAGAGCGACCGTAGTCGAGATCCATGCCAATGGCTTGTGCCGTGTCGTTTTCAGATATCAGCTTAACCAATGGTTTTGTATCCATGCCCGATGCTGCGCGCGAGAAGGACTTGCTCTCTTCACGGGCTTTCAGGAACTCACCCATGTCGGCAAGCAGCCGTTTCTGTAACGCAAGTTGCTCGGCGGAAAACTCGGGAACTCCGCTCCAGGAAAGTAGCTCTCCCGGCCAGGCCGAGCCTTCGTCTGGCCCGTGCACTGAAGTAAGCTTGCGCACCTGGATTTCCGTGGTTTTCCGCCGAACACCTGGCGCTATACGAACTTGAAGAATGACTTTCGGTTCAGCTGCGGTTGCATCGACAGGAGCGCTGGAAAGCTCAAGAAGGTCGCGAGCACGCATATTGAAGTTGGCCAGCTCACTCTGTAGCAGCCCCAGCTGAGGGCTGTCGTGGGCTACACCAAGGCCTTGATCGTTCATATAAGTCGTGACCGCTGGCCAAATACGCCCCGGCACATCATTCACCAACAACCAGGCGCGACCATCAAGCTCTTCAACCAGGTAATTCTCTTCGAGAATTTCCGAGGTCATGTCCGGAGGACGAGGGATGTCAGATGGATACATTTTGCTGCCATCAGCCGGAGTTATTTTCCGGATAGGCATCACCTGGGAAAAACGGGAAGAATCCGCTGATTCTGGCAGAGCCAGTTCATCGCCTTCTTTCTCGTACACATAGCTTTCAGAACGATCATCAAGCACGCCACATCCGGCTGTTGCCATAATAAGCAAGAGCCCGGAGGCACCAGCCAAGCGTCGGACTGCAAAAAACTTACGGGTTCTTGAAAGAACCTGCATTGGCCTTCTCTCTGTATGGGTCTGTTTCAGGGCTGGTATCGGCAAACTCAGAGAACACCCGAAGCGTTCATTGCTTCTTCCAGTTCTCCGTGGAATTTCTCACTGAACTGGGTCAGTGGAAGCCGTATACCCTCACCAATCATACCCATACGTTGAAGCGCCCACTTAACAGGGATGGGATTTGCTTCCAGGAACAGCTTCCGGTTCAAAGGCATAAGAAGCTCGTTCAGGCGTTCTGTTTCTTCCCGATTGCCCGCAATCGCTGCGGCACAAAGATCAGACATACCTTGGGGCGCCACGTTTGCAGTAACCGAAACGTTGCCCTTTGCACCAGCGAGCATCAGTTCTGCTGCAGTAGCATCGTCACCGGAATAAACGGCAAGGCGACCATTGAGAGCTTCAATCAGTTCTGCTCCCCGGGGAATATTGCCCGTCGCATCTTTGATGGCAACAATGTTCGGGATGTCGGCCAAGCGCAAAACGGTTTCGTTTAGCATGTCGCAGGCCGTGCGCCCGGGTACGTTGTAGAGCATCTGGCTCATACCGGGTACAGCTTCAGCGATGGCTTTAAAGTGCTGGTAAAGGCCTTCCTGAGTTGGCTTATTGTAGTAAGGCACAACCAGGAGGCAGGCGTCCGCGCCCAGTTTATGAGCTTCCGTTGTCAGATAGATGGCTTCACGCGTGCTGTTGCCACCGGTACCGGCGATAACGGGAATCCGCCCATTTACGCGCTTGATGATGTAACCAATTACCCGACAGTGCTCTTGCTGATCGAGCGTTGCGGATTCGCCGGTGGTTCCTACCGCAACGATACCGTTGGTGCCGTTGTCCAGATGAAAGTCGACCAGTTTGTCCAGATGCTCCCAGTGAATGTCACCGTTTGGATGCATGGGCGTGACCAGTGCGACAAGGCTACCCGTAATCATAAAAGCTCCATCCGAATAAAACGAATATGGTAATGTTGGGCACGAAGTGACACAAGGAAATTAAATTACACTTCGTCCGAACTGGTTGAGAAAGCAGGCCCCTTTACCGGCCAGGCAAAGAATACAGCTTTCAACATGGTGGCCAACGGAATGGCAAAGAACACACCCCACAAGCCCCAAATACCGCCAAAGAACAATACCGAAATAATAATAACAACCGGGTGCAGACTGTTCACTTCTGAGAACAGCACGGGAACCAGCACGTTACCGTCTAATGCCTGAATTATGCCGTATATCACCATTACCCAGATAAAATGGCTACCCCACCCAAAGGCGAAGAGTGCGATCACCGCAACCGGAATCGTGACCACTGCCGCACCAATGTATGGGATTACAACACTCAAGCCCACCAGAAGCGATAGCAAGGCAGCATAAGGTACGCCAAGGAGTTTGAACGCAATATAGGTCGCGCCACCAACGATCAGAATTTCAACCGCTTTCCCGCGCACGTAATTTGCACATTGAAGGTTAACCTCATGCCAGATTTGCACCATCATCGGACGTTGAGGTGGAAGCAGTCTGGAAATGGCCCCTAGCAGGACTTCCCGGTCTTTCAGGAAGAAGAACACAAGTATAGGAACCAATACCATGTAAATGAGCAGTGCGACAAGATCAGGGATGCTCGACAGCGAGAAGGACACCAGCCACTGAGTCATGTGGCCCACCTCAGTATTCACTTGTTGGTAAAGACTGCGCACCGCCTCAGCCGAGATCAAATGTGGGTACTCTTCAGGCAAAAGCTCAAGGTATGACTGCAACTCACCAATGATTCGGGGAGCCTCGCCTGCAAGCGTGCTGACCTGAGTCCATATCAGCGGTAAAAGGCCAAAGATAAACCCTACCAATACACCGAGAAACACCAGAAACACACCGAGTATCGCTAAACCTTCCGGAACACCATAGGCACTCAACCGAGTAACCAGCCCCTGCAGAATAAACGCCACAATAAGCGAGGCGATTGCGGGTGCGAGCATGGCACCAAAAAAAATAATGAAAAATGTGCCTGCCACCAAAATCAGAAAAAGAATGACAGCTTCTTCATCTGAAAAGTATTTGTGCGCAAGACCGCGTAAAATTCTGAACATCAATGACTCCGGAAAATTAACCGCCGCACTCTATCACAAAGCGGAAATGGCCATCAGTTTGCGTAGAGTTCACCAAATGGTGGCGAGACAACTCCAGAAAGGCCGGAATATCGCGAGCGGAGCCCGCATCTGTGGCAATCACCTCAAGCATATCGCCCGGAGACATACCGTTGAGCTCCAATTTTGTTTTCAGCAAGGGCATTGGGCAGCGAAGCCCGGACGTATCCAGTGTACGATCAGCCATAAAGAAGGTGCACCATCACAAGACATGAAATTCGCAAGCCGGCATTATGCCTCCAGTGATACTGTATTGCATCACAATACCTGTTAATCAGCAGATCCGGATTTTTTGACGGGATACGCTGTCTCAACAGCAGCCAGAACCAGGAGCACACTGCATTACATGAATGACGTTCTATCGGAGTTTCGTGGGTACCGGAAGATTTCAACAGCAACCATTCTGGCTTTCTTACTGGCCTTGAGCTCTGTATCGCACGCTCAGGATACCCGGCTGCCGAATATTGGTGGAACAGGCGGCGGGCTTATTTCCGGGCATCAGGAGAGTGACATTGGGCAACAGGTTATGGTGTCGATCCGCCGATCCGCTCCGCGTATCACCGACCCACTTATTTACGACTACCTCAGTGCCATTGTTTACCGGCTGGTGCCCTCAGCTCCCCTGGAAAATCGCGATATTACGCTCGCGCTTATTGATAGCCCGGCCCTCAATGCTTTCGCAGTGCCTGGGGGCATTGTCGGTGTAAACGGCGGGCTGTTTCTCAACGCCGCCACAGAACAACAGTTTGCATCGGTGCTCGCTCACGAACTTGCCCACCTTAGCCAGCGGCACTTCGCCCGTCGTCTTGAGCAGCAGGAGACCAGCGCACCCTTAACGCTTGCGGGTATGATTGCCGGCATCGTGCTCTCTGCGGTCACTCAATCCGATATAGGCATTGCGGCGATTGCCGGCACACAAGCACTGGCCATACAAAACATGCTGGCCTACAGCCGCTCCCACGAGCAGGAAGCAGACAGAGTGGGGCTGGATATTCTCGCTGCTGCGGGAATGGACCCACGGGGAATGCCTGAAATGTTCGAAATAATGATGCGGCAGAACAGGCTGCAGGGCAACAACATGCCTGAGTACCTTTCAACTCACCCTCTGACCCAAAGCCGGGTGGCCGATACCCGTAACCGTGCGGAACAATACCCCGAGAAAACCATCCGGGATGGCCAGGAATACCACCTGATGCGCAGCCGCCTACAAGTTCACTACGCGGCGTCTCCCGAAATAGCGGTGGACACCTTCGAAAATTACCTGAAAAAACCGGATGCGGAAACGAACGAAGTCATTCGTTATGGACTGGCAGTCGCCTACCTGAGCAACAACCAGGCTGAAAAAGCAGCAAAAGTCATCAACGAGCTATTGAAGAACAACCCGGGGCGGATAACTTTGCAGGTAACCCTGGCAGAGATATATATTCAGGAAAACAAGCTGGATGAGGCTCGATCTGTTCTAAAAGATGCTTTGAGCAGGAACCCGGGCAACTACCCAATTACATCAACACTCGCCGATGTGGAAATAGCGGCAGGCAACGGCACTAAGGCGGCCGAGCATTTGACGCAACTAACCCGCAAAATGCCGCAACAGGAATATCTATGGCTACGCCTGGCAGAAGCCGAAGGCATGGCCAGGAACATCGTGGGAGTTCACCGCGCCAGGGCGGAATATGACGCTCTTATGGGGGATCTGGAGTCTGCCCAGAGGCAGCTCAGGCAGGCTCAGGAAAAACTGCCTGCCGGCTCAGCTCAACGACAAGTGGTAAGTGAGCGGCTAGCCGAGATCACCAGCCGCCACCAAGCCCGCAGAAACAATTGAAATCAGGCGTTACCCGCCGCTTTCAGGTTCATCCCCGCAGTGAAATCGAGCATACGCCGCAAGGGTTTAAGTGCAGCCTCCCGGGTTTGTGCATCCACAAGCACTTCCTGATCGCCCTTTTCAATCACAGCAAGAAGGTTCTCCAGGCCATTCATGGCCATCCACGGGCACTGGGCACAGCTGCGACAGGTAGCCCCGTTGCCAGCTGTAGGCGCCTCTATCAGCGTCTTATTCGGTGCCAACTGCTGCATTTTATAGAAAATGCCATTATCGGTAGCAACGATGAATTCCTGATTTGGCAGGTTCTGCACAGCGTGAATCAACTGAGAGGTTGAGCCAACAACATCCGCCATTTCCACAACAGCATTGGGAGATTCAGGGTGAACCAGTATGGCCGCATTCGGGTATAGAGCCTTGAGGTCTTCCAGGCCACGGTGCTTGAATTCTTCGTGCACTATGCAGGAACCATCCCACAGCAGCATGTCGGCCCCGGTCGTTTTCTGCACGTAGTGCCCGAGATGCTTGTCAGGGGCCCATAGTATCTTCTCTCCCCTCGAATCAAGATCTTCAACGATAGCCTGGGCACAGCTGGAGGTTACAACCCAGTCCGCACGGGCTTTGACAGCGGCGGACGTGTTCGCATAAACCACAACGGTACGGTCACTGTGCTCATCGCAGAAGGCCTGAAACTCATCCGCAGGACACCCGATATCGAGTGAGCAGGTTGCTTCAAGGGTGGGCATTAAAACGCGTTTTTCCGGGTTCAGTATTTTGGCAGTTTCACCCATGAATCGGACGCCCGCCACGACCACTGTAGAGGCCGGATGTTGATTTCCGAAGCGAGCCATTTCAAGTGAGTCTGCAACGCAACCGCCGGTTTCTTCAGCGAGACGCTGGATGTCGGGGTCGGTGTAATAATGCGCCACGAGTACGGCGTCCTTTTCCTTGAGGACTTCCTTGATGCGGGATTCAAGCCGCGCCTTCTCATCAGCGCTGAGCGGCTTGGGCTCCGCTGCATGGGCCAGGTGTTCCTGAACAAGAATTCGGTCTTCAGCTATAGTCATGTACGGTCACTCTCAATCAACAGGAAGCAATCACGTGAAACCAATTACGTGGCACCAGATACTTTCCGCCAGCTACATTCTGCGCCTGAGTATATCATTTCAGATACCGATAGCGCTGTAGGGACTATACCGAGCCCGCAAATTCCGTTTTGCCTGCTGAAAAACCGGCAAGTAAAAAAAAAGGACTGCATTTCTGCAGCCCTTAAGCTTTAACTCGCAATGCTTTCGATCCTTCCAAATCAAACTTTGTAAACTAACAAACCTTGATTCTTCTTACTGCTGATAATGGTGGGTCGTGATGGATTCGAACCATCGACCAATTGGTTAAAAGCCAACTGCTCTACCAACTGAGCTAACGACCCTAAAACAGGTGATCAGTGCCTGGTGACCCTGATCGATCCCGGAGCGGCTCAGCAATTGCTCCGGAATTCGAATTGGTGGGTCGTGATGGATTCGAACCATCGACCAATTGGTTAAAAGCCAACTGCTCTACCAACTGAGCTAACGACCCAAGCGAGGCGCATATAGTAATGATTTTTCCCTGACGATCAACCCCCTCTCGCCATGTTTTCTAATATTTTTCCGATTACCGTGTTATTAACCCTGCGCAGACCCCAGATATTTTCTGGCAAGCCCCGCAGCATCACTCTCGGGATAGTCGTTTACAACCTGCTCCATTTGTCGACGGGCTTCGGCCTTCTTATCAAGCCGATCAAGGGTTACTCCCAGCTTATAGACGGCATCAGGCGCCTTACGATGGTCCGCATAACGGGTTGCAACAATGGAGAAGGCCTGACGCGCTTGCTCAAGTTGCGGTTTGACCAGATACACCTCACCCAGCCAATAATACGCATTGACCGTAAGATCTCCTTCGGGGTACTTATCTATAAATTCATAAATACGGCTAATGGCTTCGTCGTATTTTTTCTGGCTATGGATGAGCGCCTGAATGGCAGTGTACGCTTTTCGCTCTTCTGCTTCGGGCTGACGATACTCACGTATAGCTGCAGGCTTGCTCTTTCCGGAACCCCCGCTAGCTGCTGCCTGGGGTTGAGCAGATACCTTCTCTGAAAGATCGAGTATGCGCTGATCGAGATCAATGTAACGATCCCTCCCCTGATCTTGCAGACGCTTTATCAGATGTCTCTGCTCTTCCGATTCACCCTGTAGCCGCCTGACTTCACCCTGAAGCTGCTGAATCATGTAAAACAACTCAGACGTAGCCTGACTGGCATTGGCCTTGCGCTGAGCCTCAGAGGCGTTGCTCTGGAATGCGGGGGTAGATGATTGCGCCAGCGCTGTCCCCGCCTGCCCTAAGGCAAGCGGGAAAATCACTGCCGCCATGAGCTGTTTTCTCATGGGTTTAACCTGATGTTGTATATGCGTTTACTCGAATACGAGTTCCACACGGCGATTTTGTGCCCATGCGCTCTCTGTCGAACCCATAACCGCTGGCTTCTCTTCACCATAGCTTACGGTTTCCATCTGGCCCCGTGAAGCTCCATTCACAATCAGGAAACGCTGAACGGCATTCGCACGGCGCTCACCCAGTGCCAGGTTATATTCCTTTGAGCCGCGTTCATCACCGTGACCTTCCAGACGAACCTTCTGGCCAGGATTGCTGGACAGATAGCGTGCGTGCGCCATGAGTACATCACGGGCTTCGGGCTTGATTTCAGAGGTATCGAAATCGAAATAGAAGGTTGTAATATCCCGCAGAGCAGCCTGCTCTGCCTGCTTTTCAATTTCCATGCGCTCGTCTTCGGTCATTGACGACGAAGAAATGCCGCCCTGATCGCCACCGCCATAAACGGTAGATCCGCCGTCCTGATCAATAGGCTGAACGTCAGAGCCGTATGCTCCGTCGTCCATATTTTCGCCTGTCGTACTACAACCGGCGAAGAGGCCTGCGGAAAACAGCAGTGCAACTACTTTGGCTTGGGCTGACAACTTCATGATTTATTCCTTTCCGTTGGTTGATTTGAACTTCGACTCTTCAGATGGATGCCGTTGCACCCATCTACTACCGAACAATAGGCCCCCAGGCCGGGTCGCGGACATCCCCTTCCGAAGCGGGAAGGCTATATGCGGCACCGCCATCTGCTGAGATAACAGTCAGCACGCTTTCACCGCTCTGCTTGGTGGCGTATATCAGCATGCGGCCGTTTGGCGACACGCTGGGAGACTCATCGGATTCTGTGCGAGTGAGGACGGTTTCCTCATCGGTCTCAAGATTCGTGCGAGCAATCGTGAATGCCCGATCGCGCTGGTGCACGTAATACACATATTTACCTGTGTTATCGGGACGCGGGCGAGCGTTGTAGCGGCTGCCGAAGGTTATCCGCCGCGGCTCAGCTCCCGGCTTTGCCATGTAGTAGATCTGCGGCCCACCTGAACGGTCCGATGTAAAGAAAATGCCCTTACCCGCACTGTCCCATGCGGCTTCAGTATCAATCGCCCAGTGGTTACTGAGTTTCGTCACCTTACGGGACTGAAGATTCATCTGATAGATCTCGGCATTGCCGTCTTTAGACAAGGTCATCAGCAGCGACTGACCATCCTGTGACCATGCTGGCGCCGAGTTCAACCCAGGGAAATCGGCCACCTTGGTACGCTGCCCCGAACTGAGTTCATGAACAAATATAGCGGGTTTGCCGGTTTCAAAAGACACATACGCCAACTTTCTGCCATCCGGCGACCAGGCCGGGGAAAGAATCGGCTCTTTGCTTTCAAGGCGAATTCCGGCTCGCTTACCGTCTATGTCGCTGACTTGTAGCCGATACCGGGATTTCCCATTTTCCCGCTCAAGCGTTACGTACGCCAGCTTGGTAGAAAAAGCACCAGGAACGCCCGTGATCGCCTCATATACTTTGTCGCTAACGTGGTGAGCCAGAGAACGAATGTTGGATGCTGGCGCTCCCGCGGTCTCGCCCAGTATTCGCTCTTCCCGGTTAACATCAAACAGCTCATAACGAGCCTCTACCCTGTCACCCGTGCGTGTGAGCTCACCCACCAAAACATAGCGCTGGCCAAGCAAGCGCCAATCCCGGAAATACACATCCGATCGTTTTGATGGAAGGCTTAGCATTTTCTCCGGTGGCAGGGGGCGAAACTCGCCACTCATCGCCAGGTCGGCCTGCACAATGCTGCTTAGTTTATCCCCTACAGGCATGCTGCCATTTTCAGCAAACGGAACCACAGATACCGGAATAGCGGAGTCTGCACCCTCAGTGATACGAATCAACAGTTCAGCTTGAGCACTTCCAGCGGCTGTCAGCATCAGGAAAAACGCTGCGATAATCGTTATCGGTAGCCTGAATGAGATTTTCTGCTTCATGGTGTTACCCGTATCCTTATCTCAATCGTTTAGGATTGAATTCGATCGTAAACTGGCGAAAATAGGTTTCAAACGTGTCTCGCTCAGATGGCACCGGGTATCGGTTCAGTGACTTTACCGCACCCAGAGCGGAGTTATCGAACGCAGTATTTCCACTACTGGCCACGAGTTTAACGCTTGCCAGCTCGCCGGTTGGCAGCAAGGTGATCTGCAAACGCGCAGTCATGTCTTCGGTCGCCGATGAAGGCGGATACCACGCCTGGCTAAGCTTTTCACGGATCAACGCCTGATATTTCTGGCTTTCAGACAACATTTGGCTCTCGCGGGCTTTCGCCGCTGCTGCTTGCTCCTGGCGACGCGCTTCATCTGCACGGGCCTTGCGAGCCTGTTCTGCCTGAGCTTCCAACTGCTGCTCTTGCAACTTGCGTTCTGCTTCCAACCGTTTGCGCTCTGCTTCTTTGCGGGCAAGCTCTTCCTGCTTCTTACGCTCAGCTTCTTCGCGCTTACGCTGCTCTTCCTTGCGCTGTCGTTCCTCTTCCGCCTTGCGCTTGGCCTCTTCCTGTCGCTTTTTCTCAGCGTCTGCTTCTGCCTTGCGGCGCTCTCGTTCTTTTGCCTCTGCTTCGGCTTTCTGGCGCGCAGCCTCTCTCTGCTTTTGAACCTTTAACTCTTCAGCCTTGGCTTGCTCGCGCTTGCGTTCCTGCTCTTTAGCTTTTCGCTTGGCTTCTTCGCGCTTTTTCTTCTCGGCTGCTTTACGCGCCTCTTCTTCTTTCTGGCGCTTCTGCAATTCCGCCTGCTTCTGCTTTTCCAGCTCTTTCCGCTCCAGCTCCTTGTCGGGCTGATCTACCGGCTCAACAACCGGGCTTGGTTCGGGCTTCTGCTGCGTGATCAGGCGCGCCGAAATACTACTGGGCGGCGGCTCCTTAATAGGATTCGACCACGACCAACCCGCCAGGGCCACGCCGGCAATGAGTAGATGCAAAGCCACTGATAGCGCGACTGGTGATTTCCAGGGCGGCACTCCAGTGCTGGTGTATTCCCGTTCCTGACCTGTCACAACCATTCCGCCTGCGCTGATGTCACGTTTCGTCCGGGGCTGAATCAGTAATCAACCCTATGCTGGTTGCACCTGCACCCTGCAAAGCGGCCATCAAGCGTACAACGGTTCCGTAATCAACGTTTTCATCGCCGCGCACAAGAATTTCACTGGACGTTCTTTGGGACAGAATTTTCGCCACCTGCGCTCGAACTTCAGCCAAGGGCATCGGATCACTCCCCTTATCTCCCACTTCCACGTAATAGGCGCCGTTTGAATCCACCGACACTATGATGGATTCGACGTTTTTGTCGGCGGTAATTGGCGCTGAAGATGTCTCCGGAAGATCAACCTTAACGCCCTGGGTAAGCATAGGTGCCGTGACCATAAAGATAATCAGCAGCACCAGCATCACGTCGATGTACGGAACAACGTTGATTTCCGACATCGGCTTCTTGCGGTTTTCGGGCATCATCCCCATGCCTTTCATAGCGCTGTGCTCCGTGGGTTAACCGTAAATGTCATCAGGCTGCGCCCTTCTCGGCGCTGTGGACACGGCGATGCAGAATGCTGGAAAATTCTTCGGCGAAGGTTTCATAGTTTTTGAGCAGAGCATCTGATTTAGCGGAAAACCGGTTGTACGCGATAACCGCTGGAATCGCTGCGAACAAACCCATGGCCGTTGCAATCAGGGCTTCCGAGATGCCCGGCGCAACCGTTGCTAGCGTGGCTTGCTGAACCTGGGCCAACCCCCGAAACGAGTTCATAATGCCCCACACCGTACCAAACAGACCTACATAAGGGCTTGTTGAGCCTACCGTTGCCAAAAAAGGCAAGTGGGTTTCCAGTCGCTCTTGCTCACGGGAGAATGCCACCCGCATAGCGCGCTGCGTGCCCTCCATAACGGCATCGGCATCGCGGCTTTGCTGGCGAAGCCTGGAGAACTCTTTGAAGCCGGCACGGAACAAGGCTTCCATGCCCGAGAAAGGCGTGGGCTCGGCATTTACCTCACGGTAGAGTTGCCCCAGATCCATGCCAGACCAGAAGCGCTCTTCAAACGCCAACTGCGCCTGTCGGGCTTTGCGAAATACCTGCAAGCGCTGAAAAATAAGCGCCCAGGACATTACCGATGCAGCGGCAAGTAACAACATTACCAGCTGAACCAACACACCGGCATTTGCAATCAGACTCCAGACTGACAGTTCCGAATCCACCACTTACTCCTGGGTTATTTCGTGTTTTGTTTCGATTTTAAAGCTTTGGGCAGTTATGCCCCAAAAGCTCCAGCATGTTTTCAGGTAAGCGCCTTGGGCGCCCACTATCAAGTGCTATACAGGCAACTCTTACGCTTGCCTCACACAATTTCTTGCCATCTTTTACCCGCACTACCTGTTGACGGAAATCCATCCAGACGCGCCCAAAGGCCACGGGCTCTGCGGTAACGGTAAGCTCATCATCCAGCATGGCTGGAATGGCGTAGTGAATCGACAAGCGCTGTACTACATAGCTTATGTTTTCAGCCAACCCCGCCCGAAGTCCTACTCCGCAACTTCGCACCCACTCCGTGCGTGCTCGCTCCATGTAATGCAGGTAGCGCGCATGATAAACAATGCCGCCGGCGTCTGTATCTTCAATATATACCCGGATTGGCAGCGCAAAAGTTGCAGCTGCTTCGCCCTCGCTCAAAGAGCACCCCCTTCAGAAGCAGGGGCATCCGGTGCTTGCGGCACAATGCCAAAATGCTGGTACGCGTGGGATGTCACCATGCGACCTCTGGGTGTACGCACCATAAAGCCCTGCTGAATCAGAAACGGTTCAAGAACATCCTCGATCGTTCCGCGCTCTTCACTGATTGCTGCCGCCAGGCTTTCTACGCCCACTGGTCCGCCATCAAACTTTTCGATCATCGCTAGTAGCAGTCGGCGGTCCATGTGATCAAAGCCCTGACTATCTACCTTCAGCATGTTCAAGGCCTGATCGGCTATCGCCGCATTGATGTGGCCATCCGCTCGTACTTCCGCGTAATCTCTCACCCGCCGCAACAGCCGATTGGCTATCCGGGGCGTGCCTCTGGAGCGGTGCGCTATTTCGTAGGCGCCCTCTTCATCCATATCAACACCTGAAAGCCGCGCTGAGCGACCAACAATGTGCGTGAGATCCGCCGTATTATAAAATTCCAGACGTTGAACGATTCCGAATCGATCCCTCAACGGAGATGTCAACAGGCCAGCCCGAGTGGTTGCGCCCACCAGTGTAAAAGGCGGTAAATCCAGCTTGATCGAACGCGCTGCAGGCCCCTCACCAATCATGATATCCAGCTGATAGTCTTCCATCGCCGGGTACAGTATTTCTTCTACCACAGCGCTAAGGCGGTGGATCTCATCAATGAAGAGAACATCGCCCTCTTCCAGATTAGTCAGCATGGCCGCGAGATCTCCGGCCTTTTCAAGCACCGGCCCGGACGTTGTCTTTATCGACACGCCCATCTCGTTGGCAATGATATTGGCTAAGGTTGTTTTCCCCAGCCCTGGAGGCCCGAAGATCAGCACATGGTCCAAGGCTTCCCGACGACCGCGAGCCGCCGAGATAAAGATATCCATCTGTTCCCGCACCGCGGGCTGCCCAACATACTCCGCAAGCAACGTTGGCCGGATAGCGCGATCCTGAACCTCTTCGTTGTCACCGGCCCTGGCTGAGATCAGTCGGTCGGATTCAATCATGAACTTATCCGCTTATCGGGAATCAATAGACTGCCACTTAAAACCAAAAGTGACCCAATTGTACAAACAGCCACCTGCGTGTCACGTTACGCTCTCTACAGGTTTGGCGCCATACAGGCTACATATTAAAGTCACGTCATCAAACAGGTATCATATTGCGCAGGGCCAGACGAATCAGGGCCTCACTGGTCACCCCCTCTTTTGCCACCTTGCTAATTGCCCGCGCAGCTTCCTGAGGCTTATACCCAAGAGCTATGAGCGCCGCCTCTGCTTCGTCGGCAGGATTGTGTGAGGACATTGCATGCTGGGCTGAGTCTGCTGCACCCGTCTCTGTATCTGCAGATGCAGGTATAAACTGCCCTTCAAGCTGCTTGATGCGGTCTGGCATCTCAATCAGCAGGCGCTCTGCTGTCTTCTTGCCGACCCCCGGCAGCTTTACCAATGACTTGATGTCACGAGCCTCCACGCAGTGAATAAACTGCTGCGCCTCCAACCCTGAAAGAATACCGGCAGCCATCTTAGGGCCTACACCGTTCACTTTGATCAGCAACCGAAATAGATCCCGATCAAGCCTTGAAGCAAATCCATACAGGCTTTGAACGTCTTCTCGAACGACGAAATGTGTATGAAGGGTAACTTCCTGCCCGGGTTCTGGCAGGTGATAGTAAGCAGTGAAAGGAATATCAACTTCGTAACCCAGACCGCCACATTCGACCAACGCTTGCCCGGGTGTCTTTTCGACCAGAATACCTCGGATACGACCTATCAAGGATTGCCTCCTGCCGCTCCGCAGAGCAGTTTATTGTTGTCGCACGCGCCCACTGCGCGCCTTACCCGCACCACCTGCCACTCTCAGTATGCTTTGATTCATGTGCGCATGACACAACGCGATAGCTAACGCATCGGCAGCGTCTGCTTGGGGTTTACGGGAGAGTGACAGCAACACCTGAACCATGTGCTGGACTTGGGACTTTTCGGCACCGCCCTTGCCAACCACCGCCTGCTTGACCTGTCGGGCTGAGTATTCGTGAACAGCGAGACCACTGGTTGCGGCACCAACAATAGCCGCACCACGGGCCTGCCCAAGCTTGAGAGCTGAATCCGGGTTTCGAGCCATAAAAACCTGCTCAATGGCAAATTCCTGTGGCTGGTATTCGGCAATCAGACTCACCAAGCTCTGAAAGATGATTTTCAGGCGCTCCGGCATGGGTTTTTCACCCATGCGGATGCAACCACTGTCGATATATTCTATGTGCCGGCCCTCGGCACGGATAATACCGTAACCGGTGATCCTTGAGCCGGGATCGACACCCAGAATAATTGCCACATCAGAGCCCTGTTATTGCCTTATTTACTCTTCGCCAGTGGTTGGCGCTTTGCCTTCAACGGTCTTTACCGGCTTACGCAAGCGGATGTGCAGCTCACGCAGCTGCTTTTCATCTACCTCGCCCGGTGCCTGTGTCATCAGGCAGGTTGCACTCTGGGTTTTCGGGAAGGCAATCACGTCCCGAATCGAGCTGGAACCTGTCATCAACATGATCAGACGATCCAGACCGAACGCCAAGCCACCATGGGGCGGGCAACCGTACTTGAGTGCGTCCAGCAGGAACCCGAACTTGGCACGAGATTCTTCTTCACTAATGCCCAGAATGCGGAACACTTCTTTCTGCATTGTGTCATTGTGAATACGAATAGAACCACCACCCAACTCGGTTCCGTTAAGAACCATGTCGTAGGCGCGTGACAAGGCAGTTTCCGGATTTTTAGCCAACTCTTCCGGGCTGCAGCTTGGCGCCGTGAACGGGTGGTGAATGGCAGTCAGTCCGCCGTCCGGCAGAACTTCAAACATCGGGAAGTCCACTACCCACATAGGTGCCCACTCGCAGGTAAGCAATTTCAGGTCATGGCCAACACGGATGCGCAGCGCGCCGAGCGCTTCGTTAACAACCGTAGTTTTGTCTGCGCCGAAGAACACGATATCGCCGTCTTCAGCACCCGTACGCTCAATCACGGCCATGGCAACTTCGTCACCAAGGAACTTAACGATGGGCGACTGCAAGCCTTCCACGCCTTTGGCCAGCTCGTTCACCTTGATGTACGCCAAGCCCTTTGCACCGTATATACCAACAAACTTGGTGTATTCGTCGATCTGCTTACGGCTCAACTCGCCGCCCTTGGGCACGCGCAGGGCTGCAACACGGCCTTTTGGATCATTTGCCGGGCCGGCAAACACCTTGAAATCAACACCAGCAACCAGGTCGCCGACATCCTGAAGCTCAAGAGGAATACGCAGATCCGGCTTGTCACTGCCGAAACGATCCATTGCTTCTGCGTAAGGCATCCGCGGGAACGCCGGCAATTCAACATCCATAACATCTTTGAACAGAGCGCGAATCATGCCCTCGTTCAAGCTCATCAAATCTTCTTCGTTGATGAATGATGCCTCGATATCCACCTGGGTAAATTCAGGCTGGCGATCGGCACGCAAATCTTCATCGCGGAAACACTTGGCAATCTGATAATAGCGATCCACACCCGACACCATCAGCATCTGCTTGAATAACTGAGGCGATTGCGGAAGCGCAAAGAATGAACCTTCGTGGGTGCGGCTGGGCACCAGATAGTCGCGGGCACCTTCCGGCGTTGCACGGGTTAGAATGGGGGTTTCCACATCCATGAAGCCGTTACTGTCGAGGTAGTTACGGATATAACTGGTAACCCGTGAACGGAAGCGCAGACGGTTCAGCATTTCCGGGCGGCGCAGGTCCACAAAGCGGTAGCGCAGGCGAACGTCTTCGCCTACGTCTACGTGCTCATCCAATGGGAACGGCGGTGTTGCTGCAGCGTTCAGGATGGTCACTTCTTTGCCAAGCAGCTCAACCTGGCCTGTGGACATATTGCTGTTCTCAGTGCCGGAGGGCCGCCGACGAACCAACCCGGTAACCTTCACCACGTATTCACTGCGCACCTTTTCGGCGAGCGCGAAGCTTTCCTCAGTGTCCGGGTCTACCACAACTTGCGCAATACCGTCCCGGTCGCGCAGATCAAGGAAGATAACCCCACCATGGTCGCGGCGGCGGTGTACCCATCCGCAAAGTGTAACTTCCTGATCAATGTGAGATTCGTTGATCCCACCGCAATAATGACTGCGCATACCGGTTCCCGTAGTGTCTGGTGTAAGTGTTTGGTGCTTGAGAATAAAGTCCGAAAGCCGCCCATTATAAACATAATGGCAGTGAAAATCAGGCCTGTTTAGCCCCGAACAAAAAACAGCAAAATACCCCGACGCAGTCTTTGTTCAAAGGTTCCCTCGCGGTGAACAGACCGCTAGACTACTGCTCTCACGCATGATTGGAGCCGCAACCTTGTCAACCAGAGCCGAGCAGAAACTTCTCACCCGGCGTTCCCTTATGGATGCGGCCCTCGCCCAGTTGAGCCCGGATCGAGGATTTGGAAGCCTTAGCCTGCGTGAAGTCGCAAGGCAGGCCGGCATTGCGCCAACGTCTTTCTATCGCCACTTTGTCGATCTGGATGAACTGGGGCTGGTGCTTGTAGACGAAGGCGGCGTGGCTTTGCGGCAGTTAATGCGCCAGGCCCGCAAACGCATTGCGAGGGATGGCAGTGCTATCTCAACCTCTGTTGAAACCTTCATGGAGTATCTTGGCAAGAACGCCAACCTGTTCCGGCTAATGCTCCGGGAGCGCACAGGTGGCTCCAAACCCTTTCGAACGGCCATCAAAGCCGAGATTGATCATTTCGTAACCGAGTTGGCCGACGACTTGCGGCGATTTGCGGAAGAGCAAAACAAGCCTTTGTCTGATGCACGAGTGGTCGCTGAGGCGATGGTAACACTGGTATTCAACCAGGGAGCCGACGCGCTGGATGCGACGCCGAAAGAGCGGGAGGAGCTGACGATCAAACTAAAAACCGAACTCAGGATGATTCTGATCGGCTCGCAAATGATGGCCCGACACGCGTCCATTCGATAAAGCCCGCTGGCGAGCAAAAAATGCTCAGCAAGCGGCAATTTCAGACAACACAGTCGCCAAAGAAAGCCTGACTTCCGCCAGTTCATGCTCTTCGTAAGGAACCGGTGGCTGCTTACCCCACACAGGCCCCGGCCAGGCCGGATCACCCTCAAAACGGACGATGTGATGCAGGTGTAGCTGGGGAACCATATTCCCGAGCGCGGCCACGTTCATTTTGTCACCACCAAAGGCTACCATCATGCCACGACTGAGCGCTGAGGATTCGCGCATTAGCCGATGCTGCTGATCCGGGCTTAACTCGTAGATCTCACGAATGCCGACCAACGCCGGCACCAGCAAAACCCAGGGCCAGGTTTTATCATTCATCAGCCGGATTTCGCATAGGCTGGTACGGCCAAGACTGACGGTGTCGGCTGCCAGCCGCTCATGAAGACGAAATTCCTGATCCTGCATCACCTCGCTCCTGCCTGCCGGTTCACTTCACCTGGAATTGATTGCGTCCGCGACCGATGGCGTAGTAAATCAATCCGTGGCGATCCAGTATTTCCGGCTCGTAAAGATTTCGGCCGTCAAATATGACAGGCTCGCGCAGTGCAGATTTGATGGCGTCGAAATCCGGAGAACGGAATTCTTTCCACTCCGTACAAATCGCCAGTACGTCTGCACCGCGAAGTGTCTGCTCTTTCGTACCGCAAAGCGTCAAACCTTCGTGATCACCGTAGATGCGCTGGGTTTCTTCCATGGATTCCGGATCAAACGCCTGAACAGTTGCACCCGCTTTCCAGAGATCTTCCATCAACGTGCGTGCTGAAGCTTCGCGCATGTCGTCGGTATTTGGCTTGAATGCCAAACCCCAGATTGCGACGACCTTCCCTTTCAAGTCGCCATCGAAATAATGGCTGATCTTGTCAAACAGCACGTGTTTCTGAGCGTAGTTCACTGCTTCTACAGCATTGAGCAAACGGGCATCGTACCCGGAGTTTGCAGCGGTCCGAGCCAGCGCCTGAACATCTTTGGGGAAACACGAACCACCGTAACCACAACCCGGATAGATGAAGTGGTAGCCGATCCGGGGGTCTGAGCCTATGCCACGACGAACCGCTTCAATATCGGCACCCAAACGCTCAGCCAGGTTGGCTATCTCGTTCATGAAACTGATTTTGGTCGCCAGCATGGAGTTGGCGGCGTACTTGGTCAGCTCTGCAGAGCGAATGTCCATGAAAATCATGCGGTCGTGGCTTCGGTTGAACGGGTAATAGACTTCCCGAAGCAGGTCCGATGCCTTTTCGCTGTCCGTTCCGATGATGATGCGGTCGGGCTTCATGAAATCGTTGATCGCCGCACCTTCCTTGAGGAACTCGGGGTTCGAAACCACATCAAACTTGAGGTCCAGGCCACGGCTATCAAGCTGCGCTTTTACTGCAGCGGCTACCTTATCGCCAGTACCAACCGGCACCGTGGATTTATCCACGATAACTTTATAGTCATCCATGTACTGGCCAATAGACTTAGCGACCGCTGTCACGTACTGCATATCCGCAGAGCCATCTTCATCCGGCGGTGTACCCACTGCGATAAACTGCAGCGTACCGTGCTTCACAGCTTCCTGAACATCCGTTGTGAACGCCAGGCGACCGGCTTCTACGGTATGCTTTACAATATTATCCAGCCCAGGCTCAAAAATGGGAATCTGGCCATTCTTTAGCTTATCGATCTTAGCCTGATCAACGTCCATGCAAAGTACTTCATGGCCAACATCCGCCAAGCACGCACCGGTCACAAGCCCGACATATCCGGTACCAAAAATCGTTATTTTCATCCGTTAAATCCCGATATTTTAAGTTAAAAAACAGTCTATTACTGGCCAGCCGCTTCTTTCTTCTTCTGCCAGATCGCTTCCCATGCCAACGCAGTGCCAACAATCGTTTCCAGATTATCGTAGGCAGGTTGCCAACCGAGGGTCTTCTTAATCAGTGCATTATCTGCCATCAGCGCACCGGGGTCACCCGCCCTGCGGCCCGTTTCAGCTACCGGGAAATCAACACCGGATTGCTTGCGAACCACATCAATCACTTCACGCACCGTAAACCCACGGCCATAACCGCAGTTCATGACTTTCGACTCGCCACCACGGGCCATATAATCCAGCGCCATAACATGGGCGCTTGCGAGATCTTCCACGTGAATGTAATCCCGCACGCAGGTGCCATCACTGGTGTCATAGTCGGTGCCAAAGATGCTCATGCCATCCCGCTGTCCGGTCACGCATTCACAGGCCACTTTTATCAGGTGAGTGGCTTCCGGTGTTGCCTGGCCGAGTAATCCGTCCGGATTAGCGCCAGCCACGTTGAAGTAGCGCAGCACAACGTAGTTAAGGCCGGACGCGGCAGCCAAATCCATAATCATCCGCTCGCTCATCATCTTGGATGCGCCATACGGATTAATGGGGGCAAGGGGTAAATCTTCCGTAAGAACCGTCTGTTCGGGCATTCCGTACACCGCGGCCGTTGAAGAAAAAACCATGTACGGTACTTTGTACTTATCAACAGCCTTCAGCAGGTTCAGAGTGTTACGGGTGTTGTTGCTGTAGTACTTGAGTGGGTTGGTCATAGACTCCGGCACCACAATGTTGGCCGCGAAGTGCAGAACGGCCTCAAACTGGTGGCTGGAGAACACATCGTCAATCTCGGCTTCGTTGGCCAGATCACCCACAACCAACTCGCCAGCAGTGACAGCCCAGCGGTAACCCGTTGAGAGATTATCAAAAACGACAATATCATGACCGGCCTCGGCCAGTTGACGCACCACATGGCTGCCGATATACCCGGCGCCGCCGGTTACTAGTACTTTCATGCAGAACTACTCCTTCCCTGAATTCTGTTTGCGCCGTTGCCGGATTTCGGCCCGCCTACGGCTGAAAAAGTCGCTGATCACTTGGCTGCATTCATTCTGCAGGATGCCGCCCAGCGTTTCCACTTGCCAGTTTAACTGTGGCTCGTCCAATGTGCGCCGTGCAGATTCAACCGCGCCGGCCTTGGGCTCGAGAGCTCCATATACAAGACGACTTATGCGACTATGCACAATGGCGCCAACACACATGGTGCAGGGTTCCAGGGTGACGTAAAGGGTTGCCCCGGCAAGGCGGTAGTTCCCTATCCTTGCGGCCGCATCACGCAAAGCGCAAATCTCTGCGTGGGCAGTAGGGTCGCAACCTGAAATGGGTACATTAAAGCCGGAACCTAACTCCTTGCCGTCGAGAACAACAACCGCACCAACAGGCACCTCTCCTAACGACGCCCCCCGGTTTGCCAATGTAAGCGCTCGGGCCATCCAGTACTCATCACTGTTTTCTGAAGCGGGCATAGATAAATCTGCTCACGAAGGTTCGGGAGGTACGCTGGTACTCGGATGACCTAGGGATAGCCCAGGTAGAGGCGAAACATTATAACCATGAGTGTACTAATGGAAAGGCCTTCTCCCAGTACGCGGAGCCGCATTACATTTCTTCATGCACCTGACCATAGGCCAGCATGGCAAATAAACCTGTGCCTCCCAGGATGTTGCCAATCAGTACCGGGAAAATATGATAGCCCAGTGCGGTAAACATATTCATATCTCCATTGAGTACCAGAGTGAAAATCTCGTTTGATCCGGCAATCACATGGGTAAAGCCGCCTGCTGCAATCAACCAGGTAAACATGACGATCACAAACACCTCAGACCCCTTCGCTGAAGGCAGCATCCACACCATTGCCGCAATAAAGAATCCGGATGGAATGCCGCGCAGGAACGTCTCGACCGGGGTCAGCGTTGCCAAGTGATGGGATATCTCAAGAATCGCTGCGAGGGTTTCGGTGGAAATAATCCCGCTGTGAACACCCATGGCTGCGGTGAGGAATGTACCGAATAAGTTGGCTGTGAGCACAATCCCCCAAAGGCGAGCGCTACATGCAAGAAGGTTCCGCGTCGGTTTAGCCAAAACCGGCAAGACGACCGTAATGGTATTTTCAGTAAACAGCTGAAGCCGGCACAGGATAACCAGTACAAACCCGAACGAATAACCCAAGCTTTCAATCAACGTAAGGTAGGGGTGATCCGAACCAAGATTGGAGCGAATTATTCCCTCAACGAGAACCGAGGTGGAAATTCCGACACCCGCCGCCACACCCGACCACCAGAGTGACATTTTTGGCCGTTGCAGCTCATCGTCGCCCTCCCGCAAAACAATGGAGTAGACCGTCAGAGGTGATAAGTTGCCACGCTCAGCAACAGAATCGCGCTCCTTTGGCGTCAGCGACTTTTCACTAGGCGTTGGCGTTTGTTCGCGAGACTCTCGATCCTGCGCCTTGGCACTCGCCTCTTGATCATCTGAAGATTTTCCGGCTTTCTTTCCGGATGCTGTATCCTGATCGGCTTTGGCGTCACTCATCGAACTGTCCTTTGGACATGCGAAACTCCTCCTGCCATTGCAAGATTCAGTCGCCTGGGAACTTGCCTCAAGTAACTATAGTAGCAGTGCGCCAGAGTAATGCGTGCCGTACCCCACAGCGAGGCAAGCTAATAGCCGGAGCTACAGATATTTCTCGATGGGCAACAAACTGAAGAAGCCGGACTTGAATCGCCGCCAGAATCCTGTAGCTGGCTCGTGAGTCCAGAATTGCTCCTCACCAGCTTTCCAGAGGAGCTGCCCACCTTCTTCCCGAGTCACCTGCCAGCTGTTCTCCGGCGCCATCGCGGCTTCAATGTCGTGCGCAAGTTGCGCTGCCAGCTGGGGGCTGTGGATTACTAGCACGGTTTCAGAATTCAGGTAGATCGAACGAAGATTGATATTGAGCGAACCGATGTACACGATTTTACGATCGAATACCGCGGATTTGGCATGCAAACCCACCATTCCTTCAGTGCAGAAATCCGGCAGCTCTATCCAGCTCGAACAGGCGGCTGCATCCGGCCGCAGTTCATACAGTTCCAGCCCATTATCGAGCATCGCGCCGCGACGGCGTGCGTAGCCCGCATGGTTCGTGGTGAGGTCGTTAGAGGCCAGGGAGTTGGTCAGGGCCATGACACGAACACCGCGCTCGCTGATCTGTTCCAGTATATCGAGCTGCTCATCGCCCAGAATGAGGTACGCGGATTCCACCAGAACTTCCTCATCGGTCTGCTCAACGAGTTGGAGCAGCGTCTCGGCAGCGCGTTGGGGGTGGTCCGTATCCGTGTCACCATCTACCACCGGCGAATCGAACACCAGCTCCGCTTCCGCCCAAGTTACTTCGGACAACACTCGGGCCATATACTCAAGCGCTTTAGCTGCATTTTGCGGCGGCACCTGGGTGAGCCTACTTGTACCGGAAGCGCTCGCGCGCAGCTGGTCCAGCTGTGAGCTTAAACTCAGTTCCTGCTCAGCATCAGGCTCCAACTGGCGAATGGGGTAGCTTGATGCGCTGTTCCAGAACGCATCGAAATTTTCCGAAAGGTCAGCAACAATCGGCCCTGCAACCAGAACATCCCGGTCACGAAAATTCATCTGTGGGTGTAGATCGAAGTACTCATCCCCGATATTACGCCCGCCCATGATCCCCAAGGCACCGTCGACCACGAAGGTCTTGTTGTGCATACGCTGATTGAGGCGCTGAAAGTCGACTACGAAGCTCAGCCATTTACCAATGCCTGAGCGAACCGCAAAGGGATTGTAAATGGAAATCTCGATATTGGGGTGGTGGTCCAGCGCGGCGAGCATGGTGTCGCGACCGTCCAGGTTCACATCGTCGAGCAACAGCCGCACATGCACACCGCGGTCAGCTGCCACCAATAGACGTTGTGCCAGATAAGTCCCTGACACGTCTTTATTCCAGATGTAGTACTGGGCATCAATACTTTGTTCGGCAGTCTCTATCAGCGCAGCTCGCTGTAGAAAAGCCTGGCGACCAGTATCCTGAATGAGAAACCCGGAATAACCTGATCGGTCCTGCAGGTGGGGCTGAATCTGACGACCCAAGCGCGTTTCACTTGGGCGATCAAAGGCGTATGACGGCGACGGTGCATTTTGAGGGGGCAGCTGAGCGCACCCCTGCACAAACAGGATAACGAGCAGGATATAAATACGTCTGGCACGCAGCGCGTGCCTTGAAACGGTCGCCATCCTGTCAGGCAAAGCCTCTACCCTGGTTTATGCATTTGCCCTTGCGGGCTCCAGATTCATTCCCACTCAATCGTCGCAGGCGGCTTGGAAGACACATCATAAGTCACCCGTGACACACCGCTGATCTCGTTGATAATGCGGTTAGACACAGTCTCCAGAAGATCGTACGGCAGGTGCGCCCAGCGAGCTGTCATGAAATCAACGGTTTCAACGGCACGTAGCGCAATCACCCACTCGTAGCGACGGGCATCGCCCACAACACCCACCGATTTCACCGGAAGGAATACGGCAAACGCCTGACTGGTCTTGTGGTAAAAATCTGCACGGTGCAGCTCTTCAAGGAAGATGGCATCGGCGCGGCGAAGAATTTCAGCGTATTCTTTTTTCACCTCACCCAGTATGCGCACGCCCAAGCCTGGCCCCGGGAACGGATGACGATAGACCATATCGTATGGCAGGCCTAGTTCGAGACCAATGCGGCGAACTTCATCTTTAAACAGTTCGCGCAGGGGCTCGACCAGCTTCAGCTTCATGGTTTCAGGCAGTCCACCCACGTTGTGGTGGGACTTGATCACATGGGCCTTGCCGGTTTTAGAGGCGGCCGACTCGATTACGTCCGGGTAGATGGTGCCCTGGGCCAACCAGTTCACATCTTTAATGCGCGTGGCTTCTTCATCGAACACATCAATGAAGGTATTACCAATCACCTTGCGCTTTTTCTCCGGGTCGCTGACGCCCTTGAGGTTGGCAAGGAAAAGATCTTCCGCATCAGCGCGAATGACTTTTACACCCATGCTGTTGCCGAACATATCCATTACCTGATCGCCTTCGTTCAGGCGTAGCAGGCCGTTATCGACAAACACACAGGTAAGCTGATCGCCAATGGCCTTGTGCAGCAGTGCCGCAGTCACCGAGGAGTCGACGCCACCCGACAAGCCGAGCAGAACCTTGTCCGTACCCACCTGTTCACGAATTTTCGCTACCGCATCGTCAACAATCTTGGCAGGGGTCCACAAAGCTTCGCAGCCGCAAATGGACAGCACAAAGTGCTCAAGAATGCGTTTGCCTTGCAGGGTGTGGGTCACTTCCGGGTGGAACTGCAGCCCGTAAAGGTTGCGAGACACGTCTTGCATGGCCGCAATCGGCGCGCTTTCGGTTGAAGCCAGCAGTTCAAAGCCTTCCGGCATAGCCACAACCTTGTCGCCATGGCTCATCCACACGTCGAGCAGGGAATCGCCCGTTGCTGTCAGGTGGTCAGTAATGTCTTGCAACAGTGGGCCTTTGGCGCGCACTTTTACCTGAGCATAGCCAAACTCACGCTTTTCGGAACTGGCAACCCGGCCACCCATTTGCTCGGCCATGGTCTGCATGCCGTAACAGATGCCCAGTACCGGAATGCCGCGATCAAACAGCCCGTCCGGGGCGCGCGGGCAATCCAGCTCTGTCACCGATTCAGGACCACCGGCCAGCAAAATACCCTTCGGGTTGAACTCTTTCAGTTCTTCATCAGTAATATCAAATGCGCGAACTTCGCAGTAAACACCTATTTCGCGCACACGGCGTGCAATTAGCTGAGTGTACTGAGAACCAAAATCCAGAATCAGGATACGGTGGTCGTGAATGTTATTGGCCATAGAGTCCTCGAAAAAAATAAGCTGTGCGGCCCAGATCTGAGCCGCACTCAGGCAGTCTGTTCTCAGCTAACGCGGTAGTTTGGCGCTTCTTTGGTGATGGTGACATCGTGCACGTGGCTCTCACGCATGCCAGCACCGGTAATGCGAACAAACTTGGGCTTGGTGCGCATTTCAGGCATGTTGGCGCTTCCCGTGTAGCCCATGGATGCCCGCAGACCTCCAATCAGCTGATGAATGATGTTGCGCATGGGGCCTTTGCAGGCAACACGGCCTTCGATACCTTCCGGTACAAGTTTTTCAATACCTTTGCTGGCATCCTGGAAGTAACGGTCACTTGAACCCTGTCCCATGGCTCCCAATGAACCCATACCACGATAGGCTTTGTAGCTTCGACCTTGATAAAGTTCGATTTCGCCAGGCGCTTCATCGGTGCCCGCCAACAAGCTGCCGATCATCACGCAGTGTGCTCCGGCAACAATAGCTTTGGAGATATCACCGGAGAAGCGTACACCACCATCAGCAATGATAGGGATATCACGGTCTTTCAGCGCTTCGGCAACGCTGGATACAGCAGAAATCTGCGGTACACCCACGCCGGCAACAATACGGGTAGTACAAATGGAACCCGGGCCTATGCCTACTTTAACAGCATCCACTCCCGCGTCGGCCAAGGCGATAGCCGCTTCCCCAGTGGCAATGTTACCGCCGATCACCTGAAGATCCGGATAATGCTTTTTAACCCAGCGAACGCGCTCGATTACGCCTTTTGAGTGGCCGTGAGCTGTGTCTACAACAATCACATCCACGCCGGCATCAGCCAGAGCAATAATGCGTGCTTCGGTGTCGCCGCCGGTGCCAACCGCAGCGCCCACTCGCAAACGCCCCTGGCTGTCTTTGCACGCCATCGGGTAGTCTTTCGACTTTTGAATATCTTTAGCGGTAATCAGGCCACGAAGCTGGAATTCCGCATTAACCACCAACACTTTTTCAATGCGGTGGCGATGCAATAGTTCTTTGACTTCGTCCAGGCTTGCGCCTTCTTGCACCGTCACCAGTTTGTCTTTCGGTGTCATGATCTGGTGTACAGGCGTATCCATGCTGCTTTCAAAACGAATATCGCGACCGGTCACTATGCCAACCAGCTCAGTGCCATCAACCACAGGCAAACCGGAAATGTTGTTGGCCATGGTGATTTCCACCAACTCGCGCACTGTGTTTTGCGGGCTAACAGTAATCGGATCTTTTACTACGCCACTTTCAAACTTCTTCACTCGGCGTACTTCGGCAGCCTGATAGTCCGGGCTCATGTTTTTGTGCATGATGCCTATGCCACCTTCCTGGGCCATGGCAATTGCCAGCTCTGCATCGGTTACCGTATCCATGGCCGCAGATATCAGAGGGATGTTCAGCGTAATATCCCGAGTAAGTTTGGTGCGCAGATCGACTTGGTGTGGCAAAACCTCGGAATAACCGGGCACCAATAGAACATCATCAAATGTGAGAGCTTCTTCGACAATTCGCAGCATTGGGATCGGCCTTTTGAACGTGCTAAATTTAAACCCTACGAACAGCACCGATGAATAAACAGGGTGCAGTCGCAAAGTAAAATGCGTAATCGGCCTATTATAAAGAGGTGTAGCAGGTCAGTAAACTGCACAATTTCCTGTCATTTACCGCATGCTTTTGAAATTCCAGTAATTTACACTCATATTTTTCGGCTATTGCGTATAAGCCGGTTAGGAGTTTTTGGTGAAAAACGTGTTTCCGGACACCCGGCCCCGGGCGCTCTCCGTCAGCGAGCTGAACCATCAGGCCAGACACCTACTGGAATCCAGCTTCATGCAGGTGTGGGTTGAGGGTGAACTGTCAGGCTTTTCCCGGCCTTCCTCCGGGCATTGGTATTTTTCCCTGAAGGACCAAAAGTGCCAGATTCGCTGCGCCATGTTTCGGGGGCTGAATCAGCGCATTCGCCCCCTACCAAAGGAAGGCGACCAGGTTCGTATTCGCGGCAAAGTTACCCTGTACGAAAACCGGGGCGACTTTCAGATTATTGTTGAACATTTGGAACCCGCCGGCCTTGGCGCACTGCAACAGGCGTTTGAAGAGCTAAAGCATAAACTGCAGTCAGAAGGCTTGTTCGAGGTGGGCCGTAAAAAACCGATCCCGACCTTGCCTGCCCATATCGGTGTTGTCACCTCCCCTACCGGCGCCGCCATACACGATATTCTCACCGTTCTGGCAAGGCGTTGTCCCGCCATACCAGTCACCCTCTACCCCACAACCGTGCAAGGAAAGCCGGCCACAGCGGAAATTGTTCGAGCGATAGAGATGGCGCAAGCTCACGGTGTGGCCGATGTTCTGGTTATTGGGCGCGGTGGTGGCTCTCTGGAAGATCTCTGGTGTTTTAACGAAGAAGCCGTAGCCCGAGCCATTGCAGCCTGTGCCATACCCACGGTCAGCGCCGTTGGCCACGAAACAGACGTTACCATTGCCGATTTTGTGGCGGATCTGCGAGCTCCGACACCGTCGGCCGCTGCAGAAAAAATTTCCCCCGACCAAAACGACATGCTCCGACAGGTGAATGATCGAGAATTCCGCTTGGCTAATGCCGCCAGACGCGCCCTCCAGCGCCTCAGCACAAAACTGGAACACCTTTCTGCACGCTTGCGCGACCCAAGACGGGAGCTGCTGGAGAAGGCCCAGAGGCTGGATGACGTGGAGGTGCGGCTGGGTAAAGCCATAGTTCAGCGCATGGATCGTTCACAAGTGGCTAGCGCCCATCTGGCACAACGGCTTGCCATGCAGTCCCCCCGTAAGCAACTTGTAAACAGCCGCGAAGCCCTTGATCGTTCGTCCGTGCAACTGGGCAAAGCCATGGAACGAATACTGGTAACACTTCAAGAAAGACTGGAACACACGGCAGGCACACTCAACGTTGTCAGCCCCCTCGCCACACTGGGGCGTGGATATGCCATCGTTCACGATAATCAGGGCCGCATCATCCGCAACGCACCCGACCTTGCGGTTGGTGATCAAATCTCCGCGAGGGTTGCAAATGGCACACTTACAGCCGAGGTAACATCCACCAGCCATGAAAACGGCTGACCACAAAACTCTCCAGACTAATCCGATGGTCTACTGGTTCACCGCCTCAAAGCGCATAAAGTTGGATAACTGACAACAAAAACTCCAGCGGGCGCTACACGTACTACGAGGCGAATTGTATGAATTACAACTCAGAGTTCCGGAGATCCATTGATAAACCGGAAGAGTTCTGGCGTGAAAAAGCAGGCGATATTGAGTGGACACAACCGCCTGGAGCCATCTGGAAAGCTACTGATAATGGTCATGGCCAGTGGTTTCCTGACGCAACTCTAAATACGTCTGACGTAGCCCTGGATGCCAACATACGAGCTGGGCGGGGGGATCAAAAAGCCCTCATCTACGATTCGCCGGTAACGGGCACCAAGTGCAGTTACACCTATACGGAACTGACCAATGAAGTTGCACGCTTTGCCGGCGCTCTAACAGCTCAAGGGGTCGGCAAGGGCGATGTGGTGATTATCTACATGCCGATGATCCCAGAAGCCGCCATTGCGATGCTGGCCTGCGCCCGTATTGGAGCGGTTCACTCAGTAGTATTTGGCGGATTTGCGGCCCACGAACTCGCAGTAAGAATTGACGACGCACAGCCGAAAGCAGTGATTACAGCCTCCTGCGGTATAGAAGTGGCGAAAGTCATCGAGTACAAGCCACTGGTGGACAAAGCCATTGAACAGGCGTCCCACAAGCCTGATTTTTGTGTGGTGTACCAGCGCCCTCAGGTGAAGGCAAAAATGCAGGATGGTCGTGACCACGACTGGAGCGACTTGATGGTCAGCGCTGAGCCGGTCGATCCGGTTCCCGTAAAGGCAACCGATCCGCTTTACGTTCTTTACACCTCCGGTACCACCGGCAAGCCCAAAGGCGTGGTAAGAGACAACGGCGGCCATGCCGTGGCCCTGAAATACAGCATGAAACTGGTTTATGACGCCAACCCGGGCGACGTGTTCTGGGCAGCCTCAGATGTGGGCTGGGTAGTCGGCCACAGCTATATTGTGTACGCCCCGCTGTTTGCTGGCTGCACGACCATACTCTACGAAGGCAAGCCGGTTAGAACCCCCGATGCCGGCGCATTCTGGCGCGTTGTGCAGGAGCACAATGTAAACTTGCTGTTTACCGCTCCAACGGCGTTCCGGGCTGTGCGCAAGGAAGATCCCGAGGCTGATCAGCTTTCACGCTACGACATAAGCTCTCTGAGAAGTATTTATCTGGCAGGTGAACGCCTGGACCCCCCAACCTACGATTGGCTAAGAGAGCATACTCAACTCCCAATACTGGACCACTGGTGGCAAACCGAAACCGGCTGGGCTATTTGCTGCAACCCGGTTGGCATTGAAACCATGCCCACCAAACCGGGCTCGGCAACCTTTCCGTCACCTGGCTACAACGTACAGGTTGTAGACACTCGCGGTAGCCAGGTGCCCGCCGGCGAGCAAGGCCAGATCGCAGTCAAACTCCCACTCCCACCAGGATGTCTGGTTACGGTTTGGGGGGATGATCAGCGTTTCCAGAGCAGTTACCTCAACCTGATACCTGGTTTTTACACCTCAGGCGACGGTGGTTACGTAGATGAAGACGGCTATATCTTCGTTATGGGCCGAACTGACGATGTGATCAACGTTGCCGGCCACCGCCTCTCTACGGGTGAAATGGAAGAAGTGGTTGCCTCTCACCCGGCAATTGCAGAGTGCTGCGTGGTAGGAGCCCAGGACGACATGAAGGGGCAGATCCCGCTCGGCCTGGTGCTTGTCAAAGACGGTGCAACCATCGACCACGACGAGCTGGAAGAAGAGCTGGTTGAGATGGTACGAGAGAAAATTGGCGCAATTGCCTGTTTCCGCAGAGCCCTCGTGGTAGACCGCTTGCCGAAAACCCGCTCTGGAAAGATTCTGCGTCGGGTTATCCGCCAGATCGCTGATGGCGAGGAATATGCGGTTCCAAGCACCATCGATGACCCGGCAATTCTCGAGGAAATCAGTGAACAACTCCGCCGCTGAGATTGATGTTGACGACCTTCAAAGTCGGTCTATACTCAATTTGCTGTGGAAAATCTTCAGTGCCCCGTGGGGGGAAAATCTCAGAGATACAGGAAAGTTCAATGTCAGATACAGTAACAGGAACGGTTAAGTGGTTTAACGAAGCCAAAGGTTTCGGCTTTATTGCTCAGGATGGTGGCAGTGACGTTTTCGTACACTACAGCGCCATTACCTCAAGTGGTTTCCGCACACTGACAGAAGGTCAGCAGGTGCAATTCACCGTAACACAGGGCCCTAAAGGCCCTCAGGCGGAAAACGTAACACCTGTTTAAGGCGTTATTTTTCCTCCCTCTGCCCCTCACGGGTATGAGACCCAACACTAAGCCGGCCTTTGTGCCGGCTTAGTGTTGTTGATCAAGCGCTTATAGCGCCTTCGGTATTTTTCTCAGACTTACCTTCCATCGATCCAACAGCTCCGACTGCCTGGGCAACAGCTGAAAACAGTGCTTGCAGCGTTGCAGACGTTGTATCTTCAGCTAAAGCAGCTGCGCTGCAATGCATATCTCCGGCTGTCAGGCGTATGCAGGCGAGCGCATTGGCGCGGGTACCTTCTCCCAACGCAAACTCATCGTAAGCTTCTACCGCTATTGCCAACCCGAAACGTTTCTCCAGCGCGGCAGAAACTGCTTCCACCGCCCCTAGTCCTTGCCCCTCAAGCCGCACAGGTGCAGACTCGCGACCAAAGGTTACCTCAGCGTGCACGCCCTGCTCATCCCTGCGCAGATCATAGCCGCGCAACGCCCAGTCATCGTGAACGTTCAGGTAGCGCTGATCAAACAAGTTGTGGATGGCCATAGAGTCAATCTCGCCACCGTTCGTTTCTGCCGCTTGCTGGACCACCTTACTGAACTCGATTTGCAACCAGCGTGGCAAGCTGATGTTGTAGTCCCGCTCAAGGACATAAGCCACTCCGCCCTTACCCGACTGGCTATTGATACGAACAACCTCTTCGTACCGGCGACCCAAATCAAACGGATCAATAGGCAGGTAGGCCACATTCCATGCATCGCCCTCTTTTCTCAGAGCCAGGCACTTGCGGATGGCATCCTGATGGCTACCGGAGAAGGCTGTGAACACCAACTCACCTGCGTAAGGATGGCGCGGATGGGTAGAGATTTCGGTGCAGGCTTCTACAACCTCGGTAATTTCCGCCATGCCCGACAAATCCAGCATCGGGTCAATGCCCTGGGAGTAAAGGTTCATCGCCATGGTCACCAGGTCCATGTTGCCTGTGCGCTCACCGTTACCCATCAGTGTACCTTCGACACGATCGGCACCGGCCATCACTGCCAGCTCAGCCGCAGCTACACCACAGCCTCGGTCGTTGTGGGTGTGAACGCTGATACTGATGTGTTCCCGGTGGCGAATGTTGTCGCACACCCATTCAATCTGATCCGCGAACACGTTTGGCGTGGACATTTCTACGGTTGCAGGCAAGTTGATGATAACTGGCTGCCCTTCATCCGGTCGCCATACCGCAGATACCGCATCAATAACTTCAACGGCAAAGTCCAGCTCAGTGCCAGTGAAACTCTCAGGAGAATACTGGAACGTCCACTCGGTTTCCGGGTGCTGGGCAGCCAAATCTTTAACCACCTGCGCGCCGTTAACTGCGATGTCGCGAATGCCCGCACGATCCAGCCCGAACACCTGCTCCCGCTGCACCGTTGAGGTAGAGTTATAAACGTGAACGATGGCGCGCTTGGCGCCTTTAAGCGCTTCGTAAGTGCGCTCGATCAACTCAGGGCGCGCCTGGGTGAGAACCTGGATTTTCACGTCCTCTGGAATCCGGTTTTCGTCAATCAGTTTGCGGCAAAAATCAAAATCCGGCTGACTGGCGGCCGGAAAGCCGATTTCGATCTCTTTGAACCCGAGTTTTACCAGCAAATCGAACAGGCGCTGCTTCTGGGCAACATTCATGGGCTTAACCAGTGCCTGGTTACCATCGCGAAGATCCACCGCGCACCAGGTTGGCGCTTTTTCGATAACCTTGTCAGGCCAGCGGCGGTCAGTTTTAGCGATCGGCTGGAAGGGCACGTATTTGCGATGATCAAAAGCCATGTTTGTTGTACTCCGTAGCGGTTCGGGTGTTTCCGGTAAGAACACATAGTTTAACCTGTTCCCATCAGCAGGTGATTGCGAATTCAAACCCGAAAGCGTAATTTTAGAGATAATCATTCCCCCAAAACCTATTTGACGGCAATTTTATGCTTCAAAACAAGCAAACCCTCATACAAATTGACAAAATAGATCGACGCATACTGGCTCAAATACAGAAAGACGCCTCATTCACTAATCAGCAACTCGCGGAGAAGGTGGGTCTATCCCCCTCCCCTTGCCTGAGGCGTGTTCGCGCTCTTGAGGATGCCGGAATTATTGTGCGAACTGCAGCTGTGCTGGATCACAAAAAGCTGGGACTGTCCCTGACGGTGATCCTTCTCATCGGAATGGACAGGCACACCCCTGAACGATTTGCATCGTTTGAAGAGCAGGTAAACGAATATCCGGAAATTCTGGAATGCTATCTGGTTACCGGTCACGATGCCGACTATATGCTCAAGGTGGTGGTACCGGATATGGATCACTACCATCACTTTTTGCTGAACCGCATTACCCGAATTCAGGGAGTTAGTGGCGTTCACTCAAGCTTTGTTCTCAAACGGGTGATCGACACTACGGCCCTGCCCTTAGGCTATTTGTCCTGATACATGGCTGGCAATCTGTACCTTGTGCCGCAGGCTCCGTACAATAAACGCCACTTTACGAAACACCCTTCTACGAAACATCAATGAACGGAAACCACAATGCGAGCAAGCCGTTATCTGATTGCAACCCAGAAAGAGACACCGTCTGACGCGGAGGTTATCAGCCACCAATTAATGCTGCGTGCAGGTATGATTCGAAAGCTGGCAGCCGGCCTTTACACCTGGCTACCCATGGGCCTGAGAACCTTGCGCAAGGTTGAACGGATTGTTCGTGAAGAAATGGACAAAAGCGGCGCCCAGGAAGTTCTGATGCCCGCAGTTCAGCCAGCGGAACTTTGGCAGGAGTCTGGCCGCTGGGAAGAATACGGCGGCGAACTACTGCGAATGAACGACCGTCACGGGCGTGAGTTCTGCTTTGGCCCTACCCACGAAGAAGTCATCACTGACCTGATCCGCAATGAGCTGAAAAGCTACAAGGAATTGCCGGCTAACTTCTATCAGATACAAACCAAGTTCCGTGATGAGCGCCGTCCACGATTTGGCGTTATGCGCGCCCGTGAGTTCATCATGAAGGATGCCTACTCCTTCCACGTGAATGCTGAATCCCTGGATGAGACCTATCAGGTAATGCACCGCACCTATTGCGCTATCTTTGACCGCCTGGGCTTGAACTATCGCCCGGTACAGGCTGATTCAGGCGCCATCGGTGGCAGTGCCTCCCATGAATTCCACGTACTCGCCTCATCCGGTGAAGACGACATTGTGTTCAGTACAGACAGCGATTACGCCGCGAACATTGAGAAGGCGGAAGCTGTGGCCCCAGCCGGCGAGCGCGCAGCTCCGGGTGAAGAGCTGAAAGAAATTGCAACGCCGGATCAGCGTACCATTGACGCCATTTCTGAATTTTTGAAAATCGATGCCACCCGCACGGTGAAAACCCTGCTGGTTAAAGCGCAAGCCGATGAAGAAGGCAATGCCGGCCTGATCGCCCTGATATTGCGTGGCGACCACACGCTGAACGAGATCAAAGCAGAAAACCTGGCAGGCGTGGCAGAGCCCCTGACCATGGCCACCGATGAAGAGATTGAATCTGCTATCGGCTGCAAAGCCGGCTCCATCGGCCCGGTAAACCTGCCTGTGCCAGTAATTGTGGACCGCAGCGCAGCGCATCTTGCAGATTTTGTGTGCGGCGCCAACAAAGAAGGCTACCACCTGACAGGCGTTAACTGGGAGCGTGATTTGCCCCTGGGCCGGGTTGAAGATATCCGTAACGTTGTTGAAGGCGATGTCAGCCCGGATGGCAAAGGCACTCTGGAGATCCGCAGAGGCATTGAAGTTGGCCATATTTTCAAGCTGGGCAACAAGTACAGCACCGCCATGAACGCGACGGTACTTGATGAGAACGGCAAAACCGTGATCATGGATATGGGCTGCTATGGCATTGGCGTATCCCGCATCGTGGCGGCTTCTATTGAGCAAAACCACGATGAAAAAGGCATTATCTGGCCGGATGCGATTGCGCCCTTCCAGGTGGCCATCGTTACGCTGAATGCCCACAAAACCCCTGCGGTGGCGGAAGCTGGCGAGAAGCTCTATGAGCAATTGCAGCAGGCTGGCTACGATGTACTACTGGACGACCGTAAAGAGCGCCCGGGCGTGAAGTTTGCCGATATGGAGCTGATGGGTATTCCCCATCGTTTTGTTATTTCTGATCGTGGGTTAGCGGCCGGCACTTTGGAATATAAGGGCCGCAGAGACGCTGACAAGCAGGACATTGCGATTGAAGAAGCTCTGCCTGTTCTTGCCAAGGCATCACCACAGAAAGGCTGATAAAAGCAGAAGTGACCAAGCTGGGTTCAAGGCCTGAAACATGGCCTTGAGCTACTGTCAGCATGTGTGGGGCTGGAAGTTGCTTGAGGCTGTCAGCCCCCTACAATTCCTGGCTCCATCTCCAAAGCTACACCAAAACGTTCCTGCACCGACTCGCGAATATCTGAAGCCAGCTCCAGTACATCCTTCCCTGTTCCGCCAGAATGATTTATCAAAACCAGTGCTTGCCGGTTATGAACACCCACCGTAGCATTCCGATAGCCTTTCCAACCGCATTGATCAATCAGCCATGCTGCCGCCAGCTTTACGGCCTCAGTCTGCGGATAGCCAACCACGTTCGGATACATGGCTTGCAGCTCTTCAAACTTTCCGACGGGTACCACGGGGTTTTTGAAAAAACTGCCTACGTTAGGAATCATCTCAGGATCTGGCAATTTCCGACGGCGCACCGCCATCACGGCTTCAGCCACGGCCAGTGCGTCCAGATCCTTAGAGGCAGCATCCCCAAAGTATTCTTCCAGATCGCGGTATCCTAGCTTTAGGGGTTTGATACGGGACAAACGGAGCCTGATCTCGGTAATGATGTAACGCCCAGGCGAGCGTTTGAACAGGCTATCCCGATAGGCAAAGCCGCAGTCTGCGTTATCAAGACAAACCAGTTGGTCAGATTCGCGGTCCCAGGCTGTTACGGAAATCAGCGTATCGCATAGTTCTACGCCGTAGGCACCTATATTCTGCACTGGCGCCGCTCCGGCCGTTCCAGGAATAAGCGCCAGGTTCTCTATACCCTTGTACCCGGATCCAGCTGCATAGAGAACCGCCCCATGCCAGTTTTCTCCAGCTCCCAGAACCAACGTAGCGCCTGTTTCGTCCACATGCTCCCAATAGCGGGCTGCTATTCGTACACGAATCACCAGGCCGTTAAAGTCTCCGGCAAAAACCAGATTACTGCCACTTCCGAGGACCAGTGTCTGGTGGTCGTTTTCATGGGCCCATGCCAGTGCGCTGCGCAAGTCATCCAGGCTTTGAGCATCCATGTAGTATCTTGCGGTAGCGGACACGCTCAGGGTGTTGAGCTTCAAAAGCCCCACGTTCTCCTGAAGTTCCGCTCCAAAACTCACGACATGCGCTCCTGAATATCCCGTAGCAGGCCCTCGCCGGCATCCTGAATCAGATCAAGCACATGTTCAAAACCCTCTTCACCACCATAATAAGGGTCAGGAACTTCAGTGAGATCTGAGCTGCCGTATTCCAGAAAAAGCGTCGGCTTAGTGCCGCCATTCTGGTGCCATATATCCTTTACATCGGCCAGATTCTGACGGTCCATTACGATTATATAATCGAAGGTATCCAGATCTTTTTCAGTAAACTGGCGCGCTTCAAGGGCACTAATATCAACGCCACGGTTGTTGGCAGCTGCAATTGAGCGCGCATCTGGCCCCTTTCCTATGTGCCAGTTACTGGTTCCGCAGGAGTCGATGTAAACCTTATCCTGCAAGCCAGCCTGCTGCACCAGCTTCCGAAACAGTCCTTCTGCCGTTGGCGATCGGCAAATATTGCCAAGACACACAAAAAGGACACTGACCTGCATGCTCATGCCTTACTTTCTCCTGTTTCAACCGATTTAGCCATCCAGGCTCTTACCCGCTGTAAATCAGCCTCTGTATCAACGCCCGCTGGTGGTGTTCCCGCGGCTACTTCAATATGGATGCGGGCACCGTTATACAATGCTCTTAGCTGTTCCAAAGACTCGGCCTGCTCTGTTGGCGCTGGCGCCCAGGACACAAACTGGCTCAACACCCGCGCGCGATAACCGTAGATGCCAATATGGCGAAAGTACCCGGTACCATCTTTAAGGGCCGCCGCCGCATTGGGTGACGCAAGATTGTCTTTACCTATACCGCTCCAGTGATCCCGCGCCCAGGGAATAGGGGCGCGGCTAAAGTAGTGGGCCATACCCTCTGCATCAAACACAACCTTCACAACATTGGGATTGAACACCTGTTCGAGGTCATGGAGCCGCTCGCAGAGTGTCGAGATTGCCGCATCAGGGTAGCGCTCCAGGTTGACTGCCACCTGATCAATCAGCTCGGCGGGGATCAGGGGTTCGTCTCCCTGCACATTCACCACACGGTGGTCTGGGTCCAGGCCCAGCTTACGTACCACCTCTTCAAGGCGGTCGGTACCACTAACATGGTTGGGGGAAGTCATGACAACTTCAGCGCCAAAGGCTTCACAGGCGGCCTGAATACGCGAATCATCCGTAGCAACAACTACGCGACTTGCCCGGCTTTCCGACGCACGCTCACACACGTGCTGAATCATGGGTTTGCCGGCTATATCCAGCAGCGGTTTGCCAGGTAACCGGGTAGAGGCATAACGAGCCGGAATCACTACCGTAAAAGACATGGGGATTCGATCCTGCAGAGAGCCTGCTCAGCTTTTGTGAAGACGTTCGTCGGTGCTTAGAGTGCGCGCTTCAGTGGCCAGCATAACCGGAATACCCTCGCGGACAGGAAACGCCATGGCGTCCGCAAAGCACGTCAGTTCGGTTTTTGCTTCATTCAATTTCAGCTCGCCCTTGCATACCGGGCAGGCAAGCAGAGCCACGAGTTTTTTGTCCATAGTGCTATCTCACTGACAGTTAGGAAGCAGGCGCTCCGGAGCTCGCCCGCAATTTTTCAAGAACAGCTGCTTTAAACGCCTCAGGCAACACTGCCTCAACATGGAGCACCCAGGCATTATCCGGTGCAAAACTGCTGCATTTGACGCCATCTTTGGCCGTCATCACCAGCATGTGACCCGCCTCGGAGCCAAGATCTTCCGGGCGGAAGCGATGATGATCGGGAAAAGGCACAGCAATTAACTTTGCCCCCAAGCCTTTGAGCGTATCAAAAAAACGTGTGGGGTTTCCTATGCCAGCTATGGCCCGAAGTTTTTGGCCCTGCAAGCTTTCGGGTGAGCGGGTTTCACCGGTTTTGAGGTTGACCAGGCGCGTTGGCTGAAGTCTCATGGCATACATATGTGGGTGCTTAAGGCCCGCCAGTACTTCCGGAGACACCTGGCCCGCTTCGTCGACAGAGGTTGCGCCGTTAACGATCACAAAATCAACCGTATCCAGCCGACTTACTGGCTCACGCAGTGGACCCACAGGTATCAACGCACCGTTGCCTATTCCACGTGCAGCATCAAACACTGATAACTCAACATCCCGTGGTAGCTTGTAGTGCTGCAGGCCGTCATCGCTGATCAACACATCGCCTAGCGCATTATCGAGCACGAACGCCGCACCCCTGCGCCTATCCGGGTCAACAACCACGGGTACGCCGGTTGCCTGAGACAACATAACTGGCTCATCCCCGGCAAGTGACGGCAAGGTGTCCGGGGTTACCAACAATGGGTGCTCAGACGCGCTGCCACCGTACCCACGGCTAAGAACGACAGGGTGCCAACCCTCAGCTTTCATAATGCTGACCAGCCAAGCTGTTAACGGGGATTTACCCGTACCCCCGGCTGTGATGTTACCCACCACCACAACCGGAACCGGTAGCTTTTCGGTATAAGCCGTCATCGCTTTGCGCCGCCGCGCTTCAGCAATGGCCCGGTAAAGCCATGAAAACGGTGACAACAAGACCAAAGGACGACCTTTGCCATACCAGAGGCGATCTACCAGGGATGTCATGAGTGCTCGCTGAATTGCATTTGGTGCAACTGGGCATAAGCGCCTTTCTGTGCGAGTAGCTCTTCATGGCGCCCCGATTCAACAATACGACCGTTGTCCATAACCAATATTCGGTCTGCGCTCTCAATGGTTGAAAGCCTGTGGGCAATAACCAACGTGGTTCGGCCCTGAATAACGGTTTCCAATGCTTTCTGTATGTGACGCTCAGACTCAGTATCCAGAGCGGAGGTGGCTTCATCCAGAATCAATATGGGCGCATCTTTCAACAAGGCCCTGGCAATCGCCAGCCTTTGCCGCTGACCACCTGAGAGCATCACGCCATTGTCACCAATCATGGTGTCGAGCCCTTCAGGCATTCGGTCGATAAACTCCAATGCATGAGCTTTGGCCGCCGCTTCACGAATTTCTTCCCGACTGCAGTCCCGAAGCGCACCATAGGCAATATTGGCCGCAATAGTATCGTTAAACAGCACCACGTTCTGAGTCACCAGTGCAATCTGGCTTCGCAGTGCTTTAAGGGAGAAGTCTTTGAGGGAGCGCCCATCAATGCGGATATCGCCACCGGTATATTCATAAAACCGGGGCAGCAGGCTCACCAAGGTTGATTTACCGCTGCCAGAGCGCCCGACCAGCGCCACGCTCTGACCCGCAGGGATATCAATGGAAATACCTTCCAATACATTATCGAGCTGATCACGGTAGCGAAACGCGAGATCATCAAATTCAATGTTGCCTTCCACACGGTCAGGCGAAAAGGTACCGGGGTCCTGCTCCGGGGCCTCGTCGATGGTTTCAAACACATCGTAGGCCGCTGCCACACCCTTCTGAATTTGCGCGTGAACCGAGGTCACCTGACGAATCGGCTTGGCCATGGTGGTGGCGGCAGTAATGAAGGCCACCAACTGCCCTGTGCTCATCTCACCTCTAATTTCCGGGGACAACATGGTCCAGACCAACGCAGCTATTGCCACGGCCACCAACGTCTGAATCACCGGCACGCTGATTGCCTGGGTAGAGGCCATCTTCAGGCTTTGCTTCAGATTTCTATCGTTAACCTTTTGAAAACGCTGCTTTTCGTATTCCACACCACCAAACGTTCGGACAACCCGATACCCGGTGATGGACTCAGAGGCCACGTGGGTTATGTCGCCCATAGAGCCTTGAATGCGCTGGCTGATTTTGCGGAATCGCTTACTGGCGTAACTCACAACTGCCCCAATCAGTGGCCCAACCGCCAGAAATATCAGAGTCAACTTCCAGTTGGTATACAGCATAAAACTAAGAAGACCGACAATTGTAAGGCCTTCCCGCAAGGTTATGGTGACGGCATTTGTGGTGGCTTCCGCCACCTGCTCTACGTTAAAAGTCAGTTTGGAAACCAACCTACCGGCAGCATTTTCGTCAAAGTAACGGGATGGCAGAGTCATCAGGCGGTTGAACACATCTGTGCGAAGGGAGTTGATAACCTGTCGGCCGACGTAGCTGATGAAATATTGGCTTAGAAACGTCCCGATTCCACGGAAGGTAAACATGCCTATGATCAAGGCTGTCAGCAAAATCCGGTTTTGTTCAGTGGGGTTTTCGATGGCCGCGATAACATATTCCATCGCAGCGGCCATCCCCGTGGAGGCAGCCGCGTAAATGATGTTACCAACAACTGCAAGCGAGAACGCCAACCAAAACGGTTTTACATACGCAAGTAGGCGCTTGTAGGTCTCCCAGCTTTCGCCGGGTTTAACCGCTTGGGGTTCTGGTGGCGGTACGGCTTGGCTCACTGGGTTTCGGCCTCACGTTCTGTCGTAATACTCAGCTTGGCAAAACCAAGGCGCCCCGCAACATCCATAGCTCTGACCACATATTCATGGGGAGTCCGGGCATCTGCCGTAATCACGAATGGTAAGGCGGTGTCGCCTTCAGCCAGCTCACTCACCCCCCGTTCAAGCGTCTCACGGCGATTATTCACGAGCGCTTTATCGTTAAGGATATACTGGCCTTCAGCATTGATAACAACATCTATCTGCTTCACTTCGGATGCTGCAGACGGCTCGCCGCTGGCTTCTGGCAGCACCACCTGAAGGTGGCTTTCCCGGGTGAAAGTCGTTGAGACCATAAAGAAAATCAGCAGCAGGAACACCACATCGATCAGCGGCGTCAGGTCTACCCCAACTTCCTGGCTTCTCTGGCGTGTGAACTTCACGGCGTTCAGGCCCCTTCTACGTCGATTTCACGATCACCGTGAACAACTTCAACCAATTTGATGGCTTCTTGCTCCATACCTACCACCAGCTCGTCTACTCGCCGGATAAAATAGCGGTGACAAATCAGAGCAGGAATAGCAATGCTCAGTCCCGCTGCGGTGGTTATCAAAGCTTCGGAGATGCCGCCAGCAAGATTGCCGGCATTACCCACACCGGCAAGCTGGATTTCAGCAAACACCTTGATCATGCCGATCACAGTGCCAAGTAGGCCCAACAAGGGTGTTATGGTTGCAACGGTGCCCAGAGGGTTCAAAAAGCGTTCCAGCTCATGAATTACCTGGGTAGCCTCATGCTCAATACTCTCCTTCATAATCTCACGGCCATGCTTGGCATTCATGAGACCCGCCGCAAGAATACGACCCAAAGGTGATGAGCCTTGCAGTGCCTTCAGCTTGCGACTATTAAGCTCTTTTTTCTTGATCCAGCGCCAAAGTTCATTAATGGTCTGAGTCGGTGCAACACGTGACGCACGAAGCGTCCAGAAACGTTCCAGAATAATCGCGAGTGCCAGAATGGAACAGGCAATAATTGGCACCATGAGAATGCCACCAGCTTTCAACAGCTCGAACACGCTTGATCTCCCTGATTGTTAACAAGCCGCGCTACTTTAGCATAGCTGCAGGTCGAGGCCACACCCGCAATGTCACGGTATTTCACACTTGGCTCTGGTAAGGCCCGGGCCGCCAATCCAGAAGGGTACTGAGTGGCGGGCTTCTGTCGTTTTTACAGCGCCATTATCCACGGCCAACACCAGCCCGCCCGAACATGCCGTGTTAAACGCTGTGGCGCCTCCGCTCCGGTAGCGTGCGGTTACATCCCTGTGAGGATGTCCATATCGATGCCGGTAGCCGGCCGTATAGATCACTATGTCAGGCTTCAATTCCTCAACCCAGGCACTGGACGACGACGTTTTACTGCCATGATGCGGCGCAATAACAACGCGCTCACGGGGCTGACTTTCAGCCCGAAGGTTTCTGGACACTTTCAAATATTGAGCCTCGATAGGTGAACTGATATCGCCCGGAAACAGCCATTCCGCGGCGTGGCCCTGCCGGGCAGAAAGAACACAGGATGCATCATTGCCTTCGACCCTGCCCCCGGCACGCCAGAATGAAATCAACAGCTCACCTCCCAGTACCTCCTCGCCCGCACATCCAAGGACACTCACAGCCTCGGCATGCTCCAGCTTGGCACGAACAGCAGCTGGCTCACCGGTTACGACACGACCAACATCAAATTGCTCAAGGATCTGGCTGATCCCGCCGGAATGATCACCATCGGCATGGCTTATAACCAATGTATTGATGCGTTTTATTCCCAAGGCTTTGAGATTGGGTATCAGCACAGATTCCGCAGCTGAAAACACGCCTTTCACTTCAGGCCCTGTGTCATAGAGCAACACCTGGTCGCCCGCCCTCAACATAGCAGAGAGGCCTTGCCCAACATCCCAAACTCTGACTTCAGGCTGTGCAAGGCTTGGATTGCCGGGCTTACCCGGAAAACTCGCGGCAACCCCCCAGCTCGCCAAAATAACTATCCCAACCGCCCGGAATGTCCGAATGGGCACCAATACAACCAACAACACCAACAAGGCAAACGCGACAATTTCAAAGGTGCTGCCATGAAGATCGGGCCAACTCATGCTGGCGACCACGCCAAGAAAGCTCCACAGAACTCCAAGCAAGGCATCCATCAACGGAATAACCAGATCGACCAAAGCCGGAAACACCGCGACAGCAATCCCACCTACGAGAAGCACCGGCATAAGTACGAGGGAAACCCAAGGGATAGCAACAATATTCGCGAGTAATCCCGCAACTGGCTGCCCCTGGCCTACCAGCTCAAGTAGCGGCCAAAGCCCGGCAAATACGGCTCCCTGAGCAATAAACAAGCCGGCCAGCCACCCTGTACCACCCAGGCGACCCGCAAACGTACACATGAGAATAGAGACGGCTCCAAACGACAGCCAGAACCCTTGATCCAGCGGAGCAAACGGATCGAACAGAAGCACAAGCCCAAGCGCGATCACAAGCGACTGCCAAACAGGCACCTGCCAGGCGTTCAGCAAAAACCAGCTACCGACCGCCACCATAATCAAGGCTCTGCGTGTTGGCACCGTGAACCCTGCCGCCAATGCATACAACAGACTACAAACAAGCACTACAATAAACACTGATACGCGGACGGATCGCTCACTGAACCGGGTAGAGGACACTGCCAATAGAACACGACGTGTCGCGAACCCTGCGCCCAGAGCAACCAACCCCAGATGAAGACCCGATATAGCAACCAGATGAATGGTTCCTGTCGCTTTTAGAACGCCCCAGTGCTCCGATGACAAATGGCCGCGGTTGCCAATCAGCAATGATGCAATCAACGGGTGGTGGCGGGCCTCGGCAAACTGCCTGTCTACCCAATCCGCCAGCTGGGCGTGAAGGCGATGATACCGGCACTCTAGCGCGCAAACGACGGATGGATCCGGAATCGCGCTGCGCACGCTGCCTGTTGCGCGATACCCCTTTCGGAACAACCAGTCTTCGTAGCGAAACCCCTCGGGGTTCAGCGTACCGTGGGGCTGCTTCAGGACTACCTCAAGGCGCAGGCGATGATCCGGGAGCATAACTTCACGCTGACCATACCAAGCCAGACGCAATGTTGTGGGGAGTGAATCGTAGGCCTCTTGGGTTAGTGAAAGCCCGTACCAACGAGTCACGCAAAAGCTGAAGCGGATGCTGTTAAAGCTGCCGGCTGATGGAAGATTGCAGATATAACCTGAAACCTTGGCTCGCTCGCCCTCTAGGCCCTCGGGGAGCCCGTGCCCCAGGCGTTCACTGGCCCACATGGATGCCCAGGCGATACCCAATGCCAGGCCAATCACAAGCGCCCAAACCGATCCAGGCAACAACCTGCGAACGGGCAAAAACCACAATAAAGCCGGGACTATGGCCAGGAGCTGGCACACTTGAGCTGGCAACACCGCCAATCTATAAAGTAAGATGACGCCGCAGGAAAAAGCGAAAACGCCTATTGCTGTAGAGCTTCCGGACAATCCTTGTCCTCCCGATGTCTTTATCCGTCGGCGGCTTCCTTGACGCCGGATGTTTCATTCTACTTGAAGGTAGAGCATTCCCAATGCCGAAGAAGTTCATGAAACGTTATCTGCCAACACCTGAGAAGGTGCAAGCGATGCAATCGCTTGGTTTTCTTGGCGATATCCTGCATGAACCCAACCTGTGGCATATCAACCGTCACAGTGTTTCCCGGGCTTTTCTGATCGGTGTGTTTTTCGCTTTGATCCCCATGCCCTTCCAGATGATTGCCGCTGCCTTCTTTGCCATCTGGTTCAACGCCAACCTGCCGCTATCCGTGGTGCTGGTCTGGATCAGCAACCCGATTACCATGCCCCCCCTGTTCTATTTCAATTACAAGGTGGGCGCCTGGGCGCTAAATCGGCCCGTTCTAAGTTTTGACCTACATCTCTCATGGTCGTGGCTCAGTGAGCGCCTGGTGGATATCGGCATCCCCCTCTACCTGGGATCGCTGATAGTCGCCACGGTTTCCGCATGTATAGCGTATCTGGCAATTCAGTTTATCTGGCGTCGGAAAATTCGCACCGATTGGCAACTGCGCCGCCGGGTCCGCAGAGAGCTCCGGCGTTCCCGCGATCAGACCTCCTGAACCAACCGACCTTGCTCAAGCCTAAGCACCCGCCCCAGACTCCGCGCCATTTTCATATCGTGGGTCACCATGACAAACGCAATCCCCAACTGATCCCTCAAAGATTCTATAAGTGCCCGAACCCCTTCACCCGTGTGCTCATCAAGGTTGCCCGTGGGCTCATCCATCAACACACAATCCGGCTCGTTCACCAGCGCCCGGGCTATAGCAACACGCTGACGCTCACCGCCAGATAGCTCCCCAGGCTTATGTTCAAGACGCTCTGCCAGCCCAACCCTTTGCAAAATTGATTGCGCCCGGGCGCGGGCATCATTAACGGCCATTCCGCCAAGCGCGCAGGGCATCATGACGTTCTCAAGTGCAGTGAACTCTGGCAGCAGATGATGGAACTGATACACAAACCCCAGATGACGATTACGGAAACGAGCCCGACCTGATTCGGACAGCCGATGGATATCCTTGCCACAGATCGAAATCTGCCCGGTAGACGGCTTGTCGAGCCCGCCAAGGAGATTAAGCAGCGTTGTCTTGCCGGCACCACTGCTCCCTACAATCGCCACAGTTTCGCCCGCTGTAACTTCCAGTGATATATCGGAGAAAATTGTCAGCTTTTCCGGCCCCTGAGTGTAGGTGCGGGTAACCTGCCGGCAGTCGATCACCAGAGGCGTATCCTTCATGGCTTCAGGTTCCTTATTCATAACGAAGAGCCTCCGCAGGATCCACTCTCGACGCTCTCCACGCCGGGTAGATAGTCGCCAACAAACTCATGGCAAGCCCTGCACCGCTGATTATGGCTACGTCATTCCATTGCAGCTGGGAAGGCAAGTAACTGATGAAATACACATCCGCACTCAGGAACTGCTGCCCAAGGGCGCCTTCAAGCCAGGAAATAAACGCACTGATATTGAGGGCACCCAAGACGCCAAGCGTGGTGCCAATCAGAATGCCAAACACACCGATGACCGCCCCCTGTACGATAAAAATCCGCATGATGTGCCCGGGCGTTGCGCCCATGGTACGGAGAATGGCGATATCCGCGGTTTTATCGGTCACCACCATCACGAGTGTGGACACGATGTTGAACGCCGCCACTGCCACAATAAACATCAGCAGTAAGCCGATCATGGTTTTTTCCATGCGAATGGCCTGGAACAGGTTTCCGTGGGTGCGGGTCCAATCTGAAATGTAATAACGGCCAGAGAGCTCTCTTGCAGCCTCTTCTGCAACCTTGGGGGCAGCAAAAAGGTCATCAACCAATAGCCGAACACCCTGCGCCTTACCTCCGGTTCGCATCAGCTTCGCCGCATCATCCATGTGAATCAGCGTGTAATTGCCATCGAGTTCTGCGCCAACACTGAAAACGCCTTTTACGGTAAACCGTTTGAGGCGGGGCAGCACGCCGGCGGGGGTAACTGAAGCCTCAGGCAGCACCACGGTCACTTTATCGCCTAGCTGCAAACGCAAGCTCGCCGCCATGGTACGGCCCACAATAATGCCAAACTCACCGGAAACCAGATCGTCCAATTTGCCTTCAATCATGTGGTTTTCGATGATGGAGACAGAACGCTCTTCCTCCGGAAGTATGCCGTTGAGCATAACGCCCCGCACTTCACCACCGCCGGTAACCATGCCCTGCCCCTGAATGAACGGAGCCGCAGCCAGAACTCTCGGGTGCCGCTGCACCTGAGCATCCACTGATTCCCAGTCTGCAATCGGCCCACTGCCCTGAATGATTGCATGGGGTACCATGCCCAGGATGCGCTGCTTGAGCTCACGATCAAAACCATTCATTACGGACAGCACGATAATAAGTACGGCCACACCAAGCATCAGCCCGATCATGGAGGTGAGGGATATAAAGGAAATAAAATGATTACGCCTTTTGGCCGCGGTGTAACGCAAGCCGATATAAAACGATAAGGGTCTGAACATGGAGAGGTGCCTGTCGCTACCTTCAGATCGGTCGTGGTCTGGAATTCCCCTCGCAGCCTTTCAGTGCGGTGGGAAACTGCTAAACTTTTACTACTGGCTGAAATCCTTGCTCGCGGAGCCCTGAATGCACACCGAAGATACGCCTTTCGAACCGACAGACAATCTACCTGAGCGTCGGGAATTTTTCCGCATCGAAGACCGGATTGGCCTGGAAGTCCGGAAGCTGTCGCACTCAGCCGAGTTTAGCGACAACCCTTTCAACGACGACCATATCGAGACGCTGAAAGCAGACTTCAGACGACTGGATCAGGACATCAAATCTCAGCTCGCCAGTCTTGCCGACCAAGACCGCCTGCTTACCGGTCTGGTAAAGTCCTTGAATGGGAAGCTGGATACGCTAGCGCGCATTATGGCCTTTCAGCAAAATCCCTTGCAACCGGAGGACTGGCAAGACGTAACTCTGAGCGAGGGTGGTCTGGCCTTTTCGGGGAGCCCACAAGCATGGCAAACTGGCGATAAGCTTGCAGTCCGCATGACTTTGCCGCCAGAACTATTCCAGCCCCGAGCCGTGGCACAGGTTTTGGATGTGCAGGCCACCGAAACAGGCGGAGCAAGGGTTCATACGGGCTTTATCCAGATACAAGATGGGGATCGGCAGCAAATCGCCAGACATGTGATGCGTTGGCAGATTCGTCAGCGCCAAAAAGAGTAGACTGGCGAAAACATGTGACTTTTGCCTTTAATTCTCGGATATTACGTTTTATCCATGTCTCCGGAGTGCTTGCCGGAGGCTCAAGTATGAGTGGAGAACGATCAATGACAATGAAGCGAGTCCTGACCGGCACCCTGGTATCGGCACTATTTATTATGACTTTCGCCCCGGTTACCGGCGCACTTGCGGAAGAACTCCGTGTACCTGTAGGCAGCCAAGCAGACAGAAGCGACCAAAACGTGCCCCGGGTAGGTACCACACAGGCTTCGGTAAAAGCCTCATGGGGCCAGCCAGCTTCCATTGAGGGTCCTATCGGCCATCCGCCGATCAGCCAGTGGAATTACGGTAATTTTGTGGTCTATTTCGAAAATGATCGTGTCATACACTCGGTCCTGACACCTCAGCGCTGACATTTTTCGACACGGTGTTCTTCCCGCCCACCTGTTCAGGGCACACATTCAGACGACATGCCGCCTTTTTTATAGAATGGCGGCTTTTGCAATTTTAAGGTGACTGTAAAGTGACATCCCTACGCGTGTTGCCCGCTGAGTGGGCACCCCAAAGCGCCGTTGTACTTACCTGGCCTCACCCAGGTACCGACTGGGCAGGGATTATTGATGAGGTAGAGCCCGTATTTCTGGAAATTGCCCGCTCGGTTCTCTATTTCCAACATCTCGTAATCAGCTGTGAGCACGTGGTTCGACTGCAAGACCTTGAGCGCGAGCTAAACACCTGGGCCAGCCAACAAAACCTGCCCGGACGGGTGCGCGCTGTCCCTGCGCCAGCAAACGACACCTGGGCTCGCGATCACGGCCCGATTACCGTAATAACCGATGGCGAGCCCACCCTGCTGGACTTTCGTTTCAACGCCTGGGGGGGCAAATTTCCCTGGGAGAAAGACGATGCACTCAACCGTCATCTTGCGAATTTTGGAGTGTTTGGTACTACCCCCATGCAAGCGGTGGACTTTGTCCTGGAGGGTGGCTCCATCGAATCGGATGGTGAAGGCACCTTACTAGCCACCAGCGAATGCCTTTTGACCCCCTCACGCAATGCCTCCATGGACCGCAGTGCCATTGAGCAGCTGCTGGCTGAAATGCTGGGGGCAGATCGGATTCTGTGGCTGAACCATGGTTATCTGGCCGGCGACGATACTGACAGCCATATTGATACTCTGGCCCGCTTTTGTGCCCCGGACCATATCTGCTACGTGACCTGTCCGGACGTGGCAGATGAGCATTACAGTGCCCTCGCAGCCATGGAAGAAGACCTTCAGGAGTTCCGCCAGCGGGATGGTTCGCCCTACAAGCTCACAGCACTTCCCTGGCCTGACCCCGTATTCGGTGACGAAGGCGAACGCCTGCCAGCCACCTACGCTAACTTTCTGATCATTAATGGCGCGGTGCTATTACCTGTATACGATGTACCTCAGGATGAAGAAGCCACTCGAATTATGAGCGGGATATTTCCTGACCGGGAGATAATCCCGATTAACTGCCGTCCCTTGGTCAAACAGCACGGCAGCCTGCACTGCGTCACCATGCAGATCCCGGAAGGAGTTGTCACGCTATGAGTCATAACCCCGGCAGAACCCGGAATTCAAGCCAGCTTGTAGTCGCTGCAATTCAGCAGGCGTGCAGTGAAAACAAAGCCGCCAGCCTCGCCACCTCCGAAATGCTGATTCGCGAAGCGGCCGCCGGTGGCGCTGAGTTGGTTATTCTGCAAGAGCTTCACGCAACCCAGTATTTTTGCCAAATCGAAGATACAAGCATATTTGACCTGGCCGAACCCATTCCTGGGCCCACCAGCGAAAAGCTTTCAGACCTGGCCCGGGAACTGAACGTCGTTATTGTGGGCTCTGTGTTTGAGCGACGCATGAACGGTGTATATCATAATACCGCTGTGGTCATCGAGACCGATGGGGCCATTGCTGGCCTGTATCGCAAAATGCACATTCCGGACGACCCGGGGTTCTACGAGAAATTTTACTTCACCCCGGGTGATGCCGAGTTCAACGACGGCCGCAGCGGGTTCTCCCCCATCGAAACCTCGGTAGGTAAGCTTGGGGTTCTCGTTTGCTGGGATCAGTGGTACCCGGAAGCGGCACGCCTGATGGCGCTCGCCGGCGCCGAAATACTGATTTACCCCACCGCCATCGGCTGGGACATAACAGACACTCCGGATGAGCAAGCCCGTCAACTGGAAGCCTGGGTCACCGTTCAACGGGGCCACGCCGTGGCCAACAACCTTCCGGTGGTTGCGCCCAACAGGGTAGGCACTGAACCGGACCCCACAGGGCATTCCGACGGTATACACTTCTGGGGAAACAGCTTCATCTGCGGCCCCCAAGGCGAATTCCTCGCCCGGGCCGACGACAGCAGCGAATGCATATTGAGTGTCACCCTTGATCGCCATCGCAGTGAATCTATTCGTCGCATCTGGCCGTACTTCAGAGACCGCCGCATCGACGCCTACGGCGACATTCTAAAAAGAGTGAGGGACTGAACCCGGCATGAAAAACCTGGTGGACAACGTAGTTACCGAACTGAACCAGATCCTGCTTGGCAAGGAGCGCCAGGTTCGCTTGGCCCTCTGTGGCCTGCTCGCCAGTGGTCACTTGCTGATTGAAGACATTCCAGGCATGGGCAAAACCACCCTCTCCCATGCACTGGCCAAAGTGATGGGGCTTAGTTACCAGCGCATTCAGTTTACCAACGACTTGTTGCCCGCTGATGTGCTGGGCTATTCCATGTACGACAAACAAGCAGGGAGTCTGGTATTCCACCAGGGCCCTATTTTTGCCCAGGTGGTCCTGGCAGACGAAATCAACCGCGCGTCGCCACGAACACAGAGCGCACTGCTGGAAGCAATGGAAGAGCGCCAAGTATCCATTGAAGGCGAAACCCGACCACTACCCCATCCGTTTTTTGTAATTGCCACCCAGAATCCTACAGAACAAGGCGGCACATACCCTCTGCCGGAATCCCAGCTTGATCGTTTTCTGATGCGTATTCGGCTTGGCTATCCCGACCCGAGAGCAGAGCGGGAGTTGCTGGAAGGCGAGGATCGCCGAGTAATGACAGACAGGCTCGGCACCCTGCTCTCCGAGACCGAGCTCGCCAAACTTCAGGAAGAGGTAACCCGCATAACCGCCAGCCCGGCGCTGCTGGACTACATCCAACGCTTGCTGGAACAAAGCCGCCGCATGCCCGGACTGCTCTATGGTTTGTCACCCAGAGCCGGGCTTGGGTTGCTCAGAGCCACTAAAGCCTGGGCGTTGATGGAAGGCCGCCGCCACGCACTACCTGATGATATACAAGCAGTATTCCCGTCGATTGCCGAACACCGCCTCGAACAAGGCGAATCCGGAAAAAGTTCTGAACGCGTACGCCAACTGCTGGCCAGCGTTTCGGTACTGGAGTAACCGCATAGATAGCATTGCTTTATCGGAGGAATTGAGCAAAACAAATGGAAGCTTGCTGCTTTCGTGATAGCCTTTTGCCCTTCCTCGCAATACAGGCTCCCAATGAGCCCGACACGTACCGAACAAACGAGAGACACCCATGAGCGAAACCAAACATTCCCGGCTAATCATCCTCGGCTCCGGCCCCGCCGGATACACCGCCGCTGTCTACGCAGCCAGGGCAAACCTCAACCCGACCCTGATTACTGGCATTGAAGTCGGCGGCCAGCTCACCACCACCACCGACGTAGACAACTGGCCAGGCGATAACGACGGCGTACAAGGCCCGGAACTCATGCAGCGCATGCTCAAACACGCTGAGCGCTTCGAGACCAACATCGTATACGACACCATCAACGAAGCAGACCTACAGACCCGCCCCTTCCGCCTCAAAGGCGACAGCGGCGAATACACCTGCGATGCCCTCATCATCGCTACCGGTGCGTCTGCCATGTACCTCGGCCTGGAGTCGGAAGAAAAATTCAAAGGCCAGGGCGTATCCGCCTGCGCCACCTGCGATGGTTTTTTCTACAAAAAACAAAAAGTCGCCGTGATCGGTGGTGGCAACACTGCTGTTGAAGAGGCACTGTACCTCTCGAACATCGCCGCAGAAGTCACCCTGGTACACCGCCGCGACAGCCTCCGCGCAGAGAAAATCCTGCAGGACAAACTCTTCGACAAAGCGGAAAACGGCAACATCAACATCGTTTGGGATCACACCCTCGACGAAGTTCTGGGCGACGGCACCGGCGTAACCGGCATGCGTATCAGAAGCATGAAAGACGACTCCAAACAGGATCTCGACCTGGCGGGCGTGTTCATCGCCATCGGCCACAAGCCCAACACCGGCTTGTTCGAAGGCCAGCTGAACATGGAAAACGGCTACATCAAGATCCAGTCCGGCCTCGAAGGTATGGCCACACAAGCCAGCATCCCGGGCGTATTCGCCGCCGGCGACGTAGCCGACCACGTTTACCGCCAGGCCGTAACCTCCGCCGGTTTCGGTTGCATGGCTGCATTAGATGCCGAAAAGTTTCTGGATCAGCAAGCTTAAGAGTTATCGGCAAAAGACAGGATGACTTCACTACCCTGGCTAGACCCCGACCAGCTGTGGTTCCCCTCAGCCGATGAAGCCCTCGACGACCCCGATGGCCTCCTCGCGCTGGGTGGTGATCTCTCCACAGAACGGCTAATCCTCGCCTACCGCAGCGGCATCTTCCCCTGGTACAGCGACGACCAACCCATACTCTGGTGGTCCCCAGACCCCCGTTGCGTGCTCTTCCCCGAAAACATACACATATCCCGAAGCCTGCGCAGAACGCTCAACCAGAGGCGCTTCAGCGTCACTACAGACCAAGCCTTCAGCCGAATCATCCGCTTGTGCGCCTCCACCCGCAGCGAAGGCACCTGGATAACCGACGACATGATCGCAAGTTACTCAGCCCTGCACCGCCAGGGAGTCGCCCACTCCATCGAAGTATGGAACCAGAAAGGCGAGTTGGCGGGCGGCATGTACGGGCTGGCCATTGGGCAATGCTTCTTTGGCGAATCCATGTTTTCCCTGGAAACCAATGCATCCAAAGTGCTCATGGTCCATCTTGCCCACCAACTGCAAGACTGGGGCTATCGAATCATGGACTGCCAGGTAGAAAGCTCTCACCTTCTCAGCATGGGCGCACGCACCCTACCAAGAAACGAGTTCTTATCTATAATCAGTGAGTATGCGGACAAAAAACCGAACCAGAGCAACTGGACATTCGACTGGCAGTGGAACCGGCCGGAGGCGTAAATGAGTAGTCTGAGAACTCTGGTGTTCTACGCAACACCAGCCCACGACTGCAGCTATCTTCCAGATCGCGAAGCGACAACTATGTTTGTCGACCCGCGCGCCCAAATCGACAAAAAACTCTATAGCCAACTGACCGCACTGGGCTTCCGGCGCAGCGGCTCACATTATTATCGCCCGCACTGTGAAGCGTGCAACGCCTGTATCCCGGTGCGACTGAACGTGAATCACTTCCAACCGGATCGCAACCAACGCCGGGTCATGAAAAAGAACAGTGATCTGGAATGCACACTGGTGCCGGCCGCCTTCAATGAGAGCTACTATCGGCTTTATGCCAACTATGTGGAACTGCGCCATAAAGACGGTGACATGTACCCGCCCTCCCGTGAGCAGTTCATTTCCTTTCTGGTGGAAGGAAACTCCGACTCCTGGTTCCTGGAAATGCGCAAAGACGGAGAACTGCTAGCATTGGCCGCAGTCGACGTTCTGGATGACGGGCTCTCCGCCATCTATACCGTATTCGATCCGGCTCAAGAGGGCCGTAGTTTGGGCACCTTTGCCGTTCTCTGGCAAATTGAAGAGACGCAAAGACGCAAACAGCCGCACCTCTATCTTGGATACTGGATAAAGCAGTGCAACAAAATGAGTTATAAAACGCGGTTCAAGCCCCTGGAAGCGCTCCATGATGGTCAGTGGCGAGTCCTGACAACCGAATAACACGGCATGACACGTAAATACCGATATAAACCGGTAATAAGCGGCTTTATTTGCCGCCAATAATGAACTCACTTTGCCAAACGGCTACAAATAAGGCAGAATTGCGCAATTTAAAATTACGGAAAGTATTTTCAACAGAGGTTTTTACTGAATGGCGAAGACAGATGCTATTGAAATGGAAGGGGTTATTCTTGATACCCTTCCGAACACCATGTTTCGCGTTGAGCTGAGCAACGGGCACGTTGTTACCGCTCACATTTCCGGCAAGATGCGTAAAAACTACATCCGCATCCTGACCGGCGACAAGGTCAAGGTTGAATTGACGCCTTACGATCTGAGCAAAGGCCGAATTGTGTACCGCGCCCGTTAATATTACGGCCGACTTCGAAGACGAATAAAAAAACCGCTGCATCACTGCAGCGGTTTTTTTGTTAGTGCCTTTGCTTGGCTGGCCTGCCAGCCGCCTCAGACGGCTTCTGCAGGTTCATCCTCATAATCGAACACCAACTCATCATCCTTGAGGTGGATAAATACATCCCCGCCCTTCTCGGACAGCCTGCCAAACAGTATCTGCTCAGCAAGTGGGCGCTTGATCTTGTCCTGAATCAACCGCGCCATGGGGCGTGCACCCATCGCGACGTCATAACCCTTATCCGCAAGCCACAACTTGGCCGCATCATCCACATGCAGAACCACGTGCTTTTCATCCAGCTGCGCCTGCAACTCGGTGAGGAACTTGTCCACAACGTGAGTGATGGTGTCCCTCTGCAGGTCCCCGAACTGGATAATGCTATCCAGACGGTTGCGGAACTCCGGCGTGAAGGTCTTGCTGATAATTTCCATACCATCACTGCTGTGGTCTTGCTCGCTAAAGCCCATCGAGCGGCGAGCCATGCTTTCAGCTCCGGCGTTGGTGGTCATCACGAGAATCACGTGGCGGAAGTCAGCCTTGCGCCCGTTGTTATCGGTCAAGGTACCGTGGTCCATAACCTGCAGAAGCAGGTTGAACACTTCCGGGTGCGCCTTCTCGATTTCGTCCAGCAGCAGAACACAATGCGGGTGTTTGTTAACAGATTCCGTTAACAAACCGCCCTGGTCGTATCCTACATACCCCGGTGGGGCACCAATCAGACGAGAAACTGTGTGGCGCTCCATGTATTCCGACATATCGAACCGAACCAGTTCGACCCCAAGCGCTTTCGCAAGCTGCTTGGTCACCTCTGTCTTACCAACGCCCGTGGGCCCGGCAAACAGGAAGGAACCCTGGGGTTTCTCTGGCGCTTTCAAACCGGCACGGGCCAGCTTGATTGCCATTGTCAGCGATTCAATGGCGGGATCCTGTCCGAACACCACCATCTTGAGATCACGCTCCAGATTGCGCAGCAGATCCTTGTCGCTGGTAGACACGTTCTTCGGCGGAATACGAGCGATCTTCGCAACCACATCCTCAATCTCCGGGACATCCACCGTTTTCAGGCGTTTATCCTCAGGCATCAGACGCTGCCTTGCGCCAGCCTCATCAATTACGTCAATGGCTTTATCCGGCAGGTGGCGATCAGTGATGTAACGATCCGCCAGCTCTGCAGCGACGCGCAAAGCCCGATCTGTGTATTTCAGATCGTGGTGCTTTTCGAAGTTCGACTTGAGCCCCCTGAGAATCTGGTAGGTATCCTCAACGCTCGGCTCGTTCACATCGATCTTCTGAAAGCGACGGGCCAGCGCACTGTCTTTCTCGAAAATGCCACGGAATTCTTGATACGTCGTGGATCCAATACAACGAATCTCACCTGAGCTCAGCATTGGTTTTAGCAGGTTCGAGGCATCCATTACGCCACCAGATGCAGATCCCGCTCCAATAATGGTGTGAATCTCGTCGATAAACAGAATTGCGTGCTTTTGTTTTTTCAACTCCGCCAGCAGTGCCTTCAGGCGCTTCTCGAAGTCACCGCGATACTTGGTTCCTGCCAAAAGTGCGCCAAGATCCAGCGAATACACGACGCCGTCGGAAATAATATCCGGTACCTGACCATCGACGATGCGCTTGGCAAGTCCTTCTGCAATAGCAGTCTTGCCTACGCCAGCCTCACCGACCAACAAAGGGTTATTTTTGCGCCGGCGCACAAGAATCTGCACCACGCGTTCAACCTCATGTTCACGACCGATCAACGGATCAATCCGTCCTTGACGGGCTTGTTCATTCAGGTTGGTAGCGTATGTCTCCAAAGGTTTGGACTGCCCACCTTCTTCGCCAGAATCTTCAAGTGACGCCTGCTCAGTGCCATCCTGATCTTCAGCGCCTTGAACACGGGATATGCCATGGGACACGAAGTTGACGACATCAATGCGTGCAACGCTCTGTTTCTTGAGCACATACACGGCCTGGCTTTCCTGCTCACTGAAAATGGCGACCAGAACATTGGCACCGGTAACCTCTTTCTTGCCAGAAGATTGCACATGAAATACGGCGCGCTGCAATACTCGCTGAAACCCTAGTGTTGGCTGGGTCTCGCGCTCGTCATCGCTACCCGGAATCAATGGTGTTGTGGAGTCCACAAATTCAACCAGCTCATCATGAAGCTGCTTGAGGTCTGCACCACAGGCTTTGAGAACACCCACTGCAGATTCATTCTCCAGCAGAGCCAACAACAAATGCTCTACGGTCATGAACTCATGGCGCTTGTCGCGGGCACTTTTAAAGGCCGAATTCAGCGTAATTTCAAGATCTTTGCTCAGCATGGGCCACCCCAACTTGTATCAGTCTGCACATTCAATCTCGCAAAGGAGCGGATGGTCGCATTCAGAGGAATACTGGTTCACCTGTGCCGCCTTTGTTTCCGCGATGTCTCGGGTATACACCCCGCATACCGCCTTTCCCTGCGTATGGACGAGCAGCATCACCTGTGTCGCCTTTTCTTCATTCATACCGAAGAAGGTCATCAACACATCCACTACAAAATCCATGGGTGTGTAATCGTCGTTCAGAAGCATCACCTTATATTGTGCCGGACGCTTCAGTGCAGGCTTTTCGGGAGCAACGCTCAGATCGTCATGACGTCCTGGCAGTTCTTCCTCCCCCTGATTTAATACTAGTAGAGAATTTTCGATAGTCCGCATCATTCTTTACCGGTTATCGGTGTCCTTCATTAATGTGGTTGCCTGGTACCGGGTTTTCAAGTCAAATCCAAACCCGAGCGTGAGATAATTAACAATACGAACATGATACCGCTTCCGGACTGCGTTCAACCACACAATACCGCAATACAAGCTATTGACTCGACCCCGGGTTTCACCGACAGTTAACCTACAGTGTAAAATAATGTAAATATATGAGCAGTTCATGTAACTGCCTCGTAGAGCCAAAACCGGAAAAAAATACTCAAAGCTGGTTTTGAAGCTAACAACAACAAGTGACAGCAAAGGAACAAGGGAGTTCATCATGCCAAGAGGCAAGGTAAAGTGGTTCAACAATGCCAAAGGGTACGGTTTCATCATTGAAGATGGCTGCAGTGACGACCTGTTTGCCCACTTTTCATCCGTGCAGATAGATGGGTATAAAACGCTCAAAGCCGGCCAGACGGTCAGTTTCGAGAAGAAGCCTAGCGACAAAGGCGTGCATGCCGTAAACATAGTGCCAGATGAGCATCCGGCTTCGTCAAACACAGCTGGGCAAGATACAGCCGAGCACGAGGAGCACTCTCCTCGCGCCATGAACGGCTAAGGCGGCTTTGTCACACTAACCGTGCACATAGTGAGCCTTCCTGCCGGAGCAATCCGGCAGGCTCTTGTTTGTTTGTGCGCAGAGCACTCAACCTGCCTAGCGCTTCCAAACTCTGCCTTTTCTCCGTAACCTCCCTTCCTAACCTCATTTCCTCGCCTTGGAGACACCTCTGTGGCTGAACTTATTCTCTTTAACAAGCCCTTCCAGGTACTCTGCCAATTTACCGACGAGCCTATGGCTGATGGGCGAGCGTCACGGGCCACCCTGGCCGACTGGATTCGCATTCCAGGCGTCTACCCTGCTGGCAGGCTGGATTACGATTCGGAGGGGCTACTATTACTTACAAGTGATGGGGCTCTTCAGCATCGAATTGCATCGCCCGGGCAAAATATGCCTAAAACCTATTTGGTTCAGGTTGAAGGCACTCTTTCTGCACGCGCCATAGAAAAGCTATCAGCAGGGGTGACACTCAAAGACGGCCCCACCAAGCCTGCAAAAGCACGCATAATCACGGACCCGGAGCTTTGGCCCAGGACACCACCCGTGCGCCGCCGCGACACGGTACCCACCAGTTGGCTGGAACTGACCATCACCGAAGGGCGCAACCGACAGGTACGGCGCATGACTGCTGCTGTCGGGTTTCCAACGTTGCGACTGATCCGCTATCGTATCGGTGACTGGTCGTTGGATGGGCTTGAGCCGGGCAAATACCGAAAGATAGCCATCAACCTGCCCGCGGCATCACACCCTGGAAAACAACCGTTCCAAAGACGTTCTGCCAAGACGCCAAGGAGAGGACGAAGCTCATGACCTGGACCCCACACGCCACCGTAGCAGTGGTTGTTGAAGATGCTCACGGTCGCTTCCTGATGGTTGAAGAGCGCAGCAGCGGCAAAGTTGTATTTAATCAGCCGGCTGGGCATGTTGAGGAAGACGAGGCCATTCTCGACGCGGTACGCCGGGAAGCTCTGGAAGAAACAGGCTGGGACATCGAGCCCGAGCACTTTCTCGGGCTGTATACCTACAAGGCGCCCGCTAACGGGGTGACCTACTACCGCTTCTGCTTCATTGGCAGAGCACGCAAACAGGTAACCCATGAGCTCGACACCGGTATTATTGCGGCCCACTGGTTATCGCTGGAGGACATCCGGCAGCTGGGCGACAAACTTCGCAGCCCGCTCGTCATCAAAAGCATAGAGGATTACCGAAAGGGTCGGTGCTTTCCATTGGATGTCATCGCAGACTCGCAGACGTAACCAGCACAAAATGGTAAACTCTCGCGTTTTGCACCGGTGCCCAGAGCTGTCATGACAATTCCATCATTCGAAGCAAAGTCTCCCGAGAAAACCCACGTCATCGTTGGCATGTCCGGTGGTGTCGATTCATCTGTTGCTGCCTGGTTGCTCAAAGATCAGGGCTATCAGGTCGAAGGCCTGTTCATGAAGAATTGGGACGAGGACGACGGGACGGAATACTGTACCGCCATGACGGATCTGGCTGACGCCCAAACCGTGGCCGATGCAATCGGCATAAAGCTTCACACTGCAAGCTTTGCAGCCGAATACTGGGACCGCGTATTCGAACACTTCCTTTCCGAGTACAAAGCAGGCCGCACCCCCAATCCGGACATTCTGTGCAACAAAGAGGTGAAATTCCGGGCCTTTCTGGATTATGCGGTTACCCTGGGCGCGGACTACATTGCTACCGGGCACTACACCCGTCAGCGCCCGCTTTCGGATGACCCAGGTAAAGCACACCTGCTGAAAGGTCTGGATGGCAACAAAGACCAGAGCTACTTCCTGCATGCGGTTTCAGGGGACCGAATCGCTCGCACCCTGTTCCCGGTAGGTGAGCTGGAAAAACCCGAAGTTCGCCGGATCGCCGAGCAACAGGGGTTTATAACCCATGACAAGAAAGACTCCACCGGCATCTGCTTCATTGGCGAGCGCAAATTTACCGACTTCCTGAAGCAGTATTTACCAGCGCAGCCGGGTGATATCGAAACTCCGGATGGTATAAAAATCGGCCGACACCAAGGCCTGATGTATCACACCATAGGCCAGCGTCAGGGCCTTGGCATTGGCGGCTTGAGCGATTTTAATGACGAGCCTTGGTATGTGGCCGAGAAAGATCTTGAGCGCAATGTACTGCTTGCAGTACAAGGCAAACACCACCCTCTTCTATTTTCTCGCGGCCTGTTATCAGACCCAATTGACTGGGTTGCAGGTAAACCGCCAGCCAGTAGTTTCCGCTGCATGGCGAAAACTCGCTATCGCCAACCGGATCAGGCCTGTGACGTCACGGTTATTGATGGTGGTGTTCAAGTTGTTTTTGATATCGCCCAAAGAGCGGTGACACCGGGGCAATCCGTGGTTTTCTATGACGGCGACATTTGCCTTGGGGGTGGCGTAATAACCGAAACCTGGCGTGATGGTGAAGCCCTGCCAGATCGTGTCCTGACAACACAGCGTACGCAGGATTCACACCCATGAGCCGGTCGCTCCACGACCAGACCCTTGCATTGGCGGGCGTATTTCAAGCCGCCAATCTGGTTCAGCAAATTGCGAACAATGGCACCTGCAACACATACAGCCTGGAAACCTGCCTGCGCTCTCTGTTTGCAACTGACCCGGCCAGCACCCTCGATGTTTATGGTGGCGAACTCGCCGATGTGCGTGAAGGGCTGGTTACGCTTTCTACGGTTATGAGCGAACAAAAGAAGCAGCAGGATATTGAGGTGCTGCGCTACGTACTGAACCTCATTCATCTGGAATCCAAGCTCAACCGTCACAACGACATGCTGGAAGTGATTGGCAGCCGAATTGATCAGGCCCGGCACACCGCCAGCCATTTTGGCTACGTGCATTCGAACCTGATCAGCAACCTGGCTTCCATTTACACAGACACCATCAGCACCTTCAGCCTGCGCATTCAGGTGAGCGGCAACCCTTCGCTACTACAACGGGATGAGAATGCCGCCAAAGTACGGGCACTTCTACTGGCAGGCATTCGGTCCGCCGTGCTATGGCGACAGTCCGGCGGACGCCGATGGCAGCTGGTTTTATCCCGTCGGAAGGTGATTCAACATGCGCGAGAGCTCGCCGAGAAAGCTAATCGCTCGTTCGATAACTGATCTGTTGCCACTGATTCACCCGCCATGCTGGTGTATTATGGTCTATCCCTTTTTCTGAACCGATTCTTTGATTATTTGAGAGGTTTTCAATGGAACTCAACGCCCTGACCGCCATATCCCCGGTCGATGGACGCTATGGCAGCCGAGTCAGCGTTTTTCGTGATATTTTCAGTGAGTACGGCCTGATCAAGAACCGCGTGACGGTAGAAATCCGTTGGCTGCAACAATTGGCGGCGCACCCGCAGATCACCGAAGTTCCAGCATTCAGCCCAGAGGCAAACGCCTTTCTTGACGGTATGGTCAGCAACTTCAACCTGCAAAATGCTGAGCGCATCAAGGAAATCGAGCGCACCACGAACCACGACGTAAAAGCCGTTGAGTATTTTATCAAGGAACAAATTGCTGAGGTTCCGGAACTGCACGCAGTCACCGAATTTGTGCACTTTGCCTGCACCTCGGAAGACATCAACAACCTGTCGCACGCTCTGATGCTGCGGGAAGGCCTGGCCAAGGGCCTGCTACCTGCCATGAACCAAGTTGCCAACAAGCTGAGCGATCTTTCCCAAGAGCATGCTGAACAACCCATGTTGTCACGCACCCATGGCCAGACAGCCTCACCAACCACCGTCGGCAAAGAGTTTGCCAACGTGGTGTACCGCTTGCGCCGGCAAATCAAGCAGATCGGCAACATTGAAATTCTGGGTAAGATCAACGGTGCCGTAGGCAACTATAACGCTCACATCTCTGCTTATCCTGCAGTCGATTGGGCAGCCAATGCCAAAACCTTTATTGAAAACCTTGGTCTCGACTTCAATCCGTACACCACACAGATTGAACCCCATGACTACATCGCTGAGCTATACGACGCCGTTGCCCGCTTTAACACCATCGTGATTGATCTCGACCGGGATATCTGGGGTTATATCTCACTCGGTTACTTCAAGCAGAAAACCATTGAAGGCGAAGTGGGTTCGTCCACCATGCCCCACAAGGTTAACCCGATTGATTTCGAAAACTCCGAAGGCAACCTTGGGATTGCTAACGCAGTACTTGGCCACTTGTCTGCCAAGTTGCCGATTTCCCGCTGGCAGCGCGATCTGACCGACTCAACCGTGCTACGCAATCTGGGCGTTGGTTTTGCCCACAGCCTGATTGCCTACGAAGCCACCCTGAAGGGACTGGGCAAACTGGAGATCAACCCTTCGCGCCTGGATGAAGACCTCGACAACGCGTGGGAAGTGCTTGCGGAGCCGATCCAGACGGTGATGCGCCGGTACAACATCGAGAAGCCCTACGAAAAACTCAAGGCACTGACTCGCGGAAAAGCCATGACGCCAGAGGTGATCCAGAACTTTGTGGAAACCCTTGAGATGCCAGACAGTGCCAAAGCGGAACTGATGGCACTGACCCCAGGCAACTACATCGGCAACGCCGTTGATCAGGCCCGCAACATCTAACTTGAGGAAGCACACCATGGATATGCTTGGCGGACTTTCGCCTTCGGAATTTCTGAGGGACTATTGGCAGAAAAAGCCTCTGGTCATCCGCCAGGCATTTCCCGGCTTTCAATGCCCCGTTGACGCCAACGAACTCGCCGGCCTTGCCTGCGAGGAAGGCGTAGAATCCCGCATCATTATCGAAAACGATAACGGCAAGCCCTGGCAGCTGCACAACGGCCCCTTCCAGGAAGACCACTTCAGCAAACTGCCTGCACAAGATTGGACACTGCTGGTCCAGGGCCTGGACCACTGGGTTCCGGAGATCGCAGATCTGCTTGAGCATTTCCGTTTTGTGCCTAACTGGCGCCTGGACGACATCATGGCCAGCTATGCGCCCAAAGGCGGCAGCGTAGGGCCTCACTACGATCAGTATGATGTATTTCTGCTGCAGGCACAGGGGCACCGCCGCTGGACCTTCGGAGGCCGCTGCGATCAGACCTCGCCCCGGGTAGAAGGCACCCCCCTGCGCATACTTAGTAGCTGGGAAGGCGAAGAAACTGTAACACTTGAGCCTGGCGACATGCTGTACTTGCCACCAGGCATAGGTCATCACGGCATAGCCGAAGACGATTGCATCACCCTGTCAGTGGGCTTTCGAGCGCCGACCGTTGACGACCTGCTCACTGGCTTCACCGACTTTCTGTGTAACCAACCGGGGGCCGACGCCCACATGAACGACCCCGACCTGCAGGTTCAGGATAACCCCGGCACCATCGCGCCTGACGTCATCGACCGCTTGCAAGCGGTACTTAGAGAAAAGCTGGATGACAAACGTCAGCTGGCGCTATGGTTTGGCCAATACGCCACCGCACCCAAAAACACGGATGTGGTTGTGCCTGCGGAAGAACCTGCTTCAGATGAAGATATCGCTGAGGCTATCCGAGCGGGTGAGCAACTGCGCTGGAACGAAGGCTCCCGCTTTGCGTACCATGAAGAAAGCGGTGAAACCGCTCTGTTTGCAGACGGCGAGCAGTTTCTACTCAAGGGTGATGCGCGCCCCCTGGCACCCTTGCTGTGTGCCGGATCGCGCATTGATATGACCGGGCTGAAGCAGTTCGCTGGCGACCCTGCCCTCCTCGGCTTGCTGACAAATCTCTATAATCAGGGCTCTGTGTATTTCGAGTGATGCCATGACCGTTCGGATTCGGAAATACAGCTGGCAACTTGCCCCAAGGCATATCCGGGATATTCGCCAAAAGGTGTTTGTTGACGAGCAGAACGTGCCACCAGAACTCGAGTGGGACGACACCGACGAAATTGCAGATCATTATCTTGCGGTGCTTCCTGACAACACCCCGGTTGGCGTGGCCCGGCTGTTTTCAACCATGGACGAAACCGGCCATATCGGGCGCATGGCCATACTGCCAGCATTCCGTGGTCAAGGTATCGGAGAGGCATTGCTTCAACACTTGATCGCTGAGTCAGCCGGGCAATACCAGGAGCTAAAGCTATCTGCCCAGCAGCACGCCATTGCATTTTATGAACGGGCCGGCTTCCATGTCTGTTCCGAACCATACGACGATGCCGGCATACCTCATCTGGATATGCGCTGCCTGGCCCCAGCTCTACTTGAAGCACAGGCAAACTCTGGAAGGCTCACACCTCTGCAACTGGGCAAAGACGCTCAATCCTGGCTTTTTGAGGGTGAAAGCAGCCTGCTAGGCCTTATGGACTCAATGGTAGGGCAGACGAACCAACGACTGTGGCTGTATGACCGCATACTTGATCACGATCTATATGATCGCAGCAGGTTCCGGGAACTGGTGTCGGATCTTGCTCGACGCCACAGACTTAGCGAAATCCGCCTGTTGATTCATGACGACCAGCCCTTGATAAAGCGCCGGCATCAACTGGTCGAGCTCATGCGGCGACTGCCTAGTAAAATTGATCTCAGGTTGATCAACAGCGACTACCCTCACGATGACCAGCCTTTCCTTATCTCAGATCGCGAAGGCGTGGTTTATCGAAACGACTTTATCCGACCTTCAGGGTTCGCCAGCTTCGCAGATAGCGGGCGTGTCAGGTTGCTGTCTGAAAACTTCCAACGCATGTGGAACGCCGGGCGCACCTCCCTTGAGCTGCGCGAGCTACCGATCTGACGAGGGCTTCAGCTGCGCGTCTCCCGATTCAAAACGGGCGCCAAAGGGAGCAAACTCCTCGTCTACTTCTTCCGCAACATCTGAAATCAACCTTCGTAGCCACTGATGATCCGAGTTGTGTTGCAATAACGGGCTCCAGGCCATCTTCAGTTCAAAAGGTGGTATCTCGAAAGGCGGAATTTTCACCACCAGATTGGCGTTGTCTTTTTGCAGCCAGGCAGCCCGGGATGGCAGCGTGGCGATCAAATCGTGTTGCTCAGCCAGAAGCATGGCCGACTGATAGTGCCGGGTGAATACTGAAATTTGCCGCTTGCTACCCATACGCGACAAGGCTTCATCAACCCACCCGAGCCGCTGGACGTCCTTTGGGTTTACTCCGACACCGACACCAAATCCAGTTTTACTGACCCATATATGACTGGCCCCCAAGTATGAATCCAGGGTGAAAGGCTCTTTCAGAATCGGGTTTCGGGCATTCATCAGGCAGGCAAAGTACTCAATCCAAAGTGTTTTCTGGTGAAACGACTGAGGAATCTTGTCAAACCGGTTAATCGCCATATCCAGACGACCCTGCTCAACATCGAGAAAACTCACATCACTCGGAGTGAGAACATCAAGCGTCACATAAGGTGCTTCCTGTCGGATTCGACGTAACACTCGTGGCATCAGGCAGGATTCTGCATAGTCACTGGCCATGATGCGAAACACTCGCTGGCTTTCCAGCGCCGCAAACGGCGTTTTTTCCTGCACAGCCTGCTCAATGTCTGAAAGGATACTCCGGACCAAAGGCTGTAATTCCTGCGCGCGCTCAGTAGCGGTCATTCCTTCGCTGGTTCGCACCAGCAAAGGGTCACCAAAAAGATCCCGTAAGCGGCGCAAGCTGTTGCTCATGGCCGGCTGGGTAATACTCAGATGGTTCGCGGCCTTGGTTACATTGCGCTCTCTAAGCAAGACATCCAGATAAACCAGAAGATTAAGATCAATACGGGAAAGATTCATGAACGCCTCCTGAGGATCCAAAACACTATTGACCGGGCGAAACCTTTCAGCCCCATTCACCAGCCTAATATACAGCACATAATCAATTCATAGAATTGATATACAATACGAACTTTCACATTTGATTCCGGTTTCGATGCAATATTTCTGCTAATCTTTCTGATACTTGCCGGATGTTTCAGTACATCGAGTCAGATTTCTGTCGCAGGCATGACTTGCCCAAAAGCTGGAGTCATTACATAACAAATGAATACCATCACAATTGTCCTTGCCCTGGCGGCCATCGTTGTCATATCGATCATCGTAATTGTCGCCACTCAAATGCGCGAAAAAGCCCGCATTGAGCGTGCTCGCAAAATCACAGCACTGGGGGACAGCTACAAGCGATGTGAACGCCTGCTCGCTGAAATTCCCGGTCAATATCTGACATCTGAGCTGAAGCTTTTGTTACTCAAGCGCATGTTGGACATCTGCAATGACTTGGCAGGACTTAAATCCAGCCTGCCCGTGAATCAGTGGCGCGAATCCACAGAGCAACGAAAAACACTGGTGCGAGAAAACCGCGATGAGATGAGTCAGATCAGAATTGACTCAGTAGAAAAGTCGAATGCCGCAAAAGATCTGCTTCAAAATTTGTTCAAGCTGATTGAATCCATGCACAAAAGTGGGCGCATCGATGCGGCAACCGCTAAAAAGAACCTTAAGTATGTGCTTTTTCTGGTGCACAAAACCCACGCAGATCTGCATGTATTTCAGGCGCGTGACCTCATCCGCCAGAACGAGATACGCAAAGCCATTCACGCCTATCATCTGGCCAGCACAGAAATGGGTAAATCACAGGATAATCCGCTTGCCATGAAAGCGGTCAAGAGCTTCCGGATTCGCATAAGGGAACTGGAAGCCATGATGGCAGAGGGTGGCAACGGGAGCCCTGCAGAGTCCGGTTCCAAGCTCGACAAACAATGGGACGACTTTCTTCACGATGAAGAGTGGAAGAAGAAAGCCGACTACGATGACTAAAGGCTTTAAACACCGCCTCTCCTATCGCCTCACCCGTGACACGGTTCTGATTGCGATGGTGTTAGGGGTTATTCTTAACGTTGTACAAATCACCCTCGATTACTTCTCTGCTCGCAAGTCAATGGAAGAGGACATACAGGCGCTGATTGAAATCAGCCACAACCCGGCCTCCCAGATTGCTTACAATATTGACGTGCGCTTGGCCGAGGAGCTTCTCGACGGCCTCCTTCAGCACCCTGCCACCATTGATGCGCGAATCGTAGACAGTGATGGCAGCACCATGGCGGCCGCCAGCAAAACAAGCTCCGACTCACCCTATCGCTGGATCAGTGACCGATTGTTTGGTCCCAGTAAGGTATTCAGCCGCCAACTGCGCGTTACCCAGCTCAACAACCTCCCACTTGGTCAGCTTGCTGTAACGATTGACACATACCACTACGGCTTGCAGTTCCTGGAGCGCGCCAGTTACACGCTTCTGAGCGGCTTTCTGAAGAGCCTCATACTGTCAGCATCACTGCTCCTGATCTTCTACCTCATATTGACGCGACCCATGCTCAGCGTGATCAATGCTCTCAACGAAGTGAAAGCTGATTCACCGGAAAAAATCCGTCTGCCCGTGCCACCCGGTCACAGGCAAGATGAAATTGGCACAATGGTCGGGATTATCAACCAACATTTGAACACTATGGACACCACTCTTGCGCAGCTACGCAAGGCAGAAAGTGCCATGAAAAACTATTCCAGCGAGCTGGAACACGAAGTTGAAAGCCGCACACGGGAAATATCTGACAAGAACCAGGCGTTACAGCGTGGCAATCGGGCGCTGGTAAAAGCCAAAGAAGATGCCATGCGTCGGGCCAAGGCAAGAGCAAACTTCCTGGCCAGCATGAGCCATGAAATACGCACACCGCTGAATGGTGTGCTCGGGATGCTCGGGCTTGCCCTGGAGGCCGAGCAGGACCCTTCAAAACACCACAGCCTTGAAATTGCTTTGTCGGCAGGCGAAAGCCTGCTTGGCATACTCAACGACATTCTGGATATTTCCAAAGTTGAAGCGGGTAAACTCAACCTCGAAACCATTCCCTTTAGTATGCGCGGCCTGATTGAAGAGTGCGCCACCCTGCACACTCAGCAGGCTGGCAAAAAAGGCATTGAGTTAATCGCAGAAACAGCTCCTGAGTTTCCGGATCAGTTCCTGGGTGACCCAACGCGTGTAAGGCAGATTCTGAACAACCTGCTTAGCAACGCAATCAAGTTCACAGAGACAGGCAGCGTGCGTATAGACGCAACTTACTCCGCAGGTATCATGACCATCGAGGTGTCCGATACCGGCATAGGTATGAGCAAAGAAGGTCTGCGCCGGATATTTTCACCCTTCTCCCAAGCCGATACGCAAACCACACGCCTGTATGGTGGCACTGGGCTGGGCCTGACGCTCTGCCGCCAGTTAATAGAGCGCATGCATGGTGAAATATCAGTCGATTCGAAAGAACAGCATGGAACCCGCTTTACGGTCACTCTACCGCTGCCGATATACAGCAATCCCAACCTGACCAGCACCCCCGAGCCTTCCAAACCGGCCAGTTTAGCCAAGCTCACTGCAGCACCACAACCCGCTCTCCGGGTACTTTTGGTTGAAGATAACGAAGTAAACCAGATGGTGGCTTCTACACTGCTTAAGAAAATGGGGCACCGTGCCGACATCGCAGAAAATGGACAGTTGGCGCTAACAGCCCTGAAACAACAGCAGTACGACCTTGTGCTTATGGATTGCCAGATGCCTGTAATGGATGGCTACGAAACAACCCGGCGCATCCGAAAAAATCCGGACTGGCAGAACTTACCCGTGATTGCTGTTACGGCAAACGTAATGCAGGGTGACAGGGCCGACTGCTTTGCCAGCGGCATGAACGATTACATCACCAAACCATACAACCGTAAGCAGTTAGCCGAAGCAATTACCCGCTGGGCTCCTCCTCAACCTCCTGAGCCTCAATAGCCTTTAGCACCGCATTGAGCTCGTGCCTCAGGGCAAGCAACCGTTCCGGCGAAACATCCAGGCCGCATAGCAGTTTTTGCGGGACTTGCGCCGCCTGTTCCCTCAACCCTGCGCCCTCATCTGTCAGTGATATAGTGACCACTCGCTCGTCATCCTGACGTCGCTCCCTGTGAATCAGCCCCCGTAGAGCCAAGCGTTTCAATAGGGGCGTAAGCGTGCCCGAATCCAGCCGCAACCGTGTACCAAGATCGGAAACGCGGGTTGGCTGATTAGCACTGGCCCGCTCCCAGAGCACTAGCATTACGAGGTATTGGGGATAGGTAAGCCCGAGCTCGGCAAGCAATGGGCGATACCTTGAGGTAATTGCCCGGTTGGCCGCATACAGGCTAAAACAGATCTGGTTATCCAGTGCTAATAATTCGTTCAAAACCTGGCCTACAAGAGCTTTTCAATATCAGCTTTGATATCTTCAGGCTTGGTGGTGGGTGGATAACGGCGCAAAACCTTACCATCACGCCCCACCAGGAATTTCGTAAAGTTCCACTTCACTTTTTCTGAACCGAGAAGGCCTTTTGCCTCAGACTTCAGAAACTGGAACAAAGGATGTGCGCTGTCGCCATTTACATCAATTTTAGAAAACATCGGAAAATCCACACCGTAGTTCAGGCTGCAGAACTCGCTGATAGCCTTGTCATCGGCAGGGTCCTGATTCAAGAACTGGTTACACGGAAACCCGAGCACCTCGAGCCCCTGCGCCCCAAGCTCCTTATGCAATGTCTGCAAGCCTTCAAACTGCGGCGTTAATCCGCATTTACTGGCGGTATTCACAATCAGCAGAACCTGGCCCTGGTAATCGGCCATCGCCTTTTCATTACCTTTGATATCTCGAACAGTGAAGTCATATATAGAGCTGGTAGACACAAATTTCTCCCTGGCAAAATCATGAGCGCCTGCACATGCAGGCATTTTTACGATCAGACATTTATATTGCACACAACTTAATTTGACACTACCTTGAAAAACCTACCCATGCAACGATTCTCGAAGCGGAAATAAAGCCGATATAGTGCTAACCCGCCATAATTCATCACAATTCCCCTGTTGCCGTTGGCCTCGCCTCCGCTAGAATAGGGGTTTGCCTTTACGGCAGATGCCTGTTTTACGTTTATTGACTGAGGAAGCCCGGGTCTTATGCAGAACTACTACAAATCCGCCAAGCTGGATAACGTGTGCTATGAAATACGTGGCGTAGTTATGCGGGAAGCGCGCAGACTCGAGGAAGAAGGACACCGGGTACTCAAGCTCAATATTGGTAACCCTGCCTCTTTTGAACTGGATGTTCCCGAAGAGATCCAGCAAGACGTGATCTACAACATGCAACAGGCTCAGGGTTATGTGGAGTCAAAAGGCCTGTTTTCTGCGCGCAAGGCAGTCATGCACTACTGCCAGCAAAGAGGCATCGACAAGGTCGATATTGACGACATATTTCTGGGTAACGGTGTCAGCGAACTGATTGTGATGACCATGCAAGCCATGCTCAACACCGGCGATGAAGTTCTGATTCCTGCACCGGACTACCCTTTGTGGACAGCCGCCGTGACACTCTCCAGTGGCAAACCTGTGCACTACCGTTGCGACGAGGAACAAAACTGGTTCCCGGACATCGACGATATCCGCAAAAAGATAACAAACCGCACCCGTGCAATCGTGCTGATTAACCCGAATAACCCTACAGGTGCGGTTTATAGTCAGGAACTGCTGGAGCAAGTTATTGAGCTTGCCCGCAAGCACAACCTGATCGTGCTATCAGACGAGATCTACGACAAGATTCTCTATGACGGTACGCAACACGTTTCTACTGCGTCACTGGCAGATGATGTGCTCTTCTTTACCTACAACGGGCTTTCCAAGAACTATCGGGCTGCCGGTTACCGTTCAGGCTGGATGATCATCAGCGGCGCCAAGCACCTGGCAAAAGACCTGATTGAAGGCATCGATATGCTTTCCAACATGCGCCTGTGCGCTAACGTACCTGCGCAGCTAGCGATACAAACAGCGCTGGGCGGCTATCAATCAATCAATGATCTGGTCGCACCTGGGGGCAGGCTATACGAACAGCGGGAAACTGCCTGGCGGATGCTCAATGACATCCCCGGTGTAAGCTGCGTTAAGCCTCAGGGCGCACTGTACTTGTTCCCGCGACTGGATCCGAAGATACATCCGGTTGTAAATGATGAAAAGCTGGTTCTGGATCTTCTCCTGCAAGAGAAAATCCTTCTGGTCCAGGGTTCAGCGTTCAATATTGATGACAAGCAACATCTCCGGGTCGTGTTCCTGCCCCGGAAAGACACGCTGGAGGATGCCATGACCAGACTGGGCAACTTCCTCAGCAAATACAGACAGTAAAACGGCAGGCAAGCAAGAAGTGATCTATGGCTGACATCCATATCGAAGAATTCTACAAAGACGCAGCTGTTGCCTTGGTGCAGCTTTACAACGCCTTTCCAAGGCGGGTAAACCTGTTTGTGGAAGATATTGCCGGCGCGGACCAGCCGGACGAGTTCGGGCTGCATAGCAAACGCCATATGGCGTGCTTTGGCACGCTATTATGGCTGGCAGAAGAAGGTTTTCTTCGCTATGTGGATACTATTCGGCAGGACGCTCTTGATCAGGCGGTTCTCACCCAGGAAGCCTTCATACGCTTGAGCGCACCTGCACCCGATGCGCTTGTGCAGGAGTTCGGCGACCCTGAAAATCTCACAGGCGCTCCCCTGCCACCGTCTCTAAAAGAAGACCTCTCCAGTCACATTCATCTTGTACGCACTGTGCTGAAAAGCCGTCACTCCTTACGTATTGGCCATGTCGTTCGAGCAACACTTTTTACTGAGAAATAAAGCCGTTGGGACTGATAGGGGGCAAATCAGATTTTCAACTTGAACCCAATCGCACGAAAACTGTCCTGAAGGGATTTACTGGTGCCTTTGAGCTGCACTTTCAGGCTGGAGCACTCCCTTCGTGTGGGATAGTCCTTCCGCAGGCGGTCAAACGCGGCACCGCGCTCTTCGCTGGTTGGAAGCCCCATGATATGGCGCAGGCGCGCATCGTCCTGCCTCGGGTCGTAGCAGGCTCGCAGCGCTACGCGAATGGCCGCCTGCTCATCGGCTGCACTTGTAAATGACACCTTGCTGAGCGCAGGCTCAGGCAGGAACTGGCCCGCTTGCTTGCGCGCCGGCAGCCCCAGAAACCGGCTAACCGCCTGGTAGATCATCTCGGTGCCCTGAACTTTACCCTCAAGACTGTAGCCGGCAATGTGAGGGGTCGCTAGCCAAGTCTTTCCTACAAGCTCCTGGTCAACCCTAGGCTCTTCCTCCCAAACGTCAAGCGCGACCAGTGGCGCATTAGCTTGGCTCAGGCGCTCATTCAGTGCAGCGCCATCAATTACTTCACCGCGCCCGGTATTGATCAGCAACTGCTCGGAAGACAGCAAATCCAGCTCACGCTTGCCGATCAAATGCAGGGTCGGGTGAGCAGAGTCTCGAGTTAATGGTGTATGGAGGGTGACGACATCGCACGCAAGCACTTCATCCAGGCTCACGAAGGCAAGGTCTCCTTCGCGCTCTGCTCTGGGTGGATCGCAAAGCTTCACACTGAAGCCCAGGCGATCCAGCTTTTCCGCAAGCTCATTGCCAACATTGCCGGCGCCAACAATCCCAACTGTGAGTTGCGACCAATCATTCAGCACCTTGCGCTCTGCATACAGAGACATAACACTCAACACATATTCAACGACACTGTTAGCGTTGCAACCAGGTGCTGCTGAAAAACGGGTGCCATTCTCTTCCAGCCAACTCAGGTCAATGTGATCGGTTCCAATTGTGGCCGTTCCGACAAAGCGAACAGAACTGCCTTCGAGCAATTCACGGTTAACGCGAGTAACCGACCGAACCAGCAATATGTCTGCATCACGAACATCGTTGGCACTCATCGTTCGGCCGGAGACACGCCGAATCTCACCTATGTCACCGAAAAACGCCTCCAACTGCGGAATGTTTTCATCTGCGACGATCAACATAATAAGCTCATGCCGCCTCAGTTTCTGCGTGGGCGGGGGCCACCACGACCACCCGGCCCGCGTCCGCCCTGTCCTTGCGACGGCCTGCGGCCACGCTTGCGGGTAATGGGCGGATTATCCATGTCAGCCATCAACTCTTCTTCCGGAACGGTTGTTTTGAGCTTTTGACCGATGTACTTCTCAATGGCCGGAAGACCAAATGAGTCGTCCTCTCCTGCAAAACTGACCGACACACCTGTCTTTCCGGCCCTGCCAGTGCGCCCAATGCGATGCACGTAATCTTCAGCGCTGTCCGGCAGGTTGTAATTGAACACATGGGTAACGCCATCCACATGGATGCCGCGCCCGGCAACATCCGTAGCCACTAGCACCTGAATGCTTCCGGCCTTGAACTGTTCCAGAGTTTTCAGACGCTTGGCCTGGGCAATCTCTCCAGACATAAGAGCAACTTTAACGCCCTGGTTACGCAAATCCTCTTCGAGGTCCCGGCACTGGTCACGTCGATTGGCAAAAACCAAAGCCTTTTCAACCTCAGGACGCTTGAGATAGTTCACCAACACCGGCAGTTTTTCGTCATCACCAACCATGTAAACCGTCTGTTCGACCCGCTCGGCAGTTTTCTGCTCCGGCTCGATCTCAACAAACTCGGCATTATTGGTCCACATAGACGCCAGGTTCAGAACGTCCTGATTGAAAGTGGCACTGAACAGCAGTGTTTGACGTTCATCTTTAGGAGTGCTCTTGCGGATAATGCGCTTTACATCAGGAATGAATCCCATGTCGAGCATTCGGTCTGCCTCATCCAGAATGAGGATGTCGAGCTGATCAAGAAATACGTCCTGGGAGCCAAGGAAGTCAATCAGGCGACCCGGGGTGGCCACAAGAATATCAACAATGCCGTTGTGCAGCTGTTCGCGCTGCTTGTCATAATGCATACCACCCACTACGGTAACGACGTTGTGGCCTGTGTGTTTGCACAACTCTTCTGCATCCTTGGCAATCTGCATGGCCAGTTCGCGCGTAGGTGCCAGCGCTAGAACCCGAGGCTCAGATGCAAAGCGATCGCCCTCTGGTATTGGCGTTTCGAGCAGGCTCTGAATGGCGGTAATCAGAAACGCCGCTGTTTTCCCGGTTCCTGTTTGCGCCTGGCCTATCAAGTCCTGGCACGCCAGTGTCCAGGGCAGAGTTTCCGCCTGAATCGGCGTGCAGTATTCGAAACCAATGGCGGCAATGGCGTCCAGCAGGCGTTTGTCCAGATTCAGATCGCTGAATCTCAGATCGCCGGTGTGCTTTGAATCAGATGTCATGGAGTCTCAGTTTGCCTCATAATGTTCTTTTGCAGAATATAGCGGAACCACGCGCCGGACATCATCACGCCAGGCTGTACTGAAGTTATCGTCGGTTCCATAAAACGATTTCAACGTATCAAAAAAGGACTGTGCCCGCCGCGGCAGACCAGTCGTCAAATAATTCTCGGCCTGGCCAAGCACCCTGGAACGGAAACCGCATTCGTCAGACGCCCCCCCACCAGACAGGTTATCCACACTGATATGAAAATTCGAGCCGGCGGCCACTGAAAACAACCACTCGATAGCCTGTGGTTTGACCTCAACCTGTTCGAATGCCCGCTGCTGTGCAGGTGTCCTGCCGTCCGGGCAATACCAGTAACCATAGTCGTGAAGTGTGCGCCGGTGCTCACCTGCGACGCACCAGTGACTTATTTCGTGCAGAGCACTGGCATAATAGCCATGAGCAAAAACAATCCGCGCAAGCTCACTGGTGCCACCAGCAGGCAGGTATTCAGGTTCTTTGTCGCCTCTGACCAAAATAGTCCGGAATGCCTCCCGGAACAGGTCATTAAACAACATGATAAGATCGTTTGGGCTGTGATTCATTGGGAAGCTATTGTGCGACTTTAACGCGCCCAATGCCAGAGGGAACTTTCTTGCGGACCCTATGTCCATTCACTCGCAAAATACTACCGGAGCGCAGGCACCTTATTGTATCGCCAGCTCTCTTGTACGCCATGACACTCACCGGGAAACTGCTTACTCCATGACAGTATTATCTTCCACTTCCGGCAACGCTCGCCGCCTCCTCTCTCCAGCCAGCTTGCTGCTCGTATTCGCCCTGCTGTTTACAGCTACAAATACGTCCTGGGCATTTGGCGGCGGTAACTCCCTGTTTGGCGGCCAGAGCAACCAGTTTCTTCCGGTAGATGAAGCCCTTCCCTTCAGCCACTCCATAGAAGGTGACGCAGTGCTGCTCCTCTGGGACATCACACCCGGGCACTATCTCTACAAGGATCGCGTCAGCATTAAATCGCTGAGTGAAGGTGTCAGTGCGGGCGTCCCTCAATATTCCAGCCCCGGCACAGAAACAGAAGACGAGTTTTTCGGGAAGACCACTGTCTTCTTTGATCCCGTTGAAGCCCGGGTTCACGTCACTCTGCCAGACAATGCCCGGGAAGCCCGCTTCGAGGTAACCTATCAGGGCTGTGCAGAAGCAGGATTATGCTATCCACCGCAGACCCGCGAAGTGCTCTTTTATCAAAGCAGTGACGCTGCCGGAGCACAAGGGGCCACGGGCTCAGCTGCGCCTACAAAGATAAAAACGGACACCAGCTCGGCAACCGGGCTTGCGGGCTTTCTCTCGGAGCAGTCGACGCTGGTTATAGCTGGCGTATTTCTGCTGCTCGGGCTTGGGCTAACCTTTACCCCTTGCGTACTGCCAATGGTTCCGATCATTTCCTCACTAGTGTCCGGACAAAACACCCGCACGACTGGCCAGGCAATTCTGCTTGCCAGCAGCTACGTGCTGGGCATGGCGCTAACCTATGCTGGCGCCGGAGTGCTTACAGGATTACTTGGAGCCAGCTTCAACCTGCAGGCGCAGCTCCAGTCGCCCTGGGTGCTCGGTGTGTTTGCGGTGATGTTCGTGGTTTTTGCGCTGTCGATGTTTGATCTGTTTGAAATTCAGCTGCCGCGCGCCATCCGCGATTCATTAAACAATGCCAGCCAGCGCCTCACAGGTGGCCGGGTGATCAGCATTTTCGGCATAGGCGCGCTCTCTGCTCTTATTGTATCGCCCTGCGTGTCTGCACCCCTTGCAGGCAGCCTCCTTTACATCTCAACAACACAGGATGCAGTAATCGGTGGCATTGCTCTTTTTGCTCTAGGGCTGGGCATGGGGATCCCACTCATTCTGGTAGCGGTTGGTGGGCGCAAGCTTCTGCCAAGCACCGGGCACTGGATGACCACCGTCAAACACTTCTATGGTGTGATGCTGATTGCCGTCGCGATCTGGCTGATTGAGCGCCTGGTTCCAGGGTGGGTTGGGCTCACTTTATGGGGAATGCTGATTGCTATAACCGGCGTACAGCTGGGGGCTTTTGACGCCGCAAAGGCTGGCTGGGAACGGACCCGCAAAGGTCTGGGGCTGATCTTTTTCGCTTATGGCCTGGCATTGCTGGCCGGCGCCATTGCCGGTGCCAATAACCCCCTTGCACCACTGGACCCGTTCATCGCCAAAGCGCCTTTCAGCGGGAACCCAGGTGACACAGCTGGCAACGACATTAGCCACGCGGGCTTTACCCGGGTAGAAGCGCCCGCCGATATTGAAGCGATGCTCCTGCAAGCCCAACAGGAAGGTCGCCCTGTAATGCTGGACTTCTACGCCGACTGGTGCATTTCATGCAAAGTAATGGAGCGCAACGTATTTAGCGACGGGACTGTCATTAACTCGCTCAAGCCTTTTACGCTGCTACAAATTGACATGACGGACAACACACCTGCTCAACAGGCCATGCTGGACGAACTAGGGCTGTTCGGGCCACCGGCGATACTGTTTTACGATAGCAGCGGCGGTGAAATGAAACCACAGAGAGTGCTGGGTGAAATGAACCGCAGCCAGTTCCTCGATCACCTCAATGGGCTGACGCCCTCTATTTGACCACTCAAGCACCACAGCAGGATGACGTTACGGGCATTATTCGCCTCGGCGAATGAAGTAAACAAACTGGTCTTCCTGCTCTGTATGACTGATCAGCTCATGTCCTAAAAACTGACAAAACCGCGGTATATCACGGGTCGTTGATGGGTCTGTTGCTATCACCCGCAAAACCTTTCCAGGTTCAACATTATTGATGCCAGTGTGAAGCATCATCACTGGTTCAGGACAAAACAGGCCGCTGGCATCCAGTTCGGCATCAAAATCGGTAGCACTCACAAAATGTCTCCTTCTGGATGATCTGATTTTTCAGAAATACGTGCTAAATTACTGTTTATACCATTAAAACATCTGGAGGTTTGCATGATCCGGGTTCTGATCGAACGCCATATTGCTGAGTCACTTGAAACTGCCTATGAAGAGCGCTCCCGCAAAGTTCTGCAACGTGCTGTGGCAGCACCGGGGTTTATTTCCGGGGAAACACTGGTCGATAAAAACGATCCCAACCACCGGATCACCCTTGCAAACTGGCGCTCTGAAGCGGACTGGAACCGTTGGTATCTTTCAGACGACCGCCGCAACCTGATGGCAGAACTAGTGCCAATGATGGACAAAGATGAAGCTATAACGGTACTTGCACAGAGCGGCGTTTAATCCGTCCGGGCAAAGCCTGTGACGGCTTGCAGAATTTCAAACTGTTTTACAACACTGATTCTGCATTTTCGCTACACTTCCGAGTTCCAAGGCTCTGCCCCAAGCCAAGGCTCTCGGGAAATGCTGATGTCACTCGTAGCGCGCTTTATCGTTTTTCTGCTCTGCAGCCTAGTTCCGGCATTCGCTATTGCGAATATGGCTGCCCATGCCTCCCAGTGCCCAGCGATAGACGCCAACGATGTTTATGCACGCAGCTCGTTGATGCATTATGTTTGCTATTACCAAGCTTCTCCCGGTGAGCCAGCGCACTCCGCAAGGCGCCCTGACGAACTGCCAAAGAACCTTGAGTGGACCCCCTCTCGCGGACACGACCTGACATTTACTCAAACCCGGTCAGTGTACTGGATTCGCCTGAACATTCGAAATAGCGGCAGCGAGCGCGGGCTATGGTATCTCAACCTCAACTATCCTTTGCTTGACGAAGTCACCTACTGGTGGAGCAACAACTCCAGGGACGTCCTGGTCACTGGCGACCAGCACCGATTCGGCTCAAGGGCCATAGACTACCGATATTTCCTTTTTCCTATAAAACTCGACAGGGGTGAAACCCGCACGATTACACTTCGAGTGCACAGCAGTGGCGCGCTGAACATCCCCTTGAGGCTGGAATCTCCGAGAGAGCTCATTGCCTCAAGCAACCACCTATCTGTGACCCACGGGCTGTTTTACGGCGCCATTCTGGTGCTTGCGGCTTTTAACCTTCTGCTCTTTATCAGTTCCCGCACCGCCTATTACTTTCATAACGCACTTTATATGGTCGCCATGGGCCTTTTCCTGTTTACCATGGGTGGTTTTGCCAATCAGTATTTCTGGCCCGAGAGCCCCCAGTTTGCGAGCATATCCATTCCCCTCACGCTGGTACTCTGCGCTTTGGCGATGTCTCTCTTTGGCCGCTCATTCCTCGAAGTAGAGCAAGGCACACGTGCTGACAAAACCCTGAAAGTCATCATCTGGATTTGCGCGGCGTTTACTGGGTTGACACTCATACTCCCATACACCGAAACCATTCTGTACAACACCGCTCTCGGGCTGGCCATCATCTTTGTTCTTTCAATTATTGCTATAAGCCGTTGGCGTCAAGGTTATCAACCAGCAAAGTGGTATGTTCTGGCTTGGGCAATCATGGCAGGCGGTGCTTTGGCTTATGCTGGTGCAGCATTCGGTTATCTTGCAGACTTTTTAGCGCGAGAATCACTGATGCAAATCGCCATCGGTGGTCAGGTCATTTTGCTTAACTACGCCATGGTTCAGCGCTGGCGTCTTCTGAACGATAAACTGCTGAAAGTAGAGCAAGAAGCCCGAACAGACCTGGAGCACAAAGTGCACGAGCGCACTGCCCAGTTGCGTTCCACAATGCGAGAGCTGGAGAAAGCCAACCGAAAACTCGCCGCTCTTAGCCTCAACGACTCCCTTACCGGGCTTTTTAACCGTCGCCATATGGACAACATTCTGGCTGAACTGTGTGCTGAGGCGCGCAGAACCGGGCAACCGCTAACCGTCGCCCTACTCGACGCCGATCACTTCAAATCCATCAACGACACATGGGGCCACGGCTTTGGCGACATATGGCTACAGCAAATAGCCGGCATTTTAAGCCGCCATGTGAAGCGGCCACGGGACATTGCCGTCCGGTTTGGTGGTGAAGAGTTTGCACTACTGTTACCGGGCACCGACACCGAAGGCGCTAAAAGAGTATGCGACGCTATACTTGAAGACTTACGCACCACCGAGATAGAGGCTCCCGGCGGAAACCTCGCCCAACTTACTCTCAGCGCAGGCATTGCGACACTATTACCGGACGAAGATAAGCAGACATTGTTCGCACGGGCCGACCGCGCTTTGTACAAAGCCAAAGCCCGCGGTCGAGACCAGGTAGTGCTAGCTGACGTTTGACGTATTTTATGTCGCTTCACACCGTTTTTTTGTCCTTAGTCAATTTTGACGAGTTCAACTTGCTCGCTTCGGGCGCTATCATATTGAAACGGCAGGCATGAGCGCATGGGAAAGGCGCCATGCTGCTGTTTCGGGTGCATTTGACAGATATCAGGAGTTGACCCGCGTCATTGCAAACAGCTAATGCTTTCTCCATACTTGCGCCCGCATAATTTCCCTCTCTGAACCCATTGGTAAGGCTATGAGCACACAAAATCCGAACCTGACATATAACTATAAGGTGGTGAGACAGTTCGCCATCATGACAGTAGTGTGGGGTATTGTAGGCATGGCGCTGGGCGTGTTGATTGCAGCACAACTGGTCTGGCCATCCCTCAACCTCGATCTGCCATGGACTCACTTCGGTCGCCTGCGACCGCTGCATACTAACGCCGTTATCTTCGGCTTTGGTGGCAGTGCCCTGTTCGCGACATCCTATTACGTTGTGCAGCGCACCTGTCAGGCTCGCCTGATTTCAGACAAACTCGCCGCCTTTACCTTCTGGGGCTGGACCGCAATTATTGTCGCAGCAGCCATCACTTTGCCGATGGGCTACACCAGCACTAAAGAATACGCAGAACTGGAGTGGCCTATTGATATCGCGATTGCGATAGTCTGGGTTACTTACGCCGTAGTGTTTTTTGGTACTATTACAAAGCGCAGCACGCCTCACATTTATGTTGCCAACTGGTTCTACGGTGGGTTTATCCTTACCATCGCCGTACTCCACATTGGAAACAACATGGCGCTGCCTGTCAGTGCATTTAAATCCTACTCAGCATATGCCGGTGTAACCGACGCTATGATGCAGTGGTGGTACGGTCATAACGCAGTAGGCTTTTTCCTGACCGCAGGCTTCCTGGGCATGATGTATTACTTCGTTCCCAAGCAGGCTGGACGTCCCGTTTATTCCTACCGCTTATCCATCGTTCACTTCTGGGCGCTTATTGCGACCTACGTATGGGCCGGCGGCCACCATCTTCACTATTCTGCCCTTCCAGATTGGGCCCAGACTGCCAGCATGGTGATGTCTCTGATCCTGCTTGCTCCGTCCTGGGGTGGCATGATCAACGGCATGATGACCCTATCCGGTGCATGGCACAAACTGCGTACTGACCCTATCCTGCGTTTCCTGGTGGTTTCCCTGTCGTTCTACGGCATGTCCACCTTTGAAGGCCCGATGATGTCTATCAAGACTGTGAACGCACTGTCCCACAACACGGACTGGACCATTGGCCACGTGCACTCCGGTGCCCTCGGCTGGGTTGCCATGATCAGTATTGGTGCAATTTATCACTTGATCCCGAAAGTATGGGGCCTCAAGGAAATGTACAGCACCAGCTTGATTAACGTGCACTTCTGGCTGGCAACTGTTGGCACCGTTCTGTACATCGTTGCTATGTGGGTAAACGGCATCATGCAGGGCCTCATGTGGCGTGCAGTCAACGACGACGGCACTCTTACCTACAGCTTTGTGGAAAGTCTTGAAGCATCCTACCCAGGCTACTTTGTACGCTTCCTCGGTGGCGTCATCTTCCTGAGCGGTATGCTGTTCATGGCCTATAACGTCTACATGACCGTGCGCCAGAAAGATGCGGTTGCTCAGGACAATGCAGCAATTCAGGCGGCGTAACGGAGAGAAACCCGATGAAACACGAAATTGTAGAAAAGAATATTGGCCTGATGATTGTATTCATCATCCTGGTCATCAGTGGTGGTTTTCTTGCGGAAGTGCTCCCGCTGTTTTTTCTGAAAGAAGTAAACGAGCCGATTGAAGGCCTTGAGCCCATATCGGCGCTGGAACTGGAAGGCCGTGACATCTACATCCGTGAGGGCTGTCACGTCTGCCACACCCAGCAAATCCGCCCGTTCCGCGCTGAAACCGAGCGCTACGGCCACTACTCCGTTGCGGGCGAGTTCGTGTACGAGCGCCCGTTCCTGTGGGGTTCCAAGCGCACAGGGCCTGACCTGGCCCGTGTTGGCGGTCGTTATTCAGATGCCTGGCAACGTCAGCACCTGATGGACCCCCGCAGCGTCGTTCCTGAGTCAAACATGCCTGCTTTCCCGTGGCTGTTCGATACGCTGGTGAACCACAAAGGCACCGCAGCCAAGCTGTCCGCTTTGCAGACTCTGGGCGTGCCCTACACTGACGAGCAAATCGCCAGTGCAGCCGACGAGCTTGAAGGCAAGTTCGAAATTGAAGCGCTGGTCGCATACCTGCAGCAGCTTGGCACCGTACTCTCAGACAAGCGGTAATCTGATGGATATTAACGAGTTACGCGGCGTTCACACCCTTGTACTGATGGCGGTCTTTATCGGCATCATCTGGTGGGCTTTCAGTGCCCACCGAAAAAAGGCGAACGAAGAAGCGGCCCACCTGCCGTTCGATGATGACGAGGTGGAAAAGCGTACTCTTGAACAGGAAAAAACGGAGAAAAAACAATGAGTACCTTCTGGAGCATCTGGGTCACAGTGATCGTGCTCGGTACAGTTTTTGGCTGCTGGTGGCTTTTACTTGCAACACGTAAGAGCCAGGTATCCGATTCAGAAACCGAACGCACTACCGGCCACTCTTTCGATGGCATCGAAGAATATGATAACCCGCTGCCAAAATGGTGGTTCTATCTGTATGTGGCCACATGCATCTTCGCATTGGGCTATCTCGCACTCTATCCGGGTCTGGGTAACTTCAAGGGTTTGCTAGGCTGGACAGCTGTTAATCAGTGGGAAGCCGAAGTTGCGAGTGCTGATGAAAAATACGGCGAAATCTATGCCCAATATGGTCAAACCCCGGTACTAGAGCTGGCGAAAGACGAAGACGCACTAAAAATTGGTCAGCGCCTGTTTGCCAACAACTGTGCTGTCTGCCACGGCTCCGCCGCTCGAGGCCAGGTTGGCTTTCCAAACCTGACTGATGACGACTGGCTGTGGGGTGGCACACCTGACGCCATTCTGGAGACTTTGCGCAACGGCCGCATGGGTAACATGCCAGCGAAAGGCGTCATGCCGAACATGAACGCGGCTCAGGTTGACCAAGTGGTTAACTATGTACTGAGCTTCAGTGGTCGTGAAAAGGATGCAGCCGCTGCAGAGGCGGGTGAAGCTGTATTTGCACAAGCCTGCGCTGCCTGCCACGGAGCAGACGGAAAGGGCATGCAAGCCCTTGGCGCGCCGAATCTGACAGATAACATCTGGCTGTACGGCTCCAACTACGAGTGGATCAAAGAGACGGTTCTGCACGGTCGCCAAAACGAGATGCCCGCCCAAAGCGGTCGCTTGTCCAGCGATCAGATCCAGATCCTGGCTGCTTACGTTTACAGCCTTTCAAATTGACGTTCCTGCCGGGTCTTTGACCCGGCTTGGTCTGTTCAACCCTGTGTCTGCTCTTGCGGGCACAGGCTTGAAAAGATCAGCACCAGCCCCTGAAAAGGCATTGCGCCCGCTTTACGACTCCATCTGGAGGTACTCATGAGTAACGAAATCCCGGTCAAACAGATCGACCCCTCCTCAGAACCTTCGGGCGACACACAAAACACAAAAACAGTAGAGCTCTACGCCAGTCGCAAGAAAATCTACGTCAAAGAAGTAACCGGTCTGTTCCAGCGCATCCGCACTGTCAGCCTGCTGCTACTCATGAGTATGTACTTCCTGTTCGTATGGTTAACTTTGGACGGCAACCCGCTTATCCACTTCGACCTGCCGGCCCGGGAATTCCATCTCTACGGCGCGACGTTCTACCCTAAAGACTTCTTTTTACTTTCAGGCATGCTGATTATCAGTGCCTTTGGTCTGTTCTTCATAACCACGCTCTTTGGCCGGGTCTGGTGTGGTTACACCTGCCCGCAAACGGTGTGGACGTTCATCTTTATGTGGGTTGAGGAGCGTATAGAGGGCAGCCGCAACAAGCGCATGAAGCTCGACAAAGCACCCAACTCAGGGGAAAAAATGTTCAAAAAATCAGCAAAACATACTGTTTGGCTGATTATTGCCTTGCTGACCGGGCTAACATTTGTCGGTTACTTCTACCCGATTCGCGAACTCATTTCCGATATTTTCACCCTTCAGGCGAATGGCTGGGCGTACTTCTGGGTGGCCTTCTTCACCGCGGCCACGTACATCAACGCCGGTTGGATGCGGGAGCAAGTTTGCCTGTACATGTGCCCGTACGCTCGCTTCCAGTCCGTTATGTTCGACCCAAATACCCGCATCGTTTCCTACGATCCAAATCGCGGCGAGCCTCGCGGCGGCCGCAAAAAGGACGCAAAGCCAGACGAAGTTGGTCTTGGAGACTGTATTGATTGCGGGCAGTGTGTGCACGTGTGCCCCACAGGAATTGATATTCGTGATGGCCTTCAATACGAGTGCATCGGCTGTGCACTCTGCATCGACGCCTGTGATGAAATCATGGACAAGATGGACTACCCTCGCGGGCTGATTCGTTACACCACTGAGAATGAACTTGAAGGAAAGCCTTCAAAACTGCTTCGGCCCCGTACGTTTGGTTACGGTGCAGTTTTGACCGCGATGATCGGAGCTATCGTGTTCGTCATCGCCACTCGTGTACCTGCACAGATGGATGTGCTGCGGGATCGGGGTGCACTATTCAGTTTTAATGGTGAAGGCCGAATTGAAAACTCCTACACGCTGAAAATAGTAAATATGTCGGAATTGCCCCAGACATTCAGCCTGTCGGTACAAGGCATGGACGGCATTCGTATTCTCACACAAACCCAGGTAACCGTAGACAGCGGAGAAAACCGATCGTTGCCGACGGTTGTCGATGTGCCACCAGAGTCGATTCCACAATCGAATAATGAAATCATCTTCCATGCACAGTCTGAAACGGATGCTTCACTGAAGCTGGAAACCGAAAGCCGATTTGTCGGTCCAACCCAGTGATCCACAGCGATCACCGTTGGCAACCTGTAAACAGACGAGACTGAGCATTATGAATCAAGAAGTATCCGTAGCACCCTGGTATCGCCAGCCCTGGTTCTGGTTTCTGACCATTGCACCATTATGTGCTATTACCGTTAGCATGATCATGCTCGCTGTAGCGTCGAACATGAAAGATACGATGGTGTCTGACGACTACTCTAAAGAGGGGCGCGGCATTAACCTCGAGATTGCCCGTGACCAAGCAGCGGCAGATATGGGGCTCAACGCTGATATTTCGTTCGAAGATCGCAGTATCCTGATGCATGTAAACACGCTACAAGGTCCTGCAGACTTCCCTTATCTGATACTCAACCTGTTTCACCCAACGCTTTCCGAAAAAGACCGTACGATCCAGTTCCGTAGTGACGGTAATGGCCACTATACGGGCAATATGCTGGATGACATTAACGGCCGTTGGTACTACGAGCTACGCGGCCCGAATAACCACTGGCGCCTTAAAGGCGAGGCCTGGTTACCGACCGACAGCAACTTGCATATGGGCCCGAAAGGATCCGCCCAAGGGTGACCCCTGTGGATTGCTTCCATTGTGGCGAGCCGGCTGACGGCGAGCCGCGTATTACTCTTGAGCTTGATGGCCAAACACGTTTTTTCTGTTGCCACGGTTGCAAGGCGGTGTGTGAAACCATTCACACTGAAGGCCTCACAGGCTTTTATCAGCTCCGCACGCACACCGCTATTACACCGCGCCAATTAACAGCCGCCGAACTCGACAGACTCAGAGAGCTGGACCACCCGCTGGTTCAGCAAGCCTTTGTATCTCCCGTTAAGGGTGGGCAGGAGGCCCAGCTTTTAATCGGTGGCATCACTTGTGCCGCGTGCATATGGCTGCTTGAAAACCACATGAAAAAGCAGCCTGGTGTGATTTCTTTCTCCGTAAACCACACCACGCAACGAGCACGCCTCAACTGGGCTCAGAACCAAGCCGCACTGAGCGATCTGTTGATCGCTATACATGAGCTCGGCTACACCGCCCGCCCCTATCAATCAGATGAAGTAGAGGATCAACTCAAAGCAGAAAATCGCTCCATGCTGATTCGCTTGGCTGTCGCGGGCATGGGCACCTTCCAAAGCATGATGCTCGCTTTCCCACTCTACTTTGAGCTGGTCAGCGACCTGTCACCTGAGCTTGTGTCCTTTTTCCGGTGGTTTGGTTTATTGGTGGCGACGCCCGTTGTTTTCTACAGCGCCGATTCGTTTTTCCGCAATGCGTTCAGGGATATAAAGACCCGACATCTGACCATGGATGTACCTGTGGCCATTGCTATAGGCCTTGCATACCTGGCGAGTGCCTGGGTAACCGTAATGGGCGGTGAAGAGGTCTATTTTGAATCTGTCTGTATGTTTACCTTTTTCCTGCTGCTCGGACGCTACATTGAAGCTCAGGCAAGATACCGCGCGGGACTTACTGGTAATGCCTTGGCTGGCTTCAACCCAACAGTAGCAACCAAGGTGACCGGCGAGGAAACGGAAGTTGTACCCGCCCACCAGGTAAAACCCGGCGACGTGGTTCGTATCCGGCCTGGAGAAACACTGCCAGTAGATGGGGTAATTCTGCGCGGCCAGTCCACGCTCAATGAGTCCGCACTCACTGGTGAGTATTTGCCGGAAACCCGGGTTCCTGGCAACAGAGTGCATGCGGGTAGCGTGAATGGCGAAAACCCGCTGGATATTCAAGTTGAGAAGTCCGGGGCTCAAACACGACTATCCGGCATTCTTCGGATACTCGACCGGGTGCAATCCGAAAAGCCACCTGTCGCCCGTATGGCAGACCGCATAGCAGGCAAGTTTGTTGGGCGCGTGCTAATTCTTGCCCCTGTAGTCTGGATCGGATGGTGGTGGGCAGGAGCAGACAATGCTTTCGATATCACTCTCTCCGTACTTGTAGTGACTTGCCCCTGCGCACTGTCGCTGGCAACGCCGACTGCGATTACCTCTGCCACGGTCAAACTGCGGCGGCTGGGCTTCCTTCCCACCCGCGGCCATGCACTTGAGTCCATGAATACCATAGACACGGTAATCTTCGACAAAACCGGCACGCTGACCCGAGGCAGATTGAGCCTGATTGATACCCGCATTACAGGAAGCAAAAGCAAAGATACATGCCTGCGCCTGGCTTCCGGTCTTGAGCAACATTCTGAACACCCTATTGCACAGGTATTTCACAACCGGCCATCTGCAGCCATCGAAGAGGTCACCAACCATTTGGGTGGTGGCCTAACCGGGCGTTTGGGTGATCACACGTTTTTTATTGGGCACAAGGCCTTCGTGGCGGAACATCTGAACGCGCCAGAACCGGAATCAGAGCCCCACACAGGCATGGAAATCTGGCTGGCCTCCGATACCGAATGGCTTGCAAGCTTCTGGCTTGATGACCAGCCCCGGGAGGATGCGGCCCAAGCTGTCAAAGCGTTGCAGAATGCAGGTATTCGCACGTTATTGTTGAGCGGAGATCGTTCCGGCCATGTGCGCGAGATAGCGGACATGTTGGGAATCGATGAGGCAATTGGCCAGGCATCGCCAGAACAAAAGCTTGAGGTTCTGCAAAAGCTCAAAGCAGAAGGCCATCAGGTGATGATGGTTGGTGACGGCCTCAACGACCTACCCTCTATGGCTGGCGCAGGTATATCGGTTGCCATGGGCACTGCAGCGGATCTTACGCAACTGAAAGCAGATGCTGTCCTGCTCAATGGCCAACTAATGCAACTTGTAGAGGCGCTGGATACCAGCCGCCGCACCCGAAAGATCATTCGGCAAAATATGGCATGGGCACTCATCTACAACGTCAGTGCGTTGCCTCTGGCAGCAGCAGGCCTGGTTCCACCCTGGCTGGCAGCAATTGGAATGTCGATTAGCTCCCTGATTGTCGTATTGAACGCATTACGCCTCGGCAAACAGACTCGGGCCAAAACTCGTCCCGGAACATTACAAGTTGGCGCACAGGTTGCGCCCTGATACCGTGAACATCTGGTTTTAATATGAGGTTTATCCCGTGGAAGTCGTAGTGTTCCTGATTCCGATCATGCTGATTCTCGTGGTGATGGGCATTTTTCTATTTTCCTGGGCCGTCAAAAATGGTCAATACGATGATCTGGAGGGGCCTGCACACCGCATTCTGTACGATGACGATATAGATATGATCCCGGAGGAAGCCCGCACGGACAAACAGCAAAAAGCGGCTGACTCACCAAGCAATGAAGTTCAGGTTGAAGATGGCGAATCCGAGACCAAGCCTGACCGAACATGAGCCCGGAATTGTATCTCAGTTATCCCAGTGCGTTTCTCATCGGCCTGTTTGGCAGCACTCACTGCATTGCCATGTGCGGCGGAATCAGCGCTTCTCTCTCCATGGCGCTGCCGGTTGGCAAGGGGTTCCGCTTTCGGCAATCAATGTTATTGCTTGCGTACAACTTTGGGCGCATAGGAAGCTACGCACTGATCGCGGCACTGATCGCACTTCTAAGTACCTCAGCTGCAAATCAGTGGGCGCAGATGGGTATCTTGCTGCGCTCGGCGGCGGGCCTGCTGCTGATTGCCATGGGGCTTTCCATGGGACAATGGTGGCAAGGCATTCGTTATGTAGAGCGCGTTGGTGCCCCCCTCTGGAAGCGTCTATCGCCTCTTGCCAGCAAGATTCTCCCGATCAATCATGCGGGGCAGGCTCTCGCTCTCGGGGCTCTCTGGGGCTGGTTGCCGTGTGGATTAGTCTATAGCACGCTTGGCTGGGCAGCCTTGCAACCGACAATAGGTTCGGCAGCACTTACCATGGTGTTTTTTGGGCTGGGCACCCTGCCCTCGATGCTCGGGGCAGGTTATGCGGCTACCTGGATCAACGGTTTGAAAAGCAATCAGACATTCCGGAAATTCACCGGCGCTCTGTTGATTATTTTTGGGCTTTGGACCCTGCCCCTGCTGGCACTGACCGGCCACTGAACCAGGCCTGCGTTGTGCCTCTCCAAGCAATCATCCCGCCATACCTAAATATTCAGAACGTCCAGCCGTCCAAAGCTCTGCTCCGGGCCTTGTTCCGGCATAGCCGTCTGGACAGCCTGGCGCTTGCCCCCCAAGCGTTTACCCTCGCGAAAATCATAGAGGTTAGGGTCAGCGAGGTGTGATGGCTCAACATTGCATAAGGCCCGGAACATCGACTCAAGCCGGCCAGGATGTTGCTTGTCCCAGTGCTGGAACATTTCCTTGATGACCTGACGCTGCAGATTTTCCTGAGAACCGCAGAGGTTGCAGGGAATAATCGGGTACTCCCTAAGCTCCGCGTACCGGGCAATATCTTTCTCGCGGCAGTATGCCAGGGGGCGAATCACTGTATTCCGGCCATCGTCACTGTGCAGCACCGGCGGCATGGTTTTAAGCTTGCCGCCATAAAACATATTCAGAAACAGGGTCTCGAGAAGATCATCGCGGTGATGGCCCAGGGCAATCTTGGTGACCCCCTGCTCCTCAGCGAAGTTGTAGAGAATGCCTCGCCTTAGTCGTGAACATAGGCCGCACGTTGTTTTGCCCTCTGCTACCTTGTCAGTGACAATACTGTAGGTATCTCGTTCAATGATGTGATATTCGATGTCCATTTCGGCCAGATAGCGCGGTAAAACCTCTTCCGGGAACCCCGGCTGCTTCTGATCCAGGTTGACAGCAATCAGCTCAAACGACACTGGCGCGCTTTTCTTCAAATTGAGAAGTATGTCCAGCATGGCATAAGAGTCCTTGCCACCTGAAAGGCAACACATTACCTTGTCGCCTGCTTCGATCATCGAGAAGTCTGAAATGGCCTGACCAACATCCCGGCGCAGGCGTTTCTGCAGTTTATTCTGCTCCAGTTTAATAGTACGTTCGTATACTGAACTATAATTCTGTTCGGGGCTGTCACTCATCGCTTCGGGCATATCAATTGTGTTCAGTGGGAAAATGATCGTGAGATTATACGCATCCACTTCTACCAGGGACAGGCTACTAACATGGATATGTTGAGCTCGGGTAAAGAAACACCAGGCAAGCGAGAGCGTAACCGCTTGCGCAACCATTCAGCAATACTGAATTCTGCTCGCATCTGCTTTCAAGAAAAAGGTTATGAGAACACAACCATTCGGGACCTTATCAAGAAAACGGATCTGGCTTCCGGCACCTTCTACAACTACTTTCGCAACAAGCAGGATATCTTTGCCGCACTTCTTACAGATTTCCTGAGTGGCTTGAACGAGAATCTGACTCGCTCACGCCGATCCGCTGTGACTACTGAAGAATTTATTCACCGCTCCTACCATGCGCTTTTCAGCGCCACCGCAAAGGACCCCCTTGTTTACGAATTGGCTCACCGTAACGATCGCGCCATCAGAGAGCTGTTTGGTTCGGGCATACTTGAGCTCATCATGATGTCGCTGGAAGATGATGTGCGTAGCGCCGTCACCCGGGGGATCTTGCCAAACGTTGACCAGGAATATCTCTGTGCTTCGTTCTTCGGCGTCGCCTATGAGACCAGCCTGGTGGTAGCTCGGCGGGTACACCTGGCCCCGGAACAAGCGGATACTGAAGTAGACCGGGCGACTAACCTCACTACCGCACTGTTCCAAGGTGGGCTTCGCGGACTAGCTGCCCTTCCCTGAGTGCGGCTGCTGGCCTAACATTGGGACCATGAAAAACATATCCGCTTCTACGAAGCTGTCGGAAAGAACGTTTGCAAATGCACCGGATACATTGCTTGAGCAGCAGGTTGAGCATCTATTGGTGGCTGTTGAGCATGAACTCCGCAACGCGCCAGCCGGCACAGACGAACTCAGCCTGATCAAAAAGCTTCAAGGCCCACCTTGGAATTTGATTGGCGCCCTGGAGTTTCATGACCTTCAAAAGCTCTACCCGGTGCACTTTTTACTATTCCATGTACTTTACCGCTTGAGGGATACCCTCGCAGAAGCCGGAGAAAATCTGTACATATCTCCTTTGCGTATCGGTATTGAGTCTCAAGATATTATCGGTGGCAAGGGACTACCCGGGGCAGTGGACAGCCTTCGCAGCTTCTATCTGGATCTATCGCAATATGAGCTACCGGAAGAAACGGTTCAGCAAATGATGGATAACTTCTGGGAGGGCCGAAGCGGTTGCAAACCCGGCAACACGGAGATTCTACAAGCCGCCCAAGTTCTCGGGTTTGATTCTGTTCCCGACCGATTTCACACGGTAAAACAAGCGTTTCGGCGGGCGGTGATGCAAGCTCACCCCGACCGTGGTGGCGAGACAGAAGCAATACAGTCACTAAACGAAGCGTTTGCCATTCTGAAGGCACACTTCAGTCAGATTTTGGAGCACACATGATCGCACGAAAACCCTGGATATCAGCAGCCCTGATCTCACTCTTTCTGACAAGTTTTGGCGTAGAAGCCGATCTCGTCGTACTTCAATATCACCACATCAGCGAGTCTACACCGCCATCAACCAGCACCTCTACCTCACTGTTCAATGCACAATTGGACATGATCAGCGAGCTGGGGCTTGAGGTTGTTGATTTGCATAAGGCCACAAAGGACATTTTTTCTGACAAACCGTCGACGGACCAACGCATCGCTATCACCTTTGATGATGCCTATGAGTCGGTATACAGCACAGGCGCAGGCATCCTCCAGGAACGGGGTTTGCCATACACGATTTTCGTCGACACGGCCGCCATCGGAAAACACGGCTACATGACCTGGGCACAACTGCTGGAACTGGCGAAACAGGACGGCGTAAGCATTGCCAACCACACTGCAGGGCACGGCCACCTGGCACGAAAGCCGGACGAGGCGGAGTCAGATTGGAAAAAGCGGATAACTCACAGCCTGGATACCGCACAAGCTGAATTAAAACGGAAACTGGGAACCGGACTGCCTGTATTTGCTTATCCCTATGGTGAGTTCGATGAAGCTCTTGAAGCAGCTGTCGCAGAACGAGGCTGGTACGGTTTCGGGCAACAATCAGGTGCTATCGGCCCCCTTACAGGAAAAACCCGCTTGCCCCGATTTCCCATGGCCAATGCCTACGGGCAGCTCAACGGGCTGAAAGATAAATTAAACAGTAAAGCCTTCCCCATAGACACAAACAAGCTGCCTGACGGAATCGTGCGCGCCAACCCTCCGACCCTTACTTTGCCGTTGGTCGATGACATTAAGCCCACCAAGCTCACCTGCTTTGCTTCGGGCATGGGGCGGATCGATTTTAACGTGTCTGGCGACAGTATGGCGATTAAGGCACCCAAGCCCTTCAATAGCCGACGATTCCGCTATAACTGTACCCACCCGGCTAAAGAGGGTGGCTTTTACTGGCTTTCACAGCAATGGCTGGATTTGAGCAAACCGGAAGACTGATCGGTTTTATTGTAGAGCGTCTACCATGTCCAGTCCCATTTCACCGGTGCTGACATGGGGTATTTTTCGGGGGCCACGGCGGGTTTCAATTACCGTTTGGCCTTCGAGGTCCTCACTGCGGGTGAAGACAAGCATCCAGCGCTCCGCTCCGGTGCTGGAAAATGCAATACGAGCTTCCAGATAACCTCGGCGGTGCCAGTTCTCCGGCACAAAATCCGACACCAGATCCGTTACCAATCGCACTGGACTCAAGTTGCCATCAAGAAACAGCACCGAAGGCGCAACCACGCCCGCACTGGCATAGGACCGCAAACGAAGCAGCTGCCCTTCAGTTTGATCTCCTTGTGGCAATGAAATCAGCTGATAGGGGCTCAAGCCTGTTAGGAACATGTGCTTAGGGGAACTGTCCTTCAGGTGTACGCCAAATTCCCGGTTTTCCTGCCAGCGTTCATGATCTTCGGTGTCCAGCGTCTCGCAGCAGGTTTCGGAAAATCGGCTCAGGTAGTCTTCGCCAGTGTCCTTGATGCCAAGAATGGCAAAGGCATCAGGATCGTGCCCGGCCACCGGTTCAGCTTCAATAAGAGTGTCGCCGGCGCGATAGACTTTTGCAGGGGTTGCCCCGAGCGGAGGAGCGATAAACCCTTTTTCCTTATCGGTTCGGGTATCTGGCTGGTAATAGGTATTTCGAACGGTGCCATCGGCGTCGCGCCAGGTAAAATAAGGTTGTTCATCCCCTTCACGCACATAGCCCCGGCGCCGCAACTCTTCTGCATCTGGATAATTGGCCGTTGTAAACTCGTCAGCGCCGGCAGACTGGCTGACCGGCATTTCCTTGGCGGGCTCCTCCACTATGGGCGAGTAACGCACGCGCCCCTGCTCATCAACCCAGGAAAAATAGCCTTCCCTGTTTGATACGGTTGAGCCACCAATCTGGCAGGCAGACAACATCGCACCAAGAATCAGACAAACAGCGGCATGCAGGAATCTATGTCTGTTCACTGATACGCCCTTTTGAGCACGAAACAGCGTGCCGTCAGAATTTTTTCCGGAAACTGATACCCGCCATAACAACGCGGAGAGATGTTTTCACATCCAGCCCTGCGTAGGGGTTATAGATAATATTGGTTATGTTATCGCAGTTAATATTACAACTGGTGTTTGCCGGAATCGTTTCGATTGAATGCAGGTAACTGAGATTCATATCGATTTCTGTATTCTTGTCCCATTTGTATCCCATTCCGACACTGTACAGGTTTGCGCCACCAAACGGAGCCATAACCGAGCGCTGGTCATCAGGAATCACCGAGTCACGAATCTCAACACCCGCCCTCAAATCGAGCCGCGAGGAAGCATGAAATTCCGCACCGAAGGCCCAGTTCCACTGGCTGGTGAAACCCAACGGTAATTTGAGTGTGTTCGGCGTGGCATTGTCCGGAGACAGAATTCGCGCAGCGTTCAGAAACTCAAGATTACGATCAAAACGGAACAGGAATGCATCCCACTGTGCGTAATCAGTCCAGCCTATGTCGGCGTTTAATGTGAGTTTCGGATGTAAATCTACACTGATGCCGGTTTGAAAATGCTGCGGATACACAAGATCCATACTGACGTTGCCGGCCTCTCGTGGCGCCCCGGACGGCAGGCTGAGAATGGCTGAGGTAATAGCACCCAAAACTGATCCGTTAACACTCTGCCAAAACCCGGACCAGTCGTCCGTGTACTGAATCTCGAAGGTGCCTTTCATGTTCATTTCAGCTTCGGAGGTGTAGCTTGCGCCCCAAGCAAACCAATCTACAGGCTCCCACATGACCCCAAGTGTGTAGGTAGGTGAAAGGCTGTCCTGAACATTAAGCGACAAAGCACCTATATCGTCCCAAGGGCCCACGTTACCGCCACAAAGGGCCAACCAAGGCTGCAATGGCTCATCGCCACTTTCGCAATTAAATGCATCCTGAAGAATCTCCGCAACACCCAACAGCATGTTCGGCGCCCGCATATACTGATCGGCCGCAATCCCCATGTGCGACAAGTGAATACCTGCACCCACAGACCACTCATCATTAACTTTGTAACCTACAGTCGGCGAAAGGTAGGTCGTGCGCTGCAATGCAGCGGCTTGGGGCTGATAGCGGCCCGGATCATCTTTATCACGGTAGAAACCAGCCGCCATGGGTAGGTAGAACGCATTGGCAAACGTCAGTTTTGAACCAGGTGGTGTGATGCTAAAACCCGCAGAAGGCGCAATCGCAGGCCCGGGCGGCGTGCGCACAATTCCAAAGCCGGGGACGTAGAGCGCTACGTTGTTGGAGTGACTGTGGGTGTTGGCAACCGGATCCCGCTGTTGGCCAGTATTCGGGTCTATTTCCGTGCCATCAATGCCGAATATTTCATAGCCTTCCGGAGCGGTAAAATCAGCGTCAACATCCAGATAGACACCCAGCAGGTTGATTTCAAACTGGCGACCTTCCAACTTGGTCAAACCGGCCGGATTGAAGTGAACAGCCATGATCCCCGGGGGGTCGGCTGTAACAGCATTACCCAGAGCCAGAGCTTTCGGGTGAATAGTCAGGTTCTGCGCCAACTGGGCCTGTGCACCACAAGAAAGTGTCGTGGCTATCATGGCCGCGAGAAGCTGGCGCTTGTGGCTGTTATGTCCCATGAAATCCTTCCCTTCCCTTTAAATCGTCAGCGGCGCCAATCACTCTTCGAGGCCGGAGAAGTTAATGGGTAGGGACACGCCCAGGGAGAAATCCGGGGCATCCTCAGTCAGACCAATGCCAAGGCTTGTGTTCACTATTGTGGTATCGCTGACCCGGGTTCCCAGAGACATACTCAAGAAACCGCTCATCTGGTCCTGGGCCATTGCCTGGTCACCATTGGAGAATATAAGGATGGTCTCGTCGCTGTAGCTCAGCTGCGCTGAGATACTCAGGGAGATATCGTAAGAGAGCGAATAGGCAAAGCCGGCGGAACCGGAAAGACTGAAACCTGGCTCAACTTCTTTCAGCAATCGCGCACCACGAACCTGCTGTAAATCTTCTGCAGGCAGGTTGTAGGTGACACTGACAGACCCGAATACGACAACCGGATCAAGTACCTTCGACAGGCTTGCGCCACCGCCAATAGAGTAATAACCACTGCCGGTTGATAGCTGTTCGTTTATATCGATCTCGTATGGGCTCACACCCGTTTTGGTGCTAAATGTACCGAACAGGGTCGTCGACATTTTGCCGGGCACATAAGCAAAAGGCTGCCAACGCCCAGTAAAGGAGATGTCACCGAAATCGTAGGTGTTCAGTTCATCCTGGGTGTCGTACTTTACGACCAGGGGAATCCGTGTGCCCACCGTGAAGTTGTCCAATAACCCATAATCGTAGGAGAACGAGTTAGTGAAGCTGTGGGTCGCCGAAGGAACCACATCCAGATTGCGCACCGAGCCGTTTGTAATCGCAAGATCCAGACGTTGATCAGCTGTATAGGTATAATCAAACGAGTAGTTAAGGGAGTGACTGCCTTTCTTCTGCAAGGAGTAGTTTTTCTCCGCAGCCTGAAACACTTCTTCAAGCTGACGCGACGAATCTTCATCACCATCCTGTTTTGCGAGCGCATCCCTCGCCTGGCCTACATTGTCATCCTGCGCCAGGGCTGTGCCCGGAAGCAAACCTGCCGCGGAAACAAGGATAAGACCTCGCACAAACCAACGATTCATCCTGACTCCCTTAATTTTTATTGGTAGTAGTCCTGCGCCGGGCTCAGTACCCGACAATTTTTAGTTGCGACGGTAGTGCAATTGTTTTCTTGTATTCTCAACACTGCCGTCCGGATTGTTTTTCTGCCTTTCAAGCATGTTCTGAATGCGCCTGGCGGTAGCCTCATGGAACTCAGGCATGCGTTCTAGTGCCAGCAACGTCATGGTTTGATCGTCTACAAAACGTAGATCCTCTTCCTTGAGCTCAAGGTTATCCAGTGGTTTGTCACTACCCGGAAATACGATGAAGAGCACGTTGTCGTCCCATTTCTCTTCGAACTGGGCGAGCGTGAAGGACAGGTTGCCCACCGCAGGATCTGCCATATATACACGGCCGTCACGAATGGTTCTGAGCACAACAAAATGCTTGAAACCGGCATGATGGATAGGAACGATAGCCGGGTGATCAAGGTCTATCAGATCGTCAATCGTGGCGCGAAAACCGCCAGACGGATAACCCAAGGCTGTTACAAGGCGTTTCATGTCGAGCATGGAGAAGGCGCGACGCGACACAATGCGTTCGCTTTCGCCATAATGCAGCAGGCCTTCCATAACTTGGCGCTCCGACAGAGTGCGCCCAAGATAGAAGTTCAGAATGGTGGTCAAGGCCGCGCTGCCACAACTGTAGTCATAAGCCTGACGAACAATATTGCGGAACTTCTGCTCAACCAGCGGCTCAACCCGAAACCCCGTGAGTAACTCCACTGGGCTGGAATCGACCTTTTGCTCGATAACCACAGCACCCTTCTCAAAGGGCTCGACCACAGTAGCTTCCTGCACTATGGCGAATGTAAGAATGGATCCAGCGAGCACCAGCAGCATGTCAGACGAAATCCCTGTTTTTGTTATCCATGAGATTTTTTGGATTACATATTGTTACGGCAAGATACCGAAATAGCGGAGAGTTTAAAGATAACTGTGCCTCAAATCTGGTGCTGCGAACGCGCGGGTGCAATACAAGCTACACCCGCATGTCAGTTAGAGGAGGGGAATAAAATCCATAAGCAGGTAAGAGTGGGAAGTTATGTGCGACTGAAAGCCGCAACAGAAAGCTTCTAACTTGACAGCAACTCAATCGGATAACGAATCGTTGTTCTGTCTACCCCAAGCCTGGATCCGAAATCCACCAACAACAAGCGATTGCAGATTTTGTTCTCCAAACCAGGCTCGCCCAGCGTTGATTCAACCACAGAGCACCGGGACACGCTGCCACTGGATTCAATAACCAATTCGGGCGTAATACTGCCCTGCAACGAAGGCTTACGACGAAGTTCACGGTTGTAGATGCTATATATTGCGGATTTATTAGCATCCATGGTGCGTCTGAGTTCTTCCTTGCTGCGTGTCCGGGAAGCGGTTTCCTGCTTTTCGCGCCGCACAACTTCTTTGGCTTCAGCAACGCGGGTTGCGTCCGCCACTTCTGCTCTCTCACGCTCCACTAATGCAACCTGACGGCTCTCACGCTCAAGCGCGGCATCGTTCACACCTGCACTGCGTTCGTTGGCCGTGGCTCTCGCGGCCAGGGTGTCTTCTGTTTTCCGCGCAATGGGTTCAGCAGTCCGGGTCACCGGTGCGTCAAGCTTGATGGAACTGGCCAGTGTGTTGAGCTTTGCAAGCTCGTTGCCCATGGCCAGAATGCCTGTGTTCTTTGCCTTTTCGCGGGCCTTGGCTACGGCTTCAGGCTTCGGTGTTTCCACTACCTCAGGCTTGGGCGGCAGCAGCTGGGGCTTTGGCTCAGGCTTGGGTTCCGGCTTAGCCACTTCAACCGGCTTTTCCTCGGGCTTTATTTCAGCTTTTGGTTCGGGCTCCGGCTTTGGCTCGGGTACAGCCGGCTTGGGTGGTTCTTTTTTCTCAATAACCAGCTTCGCCAGCTGGGGCGGCAGAGCTTCACGCTCCTGCCGATCCTTTTCTGGCAACTCGATCCAGCTCACATAACCGGCAAAGATCACAAACAGGGGCGCTACAACCAGCGCAATGGAAAGCAGTCGCCTGCGTTCCCCGCGCTCACCACTCCACGGTAATCCGTACCGATTTTCTGACACGCTCTGGGTCGACTGCTGGGTCATGCTCCGGCTCCCTCTTTTGTCTGCTGGTTAACCGCCAGAGATATGCTGGCGTATCCCGCATCCACACAGGTAGACATGATTTTTTTGAGCAAATCGTAAGGCAGTTCGCGGTCAGCCAAAATGGTAATCGCTCGCCCTTCTTCAGGTGCCGGCTGACCGGACCGACTGGCCTGATAGTCCAACTCCTGCTTGAGACCAGGTTCAACCTGCCCCTCAAGAGCCTGCAATGTCTCCCGCTTGATGACCAACCGCCCGTTTACCAGGATATCCTGGTCGGTAACGGTCAGCGCGAGCACATCGCCCGGTGGCTGCACAGCCGAAGAATCTGGCAGTTTGATGGTGCTGCTCTGGTTGAGCACCTGCACATCCGATGAGGAATTAACCATCAGAAAGAACACCAGAATCGTGAAGATGTCCATCAACGACACCAGATTCATCTTGCTCTGGTTCTTGTTACGTCTGTGGTGACGCTTCTGGCGACGGGCTTTTGCTGACTCTTTCACGACTGCCCTCCTGCCTTTTCTGCGTCTTCAGTATTCTCGAGAGGTGCATCACCCAAAGAAATCTCCGGAAACAGCTCCGCCTCTACCAGGCTGCCTGCAACGACTGTGTCGTAGGAACGAACCGTATCCATCACGCTGACCAACACCTGATAGGACGTTTCCCGGGAAGGCATGATAATCACGTCCTTTTTCTCCGGAATACGGCTTTTAAGTTCTTTCATGACCTCTTTAAGGACAACGAAATCGTGCTCGCCTTTTTTCTGGTCAATGCTTTTGATAACGCCGCCCTGATTATCCGCAACCACAAGGTTGTCCGGGTGGATGACCACCTGTATCTGCAGCTCTTCAACCTGCTCTGACGCAAGACTCTCGCCAGTGGGAAAGTTGAGCTCAAGCACGCTGGTGTGTGCAAACACCATGTTCAAAAGCAGCACCGGCACCAGCACAATCATGAGGTTCATGAATGGCGTGATATCGAGATCCGGTTCGCTCTGTAATCGACGATGTTTCCGTCTCATAGCCCGAAATCCTTCAGCTGGTTATCAGGCCGACGCTGCCGCCGGGGCAGAAGAGGATGTAGCCTGAGGCTGAGCAGCCGGGCGAACACCGGAACCATCGCTAAGCAGGTTAAGCACCTTGATACCGGCCATCTCAAAGCTGTCTACAATTTCGTTGGTCTTGGTTTGCAGAACCGAATGAACCAACAGCATGGGAATAGCTGACATAAGACCAAATGCGGTGGTGTTCATGGCCACGGAAATACTCTGTGAAAGCAGGCTGGCTTTTTGCGCGGGATCTGCAGCAGCAACAGCAGTAAAGGCGGCGATCAGGCCAATGATGGTTCCCAACAGACCCAGCAGTGTTGCGATATTGGCAAGCGTTGCAAGGTACTGGGTGCGCTTTTCAAGGCGCGGCATTACATCCAGCAACCCTTCTTCCATAGCGTATTCGATGTCTTCACGGCCCTGTCGACGTGCCAGCCGCTGGAGGCCGTAACCGATCATGGTGGACATGCCCGTGCCGGATTCCTGAGCGTAATTAAGTGCGCCCTTGAAATCCTTTTTCGCAATCATCTGGTGCAGACGGTTGAAATCCCTACGATTAGTGATCTTCTGGGCAGACAGGTATACGTATCGCTCAATGGCTACTATGAGTCCGATAATTAGCACAACGGCAATCGGAAACATAAAAAAGCCACCTTCCTGAAAAAAGCGAACGGCGGTATCGATCATTGTTTAGGCACTCCATGGTTCGGTTTGGGAATAGTCTAAGCGCTAGGCTACTTCAAAGGGGTTAAGTTTGCGGGGGTCTATGTTGCGGTTTGTTGTAGTTTGCACTCGAACACAGACACACTGTGACGCACATCTCACTGGCAGGTGGATTTCACTGTGGCTTCAAGGTGTTGCCTCTGCATTTTCCAGCGCATTCTGCTCTGCTTTGAAGACATCATGGTAGCGGACAAGCCGTTGAAACTCGTAACGATCCAGAGGGCTAAAAGCCTGCTCCACCAACAGCTGCTCATCAGGCGCTCTTAGCTCATCCACTTCCGGTGGTTGCCAGGGCACCAGGTACATCACTGTCGGCACCTCTTGGTCACCACGAATTCGGGTGCCCTCAATGGTTACTATCCCTGAGTCCTGGGCCTGAGCAGGCAGTATGCTAACCAATGGCGAGGCTGCCAGCAGAAGGATTCTGGAAATAGTTTTCATGCTTTTCGCCTCACGTCAGATTCTGTTCTTTGCATCGAATATCCAGTCTTTCACTCTTGGATCCGGCTCTTCTACACGCTCTTTGTACTGTTCGTACAACGGCAGAGCCTGGGCTGGCTGGCCCAGATATATATCCAGCAAAAACGCCAGATTTAGGAGCGCGGGCAAATAGTCAGGGTTTACAGCCAGTGCTTCACGGTAACGCTTTTCAGCCAAGGGAAAATCGCCAGCGTTACGGGCAATAACGCCAAGGTTGTTGAGGGCCACCGGGTGTTTGGGGTTCAGAGCAAGAACCTGCTCAAACCTTACGCGGGCAAGCTCCATGTCACCCGACTGCATTGCCAACAGTCCCAGATTGGCAATAGGGCCACTTCGCTCCGGATGCTCCTCGGCCATTTCCTCAAAGCGGGCTTTGGCCTCTTCAACGTCGCCGTTTTCCATTAACACAACGGCTTCCGAAAAGGCCTTCTGCAGGCGTGCCTCCGATTCCGCTGTAACGGCGGCATCACCCAATGCAGTTGTGCGCTCCGGCCCTACCGCACAGCCCGTGAGCAGCAGAAGCAACATAAGCCCCGGGTTCAGCTTTTTAACCCAAATCATGGACGACTCCGGCGGTGACTTCGGGTTTGTTGTAGCGGCCTGGGAGCAGGCGACGTAAGGATTCATAGCTGCGTTTCACCCACTCATCAAAGATGCCTTCACGGGCTCTGCGGATATTTTGTTCATGGATATCAATGGCATTGTCTTCGAATGGATAGGCCTGCTCTTCCAGCAACAATTCGTATTGAGAAAGTTCCAGCTGGCTCAACCCTTCCGGGCGTTCCGAATCCATCAAGTCTGCGCCCAGACGACTGTATATATGGGCGATCTGATAGCCCGCCTCCGTGGCAAACGATGAAATCCCGTAGCTGGCAGTTTTCTGATAGGCGCGCACGGCTGCCTCAAGGGCATTGGTTTTGGCCACCATGCTTTTATTCAGGGGCAAGGTCAGGCGGATACTGTCGTAGCGGGCCAGTGCATCCCGCGCCAGGATTGCGGAGGCAGACGCCGCCAGATAGCGCATGCGGTCATCGGCCGCCCCGGGGTTGTCATCCACTTTATCCATCTGCCGGTTCAGCCAGTAATTACGTCGGTCAATGTCGCCCTGGGCTGCGTATAGCTCGCTCAGGCGGTTGGCTGCTTCCATATAGACGTCAGCCGGTTCAGGGTGGCGGTTTGCGTACTGGCGCCAAGTATCAATTGCCTTGGTGTCGTTCTCTGCCCGATCATATAATTCTGCCGCAATTTGCAGGTTTTGCCGGCGTTCCTCTGGCGTGGTCGCCATGGCCACCATGAGATTAAGCTCATCGCCGGCTTTCTCCCACTGTCCTGTTTCCCGATAGGCGAACGCCAGTTTTGCGGGCACCGTATCGGCCAGTTCATGCTCGGGGAAATCTGCCCGGAAACCTGTCAACACACTAATCGCCTCGCCCCATCGTGCGGAGCTTACCAGCAGCGATGCCGCATCATATTGGGCATTGGCGTTCAGTACGGAGGCAGGCGCGACAAAACCTACTCGCAGGTACTCGCTAACGGCGGCATCTGTATCGCCTGCTTTCGCAAACTGCTCCGCCTGGCGGAATACCGATGCGGCCATATTTTCCTGTATGCCCGGTCGCCGTTGGTCTTCAGGGGGCATCATGGAAAGGGCATCGCGGTAGGACTGTTCAGCTTCGCCATAGCGTGCGAGCTCGAACAGACTGTGTCCAGCAAGCAACAAAGCTTCGGTGACCAGGGCGGGGTCTGCCGCTGGCTGCCAGGTAGCCAGGCGCCCGGCCATAGGAATCACTTCATCAAGATTCTGCTGGTCATACTCCCGCTGCAGTGCAATGTAGTAGACACCTGGCGCACGCGGGTCTTCAGGATAGGCATTCACAAACCTGAGGCGGTTGAGCTGCTGCATTTCATGCAACGCGAACAGGCCTTCAGTGGTTTCATTCATCCAGGTGCCTGCGTACTCACGGAATGCCAGCACTGAGGCATAACCTGCTTCGGCTGCCCTCTCCGGTACTGTTCCAGCCGCAGGGAAATCGTAGGCAACACGTTCAAAGGCTTCGATGGCATCCGGCCACTGTTGAAGCTCCACATAGGTTTCTGCCAGCAGGAACAAACGCTCAGGTGTGCGAGGGTGATTCGGGAAGGTCGCAGCAAATTCGGAATAATAGGCGGCTGCCTGCCGGTAGTGTTGATCCGCAATAAGGCTTTGTGGGTCCCTCCGCGCCTCCCCAGCTAACAGATAATGGCGATCAGCCAATTCGGGCAGGAGGATTTCAAGCTGAACTTCAATGTAGGCCAGGGTTTCTAGATTCGTCTCCGGCCAGTAGCGGCTATAGATGCCATAATTTTCTATGAATGCGGCTTTTCGATCCGGAATAGCCTTGTCGAATCCGGCAAGTTCCAGGGTATCAATGGCTCGCATGTGGTAACTGGGCGCCCAGGGGCTATGCGGGTGATCTTCGATAAACGCATCAAACACAGCAACAGCGTCGCTGTAGCGCTCACGGCCAATCAACAAAGTGCTGTAGCGATCGTACACCAGTATTTCATAGGGCCGGCTTCCTGTTTCTCTGAAAAGCGCTTGCAGGGTTTGAGCACCATCAAGATAGGAAAGCGAAAGACCCATAACCCGGAACAGGTCTTCCGTAAGTGTTTGATAGCGTTGCTCTGGTGCGTCTGCGGCCTGTTCAAGCGGCATGATCAGATCCAGCACTTCAATGTAACTGAATAGCGCCTGTTGGTAGTCGCCCTGTTTGAACTGACTCCACCCCTTCATGTATTGGGCGTTCATCAGGAAGGACGGATCGGCATCGCGCTCCCTTGCCGCAAGAGTGACCTCATCAAATGCCTGTTCCGCCTCCCCGTAGCGGCCATTGATAAACAGAATATCCGCCCGCCGGAATTGGGCTTCTACCCAGTAAGCTGAGCCTGGATACTGTGTTACCAGGGTATCCAGCGCTGCTAACTGCTCAGCCGTCATGCCACGCATTTCCCAGGCTCGGGCTAACTGGTAGTAAATCTGATCATTGCCCGCACGCTCCGGATATTCCGCCAGCAAACCGCTGTATGCAGCGATGGCCCCCGATAGATCATCCTCTGCGGAATCTGTCATCAGGCGCTCGGCCCGGGCAAATTCGAGATCTGCGAGGCGGTGTCGAATGGTGACCTGTTTGATGGGGTCATCCACCAATGGCAGTAACTCACGGTAGCTGTGCATCACAGATTCGAGAGAAACGGCCTCAGCACCAGTTTCAATCCCTGGGAGATCGGCTTCACTTTCCCGGCTAACAGGGCTCAAAGACGCCAGGGTACCTGGCCGGGCTGCGGGCATGTCTCCAGCACCCTGCCCCCACCCCAGAGATTGGCAGCCACTAACCAACAGCGTAAGCAGTACTGGCACCAGCGCACGAGTCACACCCGCGAAAGTGTCCAGCCCATCACCGTTCGTGTTGCGGGGCCGTTTAATCATTTGCGGCCTCCGTGCTCTTGCCTGCCCTGAACAACTGGTCCGCCAGCCGCGCCTGTGCATGGCGAGATGCCACCCGGTAACGCCTCAGTTCACTGCTCTGTTGTTCCAGCGCATGATCCAACCGGCTAATGAGAATGTTCCGCGCCTGAGCCAAGGCTTCATCTACTTGTACTTTAAGCGACTGGACCTCGGCGGCGTTATTGGCAAGCCGACTCGCCAGTTCCTCATGTTCGCTGTCGCCTGCCATCAACTGCTCTATATCGGATCGCTGTGTTTGAAGCTGCTCCATTTCCGAACTCAGCTCCCGAAGCTGTTTCTGCGCGGCCCAGCGGTTTACACCGTAATCGTTCGCGACACTCCAGTCGAAGTAGGCCTTCATTCTCTGGTACTTTTTTCGCTGCCGGACTGTGCGCTGGTCGTCCGGGAGCTGAGCAAGCGTAGCCGCGACCTTGCCCAATCGGGCTTTCAAGGCTTTCTGCTCCGTTGTCATGAAGAATTCAGCATCTTCTTCGGCAAGGGCGGCCTCAATGTCTGCCCGAAACGCTTTCTGGGCTTCTATCCACTCATCCGGTTGTTGCTGCTCTAGTTCAATACCTGCTTCCTGGCTTCGGCGCGCTCGTTGCACCCGCCAGGTTTCCAGCATGGTTTCAAAGGTGCCGAGCTGTTGTTCCCGCTGCGCCAGCAATGCTTGCATCCGGTAAAGCCCATTGAGTTCCCCCAGAGCCTGCTGGAATGGCTCTGTTGCGAGCACTTCTGAAAGTCCGAAATCCGCAGGCGTTACGCGAAGGCGGCCGTAGGAGTCGGTAATAATCTCATCGCTGTCCCGATGAAAATGCAAACGTGCCATGAGGTTTTCTTCGGTCAGTGCTTGCATGTCTGCAACCAGCTCTTCACCGCGATTTTCGTAGTGCTCCGCGGCCAGAGTAAACGCTTGCAACGCCTCACGGGGCTTATCCATCTGTTCGAGCACATAACCCCGTGCGTAGGGAACCTGTTCTCTCCAGGGTAAAAACAAGTCTCTTTGGGAGAGTGCGTTCAGCGCGTCCAATGCCCTTTGCATCTCGCCCTGACCGGCCGCTGCAACGGCATAATCGAAGAGGCCTCTGTCGGAAAACACGCCATCCAGGGGCATGGCTCCAAGCAGTGTTAATGCCTCATCAAATTTACCATCCCTTAGATAAAGACGAGCAAGGGATAGCCGACTTTGATCCAGTAGGGCCCCGTGCTCGGAAATCAGATCATCGTTCGGGCTCTCAGCGTCCATAATAGAAATGAGCTCTTGCAGACTTTGCTGTGCTGCGGTGAAATCATCGGCGGCGATGTCAGCCATGGCCAGGTTGTAGTTCAGGTAGTGTGCCCTGGGGCCAGAGTGCTTCAGGCTTTTAATCAGAGTTTCATAGCCACCCGCGCTATCGCTGAATTCCTCAGATATCATGGCCAACTGCGCGCGCAGGTATAGCCATTCTGCGTGTAATTCTGAGTCGGCTTCTTCCAGCACCTCTGAATCAACCCGCTGAAGATTTTCGTAGGCCAGGTGGTAATCACCCTCGAGATAGAAAACCTTGCCGAGATAAAACCAGGCCTGGCTGCGCACGTCAGGTGCAAGGGTGACGCGGGAGCGGCCGTATTCATCTTCAAGCAATCGGATAAAGAGCTCACGGGCTTCCCGAGTCATGCCGTAAGAGAGCATTAGCCCGCCTTCAACCAGTTCTGGATAATCGCCGTGCCCTCGGATTCCACCACGTTCGCGAGCCACATCCAGCAGGGTGAGCGCTTCAAACGCCTCGCCTTGGTGGTAGTTGTAGAGCACCCAACCATAGGCAGGGTCTTTGGCCCGCTCTGGCGACTCTTCAGCAATCACAGCTGACACGCTGAGCAATAATGAAAGGCAGCCGGCGGCTACCGCAACCAGGCGTGTGCCTGTTCCGGTTTTATTCGGCTTTGAGCTGAATGCCACGGGTCGTGTCACTCCCACTCCACTATGGAAACCATGGGTTGGTAGTCTGACGAGCGATCCTCAATGCGAATCTCCAGGGCTGCTGTATCCGTGCCCTTTTCAAATGACAAAGTAGCCGCCTGTTTATAGGCGCGGTTGTTCGGACCAATGCCTTCTACGAAGGCCGTCACTTCGTGGGTTCCGGTTTTGAGGTTTCCGATGTACAAACGCTGCATGCCGCCACGCTCCAGGGCTGTGACCTGGCGCTCAGTGTACAAATGCGAGGCGACAATATCGCCGTTCACCTTCAGCTTTACTGCGTCCAGCTCCAGGAACTTGCCCGCATCAACACTGAGAAATACCACAAACTGTGTGCTGGCCGGGAACAACAAGTCTTCTTCCAGAATGAAAAGATCCCGGTTCAGGCGAATCACTTTCTTTTTGAGATCCTGAACACGTTCGGCAACCGCTTTGCTGTCTTCTGCCGGGTCCGTTTCCGCAAACAGGCTCCCACTCATGAACAACATGAATGCAGCCAGCAGGCCAGCAACCAGTGTCTTTTGTGAATCCGTCATAGTCAGGTTTCCTGCAAACTCAGTATTCGAGAATCAGCGATGCTCGGGTAACTAACGCATCGAATGAATAAAGTGGCTCTTGGCCCGGCACAAAATTGCCCGGAGCGGTCACATCCCGGAAGTTGTCATAATCGAAATTCAACCAACCCAGTAGCAGACTGAACTGAAGCCGCTTGATACCGGGCAAGGATGTCTGCTTCCACTCATAAACTGCGCCTGTTCCAAAGGTTGTACCCGAAAAAGAGCTCATTTCTTTGTCTCTCGCCAGATGGGTCTGTGAGTTTTCATAGGCGTAAAGGTCGCTGTAGAAATCTGCCTCGCCCTGGCGGTAATAGCGTACCGACCCTTCCAGCGACCAATGCTGGTTCAGCGCGTGCACATAACCCAACTCGACGGTGTGTGCGTTTATACCCCAGGTGTCTGTAAAATACCGGTACTCACCACGAATGGAGGCTCGGTAAGGCAGGTGGTAAATAGCACGCGCGGCCACCGATGAACTGGTGCGAGTTTCGGGGTAACGCTCAGGCTGGTACAAAAACGCATTGGTGTTATTGGGGTCGAGATAACGATTCTGTCGGTAGGGGTTCTGCAAGAAGCCTTCGTCTGTGACTACTTCCAGGTCGAGCCCAACGAGCAAATTGCGAGTGAGAACCTGGCTAAGGCCCAACTGGTAGTTACGGCGATCGGCATCTTCACTGAAACTATTGTTACCAAGCTTACCCACCTCATCCCAGCCTGCTGCATACCCTAAGGTCACAGTGGACATTCCTCCAAAGAACTCCTGGCTTACGGTGAAGTACAGGGTACTGGCCTCGTAATCGTTCTCTGAGCTGTTGGTAAATCCCAGGCTCATGATCGCCCGGTCATACAGGTAATCAACGCCCAGCGTATACTCCGTGCGCTCTTCTTCATAAGCACTTGCGGTGGCCAAAACGTCTACCGACGCTGCCGACACCATATCCACATAATACTGCCCCGACACAGACACCTGAGGCCCAACACTCTTGCGCGCCAGCACTACGGGGCCATCAATTACCATGCCGCCGCCATCGTAGCGGTGATAAAACAGATCCACGTTATCCACTGGCAGGGTTGCTGCCTGGGCAAACGAAGTCGCCACCATCAACACAAGAAACAGCCAGGCCATATGAGCGCGATCAGTTACAACCACAGCCACCTCCTGCGCCACCTTCCGCCCCACGGGCAGACTCCCTCGCCTGGTAGACGTGGTTAATGTAGGAATCTGCTTTGCCATGGCGGCTCAGGCTCATGATCGGATCCGCCAGGCGATCCCTCTCATAAGGCTTAACCCAAGGCTCGACAGAGCTGCACCCAGCCGTTGCTGAAAGCAGCAGCGCCAATAACAAAGGCGCGATGATGGTCAGTTTGCGCATATTGCTTACCCGCTCGGGAATCACTCTCGCACCAGTTCTCTTATCTGGGCTTCGTACTCAACTTCGTAGCCTGGCTTGTAGCCATAGTGAATGTAACGGGCATTGCCATCACGATCGATCATCACAGTAGTGGGCATGGCCGGCACTTCGTAAAGCCTGCTCACCGAACTTTCCGGATCGTACAAAATGGGATAATCCACCGGCACCTTGTCTAAAAAGCGCAAAGCCTCATCGCGGTTCTCATCCACGTTCACTGCAAGAATGGTGAAGCCCAGATCCTGATAGCGGCTGTAGATATCATCCATCAGAGGCATTTCCTGCCGGCAGGGGCCGCACCAGGACGCCCAGAAGTTGAGCATGACCACCTCACCACGATGGTCTTCCAAGCGGATGTTTTCTCCCGCTCGGCTCTCCAGAGTGAAGTCCGGAGCCGGAACATTGATGGCCTCTGCCTGTGCGCTCATTGCAGCGCCGGACAAAGCAAGGGCCAGGGCTATGGCTGTAACCGGGTTGTTCATTCAAATGGCTCCTGTGTTCAGAAAAATACTGACAATCCGGTACGGATTTCAGTGTTCATGGACGTTTTCTCAGCACCGACCACGTCAATGCGGTAGTAGTGCTGGCGCACACCCAGGTCTATGGCAAGGCTGTCTGTGAGTAAAACCTGATAGCCTGCACCGGCGTTGACGGTAAAGCGGGTATCGCCGCCGAATTCCGTAGCGCCCGCGCCGGCAATCAGATAAAAATTGGTATTGAACGCGTAGTTCTCGCTAAGAAAAGCCTGACCTGGCAGAAGGTTATAGCCCAGATTGATGTTGTAATAGCGATACTCTCGCTCGCTGTCGGTTAACACCTGCACGTTACCCGCCAGATTTTCAAAACTGGTTTGGCCACCTTCCGCAAAACCTATCGCTGCCTCGAAAAAGAAGGACTCGCTCAGGTGATAGATAAGCTTGCCGCCATAAACAAACGACGACTCGAAATCTTCAATATTGATCATGCCCAGAAAGGCGCCGATCTCGAAGTTCTCGGTATCAATCAGCGCCTCATTAACCGGCACAGGTTTTACATCAGGCTCGATCAAAGGCCGATCATCATGCTCCTGCGCGAATACCTGAGGTGCAAAAGCCATGACCTGTGCCAGGCAAAACCCGGTCAGAAAAAGATGCTTAGTCCGATTTTCCATTCTGTCGCTTCTTCGTTGGTTGATCGGCTGGTAAAGACCTTGTAGTCCTTGAACTCGGCCCGGATAAAATATCGTTCGGTGATGTACACCCGCACACCCAAACCGGCATGGCCTACGCTGTTGTCACGCTCTTCTGGCACTGCCAGTGTTGCTTTAGGATCTACCCATATATGACCCACCCCAAGCGTGAAATACGGTGACACTTTCCAGTGGGGAAACGGCTGGTGCACTATGTTGGCATTCACCATGAGTATTTCCGAGGCGCTGCCCAGTACCTGCGAACCCCACACTTCCCCAGCGAGGTTGGGAGTGAACCAGTAACCTCCGTAGCCTGAGGTTACGGGATTGCCTTCAAACTCCCCCATCAGGATTCCAGCTTCAAACGTGCGTTCGCTGAATGCCTTTATATCCGGCACGCTGAGATTGACGCTTTCACCAGTTGCGTCCTGGGTTTGTGCAATGGCGGCAACAGCCACCCAGCCTTCCCGGCCTTTCTTATCCCGTACTTTCATCCAACCGGTTTTACGTTGCAGCAGGGTTAACCATTCCCCTTTCTCGCTGCTATGAAACACTGGATAACCCACCGCAGGGCCAGTTCGCCAGGCCACAAAAGGCTCGACAACCTGAACCCGCTGTTCGGGTTCATCACCGCCCCATAGCCAGCCAGCCCAGGCCGTCCCGGGTAAGCAGAGCATCAGTAACAGAATGGCAATGGGCATGATTGTGGTGTCAGGTCCTGATTAATTGTCTGGGGCGTCGAACGGGTTGTTGTAGTACTGGGCGCCTATGTCCAGCCACTCTGCTATGAGGCGAAGTTCGGCTGGAGACAAACGGCCATCGTGGGTGCCACCGGGCTTGAACGCTTCACGGAAACGAGTACTGGCTAAGGCTCCATTTACAGACATGCTTGCTGGAACTGTAATCGGAACAAGAATGGGCGTTGGCAGGCCAGTAACCTCATCCAGTATCGGATTACCCTCTTCGTCTCTCAGCACCTCGCCTGAATCAACCATTGTGTCGACTAGCACGCCACCTGGATTAAGTTCCTGCGCGTTATCAGGAAACAGCAACTCCCGATAAGATTTAAAGTGCAGCGGGTTGGCATCGGAAGATCCGTTGGTTAGATCTAAGTTGGCCTCTGGAACAGCCTTTAAGTTTGCGTCAACAGGGTCTGCTTCTGTATGGCACGAGGTGCAAGTGTGATCGTCTAATACCTGTCCACCCCCGTCGACAATTACTCGACTCACATCCCATAGCGGATGAATATGGGTTTCGTAATTGATCACTGCCCGGCAATTAGCTGCCCAGTCGTTTTCACAGGCGACGGAAATCGGCGGCGTTGTCTGCAGATTTTCATAAGCCATTGACCTATCTTCTGCACTGCTCATAAGATCCTCCCACTCATCATCCCTGTATATGGGATCAGGCAATGGCAGCCGAATATCCTGAGTTCGCGCATAAACTTCAGCCATGGTTTCGCCGATGCGATCCGTATACAAGGCCGGATCCGTACCCGGGAAAGGCAGCGTGATGGCACTGGCACCTTCCCACACAGACTCTGGGCCGGCATCCGGGCGCCCGTGGGATACAGGTGAACCAGATTCGTGACACCCTTGGCATGCCAGCGTTTCGCCAGGGCGAACCGACAACCAGTTCTGGTGGCGCTCAGTGATTCTACGACCCTGACCATCCAATACGCTGATAGCAAACGCCACGTTGGCTGGAACGGCTATTTTTACCGAGCCATCCGGCTCTATGGGCACATATCCCAGAATTTCCCGCATCAGTTGCCCACGGCTGCGGCCAAAGGCACTGTTATCAAAATCTTTCACATTCTCATCAGGCATCGATACTGGCTTTTCAAGGCGCAAGAATCGCGCCGGGCGCTGTGCCGTTGGCGTGATAGAAGGATTCGCCATCGCTGCGATACCGTTTGGTGTTATATCGATGCCATCCATGTCGTAAACGCTGCGAATATGCAGAATGCCATAACCTTCATCGGCAAGATCTGCGGCATCGCCCATGAGCTGCGCGTCTGAAATAAACCCTTCCAGACGTCGCTCTCGCATAAGCATAGCTTCATCAAACTGCTCACCCTCTGAAGGCTCCACCACTGGCCTCTGAGTTCCGCTTGCCACGTCTAACAGCCAGAGCCCGTATACCGGTGGCGCGGGCACATAGGCGTCGGATTCCAACCGTTCCTCAGTGCAGTTCACAATACGGCCGGATGCCCTCTCGCTGAGCCGACAGGGTGTCCAACTAACCAGATACCGGCCGGTTCCATCCATAAGAGGTGAAACAGAACCGTAGCGTCCGTTTAGTGACAGTTGACCATCAAGCGTTATGCCCGGAATCAGTGGGCGCTGGCCGCCATTAGCGGCAACACCATCAAGGCGCAGGCCAGCTTCCACGTAGTTATGGAGATCCACCTCCGCCGGTGCAGAGGCGTAATCGTTGGTTTCAAAAGGCCGCAACTGCACCAGCACAGAGTTTGAATCGGTTTTCCGGGCCTTCAAGTACTGAACATTGCGCGCTCCCGGAACAGAGTCGTGGGAATGCCGGCCATAGAGGTAGGTAAGCCCTGTACCGTCTGGATTTACACGGTAGAGATTCACACCATTGTTACGGGTCTGCCCTGCATTGTCCCAGCGACTGAATACGATAAACCCTTCATCGGTAACGAGAGGGTCCAGGTCGTGGCTCTGGTTAAAGGTAATTTGCTGAATGTTCTCACCATCGTCGTCCATGGTATGGAGAACGAATGCGGGTGCATTCCGGTTTTCATCCAGGCCGGCAAACTGGCCTTTGCCTTCATCCAACAATATGGCTTTGGAAGCCCGCTGGCGGCTAGACGAAAACACTATTCGGCCATCAGGCAAATAAGCCGGAGCAACATCCTGACCAGCTTCCGCTGTTACGTTAGAGGTTATGATTCGGCGAAGGACATCCGCTACACGATCGTATTCCCAGATATTCCAGGTGGGCTGATCATCGTCATCGGCATCTTCAATTTCCGGCGCCCGCATGGCAAAGAGCGCGCGGTTACCATCGTGGGAAACGTGCAGATCTTTTACGTCATACAACAGGCGGCCCGCATCATTGAGAAACCCAGCGCCAGAAAAGGCCCGGGAAGACACATCCACGGCACGGGCATCGATGGAGGCACTGTTTTTTACAAATAAGCGGGCGCCCGGGCGAAACCCGGAAGGGTCAGCCAGGTTGTCCTCTACCAACGCCCCACTATTGCTATCGAATAACAATGGTCGCTTCACATAGAGCACAGGGTTCTCGACCACCACGGGGTCTGCTTGCTGGCTGTCTGCACTTGGCAAACAGCCAGCAAGCGTTACCAACAGACCGGAAAAAGCCAGCAAGCGGATGATCTTGATCGATTTGTGAGGCACGCGCCTTAGTCCCCTGGAAGCAGTGTTACCGCAGTGAATATAGTGAATTCATGACATAAATTAAGGCTGTGAAACCGTGCATCTCCAGGGACTTTACGTAAGTAATTGTAATTACGTGGAGCACCCCACAAATTCCATGTTAATTGCAAGTATAAACTATTAACAATTGTCAAATTGGCCTAATGTGCCAAAGCTAAACCATTGAGGACGGCGACATGAAAGCCAAAGACAGGATGCGACTCAACGCATTCAAGGCATGCAGTATGTCACTGCTGATTTTGCTGACTGCTGCCTTTGCTTGCACAGCCAGTGCCGGGCCACGTGAACAGGCCAAACGAATTCATGACAGGATTGCGGGCGTACCTCCATCTGCCTCTGTACTTGATGACATGGCGCAGGATATTGCTGCCAACAGAAAGCTCGAAGCTGCATTTACTGCACTGGAAGATCCGGCTTTTTATAATGTAACGCTGAAAAACTTCGCAGCGCCCTGGACCAATGAGGCGATGACGCCTTTTGTCCCCTTGAACGATTACACCGCTACAGTGATCGGCCTGGTACGAGATGATGCAGATTTTCGAAGGGTGCTGTACGACAACATTTTATACGTAGGCACCTGGAACGATATACCGGCCTACTCCAACTCGAACAACAATCATTACGAGAAGATCGAAGAACTTGGCCACGACCTTTCCGACAAACAAAATTTCCGGCCCGAAAGTCAGTCAGCCTTCACCGGCCTGCCAGCGGACGCCACAGCCGGCGTAATAACATCTCGCGCAGCCGCCAGAGCTTTTTTCAGCGCAGGTACCAACCGTGCCATGTTCCGGTTTACCTTGATCAACCACATGTGCCGGGATCTGGAACAGGTAGCCGACGTAAACCTGTCCCCGGACAGAATTCGCCAGGACGTTTCACGAAGCCCGGGTGGCGATAGCCGTGTGTTCCTGAACAACTGCGTGGGTTGTCACACGGGCATGGACCCGATGACCCAGGCTTTTGCCTACTACGATTACGAATACAACCCGGACAGTGATCCTGATGGAATGCTTGGAAGACTCGTTTACAACACCGTTAATGACCCGGAGACTCAGTCACGGGTGCAGGGCAAGTACCTCATCAACTCCACCACCTTTGCCCCGGGGTATGTCACGCCGGACGACAAATGGGATAACTACTGGCGCCAGGGCACCAACCGGCGGCTAGATTGGGATGGGAGCTTACCCGGTTCGGGTCACGGTGCAAAAAGTCTTGGTGAAGAGTGGGCACGTTCCGGCGCCTTCGCAGAATGCCAGGTAAAGAAAGTATTCACGAACGTGTGCCTCAGACCGCCCTCCACCAGCGAAGACCATACTCAGGTCGAGACAATGGTGTCGAGTTTCAGGTCTCATAACTTCAATCTGAAGCAGGTGTTTGCCGAATCTGCTGTTTACTGTGCGGGGGAGTAACGCCTGATGAAAACACTAACGCTCCCCGGATCAAACCAACTCCGCTCCGCAGCACCTATTGCACTACTGATAGTGTTCACCCTCTTCCTCAGCGCCTGTGGTGGCGAGTCCACAGAGGCGCTGCCAAATACATCTTCTGGATCAAATACCATTAGCTACAGCGGCCCCGCACCGGCTACCGCTGATATACAGAGTTTTAAACTGAATGTCTGGGACAACCTTGTGCAGGACAATCGCTGTGGCTCATGCCACGGTGCGGGCGGCCAGTCGCCCACATTTGTTGACCAGAACAACATCAACAGCGCCTACGCCCAAGCTAGAACCATTGTAGATCTCACTGCACCCTCCCAATCCAGAATGGTGACCAAAGTAGCCGATGGCCATAACTGCTGGACAGGCAGTGACGTCGTCTGCGGGAATATTCTCACCACCTATATTTCGAAGTGGGCTGATGGAGCAGAGGGCTCTGTGAAAACGGTGGAGCTTCAAGCGCCGGTGCTCAAATCGCCTGGCTCAACCATCGCTTTCCCGGAAGGCAGCAGCGCCTTCGGAAGCACCGTTTATCCAGTATTGAGAACCTACTGCTCCGAATGCCATGGCGACGGTGGCCAAACACCTTACGTTGCCAGCGATAATGTAGATATCGCCTACCAACAATCCCAAAGCAGGATAGACCTTAACTCGCCGGAAAATTCCCGTTTTGTAGTCCGCCTGAGGAGAGATTTCCACAACTGCTGGGCAAATGGAGGTGAGACAGATTGCGACTGGTCTGCCGGCATGATGCAGATGGCTATTGAGCAGTTCGCAGAGCCATTATCACCCGAGCCAGTCGATCCTGCTCTGGTAGCCAGCAGGGCACTGGTACTGGATTCAGACGGCCTTCTCGCCAATTCTGGCGGGCGCTTTGAGGACAATATTGTTGCGCTGTATGAATTCCAATCTGGCCAGGGTCAGATCGCCTACGACACCAGCGGCGTCTCCACACCGCTAGATCTTACTCTCAGCGGCAACGTTGACTGGGTACTGGGCTGGGGAATCAATATAGGCCCCGAAGTCAAGCCGGAAAGTGCCCCTGTAATACCCGCCGGCAAAGCGCAAGGTTCGACCGCCAGCAGCAGCAAACTGCACAGCTTGCTGACAGGGTCCGGTGAATATGCCATCGAAGCCTGGGTCGCGCCGGGGAACATTACCCAGGAGGATGCAAGAATCATTACCTACTCTGGCTCCTCCACTGCCCGGAACGTAACACTGAGCCAGACCCTGCAACGGTACGAAGTGCTCCATCGCAGCACCACCAGCGATGAAAACGCTCCGTTCGCTACTCAAGATGGTGACCAACTCCTGCAGGCCACTCTTCAGCATGTTGTCGTGAACTATAGCCCTGGCACTGGGCGGCAGATCTATGTCAACGGCGAGCACTCCGGCGATCTCGACCCGGACGACCCTGGCCTGTTTTCCGATTGGGACGACAGCTTTGCGCTCGTTCTTGGGAACGAGACGGATGGCCGTTCTCCTTGGCAAGGTGTCATTCGCATGGTCGCCTTCCATAACCGGGCACTGACATCCGAACAGGTCAAAACAAACTTCGATGTAGGTGTAGGCCAGAAGTTCTACCTGCTGTTTGGTGTTTCCCATCTGATCGATGTGCCAGAAAGCTTTATCGTTTTTGATGTGAGCGTTTTTGACAACTACAGCTATCGCTTTACGGAGCCATTTTTCATCAGCCTTGATGAAACAGCTGAGCCATCAGGTATTCCACTAGAAGGCATGCGCTTGGGCATCAATGGTAAAGAGGCTACTGTCGGTCAAGCATGGGCAAACCTTAAGGTTACTCTGGATAGTTCCTCCTACGAGCCAGGAAAAGGCCAACCATTATCGCGGCAAGGCACGATCATCGCACTCGAGAATGGCCCGGGTAGCGACGAATTCTTCCTGACCTTCGATCGGCTCGGCAGCAGCACCTTCTCTCGTTCCGTGCCACCACTGCCCGGAACCGTCGCGCCAGCAATCCTGCCGCCCTCATCCCATATCGGCTTAAAAACCTTTGATGAGATTAATGAGTCCATGGCCCGCATGACCGGCATCCCGACCACCAACGCTGCGGTTGCAAATACATTCAACACGGTGAAACAGCAACTGCCCACCGTGGAGAATATCGAAGGCTTTCTTTCGTCACATCAAATGGCCATAACCCAGGTGGCAATTCAGTACTGCGATGCTCTTGTATCGAATGTCCAGAAAAGACAGAACTTCTTCCCGGGATTCGATTTTTCCGCACCTGCCGCCACAGCCTTTGATCATGGCGGCAAGAGCCAGATTACGGGACCTCTGTTAGCAACATTTGTGGGTGACAATCTCGGTAGTCAACCGAGTACACAGGTCATTGAAGATGCAGTGGGCAGCCTGATCGACCAACTCGCCCTGTGTGGCGGATCCACCTGCCCGAACGACCGCACCGAAACCATCGTTAAAGCAAGTTGTGCCGCTGTGCTTGGCAGCGCCACCACCCTGGTTCAGTAGAGGACTACGCTCATGTTTATACGCAAACCCCTGAAACGGCCTCTGGCCAATGGCGAGCCCCTCTTCCACAACGACCACGGGCGACCACGGACTCGCAGGGAGTTCATTGCACAAGGCTTCAGAGCTGGCACAGCGACGGTTGTTGGCACTTCAATGCTCGGCCTGTTCGCTAACCCCCGAATGGCAGCTGCCGAGTTGTCTGAACAAATAAAAGCAGAATGTGGCATCGGTATCGCAGGTGCAGGAAAAATCCCGTTTATCTGTTTTGATTTGGCCGGCGGTGCCAGCATTGCGGGCTCCAATGTGCTGATGGGCAAATCTGGTGGACAGATGGATTTTCTGAGCACGGCGGGCTACAGCAAACTGGGTATACCAGGTGACATGCTTCCGAACGATCCGGCGTTTGTTAACACAGAACTCGGGCTGGCGTTCCACTCAGACAGCGGTTTTTTGCGGGGTATCCAGCAAAGCACCAGCATGATGACCCGCTCACAGACCAACGGCGCGATTATTGCCGCACGCTCGGAAAACGACACCGGCAACAACCCGCACAACCCCATGTACGGTATCTATAAAGCCGGTGCCAACGGCTCCCTGCTCTCCCTGATCGGTTCACAAAGCACGGAATCAGGGGGCAACTCCATGGCGCCTATGAACCTCATTGATCCGAAAGTTCGGCCTACAAAAATCGACCGCCCATCCGATGCAATTGGATTGGTGGATGTGGGCGACCTGACCTCCATACTGAATCAGGCGGATGCGGTTTCTGTGATGGAGGCCGTTCAGCGTATCAGTGACGCTAAAATGAACCGCGTGAGCACCGGCCTCGGCACAGACGCCGAAAATGATATTCGTAAGCTGGTGCGGTGCGGCTATGCCAAGAGCGCCGATGTGGTTGACACCTATGGCGACCCGGCAATTCTTGACCCCGCCATAGATGAGCACATTGTCGGGGCTACTGGAATTTTCACTGAGGAGGAATTCAGGGCTAATCGGGAATTCCAGAAAACAGCATCCGTAATGAAGTTAGCGGTAAACGGCTATGCCGGCGCTGGCACCATCACCATGGGTGGCTATGACTACCACACTGGCGAGCGGGCAACCGGAGAGCGCCGGGATTTACTGGCTGGCCGCTGCATGGGCGCCTGCTTGGAATACGCGGCGAGAATGAACAAGCCGTTGATGCTGTATGTCTTCAGTGACGGCTCGTTATCCAGCAACGGCACCCTGGATGACTCAGAAGATGGCAGAGGCAAAGGCGTTTGGACAGGTGATAACCAGCAGACTGCGGCGTCCTTCTTCCTGGTTTACAATCCTAACGGCCGCCCTACCCCGATTCGAAATCAGATTGGCTTCATGCGGGGCGATGCCTCTGTGGAAACCGCTTCCAGCCCGGCTGCAAACAACGTAAACCAACTGGTGCAGACTGTTTTGCTGAACTACATGGCATTGCACGGCGAGCAAGCAGACTTTGCTTCGAGGTTCCTCGGCCATGGCTTGGGTAATGCAGCGAGTCAGGACCGGTTGATTGCGCTGGAATCTATTGTCTAACGCGGCAGCACACCCCCGGCATCCCCTTCACGATTCCGGGGGTGCCAACCCCTCTGTAAAGTGCATCATCCGCTGGTCATCAATAATAATCGCATCAATACCTGGTAGCTTCTCGATCATCTCCAGGCCCTTTTCCGGGCCAAGCACGAACACAGCCGTAGATAGCCCGTCAGTTGTCAGGGCATCACTGCCAATGATGGTAACGCTCTGCACACCTCGCACGGATTTCCCTGTACCGGGGGAAAGTATGTGGTGCACACGCTCGCCTTGCTCATCGATAAAAAACCGCTCGTAATCACCAGATGTGGAAATAGCGAGATCGGCAAGCGGCAACACCACAACATTGCGAGTTTCCGAACGGGGGTCACGAACACCCACAAGCCAGGGCCGGCCTCGCTTGTCGCCTAACAGACGCAAGTCGCCTCCCGCACTAAGCCGGGCATGGCTTACACCTGCCGCTGTCAAGCGCTCAATGCCCAGATCTACCGCATACCCCTTGGCAATGCCGCCCAAATCGATCAACAAACCTTTCTGGCGAAAGAAGACTGTTTGCGCCTCATCATCCAGAACAATGTCCTGAAAGTTGATATGGCCCAGCCTGGACCGAATTTCTTCAGGGGATGGCTGCTGCCGCTCCCGGTAGTCATACAGGTAGCCAACAGATCCGAAACTGATATCGAAAGCACCACCGCTAAGAACAGCTACTTCTTCGGCTTTCTTCAGAACCTCAAATAGGCCGGTGCTAACCTGTACGGGGCCATACGCTGCCTTACGATTAAGGCCAGAGAGTTCAGAGTCCTCTCTGTACCGGCTCATGCCCCTGTCTACTTGATGGAATACCGCCAGAACATCTTCCGCGACTGCATCAGCAGCGCTTTTTTCGTCAGCCCAAAACTCCAGTTCCACCGGTGTTGTCATGGCCGTATCTGTATATCGGAACCACTCGGCCTGAGCCATCGAAGGCACTAACAAGATAAACAGGAAAAATACAGAAGAATTCAAACCGATAAGCTCGCGGATATTAGTAGAATTGAAACGGTTTAGAGGCATCAGCGATCAGACAGCCCCTGCTCATGACTCAGTACGGCTTGCTTTCGTTTAACGCCCCAGCGGTAACCAGAAAGGCTGCCATCACCGCGCAACACTCGATGGCATGGCACAACCACCGCCAGCGGGTTAGCTGCACAAGCGCCTGCGACAGCTCTGGAGGCAGTGGGCATGCCTATCTGCTGTGCGATGTTCCCATAGCTGGACGAACATCCTGAAGGAATCTCTTGCAGTGCCTGCCAGACCTTGCATTGAAATTCCGTGCCACGAAGATCAAGTTCGACAGTGAGTGGTCTTCGGCTGTCGATCAGGTGGTTCATTACCTCGGTAAACCAAGGTGCCCGGAAATCGTTTGCATGGGTGAGTTCAGCGCGGGGGAAACGTTCAGCAAGGTCTTCAACCAATTCGTCGGCAGTCTCTCCTGGGAGCACAGCGCATACACCTTTTGGTGTACATGCAACCAGTACCTCTCCAAGGTAGCAGTGGCCGGTTTGCCATAGGATGGTTTCGCGCTGAGCGTTCTTGGCCGTCATGAAAAACTCCTCAGCATGGGCTCATCCGGTATTACGATACTCGTGAGTTCAAGCAAGCGTAATAGGGATCATGTCAGTGAGAAGGCAAACGTGCAATTTTTTATGCGGGATGGGATAAAGCGGCTTGCCGGGCACCGCCTGAATGACAGTGCCCGGCAAGTTACTACAACCTACTACCGGGCTCAGCTCTTGCGAGCATCTTCCCAGGTTTTAATCAGCTCATCATAAGGTACAGTTTGACCCTGCACTTTTTCATTCGCCAGTTTGGGCTTAGGTGCGCCAGGCTGATCGAACCAGTACTGCGGATCACGCGGCTCGTTCAGCTTTGGAGCGCAGGTGGTCAGAACATTGGCTCTCTGTAGCCGCTCCATAACCCGATCCTGAGCCTTTGCCAAACCATCAAGCGCTTCCTGCGCTGTGGCTTCGCCACTGGCTGCCTGAGCAACATACTGCCACCACAGCTGAGCCATCTTCGGGTAGTCGGGAATGTTGGTGCCGGTAGGCGTCCACTGAACCCTTGCAGGGCTGCGGTAGAACTCAACCAGGCCACCCAACTTAGGTGCCATTTCCGTCATCACGTCCGAGTTGATATCGGAATCGCGAATGGGAGTAAGGCCCGCCACAAGCTTTTCAAGTGACACTGTTTTCGACACAGTGAACTGTGCGTACAGCCATGCGGCCAAGCGGCGTTTTTCAGGTGTCGAGTTCAGGAACGTCCAGGAACCAACGTCCTGATAGCCCAGTTTCATGCCCTCTTCCCAGTATGGGCCACGTGGTGAAGGTGCCATGCGCCACTTGGGTAAACCTTCCTCGTTTACAACTGGCAGACCCTCTTCGATCATGCTGGCAGTAAAAGCTGTGTACCAGAAAATCTGCTGGGCAACATTGCCTTGAGCAGGCACTGGGCCGGACTCAGAGAAGGTCATCCCTGTGGCCTCTGGTGGCGCATACTTGCCCATCCATTCAACATACTTCTCCGTCGCATAAACAGCAGCCGGGCTGTTTGTAGCACCACCGCGGGAAACATCAGAACCAACAGGGTGGCAATCCTCTACCCGAACGCCCCATTCATCTACAGGTAAACCGTTAGGCAGGCCTTTGTCGCCAGCACCAGCCATGGAGAACCAGGCATCGGTGAAGCGCCATCCCAGGGAGGGATCCTTCTTGCCGTAGTCCATGTGGCCGTATACTTTTTTGCCGTCTATCTCTTTAACGTGAACCGAGAAAAACTCTGCAATGTCTTCGTAGGCAGACCAGTTAACAGGAACACCAAGCTCATAGCCGTATATATCTTTGAACTGTTTTTTCAGATCGTCACGCTCAAACCAGTCAGCGCGGAACCAGTACAGATTGGCAAACTGCTGCGTTGGCAACTGGTAAAGCTTGCCATCAGGCCCGGTGGTGAAATCGAGGCCGATGAAATCGTCAAGATCCAGGGTTGGCAGGGTTAGGTCCTTGCCCTCCCCGTTCATAATATCTTCAACCGCTACAACCTTACCGTACCTGACGTGAGTACCAATCAAGTCAGAGTCATTCACGTAGCCGTCATAGATGTTGCGCCCCGACTGCATCTGGGTTTGCAGCTTCTCGATAACATCCCCTTCCTGAATCAGGGTATGGGTAAGCTTGATGCCGGTAATGTCGGTGAAGGCCTTGGCCAACACGCTGGATTCGTATTCGTGGGTCGCAATGGTTTCCGAAACAACATTGATTTCCATGCCACGGAAAGACTCCGCAGCCTTGGTGAACCAGGCCATTTCTTCCATCTGCTGTTCTTTGGTAAGGGTAGACCGTTTGAACGAGTCGTTTACCCACTTTTCAGCTGCATCCGAGTACTGGTCAGCACTGGCCTGCAAGCTCAGGCCCATACTGACGGCACCGATTGCAGCGCCAAGCAGTAGGGTCTTAGGATATTTATTGTTTTTAAACATACCCAACCTCGTCATCTTTATTATGAATTGGGCGAAGAATACCTTCGCTCCGGTTTCGGCTTGTTACAGCTCTTGGTACCTCTAGCCTTGCCCTTCCGAAAACCAAACACTTATCACGTTCGTTCCTGGTGAAAAAATAGTTCGGTTTCGAATCCTTTACAACATTTAAGCAAGTTTATTCGGGGTGCGTTTATTGCACCCTGTTCAGCCTCTCTTCTAGCCCCATCGCAACAGAACCAGAAGCCAGACAACAGACACAGCCAACGCAACCCACAAAGTGATGTCACTAACCGCAAGGAAGGTGAGATGTATGTAGGCAGCCGAAAGCAAACCAATAAATAACCGGTCTCCGCGCGTTGTCTCTATTGGCAAAAAGCCTTTACGCTCTGTGCAGGGAGATACGATTTCGTAAACGGTCATTACCGCAAGAATCATGGCAATAACTGAAAAAAACACGATGACCGTAGGGGTCCAATTCATCCAGGCAATCATATGCTTTCTCCTTAAACGCGCCCGAGAGCGAAGCCTTTAGCCACATGGTTACGAACGAACCAGATAACCAGCAAGCCTGGGATTATTGTTAAAACGCCGGCTGCCGCCAGCACTCCCCAATCAATGCCACTCGCCCCTATGGTACGAGTCATGATTGCGCCAATGGGCTGAGCATCCACAGAGGTCAGTGTTCTGGCCAGAAGCAACTCAACCCACGAAAACATGAAGGCAAAGAAGGCCGTTACGCCGATACCTGAGCGAATCATCGGCAAAAACACTTTGATGAAGAATTTGGGAAAACTGTAGCCATCGATGTAAGCCATCTCATCGTATTCACGGGGAACGCCCTTCATGAACCCTTCAAGAATCCACACTGCCAAGGGCACGTTGAACAAACAATGCGCGAGTGCGACGGCGATGTGGGTATCGAAAAGCCCGATAGATGAATACAACTGGAAGAACGGCAGCAGGAAAACCGCCGGCGGTGCCATCCGGTTGCTGAGCAACCAGAAGAACAGATGCTTATCCCCCAGAAACTTGTACCGACTGAAGGCGTAGGCCGCAGGCAAAGCAACCAACAAGGTAATCACCACGTTGATAGACACATACGCCATTGAGTTGAGGTAGCCGTTATACCAACTGGGGTCTGTAAAGATCACGGCATAATTATCAAACGTGAAATTCTGCGGCCACAGCGTAAGCCCCCCCAGAATTTCACGGTTGGTTTTGAACGACATGTTCAGTAGCCAGTAAACCGGCGTAAGAAGGAGCAGGATGTATATTGTGATCCCGATGTTTTTATAGCCTGTTTGCCTCATCACACTCTCCTTATTTTTCTTTATCGGCGTGAGTAATGGCTGTGAAGAACAACCAGGAGATCAGCAATACGATCAGGAAGTAGATCAATGAGAATGCCGCTGCACGCCCAAGATCAAACTGCCCTATTGCCATGGTTGTCAGGGTCTGGCTAAGGAAGGTTGTCGAGCTTCCCGGCCCCCCGCCAGTGAGTACGAAGGGTTCGATATAGATCATGAAGCTGTCCATAAACCGCAACAGCACAGCGATGATCAATACGCTCTTGAGACGCGGAAGCTGGATATAACGAAACACCGCCCATTTGGAAGCACGGTCAATTTCAGCCGCTTGATAGAACGCCTCAGGAATAGCCCTCAATCCTGAGTAGCACAATAGAGCAACCAGAGGTGTCCAGTGCCAAACGTCCATAAGAAGGACGGTCAGCCAGGCATCTACTGTATCCCCGGTGTAGTTGTAATCGATGCCGGCCTGGTTCACCGCCCAACCAAATAATCCGATATCACCCCGGGCGAATATCTGCCAGATAGTCCCTACAACGTTCCAGGGAATAAGGAGCGGAATAGCGACCAGAATGAGGCAAAGTGACCCCTTGATTCCGGACTTGGGCATCATCAAGGCGACACCTATGCCCAAAGGAATCTGGATCAACAATACCGCGCCGGAGAAGGCAAACTGTCGGATTAATGAATCCTGCAATCGTTGATCCGTCAGAACTTCTTTAAACCACTCCGTACCAACGTAGTACGCTTGGCCCGGGCCAAAAATATCCTGAACCGAATAGTTCACCACCGTCATCAGTGGTATGAGTGCAGAAAAGGCTACTAGCAGGAAAACCGGCAGGACGAGCCACCAGGCTCTGTTATCCGGGATCTTGTCCATCACTGTTGCTCCTGTACCAGGAATTCATCCACATAAAGCATTAGCCACTGCGCCGGGAACAGGAGATTTACCTGGCTACCAATGCCGGCATCAAACTCTTCACTCTGGCGCACTTTCATCTGTTGCCCGCCAAGTTCTACCGTCACAATCTTGTAGGTACCCAGATCCTCCACATCCCGCACTTTAGCGGCGTAGGTGTCATCGGACATTACCGGGGAGATTTCGATAAACTCGGGCCGAATACCAACCTTCACGTTTTCCGATGTCATGGCTCCCAGAAGGTCTAACTGCCATGGCTCCAGGCGCAGTTCGGTTGAATCAAACCGAACGCCCCCCGAACATCTCTCCACCTCTAAAATGTTCATTCCGGGGCTACCGATGAAGTAGCCGACAAACGTGTGATTGGGTGCTTCGAAGAGTTCCGTGGGTGTACCGAACTGCACCACCTGCCCGTCGTACATCACGGCAATCCTGTCAGCAAACGTTGATGCCTCAAGCTGATCGTGGGTGACGTACACCATGGTGATATCAAACTGCTCGTGAATCTGCTTGAGCTTTCTACGCAACTTCCACTTAAGCTGAGGATCGATAACCGTCAAAGGTTCATCAAACAAAATGGCGGAGACATCTTCCCTCACCAAACCACGCCCCATAGAAACCTTTTGCTTTTCATCAGCCGTGAGGTTTTTCGCCTTCTTGTGCAGCTTGTCCTCAATCTCAAGCACCTCTGCAATTTCCTGCACGCGGGTTCTGATCTTTGCAGCGGGCACCTTGTTGTTCTTGAGAGGGAACGCCAGATTCTCGAATACGGTCATCGAGTCGTAGACCACGGGGAACTGGAACACTTGGGCAATATTCCTGTCTCGGGGTGACAGCTCATTCACCCGTTTGCCGTCAAACAGCACCTCCCCTTCAGAAGGCTGAACCAACCCGGAGATAATGTTCAGCATGGTGCTTTTGCCACAACCCGATGGCCCAAGCAGTGCATAGGCTCCGCCCTTGTGCCATACATGATCCAGCTGACGGATGGCGTAGTCACCGGGGCCCGATGGGTTGGCGCTGTAACTGTGCGCCAAAGATTTCAATTGAATTTCAGCCATCAGTTTGCACCTCCTGAAACCCGTGTTGGTGTGTGCACCAGCTGCTCATTACTATCGAACACAAACAGTTTGTTTACTGGTAAGTACACCTTGAGCGGCGCGCCAGTGTGGTACTGATGAACCCCCATCAACTGCAGCACCATCTCAAAATGGCTGTTTTCAACATGCATAAAGGTTTCAGAGCCACTGATCTCGCTGAGCGCAACTTCCATGGACATTTCGAGGTCATCATCATTCGCAGGCACCAGCGCAATGTGGCTGGGGCGAATCCCGAACCAATAGTCGCCAGGGGCCAGTCTTGCCAACTCTTGTGTTAGTGCGTGGTGTGAATATTCATCAAAGGTCACCTCGGTATCGCTTACACGGCCGCGAATGATGTTCATGGGGGGTTCACTGAACAACTGTGCTGCAAGGGTGTTAACGGGTGAACGATAAACATCCATAACAGGCCCGCTCTGAACAACGCCACCTTCATGTAACAGAGTTGTGGTGCCACCCAGCGCCAAAGCCTCATTGGCTTCCGTTGTTGCGTAAACTGCGATGCACTGACGCTCTCGAAACAGATCACGCAGCTCAGCACGAAGCTCTTCTCTCAACTTGTAGTCCAGATTCACCAGGGGTTCATCGAACAACACCAGCGTTGCATCTTTTACCAATGCTCGCGCCATAGCCGTTCGCTGTTGCTGGCCGCCAGAAAGTTCAAGAGGGTAACGTTTAAGCAGAGGTTCGATCTGTAGCATTGATGCCGTTTCTTTCACCCGGCGATCAATTTCAGAGCCTGACATTTTGGCAAGGCGGAGTGGTGATGCGATATTTTCGTAAACGCTGAGCGTAGGGTAATTGATGAACTGTTGATAAATCATCGATATGTTCCGGCGCTGCACACTTTGCCCGGTAACATCTTCCCCCTTGTAGAGCACACGACCCTTCGTCGGCTTATCAAGCCCGGCCATCAGGCGCATCATTGAGGTTTTGCCGGCGAGTGTCCGGCCAAGCAGAACATTGAAAGATCCCGCCTCAAAAGTGAGGTTGGCATCCCGAACGTAATCGACGCCGTCGACCGTGCGGGAGAGGTTCTCCAGCGTTAAGGACATAAGCTTTCCTTGTTATTCTTATGAAAGCGCATCCGGACTCAAAACGAACATCCGGAAACTTATTGTTTGTATTTAAGAACGCAAAGCGCATACCAATTTTTTCTTACAGGCCCCCAAAAGCCTCCCAACACTTTGAGTTAAGGCGATATTTAGAAATATGGTCAGTTTCATATTCGAAAATGGCTGTGTTCGCTTGAAAACACATTGTTCAAACAAGGCATTGACGTGAACAACGGTTAAACAGATTATTGAACAGTTCTCATACATCAACTGAACACATGCTCCCAAAAGCATCTCCTAAAACAAGAAAACGAACACAGGGATGTATCTGATGAAGAAGAGCGTACAAACGGAAATTCGAACAGACGTTTCTGAATCTTGGCAGCGTTGTATTGCCCTGGGCCTTGACCACGAAGGAGAACCGACTCAGCCAACACTCAGCACTGAGCATCTGCAAGATTTAACGCGCCAGTATGGTGAACTACTCGCCAGCGCAGAGGCTGAGGTGCTCCCCTACTACCGGAATGTACTTTCCAGCAGTCGCTGCCTGATTCTTCTGGCGAATCAGCAGGGCACGGTTCTAAAAAGCTGGGGAGACCAGCGCACCACTGAAACCCGGTTAAAATCCTGGTTTCAGCATGGCGCTAACTGGCAGGAGCAGCTATGTGGCACCAACGCCATAGGTACAGCCATAGCGACTGGGCGGGCGGTACAGGTACAAAGGAGCGAACATTTCCTGAAAGTGCACAGAAGCCTCATCGGTTCCGCAGCTCCCATATTCGATTCGAACAAAGAACTTACCGGTGTATTGAGTGTGTTCAGCGATGCATACCTGCCACAGGATCACACTCTCGGTATGGTGCGTCTGCTTGCTCAATCCGTTGAAAACCGGCTGCTCAATCGGAAATTTGAGGCGGACTTCTTTCAAATCATCCTTAACACGACCGCTGACAACTTCGACAGCCCCTGGTCAGGAATCCTCGTGTGTAATGATTCGGGTCGGGTTGTCGCCAGCAATCAACGAGCAGATCAGTTACTGGGTGTTCAAACAAAGAATGTCATGCTCGATGTACTGTTCACTGCTGAGCGCGGTGACATTCTTGGCCATCCGGAACAGACACCACTGCAACTGAAAACCAGGAGCAAGGTCCGACTCAGCGCCCTCGTAAAACGGCCTTCAACTATCCGAACAGCGCCTGCCGAGGTGTTGGCGGATGTGGAGCGCCACACTTTCTCTGATAATCCCGCAAGCTTTTCCAACCTCGAATACGGTGACGCCTCCGTGCGCCGATGTGCCGAGCAAAGCTTGAAAGTCCTGGAGCGAGGCGTTCCGGTTTTGATAACCGGTGAGACAGGTGTAGGAAAAGAAGTTCTGGTGAATGCGTTGCACAAGGCTTCGCACCGAAAAGACCAGCCACTGGTTGCCGTCAACTGCGCAGCTATACCGCCAGAACTTGTGGAATCAGAGCTGTTCGGTTACGAGCCCGGAGCATTTACAGGCGCTAGAGCTAAAGGCTCGCTTGGTTTGATCCGCAATGCTCACAAAGGCATTTTGTTTCTCGATGAGATTGGCGAAATGCCGGTTTCCGCCCAATCAAGGCTACTTCGGGTATTACAAGAACGGGTGGTTACGCCGGTGGGCGCAACAGTAAATGTTGCGGTTGATATTCTACTAATCACAGCCACCAATCGCTCCCCCCTATCCCGCATCGAATCCGGGCAGTTCCGGGCGGACCTTTATTATCGGATCAACGGCCTGTCTGTGGAGCTGCCGGCCTTAAGACACCGTAAAGATATACGAAGCCTGATTCAGCATATCTATCAGCAACATCGAGATCCGGGCCAAAGTGAATCTTTAGCCCCTCAGCTATTATCCGCGCTGGAAAATCACTCCTGGCCAGGCAACATTCGCCAGCTGGTAAACGTTTTGAAAGTGGCCATCGCCTTGGCAGATGGCGAGGTCGTACAGATTTGGCACCTGCCTGCAGACTTTCTCGCCGAGTTCGGCGGCACAACACCGGCAGACGAAATTGCTGGTTCCGAGCACTCAGATGATTTCAAGCCTGAGCCAGCTAAGATTCCCTGCCGGCGGGAGGGCGATGAGCGTAATAGCCATGCCCATATATTGCAGGTTTATCACAGGTGCAAAGGTAACGTGTCCAGCACGGCCAGGGAGCTTTCGATCAGTCGAAACACGCTATACAAACGACTACGGGAGTTGGGGGTTCGCTAACCCCCAACTCCCGGCTATGCCTACTGATCTCAACGGGGCTGATCAGAGCTTCTGAACGGCATGAATCCATCCCTCATACAGCTCATCGCGCTTTTGTTTCGTCATGATGGGCTCAAAGCTACGGTCACACCGCCACAATTCCGAGAGCTCGTCGAGTGACTCATAAACCCCTGCTTTGAGCCCCGCCAAATACGCCACACCCAAAGCGGTTGTTTCAATAACGGATGGCCTGTCTACTCTCGCGCCCAGAATGTCTGCAAGGAACTGAAGCACCCAATTATTCGCCACCATACCGCCATCAACCCGCAGAGTGATCGGTCGCATACCGTCTTTTTCCATGGCTTTCTGCAAATCTTTGGTTTGATAACACACCGACTGCAGCCCCGCAGTTACGATTTCTTTTATGCCCGTATCTCTGGTCAAACCAAAAATCGCTCCCCGCGCGTTGGGATCCCAGTAAGGCGCACCCAACCCGGTAAATGCAGGCACAAGATACACACCGTGATCTAGCGGAGTATCCTTTGCCAATGGCTCTGTGTCGCAGGCGTTCTCAATTAACTGCAGACCATCGCGCAACCATTGAATCGCCGCGCCCGCCACAAAAATACTGCCTTCCATGGCGTAGGTAGGCTTGCCATTCAAGCGGTAGGCCACTGTTGTTAACAGCCTGTGCTCTGATTTCAAAGCCTTCTCGCCCGTGTTGAGCATGAGAAAGCAGCCAGTGCCGTAGGTGCTTTTGGCCATTCCTACATCGAAGCAGGTCTGGCCGAACAGGGCTGCTTGCTGATCACCCGCCACACCAAGCACCGACACCCCATTGAGGGCTTCACACTTAGTGATCTCACCAAAATCGTCAGCGGAATCCAGCACCTCGGGCAACAGGGATTCAGGAATGTTGAACAGCTCAAGCAGATCCGAGTCCCACTGCTGGGTGTGGATGTTGAACAGTAAGGTTCGGCTTGCGTTAGTGGCGTCAGTTTTGTGCACGCGGCCACCAGTCAGACGCCAGAGCAAAAACGTATCAACCGTTCCAAAGGCGAGCTCTCCCCGCTCTGCACGCTCACGGGCACCAGGAACATTATCAAGAATCCAGCGAATTTTGGTGGCAGAAAAATAGGGATCAATTAACAGACCGGTTTTGCTGTGAACTGCAGGTTCACGGCTCGCGCTCTTAAGGGACTTACAATAGGAAGCTGTTCGGCGATCCTGCCACACAATCGCGTTGTAAACCGGTTTACCTGTATTCCTGTCCCAAACGATGGTGGTTTCCCGCTGATTGGTGATGCCTACTGCAACAACCTCATCATCTACTCCGCACTCCTCCGCCATGACCTCATTACAAGTCTTGGTGACGGTTGACCAGATATCCTCTGGATCGTGCTCAACCCACCCGCTATCTGGAAAATGCTGAGTAAATTCCTGCTGGCGTACGGCGTGAATGTTGCCTTTCAAATCAAACAGTATGGCTCGGGAACTGGTTGTGCCCTGATCAATGGATAGCAGGTACTGGCTCATCGCTATTTCGTCCTCGCTTTCTTATTTGTTCGTATGTTTACTTTTTTGAATATGATTGCCAAGAGATTTCGCAAACATCATCTGCTGACGAACAGATAAGTGGCTCTAAATGCTGTATAAAACGCTCAAAAAGACTAAACTTTACTCTACCTGAGTTTATAATTGCTCATTATTTCGCATAAGAACAACCACAGGGTGGAGGCTTTTTGAATGGCACAGCGGCGGCGACAGGATCAGATTATAGAACTGATCCAACAGAACGGCTTTGTAACCACCGAGCAGCTGGTAGACCAATTCAAGGTAACCCCACAAACAATCCGCCGGGATCTGAACGAACTCGCCAAAGAGAACAAGTTACGCCGACATCACGGCGGGGCCGGGATTGACTCCAGCACCATGAATACCTCCTACCATGATCGAAAGATCATGGATCTGGAAGCAAAGGAACGCATTGCCGAAGCCATGGTTGCAATGATTCCTGATAACTCTTCAATGTTCATTAATATTGGCACCACCACCGAAACCATCGCCAAAGCCCTGCTCCAGAAAAATAACTTGCAGGTTGTGACCAACAACCTGCACGTTGCCTCCATCCTTTCTGCCAAGGAGGATTTTCATGTGATCATTGCCGGCGGCGAGGTCAGAAGTCGTGATGGTGGCATAGTGGGCGAGGCAACCCGCGACTTTATCAATCAATTCAAAATGGACTTCGGCATCATCGGAATCAGCGGTATCCACAACGATGGCTCACTGCTTGATTTCGACTACCGCGAAGTTCGGGTGGCGCAGGCTATTATCGCGAATTCCAATCAAGTATTACTCGCCGCTGACCATTCCAAGTTCGGTCGAAATGCAATGGTCAGGCTGGGCAATATATCGCAGGCAGATCATGTATTTACCGACCAAAAGCCACCTGTCGAAATCTCCCGGATTCTGAAAGAGAACAGCATCAAGCTCCACATTGTTTGAGAGGCCCCCAAGCATTGAGCAAACAGCTCAATTTTATCACCCTTCGCAATTTTCGTTTTTTTTCCATATTTTCCTTTACGAAAACCAAAGTCTTTCGCATACTATTCAAATAACCTATTTAGCTTCAGAAAAGTTCGCTTTCAGCACATCGAATTGGCGTCTTTTCCCACAGCACCAGGAGATGACTAGCAATGACTATGGGGCATGAACAGTACGATGTTGTCGTGGTTGGCGGCGGTGTCAACGGCACAGGAATAGCGATGGATGCGGCTGGCCGCAACCTCAAGGTGCTGCTCTGTGAAATGAATGACCTGGCATCTGCAACCTCCTCGAACAGCAGCAAGCTCATTCACGGCGGGCTTCGCTATCTTGAGCACTATGAGTTCCGGCTTGTGCAAAAAGCCTTGGCTGAGCGCGAGTCTCTACTCAAGAACTCACCCCATATCATGCGGCCATTGCGCTTTCGTCTTCCCCATCGCCCTCACCTGAGACCAGCCTGGATGATTCGAACAGGCTTGTTCCTTTATGACCACTTGGCAAAACGTGAAATGCTCCCGGGGTCGCGCTCAATCCGCTTCGATAAGTCAGGGCCATTGAAGCCGGACATCACCAAAGGGTTTGAGTACTCCGACGGTTGGGTTGATGACGCAAGACTGGTCATTCTCACTGCAAAAAAGGCACAGGAGTCGGGTGCAACCATACTCACCCGAACCAAGTGCGTGAATGCAGTACGTGGAGACAAGAACTGGACTGTTACCCTCCGCAATATGGTCAGCAAAGAAGAGAAAACCGTTTCAGCCAAGGTTATTGTTAACGCCTCTGGCCCTTGGGTAAGCAAGCTGTTTGGAGAAACGCTCTCCATGCCAGCCCCCAAAACGATTCGAATGGTTAAAGGCAGCCATATTGTTGTGCCCAAGATCAACCAGGATGAGGAAGCCTACATTCTCCAGAATGAAGACGAGCGCATCGTGTTTGTGATCCCCTATGAGGATCAATTCTCTCTGGTGGGCACTACTGATGTTGAGTACGAGGGCGACCCCAAGGATGCCAAAATCTCTCCGGAAGAGACAGACTACCTGCTGAAGATTGTGAATGCGCACTTTGTCAGGCAGCTGGAACCCTCAGATGTGGTGTGGTCCTACTCCGGTGTCAGGCCGCTAATGGACGGTGAAGAGGAAAACGCCCAAAAAGCCTCCCGCGACTACTCCTTTGAGATTGATCAGGCAAAAGGCAAGGCGCCTTTGATTTCAGTTTTCGGTGGTAAAATAACCACCTACAGAAAGCTGGCTGAGGTCGCAACCAACAAGCTTTGCCACTTTTTCCCCGAAGCCAGTGGCCGCTGGACGAAAACCGCAGTTTTGCCTGGCGGTGACTTTGCTACCAAGGATAGCCTTTCAGCCGAACTCAAGCAGGATTACCCTTGGTTAGCTGACGACATTATTAGCCGTTATGTGAGGACTTACGGCACAGCCTCCCGCGAACTCCTGCAGGGTTGTACCTCTGTGGAGGAGCTAGGCCAACTCTTTACCGGCAACCTGTATGAGAAAGAGGTTCAGCACCTTGTGAAACACGAGTGGGCAATGACTTCAGAGGACATCCTGTGGCGCAGAACCAAACAGGGGCTCTATGCGTCAACCAGTGATGTTGAAGCACTTGATGCCTACCTTGAGAAAAACTTATAGCAGTTTGGCTATCCGCTCTTGAAGCTCCGGAATCACCTCGGATTCAAACCAGGGATTCCGGCGCAACCAGAGGTTATTGCGCGGGCTTGGATGGGGCATTGGCAGCTTTTCTGGCCAGAAATCTCGCCAGTTCCGGACGTTTTCCGTAACAGATTTCTTTGCACCGGGTAAATGCCAGGCATGGGCGTACTGCCCTATCACCAGAGTCAGCGCGATATTGGGCAAGCGCTCAAGCAATGCACTACGCCATGCTGGCGCGCATTCCGGCCTTGGCGGCAGATCACCGGATTTCCCGGTTCCAGGGTAACAGAACCCCATGGGCAAAATGGCCAGCTTTCGGTCATCGTAAAAATCTTCCCGCGTAATCCCCATCCACTGCCGCAACCGGTCACCGCTTGGATCGTTGAACGGCACGCCTGTTTCGTGAACCCGCGTTCCGGGTGCTTGCCCCACAACAAGAATTCTGGACTCCGGAGACAGCTGCACAACCGGCCGCGGCCCCAGTGGCAAGAAGTCCGCGCACAGAGTGCAGGCGCGTACCTGCTGAACCAGCTCATCAAAAGACAGGTGGGCAAGTTTATCCGTCATAGACTCCAAATCATCCCGGCGATTGCATAAGAATCAATTTCCCGTAACCATAGAGCTCATAATCCAAGGCGGCAAGTAGCCCTGAATCGCTCGCCGCAACACCATCAGGTATTCATAATGAACGCAAAAGCAGGCCCCCTACCCCTACCAGAAATTGATATTGAGGAGTTTCGCAAGGTCGTTCGTAGCCGCCGCTCTATCCGGCGCTTCACAGATGAACCCATCCCCGATGCGGTACTCGAGGACTGTCTGGAACTGGCCACACTGGCACCAAACTCCAGCAATCTTCAGCCTTGGGAGTTTTTTGTTGTCAGAACACCCGAGTTACGAAGCAAGCTTGCTGAAGCTTGCCTGGGGCAAAATGCTGCGACCACCGCACCCGTTTTGATTGCAATTGTTGCGCGCCCAGACACCTGGAGGAAGCACGCTCGACTTGCGCTGGAAGAATGGCCAAAGAATGAAAAGCTGCCTGGAATTGTTGAGAAGTACTACAAAAAAATTGCACCTATTCACTACAACCAAGGGCCATTTGGGGTTCTGGGAGTGGCCAAAAAATCCTTGGGACTGGCTGTAGGGCTGACCCGCCCGGTTCCCCGTGGCCCCTACTCAGTGAACGAAATGAAGGTATGGGCAACCAAATCCACAGCCCTGGCTGCCCAAAACCTGATGCTTGCACTTCGTGCACACGGTTACGACTCTTGCCCCATGGAAGGCTTTGACGAGTGCCGTGTGCGCAAACTGCTAAAACTGCCCCGCAAAGGGCTGGTCACCATGGTGTTGGCCGCAGGACGCCGAGCTGAGAACGGCGTCTACAACCAACAGTACAGGTTCGATCAAGATTCCTTGATTCACTATCTGTGAACCATCAGAGATCAGCCTGCTTAGACCGTTATGGCAGCTGATCTCCGAACACACTGGCACCTTCTTCCGGCGTGCTGACCGCACGCCGCATCCAGCCAAACAACTCTCGACCAAAGCCCTTTTGATACCCCGATAAGTCTAGCCTCGCGGCTTCCCGACTTGAAAACTCCGCTTCCTCGACAAGGATGTCCAGGGTGCCCTTATCAGCATCCAGGCATATGGTGTCACCATCTTTAACCCGGGCAAGCGCTCCACCTTCGAGAGCTTCCGGGTACACGTGTATCGCTGCGGGAACCTTGCCCGACGCTCCAGACATTCGGCCGTCCGTAACAAGGGCAACCTTGAACCCTCTATCCTGCAATACCCCGAGATACGGCGTCAGCTTATGCAGCTCTGGCATACCGTTGGATCTTGGGCCCTGAAAGCGCACAACAACAACGCAATCTCTATCCAGTTCGCCCGCATCAAACGCCGCTTTCAATTCATTCTGGTCATTAAAAACCACAGCGGGCGCTTCAACTCTGTGGTGTTCTGCCGCAACCGAAGATACCTTGATCACGCCCCGCCCCAGGTTGCCGTGCAACACCTTGAGCCCACCGTCTGGCGCAAAAGGCTCAGAAGCAGTACTTAGAACGTCTGGGCGCAGGCTTTTTCCTATAAATGGCTGCCAGACCAACTTGCCAGATTCCAGCGCTGGCATTTGGGTATAGCGTTCCAGCCCGCGCCCTACAACCGTCTCCACATCGTTGTGCAAGAGCCCGTTATCAAGCAGTTCTCGAATCAGGAAGGGTGTTCCACCGGCTTCATGGAAGGCATTCACATCTTCTTCCCCATTCGGGTAGATACGGGTCATGGATGGCACTGCAGAGGAAAGATCGGCGTAATCATCCCAGTCGATAATTATGCCGGCAGCGCGGGCAATCGCCACCCAATGCAGCGTATGGTTGGTGGAGCCTCCCGTTACCAGAAGCGCAACCAACGCATTCACAACACTTTTCTCATCAACCATATCGCCCAAGCCAAGCTCTCCACCTTGGGGCTTGGACAAACGGATCACTTGTTCTGTTGCGGCACGGGTCAGCTGATCCCGCAGCGGGGTGTTCGGGTGAACAAACGCCGCCCCAGGTAAATGCAGCCCCATAACCTCAACCAGTAATTGGTTGCTATTGGCCGTGCCGTAAAAGGTGCAGGTGCCTGGACTGTGGTAGGACTTGCTCTCTGCCTCGAGCAACTCCTCTTTGCCTATCTTACCCTCGGCATATAGCTGACGGATTCGCTGTTTTTCTTTATTCGGAAGGCCAGAAGGCATAGGGCCGGCTGGAACAAGGATGGTCGGCAGGTACCCAAAACTGAGTGCCCCGATCATTAATCCGGGAACAATTTTGTCGCAAACACCCAGCAATAATGTGGCATCGAACATGTTATGGCTCAGAGCTACCGCCGTGCTCATGGCGATAGTGTCCCTGGAGAACAGGCTGAGTTCCATACCGGGCTGGCCCTGAGTAACACCATCACACATGGCAGGTGTACCACCCGCAAACTGGGCCACCGACCCCATGCCGTGGGCCGCCTCACGAATAACATCAGGAAAGCCCGCGTATGGTTGATGCGCTGAAAGCATGTCGTTATAGGCGGAAACCACGGCCACATTGGCTTTATTCATTAGCTTCAACGTGTCTTTATCGCTTTGGCCGCAAGCAGCAAAGCCATGGGCAAGATTACTGCAGGAGAGCGCGCCGCGATGCGGCGATTGCGCTTTAAGCTCATTCATCCGGCCAAGGTAATCCTCTCGAGAGGCGCGGCTGCGGTCGATAATTCGCTGGGTAACTTTTTTAACCGTCGGATGCATTTTGAAGCTCCAATGTCTGCCAGTTATGCAATTACACTCAATAGTACGTAATTTTACCTTCTTTTTCCGCCACTCATCACTATGACGTTCATAATCGAACATTATTTTGTTATATTTACTACATCAACAACAAAGTTCGAGCAAAAATCGAACAAAACATCTAGATCAGGATCCAGAATATGACAATTCGTATCGCAATTAATGGTTTTGGACGGATTGGCCGCAACATCCTCCGCGCGCTTTATGAAAATGACTACCGCAACCGACTCCAGGTCGTTGCAATCAACGACCTTGGCGACGCAGAAACCAATGCCCACCTGCTCAAGTATGACAGTGTTCACGGGCGTTTTAATGCAGAAGTCAGCCACGATGCCGAATCTATCAGCGTAAATGGCGACCGGATTGCTATCACCGCCATTCGCAACCCGGAAGACCTGCCCTGGGGTGAACTGAATGTTGACCTTGTTTTGGAGTGCACCGGATTATTCACCAAGCGTGATGAGGCAGAAGCCCACATCAAAGCCGGCGCCCGCAAGGTTATTATCTCGGCTCCAAGCCCGGATGCCGATGCCATGATTGTTTATGGTGTAAACCACAACACACTCACGGCACAGCACACTATTATTTCCAGTGCGTCCTGCACCACCAACTGCCTGGCACCGGTTGCCGATGCGCTACATAAAGCGATAGGCATCGAAAGCGGGCTAATGACAACCATACATTCTTATACGAACGATCAGAATTTAAGCGATGTGTACCATACTGATCTCTACCGCGCCCGCTCCGCAACCCAGTCGATGATCCCGACCAAAACCGGCGCCGCAGCAGCCATCGGGAAAATCATTCCCGAGTTGGATGGAAAGCTTGACGGCCTGGCAGTGCGAGTGCCAACAATCAACGTGTCGCTGGTCGATTTCGGGTTTATCGCAAGCCGGGAAACCTCCATTGAAGAAGTAAATGCAGTGGTAAAAGCCGCTGCTGAATCCAATCCGGTACTAGGCTACAACGTCGAGAAACTGGTCAGCATCGATTTCAACCATAATGCTCTATCCAGCATTTTCGACGCTAACCACACTCGCGTGCTTGGCTGTCATGTAAAAGTCATGGCTTGGTACGATAATGAGTGGGGATTCTCAAACCGGATGCTGGATAACGCTCTCGCACTGATGGAGGCCAGCCGATAAAGGCGGCCACTCCGGAGCCAGAGTCACTTGTACAACATTAAACCGAACAACCAAGGGACACTATATATGCTCAGGCGTACCAAAATTGTCGCCACCTTAGGCCCCGCCACCGACTCTCCGGAATCCCTGGCTGCCATCATCCGTGCCGGAGTCGATGTTACCCGGCTCAACTTTTCCCATGGCAGCGCAGATGAGCACATGGAGCGAGCCCGTCGAGTGCGGGACGCAGCCGCATCACAGGGCCGATTTGTTGCCCTGCTCGCAGACCTGCAAGGCCCAAAGCTCCGCATTGCCCGATTCACAGAAAACAAAGTCATTCTGAAGGCAGGCCAAACGTTTGTTCTGGATGCCTCGATGGACAAAGAGGCCGGCACCGAAGAGCGTGTTGGTATCGACTATGAGCAACTTATTAACGATGTAAAGCCGGGCGATATTCTTGTTCTCGACGACGGCCGCATCGAAATGGAAGTGCAATCTGTAGAAGACCACTGCATAACCTCGACAGTACTGATTGGCGGCCCGCTCTCCAACAACAAGGGCCTTAACAAGCGTGGTGGCGGGTTGTCTGCTGATGCGCTGACCGAGAAAGACAAACAAGACATAGTGACCGCAGCGCGCCTTGGTGCAGACTACGTGGCAGTGTCATTCGTACGAACGGCAGAAGACATGCACACCGCTCGCAAGCTCCTTAAAGAGGCAGGCTCTAATGCCGGGCTCGTTGCCAAAATCGAACGCGCTGAACTGGCCCATGATGTTGCAGCTCTGGATGCAGTTATTGAGGCCTCTGATGTGGTTATGGTCGCCAGAGGCGATCTTGCGGTTGAGATAGGTGATGCAGAACTTGTGGGCGTTCAGAAGCTTATCATTGCCCGAGCCCGGGTTCTTGACCGCGCGGTTATAACAGCAACTCAGATGATGGAATCCATGATCACCAGCCCCATGCCGACTCGCGCGGAAGTGTCTGATGTAGCGAACGCTGTTATGGATTACACAGACGCGGTTATGCTATCTGCCGAAACAGCAGTAGGTGACTACCCGGTAGAGGCTGTAGAAGCAATGGTGCGCATCTGTATAGGTGCAGAAAAACACCCGACAATGCACCAATCGAATCATCGGATTCACGAAAGCATGGAGCTTGTTGACGAGGCCATTGCCTTATCGGCCATGTATGCAGCAAACCACTTGAACGGCGTTACTGCCATTATTTGCATGACAGAAACGGGCGCAACTCCGCGCTTAATGTCTCGTATAAAGTCCAGCCTGCCGATTTTTGCTTATTCACGGCATCATTCAACGCAGCATCGGGTGGCTATGTACCGGGGAGTGCAAACCGTTCCGTTTGATTCTGCGAAAATCCCGAACGAGCGCACGAATGCACAGGCTGTGTCTGAGCTGGTTACCCTGGGCGTAGTCAATGAGGGTGATCTGGTTGTCATCACCAAGGGCGACTATGTGAACGCCCAAGGTGGAACCAACACCATGAAGATTGTGCGGGTTGGCGCCGATATCAGCTAAGAGCAGCCAGACTGGCCTCTGCGATCTCGGTAATCCTGGGCCAGTCTCGCTCTGATACAACGTCGTCCGGGGTTAACCAGCTGCCGCCCACCGTAAGCACATTGCCCAAAGCCAGGTAATCCCTGGCCGTTTCCCGGCGAACACCGCCCGTTGGGCAGAAAACCGCATCGGGGAACGGGCCTTCAAAAGCCTTCAAGGCAGGAGGCCCACCCGCCACTTCTGCGGGAAAAAACTTGAACTCCCGGTAGCCCAAACCGTACCCAAGCAGCAACTCGGAAGCCGTAGAAATGCCCGGCAAAAGAGGTGCTTCAGAGGTTAAAGCAAAATCCAGAAGCGCTTTTGTAACGCCAGGGGTAACGATGAACTGAGCGCCTGCTGTTTCCGCTTGCCGGTACTGATCAACACAGGTGACAGTGCCAGCGCCAACCCACGCCTCTGGCAGGGCTTCCCGCACTTGCTTTATCGCCCCAATCCCATGCTCCGTGCGCAAAGTTATTTCCATCACCCGGATACCACCCTCAAAAAGCGCCTGGCAAAGCGGTACCGCATCATCAGGATGCTTGATGGTGATAACAGGCATAAGCTGAGACGCCGCCAAAACAGATCTGATGCGGTCGCGGTGAAATTCGGACACATAACTCATGATTCTCTCCACACGGGCTTAAGATGAGCCAAAGAAGGCTCAGGGGCTCCAGAAGACCTGGAGGCCCGGTTTCAGGAATCCCCGAACCGGCATTGTAAATATACCGCCGGGCTCACTTAGGGCTTTCTTAAGAGTAGCCAACTTATCCTCGCCCTTGAGATGCAGTGCGATAAAGCGGGCTCTATGCATAAAGGCATAGGTAAGCGTAATGCGCGGGTGCGCCTGAGATGGCGGCGTCATTGCAGCTAAGGTTTCCCGGATTTCCAGGTTCATGGCATGGGCCAACTCCGGGGCATCCGGGAACAGGGATGCGGTATGGCCGTCATTACCCATTCCAAGAATCAGAACATCCAACGGGCGCGTCAGCGTAACAAGCTCGGCATTAGCCGCCGCCAAGCCGTCTTCTGGTGTTTCACCCTTCTGCTTCAGAGAAAAAAACCTGGCAGCTGCTGCGTTATTCTGCAACAGGTTTGCTTTGACCAGCCGAGTGTTGCTGGCGTCATCGGCCTCCTCAACCCAGCGCTCATCTACCAGTAATATATCCACCCTGCCCCAATCCAGCGCCTTGTGCGACAAGGCCTGAAAAAATGGCAAGGGAGTGGAGCCGCCAGAAACCGCCAGGCTGGCACGCGGGGCACTTTCAAGACGCATTCGCAGGAACTCAGCAACTGTGCCAGCGAGTTGATGTGCAACCAGTTGAGGCGTCTCTCCAAAACGCGCCTCTATACCTTGGGGAAAATCCAGCTCAGGCATCTTCATACCAACTCCTTCCATCCCGCGTGATCATTGCGATGGAGGCCACTGGTCCCCAGGTTCCCGAAGCGTATCGCTTCGGCGGGTCACCACCATCACTCCAGTTTTGAATAATCTGATCAACCCAGCGCCAAGCATGCTCTACTTCATCCCGCCGAACAAACAGGTACTGGTTGCCTTTCATGACCTCCCAAAGAAGACGCTCATATGCATCGGGAATGCGCTCTGCTTCAAAGGTTTCCGAAAACGTCAATTCCAGCGGCCCCTGTCGAAGGCGCATGCCTTTGTGCAAGCCTTGATCCTTGGTGAGTATTTTAAGCGACATTCCTTCATCCGGCTGCAGCCGGATAATCAGCTTATTGTTTGCCAGATGTTTTTGGTCCGGATCAAAAATATAATGGGGGGCTGGTTTGAAATGAATAATAATTTGTGACAGCTTTTCCGGTAGACGCTTCCCGGTACGTATATAGAACGGCACGCCCGACCAGCGCCAATTGTCGATTTCCACCTTCAGTGCAACAAAGGTTTCTGTCTCACTCCTCTTATTCGCACCTTCCTCCTCCAGATAACCCGGAACCGGAGTTCCGGTGCTGGCGCCGGCTGCGTATTGCCCCCGCACCACGCAGGTATCCATCATGTCCGGCGTGATAGAGCGAAGCGCCTTGAGCACTTTTACTTTTTCATCACGGATACTGTCGGCAGACAAGTCCGAAGGTGGGTCCATGGCGATCAGACACAACAGCTGCAACATGTGATTCTGGATCATGTCGCGAATTTGCCCTGCCTTGTCAAAGTAGCCCCACCGTCCCTCAATTCCAACACTCTCAGCAACCGTAATCTCAACGTGGGAGATATGATTCTGGTCCCATTGGGAAGCAAACAGGTTATTGGCAAAACGCAAGGCAATCAGGTTCTGGACGGTTTCCTTTCCCAAATAGTGATCAATCCGGAATAGCTGGCTCTCGCTATACACCTCACCAAGTTCATCGTTGATCACGCGGGAGGAGTCAAGATCATGGCCAATCGGCTTCTCAACCACCACGCGGGTGTTTTCGGTACAGCAACTGGCAGAACTGAGATTTCGGGCAATGACGCCGTACATGGAGGGAGGGCTCGCCAAGTATACGATGAGTTGATTCTCATATTCGGTGCGCCAGCTGTTAAGCACACCGAATCCCTTCTCATCATGAAAATCCAATATCTGGTATTCAACCCTCTGCAGAAAAGCTTCGGCTACCGCGGGCTCAAATTCGTCGGGCTTCACGTGCTTCTCAAGCCTCTCCATCAACTGCTTACGAACCGCTGCCGTATCAAGCTCCCTGCGGGCAATCGCCAGTATTCTGCTGCCATCGGCCAGGAGCCCGGCTCTTTCAAGCTGGTAAAACGCTGGAAACAACTTCCGCTGAGCCAAATCACCCAGAGCTCCAAACAGCATTATGTCGCATCGGGTCGTCATTCTGTGGGCCATTAAGCACTTTTCTCCGGTGGGTCAGGCGTTAACAATGCATCTTGCACGCTTCTAAATGTAGTAGTTTTATCTAAATAATGGCACCAACCCCGGATTAATCCAAGGGCTCCATCAGGTTGATGATACGTTTACTACCCCAAATACGCTAAAATCGCGGTATAATCACCCGATATTCAAAATGATTTCATCCGAAATTCAGGGAGCAGCTTTGATGGCCGCAAACCATGCGCATCGTGACGACAACCTTCTGGAGGACATACAGTCCAGACTTGATACTCTGAATAAATCAGAGCGCAAAGTGGCAGAAGCAATCCTGCGCGACCCCAGTGCAGCAACACGCTACAGCATTGCAGCTTTAGCTCGGGCCTCCAACGTAAGCGAGCCCACCGTTAACCGGTTTTGCCGGGGCTTCTCTGCAACAGGCTTCCCAGACTTCAAAATACGCCTCGCACAAAGCATTGCCACAGGAACCCCTTATATAGGCCAGAACATTGAGCCTGATGACACCGTTGCAGAGTTTGCCGACAAAATCATGCTGAGCACCATGGCCAACCTGGAAAAGGCCCGGCAGGCGCTGGACCCCCGCGCACTGGCAACGGCGATCGATTATCTGATCCAGGCTAAGCAGATCAACTTTTTCGGCATGGGGGGTTCCGCGTCCGTGGCGCTGGACGCACAGCACAAGTTTTTCCGATTTAATATCCCGGTGATGTCTTATGACGATGCACTGATGCAACGAATGGTCGCTGCCGGCGCCAGTGTCGGGGATGTTATCGTTATGATTTCCTACACCGGGCGTACCAAAGAAACCGTGGATATTGCCCGCATCGCCCGAGACAACGGCGCTGCCGTTATTGGCATCACAACACCCAACTCTCCCCTGGCGGAGGTTTGCACCACCACGCTGGAAATCACTGCTCCGGAAGACATTGAGGTGTATATGCCCATGTCATCCAGAATCATTCACCTTACGGTTATCGATATCCTCGCCACCGGCGTTACGCTAAAACGCGGCGCAGACTTCCTCGGGCATTTAAAGAAAATTAAAGACAGCCTTATGCCGACGCGCCTTCCGTCAACCCCGGAGTAAGCGCCTCTACCAAAATTCAGGCAACAAAAAACCCGGACAATTCCTTGCCCGGGTTTCTTAGTATGCTTACCTCTACCTACGGCCGGGATACTTCAGCGGTGCTCCTCAGGAACTGCTGGTAAGCGGCGTATTCACGCTGGCCTTCCAGTGAAGCCAGGAACGTACGCAGCTGATCCAGATCAGCACTGTTGTCATCTGTGCTACCTTCATGGACCGCATCCAGCGCGACCACAACAACGCCGCCCTGAGTCGTTGCAGAGCCGTAACTTGGCGCATCCTCAGCAGGCCGGGCCAAGGAAAACGCGGCCTGTACAACCTGTGGATCGACACCCACAGCATTACGTGCCTGCTCCTCGAACTGCTGCCAATCGCCAGCATCAAACGCATCGAGCGCCTTGCCTTCCTCAAGTCCGGCAATGATGGAATCTGCACGCTCATTCAAAAGCTTCCGCGTTTGGCGAGCCTCAAGCGTTCGGCGTATATCGTCTCGTACGTCGTCCAGAGCGAGCTTCTGAGCTTCACGATGCTCCCTCACGCGGGCTACAACGGAAACATTGTCACCCACATCGATCAGCTCAGTGTTATAGCCACCCTCAAGAACATCCTCCGAGAACAACTGGCGAACGAGCCCTGCATGGTCAAACGGCGCCTGCCCACCATTTTTGGTGACTCCAGTAGCCTCACGAATCTCTAACCCCAGCTCCTTCGCAGGGCCGGCAAGATCATCTGCCGCATAGGCTGAATCCGCCAGTTCTGCACGCACCTCTGCATATTTTTCCTGCGCACGCTCAAGGGCAAGTTCGCTGCGAAGCTGCTGCTCCAACTCTGCCAATGATGGAACTTCTGACCGACGAACATCATCCAGGCGGATCAAATGCACACCAAAAGTGGTTTTCACTGGATCGGATACAGCGCCTTTTTCAAGGGAAAACAAGGCTTCTTCGAAGGCTTCATCATAAACGCCGCGGCCCGCATAGCCCAGATCACCACCTTCTTTCGCAGAAACGGTGTCTACAGAGAATTCTTTCGCCAGCTCCTCAAAGCGCTCACCAGCGCTCAGGCGCTCTTTGATCGATGCGAGAGTCTGCTCGGCATCAGCACCATCCTCAATCAGAATATGGGAGGCACGACGCTCCTCACGGGCCAGGTCGCCGGACCTCTGCTCGTAGTACGCCTCCAGCTCTTTCTGGCTAATCTCAACCTTTTCGGCCATGGAGCCCAGGGACAAGGTTATATATGCAGCATCCACCTGTTCCGGCTGCTGGAATGCGGCACTGTTGCCCTCATAGAAGGATTCGATGTCTGCATCTGTAATCTCGATATCACCAGAAACGGCAGTTGCAGGAATCTGAAGAATACGGAAACTCCGGGTCTGGTTCTGAATCCGCAACAGTTGCGCGGCATTCTCGTTGGCGACCAAGCCACTTTGCATAATACCCGCACGAATCTGGTTGACCACATACTGCTTGCGCATGGCTTCACGGAACTCGCCAACACCCATGCCCAGATTGCGCACAGAAGCCACAAAACGATCACGGTTGAATTGCCCTTCTACCTGAAACTGGGGCATTTGGGTAATCAAGGCATCAATGTCAGCATCGCTGAGCGCAAGACCCTGAGCGTCGGCATCCTGGATAAGAACCTGTTCCTGAATCAGCGAATCAAGCACGTCTTTACGAATCTGATCTTCATTCAGCAAGGCAGGGTCAGGACGCTCCATAGCGGCCAGGCGACGCTGGCTTTCCATCTGAACCACCCGCAGGAAGTCCCGCTCCGTTATGTCCTCACCGTTAACTGTCGCAACTTCCGGCTCGCCGGAGAAGCCGCCAACAATGGCATCCATCCCCCAGACGGAGAGAGACACGACCAACAGACCGATAATGATCTTGGCAATCGTTCCTTGGGAATTTTCCCGCATATCTTGAAGCATATTTATCCCGAATCCCTATGCCGATAATCTCAACGTAAAAAGGCGCACCCTGTTGGAATGCGCCTTCAATTCTTCTTGGTGGCTCCCTTTGACAGGCGCCACCGGAGAAAGAACCGTTACTTAACGGCGTCTTTCAGGGCCTTACCTGCTTTAAACCCAGGCACTTTGGAAGCCGCGATCTTGATCTCGGCACCCGTTTGCGGGTTTCGACCAGTGCGTGCTGCACGGTCTTTAACAGAGAATGTACCAAAACCGATCAGAGTTACCTGGTCGCCGCTTTTCAGAGCACCGGTAATGGAATTGGTCATTGCATCCAGAGCACGGCCAGCGGCGGCTTTGGAAATATCTGCTGATTCTGCAATTGCATCAATAAGTTCGGACTTGTTCACACTAAACCCCTTCGCTTTCAGGTTGAAGATGTTCTCGGTTGGATTGTTTTTTCTTGGACGTTCTCGACTATCGCACAAGCGGTCGGAGAATTCCATTCTTCGGTTTTCTTATTCCTTTCGGCATTCAACCGGTGTTTGGAATAGATACACACTGCGCGGGAGCCCTTGGTATTGGCTGCTTCACGGCGAAACAGTTATACCAATGGGTTCTCCGGCGTGTCAACAACTCATCTCGGGTTTAATGTGTATTTATGCGCTCTGCACTGTCACTTTCGTCATCACGGGGCTTACCAGAACCCTTTTCAGACGATGAACCGGCGGTATGCGGCTCGGGCGCATAAGCCAGCGCAATGTCCAACACTTCATCAATCCATTTAACCGGAATTATCTCCAGAGATTCTTTTATATTGTCCGGTATCTCCTTGAGATCTCTAACGTTTTCATCAGGAATCACAATAGTCTTGATGCCGCCGCGATGCGCTGCAAGTAACTTTTCCTTCAGGCCGCCAATAGGCAAAACCCGACCACGAAGAGTAATCTCACCGGTCATTGCGACGTCTGCACGGACCGGAATTTTCGTTAAGGCAGAAACCAGCGCTGTGCACATCCCAATACCGGCGCTAGGTCCATCTTTAGGCGTTGCACCTTCCGGTACGTGCACATGCAAATCGTGTTTTTCATGAAAATCGTCTGCAATACCAAGACCCGCTGCACGACTTCTGACAACCGTGAGCGCCGTCTGGATAGATTCCTGCATCACATCCCCAAGTGACCCGGTTTTAACAACCCTGCCCTTACCTGGCGTAAGAGCGCACTCAAGTGTGAGTAGCTCACCACCCACCTGGGTCCATGCAAGGCCAGTCACCTGCCCGATCTGATTGGTTTCTTCCGCCAGCCCGTAATTGAACTTCCGTACACCGGAATAGTTCTCAAGCATGCCAGGCTCGATCGTGATAACAGCTTTGTCGTTGACTTCCACATGCTCACGAACAACCTTGCGGCAAATCTTGGCGATTTCCCGCTCAAGCCCACGGACACCGGCTTCCCGCGTGTAATAGCGAACTATATCTCGCAAAGTATCTTCACGCAGTGTGAGCTCATCCTTGCGCAAACCGTTGGCTTTGATCTGCTTTGGCAACAGGTAGCGCAGTGCAATATTGACCTTCTCATCTTCGGTGTAGCCCGGGATCCGGATAACTTCCATGCGATCCAGCAACGCAGAGGGAATGTTCATGGAGTTTGAGGTGCACACAAACATGACATCGGAAAGGTCGTAGTCCACTTCCAGGTAGTGATCGTTGAACGTGTGGTTCTGCTCAGGGTCCAGAACTTCCAGCAGGGCAGAGGCCGGGTCACCGCGGTGATCCATGCCCATTTTGTCGATCTCATCGAACAAGAACAGCGGGTTTTTAACACCGACTTTAGCCAATTTTTGCAGCAACTTGCCTGGCAGGGCCCCAATATAGGTTTTGCGGTGGCCACGAATCTCGGCCTCATCCCGCACACCGCCAAGCGCCATGCGCGTGTATTTGCGGTTGGTTGCCCTGGCAATGGATTGCCCGAGGGAGGTCTTACCCACACCAGGAGGGCCCACTAAACACAGCACAGGCCCCTTTACTTTTTTCACACGGCTCTGCACTGCAAGGTATTCAAGAATGCGCTTCTTGACCTCATCAAGGCCATAGTGATCCTGATCAAGAATTTCCCTTGCTTTTTCAATGTCGTGACGCACTCGGCTGCGCTTTTTCCAGGGCACTGCCAGCATCCAGTCGATATAACCACGGACAACCGTAGCCTCGGCAGACATGGGCGACATCATTTTCAACTTATTCAGTTCCGACTCTGTCTTTTTACGAGCCTCTTCTGGCAGCGCTGCCTCTTCAAGCTTCTGCTCAAGCTCTTCAAAATCGTTATTACCCTCTCCGAGGTTACCCATTTCTTTCTGGATAGCCTTCATCTGCTCATTGAGGTAATACTCGCGCTGACTGCGCTCCATTTGCTTTTTAACGCGGCCACGGATGCGCTTTTCAACCTCAATAAGGTCGATCTCGCCGTCAAGTTTTCCAAGCAGAAGCTCCACACGGAGACGGATATCGAGTGCTTCGAGCAGTTCCTGCTTTTCCGGGATTCGCATTTCCAGATGGGCAGCCATGGTGTCAGCAAGGCGTTCCAGCTCTTCAATACCCGTCAAGGCGCTGGAGACTTCAGAAGGCACTTTTCTGGACAGCTTTACGTACTTTTCAAACTCTTCTGTAAGGGTCTTCATAAGCACGTCTTCTTCGCGCTCAGGAAGGCCCTCTTCGTCAAGCAGAGTGGCACCACCGGACAGATATTCGGCTTCTGATACGTTACTTATCGCGGCCCGGGCATTGCCCTCAACCAATACCTTCACGGTGCCATCTGGAAGGCGCAGCATTTGCAGTACCGTCGCCAAGGTGCCCATCTCAAAGACGTCATCGGGGCCAGGCTCATCGGTGGAAGCATCCCGCTGGGCCACCAGGAGGATTTCCTTGCTCCCTTCCATTGCGGCTTCTAGCGCCTGGATGGATTTCTCGCGGCCCACAAACAGGGGGACCACCATGTGCGGAAACACCACCACGTCCCGAAGAGGGAGAAGCGGGTATTCTTGCACGATATCTTGGGGTATCCGGGTCATAAGGAATCCTCTGACTGTGTTTCATTCAGCATACCACCCTTCATTGGGGCGACCTCTGAAATTGCAATCTTTTTACCAAACAGCACAGCACACCGTCCTGTTGATACAAACCATTAAAAAAGGGGCGTTTCCGCCCCTTTTTCTGATTTCTTCAGGTTATTTAATCAACCCGGCTATACAGAACTGATCAATCATCAGGCACTGCTTTAGCATGATCATTGTTCGCGTATATCTTGAAAGGCTCTGAATCACCCTTGATTACGCTTTCATCAATAACAACCTTGGAGATATCGTGCTCCGAAGGAATCAGATACATGGTGTCGAGCAACGTGGCTTCCATAATGGAACGAAGTCCCCGGGCGCCTGTTTTACGCTCCAGAGCCTTACTTGCAACTGCGCGCAGTGCGTCATCCCGAAAATCCAGCTCTACGCCTTCCATGTCAAACAGCTTCTGATACTGCTTGGTCAGCGAGTTTTTCGGCTCTGTAAGAATCTGCACGAGCGCTTCTTCATCCAGCTCAGTCAAGGTAGCTATGACTGGCAAACGCCCAACGAACTCGGGAATCAAACCGTATTTGACGAGATCTTCCGTCTCAACGTTCTTGATCACATCACCGGTGTTTTTGCTCTCATCCCGGCTGGCAACTGCTGCCGAAAAGCCGATACTGCTCTTTTCGGTGCGGTCACGGATGACCTTGTCCAGCCCGGCAAACGCGCCACCGCAGATGAACAGCATATTGCCTGTATCAACCTGCAGGAACTCCTGCTGCGGATGCTTGCGACCACCCTGGGGCGGCACAGAGGCAACAGTGCCCTCTATCAACTTCAACAAGGCCTGCTGAACACCTTCACCTGAAACGTCCCGGGTGATGGAGGGGTTATCTGACTTGCGTGAAATCTTGTCGATTTCATCGATATAGACAATACCGCGCTGGGCCTTATCCACATCGTAATCGCACTTCTGAAGCAGCTTCTGGATGATATTCTCAACGTCCTCACCCACGTAGCCAGCTTCAGTAAGCGTTGTGGCATCGGCAATGGTAAAGGGAACATTGAGCATGCGCGCCAGAGTTTCCGCCAACAACGTTTTACCGCTACCCGTCGGGCCAATCAGCAGAATGTTACTTTTACCAAGCTCTACATCGCCCTTGCCTTCACCATACCGAAGGCGCTTGTAGTGATTATAAACCGCTACCGCGAGTACAACCTTGGCTCGGTCCTGGCCAATGACATATTCATCAAGCGTGTTGCGGATTTCAGCCGGCGTCGGGAGGCGATCACTCGGCTCCTCCTGTGCGTTCTCCTGAATTTCTTCGCGGATAATATCGTTGCACAGGTCGACGCACTCGTCGCAGATGAACACCGAAGGCCCTGCAATGAGCTTACGGACTTCATGCTGGCTCTTTCCACAAAACGAGCAGTAGAGCAACTTGCCGTTATCGTCGCCTCTGCCGTTTCTTTCATCTGCCATTGAAATACCTCTGATCTCGTTTTGCCGGCGCATTAGATAAATGATAAGACGCCGGCCAAGGTGATGCGATTACTGCCAGTATTATTTATTCGGCACGCGCTTATCAAGTATCGAGTCGATCAACCCGTACTCTTTAGCCTGTGTCGGATCCATAAAGTTGTCACGATCCGTGTCCCGGGCGAGGGTTTCCAGATCCTGGCCTGTGTGATGAGCCAGTATCGAATTCAGCGTATGCCGGATTTTCAGAATTTCGCGGGTATGTATTTCGATATCTGTTGCCTGACCCTGATAACCACCCAAAGGCTGATGAATCATAACCCGGGAGTTAGGCAGACATGCACGCTTACCAGCAGCGCCCCCCGCCAGAAGGAAAGCACCCATGCTCGCAGCCTGGCCCACACACAACGTTGAAACATCAGGCTTGATAAACTGCATGGTATCGTAAATCGACATGCCCGCTGTCACAGAGCCACCCGGGCTATTGATGTACAGATGGATGTCTTTGTCCGGGTTTTCAGATTCCAGGAACAGAAGTTGCGCTACGATCAGGTTAGCCATGTGGTCTTCCACCTGCCCAACCATGAAGATCACCCGCTCCTTGAGCAGACGAGAGTATATATCAAACGAGCGCTCCCCACGGGCGGTCTGCTCGATAACCATCGGCACCAGGGCGGACCTGGTATCCATTGCGAGACCATCGATTGGTTTCTGCATCATGATTCGCCTGAACTCCTTATGGATAATTGGGCGTGGCATAAAACCACGGCATCCTCAGCTTTTTTGCACCTGTTACTTTGCCAGCCTCAAGCCTAGATGAAAACAGCCGGACATGCCGGCTGTTAATTTCTTTCGGCCAGCACCTGAGCCAAACGTATTCTGGCTCAGGTGCTGTCACGCCGCCAATATCAGCGCTGGGGTTGCCCTGCCTGAATGGCTTCTTCGTACTTGACCTTCTTCTCTTTGACATTAGCCTGAGAGAGAACGTAGTCAACAACCTGGTCTTCCAAAACGGAAGATTCGATCTGACTCTTCTGCTCCGGGTTACCGGTGAAGTGCGCAATGACTTCATCTGGTTGTTCATACGTTGACGCGATTTCCTGGATCTTTTCATCAACCTTGGCGGCATCTACTTTCAGGTCGTTTGCCTTTACAACTTCCTGGAACAGCAGTCCGGTCTTCACGCGACGTTCAGCCTGCTCCTGGAAAATCTCCTTGGGCAGCTGCTGAAAATCAACCTGTCCGCCAAAACGCTGGACCGCTTCCTGACGTAGACGATCGATTTCCTGATCTGCCAATGCAGCCGGGATATCAAACTCGGTTGATTCGAGAAGGCCGTCTACAACGTCATTCTTGACCTTGTTGGATACAGCCTGCTTCAGCTCGCGCTCCATGTTCTTTTTAACTTCTTCACGGAATGCCGCTTCGTCTTCCGCCTCGATACCAAACTTGGTAAAGAACTCGGCATTCAGCTCAGGTAACTGAGGCTCTTCAACCTCATGAATCTTGATTTCAAACTTCGCAGGCTTACCTTTGAGCTCTTCGTTGTGATAGTCCTCAGGGAACGTCACTTCGATTTCCAGCTCCTCACCGGCCTTTCCGCCAACGATGGCTTTTTCAAAACCAGGAATCATCTGATCCGAACCCAGAGTCAGCTTGTGGCCTTCTGCAGCACCACCTTCGAACTCCTCACCATCAATAAAGCCCTTGAAGTCGATGGTCAGCACGTCCTTGTTCTTGGACTTACGCTTAACAGACTTCATGGTGGCCTGCTGACGACGCAGGTTATCGATCATGGTGTCGATATCTTTGTCGGTGATTTCAGAGGTCATCTTTTCAATAGAGACTTTACTCAGGTCGCCCAGCTCTATTTCTGGCAACACTTCGAAAATGGCAACAAACTCGAGGTCCTTGCCCGCTTCCATGGTCTTGGGCTCAAGCTTGGGCCAGCCCGCTGGATTGATATCCTGCTCCTGCAAGGCCTTAATGTAGTTGTCGCGCATGATTTCGCCGACTATTTCCTGGCGCACGCTGTCACCGAAACGACGCTTGACCACGCTCATGGGCACCTTGCCAGGACGGAAACCGTTCAGGCGCACAGTGCGAGCAGTTTCCTGCAGGCGTTTCTGAACCGCCTGTTCAATTTCCTGGGCGGGCACACCAATCGTCATGCGACGCTCGATGTTGGAGGTCGTTTCTACAGACACTTGCATGGAAGATCCTCAAAATTCAGGTTCGGTATGTGAATGAAATTAAAACTAAAAGACCATTCCGAAGCGTTTCCCCGGAAATGACCCAAAATTAAAAGCCGATAGTTTATCACGGTTTACCCTGACGAGAGAATCATCTCCCAAATGTAGTTTCCGGGATCGTGACGCCAGCGGCACTTGCAGGCAGGAGTTTGGGACGAAAACTGCAAAATAAAGGGGGCAAGAGCAATAAAAAAAGGCTCTTAGATCATCTCTAAGAGCCTTCTCAAGGTGGTCGGGTTGGGGAGAATCGAACTCCCACTCCTCTCGGAACCAGAACCTAAATCTGGCGCGTCTACCAATTTCGCCACAACCCGGAATTCTAAAAACCTGTACCGCGTTGCTGTATCACTTAATCGCTGACACTTAACAGATGTTACAGCGCTGACACATTCAACACATGCGGATTTCATTGCTTTGAAAAGTGGGGTGGACGAAGGGGATCGAACCCTCGACCGCAGGAGTCACAATCCTGAGCTCTACCAACTGAGCTACGTCCACCACATCGGGACATACCTTTCGGTATCTTCGATAACCTGGATTAACTGCAGCCAAACTCCCTTGCAGATAATCTTTAATCCTAAACCTGTTAACTTTGCCTGCAGTTCGGTTTCGATCAAGCCGACGGCTTTAATGGCGCGCCCGGCAGGACTCGAACCTGCGACCCTCGGCTTAGAAGGCCGATGCTCTATCCAGCTGAGCTACGGGCGCTTGACCGTTGGCCTAGCTGAACATGTAGAAAAGTGGTCGGGGTAGAGAGATTCGAACTCCCGACATCCTGCTCCCAAAGCAGGCGCGCTACCAGACTGCGCTATACCCCGTTCAAACTGATCAACTCTTGCTTCAGCAAAGTTGGCGCGCATATTACCGTCGGAATTTCGCTTCGTCAACAAAGAAAATCAAATTCTCTCTTAAATCAGTAATTTTGACGCTCAACCTGCACCGGGGCTGCGACAACTCCCCATGCTCCACTGATTGGAGTTAGGCGACAGGCGTGCGACAATAATGCCCCTTTTAATTACCAATGCCAACCGACAAGACGAATCATGAGCGCCAAACTAATCAATGGAAAAGAAATTGCTGCCGCAGTCAGACACCAAGTCGCTTCCGGCGTAGAGACCCGCATACAAAATGGACTGCGCGCACCCGGCCTTGCCGTGGTTCTGGTGGGCAACGATCCGGCTTCCGAAGTGTATGTGGGCAACAAGCGTAAAGCCTGCGACGCTGCCGGCATCCTGTCTCTCTCCTACGACCTGCCCTCAGATACCACCCAGCATGCCCTGGAGGCCCTGGTTGATGAGCTGAATGAAAATCCGCTGGTGGATGGGATCCTTGTACAACTTCCACTGCCCAGCCACCTGGATGCCGACCCGATATTGCTGAAAATCCGACCAGACAAAGATGTTGATGGCTTTCACCCCTACAACATAGGCCGCCTGGTGCAGCGTAAGCCTGCCCTGAGGCCATGCACGCCCGCTGGTGTGATCACCCTACTGGATAGCATCAACACCCCCTACAAAGGGCAGCACGCAGTGATTGTGGGCGCATCTAACATTGTCGGTCGCCCCATGACCATGGAACTGCTACTCAAAGGCGCCACCACTACTGTGTGTCACCGTTTCACACCGGATCTGGAAAAATACGTTCGTGACGCAGACATTCTCATCGCTGCCGTAGGAAAGCCCGGGCTGATCAAAGGCGAATGGGTAAAACCTGGCGCGACCGTGATCGATGTCGGCATCAATCGCATGGAAAACGGGAAGCTGCAGGGCGACGTGGACTTTGAAACAGCTTCAGCCCGGGCAGCCTATATCACCCCGGTACCTGGTGGCGTTGGCCCCATGACCATTGCCACGCTACTGCAAAACACCCTGTACGCAGCGAACGAACTGCACACCGGCTAGTCCCGCGGCGCCCCCCCGATCTTTAAAGAGCACCAAAGCACGCACAAAAAAACCCGCCGAAGCGGGTTTTTTTGTCTCAGCCGAACTTACTGGCCGAGCGCCTGCTTCGCCTTCAAGCGATACGCATGCAACAGCGGCTCAGTGTAACCACTCGGTTGCTCGCGCCCCTTGAGAACCAGGTCCATAGCGGCCTGGAATGCAATGCTGTCAGCAAAGTTTGGCGCCATAGGACGGTAGCTTGGGTCATTGGCATTCTGCTTGTCCACAACCTGCGCCATGCGCTTCATGGTTTCTTCAACCTGCGCGTCGGTGCAAATGCCGTGGTACAGCCAGTTGGCCAGATGCTGGGATGAAATACGCAGAGTCGCGCGGTCTTCCATCAGACCAATATCGTTGATATCAGGAACCTTGGAACAACCAACACCACTATCGATCCAGCGAACAACATAACCCAGAATACCCTGGGCGTTATTGTCCAATTCCTGCTGAATATCTTCCGCTGTAAGCTTGGAAGGATCGTCCATCACCGGCACAGTCAGGATATCGTCCAGGCTGGCACGGGCACGGCTTTCCAGCTCTTTCTGGATGTCAGCAACTGATACCTGGTGGTAGTGGGTCGCGTGCAGGGTCGCTGCCGTTGGCGAAGGCACCCAAGCAGTGTTGGCGCCAGATTTCGGATGACCAATCTTTTGCTCAAGCATAGCCGCCATCAGGTCTGGCATTGCCCACATACCTTTACCAATCTGTGCAACACCACGGAAGCCTGTTTCCAGACCTACATCTACGTTCCACTGCTCGTAGGCGCCAATCCATGCTGCCTGCTTCATTTCACCCTTACGAATGAACGGACCAAGCTCCATAGAAGTGTGCATTTCATCACCGGTTCGGTCCAGGAAGCCTGTGTTAATGAACACTGCACGCTCTTTGGCGGCGTGGATACACGCTTTGAGGTTCACTGTGGTGCGACGCTCTTCGTCCATGATGCCGACCTTCAGAGTGAAGCGCGGCAGGCCCAGAGCATCTTCGACACGACCAAAGAATTCGTTGGTAAACGCTACTTCTTCAGGGCCGTGCATCTTTGGTTTAACAATGTACACCGAGCCAGTTGCGGTGTTCTGGAACTTACCGTCGCCCTTCAAATCGTGAATGGCGATCAGGGAAGTAAGAATACCGTCCATCAACCCCTCAGGCACTTCACTGCCGTCTTTCAGCAGAATAGCCGGGTTGGTCATCAGGTGGCCAACATTACGAACAAACATCAGGCTGCGGCCTTTCAGTTTGATCTGACTACCGTCAGCTGCAGTGTATTCACGATCTGCGTTCATTTTACGGGTCAGGCGCTCGCCGCCCTTCTCGAAGGTTTCTTCCAGATCACCCTTCATCAGGCCGAGCCAGTTGCTATAGGCCAGAGTCTTATCATCGGCGTCTACAGCAGCAACAGAGTCTTCGCAGTCCATGATGGTGGTCAGTGCAGACTCCATCAGTACATCTTTTACGTGAGCGCCGTCGTCTTTGCCAATGGGGTGAGTGGCATCGATCTGGATCTCAAAGTGCATGCCGTTCTTGACCAGCAGAATGCCTGTAGGCGCATCGGCAGCACCGGTGTAACCCACGAAACCGGATTCATCTTTCAGGCCGGTCACATCGCCATTTTGCAATTTAACAGCCAGCTTGCCGCCAGAAACCTGATACAAGACTGCATCTTTATGGCTGCCTGCCGCCAAAGGCGCAGAGTTATCCAGCAGGTTACGTGCAAACTCGATAACCTTGGCACCACGAACCGGGTTGTAACCACGGCCTTTTTCAGCACCACCCTCTTCGGAAATAGCATCGGTTCCGTAGAGCGCGTCGTAGAGGCTGCCCCAACGTGCGTTTGCAGCGTTCAGCGCAAAGCGAGCATTCATGATTGGCACAACTAGCTGAGGGCCAGCCATGGTTGCCACTTCAGGGTCAACATTCGCCGTAGAGATACGGAAGTCAGCAGGCTCTTCTACCAGATAACCAATTTCCTTTAGGAAGGCTTTATAAGCGGCCATATCGAGCTTCTGGCCCTTATGGTCGCTGTTCCAGCTGTTCATTTTTTCCTGGATAGCACCGCGCTTAGCCAGCAGCTCACGATTTCTCGGCGCCAGATCATTTACGATCTTGTCGAATTCCGCCCAGAATTTATCTGCATCCAGCCCAGTGCCTGGAATTGCTTCGTTAGTTACGAAGTCATACAAGTTCTTTGCGACCTGAATGCCGCCGAGTTGTACGCGATCTGTCATCGTTAATAAGCCTCAGTGGGTTAGCCCTGTCCCAACCGCCATTCAGCAGCCGGGCTCGAAAAATCGAAGGCCGCATTATACGGGAAGTTCCTTATAAGGTCATTTCCCTGAGTACAACGCGACCTTGGTATCAGCGTTAACTGCGCCGCCAACTTGTTCCCTCACGGGAATCGTCCAGAATAACGCCCTGCTCTGCCAACTCGTCACGAATGCGGTCGGCACCCGCAAAATCTCTGGCTTTACGGGCATCAGCGCGGGCCTGAATTTTCGCTTCAATGTCTTCTGCCGTCAGCTCTCCACCGGAATCAGCCTGAAAAAAAGCATCGGGGTTTTGCTGCAAGATTCCGAGAACATCACCAAGCCTGATCATCACAGTTGCCGCCTGCCTTGCGTCATCTTCACGGCCTTCCCGGCGGTGTTGATTTATGTCATTGGCAAGCGCGTGTAAAACCGAGATACCCCCCGGGCAATTGAAGTCATCGTTCATTAACTCGACAAAACGACGATCTTGCTCAGTTTCAGGCACGTCGTTTGAATTCATTGGCTCTATGCCACGCAGTGCATGGTATAGCCTGGCCAGAGAACGCCCTGCCTCAGCCAGATTGTCTTCAGAATAATCGACCTGGCTGCGGTAGTGACTGGAAACCAAAAAGAAGCGGACCACTTCGGGCGGGTAGGTTTCCAGTATTTCCCGTATGGTGAAAAAGTTGCCCAGGGATTTGGACATCTTTTCTTTATTCACACGGATTGCGCCCGCATGCATCCAGGTATTCACGAAGGTATGCCCGGTAGCGCACTCGGACTGGGCAATTTCATTTTCATGGTGAGGGAACAGCAAATCCGGTCCGCCTCCATGAATGTCAAAGGTATCGCCCAGGCATTTTGTTGACATGGCAGAACATTCAATATGCCAACCCGGTCGACCATTACCCCAAGGTGAAGGCCAGCTGACCTCACCTTCATCGGCAGCTTTCCAAAGCGCAAAATCCGCTGGGCTTCGCTTGGCTTCCTGTACGTCGATGCGCGCACCCGCCAGCAGATCTTCGAGTTTTTTCTTGCTGAGTTTTCCGTAATCCTTAAATGACTCTACAGAAAAATAGACATCGCCGTTGTCCGCGGCATACGCATGGTCAGATTCGATCAGCGTATTGATCATGGCTATGATTTCAGCAATGTAATCCGTGGCACGAGGCTCTGCGCTGGGTGACAACACACCAAGCCTTGCCTCATCCTCGCGCATCGCCGCGATCATACGCTCGGTCAGCTCGGTAAACGGTTCGCCGTTTTCCTCGGCTCTGCGAAGAATCTTGTCGTCAATATCAGTGATATTGCGCACATAGGTCACATCGTAGCCGCGATTGCGCATGTAGCGCGTTACTACGTCAAAAGCCACCAGCACCCGCGCGTGACCCAGGTGGCAGTAGTCATAAACCGTCATACCACACACGTACATGCGAACCTTTCCCGGCTCGATAGGCATAAAGACTTCTTTTTGCTGGGTGAGCGTATTATAAATCCTGATCAAAGCTGGTCTCCCGAATGCTTACCCTTATTTACTCTCTATTTACCCCACGAATCCCGCAAGGTAACAGTGCGATTGAATACCGGCTTCCCGGCTTTGGCTGTCAACTCCTGATCACAGAAGAAATAACCTTCGCGCTCAAACTGGTACGGCAAGTCTGTAAGCGGCGTTGCCAAGCTTTGCTCTACCCGCGCACCCTTCAACACCACAAGCGATTGCGGGTTAACGTGATCCAGGAAGTCTCCTTCCTTGTCACTGTCCGGAGATTCGTGGTTGAACAGTCGGTCGTACAAGTTAATATCGCACTCCACACTGTTGCTGGCAGACACCCAGTGGATCACACCGTTAGGCTTGTAACCCTCGGGGTTAACACCCAGTGTGGCCGGATCGTATTCACAGCGCAGCTCCACAATTTCGCCACTGGCATCGCGCACAACTTCCTTGCACGTCATCACATAGCCGCCGCGTAAACGAACCGCCTGCTCGGGTGCCAATCGCTTCCACTTGCGTGGTGCCTCTTCCACGAAGTCATCCCTGTCGATAAACAGAGTCTGGCTCCAGGTAACATCACGCTGCCCCATATCCGGGTTCTGAGGATGCACAGGCAGGGAGAGAGTTTCGATCTTGTCGGCCGGATAGTTGGTCAGCGTCACTTTCAATGGGCGCATCACGCACATGGCACGAGGTGAGCGAGTGTTGAGGTCCTCGCGGATAGCGAATTCAAGCATCCCCATATCCACCGTCCCGCCAGCCTTGTTAACACCAATCATGTCGCAGAACGCACGGAGCGATTCCGGCGTATAACCGCGACGGCGCATACCCGAAATAGTCGGCATGCGAGGGTCATTCCAGCCTTCGACCAAATGTTCATCCACCAGGCGCTTGAGTTTACGCTTGCTGGTGATGGTGTAGTTCAGGTTCAGACGAGCAAACTCTATCTGTCGCGGCTGACAAGGCGCAGTAATGTTATCAAGCACCCAATCGTAGAGGGGGCGGTGATCTTCAAATTCGAGCGTGCACAGAGAGTGAGTAATCCCCTCCATGGCATCTGAGATCGGATGAGTGAAGTCGTACATCGGGTAGATGCACCATTTATTGCCCGTCTGATGATGCTCAGCAAAACGAATGCGATAAAGTATAGGGTCTCGCATATTGATGTTAGGGGACGTCATATCAATCTTCGCCCTTAACACCAGTTCACCGTTTTTGAACTTACCATCCCGCATATCACGGAATAGCGTCAGGCTTTCATCTGCAGGGCGGTCGCGATAAGGGCTGTTTCTGCCCGGTTCAGTCAAGGTGCCCCGGTACTCCACCATTTCATCTGCAGTTAACGCACAGACATACGCCTTGCCTTTCTCGATCAGTTCCTCTGCAAAATAGTACAGAGAATCGAAATAGTCAGAGGCATAACGTACTTCCCCATCCCAGGTGTAACCCAGCCATTCAACGTCTGCCTTGATGGCATCGATGTACTCCTGGCTCTCCTTTTCCGGATTAGTGTCGTCAAACCGTAGGTTACACACACCGGAAAACGTATTGGCGATACCAAAGTTAAGGCAGATAGATTTCGCATGGCCCACGTGCAGGTAACCATTAGGCTCAGGCGGAAAACGGGTCACAACCTGGCCGGTATGCTCGCCTTTGGCAACGGCGTCTTCAATCAGGTTCTGAATAAAGTTATGGGCTTTCTTCGGCTCGGCGCTCATACAATCTCTATTAAAAGAAGTGGGTCGTAAACCGTCTATTATACTCATAAATCCAGAGCGGACTCATGCATCACCGGAAACTCTTGCGTACAATACCGGCTTTAAGCGATTCCAACTCAATGAACAGGAAACCCTGATGATTCTGCTGACAACCAATCACGGCGATATCAAGCTCGAACTGGATTACGAAAAAGCCCCAGAAACCGCAAAGAATTTTGAACAGTATGTTCGCGATGGCTTCTACGACGGCCTGATTTTCCATAGGGTTATCAGTAACTTTATGGTTCAGGGTGGCGGTTTCGAGCCTGGCATGGTGGCACGCAAGACCCGCGACCCAATCAAAAACGAAGCGGACAACGGCTTGAGCAATATGCAGGGCACCGTCGCCATGGCCCGTACTATGGACCCACATTCGGCTTCAGCCCAGTTTTTCATCAACGTGGAAAACAATGGGTTTCTGGACCACACAGCAAAAAATGCCGAAGGCTGGGGTTACTGTGTTTTTGGCAAGGTTGTAGAAGGTATGGAGACAGTTAACGCAATCCGCGCCGTCCGCACCACCATGGATTCCGGCCATCAAGACGTACCCTACGAGGACGTGGTCATTGAAAAGGCCACTGTTATCGAGGACGGAGGCACAGCGTGACCACGCTGTTTATTTCCGACCTGCACATGGAAGAGTCACGCCCCGATATTATCGGGGCGTTTCTTCGCTTTCTTGAAGAAGAAGCGCCCGGTGCAGAGCAGCTGTTCATACTTGGTGATTTCTTTGAGGCCTGGATTGGTGATGATGAGCGCACCCCTCTCCAAGACCAGGCTGCAGCCGCACTGCGCACCCTGAGCGACAGCGGCACCCGCATTTTCCTGATGCACGGCAACCGGGATTTTCTGCTAGGCGAGGATTTCTGCGCACGTGCCGGCGCCACTCTTCTGGATGACCCCACACTCATCGATCTCTATGGCACCCCTACTCTGCTGATGCATGGTGACAGCCTTTGCACCGCTGATGTTGAATACCAGAAATTTCGCGCCAAAATGCGTAATCCGCAAATGCAAAAGATGATTCTGTCCCGCCCTCTTGAGGATCGCCAGCAAATGGCAAGGCAACTGCGGGAAATGAGCATGGCATCGAACCAGGGCAAAACTGAAGATATCATGGACGTAACCCCGGAAGAGGTGCAGCGAGTTATGGAAGCCCATGATGTGCCTCTACTCATTCACGGGCACACCCACAGACCTGCTGTACACTCTCTGGAAGTAGACGGGAAATCCGCAAAGCGAATCGTTCTGGGCGACTGGGACAAGCATGTCTGGTGGCTGGTTGCGCAGTCTGAACAAGAGACAGAGCTGAAAAAGATGCCGTTACCAAACTCCTGAGACGCCCACTGCTGCATGATGCAGGGGATCACTACCTAGAGCCGTCCGTGCAAGGAGTGCAGAATATGAAGCAACGTCCGACCCATTATGCAGTTCTGGCAACATACATGGCCGGCTTTATTCTTCTCTGTTCTCTGGCATTTCCTGCCTGGGCCGAAAACTCCGGTGATACAACCAGGCCATCAGACACAGCCACCCGGCAAAGCAAAGAAAGCGCTGAACAGCCAGAGGAATCGCGACCGGCCGTTCAACCAGAACTGGAAGCTGACACGGATTCCCCTCCCGATATCAAGCTACCAGAGGTGGTCAACTCAGACATTCTGGAGCAGGTGCGCACGCTGCAATCCTCACTAACGCAGCGTCAGACAGCAGTGAGAGACAGCCAGGAGCGGCTAACCTACGCCGAATCCATTCTGACCCGCTTGCAGGATGAGTATAAGAGTTTTGAGCTGAGACTGGAGAAGGCGGGCCTCAACCTAACTGCAAACTATGCCAACTTGTTAAAGCAGAGACTTGAACGCTTACAAAGACAGAGTATTGCCAGCGCTTTAATAGAAGGCATAGAGAATAAGCTTGCGTCCGCAAGAGAAGAGCAACTGAGGCTCGAAGAGTTTGAAGCCATTGCGGAGCCTGGTGACGATGCCCGCGGGCAACTGCAAACCCGCCGCTCCGAGTTGCTACGCGAACTGCACAAAGCCGTTACCGAACATATTGATGTGCTCAATGAATACTACAGCACAGTTACGGCCCTTCAGGATCAGGTTCAGGAATATCAGAAGCTTCTACAACAGCGCCTGTTCTGGCTGCCAAGCGCCGCGGTTGTGAGTACTGAAACCGCCGGCGGGCTGTACCAGTCTGCAAAATGGTTTGTCTCCCAACTGCACTTCGGTGCCCTCAGTGACGCCATCGCCCTGTCGTGGAAAGAACGTGGCACTCGCATAACCCTTGTAGCCCTTCTGTTTCTAGCTCTGCTTATAACACGGAAAGCTATCGCGGGTGATCTGATCGAAAACAGCCGCTACATCGGTAATGTTGGCCATGACCGCATGGCGTTTACCATAAAGGCACTGATTAACAGCTTCCTGCTGGCATTGCCCGGCGTGCTTGTATTTTCATTGGCCGCCCTGCTGCTGATGGAAGGCAACGAGTTTTTCTCTGCCCTTTCGAAAGGACTGACAGCCGCGGGTTTCATCATGTTTTTGCTGGCGTTTATCCGTAACGTAGCACGCAAGCATGGCCTTGGTGAAAACCACTTCCACTGGAACCCCAGTTCCCTGCTGGTTATCCGCCGGGAAATCCCCCTGCTGATGGCATTCGTATTGCCGGTAACCATCATAACTACATCCACAACTTCAACCCCTGAAGGCGCACAGTTTGACGACAGCCTCGGCCGCCTGCTGTTTACCTTGGTATCCATCGCACTGGCGGTATTTGCGCAACGCATCATGAATGCTGTGAGGGCGTACAAATCCCAACATGGCCTCCTGGTGTTCCTGCACATTATCGCCGTTATCACTCCCCTTGTTCTGGCCCTTGCGTCGCTGTTTGGCTATCACTACACAGCCCTTCAACTTGAACGCAACTTGTTCATCTCCATTTGCTGGCTGGCTTTCACTTCATTGCTCTACTATCTGGGATTGAGGGCTCTTTCTGTGCGTGAACGCCGCCTCACCCTCGACATTCTGCGCGAACAGCGAGCAGCGGAGCAAAAAGCAGCTGAAAACCGGGAAGCCGACGACACGTCCGAAGAGAACATTCTGCCTTCGTTGGATATGCCAGCAATGAACCTAAAGGACATCAGTCATCAGAGCACATCATTGCTGGGCATTGTAATAGCCGCACTGGCCATTACCGGCTTGACGATGCTTTGGGCCGACGTTTTCCCTGCACTCAAACTGTTCGACAACATCACGTTGTGGACCATTTCTACCGACTTGCAAGGTGGGGATCCGCTCCCAATAACTCTTGCGGACGTGCTGCTGGCTGCTTTGATTGGAGCAGGAACCATATTGGCAGCCCGCGACCTCCCGGGCACCCTTGAAGTAACCATTCTGAGCCGGCTGAACCTGGAGCCAGGCACAGGCTATGCGATCAAAACTCTCACAGCCTATCTGTTGGTGTTCGCTGGCGTGATAACCTGCTTCGCGGTAATAGGAGTTCAATGGTCGAAACTGCAATGGCTTATTGCCGCCCTGGGTGTCGGCCTCGGGTTCGGACTTCAGGAAATCGTCGCTAACTTTGTCTCGGGCATCATTCTTCTGTTTGAACGCCCTATCCGGGTGGGTGACATGGTCACAATAGATGGCATTACCGGCACGGTTGCCCGCATACGTATTCGAGCCACAACACTGGTCGACTGGGACAGAAAAGAACAGGTTATCCCAAACAAAACCTTCGTGACCCAGGACCTGACCAACTGGACCCTCTCAGATTCAATTACACGGGTTACCCTACGTGTGGGAGTCGCCTACGGGTCGGATGTCAATAAGACCCAAGAGATTTTGATCGGCGTTGCTGGCAACAATGAACGAGTAGTCAGTGACCCCGCTCCGGAGGTATTCTGTGTAGCGCTGGGGGATAGCAGTATTGATTTCGAGCTATGGGTGTACATCAAAGACCTGCAGGACATGATGCCCCTGTCCCACGAAATCCACGCTTCCATTACGAACGCGCTCACCGAAGCCGGCATTGAAATTCCTTTCCCGCAACGGGATATCCATGTTCGCACTCTGCCTGAGCCGCGTAAAAGCGACTCTGACAGAGGGCCTGTTCCTTAATGTTGCAGAATTTGCTGCAGAAACTTCTGGGTGCGAGGTTCTCTGGGGTTGCTGAAAAATTCTGTGGGCGGCGCCTCTTCGACAATTTCACCTTCATCCATGAAAATCACTCGGTCTGCAACGGTTTTGGCAAAGCCCATTTCATGGGTCACACAGATCATGGTCATGCCGCTGCCGGCCAGCTCGATCATAACGTCGAGCACTTCTTTGATCATTTCCGGATCAAGTGCCGACGTGGGCTCATCAAACAACATGATTTTGGGTTTCATACACAAAGCCCTCGCAATGGCCACACGTTGTTGCTGGCCACCTGATAGCTGTCCGGGATACTTGGCAGCCTGATCCGGAATTTTTACCCGCTCAAGGTACTCCATGGCAGCTGCTTCGGCTTCCCGACGAGGCAACTTGCGCACCCATATAGGCGACAGACAGCAGTTTTCCAGCACTGTGAGGTGAGGAAACAGATTAAAGTGCTGAAACACCATACCCACTTCCCTGCGCACACTGTCTATGTGACGGACATCGTCGGTAAGCTCAACGTCATCTACGATGATCTTGCCCTGCTGATGCTCTTCAAGGCGATTGATGCACCGAATAAACGTGGATTTGCCTGAGCCTGACGGGCCACAGATTACAATGCGTTCGCCCTGATCAACCGCCAGGTTAAGATCTTTAAGCACGTGAAAGTCGCCATACCACTTGTGCATACTTTCCACACGGATAATGCCCGGCTTGCTTTCAGCTTGAGTTTCTACAGATTCGGAGTGTTGCATCATAGTTTTACCATCAGGTTTTGTGGCCGGTATCGAGTTTGCGTTCGAGGTTCTGGCTGTAGCGGGAAATCCCGAAACAGAACACCCAGAAACAGAAGGCCACGAAGACATAGCCCTCTATCGCAACGTTTTGCCAAGCAGGGTCTGCTATCGTTGACTGAACCGCGCCGAGAATATCGAACAAGCCAATAATCAGCACCAGAGTGGTGTCCTTGAACAGTGATATAAAGGTATTCACGATGCCGGGAATAACCAGCTTTAGTGCCTGGGGCAGAATAACCAATCCCATCTTTCGCCAATAGCCAAGACCAAGAGCATTAGCCGCCTCATACTGCCCTCGGGGGATAGCCTGAAGTCCGCCCCTTATAACCTCTGCCATGTAGGCCGACTGCCACAACGTAATGCCGATCAATGCCCGCACAAGCTTCTCGAAGCTTACTCCCTCCGGAAGAAACAAAGGCAGCATCACTGAGGCCATGAACAACACCGTAATCAGCGGCACGGCCCGCCAGACCTCGATAAACACCACGCAGAGGCCGCGAATAATAGGCATGTCGGATCGACGCCCAATGGCAAGCAAAATTCCGATAGGCAGAGACGCCAGAATCCCGATATAAGCCAGTATGAGTGTGAGCATAAGGCCGCCCCACTTTGAGCTTTCCACTTCTTCCAGCCCCAGAATTCCTCCAGGGATCAACACATAGCCGATTATCGGCAGGCCGCTCATACCGAAGATCCCGAGCCATTTACGGGCGGGGAACCCCTCGATAAACTGAGGCACGAACGCCAGAGCCAACAGTCCGAACATGATATCCACCCGCCATTGAAGCTCGTCGGGGTAGAAGCCATAAATAAAGAAATTCAGACGCTGACTTACAAACAGCCAGCAAGCGCCCTCGCCCAGGCAGTCACCCGGGCCAGAGCCCTCAAAGGTAGCGTCCAGAAACACCCAACTCACCAGAGGCCCGACACTGGTGAGTAGCAGGTAGCCAACTACCAGTGTCAGCAAGCTGTTGTACCAGCTGGAAAACAGGTGCGTACGCATCCACTTGACCGGCCCGAGGTTCTTTTTAGGTGGTTTAATCGTCGATTCGGTCATCATCGCTCCTTGATCTCGACAGCCCGGTTATATAGATTCATGAGCAGTGAAATCAGCAGACTGATCGTGAGGTATACGCCCATCGTTATGGCAACAACCTCTACCGCCTGGCCTGTTTGATTCAGGGTGGTGCCCATAAATACAGAAACCAGATCCGGGTAACCGATGGCGGTCGCCAGTGAAGAGTTTTTGACGAGGTTCAGATACTGACTGGTGAGCGGCGGAATAATTACGCGCATCGCCTGGGGGATAACAATCAGCCTCAGAGTCAGGCCATTTGGTAAACCAAGGGCTTTGGATGCTTCTGTTTGCCCCTTGCTGACCGCCAGAATGCCCGAGCGTACAATTTCCGCAATAAAGCTCGCCGTGTAAAGCGAGAGCGCAACCCAAAGAGCGGCCAACTCGGGGATTAGCGAAATCCCTCCGCCAAAATTGAACCCTTTCAATGCAGGTAAATCCCATTCCAGAGGTTGGCCCGCCAAAAAAAACGCGATAAGTGGTAAAAGAACCAGAATCGCGATGCTTACCTTGACTGTCGGAAAGAGCTGGCCACTCGCCTTCTGACGTTTTTTGGTCCAGCTCCGCAAGCCAAAAACCGCCGCAATGGCTACCAGAAGTGCTCCCCAAACCAGCCCGAAGCCGTCCTGAGTTACCGGCCCGGGCAAATACAGACCCCGATTATTCAAGAAAAATGCACCGCCAACCTCCACACTCTGTCGTGGCGCTGGAAGGCTGGCGAGCACTGCGAAGTACCAAAAAAATATCTGGAGCAACAGCGGGATATTGCGAATGACTTCGATATAGACCAGCGCGATTTTAGCCACCAGCCAGTTACTCGACAGGCGTGCAACACCAACCAGGAACCCAATGATGGTCGCAGCAACGACACCCATGGCTGACACCAGAAGGGTATTGGTCAAACCCACCCAGAATGTGCGCCCATATGACATGGTTGCATCAAAGGGCACCAGGTGCATGATGATGCCGAAGCCGGCAGTCTCATCAAGGAATCCGAAACCGGTGCTGATGCCACGGCTTTCCATATTCGAGAGAGTATTGTCAATCAGAACCCAGCCGGCCCAAAACACGACGCCCAGCGTAACAACCTGAAAAAACAGTGCTCGAATGCGCGGGTCGTACCAGGGTTTGGGCCTGGCGGATCTGGAATCAATAGATTGTTTTTTCATGCATTATCCTGAAAAGCTTCCCTGCATTAAACTGCGCCAGAGTAAACACCGAGGCCCCACGAAGACCCCGGCATAGCTTTTCAGATATCAGCGTACTGGCGGCGCGTAGAGGATACCGCCATTAGTCCAGAGAGCGTTGATTCCTCGCTCAAGACCAAGGGCTGTATCAGGCCCTACGTTGCGATCGTACATTTCGCCGTAGTTTCCAACCTGTTTAACAATGGCATGACCAAAGTCATCCGGTAGCCCCAGTTTTGCGCCCATGTCACCATCGGTTCCCAACAAGCGCTGGACGTTCGGGTTATCCGACTTCAACATCTCGCCCACGTTATCCATGGTAATGCCCAGTTCCTCAGCGTTAATCTGGACAAACAATACCCATTTGACGATGTTGAACCACTGATCGTCACCTTGACGAACCACAGGGCCAAGAGGCTCCTTTGAAATGGTATTGGGCAGTATCTTTGCAGTGTTGGGATCGGCCAGCTTAGAGCGCAAAGCCGCGAGCTGGGAACGGTCAGACGTCAGCACATCGCACCGGCCTGCAGCAAAACCCTGGACAGTCTGCTCGGATGTATCAAACACGATCGGCTTGAACTTCATGCCTTTGGCCCTGAAATAATCAGCGAGGTTCAACTCGGACGTTGTGCCTGACTGAATGCACACGGTGGCGCCGTCAAGCTGCTCTGCATCGTCTACGCCAATGTCCTTGTTAATCAGGAAACCCTGCCCGTCGTAGTAGTTCACGCCAGCAAAGTTAAGCCCCAGTGACACATCCCGGGTAAGCGTCCATGTGGTGTTTCGGGACAGCATGTCAATCTCGCCCGACTGCAGCGCAGTAAATCGCTCCTTAGCGGTCAACGGCGTAAATTCTACGGCCTTGGCATCTCCGAAAACGGCTGCAGCTACTGCCCGACAGGTGTCCACATCGATGCCCGTCCAGCTGCCTTTTTCATCTGGCTGGGAGAACCCGGGAAGCCCGCTGGTCACACCACACTGCAGGTGGCCTTTCGCCTTCACGCTTTCCAGGGTTGTTGCCGCGAGAACACCTGTCGTCGAGAGTGCACCCGCAACAAACGTCATGCCAAGGGCTACCAGTATCATTCTTTTCATTGTTATTCTCCGAACGTTTATTGGTTACTTGCCTGAGACCATGAATCCACGCCAAAATTAAGTGCGTCGCATACATCGACACAACACAGAGAAAGCAGCACAGTTACATGTCATTACAAGATAGACACTGTTCAGGAAAACAACGAATTTTTATCAACTTATTCTGCGGAGCTGATTTCGCCGTCTGGCTGCCTGTAGGTTTCGAGGCGCCTTAACCAACCTTTTAACCAGCGGTTTTTTTCAATCGGATTCACTGCGTTTTCAGCTCTTCTGGTGAGAACTTTTGCTGCCGCCGCCCGGAACCGGGCTAATGTTGCGATGTCAGGGTTGGGCTCCATAGCCAGAAGCACCTGTCGAAGCCCCCAACCCTCTCCGTCATATCGCTCCGCGTCTGAAAGGCCCTCGCCCTTGAAGTTGACATAATCTATCAAGGCATAAATTCCACCCGGGGTAGAGCTCAGAACCTCCAAATCAGCTTTCAATCGGGTTTTCTGGTCTTCAGGCACAGACTCGACGATCTTGGCAAATGAGGTTTTGGCTCGCCGAACAATAAACTCCGCCTGAATGCCCTGAGTGCCCGCCAGGAATTCCCGTAGTTCGGCAACATTGACGGAATTTTCGACAGCGTCAAAAGAAGCCTTATCTGCCCAGGGCGCATTAAAGGGCTCAAGCTCCCTCAACCATGAGGGAATGTTGAGTTGGCGCTGTTTCATGTATTCGACAAGCGCCGGAAAACTTTCTACAAATCGCTCGTTAACACCTTCCGGATACCAGATAAAGTGGCCAATACCCAGAGAGGGAAAAGCCTCTCCGTCGTTCCAATGGACAAGACACTGAAACTGGCCGGCACACTCGTTCTGAAATATTTTCTGGCCAATCCAGTCGAGTTGTGCGGGCTTGAGCGCGAGCGAGATTTCACCGAAAGGATTCTCCGTAGCCAAGCCAATCTCTTTATCCAAACCATCCGTTGCACCATCGACGCTTTCCGATTTTTTTTCGGAATTACAACCTGACAACATCACAACAGTCACTAAACACAGCAATCCAAACGCCCTAGACACGACATTCCCCTCTCACCAACGAAAACCGACCAGCAGTATGAAGAGATTATTTTGAATAAAACAGCGTGAGCACCAATCGACGAAATATGCCAGCTGCAGCCTCCTCAGCAATCAGAATGCCAATCTACTTTTCCTGAGCGCACTTACAAAAAACCCCGGCATGGGCCGGGGAAATGTCATCGTCAAATTAATACACGCTCATTCTTAACCGGTAAGCTGACTCCTCAGCACGTGCTTCTGCAATTTCCCCGTCGATGTCTTTGGCAAGTCATCCATAAATACAATTTTCTTGGGTACTTTGAAGCCTGCTAGATTTGCCCGGCAATAGGTTTCAATGTCCGCTGCCGTGAGGTGATCGTTGCCGGATTTCAAGGTGATAAACGCACAGGGTATTTCACCCCAGTGGTTGTCGGGTGCTGCAACAACCGCTGCTTCCAGTACCGCAGGATGATCGTAGAGCGTACTTTCCACCTCAAGGGTCGAAATATTCTCTCCACCCGAAATGATAATATCTTTGGAGCGGTCTTTAATTTCCACATAGCCGTCGGTGTGCCATACCCCCAAATCTCCAGTATGGAACCAACCTCCGCCAAAGGATTTGGTAGTTTCCTCCGGGTTGTTCAGATACCCCTTCATTACGGAGTTGCCCCGAACAAACAGCTCACCAATCGCCGTGCCGTTCTGTTCAACTGGCTCGAGGGTCACAGGGTCTGCCACCATCATGTCCGCCATGGACAATGACAGTATCCCCTGCCGGGCCATCTTCGCCGCTTTGCCCTTGCCATCCAGGGAATGCCACTCATCCTGGAATTCGCAAATCAGGCTGGGACCATAGGTTTCTGTCAAACCATACAGGTGCACTACTTTCACCCCCATGGATTCCATAGCTGCAATCGTTGCCGCGGGAGGTGCCGCGCCACCGGTCGCTGCGGTTACCTGCTGGCTGAACGGCTTTTTATATTCTTCGGGGGCGTTAATAAGCATATTCAACACAACCGGTGCAGCGCAAAGATGGGTAACCCCGTACTCGGCAATGGCATCATATATTGGCTTAGGTTGTGGAGAGCGCAGGCACACATGAGTACCTGCCACAGCGGTTACCGCCCATGGATAACACCAACCATTGCAATGAAACATCGGGAGTGTCCAGAGGTAAACCGCGCCTGATGGCAACCCAAAACCGATGATATTGCTCAAAGCGTTCAAATGCGCGCCACGATGATGGTAAACCACACCTTTTGGATTCCCGGTAGTGCCTGACGTGTAGTTCAGGGCAATTGCCTGCCACTCGTCGTCAGGCATATCCCACGCGAAATCGTCATCACCCGTCGCCAGCAAATCTTCGTAGGTCATCTTGCCAATCCGTTCGCCGCCAGCGAAATTAGGATCATCAACATCAATAACAATCGGCTTGGCATCACAACCGACAAGAGCATCACGGGACCGATCACTGTACTCCATGTCGGTAAAGAACACTTTTGCACGCCCATGGTTGAGCATGAAAGTCATGGTTTTGGAATCAAGCCGGGTGTTCTGGGCGTTCAGAACAGCTCCAATCATTGGCACCGCAAAATGCAGTTCCAGCATTTCGGGGATATTTGGCAAGAGTGCCGCTACTGTGTCCCCTTTCCGAACGCCCAGTTTTCGCAGGGCAGATGCCAACTTTAAGCAGCGTTGGTAGGTTTCCGCCCATGTCCGACGGATGCTGCCGTGGATAACCGCGGTGCGGGTTGGGTGCGCCAGGGCCGTTCTCTGTATAAAAGAAATCGGCGTGAGGGGCGTGTAGCTTGCGTCTGTTTTATCGAGCCCGAGCTCAAACATATTATCCATTACTTTAAACCCTTAGTTGTTCGTTCAAACGTGCTTTGCCGCAATCAACTAACGTTGTTCGGTTGCGGTATCGTCTGCCATTTCGTCATCGTGATGCTTTGCAACGTATGCATCCGCAAACCAGTTCTTCTCCAGGAAGAACCAGAGTACAAGCCCGACACCCAACCCCCAGGCGGCTCCCTGCACGGCAAGTACGGAACCGACAATAACCGCGATGCCACGCTCAAGATTGGTCTGACGATCAAGCATTTCGATGGCGAGATACCCGCACAGATACCCTTGGATCAGCAACGTAAGCGCCATGCCGATATTGAGACCAGGCTTGAATAACGTCACAACAGGAACCAACACAACGGCAATGGTCATGCCCCAGTACAGGCTGGTCGCACCACCCCAATAGCTGTCCATCACCGAACGTGGGTTATTCATGTAGCGGTTAATCACCAACGCTTGACCACCGGTCCACGCTGGGCCAGATAGGCTGATAAAGGGTGCAAAGATTCCATGCACCAAATTGCGAATACCCACGATGATGCTGTTCCGGCGCGGGCTGAAAACCAGTTTTTCGTCCTTGCGAACAGCATCAGCATTCTTGAACAGAGAATCCATAACCAATATGTCGCCAAAGGCAATTATATAAGCCGCCAGCGCAAGAGGAATCGCATCAATAAAATATTGCAGTGGTGGCATGCCCAGCCCGAACACGCTGTAGTCTCGCAAGATAGTGCCCAAAGGAATGGTGGTAAAACCCCACTCAATAACAGGCGCATCCACCTCACCGATAATAAGGCCCAAAACATAAGCAATCAGAAAAGGCACAGCTATGCCGTATTGGGCGACAAAGCGAAAGAAACCGTATCGGGCACGAAGTGGGCTTGCTGTCTCTGAGAACAACATAAAAAAGCCCAGCACAGCGCCCGTCAAGATGGTAATAGGCATTGTCCATACACGGCCATCCGCGCCAAACTCGCCCATGATGGCCGAAATACCCGCACCGATTAAAATGCCTGATTTCAGTGACGCAGGCATTTTCCGCACCAGCGCATCAGCCCCCTTGAACACCCCCAGACCAAGAAATATAGCTGAGACGGTTAACTGTAAGGCAATTAACGCCAGTATTCTGGCGTCCCCCTCTGGGTAGCTCGACAAGAAGGCTACATACAGCGGAATCCCGGCTGTAATCCAACCGGCAACCGTGGGATCACCGAAATGCGTGTGTACCAGATAGAGAATGTTGTTGAGGAGGACAAAAGCAACGGCAATTTCAAACGGAATCCCCAGAACAGATGTCATCAGTGCGGTAATACTCAGCGGAACGACACACAAGATCGCACCTTGCAGAATATCCGGAATCTCAATTTTGTAATGCACAAAGGGCACACGAAGGTTCAGTGCGCCCAAGGCTGACGGCTGCTCACCGCCAGTTGATCTCTTTTTTAGGGACATTGTTGTTGTTCTCCATCCAACTGAGTTTCGAATTGCATAGGGAAGAGACTATTCCCACCCAAATACTAGTCATTAATACCCACTTGATCAAGGGTTTTTACTCGATAAAGTGGGCGAGTGTATTTATCTCCGGGTGCTGCTCAATAGCACGAGTACATTTCTTGTCACTGACCAGGTGTTACACAGTTTAAAAACTGGAGGTTTATGAACCCGGAACAGGCTCGCTACGGATTGCGGGAGGCGAAAAGGCGCCCATCGGCATAGCCGAAGCTTCACCCTCAAACAATTCAATTTCTACGAGACATGACAATGCACTCGGCCCTTGGGCCAGGCGGGATGTTCCTTGATCCCGGGTAAGAACATTCGGGTTACCATGCCGGCAAGATATCGCTGAATCTCCCGGTTGTGGCGGGTCAAACCATGCCCCCGTGCTCAGCTGTAAAACTCTGGGGCGCACTTCGTCGCTCACGACGGCAGAGCACAAACAGGCACCGCGCCCGTTGAAAAGGCGAACCAAACTGCCGTCTACAATGTTTCTGGCCTTTGCATCAACCGGGTGAATAACCACTGGCTCTCGGCCATTTATCTTCGACTTCCGGCTATAAGAACCGTGATCCAATTGAGAGTGCAGTTTGTTTTTCGGCTGATTGGAAATCAGGTGCAAGGGGTATTCGGGGGATTCCTGCCCTAACCACTCTTTGGGCTCACTCCAAAATGGAAAGCCTGGGCATTCTTCATAACCGAAGCCAGCGACAGTTTCAGAGAATATCTCTATTTTCCCACTTGGCGTTCCAAGTGGATTCGCCGCAGGGTTCTCGCGGAAGGCTTTCATTAAAACCTGTGGTTCTTTCGGCATCGAGTTCTCGAACCACCCCTTTGCCTTGAACGCTTCAAAAGTTGGTAAATCAATACCACTGCCACCCGCTTTTTGCCGGGTTTCGTCATAAATGACCTGCAACCATTGCTCTTCATCGCGGCCTTCTGTGAAAGCTTCTCGCGCGCCTAACTCTTCTGCCAGCGCGCTGAATATTTCATAGTCTGTCAGGCTTTGACCTACAGGCTCAGCAGCTTTTTGCATGTACACAAGGAAAGGATCCCGGCTGGATGAAGCGATGTCATTACGCTCTAAAAAGGTCGCTGCCGGCAGCACTATATCTGCGTGTTTAGCCTGAGCGTTCCAGCACCATTCATGGACAATAATCGTTTCGGGCTTCTGCCATGCCCTTCTCATGCGCACAAGATCCTGATGGTGATGAAAAGGGTTGCCACCCGCCCAGTAAACCAACCGAATTTCCGGATAGGTTCCAACTACGCCGTTGTATTCAAAGCGCTTACCGGGATGGAGAAGCAGGTCCGTAACTCTAGCGACAGGAATAAAGCTCTTTATCGGGTTTTTACCTTGGGGAAGAGAGGCGCCGGGAATGCCTTGATAATTAGCACCGATAGCATTCATGGCGCTATACCCAAAACCAATACCACCGCCAGGCAGCCCAAGCTGCCCCAACATGGAAGCAACTGCGATTGCGGCCCAATAGGGTTGCTCACCGTTGTCCTGTCGGGTAAGAGACCAGCTCACAGAGATCATTGTGCGCTGGCGAGCCATATCTCGCGCCAAATCCCGGATGCGAGAAGCTGGGATTCCCGTCTTGATCGCGGCCCAAGAGCAGTCTTTAACGACACCATCGGTCTCGCCCATAAAATACTGCTGAAAGCGTTCGTAGCCCACGGTATAGGTCGATAAGAATTCAGTATCTGCCAGATTTTCAGTATGGAGGGTGTAGGCAATACCCAGGAGAAGTGCCACATCGCTGCCCGGATAAAGAGCGACCCAGTCTGCGTTCATTTCATCAAGAACATCTGAACGCAAGGGGCTAACATTCACCACCTTTACTCCGTTAGAAGCTGCATCCAGCATGCCCTGCTTCTGCACATGACGACCAACACCTCCATTGGTCACCTGGCCATTCTTGGCAGGCGCCCCACCAAATGCCACGAACAGGCTTGTGTGCTCCTTGATAACGTCCCAACTGGTTGCGCCATTGACCATGGAATAGAAGTCCCCGAGCACGTGAGGCAAAGTGACTTCAGCCGCTGCATAGCTGTATGTATTCAGTGAGTAGGTGTACCCACCAACCGAGTTGAGAAATCTCTTTAGCTGGCTCTGGGCATGATGAAAACGGCCTGCACTGGACCAGCCGTAGGACCCACCATAGATGGCCTGGTTACCATAGCGATCGCGCACACGATTTAGTTCTTCCACCACCAACTTGATTGCTCTAGGCCAGGATACCTCGACAAACTCATCGGCTCCCCGAGCGCCCCCTGCATTTCCCGGCCCGTTTTCCAGCCATCCACGCCGAATCATTGGCATTTTAATACGCATGGGCCCGTCCAGCACATCAACAATACCTTGTCCGATGGGCGATGGATCTTCATCCCGCTCGAACCCTTCTAAAGCGGTAATACTTCCGTTATCTGCATGAACTCGATAGGTTCCCCAATGACTACTGGTAAGCGTCCCTTTTTTCGCGTGCTCAAATGGCATGGGTTGAGCCCTCTTCATTTTGTTATTAGGAAAAGACAGCATAGACCAAAAGCAAGTATTTGTACTCGGTTTGTGCAAATTTAATTAAGCGTAAATACCCATTACTGTATGGGTATGCACTTAAGCACGACGGGGAGCGGCATGACGCACCCATGCTAAAGCTGGCTTACGCGCCAGGAAGGGACGGACAATTTGACATACATACTGCCGTGCGCAATGCTCCGACTCCTTTAGCCCAGACGAAAGGGGGAACCGAAAATGGCAGCTGACGCGACTAAAGATTGGACTCTGGAACAGTTTCCGCATCGCACCTACGACAAACTGCGCTATGCAGACACGGATCGACAGGGGCATGTGAACAATGCGGTATTTTCAACGTTTATTGAAACGGGGCGAGTTGAGCTGATCTACGATTCGGAAGCACCACTCACTTCACCTGGTACCTCCTTCGTAATCGTCAATCTGAATTTGCAACTGAGCGCTGAAATTCACTGGCCAGGAACCGTAGATATTGGAACGGCCGTCACGCATGTTGGCAACAGCTCGATACAGCTATATCAGGGCATCTTTCAAGATGGGGTGTGTTGCGCGACCGCTGAAACGGTGATTGTTTGCGTTGACGATAACACCCAAAGACCGATCAGGTTACCGGACGCTGCAAGAGAAAACCTCGCTCGGCTTTGACCCGTTGTGCAGTTGGATTTACAAGCTTGTAATACCCTGTACCAATCCTAGCGCGATGGCTACCTGTACCAGTTCCGCAAACGAATCTACTTTCATCTTTGCGGTCATATTGGCCCGGTGGCCTTCAACTGTTTTCCTGTTAATACCGAGTTCGTCTGCTGCCTCCTGGTTAGACAACCCCTTAACGATCAACTCCAGTACTTGGCGCTCTCTCCGGGTCAATCGTTCATAACAGTCCCGTATACGAGACTGTGAGCGACGATGAACAGACCGGCTCCGATCTCTTTCCAATGCGTTATGCACATGATCGATCAGGGTTTGGTCATCAAATGGCTTTTCGATAAATGTAATGGCACCCTGAGTCAGGGCCGTCACCGCCATATCGACATTACCGTGGGCCGAAATCATGATCACCGGCAGCTCAATATTGTATTCCGGCAGCTTTTTCTGAGCGTTAATGCCGCTCAATCCTGGCATTCGCACATCCATCACGATACAGCCACTCGCGCCGGTATCGAAAGCTTCAAAGAACGCCATCGCATTCTCGTAGGTTTGAACATTGAGACCTACAGACTCAAGCAACCACTTCAATGAATCTCTCACGTCCGTGTCGTCATCAATAACGAAAACTGTTTGTGCGTCGTTTTTAGAGGTCATGAATTATCAGTCAGTAATATTGAGAGTAAATGAAAAACGTGCGCCGCCCGTAGGGAGGTTTTCTGCCCAAAGCTCGCCACCAAGATTCTCTACCAATGAACGGCTTATGGCCAGCCCCATTCCTAGCCCAGTTTCCTTGGTTGAGAAAAAGCGATCAAAAAGACGAGACATATCTACCTCGGAAATCCCCCGCCCCTGATCCTCAACTTCTACTCTTAATTGCCCACTCTCATGAGGTACAACTCTGACTCGCACAATGGCAGCGTCGTCACGATCAGCAGAACCACTCGCCTCCACAGCATTCACGATCAGGTTCAACACTACCTGTTCCAACTGCACCCGATCACCTTTAACGTCTGGCAAATTCAAGTCGGGCTCAAAAACTACGGACACATTGTGCCTTTCCGCCGTACTCTCGCAGAAGTTGATCATCTCCCCGATCAAATCCCGTAAATTGAGGCGAGTAACGACTGGCTCCTGCTTTCTCGTGAAATCCATCATCCGATGGATGATCTCACCTGCTCTCAACGCCGTCCGGATGCTTCGAGTAATCGGCAGTTCCACATCGCTCCACGCGAGAGTGGGCTTGTCCGCAAAACGCCGTTCAATGCCCCGGAGATAATTCACCATAGCGGAGAGTGGCTGGTTCAACTCATGGGCCAGGCTCGATGCCAGTTCACCCATAGTGACCAGCCGGCTGGCATGATCAATTTCGGCCTGATACTGCTTGAGTTGGTCTTCGGCTGCTTTTTTCTCGGTGAGATCGTGAGCGACCAGTGAGAAATACTCAATATCCCCATGCAAGGAGCGGTGAGCCAAGAGCTCGAGCAGGACCGGTATGCGAGATGCGTTCAGGTTTTGCATCGTTAGCTCTCCACGCCAACTCCCTGTTTCCTTTGCTGCTGGAAAGCCTTCATCCATCAAGGTGGCCAGGCCTTTCTCAGTCACAAGCCTCGAGAGCGGGAACGAGCTGTATTCCATGCACTCCATTTCAAGAGCTTTCCGGGCGGCTTCGTTCAGGTGCGAAACGGTAAAATCCAGATTGGCAAATATAACCAGGTCCTGAGTGCTCTCCAGCACCCGCGCCAAACGCCGGCTTGCTTTATCTGCCATGATTCGATGGGTTGCATCCCGAGACACCACAAGGATTTCCCGGATATCATTGGTCTCCGGGTCTCGAATGGTCCGGCTGGTACTTTCCAACCAGATGTAGTGTCCATCTTTACAGCGAAAGCGATAAGTATGGGTGTACAAACCCCGGTCATAACTCACCGTGGGTGCCCGCAACCGGAAGTCTTCAACATCGTCTGGATGGTAGAGATCGTAAGCCGAGATACCAACAATTTCTTCGACCGTATAGCCCAGCAAATGCGTAACCGCCGGAGACGCATAGATAAACAGCCAATCCTCCGGTGTGTGCCGGGAAATCATATCGGTAGACTGCTCAGCCATTTCCGCCAGCAAGCGGTTGCGCTCAGCGTCGTCGGTCAGGGCGGTAAGCCCCTCTTCCGGGGTGCGATTTTTCATGGGAAACGGGTTCTCTGAACTCGGGTTGCCTGGTCGGACCCTATTCTGACGGTCTCCGGGGCCCTTAGCCACAAGGCATCAGGACCCCGTGACTTACTAGCGCAGGAACTCTTTGCTGAAAGCCTTGAATTGAGCCGCATCAGAACGTCGTATCCACTCGAACCCGACCATTTCTTTTGTGACAATTCTGGCACCGGCCTGCTCCATCCGACGCAGTGCTACTTCGGTGTCGTATGAGTTACGCGCTGAAATAGCATCAGCCACCACAAATACGTCCAACCCCTTCTCTAGCAGCCTGATCGCCGACTGCATCACGCAGGCTTGAGACTCCATGCCGCACAGGACAACCTGTTTTCGATCATGCGCCAGGAATGCCTTTTCGAACCCGGGGTCGTCAATGCAGGAAAAGTGAGCTTTGCCGTATATATTGGCCGGGCCCACCAATTCACGCAAACCTTCTTCCGTGGGCCCCAGCCCATCCGGGTATTGCTCCGATCCGACTACTGGCACATCCATCAGCTTTGCCAGACGAACCAACCAACTGCAGTTATTCACCAGTTTATCGGCTTCATGCACTCCACCCAATAGTCGGGCCTGAACATCAATAACCGCAACGATGGACTTCTCTATATCCATTAACATAATAGTCTCCAGACTTACGCAGGGCGGCGATCAACCATGTTGGTGGCGACACCTTCCGCAACAACCTTATCACCCACCTTGCAGATGGTTTCCAACTTTACTCGGCGACGCTCTTCGTTAATCTCGATAACTTTTGCAGACGCAACCACCGTATCGCCAATGTGAACCGGTGCTTTAAATCTAATCTGCTGATCTATATAGATCGCCCCAGGGCCTGGCATACGCGTACCCAATACAGCTGAAATCAGCGCTGCACTGAACATGCCATGAACAATCCGCTCTTTAAACGGCGTAGTCTTCGCGTACTCCGCATTAATATGTACCGGATTGTCGTCACCACTGATGCCCGCGAACAAAACCACATCTGCTTCAGTAATAGTCTTGGCGTAGAACGCCTCCATTCCAATTTCCAGATCTTCAAGATAGTACCCGTGTAATTCTTGCATTGTGCTTCCTCATGTTGATCCATTCACCGACTACACTACTGGTTTATATCCATCAAACCAAGTACTTTTACTTGGTTTTTTCAAAATGCTCTGGTAGCCTTCTCTCATCAATCCAAACAACCCCGCTTTGCACCAAGGGAGTCGCAGTCATGCAGAGGCAACCCGTAAGCATTTTTGAAAGGGCCTTCAAGAAGCTGGTTTCAGGTGGACTGGAATCCGTAGGCCGACGTGGCTCAGACATCCTGAGCGTTGCGGAAGACCTCCCGGAATCTGACATCGCAATCGTTAAGGAGTGGATAGACGACTGCCTCTCTGAGAATGGCGGTCAGGTAGAAGCTCGCAAGCGGGCCGCTTTGTTGGGCCGCGCCTATCTGAAGCTGACTACGACCGGAAGGACACGCTTCCTGGGATTGCTTGCAGAGCATTACGGCGTTAACGAGGCGTCCGTCGAGAGCGCTATCGATCAATGGCACAACGCCAAGCACAACGAGAAAACAGAAGCCGCCCAGTCCTTACGCAAGGCTTTGATACCCAGCCGAACGGCACTATTGAAGCAGTTCAACGGGGTACCTTCCGGGGTGAAATTCCTGGTGGATATGCGAGAGGAACTGCTTCGCCTGCGCAAAGATTATCCACAGCTGAAGCCATTGGAAACGGATCTTCGCGACCTGCTCGCCACGTGGTTCGACATCGGTTTGTTGCAATTGGAAGAGATCAGCTGGAACTCCAGTGGTGCCATGCTCGAAAAGTTGATCGCCTATGAAGCCGTGCACGCCATCAAAAGTTGGAGCGACCTCAAGAACCGACTGGACTTCGACCGTCGCTGCTTCGCCTTTATTCACCCGAACATGCCAGACGAACCACTGATTTTTGTGGAGGTGGCTTTGGTGAATGGCCTTGCCGACAATGTTCAAAGGCTTCTGGACGAGCACGCGCCAACAGAGGACATTGATAAAGCCGACACCGCCATTTTCTACTCGATCTCTAACGCCCAACAAGGCTTGGCGGGTATCAGCTTCGGTAACTTCCTGATCAAACAAGTGGTCAGCAAGCTGCAAGTGGAGTTCCCTCAGCTTAAACAGTTCGCCACCCTGTCACCCATCCCCGGCTTCCGCCGCTGGCTGGACAGCACGCCAGCCGACCAGCTAATGCAGTTACCTGGGGGTGAACAGTGGCTCAACACACCGCCGCCACGTGATCCCGTGCTCGCTAGTCAGGGGGATGCCACTGGCACCCAGCAAGAAGCCATCATGAAGCTTGCCGCAACTTATTTAAGTTCGACCAAGCCAGGCACATCCCGTGCGAACGATCCTGTCGCAAACTTCCATTTGAGCAATGGCGCGCAACTCGCGCGGCTCAACTGGATGGCAGACACATCGGATAAAGGCCTAAAGCAATCAGCCGGGTTGATGGTGAACTATCTATACGAGCTTCCAAAAATCGTACATCGCAGTAACCAGTACACCTCACAGGGAACCATTTCCCTGTCATCCAATATCAAGAAACTTTTGAAATAAACCACCCTGAAACGTAAGGAGAACACCATGACTAATCGTATCGCAGTTATTACCGGAGCAGCCGGTGGCCTGGGTACCGCCATGTGTAAGGCACTGGCCGCTCAGGGCCGGAAAGTGGTGGGCACTCACCTACCCGGTGAAGAGTTCACAGCCCAAGCAAAAGACTGGCAGGCCAACCTTCGTGAAGAGGGTGTTGACGTGGCTATCTACCCGCTCGACGTAACCGACTTTGAAGCCTGTAAAGCGTTCACAGCCGCTGTAGAACAGGATTTGGGCCCCATCGACATTCTGGTCAACAACGCCGGTATCACCAACGACGCACCGCTGAAGAGAATGCAGCCAGAACAGTGGAATCAGGTTATCAATGTGAACCTGACTTCCATGTTCAACATGTGCCAGCAAGTGTTCGAAAACATGTGCGAGCGTGGTTTTGGCCGCATCGTTAACATTTCGTCGCTCAACGGCGAGAAAGGCCAGTTTGGCCAAAGCAACTATGCCGCCACCAAAGCAGGCATTTATGGATTCACCAAATCCATTGCTCAGGAAGGTGCTCGCAAAGGCGTAACTGCAAACTCGGTATCCCCTGGCTACATCGACACCCCCATGGTGCGCCAGGTACCTGAAAAAGTGCTGAACAACATTGTTGCGGGCATCCCTGTTGGCCACCTTGGCAAGCCTGAAGACATTGCCAGAGCCGTCGTCTATCTCACAGCGGACGAAGCAAGCTTCGTGACCGGCACCAATATGTCGGTCAACGGCGGCCAGTACATGAGCTAAGGGAGTAAACCATGACAGCGTTCAGAGCACCCACCCGTGAGATGATGTTCACCCTGCAGCAGGTCGCAGGGTTTTCAGAAATGGCCAAAGCGTGCGGTTATGAAGACGCATCCGAGGATGTCGTCGCCGCCATTCTTGAAGAAGCCGCTCGCTTTGCAGGTTCCGTCATCGCACCAACCAACGTCATCGGAGACCAAACCGGTGTACGTCTGGATCCTGACCTCAATGTGGTCACGCCTGCCGGCTTCCGAGACGCATACCAGCAGTATGCGGAAAGTGGCTGGGCTAGCCTGCAGTTTGACCCGGAGTTTGGTGGCCAAGGCCTGCCTTTCTCACTGGCCATTCCTGTTCAGGAAATGTGGCATGCCGCAAACATGGCCTGGGGGCTCTGTCCGCTGTTGTCTCAAGGAGCGGTTGAAGCGCTTTCCGAGAAGGGCAGCGATCAGCTTAAACAGCTGTTACTGCCGAAAATGATTTCCGGACAATGGACCGGAACCATGAACCTTACCGAACCTCAGTCTGGTTCGGACCTATCGGGCATTCGCACTCAAGCCCGTCCGGATGGCGATGTATACCGGATAAAGGGTCAAAAGATTTTCATCACCTGGGGTGAGCACGACATGGCGGAGAATATCATCCACCTGGTGCTCGCCCGCTTGCCCGACGCGCCTGCCGGGGTAAAGGGCATCTCACTGTTTGCCGTACCCAAATATCTCCCGGATGCTTCCGGTGAGCCCGGGGAGCGAAACGACTGCCAGGCGGTCTCGCTGGAACATAAGCTCGGCATCCACGCCAGCCCAACCTGCGTCATGAGTTATGGCGACAATGAGGGTGCCATTGGCTATCTGGTGGGCGAGGAAAATCGTGGTTTGGCCTGCATGTTCACAATGATGAATAACGCCCGCCTGACCGTTGGTTTGCAAGGCGTGTCCATTTCCGAGCGCGCATATCAGCAGGCCCGGGATTATACCTTGGAGCGCACTCAAGGCACGGCTCCCGGCGAACAAGGCGTGTCACCTATCATCAAGCACCCGGACGTACGCCGTATGCTGATGATCATGAGAACCTTGACCGAAGCTGCACGCGGACTCGCCTACACCGGCTGCGTGGCCGTCGATTACGCCAATGCGGAGAACCTGCCAGACGACATCAGGGCTCGTTATAAGCGCCGAGTAGACCTGCTCACACCTCTGGTGAAGGGCTGGTGCACTGAAATTGCCCAGGAAGTAACCTCTCTGGGCATCCAGTGCTATGGCGGCATGGGATTTATCGAAGAGACGGGCGCTGCACAGCACTATCGTGACGCCCGCATTCTGCCGATTTATGAAGGTACTAATGGCATTCAGGCACTGGACCTGATTGGTCGGAAAACCGTTCGCGATCAGGGTCAGGCAATGGCTGAACTGATTGAAGACATGCGCCCGTTCACTGGCTCACTGCAACGCAATTGTGTGTTAACCGCTGAGCGCCAAGCGAAATTTGACCAGGCAGTCGCCTTCCTTGAGGATGCGACACGCGTGGTTCTCGAGCGGGGTAATGACGACCAATTCACCGGTGCCGTTGCATTCGACTATCTTATGTTGAGCTCCACAGTAACGGCAGGCTGGTTGATGCTGAAAGCAGCTATCGCTGCGGCAAATGATCTGGGTGACCAGAGCACATTTGCAGCCAGCAAGCTGGCGACAACCAGCTTTTTTATTGACCACATCTTACCGCGTTGTTCATCACATCTGAGCGCGATACGATCTGGTGACGATGCCATAATGGCGCTTCCAGAGATTGAATTTTAATACCAGCCAGAAGGTAAAGCCTCATGTACATAAACGGTGAATGGTTAACCGGGCGCTCTGAGCTCTCGGTCACCAACCCGGCAACGGGCGAGATCATCGGGCAAGTGCCCAATTGCACAGACCAAGACATTGAGACCGCCATCGCGGCCGCAGATTGCGCCTTTAAAGAATGGAAGAAAACCACGGCTTATTATCGTTCCCAACTGCTTTATCGGGCTTGGGAGCTGATGATTCGGCAGAAGCGTGAGCTGGCTGAATTGATGACCCGCGAACAGGGAAAACCCCTTAAAGCATCACTCAACGAAGTACAGTACGGTGCAGATTTCCTGCTGTGGTTCGCTGAAGAAGCCAAGCGTGTATACGGGCAAAGTATCCCTTCCGCCCGTGAAAACCAGCGTTTTATTGTCCAGAAATCACCCGTGGGTGTGGTCGGCGCAATAACGCCCTGGAACTACCCGATTTCCATGATTACGCGCAAGCTGGCACCTGCATTAGCTGCCGGCTGCACGGTGATACTGAAACCCGCCGAAAGCACGCCCTTGTGTGCTAAGGCCATGGTTGAGATCTTTGCAGAAGCAGGCTTTCCCGCCGGAGTTGTCAACATGCTCACTGTGCGGGATCCAGCGCGGGTAGGCGACGCTTTCTGTACTGATCCAAGAGTCCGCAAACTGACGTTCACAGGCTCCACTCCCGTTGGCAAAAAGCTGAACGCGCTGGCGGCAGCCAACATGAAGCGAGTGTCTATGGAACTTGGCGGACATGCACCCGCCATTGTGTTCCCCGATGCCGATCCAGTGCACGCAGCGAAAGGGCTGTCTCTGGTGAAGTTTCTTAATACCGGCCAGGCCTGCATTAGCCCTAACCGGATATTTGTGCACGAGGACCACCTGAAGCCGTTTATTGCGGAACTAACCAACCGGGCCAATCGCCTGGTAGCCGGTAACGGGATGTCCGAAGGCGTTGGTATTGGCCCGTTGATCAATGAGCAGGCCATCCAGAAGGTCGATGAGCAGGTTCAGGATGCAATTGCTCTAGGCGCGACTTTAGAAACCGGTGGGCAACGTCTAACAGAAAACGGCCTCTCAAACGGCTACTTCTATGCGCCAACCGTGTTATCCGGCGTAACGTCTGCCATGAAAATCTACCGGGAAGAAACCTTTGGCCCAGTCGCTCCTGTGATCACCTATCGCTCCGACGACGATGTGATTGCCATGGCCAACGACACCGAGTTTGGGCTGGCGGCTTACATCTACAGCAACAACATGCCGACAGCGATGCGCGCATTTGAAGCTCTGGATTTCGGCATTATTGGCATTAACGACATCAACCCAACCAGCGCAGCGGCCCCATTTGGCGGCATGAAAAATAGTGGGCTTGGTCGGGAGGGTGCTCAGGAGGGTATTGAAGAATATTTGGAAACCAAGCTGGGTGGCTTCGCGATCTAATTCACCGATCCAAACATGTGCCCCTGCGTGCAGGGGCGATTTTATTGGAATCAAGCAGGGCGGAAATTGCGCATCGGTCCTGCTTGCACACTGTGCTTAACGAGCGCGGCCCTACTTCTCCACAAACGCCCTTTCAATCACGTAGTGACCCAAATCGCCACCCCGAGCTTCCTTGAAGCCCATTTCATCAAGGATGGAGCATGTGTCTTTAAGCATGCTTGGGCTACCGCAGATCATGAATCGATCATCTTCAAGGTTCAGATCAGGCAAACCAAAATCACCGGTGATCTTGCCGCTCTGCATGGCTCGTGTCAGTCTGCCTTCATTGCGGAACGGCTCCCGGGTAACCGTCGGGTAGTACTCAAGCTTCCCTTTCACCATCTCGCCGAAGAACTCGTTTTCTGGCAACTCTTCAATTTCTTGCTGATAGGCAAGCTCTGAAATATATCTCACACCATGGGTCAAGATGACCTTATCAAACGCCTCATAAATCTCAGGATCTTTTATGATGCTCATGAATGGCGCCAGCCCGGTACCCGTGCTGATCAACCAGAGATTTTTACCCGGCAGAAGGTTATCCAGAACCAAGGTTCCAGTGGGCTTACGACTGACCAGAATCTCATCACCCACCTGAATTTTCTGCAGGCGAGATGTCAACGGGCCGTCCTGGACCTTGATTGAGAAAAATTCCAACTCTTCTTCGTAGTTTGCACTGGCAATGCTGTAGGCGCGCATTAAAGGCTTGCCTTCAGACTCCAGACCAATCATCACAAAGTGACCATTCTTGAACCGAAACCCGGGGTCGCGGCTGGTCTTGAAGCTAAACAAAGTATCGTTCCAGTGATGAACGCTGGTTACCGTTTCTTTTATCAAGTTACTCATTGAAGCCCCTCACCCGTTCGATTCATTATCGGCGGAGAATATTGAAAATATGAATTGCCTAAAGTCTAACCCACCATTAACCTATCGATGAAATGGGATATTCCCATAACCCTATTCGGTTTCATCGATTTAGAGCGTTTTGTATGAAATACAGTTTCAGGCAACTTGAAGTCTTCCTGGCTGCCGCACACTTTCAGAACATTACCCGGGCAGCGGAATCGCTGGCAATGTCGCAATCTGCCGCCAGCAGTGCGCTTAAAGAACTGGAAAACCAGTTCGACATCCAGCTGTTCGACCGTGTTGGCAAACGCCTGCAACTGAATGAACTTGGGCGTCTCTACCGACCCAAGGTGGAAGCTGTCCTCGCCCAGGCAACAGAGCTGGAACAAGCCTTCAGCAAAAACTCTGAAATAGGCGCCCTTAAAGTCGGAGCCACCTTAACTATAGGTAACTATCTGGCCGTTGGCGTTATGGCCCAATACATGAATACCCCTACCCGGCCCCGGGTAGCGCTGGAAGTAGCCAACACCAGCACCATCGTGCGGAGAGTCAAGGATTTCGAGCTGGATATAGGGCTTATCGAAGGCGAGCTGCAATCTTCCGAGCTTGAAGTTTTGCCATGGCGCGGAGACCAACTGGTTGTGTTCTGCTCACCAACCCACCCACTCGCCAAGAAAGAAAATCTGACAGACGAGGATCTACGAGGCGCCACCTGGATTATGAGAGAGCAAGGCTCCGGAACCAGACAAAGCTTCGAACGCGGCATGCATGGCCTACTACCCGACATGAACGTACTGTTGGAGCTGGAGCACACAGAAGCGATCAAACGCGCGGTGGAGGCCGACCTGGGTATAGGGTGCCTGTCGGAAGTGGTTCTGGAAGATGCCATCAAGCGCGGCAGCCTGGTAGCTCTGAAAGCGCCTCAACACCGTAGTTTTGAACGACAGTTCTACTTTATCCTGCACAAGCAGAAGTACCGCAGTGCGGGTATTGATGCCTGGATCAAGCTGTGCCGAGCCCTAACCTGAGGCTCAGGCTACAGGGCCACTATGGAATCGGAAATCAGTATCCGGTTCCAGAATGAGTTGTTTTTCAATGGCGATGAAATCCGCAAGCCGTTCATCAACAGGCCCCTTATTGGCCTGCACGGCCAGCGCCAGGTAATCTCGATAGTGTCGCGCTTCCGACTTGAGCAGGCTGCCATAGAAATCCGCAAGCTCATCATCAAGAAACGGCACCAATGCCGCAAAGCGCTCGCATGAGCGGGCTTCGATGATGGCACCCACAAGCATTACATCTACCAGTCGCCCCGGATCGTCGGTGCGCACTTCTTTACGCAAGCCGGCAGCATAGCGCGCAGGGGTAAGATGGCAGTATGGGATCCCGCGCTTATCAATAATGGCCAAAACCTCTTCGAAATGACGCAATTCTTCCCTGGCCAGCCGCGACATTTTGTTGAGCAAGTCGCTGTTATCAACATAGCGGTACATCAAGCTCAGTGCCGTCGATGCAGCTTTTTTCTCGCAATGTGCGTGATCGATCAACATCAGGTCCTGATTGGCTAAAGCGTTATCAATCCACTGCTTGGGCGTAGCACAAGGCAGAAAATCGTGAATATCTTGCAAGGCTTTGGTTATAGAATCAGTTTTCTGGGTCATGGTAATCAACAGCGTCAATTCAAAGGGTGGGCGATTATAGCGCAGCTATCCGTGTTCTCCGACCTCTGGCCAGCTTAACTTTATAGGTGCTTTCCTATAGAATACAGCGCCAACTTAAAGTCCATCCGCCATAAAACTCCCGCCAGGCGTGTGCTAAAGGCGCGGGACATACCAACTGATGAGGGTTCAAATCGTGTTAGAAGCCTACCGTGAACACGTTGCAGAACGTGCGGCTCTGAATATTCCTCCCAAGCCGCTGAACGCAGAACAAACTGCAGCGCTGGTTGAGTTGTTGAAAAACCCGCCTGCTGGCGAAGAAAACACTCTGGTTGACCTGCTGGAAAACCGTATTCCACCGGGTGTAGATGAAGCCGCTTACGTGAAAGCAGCGTTCCTGACCGCCATTGTGAAAGGTGAAGCTGCATCCCCCTTACTGGACAAGCCTAAAGCTGTTCAACTGCTGGGAATGATGCAAGGCGGCTACAACATTGAAACTCTGGTAGACCTGCTCGACGACAGCGAACTGGCCGAACTGGCTGGCGAGCAACTGAAGCATACCCTGCTGATGTTCGACGCGTTCAACGACGTGAAAGACAAAATGGACGCTGGCAACGCTATTGCCAAGTCTGTTGTTGAATCCTGGGCCAATGCCGAGTGGTTCACCAAGAAAAACAAGGTTGCCGAAAGCACCAAGATGGTGGTGTTCAAGGTTACCGGCGAAACCAACACAGACGACCTGTCTCCGGCTCCGGATGCATGGTCCCGCCCGGACATCCCGCTGCACGCCCGCGCTGCCTATAAAATGGAACGCGACGGCCTGAAGCCGGAAGAGCCCGGCGTAACTGGCCCAATGAGCCAGATTGATGAAATCAAAGCCAAAGGCTTCCCTGTTGCTTTTGTTGGCGACGTGGTTGGTACTGGCTCCTCACGTAAGTCTGCCACCAACTCTGTGCTTTGGTTCTTCGGTGACGACATCCCGGGCGTACCAAACAAGCGTGCCGGCGGTGTGTGTATCGGTAACAAGGTTGCCCCCATCTTCTTCAACACCATGGAAGATGCTGGCGCGTTGGTATTCGAAGCCCCCGTAGACAACATGAACATGGGCGACGTAATCGAAATCCGCCCATACGAAGGCAAGATTCTGAACGAGGCTGGCGAGACCATTTCCGAATTCGGTTTCAAGTCTGACGTTATTCTGGACGAAGTTCAGGCTGGCGGCCGTATCCCTCTGATCATTGGCCGTGGTTTGACAGCCAAGGCGCGCACAGCTCTGGGTCTGGGCGCCACTGATCTGTTCCGTCTGCCTAACGATCCTGCTGCTGGCACCAAGGGCTTCACCCTGGGTCAGAAGATGGTTGGTAAGGCTTGTGGACTGGAAGAAGGCCAAGGCGTGCGCCCAGGCACCTACTGCGAGCCTCACATGACCACTGTAGGCTCTCAGGACACCACTGGTCCTATGACCCGTGACGAACTGAAGGATCTGGCTTGCCTGGGCTTCCAGGCTGATCTGGTTATGCAGTCTTTCTGTCACACTGCGGCTTACCCAAAGCCGGTTGACGTTGAAATGCAGCACACGATGCCGGACTTTATCCGCAACCGCGGTGGTGTATCCCTGCGCCCAGGCGACGGTATCATCCACTCCTGGCTGAACCGCATGCTGCTGCCTGACACTGTGGGTACCGGTGGTGACTCTCACACCCGTTTCCCGATGGGCATCTCCTTCCCGGCCGGTTCTGGTCTGGTTGCGTTTGCTGCGGCTACCGGTGTTATGCCACTGGACATGCCTGAGTCTGTTCTGGTTCGCTTCAAAGGCGAAATGCAGCCAGGTATCACCCTGCGCGATCTGGTACACGCTATTCCGCTGTACGGCATCAAGCAAGGCATGCTCACTGTTGAGAAGAAAGGCAAGATCAACGAATTCTCTGGTCGTATCCTGGAAATCGAAGGTCTTGAGCACCTGACGGTAGAGCAAGCCTTCGAACTGTCCGACGCTTCTGCTGAGCGCTCTGCTGCTGGTTGTACTATCAACCTGTCTGAAGAGTCTGTTGCCGAGTACCTGCGCTCTAACATCACCATGCTGCGCTGGATGATTGCTGAAGGTTACGGCGATGCCCGTACTCTGGAGCGTCGTGCCCAGCAGATGGAAGCATGGCTGGCTGATCCCAAGCTGATGCGTGCTGACAAAGATGCTGAGTACTCACACGTAGTTGAAATCGATCTGGCTGACATCAAAGAGCCAATCGTTTGCTGCCCGAACGATCCTGACGATGCCAGGTTCCTGTCTGAAGTGGCTGGCGATAAGGTAGACGAAGTGTTCATCGGTTCTTGCATGACCAATATCGGCCACTTCCGTGCCGCTGGTAAATTGCTTGAGCAACACAAAGGCGGCCTGAACACCCGTCTGTGGATGTCTCCACCTACCAAGATGGACCAGGCGCAGTTGATGGAAGAAGGTTACTTCAACATCTACGGCACCGCCGGTGTTCGCACCGAGATGCCGGGCTGCTCCCTGTGCATGGGTAACCAGGCGCGTGTAGCTCCCAAGTCTACCGTTCTGTCTACCTCCACCCGTAACTTCCCGAACCGTCTGGGTGATGGTGCCAACGTGTACCTGACCTCTGCGGAACTGGCTGCTGTGGGCGCTATCCTGGGCAAACTCCCCTCTCCTGAGGAGTACATGGAATACGCCAAGGATCTGGACAGCATGTCTGCTGAGATCTACAAGTATCTGAACTTTGATCAGATGGAGAACTACACCAAGAAGGCTGCTGAAGCGACTGTCGCCTAAGCATTAAGCTTCAAGGTTTAGCTCTAAAGAAACGCCAACCTTCGGGTTGGCGTTTTTTGTGGGCGATACAGACTCCGGACTTGCTAGCGCAGGAGAAGAATCTTGCCAACGGCCAGACCGGATTCGAGACGGCGGTGGGCCTCACCTACCATGGCAAAGGAGTATCGCTCTGTGTCTAACAACGGCCGCAGTGCTCCCTGCTCCAGCATATCGCTCATGGCGGAAACAAGGCGCGGCTGATCATCCATTCCAATTCCATGCAGCAAGGGAATAGAACGAAAAATCACATGTAGTGTCAGGCCTTTGGCATGCATCAGGCTCAGATCATGGGTGGAGCGAGTATTAATGGAACAGAGACGCCCCGAAATAGCAGTTGCCTCGATTGCCCGATCCACGTTCTCTCTACCCACAGTATCGAAGACCAGGCTGAAACCCCGCCCCTGAGTCAACCGCTGCTTGTAACCCTCTACAGACTCTTCACGATAAAGAATAATGTCGTCAGCACCCAGCTGCCTTGCCAACTCTGCTTTCTCAGGCGATGACACCGTTGTCGCCACACGCGCCCCAAGATGCTTTGCTATCTGGATGGCAACGTGCCCCACCCCTCCCGTGCCAGCGTGAATCAGCACATGCTCGCCAGACTGAATTGCCGCTCGCTCAACAAGAGCCGACCAAGCAGTGAGAAACACCAGAGGTAATGCCGCACACTCCACCAGCGGCAAGTTAATAGCTGACGTACGCTTGGCCAGCAAACGAGCGTCTGTGATCATAAAATCCGCCAAAGCTCCCGGCCATCCTTTGGTTCCACCCGCGCAGCCGAACACTTCGTCACCCACAGAAAAGCTGGTCACTCCCGGGCCAATCTTGTCTATAACACCACTCACGTCCCCGTTCAGGATTGCTGGCATCTCGGGCCCGGCTTTTACAAGCCCGGAACGTATTTTGGTCTCAATAGGATTAACACTGGAAGCCATCACTTTGATTCTGACCTGCCCAGCCGACGGCTCAGGCGTTTCCACTTCCCGCTCTACAAACACCTCGGGGCCGCCAAACTCCTCGATAACCATCGCCTTCATTGCCTTATCTCCTACTGTCAGGGTGTGATCAGTAAACAATCAACCGGATCAGAATCGCCGCGGCCATCACAAGGGTAATCCACTTCACCCATTGAGCGCCTTCATTGCTCAGATTCACCTTAACGGCGACAAATGCTCCAGTAATATTGCCGAGCGCCAGAACCAACCCCATACCCCAGCGCACTTGCCCATTAAGGGCGAAAATCATCAATGCGGGAACCGTGTAAAGCAGAATAATAGACACCTTGAAAACATTGACCTGGCGTAGATCAATGCGCAGCAACCGATATAAAACCACTATAAACAGAGCCCCCACACCCACCTGAATGAAGCCGCCATATACACCAATCAGAAACATGGCCATGTAAATCACAGGGCCAAGCCTGTTTACGGTCAGCGGGTTGGTTTCCAACCGGGGTTGAGGCAACAGCATGAATGCTGAAGCGAAAATCATGGCAAGAATCAGCACCCATTCGAATACAGCGTCTGGCACCCATGTCGCTACCCAGGCTCCCAGTAACGAGCCAAGAACTGCTGGCACTGCAAGGTGCAAGCTAACACGGAGATTACCGTGGCCCAGGCGCCGGAAGCCTGCCACAGCGGTGGTGCTTTGCAGAATAATTGCAACTCGGTTGGTACCGTTTGCAACCTGAGGCGGAAGCCCAAGAAACATCAACAGTGGCAGCGTAAGCATTGACCCACCTGCTGAAAGTACATTGATGAATCCGGCAATGCCGCCTAGCGCCAGCAATGCTATAACGTCTGTAATGCTCATGCAGAGTTCGCGCTTCCTGCGTTATTCCCCGAGCGAGCTCCACTGAGACGTTTGCCACAACGACTGCTCCACACCAGAACAGCAATAAATATAATTAGCCCTGCCCCATCAATCAGTAGCTGCCCATGGGGCCAAAGCATCAAGGCGCCAAGGGGAAACATCAACGCTCGAACCAGCAGGTTAAGCTTGTGCTCCAAGTAACCTTCGAGACCCGCGATGATGGCGTAGATACCGAATAACGCAAAACAGAATACCTGGATCATTTCAGTAAAATCGCCGGTAATCAGTGGCGAGTAGGCAAACAGAAGCGGCACTATATAAAGCCCCTTAGCCAGTTTCCAGGCAGTAAACCCGGTGCGCATCTGCGGGGTTCCAGCAATAGCTGCAGCAGCAAAAGCTGTGAGGCAAACCGGAGGTGTCACGTTGGAATCCTGGGAAAGCCAGAAGATGACCATGTGTGCTGCCACAAGAAGCATGGAAAGTGATTCCGGCGATAAAGCCTGCTCAAGGAGTTGGCTACTGAAGGTATCCGGCACCAATGCGAGCATCTGTTGCGCGGTAGCGGCATCCATGGGGCCATCCAATAACGACAGTCTATCTGGTGCTGCGAGCATGAAGATGGCTTTGGCCTGCTCGGGAAGATTGCCATTTACCATCAACTCCAACAACTGGCTTTGCGCGATCAGGTTGTAAATCGCAGGTGCTGAAAGTGTCGCAAGAACAATATACGCCGCCGTTACGGGCAGCCCCATTCCCAAAATCAGCGAGGCCAGCGCCACCAGAAAAATGGTGATCAACAGGCTTCCGCCGGCCCAATCGGTAATCATCAGCGAAAACGTATTACCTATGCCCGTGGTAGACACCACCATCACAATAAGCCCGACGGTAATCAGCAGGATCGCTGTGGTCGTAATGTTTCGCGTCCCCATCGCCAGAGCGTCGAGTATATCTCTTACCCCCATTGGGTTCTTCGATAGCCATGACGCAGCAATAACAGACACAATGGCTATCCCCGCAGCGTAGGTTGGCGTAAACCCGTAAATAAGCGCGGCTACAAGAACGACCAGTGGCAGCAAAAAGTGCCAACCGCCCTTCAGCACGTCCTTTAGCGAGGGCGCAGCTTCATCTTCCAGCTTGTCAGCATGGCTGCGTTTGGCCTCGATGCGCACAAACATGGCCACCGAGATGAAATAGAGAAGCGCTGGGAGTGCTGCTACACCAATGATGGTGAGGTAGGAAACTTGAGTGTAGGAAGCCATGATAAAAGCACCCGCACCCATCACTGGAGGCATCAATTGCCCCCCGGTTGAAGCGGCGGCTTCAACGCCGGCAGCAAAGCGTGCGGGAAAGCCCGCTTTTCGCATCAACGGGATGGTAATAACACCGGTAGAAACCGTATTGGCTACGCTGGATCCCGAGACCGACCCCATTAGGCCGGAGGCAAACACCGCCACAAATCCGGGACCGCCCACGAAACGCCCTGCGGCACAGCGCGCCAGTTCGATGATAAAGTCCCCGGCTCCGGATTTCACCAGAAAGGCACCGAACAGAATGAACATGAATACGTAGGTCCATGAAATACGTGCGATGGAACCCAGCATTCCCTGACCACCGATATATGAGCGATAGAGAACTGTCTCCCAGGAAAGCCCGGGGAAATTAAAGATGCCGTCAACGTATTGGCCCCACCAAGCCACATAGGTCAGAGCCACAATACACAGCACGGGAATAAACCAGCCTACTGTGCGACGTGCCAATTCCAGTACCAACGCCACGGATGCGATGGAGAAAACCCAGTCCCCGGTAGAGAAATTGAACCCGCGCTGATACAGAGCATCTTCAAAGAAAATCAGATAAAAAGCACAGGCAAGTGCAGCAAGCCCGAGCATCACATCTACACCAAGCGCTAGCCTCTGCCCACCAACCGTTTGAGCCTTGAACATGGGGGTGGTTAGCGTACAGATCAGCCCGAAAAGACCAAAGTGCAGAGCTGAGCTCCACAGCTCAGAGAGCGTCGAAAAAGTGTTGAAATACAGATGAACCAGCGCAGTAGCGATCGCGAGCCAGAAGATCACTGGCCCTAACAACCAGTGATCTACTCGCTCGCTCGCCTCGCTGGCACTTTCATCCCGAACCGCAATTACGGGCTCGCTTTCTGCTTTAGCTGTCACCATTACTTCGCCAGCAGGCGTTCAGGAATGGTCAAGCGCTGCTCTTGATAGAAACGGGCAGCCCCGGGATGGAGCGGCATTGGCAGACCTGCTATGGCTTTCTCCAGCGCCATCGCTTTCGTTGCCTGATGTATGTTGTTCAAGAACGGAAGGTTCTCGTAGATGGTTTTCGTGATTTCATAGACATCGCTCTCCGAGACATCATCTCGAACTGCCAGGATATTGGGCTGCGCAATGGTATTAATATCCTCGGCCTGCTTGGGATAGGTTCCTGCCGGGATGGTATAAGGCGTCCACAGCTCAAAATCACTGTTGACCTTGGCAACCTGATCTGGCGTAAAGTTAAGGGTGGTAATCTTGTCACCCATATTGGCATAGGCTCTTGTTACTGCCGCCGCTGGCACACCCGCCGGAATATTCATGCCATCAATATTACCATTCTGCAGAGCATCCGCACTGGGCCCATAACCTTGATATGCTAGGTTTACCTTTTCCAGATCAATGCCAACCTTGCCCAAAATAAAGCGACCGGAACCCTCGGTTCCTGAGTTTCTGGCACCAATGGAGAAGCTTTCCCCATACAGATTTTTCATATCGTCAATTGTGCCGGTTTTGGCGATGCCCTTGGTTACTACGAAGTGCTCCACGTTCTGCCAAAGCATTGATACCGAGCGCAAATTTTTATACGGCTTGTTAACCGGCCCTGTGCCGTTCCAGGCGTAAGCTCCATATAGCCCCTGAAGAATGCCGAACTGGATCTGATTTTCGTCCATAAGCTTCAGGTTCTCAGCAGAGCCTGCTGAACTGATGGCTGAAACCGATATGTTGGTCGAAGGCTCCAGCTTAACTTTGATCAGCGTTGAAATAGCAACGCCCACCGGATAATAGGTACCGCCCGTTGTGGCGGTACCCATCACGTAATTGCCCTCCGCCTGTACACCGCTGGAAAGAGAGACTGCGGCAGCTGTCAGCAGCCCCGCGGCGTATTTAAAAACCCTGCGCTTACTCATGGATAGCTCCCTTTTTATCATTGTTTTTGCCAAATCATAGAAGTGTAACTAACTAAAGATAGTTGCACTCCACTGGATCTACCAGTCCATACGGCTAAACAGGCCACAAAAAAGGGCCCCCGCAGGAGCCCTTTATTACTAACTTATAACGCATCACCGCACTCGCGGTTAGCTGTACTGCTCTGCCTGATATTCATTGGCATCGGAAGTGATAAGACTAACCACTATGATTGCAATGAAAGAGGCTGCAAAGCCCGGCATGATTTCATAAACACCAGGGCCTCCCATGAACTCACCATTCCAGCCCAAGGATACCCAGATCATTGCCGTACCGGCACCTGCGATCATACCCGCCAGTGCGCCAGCACCATTCGTGCGCGGCCACATGAGTGCGAGAATGATCAGAGGCCCAAATGCCGAACCGAAGCCTGCCCAGGCGTTACCAACCAGGCTCAGCACGTTAGAGGTTGGGTCAGATGCGATAACCGCTGCGACCAGACCAACAAGCACTACGCACACACGACCAACGTTTACACACTCGCGGTCACCTGCTTCTTTGCGTAGGAACAAGCGGTAAAAGTCTTCAGTCAGTGAAGAAGATGCTACCAGCAGCTGGCTGGAGATGGTGCTCATTACTGCGGCCAGCAAGGCTGCATACAAGAAGCCTGTAATTAACGGGTGGAACAGCAAGTCTGCGAGAATGATAAAAATCGTTTCGGGATCGTCAATTTGCATGCCATTACGCACTGCATAGGCGCGACCGAAAATACCGAGACCAATCGCACCAATCAAGGAAATCGCCATCCAGGACATGCCGATATTACGGGCAGTCGGTACTTCTTTCACTGAACGGATTGCCATGAAGCGAACGATGATGTGCGGCTGGCCAAAGTAGCCCAAGCCCCAAGTCACTGCAGAGAGCCATCCAACAAAGGTAAGCCCCTCTGTCCAGGATAGCAGGGTGGGATCAACCTCATTCAGCGTAGCGGTCGCCTGGGCAAAGCCGCCACCGCCTTCGCCAAATAGCACAACGGCCGGCATGAGAACCAGAGCAATCATCATGATGCAGCCCTGAACAAAGTCGGTCATGCTCACAGCCAGGAATCCGCCAACCACGGTGTAGGCAAGTACAACACCCAGCGTTATGACGATACCCACGCCGTAATCACCCATACCGCCGAAGTTGAATATTCCGGCAAATGCACTTTCAAAGAGCTTGCCGCCGGCTACCAGGCCAGAGGCTGTATAAACCGAGAAGAACACAACGATAACGATCGCCGCCACAGTTCGTAGTGGCAACGCCTGAGTGGGGAAACGGTTGGCCAGAAAAGCTGGAATAGTCAGGGCGTTACCGTAATGAACTGTTTGTGATCGCAGCCTGGGAGCAACAAGAACCCAGTTAAAAAACGCACCTACAAACAAACCAACGCCGATCCACGCTGAAGCAAGGCCTGACACATACATCGCCCCCGGAAGACCCAGAAGCAACCAGCCACTCATATCGGAAGCGCCAGCAGACAAAGCGGCTACTTTGGGGCTCAGCCCCCTACCGCCAAGCATGTAATCTTCGGATGAAGAGGTAGATGTGCGCATCGCAAAAAGGCCGATGCCAATCATCACCGCAAAATATGCAAATAGACTAATCCAAACACCAATAGCCATGGAACTCCTCCGGTTTAATGAGTCGGATTATATCCGCTCGCTATGCACAGCCTTGGCGAGAGCGCCAGCTAACTGTGTCGTTCTTCTTGTTTACGGGTATGCCTTACGAATCTGAGCGAAACAACGTATCGCATACTCAGGCTTAACTATAGTTAAGTATTGCCATTTTGCGACCGAACCAAGCAACAGATTCTATGCATGAGATTTGACGCAACCAGCCTAGTATTACTACGTATTATCCGCTTACAAAATCCTACGGTAATTTTGTCGAATTCTACGGGAATGACCCAACTTCAGATAAAATCAGGCAACGTTATCACGAACTTGCAGTTTTGTAGGGGTAGTTCCTTTGTGTTTGCGCAGTGCATTGGTCAACGCACTCTGGGATGAGAAGCCAACCCGATAACTGATTTCCGAGACAGAAAGCGGCGTCGAAATTAAAAGTTTCATGGCCTGATCCAGCCGAGCCTCCAACAAAAACTGGTGCGGTGTGGTTCCTACCACCTCACGAAATACCTCATGAAAACGGCTTACGCTCAAGCAAGCCTCACTGGCGAGATCCTGCACCCTGATTTTTTTATGCAGATTTGCCCGAATATAACGGTTCATGGCATCCGGGTTCAGGCTGTGGCGGTGAGACGTCCGAACTCTCTGATCAACCACTCTGTCAGCCATACAATAGAGAATACTGGCCGCAAGATGACCCTGCATTGCCTGATTTCCGGGTGACCGATCGAATTCGCCGGCCGCAAACTGGACCAGGCCCTGCAACCGTCTGTCCATTTGAATGGTACGGGGCTTTTCAAACACACGAACCATGCGCTCATAGTCAGCATGATTTGGTGTAGAAATAGCAGGCGTTGATGGATCAAGATTGATGACCATCACGTGATTCTGATGATCACCGCAATAGTCGTGCCTGGCCTCTGTGGGCACGAGGCAGGCCTTCCAGGTGTCCAGATGAGATCCGGTCCCGTCAACGCTCAAATCTGCCTCGCCCTGAACACCTATAACGATCTGGTGATGCTCATGGCGGTGCTGGTGAGCGGCTATGGGCAATTTGAGTAGACGGGCATCCAACATAGACGCGACCGGAACCTATAATTGAGAATGTGACTCAATTAAAGCAGATCTGATTGGAACTTGCACATAAGTTCACGGATATGGGCGCTAACCTGCTCCAGTGGGTCAGCCGCATTCACAATGCTGTAACGAGACGGGGCCGCTTCGGCGCGAGCCAGATAGGTATCACGAATGCGCTGAAAAAAGGCCACCGCCTCCTGCTCAAAACGGTCCAGCTGCCCTCGATTCCGCGCGCGGGTCATACCGGTTTCAACAGGCGCATCCAATAGGACCACCTGGTCCGGGCGAACATCACCCTGCACCAGGCTTTCCAGCAGAGCAATCCGTTCACTTGGAACACCACGCCCTCCGCCCTGGTAGGCAAAGGTCGCATCGGTAAAGCGATCGCAAAGCACCCACTGTCCTCTCTCCAACGCAGGAAGAATCAATGTGTGCAAGTGTTGCGCACGGGCTGCGAACATCAACAACAACTCTGTCAGTTCGTTCACAGACTCATCCCGTGGCGCCAAAAGCAATTCACGAATCGCTTCGGCCATGGGCGTACCGCCCGGCTCACGGGTCACAACGCAATCAATACCGAGTTCTTTGAGGGTTTCAGCAGCCGTGGCTATCTGAGTGGATTTCCCTACCCCCTCAGTTCCCTCGAAGGTAATAAACCGGCCACGAACTGTCATTCTTTGTCATCCTTGCCAGGAGCAGGTGAAGACCGGTAATCCGACCGACGATTCAACTGAAACGCGCGAACTGCCTTCTGATGCTCCGCTAAAGTGTTTGAAAACTTGTGGGTACCATCACCGCGAGCCACAAAATAAAGAGCCGAACCGGAGCCCGGGTGCAAGGATGCGTGTATGGCCTCACGACCTGGCAAAGCAATGGGTGTTGGCGGCAATCCATTAATACGATACGTGTTGTAAGGCGTGTGAGTACGCAGATCACGGCTGCCAATACGGCCTTTATACTTGTCGCCCATTCCATAAATGACAGTAGGGTCTGTTTGTAAACGCATGCCTTTCTGAAGACGGCGAACGAACACTCCCGCTACTTCATTTCGCTCATGGGGCGCGCCGGTCTCCCGCTCTACGATCGAAGCCATAATCAGGGCTTCATAGGCACTATCGTATGGAAGGCCTTCCGCCCGACCTTCCCACTCTTCAGCAAGAACGGACTCCATACGCCGATACGAACGCCGGAGCAGATCAAGGTCGGATTCACTGCTGGTAAACAGGTAAGTGTCCGGGAAAAACCGGCCTTCCGGGTGCTCACCCTCTGCGCCAACGGCTTCCATGATCTGCCCATCAGACCATTCTGTAGTGAGTTTCTTAAGGCGATCGGTAGCGGCCAAAGCTGCGCGCATGTCCTGGAACGTCCAACCTTCAATAAATTGAACGGACCAATGCTTGGTGTCACCCGTGACCATTTTATCGAGCATGGCTCTAGCGCTCATGCCATCGATAAATTCATACTCTCCCGCCTTTATTCTGGCTTGATCTGGATACAGCCGACCGAACACACGAACCCACAAGCTATCTTCGACCAACCCGCGAGCTTTTAATTGCCTCGCAACATCACTGAACGCTGTGCCGGCCGGCACATCAAATAGTACGGGCTCATCCATAGCAACGGGCTTCGATAAGGACCCTAGCCCCTGCCAGACCCATAACCCTGTACCCGCAGCCACGAGCAAGGCAGCGCAAATTCCTGCAATTAAGAGTTTCTTGAACAAAAGAATTATTCCAGCATTTCGAGAGGATTGAAGATTGTCGCAACTCCGTCATCTACAGGCAAATCCTGGCCGGCAAGCCGCCGCACAGGAACCACTCCTACAACGCTATTCAGGAGGAAAAGGCCCTGACAGTGAGATCCCATACTATCTGCGATGCTCACCGAGCGCTCGAAGACGGACTCTCCCCGCGCACGCAGCCGTTCCAGCACCCACTGTCGCATGATACCGGCAACAGCAAGGCTTTTTAATGGAGGCGTTACCCAGCCATCAGGCACTTTGAGAAGCAAATTGGTGCGAGTCCCTTCAACCAGACTACCGGCACTGTCAGCCATGATGACCTCATACAGCTCCCCGTTAATTTCTCTGGCTGCCATAACCTGTTCGAGTCGGTTCAGGGATTTGATGCCAGCAAGCAGAGGGTTAACGGTGAGCGGTATTCGGGAAAAGTCAGCGATAACACCTGAGCTTGCCGGTAATACAGGCATGGGGCCAGCGGACAACATCAGGTTTGGCCGGGCTCCAACACTTGGCTGGTAGCCACGGCCACCTTCGCCTCGGGTAAGCATCAGCTTGAGCACCCAGCCACCCTCTGCGTCGGCTTTGCCGAAACGTTCCAGATAGCGATCGATAGCTGCTGTGCAGGCTTTGCGAAGATCCGTAAGCGCAATGGGAATCCCCAGCCTGCCCGCATCACGAACCATGCGATCCAGGTGGCGAGATAAAAGCACTCCCCGATCACCATGCATTCTTACGGTCTCGAAAAGGCCATCACCGTATGACGCACCCCGGTCACCCGCGGGGAGTCCTCTTTCATCCGCCCAGTACAGGTTGAACATGGCCCCTTAGCCTTCGTAGCGGCGCATAATCAAGGTGCCGTTGGTTCCACCAAAGCCGAACGAGTTGGATAAAGCCACGCGAACATCAGATTTTCGGCAGGTATTAGGCACCAAATCCAGATCGCAACCTTCATCGGGATTATCCAGATTGATCGTGGGCGGCAGTACGCCATCACGTATAGCAAGCAAGGAAAATATAGCTTCAACCGCACCGGCTGCGCCGAGCAAGTGCCCTGTCATGGACTTGGTGCTGCTCATTGCCAGTCGGCTTGCGTGTGCACCAAATACCCGCTTGGCGGCTGCAATCTCTGCCACATCGCCGACCTGCGTTGAAGTGCCATGGGCGTTGATGTAATCAACATCTTCCGGTTTCAGGCCTGCGTCTCTCAGCGCATTGTCCATCGAGCGGGCAGCGCCCTCGCCATCTTCCGGCGGCGCGGTAATATGGTGAGCATCATCACTCATACCAAAACCCACCAGCTCGCCGTAAATGGTCGCACCACGCTTTTTGGCGTGCTCCAACTCTTCCATCACAAGAACCCCGGCACCGTCACTCAGTACGAAACCGTCGCGATCCCGATCCCATGGGCGACTGGCTTTTTCCGGCTCGTCATTACGGGTTGAAAGTGCGCGGGCGGACGAGAAGGCCGCAACGCCTGTACGCGTTGTTGCCATTTCAGAACCACCTGCAAGCATGACATCGGCATCGCCGTAAGCAATGGTGCGGGCAGCGTATCCAATGTTATGAGTACCGGTAGTGCAGGCGGTCACTATGGCAATGTTCGGGCCTCGGTACCCGAAGCGAATGGCGGCATTACCGGAGATCATGTTGATCACCGATGCGGGAACAAAGAACGGCGACACTTTGCGCGGGCCAGACTTTTCCATTGTCAGCACGCTCTTTTCGATATACTCAAGCCCGCCAATACCTGAGCCGATAGCAATACCAACTCGATCCTTATCCAGCGCTGCATATTCTGCAAGCCCGCTGTCATCGACAGCTTGCTGAGCGGCAATCAGGCCGTAGTGAATAAACGCGTCCAGTTTTCTGGCTTCTTTTGTCGAGAGATAGGACTCCAGATCCAGGTTTTTGATTGCACCACCAATGCGGGTGCCATACCCGGACGTATCAAAACGGTCGATCATGCCGATCCCGCTTCGCCCGGCAAGAACAGCCTCCCAGGACGTCGCTACATCGTTTCCCAGTGGAGACAACATCCCCATGCCCGTGATAACAACCCGTCGTTTACTCATAACTGCGCTCACCTGGTCATTTCATGCGTCAGTGTTGCTGAATGAACCCGCATTTCGGGTCATTTTCAGGCAATAAAAAAGCCGTCCTTCACTGAATGACAAGGACGGCTTTTCGCCTGGCTAACTACAATGCAGAGTATCAGGTATGCGCGACGATGTAGTCGATCGCGTCCTGAACACTGGCCAGCTTCTCGGCTTCTTCATCAGGAATTTCAGTTTCAAATTCCTCTTCCAGTGCCATCACCAGCTCAACGGTGTCCAGTGAGTCAGCGCCAAGATCCTCTACAAAAGAAGATGAGTTCTGAACTTCGGACTCTTTAACGCCCAGCTGTTCACAAACGATCTTCTTAACGCGCTCTTCAACTGTACTCATAATGTCCTCACTTATTGTGTATCTACCAAGCAACTCAAGTGCTGCCAGTTTAGTGTAAACCCTACCTGCAAACAAGCAGGGATCCGGTTAAACATGTTGCGCGACAACGAGTTGCGCACGAGCTCCGATGCTGGAGCCTATCCCATGTACATTCCGCCGTTCACATGAATGGTTTCCCCAGTCACGTAACCGGCAACATCCGATGCCAGGAAAGCAACAAGCGCTGCCACCTCTTCCGGCTCCCCCAAACGACCCGCGGGTATGATTTCCAGCATAGCTTCACGCTGCTTGTCGTCCAGTTTTTTTGTCATATCTGTGTCGATAAATCCAGGGGCCACACAATTCGCTGTGATGCCACGATTCGACATTTCTTTAGCAAGGCTGCGGGTAAACCCCTCAACGCCGGCTTTTGCTGCACAGTAATTGCTCTGCCCGGCATTGCCCATACTGGCAACCACAGAGCTTACGTTGATAACGCGCCCCCAACGTGCCTTCGCCATGCCTCGCAACACAGCTTTAGTCGTACGGTACACGCTTGAGAGGTTGGTTTCGAGAACCGCCGCCCAATCATCGTCTTTCAGCCGCATCAGCAGGTTATCACGGGTGATGCCAGCATTATTGACCAAAATCAGAGGTGCCGCAGATCTATTGGCTATTTCTTTCAGGCCAGCTTCAATGCTTTCGGCATCCGCGACGTTCATCACGATGCCATAACCGTTTGCACCAGCCGCCTGGAGGTTTTCGGTAATAGTTGCTGCCCCCTCTGCGGTTGTGGCAGTGCCGACAACCTCTGCACCCTGCTTTGCGAGCGCCAGAGCAATAGCTTTTCCGATTCCGCGAGTAGCACCGGTTACCAGTGCTGTTTTACCTTCCAGAGACATGCACAACTCCATTAAACATCAAGACGGTTCAAATGCCGCAAGTGCAGCAGCCAACGCCTCGGGGTCTTCGATGCCATGAACGGCGAGCCCCCGGTCAATTCGCTTGGCCAGCCCTGCAAGCACTTTGCCAGTGCCACACTCAAGGGCAACCTTAACGTCATTCCCCACCAGTGTGCGAACCGAATCCGTCCACAATACCGGAGAATACAACTGCTTCAACAGATTTGCCTTTAGTGTAGCTGAATCTGTAACCGCTGCAGCGTTAACATTCTGTATAACCGGGATGACAGCATCGTTAAAACGAACCTCATCCAGAGCCTGACCCAGCTCTTCAGCTGCGCCCTTCATTAAAGCACAGTGCGAAGGAACGCTGACCGGCAAAGGCATAGCCTTACGCGCGCCCCTGGCTTTACAGGCTTCAATAGCCCGATCAACAGCGGCAACTGAGCCGGCAATGACAACCTGGCCGGGCGCGTTAAAATTAACCGCTGCCACCACATCGCCATTCGCAGCTTCTTCACAGGCCGCAACAACATCGGCGTCCTCCAGACCAAGAATAGCCGCCATTTTGCCTTCGCCAGCAGGAACGGCCTCTTGCATCAGTTCACCACGCAGGCGCACCAATTTCACAGCTTCTACAAAATCAAGGCTTTCAGCAGCTACCAGCGCACTGTACTCACCCAGACTGTGCCCCGCCAGAAAATCGGGCCGCGGCCCGCCGGCAACAAACCACTCACGCCATAGTGCGACGCTTGCAGTCAGCATCGCGGGCTGGGTAATCATGGTCTGATTGAGCTCTTCTGCCGGCCCTTTCTGGCAAAGATGCCACAAGTCGTAGCCCAGCACATTCGAGGCTTCTGCAAAGGTTTTGTTAATCATGGGCCAAGATTCGGCAGCTATGGATAGCATGCCAACCGACTGGGAACCCTGTCCGGGAAATATAAAGGCTGATTTCATAAGCGGGATCTTATCGTCATTGGGAGTTTCAGGAGATTAGCCAATAGTACAAGTTGGCTGGATTTTGCGCGAATAAACCGAATGATTTCAAACAAGCTCTTTTTCAAGGAGCCAGAGGCAGAGGGCTACTCAAAGCATCAAATCATCGAGACGCTCATTAATGCGCCTGGGGACCTCGAGTTCAACCTCAAGAACGGCTTGGCGAATGGCCGCAAGCATGGCCCGTTCATTGGCGTTGCCGTGGCTTTTTATAACCACGCCCTGAAGGCCAAGAAGGCTGGCACCATTGTGCCGCGAAGGATCCATCAAACGGAGAAGCCTACCGATGATAGGACGTGCGAGAAGACCTACAAAACGGCCGTAAAGAGTGCGGGTAAATGCCTGCTCCATCAACTCAATAAGCAACCCGGCGACACCCTCGCCCGTTTTCAGCGCGATATTACCCACAAAGCCATCACAAACCACTACATCCGCAACATCACGAAACAGATCACTGCCTTCCACGTAGCCGATGTAGTTAATGGAGTCGCATTGGGCGAGCATGTGAGAGGCAAGACGAACTTGCTCGTTGCCTTTTATCTCCTCCTCGCCTACGTTCAGCAGCGCCACGCGTGGCTCGCCCTGACTGCAGATTGCCGATGCCATCAATGAGCCCATCAGAGCATATTGGTAGAGGTTTTCCGCACTGGAATCAACGTTGGCGCCAAGATCCAGAACATGGCAGCGCCCCCGTAGCGAGGGGATAAGTTTGGTGATTGCAGGGCGTTCAATGCCCGGATACATACGGATAATGGAACGACCAAATGCCATCAAGGCCCCGGTATTCCCCGCACTGACACACCCCTGAGCCTCGCCATCACGCACCAGCCTCAAGGCAATTGCCATGGACGAGTTTTTTTTATGCCGCAACGCATGGGACGGGCGCTCGTTCATGCGCACAACGTCTGCAGCTTCAACAATACGAATTCGTGGGTGCCCCTCATGCAACAAAGCCTCAAGCTCACTCCGGATTCCCACCAGAATGAAGCTCAAGGCTTTGTTTTCACACACCGCTTCGAGGGCCGCAGCTACTACCACTGCCGGGCCTCGATCGCCACTCATGGCGTCAACCGCTATGGTAACCGGATTCACCGCTTGCCCACTCGATTGAGGTTTGCGCGGCTATACAACGAGATTACTCGTCGTTAGCTTCGATTACCTGCTTGCCACGGTAAAACCCGTCTGGAGATACGTGGTGACGGCGATGAACTTCACCCGTTGTTGAATCAGTGCTCAGAGCTGCAGTGCTCAGGGCATCGTGGGCACGACGCATGCCACGCTTGGAACGAGTCTTACGGTTCTTCTGTACAGCCATGGTTCTACTCCTGACCTGTTAACGTAAACTTTACTTGAATAGGGTTACGAATAACGTATGTTCGTTTGATTGCGCCGGCGCCCATTATAGATGCCCACGCCCTGATTAATGCTTTGTATTCTTGAGCCCCGCCAGCACACTGAACGGGTTTTCGCCTGCCTTCTTCTCAGGTTTTGCAGAAGAACCATCTGGCTCATAAGCTTTCAGGTCTTCGTTAGCCGGGCATTCGCCCCGATCGTGAAGAGGGTACGGTGCCAAAACCAACAGCAACTCGTCCTCTGTCATCGACCACAAATCCGCACTGAAATCATCAGTCAGAAAAGGTTCAAGGTCTTTAGGCAAACCTTGGGCCTGCTCATCACTGGTCACCAGCCCAAGTACGAACTGAGAAACCAACACAGATTTCATAGGCCCCATGCAACGCTGGCACTCCAGATTTACCGGAACCTCCAACTCACCCGAGACGATGCGGCGACGCTCGCTATCCTTATAAAAGGACAGCTTTACGCGACAGACAGCACCATCTTCAAACCCAAAAACAGCTTCACGGAAACGAGACAATGCACTGAGAGGAATTTCTCCCTCCAGTACGCTGCTGTGCTCCGCCAACTTATATGGGTCGACTATTTTCGGTAATTCGGCACTAGACGCATTTGACATAGGCGCGCAATTCTAGGGGCGAAGCTCGCTGCTGTCAAAGACTTCGTCCGCTTTTGCCAAGGGCTTTCCGTTTTCGTAGGTGTATTTTACGATACGGGCACAGAAATTGGCCCAAAATTATCGAAGGAGCACCGACTCATGCCCCGGAAACACCTGCTGCTGGCGTCTTCTTCCCCTTATCGCCGGGAGCTTCTAGCCCGGCTCGGGCTGCCCTTCAGCTGTGCAAGTCCGAATATTAACGAATCACCAGTACCAGGAGAAGATCCCGTTACCCTGGCGACACGCTTAGCCGAAAGTAAATCCATAGCCTTGGCTTCCAGTTACCCAGGACATTGGATTATTGGCTCGGATCAAGTTGCCGCCCTACCCAACGGCACCCTGTTAAATAAACCCGGAAATTACTCAACTGCCTTCCAGCAACTGGAGCAGTGCAGTAGCAAAAGCGTCAACTTCCATACCGGGCTTGCGCTTCTGGACGTCGACTCCGGAAATCTACAAACTTATTGTGAGCAATTTACCGTACATTTTCGCGATCTGACGACCCGGGAGATCGACGCATACCTGCACAAAGAAGAACCTTACGACTGCGCGGGCAGCTTTAAAATGGAAGGCCTGGGCATAAGCCTTTTCCGAGAACTGCAAGGCAGAGACCCGAACAGTCTTGTCGGCCTCCCACTTATCGCGCTCAATGAAATGCTGATAGCCTGGGGCAGAAATCCGCTAATGGAGCCCTAGCAAGCTCTCCCGCCCGCTATTAGCGTAATTCCAGTCGAGACTCCACGAGTTGCGAAGCAATGCCCTGACCAAAAGAGACACCAAGCTGATCCACAAGATCTCGCAGCGCCCCTTTGCGGCGACTGTAATCGACCAAGTCTTCCTGACCAACAATCTGCCTGGCAACATAGGAGGTGCTTCCCAGCCCATCAATCAGCCCAAGCTCAAGAGCCTGCTCTCCACTCCAAACCAACCCGCTAAACAGCCGCTCATCGTCCGCAAGGCGGTCTCCGCGCCCTTTCTTTACAGCCTCTATAAATTGCTGATGCGTGTTCTCGAGCACGCTTTGCCAGAAGGCCACCTCCCCTTCTTGCTCTGGGGAAAACGGATCCAGGAACGCCTTGTTATCGCCTGATGTATAAAGCCTACGCTCAACACCCAGCTTATCCATAGCACCTGTAAACCCGAAACCGCCAGCTACAACACCAATAGAGCCTACAAGGCTGGCGCGGTTTGCGTAGATTTCATCAGCCGCTGCCGCAATATAATAAGCGCCGGACGCACCGATATCCGAGATCACCGCATAGACTTTCTTCTCCGGGTGCTCGCCCCTGAGGCGTTTGATCTCGTCGTAAATATAACCGGACTGAACAGGACTCCCTCCCGGACTATTAATACGTAATATCACCGCCACAGCATTCTCCTGCTCAAATGCTGATCGCAACGAGCCAACAATATTGTCGGCACTGGCAATCTCATCAGCAGAAATTGGCCCGTTAATTTCGACAACCGCTGTATGCTCGCCAGTTGTTGCCTCCAAGCTCCCACCGAGCGGTGACCAAACAATCGCCAACAGTGCAAACAGGTAAGCAAAGGTAAGGAACTTGAAAAAGATACCCCAGCGCCGGCTACGACGCTGCTCAGACTGCAATGACATCACCAGCTTTTCTATCAACTTCCAGTCGCGCCCTGTCTCCGGCGGCAGGTTTGGCTTGCGTCGCAACGCACCTTGCTCAGCAGGTTTATCTCCCCACTCAGGCGTTTTATCGGAATCCCAGTCACTCATGAACGTTTCCTGTCAGAAATAAATTTACCAAGGTCAACCTACAAACCAAGTACGTCGCGAAGGTCCGTAACAGTATCTACAATCGCGTGAGGCGCATAATCACCAAGCACGTCGCGCTTGTGCACACCCCACTCCACACCAATCGAGGGCATGCCGATTCGCTGCGCCATTTCCAGGTCATAACGGGTATCGCCGATCATGACGGCTTCGGCAGGCTTGATGCCATAAAAAAGCAAAATCTCTTCCAGCATGCGCGGATCTGGCTTGGATCGGGTTTCATCGGCGCAGCGGGTAATATCAAAATGCGGCCCCAACCCACTGGAAACCAGCGCGGGCTCAAGCCCTCTGCGACTTTTGCCAGTTGCTACCGAACACCCGCGACCAGAACTCTGAAGATCCAGTACGACATCCGCCATACCTTCAAAAAGATTCTGCGGCGTTGTTATTTTACGAAAGAAATAATTCGCATACCCTTCTCGTATGCTTGTTATCTCGTCGCGACCAAGCCCCGGATAAAGCCGCTCCAAAGCCTCAACCATGCCCAAACCAATTATGTCCCGGTATGCCTCTCGCTCCAGCGCCGGGTACCCGAGATCTGTGGCTGCCTGGTGCAGGCTCTCGGCAATATGGTCTACGGAATCCACCAAGGTTCCATCCCAATCGAAGATAACCGCTTTCACATCCATTAATCTGCTCCCGTCGCACGCACTTCAAGCCTGCCTAGCACGTGACTGAATACATCATCATAAGGTGCCTCAAACCGAACCGCCTCCCCGGTAACAGGCAGGGAGAATTCGAGTGCTCTGGCGTGCAACATTAAACGCTGCCCACCAACCGCCCGAAACGCTTTGAGACTTACATCATCCATATACTTGTCATCACCCGCTATCGGATGACCGGAACACAAACTGTGAACGCGAATCTGATGGGTTCGACCAGTAATGGGCGAGGCCTCCACCAGACTGTACCCTTTGTAGCGCTCCAAACAACGAAAGGTTGTCAATGAGGCCTTGCCAGCTTCATCCACCCTGACCCGACGCTCCCCATTAGGCATTTCATAGCGCAACAAAGGCTCTTCAACACGACTAAGCTTATCCGGCCAATCCCCGGCAACCAGTGCATGGTACTGCTTGCGAATGCGCCTTTGCCGAAGTTCATCTTGCAAAAAACGCAAAGCTGAGCGTTTCTTGGCAACCATAACCAGACCGGAAGTATCCCTGTCCAAGCGATGCACCAATTCGAGGAAGCGCGCCTCCGGCCGAGCTGACCGCAGCACCTCAATCAACCCGAAACTGAGACCACTACCACCGTGCACTGCTATTCCAGATGGCTTATTAACCACCAGCATCTGGTCGTTCTCGAACACTACCGCAGCCTCTACGACACTCTGCACCCGACTACCTGGAGCAGCTTGCGGCACTTTTTCTTTCCGTATAACCGGTGGGATACGCACCTGATCGCCCGTCACAAGACGGGTATCCGGCTTCACCCTGCCCTTATTAATTCGCACCTCGCCTTTGCGCACGATGCGATAAATGATGCTTCTGGGCACCCCACGAAGCTGCGCCAACAAAAAATTATCCACGCGCTGACCATGGTTATCCTCATCTACCGTTACCCATACAACCCCCTGCTGCACCACTTGCGGGCCAGGGCTAGCCTGCTTGCTGTCTTCGCGAGACACCGGATGAGGCGCCGACTTTCTCACCCGGGATTTAGCGGGCTTTCCGGTAGCAGTTTTGCGAGACATAAGGTTCCTTTCACGGGTGGTAAAACTGGCGACAAAAGCAGGATTGAACGGTTCTTTGAATACTGTTATATTCCGGCGTGATCTGTCGTTTGTCTACGGCCTGACCTACTCTAGTCAGAAGCCGGAGCGGCAGAAGAGTATACCGACACTATTCAAGAGTTTGAACGCCGGACGCCCAATCACTATCGGGCACGGCGTAAGAAATGCTTCCGGAGTGTCAGAGCAGACCCGTAATAAAGAAACGGCGAGCTGACACCGGAGAAACTGAAACCGCGCGGAAAACCGCCGGGCGATATCGCGAAGAATCACTGCCACGCAAGGCCGGGCCGTCCAGCTTACGAATACGACGTGAGACCCAGGCACTTGTGTGAACTAGAAAACGGATTATATGCGCCAACAGACACGAACCCTATACGACTCTTCTCTGCCATTAGGTAGGCGGATTGTCAGCGGTGGTCTCAGATCAACGGGATCATACCCCGGAAGGGAATGATTCGTCTGTCCGCCGCTCACCCCCTGATGTAACAGGGCCAGCGGCACGCATATCCCTGCTTCGCAGATGCGACGCCCTATGGTTTTCTGTCAAAATTTACTGACAGGAATAACCTCTTTCCATGAAAAGAATGCTCATCAATGCAACTCACCCAGAAGAGTTGCGCGTCGCCCTGGTTGACGGCCAGCGTCTGTTTGACCTCGATATCGAATCCAGCTCCCGTGAGCAGAAAAAGGCCAACATCTACAAGGGGCGAATTACCCGCGTAGAGCCGAGCCTGGAAGCCGCATTTGTAGACTTCGGTGCAGACCGCCATGGCTTTTTGCCATTAAAAGAAATCTCCCGGGATTACTTCAAAAAGTCACCAGGCCAAATTGAAGGCAAGGTGAACATCAAGGAAGTGGTTGCTGAAGGTCAGGAAGTCATTGTTCAGGTTGATAAAGAAGAGCGTGGTAACAAAGGTGCCGCACTGACAACCTTTATCTCCCTTGCCGGCCGCTATCTTGTGTTGATGCCCAATAACCCTCGTGCAGGTGGTATCTCCCGCCGCATTGAAGGGGAAGAGCGCGCGCAGCTGAAAGATGCCATGAACAGCGTTCAGGTGCCCAAGTCCATGGGCATTATTGTGCGCACCGCAGGCATCGGCCGCACGTCTGAAGAGCTTCAGTGGGATCTCGACTACCTGGTGCAATTCTGGGAAGCCATTACCCAGGCCGCCGGTGAGCGCAAGGCACCCTTCCTGATTCATCAGGAAAGCAACGTTATCATCCGTGCTGTTCGCGATTACCTGCGCCAGGATATCGGAGAGGTACTGATCGACTCGGAAGGCGTTTACGAAGACGTGCTTAACTTCGTTCGCGCAGTAATGCCAACCTTCGAGAACAAGATCAAGCTGTACAAGGACGAAATCCCTTTGTTCAGCCGGTATCAAATTGAAGGCCAGATTGAGACCGCATTCCAGCGTGAGGTAAAGCTCCCCTCTGGCGGCTCTATTGTTATCGATCCAACAGAAGCTCTGGTTTCCATCGACATCAACTCATCCCGTGCCACCAAGGGCCAGGATATCGAAGAGACCGCTTACCAGACTAACCTGGAAGCAGCCGAAGAAATTGCACGCCAGCTCCGCTTGCGAGACATGGGCGGCCTGATCGTCATCGACTTTATCGACATGACCCCAGCCAGACACCAGCGCGAAGTCGAGCAGAAAATGCGCGAAGCCCTGGAAATCGACCGTGCCCGTGTTCAGGTTGGCAAGATCTCACGCTTCGGACTGCTGGAGATGTCACGCCAACGGCTGCGCCCTTCTCTGGGAGAAACCCGCAGTGAAGTCTGCCCGCGCTGTGAAGGCCAAGGCACGATCCGTGGCATCGAATCCCTGGCATTGAGCATAATGCGCCTTATCTACGAAGAGTCATCCAAGGACAAGACCGGAGAGGTACGGGCTATAGTGCCGGTTTCTGTGGCCACATTCCTGCTTAACGAAAAGCGCAAGCAGCTTGCCGATATTGAAGCCCGCCAGGAAGTGAACATTGTTATTGTGCCGGTTCCCCACATGGAAACACCGCACTTTGAAATCCTGCGTATGCGCGACGACGAAGCAGCTCCCGAGCATGTGTCGAGCCACCAGGTAGCTCAGGAATACAGCGAGCGCGAAGAAGAAGTCTTTGAAACGCCAGCAGCGGACAAACCTGCTCGCGAACAGGCTGCCATAAGGGCTATTCGCCCAAGGGCTCCTGTTCCGACTGCAGCAGCCCCGCAAGCAGCTGCCGCCCAAGCGTCAGCAGAGCAAGACGATGGCCTGTTCCGCAGAATAGGCCGCAAGATTGCGTGCTTCTTTAGCGGTGAAGAAGAGTCTCAGAGCGAAGTCAGCGGCAAAGGCAAAGCCAAGGCAAACGCTAACCGCGAAGATCAGCGCAACCAGGCTCGGCAAGATCGCCGTAAAACACGTGTTGCCCGCGATAGCCAAAACGCTGGCGGAACCAACCGCAAGCCTAACGAGCGCCGTCAAAGCAACAACCAGTCGAACCGCGGTGACGAAAACCGCTCGCGCGGCCGCAACCGTAACGACGACCAGACCCGCCCCAATCAGAATCGTCAGGCTGCTGACACCGACACCAAGGGCTCTGACAACAGAAATGGTGAAAGTCGCGGTGGCGATAACCGTCGGGACAACCGAAAAGATGGCCAGAACCGTGGTCAAAACCGCAATCGCCCGCAGCGTGAAGCTAAAAATAACGGTGATCAAAAAGACACGGTTCAGCAAGACGCCCCACAAAAGGCCTCTACTGAAAAGTCCAGCTCTGACGATAGCCGTCGTAAGCCACGCCGCCCCCGTAATCGGGATGGCTCACCTTCCGAGAACCCGGCATCTACACCAGCTGCCCGCAAGAACACCCGCAATGAGCGGCATCAGAAGGACACTCAGCCTGAAGCAGGTAACGACAACGCTGATGTGAAAACAGCAGCTGCAGCCGTGCCTGCAAAGGCCAATGCTCACGTTACTACCGATGCACCAGGGGCTCAGCAAGCCGAGCAAAAGCAACCGGAGCAGGCGAAAAAGCCTCAAGTTCCAGCTAAAGATTTGGCAGCTGAAAAGCCCGAAGTACCTGCTGCAAAGCCTAAAGTTGATACACCTGAAGCGACAACCGAGGCGAGCAAGGCATCTCCTGCCCCCAAGGCTAAGGAGCCTGAGGCCCAGAGCGCTAGTGAGCGCACCCCTGAGCCTGCCAGCAAGCCCACAACTGAGCCAGCGCAAAAGCCTGCTGCAGAGGCCGAACAGAAGCCCTCAGCAACAGCCGAGCCCACAGTAAGAGCTGCAGAAGCGTCTTCCGCTAAAGCCGAAGAGCCATCTGCTAAAGAAATTAAAGAGCCCTCGGCTAAAGAGGCTAAAGAGCCCTTAGCTAATGAGACCAAAGAGTCTTCAGCCAAGCAGACTAAAGAAACACCCGCTGCAAAGGCTGAGCCTGCCGTTCCTCAAAGCGAAGCAGCTCCGGCTCGAAAGCCAAGATCAGCGCCCGCCAGAAGCAAAGCCAAAACTGCCGCTGAGGATAAGCCTGCAGAAGCTGAAGACAAGTCTGCAGGGAAGGCACCGGCAGATAAGCCCGCGCCAGAACAGAGCAAACCTGCTCCGGCAGCAGCCACGCCGGTTACTGATACTGGTATTCCAGTAACCCCCGGGCGCGCATACAACGACCCTCGTGAAATGCGCAAGCGCCAACAAGCGGCCGAAGCAGCCAAAAAATCCGAGGAAAACTAACCGATGCTGTCCAATTCCGACATCGAAGCACTGGAAGACATACTGTTCGCAGAGCCTTGGGGCGACGACGCCCTGGACTTCTTCGGCTTTCATGGCGTGGTCTGCGCCAGTGTCGTCGGGCCAGCCAAACTGAGCGTGGAAACCGTTTTCCGGCTCGTGACGGGTACCGATGACACACCCGGCGGCGGAATTCCGGAAACCTTCCGCCAGTGCGTTACGCAACTGGCAGGAGACATGGCCAAAGCCCTCGATATGGGCCAGGCTATTGAACTTCCGGAACCGGAAGACGGTGACCCGATGAATGCACTGGAAAACTGGTGTGCAGGTTTTGTGGACACCTTCCTGGAGCATGAAGATGAGTGGCTGGACGCCGCAAGCGAAGAAGAGACAGCCGACCTGATGGTACCCATGCTGACACTGTCAGGACTGTTTGATGACGAAGACTTCCAAAACGTTCGCAGCAGTGAAAAGCTGTCAGGTCAGATGGCAGATGCTATTCCTGACTCGCTGACTGATCTTTACCTGCTGTTCCACGCACCGGATTAATCCGGTGCGTGGGCGCCAGGAACCTGCTTGAAATGATGCCAGACTGGCTCCAGCCCGTCTGGCATTTTCATTATCCGCCCCAGCTCACACCAAGGCGCACCGGGAAAGTGAAAATCACTACCCTGAGACGCAAGAAGCTTCTCCCGCATACATAATTCGGTTAAAAACCCAAGGTCACCACTGGATTGCCCCGATGTGCTCACTTCAATGGACTGCCCCCCGGCACGGCGAAAATCGGCCGTCAGTTCCCGCAACTTCGTTGCAGTAAGCTGATACTTTCTGGGATGAGCCAGTACCGCAACTCCTCCCGCTGAATTGATCCATCGCACAACTTCCGCCAATTCTGGCCAGTAGGCCTTTACATCACCCACTTTACCCGCCCCCAGGTGGCGCTTGAACGCCTGTGCAGCATTTTTCACCACACCTGACTCCACCATCACCCGTGCAAAGTGTGGCCGCCCAGGCACATCACCGCCAGCTTCTGTAGTGGCACGCTCAAGCAAGTCCGGAATGGCAAGTTTGCTCAGCCGCTCAGTAATCATCGCGGCTCTGGCCCAACGGTTACGGTTTTGCTGCTCCAACGCCGCGAGAAATTCGCTGTTGTTGATATCAAAGTCCAACCCGACGATGTGTATCGTGCGACTTCGCCACAAGCAGGAAAGCTCGATACCAGAAATCAACACCACTCCATTGGCGTCTGCTGCAACCTGGGCTTCAGCAAGGCCGCTAATCGTATCGTGATCCGTAAGAGCAAGATGCGTAACCTTGTTCTCTGCAGCACGAACCAATAGCTCCGTGGGTGAGAGCGCCCCATCTGACGCGGTGCTATGACAATGCAGATCAATGCACAAAACGGGGTCTTGCGGTATAGTCACAAAAATTTCCAAATGAAATAAATAACGAAGTGAATGGCAACACTCAGGTTCAGGCCAGATTATGCTGACCGGAACATACAGTGTACCAGCCCCGCAACTCCATGCGTCACTTTGCAGGCCCTCAAGGAATCGGAGACCCCATGTATTACGCCATTATCAGTGAAGATGTTGATAACAGCCTTGCCCTGCGCAAGAGCGCAAGGCCTGCTCATATTGAACGTCTGCAACAGTTGAAGAAAGAAGGCCGACTTCTCGTTGCCGGGCCTCACCCGGCTATAGACACCCCAGATCCCGGCGAAGCCGGCTTCTCAGGCAGCCTCGTGATAGCGGAGTTTGACTCCCTGGCTGCAGCTGAGGCTTGGGCGGCCAACGATCCTTATATGGACGCAGGCGTTTACAGCAGAGTAACGGTTAAACCATTTAAAGTAGTTCTACCCTGACGCTACCAATAGAATTCCATGAGCTTATTGTAATGACAGCTCGCTTGAACCACCGCATATCTGTGACAAAATTGCGGCTTTAATATTAACGAGTTTTTAAACCGAACATTGTGGGAACCTTGCCAGTGACGCTTTTTCGCCTTGCCATCAGTGCTTTATTTGTATTGTCATCCATAGCCATGGCTCAGGCGAAAACCGTCTGGGTTGATGATCAGCTCTACCTACCTGTTCGTTCGGGCGCCGGCACCCAGTTCCGCATCATTGAAAACGCCGTACCCAGCGGCACGGCTTTGGAAGTTCTCGACGTTTCTGATTCCGGCTATACTCGAGTACGTACGCCAAAAGGCAATGACGGCTGGGTTTCTACCCAATACCTGAGTGAAAGGCCCATCGCAGCGGACAGACTGAAAACCGTCAGCCGTCAGCTCGAGCAGGCGCAAACAGAGCTGGCCTCGCTGAAAGGGCAACTGAAGGACGTGTCCAGTGAGCGGGACACATTGAGTTCAGCAGAATCGACGCTCTCGACCCAGACAGAGGAATTGCAACAGGAACTCAGACGTATCAAAAGCATAGCTTCAGATTCAATCAATCTGGTTCGCCGAAATCGCGAACTATTGGAGGAGAATCAGAAGCTGCGCAACGACCTGGAAGTACTAACCGCTGAGAACGAGCGGCTGGAAGCCGGCAAGGAATCTGATTTCATGCTGGTTGGTGCCGGCCTTGTACTTGGAGGTGTTCTTCTGGCTCTGCTTATACCGATGCTCAAACCCACAAGAAAAACTGATAACTGGGCGTGAATTATATGAAGGACTATTCGGAGAAGCGCGATTTTCATCGCATGCAGGTTGAGTCAGAAATAGAGATCACTGATAGCAAAGGAAGAACGTTTGCTGGAATTTGCAGAGATCTCAGTGCTACGGGCATGCAATTGCTTGTCCGAGACCCCGTAGCCGTCGGAGAGGAACTGAGCACGGTGCTACACCCGAGCAACGATCAGTTCCCTCCACTGGAAACAATATGCGAGGTTATCCGTTGCGAACCTGAGGGTGACGGCTTTCTGCTGGGGGCCAACATCAGCGAAGTCACCCGCTAGGCGCACTCCCCTGGCGCTATACCAGGGATTTCTCTGACACGATGATGCCGTTGTTGTCAGCATACACGTAGTGGCCTGGACGGAAGGTCACGCCGTGGAACGTTACTGGCACATCCAAGTCGCCAAGACCGCGCTTTTCACTTTTCCGGGGATAGGTAGCCAGCGCCTGCACCCCCAGATCCGTTTTCCCGATCTCATCAACATCCCGCACACAGCCGTAAATGATTAAGCCTGCCCAGCCATTACTGGCGGCCTTCTCAGCCAGCATATCGCCCAGCAACGCGTGACGCATCGAGCCGCCACCATCTACCACCATCACACGCCCCTTACCAGGCAGGCCAACCTGCTCCTTAACCACAGAGTTGTCTTCAAAGCACTTTACAGTGACGATTTCGCCACCGAAGGCCTTGATTCCGCCATAGTTATTGAAGCCGGGTGCTGCCACCTCAACTTCCGGAAACTCATCACACAAATCCGGAGTAATAATCGTTGTCACCTTATTGCTCTCCTTAATTGCCAAAGTAAGTGCAAGAAACAGTCAGTCGATTTTTTCGTCTGCGAGGAAGAACCAGGTATCCAGCACCGAATCCGGGTTAAGAGATACGGTATCAATACCCTGATCCATCAGCCATTTTGCAAGATCCGGGTGATCAGATGGCCCCTGACCACAGATGCCAATGTACTTACCTGCCTTTTTGCAGGCCTGGATGGCACTGGACAAAAGAATCTTCACGGCCTCATCCCGCTCGTCGAACAGGTGCGCGATAATACCCGAGTCACGATCCAACCCAAGCGTAAGCTGGGTCAAGTCGTTGGAGCCGATAGAGAAACCATCAAAGTGCTCAAGGAACCTTTCCGCCAGCAATGCGTTGCCCGGCAGCTCACACATCATGATCACCCGCAGGCCATTCTCGCCGCGCTTAAGACCGTTTTCAGCCAGCAACTTGACCACTTGCTCTGCTTCACCCACGGTGCGCACGAAGGGCACCATAATCTCTACGTTGGTCAGCCCCATTTCATTGCGCACTCTCTTGAGCGCGCGGCACTCCAGTTCGAAACAATCACGGAAAGTTTCAGAGATATAGCGAGATGCCCCACGGAAACCCAGCATCGGATTTTCTTCGTCTGGCTCGTACAAAGTGCCACCAATCAAATTGGCGTACTCATTGGATTTAAAATCAGACAAGCGCACGATGACCTTCTTGGGTGAGAAAGCAGCGGCCAGGGTAGAGATTCCTTCCACCAGCTTATCTACATAAAAATCAACGGGTGAGCTATAACCGGAAATACGCTTTTCTACAGTCTGCTTTATATCCCGGGGCAGACTGTCAAAATTAAGAAGCGCTTTGGGATGCACACCAATCATACGGTTAATAATAAACTCGAGGCGTGCAAGGCCAACGCCTTCATTGGGCAGTGACTGGAAATCAAAGGCACGATCCGGGTTGCCCACGTTCATCATGATCTTGAACGGTATATTGGGCATGGAATCTACGGTATTTTCACGCAGCTCAAAGTCCAGTGCACCTTCGTAAATCAGCCCCGTGTCGCCTTCAGCGCACGAAACTGTTACTTCCTGCCCGTTCGTCAGTACTTCGGTGGCATCCCCACAGCCTACTACCGCTGGGATACCCATCTCCCTGGCAATAATGGCTGCGTGACAAGTACGGCCACCGCGATCTGTAATAATGGCAGAAGCCCGTTTCATAACAGGCTCCCAGTCCGGATCTGTCATATCCGTTACCAGCACATCGCCATCCTGCACCAGATCCATTTCCTTGATGCTGGTAATAATTTTGACAGGGCCTGCACCGATTTTGTGACCAATGCTACGGCCTTCCACCAGCACCGTACCGGTTTCATTGAGCAGGTAACGCTCCATCACGTTTGCAGACGCCCGGCTTTTAACCGTCTCCGGCCGAGCCTGCACGATGTAGATTTTTCCGTCGTCGCCATCTTTGGCCCATTCGATATCCATGGGCCTCTGATAATGTTTCTCGATGATCATGGCCTGCTTGGCCAGCTCTTCAACTTCTGCATCCGTAATGCAGAACCGACCTCGCTCTTCCGGATCTACCTTAATGGTCTCTACAAGCTGGCCCGTGTCCGGCTCTGAGTGGTAAACCATTTTGATGGCTTTACTACCCAGGTTACGGCGCAGAACAGCGGGCCTGCCTGCTGCCAGTGTGGGCTTGTGAACGTAGAACTCGTCCGGGTTTACCGCACCCTGCACTACCGTTTCACCAAGGCCATAAGAACCAGTGATGAACACCACATCACGGAAGCCAGACTCTGTATCCAGCGTAAACATTACGCCACTGGCTGCAGTTTCACTGCGTACCATCTTCTGAATGCCGGCAGACAAGGCTACAAGCTTGTGATCAAAGCCGTGGTGGACGCGGTAGGAAATAGCACGATCGTTAAACAGTGACGCAAACACCTCCTTGACCGAGGTACGAACCTGCTCCAGGCCAACCACGTTCAGGAAGGTTTCCTGCTGGCCAGCAAACGAGGCGTCCGGCAGATCTTCAGCGGTTGCAGACGAGCGCACGGCTACCGCCATACTCTCATTACCGTCCTGCATTTGTACGTAAGCTTCCTTGAGAGACTCTTCCAACGCATCCGGAAACGGCGTATCAATTATCCACTGGCGGATTTTTGCCCCTACGCGGGCAAGTTCGTTCACATCATTTACATCAAGCGTATCAAGGAGGTTATCAATTTTGTCCTTCAAACCATCCTTAGCGAGAAACTCACGATAGGCATGGGAAGTGGTAGCAAAACCGCCAGGAACGGTTACACCTGCATTGGCGAGATTACTGATCATTTCACCGAGGGAGGCGTTTTTTCCGCCTACCCGGTCAACATCGGACATTCCCAGGTGATCAAACCAGATTATGTAATCTTCCAAAGCGCGTCTCCCTCGAATCTGTGTACTGAAGAATAAAACCGTGCCAGCGGCGGCAAGCGTAAAAAGCGGACAACAACCACTGCGGAGTCTCTAACTTGCCGTGTATGATACTGTAACCTTCGGAATTTACCTAGGGAGCCCCTGAGAAAGTACACTGTACTTTGCTGGGAGCCCCTGACAAATGCGCCCCGACATTTCTCCTGACACGGACCCGGAAAAACATCATGAAACGCACAGCCTTCTTCATTTCAGACGGCACCGGCATTACCGCCGAGGCTCTTGGGCACAGCCTTCTGGCCCAATTCGATAAAATAGATTTTGAACGGGTTACCGTACCTTACATAGACGATGTTGAGAAAGCCCGGGACATGGTCAAGCGCATTAACAGTGCAGCGGAAACCGACGGTGCCCGCCCACTGGTCTTTGATACGATCCTCGATAGCTCCATTCGAGAGGTTATCTCTGATGCGCAGGGCTTCATGATAGATATATTCGGGACTTTCCTTAAGCCGCTCGAGGCTGAACTCCAATCTTCGTCGTCCTACTCTGTCGGCAAATCCCACTCTATCAATAATGAAGGGGTTTATGAGCGACGTATCGCCGCGGTGAACTTTGCTCTGGATAACGATGATGGTGCACGTACACGACATTACGATGAAGCAGACCTGATTCTGGTTGGTGCGTCCCGTAGCGGAAAAACCCCAACCTGCCTGTACCTGGCACTTCAGTATGGCGTAAAAGCCGCCAACTACCCGATCACCGAAGACGACCTGTCAGACCAACAGATGCCCAATGCTCTGCGGCCGCACAAGGAAAAGATTTTTGGACTGACAATTGAACCAGAAAGACTGGCCACCATTCGTAATGAGCGGAGGCCGAATTCACGCTACGCCTCGATTCAGCAATGCATGCATGAAATTGAAGAGATTGAGCTTATGTACCGGAGGGAGCGCATTCCATTCCTGAATACGACCGCTTACTCCGTGGAAGAAATTTCGACCCGAATTATGGTTACCACGGGGCTTAAGAGAAACCGCTGAAATCTAGCCTGTTGAATTAGCAGGCAGGCCGTTACCGGCCCGCCTGCCCTGCAACTTACAGCTCCTGAACAGCCAGGCCCAGGCCTTCAACCAGGGCGCGATTTTCAGACCCAGTAACAACTGCAGTGCTGGCCTTTTCAGCCTGCAGCCAGGTTGTCGCAACCCGCTTGAGATCATCAAGCGTCACTGACAGCACCCGCTCACGGAAACGCGCACGCTGCTCAGCACTGCGCCCAAACAGCTTGTTGTGGAACGCATGTCGCGCCGCACCCGCCGGAGACCGTGGGCGGTCTAGCTGGCCAATCACTCCAAGAATGGATTCCTCGAGCTCCTGATACTCATGCTCGGTCTCCTGAAGCCATATCAAGGCCTTATCGAAGTCTTCAAGGGTTTCGGTCAGGCGCGGATCCCGGTATGAGAAAAAGCGGAAAGTGCCATTCACACTGTCCTGAGATGCGCCACCACCATAAGCACCACCCTTCTCCCGGATAGCCCGGTGCAGATACCCGTTGCGCAAGAAGCCGCCCAGCACCGTGAGTGCCGCCGCATCCGGATGATCAATCGGAACAGTGCTGTAGGCGCGTGCGCAAAAGTTGACCTGAGTGGAGGTCAGCCAGGCTTCGCGGGTTACGAAGTTCACAGGCTCCATGGTCCAGCTGGATGAAGCTGTGCCTTCATCGCCTTGCCAGCAGGATTTGAGGTCATCAATCAATGCAGGAAGATGCTCATCCTCACCAATGAGCAGGAATTCACGAGCCTGCTGGCGAATTCGGTCGTGCAGACTTGCCAACTGCTTACAAAAAGCATCAAGTGCTGCCGGGTCTTTCAGGGACTGATCCAGCTCTTTGGTGCCACGAATACCTGCCAACCCTCCAAGACGGAAACTCAGCCAGGCGCCAGGCCCCATACCCTGGGATGCGGCCCCCATGGCCAATGCGTGGCCACTGCCGGTGACCGACTGCTCCCGACGGGCGCGGATTTGGGCAATAATCTCCCGAATACGGTCTTTTTCATCAAACCGCGCACTGGTGTAGACATCACGGAGCAGTGTCGTCAGCGCTGTTCGGTTTCGGGCAAGCGCCTTACCACTGAATATCACGTAGCCAGAAAGGCTCTGAACATCATCAATGCGGCCTTTGGCGCTGAACGACGCCCCAATACCACCGGATTCCGCCGAAATCCGATCCTGCATCTGCAAATAATCCAGATCACCGCAGCCAACTTCGGAAATCAGAGCACCGTAATACGGCAGGAGCAGGAGCTCATCGTCAGTCAGGTCTGGCAGTGGCAGCACAACCTGCTGATAAATCAGCCCATTGGTTCCCCGTGCATAAACCGTTGCTGAAATGTCCCCGTCGAAACGTGCCTCCGGCTCAGGCATTTGCAGGGGCACATCCGTTAGATCGACTTTCGGCAGAATGGAGTCATCATCCTTACGCATCTGCCGCTCTTCCAACGCTTTAGCCCGCTCAACAATCTGCGTGACCTCTTCGCTGGTAAGCTCTGCCTTGCGTTTCGCCAGGGCTTCACGAATAGCCTGCTGACGACGGCCATCCAACTTGTCGTCTGGTCGCAGAGTGAGCGTTATCCGATGCGGGTTATTCATCAACTTGCGACGAATCAGATCGGGGATATATTGAGGATCGCGAATTTTCTCACGCAATGTAGCCAAAACAGGCTCCAGATCAAGCAATTCAACCGGATCGCCACCGTGAACCATGGGCGCGATCGCACTCATGATCAACTGAAGACCATAAGGAAAGCTGTCTCCCGCAATTTCGCGTTGATGCAATTCCAGCTGGTGAAGAATCGCTTCCAGTCGCTCTTTACTAACGCCTTCCTCAACCACTTTCTGAAGCGTGGTCTCGATCAAGGCTTCCAGATCTTTCAGTTTCTCTGGCTCGCTGCCCTCTATACCGCAAACAAAGGTCATTTCCCTGTTGGAGTCTTCGAGCCCGCACATAGGCGAAGGTGCATGGCCGATATCCGTGGTTTCCAACGCACGCATCAAGGGCGATGCGCTATTTTCCAGCAGCACCGAAGACAACAACTGCCCTTCAAGGTTTTCCTGCAGGTCAAAACTGTGGCCCAACAGCCAGCCCATCACAATATGGGTTTTACCGGCGGTATCTTCGCCCTCGGCAACGCCGTAGCCCTGCTCTACACGAACCGGGGCATACATACGCTTTTCATCACGCACTGGCAGTTCGATATCCAGCTTGTCGAATCGTTTGAGAGCCAGCTCTTCGAAGCGTTCGTGGTGCTCATGGGCCGGAATGTTGCCGTAAGTGGCAAAAATGGCGTTACTTGGGTGGTAGTGGTGCTTATAAAAGCGAATAAGATCGTCATAGCTCAGATCAACAATATGATCCGGCTCGCCGCCGCTGTTGTAATGATAGGTCGTTGTCGGGAACAGGTGGCTGCTCAGGTTCTGCCAGAGCTGAGAGGTTGCCGAACTCATGGCGCCTTTCATCTCGTTATAAACAACGCCCTTGTACACCAGGTCAGTGCTTGGGTCATCGGGCTTTTCAAACTCCAGTCGATGCCCTTCCTGGGCAAAATCCAGCGGATCCAGCTTGGAGAAGAACACTGAATCCAAATAAACCGACAGGAGATTATCGAAATCTTTACGGTTCATGCTCGCGAAGGGGTAAGCCGTCCAGTCGCTGCTGGTGAACGCATTCATGAACGTATTCAGGGAACGTCGAATCATCATGAAAAATGGATCGCGTACCGGGTAACGCTCGCTGCCGCACAGTGCCGTATGTTCAAGAATATGGGCAACGCCGGTAGAATCCATGGGAAAGGTTCTTAGCGCCACAAAAAACACGTTTTCATCGTTATCCGCCGCTAGGTGGAGATGACGGGCACCGGTTTTAATATGACGATACTCTTCAACATCAAGATTAAGCGTGTCAATCCGGTGACTGCGAAGCTTCTCAAAAGCCGGGTGGATTGCGTTATCGATCACTGCAGCCATTCAAACTATTCCTGTCTTTAAACAATTGGAGAATGACAGGGTAACACGTAGTATCGGTTATCCTGTATCCGTCACCCTAGCTATAAGGTAGCTGCCAGGATCATGAGCACATTGTCAGGCCCCAAAAAAACAGCCCAGGCTCCAGAAGTTGCCGCTTACTGGGCAGAACGCCGTCGATACCTTGAACGCATCCGCAAATCCCCTGAGGTGCGACAGCGCTTCTGGCGAGAGGTGGCCATCTACCTGGCGCGCCGCGTGCTTTGGTCGTTTGGCTTCTTTCCGATATTCATGGCGTTCTGGATTCCGCTGGTGCTGTCCAGCTTCAACCCGGTTGTAATGGCGTCGGATTTGATCCCCCTGCTCCAGGACTTTGTGAGCGGCAACCCGGAAGTACAAGCTACAACGCTCAGCACCCTGACCATCGCCTGGGCATCGGTTGGCTTCTTCTTCCTCATGTTTGATTTTGTGCTGACACCGTTCAAGTCGCCTTACGAATATGAAGCCGATGTCTACATGAGTGCGTGGGAGCAGCTCAACCATGACCAGCTTCCGTCTAAAGTGTGATTTGGCCAGCATTCTCGCCAAGTTCAGACACTTTCTGTTACATAACGCCGCTTTCGCTGGGTAAGATGAAGTTGCTCACGAATCTGTAGAATGCAGGATTAAGAGGTTCCGCCATGGTCGATTTCAGACCACTTTTGTTTTTGAATGCACTGGCTCTTATGCTTCTAGTAACAGCCGGCTTTGCTTCTGTTCTAAGTGAACTGCCGGTCGCCGCTGCCCCTCTGCAATCGTTGCAAGATGAAGCGCCAATTAAGCCCGCCAGCAAACCGGTGGAAACGCAAAGCCCACAAACCGTTGCTGAAGCACCTGAAACTGCACCTGCACCTGCACCTGAAACTGTTGCTGAAGCGACCGTGGAAGTGAAAGCCGCGCCTGTGGAACAGCCAGGGAGCACAGAGCAATTCAATATTCCAGATCTTCCGGATGAGGCGGTCATGCTTGCCTCGGCCGAACCTCCAGCAGCAATAGCCACCTATACCGCCAAAGCTGAGCCAGAGCAGCCACCAGCCCCGACTACCGGCGCCCTTACACTGCGCTCTAACGTGGCTGGCGACCGGGTTGAAATCAACGGCAAGGATTACGGCGCAACCCGGCTGGATCTTGAACTGGCCCCAGGCAAATACGATATCACCATCAGTAAAGACGGATTCCGCCCTTGGCAGCAAAGCGTTGCCCTCGATGCTGGCAACGAGCTGACCCTCGTAGGCAAACTGGAAGCCTACACTACCGTCAATTACCAGAACGGGAATTGGCGAGGCGGCATAAAGACCGGCGACGGAACCTATGAAGACAAAGATGGCCTTAAATACGAAGGTCAATTTGTAGATGGCGCTTTCCACGGTTCTGGCACAGCCTGGTACCCGGATGGAACCCGCTATGAAGGTGACTGGGTCACGGGCAAGCGTGCGGGCGAAGGCGTATGGCGCGACGCAGATGGCTCACGTTATACCGGGCAGTTTGCCGCCGATTCGTTCCAGGGCCAGGGCACCCTCACTCTTGCCAACGGTGATATCCTGACCGGAGAGTGGTCACAGGGGCGGCTCAACGGCCACGGTTCCCTGACAACAGCCGACGGGATGCTGTACGTCGGCGGGTTCCTCAACAGCGACTTTCATGGGCGCGGCACTCTCACCTACCCCGATGGCCGTCATTACGAAGGCGACTTTTCAAATGGTACTTTCCATGGTCGCGGCTCGGAAGTTTTTGCCAATGGCAAGAAATACGAAGGTGAGTATATTGAAGGCAAGTTCCACGGAAATGGTTTGCTGCGCAACCCGAATGGCAGCTCCATCGAGGCTACATTCCGCCACGGTGAACCCTATGGTCAGGTTCGCCTGACCACGGCGGCAGGTGAGATTTTCACTGCCCGAACAACAGAGCCCGGCGTGTGTTATCGGGACAAAAGCTACAGGGCCACACAGTGCCCGAAACTCGAAGGCTGGTAGCTCTAACAGTAAAACCAGCCCGATAACCAACGCGAATGAAGTAACAGCTTGAGGTAGTAAGATGGCGATCAAGAACGCTCTTCTGGTGGATGACTCCAAGGTAGCCAGGTTTGCCCTGAGCAAACTGCTGGAAAGCCGCGACATGCATGTCAACATGGCAGGTTCAGCTGAAGAAGCTCTGGATTTTCTGGACAGCAATGAACATCCGGACGTCATTTTCATGGATCATCTGATGCCCGGCATGAATGGCGTGGAAGCCACCAAGGCCATCAAGAGCAATCCGAATACCGCGAGCATACCAATCATTATGTGTACGTCTCAGAAGTCGTCATCTTTTACCAAAGAGGCGAAAAACTTCGGGGTATACAACATCCTGACCAAGCCAACTCAGCCCGAAGGTCTTGGCCTGGTGCTTGAGCAACTCGCCAGCGACGTAAAAAGCGGAACCCTGCCCCTTTCTCCTCTATCGGAATCAGGGCTTGACGATCTGGCTGTTGGCACGGCCGAAAGCGACTCGCTGGAAATGTCAGCGGAGCCCTCTGATCTTGAGGCTGCCCTCAACGGCAAGAAAGCATCCAACACCGTGCCACTCACAAGCGATCTGATTGAGCAGATCGCCCGCTCAGCGGCCCATGGCCAGGTTAATAACAATCTGCATGAATTGCTCAGCTCGCTGTTTGATGAGCAGTTTGAAAATCTCAAGCGCGCACTGGATGAATCCCGCGGAAAGCAGGAAAGCATTATTGAAGAACGCTTGGGCGCCATGAGTGCAATGCTAGAGGAGCGAACACGACACCTGCGCGATGATGTCGCCGCTGAGGTAAATCTCAGTCTGGGTCGGGAGCTTGCGGATCTTAAAAAGGATCTCTCACGCAACTCAGGCTTTACCGCCAACCACATGGCTGAACTGAAGGATCACATTACCAGCGTACAGACCATTGATACGGAGTTCTGGCAGACGCTGCAATCTGAAGCCATCCAGCAAGCCCACGAAATCTCCCGCGAAACTGCGGAAGACATCGCCCAGCGCACGATCGACTTGTTTGTAGCGCAGCAGCGTTCCGCATCGTCCAGAATCTACACCGTCGGGCTAGCGGTTAGCCTTGGGGTGTTCAGTCTCGGAATTGCGTGGCTTGCAGGGCTCTTCGGTTAAGTTCCTCCCGAGCCCTCACCCAATCTTCCGGCGTGTCTATGTCGTCATGGACACCCGGAATATTCAGACGCGCTGCATAGGCTTCCGCCAATAAGCGACCAGCACCTCGATCACCCTCCAGTGCCAACACGTCAGGCCAAAGCCATCGCGGCAGATAAGCCGGTACGCCCGGGCGCCGGCCATAATCCGCTGCCGCTGGCACCGTGGGAAAACATCTCGCGGCTTCACCCAACGCCTGAAGGGCTCCTATATCCAGCAGTGGCTGATCCACAACCAACACAAACACGCCCTTTGCCCGAGGCCCCAGGCTTTGGATACCCGCCACTAATGAAGCTGCCATACCCTCGTGCCAGCACGCCACAGGGACCCAACGGGAAGGCTGCTGGCGACAGCGAAAACGAATCAATGGATACCAGGCGCCACATACAACACGCACATCGCGGCTAAGCACCCTGGCCTGCCTTATAGCGTTACTCAGTAACGTATCGCTGGGCCCTTCCATGCCTCCCACGTTTAACAGGGCTTTAGGCCGCCCAAGCCGGCTGGAAGCCCCAGCTGCGAGCACAAGTGCCGGAAAATCCTGATCGAAGTCATGGCGAGAGGCAGTTATGATGTCGCTCCTGATAAGGCAATGAACATGAAAAAGAGTGACGAGGTACGTTTTAGTGCAATAACTCGACAAGACACTCACTAAGGGATTTTTGCTAGAATCCCTCCATCAATCAACTATACCCGCCCGGAAATTTAATGAACCATCTGTTTGTAGACAACCTCACCGTTATTGATTTTGCTTACCTGGACCCCGCCCGTGGGTTAGTAGGGGAAAGCTGGATTGCCGACGTTGTGCTGGGAGGTGAGCTTGATGACCAGGGCATGGTATTCGATTTCAGCAACGTGAAGCGCACCATCAAGCGCATCATCGATGAACGCGTAGATCATCGGCTGGTAATACCCCGGGGTTACGAAGGCCTCTCCTGGAACCAAGACACGCCTGACACCTTCACCTGGGCGCTTACCGATGGCAGTCACATCGTCCATCGGTCCCCCGACGAAGCCGTTGTATGGCTGTCTGCAGACCGGGTTATTCCATCGGCTGTCGCCGCCTTGCTCGAGCGGGAATTGCTGGCCGTTCTTCCTTCGAATGTCACTTCAGTGCAGATCAACCTGCGGGAAGAAGTGCTTGAAGGGGCTTACTATCACTACGTACACGGCCTGAAAAAGCATCTGGGCAACTGCCAGCGCATCGCCCACGGCCACCGCTCACCTATTCGGATAGACCGCAACGGCAAGCGTGACGGGGAACTGGAACGCTCTTGGGCCAAGTTATGGCAGGATATTTATGTGGGCTCTGAGGAAGATGTCGTACGCCGCCATGTAGAAGATGGCGTGGCTTACATAACCTTCGAATATGAGTCCAACCAGGGTGAGTTTGCCCTGACCCTGCCCGAGGCGCGGGTTTATATGATGAACACAGATACGACTGTGGAATTCATTGCCGCTCACATTGCAGACGCGCTGAAAGCCAAATTCCCATCTGACACGATTCTCGTAAAAGCCTACGAAGGCGTTGGCAAAGGCGCCATAGCTTCCCGCTAAAATCGGCCGCATCGAAAGCAGGCCACTCCATAGCCAAGTGAGCAGGGTGCCGCCTCCCAAAACTGTGTGTTGCCAGGGATGGCAACACCAAGCCCCCATGGATGGGTTCACGGCGTGTTTTGGGAGGCGGCACCCTGCTCACGGTTCGCGGCACATAGCTAAACTCCACTTTTCATTCAGGCACAAAAAAACCGCCCGAAGGCGGTTTTTTTGATGGCTATCCGGTGGACTAAACCGTCAAGCCGTATTGGCGTCCCCTAGGGGGTTCGAACCCCTGTTGCCGCCGTGAAAGGGCGGAGTCCTAGGCCACTAGACGAAGGGGACTAGAAAATTGGTGGAGCCAGACGGGATCGAACCGTCGACCTCAACACTGCCAGTGTTGCGCTCTCCCAGCTGAGCTATGGCCCCAACGGATGCGTATATTAAGGATCCACCCCATGGTCGTCAACCTTTCGCCCCACTTTTTTCAACTTTTCTGAACTTCCCTGTCCATCGCGTTCATTTCTTGGCCAAACTGGTCATTAAGCGCCCAAAGCCGCGTACTCTTTCTCTACTTTCTTGGTTTCTTTCTTGGAGAAACCACCGAGCACTTCCAGAGCGTGGCGCAAACGGGCGCGAGTCATATCCGGGCCCAACATATCCATGGAATCCATAACAGACCAGGAGTTCGGGGTACCGGCAATGGCCACAAACACAGAAAACATGAAATCGCCCATTTTCAGATCCATGGCTTTCGCCAGGAATTTGATATCGGCAAAAATGGTGTCCTTGCTCCAATGACGCTGAGCTTCCAACTTCCACAGAGTGAACTGCAACACCCGTTTGATTTGCGATTCTTCCAGCTTGTTGTGGGTAAAGTTTTCAGGCTTTAAATCCAGCATGCCGGAGAACATAAACTGAGCCATGGGCGCCACATCGGAGAACACCTCTGCCCTGCCCTGGATATGAGGCACCATTGCCTTGAGTGAATCCTTGTTGAACCACCACTGGCTCATGCGCTCGACAAACTGGTCTTCTGTTAGCTCATCGCGCAGCCACTGGCCGTTAAGCCAGCGCAACTTCTCAACATCAAAAACCGGCCCGCCGAGGGATACCCGCTGAATGTCGAAATTACCGATCATCTCATCCAGAGTGAACTTTTCACGCTCATCCGGCATGGACCAGCCCATTCGGCCAAGGTAGTTGGTTACGGCTTCCGGCAAAAAGCCCATGCGCTCGTAAAAGTTGATACTGGTGGGGTTTTTGCGTTTTGAGAGCTTGCTCTTATCCGGGTTACGCAGCAGCGGCAGATGGCAAAGCACAGGCATATCCCAACCAAAATACTCGTACAGCAGCTTGTGCTTGGGCGCAGAGTTAATCCACTCTTCGCCACGCAATACGTGGGTAATTTCCATTAAGTGGTCATCAACCACGTTGGCCAAATGGTACGTCGGCATACCATCGGACTTCAGCAGGATTTGGCAATCCACCTGCGCCCAGTCGATCTCAATAGTGCCCCGGAGCATGTCATCAATTTCGCAAACACCTTCATCGGGCACTTTCATACGAATAACATAGGATTCACCCGCATCCAAACGGCGCTTGATCTCTTCCTGGGATACTTCAAGGTTTCCCTTGATGCCCGGGTTCAAACCTTGCGCCTTGCGATCTTCGCGAATGGCATCCAGCTCTTCAGGCGTGCGGAAGCAATAGAACGCATGACCCGCCGTTACCAAGTCTTCAGCGTACTGAGCATAGGAGTGCTTGCGCTCTGACTGACGATAAGGACCGTGGGGCCCGCCCACATCGGGACCTTCATCCCAGTTGAGGCCGAGCCAGCGCAGAGCCTTGAGAATATCCTGCTCGGATTCCGCCGTACTGCGAGCCTGGTCGGTATCTTCAATGCGCAGGATAAACTTGCCACCGTGCTGTCGGGCAAAACAAAGGTTAAACAGGGCCACGTAGGCGGTACCAACGTGTGGGTCACCGGTGGGTGATGGGGCAATTCGGGTACGTACAGTCATGGAACCTTCCTGAAAATCGGTGGCCGTTTGATTAGCCAGGCATTATACCGGCCCGGGCATTATTTCGCATGAGTGCAAATCGTATCATTGGGCTGGCGTCTCGAGACACAACAAGATTTTGCGATGACATCACGAACAGTGTTACATTATAACATTACCAACCAGCTTCAGGATTCCGACCTAACATGCACGCCAAAATCATAGCCCTGGCTCTAATGCTGACAACCAGCACCTTGTTTTATTCCGACAATACGCTTGCCGACACTCGCATTCTCACTTCCATCAAGCCACTGGAACTTATGGTGCGCGCGATAGCCACGGAAGACATGCGGGTAAGCACTCTGGTGCCACCTGGCGCCAGCCCTCACAACTATTCAATGACACCGTCAAAGCGTCGGGAACTGGAAGATTCCGATGTTATTTTCTGGGTAGGCCCCAAAATGGAGACGTTTCTGAATCGCCTGTTGACGGGCAGCGAATTTGGCGGACGTTCGATCATGCTTATGGAGCGCGATGAAGACAGCGAACACGCTGACAGTGCAGATAGTCATGATGAACACAGCCACGGGCATGACCATGGAGATGGTGAAGACCCTCATATCTGGGTGGACCCACACATGGCGCTAACCATGGCAGAAACCATCCGAGATACCCTGGCCCAAAGGAACATGGCAGACAAACCTGCCCTCGATGCCAACCTGGAAGCATTCAGAGCATCAGTGACAGCCAGAGAGCAGCAGATCCGGAAGCAACTGGAGCCCTTGCGGGACACCAGCCTGTTTGCATACCACAGCGCCTTCACACGGTTCGCTGAACACTACAGCCTGAATGTAGAGGGCGTGCTTACACTCAACCCCGAGCTGTCACCGGGAGCCCGGCACATTGCACAAGTGCAGAGCAGCTTGCGCAATGCAAATCATCCCTGCCTGCTAACGGAGCCGCAATTCAACCGGCAGTGGTGGCGTTCCATCACCAGTGGGCTGGATGTGACATTCAGCACTTGGGACCCACTGGCTACAGACATAACCGCAAACCCAGAGGGGTATGTGGCCTTCCAGCAAAGCATTGCCGATGCCGTGCTCAAATGCCTACCAGAGAATGCTGAGCATTAAGGGAATAGACACCATGGCCAGAAGTGTCTGGCCACTGATGATACCTGCCATCAACGGTGCATCGCCGCCCAACTGCCGTGCCAGGATATAGGCCGAGGTCGCTGTTGGCAGAGTGGCCAGCAGTATCGCGACCTGCACCAGGGTGCCATCAAGGCCCAACAGAAGGGCCAAGCCTGCGGCCATAAACGGGAACAGTAGCAACTTTAAAACAGACGAGACAACAAAAGGCACAGAAGCGCCTCGCAGGGCTTTTAACTGAAGCCCTGCGCCCACTGTCATCAGCCCCATTGGCAAAGCCAGGTTGCTTAACGGCTCAAGTGTTCCTGCGAGGAGCGGATGAAAGTCAATTTCGAAAAAGCTCCAGGTCACGCCAAGCACCGACCCTATAATCAGTGGGTTTGATGCAATGGCGCGCACCACAGGCCCCAGCCGGGCCGGGCCGTCTGTTGCCACAATCGAAAACATCAGAATGCACAGTAAATTAATCAGCGGCACCATGACCGCAACGGCAATGGCCGTGAGGGACAGACCATCATCGCCAAGTAACATGCCCCCGGCCGCTAGTGCCACGTAGGAATTAAACCGGATAGCCCCCTGGTACACCGAAGAAAAAACCGGCCCATTCCAGCGCCAGAAGAACTGTACAACCACCAAAAGCAACGTCATCGCCAGCAGCATGGACGCGATAAGTAAGGCAGTATCACCATAGGCGGAGACGGGTAAACGAGCTTGCCCAAGCTTGAACACCAGCATGGCGGGAAAGAGCACGTAGTAGGTAAAGCGCTCAGCCTGAGGCCAGAATTCAATCGACGGAAATGCCCAGCGCCTGAACAGGTGCCCTAAAACAATCAGCGCAAAAACAGGCACGAGGGCCTGAACCATAACCGGCATACCGAATACTCCAGCATCAAAAACTGATAAATAAGCATCTATCCCGAACTTTTTACCGGGAAACCGCCGAGCATATCAGATGACTAATAACCCGTCCCGAAGTGGTTATTTCTATAACACTCTATGCCCACGGTCATCTGCCCCAGTAGTCAGCGCGAGCCATGCCTGCGAGAATAATTCACACGACACCGCCCACTTCCTTTTAAAACCATAGCCAGCTTGAGGGACAGCCCATGCAAAAAGGTTCAGAGCACGGTAAAGCAACCAGAATCATCCATAACCGCCGCCACAAGGATGGCTTTGGCAGTCCCTACTCGCCGATTTATAACACCACCACCTACCGGTTTCCGGATACAGCAGCGCTGCAAGAGGTCATTGCAGGCCGTGCGCCGGGTAACCTGTACACTCGCTGGGGCAGTAATCCGTCCATTCAGGAGCTGGAACAAGGCCTGGCCAGCCTTGAAGAGACAGAAGATGCGCTAGCCTTCGCCTCGGGGATGGCCGCCATCTCGGCAACCCTGTTTGCCCATGGCCGAAACGGCATTGTGTGCGTGGGGGATCTATACGGTGGCACACAGGAGCTACTGACAAAACATTTCGAACCGCTGGGCATCCCCGTTACCTTCCTGTTAAAACATGATCCCCAGCAACTGGCCCACGCCCTGAACAAACCCGGCATGCTGGTGTACTGCGAATCGCCGGCCAATCCCACGCTGAGCATATTGGACATTCGGGAATTGGCGCAGCAGGCCCACGCCAAGGGCGCCCTGCTTGCAGTAGACAATACCTTTGCATCTCCGGTGAACCAACGGCCGTTAAACCTGGGGGCAGACCTGAGCCTTCACAGCGCAAGTAAATTCCTTGGTGGGCACAGCGACATTACAGCAGGCGCAGTCATGGCCTCTGCGGAACGAATAAAGCCCATCGCCCAGTGGCGTAAAAACCTCGGCCAGATTCTCGCACCAGAAACCGCTGCTCTACTCTCTCGCAGCCTCAGAACCCTGCCCCTGCGGGTAAAGCAACACAATGAGAACGCTTTGGCGGTTGCCCGCGCGATGGAAGGCCACCCGGCCATAAAACGAGTGCTCTACCCAGGCTTGCCTGACTTCCCGGGTCACAACCTGGCGAAGCAACAAATGGACGGGTTTGGCGGCGTGCTGACGATAGAGATCAAAGGGGACCGGGAACAAGCGGTAAAAGTTGCGGACAACTTGCAGGTTTTCTTGCTGGCCACCAGTTTGGGCGGCGTGGAAAGCCTGGTTTCCCAGCCCTGCGCCACAAGCCATCATGGCATCAGCCAAGAGGAGCGAGAGCGCCGTGGTATTACCGACGGCATGCTGCGGATGTCTGTTGGGCTTGAAGACGCTGAAGACCTGGTAGCAGACCTTCAGCAAGCCCTTGGTAAATTATAAATCGCCGTTATCGAGAAAGTCGCGAAGGGCTACAGCGTTGTTGTGCTCTGTATCCTTTGCGGCGAATACCAGGGTTATGCGTTTGTGCTCTTTTATAATCGCCTTCAACTCCTTCAGAGCGTCGGCTGCGTCTCCTTCCTTCGCGGCCTTCAACTCCTTCAGGTAGCGCTGCCGAAACTCTTTCCACTTCTCAGGGTCGTGATCAAACCATTTTCGCAGCTCAGTGGAAGGCGCCAGCCCTTTTAGCCAGGCCTCGATATCCGCATCTTCCTTGGCGACGCCACGGGGCCATATCCTGTCGACCAGAATGCGTGGGCCGTCAGAACGTGCGGCGTCTTCGTAAGCTCTCTTGATTCGAATATCCATCATCAAGCCTCCGTTTATCGTTCAGACAAGATCATCCGGGCTCAACTGTTTTACCGACGTTTTACCCAGCAACGCAAGAGTCAACTCAACCTCATAGCGGAAGTTGTCCAGCATTCGCAAAACCGCTGCCTCACCACCGGCTGCCAGTGCATACGCCCATGCGCGGCCCACCAGACAGGCGTTCGCGCCAAGGCAAAGCGCCCGCACAACGTCCTGGCCAGACTGTATGCCGCCATCAAACAGAATCTCGGTTTTTCCGGACACGGCTTCTACGATGGCGGGCAGCGCCGAAATGGTTGACGGCGCACCATCCAGTTGTCTCCCACCATGATTGGAAACAACAATGCCATCGGCGCCAACATCTACTGCCGAGCGAGCATCGCCTGGATCCATAATCCCTTTGATAACCAGCTTGCCCGGCCAGTGCTGGCGCACCCATTCGAGATCCTTCCAGGTAACCGACGCATCAAACTGCTGGTCTACCCAGGCTTTGAAATCCTCAGGATTGCGTCCCGAAGGCACGGCATCGGAGAGGTTGCCAAACGTCAGGGGCTTGCCCTTGATGGCAACATCCCAAAGCCAGAGGGGATGGGAAAGCAGATCAGACAGCTTTTGCATCTTGCCCCAGGTTGAGAGACCGCCATTCATGCCGTTACGCACATCTCTATAACGCACGCCGAGTTTGGGAAGATCGACCGTAAACACCAGAGTGGTGTATCCCGCTTTGTGTGCACGGTTAAGCAAGGCTTCCGAGTAGCCCCGATCTTTCAGAACATACAGCTGAAACCAGTTAGCCGCGCTGGTTGCCGCGGCAACCTCTTCCAGCGAACAGATGGCGACAGTGCTGAGGCAAAAAGGCACGCCGGCTTCCTGCGCTGCTCGGGCGACCTGAACTTCGCCCCTGCGGGCGAGCATGCCGGCAAGACCAACGGGCGCAAGAGCCAGTGGTAAGGCGGCATTCTGGCCCAGTATTTGTGTGGCGGCAGAGGCGTTGGACACATCCCGCATAACCCGTTGGCGAAAGTGCAGGTGTTGGAAATCCCCTGTGTTCTCTCTTAGAGTCTGCTCTGAAAAGGCGCCACCATCAAAGTAGTCAAACATCATCCGAGGCAGTCGGGCTTCGGCGATTTTGCGGTTGTCTGTTGTGTTTGCGGGCGTAATCATTGTTTTACGTATTCTCCGGCAGACCATTCAGGATAGGGCCGCCACTGTTTTTTCCAGGCTGTAACTTTCTCTGGCTTCATGGGCCTGGCAATGGCGTAGCCCTGAGCATGATAGCAACCAAGGCGGATCAGGAGCTTCCCGTGCTCCATGGTTTCCACCCCCTCTGCCACCAGCTTTTTGTCGAACGCATGAGAGAGGCCAATTATGCCCTTGAGGATCGCAATGTCGTCACCATTCGACAACGCACTGCTCACAAACCCTTGGTCGATTTTCAAGGTTTTGACGGGTAGTTTTTTGAGATATGAAAGTGAAGAGTACCCGGTGCCAAAGTCGTCCAACGAAAAGGTCACCCCAAGGCTTTCGCATTCCCGGATAATACTACCCGCCTTATCAAGCTCGCCAAGAGCTGCTGTTTCAAGTATTTCCAGATCCAGTCTCTGTGGCGCAACATGAGGGTATCTGGCCAGCGCCCCGGCCAACCTTGTTGCAAAATCCGGGTGCTGGAGATGCATCGCGGCAATATTCACTCCCACATCCAAAACCAGCCCTTCACTATCCCAAACCGTCATTTGTCTGAGCGCCTCGTTGATAACCCACTCACCAATATTGATCATCAATAGGTGATGCTCCAGCACTGGCAGAAATTGCATTGGGCTCAGGGTACCTTGCTCCGGATGCTCCCACCGAATAAGCGCCTCAACACCGATTACAACGCCCGATCGTAGACAGACCTTCGGTTGATACAGCAGCCTGAACTGATCGCCTGCAAGCCCAGCACGAATGTCGGCCAAAAGCCGCTGGCGCTCAACCGACTGGCGCTGTGCATCAGCATCCAGAAACAACCACTCACCTTTTTGTTCCTGCTTCGCTCGAAACAACGTGTGATCAGCCTGCCGCAAAAGCGTATCCCCATCGTCTGCGCCATCATGGGGAAAACGAACGATGCCCGCCGTAAATGCCATACTAATACTGCCACCATCAAGCATGAATGGCTGTTCGGCCGTCAGCCTCAAGGCCCTAAGCTGGGATTCTACTTTTCCGCTATCTGCAAGAAGCACAACAAACTCGTCGCCACTGATTCGTGCAAGGTGCCCACCGTATGCCATCGCATCCTTCCAGCGTCTGGCAAGCAAACCAAGTAGCCGGTCGGCAGATTCCTCACCGAAGCGGGCATTCACTTTATGAAAATTATCCAGATCAATGGAGATCACCGCAGCGGACTCTGCAGGTAAATGCTTTTGCTGCATTACATTCCGGATCTCCCGGAGTATTCCATTACGATTCATCAGCCCGGTAACCGGATCCGAATACGCGAGAAACTTCAGGTGTTCTGCGTGCTCAGACGCCTGCTGTTCAAGCGCTGTATTGAGGTTGTCATGATGCAAGCGAGCAAGCTCATCCTCAGCTCTGAGCCGCGCCATTTTTTCACGCATCAACTGCATGGTGCTGGCAGCCAGCTTTTCATAGATTTCCAGCAGAGCCGAAACCATTACAGACACTGCACCGCTTAGCTCGTTATCAACTTCCTTTTTGGCTTCTGATAAAGGAACACCTCGCTCTACCGCCTTGATGGTGAGCGCCATTCGGCGATCTGACTCAAGAATATGAAAAGCCAGCCATCGGGTAAGGTAGGAGAACAATTCGCTCATGACCTTTTCTTCTGGCTCTTCACTGGAGCGGAACATATGGATCTGAACGAAGAACAACTGATGGCCATCGTGATGATTCTGCACCATTTCCTGCTCACCAAGAGCAGCTTTCCAGATTTCTTCCTCCGCTTTGAAATGATAGGCGGCATAAGAAAGCAGTTCATCCAGAATGTGGCCGATTTCAAGCTCGGAGGTACTGGATGCAAAATGCCAGGCAAGCCTGTTAACTATTTCAACAAGCACCTTATGTTGTTCATCAATTGTTTCGATGCCCGTTTCGAAATTCCGGTTCCATGGGAAAATTTCGAAAACGGTAGTGTCTGCTTCAGACATGGCTAAGGATCCAAACTTCGTTGATAGGAACTGCCCTAAGCATAGACTAAATTGCGGCCATTCTTTTCATCATCACCACTCAATGAACAACCTGGACAGCCCCCATGCGATGGATCATTTCTGCGCCGTACAAATTGATATATCCGTAGGCGAAAGCTGCCTGCCTCTGCTAGAACTTTGGGGGATCAACATCACATGGAGCGCACGCCTACCCGGCAGTTGGTCCTTTGCGCTTCAGGGAGGCAACGAGGGATAACGCAATGGAAACTGTCACTGTCCAACTCTATCGCTACAACCCGGAAACCGATAACACACCCTATGTTCAGAATGTGGAAGTGGATGCCAGTTACCGCAACCGTATGGTGCTGGATGTCCTTGAGTACCTGAAAACAGTCGATCCCACGCTTTCTTTTCGCCGCTCCTGTCGCGAGGGTGTCTGCGGCTCTGATGGCCTTAATATTAATGGCCGCAATGGGCTTGGCTGCATTACACGGGTGGCTGATGCTCTTGGCAAGTCGTCCAAACTGGTCATCCGGCCACTCCCCGGCATGCCGGTGATCCGTGATTTGGTGGTAGATCAATCCCTGTTTTTCAAACAATACAAAACCATTCGGCCGTGGTTGATAAACGACCAGCCACGACCAGCCATCGAGCGGCTCCAAAGCCCGGAAGATCGTGCAAAACTGGATGGTTTGTACGAGTGCATTCTGTGCGCCTGCTGCTCATCCGCCTGCCCCTCCTGGTGGTGGAACCCGGAAAAATACGTGGGACCTGCGGGGCTGCTACAAGCCCACCGGTTTTTACTGGACTCGCGAGATACAGCAACCACTGAGCGCCTGGCAAAACTGGAAGACCCGTTCAGCGTATTTCGCTGCAGGGGGATTGGCAACTGCACGGCTTATTGCCCGAAGGGACTCAACCCCATGAAGCAAATTGGCCGAATCAAGACAATGCTTGTCCGCCAGCAAATCTAAACCGCGGATTAATGCATGTTAATCTGATTTTAACGGCAAATGGCGCGCAAATGCTTACACTTAGGCCCTGACTGATCCAAAATCACAATCTGAAGCAATCACGAACAGGAGCAGCCTAATGCAAGCCATCAGATCTTACACCCAGTCCGTTTCCGCCATCATGGCGCTGGTAATGGTATTGAGTTCTATGTGGGCAATCCCTGCATCTGCCAACATTGTTGGTACTGGCGAGCTCCTCACAGAACAAAGGGCTGATATCGACCGCGAAGCCTTGATGAGCATGCTGGACCGCGAGGACGTAAAAGGCGCACTGGCCAGCATGGGCGTGGGAGAACAGGAAGTACGAGACAGAATTCAAAGTCTCACACCGGCTGAACTTGCGGACTTCAAACAGCAGCTTGCCGAGGCACCTACCGGTGAAGGTGTTGTGGGGATAATCGTGCTGTTCCTGCTGGTTTTCATTGTTACAGACATGCTGTGCGCTACGGATATCTTCCCGTTTATTAACTGCATCCGTTAAGCAGCACTGCAATGCATGCTTCCCGGCCACAGATCGCCCGGTTTCTGGCAGCGGCGCTCCTGGGAGTTCTCCTCTCAGGCTGCGCCAGCCAACCAAAGTGGCCCGATGCCTACGAAACAACCACACTTACCAGCGTACCCTTTCATCCCCAAGAGCTGTATCAGTGTGGCCCAGCCTCTCTGGCGATGATGCTCAACGCCCAGGATGTGCAGGCAACGCCCGATGAATTGGTGAGCAAGGTTTACCTGCCTGAACGCAAAGGCGCGTTGCAGGTCGAGATGGTGGCAACAGCCCGCCAATACGGCATGTTGGTTTATCCGCTGAAGCCGGAATTGGACGTTGTACTAAAGGAAGTTGAAGCTGGGCACCCGGTATTGGTTTTGCAGAATCTTCGTTTTGGATGGTGGCCGCAATGGCACTTTGCCGTAGTAATTGGCTACGACAGCAAAAAGGAGGTGCTGATACTGCATTCCGGAACACAAGAGAACTACCGCCTGCCCGCTAGCGCATTTATGGCGACTTGGGATCGCTCAGAACGATGGGCACGGGTAATGCTGCCGCCAAATCAGATGCCCGCCTCGGCGGAACCACTAGAATTCCTCATGGCCGCCCATGATCTGGAAACAACTCAGCAAACAAATGCGGCAAAAGCGGCCTACAGCGCCGCAGCCCAAACCTGGCCCGATCAACCTGCCGCCTTGCTTGGTTTGGGTAATCTGGCCTACCAGCAAGGCAATTGGTCAGAAGCGGAAAAATACTACCGCGCCATGACCGAACAATTTCCTGATATTAGTGCTGGCTGGAATAATCTGGCTGAAGCCTTGTCCAAACAAGGTAGAGAAGTAGAGTCTTCTGCAATGCTGAACAAAGCCCAGGAAACGAAGGGGCTTGCAGAAAAACCGAGTGCCGATTAACCGGTCTCGGTGGAATTATCCACGCTGGGCTCTTTGCCTAAAAACAGCTTCTCCAAATTCAGTAAACCATCCTGAATCAGATCAAAACCTTTATCGATTTCTGCACCCAAGGTTTCGTTCATCATGCCCAAAGCAACTATCTGCTCTCGTGCTTCGGAATAACCTTTCTCAATGCCCGCGCGGGCCTGGGACATCAAATCTGTAAGCTTCTCCAAATCAGCACCACCGTCTGCCTCTGCTTGCAGTCGGTTCTGGACAAATCCGAGGATCACACTAGCGACATCTGAAGCAGTGGGTGGCTGCGCCTGTGCAGCGTACTTATCTGCCCCGGATACAGCCTTGCTCTGACCGCCCATGGCTTCCTGAAGTCGCTGCTCCATACGCGCCCGCATCACATTGATCGCATCGGCAGGTGTACGGATGGTCGCCTGTTTTTCGATTCGAGCCTCGGCGGCTACGCGATTTGCGGGCTTGGCTTCGGTGGGGCTCGTATTCACTCGACCGGTTACATCCGGCCCGCGACCAATGATTGGCGCTACCATAACCTTAACCTCCTGCAGGGGCTTATGTGTAACGGCTAACGGCAGGCGCGCGCCAAACATTAATATCGATTGGTTATATCGCACCCACCCCGTAACGAATACCTTCTATTTCTTTAGCCAGCGCTCACCCACCAGTATGAACTGTCCAGCCGGTGTTTTGTCCACCGCTTTCTGACCCGCCACCGTCTCAACTTTAGTGACCGCGATGCCGTGCTTTGCAGCAATTTCTTTATACGCTTCACGCCGGGCATCGTTGATCGCACTTACAATCTCCTTAGCCTTCTGGTCAGAGCCTACAGCGGCCAAATAGCCTGCCGGTGTTTCCCCCACAAGGCCTTGGCTTTTTGCAGATTCGAGGGCGTTTTTGGCTTCATCCAAACTCATTGCCATTGCCGGCAACGCAAGACAGAACGCAAAAACCAGGGCACTGAATCGGGCAAATAATGTCATGGTTAACTCCTTAATCATTCGTTTTGTACAAAACACCAAGGCGATCAGAACAGGCCCTTTTCACTGAATAACTCATCTACGTCTTTATCAACTTTCACATAAATTTCATGCTGAATCTTTACGTTCAAGTTAACTGTAATCGGCTCCTTGGGCGCAGCCACCTGAACGGTTGGGGTGCAACCCAGCAATAAACCGCCCATCACCAGACACGCCAACAAGGCGAATACACTCCGGGGAAACCTCGAACCAAATTGCGTCATATCGATGTACTCCTTTGTTACCCTTTACTCTAACAGGTCGTCTGAATCCCGCTCGCGCTTCTTCAGTAAATTTTTAACCCGTTCCGCCACAGCATCGCTCACTCGGCCGCTTAGCTGCAGGCTGGTTAGCAGCGCCGGTATATTCTCTTCCAGGTTGATGTTCAGCACTACAGGCTGGCCTTGGCCAACTTCCGGGCTATTGCCTTCAAGGTGGAGCTCCAATATCAGAGTGCCGTTCTCATCGTAATCGATACCACTATCGAGCACAGAGTAACGGAAATCCTCCAGTGCACGCGCAACCAGCTCCATGGACTCACTTTGGCTGGCAAGTGCCTTTAGCCTCTCCGCCGTCACCTCCAGCCGTCCGCCTGGCTTAAGTGCATCGATTCGACCCTTTTCCACCCGAATGCCGGTAGCAGGATCAAACAACACCGGTACTGTTCCACTGAGGATGCCTGTACCTGCCAGCCCTTCTGCCGGGTAGAGCTGTAGTAGACGAGCAAGACTGAGTTGATGGAGCTCAACGGGAATCGCCACTGGCGCCTGCGCCAAATCCCAGTGTCCGGGCTGAATGTTTACTTCTCCACCCAAAGCACCGGTGCTGGCTTGCTCCAAATTTATCACCCCTGCCGCAAGGTGGGCCAGAGCCGCTTCGTAATGGCCAGCCAAGCGCACTGGACCAACAGGCAAACCCGGGTTCACTTCTTCTACAGCCAGCTCCGTTGTTGCTACTTTAACGCGCTCGTTTTCAAGAACGAACTCAGTGGCGCCGTTCATGTTGGCCCACGCCGTGCGGTCGTAGGTGCCACTCCAGTCCGCAAACACCAGCTTTCCCGCCAATCGCATTGGGCCATTTTGGGGTCGCTCATACCTGGCATGCGCACTGACAGTGCCGCCGGATACAAACATGGGTTCTGGCCATGCTGTAAATATGCGGGACAGCGCCTCAGCTTCGCTTTCACCGCTCACACGAGTGCTAGCTTCAAGGGATAATGGCCCGTCATACGGGAATGCCAGATTGAGATTTACGGATGCCCCGGCTTTGGCCTTCAGCAAGCCTTTAACATCGGTACGGTCGAGTGTGGCATTCACATCGCCATCCAGCTGCCAGGACTGCGATTGTAATTGCGGATGCCGGATCTGTTTTGCCTTGATGCCCAGCGGCCCAATCAAAGACAGCTGGCTCAGCCCGCCCTGCTCGCGACGGTAACCTGCTTCAAGTGCCGCTCCGGACAAGTCCACACGCAAGCCATTTAGCTGCGTACCATCAGCTACGGCTGCCGTGCCGGAAAGCGGCTCAAGTTTCTCAGCTTCCACGAATGCGGGCTCTCCGAATTTCAACGCGGCTGCACGGGTGTCCAGCCAACCTGTCAGCGACGCCTCTACTTTGGGTTTGGTCAACCGCCAGCCGGCCACATCAAATTTTGACAGTGCAGCAGTGACATGCGTGCGCCCTAACTGCACCTGCCATGGAGAGCTTGTAGCCACAGCCAGATGGGAGTTTATGGCAAGGTTTGCACCCCCTTGACTGGTCATCGCGAGATTTAGCGGTAGCAAAGCAGGCTCTGCCCCGGCTTGGGTAGCAGCAGCGCGGGCAGACGCTGAAGGTATAGTCTTTGCTGGCCGAACGGAGAGTTCGAGAATCTCCGGGCGCATCCATTGCGGTATGTTTTTGATCCAGGGTGCTGGATGGCTCAACTTAAGGTCCGCCTGCAGGGTTTCGGGCTGCCAGATGCCCTCATCAACCGTCAATGCAACCTCTGCATTGCCACTGACTGTTCCAACACCGGGTGCCGGCCAAGGTTGCGGCAGTCGTGCCTGCACCTTCACGCTGCCCGTCGCTTTGGCCAAAAAGGTTTCATCTCCGGGACCCTGTAGTTGCCAGCTGGCAGATGCAGAGCCGGTCTCTGGCTGTTCCGGCCATTGCTCCAAGGGTAGGCTCTGCCAGGCTTGGAGCCAAGCCAGCAACCAATCTGTCCGGGGTAAGTCCGGCACATCAACAGAACCCTGCCACGACACCAGACCATTGGCGTTCCGGGGAGTGTAAGCCGAACGCGCTACAAGATACCGCACACCATCAATCGATACTTCTGCTGACAAGTTCAGGCTATCGCGCCCAGCGCTGTCGAGAATCGCCAACAAGGCAAGCTCATGGCCTTCATGGTCGAGTTGCACCTGGGCCTCAGTGACCTGGGTCTCATGGGAATTGGTCAAGGCCAGACTACCTGCCAACGGGCAGCGGCCTGTCTCACATGGCAAGGTCACGTCAAACTGCTGTACGCTTACTTTCGATGGCAGCAAAGCCAGCAATTCCGGCTGCCACTGGATTGGCTGTTGCTGTTGCGGTGCCGTGTCGGACTGAGCTACTGGTTTAGTGTACAAACCGAGCCTCAGGTACTCCGCGGTCAATTTAGTTAACTGCGGCTGCCATTCACCTTCCCACGCCGGCCAGCGCCAACCCAGTGACAGCTCCCGGCCACGCAAAGCAAGATCCCTCTCCGGAATGGACTGAGTTAGTGTGAGTTCGCGAACAGATACACCACTGAACGACAGATCCAGCCCCTGCCACTCCAGAGATTCGATTCCGTTCTGCTCCAGAGCCTGATTCCAGAAGTGACGAGCTGCCAAAATGCCCATCAGCATAGAAAGCACGACTACTGCAAACAGTCCCCAGGCAACTGATTTCCAAGTAATTCGCATTTTATTAGCCCGCTGGATCGATACGCCGATTCTGGAGGCGCCTAAGTGAAATGGCAACAAGAGCAATTAGCAGCCCCGAAACCCCGAATGCGACCCCAAAGCCACTCACACCAAGTAACACGCCGAAGAATAACGGTGCCACAAAATGAACAGCCCGATTGACCATCAACCGCATGCCAAGCGCGCCCGATCGTTGCTCCGCCCCCACACTTTCAGCCAGAACCACCATGGAAAGAGGCTGCGTAAGACCTCCTCCAAAACCCACAAGCAGGGCCACAAGTGCAATAGATGGAGCACCGGTTGCAAATCCTAAATATGCCAAGCCAATTGCCACACCGCCCAACGCGATGGTTGTTGCATTTCCGCGCCCTCCTACGGCATGGATAATCCTGGGAATAAACGGCCGTATAACCATCGACACGCCTGCCCTCAAGCTAACCAGCACACCAATCATCACAGCGCTCATCTGCAAGCTATCGAGGTACACAGGTAAATAGCTTCCATAAACACCCAGGGTAAACATGCCCGCCACCGTAATGGCGATAGACACCTGAACACCGATATTGGTCCGCGCCAACGTTGCCTGCGCACGAAATCCGGTTTGCTTGCCAGTAGCTCGAATACCCCTGGTGGCATCGCCCGTCAAAGCAAAGCCGGTGAGCGCGCCCAACAAGGCAATTCCCGCCATCACCAAAAATAGCTTATCGACACTACCAGCCCACTCAATCCATGCTCCAGCAATCAAGGGCCCAACCACCTGCCCGCCAGATAACCAAGTGGAGTACCAACCAAAGTAGCCTTCAAGCTTTGGCCCAGTGGCCAGAGAAGAAATAATCGTTTGCGCAGACAACACCATCTGCAGATGCGCCAGACCGATCAATAGCTGGCCACCAATCAGCCCGTAGTAACCAGGTACAGCCTGCATCAGAAGCAAACCCGCAACCATTACAAACGCACCGATCACTAGTGTGACCCGGCCACCGTGGCGAGTAACCGCGCCGCCCAAAGGAATGGCCAACAAAAAAGGAAGCAGATATTGAGAGCTGAGAATAACACCCAGCATTAGAGGAGAAGCGCCCAGTTCCAAGCCGTACACCGGAACTGTCACCAGCAGCATTGAGTAAACAACAAAGCAGAATGTGAGAGATACGCACACTGCCGTGAAGTTTTGGCCGGCATCATCAGCCGGCCGTCTCAGAATAGTTTTGCGCGTTGGTTTGTTAATACATCACCGGACAGTCGTACAAGTAGATCCACCATCCGTATTCTATTACGTTTATATCAGTATTTCAGAGCAGGCTCGCGGGCCTTCATAGTTGCCACAAATGACCCGACAACCACGAGCGTAGCGGCTAGCGGTAACCGCCAATCTGGCGCTGCAACTCCCGCAATAACCAGAAAACCAGCAGCCAGTACGGGCACACCATAGGCCAGGCTGCCAACCAACGCCGCTGGCCCGCTCCTGAGCGCCACATCCCACGCCAGCATGGCAAGTCCATATGGCCCCACACCAAGGCCAATACCAACCACAAGAGCCAGCCCAGTGGGCAGCCCAAAAGCTGTCCCTGAGAGAAGATCCGCGATTGCCGCTCCTGCAGCCGCCAACAAGAACAGCCTGGGCATTATTGGCGCAATAGCAACCGGTGCCGCCTGGCAAATCCAGGAATAAAGTGCCCAGCAGCATGCCGCCATCAATGCCAGACCATACCCCAACACGTACTGGGTATAGCCTTCACTTCCTGCGCCCGGTGAGAGCAACACCGCAGCACCGGAGAACGCGATGAGCGCTCCACACAGCACTGGAAGTGGTATCCGGCGATGAAAGAGCCACTGACTGATCACAATAAACATGATCGGCCAGGTGTAGGTAATCAACGCTGCCTCCGCTGTCGGCGCCATGCCTACGCCTGTCAGATAACCACCTATAGCGCCCAGTATCAGGACGGGTAGCAAACCATAAACTGCCAGTTTCCAATTGAGCGTTAGAGCCGCCTGTGGCGCCTGAAGACCGCGCCTCCGGCGTTTGCGAATACTAGCCGGTAACGCGACTACTGCTGCACTAAGCAGTGCAATGGTTGTGAGCTGAAAAGGCGGAACCGAACTGGCCAGATCGACCAACAGGGGCGCGCCGGCCCAGAGCACAACGGCAAAAAGGGCGGCAATGATACTGATATAAAGTGGGCGAGAAGGATTGATGATCGCATGCACCGTCGTGGCTCCTTACAAGGTTGGTGGATTTGATTCGACACTGACATGCTATACAATCCTGATTCATCACAAAAACAATGCTTTTTGATGGATAGCATCACAGGAATTGATTAATTGAGAAATCGCATTCTGGACCTCAACATGTTGCTGACTCTGGTGACCATTGCTGACACCGGCACAGTTACCGCTGCGGCAGAACAGCTGTCCTACACGCAATCCACTGTGAGTATGCAGTTAAACCGTTTAGAGGCTGCCGTTGGGGTTCCGCTCCATGAGAAAGATGGGCGGCGGATCAGATTTACTCCGGAAGGACAGAAACTGGTGGGTTACGCTCGCAAAATGCTGGAACTGAACAATGAAGCCCTCGACGATGTCCAGCAACAACAGATATCCGGAGAGCTGAACCTCGGCATTCCTGAAGATTATGCCTTTCTTCTCACATCGGTATTGTCCCACTTCAACCGGCAATTTCCCGCGGTGCAGTTACAGGTGACCTGCAGATCAAGCGTCGAGTTGGTAAAACAGGTGCAGGCTGGCAGCATGGATTTGGCGGTCGTCACCCGTCAGGCTCGATCGCCCGGGGGCGAGGTCATCCGGCGCGAACCCTTAATGTGGGCAGTAGGCGCCACCGCTCAGCCATCGTTACTGGACCCAATCCCGCTGGCACTCTACTCCCCCGGCGCAGATGTGTTCCGTGATGCTGCTGAGCAAGCTTTGGCCAGTGCGGGACGGGATTGGCGAATGGCGTACTCCAGCCAATCCATGACGGGGCTCATGCCGGTCGTGGCTGCCGGTCTTGCGGTGGTTGTGGTGACACGCAATATGCTGACGCCACATCTTCGGGTACTGGATGAACGCAACGGCATGCCACCACTGCATTCGGTTGATATAGCTCTGCACCGCCCACCCGGAAGACCCTCAGAACCCGCGAAACAGCTGGCTGAGCTCATCCGCAACCACCTGTCCACAGATGAACAAACCCTGAACTAATAGATACTCAGCACGCTCACGCCATAAGAATGACGGTCACAGCGCGCCACTATGACATCGAGCCGATCAGGAAAATGGAGAAGGGGCTTCCTTAAATTCCTCATACAATTCAGGATGATCGTCCTTGAGGCGTGCCAGGTTAGCTTGCGCTCCTTCTGGCAACATTTTGAGCAGGCTTTTCTGTTCTTCCGGCGACAGTTTCTCACGGAAGAATGGGAACAGCAGTTCTCGTTCCGCACGGAGATAGGCACCGTGAGCATCAAGGTAAGCCTTCAGATCATCGGCAAAGCGGTCCATCGGCACTACCGCATCCAGCAGAATCATATCAATGTTCTCTGAAAGCATATTCAGGCGATCCCGCAACGCTTGGTAATCTTCAGCAAGCTTCTGACCTACCTCACCCTCTTTGAACTTTTTAGCCACCAAGTGCTCGCTGTACAGCCTTTCCAGCGGCTTAACAAAGCTTTCCATGTATTCGAGTATGTAATCCACAACCTCTCTAATAAGATGAAAATCCGGGCGTTCGCCCTGGGTCAGGGATTCATACCTTAGCAAGAGTACGTGCAGCAACCGGGCCATGTTAGCGTGGTCGTGGCGTATTTGATTAAGCGTCGCCATGTATAAGCCTCCTTATGATGGTAGCTCGTATTATAGCTATCTTTTCTAAGACCATATTGGCTCCTTCGTTATTAGATTGCCAGCGCCCGCGACTATCCAAGCCACTTGCTACGAAATCCACACCGAGCCCATCAGCATCCATGGATGCTCTCTCAGGCTAGCTCATTAACTTAATTTGCCAACATGCCATCTGTTTTAGCACTATTGCACCCACGCTTTGAAAACCCACCTCAGGTAGACGCAGTAATGAACCCGCCTCAGACTCATAGCATCACCACAAGCGCCGGCCACAACCTGACAGCGCGGCTATTTACAGCCGACAGTGCGGAGGTGCGGGGTATTTGCGTGCTTGCGCCGGCAACCGGCGTAGCCCAGTACTTGTACGACGACTTCGCCCGCTGGCTGAACACCCAGGGCTTCCATGCCCTGACGTTTGACTATGAAGGCATGGGGCTATCCGTAAATGGCCATGTAAAAGACAGCAAAAGCGACAAGCTGAGCTGGGGCAAATACGACTGCCCGGCAGTTCTGGCATTCGTTAAAGAGAAATTTTACGACCTGAAGCTAGTGTGGATCGGCCACAGCGTCGGCGGCCATATGATTGGTTTTATGGGCCATAACCCGGATATCGATCAGGTAATTACCGTTGGCTGCGGAACAGGCACCTGGTGGCATAACTCACTACCCACTAAGCGCATTGCATGGTTCCTTTGGTACATTCTTGTACCCACGGTTGTCCCAATCATGGGTTATTTCCCCGGTAACCGCCTGAAACTCATGTGCGATATGCCGAAGGGCGTCATCATGCAGTGGCGCCGCTGGTGCCTGAATGAAGAATACTCTGTCGGCTGCGAAGGAGACTGGTTGCGGGAGCGGTTTGCCAGTGTACGCACACCTATTACAGCCATTGAATTTTCAGATGACGACATGATGTCGCCCACCAACGTTAGAATGCTGCACGATTTTTTCACTAATGCACCTCAGCAGCATATTCGCGTAACGCCAGAAGAGATTAACCAGAAGCGCATCGGCCATATTGGTTGGCATAGAAAGCGTTATGAGGTGTTGTGGGAGAAGGTGTTTGCGCCGGTGTTGCCAAGCTTTGAGAGCGCCAAAAAAGCTGAGTCCTGACGCTAACCAGCAAGGAACTTTTTGCCCATGCCCTACCCCATAGAAGACAAACTCGTGATCGCAGTGTCCTCAAGCGCCCTGTTTGATCTGGCGAAGTCTGACCGTGTCTTTCGTGAACAGGGAGAAGCAGCCTATCGGAAACATCAGGAAGCCAATCTGGACAAGCCCTTGCGCAAGGGCGTTGCCTTTCCCTTCGTGAGGCGCTTTTTGAGCATTAACCAGAAGTTCCCAGAGCAGTGCCCGGTTGAAGTGGTATTACTCTCGCGAAACTCTGTGATCACAGGCAAACGGGTATTCCACTCCATTCATCACCATGGCCTGGATATTACCCGCGCGGCATTTCTCGAGGGCAAATCACCCTACGCCTACATTCCGGCGTTCAATGCCTCGCTGTTCCTGTCTGCCAACGCGGGCGATGTATCCCAGGCGATCGACTACGGCTATGCGGCTGGCACGGTGCTGCCAAGCAAGGTGGTGGATGATGAAACGGATACAGAGCTTCGCATTGCGTTCGACTTTGATGGCGTGATTGCAGATGACGCTTCCGAGCGGGTATACAAAGCCGGTTCCCTGGAAGACTTTCAAGAACACGAAACCTCCCGCTCCCAAATCCCCCACAGCCCCGGCCCACTTGCCGATCTGTTCCGTAAGCTTTCACACCTGCAAAAACTGGAAGACCAGGCTTTAACTGACGACCCGGCTTATAAGCGGATACTGCGAACAGCCATTGTGACAGCACGCAATGCCCCTTCCCACGAGCGGGTGATTACCACCTTGGAACACTGGGGCGTGGACGCCAATGAGGTTTTCTTCCTGGGCGGAATGAAGAAAGACCGTATATTGAACGTGCTCAAGCCCCACATGTTCTTTGATGATCAACGGTCGCACCTGGAATCCGATGCGGGGGATATTCCTATGGTGCATATTCCGTTTGGGGTGGCGAACGTAGATGCCACCTGACCTTAATCGACCATGGTTATGCTCGTAATCTGCTCTGAAATACTCAAAGATGCTCCACTGGTCGTATCGGTGTAGACCGTATAGCCATTGCCGTCACTCCCGGTGTTTGTCCATTCGCTGTCTTTCAGGAATACGGAGTCATCGCTGTCTCCGTCGATTTTCAATTCATTGCGGCTATCAGTGATTCCCAGCACATCCTCAATGCTTAGGCCTGCCCCTCCTATTTGGTTCGGGCCGAAGCCATTCATATCAATAATTTCGATATTCTTTAGTTTAGCGAAATCGCCATTCGTACCAGAAAGGTCTTCACCGAAGCGCAACTGAATGGTGTCATTACCACCTCTGCCGTCAATCAAACCACCTGTCCAGAGCAGATTATCATCACCAGTAGTTGGCAATTTATCGGAAACGTTTATTTTAGCGGTTCCTGTTGTTGAAGCAGAAACACTGCCCTCACTGCTGCCATCTGAAACCAAAACCTCTTCGGTCCAGGCTTTTACGCCGATATCCTTGGGACCATAGGTTCCCAGGTGCTTAAAACCCAGATTGCTCAATTCATCCTGGGTCAGGCCAGTGATGGTATGTGTGTTACCCGAAAAGCTGATTCGACTTGCATCCAGTTCAACACCATTCGCATAAAACAGGGTCTTCTCACCATCTGGAAAGCCTGTCAGCTCTACTGTTGTCAATTCCCTGTGGCCGTCTTCAGCGTAACCGGGTTGCCCTGCATCTCCAGCATCACTAACTGCAGGGTCCTTCATGGCGGCGTTCAGGTTCAGTTTAATGATATCGCCAGCCTCACCAAAACTCAGAGTCGGGTTCAACTCCAGCCCGTCAGCTATCGGCCTGACCTCTAAGTCAAAAGACAAATCCGAACTCGTCGAATCCAGACCGGCTTCACCACTCATCACAGTTAGCGTGAGTCCATTCAGTGAGCCGCTCCAGCTTTTAGGTGGCAGCACCGCAATGTAACCAGGCAAACTCTGGGCACCCTCGGCCACCGGAATCGACCAGATGTTATTGCCATTGCTGTCTTTACCCGCATTATTGGCCAATCCTGCGTTATTGGCGTCACTGCCAACAAGCACAGTAAAGCCAGGTGGCAAGCCTTTGATAAAGGCAGAATCAATCAGCTCATCCGGATCTTTCAGGCCCGCATCACTGAAGATCAGCTCGGTGGGCGTTTCAACGGATTGATCCTGGGTCTGCTCGCTGCCTTCAGCAGTGATTGTCCCGATGAAACCACTGTTAGTGGGCTTGATTTCCAACATGCCAGAACCCTGGGATGTTTCCGTATTGGCTGCGCCGTTTTCTGTATGGGTTACCCAGGCATCCACTGTGAGGCTACCCGTTTGAAACGGCTGCCCTGAATCGGGCCTGAAGGTAAGTTCTGGCGGTTGGCCATCAGGCTTCAGCGTGATTTCATACCGATTGCCGCTAACAGGAGTTACTGGATCGCCATTGGCATCCAGTAACTCACCGGCCAGACCATTGCCCAGCTCTATAACTATCGTGTTACCGGCAATCGTAGAGAAACCGGCATCTGGCCCATTGCTCAGGCTGATATTCAGTGAAATATCCTCACCCTCTCCTACGGGGTCGGCCTGTACAGTCACTGTGGTCGGGTCAGTAACCGGGGTTATGTCCACGGTTTGCGTAACCTTTGCCTGCTTGCTCATCCCCTCAGCATGAGCGGCGACAGTGATATCTAATGGTAGGCCGCCAGGCAGGTTGTTGTTATTGGTGTGCTCTGGCGCGTGAACCTGAATATCGTTCAATAAGTTTTCAAGCGTTGTATTCGGATTATCGCTTGCTCCCACACTGGCTGAACGGGTCCAGAGCACCAGGTCCTCCCCATTCTCCACCACCTCGGTACGGGTCAGCAGGTTGCCGCTGGCATCTTTAAATTCAATACCATCTCCCGGCTTACTGCGCAGGGTGACGGTAAGCTGGTATTCGTTCTGGTTGCCTCCAGACAAGGTACCACTTACCTGCGTGACTAGCGCAAACGCACTATCTTCGGTTTGATCGCTGGTTTCAGGAGTCAGAGACACATCAGGCAACGCTACCCCCGTGCCAGTGCCTGTTTGAACAACATCCAGGTTAATGCTGACGTCTGCGCGCTTGGATGTTTCAGCGCCGGTGTCTTTACTGTAACCAGTAATAGTTATCGGGGAGTTAGCTGTGCTGGCATTGCCGGTAACCTGGAAGATTATATCCTGAGTCAAGGTTTCGTTATTGAAGGCTTTATTGGTTGAAACCAGCCACTGGCCGGGACCAATCTGAACAGCATTTTCCACACTCACACCGTCGGGAACCCCATTAACCACAAGGTGAATGAATTGCTCACTGCCATCAATATCTTTCGCATTGCCCGCCGCAACATCTGCTTGCTGGCTAAGATCAACCTTAACCCTAACCGCTCCGGAGCCGTTTATAGTGGCGGTTTGGCTACTGCTCTCGTAGCTGAAGCTATCCCCGGCACCGACAACACCGGTAACGTCGTTCACGCTAGCCTCAATATCGTCCGTTACGGCTTTGACAATTAGGTCGTGGCTGGCTGATTGCCAGACTGACTCTGTGATCAAGGTATTATCAGAAGACGTATCGGTTACCTTGTACTCAACGCCGATTGCCTGAGTGCCGCTGAAGTTCGGCCCGGTTTTGACATAAATACTTTCAACCGCGGCTTTGCCTGAAAACTCGTAGAATCCCCCGACCGGTGTTAACTCGCTTACGCCAGCGGCATCGCTGTACAAGGTCACGCCGGGAACCGCAGCAATTTTGATCGCGCTGATAAATTCATCCGTATCACCATTCTGGTGAACTGCGCTGAAATCCACCTTGCTAATAGTGTCTTCCTTCACATCGGAACTAATACTCAGCGTAGCTTCCGGGGTAGGCGTCACCTGGAAGCTTATATTTTTCGGCGTAAAGAAGGTTTCCGAATCGTTGTCGTTTTCCGTTACCACCGGCTGGGCGGTGAATTCGACTGTGCCACTGAAATTGGCAGGTGTTTGAATCTTTACTTTCGCAAGCTCTGTTTCACTGATAACCCAAAGCCGCGTTTCTCCCTCGCCGCCCAGCGAGCTACCGGCGCCAATCAAGGTAAAGCCTTCCGGCAGGTTACTTATGCGCAGGGTGACGGTTTCAGAACCATCTGCACTGGTTTCGCCAGACTCAAGGGCGGTAACAAAATCACTTAAAGGTATAGTGTTGGGCTCAGTTACCGCACCATCGAGTGCGTTTTCGTCGTAAACTTTATTGGTTTCAGTAACAAACTCAGGCTCATCTGGCACACCTTTCACTGAGATATTGATGCCCAACTCCTGCGTGAGACTGCTATCGGCGGTGCTGGTGATGGTCTGAGACTGCCCGTTTTCATCTATGTACTTCAGCACATCAACTGATTGCGCTTCTACTTTGAGATTGATTGTCTGGTTGCTGTCTTTTGGCGGTGTCAGGACTGGCTGATTGCCAACATCAAAACCATTAATCGTTACCTCGAAATTGTCGGCACCAGCGGTTACGCTCAGACCATCGATACCACTGGCATCAAAGTTTTCACCGATAGTGTGTTTAGTACCTTTATGGGTATAGGTAATAGTTGCACCAGCAAGAATATCTTTAATGGTGACGTTAAAGGTTTCACCTTTGTCACTGCTGCTCGGCATAATTTTAAGTTCTACCGGCACATCCTCATGAGTTGCTACCCGGGCATCAACGGAGAGCGTCACCTGATCGGCCTCTGGCGTCAGAATAATGTTTGTCAACCAGGACTCACCAGAAACAGCCATATCAGTAGCCGTATCGTCGTCTTCATCGTAATCAATAGTGCCAGCCTGCACTTTTATTTTGACTACACCGCTGTAGTTTTCCGGCCCCTTAAACTTAACTGAATCCAGATATTCCACCGGAATTTTCACTGGCTCCCCGTTGAATACAACCGTTTGCAGAGTACCGGAGCCGTCAACGTACTGAAAACTCGAGCCGTCAAGTTCGCCACCGGTTACGTTTGCCTGAATGTTATTGTTCTTCACCTGAAATGGCGTGAAAACGGCAAAGGTATCCTCACTGCCCGTGCCGCCAATAACGCCGGTGCCTTTCGGGTTAGAGCCTTTACCATCTTCATTCGCCCAACCCTCACTTAGAGCAAATGTAGGGTTTGAAACTGTATCAGTGCCGAGCGTGAGCCATTCGTCTTCGGCACCCGGTGTTTTGTACACATGGCTGCCATTCATCGCCAGGTCGGGTGTGCCATTGCTGTCGGTATCGCCAACAGGCCCAGCACCAATGACTTCAGCCACTGGCGTCACCTCAATAATCAGCTCATGCTCCCACTCCTTCGCTTCGGGATTTCCACTCTGGGTATTGGCTCCCGCTTCTTCAGTGGTCACATACGCCTTCATGGTGCCATCCAGAGAACTGTGTGCAGGAGGTTTGATGGTGAACTGTTTAATCTGGCTAAGCGTGTATTCGCCAGTACCTTCGCCAACGACCAGTTCAAGGCCTCCGCTCGCGGCATTACCACCTGAAGGAACAGTTACAGGGTTGCCGGTATGGTCGAACAACGTCCAAGTATCCGGGCCGGTACTGCCCTCATTAGGTAGATCCGTAATGCGCACCTTCGATATGGTCTCGCTGCCATCGGTATCACCAAGCATCAGCTTGCTGAGGAAAGCAACCTGCGTGTCTTCTGGCGCTGCTTCCGGGTTATCAAGGGAAACATTATCTGGCTTGGCGTACACCCGAAGTTCCAGATCGACACTGACCGATTCAGTCCCAATGCCACCGCTGCTGTCATCATCAGTGTCCTTAATAATCAACTTGATGGTGGCAGTAATCGGCAGACTGTTTGAGTAGTCTTCAGGTGGAGTGATGGTAAAACCCGGGTTGCCATCATCCTTGGTGCTCAGGTAGTCGCTTTCGGGCATGGCAATTCCACCAGCCGGATTGGCGGTATATGATTTGCCATTGATGGTTACTACTGTGCCTTCTGGGAGACCAGTGATTTCATAACCAAAAGACTCTGAGCCATCGTCATCTTTAAATGTCTCACCCAGCACGTTTTGAAGATTAAGGACGGTATTGCTGACGGAAGGATCATCGCTCTGCTCATTGATGGCCGCAATGATCTTACCGTTAGTGCTAACAGTGGCTGCAGTGACTGAAAGACTGACAGCACCAGCGTTTTCTGGATCAGCCGGTGCTGTCAAATTGATTTCTGGCACGTCAGTTACTGCCTGAACATCTACGGTTATGGTTTGGGTGTTGTTAGCGCCATTTGTGCCGACGACATCGGTATCAGCAAGCGGCTTCCCGGTGTTATCCACCTCATAGCTATCCACGCTCACGGTAACATCAAAGTTCTCATGGCGATCATCAGCCGGCCTAACCTCAATTGCTTCGTACTCGGATTGAGTCAGATAATTAACATTAGTCGTTGGCAGACCAGTGGAGAGATGCAGGTCGGTGTCCGCATCTGTGTCGCCAGAAGTCTTAACAATAACAATGATGTAGCTGCCATCACCACTAACTGTCAGCGGCGTGCCGTCACCTTTGGTAAGCACTGTGCCTGAAGGAGCTGAATCTCCTGAGCCAACCGCGGAGGGTGTTAATGTGATCGCGCCCAAGCGTTCAGGGTCATCTCCAATGGTCCCAGCCCCATTCTGGTCATTGTTATCCGTAACAACAGGTATTTTCAGGCCGAGCGCTACGCTGGTGTCTTCATTGGTTTTCAATGTTACTGCAGGCACATTTTCATCAACCGCTCCGCTGGCATGGGGGATGTCGGGCGTGTCGGATTGAGGAGTAACGGTTACGACAACTGTATAGGTCTTTTCATCGTTGTCCGTTTTCGTGGTGTAGGTAAAGGTGTCCTCACCACTGTAATTAGCCTTGGGCACATAAGAGATAGTGCCATCAGAATTGACTGTGGCGATGCCATGCTCAGGTTTTACAGTACCATCGCTGCCATCGCCTATGGTCGTATTGCTGCTCGTGGCATCAGCGTTGGTATTAAAGGTATTCTCAGGATTAGCGGCCCGAGTTGAATCTTCATCAACAACTACATTTTTAGGCGTTGTGGTGCTTGGGTTGTCATCTACTACGCTAACAGTGAACCGTGTTTCCGCAGAATCCCCATCTCGATCGGTAACAAGAACACCCTCAAACGGTATATCCAGCGCCGAGAGCACATCACCATATTTATTTACATGATCCAAAGCACCGTTCAAGGTTAACTGGTAGCCCGGATTACTTGGCACATCTACGATACTTACCGTGAATATCTTATCGGCTTCAGCTCGGCCCGAACCACGATAAGCAATAATCGTGTGGCCATCCGAAGAAAGATCAAACTCCAAAACAACGCCCGATTTCAAGCCCAGCGCTTTTAACCTCTCGATAGTGGAGTTTGCGCCCGTGTCGGTAAAACGAACATCACCCGCCGCATCGGCACCAAAATCGATGCCAAAGCGCACTATGTCGCTGATGGTCTTGCTCGCGTCACCCTCACTGCCAGCTGGCAGATTTGCCTCATCAAGAGTTACCCCACTTGTAATGACATTTACTGCCGGGCCGTCATCCTGGAAACTGAAACGATCACCAATAACGACGGAATCAACCGCAGTATCGCCATCACCGTCAGTAACAGTGGCTGTCAGGCTGATCGATCCGTTAGCTATAGTCACCAGATCACTGGCTGTGGCTGTGTCACCATGCAGCAGTGGTCGGGTTTGCTCTAGGGTGATTTCACCGGTGCTGGCATTCACTTTTATAGTGAAGGCAACATCTGCTGTGCCCTCTAAAGTGCCTTTAATCACATTGCCATCCAGTTGTAGCTCAATGGCCTTGCCTGTAGCCGTGTCTTTGAGCCCGGAAACGGCAGAATTTACGACGAGTCCATAAACAAGACTCGCGCTTGCAGCAGCCCCATCAGTACCAAATGTATGGGTGAAAGCATTAGCAAGATTGGCAGAAGCAGGTGTGCCTATAGCAGATTCTGTTACTTGAATGTCTGCCAAGGCATTGCCGGTTGTGTTAACTGCAGGTACATCATCAATCACCAGCACGCCCAGGTTGCTTGCCGCACCAGTAATCGAACCTGAACCACCAATTCCATCAGCAGTTACACCAAGAGCGATGTCTTTCGGCAGCTCATTTTTACCTGCGCCGTGCGCATGCACTTGGGCATTAGTTAACTCGTAGCTGTAATCGATGTCCCAGGAAGCATCAACACCGTTGGCTGTTGCCGATGCTGTAAAGCTGGTTAAAGTCAGTTCGCCATGACCGGCGATGGTGATTGTTTGTGGCAGAGCCTGTAAGTCAGCGAGAGAAATAGTTGTACCTGCAATCTCTATGCTTTCAAGCCCTGTGGGTGCAGCAACGCGCAAGATTCCATAGGCGGTTTCAGAGTTATCTGTCGCATCGCTTAAGCCTTTTTCAAATACGGTGATGTGACCTGTTGCTGCACCGTTACCATCAACGGCAATAATGGTGGGTGCGTCCAATATGTTGGAAGTAGCGCTGTTGTTACCGCTATCAACCTGTAGTTTTTCAAAACCCCTATCAATCCCATCGTTATCTTGCACACTGTCGATAATAACTGTCAGTGACTCGCTGAGTTCTGCAATACCATCTGAATTGGTAACTACGTTAAAACTTGTGCTTGAATTACCGACGCCAATGGCGATGCTTGCAGGCAAGCTATCAACATCGGCTGCACCGGCTGTCCCCGTCCAGTCCAGGTTTATAGTGACGTTTTTTCCTGCCGCAACGGTGACAGGGTCACCGATTTTATCGACAAGATTAACGGTATAGGTGAGCGTACCGCCTTCAAGAACCGCGCTTTCATCAACAGAGATTTGTGCGTAAACAGGGTCGATCGTGTCGCTAACAACTGTATTGACAGCTGTGCTATCAAAGGCCAAGTTTTCAAACGCACCGGCCGCGCCCGCACCGGCTTCAGTAACGCCCGTTATGGCATTGGTGACAGTCTCGCCATCGATGTAGACGTCATCACTTTGAACAGCAATATACAGAGTACCTGTACTGCTACCGGCGGCCACCGTGATATTGCCTAAGGTGGTGGCAACTGTAATGGTGCTGTTTGAAACAACAGCATTGCCGTTCGCGTCTTCCAGGGTGACTGTATATACCAAGTCAGCCGCACCTTCGGTGACAAAGGCTTCGCTAACGCTCAGCGTGGCGGTGACGGTATCTGTGGTATCACTGACGAGTGTATCGACAGCCGTGCCATCGAACGTCAAATTTTCAAATGCCCCAGCCGTGCCAGCATCGACTTCAACAACGGCAGAAATCGCGTTACTGATCGTTTCAGCATCGATGTAAACATCATCTCCCTGAACCGGAACAGCCAGCACACCAAAGCTGTCGCCAGCCTTGATGGTAATGGTGCCGAGTGAGGTAGTTACCGTGACATCGTTATTGGCTGTCACGGCATTGCTAGCCACATCTTCCAGCGTGACGGTGTACACCAGGTTACTAGCTTCACCTTCATCGACAGCAGTTTCACTGACAGTCATCCTGGCTGTAACCGCATCAGTAGTGTCTTCTACAGTTACCGTAGATTTGGCGGCGGTATCGAGGCTTTCGTAGTTACCGCCGGTATGAGCTTTGATGGTGTATTCGAGCGTTTCGCCATCAAGGTAGGTATCATCACTATTGGGATTAGCGAAGGTGACACTACTGGTGGTGGTACCTGCCACAATAGTGATTTGTTCGCCGTTACTCAGCGTCAACACCAAGTCACTGCCCTCCGGCGCATGGTCGACCGTGGCACTGATTGTAATATCGCCACCTTCAACAACAGTGCTGTCATTCAAAGTAACGGTCGTGGTATCAACCGTATCCTTAACGGTAACCACTGCTTTATCGGAGATATCCAGGCTTTCGTAGTTGCCACCGATGGCGCCAGTGATGCTGTACTCCTGTACCTCGCCATCCGCATAAGGTGTGTCTGCTTTCGGATTAGCGAAGGTCACGCTGCCCATGGTGTCGCCCACAGCAATCGTAATCGTTTGGCCATTGCCCAAGGTCAGCACCAGGTCGGTATCCTGTGGCTGATGGTCAACCGTGGCAGTGATGGTTATGTCATCACCTTCATCGACTGTGACGTTGCCCAAAGAAACCGTGGTGGTATCGATGATGTCTGCAATCGTCAGGTCAGTGCTATTATCAACAACAGTCAGGTCTTCAAAATTTCCGCTGTTGCCGCTTGCAGTAATGCTATTAACACCTAATACAAAATCCGGCTCTATGTAGACATCAGAGCCAGGGTAGCCACTCAAAGCAACAGCTGAGCCAGTCAATCCCGAACCCCAACCAAAAGTGACAGAGCCTGTGGTCGCGCCTGCCGAAACAGTAATAGTTTCAGTTTGGCCATTGCTCAAGTTAATGGTGAAATCCTGGGCAGCTTGCGCTGGGTTATCCAGATTAACGGTGTAAGTGATCGCACCGTTGTCTTCATCACCATTGCCAACAGAGGTTAGTGTGGCGGTTGTGATGTCGATAGAGTCGGCAATTGTCAGCTCGGTGCTGTTATCTACAACCGCCAGGTCTTCGAAGTTGCCGCCATGACTCAGAGCCACAAAATCTGTAACTGTCAGATCAAAATCAGGCTGAAGATAAGCATCACTATCTGGATAGCCAGCCAACGGTTGTGTACCCGCAGCTACGCCTGCGCCCCAGCCAAATGTGATGGACCCTGATGTATTGCCTGCTGCTACTGAAATATTTGCCGTTTGGCCATTGCTGAGGGTAATGCTGAACAGTTGGTTAGCTTGTGGAGCATTGCTCAAGTCGACGGTGTAGGTGATCGAGCCATTGTCTTCATCACCACTGCCAACCGAGGTCAATGTGGCCGTGGTGGTGTCGATGGAATCGGAAATCGTCAGGTCGGTACTATTATCAACAACAACCAGGCTTTCGAAGTTGCCACCAGTGCCGCTTGCCGTAACGCTATCAACTTCCAGTACAAAATCCGGCTCCTGGTAAACATCCGAACTCGGGTAGCCGTTTAAGCCAATGGCAGTGCCGGTCAAGCCTGTGCCCCAGCCCAGGGTAACCGAACCTGAGGTTGCGCCTGCCGCCACCTGTATGGTTGCACTCTGGCCGTTACTCAATGCAACAGTGAAGTCCTGATCACCTTCGGTGGCGTGATCCAGGTTCACCGTGTAAGTAACAGAACCATTGTCTTCGTCACCGCTGCCAGCCGAGGTCAGTGTGGCCGTGCTGGTGTCGATGGAATCGGAAATCGTCAGGTCGGTGCTGTTATCAGCAACCACCAAATCCTCGAAATTGCCACCGGTGCCACTGGCAGTAATGCTGTCAACGCTGAGAACGTCGTCTGGCTCCAGGTGCACATCGGAATCCGGGTAGCCAGCCAACTGAACGGCGCCCGCTACCAGGCCAGAGCCCCAACCAAAGGTCACAGAACCGGTGTTGGCGCCAGCCGCTACGGTAATGGTTGCGGTTTGGCCGTTGCTTAACTCCAGATCGAAAGCCTGGGCACCTTGCGGGGCATTATCCAGGCTGATGGTGTATGTGATGGAGCCACTATCTTCATCACCGCTACCTACTGAGCTTAATGTTGCGGTGGTGGTATCGGTGGTATCGCTAATAGCAGTACTAACAGCTGTGCCATCGAACGTCAGGCTTTCAAACGCCTTCGGATCACCGGCATTCGCTTCAGCAACTGAAGTAATGGCATTGCTGACCGTTTCGCCATCAATATAAACATCGTCACCCTGAACTGGCACAACGAGCACACCAAAGCTGTCGCCCGCTTTAACGGTAATGGTGCCCAGTGAGGTGGTCACCGTCACATCGTTGTTGGCAGTCACGGCATTATTGGCCGCATCTTCCAGCGTGACGGTGTAGACCAGGTTATTCACTTCGCCTTCATCAACAGCCGTTTCGCTAACGGTCAACTTGGCAGTAACCGTATCTGTGGTGTCGTTAACGGTCGTTTGTACTGGCGTATTGTCGAAGGTGAGGTTTTCAAATATTGCTGCGCCACCCAAACCGTTTTCAACGATGTTGATGATTTGGCCAGTGATCGTTTCGCCATCCAGGTAAACATCGTCGCCCTGTACAGGTATATTCAGGGTGCCTGCAGAGTTGCCTGCGCTGATGGTAATGGGGCCAACGGTCGTGTTTACCGTAATGTCGTTATTGGCTACAACGGGGTCGCCATTGATATCTTTGAGAGTAACGCTGTACTGCAAATCAGTCGCGGCGCCCTCATCCACGTTCGTTGCGCTAACGGCCAGTTCTGCGGTAACCACAACGCCATCGGCAGGGTTGCTGTCGGAGCCTGTGCTGGTGTTGCCTGCCGGGTCTTCAATTTTGACGTTGAGTTCGACTTCTGTATCGGTGGGTCTTACGGGTAGCTCAACCTTGATACCGTTGTCGATATCGCCTTGGGTGATTTCGTAATCGGTGATCGGGTCGCCTTTGCTGTCCAGAATCGGGTTACCGTCTTTATCGGTAGCCGTTATTTTGTCGCCCGGGGATGTAGTGGCCGGGTCAAACGTGATTTCCCCTTCGATTTTCCCACTGCTGAAATCACCGGCATCGTATTTACCGTTGGTGCCTGAGCCAGGCTCGAGTTCAACGGTTACGCCCGGCGTGATGTTATCGACGGTCTTGCTGTCATCTGTGGAGCTGGTATTGCCCGCAGGGTCAGTTACCTCAACGTTCATCTCAACGTTGGTCTGACCATCCGCTACAGGAATATCAACAGTAATGCCGTTATCAATATCGCCTTGGGTTACCGGGCGTTCGATAATGACGTTACCGTCTTTGTCGGTGATTTTTACCGTATCGCCAACCGAGGTGTCAGGATCGAAGGTCACCGTGCCGGTTACTTTGCCGTCTTTGGTGTCGTCGTCGTTATACTCACCGTTTGAACCTGAACCAGGCTCAAGAGTCGCGGTCGCGCCCGGGGTGGTGTTATCAACAACCTTGTTGTCCGAGCCGGTGCTGGTGTTGCCAGCCGGGTCGGTAATATCAACATTTAGCTCGACGTCGGTTTGGCCCGGATCTACAGGCACTTCGACGATAATGCCGTTGTCGATGTCGCCCTGGGTGATTTCGTAATCGGTGATCGGGTCGCCGTTGCTGTTCAGTATCGGGTTACCGTCTTTATCGGTAACCGTAATTTTATCGCCGGGCACGGAGGTGTTGGGGTCGAAGGTAATGGTGCCTTCCACTTTGCCGTCGTTGGTGTCGCCGTCGTTATACTCGCCGTTCGGGCCGGAACCAGGCTCCAGTTCCACGACCAGCCCCGGGGTAACGTTATCAATCAGGTTGCTATCGCCCGTGCTGCTGGTGTTGCCGGAGGGGTCGGTCAGCTTAACGTTCAGTTCAACATCGGTCTGGCCTTCGGTAACAGGCACATCCACCTGAATGCCGTTATCGATATCGTCTTGGGTTACGGGGCGTTCAATAATCACCTTGCCGTCTTTGTCGGTGATCTTGACCGTATCACCTGGCTCTGTGGTGCCGGGGTCAAAGGTCACTGTGCCGGTAACCTTGCCATCCTTGGTATCGCCGTCGTTGTACTCGCCATTGGGGCCGGAGCCCGGCTCAAGCTCCACGTCTGCTGTAGGCGTGATGTCATCCTTCGGGTTTTTGTCGAAGCCTGTGCTGGTGTTACCTGCAGGGTCAGTTACATCAACGTTCAACTCAACGTAGGTCTGGCCAGGCGCTACGGACACATCCACAACAATACCGTTATCAATATCGTTTTGGGTTAGCACATAATCGGTGACTGGGTCGCCATTGGCGTCGAAAACCGGGTTGCCGTCTTTATCTGTTGCAGTCACCTTATCGCCGGGAAACGTGTTGTTCGGGTTGAAGGTAATGGTGCCGCTGACTTTGCCGTCGTTCAGGTCGCTACTGTTGTAGTCACCATTAGGGCCAGATCCGGGCTCAAGCTCAACGTTAACGCTTGGCGTTATGTCATCAGCCAAATAGGGGCGCTCTGTACTTTCAGAAACAGGCGTGCCGTTTGGTTCAACGCTGTTAACGGTCGCGTGAACCTTATTATCTTTTGCCAACTCACTGCCGGGCACATCCACTTGCCAGGTTTTGCCATCGGCATTCACTGTAGTGCTGTATAGCTGGCCATTCACGGTTACGACTACGGTATCACCAGGCGATACGCCGCCACCAACCTTGCCTGTTAGCGTAATAGCCTGCCCCGATTCAGTGGCATCTACTATGTCGTCACCCGTAATCGCATCAATGGAGATGCTCAGCTTTGCGAGCTTGGAGCCACTCTCGGGATAGTTTTGCTCATCGTATCGGGTGCCATCGCGTTCGCTGCTCCGCACAAACTCCCGCTGCGGCAAACTCAAACCAAGCGGGCGTAAGACTTCCTGAATTCGTGCAACGGTAACCGGCGTGTAGCCATCCGCTTCGATGATTTCTCCGATGCGCACCAATTGCACAAAGCTATGTCCTTCAGACGAAGTGCCCTGACCAGACGCTGCAGGGGAAGGTGCTGCCGGCTGCTCACTGCTCTCAATAGGAGCAAGGCCTTCAGTTTGCTCGATAAGCGCCCCTCTTTCTTCTGCGGTAACTTGCTGCTCACCCAGGAAGGTCAACTGCTGGTTGTCACCAAAATCCAGGTCGATACGGGCACCCTCTGCCATGATCAGGGTTTCATCAACCGCCAGCTGATCACCTACTTCCAGTGCACGGCGTTCGCCGTTGGCGTTTTCAGCCCACGCTTGCCCGACCAGGGATACAACAATTGCCAGAGTAGTCATAAGGACCTCAAAATAGTGTTACTTCAGCGTTCGCTCAAAGCGTTTGCTTTGGCGCGCAATAATGGTTTTAGCAAGTAAGATAAAATGGTTTTTTTGCCGGTCATGATGTCCAGCTGTGCGGTCATGCCCGGGATAACGGATAAATGCTGCGCCGAGTCTTTTTCGGTGGTTAGCGCGCGCACAAGATAGAAAGTATTGTCGCGATCATCTGTAATCGTGTCGGCACTTATGTGCTCGATGGTCGCGGCAAGCCCGCCATAGATTGAAAAATCGTAGGCGTGGAGTTTGATGGTTGCCGGCAAGCCGGGGCGCAGGAAGGCTATATCTTTGGGTGCTATTTTGGCTTCTACCAGCAGGCGGTCATCGGTGGGAACAATTTCAACAAGGGCATTCCCAGGCTGAACAACGCCGCCGATGGTATTCAGCAGCACACGCTGCACCGTGCCATTCACCGGCGAGCGAATTTCCGAGAGCTTTACCTTGTCGGCCAGCCCGGCAACGCTCTTGTTCAGGCTATTTAGCTGCGAGCTTGCGTCACTGAGTTCTGCGCGCCACTGGTTGCGAGTGGAAGATTCAACCTCCAGCAACCTGGACTCTGCCTCTTGAATACTGGCTTTTACCTGGCGAACACGGGCAGCGGCCTGCAGGCGCTCACCATTTGCGGCGGCCTGATCCCGCTGCAAACGCAAAATCTCTATCTCTGATACCGCACCCGAAGCCAGCAGTGGCTGCGTTGCCTGTAGCTCTCGTGTCGACATGCCATAAGACTGCTCCGCCGCAGACACCCGAGCCTGTGCCTCGCTCAGTTCCTGTTGCCGTTGAGCAATTTGTTCCTGGGCAACCGATAAGCGCTCATCCAGTTCTTTCAAGCTGGCTTTGTAATAGCCTTCTTCCTGCTGCAACACCTGTTCCTGCACGGGCGTTAATGCTTCGCTGTAATTCAGTTCTAACGGCTCGCTTTGGATCAGCGCCTGTAGCCGTTTCACTTTGGCGGCCAGTGCAAATGCCCGCACACTGCCTTCCTGATAACTGGCCACAAAGCGCGTTGGGTCTATGCGCACCAGCAGGTCGCCCTTGCTCACTCTGGCGCCCTCGTCTACAAATACCTCTTCAATGACACCGCCATCGGCGGACTGAATAACCTGTAGCTGCCGCGATGGAATCACCTTGCCCTCACCCCGGGTGACTTCATCTAAGGGTGCAAATGCAGCCCAGATAATCAAAACAATAAACGTCAGTGCAATGCCGTACAGCAGGCTGCGGGCGCGAAGGGTGCTTTGCTGCTCCATGGCCTGATCTGCATCCGCAGGCCAGTGTCGTGAATTGCTGCGAAACGCGGAAAAAAATGGCCGGAACAGGCGATTTATAAAGCCTTTACCCCGTGCCCCAACAGCATCCGCCTTGCTCAAGCGCTCAAATGCCTGTTGCTCCAGCGCTTTCTGTTCCGCTTTCTCAGCAATCCTGGGGTCGATGCTCATTGCGCCCCCCTCTGAATGCTGCCCTGCTGAAGTGCCTGAAGCACGGTTTGCTTAGGGCCATCCGCAACGATTTTCCCGGCATCCATAACAATCAGGCGGTCGACCAGATCCAGCAAGCTGGTGCGATGGGTTATCAGCAATACGGTTTTGCCCTGGCCGAACTGGTTCAGGCCTTTGCTAACGTGATTCTCCAGCGTGCTGTCCATGGCGCTGGTGGGTTCATCCAGCAATAAGATACTGCTATCCGCCATCACCGCGCGGGCCACGGCTATTGTCTGGCGCTGCCCGCCGGACAAGCGATTGCCAGCCTCCCCTACCTGCATTGACAAGCCATCTGCATGGTCACCCACGAGGCCCTTCAGGCCGGACACATTGATGGCCTGCAACAGGCGCTCGTTGTTGGGGTGTTCTATGCCCAGGGTGACGTTGTCGTAGACCGTGCCGCTGAGTAACTGGACGTCTTGCGGAATATAGCCAATGTTGCGGCGCAGTTCGGCGGGGTCGATCTGGCCGATATTCACGCCATCCACCAGCAGGGCGCCAGAGGTTGGGCGATACAAACCCAGTATGAGCTTTTCCAGGGTGCTCTTTCCTGAGCCCACACGACCAAGAATGCCCACCCGCTCGCCAGCCCGAATGTGCAACGAAACCCCTTTCAAGGCATCCCGCTCTTCACCGGGATACTGGAAGGACACATCGCGCAGTTCAATTTCGCCGCGCAGTTTGCCGCGGCTGATCAACTGTTTTCCGGGCTCGCGATCCTGCTCGGCATCCATAATCTGTTCAACGGCGGTCATGGCCGTCGCTGCCTGATGATACTGGGTAAGCAACGAAGCGGTTTGGGACACCGGCGCCATGGCACGGGATGACAACATGTAAGCCGCAATCAGCCCGCCCTGGCTCATATCACCGTTAATAACCAGATATACACCGGTGATAATCATCACTACCGACACCACCTGCTGTATCCAGGAAGCCCCGGCCCCGACCGACATACCCAGCATGCGCTGTTTGCCGGAACAGCCAGACAAAAACCGGGTGGATTGCTCCCAGGCACTTTGCATACGGCTGCTGGCATTGAAGCTTTTCAGCGTGGGCGCAGCCACCAGGCTTTCCACCAGGCCGGAGTTCCGCTGGGCACTGGCCTGACTCATGGTTTCCGAGAGTTGATGCATGGTTGCCTGCACCGAGAGCGCGTACAGAATGATGATCGTGGCACCGATCAGTACCGGAATGATCATCACAGGCGAAATCAGGGCGATGATGGCCACGAATACAAGGAAAAACGGCAGATCAATAAGTGCCGTCACCGTCATGGAGCCGATAAACGAGCGCACGGATTCAAACGATTGAACGTTGGCCGCAAAGGAGCCCACCGAAAGTGGCGCATGCTCAAGGCGGGTGCCGAGAATGCGCTCCATAATCCGGGCAGATAAGGTGATATCCGCACGGCTTGCCGCCAGCTCAACAAACCAGCTGCGCAGCAAACGCAATGCAAGATCGGCGCAGATAATAATCAATGCACCAAGGGCAAGCACCCACAGGGTATCCGTGGCATGGTTAGGCACCACCCGGTCGTATACGTTCATTACGAACAGGGGCATGGTCAGGGCAAACAGGTTGATAAAGAAGGCGGCGATCAGGATGTCCCGGTACACCGGCCGGTTTGCCTTGATAACACTCCAGAACCAGTGGCCCTTATCAACCGCCGAGCCAGCACCTGTTTTACGCTGATCCAGACGGAAATCCGGCCGGCAGTAGAGCGCAATGCCGGAGTAGCTTTCCTTGAGTTTAGCCAGCTCCAGCTGCTCGATTTCCATATCGACATCTGGCAGCCGCACCTGTGCTGTCTGGCCCTGAAGATCGATACTGTCCAGCACGCAAGCGCGATTGCCTTCAAGCAAAATAACGCAGGGAAGCAACAGACTGTTCAGGCGCTCCAACGGCTGCCGCACCAGCTTTACCTTCATATCGACCCGCTCCGCTGCGCGGGCAAATACTGAAGGCGACAAACGGCCGTCTACCAATGGCAGGCCAGCGATCAGCGCATCGTGGCTGATCGTGGTGCCATTTTCCGCGGCAAGCCATAACAGGCAGGCGCTTAAGGGGTCATTTGTCTGATCCATAACGGCCTTTTACATTCACCTTCTTGTGTGAGTAACGCGCACCTCAACACGGCGGTTCAGCGCCCTGCCCTCAGCCGTGTCGTTGGTTGCATTGGGCTGGTAAGACCCTGCGCCCGAAACCAGCATCACCGTGTTATCAACGCCGCTGTCGATTAATGCATCACGCACAGCTATGGCGCGGGCCAGAGACAGTTCGCGGTTCAGCGCGTCGCTGCCAGAACTGTCGGTGTGGCCAACAATGTTGATGGATTTAACCGTGTCACGCTCCAGCAAATGACGGGCGAACTGCTGCAAGCGAGCCATTGCTTCTGGCTTGAACTCGGCGCTGCCAATATCAAACAGGGTGTCGCTGCCAAAGCTTAGAACCTCTTCGGTATCTGCTGTTTGCAGGAAGCGGTCGAAGCTTCTGTCGCCTTCACCCGGAAGGGTGCAGTAGCGGCTGGAACCGGGATTCACTGAGCGATTGATATCACCCAGGTCTGGCAACTCCTCACTGTTCACATTCAAAGTAGTCAGCAAGCGCCCCATGCTGTGAAGGGTTTGCAGGCGATTGATTTCCAGATCATAGGAGCCGTTGATATAGGCGCGTTCGGCCTGGAAAAGCTCGTTTTCAGAATCGAGAACATCCAGCAAAGAACGCCGCCCGATATCGAACTGTTCGCGATAAGCTGCAAGCACACCCGTAGCTTTCTCGCGATGGGACTCGAGAGAGTCCAGCTTCACCTGAAGGTTAAGCACATCTCCGTGGGCAATGGTTGCCGTTTGGCGCAAATCAACGCAGGTTTTATCCCGCATGCTCTCTGCCTGGCTAATCCGGCGATCTGCCGCACGCTCCGCGGCCCTGTCACTGCCACCGCGGTACAAGTTATAGCGTGCACGCAACTCAATTACCGTATCGTCCCCGTATGAGTGTGGGTCGGTACGGGTATCGAAGCTGTTGTTGTTTTTATAGGTGCCATGACGAGCACCCAGCTCGAGTGTGGGATACCTGCCTGCTTTCGCCTCGCCAAAAGAGGCCTCAGAAGCCTGAATCTCCTCGAAGGCGGCAAACAGCGCTGGGTTATTGGCATATACCGTAGTAAGAACCTGCCACAACTCCCCCGGTACAAGTTGTGACTGCACTTCAAAGGGGCTTAGCTCCTCAGCTGGAAAACGGCCAACCAGGCGCTGAAAGCGAGCGGTAACACTCTGCAGGTTTGCAATTTCTGTCATCAGATTGGAGCGGGCAAGCGACAATCGCCCATCAATCTGCTGCAGGTCTGCCCGGTTGCTTACGCCCCGCCCGGCGCGATTACTTACATGACGCTGCACACGCTGGTGGTTGGCAACGTTTTGCTGAGCAAGGGCAACCAGTTCCCGGTGCCTGAGAACGCTGAGATAAACCTCACTGGCCTCCAGCGCCTTGGTTTCAGCCTCGTCCAAAAGCTCATAATAACGAGCCCTGCTATTGTGCTCCGCTCTGGCTACAGCATTGCGCACCCGAAACCCATCGAACAGCATTTGTGTGAGCGACACTTCCGCATAGTTGCGGTTATAGCTGCCACGACCATCATAATTTCGGTCGCCAATACCGCCGGCGGCATTTACATCTATAAAAGGCAGATATCCGCCAAATGCCTCCCGCTGGTCAAAGGTAGACGCCTGAAACGCATTCAAACGAATTTGCACCTCTGGGTTGGTTTCCAGAGTTTCCTTCACAACGCTCAACAAGTCGTCTTGTGGCATTGTTGCAGCCGCAACAACTGCGGAATAACTCAAAGAAACGGCAAGTGCTAATTTTGCGAGAGAGGGAGTTCTAGCCATAATATCCTCAAGGCCGCCGATACAGGCGAGGGGCCTGGAGCGGATGTGATCAGTACGCTGGCTTTATGAGGGAATGGGCAGAAGCTTGGCGTGCGCGAGCGAAACCGGAAGCTCGGAGCACACCTGAGCTTGAAAGCTCCATCCCAAAGCAACGAGTTATTAGTGTCAGAATGGCCTGATCGTATACCTTGCACAGCAGAGAACCTGTGATAGCGCGGCAAAACCTGTTCTCGGAGGGAAAGTTTTATCCACTTGCCGCCAGTTGATTGCACACACAGCCCATTACATACTGTTGAATCTGGAGTGTAAGCATGGGCACAATACAAAGGCGCCCGCGGAGCCGGGCAGCAGCAAACCAGAAGGACAGAGATGGAGACGCTGGAACACAGGCGAATTTTGATTGTGGACGATGAGGAAGCAGACCGCATGCTGCTCTCTGCTTACCTTCAACGACACGGTTGCCAGATATTTTATGCCCAAGATGGCCTTGAAGGCATCGAGAAAGCCCGCGCCCTGCAGCCCGACCTGATCCTGATGGACTCAGAGATGCCTCGCTGTAATGGCCATGATGCCTGCAAAATAATCACTCAAGATCCGAGAACGCGCGACATCCCTGTTATTTTTATCTCCGGTATGATCTCGCCCGAGCATCGCATCAGAGGACTGCTTGCGGGTGCTGTTGACTACATCAACAAGCCCTTTGATTTTAATGAGGTTAAACTGCGCCTGGCCATACACTTGCGGCACAAGCCCGCCGTACAGGCCAGCAAAGACAAGCCCAAACCCGAAACTGTTTCGGCCTGCAACCGGGATGTTATTGTGTTTCATTCAACACGCACTCACCTGCTGAAATCATTGTCTGCAACACCCACAATGAAAGAGTTGGAAAAGCTGACAGGAACCAACAGCAAACACCTGAACACAGCGTTCAAGGCATGCGCCGGCGTGACTGTGTACGAGTATCTTCGGGAAGAGCGCATGAAGGAAGCCCGGGAGTTACTGCAACGCACAAGCTTGTCAGTAAAAGACATTTCACTTCAGGTTGGGTTTAACGACAGTGGTAATTTTGCCACGGCATTCAAAGAGCGCTTCGGGCTAACGCCCAGAGAATTTCGACAGCAACACAGTTGACTTCAGGGAAGATATTTTTTGAACTATAACCACCGGATAAGCGCTCTTACTACAATTATCGCCTCGCTATTTATAGTTCTTTCATCCGCTGCACTGGCAAACACTACGCCCAACCAAAGCCCGGTTATAGACCTGGCAAGCACAGCGAATAGCCAAGAACTTATAGGTGCGATGCTGGCAATTCCCAGGCTCAGTAACGTTCAAAGCCTCAGCAGCGCTCTGATGCACACCGATTGGGTTCGTCCCGACGAAGACAACCTAGACGCACCTCGTCAACACAGCACAATCTGGCTAAAGGCCTCGGTACATAACAGTAATGAGAATTCACTCATACGCTGGCTGGTATTAGAGCCATGGAGAATGAACCGGGTAGACGCTTATTTTCTCGACCCAAACACTCAAAAAATCCTCTGGCAGAAAACCACAGGGCTTACTGTTTCTTTACAGGATCGCGCTGTAAACAATGGTAAAACTATAATTCCGGTGCACCTCAACGCAGGCGAAACCCAACAACTGTTTATTAAGATTTATAGTGACAGCCTTCCCTTTGTCAGCGTAAAAAGCTGGGATCCTGTCTCTTATTCACAGAGCATCAATCAAAACTGGATATTCCAAGCCGCACTGTTTGCAGGCATTCTCACTCTACTGGTGGTTCTGATACTCCAGTTCAACGCTGGTTTTTTATTGACCGGTTTATGGCTGTTATCCGGATTTATTGTGGAAGCTGAAAAAGACGGTTTTTTCAGCAATTACTTGCTGACTTTTCTCGAAAGCTATTCGATAAACCTGAGAGTTTCAGCAGCGGCATTCACATCACAATTATTCCTGGCCACTTCAGTGTTCCTGCTGGGCTTCAACAAGCATCGCTTGTGGCGGGTGTTTCTCATCTTAACGGCCGTATCAATGCCCATCATCGCCAGCCTCACTTTTGTGCTCGATGGTGTCGCTATCAGGCAACTGGTCACTGTGATTATGATTGCGTACCTTGGGGCCTGGTTGTTCCTGGTAACGCCTGTTTTGCGCACCTCTCGTTCAGAGCCAGCAAAGCTATTGCTTTTGCTACTGCTGTCCATCTATTGGACCACCACCACGCTCGCGCTGCTAAAGTACATCTTCAACTTTGACTACACCACTGTCTCTACATTTACACGAATTTCTATCGAAATTATGGTCGCAGTTGCTTTAATACTGACATTCAATTGGCAGCAAAAAAGCCGACTGAGCACCGCTGAGAAAACGCTAAAAGCACAAGAGTCTGAGTACCTGCGCACCTTGGAACAAGCAGTCGCAAGCCGTACAGAAGAGTTAAACACCGCTCTTGAAACTGCCAAAAAGGCCAGCACGGCAAAGGTGAATTTCCTGGGCCAAGTCACCCACGATTTAAGATCTCCGTTAACCGCCATTCTGGGTTATGCCCAGCTCCAGGCGGGTGGGGCTGTCAGTGCCGAAAAGGCGACTCAGGTCATCCAGGACCGCGGGCTGTATATGAAAGACCTGATCGACGGCTTGGTCGATTATGCCCATGACATCACGGTAGACGACAACGAGCTGCAAGACATTTACCTGATCGCCTTTATCGACAACCTGGTTAATCACTCCCACATAATCGCCAGCAAACAAAATAACCGCTTTCAGCTTAAAATTGAAACTGACCTCCCAACAGTGGTTCGCTGCAGTAGCAAGCAATTGCAGCGTATTTTGCTGAACCTCCTGGATAATGCAGCGAAATACACCAGCGACGGCAACTTTTCACTATCGGTTGCTGTCGCGGACACTTCAGGCCAGGAACAGATGCTGATCTTTCGAGTAAGCGACACCGGCCGGGGTATACCAGCCGACGATCTCAAAAAGATCTACACCCCTTTTTACCAAAGCTCGGAGAGCAACCCCGGGGCTGGCCTTGGCTTGGCCATATGCTTTGAGCTCACAGAGAAACTGGGCGGCACTCTTGAGCTGGAAAGCGAGCCTGGAAAAGGAACTACAGCCACCTGCACCATCCCCTATATCGCTGGCGATGAGCAGTTAGCAGTGTCATCTCTTGCAGCCGTAAAGGATCTATTGCCTAAATTTGACGCACAGGGCCAACTGGCCTGGATTGTGGAAGACTCTCAAGCGGTCAGGGAATTACTAAACGAGGAGTTCTCTGACATGGGGTTTGAGGTGACGCTCTTCACAACGGCAGAAGCATTTATAGAAGCCGCCGCCAGCCCTAGCGACATCCCCTCAGTCATTATTACTGACTACCGCCTACCGGGTGCTTCTGGCGCAGATGTGCTCCACTCTGCACGCTCCCAATGGCCAAGCGTGCCAGTAGCTCTGCTCTCAGGCACACAAAACAGCAACCCACGGCCAGAAGAATGCGACTCAGAGCGCTTTAACGCGTATCTATCCAAACCCGTCGATCGGTTGGAACTGCGTATGAAAGTGTCCGAACTCTGTAATCTGTTGTCAGAGTGACGCCTGGATAGACGAGTTCTCAAAAACTCACTGTGTGATCGTGCCCGGGCGCAAAGCCTCAGTACGTTATAACCCTGAAAATGATCGAAGCCCGGGTTCCCCTGGAGCTTGCAGACAAGTGGATGGCAGATATCCCGAAGGCGAGGCTGATTGTCTACCCCACCGCAGGGCATATCCCCATGGAGGAACTACCGGAGCAAACGACCAGAGATGCGTTGCTGTTTCTGCGGGGTGACTTGCACCTTACCTGGAAGTAGCATGTTCCAACCTTTGCACCACATTGCGGCTGTATGAGTCATCCGGGTACAGCTCCAACATTTTCCTGGCGAACCCGAGAGACTGCTTTAGCTCTCCCTTCTGCAGGTGCAAATGCACCAGGGCGTTGAGCACATTGTAATCCGAGGGGTGGGCCTGCAAGCCTGCCCCAAGCACGCGCTCAGCCTGCGCCCACTGTTGTTGGCGAACCAGAATCAACCCGTAGTTGTAGGCAACCCGTGGGTTCTCGGGGTTAAGCTTTAACGCCAACTCAAAGCTGCGAAGTGCCTCCGCGTCCTGGCCTTCCTCCACCAAAACCAACGATAACAGGTAGGCCAGGTACCCTCGGTCGGTGTCAGGTATTTGTTCAGACTGGCTCCCGGCGCGCAATGTTTCCATTGCCAGCGCCTGCTTGCCAACCTGACTGGCCAGCGTGGCCAGAGCCACACGGGCAGGTGAGAAGGTCGCATCCAGCTCAAGTGATTTCTGATACTGCGCGATCGCCTCGTCTGTTTTCCCGGAACGCCGCAAATAATTTGCCCAATTAAAGCGGGACCCGGAAAGTGCAGACAGGCTTTCGAGACGCTTTTGATAATCCGAATCCAATTCATCAAAGCGCTTTCGCTCTGCCTCAGACAACCCGCTCAAATCTGCGCCAGCCAGTGCTGAAAGTGCCTGATCCTGAACCGCCTTGGGCTGATCAGCACCAAGCAGCGACACCAGCACCTTCAAGTTATCGCCAACCGGTATCTGAGCAAAGGCTCCTGCAGAATAGGCGCGCACAAGCGGCTCCTTATCAAACAGCCCAGAACGCAGAAAGAACCTTGAATCACCACCGAAGGTGCTCAGGTGTTCTGCTGCGGTTGCTCGCGCTATCGCGGGCTCACTGGTCTTCCTGATCAGAAGCCCCAACCGGTTCATGGCATCCATTTCGCCGGCACGGAAAGCCTGAAGAGTGTCTGCAAAGTGCTCTGGCTTCTCACTATCCGGATACCACTTTTTCAGAATGCCCACGGCCCACTGGGCAGATTTGTCTTCGTGGCAACTGTTGCAGGCGTTCGGGCTACCGGTAGCGACCGCCAAATCCGGCCTGGGTATACGGAAACTGTGATCACGCCGTGGATCGACCACCATGTAGGTTTCGTCAGTCATGTGGCAATTCACACACTGCGCGCCCTCTGAGTTTTCCGGGTGCTTATGATGTTCCGCAATGTTGTAATTCGATGCTTTAAGGGTAGGAAATCGCTCGGGCGGAGCTGGGTTGTGGCATTGCAGACACAAGCCGGTCCCTTCTATTTTCAGGTTTGTGGTGTGTGGATCGTGGCAATCCAGGCAGGTAACGCCCGCTTTCGCCATTTTGCTCTGCGTGAATGAGCCGTAAACATACACTTCGCCCTGAATTTGGCCATCAGCATGGTACATGTCTGGCATCAGCACCGCTGGCAAGGCTTTGTCTAAGTACATGTTGCCCGTCCTGAATGCTCTGGCGGCGGCTGTGGCAATAGGCACAGGTTTCGACAACCTTGCCGGGGGCCATCCCGCCAAAATCAACCAGCAGGCCCATGCCCTCAGCAGGGCCGGCCTTTTCTACCTGGTCTTGCCCCTGCTCTCTTGCCCAATCCACATGCTTTTCACCCGGGCCGTGGCAGCCCTGACAACCAACATTCTGCTCCTGCCAGGTTGTGGCAAAGCTGTCCGCTTTGGCATCGTAATTCATGGTGAGGTACGTGGAATGGCAGTCGGCGCACATGGCATTCCAGTTCTGGTTGCGGCCGGTCCAGTGCAGAGAATCACCTGGTTCGAAACTCATTCCCGGATACAGCGAAAGCCAACGCTGCCCGCCTTCCTTAACGGGGCGACTGTCCCAGGCTATTGTCAGCGCTTGAAGCCTGCCTCGGGAGAGCTCAACCAAATTTTGCTGCAAGGGATAAAAGCCAAAGGTGTAGGCAATGCGGAACTCTGCTTCCGTACCCTCCTCTCCTTCAATCTTTACCCAGTAGTCTTTACCCCGGCGAAAAAACTCTGCCTGGGAGGCTCCGTCATCGAAGGCAGTATTATCAAAGCTGCCCAAAACAGCGCCTTCGCCCGCTGGCTTCATAGCCCAGGCATGATCAGAATGTGACCAGGCTTTGGCTTGCCCCTGATGGCACTCTGCACAAACACCTTCCTGCGCATAACCCATAGACTGCTTCGGCGCACCGGGCGAAGCGGCTGTCACGGCAAAAGCCGAGCTTGAAAGCATCATCCCGAAGGCAACTAGTGCAATAAATCCTTTTAAATTCAATCTGAGTTTCCTTTCACGCCATTCGGGGCTTATGGGGATTTGCGTCTGCAATATTAGAATAGTCAGTTCAGCAGATCCGTGCGATGGTTTTATATGATGGACTTCTCCCGGGTTTCCTCAGCCGACCTTTGACGCCATCCTGCTTAGCCAACACAACCATTTAACCCAGGTGTAACACTGGTTGCCCCCAACAAACCATCCAAGCCGGTTTCCTGATAGAATTGCCCTCTTTAAGTGGTCCCTCCGATTGAACCCTTCAGCCTGGAAGCCGACCTTCGAGTTGCGGCCAGAAACGGGCAGCGTTGAGTAAATAATGATCCATAACATCCCTTCAGAAAACACCTCAGGAACTCCTGAAAACCTCGGGCCAGAGCCATCCCGCCGCTTTTGTGTTGCGCCAATGATGGATTGGACCACGCCGCACTACCGGTACCTCGCTCGCCTGCTAAGCCAGCACACTCTGCTTTACACCGAGATGGTCACCACAGGCGCGTTGATTCATGGGGATACTGAACGGTTTTTGCGCCACGACCCTGCGGAATACCCTCTGGCACTCCAACTTGGCGGCAGCGATGCGGGGGAGCTGGCGCATTGTGCGCGGCTTGCTGAGCAGTTTGGCTTCAGCGAAGTAAATCTGAACGTTGGCTGCCCCAGCGACCGGGTTCAGAACAATATGATTGGCGCCTGCCTGATGGGGCATCCAGATAAGGTGGCAGAGGCCGTTCGGGCGATGATTGAAGCTACCCGCCTTCCGGTTACGGTAAAGCATCGCATTGGTATTAATGGCCGGGAATCCTGGGAAGACCTTTGTGAGTTTGTGGAGAAAGTGGCGGCCGCCGGCTGTCGCACGTTTATTGTTCATGCACGCATCGCGATTCTTGAAGGGCTCAGCCCAAAGGAAAACCGGGACGTGCCGCCGCTGAAATACGATTGGGCTTACCGGCTGAAGCAAAAGTACCCGCACCTTGAGATCATCATCAACGGCGGCATAAAAACCTTTGAAGAATGTAATGAACACCTGAAACATACCGATGGCGTAATGCTCGGCCGGGAGGCTTACCACAACCCCTGGATTCTGGCGGGCGTGGACTCGGAGTTCTTTGGCACCAAGCCCCCTGCTACGACGCGCCACGATGTACTTAGAGCTATGTACCCGTTTATTCAGAGCGAACTGGAGCGCGGCGTATTCCTTGGCCACATGTCCCGGCATTTTCTGGGCCTGTTTCATGGTATGCCCGGTGGCCGTCAGTTCCGCCGTTACATCAGCGAGAACGCCCATAAGCCAGGCGCAGGTCTGGAGGTGATTCAAACGGCATTGGAGAAAGTTCCTGAGTCACAGCAGTCCCAGCAAATGGAAGCCGTAACACGCGCCTGACCCTCGTCCATAAACCTCTATTACCGAAACCTTACCTTTTGCTGTCTTGTTCCTGTCTTTACAGCCCGTTATTGTAGAAGCATTACCCGCATCCGGGATTTGGATGTGCTGATAACAAAATCAATCGGGACGACGTTACGAATGACCAACAAGCTTGACCAACTGAAAACCATGACCACGGTAGTGGCAGATACTGGCGATATCGACGCAATCGCCCAATGGCGCCCCGAGGATGCCACCACAAACCCCTCGTTGTTGCTGAAGGCAGCAGCGTCTGATGCTTATCGGCCGATGCTTGAGCGAGCCGTAGCCATGGCCCGCAAACAGGGTGGCTCCGATGCTGAGCAGCTAACTCTGGCTACGGATATGCTCGCCGTTCTGGCAGGTCAGGAAATCCTCAGTTTGATACCGGGCGTGGTATCTACAGAAGTGGATGCACGTTTGTCATTTGATACCGAGGCTACGCTCAAGCGGGCCCGTCGCCTGATCGAGCTTTATGATCAGCAAGGCGTAGATACAAGCCGGGTTCTGATCAAGATAGCAGCCACCTGGGAAGGCATCCGCGCCGCGGAAATACTTGAGCAGGAAGGTATTCGCTGCAACCTTACTTTGCTGTTCTCATTTGTTCAGGCGGCTGCCTGTGCACAGGCTGGAGCCTTCCTGATTTCGCCGTTTGTGGGCCGCATCCTGGACTGGCACCTTGCCAACAGTGGCCGTGATCACTTCCCTGCTGCCGAAGACCCCGGCGTACTCTCTGTCGCGAGAATCTACAACTACTACAAAGCAAATGGTTACAGCACCGTAGTTATGGGCGCCAGCTTCCGGAATATCGGTGAGATCGAAATGCTCGCTGGCTGCGACCGGCTCACCATCAGCCCCGCGTTACTCCAGGAGCTAAAAGATGACAATGGCAGCCTGGAGCGCAAGCTTTCAGCCGCCGGCGCCTCTTCCACCGATGGTTTCGGGGTTCTGGATGAAAAGCGCTTCCGTTGGGAGTCTAACGAAGATGCCATGGCCACTGAAAAACTGGCCGACGGCATTCGTCGCTTTACCATTGACCAGATTGAATTGGAAAACCGGGTTCGCCAGCTGGCCTCTAAAGCAGCCTGAACCCAATGCCGTTTCAACGCAATCCAACATACCTAAATACCCGGGTCAGACTATGATCGAAAGCCTTAAAAAGCTGTTTAGTGCACCGGAAACGGAGCACCATAAACCCGATGAACACCAGCTCGCGATTGCTGCAACTGCGTTAATGGTTCAGCTTTCAAAGGTAGATAGCGAGCAGGATGAGCGAGAACTCCAGGCAATTATCGATTGCGCCATAAAAGCGCATAATCTAACCCGGAAAGAGGCGGAAGATATTCTGCAATCCGCCCTGAGTCAGGCAGAGGATGCCACGTCCCTCTATGAGTTTACCGGGCAGATTAACGAGGCGCTGGATCAGGATGCCAAACAGTCATTGCTGGAGAACATCTGGCATGTTGCTCTTGCTGATGATCGCATCGACAAATACGAAGAACACCTTATTCGCCGTATTGCTGATTTGCTGCATCTTAACCACCGGGAATTCATGCAGGCGCGGCATAGGGCTGAGAGCGTACGCTCTTAGCTTGTAGACCACTCAGGAGACAGCATGCTAGCCATACTTCACCCCAACACGCCTCTGGATAGCGACGCCTATCGGCAGACAATGCACTACCTGGAACATCTGCCCGGCGTGACCGTACGGGTACACGAGATTCAGGGCGTTAGCCAACGACTGACCGAAATATACTTATTGGGCGACACCAAGCCGCTCGATAAAGAAGATATCGAAGCCCTGCCGGCTGTTGAACGCGTCATTCGCATTTCCGATGACTACCGGATTCTTGGGCGCCACCGGGACGACAACCGGCAAACAGGCTTTAGCTATAACGGTGTCGATTTCAACCAGTCCAACCTCAATATTTTTGCAGGGCTCTGTGCTGTCGATATACCAGAGCATGTTGAAATGATGCTGAAGGCCCTGGAGGAAAATGGCCAGGTGTGCACCCGTATGGGCGCCTACAAGCCCCGCACCAACCCCTATTCGTTCCAGGGGCACGGCAAGGGCTGCCTGCCTTGGGTATTTGAAAAAGCCGGTAAACACGGCATTAAAGTGGTGGCCATGGAAATCACCCATGAAAGCCACATAGAAGAGATTGATACCTGCCTCGAAAAACTTGGGCGGCCTACGGGCGTCATGCTTCAGGTCGGCACCCGGAACACACAGAACTTTGAATTGCTAAAAGCCATTGGCCGGCAGCGCACCTATCCGGTTCTGCTCAAGCGTGGGTTCGGCATCACCCTGAATGAATCCCTGAATGCGGCGGAGTATCTGGCCAGCGAAGGCAACGCAAACGTAATTTTCTGTTTGCGCGGCATGAAAACCGAAGCTGGCCAGCCGCACCGCAACATGGTGGATTTTGCCCACGTACCTGCGGTTAAAAGGCTGACGCGTATGCCGGTTTGCATCGACCCGTCCCATTCTGTGGGCACCCGGGAAAAATCCCCGGACGGCATCCTCGACGTAATGCACGCGACGGCACAAGGCGTGATTGCAGGGGCCAATATGGTGCTGGTGGACTTCCACCCGAAACCAGAGAAAGCCCTGGTAGACGGGCCTCAGGCCTTGCTTATGAACGAACTGCCAGCCTACCTTGAAGATATACATCTGTGCCACGACACCTGGAAAAAGCGCCAGGCCATTTACCAACGTTTAAAAGGTGAAGTACCGGAATGATCGTCTACGGACACAGGGGGGCTAAAGGTGAAGCCCCCGAGAACACGCTGCCCGGTTTCAGGCACGCCTACAGGCAGGGTGTAAGGCATTTTGAGCTAGATTTGGTGCTATCAAAAGATGGTAAACCTGTGCTGGTGCACGACTTAACCGTCGATCGTACAACCGATCAGAAAGGCGAGGTAGCTCGTTATACCGCTGCTGAACTTGCCTCAATGGACGCACGCAAAAACACAAGCCCATGGCCATCCCCAGCGGGAATTCCATCGTTGGAAGATTTGCTCGATCAGTTCCAGGACCTCGAGCATTTGCAGCTTGAAGTGAAGTCAGACAGTCGCGCCAGGTTGAATATCCTTTGCAATCGACTAACAGAAATCATTCAACATCGGGATCTTTACCAAACGGCTGCGATTACCTCGGCAGACACCTGGTTTTTGAAGGAAATTCGCAGAAGGAACAAACGCATTCGCACCGGGCTGGTGGCAGAGCGGCGATTCCCCAGGCCCATTGGACTGGCTGCGAGGTTGGGCTGCAAGTACTTATGCATCAACTGGAAGCTGTGCTCACCGCAGCTTGTGGAAAATGCGCGCCGTAAAGGAATGCACGTATCCTGCTGGACCGTGAACAGCATCCAGGACATGCTCCGGCTTGAAGCTATGGGCATAGACAGCGTTATTACAGACTACCCTACAAGCACGCGCATGTTCTTTGATAACCGCGCACGCGCTTCTCTGTCCCTGCCTGAACGCAATGAAAGCAAGCCGGCAGATAATATAGTTTTACCCGCCGGCTGACTTTGAACCTGAACCGGTCAGAAGATCCGGTTCAGACCATTCAACGCCGCTACCCGATAGGCTTCCGCCATGGTTGGGTAGTTAAACGTTGTGTTGATAAAGTAATTGAGCGAGTTAGCTTCGCCTTCCTGGTTCATGATGGCTTGACCGATGTGGACGATTTCAGCTGCCTGGTCACCAAAGCAGTGAATGCCCAGAATCTGCCGGGTTTCGCGGTGGAAGAGGATTTTCAGCATGCCCACGGCTTCACCGGTAATCTGAGCCCGAGCAAGATCCTTGAAGAATGCCTGACCAACTTCATAAGGCACCTTGGCTTCCGTTAACTCGCGCTCGGTCTTACCCACAGAGCTGATCTCAGGAATCGTATAAATGCCCGTTGGCACATCGGTCACATACCGGAAGTAATCGTCATTAACGATGTCTGACGATGCAGAACGCCCTTGGTCATAAGCTGCGCTTGCAAGGCTTGGCCATCCGATCACATCGCCTGCAGCATAGATGTTATCTACCTCGGTGCGGTAGTGTTCATCTACTGGTAGCTGGCCGCGACTATTCGGCGTCAATCCCACATTCTCGAGCCCCAGACTATCAGTGTTGCCACTTCGGCCGTTACACCAGAGGAATGCATCTGCCCGGATTTTCTTACCTGATTTCAGCGAGAGAACCACTCCGTGGTCGTCACCATCAACTGAGTCGTATTCCTCATTATGACGAACCAGAACACCGTTGTTACGCAGGTGATAGCTCAGTGCATCGGAGATTTCATCATCGAGGAACGACAGCAAACGGCTGCCAGGGTTGATCAGATCCACCTTCACACCGAGGCCCGCAAAGATAGATGCGTATTCGGAGCCAATAACACCAGCACCATAGATAATCAGCGTGCGCGGTGTATGGGAAAGATTGAGTATGGTGTCTGAGTTGTAGATCCGGTGATGGCGGAAGTCCAGATCAGGCGGCAAATACGGGCGTGAGCCAGTAGCAATAACAACCTGCTTGAAATGCAGGGTTTCAACCGACTTGTTACCACGAACTTCCAGCCGGTTATTGTCCAGAAACGACGCGCGCCCATTGATCAGATCGACCCGATTCCGGGAATAAAACTGGGTTCTGAGCTTTACCTGTTTGCCAATAACCTTCTGTGCACTTTGCAGTACCCGCGGGAACGAGAACCAACGAGGCTCTCCAATGTCCCGGAACATCTGGTTGGTGTTGAAGGTAATGATCTGCTTGACCGAGTGACGCAAAGCCTTGGAGGGAATCGTGCCCCAATGGGTGCAGTTGCCTCCCACTGTGGGCTTGTCTTCAACGATAGCAACACGCTTGCCATGCTTCGTCGCGTTCATTGCCGCACCTTCACCTGAAGGTCCCGCACCGATAACGACGACGTCGTAATGATGTTCTGCCATGCGCGCAGTGACTCCTTATCTACGTCGTGAAAAGTAGTTGTAGTTATTCGTTTCTGTCAGCAGTTACTGCTTCCGGCCAGCCTTGGAGGCATCGTAAGCCAGATCGTCGGCTGTTACGGCTTCGGTCGCCACACGCTGGTTTTCTTCCTCGCACTTCTGGGTGTTGCCACCACAAATGTCGCAGGAAGAACTGATGCCAAGCGCGCCAATACCGCCGCAAGTACCGCTAATTGGTTTACGCCCGAAAATGACACCAACGGACATACCGGCAACCAGCAAAACCACAATCAATAAAACCAAAAGAAAGGTACCCATGTTGCCCTCCCCTTACTGAGTAACGTAGGAAGAAAATGCCGGGGTCTGATGCGACTCGAACCCGTTTTCCGTCCGGATAATAAAATAGGCAGGAATATTCTCCCGTGTTGCGAGCGCACTTGCCCGCTCATACCCCATCACTGTAAAACCAGTGGCCAGTGCATCAGCTGTCATGCTGTCTTCAGCAATCACCGTGACAGAAGCCAGGTTATGCGAAATCGGCTGTCCAGTTTCAGGATCTATTGTATGGGATAAACGACGCCCTTCCGATTCGTAATAGTTACGATAGTCACCGGACGTGGCCATCGCCTTCGAAGGCAAAGTAACAATACGGTTTACGGTGTGCCCTTCACCCGAGACAGGTTGCTCGATGGCAAGCCGCCACACACTGCCGTCAGGCTTTTTACCCTGAGTGCGCACTTCCCCGCCGATCTCTACGAGATACGCCTTTATACCCTCGCTATCAAGGTACCGAGCCACTACGTCTACCCCGTAGCCTTTGGCGATGGCTGACAGGTCTATATACTGCGGTGACGACGTCTTTAAAGCCGGCGGATCCGCCTGCAACGAGAGGTTTTCAAAACCCGTTGATGCCAGCGCGTGGGCTAACTCCTCGTCAGAGGGAACCTCTACAGGCCGGGCATCGGGTCCGAAGCCCCAGAGATTCACCACTGGCCCGATAGTGATATCGAAGGCCCCTTCAGTCAGGCGTGAAATCTCTGCCGACCGGGACAGCACTTCAAAAAGTGGGCCGGATACCGGGGTCCAATCCGATTGATCTTCAAGGCCGTTAAGCTTTGACAGCTCGGAATCGTCCCTCCAGGTAGACATGGAGGCATCCACTCCGTCTAGGGCCTCATCGATACCTTCTGCCAATGCTTCAAGCCGCTGATGATCTTCCGGCAAAACAACACTGATGTGGTAGCTGGTACCGAACACGGGCCCGGAGATTTCCCAGATTTCTTCATCCGGCTGAAACGAGCAACCCGCCAGGGCCACCAATACCAGCATCGTAAAGATGCTGGCAACGGCCGCCCGGGCGGGTTGAAAGATACTGGATGTCATGTGAAAGGTTTAACCTCCAAAGTCATCCAGCATAATGTTCTCTTCTTCAACACCCATATCTTTCAGCAGCTTGATTACAGATGCGTTCATCATTGGGGGTCCACACATATAGAACTCGCAATCTTCCGGAGCCGGATGGTCCTTCAGATAGTTCTCGTAGAGTACGTTATGGATAAAGCCCGTTGGGCCTTCCCAGTTGTCCTCCGGCTGTGCGTCAGAAAGAGCAACGTGCCACTCGAAGTTGTCATTCTCCTTGGCAAGCATGTCGAAGTCTTCTACGTAGAACATCTCGCGAACACTGCGAGCGCCGTACCAGAAGCTGATCTTGCGCTTGGAGTTCAAACGCTTTAACTGATCAAAAATATGGGAACGCATGGGGGCCATACCAGCACCACCACCCACGAACACCATTTCAGCTTCCGTCTTCTTGGCGAAGAACTCACCAAACGGCCCCATTACAGTGACCTTATCACCCGGCTTCAGGTTGAACACATAGCTGGACATGATGCCAGGCACGTGATCAGTCCCGGGAGGCGGAGTGGCAATACGGATATTGAACTTGAGAACACCCTTCTCTTCCGGGTAGTTCGCCATGGAATAGGCTCGAACAGTCTCTTCCTTGTTGATGGCCTTGTAGCGCCAGATATCATGCTTGTCCCAGTCACCATGGAACTCCTTCTCGATATCAAACTCCTTGAAGTCGATTTCGTAAGGGGCGCATTCCAGCTGTACGTAACCACCGGCACGGAAGTCAACTTCCTCGCCTTCAGGCAATTTGAGTACCAGTTCCTTAATGAAGGTGGCAACGTTGTGGTTGGATACAACCTCACACTCCCACTTCTTGACGCCAAAGAACTCTTCCGGTACTTCAATCTTCATATCCTGTTTAACCGGAACCTGGCACGACAAACGCCAGCCTTCTTTCTCTTCCCGGTTGGTGAAGTGGGTCTTTTCCGTGGCCAGCATGGCGCCGCCACCTTCAAGAACCTTACACTTACACTGTGCACAGGTACCGCCGCCGCCACAGGCAGACGACAGGAAAATCCCACTGCCCGCCAGGGTGCCCAGCAATTTGTCACCGGCTTCCGTTTTCACGGTGTGTTCCGGGTCGTCATTGATTTCGATGGTCACTTCACCGGTGCTTACCAGTTTGGATCTTGCCGCGAGGATGATCGCGACAAGCGCCAGAACGATAACGGTGAACATGACCACGCCGAGTATTATTTCTGTATACATGGTCTCGCCTTTTCGTTAAACCGAATCACCGGGTGAATTACAGGGAAATCCCTGAGAAGGACATAAAGCCAAGAGACATCAAACCAACAGTAATGAAGGTGATGCCCAGACCACGGAGCCCGTCTGGAACGTCGCTGTACTTCAGCTTTTCACGGATACCTGCCAGAGCAACGATGGCCAAAGCCCAGCCCACGCCAGCACCAAAGCCATAGACCACACTCTCACCGAAGGTGTAATCACGCTCAACCATGAACAGTGCCGCACCCATGATGGCGCAGTTAACTGTAATCAACGGAAGAAACACGCCCAGTGCGGAGTAAAGTGCCGGAATGTATTTATCCAGTATCATTTCCATGATCTGAACAATGGCCGCGATTACACCGATGTAGGTGATCAACCCAAGAAAGCTCAGATCCACATCAGGCAAACCAGCCCAGGACAACGCGCCCTCACGAAGGATGTTGTTGTAGATCAGGTTGTTGACCGGCACTGTCAGCGTGAGAACCACCACAACGGCAATGCCAAGGCCTGTAGCTGCTTCAATCTTCTTGGAAATGGCAAGGAATGTGCACATACCCAGGAAGAACGCGAGCGCCATGTTCTCAATGAAAATTGCTTTGAGAAGCAGACTGATATAGTGCTCCATCAGAAGGCCTCCTTATGGGTGTGGCGGGACATTTTGAAGTCCTCTTCTTCTACTTGCTCAGGCATCCAGGCACGCAGTCCCCAGATAGCCAGGCCAATAATGAAGAAGGCGCTTGGTGGCAACAGAAGCAAGCCGTTGGTGATGTACCAGCCGCCTTCGTTAACCGGCGTCAGAAGGGTTACACCAAAGAGCGACCCTGCACCCAGCAATTCACGGAAAAACGCCACAAACAGCAGCATGATCGAATAGCCCATGCCGTTGCCGACACCGTCGAGGAAACTCAACCAGGGGCCATTTTTCATGGCGAAACCTTCGGCACGACCCATAACGATACAGTTGGTAATGATCAGACCAACGAATACCGACAGCTGCTTACTGATTTCGTAGGCATAGGCCTTCAGTATCTGATCAACCACGATAACCAGAGACGCAATAATGGTCATCTGTACGATGATCCGGATGCTGCCCGGTATCTGTGTACGTACCAGCGACACAGCCAGGTTGGAAAATGCAGTAACAGCAATAACCGACAGGCACATAACGATGGTTACGTTCATGCTGGTGGTTACGGCAAGTGCGGAACAGATACCAAGGATCTGCAGCCCGATGGGGTTGTTACTGAATATGGGTTCGAAAAGAACCTGTTTGGCGGTCATTTCAGACATGATCAGGCCTCCCCTTCACGAAGTTTCTTGAGGAACGGTGCGTAACCCCGGTCACCCATCCAGTAGTTGACCAAGTGCTCAACGCCGCGACTGGTCAGTGTTGCACCGGAAAGCGCATCCACCTTGTGCTCTTTATCGGCTGCGTTGGCGCTTACGCCACCCTTCATCAGGCGGATCTGAGGCTCGGTTTTATCCTCACCGTAAAGCTCTTTGCCAACCCACTGGGATTTCCAGCGGGGGTTATCCACTTCACCGCCCAAACCAGGTGTTTCTGCATGGGCGTAGAAGCCAAGGCCTTCGATAGTGTTCAGATCGCCTTCAAGCGACACAAACCCGTACAGTGTAGACCAGAGGCCATAGCCGTGAATCGGCAATACCACTCGCTTCATTTCCCCGTTTTCGCTCAAGGTGTATACCTTGGCAATGTTAGGGCGACGCTTGATACCAGCCTTGTCTTCAGACGACGGAATCTTGGTTGACATCTCCGGGTCTGAAGCGGCTTTGTACATGTCGTATTTCATTGGATCATTTACATCCACGAAAGACGGCTCTACATAGTCACCGGTATCCAGATCAACCAGGCGCACATCAAACTGGGAAAAAACGCTTTCGATTTCGTCAGCGCTTGCGCCATTCGACAGCATACCTGCGGCCGCCAGAATGTTGGTTTTGATGTCCAGATTCTGGTTCTTGATCTGGGCCGGGCGGAGCACTACCGCAGCGGTGGATACCACTACGGAGAACACGATACTTAATACCAGAGCGACAAACAGCGTTCTGGAGACAGTTTCTTTAGGCTTAGCCACGAGCGAGCCTCCGTTTAACGTTTGCCTGAACCACGTAGTGATCCATCAGCGGCGCGAAAAGGTTGGCGAACAGTATCGCCAGCATGATGCCTTCCGGGAACGCCGGGTTAACAACCCGAATCAGAATGGTCATCACACCTACCAGAATACCGAAGCACCAGCGGCCGGTGTTGGTCATGGCGGCTGATACAGGGTCGGTTGCCATAAACATCATGCCGAAGGCAAAGCCACCCATTACAAGGTGCCAGTGGGCCGGAACCGAGAACATGGGGTTGGTTTCGGAGCCGATAACGTTCATGAGAACAGCCGTGCCGATCATGCCAATCAGTACACCACCAACGATACGGTAGCTTGCGATACGCATGGCAACCAGCGCCAAACCGCCAATCATCACGGCGACGGTCGAGGTTTCACCCATTGACCCCTGAATATTGCCAATGAAGGCATTCATCCAACCAATGTTTGCTTCCAGAGCTTCCAGACCACCACTTGCAGCCCAGCTCAGCGCAGTCGCGCCACTGAAACCGTCAACAGCCGTCCACACGGTGTCGCCAGAGATCTGTGCCGGATAGGCAAAGTACAGGAAGGCACGGCCAGTCAGTGCCGGGTTCAGGAAGTTTTTACCTGTACCGCCAAACACTTCCTTACCGATCACTACACCGAAGGTAATACCCAAAGCCACCTGCCAAAGAGGAATGGATGGTGGGCAAATCAGTGCAAACAGGATGGAGGTTACAAAGAAGCCTTCGTTTACTTCGTGACGACGCACGGTAGCAAACAGCACTTCCCAGAAACCACCAACAATAAAGGTCACCGCGTAAACCGGAATGAAGTAGGCCATCCCATATACGAAGTTATCCCAAATGCCGGCACCCGCTCCGGTTACCGCAAGAGCCTGAATAAAGGCAGTGCGCATTCCGCCGTCAGCGATCAACGCCTCAGGATTGGCCGCCAGGAAATTGTTGGCCTGAAAGCCAATATTCCACATGCCGAAGAACATCGCGGGGAAGGCGCACAACCAAACGGTGATCATCATGCGTTTCAGGTCTACACCATCGCGCACGTGGGAGGTTGTGCCCGTTACCGAACTGGGCGTATAGAAAATAGTATCGGCTGCTTCGTACAGGGCATACCAGCGCTCGTACTTGCCACCCTGCTCAAAGTGATGCTCGATTCCATCGAGAAACTGTCTGATAGACATTGTGTTAGCCCTCGATTTCGATTCGGGTCAGATTCTCGCGGAGAATCGGACCGTATTCATATTTACCCGGGCACACAAAGGTGCACAGCGCCAGATCTTCTTCTTCCAACTCCAGAGCGCCGAGCTTCTGAGCCATTTCGGTATCTCCTACAATCAGCGCACGCAGCAGCTGAGTTGGCAGGACATCCAGGGGCATCACCCTCTCGTAGGAACCCACTGGAACCATGGCACGCTCACTACCGTTGGTAGTGGTTGTGAAGTCAAACTTCTTGCCACCCATAAACTTGGACAGATAGATATTAAGAACCGAAAACTTGTTTGCACCAGGAGTTAGCCAGCCCAGGAAAAGCCGCTTGCGGCCTTCTTCGAGCAGCGACACCTGGTTCGCGAAACGACCAAGATAAGCAACAGGGCCATCTCCACGACGCCCGCCGAACACAGAGCCGGAAATCGCACGCACTTCACAATCGGTGGGGATTTCACCATCGAGAAGCTCAGCAAGGCTCGCGCCAATACGGGTACGAACCAAGCGCGGCTTCAGGGCCTTGGGGCCGCCGAGTGCAACAACGCGGTTAACATTCAGTTCACCGGTAGTAAACAGAATGCCGATATCAATCACATCCTGGTAGTTAACTGCCCAGACTGTCTTGGTGGCAGAAACCGGATCAAGGTGATGAATATGGGTACCAACGTTGCCAGCAGGGTGCACGCCATCAAATTGCTGAACATCAATCTGGTCTGATTTGGGAACCGACACATTGGAACCGGGCCGGCCAGTTACGAACACCTTGCCCGAAGTCAACCGGCCCAGAATGGTCAGGCCGTTTTCGAAGGCCGCTGCATTTTCTGCGATCACCACTGTGGGATCTGCAGCCAATGGGTTGGTATCCATAACGGAAACAAAAATAGAATGGGGAGCAGTGTCGATCGCCGGCACTTTGCTGTATGGGCGTGTCTTCAGGGCAGCCCACAAACCGGACTCAACCAGGTTATCGACTACTTGCTGGCGCTCAAGGCCTGCAAGATCCGCAGCTTTGTAGCTGGCAAAGGTCTCAGCTTCATCGCCATCAATCTCGATAACAATTGACTGGAATACCCGTCGCTCACCGCGATTGAGTTCCTTCACCACGCCAGCTGCAGGTGATGTATAACGAACGCCTTCGGTCTTCTTGTCCGTGAACAGCAGCGTACCGCGCTTGACACGATCTCCTTCTTTAACAGCCATCGTCGGCTTCATGCCGATGTAGTCGAAACCAATTAACGCCACATGGCGAACTGGCTTACCGTCTGTGATGGTCTGTTCGGGAGCGCCGCTGATGGGAAGATCCAGGCCTTTTTTGATCTTAATCATTAGCCTCATCCAATCATCAGAAACTATTTTGTGGATTCGTATTGCCTGACACCAGCGGCCCAGAAAAAGTTGAGAAACAGGGAGCCAGACATACCCAAATTCGCGCCAATTATAGAGTTTAAGGCAAGCTATTTCCACCTGAAACGAGAACGGGTTTGTACAGGATTGTAAACCTGCAACTACCGGCAACCGCTTACAAAAAAACCCGGCGACTTTCGACGCCGGGCTTGTGGAACTATCAACGCCAACTCAGGCGCATTCCGTCACTCGCGTGAGCGCTTCGGAAAGATGGGGTAGTCAATACCCGCCATCTGGTTTACCACACGTATCACCTGAGCACTGTAGCCAAATTCGTTGTCGTACCAAACGTACAGAATCAAGCGCTTACCCCCGGCAATCGTGGCTTGAGCATCAACAATGCCAGCATGTCGGGAGCCAACAAAGTCCGTTGAGACTACTTCCGGAGAGTTCACGAAATCGATCTGCTTCTGCAGCTCTGAGTGCAAAGCCATCTCGCGCAGATAATCGTTCACAGTTTCCACATCGACCTCTTTCTTGAGATTGAGGTTCAAAATTGCCATGGAAACGTTCGGCGTAGGAACACGAATAGCATTACCTGTGAGCTTGCCTTTCAGCTCGGGAAGGGCTTTGGAAACTGCTTTTGCGGCGCCTGTCTCGGTAATTACCATGTTCAACGCAGCACTGCGGCCACGACGACTGCCTTTGTGGTAGTTATCGATCAGGTTTTGATCGTTGGTGTAAGAGTGGACAGTCTCAACGTGACCATCTTCAATGCCGTATTCGTCGTAAATTGCTTTCAGCACTGGCGTGATTGCATTGGTGGTACAGGAGGCTGCCGACAGAATCTTGTCTTCGTCAGTGATCCAGTCGTTGTTGATGCCGTAAACGATGTTCTTGATATCACCTTTGCCCGGTGCGGTCAGAATAACGCGGCTAACGCCCTTGGACTTGAGGTGCAAGCCAAGTCCGTCTTCATCGCGCCAAATACCAGTGTTGTCCACCACGATGGCGTTATCGATGCCATACTGAGTGTAATCCACCTGATCGGGGCCATTTGAGTAGATCACCTTGATGAAGTTGCCGTTAGCAATCAGCGCAGACTGCTCTTCATCAACACGAATGGTGCCATTGAAAGGACCATGTACAGAGTCACGACGCAGCAGGCTGGCACGCTTCTCAAGATCGTTCTCAGCGCCACCCTGGCGAACCACTATGGCACGCAAGCGAAGGTTGTTACCGCCGCCCGCTTTCTCAATCAGAATGCGAGCGAGCAAGCGTCCGATACGGCCAAAGCCATAAAGCACGACATCTTTGGTGCCGTTGCTGGCGTCTTCTTCAGACTGCACAGAATACTGGCCAGCCACTGATCCGATTTCATTTTTTACGAACTCGGTAAGATCACCGCCCTGCTCTTTGAACTTTACTGCCAGCTTGCCGATGTCAACGTGCGCACGCCCAAGCTCCATCTGATCCATAATCTGCAGGATTGGCAAAGTATCGTTCACAGACAGTTCGTTGTTCTCTACCTGACGCACATATCTGTGGGCGCGGATAATGTCGATTACCGACTGATTGATAATGGCACGGCCATATACCGAGGTAACAACGTTATTCTTACGGTATAGGCGGCCGATCAGCGGAATCATGGCCTCCGCTTTGGATTCTCTGTCCATCCAGTTGGATAGGCACTGATTTGTCTGTTCGTGACTCACGGTAGGGACCCCTGTTTCGCACGTGGTAATAATTCAGGTCGGGCATTATCCAACTTAAACCAGCTAACGGCAAATACGAACTGGCACGGACCTCTTAGACTTACCGCCATGACACTGACATCCAGCGGCGTTAGAATAGCCGCCTCACCGGCTCCCCAACCCCCTTCAGCAGGAGAACACGACTGCCCATGAATCAAGGTGCCCCCACTTCCGCTTCGCCGCAAACATTGATTGCGCCGCCATTTCCTGAAAAGTCGGCCGATCACCGCATCTGGGGACAGTTGCATGGCAGCAGTAGTGCTCTGGCTATCTGTGAAAGCGCCAGAGCACACAAAGGGCTTACCTTGGTGATCACCCGCAGCACAGCCGAAGCCAATCGGTTGGAGCAGTCCATGCGCTTTTTTCTGGGCTTGCCGCCGGAAGAAGACGGAGCCACGATTACCGAGGACGGCCTGGAGTTGCTGTCTCTCCCAGACTGGGAAACCCTGCCCTACGATCTGTTTTCACCGCATCAGGACATAACCTCACGGCGCATTCGCACCCTGCACCGTCTGCCGAGCACTCAGCATGGGCTTATCGTGGTGCCTGCCCGCACCCTGATGCACCGCCTGCCGCCGGTCAGCTACCTGCAGGGCAACACTCTGTTACTGGAAACCGGGCAATCGCTGGATCTCGACAACTGGCGTCTTCAGCTGGCTACTGCCGGCTACCGGCATACCGAAAACGTATACGAACATGGTGAGTATGCGGTGCGCGGCTCGATTCTCGATATATTTCCCATGGGCTCCAACCTGCCCTATCGGATCGACCTGTTCGATAACGAAGTAGAAACCCTCCGCACGTTTGATCCGGAAACCCAGCGCTCCATCGACCGGATTGAAAGCATCGAACTTTTGCCCGCCTATGAATTCCCGTGGCACAAGGAAGCCCGCTCAGCCTTTCGCGGACGCTGGTTTGAACAGTTTCCAAATGCAGACAAAGACTCCCCTATTTATCAAGACGTGAGCCACGGCATTACACCGCCGGGGATCGAATACTATTTGCCGCTGTTTTTCGACCAAACCGCCACACTGTTTGATTACCTGCCTGCCACCACACAGGTGTTCACCTCCAAAGGCCTGAACGAGGCGGTCAACCACTTTGATACAGAAACCCGAAATCGCTACGAAGATCGCCGCCATGACAGGCATCGCCCGATCCTGCCGCCTACCAATCTGTTCTTGCTGACCGATGAGCTGTTTGGCCACCTCAAGGCCTTCCCGAGGGTAACCATGACCCCGGAAACAGCAGAGGGCGGCGGCGCGGTAAATTGCCTCAGCGAAGCGCTACCGGATATCGCCATGAGTGCGCGGGCCGCCGACCCTGCTGGCCGCTTGAAGCGCTTCATCACTAGCTTTGCCGGGCGAGTGTTGATTTGCGCGGAATCGTCTGGTCGACGCGAAGCCTTGATCGACAACCTGAGCGAGCACCAGCTTCGGCTGCAAGCATTTGAAAACTGGCAGGACTTCCTGGCCGACAAGAAATGCACTCTGGGCATCACCGTCGCCCCGATGGAGCAAGGATTGGTGCTGCCTGAGCACCATCTTGCACTGATCACCGAAACCGCCCTGTTCGGCGAACGTGTGTTACAGCGTCGCCGCCGGGATAAACCGACAGAAACGAATGATGACGGCTACCGTGATCTGTCTGAATTACGCACCGGCTCGCCTGTTGTTCACATCGATCACGGCGTGGGCCGGTACCTTGGGCTGGAAACCATTACAGTAGAAGGGGAAGCCAGCGAGTTTTTGATGCTCGAATACGCTGGGGGATCCAAGCTTTACGTACCGGTATCCAGTCTACACTTGATTTCCCGCTACGCTGGCGCAGATGCGGAGCATGCCCCCCTGCACAAACTGGGCACCGAGCGCTGGAGCACCGCCAAACAAAAAGCACTCGAAAAGATCCGTGATACCGCAGCTGAGCTTCTGGATGTTTACGCTCGTCGGGAAGCCCGTAAAGGCTTCGCCTTTGAAGATCCCAAGGAAGCTTACCGTGCATTTGCCGCAGGCTTCCCATTTGAGGAGACACCCGATCAGCAGATGGCTATTGAAGCTGTTTTCGAGGATATGACCAACGACAAGCCCATGGACAGGCTGGTCTGTGGAGATGTCGGCTTCGGAAAAACAGAAGTCGCCATGCGCGCCGCCTTTATGGCGACCTGGTCAGGAAAGCAGGTTGCCGTGCTGGTGCCCACAACCCTGCTGGCGCAGCAGCACTATGATTCCTTCCGCGATCGTTTCTCAGACACCCCGGTCACTGTTGAACTTCTGAGCCGGTTTCGCAGTACAGGCCAAACCACCAAGGCCATGGAAGCCATTGAGACCGGGAAAGCCGATATTGTTATAGGCACTCATAAACTGCTTCAAGGCGACATCCGATTCAAAAATCTTGGGCTGGTAATTATTGATGAGGAACACCGGTTTGGCGTCGGCCAGAAAGAAAAGCTAAAAGCGCTTCGCGCAGAAGTAGACATGCTGAACCTTACGGCAACGCCCATTCCCAGAACGCTGAACATGGCCATGGGGCACTTGCGGGATCTGTCCATTATTGCCACCCCTCCAGCACGGCGCCTGTCGGTGAAAACCTTTGTGCGCCAGCGGGACGATGCAATGGTGAAGGAAGCCATCCTGCGTGAAGTTCTCCGTGGTGGCCAGGTGTACGTTCTGCACAACGACGTTTCCAGCATCGAAAAAACCGCCGAAGATCTGCGGCGCCTGGTGCCAGAAGCTCGAGTAGGTGTCGCTCATGGTCAGATGCGGGAACGGCAACTCGAAAACATCATGTCGGACTTCTATCACAAGCGCTTCAACGTGCTGGTGTGCACCACCATTATTGAGACCGGCATCGACATCCCCAGTGCCAACACCATTATTATCGAACGCGCAGACAAATTCGGCCTGGCACAGCTGCACCAGCTCCGTGGCCGGGTTGGCCGCTCCCACCACCAGGCCTACGCCTACCTGCTGACGCCACCACCTAAAGCCATAAGTGCGGACGCCAGAAAGCGGCTGGAAGCCATTTTCGAAGCCCAGGATCTTGGCGCCGGCTTTATGCTGGCGACCCATGATCTTGAGATTCGTGGTGCTGGCGAACTTCTGGGCGACGAACAGAGCGGGCAGATAGAAAGTATCGGCTTCACTTTGTACATGCAGCTGCTGGACGAAGCCGTAAAAGCGATTCGGGAAGGCCGCACACCCAATGCTGAACTGCCCTTAAGCCACGGCACGGAAATGAACCTGCGCATACCCGCGCTGATTCCGGAAGATTATTTACCCGATGTTCACAACCGACTCATGCTCTACAAACGCATTGCCAGCGTGAGCGATCGCGAAGGATTAAAAGAACTTCAGGTTGAAATGATTGACCGCTTCGGATTATTACCGGAACCGGCAAAGAACCTGATGCGGCAAACCGAGCTAAGACTACAGGCAGAAGCGCTTGGAATAGTGAAAGTAGACGCTGGAAAGGAGTGGGCTCGCCTTGAGTTTGGCAACTCCACCCCGGTAGATCCTCTTGTGCTGATTAAAAAAATGCAATCCGCACCGGACGCCTATCGCCTTGAAGGAGCCAATAGCTTCCGTTTTCGGCTGAAGGAGACCTCAACCAGTGGTAAACTCGACGGCATTTCCGCAATGCTGGGTGAACTTCTGCCCGCAAAAAGCGCGGCTACCGCCTGATTATTGCCTGAATAAACGGGCCTGAACAAAACTGGAGCATTCTCTTGCAGACTGATGGTAATCGCTTGTGCCGGCTTTGGGCACACACACTACTGACGGCCGTTCTGGCAGCAACTTCTCTGGCAAGCCATGCCCAGCAAACGCCCAACGACTATTACCGGGCAGAGTTCGTGATCCTGGAACGCATCATCGACCCGGGCGCAGTAAATGAGCGCATGGCCACTCGCAAAGTCGAAGCGCCGGTGGACACTGGTAAAACCCTTTACAGCGTGGCTGCAGGCGGCGCCAGCAGCTCATCCCTAAAACTCGCAAACCGCACCCAACTTCACCTGGGCAACGCGGCAAACCGACTTGAAAACAGTGGCCGCTATCGGGTACTCATGGCGGCGGGCTGGTACGAAGCTTTCCCGCCAGACTATAAAGGCCAACCTCTACGAGTTGAGATAGGAGAATGGCTGGAACAGGCTGGCCAGAGAGCAATCGAAGGGCACATTACCATCGACAGGCAGCGCTACCTCCACGTTGCGGTTCATTTGAACCATTGGCAGCAAGGGAAGATTGCCGCTCCTGCAACCGAAGCGGTCAGGGCGGACGAAACCAAAAGCGAAAACAATCTGCCCGAGGGTGCGGAAACGGGCGCCATACCGGTTGCGGCAGGCACAGGCTTGGAAGTTCAGCCAGACATACCGTTGGAACTGCTTACCTGGATTCGTGAAACTCGCAGGATGCGAAGTGAAGAAATCCATTTTCTGGACTCCCCCACTATCGGCGTTCTTGTGTTCTTCAAGAAGATTGAGGCAACACCCTAAGCTTACCAAGGCCAGCCATCGACACTTCAAGAATGCGTCTGACACCCGACATTCCCTGTTCGATGGCCGCTTCGATCTCAGCCATGGTAATAATGTGGTCTGACTTCCCGGCCGCCCAGTTAACCACCAGGCCCAAACACACATAGCGCATACCCAGTTCAGCCGCCAAGGCCGCTTCAGGCATACCGGTCATTCCAACCAGATCACACCCATCCCGCTCCATGCGCCGTATTTCAGCGGCCGTTTCCAACCTTGGGCCCTGAGTTGCACCATAAACACCAAACCCGGCAAATGGCACTCCCTGTGCTGATGCGGCTTGCATCATTATGTCCCGGGCTTCCCGGTCGTATGGCCAGGTAAAATCGATGTGAGTGACATGCTCCAGATCGCCCTCAAAAAAGGTCCCGGCCCTGCCCCAGGTGTAATCAATAATCTGGTCAGGGATAACCACGCAGGCCGGCCCCATATCCGGATGTATCCCGCCGACCGCATTCACTCCGATAACAGTGCGGACACCCGCGTCGTATAGTGCTTTTATATTGGCCCGGTAGTTCACTTCATGGGGCGGAATCCTGTGAGGATTGCCGTGTCTGGACAAAAACACCACAGGCTGGCCATCAAGGAGTCCGTCAGTCAGCACAGATGACGGAGCTCCCCAAGGCGTCTCAAGAGATCGTGTCCCCGTGATCGTCAGGCCTGCAAGGGTTGTCAGGCCTGTGCCACCAATAATGCCTACTACTCCACTACCGTCAGACATCAGTCTCCATCTCCTGCATCCAGGGATTGCTCACCCTCATCACCGGCTTGGGTATCGTGACGGCGACTGCGATCGCGCTTGCTACGTGTGCGTGTGTTTTGCGAAGAGCTAGCGGCATTGCTGGTATCCTCAGGATTTTCGTCACCCGCCTCATCACTTTCACGTTTTCCGTCCTGGTCTTTGCCAGCCTGCGCAGGCAAACGGTCATCGCCAAAATGTATGGTTTGTGTCGGGAAGGCTACCTGGCCACCATGACCCTCGATAACATCACTGATTTTCAGGAGCACATCCTGTTTAACTTCGTGAAAACGAACCCACTGGGTGGTTTTCGTGAAGGCGTAAACCATAATATCCAGGGATGAATGACTAAACGCCAAAAAGTTGACAATCAACGTTTGCTTGCTGTCAATGTCTTCATGCTTTTCAAGCATTGAGCGGATATCTGAAACGATAGTAGCCATTTGGCTGACATCGGCATAACGGATACCGATAGTTTCGGAGATGCGCCGGTTGGTCATTCGCGAGGGATTTTCTACTGCGATGGTTGTGAACGTGGCATTGGGAACATACAGAGGCCGCTTATCGAACGTTCGGATGGTGGTTACCCTCCAACCTATGTGCTCGACCGTACCCTCGATTGTACGATCGGGAGAGCGTATCCAGTCTCCAACCTTGAAAGGCCTGTCGAGATGGACGATAAAGCCCCCGAAGAAGTTTGCCAACAGATCCTTCGCCGCAAAACCCACAGCAATACCGCCCACACCACCAAAGGCAAGCACACCTGAAAGGCTATAGCCCAAAGACTGCAAGCTGATCAGCACGGCTGTAATAATAACGACCGCCCGGGAAAGCTTGCTGATGGCGTTAACCGTGGTGTAATCCATCGGCTTTTTCATTTTTACCGGAGAGACAACTATGTTCTCCAACTCTTTGATCAATCTGAGCAAAACCCAGACGAAGATAAAAATGAAGCCGACCTGCAGCAGGATCCCGTTGGCCTTGAATATCTCTGCTGACGAATAGTGATGCGCCACCTCTGCAGCCCAGTAGATCCCCTGTAACCATACAAATGCGACTACCGGTGCACGAGCGGCATGCAACAGGGCGTCATCCCAGATATTGTTGGTTTTGGCGAACCTGTTTTCCAGAGCTCCGATGATATGGCTGGCAACATAGGCAATCGTGGCCGTACCAAACACTAACGCAAACACCACAATGCTCACGCGCCATGCCTCAGACAGGACACCAAAGTTCTCGATCCAGCCATTAAGCGTGGACATCATTTCTCCGATCATCGGAATCCTCTAATCAGTTTTGTTAATCCGGGTTCAACGGATAGTAACCGGCATACCCGCATGGGCACAGCCAAACAGCTCAACCACATCCGCACTGCGCATACGGATACAGCCATGAGACAACGCCAACCCCATGGGCTCGGTATCAGGGGTACCATGTATGTATATAAAGCGGCGAAAGGTATCAACACCAGCACCACGATTCTTGCCTGACTCCAAGCCACATAGCCAGAGAATACGGGTCAGGATCCAATCTCTGGCAGGGTTGGCAGCCGCCAACTCCGCGCTGTAGATTTCCCCGGTAGGACGGCGGGCACGGAAAACTGTATCAGGAGGCAATCCGGCACCAATCATGGCACGGATGTAGTGCTCCCCCCTCGGGGTGCAACCGCTACCATCTTGCTCGCCCGCACCATTAAGGGCGGTAGACACCGGGTAACGGGCAATGGCGGAGCCGTGCTCATCACGCAGCGTAAGGATCTGGTCGTCCAGGCAGATGTCAATCGAACAGGCATTGCGGTTGTGGTGGCTCACAACGGTGTTGGCTCCCTCTGGAATTCAGAGGGAAGCCTAACCGAGAGGGTGCAGCTCAGGCAACCGGGATCTTGCTTTCAGCAGGGGGAGTCAGCACGGCATCCTGGGCTTGCATGCCGGCGGCGAGGAAGGGTACCAGGCGCGCAGCAATCTCCTGAACCGTAGTGTCCACACCCAGCTTGTTGCGCAAAATGTCCTGTAACGCATCGCTACTGGACATGGTAAAGGCCGTTGCACCCAGCATAAACTGAATGCGCCAGTATCGATCTACGGCAGAAAGTTGGGGAGTTGCTTCTTTCAGAAGCCGCATGAAACGGCTGAAAGGCTCACTGTATTCCTGCTCCAGGAATTTACGCAAATGCCCTTGCGACTGAGTGTACGCAAGCCCGAGCAGGCGCATAAAGATTGAAATGCCCTTTTCATTGCGCTGAGGCATGCGCACGGCGCTCTCTGTGAGAACCCACAGGGTTTGATTCAGGGTAGGTGGCTTGCCGTCGCACCGCACCTCAAGCTCATCAAATGCTTTTTCAAGCGTTGCGGAGAATGGGGTGAGAAAGCGGCCAAAAACAGCGTGTATCAGTGCATTTTTGGAGCCAAAATGGTAATTAACAGCTGCAAGGTTTACTTTTGCCTTGCTGGTTATCATGCGCAGAGACGTCTCTGAAAAACCACGCTCAGCGAACAGCTCTTCTGCAGCATCCAGAATTCGGTCAACAGTATCTGACTGGGCCATTTTGTTTTCAGTGCCTCTAGCAAACGTCTGTTTGAAACATACGTTTGAAGCACATTTATGTCAAGTTCTGTCCTCGGGCTGTGCCACGGCTGCCTGCCAGCCTTCGTCTATTGCTTTCTGGTTGCCCTCCAAAAATGCGGCCTGAACCCGACTATACGCCTTCTCCGCTTCAAGCAGATAAATCAGGTAGAGCCTCACATGCTCACGCCGGGACAGCGCCCGAGGTAGCGCTTTCTGTTCTGACAGACGCAAAAGGTTGCTGAACCGTGTGTTTTTCAGAGCGGGGTTATAGTCTGCCATGCGGGCACACTGCCAGATCAACCCCTCGTTGCCTTCAAGGTGTTCTGCGTGCTTTCGCGCATCACGCATCAGGCGCTGACGCTTGAGCAGCAAATCCAGGTATGAAGGTGCCGGTGTATACACGCGACGAACCACCGGAATTCCCAGCAGCACAATAATAACAAAGGCGCCAAACCCGCCGCCCGCAACCCAAGCAGGCACAAAGCCTGTCAGCCCACTGAGGAACACAACTGCCGCCACCAGCGCACTGAATACCCACAAATCCCGGTTCCGACGCGCCGTCGCAACCCTGAAATTATCAGGCCAATCACTCATCGCCAGCAACTCAAAATCCATCAGCAATACACGATCACACTGGCGCAGCATTAGCCTTAGCTTTCGCTGGCGTGATTCCGCCAGCACAGGCTCAGTTGCCTCAGGGGCTTCAGTACTACTGCCCTGTTCTTCGTCTGGTTGCTCCCTACTTTCACGGAGGTTTTCATTACTACCGTCCCCGACGGTGCCATGGCTAAGGTTTCGAGCCGCGGCAGCAACATTTTTCGGGTTATTCTGGCTTGCAGCCAACGCCACTTTCTCCGGTACAGGGTCAGCCGCACGCCCGGGTCTTAATACAGCTCCCTGAGCTGTTCCGGTTTGCGCCTTTGTCACGGTCTGATTCTGAGCCATCACAATTTATCCAATGCGTTAAAGAGCCTCCCTCAAGCGGCAGGTCTTATTAGGGCCGGTCTTATTAGAGGGTATCGACAGTGCTCGGTATATCTTGAGTCACGTGTTTTGCACGCACCTATTCAGGCAGAAGCATTTCGTCAAAAGCCCTCAAGCTTGGCAATAGCAACCTCGGTCGTTATCCTTCCCCTCCTATGCCGCACTCCGCTCGCCAATGAGGTCTGCTATGTTCACAGGTATTGTTCAAGGTATTGCTGTTGTGGAAGAGGTTACCGCAGCAACCGGGCTAAGCACCTTCGCTATCCGCTTGCCAGATAACAGCGCAGAGGGCGTCACCATTGGGGCCTCCGTGGCAATCAACGGGACTTGCCTCACGGTTACCAAGCAATCTGGCAACACGCTGTTTTTTGATGCCATGCAGGAAACTCTCAGGCTGACAACGCTCGGCAACCTGGTGTCTGGGCAATTGGTCAACTTTGAACGAGCCGCGCGTATCGGGGATGAGATCGGTGGGCACCTGCTCTCAGGGCACATACACACAACGGCAAACGTCGTCGAGATTCTACGGCCTGAAAACAATGTAACCCTGTGGTTTGAAGTTCCGGATCAATGGGCAGGTTACATTTTCCCGAAAGGCTATATCGCCATCAACGGTGCAAGCCTGACCATCGGTGAGGTCGACGGCAACCGGTTCAACGTGCACCTGATACCTGAAACCCTGCGGGCCACCACCTTTGGTGAAATAGAAGAAGGCATGACGGTAAATATCGAGATCGACAGTCAAACACAAACCATCGTGGATACGCTTGCGCGTCTGGGGTATGACCGGCCGGCCTCACCAAGGTAAAAACCCGTCGCTCAGCCGCGGCAGGCTTCGAAGACAACAAATTTGGGGTTAGCGTCGAGCTGACGCACTTGGGGAAAGTATCGGCGCAGGCTTTTGTGATATCCCAAGTGCCGATTTCCTACGATGACCAAACGGCCAGTATCAGACAGGTTCTGCGCCGCCTGCTCAAACAACCTCAAGGCGATATGGTCTCCCACCACACCGCCTTCATGAAAGGGCGGATTCAGCAGAATGCGATCAAATGAACCCCGATCGCCGGCAACGCCATCTGCGTGCAGGAATGTCGTCTTGGCATCCGGAAAGGCAGTGCTTACGTTACAGCGAGCACTCATGACAGCTTGGCTGGATACGTCACTGAAGGTCATTTCAATATCTGCCCGGCCCGCCAACACACTCAGCCCAAGAATGCCATTCCCGCACGCAAGATCCAGTACACGGGCACCCGGCGGGCAGGATTCAAGAGCGGGCTTCAGATGGGGCAGCATCAGCCGAGTGCCTATATCCAGCTTCTCCCGAGCAAATACCGCTGGCATGGCATCGACGCGAACACTCTGCGCTTCCAGCTCATAGCCCTTCCAGGTGCCATGCCAATTATCCAGCCTGACCTCGCCTTCGCTGCAGGTAATCAGCCGAGCTTTCTTTACCGCCCTGCCTACCTTCTCAACATTCACCGTTCTGGCAAAAACATCCACACTGCGATCAGGAAGATGCTTGATCATTCCTGCCGCCAGTATGACCCCGTGTTGCTTAAGCGCACCATTGGCCCAACGCAGCAGCCAATCCAGATAGTCGGCTTCACGGGGAATCTTCAGCAGAATCAGATCATAGGTATTAACGGGTGGCTGCATCCAGCTGAACACCTGCTCTGGAACAGTACAATCGGGGTTCAGGGCTGCATTCAACACCAATGCAGAGCGAAGTTGAGCGCTATCAGCTACCGAATCCGGAGAGAATGGAGACAAACCTAACGTCAAGGCACCGTATTGATCATCAATAACCAACACCCGCGAATCAGGCGCAATGGCCAAACGCCCAAACGCCTCCTGTAGCAGCAATTCGTCAGCAGAGCTCCAGGCTCGCAGGCTCGGATCATCCGTGCCAGGGCGGCTGAGGGTCAGGCTACCACCAGGAAAGTCCAGCACTGCGGTTGTCATATCAGGCATCCAGAGGGGATTCGTGTAAAACACGCCATTTTAGGCTGATTACTCTAGAAAATAACCCTATTGTTTATTTTGTTCACTTTTAAGAAGACCCTCAGCACGAGGGTTTGTCTTAAACACATTCTCGGTTAGCTCCATTTTTTGGGAAGCGAACCCTTTGCCCCTCACCCCAGGGGCTTTTTTCGTTATTGCCCCCGGAAAGCACGGTAAACAGTGAAGCGCCCATCTTCGCGCAGGCGCTCAACTCGACCTATGTGCCGCTTGATCAACGCTTCGTAGGGCAGAAAACTGTTGGCCACCAACCGCAATTCACCACCCAGCTGCAAATGCCGCTTCACATCCTGAAGAAACTGCTCTGTCATGGAGGTGTCGGTTTTTACACCGGTATGGAAGGGAGGGTTACTGATTACCCCGGGCCAGAGGCCGTCAATCCCAGCCAGGCCATCAGAGGCGAAAATGGTGCCATCGGAACGGTTGCGCTGGTAGGTTTCCCTTGCGCAGATAACTGCCTGCGATTGGACATCCACACCATCGATACTGGCAACCGGAACTTGCCTCGCGGCCTGCCAGGCTTGAATCCAGGCACCAATAACACCTGCACCACAGGCAAAATCGAGCAGCCTGTCTGCCCGCACTGGCTGTTCTGCCAGAGTTTCCAGCAGCATGCGTGTTCCATTGTCGAGGCCATCCTGACTGAATATCCCGGGTAATCCGGCCACCTCAATGGAGATTCCTGAACATTCAACGGTGCTCCAGCTCAACCAGTCCTGAGCGCGAAATCCGGGAACCGGCTCAACCGATTCTGCACTCCAGACCTGACAATGGCGTGCGCTGTCTGCCTTTGATGCCTGGGGCGCAACCGCTTTAAGCTGTTTGATGGCACCCGCTATGCCTTCTTTTTTCTCGCCGACCAATATCAATCGTGCATTGCCTGCCGCCAGAGAACGGGCCAACGCAAGGCGCATTTCCAACTCGGCACGGGCTTTGGGCAAAAACACCACGATGCTGTCATAGCTGCTGTCAGCCAGCACCGGATCGTCATAACCAAAGGCAGCTTGCCAGCCATCATGGCGCTCCAGCGCGCGGAAAACACCCGCGTGCTCGCTCATGGCAAGGCCGCTAAAAGGAAGGGCTGGCAGCAAATGTGCCGATGAGACACCTAACAAAGCCAGCCGGCCGGACAACAGGTGCTGGTTTTTAAGCAGCGCCTGGTGGGAATTAGGTAAGCCGGAGCCAGTTATACTCTGCATGAATTGGGTGATGCCGTTTTGCGGTGAATACTAGACTTGTTTCTGTCGGCCAGAGCGCACAGGGCGCAAGACCAGCTCGTCCAGACTGTTCTGCTTGATCTGTTCCCAGTCCTGAGCCCCGGAAACAGATAGGCCCATATCCCGGAGTATGCCGTCTGCCAGATCATATACGAAGCCGTGAACGTTCAGCCGTTGGCCGCGCTTCCAGGCTTCCTGAACAATGCTGTTCTGGCACACATGCCCAACCTGCTCAATAACATTCAGTTCACACAGCCGATCAGCCTGATCATTCTCGTTACTACAGGCACTGAGTACAGACTGATGACGATCCCGAATATCCTGCACATGCCTAAGCCAGTTACCAATGAGACCAAAGCCCTCATTGCGTAGAGCTGTTTTGATGCCGCCGCAGCCGTAATGGCCGACCACAAGCACGTGCTTGACCTTCAACACCTCGACGGCGAACTGCAACACTGACAGACAGTTGAAATCGGTATGAACGACGACGTTAGCAACATTCCGATGCACAAAGAGCTCGCCCGGTGGCATGTCCACTATCTGGTTGGCAGGCACTCGACTATCGGCGCAACCAATCCAGAGATACTCAGGGGCCTGCTGATTCGACAAGCGATGAAAAAACTGCGGATCATCGGCTCTGATAGCGTCAGCCCAAGCCCGGTTTTTTTCAAGAAGATGGTCAAGTTGACCCATTAACAGACTCCGTTTCGTGATTCCCGATGGTGATTGAACGGGAATCACGGCTTCAACGCAACACTCAGTTTATTTGAGTCATGTTTAACAGCCTTTCGAGCTAGCTCTCGCCTTGTGATTGGTGCAGCGTACTCTGCGCCAGATCCAGCAATTCCCGCAGTGCTACAGAAAACATCGCGTACTCGGGCTCCCTTACGCCCTTGAGCTCCTGAAGCATGCTTTTCCAGCGCTCAATCAACGTCTCATGCCGCTGCAGCCACGCGTCTACAGAAGCAGACACATCCTCCGGCGTTCCAGCCAGACGAAGGACTCCGATGGTCAATGCCCGCTGCTGCCAATCCAGATCTTCCCGGAAGCTTTCCCTCGCCAGAGCCTGCCAATGAGAGCCAGGCTTGAGGCCTGCAATGGCCGTGGCAAACCAGTTCAGGTCGAGCCTGTCGCCCAACTCGTAGTAGAGGTTGGCGACGGTTTTAAGCGGCATGCCAGTGGTTTCCTGAGCCTCGATAATGCCAAGGGATGAGTACAGGTAACTGGTGCCAGACAACACAGATGCCAGTTCCGCCGGCACCCCTTCACCTACGAGCGCTTCGTTACGTTTTGCCCACTCGCTGCTGGCATACTCGCCCAGATACTCCGGCAAGCCGGACGTGATCGCCCAAACACTGTCGGCAAAGCGCTCCATGTGGCTTTGAATGCTCAATTCCGCGCGACGATTACGCAACAACCAGCGCACAGAGCGGCGCATAAGGCGCATCAGATCCTGCATCAATTTCATCTGCAGCTGAGCCGGAATGTGGAAATCGAGCGCTTCAATCTTGTCCCACCAGTTATCAATCCGGAAAACATCCCGGGTGATCAGCCATGCCAACGCAATGGACGCAGCATCTGCTCCGGTAGACTGGTTCAACCGTTCCACAAACGTGATGCCCATGTGGTTTACCATATCGTTGGCAATCTGTGTCGCAATAATCTCCCGACGCAGCTGGTGTTCACCCAGTTCCTTGGAGAACTTCTGGTTCATATCCCTGGGGAACACTTTGTACATTTCACGGGCAAGCAACGGGTTATCTGGCAAGTTGCTGTCAATGAGCGTCTGCTTCAGATCGCCTTTCACATAGGAAATAAGAACCGACAGCTCTGGCCGGGTCAGCCCTTTATTGTTCAGTTTGCGCTCAGACAGGGTGTCGTCATCAGGCAGGAACTCCAGGCTCCGGTTCAGCTTGCCTTCGCTTTCAAAGGTGTTCATCAGCCTGCGGTATTCCTCAAGGCGCGTGGCTGCGTCCTCGTTGGCAATACTGATGGCCTGGGTTTGCCGATAGTTGTTCTTGAGAACCAACGCGGTCACATCGTCTGTCATCTCTTCCAGCATGACGTTGCGCTGTTTGAAGGTAAGATCTCCCATTGCTACCGCACGGTTGAGCAGGATCTTCATGTTAACTTCGTGGTCCGAGCAATCTACTCCACCCGAGTTATCGATAAAGTCTGTATTCAACCGCCCGCCACTCAACGCATATTCGATGCGCCCAAGCTGGGTCATACCCAGGTTGCCGCCCTCACCTATAATCTTGCAGCGCACATCGTCTCCATTGATGCGCACGCCATCGTTGCCCTTGTCTCCCACATCGCTGTTGGACTCGACACTGCCCTTAACATAGGTGCCAATCCCTCCAACCCAGAGTAAATCGACCCGAGCCTTGAGGATGTGCGAAATCAGCATGTTCGGAGGTACACGGTCGGAACTGATGTCCAGCAGCTTCTTGATTTCCGGGCTAATCGCTATGGATTTCGCATTGCGATTAAATACCCCACCGCCTTTCGAGATCAGCTTTGTATCGTAATCCGTCCAGGCTGAGCGGGGCTTCTCGAACAGGCGCTTACGCTCTTTGTAGCTCTTGGCCGCATCGGGTGTCGGGTCCACGAAAATGTGGATGTGGTTAAACGCTGCCACCAGGCGGGTTTTCTCAGAGTTCAACATGCCATTACCAAATACGTCTCCGGCCATGTCGCCAATGCCAATGGCGGTAAACTCATCCTCCGCCGGGTTAATGCCCAGCTCACGGAAGTGACGCTCCACAGACACCCAGGCTCCCCGCGCCGTGATGCCCATTTTCTTGTGGTCGTAGCCATTGCTGCCGCCCGAGGCAAATGCATCGGCCATCCAGAAGTTGTATTCCGCTGCCAGGCCGTTCGCAATATCAGAGAACGTGGCAGTGCCTTTGTCAGCGGCAACAACCAGATAATGATCGTCCGAATCGTGTCTGACCACCCGCTCCGGTGGCTGGATCCTGGCATCGATCAGATTGTCGGTAATATCGAGCAAGCCACGGATAAACGTTTTATAGGCTGCAACGCCTTCGGCTTGGAACGCTTCACGATCCGATGAATCGGGCAGGCGCTTGGCAACAAAGCCACCTTTGGCACCCACTGGCACAATCACTGCGTTCTTTACCTGCTGAGCCTTCACCAGACCAAGCACTTCCGTGCGGTAATCTTCAAAACGATCTGACCAACGCAATCCGCCCCGGGCAACCTTGCCACCACGCAGGTGAACGCCCTCAACACGCGGCGAGTACACAAATATCTCGTACACAGGCACCGGCAGTGGCATGTCTGAAATTCCGGAGGGATCAAATTTCACACTGATATAGGGCTTGGGCTGGCCAGCTTCGTCCACTTGGTAGTAGTTGGTGCGCAACGTAGCCTGCATCAATTCGAGATAAAGACGGAGCACACGGTCTTCACTGAGGTTAGCCACCTCATCGAGCCCGGCATTGAATTCGATTTCCAGCTTCTGCTGAGCCGCCTGGCACTTCACCTCACTCTGGAAGCGATCCGGGTTGAAGCGCACCTCAAAGTACTCCAGCAGAATCCGTGTGAGCTCAACATGATTCACCAAAGTATTGGAAATAAAGGTCTGACTATTAGAAAAGCGGATCTGCCGCATATAACGCGCATAGGTGCGCAACAGGGCAATTTCCCGCCAGCTCATGTAAGACGTGATGAGCATACGGTTGAAGGCATCGCTCTCCGCTTCGCCGTACCACACCCGATGGAACAACTCCTCGAAGATGGGCCGTATCCGGTGGATATCCACCGCCTTGCCACCGTGGGCATATAGGGTGAAATCGTGAATCCACACGGTTTTATTGTTCCGATCGGTCACTTCGAACGGATGCTCACCCAGAACACGGAAACCCAGGTTGTCAAAAATGGGCATTACGTCGGATAAAGGCAGGGGCTGGTCAGGATAAAACAGCTTGAAGTGCAAGGTGCTTTCGTCCTCTTCCAGTGCCCGGTAAAAACTCATTGTAAGGCCATTACCGGTAGAAGCTGCCGCTATATGTTCAAGGTCAATGGCGGCGCGACGCGGCGAGAACATCTCGGTGTAGCTTGCCGGAAAGCCATTCGCCCACAGGCGATGCAGCTCATTACCTTGCTCTTCCCCAAAGGTTTCACTGAGCGCACCAGACAAACCATCTCGCCAGGACTGAGCCAATTCAATGACCTTCTCCCGGATTTCAGCCAGCGGCAATTTACGATTTTCAACCTGGGGAACACGGATGGTGAACTGCACTCGAGCCAGCACAGATTCGGAAAAATGCGTCACAAACTCGATATCTTCAGCCCCAAGCTGGTCAAGCAGTACCTGCTCCACCTTCAAACGAAGCTCGGTGTTGTAAATATCCCGAGGGAAAAATGCAAGGCAGGTAACGAACTGTCCGTAAACATCTTCACGCATAAATAGCTCAATGCGATGGCGCTCCTGTATATACAGGATATTCTTCGCCACTATCAGCAGTTCATCTTCAGCAATCTGGAACAGCTCGTCCCGGGGATAAAGGGTAAGAATCTGCTCAAGCTCTTTACCTGCGTAATCTGCCTTCAAGAACCCGGAGCGTGTCATCACACTCTGAAATTTGCGTTTGAGCAGCGGAATCTCATCTGGCCGTTCGTTATAAGCACGAGACGTATACAGGCCCAGGAAGCGGCGCTCGCCAACCACCTCCCCCTTTTTATTGAATTTCTTTACGGCGATATAGTCCGGATAGGCGGGGCGGTGAACACGTGAGCGCTGAGCAGATTTTGCGAAAATGAAAATATCGTCAGCCCGCGTCATCTCGTGGCGCGTGCGCTGGGGCAGTTCGTTAAGACGAACCTGTTCCGGTCGCTCGTTATTTACACGGAGGATTCCCAGCTCGGAATTTTCAATCCTGCGAACCACCATGCCTGATTTTTCCTTGGCAAAGTCATACTCGTCGTAGCCAAGAAAAGTAAAGTGATCGCTTACCAGCCATTTCAGGAACGCTTGCGCTTCTTCCTTCTGCTCATTGCTAATGATTGCTGTAGTGCTATCAAGCTCTTTAATTATCTGCTTGACCTTATCGGTAACCACCGGGAAATCCGAGACGGCGATACTCACTTCGTGGAGAACCGCCCGAAGAACCTGCTCCAGATCTTTAAGATCCTCGGGATTGTTGTGCCGGGCAATTTCCAGAACGATGAATGCCTCATAGGCAGAGCCCAAATCGGATTTCTTGGTCGCCAGCAAGTTTTCGAGGTTTCCTGACTTATCCCGCTCCAGATTAAGAATGGAGTGCTGAATAGAGTGAGTCGCAATTTCCCGCTGGTTAATCGCGATACGCAGGGAATCAATCAGAAACGGAATATTGGGGTGCAAAATAAACACAACGGTATGAGTTGACTGCCAGCCGTCGCTTTCCAGATCCGGGTTGAATACTGCCACTGGCGCTTCTTCGGCCCCACGCTTCTGCATAAACTGCCAGGCCGCCATTGCTGCCCCGTAGGTATCTGAGAGACGCCGTTCAAGAAGTTCGTCCAGAGGAATATGGGCGTAATGTTGCTTTACAAATTCGCTGATTTTCTTGGCTTCGGCTTTGGCAAGCTTCTTGGAAAACTCCTCAGCCAAAAGTTCGAAAAACTGATCTTTGCTTGCCACTGTCAGCGCATTCATGGGCGACCTCAGATAGTGTGAAATAAACGTAATAGGGATATCGTGAGATAAGCATAGTCAAACCCTTGATTTTTGCCGCACAGACACCAAAACTGCGGCAACTACTTACGCACGAGAGCAATCACTTCCTATGTCGTTACAGCATACGTTCGGTGAACTACGGGCACAGTTAGCCAAAAGGATCATAGGTCAGGAAAAGCTGGTTGACCGTCTTCTTATTGCATTGCTTGCGGATGGACACCTTCTGGTAGAAGGCGCTCCGGGGCTGGCGAAAACCACCGCAATAAAAGCCCTTGCAGACCATCTCACGGGGGACTTCCATCGCATTCAGTTCACCCCGGATTTGTTGCCATCTGACGTGACCGGCAGCGAGATCTATCGGGCAGAAACCGGGCTATTTGAATTCCAGCGCGGGCCAATTTTCCACAACCTGGTACTGGCAGACGAAATCAACCGGGCTCCAGCAAAAGTACAGTCTGCCCTGCTTGAGGCCATGGGCGAGCGCCAGGTCAGCGTGGGCATGCGCACCTTCCCCCTTGATCGCCTGTTCATGGTGATGGCAACCCAGAACCCCATCGAGCAGGAAGGCACTTACCCGCTGCCCGAAGCCCAGCTTGATCGGTTCCTTATGCACGTGGTGATCGGATACCCATCAGCTCAGGCCGAGCAAGCCATTCTTCATCTGGCCAGAAACGACTACCGTCAGGGCCAAGCTGCCGCTGAAGTTCGACTGACCGCAGACCAGGTTTTCGAAGCCCGGGCTGAGGTTGCCGACATCTATATGGCGGAATCGGTTGAGCAGTACCTTCTTGCCCTGGTGCTGGCCACCAGAGATTCCGGTGTCCTGGACCCGGAACTTGGCCGCTGGACGGCGTTTGGCGCCAGCCCCCGAGGCACCATTGCGCTCGACCGTTGCTCCCGTGCCATCGCGTGGCTCAACGGCAGGGATTATGTAACTCCGGACGATATTCGGGCGGTTGCCTTCGATGTGCTCAGACACCGAATCCTGCTGACCTTTGAAGCCGAGGCGGAAGGCGTAACGGCAGACACAGTGATACAGCGCCTGATTGACCGCGTGCCCGTGAGCTCCTGAGGCTGGCCATGGATGTACGCGCCAGTGATGCAACGACCCGCGTAAGCTTGCAGGCACTTATTCGCCTGCAAGCAGATGCCCGGGCTTTGAAGCTGCCTTCAGCGCGCCCAGCAAGAGCGCGCCAGGCCGGGCTCCAGCGCTCGGCGCAGCGTGGTCGTGGAATGGCCTTTTCGGAGGTGCGGCTTTACCAGCCGGGCGATGATATCCGCAGTATTGACTGGCGTGTAACCGCCCGTCGCCAGGCACCTCACACCAAGCTGTACGAGGAAGAGCGGGAACGCCCGGTGCTGCTGATATGCGATCTGGGCCCCACCCTGTTCTTCGCCAGCACTGGAGCCTTCAAGCAGGTTCGCTGCGCTCAGCTTGCGGCCATTCTTGCCTGGCTGGCACTTATGGCGGGTGATCAGGTAGGCGGCATTGTATTCAATGGCAGCACCTTGAACGTTCAACGCCCGGCCCGGCGAAAAAAATCCGTATTAGGATTGCTGGACACCCTCGCCAGCCAACAGCACACATCCATAGAAAACGCCGCATCAGAAACCTCCCTCGATACCGCGCTCGCGGAAGCCCGGCGTGTTGCCCATACCGGTAGCCGGATCTTCGTGATCAGCGATTTCCTTGGCATCTCGGACAGCACCCCGGCACTGCTCGGCGCCCTGGCTCGCCATAATAGCGTCAGCGCCTTGCGAGTTGTGGACCCCCTGGAGCTGGAACTGCCCCAAAGCGGGCGTTTTGCAGTTGCCGGTGCGGAAGGCCCGGTCTGGTTTGATGCATCCAATAGCAGCTTTCAGCAGGCCTGGCGTGAAAAGATCACTCACCACGAGGCCAGGCTTAAAGAGTGTTTCCGTTTATCGGGCGTATGGGCTTCTAATGTTTCAACCCATGAATCACCTGCTGTGAGTCTTAAATCCATACTCGGGCCGGGAGGGAGAATCGGATGACGCCCGACGATCCCCTGAGCCAACTGCGCGATATTCACCTGCCAATAGCCGGCGGCTTCTGGCCACCGGCGCCGGGTTGGTGGATTCTTGGCGTTCTCCTGCTTATTGCTGTGGCAGCTTTGATCTGGGCGGTCATTCGCCGCCACCGCCGAAACCGCTGGCTGAGGCTTGCAAAGGCGGAGCTGGCTATTCTGGAGCGCTCGGCTGTTAAAGAGTCACAGTGGTTCACGGAACTCAATGCGCTGCTCAAGCGTGTGGCGCGGGCGCGTTATCCAAACGAAAATCCTGAAGCCCAGACTGGCGAACAATGGGCGGAATGCCTGATTCGCCATCTTCCTGAAGACCGAATAGCTCATCGCCCTGTGGTCGACGCTTTGATAAACAGTGCCTGGCAACCAGAGCCGACCGCCGAACCCGCACAGGCTATGGAATTCGCCCGCATCTGGCTGGACGCGCAAAAATGCTGAGCCTCACCTACCCCTGGGCACTGCTACTCATTCTGGTGCCCCTACTGTTGCAATGGAAGAAACCCGCCACCCACACAGTAGACGCCCCGGTTTTCCCTATCGGGCATTGGCTCTCGGAGTTGCCGGGGGTTACTCGACAGGGCAATGGCGTGCCCCGCTGGCAAACCTTGGTGCTGTTTCTGGCCTGGGCGCTACTGGTGTTGGCACTGGCACGGCCGCAGCATGTCGGTGAGCAGGTGCAGATGCCCGTGTCCGGGCGCGACCTTATGCTGGTGGTGGACATTTCGCCCAGTATGGAAGAGCAGGACATGATCATTCAGGGCCGCAGCATTAATCGCTTACAGGCCGTTAAAAGAGTGCTGAACGACTTTATTGCCCGCCGTGAAGGAGACAGGCTGGGCCTGATACTGTTTGGCACGGAGCCCTATGTTCAGGCGCCTTTGACCTTTGACCTGGAAACCCTCGAGATACTTTTGCAGGAATCGGGCATCGGTATGGCCGGGCGCGCAACCGCTATTGGGGATGCCGTCGGCCTGGCTACGAAACGCCTTAGAGAGCGCCCCCAGCAGCAACGAGTGGTTGTGCTGCTTACAGATGGCGCCAACACAGCCGGCCAAATCACACCCGACAAAGCAACAGAAATTGCAGCGGCTGCAGGCGTTCGCCTCTATACAATCGGTATTGGTGCCGAGTCGATGATCCGACGCGGCTTGCTTGGCTCCCGCCGGGTAAACCCTTCAAGAGATCTGGACGAAAATCTGCTAACGCGCATGGCACAGCAGACCGGTGGCGAATACTTTCGTGCCCGTAGCCTGCCCGAGCTGGAGTTGATTTACGAAACCATCAACCAGCTTGAGCCCATTGAGCTGGACGGCAAAACCTACCGTCCGGTTACCGATCTCTTTTTCTGGCCTGCGGGCATGGCGGTCGCCCTCTGGCTTGGCCTCTTTATGTTCAGGCGCGTTACGAGTTGGCGGGGCCGGGCTCGGCAGACTACGGAAGGAGGTGTGACCCATGGCTGACTTCCACTTTATCCGCCCTCTCTGGCTTCTGCTGCTGCTCCTTGTGCCGTTGCTGTACATCGCTTTGACGCGCCGAGGCTCGGGTGACAGTGGCTGGTCAGGCCTGATTCCGGAGCAGCTTTTGGCTCCGGTGATCCGACGTTATGGCGGCCCGGAAGGCAAGGGGAAATCAAAACTCCTACCTGCAATTAGCGCACTGGTTATCCTCACAATTGCCCTCGCGGGGCCGGCCTGGCGTGAGGCGCCGACGCCCCTGAAAAAGCCGGGAGATAGCCTCGTAATTGTGCTCGACTTGTCGCTATCCATGCTGGCCACCGATCTGGAACCGGATCGCCTTACCCGGGCAAAACGCAAAATCCGCGACATTCTTGCTGTTCGGGAAGGCAGTCTCACCGGGCTGCTTGTTTACTCCGGGGATGCCCACATAGTCACGCCCCTGACCGACGACAGCAACACAGTCATTGGTATGCTCAACGTACTCGACCCCGTCATCATGCCGGTTCAGGGCAACCGATCGGATCTTGCGATTGCCAAAGCCCGCGCGCTTTTGGAGCAAGGTGCTCCGGGCATGGGCCGCATTCTGTTGATTACCGACGAGGTTCCAGACCGCTACCGCGAGCCTATTCGCACTGCGCTGAAGGGCACCAATTACACACTAAGCACTCTGGCGGCGGGCACCCGCGATGGCGGCCCCATTCCACTGGCCCGGCGGGGCTTTATCCGCGATAACGGCAACATTGTCATAACACGCACCGACCCGGACATGCTCGCGGAACTCGCCCGAAACAACGGGGGGAGCAGCCATGAACTGACACTGGATGACAGCGACATAGCGGCCCTGCATCTCAGCCCCGTTGAATCCGACGAGTGGCAGGATTCCAGCACCGGGCTCACGGTAAACCGTTGGCAGGACGACGGCTACTGGCTGTTGTGGCTGGCTTTGCCGTTGCTATTACTAGGCTGGCGCCGTGGTGCCTTTACCGCCATGGCACTGATTCTTCTACCCGCTCTGCCGCAACCAGCCCAAGCGATGGATTGGGGCAGCCTGTGGCAGCGGGAGGATCAACGCGCAGCAGAGTTGATCCGGGAAGATCCAACTGAAGCGGCCAGGATGCTCAAATCTCCGGAATGGCGTGGCTCTGCTCTTTACAGGGCGGAGCGCTTTGAGGAAGCAGTCAAAGCATTCGCCGGGGTAGATAGCACCCTCGGGGATTACAACCGTGGTAACGCTCTCGCCCGGGCCGGTAAGCTAAAAGAGGCTATTGAGGCATACGACAGCGCATTGGCGCGCAAACCAGGCATGGAAGATGCGCAGGTAAACCGCCAGATTGTAGAGGATCTGCTCGAACAGCAAGAGAAGCAATCCAGTCAGGACCAGGGTAAGGACGATCAGAACTCGTCAGATTCCAGCCAGAACGACGGTCAGCAACAGGGGAACCCTTCCGGTTCATCCGGTGACAGCGAAAATCAGGATCAGCCGCAGAACTCGGGCCGGGAACCTGAATCTTCTGAAAGCGGAAGCGAAGAACAAGAGCAGAACGGAAATCAGGAGGAATCTGGCAAGCAACAACCGGGCGACGCATCAGAAAACCAGAGCTCAAGCGATCAGGCTACGGAGACAGAGCCCGGCGATCAGGAAGTCGAAACACCCGCCCCTACTTCTGAAACACCCCTGACCCAAAGCCAGGAGCAATCCCTGCGGCGGGTCCCAGACAACCCGGGCGGGCTTTTACAACGAAAATTCCTGCAACAGTATCAGGAGCGTCAGACACCATCTGATGAGGGCGACACACCATGGTAAAACGGATGATTCTCCCGGCAATTCGGCTGGCAGTGCTTATGGTATTCGGGCTTGGAGCACACGCCGGCGAACTGAGCGTCGAGCCAGACCGAACCCGGCTTTACGAAGGCGAAGTGCTGACGCTTACCGTAAAGGGCAGCACAGAGATTGATATCAGCCTGAGCAACCTGTTCGATTTTGACCTATCGAACCTACCCTCTCCGGATATCGAAAAGGTGGAAGGTGATTTTGAAATACTGGCCCGCAACCAGCGCTACAGCATTCGCACCGTAAACAACGACATGGTGGGTGAAATAACCTGGACCTACCAGCTTGCACCCAAATCAACCGGAAAACTCACCATCCCCCCACTGAGTTTTAAAGATTCCAAATCGAAGCCGGTGACGATCGAGGTTGTTGACGGCACACCTCCAGATCAGGCCGGCCCAAACCGGGGCAGTTTCATTGAGCTGACGGCTGATAAAGCCGAAGTCTATGTACAGGAGCAACTGATCCTGACGGTGAGGCTGTACTTCCGGGGCAATCTTATTCGTGGTGAACTATCCGATCCACAGCATCCCAATGCGATCATCGAAAGTCTGGGCAAACAACGGGAATATTCCAGCGACCGCGACGGCGTACGCTATCGGGTTGTGGAGCGGCGCTATGCCCTGTTTCCACAAAAGCCCGGCGTAATGAACCTACCCCCGATTCGTTTTGAAGGCCAGGCCAGAGATGCCGACGGCTCTCTCCGGTTCCTCCGGGACAGTGCCTCATTGTTTGAAGTGCCCGTAAAAGATGTTCCAGCAGAATTCAGCGGCTCAACCTGGTTACCGGCCGCCAGCCTCACTCTGAGAGAGGCAGGCATGCCACCCACACTGAACCTGAAGACCGGTGACAATCTCACCCGCACACTAAGCCTGCAAGCCACAGGGCTGCCGTCAGAAGCGCTACCACCCTTACCCGACTCTATGCCAGATGGGCTTCGTCGATATCCGGAAGAGCCTCAACGAAACACCAGCGTGGGGCCTGATGGAATTGTTTCGACTCTAACCCAAACCAGCGCGCTGGTTCCCGTGGAATCGGGCAAACTGACCCTCCCGGCGGTGCGAATTCCCTGGTGGGATACAGAATCAGACAGCGAGAGAGTGGCTGTTATCCCCGCGCAAACCCTTAACGTTACCGCCTCTGAAGCCGCAACGGCTGTTGCTGGAACTCCTGCCGGAGGCCAAGGTTCACCACCCGCCACTGGTGGTGAAGATCGACATGGCAGCACCGGTGCAGCAACGAATAACACATTTTGGCAGTGGGTCAGTCTTGCGCTTGCGGGTATATGGATTCTGACGATGTTGGCCTGGTGGCGAACCCACAGAATGACTGCCGATACGCCTGCCAATACCGATTCTGAGGAAAGTGGAAATGAACGCGATGCGTTTGAGCAGATGCTCAATTCGGCAAAGGATGGCCGGGCATCTACTCCCGGGCTGTTTGTACACTGGTCAAATTTACGCTGGCCAGGACACGACTTCCGCTCTGCCGGTGACGTTTTCCGGGTAGTTTCAGCACCGGATCTGGACAAGGAGTTGAACGCACTGCAGGCACACCTGTTCAGCCGTGATCGTTCCGGTGATGGTAACAACAGTGAACAGTGGGATGGGGAGCAGCTGGTTACAGCCCTCAGGCACGCAAGGCAACAGAGAAACAGATCAAACCAGGAATCCGGCTTGCCACCACTCTACCCAAACAGCCTTTCAGTGTAAGGGCCAGCGTAGCGACTACTCGAAACAGTCTGAATACTCGCTGGGCCGACACCTGCCGGCTCAGCTGAGTTGTGTTCCGATCAGCTTCCGGTCAATTGCTTATTGATCACTATGGCTACCGGTGAGCCCTGCTCTTTGGTAACCGTGATAGGTGTATCGGTACTTCCCTGCCAGTCACCCGCTTGCGCGCTGATGCTACCAGAACGTGTCAGCCGCGCCGTTACAGCCACCTCTTCAACACCGGAAATCACCGCTTCCGGGGTCATCGCATATCGGTCATCCAACCGGATATCGATGGGCAGAGCGCTTGCCGTCAATCTGACAACAGCCAAGGGTGGACCGCTCTGGACATTGGCTGCACGGGCAAAGATAAACAATGTAGTGTCGTCAGGAATATCCTGCTTGAACGCCTCATCAAGGCTCACACTCACAGTTACGCCCACGCCCTGAGCGCTATCACCCGCTGCAGCAAGAGCCGGTTCCTGTGCTGGTGGCTGCTCCCCAAGGCGAGTATAAGCTTCTTCGATGCCGCCCTGAATGGCGCCCAACTGTGGGTGATCTGGTGCGACTGTCTGAATACGCTCCCAGTACTGGATAGCCTCGCGATAGGCGCCCTGACTGAAGGAATGAATGCCCAACAAACCAAGAGAATTTACTTCGTCAGGGTTCAATGATCTGGCTTCTTCAATCGTGGCAGTTACTTTATCGGTCATGGCACCTTGGTTAAGGAAAAATAGCGCCTGCGCAGATAGCCCCAGAGCGACCGCCTGGGACCCATCATCAGATTTCACACTATCAGCCAACTGCCGGAATGCCCATGCTGCATCTTCATAGCGCTCCAGGCGCATATAGGTTTGGCCCAACATCGCCCATCCGTCAGGGTTATCGGGACTGGCTTCCAGCCGCTCGCGCAACTGTTCTGTGAGCGTGCCCATCTGCGCTGCACGGGCTTCATCCGAACCACCCAACTCCTGCATGGCGATATACGCCTCCACACTATCCAGGGCACCCCACTCTTCATAAAGCACAACCGTGGCTGCGGGAATCAGGAGTATTGAGACCAAACCCACCGCCATCGCGGCCTTGCGACCGGGAATGCTTTTTGCCCGAACCTCATTATCGGGCACATCATCCAACATGGCTCCGGCAAGTTCGTCGCGCAATTGCTGGTAAGTTTCCTCGTCAATAATTCCCGCTTGATGCTCTTTTTCCAACTCAGCCATACGGCTGCGATACGCCATCAGGTTCTGGTTTCTGAGATCTGTCTGCTGCCGGTCGGCCCGGCGGTGGAACATCACTGGGTAGATTACAAATGCCAGGGCAAGAATGATCAGTACCGTTGCGGCAATCCAGAAAGTTTGGGTCATGGAAATATCATCACAGGTTCAAAATGAATAAGGCGGTGCGTATAGCTACGAATCCGGGCGTTTGCCATAGGTATTGGTCAGACTTTGCCGTTACGATCTTTTTCCGCAAGCATTTTTTCAATACGGGCCTGCTCGTCAGCACTGAGTGCCGGCGCCGCTGTACCCGCGCGACGAGAGCGAACAACCACCCCGACCACTACGAGTAACCCACCCAGAACGGCAATCGCAGGCGTTGCCCAGAGAACGAAAGTTCGGCTATCCAGATCGGGTTTGTACTTTACAAACTCTCCAAAGCGGCCCACCAGAGACTCCACAATTTCATCGTTGCTGGCCCCCTCTTGCATCATTTGATAAACCGCATTTCTCATGTCCTTGGAAATCGGTGAGTTTGAATCCGCAATGTTCTGGTTCTGGCATTTGGGACAGCGCAATTCTGCGATCAGATTCTGGTAGCGTTGCTCTTCGCTGCGGGTGTCAAAACCATACACTGCAGAAACATCGGCAGAGCTGATACCGGAGGCAAAAACAGCCAACAGGAAACACATAATACGGAGCATCAACCGTTCTCCCGCGCTTTAGTAATCACTGGCAACAGGATCTGTTCCCACACTTCGCGGTTGACCACACCTACATGGCGGTAACGCACAACGCCGGATGCATCAATTACAAAGGTTTCAGGCGCGCCATAAACACCCAGATCAAAACCCAGGGTGCCTTTTGGGTCGTAGATCACCGTGCGGTAGGGGTCGCCCAACCTGTCCAGCCAAACCAAGGCTTCGTCTCTGCTGTCCTTATAGTTCAGCCCGATAATTGGAACCTTCCTTTCCTGTGCCAACCACATGAGGTCAGCATGCTCATCCCGACAGGCGGGGCACCAGGTACCCCACACGTTCAGCAGGGTCACCTCACCCTGGAACAGACCCTCATCAAGGGTCGCCTCAGGTTGCTTCAGGCTTTTGAGGCCGAATACCGGAACCGGCTTTCCAACCAGGGCGGAATCCAACTTGGTGGGGTCTTTACCGATACCCGCAAACAGAAATGCACCCACCACGATGGCCACCAGCAGGGGCAGAAACAGTAAAAACCGCTTCATAAAACCGCTCCAGCTGTTTCCTGGGAGCCTGGTTGTGATGGCGCCGGGGATGTCGAACGTTCCGTCGAGCGTTCACGTATCCGGTAACGGCGATCCGATATGGCCAGGAATCCACCGGCGGCCATAAATAGAGCCCCAAGCCAGAGCCAGCGGATCAGCGGCTTGTATTGCAGGCGTATAGCCCAGGCGTTGTCAGAAATACGTTCACCGACAGCCACAAATATATCCCGGAACAAACCGCCATCAATATCCGCTTCTGTCATAACACTCATGCCAACCGCGTACTGGCGCTTTTCGGGGTGCAGCTCAGCAATCAGCTTGCCATCCCGCATGATCTCGAACGTGCCGTACTGGGCAGTAAAGTTACGACCGCGGCGCTCACCAATATCCACAAACAGGAACTGGTAATCCCCAACCTCGGCCACATCACCCGGCACCATGCGCACATCCCGCTCAATACCATAGTTCGACACCACCGTTGCGCCGGCCATGGTGAGCGCTAATCCGAGATGACCAAGCACCATGCCGTAGTAACTACGGGACTGGCGCTTAAGGCCGTGAACTCGCCCCTTTTTCGAAGAGGACTTGTCCCACAAATCCCAGAAGGTTGCAGTGGTTACCCATAGGGCTGTAAATACGCCAATAAAGGCCCAAGGCTTGAATCCGCCATACACAACCATGACCGCGGTACTGAGCAGCATACTGATCGCCAGCGGCCACAAGAGTTTGCGCGCAAGCCAACCGGCATCGGTTTTCTTCCAGCGCGAGAAGGTGCCAACGCCAAGCAAAAGCCCTGTCGCCACAGCCAGAGGGCTGAACGTGAGATTGAAGAACGGCTCACCGATGGATATCTTGCCCAGCTCGAAGAAATCCAGAACCAGTGGGTAAAGCGTGCCCACTGCGACCAGCAGCGTTGCAGAAACCAGCAGTACGTTATTCAGCAGCAGGAAAATTTCCCGCGATAGAGAGCCATAGCGGGAGCGCACATGAACCACAGGCGCCCGAAACGCATAGAGCATCAGACTGGCCAGGATGGTTAATGCAAGCAACGCCAGCAAAAAGGTGCCCCGCTCCGGATCAGACGCAAAGGCATGCACCGAGGTAAGCACGCCAGATCGAACCAGGAAGGTTCCCAGCAAACTCAGGGAAAAGGTGACAATGGCTAACAGTACCGTCCAGCTTTTGAACACACCGCGTTTTTCGGTCACCGCCAGCGAGTGCATCAGCGCAGTACCCGACAACCAGGGCAGCAGCGAGGCGTTTTCTACGGGGTCCCAGAACCACCAACCACCCCAGCCAAGCTCGTAGTACGCCCACCAGCTTCCAAGAGCAATACCAATAGACAGAAATGCCCAGGCAACCGTTGTCCAGGGCCGTGACCATCTCGCCCACGCGGCATCCAGACGCCCGTTAATCAGTGCCGCAATGGCGAATGCAAAAGCTACGGCAAAGCCAACGTAACCCATATACAACATGGGCGGGTGCACAATAAGGCCGAAGTCCTGCAACAACGGGTTCAAATCCGCACCATCAGCCGGTACGTTTGGTAGCAGACGGTCAAATGGGTTTGAAGTCACCACAATAAAGAGCATAAAGCCAACACTGACCATGCCGAGAACAGATAACACCTGGGAGATCATCACCGCAGGCAACCGGCGACTGAAAATGGCAACGGCCATGGTCCACCCGGTCAGCATCAATATCCACAGGAGCAGTGAGCCTTCATGGCCACCCCACACCGCGCTAAACTTGTAATACCAGGGCAGCATGCTGTTGCTGTTGTTCGCCACGTAGGCGACTGAAAAGTCGTCTGTTAAAAAGGCATGGGTCAACACCGCAAACGCCAGCCCGACAAACACAAACATGCCGGTAGTCAACGGCCTCGCAAACGCCTGCAGGCTGTCTCGGCCGGTGAGTGAGCCAACCAGGGGTACAACCGACAGAAGCACTGCCAGAACCAGCGCGAGTATCAGTGCAAGCTGTCCGAGTTCGGGATACATCAAAGCTCTCCAGGAATCAGGCTATTGGTTGTAATGTGTTTAGTAGGTTGCGGATTTGGTGCTTTCAGTCGCCGACTTGGCTCCCGCCTCCGATGCCTTTTCCAGGGCACTGGCCACTTCTGGCGGCATGTAATTTTCATCGTGCTTGGCCAGAACCTGATCCGCTACAAAACGCCCCTCATTGTTGAGTCGACCCATGGCGACAATGCCCTGTCCCTCAGCAAACAGGTCAGGCAGGATTCCAACGTACTCTACAGGCACAGAAGCGCTGTAATCAGTTACCAGGAACTCCACCTTCAGGCTTTCCGGGTCCCGCACAACCGAGCCTTCTTCAACCATGCCGCCTGCGCGGATACGGACATCAATTGGGGCCTCTCCAGCAGAAATCTGGCTCGGGTCGTAGAACAAGTTAATGTTCTGGCGCAGCGCATAGGTTGTCAGCGCCACTGCTACGGATAGCCCTGCCAGCAGAAACAGTACAATAGTCAGCCGCTTTTTACGGATCGGGTGCATTTACATACCTGTCAGTCAGTCTTGGGAAACGTTTACGCGCGCGAAAGACGCAGAAGATGCTGGAGCCGAGGCCACTTTACTCTTGTCGGCCTGAAACTCATAACCACGACGGCAGGACTCAACCATCGCTTTCCTGCTCCGCAATGATCCCGCCATTAGCACAGCCATCAGCACAAAAAACACAGCGTAACAGGCCCACACATAAGGGCCGTGGCCCTCCATCGCGATAAAGGCAGAAAAAGAATCAAATGCCATGGCTCAAACCCGTCCTTTCAATACGAATTCTTTCACCCACCGGGTGCGTTGCTCCCGGGACAAAATTTCTGTCTGCATACGAACGCAGGCGAGCCATCCGAAAATCAGGTACAGGCCCAGCACTGACAGCAGCAGTGGCACCCACATTTCCGCCGGCATGGACGGCTTTTCTGTGAGCTTGAACGTCGCGGGCTGGTGCAGTGTATTCCACCAGTCTACGGAGTATTTGATAATGGGGATATTCACTACCCCTACCAGCACCAGAACAGCAACAGCGCGGGCTGCCGATTTTTCGTCATTGATAGCGCGATCCAGTGCGATAACGCCGCCATACAGGAACAGCAGAATCAACATGGAGGTAAGCCGGGCATCCCAAATCCACCAGGTGCCCCAAGTCGGCTTGCCCCAAACCGCCCCGGTAAAGAGCGCCAGAAATGTCAGAACCAGCCCCACCGGCGCAACCGCCTTGACGAACACATCGGCAAGCTTCATACGCCACACCAGCGTTACAAGGGCCGCAGACGCCATCATTATGTACACCGACTGCGCCATAAACGCAGTAGGCACATGAATAAAAATGATCCGGTAACTATTGCCCTGAAGATAATCCTTGGGCGCAAACGCCAAGCCCCAGACTACGCCAGCCATAAGCAGCAATACACCGCCTGCCAGCAGCCAGGGCATGAACCGGGTGGATATCCCGAAAAACCACTTTGGGGAACCCAGTTTGTGAAAAATTTGCCACATCAGATGGTCACCGTCCTACCGTTTACCTTGTTTTATCCGTTCGACAAGCTGATTTTCAGCGCTGCAGCTGCTGCAAACGGCGCAAGTGTCAGCGCCAGCACAAGGAAAGCGCCCATCAAAGCCAGGTATGCTCCCACAGATGCGCCCTCTGCCGCTGCCGCAACTGTGCCCGTGCCGAATATCAGCACCGGAATGTACAGGGGAATGATCAACAGGGACAAGAGCACACCTGCCGATCGCAACCCAAGCGTTAACGCAGCACCAATAGCGCCAATCAAACTCAGTACCGGCGTACCAATCAACAGCGTTAGACACAAAACAGCAATAGAGTTCCCGTCGAGATGCACCATTACACCAAGAACAGGGGCTAAAATAACCAAGGGCAAGCCTGTCAGCATCCAGTGCGCCGTAGTTTTAGCCAAAATCAGAAGAAACAGCGGCTGCGGCTGAAGCACAAGCTGTTCCAGGGTGCCATCGTCAAAATCATGGCGAAACAGATGATCCAGCGACAGCAGAACAGAAAGCAGCGCTGCCACCCACAGTATACCGGCACCCGCTTGGCTGAGGAATGAAACCTCCGGGCTGACACCAAGGGGAAACAGCGTAACGACCATAATAAAAAACAGCAGCGGGTTAAGCAGATCCTGGCGTTGCCGAAATGCCACCTTCATATCCCGTGCAAACACACCTTTCATGGCAGCCAGAGCGCCAACACGGCTACTGGCCAGCTGAGCTGCCAGACGGGTTTCAGCGTTCATCGGCCACGCCTCCCTTGCCAAGCACCAACCTGTGCATGCCCGGAAGCGCCAAATCATGGTGAGTGGTCACCAGCACAGCACCGCCTTCAGCAGCTCGCTGTTGCAAAAGAGCTTCGATAGCTGCCACACCGTTTGCATCAATGGCGGTAAACACTTCATCGAGCAGCCAAAGGGGCTCGTCAGCTATTAACAGCCGCGCCAATGCAACTCTGCGTTGTTGACCGGCAGACAAATTGCGACAGGGTACGTTTTCATAGCCAGCGAGGCCGGTACCTTGCAGAGCCTGACTTAATGCTGCGTCAGACACTGGCCTGCGACCCGCCATTAAGGCCCGGAGGTTTTCCAGCGGAGTAAGCAAGGGTTTGATACCCGGACGGTGCCCGAGATACAGCATGTTGCGGAGAAACTCTTCCCGGTGGTTTGCCACCGGCGCCCCGCACCACTTCAATTCACCGGTCCAGGCATCATTCAGGCCAGCCAGTATTCTCAGCAGGGTTGTTTTACCGGAGCCATTTGGCCCCTCGACACGAGTTACTGTACCGGGCAGTATGGAAAAGGATAACTCACGGAAAAGTATCCGCTTGTCCCGCTCACACTGCAGGTTAACAGCCTGTAGTAATGGTTCGGGAATCAAGGGTAACGGCTCGGACATCAGGGCCCCGTAATCAGGACGATGCACAATTGCATCGGGTGTATTCACGACAATAGTTGCCGGCGCGGCGTATTATAACGAAAGCGTCTACAGATTACTCTTGTCTGGTATCAAGTCAGCAGCGATGAAACTACCCAGCGGCCAACAGTCCCCTATCCCTCCGGCACCGGTAACTCCCGGGCCGACGCAGACCAATGAAGCCTCGCAGCCAGGCCGAGAAACAGCGGCGCTGTCGGCCCGACAGCAACTGGACCAGGTACAGCTCGCAAACCGTGAGACCATACTGGCCCGGGTAGCAGAAGTCATCAACCGTCAAGGCAGTGGCAACGCAGAAGTGTTGCTGGATGTGCGAGGAAAGCCGCTACAGGTTAATGCAGCAATTGGTGCCACGGAGCTGACGCCGGGGGATTGGGTAAAAGTAATGCGGGCCGGTAACGAACTGCAACTGATGGGCAAGCTGGTAGCGACACCAGAAGCCGCGATTGCACGGGCTCTGGCGCAACGAATGCCCTGGCAGCAAAGCCTGGACAGTGGCCTGGCAAAACTGATGACAGCACTGAACCGGGGCCTGGTTCCTGAACTGACGCCCGGGCAACTGCCCACCAGCCGCAGCCTGCAACCTCTGCCGGAAGCGGCGCGCCAGGCTCTTGAGACTCTGATTGCAAGGCTGCCTGCCAGCAACACCCTTGCGCCCGGTGCCGGCACTCAGAACAACAGCGTACAGCAAATCCGGCAATGGGTAGCCGAGAGTGGACTGTTTGCAGAATCCCGCCTGACCCAGACACCTTCGCCCGCACTGCCCGACCTCAAACTTGCCATAGGGCGAATGATCACCAGCTTGCTTGCAGAGCAAGGCGGTAACACCGCAACCTCCTTCAATCGTCTTATGCCCTTGGCAAGCCCCAGCCTGGTTCAGGCGCCGCTGCAATTCCCACAGGCAATAGTACCCGCCACGAGTTCCGAGCCCACATCCGTGGGCCAGACCTTGCGCATGTTGGCGGGCATGCTGAACCGGATTACGGTTAACCAATTACACAGCCAAATCCTGACGGCAAGAGGCGGCGGTGACACGCCTGCACCCACCTCCACCCTGCTTATGGACTTACCTTGGGTAACGCCCCAAAACGAGCCCAAGCTGGCACAGCTGCGTTTGGAGCAATACAAAGACGAGTCTTCAGCCAAGGGCCGTAACGAAAAAAGTGCTGCCATCAGCGAGTGGCGCCTGAATCTTGCCATTGATCTGGAACTGGCCGGGGCTCTGAACTTTGAGGTTTCCCTGCGCCAGCATGAAGTCAGTGCTCGGGTGTGGGCAGAAAAACAGGAAACGTTAAAGCAGGTGAACGAAGAACTGCCGCTTCTGAGGCGAAGCCTTGTGGAGTTAGGGCTGGAAGTGACAGATCTGGAATGCCGGCGGGGCAGCCCCTCGTACCCGACAACCAAGCTGGAGCACAGACTGGTGGACACCCGAGCATGAAAGAGAAAAACCAGGGCCAATCATCCAGTGCCGCAGTTGCACTGAAATACGACGGCGAAAAAGCCCCGACCATCACGGCCACAGGCACTTACGAACTGGCTGATGAAATTATCCGGATTGCCAGAGAAAACAACGTGCCACTGTATGAAAATGCCGAGTTAGCTGGGATTCTCGCACGCTTGTCACTCAATGACGAAATACCCGAAAACCTCTACCGGGTTATTGCAGAAATTCTTGCGTTTGCCTTTCATATACGCGGCCGCACGCCTGAAGACGCCGGCAGTAGCTCAGATAATCCCTGAAAGCCACTGGCCTGCTTAAGCCGCCTGACGTTTCTTCAGCGCCGATACCAGCTCGGCCTCGGGACGGGAAATTCCGCATGTATTCATCAGATCGTCAATATCTGCGCCAAGGTCAACAAGCCGTGAAGCTTCATCGTAAGATATACGCAGAGGATCGTTCTGGCGCATCTCGTCCATGGTTGTTCTCAGCTCATGCAACTGCCGCTCACAAGCCACAAGGCGTTGGCCCACCCCCATGCTGCCACTGGCAGTAGCATGCAATTCCCTACCGAGGATATCGCACCGCTCTTTGAGTGTGGATTTCAGTTCTCTGTTCTGGCGGCCAAGCATAACGCCCTGCACAAAAACCAGCGTAATCGCTACGCCAGTCAACGCCCATGGAAGATAGGAAGGAATTTCAGTAAACATGATGGATGTCTCCGGTTATTAGCCACTTGAGGCATCCATCATCAGGTCTGGCCGGTATGGCGCCGGTTTACAGTCCTGCGATCTCTGCCCATTCGTGGTCTGACAGCATTTTATCGAACTCAACCAATATGATCAGTTCGCCATCCTTATTACACACACCCTGGATAAATCTGGCACTTTCATCATTACCCACGTTCGGTGCAGTCTCAATTTCACTGGCTTTCAGGTACACAACTTCGGCTACTGAATCCACCAGAATACCCATCACCTGGTCAGCAGATTCCATCACTACAATTCGGGTGGCGTCTGTCATTTCGGCATCTGCCAACCCGAAACGGCGACGGGTGTCTATTACCGTCACCACATTGCCCCGCAGGTTGATGATACCGAGTACATAGTCCGGAGCACCCGGCACCGGCGCAATCTCCGTGTATCTCAGCACTTCCTGAATCTGCATAACATCCAGACCATAGGTCTCGTTATCCAGCCGGAAGGTCACATACTGCAGTACCTGATCGTCTTTGGCCTGTTTTTGCGGTCCGCTCGGGGATGCCATAACCAGTCTCTCCTGTACGGCTTACCCGGGCGGGCAGCCTGATCGTCAAAAAAACATCATCAGTGCCCAATACTATAATTAAGGGCACAAACCGTGCCAGTACGACAAGGTTTCATTAGGTAACCGGGTTTCTCCGGTCAACTCAGGTCAAGATGCTGCTCTTGTTCTGCGCGCACCAACAAATCTGCCATGGTACGGACATCAACCAGAGCACACATTTGCTCAATGACTGTGCCAGCCAGCCAGGGCCGCTTGCTGCGGGCCGTGCGCCAGCGCACATCATCCGGGCTCAGAGTGAATGACTGGGCCACATTATCGCATGCAAGGCCCCACTCACTGTTATCCAGGCGAATAACAAAGCGATAATTATCACGGGCATTCGCCGGCACTCGCCCGGCCATAATCCACTCAGCCGTATCCACAACCCTCAAGTTCTGATGGGCTCCCATGCGAATACCCATGTACCAACGAGGGCTACCGGGAATAGGCCGAATACTCTCTTCAATCTGATATATAGCACCCAACAGCACCAAAGGTACCGCAAGCTGCAGCCCAGCCACCGTGAAAATCAGGCACTCGAACGGGCGCTCTGACCACTCGGGGCGCGCCGCAGGAACTTCATACCCTGGCGTAGGCGCTGGCGTGGTGGCCACCAATGGCATTGGTTCCCGCACCTGCACCGATTTCGGCGCTACCAAGGGTGCCGGAGCCTCAACAGGCACTGGTTTGGTGGCCACCACCTGCCTCTTTATTGGGGGCGCTTCAGGTTCAGGCTCTGCCTTTACGGCAAATTCTGGCGCAGCCAACGCTTCATGCTGCGCTGTTGTCGTTGCTGTGTGCAGCAACTCATCCAGATAACTGGCAATCGCGCTGGCTGGATCGGCCAATTTTGTCAATTTCTCGTCAGCCATGCTGACGTTCCTTCTGTGCGCCTGTTCTTGCCAGCAAATCATCCAGCAAGTGCCTGTAAGCCCGAACGCCATGTGTCTGGGCTTCCAGCTTTGACGGTACTATACCTGCCTGACTGGCGTCGCGGAACTTGGTATCTACCGGCACTGCAAACCTCCAAAGGTTGTCCTGATAGGTTTTACGCAGCAGATTAAGGCTTTGCATCGACGCCTGAGTGCGCCGGTCAAACAGGGTGGGCACGATGGTGTAAGGCAGCTGATTTTTTTGTGAGCGCATGATCATCTGCAGAGTGTGCAACATGCGCTCAAGGCCTTTGATGGCAAGGAACTCGGTTTGCACGGGAATAATCAGGTGTTGTGCCGCTGCCAATGCATTGACCATCAGCACACCCAGCGAGGGCGTGTTATCAAGAAGGACGAAATCATAATCATCCCACAGCTGGGTAAGCGCCCGGGAAACAATGAGCCCCATGCCTTCCGCGCCCACCATTCGGCGCTCCAGTGTCGCCAACGCTGTACTGGCAGGCAAAAGATCCAATCCGGGGCAACTGGTTTCTGTAATAAGCTGGGCCGGAAGCCCATCAGGCACCTTGCCCTGGTGCTGAAACAGATCAAAAAGGCTGTGCGCGATGGTATCCGGATCGTATCCGAACCAGCTGGTCAGTGAACCGTGAGGGTCAAGATCAACCACCAGAACACGCTTGCCACGCTCCGCCAGCAGGCCGCCTAACGCGACCACCGAGGTGGTTTTACCCACGCCACCCTTCTGATTGGCTATAGCCCAGATTCGCACGTTTATACTCCGAAACTACTGTGTTGCGACCCGCTAAAAACAGGAACGTATCCCGTTTATCGGCCGTTTCTTATGTAACTTAAGCAGGTGTAGTACCAGCAGGTTAAGTACCGGCAGTCGGTTGCCGCCTGACGAAATACGGGGTGAGTTATACAGAAACCGTGCCAGCAAGGACTCTCGCAGAAATCCCCTAGCGCATGACTCCCCGGATACTGGCATCACGGGAAATAAGCAGCACTACCCGCCGATTGCGACGGCGACCTTCCTCAGTGTCGTTACGGGCCAGGGGCTGATGCTCCCCATAACCAATCGCAGCCAGCCGTTCCGGCTCAATACCCTCCATGCTCAACATACGGACTACCGCCGCTGCCCGTGCTGTGGAAAGCTCCCAGTTGGAAGGGAAGCGCGACGTGCGAATGGGCTGGTTATCGGTAAAACCTTCAACCTTTACCGCGTTATCCCGGTTCCTGAGAACCCGCGCCACCTTATCCATCACATCAAACGCATCATAGTGAGGCTCCGCATCGCCACTGCCAAATAGCAGGCTATCCGGCAGGTTGAGTGAAAGCCAGCGGTCATTGACTTCAAGGGTAACCACCCCACGATCGATCAGTTCGTCAAACTCTATCGCCAACTGATCTGCCATGGTGCGCAAGGCTTCTGTGCGGGCCTGTGTATCCTGTTCTGAATTTCTGGGTGCCTCTGTTACCGCCGGGGGTATCACATCCTCTGAAGGTTGGGTTTCCGGTCGTGGAGTCTGGTCACCAATTTCAATAGGCTGAAAGGAGCGCTGCGGTGCGTTGAAGACGCCTGTAAGTGTCTCAGACAGTACCTTGTACTTACCCTCATTCACCGATGAGACCGAGTACATCACTACAAAAAAAGCAAACAACAGCGTTATGAAATCCGCATAGGAAATCAGCCAACGCTCTTTGTTGTGCAAATCATCCTGAGGTTGCCTGCGACGCCGCATATTAGGAACCGGTTTTGCTTACTGCAGGAAGCCCCGCAGCCGCAATTCAATGGATTTGGGGTTCTCACCCTCTGCAATGGCAATGAGACCATCGATCATCATATCTTCGTACCGTGAACGTTCCTTGACCAGCCCGCGCAGCTTATTGGCAACCGGGAAAAACAGCAGGTTGGCCAGTGCCACGCCATAGATGGTTGCTACAAAGGCAGTGGCAATTCCGCTGCCCAGGGACGCCGGGTCTTCGAGGTTGGTCATCACCTGTATCAACCCCATGACAGCGCCAATAATACCGATGGTCGGTGAATAACCACCCATGGCCTCAAACACTCGAGCAGATTCAAGATTTCGCTGCTCGCGGCAATCGAGATCTATCTCCATGATGCTGCGGATTGTTTCGGTTTCAGCACCATCTACCAACAACTGAAGGCCTTTGCGAGCAAAGGTTTCCGGCTCATTTTCCGCTAAACCTTCAAGCCCTAAAAGTCCTTGTTTTCTGGCCTTCACGCTCCAATCGATTACCTTGCCAATTCCGTCTTCAATGCTGATAAACGGGGGAACAAACACCCAGCGTGCTTGGGCAGCAGCCCGTTTCAGAACCGGCCAGGAGGTCTGGAGAATGGTCGCGGCCAAGGTGCCACCAATCACAATAATGGCAGCCGGGCCATTAAACAGTGAGCTCAGTGCTCCGCCTTCAAGCAGGTTGCCGCCAAGAATAGCAGCAAAAGCCAGAACGACACCGAGCAGGCTGAGTATATCCATCAGCAAACGCCCTCAAGCAATCTGGGCCCTATTTCCTCCAACGATAAAACCTCATCACTCAAGCCTGCTTTAGCAACCGCCATGGGCATACCATAAATGACAGACGATCTTTCATCCTGAGACCAGATGGGTGAGCCGCTTTGCTTCATCATTCGGCACCCCTCTTTCCCGTCAGACCCCATTCCCGTAAGGATAACGCCTAGCGTTTTCCCGGGGAATGCGCGGGCAAGGGACCCAAAGGTAACGTCCACACAGGGCCGGTAGTTCAGGCGCTCGTCGCCCGGCAGAATACGAACCCGGGGCTGACCACCCCGGTTTTCAATCATCATCTGTTTGCCGCCGGGGGCAAGCAGAGCCAATCCAGGGTGAAGGATATCGCCGTCTTCTGCCTGCCGGACTTCAATCTTGCACAGCTTGTTGAGGCGCTCAGCAAAGGCCGGCGTAAAGCTTGCAGGCATGTGCTGCACCAGAACAATCGGCGACGGGAAACCGGCCGGCAAAGCCGAAAGCACACGCTGCAGCGCCACTGGCCCGCCGGTTGAAGTACCAATACCCACAACAGCGAATTGTCGTGCCGGGCTCTTTCGCGCAGTGCGCTTGGGCGTGTCATCTTGCGTTGGCTGAACAGCCTGGCGTCTGGGCACCACAGAGCGCCCTGACGTTGCAGGCCTGGTAGGTGCGGCAGGTGCAGATTGTTGAGGTGCCCTGGGAGAAGGCGAAGCTGGCTGTGCCCTGCTGGCTGGTCGACTGCGCGCAACATCAAGTACGCGATCAATCAGAATTTTTTGCAGCTGGCTGCCATCCCGCGCGATTTCCTCGAAGTTTTTGGGCAAGAAATCAACCGCACCGGCTTCCAGGGCGTCCAGTGTAATTCTGGCGCCTTCGTAGGTGAGTGAAGAAAACATGAGCACCGGTATCGGGTGCTTTTGCATGATTTCCCGCACCGCCGAAATACCGTCCATAATCGGCATTTCGTAATCCATGGTAATAACATCCGGGCGCAGCGATCCCGCCAACTCAACACCTTCCCGGCCGTTGGCTGCCACGCCCACCACACGGATCTGGCCCGACGAGGTGAGTATCTCTGTTAGTCGCTTGCGAAAAAACCCTGAATCATCAACGACCAGGACAGAAACTGTCATCCGTTTCTCCTACCAAAATGCTTTGATCCATAAAGCTTTGCGCTGCCTGTAAACAACTCAGCTGTAGTGCTGCAGCAAGCTAGGAACATCGATAATCAGCGCAATACGGCCATCACCGGTAATTGTGGCTCCTGCCATACCCGGTGTGCCCTGTAACCCTCGCCCGAGAGGCTTGATAACCACCTCTTCCTGACCGACGAGCTGGTCAACAACAAAACCAACCTTGTTGGTGCCCATGGCAACGATTACCACGTGCCCGCTTTCAGGGCCCGTTACGCCAGCAGACCCTTTCACCAACCAGCGCTTTATATGGAAAAGCGGAAACACCTTGTCCCGTACAACAACACACTCACGACCATCTACAACATTGGTGCGAGTCAGATTCAAATGGAATATCTCCACCACATTCACCAGCGGCAGAGCAAAAGACTGATCACCAAGTTTGATCATCAGGGTTGGCATAATCGCCAAAGTCAGGGGCACTTTAATGATAATGCGAGAACCCTTGCCTAAAGCTGAAACAATGCTGAGCTGGCCATTGAGCTGATTTATTTTGGTTTTCACCACATCCATGCCCACGCCGCGCCCGGACACGTCAGAAATCTGCTCCTTGGTGGAAAACCCGGCGGCAAAAATCAGGTTAAAACACTCTGTATCCGTGAGGCGATCGGCAGCGTCCTGATCGTAAATCCCTTTTTCCACCGCTTTGCGGCGCAGTACTTCCGGGTCCATACCTGCACCATCATCATCGATAGACAGGAGGATATGGTCGCCTTCCTGTTCAGCAGAGAGGGTGACCGTGCCTTGCCGCGGCTTACCCGCCTTTTCACGAACATCCGGCGTTTCAATACCATGGTCAACAGAATTCCGTACCAGGTGAACGAGCGGGTCCGACAGGGCTTCAACAAGGTTTTTGTCGAGATCGGTCTCTTCGCCAATCATCACCAGATTCACTTCTTTTTTCATGCCCCGGGCCAGGTCACGAACAACCCGCGGGAAGCGACCGAAAACTTTTTTGATTGGCTGCATGCGAGTCTGCATCACTGCAGCCTGAAGATCTGTGGTCACCACATCAAGGCTGGATACAGCCTTGTGCATGTGCTCGTCTTCACTGTCGGAGCCCAGCCTCTGAAGTCGATTTCGCACCAGCACCAATTCGCCCACCATGTTCATGATGTCGTCGAGACGCTTGGTGTCGACACGCACAGTGGTTTCGGCCACTGGTGCTGAATCTCTGGGAGGGGCCGCTTTACCGGCAGGTGCTGGAGCAGCTGGCTTCGTCTCAGGCACCTGTTCAGGTAGCACTTTTGCTGGCTCAGCTTTCGGCTGTGATGTCTTTTCGGCGGGGCCGCCAGTGGTAGGGCTTCCGCCCTTGCCATGCAGCTCGTCGAGCAGTTTTTCAAATTCGTCGTCAGTGATCAGTTCGCCATCATTGCCCACGGCCGGGCTGGCAGCACTTGACGCTGCCTGAGCATCGTCAGCTGCGGCTGCTTTTGCGGCAAATTTACCCTTACCATGCAGCTCATCCAGCAGGGCTTCAAACTCATCATCTGTAATTTCGTCCCCTGAGCCGCTGCTTCCGGCGGGCTGATCAGGCGCGGAGCTATCGGCTGCACCAGACACCGGTGCATCGCCATGCAACGCATCCAGCAATTGCTCGAACTCTTCATCAGTAATATCGCCACCATCCTGATCGCTCTCAGGGGCGGCAGGAACGTCTGCTCGCTCGGTGCTCACCACTTCGCCAGTAACTTGAGGCAGTGCCAAGGCATCCAGAGCCGCAATCAATTCATCGGGCGCAGGGGTCAGCTCTTCCCTGTTACGCACCTGCTCGAACATGGCATTCACATGGTCCAAAGCTTCCAGCACAACATCCATCAGCTCGGAATCCACCGCGCGCTTATGATTGCGCAAAATATCGAACACGTTCTCAGCGGAGTGGCAACAGTTCACCAGAGCATCCAACTGCAGAAAGCCTGCACCGCCTTTTACGGTGTGGAATCCACGGAAAATGGCGTTGAGCAAATTGCTGTCGTCTGGATGTTGCTCAAGATCAACAAGCTGTTCCGACAGCTTCTCAAGGATCTCCCCAGCCTCCACCAGGAAGTCTTGCAGGATCTCATCATCGGCATCAAACGCCATGGGTTAACCTCTTCTGTTCAGAAACCGAGACTGGATAACAGATCGTCTACGTCAGTTTGTCCCGAGACTACATCTTCGCGCTCTTCTGCCTTCATCTGAGGTCCCACACCCTGTTCGGCGGAGACTTCTTCACTTTCAATCTGGTGCACTGTGCCGGTAAGTTGATCAACATGGCTGGCCATAACCACCAGGCTGAGCATCTGCTCCTCAACTTCCTTCACCAACGCGGTCACTCGCTGTATCACCTGGCCGGTCAGATCCTGGAAATCCTGCGCCAGCAAAATTTCAGAAAGACCGTTATAGAGGGTGTCCGCATCGTTGGTTACGCTCAGAAAAAAGGCGTCGATACGGCCATACAAATCACGGAATTCAGCGGGCTGCATTTCGCGGCGGCGCAATCGCTGCCACTCCTGGCTCAATGACGTAGCTTCTTCGCGCAGGGTTTGAGCAAGAGGCATGCTCTCTTCAACCAGATCCATAGTGCGATTGGCAGCCTGGCCAGTCATTTGAACAACGTAAGCCAGCCTGTCGGACGCATCGGTCATCAGGGACAGGACTTCTTTCTGCTCCGGGCTGCGCGGATCTATCTGGAAGTTGCGAATTGCCTCATGAAGCGTTCGCGTCAAACGGCCGACTTCACGATAAAGACTCTGGTCCCTGACCTCGCTTAACTCGTTGATCAGGTTCATAGCGCTGGCATAATCACCGCGCTCAACGCTTTGGGCGAGCTCTGCTGCCTGGTGCCGGAGCTTTTCGGTCACTTCTGGCTCAAGACCCCGATGGATCTTCTTGTTATCGCTCATACGACCCATCCAATTTCCAGTTACTGAATTCGTTCAAAAATCTTCTCGATTTTTTCTTTTAGAACGGCTGCAGTAAATGGTTTTACCACGTACCCATTTACGCCAGCCTGAGCCGCTGCAACAATCTGGTCACGTTTGGCTTCGGCGGTAACCATCAAAACAGGAAGGGTTTTCAGGTTTTCATCGGCCCGCACGGCCTTGAGCAGATCAAAGCCAGACATTCCCGGCATGTTCCAATCCGTCACAAGAAAGTCGTACTTGCCACTTTTCAGCATGGGCAAAGCCGTATTGCCGTCATCCGCTTCATCAGTATTGGTGAAGCCCAGATCACGGAGCAGGTTTTTGATGATCCGTCGCATTGTGGAGAAGTCATCCACAATGAGAATTTTCATGTTTTTGTCCAAAGGGACCTCCAGTTATTAAGACCCGGAATTCGTTTTGACCTTTGCGCTTAAAGTGTAGCAGGCCGCTGATTTAACCATGTATTGTCTGATCTTTATCGCGCTTGTAAAGCATCGGTTACCAAATACTACACTTCATCAGAACCCTGAAGTCTCCTGCCACGCCTAGCTGTGCTCCTCAAGGCGCCACTCGGACAGCCTTCCACGCAATCTCAACGCGGCCTGACTGTGAATCTGGCTAACTCTACTTTCACTGACACCCAACACAGCGCCAATCTCTTTGAGGTTGAGCTCTTCCGTGTAATACAGGCTCAGCACAAGCTTTTCCCGCTCGGGAAGCAGCTCAATCTCGGCCGCCAGGTTGCTGCGAAACGAATCAGATGTGAGATCATCCAGCGGATTATCCCGGGCCTCTGTTTCTTCTATCGGCAGCTCACCGGATTCATTGAGCTCATCAAGACTAAAAAGCCGTCCGCTATTGGTGTCGGCCAGAGTGGCGTGGTACTCCGAAAGCTCCATATCGAGCTCTTCGGCCACTTCAAAGTCTTGGGCTTCGCGACCCTCTCGATCTTCTACGGCCTTGATTGCACGGGCGACACGACGGGCGTTTCGGTGAACAGAGCGCGGCACCCAGTCGCCTTTGCGAATTTCATCCACCATGGATCCACGGATGCGAATTCCAGCATAGGTTTCAAAGGTTGCGCCTTTGGTCGAACTATAGCGCTGTGCGGCCTCCAACAACCCGATCATGCCCGCCTGCATGAGGTCGTCGAGCTGCACCGAGGCCGGTAGCCGAGCCAAAAGATGAAGTGCGATTTTCTTTACCAGGGGGGCGTGAGTTTCTATGAGGTCCGAGGGACTTTTCACACCAGCCTGATGATAAATTCCCAGGTTTTTCGCCAATGTCATGCATCCGGTTTTATTTTTTACGGGATCCGTTTCAGACTTCGACGAGCCGCTCCACAAAGAACTCCAAGTGTCCGCGGGGTGATGAAGGCAGTGGCCAGCTTTCTACCTTGTCAGCCAGTGCCTTGATCGCAAGCGACGCTTTCGCTCGGGGGTATGCATCCAGCACGGCTTTCTGGCGCTGAACGGCTTTCTTCACAGCTTCGTCGTAGGGCACCATACCTACATATTGTAGTGCCACATCGAGAAATCGTTCGGTTACCCGGGTTATTTTTTCAAATAAATGGCGGCCTTCCTGCTCACTACTCACCTGATTGGCAAGGATGCGGAAGCGATTAGTACCGTAATCACGGTTCATCAGCTTAATCAGAGCGTAGGCATCCGTTATGGATGTGGGCTCATCGCACACCACCAACAGCAGTTCTTGCGAGGCCCGCAAAAAACTTACAACAGACTCTGAAATCCCGGCCGCTGTATCCACAATAAGCACATCAATTTGATCGCCCAGCTCGCTGAATGCGTTAATCAGGCCCGCGTGTTCCATGGGACTGAGCTGAGTCATGCGCTGAGTTCCGGAAGATGCCGGTACAATCTTCACCCCGCCAGGGCCATTTACCAGAACGTCCCGGAGGTCACATTCTCCTGCCAAAACATCCTGCAAGGTACGATTGGCGGTTACCCCGAGCAGCACATCAAGATTTCCCAGGCCCAGATCGGCATCGAGCAACACAACGCGCCTGCCTTTTTGAGCCAGAGCGATGCCAAGATTAACTGAAATATTGCTCTTGCCGACCCCGCCCTTGCCGCCGGAAACCGCGATCACCTGTACCGGATGTGCTTTGCTCATACTGTTTATAATCTCTCGCCAGGATTAACCGGATATGGTTCATAGCCGGATACAACTCGGAACTTCAGAGCCTCACGCAATTTCCCGCGGGCGCTCTGTGCCAGGCAACGTCTCTGCCGCTGCCTGCTGCTGAAGCAATTTCAGGCGCTCAACGCCTAAACGAACAAGTGGAACTGCTTCAGCATGATGCAGATCCCCCGGGATTTTTTGTCCATCTGTGTAGTAGGCAACCGGCAACCCGGTTTCCATCACAAAGCCCAAAGATTCGCCCAGAGTCAGGGCCTCGTCAATCTTGGTCATCACACAGCCTGTAAGACCTGCCATCTTATAGCAATGCCAGACGGATTTCATAATGCGCGGCTGGCTAGTTGCAGAAACCACCAGGTGTGTCCGGACCTTATGATGACTACGGGCCAACTCTGCCAACTGCTCTTGATACCCTCTATCTGTGCTGGTTAGACCCGCTGTATCAATCAACACCAGGTGCCGATCTGACAGCTCATCAAGAATATCGTCAAGGGTGTTGCTTTCATCCACCACTCGCACCGGCACATTCAATATACGGCCAAATACGAAAAGCTGTTCATGGGCCGCAACCCGGTATCTATCTGTCGTAACCAGAGCGATTGAATCGGCACCGTGTTTCAGCACGTAACGCGCTGCAAGCTTACCTATGGTGGTTGTTTTTCCAGAACCTGTAGGGCCAACCAATGCGTATACACCGCCTTCGTCAAGCCATTCCTGATTGGGTGTGCGTACGCCCGCAACGAGCATTTTAAGTGACTGCTTCCATCCGTCTTCCAGCTTGCCGCCTTTGTGGCGACGGGAGAGCGAGCCTGCCAGGTCCGTACCAAGACCAAATTCCTGGAGTCGTTCTGCAAGCCGCTGCTGAACCGCATTGATACCGGGTTTCTGCGGCTCACCAGGCTGGCCACTCATTAGATCCCGCAACGAGCTGATTTCCGCACGCATGCGCGCAAGCTCATCGGAATAGTTTGTATTAGCGGGACTTTGGCTCAGCGGCTCTGAAAAATCGTCACTCGCACCCCCGTGCAGCTCTGCAAATGACGCTTCAGCATAGCCCTGACCTCGCGCGGCGCGACTTTCACGCACGTCGCGAATACGGGAACGGGAACGGCTCAGCTCATCCTCCAACCGGCGATGTCGCTCTGCCTGCATTTCTGCAAGGCGGGCGCCATTGGTCGCCTCACTGGCCTCGGCGCCCAAACTCTGGCGCGCCATATTCTCGTCGTAGTCCAGCGCAGTGACGATCTCGACGCCACCGTCTACACGGCGATTGGAAAGGATGACAGCATCAGGCCCCATTTGCTCGCTAACCTGCTTTAGCGCCTCGGCCATGCTTTTGGCAAAAAAACGTTTAACTTTCATGATATTGCATCCTCCACCGGCCACACTCTCTCTGAGCTGCCCGTTCTTTCATCCGCCAGCCTATTGGCCCACGGACGCCACGATCGTTATTTGTTTGTTATCCGGTATTTCCTGGTAGGAGAGCACATGCAGCCGCTCCACACCGTAACTGGCAAACTTTGCGAGCACTGGCCGCAAGGGCCCGGATACCAGCAGGATGGCGGGCTTACCCAGCATCTCCTGGCGCTGCACGCTGTCTTGTAATGAGCGTTGCAGCTTCTCCACCATATTCGGTTCCAGAACCAGGCCTATATCTTCCAACCCGCCAGATTGTTGACTCTGCTGAACAGACTTAAGCAATAACTGTTCCAAATCCGGATCCAAGGTAATTACCGGTATCTCCGAGTCGTTGCCACAGATGCTTTGGATAATCATCCTGCGCAGAGACTGACGCGCCACCGTGGTCAATAATTTTGGATCCTGGCTCTTTGGATGCACGTTCACCATGGATTCAGCAATGGAACGCATATCCCGGATGGGGACTTCTTCTTTGAGGAGGTTCTGCAGAACTTTCAGCAGGAGGCTGATAGACACAGTGGTCGGCACCAGCTCCTCTGCCAGCTTGGGCGAGGCCTTTTCGAGCTGATCCAGCCACTTCTGCACTTCTTCGTGCCCCAACAGTTCGTGGGCATGCTTTTGCAGAACCTGATTCAGATGGGTTGCAACAACCGTACTGGCATCCACCACTGTGTAACCAAGCGTCTGCGCCTGATCTTTCTTTTCAGGCTCAATCCAGCTCGCATCCAGACCAAAAGCAGGATCCTTTCCCTCTATACCTTCGATTTTTCCGAACACCTGACCCGGATCGATCGCCAGTTCGCGATCAGGGTGGATATCCGCCTCCGCGATGGTTACTCCCATCAACGTGATGCGGTAAACGTTCGGCATCAGATCCAGGTTGTCGCGAATATGCACGGAGGGCATCAGGAACCCCAAATCCTGAGACAGTTTTTTACGCACGCCTTTTATACGGCTAAGCAACTGACCGCCCTGGGTTCTATCGACCAACGGAATCAGGCGGTAACCCACCTCCAGCCCGACAATATCAACCGTAGCTACGTCGTCCCAACCCAGCTCACGGGTTTCGCCCGGCGCCGGTAACTGACGCCCTGGATCACCACCCACATCGCCAGTCAGCGGCAAGTCTCGCCCACCAAAGCCGGACACAGCACCCGCGCCCCCGCGACTGGGGAACATTCCCCCCTCTTCCACTGTTTGACTGTCTTTTTTCCAGATATACCAGGCGCTCGCAGCAGCAAGCCCCCCAAGCCCCAGGAAAGCCACGTGCGGCATGCCGGGAATCAAACCAAGCAAAATCAGAATGCCAGCTGCAATCGCCAAAGCTTTCGGCGCACTGAACATCTGTTGAAGAATCTGCCCGCCCATATCCTGGCTGGAGGTAACACGGGTAACCATAATGGCGGCCGAGGTAGAGAGCAGCAGTGATGGAATCTGGGCAACCAGGCCGTCACCAATGGTGAGCAAGGCGTAGCGTTCCATTGCAAGCCCGAAATCGAGGCCATGCTGAATCATGCCAATGGCAACACCGCCAATAATGTTGATTGCAAGAATCAGCAAACCGGCAACCGCATCACCTTTAACAAACTTCGAGGCACCGTCCATGGAGCCGTAGAAATCCGCCTCTTGGGCGATTTCTTCGCGACGGTGTTTTGCTTCGTCCTGATTAACCAGGCCTGCGTTCAGGTCGGCATCAATGGCCATCTGCTTGCCAGGCATGGCGTCCAAGGTGAACCGGGCGCTCACTTCCGAAACCCGACCAGCACCTTTGGTCACCACGAGGAAGTTAATGATCATCAAAATGGCGAACACCACGAGACCCACCGCGTAGTTACCACCGATCAGAACGGCACCGAAGGATTCAATAACCTTACCCGCCGCATCACCGCCCTCATGCCCCTCCAGCAATACAATTCGGGTAGATGCCACGTTCAGGGCAAGCCGCAACAGAGTCGCAACCAGCAGTACCGTTGGAAAAGACGCAAACTCCATGGGGCGCAAGGCATAAACGCACACCAGAAGAATGACTATGGAGAGCGTAATGTTGAAGGTGAAGAATACGTCCAGCAAAAACGCCGGCATGGGCAGTATCATCATGCCCAGCAATCCCATCAGCATAATGGGTACGCCGAGGTTACCCCGCGTCAGGGATTTGACGTTACTGAGGACTAAAGCTCTGTCCATGCCCTAAGCTACTCCGATTTACTGATTCTGAAGGCGTTTTCATGGTCGAGATTCTGACACATACGTATCTTTTACCCTGTTACCGCAAGATCCGTACCAGCCTGCACAGTATTTCATTCACAAGCTGACTTCCGGTGCCTGACTCACCCTGTAAGATGCGGTATCCTTGCGCCACTAAACTGCAACACAACCCTTTAACCCCAGACCCAGAAAACAGGTGAGCCCATGCCAGTCCACGAGGTAAGACACCCCCTGATCAGACACAAACTCGGCTTGATGCGCCGCGCAGAGATCAGCACCAAGAATTTTCGTGAATTGGCCCAGGAAGTCGGGGCTTTGCTGACGTATGAAGCGACCAAGGATTTCAGCCTGCAGGAAAAGACAATCGACGGCTGGGCTGGCCCGGTTAGCGTTGAACAAATTCAGGGCAAAAAAATCACTATCGTTCCCATTCTGCGAGCTGGGCTTGGCATGCTGGATGGTGTACTCAGCCTGATTCCGGTTGCCCGAGTGAGCGTGGTAGGCCAGATCCGTAATGAGGAAACTCTGGAAGCCAATACCTATCTGGAAAAGCTGGTGGGTGAATTGGATCAGCGCATGGCTTTGATCGTAGACCCCATGGTTGCGACGGGTGGTTCAATGATTTCTACCATCGACGTTCTCAAAAAAGCCGGAAGCACTGAAATTCGTGCCCTGGTACTGGTAGCGGCGCCCGAGGGTATCAAGAAGGTTCTGGACGCGCACCCGGATGTATCCATTTACACCGCGTCTGTAGACGATGGCCTGAACGAGAAAGGCTACATCCTGCCCGGGCTTGGCGATGCCGGCGACAAAATTTTCGGCACCAAGCAGAAGGACGTTTAATCATGGAAGACCACACTAAGGATCCTGTCTGGAAGCAGGCGATTGCCGGCTCGCAGATGCTCCTCGTAGCATTTGGCGCGCTGGTTCTGATGCCACTGATCACAGGCCTTGACCCGAACGTTGCCCTTTTCACTGCCGGTGTGGGCACTCTGATTTTCCATATCGTTACTGGCGGCCAGATTCCTATTTTCCTGGCCTCGTCTTTCGCTTTTATCGCGCCTGTTATCGCGTCCAAGGGCAAGTTTGGCCTTGAGGAAACCCTGGGGGGCCTGATGGCGGCAGGTGTTCTTTATATCATCCTGAGTGGCGCCATAAAGCTGCGCGGAACCGGCTTTGTAACCCGCCTATTGCCCCCAGTGGTGATCGGCCCGGTGATCATGGTGATCGGCCTTGGGCTAGCACCTGTTGCTGTGCACATGGCGGCAGGCCGCACCGGCGATGGTGCTGTGCAGTTGATACCAGAGGCTACAGCTCTTTGGATTGCAATGACGTCGCTGATTGTGACTATTGTTGCCTCGGTATGGGCTAAGGGCATTTTCCGCCTGATTCCCATTATGTTTGGCGTGATTGTTGGCTATGTATTATCTGCACTTGCAGGCATTGTTGATACTACGCCTATACAGCAAGCCCCTTGGTTTGCCGTTCCCAACTTTGTGGCACCAGCGTTTAGCTGGGGGGCGATTTTATTCATGATTCCGGTGGCCATTGCTCCGGCCATTGAGCACATCGGGGATGTTCTGGCGATCGGTAACGTGACCCGCAAAAACTATCTGGAAAAGCCCGGGCTGCACCGCACGCTGCTGGGCGATGGCCTGGCTACCAGTGCTGCCGCCATGCTGGGCGGGCCGCCGAATACTACATACTCCGAGGTAACCGGCGCTGTGATGCTGACCCGCAACTTCAACCCGAAGGTTATGTGGTGGGCCGCCTGCACTGCGATCGTGTTGGCCTTCGTAGGCAAGTTCGGTGCGGTTCTGCAGACTATTCCGGTACCGGTAATGGGGGGCATTCTGTGCTTGCTGTTCGGTTCTATTGCTGTGGTAGGCATGAGCACTCTGATCCGCCATCAAGTTGATCTATCCCAGGCGCGGAATCTGGTTATCGTAGGCGTAACTCTGGTGTTCGGCATTGGCGGGATGGTGTTGGGCCACCTGGAAGGTATCGCCCTGTGCGCGGTTGCGGCCATCATCCTGAACCTGATTCTTCCGGGCAGCCGCGAAGCATGGGGTAAGGCGATTTACGAACACAAAGAAGACTGACCTCAGCGTTAATTGTTGCCCCACTGGTGCCTTCGGGCACTGGTGGTGACTCTCTCCCCTGTACATACCTTCCTTTTTGGTAGCCTGCCTGCGTTGGTGCATGCTGCCATGCGGGGCTGCCTCCCAAAAACCGCTACGAGCCCATCCATGGGGGCTTGACGGTGGCCGTCCTTGGCCACCGACATTTTTGGGAGGCAGCCCCGCATGACAGCTATCGAACAATGCAGGTATCGCGACAGTTTAAAACGCTAGAGACGATTGTGGGTTTGCCGGAACAAATGGTGATTTTTTCGCACCATAGCAGCACGGATCAATCAGGGGAGCAGCGTTGCCTAAAGAATTGAGTAGTTCTTTTTAGCGATATCGTGAAGTTTGCCTGAGTGGTGGTGGGTGGCCTTTCCAGGACTGTCGGTGGCCATGGACGGCCACCGTCAAGCCCCCATGGATGGGCTCGTAGCGTGTCCTGGAAAGGCCACCCACCACCACTCCTCCACCAAGCTCAGCAGGCTGGGAACCCAAGTCAGCAGGATAAAACCAGAATCAAATATCCCGCCGCAAATCAGAAGGAATCGGCAAATCAGGCATCCCAGGCTTGGGCCCTCGCCCCTTGCGGAACTGCCGGAGCTGGAACACGTAAGCCAGAACCTGAGCTATGGCCATGTAGAGGCCATCGGGGATTTCGTCGCCTATGTCGCTGTTGTGGTACACGGCTCTGGTTAGCGGAGGCGTGCGGAGGATTTCGACTTTGTGCTCGCGGGCAATTTCCATAATTTTGAAGGCCGTCTGGTCATTGCCTTTTGCCACAACCATTGGAGCCCCCATGGAGTCCGGATCGTATTTCAGCGCTACCGCATAGTGAGTCGGGTTGGTGATGACCACGTCGGCCGTGGGCACGTCCTGCATCATGCGGCGTTGGGCCATTTCGCGCTGGAGCTGGCGGATTTTGCCTTTGACCTCAGGCTTGCCTTCACTGTCTTTGTACTCATCTTTTATTTCCTGCTTGGTCATTCGCAGTTTTTTCTGATGATCGAAAATCTGGAATGGCACGTCGATCATGGCGATGATGATGGTGGCGCAAGAGAGCAGGAAGAAACTCCAACCTAACGTCCAGAGCACGTGCTCCATGGCAGGCACTGCCGGCTCATTGGCGATAGAGAGTAGATCTTCGGTGCGAACGTTCAGAATCAGGAGCGCCAAGGCCATTACCAGGCCCACTTTGGCGATGGCTTTGACCAGCTCGATCAGAGAGCGTGCGGAGAACATCCGGCCCAGACCCTTGATGGGATCCATGCGGTTGAGTTTGGGTGCTATGGCCTTGCCGCTGAACAGCAATCCCCCAATGCCTATAGAGCCAGCGATAGCAGCGATGACCAGAAGAACGAGAATGGGTGAGAGCGCCCAGGCAGCTTCTTTGGCGGAGGCCATCAGCTGAATGCTCATGTGCCGGGTGTCGAATATGGCTGAGCGTTCCAGAGTAAAGGCATCACGCATGATGGCTTCCATTGAGGCACCCAGTTGCGCCCCGAACATCAGCAGACCGCCAGCCCCAGCAATCAGCACCGCCATGGTGGCCAGCTCTTTTGATCGGGCAGTTTGGCCATCCTCCCTGGCTTTTTCGAGCCTTCGGGGGGTGGCCTCTTCGGTTTTCTCCTGACTGTTGTCGTTTTCTTCAGCCATGCTAAAACTCTTGGCGTATCAGTTAGGGTTGCCCCTGAAGGCCCCGCATGAACTCAAAGGTTTGCTCAGTGTAGTTCTGGAAATGCGGCAGAAAGTTGGCGTGCAGCACCCATATAGCAAACAATCCAAAAATCAGGCCAATTGGGAAGCCCAACGCAAAGATGTTCATTTGAGGGGCGGCCCGGGTCATTACGCCGAAGGATATGCTGACAATAAGCACCGCAGTCACTGCCGGTAGTGCGAGCAGCATGGCAGACGTAAACATCCAGCTTATGCGGTGCGCCAGCTCCCATACACCTACCTGGCCCAAGCCTTCCATGCCGATGGGCATGGTTCGGAAGCTTTCAATAAACACCTCAAACGCCACCAGATGACCGTTCATGGCAAGGAACAGTAAGGTAACGGTTATGGTGTAGATTTGCGCCAGTACAGGCACGTTAACGCCGTTGGCGGGGTCGACCATGGAGGCGAAACCGAGGCCCATTTGCATGGCGATCATCTGGCCGGCAACAACGAACAGCTGCCAGAGCGCCGTCAACGCGAATCCCATGCCTACGCCGATCAGTATTTGCTGCAGAGTGATAACGACCGCGTCTGCACTCAGAGCGTCGACTTTTGGCACTTCTGGAATCATCGGTACAATCAAAATAGTCATTAACAGCGCAAGCCCCAAGCGCACTCTGGCCGGAACCAACTGGGTACCGAAAATGGGGATGACCATCAGAAAGCTGGCCAAGCGGAACAGTGGCCAAAGGTGCTGCCCAACCCACTGGCCGAGCACGTCTGCATTGAGTTCCATGGGGGTCATGGATTAACCGATCAGGTAGGGGATGCTGGAGATCAGCCGGTGTGCATGATCCAGAAGCTTGGCCAGCAACCAAGGGCCCAATACAATGATCACAATAAGTGTTACCAGCAGGCGTGGCAGAAAGCTCAGGGTTTGTTCGTTGATCTGGGTGGCCGCCTGGAAGGTACTCACCACCAGACCAATAACCAGTCCCGGCCCGATAATGACAGACGCAAAAAGCACAATCATCCACAGGGCTTCACGGATGATGTCGATAACGGTTTCCGGAGTCATGCTGCTCTCCTGTTTCCCATAGCCTGTCTATATCCCGTAACTGGCTGCGAGGGTGCCCATGATCAGGGCCCAGCCGTCCACAAGAACAAACAACATAATCTTGAACGGCAGCGAGATAATGATGGGTGACAACATCATCATACCCATGGCCATCAAAACACTGGCGACGACCATGTCGAGAATCAGAAACGGAATAAACAGTATAAACCCTATCTGAAAGGCTGTTTTCAGCTCACTGGTCACAAACGCCGGCATCAGTATCCAGAACGAGACATCCTGAGCCGTATCATACTTCACGTCTGCAATGCGCATGAACAACGCAAGGTCGTCTTCTCGGGTTTGCCCCAGCATGAATTCTTTAAACGGCTTACTGGCCAGTTCCACGGCTTCCAGAGAAGTCACCTCCTCCTGAAGGTAGGGCTGCAACCCTGCGCGATTAGCCTCTTCCAGCACTGGTTTCATGATAAAAATACTGAGAAACAGTGCAAGGCCAAGCAGTATCTGATTTGAAGGCGTCGCCTGCAGGCCCAGAGCCTGTCGTAAAATTGCAAAGACTACGATGATGCGAGTGAAGGATGTCATCATCATCAGCATGGCAGGCAGGAACGTCAGCGCCGTCATCAACGCTAGGATTTGCAGGGTTACCGTGTACTCCTGAACACCCTCACCCTCACCGGGCTGAACGGTGAATGCGGGAATACCAGGCAAATCTGCGAACGCCAAAGGCGTCCACAGCAGGCCTGCGAGCACAACGAAGAGCGGAAAGTGTCGTTTGAGCTTGGCCACCATCATAGGGCTAATCATTCCTTGCTCGGAGCTGTCCAGGATTTACCAATCATGCCCTGCAGGCGTTTGGCGAAGTCTCCGGGATTTGCTTTACCTGCATCCACAACCGGTTCTTCAAACACCTGCAGTGTTCGTATAGCGGATGGGGTGATCCCCAGTAAGATCTGCTGGCCGCCCACTTCAATCAACGCAATGCGCTCACGGGCGCCAATGGCCATTACAGAGACAACTTTGATGGCATTGTTATTCATGCCCGTCATGCCATTCATTCTGCGAATGATCCAGGCACAACCATAGATAACGGCGATAACAGCCAGCAAGCCGACGCCCAGGCTAAGCAAGGTGCCCAAGGTATCCGGAGCGTTGCCCGTCATTTTTGCAGGGGCACTCTTTACGGCCTCAGCGGATTCTTCTGCAATGGCAGGTACTGCCAGCAGGAGCAGCGACACTACCGCCGTCTGAATCCTCATATTATTTCTGCAGCCGCTTGATGCGTTCGCCCGGGCTGATCACGTCGGTCAGGCGGATGCCGAACTTTTCGTTGACCATAACGACCTCACCGTGGGCGATAAGGGTTCCGTTTACCAACACATCCAGCGGCTCGCCTGCAAGCCGATCCAGTTCGATCACCGAGCCCTGGTTCAGTTGCAGCAGGTTGCGAATGGGTATTTGGGTGTTCCCGACCTCCATAGAGATACTGACGGGTATATCCAGAATCACATCCAGATCTGGCGGCGTAGCGCTGCCTGTGGTCGCGATGCCACTTTCGTCAAACTCCTCCATGGGAGCGGTGCGGACGCTGCTATCGGCACCCTTACCAGCCCCTGTCTCCCCAGCCTCTTCCATAGCTTGAGCCCACTCATCATCCGTGGACTCTTCGGAGCCTTCATCACCGGACTCTTCCATAGCCGCTTCCCATTCGGCAGCCAGCTTTTCGTCCTCGCTCAGCTCCTGACCTTCTTTATTGTCGTCAGCCATTGCGTCCTACCTTCGATTGTTTTTTTACCTTTGGGCGTTCCGCCCGCTCATGAATTCTCAACGCCAGCTTTCCGTCCCGGGTTCCCATGGTTGCCTTGTAAATGGGAATACCATTGGCGGTGACAGTCAGATGCTCAGGCACCTCTACCGGTATAATATCGCCGGCCTTCAGCTTGGCGACCTCCCTCAGGGAAATCCGGCGCCTGCAGACAGTGGTATTGATCGGGACCTCCACCTCTTTGATGTCTTCCTGCATGGCGCTGACCCAGCGCTCGTCCACGTCATCAACGTCGCTTTGAACACCAGAATCGAGCACGTCACGGATAGGCTCAATCATTGAATAGGGTAAAGCAAAGTGTAGCTCACCTCCGCCGCCATCAAGCTCTATATGAAAGGTGCTGACCACCACCACCTCGCTAGGGCTGACAATGTTGGCCATGGCCGGGTTTACCTCGGAACTGAGGTATTCGAAATCGACTTTGATGACCGCTTGCCAGGCTTCCTGCATGTCCTGAAAAACCTGATTCAGGACCATCTGAACAATGCGGTTTTCTGTTGGCGTGAACTCGCGGCCTTCGATCTTTGCATGCCGCCCCTCACCGCCGAAAAAGTTATCAACCAGTTTGAATACAAGCTTTGCATCCAGAACAAACAGGGAGGTTCCCCGCAGCGGGCGTACCTTGCAAAGATTCAAACTGGTGGGCACATACAGAGTGTGTATGTACTCGCCAAATTTCATGATCTGAACGCCGCCAGTGGAGACATCCGCATTGCGGCGCAGCAAGTTAAACAGGCTGATACGGGTGTAGCGGGCAAAGCGCTCGTTTATCATTTCCAGCGTCGGCATCCGACCCCGGACAATACGATCCTGACTGGAAAGGTCGTAGGACTTTACACCGGTTTCGTCGCTTTCTTCATAGGTATCAATGTCACCTTCATCTACGCCGTGAAGGAGCGCATCAATTTCATCCTGTGACAGTAAATCCTGCATACCTTGTCCTGCCGCTGAAAAGCTTTGCCCAAAAAAGGGCTCTGTTGCGCTGACTATTGAACTACAAAGTTCCTGAACAACACCTTGGTGATGGCGGGCTCGCCTTCCTGCTCCAAAACCTGATTCACTGTACCCAGCATACTGGCCGCGAGATTTTTACGACCGTCTGGCGTTTGCAGTTCAGCAAAGCTGCTATTCCCGAGCACCATCACCAACTGGCTACGAATCAAAGGCATGTGCAGCTCGGCCGCAGCCAGAGCCTGAGGGCCCAGCGCTTCCAGCGAGATATACACCTGCACATAACGCTGGCGTCCCTCTCCCTGAACCGTTGTCACCAAAGCTTTGTCGATATCCAGATAAGCACTGGGTATAAAGGGCTCTTCGGTTACTGCACTGTCCTCGCTGGCGCCGTCGCCCCCCATTCCGGGTAGGGTGCCACCTAGAAACCACAGGGTTCCTGCGACGGATAACGCTATTGCCAATATCACTACGATCACCAGCAAAATGATCAGTTTCAGTTTACCTTTTTTGGCCGGTGTTGCTTCAGCTGCGCTGTTTTCTGCCATAGTGTTTTTCGCCAAAAATCCGTCGATGAACGCTCATGCCCATGACGTTTGTATATTTGTTTGCAAGGAGTGGGCCAGAACGCCCTACCCTCCGTTCAGTCCCGCAGTTTAGCCTTGCAAGAGGTGTTGGGCAAAGACGTTTGGCGAACAGAACTCAGTATTTAGTGCTGATGCTCAGGCAAATACATCGATAGCGCCGTTCCAGCTCAGGTCAAGATTGCCGGCTTGCCCTCCTTCGTCACCGCCTTCCAGTGCTGAGAGTGTTGCGCCGGTCCCGGACGATGAGCCATCCCCTTCGCCAGCATTCTGCTCTCCAGACGAATTCCGCGAGTTATCCGACACGTCAAACTGAGCCAGAGAAAGCCCTTGCTCACCGAGCATGTCACGGAGCCGGTGAGAATGAAGTTCCAGCTGCTCCCGAACCACAGGGTTGGCTGCATGAACGGTAATGTTGGCCTGGTCATTCTGAACCCGTACCCGAACCTCCATTGGGCCCATGTCAGGAGGCGTCAGATGAATTTCGGCCACCGACAGATTTTTCGCAGTGAGCCAACTGAGTTTTCCCATCAGTTTGTCGCCCCATTCTGCATGATTTACCGGCACATCAACCGATGTTGCGTAGCTCCTCAGAGGTACCTGTGCGTCTGCCGCCAGTTTGCCGGCAGCATTGTTGGCATTTTGTTGGGATACCAGCTCAACCGCCGATTCGAAACGGGTTCCGGTCAGAAGCGTAGAAGGATCAACAGAACCGGCCGATTTACCGGCCAAGGGCATCAATGCATCGGTTAACTGCGGGGAGGTTTGTTCCGATTTAACTCCGGCAAGCCCGGCAACCAACCCGGCACCTGGCGCTGTTACCGCTGGATTGTTAGCAGCTAATCCGCCTGCCGCAGATACCTGCCCTGTTGCCGGCACCAACAGTGCCTGTAATTCTGCAAATGTAAGAGGAATGGCGAGAGATTCCATCTCGGGCGCAAGTTCTGCGCTCGCTCCGTCAGCACCTGTACCAACCACAGTTGCTTCATCTGATGTGGCGGCTTTGCCATTCTTGCCCGGTTCACCGGGCTTCCCCGAAGGCTGAGCCTGGTTCGCATTCGGCTCGCTGTTGGCGTTTCGAGCACTTTTTGCTTCGGCCTGTTTGTTATCGTCGCGACGCTGGGCCTGTTGGCGATCCAGCCGTTTCTGCTCCGTACGGGAAACAGAATCATACCGGCTTTCACCGGCCACATTATCTCGACCTGATCCAGTTTTGGAGGCACCGGCATCATTCTGCATCCCTGGTGCGGGAGTCTGGGGAAGAACCATCTGAGTCATGGCAACCTCTTGCCGCTTTTGAACCCTGGATGCCTGATTCAGTCCGCTTCGCAGCGGATTATCAGGCTCATACCCAGATAACTGCAAAAGCGGTGCCAGCCTATAGGCCTGGGTGCTATTGCCGGCTCAGCAGGCTATCCCGCGCGCCCAGCCATGAGCGTGTGCAGGGCATCCGTCACCCGCTGAAATTCCACTTCAATGGCCGCAAGAACAGGCTGTGCATCACTCAGGCGCTCGTCCTGCCCCGCTTTCTCCACTTCTCGGCTGAGGGCTCCAAGACGCGGTGCTCCAATATTGATGCAACTGCCCTTAAAGCTGTGAGCGGTATGGGCCAGCGCGCCTGCATCGCCATCACTTATGGCTTTCTTCAGGCTTTCAATTCTATCTCTCGAATCGCTGAGGTAGGTGTTAATAAGTGTTTCGAACTCATCTTCCATTACATCCTGAAGCTCCGCCAGAGCTTCTTCATCAAGGTGTGGTTTATCAACCATGACCAACTCCCTTGTTCCTGTTAAAGGTTATTATTAAAAGAACCATTCATAGACAACTTCCACCCGGTTCCCTTTCTTATAAAACTGGACCGATTTCGCCAATCGCTTTATTAATGCCAAGCCCCTGCCGCCGTAGCGGGGACCGCTCTGCGCCATCTCTGCGGCTTGCAGAACAGGATGGTTGTGGAAGTCGAAGCCTTCACCGCTGTCTTCGCAGACAACACGCAAACGCCCACCCCAAGCCATCAAATCGTGATGAAAGCTGAACCGTATATAGTGACCTTTCACCCTGTTCAGGCGTTTGGCCCGCTCGGAATAGTATCGGTCAAAGCCCTCAGGGGTGTACTTCCATTCCGATGGAAGCTGAAGCACACCGTGCTCTAGCGCATTATTGTACAACTCTGAAAGCAGTGTATAGATTTCTCCGCTCTTTCTCCGCAACCCAGGCACCTCCATACAAATGTGCAGGAGCAGTGGCAGAGGGTTAAACTCCCCCAACGTGCTGCCCTGGAGTTCATACACACTACGCCACTGGGTTGGCCCCGCCAGGGTCGAAAGCTCAACGGCATCAGGCAAAACCACCTGACCTGCCTCTTCAACCATTTCCAGACAGCAGAGCGTGAGATCGTCGCCAAACTTTTGCTGCCCGGTAAACCGCTGTATTTCCCCCATCAGTGCATCAAAGGGATGCCTGTCCAAGCCAGCGTTTTCTATAGCCCGACGAACGCCCTGCTCTCCAAAGACCTGCCCCTCACCGTCAGTGCATTCCAACACGCCATCAGTCATCAAGAGTAACCGGTCACCTGGGCGCGACCTGACGGTTTCCATGTCTGCATTAAACTGATCAGGGCTCAATATCCCCAAGGGCAAATGACGCGAAGGCAGGCTGAAACGCTCTGTTGGCGATCGCATCAGCCACATATCAGGCAGACCACCATTCCAGATGTTTAACTGATTCAGAGTAAAGTCTACTTCCACCATAACACCGCAGCAGAACATATCTTTCGGGAGTATGCGGACCAGCTTCTGGTTAATCTCCCTGAGGATATCGGCGCCACTAAAACCCTTACCCGCCATACCATAAAAGGACTCGGCCACAGGCATAGCACCAATAGCGGCTGGCAATCCATGGCCAGTAAAATCTCCCGCGAATACAAGCATCCCACCGGCAGGCCGTGGCGAGGCGAACAGTACATCGCCACTGAATACCGATAAGGGAGATGCATGGTAGCGAATATTAGGCGCATTCAAGCAACCGGTATGAGCGACGTTATCAAAAACCCCACGAGCTATGTGCTGTTCTTTTAACAACTGGCGGTTTCGCTCATGCATCAAATCGCGCTGATTAGACAGCGCCCGGTGCATCAGGCGCATCCGATTGAACGCATTGACCTTGGCTTCAATCATTATCCGGTTATAGGGCTTGCTGAGAAAGCCGTCCCCCCCGGCTTCAAGGCACCCTGCCAAGTCCTCGGGTTCAGTCAGTGAGGTAATAAAAATCAGCGGCACAAGACGCTCGCCCGCAAGTGTCTTGATATGTCGCGCGGCTTCCATACCATCCATGGAGGGCATGAGTGCATCCAGCAAGACAATATCCGGCGCCTCTGACTGAAAGAGCGCCACCGCCTCACGCCCATTAGCTGCATCGACTACCCTGTGGCCCAGGCGCTTCAGTATGGCTTTCAGTATCAGGCGGTCACTGTCGCTGTCGTCTGCAATAAGAATATTTAGGGGGGTGGTCTCTGCTGCAGATTCGTCCATGGCAGGTTTCCGTGATCTGCGCGATCACCGAATGGTGAATAGTTGCTCAAAGTTGGAAATGGTCAGTATCTTGCGGACATCGTTGTTGCAGTTCTCAATGACAATATCGGCACTGTCTCCCCCGGCATGATCCCGGAGCAGGAGCAGCATACCCAGCGCAGAACTATCGAGATAGGTCGCGTCTGACAAATCCACAACGTAACCGCTAACATCTCGCCCACCATGTTCATAGGCATCCCGAAAGGCCTGATGGGTGCTGAAATCAAAGCGACCTTCTATCTTGATGGTCAGGGACCGTCCATCGCGACTGCGGTGAGTCTCAATCGGCATCCGCATAAACCTCCGGTGGCATTCGTTAAAACATCTGGCAGCCTTGGTTCAGGCAAACCTTGCTTATACAAGGATAGCGTAGCGCTGTGAGATTGCATGGAGTGAAGATTAATTCAGCGTAAGCGTCATTGACGACGGCGAGCAAAAGCCCGGCCTGCAGCCTCATCCGCATGCTTTTGCTCTTGAGCATCCTGCGCCCTGCTTTCTTGCTGGCGACAGGTTTCAATGTATTTCTCCATACCCCGCCGACGCTCCCAGGCTTGTTGCCACTCTCGCCGGCGGGCCTCAAACATTGCTTCAGCCTGGGCAAGCTGTTTCTGTTGCTGCAGGATAACCTGATCAAGCTGGGCAATAAATGCCTGCCAGGCTTGCAAACGATTTACCTGCACCACGCCATGGGCGCTGTTTCGGATCTGATCCCGGTATTCTTGCTGGTAACGGTTGAGCTTATCGACCTGTTCGCTGTGTTGCTCCACCACTTCGCGAGCCTTGCCCATCTGCTCCAGCGCTTCCTTCTCCTTCCGTTCTTCGAGAGTGAGCACAACTGCGAGGCGTTGGGAGCGAAGCATTAACCAGCACCTCTAGTGGCACCGGCCGTTGGGTCAGGAGCGGCAGATTTCCGGCGTTCCGGTGAGCGCCTCTCCGGCACCACCGACAACAAGCCCTCAATACTTTCAGGTAGCGACGCACGCTCGTTCAGATCCTGCTGCAGGAACTGGCGCATGTTGCTGATGTGAGTAATGGCGAAATCGGTTTCGGGGTCGGAGCCTTTCACGTAAGCACCTACACTGATCAAATCCCGTGCCTGCTGATAACGTGAATAAACCTGTTTGAACCGCTGGGAACGGGCAAAATGCTCGGTTTCTGTTACTTGTGGCATAACCCGGCTGATAGACGCTTCAACGTCGATGGCTGGGTAATGGCCCTCTTCCGCAAGCCTGCGGGACAGCACAATGTGACCATCCAGTATGGCTCTGGCGGCATCTGCAATGGGGTCTTGCTGGTCGTCGCCTTCGGTCAACACGGTATAGAACGCAGTAATGGAGCCGCCCCCGGGCAAACCATTGCCGGTACGCTCCACCAGTTGCGGTAGCTTGGCGAATACGGAAGGCGGGTAGCCTTTGGTCGCTGGAGGTTCACCAACCGCCAACGCAATTTCACGCTGGGCTTGCGCATACCGTGTGAGGGAGTCCATCAACAGCAGAACGCGTTTGCCTTTGTCGCGGTAGTACTCTGCAATGCGAGTGGTAAGCATGGCCGCACGCAATCGCATCAAGGGTGAATCATCCGCCGGAGAGGCAACAACAACCGATCTGGCCAAGCCTTCCTCACCCAGAATATCTTCAATAAATTCTTTAACTTCCCGGCCCCGCTCACCAATCAGACCAACAACGGTGATATCGGCGTCGGTAAACCGGGTCATCATGCCCAACAGCATACTTTTACCAACACCACTGCCCGCAAACAGGCCCAAACGCTGCCCCTGACCAACGGTCAACAAAGCATTAATGGCGCGAATGCCCACATCCATGGATTGGCGTACAGGGGCGCGGTTAAGAGGGTTGATAATATCGCCGGTAAGTGGAACACGGGCTTCAGCCTGCAACGGCCCTTTGCCATCAAGGGGCTCGCCACTGCCATCCACTACACGGCCCAGCATAAGAGGGCCAACAGGCACGCGGCTGGCTGAGGATAACCGAACTACCCTTGCACCTGGCTTAAGGCCTTCAATGGCTGTTAAAGGCATGAGGTAAACTTTATCGTCCTCAAACCCCACCACTTCCGCCTCAACGGTGCTGCCGCCTTCTCCTTTGATCACGCAGCGGTCGCCCACCACCATGGGACAACCGACACACTCGAGCGTTAGCCCGACCATTCTGGTCAGGCGGCCTGAAAGCTCAGGTTCCAGGTCTGAACGCAGATAAGCCTGATATCGATCGAGGCGATCAGCCAGGGAGGATGTCATCAGGCTCACCTTCGATGGGTTTATCCTCCGTGGGGGCACTTTCAACCGGGTCTTCGCTTGGCGCTTCTCCAGGGGAACTCAGCACGTCTCTCTGAAAGTCTGTCAGGTCATCCATCAGCGCGCCAAGTTCTTCGGGTTCGCCGCTTGCACTGTCTTCGATCTGCTGTTCCAGCATACTCTGAACGGCTCGCTGGAAGCGTTTCTCAACGGTAAAGTCGACGAGGCTGTTGCGGGTTTCAACCCGACAGCCGCCAGGCAATATCTTGTCATCTTCCACAACCGAGGCTGTCGCTTCAAAACGCTCCGCCACGTCACGAACGGCGCTGTAATCGTCCGGATGAACATAAATTCGAATGTTTTCCGCTGTTGTGGGTAATGCTTCTATGGCACGCCGCACCACCTTGCGTATCTGTGAAGAGTCAATGGTCAGTTCGCGGTAAACAACGGCCCGGGCAAGGACCATGGTCAGGTTCAGCAGTGACGTTTCAATTTCATCCTGATGCCGACCGATAGGCACCAGTAACTCTCCCAGCAACTGTTCAAGGCGCTCAAGGCTTGCACTGACTTCCTTGCGGGTTTCGTCATAACCTTCACTCTGGCCCCGCTCTTTCCCTTCCACAAGCCCTGCTTCAAGCCCTTCTTTATGGCCCTGTTCATAACCCTCGGCACGGCCCTCCTGCAATCCCTGCTCCCGGCCTTCGTTAATGCCATCTTCATGTGCAGCCTGGCGAATTTCAGCGATATCGCCAGCGGTCAGAGGCTTCAGGTCACGCTCTTCCACGCGAGCAACCTCATTACCACGGGCATCCAGCAACGGGAGCTCCCACCGCTCATAGGCGGTCAGTTCCTCCTTGGGAATGCGGCTGAGATCTTTAACAGTATCTTTGGAGGAGTCTTTCATCACATCATTTCTTCACCCGCGCCGCCCAGCGTGATTTCTCCCGCTTCGGCCATACGACGGGCAATGTTAATAATGTCTTTCTGAGCTGATTCCACTTCGCTCACCCGCACCGGGCCTTTCGCTTCCAGATCGTCCTGTAGCAGCTCGGCTGCTCGCTTGGACATATTCTTGAAGATTTTTTCCTGTACCGCGTCATCAGCACCTTTCAGGGCAACAACCAGCACTTCAGAGGACACCTCTCGCAGCAACGCCTGAATACCCCGGTCGTCAATATCTTTAAGGTTATCAAACACAAACATGAGGTCTTCTATGGTGGTTGCGAGGTCCGGATCCATATCCTTGATGGAGTCCAGCAGACTGCCTTCAATGCTGCGATCCATAAAGTTCATAATGTCCGCCGCCCGCTTTATACCGCCTATGCGACTGGTCTGGGCCGCAGACCCACCGGAGAACTGTTTTTCCAGAATATCGTTGAGTTCTTGCAGGGCTTGGGGCTGAATGCTTTCCAGCGAAGCCACCCGCATCATTACGTCGAGACGCACCTTTTCATCCAGCGTTGCCAAAATTTCGGCAGCCTGGTCCGGGTCAAGGTAAGAGATAACTATGGCCTGAATTTGCGGGTGCTCATAACGGATAATGTCGCCGACAGCTCTCGGCTCCATCCATTTGAGCGTGTCCAGGCCTGTGGTATTGCCACCGATAAGAATACGATCAATCAGGCTCGCGGCTTTGTCGTCGCCCAGTGCTTGAGTCAGCATGGCGCGAATATAATCGTCATTGCCCACACCCAGCCCGGTTTGGCCGCCGACTGCATCGACAAACTGATTCAACACATAGGTCACATCGCCCTTGCTCACATCTTTCATCTGAGCCATGGCAACACCTACCCGCTGGACCTCTTTGGGCCCCATATGCTTGAGCACTTCGGCGGCATCTGCCTCACCCAGAGACATCAGCAGGATCGCCGCCTGCTCCACCCGAGGAATTTTCCGCTGAGGCGCTTGCGGTGCATCAGCACCTGGCGCTCCGGATTGATCAGTCATCAACATTCACCCACTGGCGCATCACCTGAGAGACCCTCGCCGGATCTTCGGCAATCAGGCCTTTAAGAGCATTAAGTTGTCTATCATAGCTGTCTGTAGCGCCCGGCAAAAGCAAGTCGTCCTGCGAGGACAATGCCTTCCGCAAAGCGTCGTTGCCACCTTCATCATCATACCCATCCAAATCAGAATCCCCACCCCGGGAACGCTGGCCACCACCGGACAGGCTCTTCAATGTTGGTCGCAACAGGCCTAGCACCAGTACCAAAATTACCAGACCAGCCAAAACCTGCTTCATGAGATCCCAAAACCAGGGCTGCTCCCAGAACCCGGGCGCTTCAAACTCGTAAGTTTCTTCCGGGGCAAACGCTGTATTCATTACGGTCACGCTGTCGCCGCGTGCTGCAGAATAGCCTACAGCATCCCGCACCAACATGCTCAGTCGCTGCAACTCCTGCTCGGGCCATGCTTCATAGGTTACCGCGCCGGTGTCCGGATTGACCACTTTCATGTCGTCTACAGCCAGTGCAACCGTTACGCGCCTTACGCGCCCGAGCTCCTGTCGGGTATAGCTAACCGTGCGATCCATCTCATAGTTGCGCGTAGACTCCTTACGCACGTTCACTGGCGGTGGTACTGGCACGCCGCCCTCTACATCGCCGGCTTGCGCATTAACCTGCTCAGGCACTGTCGCGTTAGCAGGAGGCTGATTGGACAGAGCCCCCGGCACGCCGCCGTTAAAACCGGCGACACGTTGCTCTGTGAGATCACGTTCGCTGCGCACCGCTTGTTGCTCCGGGTTGAACAGCTCCTCGGCCTGCTCAACTGAAGAGAAATCCAGGTCTGCAGACACTTCGGCCCGGTACCGGCCTTCGCCAACAATAGGCGCGATTAGAGAGGCAACGCGGCGCGTCAGCCGCTCTTCCAGGCGCGAGGTGTATTCGTATTGATCCTGCATGCGCTCGCCATCGCCGCGAGTGGTTTTACCAGTCAGCAGGTTCCCGTTCTGATCAACAACCGTGACATGGTCTTTGTTCATCATTGGAATACTGCCGGCAACCAGATTCACAATCGCTGCAATCTGTTCCTGTTCCGGGCGACGTCCTGCAAACACTTCCAGGAAAACCGATGCGGTGGGATCGCGGGCGTCCCGCACAAATACGGAACGCTCCGGAATAGCCAGGTGAACCCGGGCAGCGCGCACGCCACGCATACTGCTAATGGTGCGCGCCAACTCGCCCTCAAGGCCACGGCGGTAGCTGACAGTTTCCATGAACTGGGAGGTACCCAGGCCACGATCCTTGTCGAGCAGTTCGTAACCCATGGTTTTTTGATCTGTAACACCCTCGGCAGCCAATTTAAGCCGAGCCGTGTATACCTGATCGGAAGGCACCAACAGAGCACCGGTGCGCGTATCCATTTTATAATCGATGCCATTGCTGTCGAGAATGGTGGTTACGTCTTGCGGGTTGTATGCAGACAAGTCCCCCACCACGGGCTGATAATTCGGCTCCTGCGCCCATAGTACAACTGCGAGGCCCAAGGCAACACTGGCAGCAAGCCCCACCATCAGGCCAACCTGTCGCAGCAGGTTCAGGCGGTTAAAGCCCAGAAACAAATCACTGTTGCTTTCGGAGCCACCGCCACCTTGAGTGGCTGGCATATTCGGAATTGTTTCTGCGGGAACGCTGGCCATGTCTGTGCTCCGTTATCAGATCGGCATATTCATTATGTCTTCGTAAGCCCTCACCACCCGGTTACGTACCTGGGTTAAGGCTTCAAAAGACACAGTAGATTTCTGGGCTGCAATCATCACGCGGGTAATATCCACAGTGGGGTCACCCGTATCGTAGGCCGTACGCAATGCGTTGGCATCCTGCTGAACCTCGTTCACATTGTTAACGGCCTTGCTCAGCATGTTGCCAAAGCTGGCTGTTTCCTGGGTTTGATCAACCTGGCGCGGCCCGTCGATACGGCCACGCACTGACAAATCCTGGTCAACACGCTGGTTCTGATTCATTTGCGAACGCAGTGCGCGTATATCCGAAAGAACACTGTTGATGTCGGCACGCTGAACCATAACTTTCTCCTGACACCACCCCTGTAGGGGCTGGCTTGCTGATCTATCTGTATTGATTAAGACTAAGCAATGGTCAGGCCAGAATTACATAACGCTTCATTTACAACAAGTTAAGGGTACACAACAAAGACAAAGGTTACATAACGACAGAGTTTTGACAGGATTTAATTACCCACAATACCTGTGGATAAGATTGTTAGCACAGCAAGGACATGTCACCTACAACACCATGGAATGGGGCCTGCAAGGAACTGGTGTGAAATTGAACAGCGCACGGCACGCAGCCATAAAAAAGGCACCCAGAGGGTGCCGAATGAAGGGGTACTACGGTAATTCGGGTTTACGCCATAGCCAGCTCAGCATCCAGATCTATTCCGGCCTCGCGCATCTGAGCCAACTTGTATCTCAGTGTTCTGGGGCTGATGCCCAGCTGCTCCGCCGCCCTGTTACGGCGGCCGCGCTCACTCCTGAGGGTCTGGATAATGATACGAAACTCCTGCTGGCGCAGATCATCTCCCAGTGACCCGGCTTCAACGGCTGACGGGGCTGAGTCGACGGACTCTTGATACCCCGTCGCAGGCGCTGGCAGCCCCTCGTGTGGCAAAAACGGCTCTTCAATACCCACTGCAACCGGGGCAGGAGATGTTGGTGCAACTGCATGGCCATCAAAGCGTCCGCTAGTACCCATATCGAGGCACAGGTCGCCCGCATGAATCACGTTACCCTGATGCAGAACCAGAGAACGCTGGATGGCATTATCGAGCTCCCGCACGTTCCCGGGCCAACTATGCTGAGCCAGCGCGTTGCGGGCATCGGCAGCAAAGCTGATGCCGGTAAGTTTCATCTTGCGGCAGTGCTTCTTAAGCAAATAAGTTGCCATGGGCAGGATATCCAGAGGGCGCTCCCTCAATGGCTGCCAATGCATGGGAAATACGCTCAACCGGTAATAAAGATCTTCCCGAAACCGGCCTTCCCGCACGAAATCTGCCAGATCCCGGTTGGTGGTCGCAATCACACGAACATCCAACGAGATGGTTTTGCGCCCACCTACCCGCTCCACTTCCCGCTCTTGCAGAACACGAAGCAATTTGGATTGTAGTGCCGGGTCCATCTCTGACACTTCATCCAGCAAAATCGTTCCGCCATTAGCTTGTTCGAATTTACCTGGGGCTGATGCAATCGCACCGGTAAAGGCACCTTTTTCATGGCCGAACAGAATCGCTTCAAGCATGTTCTCGGGAATAGCCGCGCAGTTAATGGCCACAAACGGCTGTTCCGCCCGGGGCGACTGCTGATGGATGTACCTGGCCAGCACTTCTTTACCAGTACCGCTCTCGCCGGAAATCATCACCGTAGAATCACTGCCAGCCACCTTGGCTGCCAGTTGAAATATGCGCTTACTGGCCGGGTCTTCAGCTACTGGCTCATCGCCAGACTTCGAGCGACTGCCGCCGACCACCTTGGTGACGGCATCAACCAATACCTTTGGCTCAAAGGGCTTGACCAAATAATCCACTGCACCGGATTGCATGGCAGAAACCGCATGGCTGATCTGTCCGTAGGCTGTGATCAGCATCATCGGCAAGCCCGGGTACAGTCGCTGCACCTCTCCCAACAGTTCATGACCGGAAAGGCCCGGCATATTTACATCGCTGACCACCATATCGACTGGTGCCTCTGCCAGTCGAGCCAGCGCCTCATGGGCATTGGAAGCTTCACGCACGCGGAACTTTGCCAGTTCCAGAGTGGTTACCAGCGCCTCCCGCAGGTCGCGGTCATCTTCAACAATCAGTATCTGGGCCTTGGCCATGGTTGCCTCCGATTAAACGGTCTTACGAGAAGGGTTACGGGAAATATTGCTCAAAAGCGGCAAGCGCAGAGTTGCAATAGCGCCGCCCTGCTCTGGCGAATCAATAGAAAACTGCCCTTGGTGCGCCTTAACAACGGCCTGCACAACCGCCAAGCCAAGCCCGGTGCCGTGAGATTTCGTTGTGTAAAAAGCTTCCGCAAGCCTGCCAGCTTCTGCTTTGGCAAAGCCCGGGCCGTTATCCATTACACGGACCAGTAACTCGCCCGTTTCCAACGTAATCTGGACCGCAACGGCGGTTGCACCAGCCTCAAGGCTGTTATTCACCAGATTGGTACAGGCGCCGACCAATGCATCCCGGTTACACATCAGCCGACAATCCGCTGGCACTTCATTCCTTAGCATTACATCCGAACCGGATGCGGGCTTAATGCCTTCCAGTGCCGATTCCAGAGCTGAAACCAGTGTTGCGGCAGAAAGCTCCTCCGCCAAACGAGTCTCGCCTCGGGCAAAAATCAACATATCTCGCACCTGCTGCTCCAGGTGGGTAAGCCGTGACATCAAGCGGGAAGCACAACGCTGGCGCATTTCCTCATCCAGATCATCCTGGGTTAAGTGACCGCCGTAGAGAATAGCTGCAGACAAAGGGGTACGAATCTGGTGAGCAAGCGACGCAACCATCTTGCCCATGGCGGAAAGCCGCTGTGCGTGAGCAAGCTGTGATTGCAGATGACGGGTTTCTGTTTGATCGGTCAGCAGAATCAGCTGCCCTGGCTGGTTTTCCATGGTACGGATTTCAATGCTCACCCGGCGCCCATCTTTCAAAGACACCTCGTGACCATCATCACGGCGTGGCGAGAAACAACGGCGAATCACATCCACCCAGCGCTCACCTTCCAAAGGCTCACCCAACAACTCAGCCGCCGCCGGATTACTCTGAGACACCACACCCTGGCTATCCAGAACCACCACACCCGCAGGCAGAGCTTTCAAAAGAGTAGAAAGCCGATCAGCCAACTGCTCTTTCTCCTCCAGCTCCTGCTGACGCTGCAGAGACTCCTGGCTCAATTCGCCAGACAACTGGTTAACCCGCGACTCCAGCGTGCGATAAGAATCGGTAATCTGCCGCGACATCTGGTTAAACATCTCCAACGCAGAATCCACCGCCTCATCATCCTGCTGCGGAAACAACGCCCTAACCTTATCGTTAGCATCCGCCGCCGCATTGGCCTGGGCCTCATGCTCCACCGACTGAATGACAAACTGTGCCTGACTCATAACCTGACTCCCGATTAACCCGTTACACCGGGCCACACCCTTAGGATGATTCGTTTGCAGGTTACAAAGCGAGCATCGTGCCAACTAGACTTTTACTATATAAATCAATGAGTAGAATTACCCAAAGAAAGGCAAGCGACGGGTTTACGTCGCCCAGAAACGAGAAAACGCCAAAGGCCGAAAACCTTTGACGTCTTATTGTCACAAGAAAAAAGAAGGCAACTCGACAGTTAATGCGCGGGTGTGGGGTAGCCCTTTTCAAAAAATGTCGCGTGTCTGAGCGAAGCGAGTTTTGCGACACTTTTTTGAAAAGGGCTACCTCGCGACCGCGCCACCACCAAAGCCAGCCACCTCAGGACTCCTCAGATTCCTCCTCCCGAAGCCCATACTTCCGAACCTTCTCAACCAACGTAGTCCGCCGAACCCTAAGCTTCTCCGCCGCCCGAGCAACCACTCCGCCCGCTTCATCCAAAGCCTGCTGAATCAACTGCCGCTCAAGATTCGACAAATAATCCTTGAGATCAATACCATTCACCGGCAACAAAGCCGGGGCATCCAACCCAACCAGACCAGGAATACCAGAAGGCATCCCCGAATCCTCAATTGGCCGATTCTCATCAAAATCGTCCACATACCGGAACTTCTTCGGCAACTCCTGCACCCCGATTACCGAATACGGGTGCATAATCGCCAGCCGCTCCACCAGGTTCGCAAGCTCCCGCACGTTGCCCGGCCAGTCGTGCCGGCACAAACTCATGATGGCCGCCGAATTCATTCGCAAAGAGCCGCGCTTCTCTTTCTCCATGCGAGAAATCAATTCATTAATCAGCAGTGGAATATCTTCCACGCGATCCCGCAGTGACGGCACTTCAATGGGAAAGACATTCAGGCGATAGTAAAGATCTTCCCGGAACTCACCGGATTCAATCATATCTTCAAGGTGTTTGTGAGTGGCCGCAATAACACGAACATCCGCAGAAATCGTCCGGTTACTGCCAACCCGCTCAAACGTACGTTCCTGCAAAACGCGGAGTATTTTTACCTGCATGTTCAGGGGCATATCGCCGATTTCATCCAGAAACAGAGTGCCGCCTTCTGCCATCTCGAAACGCCCGACCCGTGCTGTAATAGCGCCGGTAAATGCACCCTTTTCATGGCCGAACAATTCGCTTTCCAGCAACTCCGCGGGAATGGCGCCGCAGTTTACGGGCACAAACGGCTTGTCACGACGGGAGGAATGGTAATGAAGGTTTCTGGCAACAACCTCTTTGCCGGTGCCAGACGGCCCGGTAATCAGGACACTCACATCCTTATCGGCCACTTGCTCCATCAGCTGGCGCACTTGCTGCACCTTGCGGCTGGTACCAACCAGACTGCGAAACAGCTGCAGGCCTCGCTGCTCACCACGTTCCTTGGAGCGGCGGAACTGATCGCTGTATATTTGAGCGCGGTACAACGAATCAACAAACTTGGTGTAGTTTAGCGGCCATTCCATACGAGCAATGATGCGTGCGGCATCTGCTTCCGGAAGGCCTTTGAGTACTGGGTCGCCAACCATCAGGAAAGGGACGCCCTGAACCGCTTTGCACACTTGTTCAATGGTGCGGACGATGTTCGGGTCTTCCCCATTTACCACAGCAACCGAGATGTCCGCCAAGCTTCCTGCATCGCCGGATTCGAGGAGCGCCAGTGCTTCGTCGCCTGCTAAAACTTGCTCCTCGCCGATGAACTCCAGAATAGTCGCCAGATCCCGGCGCCTCGACTCGTCCTCACTCAGCACCAACACCTTGTTATTTTTGGACATTCACAAACATCTCTTTGGGGGATATGTGCGGTATTTAAGACTGTAAACACAGAAGAGTCAATTTTATGACGCTATTTAGGCTGAGTTGTTGAAACGTTCTGATAAGCCTTGGCGGCACTGCGGTTTCGATTCACGCCCTTCAAGGCCTGTTCCGCTTCGGCCTTGGCTCGGGTAGCGCCCTCGCCTGCTGCGTCCATAAACTGGCGCAACTCTTCAAGCCTTGTCCGAACCAGTTCCGGATCCGCCTGCCCGGCTTCGAGCGAAGTCATAAGTGGCTCTATTGTAGGCTTAACCTGCTCATTGAGCCGAACCAAGGCATCCCAGTCCTGCTCGGCGAGCGCGCGACCGAGGTCTGCCATAAGTTGATCGAAGCTATCCAGGTATGCCTGGAGTGCGGTTGAAGGGGGAGTTTGAGGGTCGGCCACAGCGTGTTCTCCTGGAAGCAAGGGATAGAATACGGACGACCCGGGACAAGCCACCGGCAAACGCTAGCGACTTAACCATTTACACCATAATCAGCGGCGAGCGTCCCGCCTCGCTGAGGAAGCCGTAAACTCGCTGCCACGGAACCCGGGCTCGAAATTATAAGCAGGATAGTTATTGTTCAAACCATCAATATAGTAGCGTTTCGCCTTGAGGTCGTACGTCATCTCCATGGTAGTCCAGAATACTGGTACCTGGTAATAGCTGATGTTGTGAGCTTCGGAAACACGCCACAAGTTACCAGCCTCGTCATACTCTTCCGACATCAGGATTTGCCAACTGTCTTCGTCCACATAGAAAACACGACGGTCGTAGATGTGTTTGATGCCGGTGCGACGAGTTGCTTCGACAACCCAGACTCGGTGAAGCTCGTAGCGGGCCAGTTCTTGATTGATATGCCCCGGGCGGATGACATCACCCGGCTTAACCGACTCATCATGCAGCTTGTAGGCATTGTAAGGAACAAACAATTCACGCTTGCCCTTCAGCTCCCAGTCATACTGGTTTGGCGCACCGTTATACATATCTTTCTGGTCGACCGAACGCAGCGACGAAGAGTTAGGCAAGTCTGTCTCATACGCAAGGTTCGGTGAGCGCCTCAGGCGCCGTGATCCAGCGTCGTAACGCCAAGCCAACCGAGGGGATCGCACCTGATCCAGTGTTTCATGCACCAGCGTGATTGTTCCAGCCAGAGTGGATGGTGAAATCGTATCGGTCTTGAGATAGAAGATCTTGTTATCTATATCTGCAAGCTCAGTGCCTTCCTTGCTGTAAGGGAAGTAGTAGTCGTAGTGGTTAACCACTGGGTTGAAGGAGCCATCTACCTGCGGCGTCGCAGAGGCACTCCGGAAGGAAACTTCCTCGCCACGGTAACGAAGAATGTGGTTCCACATCACCTCAAGCCCGCTTTTCGGGATTGGAAACGGGCTTGTCATAATGGTGTTGCGTACGCCGTTACCATTATCCAGTACTTCTGCAGTCAGAGCATTCTCATAGAACTTATCGTACACATGCTCAGGAAATGCGGCGGTGCGACGAGTCTGATAAACCGGCATAAAGAAGTTCGGGCCGTATTGGCTCAACATTTTGAGCGAGCCATCAGAGAGCTTGTCTTTGTAGAGATGCATGTTGTTCGCAGTGATTACGAACAACGTATCGTCTGCAGAGAAAGGGTCTATCTCAACCTGCCCCTTACGCCAGTTTCCTGGCGCCTCACGCAGCCCGCCTGTCCACTCGGGAATGCTGCCAGAGGCATTGCCTGCCCGCTCAGCACCAACCGGCGTCAAATCCTGTTTTAGCCGTTCTGCTTCAGCTACCGTTACTGCTGACAGCGCCTGGCCGGTGTACCCGACCAAAAAAACTGCCATACATGCGACTAATCGGCTCCGCATTCCTTACCCCTCCAGACAACCCAATAACCCAAGACGAAGCATGCTTTTTGCCAAATTCAAACGCCCGTTTCAAGTCATTAATTGTGTTTTATTGTCACCTGGGCGCAAGTCTGAAGGGGGATAAAGAAATCTGCAAACCAAAATGGTAGAATGGCTGATTAATTAAGGTGAGCGCTCGATGGCTTCTCAATGGTATTCGCTGGTTTCACAAAAATTGTTTCTTGCCAGCACGTTACTTGATGTCGCGGCCCAAACTGCGATTACAGGAAGTTCGGCGCCACCGCAAAAATTGCAACAGGAAGCAGCAACACAAGGCTCTATCGAGCTACTACTGAGGGCAAAGCGGTTATTGCTGGTAATGATTGCCAAGTTTTACCAGAAGCGCCCAAACGGACCCTTGTCTCTCGCAGAACTCGCCAGCCTTATTGGCGATGAGGCCTCAGAAATTGAGTTGCTTACCGCCCTCGAGCGGGACAGCGGAAGCTGGTGGAGCCACATTGAGCAACTCGAAACTGCTCAGAACAGCCCGCCCGCGACACGGAAGACGGTGAGTTCAGAAAACATTATTGCCGTCTCAACAGAGCTTGGGCCAGACCGCTCAGCCCAAGCTCTCAGAAGAACGCTGAAAGCCATGAAACAGTTTACCGACAATCTGGAAGCGCAGCACGGCGAGTGGTAACCCCTACCGAGCACACAGCCTCAGGTTCTCAACATTAAAAGGTTATTGAAATGTCACCATCGTTTTTTGAAATTGTACAACTGAACAACGGCGATTACGCCCTGCGGCGCATCGATGACGACAACGCGCCATTGGTCAAAATTTCGTTTTCAGATGAAGCCCGTGAAATGATGGGAGATCGGGATATGTCTGTGGCCAAAGCCATGATTGCAGCTGGAATAGAAGCCGCCGGAACTGTCTCTCACGACATCGACTGGGAGGATGACGAGCTGGACATTTCAGACACCCAGCCCGCATACACCCTTCATTAAGACCAGGCTCAACGCTGCCTGAGAACAACCCCGTGGCTGTTACCTTTAGCAGCTGCTTCCTGCAAGGAGGCAAACGCTGTTTTACCCAGCTTTCCTGTCCACATAACTACTGCGTGGCAGGTACCCGCGCTGAGAGCTATTTCAGCAAGTTGGCGAGCCGGGTGTTCAGCGGTGGAGCGTAGAACCAGCAGTTCACCGGTCACAATGCCGTGCATCTTCTGCCACTTACTCACCAGCGCCTGGGGCGGGTCTATCCACGCCAGCCAGCGTTTCTCCTGGTTCAGCTGAGTCAGCATTGGCAATAGCAACTGGAAGTTCTCTACCTGCCCTTCCGGGAGAATGATTTCCGTCACATTGCCAGCCGGCTTGGTGCTTTCCACATCGGGCTTGTGCCGAGCCCGAATAACCGTGCGCTGTTTCGGGGCTGCGTATTCCGATATCAGGCCTGGCATAACGCTCTGCTGCCACGCAATATTCTGATTAAAACTTAACTGTTCCATAAATTACCCGCCTTTCAATGCGTCTGTGGTTATGCCCGCCCGATCAGTGCAGATCGGAACGCCGGATAACACCCACACCCAGCCCTTCAATAAACAATTCCTGCTCTTTCAGGTCGATTTCTATCGGCGAAAACTCTTCGTTTTCGGCGATCAGATAGACTTTCGAACCTTCTTTTTTAAAACGTTTCACAGTCACTTCATCACCCACCCGGGCCACGACCACCTGGCCGTTATGAACATCCTGAGTACTGTGTACAGCAAGCAGGTCACCATCAAGAATCCCGATATCCTTCATGCTCATACCTCTGACTCGAAGCAGATAGTCAGCGGACGGCGAGAAGAATTCCGGCTTCAGTGTGCAATGCTCTTCAACGTGCTCCTGCGCCAGAATAGGACTGCCCGCAGCTACCTGGCCAATTACCGGCAGGCCTGGATCTTCAGCAACTTCAGGCAAGCGGATTCCCCTGCTGGCACCTGGAACCATTTCGATGGCACCCTTACGCGCCAGTGCTCGCAAGTGCTCTTCCGCAGCGTTCGCCGAACGGAACCCCATCTCTGTCGCAATTTCTGCACGTGTAGGTGGATAGCCGGTTTCGTCTACAGATCGACGAATAATTTCCAGTACCTGAGTCTGTCTTGCTGTCAGCTTCATTGTTTCGCTGCTCCGCTTGCTGCATGCAGGGCTTATACAAGCCGGGTCTTATAAGAGATGGCGTATACAGTGATTCAACCATCCTGTTTTTTTATACAGTTAAATCACTATATACAGTGTTTTATCCAGTGTAAAGCCAAGCACTTCATTTTCTTGAAGCCCCCTGACTGGTAAGGCTTTGGTAGTGTGATAAAGTTAAAAACCTCACACTCCGCCTTTAGAGAGAACCATGAATCGAATCATCACGTTAAACATGCCAGACATTGCCAAAACAGCCGACGGGAAAGAGCGCCGGGTGGGTGTGGAGATTGAATTGTCCGGTTTGGGGTATCAGGAGCTCGTAGATCTGGCTGGCGAATTGTTGGGCGGTAAATCAAAACCGGAGTCCCGCTATGTAAGCACGCTTGAAACACCCTTTGGTCATTTTATTATCGAGTTGGACTCAGACCCAATCAAGGATCTGGACCTCGCAGACGACCGCTTACCCCAACCCATTCGGGAACTTGGCGGGCAAGCAATGGAGGTTATAGACGCAGCGGCTGAACTGATTGTGCCGCTGGAGATTGTCAGCCCGCCCATGGAGTTTTCAGACTTGTGCCAGATTGAGACTCTGGTCGACGAGCTCAGGGAGGCGGGTGCACTGGGTAGCAGAAACGCGATCTATTTTGCATTCGGCTTACAGCTCAACCCTGAATTGCCGGATCTCAAGCCGACAACACTCGTGCGCTACTATCAGGCGTTTGCAGTGTTATATGAATGGCTAAAGGCGCGCCATCAGCTGGACATCAGCAGAAAATTTACGCCATATATTGAGCCATGGAGCAGCAAGTACACTGACCTGTTGATTGAGGACGACTATGTGCCAGATCAGCGGCAGATGATGGTGGATTATCTCGAATCCAACCCCACACGAAACCGGGCGCTGGATCTGTTGCCCCTGTTCGCGCATCTCGACAAATCGCTGCTCGACGAATACGTCGAAGACCCCCGTATTAAAAGCAGGCCCACCCTGCACTACAGACTTCCGGACTGTGACATCGACAATCCTGAATGGCATTTTTCTACTGTCTGGAATGATTGGGTCGTAGTCGAACAACTGGCGAATCATGCTGAGGATTTGAAAGAACTGCGCACCCTGTTCAGGGACAGCCGTAAAATCAGCTTACGCAATCTGACTACAAGCTGGCAGGAAACTTCTGCAAACTGGCTCGAAAGCAAGGGCTATGTCTAAACACATCGATCCAGACGACAGCCTGCCAGGGCTAACGATAGGTATCAGTGGCCCGGCCCGGAAGCGTGTTGCCCAACGCTTGATTAGCCTGGCGCTTCGCTTGAAGGGTGCGCACACTTACTACATTCGCCCAGGCGCAAGAGTGGATGTGTCCCTGCTTGACGGCCTGGTGCTTTCCGGCGGAACTCACGTTCACCCTGAACGTTATGGCCAGCAACCTCAGGTGAGCGCCAAGTACGACAAAGCACGAGATAGCACAGATCAGCTGCTGCTGGAGCAAGCGGAGTCGATAGGAATCCCTGTATTGGGCATATGCAGGGGTGCGCAGTTCATCAACATATTCCACGGCGGCTCACTGTGCCAGAACGTAACGCCCCTGAGGGTAAACACCAGGCACCGTCCTTTGTTGCTACCAATGCAAACCGTGCGACTTGTAGCAACAAGCCTGCTGGGGCAGGTTATGAGAGCGCCCGTAATAGGTGCCAACCGCATCCACAGCCAGGCAATAAAGCAGCTTGGTAAAAACCTGAAGGTCACCGCAGTGGATAACGACCTGTTTGTTCAGGCCATTGAAAGCTCCCGGGGGCAATGGCTTATGGGGCTTCAATGGCACCCGGAATACCTGCTTTACCACGGTGGGCACAGGCGCATCTTCGGTCAATTTCTGGAGGCCGCCATGTCATTCAAGCTGGCCCGTTTGTCGAGTGGCACAGCCACCGAATCGTCACCAAGCGAAACCACCAACACTGATGGATGCTAGAAATCCCGGGTATAGAAAATATCCAGAGATGCAGCCAGCCCGCTAGCGGCTTCCAGATAGAAGTATTTGCCCAGATCATAACGCAACGCCACTGTACTGATCGGCTCAAAAATTCCGACCCCGTAACGAACACTGAGTTCGTCGGTCAGGTAACCACTGGCCACCACCGATGTTTGATCGCCACTGCCCTCGGCTTCCAGGGTTAGCTGGCGTATGCCGAACTCTTCTCCAATCTGGCCTGTCACCCGGTTTACCTGGTTCAGGCCAAGGGAAATGGCAGCACGACTCATTTGGCCATCATCGCTTTGGCCACCGGGGGCGCGGCCAAGAATCACATAAGACAGAGCATCTGATTGCGGCATGGAAGGGCTGGAAAACACTTCCGTTGTGGGCGATTGAACCGGCCCACTTAATCGAATCCCTGCTACAACGGTATCCACCTGCCGGATCGCTTCAATATCCAGGTACGGCTGAACCAGATTACCAACAAACAGTAATCGCGCCCGACGCAGCTCAAGCTCCTGCCCATAGGCCTCGTATTGGCCGTTGACCAACTGCAGTGTGCCTCTTGTGTCCATGTCGTTATGGATTCGCAACGAACCTTCCAGATCACCGGTCACGCCGAATGCCTTAAAGGTCACCTGATCATCACCGACCACCACCGTGACATCCATATCCAGTGAGCGGATAAGAGGCTCCTCCTGCTCCACGCCCACAATCACTTCGTCTTCAGATACGGACACCGCCTGAGCAGGCAGACCTTTAATCTCGATACTTCCTCGGGGCACCTCAATCCGGCCTTCCACGCTCAGCGTGCTTTCACGGAAGGCAATGGTGAGATCTGGCGCCACTTCGACGTGCGCGTAGGGTTCCAGGCTAAAGGGTAACCGCTCTCCGGTAATGCGAATCTGGCCCCCGGGAGCCCCCTGCCAGTCGACTTCCCCCTCGATAACGGCTTCGCTGCGGGCATTACTATGAATTCGACCACGAATATCAGCGGAATAGCCGTTGAGCTCAACGCTAACGATCACTTCTTCCATAGGCAGCGGTAAACGTGGATCTACCACCCGCCCATTGGTCAATGCAATCTCACCTTTCACTGCCGGTTTCATCAGTGGCCCGGAAATTGTACCCTCGCCGTTAACCTCGCCAGCAATTTCCTCTAGCCCGGTAAACAAGCCGGCCAGAGCAATATCGAGCCCTTCCAGCTTGAAGCTACCTTCAACTGGCCGGTCTGCGGCCATAGGGTCCAGGCTCATATCAACCGAAAGATTGCCAAGTTCAGGCCCCGACAGCCGCACGGCCAGATCTGCCTGTTCGGGCTTCAGTTCCAGCTCTGTCCTCAGGGTTGTGTAACTCAAGGTCTCCCAATCGCCATCCAGCAGCATTTCGAAGCGGCCTTCGCCCGCATCAAGCACTATCCGGCCATCCGGACCTGCATCGGCAGAGGTGAAGGCAATTTCGCCATTGATACTGGAATGCCAGCGCAAGGACTCTGGCATAAGCGGCGCCAAGGCCGCAGCCGGGAAACTGTCAACGCGGTAGGCAACACTAGGCACTGGCAGCAAGGTTTGGTCGTCAGCGCAAACCGAGCTTTGCTGCCAGCGCCAACAATGTGCAGAAAAATTGAGTTCGCCGTTTTCTTCATAGACAAGCCCGGCGGGCGCTTCCAGCCTCCAACTCTGCTCCTGCCCAGGCACATCAATCACACCGCGCGCAAGCTTGCCCTCCCAACCTTTCCAGCTATCCGTAGCCGAACCTTTGAAATCCAGCTGCAGCCTTGCTTCTTCATGCTGAGCATCAAGGGTGACCGTATGCCCCCCTTGGGTACCTTGCGCCTTCACGGCTAGTGACTCAATAGTTTGCCCACCGACGGAAACGCCTTTCCCCTGTACCTCACTGTTGAGACGGAATCCCTGGTCCAACTGTGCATTTACATCCAGAGTTTCAACAACCAGCAGGTCTTGCCAGCGCAGTTCGGTTGCGCTGGCCGTCAAGGTTCCTCGCGGGTCATCAGGTGTACCGGCAAGCTGTAGCTGAAGATCGGCTTGCCCACCAAGGCCCGGTAAAATTTTCTCCGGCTCCGTCAGCATAAGGTTAAGGCTGGCTGTTAATTGATTACCCCAACGCCCGCTACCTTCAACACGGTTATCACCAATAATCAGTTTCAGTTCCGGAACGTCCCAGTCACCGCTTGAGGTATCAAGGCTGCCTGCAATCACCGTGGGGCTGGCGCGCCATTGTCCCGCAAGGTCCCAACTGGCCGTCATATCAGGGACAGGGCCATCAGTAAGCTGGCCCTCTGTGGTAACACCACCGCTGAGACTAGCTTCCAGAAACGGAACCCAATAGCCCGGATTAAAGTTCTCCAGCTCCAGCGCCGCTTGCCAACTCAGCGGCCCAGCAAACCTGACAGCGCCCTCACCAGAGAGTGAGCCTGCCTCAGTAACCGCAGAGAGCTCGGTCAGCCGGACCTGGGAAGTGTCGCCATCAACCGTGGCCGCCAATTCTGTACTGCCTTGGGAGCTATCCACTTCGGCGGTGAGGTTTGCCTGATAACGCCCGTCGCGCCATGAGGCGTTTCCATCGAGTCTGCGCAGATCAACCGGCGGCTTTTCCAAGCCAGCAATCAGCGAATACCAGGGAAACTGCCGGAGCTGTATGTCTGCTTCCGCACTCAAGCCGCCCTGCCACTGGGTGCTACCGGTCACTACGACCGTTTTGGGTGAGCTTTCTGCCGGGCTCTTCGCGTCTTTACTGACTGCCGTCAGCGCCAGACGTATGTCTTTGGCGTTAGCGGTTGTAACCAGTCCCGCCAGTTTCAACTCAACCGGCCCTTCGGTGCCAGGCAACGTGGCCTGGCCTTTCGTCCTGAATCCGCTTTGCAAGTTGCCTTGAGCCTCCGCAAACCAGTTTTTCAGCACCAGAGTGTCTGGCAAAGCCTCCACCGCCCGGAAAGATTCAGAGGTTACCCGTAAGCGCGCTGGCAGGCTGGCTGCTAGAGGTTCTACCTTGCCTTCCAACGCAGCATTCAAATAACCGCGGCTCTGACCCGTAACGGCAAGATCCCTTACACTCCCCGACAATACCAGATCAATCACCCAGTCCGTGCCATAGGGCGGCGGCAGTGAAGCGCTAACGTCAAGATTTACGGGCCAGTCCCGTCGTGTTTCAACACGACCAGAGGCCACCACCGTGTATTCATCACGCTCGTAGTAAACCCGCTCGAGCGTCCAGTCCGTACCGGAACCCTTGGAATCAAGCTCGAATCTGTCCCACACTTTGCTGCCATTGAAGGTAAACGTGCCTAGCCGCACATCACTTACCCTGAGTCCAAGTGGCAACTCAAGCCGCGGCAAGCTGATGTCCTCCGGGGAGCTCTGCTGATCGTCAGAAGGCTGCACATTAACGTCCAGCTGTTCCAGATGCAGGGTTTCAAGGCAAAGCTGCAGATCAAAAAGACAGGAGGGTGACCAGTCTATGAGGGGGGCTTGAACCCTTACATCCACCCCATAGCCGTGCCACTCGATTCGGTCTGCTTGCCAGGTTCCGAACAGGGAGCCTTGGTCGTTCACGGCTTCAAGCCCCGGCACCTGGTCAATAACCCAGGCGGTGCCTGTTTCTGAGCGCAGCGCGAGCAATACCGCAGCAACCAAAACTATCGGAAGAAGTACAAACAAACCCAGAAGTAACACTATCCAGAATCGAAGGCGGCTCGTTCGCTTGCGCAGAGGTTTAGGCGGAGCGTCAGCACCGTTGTCTTTATTGTTTTTTTCCAGTTCCGTCACAACTCAGGCCCCATTGAGAAGTGAATCCGCCACTCACCACCAAATTCAGGATTCAAGCCCTTGGCAAGGTCCAGACGCAAAGGCCCCAAGGGGCTGATCCAGCGAATACCGGCGCCGACGCCGGTGGCAAGAGGGTCGAACAGGTCATTCACTGCGTTGCCATGGTCAACAAAAACGGCGGCTCGCCACTTTTGCGCAAACTGATACTGGTATTCAGCGCTACCCACCACCGTGTAGCGTCCACCCTCCGGAACGCCGCTATCATTTTCCGGCGAGAGCGTCTGGTAGCCATAACCGCGCACACTCTGGTCACCACCTGCGAAGAATCGCAAAGAAGGCGGCACATCTTCAAACTGGTTTGTCCCTACACCACCGATCTGAAGCCGTGACAAAAACCGGTGTTTTCCGGCAAGCGTATACAGCCCCTTGGCAACGGCATTCACGTGCAGAATATCCACGCTGGAAAGAGCTGCTCTGTGGGAGCCAGTAACGTTAATCTGCAAACGATACCCTTTGCTGGGATCCAGGGGCGAGTTGACGTGCAACTTGGAGTAGCCAAGCCCCGGCAGCAGCAGCGTACTCGTATCCTGTTCATCATCGCCAATGCTGAAGCGCTCTCCCTCCCAACTCAAAGACAGGACCTGCAACCATTCATTATCCAGCTGATGCTGCCATTGCTGCCCAAACGTCAGCAGCTCTGATTCGATATTCTCGATATCTTCACGCTGGTAGCCCGCCGTAAAACGAATGAGGTCGGTCATGGGCGGGTCCAGCGGCAGCTCATACCAGGTGCTCAGGTTCTGCCTTGGCTCCGATAGTTCAGTTTCTGCACCGCGGGTGTGCCCCATCGGATTGATCCAGTGCTCCCGCCAAGTAGCCCTGAAGCGCGGCCCCACGTCTGTGGAAAATCCGAGGCCTGTGGCAATGGAGCGGCCATCCCGGCGGGTCAGGCTGATGCGAACGGGGATGACACCATCCTCTGCGCTCGAGGGGGCCGCATCAATGTCTACACCTGAGAAGTAGCCACTACTGAGCAGGTCGCTGTTGAGCTTTGCAATTTCATCGGCGTGATACGGAATGCCCGGCTCAAACGTAACAAAATCGTGAAGGAGGTCACTTTCGAACCAGTGCCCATCTTCAAAGGTAACCGCCCCCAGCCGGTACCGGTCGCCGCTGTCGAACACCAGAGTGATGTTAGCCTCCAGGGTTTCCGGGTTCACTTCCAGGCTACGGGTAACAAGCCGGCCATCAAAGTAACCCCTGCGCCGGGCGCGGGTTTGCAGGATATTCCTGAGATTGCTGTAGTCGCCGTGGTTCAATATGTCGCCTTCGGCAGGATGGACAGGCAGGTTGTCGGTAAAACGCCGGTCGGTCGATGCAGCCCCGCGGATTTCAACGGTACGAGTCTTGATACGAACCGGCTCGCCAGGTGTTATTTCCAGAGTCAGGTGCGCCGTTTCTTCGGAATCCCCCTCATCGACCTGCCAGTCCACAATTGGACTGTAATAGCCTAGTGCCCGCAACCCTTTGCGAGCCTGGCTAACCGCCGTAGAAGCATAGCGTCGAAGGTTACCGGCACTGCGGCCCTCCACCTCGCCAATGAAGGCTTCGGCATTTTCCTTAAGACCGGGATAGTCACCTTTGACACGAACCTCAACCTGTTGGGCCATGCCCGTGGAAGACCACAGCAAAAGCAGCAGGCCCAGCAGCCGGATCTGTACCGATTTCAAAATGTGATCAAGTGATAGCATCCGGCTGTTTCAGTGTTGCTCGTAACGGTAGTGATTATCGCTCAAGCGTGAGAGTTTAACGACGGGTGGTCAAGTTAATCCGCGCTCAGACAAGTCGTCGACCCGGTGCAAATGCGCTAACCTGTGGAAATACCTGCGAACGCTATTACACCATAGAGGACGGACACCCGCGAATGCTGAAAATTAACCGCGAGAATCTTAAGTCCAGTCACCAGATCACCTGGCTGATTATCGATTTCCTGATGCTGGGACTGATCATCATCAACCTCGCGTTTATTATCTGGGATTCTGTCTATAACTTCATCGCTATCCAGAATGTGTTAAAAGAGCATCTCCCCGCCTTTCAGGCGGCCTACCACCCAATCCACGAAAACTTCATATTCTACGACGCCATGTTCGTTGCGGTGTTTCTGGCTGAGTTTTCCCTGCGCTGGGGCTATGCAATCAAGGCCAAAGTGTACGACCGCTGGTACTTTTATCCCTTCATCCACTGGTATGATCTGGTGGGTTGTATACCTGTAGGCAGCTTGCGGTTCCTGAGGATTTTGCGAATCGTGTCCATTGTGCACCGCCTGCATCAGCACAAGATCATTGATGTTACCAACACCGGAATTTATCGCTTCGTCAACTTCTACTACGAAGCTTTTATGGAAGAACTTTCTGACCGTATCGTCGGCAAGGTTCTGAGTGGTGTGCAACACGAAATTACTCTGGGCTCGCCGCTTTTTGAGAAGGTTCAAAACGATATTCTGTACCCGCGACGAGAGATGCTGTCTGGATGGATCTCCCAGCGGGTTGCCCAAGCTGCCAAGGAAGGTTATGTACCCAACCGCGGCGCACTCAGAAATTACCTTGAAGACCGGGTTGACCATGCGCTGAAACAGAACGTGGAACTGTCACGGCTCAAATACCTGCCGATAGTGGGCTCAACCATTCAGGAAACCCTTGAGGAAGCAGTGGGGGATATTGTAGCCAACGTTATCCAGCAAATTCTGGAAGACCTGGCCTCTTCTGCAAACCATGCGTTTATTGAAGATATAGTGAACGCCTTTATTCGCGGGCCAGGAGAAGCAGACAGCGTTGAGGAAAGAAACGAAGCGCTGATCGCGCTGATTGTCGAAATTATTGAAGCCATCAAAGGTCAGGTCAAAGTCAAACGCTGGCGAGAGCAGCTCCCTTAATATAATAAGAGAAGAAACATGGATCCATTGCATTATCAGCCAGCCCATGTGCTGCTTGCACAACTTGAAGCCGGCACCCTGAGCAGCGAAAAGCTGGTGACTGACCTACTCGCACAAATCCGCCAACACAACCCTTCAGTAAACGCCATTGTTACGCTCGACGAAGCTCGCGCGCTTGAGCAGGCGCGACAGTCCGACCAAAAGCGAGCGGCGGGCATGGAGGTTGGCCCATTGCATGGCCTGCCCATGACTGTGAAAGACACCTGGGAAGTAGCCGGGATGGTTTGCACCGCCGGCGCCAGCGCGCTGCGCGACCACAAGCCTGAGCACCATGCCGATGTGGTGCAACGCCTGGAAGAGGCTGGCGCTATTATTCTGGGCAAAACCAACGTGCCGGTTTATGCCACCGACCTGCAAAGCTACAACAAGCTGTTTGGCGTAACTAACAATCCGCATAACCCTGCCCACACTCCGGGCGGCTCCTCAGGTGGCGCGGCTGCAGCTCTTGCAGCGGGGATGACACCGCTGGAGGTGGGCAGCGATCTCGCGGGTTCAATTCGTATTCCAGCACACTTTTGCGGCGTATTCGGGCACAAGCCGTCGCGTACATTGGTGTCCTTTCGCGGGCACATTCCCGGGCCCCCAGGCACGCAATCGCAACCGGATCTGGCAGAAGGAGGCCCTCTCGCCCGGAATGCGAGGGATCTCGAACTGCTTTTGAAGGTTATTGCTGGCCCCAAGCCAGTTGATAGCCGGTGCTGGCAGCTGGAGATGATGCCCTCACGCCTGGAAACCCTGACGCAGGCGCGAGTCGGGCTATGGCTCGAAGACACCCTGTGCCCGGTAGAAAAGGAACTGACCGACGGCTACCGAACGTTAGGCAAACAGCTTGCCGACAAGGGGGCCCTTGTATCCGACGCCAGACACCCCCTTTTGAGCCTTGAGCACATACTACCCTCCTACTTCAATCTGCTGGGCAGCCTGCTAAGCACGTCGTTAAAACCTGCCCAGCGTCGCCAGTTAAAATGGATCGCCCGGCTGGAAAAGTGGCTTACCTTCTTTGGCCCCATGACACCCTTCATTGGCGAGTACGGCCGTGGCGCAAACCAGCCCGCCTACCAATGGATGGCCATGAGCGAAGCGCGGGAGAAAGTGCGAGCCGAGATTGAAGCCTTGTTTCAGGAAGTAGATGTGCTTCTAACGCCCATAACCCCTACGGCTGCTATCCGGCATGACCATTCCAACCCCGTGTTCAAACGTCGCATTACCGTTGCCGGACAACCCCGCGCTTACATGGATCAGTTTTGCTGGATTGCGTTCGCCACGCTTCTCGGTTTACCAGCCACGTCCGTTCCCATCGGGCGCACCAGAGAAGGGCTGCCGTTTAACGTTCAGGTGATCGGAGCGCCGGGCATGGACCTGACCACCATTGGCTTCGCACGCTTGCTTGAAGAGGCCGGGCTGGCAGGATTTGAGGTTCCGAACGGTTTTTAACTCCAACTAGCCAAGTAATATGCAACATTCTCATTGCGAGCCTCTGAATAATGCCACCGACTTCGGCCTTGCTATTCAGAGGTTCCTGCTCTTACTGCTTACTCGTTTTTTTCAATATACGATTGATAGACAGCAATTGACGCGTTCAAACTGTCTCGATACGCAGCGCCATATTGATTACCACCCGATTCCGCTTCACGGATAGCTGCGCTGTATTGCCGGAAACCTTGCTGAGCGAATGCCAATGCGGCTGGCACGCCATCCCGTCCTGCTACAAATGCAAGGCGCTCACACTCCCTGGCTTCTGAATCACTCATATCGCTCCTTTTACACAGCCCGGTTCATTTCAGTGGTTGGTGCAACATAGTCGGCGTGCGCTCTTGTTCCACAATACCAACTCTCACCAGAAAATCACCAAACCGTTCCTGGGCTTCCCGCTCCTGCTGATAGGCGCGGAACAGGGGGCGCAGTTCATCCAATATGGTCTCTGTATCAATGTTTTCGCGGTAAAGCCTGTTCATGCGCTGGCCGGAGAAATCCGCCCCCAGATAAAGGTTGTATTTGCCAGGCGCCTTCCCGGTCAATGCAATCTCCCCTAAATATGGCCGGGCGCAGCCGTTGGGGCAACCGGTAATTCTCAGGTTAATTGCATCGGGTTCCAGCCCCTCTTCCGCCATGGTTCTCTCAACCCGGGTTACAAATTCCGGCAGAAAGCGCTCGGATTCGGCCATCGCCAAGCCACAGGTTGGCAGAGCAACACAGGCCATCGAGTTCTGGCGCAAAGGCGAACTGCGGTGGCCGGCATCCAGCTGGTATTCCTCCACGATGGCCTCTACCGCCGCCCTATTCTCCGGCAATACATTGGCAATCACCAGATTCTGGTTACAGGTAATCCGGAAGCTGCCGTTGTGCACCTCCGCAATCTTTCGCAGCGCTGTTCGCAAAAGCCCGCTTTCAGTATCTGCCACCCGACCAGTCGGAATAAGCAACGTAAGGTGCTGATTGCCATCTTCGCCTTCAACCCAGCCAAACCGGTCGCCGTTGTGACTCAAGCTGAACGAGCGCGGTTTTTCAAGGGCCTGGCCGTGGTATTCCTCGAAGCGCTCCCGGAACCAATCCATGCCGTAGTCATCGATGGTGTATTTGAATCGAGCGTGAGCGCGATTGGTACGGTCACCGAAGTCTCGCTGGATGGCACAGATTGCTTCGCACGCATCCACAATCTGCTCTTTCGCAACATAGCCCGCCATTGTGGCCAGGCGCGGATAGGTGGCCGGATCACCATAGGTAAGCCCCATTCCACCGCCAACGACCACGTTGAAACCACGAATCTGGCCATCTTCAACAATAGCGATCAGGCCTATATCGTTGGCAAACACGTCGCAGTCGTTTTCCGGGGGAACCGCCAGCGCAATCTTGAACTTGCGAGGCAGATACTTGTACCCGTAAAACGGCTCCTCTTCCTCACCCAGTTTCTGGACGCACTCTTCCCCCAGCCAGATCTCGGCATAGGCTGCCGAGCGCCAGCGCAAACGCTCACTGATGGCCAGAGAGAGCTCATGAATTTCCCCGTGAAGCTGCGACTGATGAGGGTTCACATTGCTGATCACGTTACGATTCACATCGCCACAGGCTCCACGACTGTCCAGTCCCAAAGCGCGGATTTTCTGCATGAACGGCTGCATCTGCTCCTTGAACACGCCGTGGAACTGGAACGTCTGCCGGGTGGTCAGGCGCAAGGTGGAATCCGCGCACTCGTCGGCAATTTTATCCAGACCCAGCCACTGATTTGTGGTCAGAACACCCCCGGGCAAACGCAAACGCACCATAAACTGATACAACGGCTCAAGCTTCTGGCGCCGGCGTTCATCCCTCACTTCCCGGTGGTCCTGCTGGTAAGAACCGTGAAACTTGGTCAGCTTGGTGTCATCTTCCGGCAAGGCACCGGTGGTACGATCCGCCAGCCCTTCCAGAATGGTTCCACGCAGGTAGTTGCTTTCCCGCTTGATTACTTCGGCTTCAGGTAATTTTTCACTCATCAGTACACATCCCGCTGGTAACGTTTATCCCGGTTTAACTGGCGCAGGTAATCCTCAGCCTGCTCCGGATTCAGCCCACCCTGCTCACTGGCAATATCCAGCAATGCCTGGTGTACATCCGGGGCCATTTTTTCGGCATCGCCACACACATACAGGTTGGCACCGCGCTGCAGCCAGGCCCAGACCTCGGCGCTGTTCTCCTTCAGGCAATGTTGCACATAGCGCTTTTCTTCCTGATCCCGGGAGAAAGCCACATCCAGCCTTGTAAGCAGGCCATCACGTCGCCACTTGAGCCACTCCGATTGATAGAGAAAATCACTGCGGAACCGACGATCACCGAAGAACAGCCAGTTTTCGCCTTCCGCCTCCCGTTCTTCCCGCTCCTGCAGAAAGGCACGGAAGGGCGCTACGCCTGTGCCGGGGCCAATCATGATCACCGGTTTACTGTCATCCGGCAGCGCAAACTTCTTGTTGGGATCGATATAAACGCGTACCTGGTCACCTTCGTTCATCCGGTCAGATAACCAGGCAGAAGCCACACCCTCACGATCGCGGCCATAGCTGGAGTAGCGCACGGCGGCCACGGTGATATGTACTTCATCCTCCACAGCAGCCTGGCTGGAACTGATGGAATACAGCCTTGCGGGCAGTTTACGCAGCAGGTTCACCAGCTCCTGCGGTGTCAGCGAGGCGATGGGCCAGGCCTGAATCAGGTCAAGAAGATCCCGCCCTTCTGTCCAGGCCCGCAGCTCTGTGCTGTCTGCCACCAGCGCCTTTAGATCATCGTCATTCAGCAACTCTGCCCACTGTTTCATCAGCGGCGGAGTAAGCAGGGTAATCTCCCGGTAGAAAGCCAGCGCCTCCCGCAGCGGAATATCGCGCTCATCGGCAGAGACACGCTGCTCACCGTCAAAGCCCAGGGTATTCAGTAACTCGTTAACCAGGGCCGGGTTGTTTTCTGGGTATACACCCACTGCGTCACCGGGTTTATAGACCAGGCCGGAGTCTTCCAATGACAACTCGATGTGCCTCACCTCCTTATCGGAGCCTCGGCCACTGAGCAGTTGATTGGTGAGAATGACCGCCGAATAGGGATTCTTCCGGCTAAAGGCAGAGGTTGGCGCCAACTCTGCTGTTACTGAACTGGCAGCCGCAGGCAGGCTGGCGCCTGCTTCGCTGGCAATGGTTTCCAAAACCCGGTTGATCCAGCCTTCCGCCAGATCTTCATAATCCACATCGCAGTCCACCCGCTCGGCCAGGGCCGTTGCGCCTAACGCCGCAAGCTTGCGGTCAAAATCCTGACCGGTTTTGCAAAAATGCTCGTAACTGGAATCCCCCAGCGACAGAACGCTGTAGCGAAGCCTCTCCAGTTTCGGCGCCTTTTTGCCATGAAGGAACTCATACAAATCCAGCGCATTGTCCGGTGGATCGCCCTCTCCATGGGTAGACGCCAGCACCGCCAGGTACTGCTCGTTCTTCAGCTGCTTGGGCTTATAGCCCGCCATATCAACCAGCTTGGCGGAGATACCTTTATCCGAAGCGCGGGCCGCTAGCTGCTGCGCAAGCTCTTCTGCGTTACCGGTTTGCGACCCGAATAAAACCGTCAGCTCAGGAGCAGAAGGCGTCGACGCGCTTGCGGAAACAGCGGTTTGGGCCGTCGAACTCGCGGTTCCACCTGAGCACTTTCCGGCCAGAAAACCGGCCAGCCAGAAAAGCTGCCCTTCACTTATGCCGTCAAGAAGCTCTGCCAACCGTGCCTGCTGATCCGCAGAGAGAGGAGATGAGTTCAGATCTGTCGTCATGTTGGATGATCCGTGTGGGCTGTAAATAAATTACTGGTTTCCAGCCAAACCTGATGAAACCTCCCCGCACTCTATGAATCGCCAAATGAGTGACAAAATGAAATAGACAGGACAAATAAATCGATAATTCCGATATAAGAGCTAATTAACTGTTTTTTATATACATTAAAGATATTCCAAATGGCTCTAACCGAAATGATCTTAATCATTTCATAGAATATCGAATTGCTTTTAAGCTGATACCACTTTTCTTATGCCCAAGGAGCTTCGAGCAGGCTCCTTCAAGGAGTATCAGCAATGTCACAGAGTGCTTCATTACCCACCCACCAAGTGGTCGTTATCGGCGCCGGTGCTGCTGGCACCAGTGTTGCCGCATCGCTGCTAAGGCAACGCCCTGGCCTGGATATCGCCATCGTTGAGCCAAGCGACGTTCATTACTATCAACCAGCTCTCACACTTGTGGGTGGCGGCGCCTACTCTCTTGCCAAAACGGCTCGCCCTCAAGCACAAACCCTCCCGAAAGGCGCGCGCTGGATAAGAGCGGCCGCAAAGGCGCTTCAACCGGAGCAAAACCGGATTACGCTTGACGACGGACGCACCCTTGGCTACGACATTCTGGTCGTCACACCGGGCCTGAAGCTAAATTGGGATAAAGTAGAGGGTTTGCGGGAAACCTTGGGGCGCAATGGCGTATGCAGCAACTACGACCCGTCAGTGGCAGAATACACTTGGCAGTGCATCAAACAGTTCCGTGGTGGGAAAGCCTTTTTCACGCAACCTCCGGCCCCCATCAAATGCGCCGGTGCCCCCCAGAAAATTGCTTATCTAGCCGCAGACTACTTCCGAAAAAATCAGACAGCCGGGCAGAGTGAATTAAGGTTTTACGCTGCAGGCGGCGCGCTTTTCAGCGTACCGGATTTTGTTCCGCACCTGGAAAAAGTGGCTCGCAGGTACAACATCGGCCTTTTAATGAACCACAATCTGGTCGCTGTGAATGGTGACAGGAAAGAAGCGACATTCCGCTTCACCGATAGCGATGGAGAAAGCCGGGAAATAACCGAACGTTTCGACCTGCTTCATGTAACGCCACCCCAGTGCGCACCTGATTTCGTGAAAGCCAGCTCACTGGCGAACGCCGATGGTTGGGTAGATGTAGACCAGCACTCGCTGCAGCATGTGCGCTTCCCCAACGTGTTCAGCCTGGGTGACTGCAGTTCGTTGCCAACATCAAAAACAGCAGCTGCCGTTCGCAAGCAGTCGCCGGTAGCAGCTGCCAACATTCTGGCTCAGCTCGCCAGCGGTCAACTTCAGGCAAACTACGACGGCTACACCTCCTGCCCCATCGTGACAGGTTATGGGAAAGTTATGCTTGCAGAGTTCGTGTATGGCGGCAAAGTAACACCCACTCTGCCACTGAGTCCCTTCAAAGAATCTGCATTCTACTGGCAGGTAAAAAAGCGCGCCCTGCCCCCATTTTACTTCGATTACATGCTTAGAGGTCGAGAAGGTGACATCGCACACAAGGCGCTCTAGGTAACGTGGCATCTGGAAACCATTTTCTTGCAAACCGAACTCAAATACACGCTTAATGAAACTGGTTTCCGGAACGGCGAGCACCTGGCTATGGACTACATTACCTACCGCGACAAGCTGCAGCACCAGTTTCCAGAGCCAGTACTGGCATTTGAACCCGATGAATACGAAGCACGGCTCGCTTCCGTTCGACAGGGAATGGCCGTAGCAGGGCTAGACCTGCTGCTACTGACCGACGCCGGAGAGCTGTGCTACCTCACCGGATACACCACCTTCGAGGTTTCCGTTCAGTGCGTGCTTCTTGTGGCGCTAGACCGAACCGCACTGTTCGTCCCTGCCATTGAAATCGGTCCTGCTGTGTATCTGAGCCGGGTCGACACAGTTATCGGCTATCCGTGGCAGGCGCCCGAGGCAGTAGCCTGCGAACTGGCTGCTCAGGTGCGCGCCACAGCCGGCACTTCCACGCCGCGAGTAGGTTTCAACCCTTGGTCAGGCTCCTTTCGGCCGGGGCTTCTTTTAGCACTCAAAAGTGAACTCTGCGCTGCCACGTTTATCGATTTCGGCGCACTGATTGATCGTGTTCGTTTGGTTAAATCTCCTTCCGAACTGACTTATCTTGCCGAAAGCGCCGCCATCACCGGAGCCGGTCTGGATGCAGCAGCGGCCGTCATACAAGAAGGGGCAATTGACCATGAAATCGCTCAGGCTGGCGCCAGGTCCATGCTAGGCGCCGGAAGCGAATTCATGAGCATGCAGCCGATCGTAACGACTGGCATGCGCAGCGGCATCATTCATACAAACCATGCGGGTTACGCGGTTGCACAGGGTGATGTGGTATTCACAGAATTCGGTGCCGTACGCAAGCGCTATACTGCTCCGATGATGCGCACCGCCATAGTCGGCGAAGCTTCGGCCGAAATTCGTGAGTTCCATGGAGTGTGCCTTGCAGTTCTCGAAGCAGTGATGACCGCAGCCCGTGCCGGTTCAAGCTTCGCATCAGCAGCACGCGCGGGTGAAGCTGAACTTGCGCCCATTGTAGATCGCGCCTTCTTCTCCGGCGTGTTCGGCTATCCCGTCGGCGCGGCCTTCCCTCCTTCCTGGGTGGCTGGCTCGATGTTCATCGCCACTGACAACGAAGCAATTCTGGAAGAGGATATGGTATTCCACTTGCCGATCTGCCTGCGCAAACCAGGTGAATTTGGTATTGGCTTCAGTGAAACGGTAAGGATCACAGCGACAGGAGCGGAACGAATTACTGCGAACACACTTTCTCTTAAGGAAATACTTTTGTAAGTATTCTTTTAGAAGGAAGAAAATAGAAGATCAGAAACGAAAAAAGGCAGATCAGTAAAATACTGATCTGCCTTTCTTTTATATGGTAGCGGGGGCAGGATTCGAACCTACGACCTTCGGGTTATGAGCCCGACGAGCTACCAGACTGCTCCACCCCGCATCAAACTGGTTGGTGGTCTCTCGATCACCGTGGCGCGCATACTACGTAGCCGAAGCCTGTCTGTCAAAGACTATTCCGACTTTCACGCAACTTATCGCTCCAGAATGGCTGTTACGCCTTGACCACCGGCTGCACAAATCGAAATTAGCCCCCGGCCACTGCCTTTCTCTTCCAGAATCTTTGCGAGCGTAGCCACAATGCGCCCACCCGTGGCGGCAAATGGGTGGCCAGTGGCAAGGCTGCTGCCCTTCACGTTCAGTTTGGCGCGGTCAATGCTGCCCAAAGGCTTGTCGAGGCCTAGCTTGTCTTTGCAAAACGCTGGATCTTCCCACGCCTTAAGGGTTGAAAGAACCTGAGCGGCAAAGGCTTCGTGAATTTCATAAAAGTCGAAATCCTGCAGCGTAATGCCTGCTTTTTCGAGAAGCCGGGGCACAGCGTAGGCTGGAGCCATCAACAGGCCTTCTTTTTTGTCTACAAAATCAACCGCTGCCACCTCCGAAAAAGTCAGCCAGGCCTTTACTTCAAAATTGTTGGCTTTCGCCCACTCTTCACTGGCCAAAAGTACGCAGGAAGCGCCGTCAGTTAAAGCCGTGCTGTTCGCAGCGGTCAGGGTGCCTTTCTCGCGATCGAATGCCGGCTTGAGAGTTGCCAGCTTTTCCAGCGTGGTGTCCGGGCGCAGGATGTTATCTCTCTCAAGACCCGCCAGTGGCGTCATCAAATCTTCAAAGAAACCTTCCTCATAAGCCTTAAGCAGCTTCTGGTGACTCTCCCACGCCAACAAATCCTGCTCATCCCTTGGGATTGACCATTCATGAGCCGTAACCTGGGCGTGGGCACCCATGGACATGCCTGTGCGAGGCTCGCCATTTTGCGGGATATCCGGCTTCAGGTGGCTGGGGCGTATGCGGCTGAGAATCTTCAACCGGTCGCCGTTAGTCTTGGCACGGTTCAGGTCCAGCAGAATTTCCCGCAGGCCTTCACTTACGCCAATGGGCGCATCAGAGGTTGTATCGGTACCACCTGCAATTCCACACTCAATTTGGCCAAGAGCAATCTTGTTAGCCACCAGAATGGCCGATTCCAAACCTGTGCCACAGGCTTGTTGAATATCGTAGGCCGGAGTTTCCGGTGCAAGACCGCAGCTAAGCGTTGCTTCCCGAGTGAGGTTGAAATCCCGGGAGTGCTTCATCACGGCCCCTGCTACAACCTCACCAAGTCGCTTGCCCTGGAGGTCGAAACGATCCACCAAACCGCGCAAGGCCGATGTTAATAACTCCTGATTGCTGATCTTGCTGTAAGCGGTATTGGAGCGAGCAAAAGGAACCCGGTTGCCACCAAGAACAGCAACGCGTCGAACGCCACTTGCGCCCTTTTCTGCTGCTTTTGTAGCTGCAGGTTTCTTCTGGTTGGACTTCTGAGCCTGTGCCATGATGCTATCCTTTCGTTAATTTAGTTCCAGAGTAAGAGGGCATGAAGAAGGCTCCTTCTTCGTGCCCCTACACTCAAGATAAGCAGTATAGGAACGCCAGTTTAGCGCTAACTACAGCCGTCTCATTGGCAGGCATGACAATGCCGCACAAGCGTTGAGTCAATCACATGGCTGGCGGATTCATTACTCTGTGCATCAACATGCTCCACACATCTCATCAACGCAAGGACGAACCCATGTCTGACATCTATCTTAAACTCGTAAACACCCCGGTAGGCAAAACAGCCGCACAAACCCTTGGCCTGCCATCACCCGTGCCGCTGAAGCGCCTCAAACGCGCAGATCAGCCGTTTATTGAAGGTGATGTGCTGGTTGGTGCGGGCAACGGCGGCAAAGCCATAGCGGTGGTTGGCGGCGTGCTTGGCGCCAGCGCGGCAACACTGCACCATGCCAGCGGCAAAGAATCGCTGGAAGATTCATCCAAAGCCGGGAATAAAGCAAAGGCGCTGGATTTGGCTTCAGATAACGCAACAAAGTTTTCAGCGCTGGTATTCGACGCCACAGGCCTGAAAGGCCCTGATGATCTTCGCGCTCTTTACGACTTTTTCCATCCCACCATCAAAAAGCTCGGAGCCAATGCACGAGTAGTGATCATAGGCCAAGACCCGACAACTTGCCGCAAAGCCCCTCAAGCCGCAGCGCAGCAAGCTCTGGAGGGCTTCACTCGCGCCGTAGGTAAAGAAATCGGCAAAAAAGGTGCGACTGCCAACTTACTCTGGATTGCACCCAATGCCGAGAAGCAACTGGAATCCAGCCTGCGCTTCTTTTTGTCTGTAAGGTCTGCATATGTTTCCGGCCAAGTCGTTCGTATTGGCAAAACCACCGATGCACCAACCACAAACCCGGTGGCGCCTCTCACCGGAAAAATTGCACTGGTAACCGGCGCGTCACGGGGCATTGGTGCTTCCATTGCAGAAACCCTTTCCAGGGATGGCGCCACGGTGATCGGGCTGGACATTGAGCCCGCCATGGAAGAGCTCGAAAAAGTAACCAACGCCATCAAGGGCAAGGCACTGGCCTGCGACATCACGGCGACAGATGCGCCAGCAAAAATCGCAGACTTTATCGAAAAGCACTTTGGCGGTGTAGATCTGGTTATTCACAACGCCGGCATCACCCGCGACAAAACCCTGGGAAATATGCCTGAACACTTCTGGGATATGACCATTGCCGTTAACCTGACGGCTGAAGAGCATATTAATGACGAGCTCATGGGCCGCGATCTGCTCAAAGAAAATGGCCGCATTGTTTGCATCTCATCTATCAGCGGCATTGCTGGCAACTTCGGGCAGACCAACTATTCAGCTGCGAAATCCGGCGTGATTGGTTATGTGGAAGCTATGGCCAAGCAGGTAAAGAACGGGGTCACCATCAACGTAGTCGCTCCTGGCTTCATTGAAACACAGATGACAGCAGCCATGCCCATGACCCTGCGCGAAGCCGGTCGACGCATGAGCAGCCTGTCTCAGGGCGGCCAGCCTGTTGACGTAGCAGAAACCATTGCCTGGTACTGCAGTCCTGCATCCGGTGGGGTAAACGGGAACGTTGTACGAGTGTGCGGCCAATCACTGATCGGGAAGTAAAAAAAAGGGCAAGTCCGATGGACTTGCCCTTTTTAGTATCTGGTGGGTGGTACTGGGATCGAACCAGTGACCCTCGCCTTGTAAGGGCGATGCTCTCCCAGCTGAGCTAACCACCCAGAAAGAGTGGCGGAGCGGACGGGACTCGAACCCGCGACCCCCGGCGTGACAGGCCGGTATTCTAACCAACTGAACTACCGCTCCGCATTGATCCGGCATTAAGCCTGAATCGTGTACCGAACTCAAGAGCCCGATACTTGCCTTGAAAGAAAGTGGTGGGTGGTACTGGGATCGAACCAGTGACCCTCGCCTTGTAAGGGCGATGCTCTCCCAGCTGAGCTAACCACCCACTTCAGTCACCTTTCAAAGGCACTCACTTGAATTTGCTGATATTGCCTGCGAACAGACTCTATTGCTCAACCAAGTGAGAGGCGCATTTTAAGCATTTGTTCGGCGGTGTCAAATCTTTTTCCGGAAACCCTAGAAAAACCACCAACCGCTGGAGTTTTCCTCTTTACGGCGCTTGCGCTCCTCCTCCAGTTGGGCGTACTCCTGCTCCAACTGCGCAATTTTCTGATCCGACTCCAATGGAACCGATGGTGTACCACCAAAAGGCCAGTACCAGGGCGCTGGCTCATACAACCCTTCACGCTCCAACCGCTCCAACTCCAGTTCACGCTCTTCTTCCAAAAGCGCTATGCGCCGCTCGTAGTCGGCATCTTCATTGTCTTCCACAATAGATGCAGCCGCATGGTTCGGTGCCAGCAAATCGCTATTCAGGAAGCGGGTCGAGATTATTTCCCCTTCCTGCATCGCGTATTCCCGGGTAACCAACTGAAGATCACCCTGAGCAAGCGGATGCTCCGGATCCAGCCCTGGGTGAGCCTGCGAGGGCTCAGACAGCTCGTTGTACCGTAAATAATAGATACCGCCCGGCTCTACGGTAAACGTGGCATCCGCAATCAGGCTAAGACTGAACGAGTTTAACCCCTCAAGTCCCAATAGCGGCCTGCGCATGGCAACATGGCGCTCGCCGGGGCTGACTACCAGCCAGGTATAACTGTCGTTTCGGATATTGAAATAATGTGAGTCATCAATGTAAACACTGGGCGCCTCAATTTCATCGTCGGCCCATTCAGAGTGAGTACGATAAAAATACAGTACGGCGTGCTTGCGATCCCAGTCATCGTTATCGATATGCACGAAATCATGGCCAGAGACCGGGTGCAAAAACGACCCGGTGCTTTTCCCAATCGACTGGTAAATAGTGCACCCGGATACAGACAGCATTGATGCAACCAAAAGCACACGGAGGGAAAACGTACGCAGATTGAATGACTCAAGAAAAGACACAGGGGTTTTCATTTTTGTTAACTCTTCATCCTTTGGTGAGTTGCCAGATCATAGCAACTGCCACTCGGTATAAATGAGAGGTACCGCAAGAGATGGATAACAAAATGTTACGAAACCGGGCGCCCACGGCCAGTGCGACGCCACTCTGATAAACCCCCGACCAGTTACTGCCCGGAGACCTGGCTACGAAGCTGATTCACCTCTTGTGACAGCCGCACAAGCCTTGACGTAAGCTGAGCGCGGGAAGAATCAATTGCCTGAATGTCTCTCTTGATCGCCGCCAGTTCATTCCTGAGTGCCTGCTCACTTTCTTTACCCGAAACGCCTGCGAGCTTCTTCTCGATAGCAGACAAACGCCCCTCGATGCCGCTGATCCCAAGCTTCTGCTCCTGCTCAAAGCGCCGCACCCTTCGCTCAATCACCTGATCAACATCCGCTAACTGCTTGCTCAACGTCGTCAACTGCTCTGCTGCCTGCCGATTTTCAGCTTCCAACGCCGCCACGGATGTTTCTGTTTGCTTCGTTAACGCGGCCACATCGGCACCCAGCGACACTCGAACCTTCTCAACCGTAGAAGCCGTATCAGCCAATAACTTCTTGTTCTCCGTAAGCCTCGTTTCTGCCGCTGCAATACGGTTCTGGTGCTCCTCCAGCTGCTTTTTGTTTCGCTCGTTTGCGATAACCCAAAGCTTCCGTATCTCACTATCCGCTGCGTCCAACTGCTTATTCTGGGCCTCCAGCTTCTCAGCCAAAGACGCGCCGCTCTCTGCCAGAGTCTCTCCAGTCTCTGAAAGATCCCCCTCAAACCGCGCCAACGCCAACTTACTCTGCCGCGCCCAGTAGTCCGCCTCTTCCAACTGCGCCTCCAAAACCTGAAGACGCTGATTTTGGGAATACCACCCCGCCACTGACGCAACCGCTACCGCAATCACCAGCAACCACAAAACAGCCAACCCAGACCGACCGCTACCGCCGCCATCACTCGCGCTTTTGGCCTGCGTCGGTGGCTTTGGATTCCCCCCTGCGCTTTTGCTTCCACTCTTACCAACACTCTCGCCTGAAGATTTCGGCTTCTTCTGGGCAGGCGCTTTTTTTTCCGGCGTGCCGATAGGTCGTTCGGCTCTGAGCTCATCGTCATCTGGACGGATGGGTTCCATTACTACTCCTGGGTATGGGTGGCTCAATTAACTGCCATCGATAATACATGCAGTTGTTGATTGGTTGAAATGACGAAGCGTTCAGACACCTACGAATCTCTGGCAGGCACGACTAATGTAGGGTGCGGCAGTGGGGGCTCTTCCCCGGGAATGTCGAAGGCCAAGGACGGCCGAAGACAAGCGCACATGGATGTGCTCGTAGCGGTTCCCGGGGAAGAGCCCCCGCTGCCGCGCTCCACCGAAAAAACAGCCCAAAGACCTTCCTTGCATGGCAGATAGTCAAAACATACAATGTCCGGCTTTCCAATTATCACAGGACAGTTGCGTATGCAGCCGCTTGTAGGACTTATCATGGGCTCCAAATCCGACTGGCCCACCATGGAACACGCCGCCAACATGCTCAAAAAACTCGGCGTGGCCTATGAAACCAAGGTCGTCTCAGCCCACCGCACCCCGGATCTGCTTTTCGACTACGCCAAAAGCGCCTCCGACCGCGGCCTGAAAGTCATCATTGCGGGCGCCGGCGGCGCAGCTCACCTGCCCGGCATGGTCGCATCGCAGACTTCCTTACCTGTACTAGGCGTGCCCGTACAGTCCAAAGCACTCAGCGGCCTCGACTCCCTACTCTCCATCGTGCAAATGCCAGGCGGCATTGCCGTAGGCACCCTGGCTATCGGCAACGCCGGTGCCACCAATGCCGGCCTACTGGCTGCACAGATCATTGGCACCTTTGATGCGAATGTGAGAAAAGCTGTAGACGAATTCCGGACAACACAAACCCAAACGATTCTAGATAATCCCGATCCAGAACAGCAGTGAATCCACTGACCAGCTTAGACTGAGCGGGTAGGGCGAGGCTTCCCAAAACTGTGCGGAGCCATGGATGGCGGAGCCAAGCGTACACGGACGTATTCACAGCGTGTTTTGGGAAGCCTCGCCCCACCCGCGCTAACCACCCAGAGTACAGTGCCCCAACAGCGGCAGGAGAATACAAATGAGAATTGGTGTACTAGGCGCCGGTCAACTGGGAAGAATGCTCGCCCTCGCCGGATACCCGCTGGCCAAAACCTTTGTTTTCTATGACATGTCCGGCAGCCCCAGCGCTGGCTTGGGTGAGGTCATCATTGATCGCGAAGGTAAATACCTGGATGACTTCCTCTCCCGGGTTGACCGCGTCACCTACGAATTTGAACATCTCCCGGTAGAGGTTGCAGAAAAACTGGCAAAAGAAAAGCCAGTCCACCCCTGCCCCCGCGCTCTGCAAGTGTGCCAGAACCGCGAGGCCGAAAAGACACTGTTCGGCGAACTTGGCATCCCGACACCCCAGTGGAAAATTGCCGACAGCGCCGAATCGTTGAAGGCCGCTGCGGAAAGCCTGGGCTGCCCGGTGGTCGCGAAATCCAATACAGAAGGCTACGACGGCAAAGGCCAGGCGGTACTGAAAACGCCTGAAGACGCAGAAGCCGCCTGGGAAAGCATTGGGCATCCGCGGCTGATGGTCGAGAAATTTGTCGAGTTCAGCCGCGAAGTATCTATCATCGCTGTACGTGGTGAGGATGGCCAACTGGCCTTTTATCCGATCTCAGAAAACGTTCACCACGAAGGGATTTTACGCTACGCCATCGCCCCCGCACCAAAACTGGAAAAACACGTTCAGGAAGATGCCGAGCGGTATATAAAGGCTCTGCTGAACGAGCTGGGATACGTAGGTGTACTTACGCTAGAACTGTTTGAAACGGCCAACGGGCTGGTGGCCAATGAGATGGCCCCACGAGTTCATAACTCCGGGCACTGGACCATTGAAGGCGCGATGACCAGCCAGTTCGAGAACCACATTCGGGCCGTCAGCGGGCACCCTTTAGGCAGCGTGGAACCCCGCGGTTTGAGCTGCATGATTAACATCATCGGAGAGCACGGGGATGTTGAACGCCTGCTGGAACTGCCTTACGCTCATGTACACCTTTACAACAAAGGCGAGCGGCCCGGGCGCAAACTAGGCCACATCAATGTTCTTGCAGACAGTTACGCAGAACTGGTTTGGCGGGTTAGAAACTGCGTACAGTTTCTTCCAGGCAGCCCCGAATTCAGTAGCTCGCTTAGCAGCAACCGTAAAGGATGATTCGCCTTGGGGGTTGATATCGCTCAAATCGACCCTATATTAGGTCAGTGACATTCACCATAACAGAGAGACTAGGGAGAACGACCTCATGGCTTTTGAACTTCCCGCACTACCTTACGAAAAGAACGCACTTGAACCACACATCTCTGCTGAAACCCTCGAATACCATTACGGCAAGCACCACAATACCTACGTAACCAACCTGAACGGTCTGGTTGAAGGTACTGACAACGCCAACAAGTCACTCGAAGACATTATCAAAACTGCCAGTGGCGGCCTGTTCAACAACGCAGCCCAGGTATGGAACCACACCTTCTACTGGAACTGCCTGAGCCCGAACGGCGGCGGCGAGCCCACAGGTGCAGCAAAAGACGCTATCGAAAAAGCGTTTGGTTCTTTCGATAACTTCAAGAAAGAATTTAACGAAAACGCAGCCAAAAACTTCGGTTCTGGCTGGACGTGGCTGGTCAAGAAAGCTGACGGCAGCGTTGCCATTGCCAACACCAGCAATGCAGAAACACCACTGACTGGCGCAGACAAGCCAGTGCTAACCGTGGATGTTTGGGAGCACGCGTACTACATCGATTACCGCAACTCCCGCCCAAACTACCTGGCCGCATTCTGGAACCTGGTTAACTGGGATTTCGTGAACGAAAATCTGGCCTGATTCATCTGGCTGGTTTTCCGATTACCGTCAGCCACGGCTGATCCAAAAACGCCCGCTTGCAGCGGGCGTTTTTTGTGGGAGAATCAACCACACTTACAAATTAAAACGTCAGGATTCTGAAGTATTTGAAATAATCGCCCATACTCTGTGTTGTATGGTTTAACCTGAGCCACAATCCGTATTGCCGGCAGAGGTATATCCCAAACCACCGACATTTATGGGCTTTTAGTTTACGGGCGCCTGACGCACAGGCTAAAGACGGGTCTTAATGCAGAAATCCTTTGAGGTTGAAAACCGCCTTGGCTATCGCATCCTTCGATGGATACTTGCCGTCGCGCTGATCAGCGGTGTCATCGTCAGTGCCATACAGGTGGTGCTGGACGCACAACACGTGTCTGCTAACCTGAACAACCAGGCCCGGCAAACCATCGCCATGGTAAAAGATTCGGCAACTCAAGCGGTGTTCAGTATTGACGAAGACTTGGCAAACCAGGTCGTCGATGGCCTATTTGCCAGAGAAGAAGTACTTCTAGCCCAGATTCTTCACACCAATGGCGACCCTCTAAGCAGCCGCGAACGACCAAAGGCCGAGAGTGCCTTCAACTCATTAATTAACACCATCTTTGACGCCAGACGCCAATTCAACACAGAGCTGACTCGCAACGACAACTCAGGCACGGTGTACGGCCACTTTGTTGTTCACTACGATACGGTTCCCGCTGCCCACATGTGGCTGAGCCGGGCCAGCATAACCTTCACGTCCGTAGTCGCTACCGCCGTCATTCTTGGCATGGTGTTGTACTTCGTTTTTTATGTGCTTTTGACTCGCCCATTGCTGCGCATCGTGCATTCAGTCATGCAGGTAAACCCGGAACATCCCGACGACCGCCTGGTTACGACACCAACCGGCCATGAGAAAGACGAACTCGGGCTTTGGGTCAGCGCCACCAACACCTTGCTTATTGCCATTGGTGACAGCCAGAAGCGGCACCGGGAAGCCGAAGACAAGGTAAACCGACTCGCTCGATACGACCAGCTCACCGGGCTCCTGAGCCGGGACAGCTTTATGGAGCTGCTGAAGGCCGACCTCGAAGAATCGAAACGCAATAACACACTGCTGTCCGTCATTGTCTGCGGTATCGACGACTTCAAATCCATCAACGATCAATGTGGCTTTCGCACAGGGGATGTTACCCTGCAAACCGTCGCAGACAGACTAATAAGCATTCTCGGCGGATCACGGTTCACAATAGCGCGCCTCGGTGGCGATCAGTTCGTCATTGTCGAGAAGGGGTTAAAGGACGGCTTTCAGGCAGCAGATACAGCAGAAGCTATTCTCGCCGGGGTCAACGAAACCATTGGTCTGGACGGCCAAAGTGTTTCCATGACAGCCACCCTTGGCATTGCACTTTACCCCTCCGATGCCATCCAGCCAGACCGGCTGTTGCAGAGCGCAGAGCAAACCATGATGCTGGCCAAACAGAAGGGCCGGGATCACTTCCAGTTCTATGTGGCAAGCATCGACCAGGAAATTCGCGATCGCAAACAACTGGAGAAGGACCTATCCGAAGCCTTGTCACTCAACCAGCTTCACCTTGTGTATCAACCCCAGGTGAATCTTGAAACCAAACGGATTATTGGCGCTGAAGCCCTCATCCGCTGGGATCACCCGATACGTGGGCTGGTGCCTCCGGATTACTTCATACCGGTGGCAGAGAACAACGGCTCTATTGTCGAGATTGGCCAATGGGTTCTGGAGCAGGCCTGCCTGCAAGCAAAGCAGTGGGCTGACAAAGAACTTCCTCTACGCATCGCTGTGAATCTATCTGCGGTGCAACTGCGGCAGGATCGTATTGTCGAAGACATTCTGGATACACTGAAGCGCCATGATATTCCCGCCGGCCGCCTCGAGCTGGAAGTCACAGAAACCAGCTTTATGACCAACCTTGCTGATGCGGTAGCCAAACTGCATATGCTTAACCGCGCTGGCATCAGCATTGCCGTAGACGACTTCGGAACCGGTTATTCTTCCCTTACCTACCTCAAGAAGATGCCGGTACAGCACCTGAAGATTGATAAGCAGTTCATTCGTGACCTGCTGGTTAACGAGGAAGATACCCGCATAACCAACACCATCATTGACCTGGGAAGAAGCCTCAACCTGACGGTCGTTGCAGAGGGTGTTGAAACAGCAGAACAGGAATACTACCTCACCCAGCGCGGATGTAAGCTGGCACAGGGGTACTTCTTCAGCAGGCCATTGCGCCCTGCGGATTTTGAGGCGTTTGTTCAGGAATTTCATCAGAAAGCCGTAGAAAATAACGCCTGATTTTTTTACTTATGAGGAGTTGCCATGGGAACTACCATTATTGGCCTGATTGTTATTGCCGTTGCTGCAATCTATCTGGTTTTTATCTACAACCGCCTGGTTTCATTGCGCAACCAATTCAAAAATGCGTTCGCCCAGATTGACGTGCAACTCCAGCGCAGACACGATTTGATTCCCAATCTGGTTAAAGCTGCAAAGGCCTACCTGGTGCACGAGAAATCAACGCTTACCCAGGTGATGGAGGCAAGAAACAATGCTGTCAGCGCCCAGAAAGATGCGGCCAAAGATCCGGGAGATGGCACTAAAATTCAGCGTCTTGGCAGCGCCGAGAATCTACTCACCAAAGCCCTGGCAAACTTTTACGCCGTAGCCGAAAACTATCCAGACCTGAAAGCCAACGAAACCATACAGCAATTGATGGAAGAGCTTTCCAGCACAGAAAACCGGGTGTCCTTTGCCCGGCAGGCATACAACGATGGCGTAATGAACTACAACATCTTCCGCGAGCAATTCCCCAACAACGTGATTGCCGGCATGTTTGCCTTCAAGGAAACCTCCCAGCTGGAGCTTGAGTCTCCAGAGGCCCGCCAGGTTCCGAAAGTAGCCTTCTGAGGCTCTGAACCATGGCTCATCCCGGTTTTTTCCAGCGCCAGGCCAGTGCCCGGCGCAATACCAGCCTGCTGGTATTCCTGTTTCTCACAGCGGTGGTGCTGATTACACTCGCTGTATGCTTGGTTGGTTATTTTGTAACTCGCAGTGAAACCACAGGCCAACCTTTCCACCACTGGCTAGCCTCCAGCCACGGGTTGACCACGGCCTCTGCCGTTATCCTTCTCATTTTCATAGGCTCTATGATTCGCTGGGCGGATCTTGCCGGCGGCGGTAGCCGTGTTGCAAAAATGGTGGGCGCACGCCCCATTGACCCTGATACCCGCGACAGCGACGAACGGGTTCTGCGCAACATTGTGGAGGAAATGGCCATAGCGAGCGGTGTGCCTGTGCCGGAACTCTACATCATGGACAACGAAACAGGCATCAACGCCTTTGTGGCCGGCTACACTCCCGGTTCTGCCGTTATGGTCGTTACCCATGGTGCAATCACCCAACTCACCAGAGATGAGCTTCAGGGCGTCGTGGGACACGAGTTCAGCCACATCTTCAATGGCGACATGCGCCTGAACGTGCGCCTTATCGCTTTGCTTGCCGGTATCTTGATGATCGGGCAGATTGGCAGCTTCCTTCTTCGCACAGCGTTTTACAGCGGCGGGCGTACCTCTGGCCGCAATAAGGATGGGCGGGCTCAAGCTGCCTTTTGCATTGTTGGCTTCGCACTTTTTATCATCGGTTATGTGGGCGTATTCTTTGGGCGCCTCATTCAGGCCGCTGTATCCCGCCAGCGGGAAACCCTTGCAGATGCATCGTCTGTGCAATTCACACGCAACCCGGACGGGATTGGCGGTGCCCTTTTCAAGATTGGACTCAAAGGCAGTTACCTGGACACCACCGGCCATGCCAGCAACATGAATCACATGTGTTTTGGTGAAGCCACACATATGAAGCTCGCGTCTCTTCTTGCATCCCACCCGCCTATCGAGCAACGCATAAACGCGATCCAGCCAGGCCTGATGGCCCGGCTCAAGAGTCGCCTCCGCGATACAGAAACAGGCGATGATTTGCGTTCCGCAACCACCGGAGCCCAGCCATCCGGAGTCTCCGGTTTTGCGAGTGCGGCTACCGACATCTACGGCACCGTCTCCGGCAGGCGTACATCACTGTCAGGCTCAGCTATTGCTACACACGCGCCCACTCCCCCCGCCAGCATGCAAAAAATGTCTGAGCGAGTTGGCACCATCAGCCAGGAAGGCGAAGATTTTGCGGTCAAACTGCTACAGCGCTTGCCATCAACCTTTCGCGGTTTACTTTATACCCGAGCGGGCGCCATCCAACTCTGTTATGCGCTGTTTCTCAGCGACCTCAGCCAGAAAGAACAGGCAGAGCAGCTCGCATTACTGCCGGAGCACTCGTTATTCGGACCGCAACCCCAGCTGCTGGAAAAACTGATTCCAACGCTCCAGAAAATTGGTGAAGCCGTGCGCTTCCCTGCCCTGGAACTTGCCATGCCTGCTCTCAGAAAACTGGACCCGGAGGAACGCGCTGAATTAATTCGGTGTGTGAGAGCTCTGGTGAATGCGGACAATCGGGTGACCTTGTTCGAACTGACTCTCACCAGCTTCCTTTCCCGTCATCTCGGGGCGGATTCCGCACGAGTGATTCCAGTGCGCTACCGCAGCTACAAAGCGGTTATGCCCGCATTGCAAAGGCTTCTGAGCCTCATGGCTCGCGCAGGAGCAGACAGCACACAGGAAGAAGTTAATACCTTGTACCGTGAGGCAATGGCCGGTTTTGCCAGCAGTGGCAACTCTGACCACCCGATACTACCGAAGGTAAGCATGCGCGAACTGCAAGAAGCACTGAAAGAGCTCAACGGTCTTTCAGCGCTACTAAAGCCTGCGGTAATCGATGCCTGTGGCCACTGCATCACCTATGACGGGGTGATTGACCCGAGAGAGTACGAACTGATGAGGCTCGTGGCAGATCAAATGGATTGCCCGATGCCGCCAATGGTGGTGTGAAGAGAAGCCGGTTTATCGAACCGGCTCATCCAGATTGAACAGAATGTCCACGCGCGGGTTAGCGTCCATTTCCGGCAGGCCAAGCTTGTCACGGATATCCAGGTTTACCTTCCAGAGTTTGTTGAACTTCTCCGATGTCGCCTCAACAGCCTCAGTCTTGCCAAGCATAATTTTAGGCCGCAAGAACACCAGCAAATTGCGCTTTACCCGGCGCTCAGACTCGGATGAAAACAGCCTGCCAAGGTAAGGAATATCCCCAAGGAAAGGCACTTTGCTCCGGTTAACCTGATAGTCATCGCGGGTAAGACCGCCCAGCACGATGGTTTCGCCATCATCCGCCAGCACGGTTGTCTTTATTTCACGCTTGTTGGTGACAATGTCTGACGCATCTTCAATGCTGTCGGCAACACTTTCAGTCGTCTGCTCAACCACCAGCCTGACAAGGCCATCTGCACTGATGGTGGGTGTTACCTTGAGGGTCAAGCCAATATCCCTGCGCTCGATGGTCGTAAACGGGTTGGTGGTACCATCCCCCGTTACCGTTGACTGGCCGGTACGGAAAGGAACGTTCTGACCCACAATAATTTCCGATTCCTGGTTATCCAGTGTGATAATACTGGGCGTGGAAAGCAGGTTCGCGGCTGCAGACGTAGAAAGCGCTTGTAACAAGATGCCCCAACTTACCCCGTCCTTGTTTCTCTGGCCTGCCCCGATCGTGCCGCCACCCGTGGCCGGTGTAAGCGCCGAGCCTGTCAGTATTGCACTCAGCACTTCGCCCAAACTGCGACCAACGTTCCCAAAGTTTGATCCCATAACTGGCGAAGAAGAACCCGACTCGTCGCCCACGGCTAACTGAACGCCAAGATCCTGACCCAACTCATCGCTGATCTCGACAATGGCAGCTTCAATCATCACCTGAGCACGGCGCACATCGAGTGCGGCGACAATCTCTTCAGCCTCTTGCATCAACGAAGGCTCGCCTCGGACCACCAGTGCGTTTAGCCCCTCATCTGCAAACACTGCAAAATTGCCTGTCGGCTTGCTGCTGGCACCACCGCCAGACGCGCCTCCTGAGCCCTCTTTCGTGAGTTCGCCCATCACACCTTTAAGCAATTCCGTGAGGTTTTTCGCGTCTGCGTGCTTAAGGCGAATAACCTTGGTTGCTCCGCCACTGGCAGAGGGCTGATCCAGCTGCGTGATCAACCCACGCATTTTGCTACGGAACGATTCATCGCCTCTGAGGATCAATCGGTTACTGCGCTCATCAGCGGTAACACTGTATTTTCTTGCGGCGCTGTCATTACCGGCCCGGCCCAACTCGTCTGGGGCCAACTCCTGCAACAGAGTCACCATATCCCCAACCCAGGCTTCCTTGAGCTTGATCACCTCCACCTCGTACTTGGAGGGGCTGTCCAGTTCCCGAACAATCTGCTCCATGCGCTGAATGTTGGACGCGTGGTCACTGATAATCAGAGCATTGGCTGCCGCGACACCGGCCAGATGACCATACTTTGCCACCAGCGGCCGGAGAATAGGCACTAGCTCCAGTGCGCTGGCATTATCAATCTGGATAACACGGGTTATAAGCTGTTCAGATGGAATATTTGAGAAACGGCCGAGAACCTCAGCAGACTGTTTGGCATCCACCTGCTGTACAACCTTGATGACTTCCTCACCGGGAATGGCCGTAAATCCGTGCACGTTAAGCACGGCAAGGAACAAATCGTAGATCTGATCCTTGTTCATGGGGGCGCTGGAGAGAACCGTCACCTTGCCCTTGACCCGAGGATCCACCACAAAACTATAGCCGGTTATATCGGCCACCTGAGTAACAAAAGCGCGTATATCTGCGTCTTTAAGGTTCAACCGCCATGTTTCATCCTGGCCGTACGCCGCCGACATCAGGGGCAGTAAAATAAGCAGAGCCACGGCCCGCAAAAAATTGGTCTTGTAGTTATACATCTGGCGATCTCGTCCTGTATCGATAAACCCGGTCAGCGCCACTGCTCAGGTATGGCATAACTGATGTTGAGAATAGACCCGTCACGTTCGATTTCTATATCCAGGCTGGCTTGGCCGCGCCAGCTTTCGAGCAGCGATCGATCTTGCTGCACATCACCCAGGCGCTGCCCGTTGATGGCGGTAATCACATCACCCGCTTTGAGATTCACTGCGTTCAGCATGGCATTGGAGCCATCATACACGTAGCCCGAGCCACCGGACTCATCCACTGGCGCAAGCCCGTATGGGGTCAATGCCGCCGCGCCTGCGCTATCGAGCTGCTGCTTTGCATTCTCAAGGAATGCTTCCGGTGATGATTCTGCAGGTACCTGTGCCACCTCTGCAACCATTGTGGAAGCATCGTCTTCCTCAAATGTCAGAGACTCATAGCGCCCACCACGGCGAATCAGGATTCGGCCCGCTTCCACCTCAGCCAATTCGGCATTGCCTGGCAGCACTTCACCAACACGATACCACGCGGTTTCACCATTACTCCCGGCCACTATAGCACCCGAGTCTTCCGGGCGCTGTCCTACAAGAACACCCTCAAGCCTTAGCCGCAAACCGGTTTCCGGAGCCGCACGCTTAGCCGCTTCTGCTACCTCCCCAGGCGCTTCCGCTCGGCCAAAAAACTCATAACTGGCCAGTGGGTAGCTACCAGACCGCCCAAAAGCCTGGACCGCAGATGGGCCACCCGCAGGCGCAACCACAATCGGTTTATCCTGCCAGGCAAATAGCCATGTGGCATTTGCAATCGCAACACTCAAATACACAACCAGCCATACCAGCAACAGGTTGGCCACCGTTTTGGCAATCCGGTGTTGGGTATCAGGAGCCGGCATTGCCACCATCAACGTGCCCCCGGCAACAGCGGTTGCCTTACACGAAACACAATATCATCGGGGCTGGCTGAATCCGGCCAGGGTTGGCCCGCGAGATCTATCATGCGTTTATATACCCGCAACTCCATCATCCCGTTCCAGAGAATACTGGCATCCGCCGCTGGGCCATTGCCTGCCTGCTCGGCAACTACCAAGGCCACGCCACCGCTGGTGGTATCCATGGTGGCCTGCATAGGCGGGAACTTAGCTTGCCCGGTTTGATCACCCATAGGCCAGCTTACGCTACCGCCCGCCCATCTTCCGAGACCATCCGCACGAATAACGCGGCCATCCGCCCACTCCAGAACCAGGCGATCAATGCTCACATCGCCCTCAATCATTGCGCCACCGCTGCGCCGAATCAGTTCTTCAAACTCAGCGACAGCAATGGTGCCATGGGCATTCAGCCGGGCATTTTCTGGCCACCCTATAGCTATATCACCCGAAACCTCGGATTGCAGCGACGCCACAGAAATCCCTACCGGCTGTTCCAACCGGGTAATAGATGGCCAACCCAGCTGCCACTCAACACGCAACGGGAAACCGGCAACCACCACGCTGGCGGTGCCATCCCAAACACGGCCCGCTATCTGCTGCACCTGTACCTGGGGTGGCAACGAAACATAGGGAGAGGCTTTATGCCAGACCCAGCCGGCCGGAACGAAAACAATAAGGGCGCCCAAGTAAACAAACAGCCCGAGCAACACAAGCAAAAACAGTTTGCCGGGGCGAAGAAAAGGTTTGGATTCAGCGTCGCTCATTCGGTAGCACACAGACAGTTGACCGGTTGCCGAGTCTAGCAAACGCTCAGGTCAAGTTCATGACAAAAAAACAAAAACCCCGCGTCAGTGTGAACCGACGCGGGGTTTTTGAGTGCAGATCAGGCCACGTCGCTATTTTTGCGACGCAGTCGGAATCAGCAAGCTATGAACGGCATCACATCATGCCACCCATGCCTCCCATTCCACCCATTCCGCCCATATCTGGCATTCCGCCGCCAGCGCCTTCTTCTGCTGGCTCGTCTGCAACCATCGCCTCAGTGGTGATGATCAAAGATGCGATAGACGCAGCAGCCTGCAGCGCAGAACGGGTTACCTTGGCTGGGTCCAGAATACCCATTTCCAGCATATCGCCGTACTCTTCGATAGCAGCGTTGTAACCAAAGGAGCCTTCGCCTTCGCGAACCTTGGCAACCACTACAGAAGGCTCGCCACCTGCGTTGGATACGATCTGGCGCAGAGGCGCTTCCATCGCACGACGCAGGATGTTAACACCGGCTTTCTGCTCTTCGTTGATGGCATCGACTTTGCCCAGCGCAGCAATAGCGCGGATCAGGGTTACACCACCACCAGGCACAATGCCTTCTTCAACGGCAGCGCGAGTAGAGTGCAGCGCGTCTTCAACACGTGCCTTCTTCTCTTTCATTTCCACCTCAGAACCAGCGCCCACCTTGATGACGGCAACACCGCCAGCCAGCTTGGCCACACGTTCCTGAAGCTTCTCTTTGTCGTAATCTGAAGAACTGTCTTCAATCTGCTTACGCACCTGCTCAACACGGGCTTCGATATCAGCCTGTGCACCAGCACCGTCAATGATGGTCGTGTTTTCTTTGGTCAGGTTTACGCGCTTGGCTGTGCCGAGATCGTCAAGAGTGGTGTTCTCCAGGCTCAGGCCAACTTCTTCGGAAATCACAGTACCGCCGGTCAGAATGGCGATGTCCTGCAGCATTTCCTTGCGGCGATCACCAAAGCCAGGCGCTTTAACAGCAGCGACTTTCACGATGCCACGCATGTTGTTCACAACCAGAGTGGCCAGCGCTTCGCCTTCGATGTCTTCAGCAATGATCATCAGCGGCTTGCCTGCTTTGGCAACAGCTTCCAGCACCGGCAACAATTCACGGATGTTGGAGATTTTCTTGTCGACCAACAGCATGTACGGGTCGTCAAGTTCAACAGACATGTTGTCCTGGTTGTTGATGAAGTACGGAGACAGGAAGCCACGATCGAACTGCATGCCTTCTACTACATCCAGTTCATCATCCAGGCCACGGCCTTCTTCAACCGTGATTACGCCTTCTTTACCAACTTTTTCCATAGCATCAGCAATCAGCTTGCCGATAGTCTCGTCGCCGTTGGCAGAAATGGTGCCTACCTGCGCAATGCTACGGGTATCGTCGCAAGGACGGGCCATTTCACGGATAGCTTTAACGGCTTCCGTAGTGGCCTTGTCGATGCCGCGCTTCAGATCCATTGGATTCATGCCGGCGGTAACGGACTTAACGCCTTCATTTACGATGGCCTGCGCCAGAACGGTTGCGGTAGTGGTACCGTCACCCGCCGTTTCATTCGCCTGGGAAGCAACTTCCTTCACCATTTGGGCGCCCATGTTCTCGAACTTGTCTTTCAGTTCGATTTCTTTGGCAACCGACACACCGTCTTTAGTGATTATCGGAGCGCCGAAAGACTTCTCCAGAACCACGTTACGGCCCTTGGGGCCCAGAGTTACGCGAACTGCGTCTGCAAGAACGTTGACGCCTGCAACCATGCGCTTACGGGCGCTATCACCGAATTTAACTTCTTTTGCTGACATGTGTTCTATTCCTGTTCGTTAAATCGAATTCGTTGAATCAATCGAGTTAATGACTGTTCGTGCGAATTGCTTCAGCGATCACTCAAGCACGCCGTAAATATCGCTTTCGCTCATGATGAGCAGCTCTTCACCGTCAATTTTTACGGTGTTGCCAGCGTATTGGCCAAAAACCACGGTATCACCCGCTTTGACTGCCAGCGCACGAGTCTCGCCATTTTCCAGAATGCGACCATTACCCACGGCAATGACTTCACCCTGAGACGGCTTCTCTTTTGCATTACCCGGCAGCACGATGCCGCCTGCAGTTTTCTCTTCTTCTTCCTTACGGCGTACAACGACACGATCGTGTAACGGACGAATCTTCATTGCTCGGTTTTCTCCAATTAGTCAGATTAATGTGGCAATGACATTTGCTGTTAATGGCCGGACTACAGGTGCAATCCGACAAAATTGCCCGGCTTCTAACCTGCTGTTTTCCAGCAAGTATCAGCCTGCGGCGAACTTGTGATTCCTATGTGGGGCTGGTACAGGGGTTTTCAACACCTGCCCTGATAAATTTTTCACTTTTTATCGAGGCGATCATGGTTGGTTTCAGTTTCATCACGGTATTCCCCTTCGATAATGTCGCCGCTGCCGTCGCGGTCGAACGGGCGCTGTTGCCCGAAGGGGTTACCGGAATCTCCAAAGGGGCTTTGCCCGCCACCCGCTCGAAAATAAAACCCACCGCTTGTGTTGGTCGCAACCATACGCTTCAGTGCCTGAGCCGCCAGCCAGTGCCTGCTGAATGGCAAAAGGCACAAAAACCCGACGGCATCAGTAATAAAGCCCGGGGTAAGCAAAAGCACGCCGCCAACTGCAAGAATTAACCCCTCAGCCACCTCCTTGGCCGGGAGCTCACCGCTGCTCAGGCGCTGGTTGGCTTTCAACAGAGTTGCCAGCCCTTGTTGGCGAAGCAGCCAAGCCCCCGCCACCGCCGTCAGCAACACGAAACCGATAGTATTGAACACACCAATCACGCTGCCGACCTGAATCAGAACCGCCATTTCGGCAATCGGCATAACAATAAAAACAAACAAGAATATGGACATCAGGCTCTCGTGTTTCGGGTTTGGGCATTCCAAGGTCTGGTATACTCGCAGCCCTTTCGATTACATCTGATTTCTATTTAAGGGCAAAACATGAAACTTCAAGATTCCGTGATTGCAATTACCGGCGGCGGCCAGGGCCTTGGCCGTGCCATGGCAGAATACCTGGCGGCCAAAGGCGCCAAACTGGCGCTGATTGACCTTGCCCAGGACAGGCTGGAGGAAGCTGCAGCAGCCTGCAAAGCAGCGGGCTCTGAAGCAAAAATTTACCTGTGCAATGTGGCAAAAGAAGACGAAGTAGAAGCAACCTTTGCAGCCATTGCAAAAGACTTCGGCCAGCTTAACGGCCTGGTTAACAACGCCGGCATATTGCGAGATGGTCTGCTGTTGAAAACCAAAGATGGCGAGATCACCAAGCGCATGGAGCTGTCTCAGTGGCAGTCGGTTATCGATGTTAACCTCACCGGCGTTTTCCTGTGTGGCCGTGAAGCCGCCACCCAGATGATCCAGACTGGCAGCAAAGGCGCCATCATCAACATCGCCTCCATTTCCCGCGCCGGCAACATGGGGCAAAGCAACTACTCGGCCGCCAAAGCCGGCGTATCTGCCTTGGTGCCAGTGTGGGCAAAAGAACTCGCCCGCCACGGCATCCGCTGCATGGGTATTGCACCGGGCTTCATCGAAACTGAAATGACCGCCTCCATGAAGCCGGAAGCACTGGAGAAGATGACCGCAGGTATTCCATTGAAGCGCATGGGCACGCCTGAAGAGATTGCTTCAACAGCAGCGTTTATTTTTGAAAACGACTATTTGTCTGGTCGGATGATTGAAGTGGATGGTGCTCTGAGGCTTTAGAGTATATTAGTCAAAACCGGTTTTGGTGTGAGATCGGGCGCAAACCCTTATTGCCACCGAAACCGGCGCATAGCCACCCGGCTGTTGACCACTTCCACGCCTTCGGCTTCCAGTCGGCTAACCTGCTCCCGGTATATCTCTGAGCCTTCGGGAAAAGCAATCTGCCCATTGCTTCGGATTACACGGTACCAAGGCACCGCATGGCCCTCGGGTAGTTTGCCAAGAGCGCGGCCAATATAACGGGCTTGGCGGCCAAGACCGGCCATTTGAGCTACTTGTCCATAGCTTGCAACCTTCCCAGCCGGGATTGCCATAACCACCTGCCAGATTTTCTGATCTTTGTTTGGCTCCTGTAAATGCTCCATAGCGTTTATATACCCGTTGATTGAGGGGTATTCGGCTCACCGCCTCCCGAGTGATCGGGCGCCAGCGCATCCAGCCTCTCACCCTGCCGAATCAGAAACATAGCCAGAAGAATGGCGGGGATCCCCATCAAACCGGCCACGAGGAAGAACTCCGCATAACCATAGCCTGCTACAACCATCCCCGAGAAACCGCCCAGGAACTTACCCGGCAGCGTCATCAAGGAGCTGAACAACGCATATTGAGTGGCAGTAAAAGACGCACTGGTCATGCTGGACAGCCAGGCAATCAGCGCCACATTGGCAATACCACCGCTGAGATTATCGGCGCTCACCACTACCGCCAGAGTGGCCAGGTTGGGCGGATACTGCGCCAAAAACACGAACAAAAGATTCGTACTGGCCGTCAGGATGGCCCCCGCCAGCAGAATCTTTCGAGTGCCGTATCGTACAACCAGAACACCACCTGCGAGGGAGCCGGCAATGGTCATGAAAAACCCGAAAATCTTGGTAACGTCTGCCACCTGAGTTTTGCTAAAACCCATAAAATTCAGATAGAAGGGGTTGGCCATTACCCCCATGGCAATGTCGGAAATACGGTACACCGCCACCATCAACAGAATCGCGATGGAAAGCTCTTTATAACGGCGAAAGAAATCCAGGAACGGCCCCGCAACTGCAGCGTAAAACCAACCTGCAAATCGGGCTACCCGAGGCCCCAGGTGGGTGCGTTTCGCAGCTTCCTGCTCGATTTTCTGTGCAATATCCTGAGCAGCCGAAAAATGGTTCACCGCAGGCTCTCGCACCACCAGCACGGTTAATACGCCCACGCCCACCAGTGCCGCCATAACCTCATAGGACACCTGCCAGGACCAGAACTCGGCAAGATACAAAGCGCCCGCGCCTGCAACCAGGAGCGCCAGCCGATACCCAAAAATATAGGTAGCTGCCAGTGCCGCCTGCAGCCGCTCTTCAGCGATCTCAATGCGATAAGCATCAATGGCCACGTCCTGAGTAGCAGAGGAAAACGCCACCAACAAGCCGCACAATGCCATGGTTTCCGGAACCGCAATGGCATCCACATGGGCCATGAGATACAACCCGGTGGCGATACCCACCTGCGCGAACAAAATCCAGCTGCGGCGTTTGCCCAAAAGGCTGTCCAGCACCGGCAGTTTCAGCCGATCCACAACTGGCGCCCAAAACACCTTGATGGAATAGGTAATCCCCAGCCAGCTGAAAAAACCGATGGTGGCGGTTTCCACGCCCACATCAGCAAGCCGGGCGTTCAACGTGGAAAACACCAGCAAAAACGGCAACCCGGCTGAAAAGCCGAGAAACAGCAGAGCAATCACCTGCCAGCGCGTGTAGGTGTGAAGCGTGTCCCGGATTAAATCCAGACGGGTGCCGGTTGAAATGGTGGAGCCTCCGAATCAGTCGCGGAAATTATTGAACTGCAGGGGTACGTCTAGCTCGGTCTCACGCAGCAAGGCAATCGCGGTTTGCAGATCGTCCCGCTTTTTGCCGGTTACGCGCACCTTGTCACCCTGAATGCTGGATTGCACTTTCAACTTGGCCTCTTTGATCAGCTTCACGATTTTTTTTGCCATATCGGTTTCAAGGCCCTGCTTAAGGACAAAGTGCTGCTTTATCAGCTTTCCGGACTTGCTTTCGCCACTCTCTGAAAGTGCACGACCATCAATATCCCGGCTCGCAAACGCCATGCGCAGAATGTCGATCAACTGCTCAAGCTGAAATTCCTGCTCCGCGCTGACCGTTACACCCTTATCATCCATTTCGATATCCGCATCGACATTTTTAAAATCCCAGCGATTACCCAGATCTTTCTTGGCTTTGTCCACTGCATTGGTCACTTCGTGCATATCAATTTCTGAAACAATGTCAAAAGAGGGCATGATCGTTATTCTCCAGGAGCTGTAGCGAGTATACTCGTTGCTTGAATTTAAGGGGCCAAGCATACCAAGCTCCGGAAATCCCCGCATCTGACAATGGACTGGTAAAAGTAGGTAACAATGCCGAATCTGGATCTCCCTATCCTCGTAGTAGACGACGCTAAATTCAGCAGTATGGTGGTTGGCCGAACTCTGCGAAATGCCGGGTATCGCGACGTACGCATCGCCAACAATGCCCCTGCGGCCCTTAAGCTGATGGAACAGCGTGCGGTAAGTGTGCTAATTGCAGATTGGTTGATGCCTGAAATGGACGGGTTGCAACTCACTGACAAGGTACGCCAGCTGGATGAACAAACGAACCACTACACCTACGTATTCCTCCTGACAGCCCGGGAAAGCGTAGAAGCCTTGGCATTAGCGTTCGACCGGGGCGTAGACGACTTCATTTACAAATCCGACATGACCAAGCAGCTGATTCCCAGGATTTTTGCTGCAGACCGCATGGCAGATCGCCAGAACACGCTGCTGCGCGCCAATGCCTTGCTCATCGAGAACAACCGCGAACTCGAATCCAGCAATATCATTGATCTGGAAACCGGGCTGTGCAACAACCGGTACGGCCGCGACCGGCTCACCAAAATGCTTCGGCACGCAGAATCCCGGGGCGGTGCATCGGCCTATGTGCTGTGCGGCATTCGCAACTGGCAGGATTTGAAGCGCAAGCACCCGCCCACGGTAATGTCTGAGCTGGCGGTTGGTATTGCGCGCAGGCTCAGCACCCTGATTCGCCCCATCGACGTGCTTTGCCGTGTGGGCGACAACCAGTTCGCCATCATTGCGTACTTCCCGAATAGTGACCACTGCACTACCACGGCGTTTCGCCGGGTATTTGATGGCATTAACCACAAAGCCCTGAAAACAACAGCCGGGTACATTTCAGTAGAGGCCGGCATGGTGCTGTGCAAAGCCGATGCTCAAAACGGAACGCCCTCCATCCGGGATATGGAGCAAGCGGCTGTACACGGGCTTGTAGATGCTTACGAAACCAGGCGTTTTACCGAGACGGTACCGACGCTGGGTGCAAGCGCCTGAGCCTGGAACAATCTGTAACACTGTGACACACATCACGCACAGACACAGACCAGCGAACGCCCTATTCTGAGATTGTGGATTTAAGCAGTATCCCCCATGGCGGAGGAGCCGTGTTGTACCTCCGCCGTTAAATGGGAATCCACCGAATTAACGAATTTTTCAGGCACTTTCGTTTGTTCTCTCTCTTTAGGCCAGCTCTTTAGCTGGCCTTTTTGTTTTTTGCCCCGAGCAAACCATTCGTTTAAGTTGTTCAGCACAAGTTTCGTTATACTCCCCTGATAACACCTAAAAACAACCGTGCTGTAATCGTGACAAACCCATCATGACAAATCTAGGAACCGCCTCCGTTGCTGCCCTGCGCCAGTATGTGCGCGCCGCCGAATCCATTGGCGCCGATACCTCCGAGCTTTTTACAAAAGCCGGCTTAGACCCCGCCATCCTGGATTCTGACGAAGGCCGCATAAACGGGGATCAGTTTCAGCAGTTCATTCTTCTACTCTGCGAACTCACCAACAACCCTATACTCGGGCTTGAAACCGGCGATTTTGTGCAGCCAGGCTCCTACAGTGTGCTGGGCTACATCACCATGAGCTGTGTAACCCTCGGGGAAGCCGTTGCCCGCATTGCGCCGTTTGAAAAGCTGGTAGGCGATATGGGCACCACCGCACTCGCCATGGAACAGGATTGCATCAAGCTAATCTGGAACTGCAACTACAACGACCCGGCTGTACGACCGCAGGTGATCGACAACGTGTTCGCTTCCTGGGTGAACTACGCTCGCTGGCTGGCGGACGATACAACCGCCTCCCCTACCGGCGTACGCCTGATGCGGCAATCCCCCGGTGTTAAGTTTGAGCAAGCGTACCAGGAGCGCTGGAAATGCCCTGTTCAGTTTGGTGCAGACGAAGACTCCATAACCCTCAAAAAAGAACTGCTGGAAACCCGGCTGCGCCAACCCGACCCCATGCTGCGCAAAACCCTGGAAGCCCACGCCCTCACCCAGCTTGCTTCATTGGATACAGACACAGACCTGACATCACAGGTGAAGCACAGCATCCAGAAACAGCTGATGCACGGCATAACCCGGCAAGACATGGTGGCGGAAGATTTAGGGATTACGAGCAGAACCCTGCAGCGGAAGCTGAGCCAGGAAGGGGTTTCCTATCAGAAGCTACTGGATGAAGTTCGCCAGAAGATGGCGGAAGATTACCTGCTGAACAGTAATCTGAGCATTCCGGATATTGCGTTAAGACTGGGCTACAGCGAAACCACATCGTTTCACCGGAAATTCAAAGCGGTGGCGGGGAAGACGCCCGGAGAGTTCCGGGCGCCTACTACTTAATTTTACGACTTGGGCCTAGCCTTAAAGCTTACGACCTTTACCCGCAGCAATCCGCAGACGCAGAGCGTTCAGCTTGATGAAGCCTTCTGCATCCTTCTGGTCGTAGGCACCGTGATCTTCTTCGAAGGTCGCGATGGTTTCATCGAACAGGGAGTCGTCAGACTTACGACCCACAACATCCACGTTACCTTTGTACAGCTTCAGGCGAACAACGCCGTTCACGTATTCCTGAGTCTGGTCAATCAGTGCCTGCAGAGCTTCGCGCTCTGGCGACCACCAGTAGCCGTTATAGATAACCTCAGCGTAACGCGGCATCAAGCTATCTTTAAGGTGCGCCACTTCGCGGTCCAGGGTGATGGACTCAATAGCACGGTGCGCGCGCAGCATAATCGTGCCGCCCGGTGTTTCGTAACAGCCACGGGACTTCATGCCCACATAGCGGTTCTCAACAATATCCAAACGGCCAATACCGTTAGCGCCAGCCACCTTGTTCAGGTTTTCCAACACTTCGTGGGCCTTCATCTCCACACCGTCAACGGCAACAATGTCGCCCTTGCGGTAGGTCAATTCGATGTAGGTCGGCTTATCTGGTGCTGCTTCCGGAGACACACTCCAGCGCCACATATCGTCCTCGGCTTCTGACCAAGGATCTTCCAGGTTCATGCCTTCATAAGAGATGTGCAGCAGGTTGGCATCCATGGAGTAAGGCGATTTGCCCGGCTTCATTTCTACCTGAATATTACGCTCGGCACAGTACGCCAGCAGCTTCTCACGGGAGTTCAGATCCCATTCACGCCAAGGCGCGATAACCTTAACACCTGGCTTAAGCGCATAAGCACCCAGCTCGAAACGAACCTGATCGTTACCCTTACCCGTCGCGCCGTGGGAAATGGCATCTGCGCCGGTTTTGTTGGCAATATCAATCAAACGCTTGGCAATCAGAGGGCGGGCAATAGACGTACCCAGCAGGTACTCACCTTCATAAACAGTGTTAGCACGGAACATCGGGAACACATAATCGCGCACAAACTCCTCGCGCAGGTCCTCAATGTAAATTTCCTTCACGCCCAAGGCTTCCGCCTTCGCACGCGCCGGCTCAACTTCCTCACCCTGGCCGATGTCGGCGGTGAAAGTCACCACCTCACAGTTATAGGTATCCTGCAACCACCGAACAATAACGGAGGTATCCAGGCCGCCAGAATAGGCCAGAACCACCTTTTTAATATCAGACATATTTTTGCTCCAGACTGAACAGAATGGATGTATTGAAAAGAAGGGGCGTATTGTACGGGAGTGCGGGGGAGTTGGCTATTGGGGCAGCACTAACCACCCCAAAGCCTGCAACATATTACTCCCCTCTCCTCTTTCGGGAGAGGGGTTGAGGGAAAGGGGAAAGGCTATTTCAAATCTCAACCAACCTGGGCTGACTTGGATACCGCCTCTTCACGAATGCCATCCCAGCCGTCTTTGATTGAGCGCAGCAGATCAGCAACTTCATCCAGCTTGGCCATATCGTTCTTGGCACTGGCTTCAAGAAGCGTACGCTCCATGTAATCGTACAACCCTTCAAGGCGCGCCGCTAAATCCCCTCCTTTTTCGAAGTCCAAAAAGCCCCTCAGCCCACCAATGATTTCAATGGCCTTACCAATCAGCTTTCCCTTGCCTTCAAAATCCTTGGCCTGCATGCGAGCTTTGGCCATATTGATTCGCTCCAGCGCGCCGTTATACAACAACTGGATCAGTTTGTGCGGATCGGCATCGGTGATGCTGGTCTGGGTATTAACCTGTTGGTACGCTTTTAAGCCTTTCATCTTAAACCTCGTTTCTCTCCAGCCACGCCGGAATTACTTCTTGTTGAAGTTCTGCGGAGCCAGAGCGTCGAGCTGCTGGGTCACGTAATCTCTGGTGCTGTTGAGCCGGGCAATCAGGGAGTCAGCTGTACTGAACTGCTTAACCAGGCGCTCACGGTAAGATTCAATGCGTATATCCAGTTTAACCTGGCTTTCCTGAATTTTTTCAAGCTCGCGGGTCAGGCTACTGGTGCGGGATTCAAGCTGGCCATCGGCACCCACAAAACTGTTAACCAAATCAACGGTGCTGTTACCAATTCCTTGTACAAAGTTGATAGAGCCCCGGGAGCCAGTTTGGTCACCCAGTATTCGCACCTGGATGCCAGACGCGGGGCCGGAATCACTCCCCAAATAGAGTACCTGGCCATCACCTTGGGCAGTCTGGCCGTTAATGGTGCCTGCTACATCTGTACCAGCTACTCCATCTTTCGAATTCAAACTCGGTACGTTGAGCGCGCTGGTCAACCTAACATTTGAGTCGGTGCCATAGCTACCGGACGTAAAAGTGAGCCCGTCTGTAGCATCCCATGCAACTTGTACAGACCTGTTTGCAGCTTTTAACTCACTACTATTATCCAATGCTTGCTGTATAGCTGCGGCGAACTCTGCTCCAGTAAAGTCATCCCCCGCGCCGGAGAGAGGCGAGCCATCAGGTGCGTTTTCCAAAAACACGCTCACCTGAGTTTCACCATCCACCTCAAAGGTAAACCGGTTGCCCGCCATAACCGTTACAGTTCCTGTATCGGCAGCCGCGTAATTCAAACTTCCCCGGGTCGCAGCCTGGGTAATGTTGATATCGTACTTACCCGCCTGGGTATTCGTACCACTGCGAACAAACTCAACCTGACTGTCGGTTGCTCTGCCCTGCTCCGCAAAAAGCGCCGTTACATCATCCGGGTTATTCTTCAGCTGGGTTTCAAACTCTTCCCGATCAAACTTAAGAGCTCCGGTGTCAGAGTCTGTCGTAATACCTACATCAGCCAAGCTGCGCACATTGGCATTTTCAAGCCCAGGAACCACCCCCGTCAGCATTTGACGCAACTGGTTTTGAAGTGAGCGCACGGTGCTATCGCCATTCAGCAGGCCACCCACACCGGCATCCGCGTTAAACCCGGCCAAGCCACTAATTGTTGATTGCAACGCATTGAACTTATCGACAAAGCCTTGCACACGATCGGCAACTGCCCCCAGATCCTGACTCACCTTTACCGTAGATGTGCCAACTTCCTTAATATCAAAAGACAGGCCATCAATAACATTTTCAAAGCTGTTCGTAGAACGAGTCACTGCAACGCCATTGATCTCCATTACAGCGTCACTAGCTGCAATGGTTTCTTTCATATTCGGGTTGGCCGCAGGGTTTGCCGCGTCAAATGCAAAGCGCGCCAAACCTTCAGCACCGGCCAGCTCAGTGGCCGAAATACTTACTGCATTAGCGCTACCGGCATTATCAGCCGACAGCACCAACTGATAACCGCTGCCAGTATCAATAACGCCCGCAGAAACGCCCGCACCCGCTTCATTGATTGCGTTTGCCAAACCTTGAAGCGAATCATTACCGGAATCGATAGTTATATTGGTAACCTTGTCGCCCACGGACAGCTGCAACGTGCCCTGCCCAACACTGGCACTGTCTCTATCCGCAAACACAGCTTGGGACGCTAGCGCCTGGGCAGAGGCAAGACTGGTAACATTCAGGCTGTAGCTGCCGCGGCTAGCTTTAGTGCTGTCTACAGACACACCAATATTTTCATTAGAGGAGATAGCAGAGAACGCTTTCAAGTTGTCAGCGGAACTCAACTGGCGCATAGGCAGGCGCAGCTCGGTAATGGCACTGCGCAGCTTGCCATAGGCAGACAACATAGCCTCAGACTGCTGGGTTTTCTGGGCCAGCCGTTTCTCAGTGGGTGCGCGTTCTGCCGCAACCAGCTGATCCACCAGGTCAGACGTCAGAACGCCAGACCCAATTCCCAGTGATGAAATACCTGCCATACCAATGCCTCCTTGAAGGGGCTGATCACTTTGTGCTCAGTTTAACCTATATTCTGTTTAACGGCCGCAAGCGGCAAAACTTTGCCTCTTTCCACCATTATTTTGTAACACCGCGCAACACTGTTTTTATCCCCCTCTCCCCCAGCGGGAGAGGGGCTAGGGGAGAGGGGTTTCTAAAACCAAAAACACCGCCAGCCCCTTGCGGGTGCGGCGGTGCTGTACAACCATTGCAACATCAGTTCAAAAGCGATGATTCTCTACACACTTCAAACTTTGATGTTAAACAACGTCAGCGGTTCATCCTGCTGCAATTTCTCTGCCAACCTCAATGCGACTTCATCTGGCATCTGGCGAATCACCTGCTGGGTAGACTGGTCAACCACCTTTACGATGGTCTTCCCTGATTCGTGGTCCACCTCAAACTGAAGATCCCGCTGCACATTCTGAACAAAATCATTCAGCTTGCTAACCGCTTGGCCCAGCTCTTCCCGTTGCACTTCGCTCCGTTCCTGCAGCTTTTCAGCCTTCGAGACTTCGTTCGTAACTTGGGTATTTTGGACCTGGCGAGCACTGGCAGATAAAGCAGCAAGGTCAGGGGCTTTATTGCCCTCGGCCTGAGATGACGACAGTGCCTTGGCCGGAGCCTGGGCACTAGGGCGCACCAGCTTTAAATCCGGACTGTTCAGGTTAACGTCATTCATAGCTATACCTCGCTATACTCAAACGGCATAAAACCGGAACCCGAAGGTTCCGGCTATTACCGCTAGCCCCTTACTGCAGGAGGGACAGAACCTGCTGTGGACGAGCGTTCGCCTGCGCCAGTACCGAGATGCCTGCTTGCTGCAGTACCTGGGACTTGGCCAATTTTGCTGTTTCTGATGCGAAGTCTGCATCTAGGATTCGACTGTTAGCTGCACTTAGATTTTCTGCTGATGTCGCTAAGTTAGAAATAGTTGACTCGAACCTACTTTGCACCGCACCTAACTCGGCACGTAGACTGTTCACCTGATCCAACGCCTGGTCAATTGTTGATATTGCCGAAGTGGCGCCAGCCCGCGTAGACACATCTACGTTGGTCAAAGTGTCCGATTTAGTTGTCAAAGTACCAGCAGTCGCTCCAAGAATAGCTGTGGCATCTGCGGGCGTTGCGCTAGTAACCGCAATCTGACCATCCACTTCGGTTCTCAGGTCAAAGCCTGCGTCATAGGTTACGTCAGATGTGGTCAATCCAGTTAGCTCAGCGGCATTGTCAACCTTAACTTTGATGCTGTCACCGGTTATGTCGGTAAGGATCAACTCACTACTATCGTTCAGCTCAGCCGTAACACCTGTACGGGTGGAGACTGCATTTATTGCGTCCACAACACCTGAGTTATCCGTACCGGAAACCAGAGTGATTGCTTCATCGTTGATTGTAAGCGTGCGATCGGCCGCCAGATTGACAACGGTTCCAACGTTGATATCAGTAGTCGAATTCTTAACAGCCGTTACGCCGCTCGCGCCACTTACCTTATTGATAGACGAAATGAGATCATCACCACTTACAGCACCAGTTAAGTCTACAGCAACGCTGTTCACCGTAAGTCCGCCATTGCTTACGAGTGTTGCAATCTCCGTCCGATCAACCGAATCTGGACCATCAAAGGTTTCAGAACCAAGCTGGGCCCCACGGGTATCAACCCCGTTAACACTGATAGTTTGACCTGCATTAGCACCAACCTGAAACTGAAGCTTTTCCAGGGAGCCATCCAAGATATTTTGACCATTAAACTGAGTAGAACTCGAAATTCGGTTTACTTCCGAAATCAATGCCTCAACTTCCTGGTTCAACGCCTGCCGGTCGCTCGAAGAGTTCGTGTCGTTAGCAGATTGCACGGCCAGATCTCGAATACGGGAAAGCGCGTTAGTTACCTCACCCAGCGCTCCTTCTGCTGTTTGAGCGTATGAAATACCATCATTCGCGTTTCTCTGTGCCACATTCAACCCAGAGATCTGAGCGCTAAAACGAGTAGAAATTGCAAGGCCAGCGGCATCGTCTTTGGCCGAGTTAATGCGCAAACCTGAAGACAAACGCTGGAGAGCTTGGTCATTCATGCTTTGGGATTTGCTCAACTGGTTCTGAGCATTCAATGAAGCGACGTTAGTGTTAATTCCGAGAGCCATTATGCTTCCCCTTCGACTGATGAGTCGTTATTTCATGGATAAGGTCTGGCGTTCTCTTTTTGGGTTTGGAGCGCCGCCCTGTTACTCCACTTAACGGCACCTGTTCTGGTTGCTTTAGGAAAAAATCCAAGAACTTTGTAAAGGAATGTAAAAACGGCAATTAAATTCCGACTTCGGCGACGGTACCTTGGCACGTGAACGCCCAACACCAAGCCAGTAGCCTTCCCAATCTCTTTAAAAACAGCTATATACGTAAGCTTTCTGAAAGCTGGCACACCCTTCGCTTATATCCCTGCAAAACGGCAACTTAATAAATTTCAGCCGGCAATGGTGCCCAAGCAAGTACGCGCACTAGGCTACCGGCACCGCTGAGCAGGGAGAACAGATATGCCTCAGATCATTAATACCAACGTCGCGTCGCTGAACGCACAGAGAAACCTGAATGCCTCACAGGGCGATGCCAACGTTGCACTGCAAAGACTGTCATCTGGCCTGCGCATCAACTCTGCCAAAGACGATGCCGCTGGCCTTGCAATCTCGGAGCGATTCACCTCTCAGATCACCGGCCTTAACCAGGCAATGCGAAATGCTAACGACGGTATTTCTTTGGCTCAGACGGCTGAAGGGGCACTGGGAGAGTCCGGCAATATACTGCAACGGATTCGGGAATTGGCGGTTCAGTCCGCCAACGCAACCAACTCCGCCTCAGATAGAAAGGCGCTTCAATCAGAAGTGAACCAGCTTAAAGAAGAACTTGAGCGAATCGCCACTACAACTGAGTTTAACGGCCTAAAACTTCTCGATGGCAGTTTTCAGGCACAACAATTCCAGGCAGGTGCTAATGAGAATCAAACAATCGCGGTTTCCATCGGTGGTGCACGCACTGCAGACTTGGCGAACAACACTCTAGCCGCTCAAAACCCAGCGTTAAACCAAGGTACAGGCTCGACAACTGCAGCGAACGCCACGCTACCCACACAGAACACTATCGGCGCACAGAACCTTACAATCTCCAGCTCATTGGATAGCCAAGTTGTGCCTGTTACGGCGGGTGACAGTGCTGAAGATATTGCAGCGGCGATCAATGACATCGCGGCCACTACCGGCGTAAGCGCAACAGCACGGACTTCAGCAACCTTAAGCAATACTGCCACAACGCCCATTGCTGTTCCTCAAACAGTTTCTCTCAAGATATCGAACGGCAGCGCCTCCGCGACTATCTCAGCGCAGATTACAGATGCAAACGACCTATCGGCTATTGCCCGGGAAGTGAACGCTGCTTCAGGTAAGACCGGCATCACCGCGAAGGTGGAAAATAACGGCAGCATCACTCTGATTCAGGAGCAAGGCAAAGACATCACCATCGAGGACTTTACCGCAACAGGCACACAACAATTGGCGGTTCAAGGTAGTGGCGACCCCAGCGCTATTGCACTAACAAACGGTGGAGCCAACAGCACACGGATTGCAGGCGAACTGACGTTAGACTCATCCGTCAGCTTTGCAGCGACTTCTGATGTGGTGCCAGCGACCGGTGGGAGCATTCTCAAAAGCGCGCAAAACGTTGCTGACGGTTCAACTCCAGAAGCCGTAGACAAAATCGATATCAGCACCGTGGCTGGCGCCACTAGCGCCCTAGCTGTTGTCGATGCAGCTCTCGAAACCATCAGCGGTATAAGAGCTGACCTTGGTGCCGCTCAAAACCGCCTTGAATCAACCATTGCGAACCTGAGCACAACCTCCGAAAATCTCTCGGCAGCCCGCTCGCGCATCCGCGACGCAGACTTCGCAGCAGAATCCGCCGAACTGGCCCGCACCCAGGTGCTCCAGCAGGCTGGCCTCTCAGTACTGGCCCAGGCCAATGCCCGGCCACAGCAGGTGTTACAGTTGTTGCAAGGCTAACAGCCCATCACGAAAAAGCCCGATTCGGATTTTCCGAGCCGGGCTTTTTGCGTTCTGCCTGGCCTCAGCAATTTACTGATTCTGGCCTGATTCACCCTCCAATATTGAGCCAAGCTCCCAGTAAATCAGATTGCAAGAAGCGTGGCACCCACGACAAAACTGGCACACCTTTCGCAACACCTCATACAAAGCACAGCAAACAACCAAAAACTGCAGGCCTTTGCCGCAATTTTTGAACCTAGCGGCAGGTAAATGAGGTATCCCATGCAAGCCAAACATCACATTCAGGAATCCCATTCCCAACAGGCTCAAGCGGCTCGGCTGCTTTTGCAGGCCAACCTTGCGTATGGCGAATCCAACAGCGGCGGGTTAAGCCACATCCAGCGCCTGCAGGCTCGGCAGGAATGCCGTGTGTACCTGGAAGAGGTGATTGCGCTTGAGCCAAACAGCGCCATCGCTTTAGGTTTGCTGGGGCGCGTAGAGATGGACGACGGGCAACTTGAAAACGCCCACGACCTCTTTAATGCCAGCCTGCAGGTTCAACCCGGCCAAGCGCAGCAATACGCCAATCTGGGCTATTGGGCTTTGAAAACCGAGCGCCCGGCTCTAGCGGAGCAGCACTTCCTGAAAGCCCTGGACTGCGACCGGCAATCCGCCGCCGCTTTCTGCGGTGTGGCCCATGCCAAGCGCTTGCAGGGGCAGTTTGATGTGGCCTACCTGCATTACCGCAAACTGCTGGAAACCGGCGCCGAGTGGGATTCGGTATACAGTGGCATGCTCTCTTGCGCGCAGCACCTTGCGGTAAACAAGGCGGACAGCAACCTGGCGTTGGATGCGATTGCTCTGCTTAGCCACGATGGTTTGCCCCATCAGGAGATCGGGCGTTTTGTGGGGGCGATCATTCGCCAGCAATACGATCTGGACAACCCGCAGGCCGAGATTTTCCTGGATGCCGCCAGCACAGACGAACTGCTGATTCTGGCCCTGCAAAAAACACTCATGCCAGACCCTGCCGTGGAAGAACTGGTCGTGATGCTACGCCGCGCGATTCTGGCGGAAGTTGCTCAAACCGTTGAGCTTCGTGCTGAACTCCAACAGCTCACGCTCGCCATCGCGCAATACGCAGACCGCACCGGCTACGCGCTGGCCGCGGAGGATGATGAGGAACGGCTGGTGGCTGCGGTGAATGACAGCCTTAAAGCCCAAATCGTAATGGGTGAATCGCAGGAAGCCTTGATTGGCTCGCTGATGATCAGCGCCATGTACGGTGCTTTGTTTCATCAGGATTTTGCGGTCCAGCTCGGGCAGTGGAATCTGGTGGACTGGCCGTTGGCGCTGCAGCCGGTGCTTGCCGCCAGCTACTACCACCGCGCGGAAGAAGAAGGCATCAAACAGTGTTTTGATGAGAAGGCGGAAGAACTGTGCCTGGATAAAACCGACGTGCCACAAGCCTGGCCCGCTTGGTCGAAACTGGCTTATCGCGCGGAAAGCAGCTTGAAGTCACTGATGGCCACAGAGCTGGGCTTGGCTACAGACAAGCTGCCAGACACCTTGCGCATAATGGTCTGTGGCGCGCAATCTGGTCAGCGTGCTATGGAACTGGCCAGCTATCTGGCAGATGTAGAAGTGATCGCGGTAGATGAGTCTCTGGCCAACATCGCCAAAGCCACGCGCATGGCTGCCGAATCCGAGATCAGCAATATAGTGTTCTGGCCCTGGTCCATCGCCCGGCGGTTTGTGGCCGACGGCCATCAAGTGCACTGGGTTGAAGTGGGCCGCCTGCCCTCCCCGGCTATGACGGAACTCTCCCTGGCCGCTCTGGTAAACAGCGCAGCCGGTTCTGGTGCCGTTGTGCACTTGCACACGTCCATCGCCGAACAAACCATCGGCGACAAGCAGATGCGGAAACTGATTGCCGAGCACAGGTTACAGCCAACCCGCTCCACCCTGCGCCAGCTTCGCCGAATGGTTCTCACCAACCAGCAAGATGCCACTTGGCAAGAGCTGACTCAGGAAAAAGACTTCTACAGCCTGGGCGGCTGCCGCGACCGCTGGTTCCAGCCACAGAATGAAGCTCAGCTGAAAGACCTGATGGCGATGGTGAGTAACGAGGTGGAATGGAAGCTGATCAAAGCCCGTGATGAGGATGGTCATAGTTTGGCAACCAAGCCTGTTCAAACACAGATTCAGGCAGAGGCTCTGGGGAGTGAAGTACAGAGTGTGATGGGGCAGAATTTGAGTGTGTATTTTCAGCGGCGACGTTGATTTAGTTGCGTGATAAACGCCCCCTCTTCTATTACGGAAGAAGGGGGCGTTTTTGTTCAAATATAAGGAATCAAAGATTCCCCATACAAATGCAAATCCTCCAACACCTGCTGTTTCTGCGGCGTCAGTTCCGGGTCGCTGGCCAACCGTTGTAACTCCAACCCAAACGCCTCCAGCGACAACCAGCCTTTTTTCGGTGCCATCAAACGCTGGGTTCGAAATTGCTCCCATCGCTCAGCTTCTTCACTGGTCAGTGAATCCGGGTAATTACGGGCGCGGTAGCGGAAGAGCAGTTCCTGCAACCGTTCATCTTTAAAGTTGAAGCTTTCCTCCACCAACAACGCCGGCGGGGTTTGCAGCACCCGGTTCAACTCACTGCGGTCGGCCGGGGATATAAAGCCGCCTGCGTAGAGTTGTTCATCCGGGTCTGTCAGGTCGCTTTGATGGGGCTGATCAAATGCTTCTGCAATTCGCTGCGCCATTCCTGGGGCTTTTCTCAGCAAGGCAAGATTCGCTCGAAGGGTGTCTCCGTCCAGTTCGAGTTCTTGCAGGCGTTCCTGGGAAAGCGTGGTAAGCATATTCGCAGGCGCCAAAACCGGGCATTTGTTCAGTTGCACACCCTTTAAAGGGAAGCGTTTTTGCTCCCCCAATTCTGCTTGGGAAGTAAACACCCGCTCACGTATCTGCTCAGGCGTGGCGTTGATTAACTCGTTTGGGTCTTCCCGAAGATCGTACACAATCACCAGGTTTTTATTGCTGGGGTGATCTGCAACCGGCGCTACCATGGCGCAACAGCCCCGGGTGGCCGGGTATTTGGCAGAGATGTGGAGTACGGGCTTCATGGTTGCCGTATCCAGCATGGCACGGGCGGAGTGTTTGTCTTTGTTGTTCAGAACATAATCAAACAGCTTCGGCTGCTTTTCCCGAATCAATCTGGCTACAGCCAAGGTTGCTTCCACATCCGACATGGCATCGTGGGCGGCTTCGTGGGCTATGCCGTTGGCGACGGTGAGCTCTTCCAGTTTGAAGCTGGGGCTCCCGTCTTCCTTGCGGGGCCAGTTGATGCCGTCCGGGCGGAGTGCGTAAGTCAGCCGCACCATATCAATTATGTCCCAACGGGAATTGCCGTTCTGCCACTCACGGGCATAGGGGTCTTGCAGGTTGCGGTACAGGGTGTGGCGGGTGACTTCATCATCAAACCGCAGGCTGTTATAGCCCACTACGCAGGTGCCTGGCTGGCTGAAGGCTTCATTTATCTGGCTGATAAACTCCGTTTCCGGGAAGCCTTCTTCCATCGCCTTTTGAGGCGTAATGCCTGTAATCAGGCAGGCTTGGGGTGATGGCAGGTAGTCGTCGGTGGGTTTGCAGTAAATAACCAACGGGTCTTCAATAATATTAAGATCCGCATCGGTTCGCACACCGGCAAACTGAGAGGGCCGGTCGTGCACCGGGTCTACACCAAAGGTTTCGTAATCGTGCCAGTAAAAAGAGCGGATCAAGGGAAGACTCCTGCCTTGTGAATCATTAAGGTCAGGAGTCTAACAAAATCAAAACAGGTTAGTCCCCATGTCTACCTGATGAGTGCGCAAGCGGTCAACGCCCGGCCCGGTAAGCTTTTGCAAATCGATGGTCATATTGGTAGGCAGGTTGATGAACACACCTTTGCCAACACTAATCGTGTTCGCACCATCAAGGCTTTGCCATTCCATGTTGTCATCCCGCTGAAAACCGATGAAAAAGCCATCGGTAAACCCAACCGTGCCGTCAGCCGCCCCTGTATCTTCACCAACAATTATGGATCGCAGGTTGGTCAGCGGAGCACAATTGGCCAAGGCACCGTCAACATTACAGCCAGCCGCCTGGCCCGGGCTGTTAGGGGCAAGGCCTATGTGGGTGGCGCGATTGTTCGTTGCCGCACCACCTACGCCGCCAAACAACATTGCATCGTACACTTGGCCGGAATCGCTAATTTTCATACCTATATCACCACTAAAGCTGGTGGTATGGGATGAAACCGATCCGCGAGCTTGTTCAAAACCCATGCGAAAGCCAGCCAGGCCAGCGCCATCTTCGGCTAATTCTATATAAGGTTTTTGGGCCTCGAAGGGAATAGCATCACCTTCGTTGTAGGTAACGCCGTTAAATTGCTCGCCATCGGCACGGGCGATATGGCCCAAGGCTACATGCTGTGCAGAAAAATCCGTACCGCCGTTAATCTCCCCAATCTGCACGTCATCAATATTCACCCGCGTTTCCACATCCATATTCAGGCTCATGCGGGTATATTCATGGCTTGTGCCAGTTATATTCTCAACCTTCATAAACGCCTGCCCTGTTATATCGCCCATCGCGGATTCAGAAATGGGGTCCAGTTCAGCTTGGGCAACAGGCACAATACCTAGGCTTAAACTAAGGAGGGCGGCGCATCCATACGCATGATAATCCATAACATAGCCTCTCTTAATCTGGTCTATCGCTGTCAGTTTCGATTTTACCGATGCAAGCAGACAGCCTATACTTGCACTTTGCATCTTTCTTTAATTGCCTTAGCGCCACTATATCGGAGGCGCCAAGGCCAATGAAGTGTGCTCAGTCACAAACCTGAATAACAATTCATTACATTTCATCAATTTGCAGCAGGAAAAAGGTGTCGTTTTCGTGTACATACCCTGGCGTAATGCTATGATCAGCGAACAGCCATTCAATAGCCCCCGGGCAAAATCATGAATACCCGCATTCTTATCTGCGATGATTCTGCACTCGCCAGAAAACAGATGGCCCGCGCCCTCCCAGCCGGGCTAGCCGACACCATCCTTTTTGCCAATAACGGTGTGGAAGCATTAGTGAAGCTACGCGCTGGCGAAGCCGACCTGATGTTTCTCGATCTGAACATGCCAGAGATGGACGGCTACCAGGTTCTGGAGCATGTTCTGGCCGAAGATCTACCCATCATGACCATCGTGGTGTCTGGCGACATCCAGCCCGAAGCGCGGGAGCGGGTACGCAAGCTCGGTGCGATCGATTTCATAAAGAAGCCCACAGATATGGGGGTTGTCCTTAGCCTGCTTGCCGAATACGGCTTTTACCGCCCTGGGGAGCTTGAAAGCACTGCCCTGAGCGATGGCGCACTCAGCCCCGACGATGCTTCCCACACCCCGGAAATTTCAGTCTCGCTCAACGATTACCTGCAGGAAATCGCCAACGTCGCCATGGGGCGCTCGTCGGACTTACTCGCCCGGCTGTTGCGAGTGTTTGTGAAACAGCCCATTCCCAAAGTGGCCTTTATTGCCAACTCCGAACTCCACATGGCCATTTCTGCGGCCCACGACAGCGACACCTATTCCGCGGTATGCCAAGGTTTCACCGGAGCGGGGATTGCGGGTGAGGCTTTGCTGCTGTTTGCGGATGCCAGCTTTCGGGAAATGGCTGAACTGCTTCACTACGAAAACTTTGAGGGTGCATCCGTAAACGTGGAAGTGCTGATGGATATGTCGAGCATTCTGTTCGGCGCTTTTCTCAAAGGCATGGGCGACCAACTGGATCTCGAACTCGGCCTCAGCCACCCCAGCGTGCTCGGCCAACACAGGCAGATCACAGATCTACTTGAACACCAGAACTCCCGGGAGGAACAACTCCTGTGCATCGAGATCAGCTACACCCTGGAAGACAGGAATATTCAGTGCGACATGCTGGTGCTGCTCACGGAAGACTCAGTGCCCTTCCTTGAACAACGCCTCCAATACCTGACGGACTAAACCATGGCCATAAACGAACTTGAAGCCCAATCCTTCCACTGGCTGGTGGATATGCTCGAATCCGTTGAGGTTGGCCTGGTGGTGCTGGATTTGGACTTCCGGGTACAAGCCTGGAACGGTTTCATGGAAAACCACAGTGGCATTACTGCCAGTAAAACCCGTAACCAAGTGATTTTTGAGCTGTTCCCCAACATTCCGGAAGCCTGGCTGAGGCGCAAGGTGGATGCCGTCACATTGCTTAATACGCGAGCGTTCACGTCTTGGGAGCAACGGCCCTACCTGTTCCAGTTTCGCAATACGCGCCCCATTACTGGAACGGATGACTATATGTTCCAAAACCTCACCATCAGCCCGCTTTCAGGCAGTACTGGGCAGGTGGAGAAAATATGCATCATGGTATACGACGTAACCGATATAGCCACCGCCAAACGGGCGCTGGAACAAGCCAATGAACTGCTCGCAAAACTCAGCATGACCGACCGCCTGACCGGCCTGTTGAACCGGGGAACCTGGGAGAACCTGGTAGATGCAGAGTTTGAACGCTTCCGCCGCTATGGCCACACAACCAGCCTTGTGATGTTTGATATCGACTTCTTTAAAAAAGTAAACGATGCCCATGGCCACTTGGCCGGAGATGAAGTAATCAAACACACCGCAACAACGGCAAAAGACAGCTTGCGATCATCCGACAGCATTGGCCGCTATGGTGGCGAAGAATTCGGAATTATATTACCGGAAACCGATGCCGAAGGGGCCCGCGTTATATGTGAGCGAATACGGGATAGCATCGAAAAAAGCATTGTGCAAACCAGTGTAGCCCCCATTCGATACACAGTAAGCGTGGGGATTTCACAATTAAGTGGCAAGCCTGAAAACCATATGTCCTGGATGCAGCAGGCCGATGAAGCTCTATATGCAGCAAAGAAGGCTGGCAGGAACCGCGTTATTGTTCACCAAAGCCCTGACCTGCCCGATTAGAACAAACCGTAAAACAAACATTAGTACAAAAAAAAGGGCCAGATGAATAGATCATCCGGCCCTTTTTGCACATTTCTGGCTAATCAGTCTTGCTGCCAGCTCTGTACCGTTTCTTTGCCGTGGGCTTTGCGCCACTCGTTCAGCGTTTTGTGATTGCCACCGCGAGTCTTGACCACTTCACCCGTGTGCGGGTTGGTATAGGTTTTCATGGGGCGCTTGGCGCGAGTGCCAGTGGTGCCTTGTGCTTTTTCTGTCGCGATAGAAGGATCGATGGCGGCCAATATACGAAGCACGTGCTTCGGCGACTTGTCATACTCTTCCATCAATTCCCGAATGCTGCTTTCAAAGGCCAGTTCGCGCTTCAGGGACTGATCCTGTTCCAGCTGGTTAATCTCGTTTGCGAGCTGTTCCATTAGCTGCTTTTTCTGGTAATAATCGTTAATCTTTGCCATGGAAATAAAACCTTATAGTTTCTGTGGACTCTCGAAATCAAACCTCGCTAAAGCAAACACAATGCGAGCGGCTTGCCAAAAGACACAAGAATAATAATTCATAAGGTTATATATGGCAAAGACTAATCATTTAAAAGCTTTTAATTATTCATAATACAGGTTTAATTCGCAATTAATCCGGTATCAAAATACCTGAATAACCCAAGCTCTCAAGGTGCTGTTTGAATGCCTGCTTAGCAGAAGCATCTCCGTGCACAATTCGAATCTCGGCCGGCTTTTCGGGAATACCGTTAATAAAGCGAATTAAATCCGATTGGCCAGCGTGCGCAGAGTAGCCACCCACCTGGTGCACACTTGCCCGTATATCAAATCGCTCCCCATCTAGCTCTACCCACCCACCACGGGGCCCATAAGCAAGAATATCCCGCCCCGGCGTACCCGCTGCCTGATAGCCCACAAACAACACATCGTTTCTGGCTTCCCCAAGCATGGCTTTGAGATAGTTAACCACCCTGCCCCCGGCACACATGCCGGAACCGGCCAGCACCACACAGGGGCGATGGGAACGGGCCAGGTAATCCACCGCGTTCAGATGATTCTCATGGGAGTTAATCACCGTTAATTGCTCAAAAGAGAGCGGATGCCGCCCCTGCCGAACCAAATCAGCCGCTTCCCCATTCCAGAAGGGCTTTAACTGGCGGTAGATACTTGTGAACTCTGCCGCCAAAGGCGAATCCACCACAATTTCCAAATCATCCCAGGCCAAGCCATCGGTTACACAGTCGTTTCCAAATTCGTGAATCAGGCCTTCAATCTCGTACAGCAATTCTTGGGCGCGGCCAATACTGAACGCCGGAATCAATACCGTGCCGCCATCTGCCAGCGCCCGCTCCAGAATAGCTTTCAGGCGATATCGTCGGGATTCGCGACTCTCGTGGTCCTTATCACCGTAGGTGCTTTCAATCACCAAACGATCAGCGCGTTCCGGCGAGGCAGGCTCCTGCAGCAAAGGCGCATGGGGCGCACCCAAGTCGCCACTGAATACTATCCGCTCATGCATGTCACCAGACACTGCATCGCATTCAACATAAGCCGAGCCCAGAATATGCCCCGCACGTTGCAACCTTATCGATAACGACCTCCCCGGTTCTGCAAACACTTCATGCCATTGCCCATAGGGCACAGGCACCAACCGTGAACGAATCAAACCGAGTACCCGTTCAATTAGCTGCTTGTCTCGAGTGAAACCAATCTTCAACGCATCTTCCAGAATTTCCGGAAGCATGATGGCAGACGGCTCGGAACAAATAATCGGCCCCTCAAACCCCGCCGCCAGTAAATACGGAATGCGGCCCACGTGGTCTATGTGCACATGGGTGACAACCAACGCGCGGATGTGATCAATGGGGAAATCAACGGAGAGATTGGAGGCCGAAGCGCCGTCGCCCTTCTCAGCACCCTGAAACAGGCCGCAGTCGATCAAAATACCGGCGGGAGGGGTTTGTTCAGAGTGCAGAGTAAGTTCGTGGCAGGAGCCAGTGACACCAGAGGTGGCGCCGTGGTGGGATATTTTAATCATGGTCAACAGTCCTTGTTGTATCTCCCCTCCCTAATCAAACCGGGAGGCGGTGAATCTTTCTTTCGGTTTCCTCATCAAACTTTGCATGCTCGCTGCCATTACACCAAACCAGGTCCGCTACATCCCCATTAGGCGTATAACCCGTGGGCGCATTCTTGAGCGTCTCAACTATCAAGCAGCAATCGAAATCCTGGCTTGCACGGGCCAACTGTTTGAGTACCACATCCAGCTCCTCCCAGAGCATAGACACCTCACGGGCCATCATAATGCGCGGGTGGGAGGTGCCCTGAGGGTCGTCGCCAATCAGGAGTTCCTCGAACAGCTTTTCACCCGGCCGCAGCCCCGTAAATACAACCTCGATATCCCCCTCAGGCTGCTCCGGCGTTTTCTCCACAAGCCCCATCAGGTTAATCATCTTGCGAGCCAAGTCGGCAATCTTCACCGGTTCACCCATATCCAGAACAAACACCTCACCCCCACGGCCCATACTGCCCGCCTGCAGAACCAACTGGCTGGCCTCCGGGATGGTCATGAAGTAGCGGATAATGTCCTTGTGGGTAACCGTAATGGGCCCGCCGTCGCGAATCTGATCACGGAACAGGGGCACCACAGAGCCAGATGACCCCAACACATTGCCAAACCGAACCATGGAGAAAATCGTTTTGCTCTGGCGCTGCGCCAAACCTTGCAACACCAACTCCGCCATGCGCTTGCTTGCGCCCATTACATTCGTCGGGCGAACGGCCTTGTCGGTGGAAATCAGAACAAACCGCTCAACCCCTGCAGTAATAGCGGCTTCTGCAGCGTGCAAGGTGCCGAACACGTTGTTCTGCACACCTTCAATCACATTATGCTCAACCAAGGGCACATGCTTGTAGGCGGCTGCGTGGTAAACGGTTTGAATACCAAAACTGCGCATCACCGTTTCACAACGGCGGCGGTGGACGACACTGCCCAACAGAGGATGAATCTCCACATTCAACCCATCAATCCGGTTGATGGCCTGCAGTTCCCGCTCAATGGCGTATAAGGAAAACTCGGATTGCTCAAACAGCACCAGAACCCGGGGCCGATGATGAATAATCTGACGGCACAGCTCGGAACCAATGGAGCCTCCAGCCCCGGTTACCATCACCGCTTTACCATACAAACTTGCTGCCACCTGGGCATTGTCCGGGCGCACTGGGTCTCGGCCTAGCAGGTCTTCGAGTTCAAGATCGCGGATATCGTTAATTCGAGCCTGGCCGGCTACCAGCTCACTCATGGAGGGCACGGTTTGAACCGGCAGCTTCAATGTCTCCAACTGGTTAAGGAGCTTGCGGCGATCAACCTTCTCATCTGCATCCAGTGCCAGAAGCAAGCGTTTTACGCCATGCCCTCGCACCGCTTGTTCCAGATGGCTCAGAGCAAATACGGGTAAACCTGCGATCAGAGCCTTGTGATTGGCTGGTATCAAGCCTATGAACGCCACCGGGTGATACTCGGTGCCCTGTTGGAGTGCTTTAGCAAGCTGAGCGCCGGTTTCCCCTGCCCCCACAATGGCCACACACTCCTTGCCACGGTTGGTGGTGTGATGCACCAGCATGCGCACACTCATGCGGCTGCCGCCTACAAAAATAAAGGCCAAGGCAGCGTAAATCACGGGAACAGAGCGGGGGATCTGAACTTGCAGACTGTAACCAAGGATGATCAACAACAGGGCCGAAATGCCTACACCCGTAATAATAGTGAGAAAAGCCCGATCACTCATATAACGAACAACGGCGCGATACAGGCCGAGGCGCACAAAAACGCCTAAGGTGAACACCACCGTAAGGCCCGTGATCAGAAGCTGCCCCTTGGTGGGCAACCAAAGCGTCTCTTCCAGCCGCAATGCAAAGGATGCCCAAAGGGCAAACGAGAGCGCCAAGGCATCTACCGAGACGGAAACAAGACGCTTTTGTAAGCGGGGCAATCCCAAGAACTGCGTAAACATATTAAGTGTAATCCCTCATCTATCGAACTCCTTCCATAATCCCTACAGCCTCATTAAACACCTGCTGAGGAAGTAAAGAGGCAGCTTCGCAATCCAATACTATCGTTACATCAGGGTGCTGCTTCAACGCCGATGCCGGCAACGCCTCATCCACAGTACTGTGGAACAAGTCCGCCATAATGGCTGCTTTTTTCATGCCCGTCGCTAACAGTACAATCTCTTTGGCCTCCAGAATATCCTGAATACCCATAGTGATTGCGCGGGTAGGCACTTCCTTCTTATCGACAAAAAAGCGACCGTTGTCCAGTCGAGTTTGCTCGGACAACTCAATTACATGGGTTCGGCTGGAGAAACAGGTGTGGGGTTCATTAAAACCAATATGACCGTTCGAACCAATTCCCAGCAGCTGCATATCGAGACCGCCTGACGCCCGGATTGCTTCGGAATAGGCTTGGCAGGCCTCCTCAACATCCATCGACATGCCGTCCGGAAGATTTATTTTCTCTTCCGGGATGCTTAGCTTGTTGAATAAATGCTGATGCATGTAATAGCGGTAGCTCTGAGCATGCTTCCCACCCAGACCAATATACTCGTCCAGATTAAAGGTAGTGAGCTGTGAGAGATCTACAGGTTCGCGCTGTAAAAACTCTAACAACCGATGATACACGGGCTCCATGGTGCTGCCGGTTGCCAAGCCCAGGTTAGCGCCGGGGTTGGATTGAATCCGGGCTAGGAGGCGCTGGGCGGTGTAGTGGGATGCTTCTTGGGTGGTGTTGAAGATTTTGTACATGATTGGCGGCCCGAAATCCTTTATCGGTTATTGACGCGTCGCTTCTGTCATTACTTGCTGTAATACAACGCACGTCTTCTCGATCTCGGCTTCGCTTAAGGTGGGATGTACCAAAAACATCAAGCTGGTTTCCCCTAGTTCTTTCGCGACGGGTAGTGGTTGTTCAGGTCGCCAATCAGTGCCATCAAACGCCTTTTCAAGATACACCTCAGAGCAGGAGCCTGAAAAACACGGCACTCCAGCTTCTACGATGCGATTCAGAATACGGTCTCTATCCCAGCCGTCTCGTAATTGCGAAGGCTCAACAAACACATAACACTTGTATGCGCCGTGCTCTACATCCGCAGGCACCCCTGGAACTCGCAAACCTGGTAACTTTGATGCAGTTTCCCAAATTGCACCGGTGTTCTTCTGGCGTGCGTTTGTCCAATCCTGCATGCGCTTTAGCTGTATGCGACCAATCACTGCCTGCATCTCTGTCATTCGCCAGTTGGTGCCAAAGCTCTCGTGCAACCAGCGGAATCCGGGAGCGTGTTCGCGCTCGTAAACCGCCTCCCAGCATTTGCCATGGTCTTTAAACGACCACATTTTCGACCAAAGGGCTTTATCGTTAGTGGTCACCATGCCGCCTTCGCCGCCGGTGGTCATGATCTTGTCTTGGCAGAAAGACCAGCATCCTATATGCCCGATCGAACCAACCGAGCGCCCCTTATATTTGGTGCCATGAGCCTGGGCGCAATCTTCAATAACATACAGACCATGCTCCTCGGCCAACTCCATGAAACCATCCATTTCGCAGGGCCAGCCAGCCAAGTGCACGCATAAAATGGCTCGAGTGCGGGGCGTGATCACCTTACGCACGGTTTCCGGGGAAATGTTCTGGGAATCTGCATCCACCTCAGCAAACACCGGCACCGCACCGGCAGTCACAATACTGGACGCCGAGGCCAGGAAGGTGCGCGGCGTAACCACCACCTCATCGCCCTCGCCAATGCCCAGCGCCTCTAGCGCGAGGTCCAACGCCACGGTACCGTTGGCCAGGGCAATGGCGTATTTAGAATCCGAAAAGTGCGCAAACTCACGCTCAAACTCGCGGCACTCCTGTCCTGTCCAGTAATTTACCTTGTTTGAGAGAAGCACATCACGTACTGCATTGGCCTCTTCCTCTGAGAAAGAAGGCCATGGGGAAAACGGTCCGTTTAGCATGATTACTCTGTCTGTTATTTACGAGAGGTTAAAAGATTGCTCGTCACAAAAAGTCTTTAGTCATTAGCTCTTTCGGGATTCAAACACTTTAGCTGGGTTGCCTACCACCGTCGCACCCGGTTGCACGTCTCTGATTACCACAGCGCCCATGCCAACAACGGCGTGCTCCCCCACTTCAATTAGCTGCTTAACGGAAGCACTAGCTCCTAACCAGACCAGTGGACCAACCCTCACCCCACCAGCCAAAACCGCATTAGGGCTGATATGGGCGAAGTCACCCAACACGCAATCGTGCTCTACCACTGCCCCGGTATTTACAATGCACCCATTGCCCACTTTCGCACACGCGTTGACAGTAGCATTTCCGAAAACTACCGAGCCCACACATAACTCAGCATGTCTACTTACCACCGCAGTAGGATGGACGATTGAGACCACTTTCGCTCCAGCAACAATTAATTCATGCTGCTTAAGCTGGCGAACCCGGTTATTACCAATAGCAACCACAACGCCATCGATCCCCTCCAAACCTTGCAGCAACGCCTCGGTGTTACCAACCACCATCCAAGGTCCGTTTTTGGCGAGCCGTGGCCAGGCATCATCATAAAAAATCACCTCATCCCAGCCGGCCAGCTCGGCAGCGTCCGCTACAACCTTGCCGTGACCACTGGCGCCTAAGATGGCGAGTCGCATCAATCTTGGCTCCCGGTAAACTTAGACATAGTAACCTCACCGTCACCACTAATCCCGTCCCGAACCAACACCTTCTTTACCGTGAGGAAAAGAATCTTTAAATCCAGCAAAAGCGATTGGTTATCCACATACCACACGTCCAGCCGGAACTTGTCTTCCCAGGAGATGGCGTTGCGGCCATTTATCTGGGCCCAGCCGGTCACACCGGGGCGCACTTCATGACGGCGATACTGCTCCTTTGAATACAGCGGCAAATACTCCACCAGCAAAGGCCGTGGCCCAACCAGGCTCATATCGCCTTTTAGCACATTCCACAGTTCCGGCAATTCATCCAGGCTGGAAGCGCGCAGGAACTGACCGAAGGGCGTCATTCGGTCAAAGTCAGGCAAAGGGTTGCCCGCGGCATCCACTGCATCTTTCATAGTGCGGAATTTCACCATCTCAAAGGGCTTGCCGTCCTTGCCGGGGCGGATTTGACGAAACAGTACCGGAGAACCCATCTTACGGCTGATTTGCCATGCAACGACAGCGATTACTGGCGAAAGCAGAAGTAAAGCCGCTGCCGAAGCCAGCACATCAAAAATACGTTTCAACATAATACTATTGCCCCTTCAGCCGAAGGGTTCCTTCCAACCAGCCCACCCAGTGATCAGACAACTTTTCCCGATCAAATTCCCGCTCCGCTAAGGCTCTGCTGTTAGCCCCCATGGCCTTCAAACCCTCACGGTCAGCTGCTGCGCCTTCCAAGGCATCAGCAAATGCTGACGGATCAGCAGGTGGCACGGCATAACCACATTGTTCGCTTTCTATCATCCCCGCTAGCCAGCCTGGGTAGTTGTTCAGCACCGGCAAGCCAGCCGCGATGTAGTCAAAAAACTTGTTAGGTGAGGTTCCATAATAGAAGGCAGGTACGTTTGCCAAAATCTGCATACCTATGTCGGTAGACTGCATCAAGCCGGCAAGGCGAGTTTTGATAACAGGATCATGAAACACCACATTATCCAGCCCTTCCCTGCTGGCACGCTCCTGCAATCTCGGCTTGAACTTACCGTTACCGATTAGCAGCAGCTTAATATCGCTACGGCCTCGGCGCTTTAGTTCAGCAGCCGCATCCAGGACTGCATCTAGACCATTTGCCATGCCATGAGTACCGGCGAAAATCGCCATCAAATCCGAGGGAGCAATCCCTTCAGGCCGCCAAGGCTCTAATTCTGCAGCAAAAATATCCAAATCACAGCCGTTGGGAATCATAGTTATGCGTTCAGCCGGTACGCCCCGCTTCTTGATACCCTCTACGATCCCAGGCGACAATCCCACGACACTGTGCGCTGAACGATAGCTTGCCCATTCCAGTATGCCCATAGCCCATAGCAACACCGGGTTGGTTATCACCCTCATTGCCTTAGGCAGCTCTGGCCACAGATCCCGCACTTCAAAAACAAACGGCTTCCCACGCAGCCAGCGCGCCAAAGTGCCGGGTATGCCAGCGGTCAATGGTGTTGTTGTGGCAAAGACCAAATCATATTTTTCAGTCAGAGCCACTTTAACGCTGCGGAACGCAAAACTGAGAAATGTCTTAATGCGCCGGGCAAAGCTATCATTGTTGGAATATTCCAGATTCAGCTCCAGAACATCGATCCCATCCACCAACCCTCTACGCTGGCCATTAACGAACTCACCAGTCAGGCCGGTGGTACCACCCTGTGCACTGCCGCATACCATAGTGACACTGTGACCACGCTCGATCAGCTTGCGCGCCATGGCATAGGATCGAATTGCGCCTGCGCCTTTCGGCGTTACAAAGTGCTGGTGAAAATAGAGTACTTTCAAAGCGTTTTCCAAGTGATATCAGTGACAATGCGACCAGAACTGGCCACCTCGACTTCCAGCACGGGCAGTTGGGTTTTCTGACCGTAGTAACGGGATTCCCAACCTTCGATTAACTCCACACGCCTCAACGGTGTGTCGGCCCGGACCTCAATTTTAACCCCCCTAAGGGTTACAGCCTGCCCGGAAAACGTCCAATCACCAGGTTGCAACCGCCATCGCAGTATCGCGCTATCTTTAAAGCCAGTGATAACATCCTCGATTCGAAGCAACCCATCAGTAACATTTAACCTTCGTTCATGACTGGCGCCCAGATAGTCTCGATAACCCGCGGCCACCCGCTGACCTTCTGTTGCTAATTGAAGTGGCTCGAAACTTGAAGTTTTTAACCATTCGCCAACCAGAAAACGACTAACTCTTGGCATTGGTTCGCGGTGGTCAAACTGTATCGTGTTGTGGGCTTTCACCCCGGGAAAATAGCTTTGCCAGGGCTCTATGGTGTTATAGCTGAAGGTTCCCCCGTCACGCAGAATATTCTCACCATTTAACCAGAGGTCAACATGCAGGGCATCCTCGTGCCCGGGCCGAAAGCGGAAGCGCGGATATCGAAAGAGTACAAAACACCGATCATCCCAGATCGCTGCGTACCCACCATGATTGAAAAGCTGGCTCATGACGGCAGGCGTCTTAACGAGAGGCTCCGCAATACTCAAAAGCCGGAGGGGCATATCCCACTCACCAACCTCGGTGACTGCCTTCTCATTCTTGAACAAGGCAGAGGCTAATTGTATCGATGGCCGGAAATCTCGATAGTCTGTAGCTGCAAGCGGCAGCAAACGGGCGCCATCGTTTGCGCCAATGTTGGGAACATCACCGTTTGGCTGAAGCATCCCCCCTAACCAATCGGTTGCCACCCGCGCTTTTAAATACCAATGCTCACTTAAGCGAGGCAAGGACATCTTTCGCCGCCAGACTTCCACCATGGAAAACGTATCAAGCATAACTCGGTGATAATTCGCCGAGTACTGACTAAAGCTGCCATCTGGCTCAATTAACCGACGTGCACGATTCTCCAACCATTTTCGGCCCTGGTTTTGCCAGTAATACCCTCGTGAGAATCCGTTTCTGGCCAGCCAGCTCCCTCCTATAAACAAAGCTGCGGCCTCTGAAGTGCCGTGGTTATTATCTTGTCCGATCGCATACTGGATGGTGGGCGATATACGTTTCAGGTGGACTTCAATGAGCTTAAGCAGGGATTCCTCAGAGGCCTCGGTCTGCTCCATTATGATCGCAGCCATCGCAAGATGCATCACCCTGATAGAAGCCTCTTGGCCACATTTCCAGTTTGGCCCCAAGTAAGGAGGGTTGGATCTCACCCAATCCTCCAACCAACTCTCCAGTCGACCGTAGGATTCAGTGTTGCCTTGCCGGTATTCTCGCGCAAAACCCAACACCCAGTCGAATCGGGAGAGTTCCCAAATCCCTTTGATATCCCCAGCTCCCCCGCCGAAATCCGGAATTGCGTGCCACGGCTTATCCGGGCACTTAAAGCGCTCTCCGGTCAGTAAATTAGTGTGCCAATCCGGAGGATCGCCATCGTCAACGGGAATGTAACCAAAACCGGTGGGGAAATACCTAAACGGGCTTTCGGTGATTGTTGGAAGTGCGTTTAGTCGCCAAAACGGTCCTTCTGGAGCCTCAGCCTGTATCCTTTTCACTGGGTTCAGGCCAAAGCGCACTCCTAAACGAAACCAAAATACCCTGAGAAGGTTTAACACTCCCAGAGCGGCTAACGCCCTAATTTTTGGAAGCATCAGAATCAATCCGCCTGAGCTCTCAATTGACAAGCCGCTTCAATGGTCACTCGCGCCACTTCAAAGATCTCTTCAGGCGCAATCGGGCACGCTTCACCTCTTTCTATCGCCCCCAGAAAAGCAGCAGCGCAGGCGGATTGACCTTTATCCTGCTTCCATAAATTCATCTTCTTGAACCTTGGCCAGCCAAAGCCTTTTAATTTACGGAAGTTGTCCAACTGCAACACCCTTCCTGCGGCGAAAACTTCAACCCGCTCTTTGGGGAAGCTTGCTGCGCCATTGGCAAGATAGTGGACTGTACCAAAAGAACCATCCGCGAAGCCCAGTGTAATTGCGGCCTTGTCTTCTGTAATCGCAACCATGGGAGAATCGCCCATGCGACGAGCCTGAACGGAAACGATCTCAGAGCCCGCAAGGAAACGCATCAGATCAATGAAATGGCAGGCCTCGCCAATGATACGGCCACCGCCTATGGCATTGTCCTGGGTCCAATGGTCAGCGGGAATTTCCCCGGCATTCATTGTCATGACGAAAGATTTTGGCTCCTTGACTGCCTTAAGCAGCTCCTTCATCTTTTGAACCTGTGGGGAAAACCGCCGGTTAAAGCCAACCATCAAGTGGCCGGCGGTTCCTTCGGAATGGCTCGCTTGGAACTGGTCTTTTACATGAGCCAAGTCTTCTGAACTTAACGCCAGGGGCTTTTCAACAAAAACATGTTTGCCGGCTTTAAGAGCTGACGCTACGAACGACGCATGAGAGTTATGGCGGGTTACAATCGCGACAGTGTTTATATCTGGATTTTCGAGCATCGCCCGAGTATCTGTAGTCGCTTGTGCAAACCCAGCCTTCTCACCATGAATTACCCCATTGATTCCGCCGGAGGTCGAAATCGAATGTAACTGCGCACCAGCTGCCTTGAATGCAGGAATGAGCATTCGTGAAGCGTAGTTTCCCGCGCCCACAAAGCCCACCACTGGCTTGAGGGGACTGAAACTAGCTCCCTGCTTCAGGGAGACTGTCTTGATCTGACGGGTTTCGGGAGCGCTCACATACTCCAAGAGAATACCCAAAGCGGTTTTGTCAGCTGTTAATGCTTCGTAGGCTTCAGGAGCCTTCTCAAAGACATAACGGTGGGTAATTAGCGGTCTTACGTCCAACTGGCCGCTGGCCATCATATCCAATACCGCTTCAAAGTTTCGCTGTTCCGTCCAACGTACGAAACCAAAAGGGTAATCCTCGCCCTTTTCTTCATAAACTGGGTCATACCGTCCCGGCCCATATGAGCAAGATACCTGAAAGCTTAATTCCTTCTCATAAAAATCCGCTCTATTCAGCTCAAGACCCGTAACGCCCACCAGAACAACACGACCGCGCTTACGCGACATCCGGGCCGCCTGAGTAACGGGATCCGTAGACTTGGTAGATGCGGTTATAATGACCCCATCCACGCCACGCCCGCGGCTAAATCCCATCCCTGCCGAGACTGGATCTTCCCCACTACCGGGGTTACAAGTCTCCGCGCCATATTGCCTGGCGAGTGCTAACTTGGATTCGTCAAAATCAATCGCGAGAACCCTGCAGCCGTGGGCTCGCAATAGCTGCACTGTCAGGAGGCCGATAAGCCCGACCCCAGTAACTACAAAGCTCTCGCCCAACGTCGGCTCAGCCAAACGAATACCCTGCAATCCAATAGACGCAACAACGGTAAATGATGCTTCATCGTTAGCCACGTTATCAGGAATCAGGGCGCAGAGATTACGGGGTACACGGACGACATCGGCATGCGGCCCATTCGAAGCAACTCGATCGCCAATCTTGAAGCCAGCTACACCAATGCCAACTTCAGATACAACTCCCACATTACAGTAACCAAGAGGAAGCGGTTGAGCTAACTTGGATTGAACAGCTTCAAATGTTGTCATCAGCCCATCTGTCTGAACCTTCTCAAGAACCATTTTAACTTTTTCGGGCTGTTGGCGTGCTTTTGCCAAGTAAGATGCCTTTCCAAAATCAACAAGCATTCGTTCGGTGCCTGCAGATACCAGAGAAATCGAAGTATTTATCAATAGCTGGCCTGAACTACAATTCGGAGCAGGCGCCTCCGTCAAGGAAGTTGCGCCACGCCCCATATCTTGAAGAATTTGCTTCATATTTCTAACGATTCTCAAATTGACTGAATAAATGTTCGCAGTTCTCTTCCCAACCGTGCTGTTTATGGAATACAGCTAAACTGCCCGCAGAGTGCCTCTCAATTAACATGGGGTCGTCCAGGTATGCCCGCATGGCGTCATAAATAGCTTCGGGTCCGTTATCGGCCAATAAGAAACCGTTTACCCCGTCGTAAACAGAATCGGAAACAGCACCAACATCTGTGCATATCACCGGAAGCCCCGAGGCCATAGCCTCAAGAAGAGCATTTGGAAAGCCCTCAGCTTCGGACGGTAATACAAACACATCGGAAAGACGCAGCTCATTCTGCAAGTTTTCTCGGTCTATCCAACCTAAGGATTGTATGTTTACATTCTGAATTTTTGATGCTTGCTTGTTGATCTCATCAGCAAGTGTTCCACCTCCGATGAACACCAGCTCAAAAGCGTATTCTGCGGCCAGCCTTTCCACTGCCAGCAACAGTTGACGCACACCCTTTGCCTCTACCAACCATCCCACAAACACAAACCTCAGTGCTTTCTGGGGATCAACAATTTTCTGGTCTTCGCTCGCAATAAAATCAAACGATAGCCAATTTCGTACCACACAAACCCTTTCAGGGCTCACACCGAGTTCTTGGTAGAAGTCTACCCAAGGCCGACCTTGAGCACCGATCACATCGGGATACTGCAGCATCTTCGATATGATTTTTCTCTTAAAGTTTGAGCCGTCAAGTTCATTAATAAAGTGCCCTGATCGGACGAAAAAAATCGAAGGTACATTACTACGTTTGCAGAGAAGGGCCATAAGCGCACGTTCGTAGAAACTAAGGCCAGAACTACTGAATATAATTACACCACTATATCCTTTATGACGTAACTTTTTGCGAAGCTCTAAGACCCTGGAAATTCCCTTTTTTAGTCTTTCGCCAATGGGCGGTACGGGAAAACTTGATTGAGTAGTATCAATGACGTCAACGCCTAGGCTGTTTTTTTCGGCATACCGAATTAAGCCTTCACAAGCTGTTAGTTGACCGCCCGGATGAGCAACCTTGCCACCGTGGGGATCAGCGCCCACAAGAATAAAGCGCTTCATTGATATTCACTCCAATCGACGTTGTATCGATTAGACCAGATCACCAAATTCATAATCTTCCAGAGAAGGAAGCCATTATCTTTCCTACGATATATATGGTCATCAAATAGTGAATAAACCAAATTCTGGTCAAGAACGTAAGGCTGCCTACGAATAAAATCGCCAATATGGTCGAAAAAGAGATCCTTCAGTGGTCCCTCAAGCCAAAAAGAGAACGGAACCCCAAACCCGGTTTTCTTACCATGAAGCACCTCGTCCGGAACAACTCCCTTCAAACTTCGCTTCAAAAGGTCCTTTTGTTTACCTCCGGGAATTTTCCGGCTTGCAGGCAATCCTTGACAAAACTCCACCAAATCGTTGTCGAGAAATGGAACCCTCACTTCCAGACTTGAGGCCATAGTTGAGCGATCAACCTTCTCCAAAAAAATATCTGGAAGAATAATCATGCTATCCACCAATAGCATTTGATCTACCGGGCTTCGCCCTGCAAATTTGGAAGCGCATTCAAAATACCGCTCAAACGGATTCCCGCTGGACTTTCTAACACTATCCTGGAAGATCTTCAAAGGGCTCTGGGCCTCGTCCTCAACAGTGAGAAGGAGTGCCATCACCTTAGGAAAGGGGTTTGCCAAAAGCGCATTAATGTATCTTTGCCGAACATGGTGAGAACTGTTTTTTGGCAACGCGGCTTGGGCAGCCCTCGCAATTCTCGCTAAAATTTTCATCTGCCGGAAGCGAGAGAGTGTCGCGTATCGCTTATAACCCCCAAACAACTCGTCTCCACCGTCACCCTGTAAAATTACCTTTGCCCTATCACCAACCTGCTGCGAGATAAGATAGAGCGGGATGTTAGCCGCATCAGAAAACGGTTGATCATGATGCCAAACCATTTTTTCGACTGTATCCGCCACATCAGCGCCAACAATGTGGATTTCGTGGTGATCCGTTCCATACCTTTCCGCCAACCGCTTTGCTTGCGGAAGTTCATTCACACCCTTGTCGTAATCAAAACCAGCCGAAAATGTAGCTAGCTTTCCTGGGTAATATTTAGACGCAAATGCAGCGATTGCACTCGAATCAATCCCTCCAGACAAAAACACCCCAACCGGCACATCGCTCACCAGTTGACGGCGAACAGCTCTTTCAAGGCTTGATCGTGCTTGCACCGCTAGGTCACCAAATTCTGAAAGGCCTCCATTGCCGGGTTCCCAATAGGTAAACTCTTCGACATTGATGTTGTCTACTCCTACCTTTAGGTAATGACCTGGCAGCAGTTTAGTCACACCCTTAAATAATGTCTTTTCACCTAAACCATTTCCATAGTAGCTCCATTCCGCCAACGCCTGCGCATTAACACCGCGAAAACTATTTTCAAGCGCATGAATACCCTTTATCTCGGAGGAGAAGAAAAGTCCGTTCTCATTTTTCGCTAAATAAAGAGGCTTGATACCCAGGCGGTCTCTTGCGAGCCACAGAATTCTCTCCTTCACATCAAATATCGCTAGGGAAAACATTCCATTTAACAGGCGAAAGCAATCTTTCCCAATCTTAGAAAATAGCTCTATAATAACTTCGGTGTCTGAATGAGTTCTAAGGTGGTTGAGCGAAAACCTTTCCCTAAGCTCTTGAAAGTTGTAAACCTCGCCATTGTAACTTATAACGAATCTACCAGAACGAGAGATCATCGGTTGTTTCGCTGCATCGGTCAGGTCGAGAACACTAAGTCTCACATGGCCCAAGACAAGCTTCGGGTCAAAAAAGGTTCCATACCCATCAGGTCCACGGTGCCCAATCACTTTCAACGACTGAAAAATCGGATGATCTTGACTCTGAGATATCTTCGAGTGAACAACCTGACCAACTATACCGCACATTAAATCCGCCTCAACGCTCGTTCGTGTTCAACAATTTCGGCCTCCGTAAACCGATAACGAATTACTTTCGCTGGAACGCCCCCAACAATTGCGTAATCCGGAACATCATTTACTACAAGTGCGCCAGCCGCAACGATCGCACCTTTACCGACAGTGACGCCCTTCAAGATCGTGACACACGCACCGACCCAAACGTCGTCAGAAATAAACACCGGAAGATCATCGCCATCAGACTTTTCTTTGACATCAAACATATACTGCCCAATTTCGCTATAATTATGGTCGCCCCCCATAACGGTAACCCTCGGGCCAAACATAACTTTGTTACCTATTGTAATCCCGCTTTCCGACGCACGGAAAATAGCGCCAGGACCGATATAAACGTCATAACCAATGCAAATAGTGTTATAAGAGAATATATCCCATGGGGAGAAAATAACATTGCTGCCGCATTGATTGAACCGAAAACGATAAAAGATACACAGGATCCGCGAATAAACACGAACAAAAAATGACGGCATTTCAATTAAGATTTTCATACTTGTACCTAGATCTTTCAATTAATATCGCACTATAGGCTAATGCAAATGACGCAAAACAAATTTGAAAGCTCATTTTCGAAAAAAAGAAAATTTCCTTGGAATTAAACAACAGTATTAAGAAAATCAAAAATACGTTTACTTCGAGAAAAAACCACCTAACAATTCCGAATTTAAAGGAACACCAAAGCATACTCAAATAAAACAAAACATGAATACTCAAACCTAAAACTCCGTAACCCCATATTATACGAAAATAGCCAATATCAGTATTGAGATCGTAGTAGGTGTTGTTTTCAAGGTAACTGGCCTTACCGAACAAAATATGAAAAAAATCAGCGGGCAAAATAAACATATTACTCAGAGCAACTAAGGTATTATCCGAAAAATCTCCGGTTTCACTATAAGATATAAAGGTAGCAAAAGTTCTTTCTAAAGCAATCACCAAATATTCGTTTTCAAGAAGCCTAAAAAGACCAAAAACACTGAGCAACCCCAGAAGAAACAAACCAAGAAACATTTTCACTGAAAAAAACTCTTTTTTTATTGTTCTACCATTCAAAAATAGAATTAATTTCTTTATAAAAATGAACAATGTCACAAGAATTATCGGAATCAAACCACTGCGACCAGACAAAATCACTGAAAGTACAAGGATAATGTTCAGAAATATAATAGTCTTTTTTGCTCGAGCTTTAGTCCAAAGAAATGCGCCAACACAAAACCCCAATCCTTGAACAAACGAAACCTGCGCACCACCCGCACCTGAAAGACCGGCCATTCTGAAATTCTGATAAAACTCTAACTGATATTTCGCCATAGTGAAACTATATATAAATTCTCTAAAATCAGGATCTAAAAATTGCAAAACCATGATTGATCCGTGAAGGACAATCGCTGCGTAAATCAAACCTAATGCTCGGAAATAAATATCTACTATATCGCCGCCTAGAGGCATATTCAGAAACGTACGATTCGAGAAGTGGGCGAGAATAACCACGGCAAACATGACAATAAGCGTCCTCACTGGGCGCAAAATAGCTCTCACCCCGACCTCAAACTCACTGGAATCGAAAAAAATCGCAGTAAAAAGCGCGAGGGCAGATATCGCAATGAGTAACATTGCGAGGAATACATAGAATCGTGGAACGTGGATGTGGAATCCAAACAAAACTACAAAGACGGAGATTAGAAAACTTACATCTGAAAATGGGCCAATTCCAAAGTCCAAAACCGGACCAAAAATTACTAGGAACCATAAAATAAAAAGAGCAAGAACTCTAGTTTTATGTGCATTCAAGAACATAAATGGGCCTTGTAGAACCTCCAATTAACCAAAGCCGCAATCATGTAACTCGTGACGACGCCCATGGCAGCACCATAAACTCCAACCGGCGGAATAAGGAGGACAGACACCAGGATACCAAGAGATCCCGCGATCAAACTCACTAATGATAACGCCAATGGCCGGCCCTTTTTAATCCAATAAGGGGAGATAATTGATGCATAGAAATACGGTAAAAAGGCTATCGCCAAAATAACATATAGCAACGAAACATTGCCATCAAAATTGAAATGTTCCGCAAGAAATCTTATCAACAAAAAGCTTATCAAAAGCAAAGGAATGTAGGCGAGGGATACTATGCGAAAGAGTTGCATTTGTTTCGGAAGCAAAGTAGAAGTATCTTGAAACACTACATTACGATGAAAAACCAGTTGAACCATCTGAGGAAAAAGACAAAGTAAAGAAAAGAGCCGGCTCGCGATATCATATTCTGCTACGGCCTCCACTCCTAACAATATATTCACGATGACTACGCTGAGGCTGATAAAAAAAACACCACCAATCGTATCCAAGTGAAGATATAGGCCTGACTTAAGTATGGGGACGATATACTTAAGCCTTGGGGTGAATCCTCCAATATTTGAGCATATAAACGCAGACCCCAAAGCAGACTCAACAAAAAAAACAAACGAAGTGAGAAGCAAGAAAAACTCAAAAATCAAGCCGTTTGAAAAGTACCCATAAATAAGAACTACTAGTATTAAAAAATTCGAACATAAAGATATCGAATTAAACACTCTCATTTTCCCTCGTAGGGAAAATAGATACGGCCCAACCTGCATCCATACATAATAAACAACGGCAAACGAAAAATACGTTAGATGCTCAGCCGAAATCCCACCGTAGAATCCAGGAAGACAAATGAAGAGAAGAAAATGGATGAGGTAAGAAAACAAAATTAACAGCAAAAGCAAAAGCAAAGCCGAGCTATATACCTGCCCTAAAACTACTTCATCATCCTTGTTCCGCTCAACGAGCATAAGAAGACCCTTTCCAATCGTCATTGAAGAAAGGGCACCAACCAATCCTCCAGAGGCTATCAGTGCCGCGACTACACCTCTTTCGAATACACCATAAACCGTCAGTGTAACGACAATAATGATAAATTGAATACCGACAGTTAGATAACGGGTTAATATAGTGCCAACCATCAAAACCTACCGGCGAGCTCTGTCAACGATCCGACTTACCTTTCTGCGTAGGCTTAGCGCGATAGATAAAGCTCTCGGAAAATGTCGGGTATGATACAACAATTTGAATGTGCGGCTAGGCGTATTTGAATACCGCCAGGCTTTGCCTATAAAATTGTAAAATAGGTCAAATTGACGAAGCTCAAGCGCCCTTAAAGATCTTTCAAAATAGATGCGTGATCTCGCATGATCTCGATCAATTAGACTTGTTCCAAACACTTCACTTGAATCCACTGTTTTTAGTAGATCACTCGCAACTAATTCCATTTTTTTATAATTTGAAAACACAACACTGTTCGAGCTTATTCGATACTTCCCAAACACTTTATCTATAAAATGGATCTCTCCATAACGAGCATGGAGTAAATGCATATACCAATCAAAAACGATGGATGTCGGAAAGTTTAGATCCTGCTCTGTCACAGTGTTGCGTCTAAACATTTTTGAACTATGACAAAAATCTGCACCTTGGCGTAAAAGTTCGGACAATGCCCTCGTTTTAAAGCTAACCCGACTATTGTAGCGACGAATAAATTCACCAGTTCCGCTCTCAAACACTTCCATATCATGGCAGCAAGCGCTGGCGACTGGGTTGTCATCCAGATACTGACATTGCGCTTCAAGCTTCCCAGGTAGCATCAAATCATCGCCATCTAGATGGGCGACATACTCTCCGCTGCACGCGCAGATCACTTTTTTATAGTTAGCGCCTGCTCCAATGTTGGTTTCATTAAGGATAGGAACGACAATATCCGGAAACCGTTTTTGATATTCTTTAATTATACCTTGTGTTCCGTCAGTTGAACCATCGTCTCCAATCACAATTTCTATTGGGAAGCTCACAATTTGGGAGACAACACTATTAAGAGTTTCTCTCAGAACGGCCTCTTGGTTATACGTAATGATAGCGACACTTACTTTAGCCTTTGTCACGAATACGCTCCAAGGCCATTCTTACATAGACCTTCGTCCCGGTGTCATCGTAGAAGTATGCGTTGTTATGCTCTCCGTGCGACAGCGCCCTTAAAAGATCAATGTGTTCCCGCAGCGTTCCAACGCTGGACAAATTAAGCTTGCAAAGGTCTAGAAAATCAGCCGGGGAGTTGTAGTTTCCGGAAGTGGCTACTTTTTTAGAGTTATAATCGGCTTTTATTATATTCTCTAGATGCTTTTCCAGTAATTTTTTTTCAGTTTCGACAACTCTTTCATAAACATCCTTTGATGTATCACTTTCATATAAATCCACTTCCTCTTGGACTATTATTTCTCCATTATCGATCTGTTCGTCCATTACATGGATAGTTGCGCCAATGGGTTTCTTGTTAAGAATCGAGAATATCTGTGGATACCACCCTCTGTTAAAAGGGTTCAGGCCCGGATGAACATTTACGCATCTGACTGAGCTTACTAAATTCGGAGGGAAGATTTGTTTACAATGAGCGGATATTATCAGGTCGTACGTTTCAATAAGGGATCTTGCTTGGGCTTTAACATCTACTTGGCGTAGTCCCATTTTCTCCAAACGATCTGGACTCTTGTTTACTGAGCTATACCTTATTTCAATCTTTGAAAACGAATCGAATTTTTTCTCTTGCATTAGGGCCCAGATATATCTAATCAATTCCTCGTTGTCAGAGATCATTAGAACACTGATTTTCTTCATCCAATTGCTCGCTTTAAATTCTCACAGATTCTTAAGACATCTTTATCACTTAGTTCATAATATAGCGGAAGACATAGAACTCTGGACGAAATATCTTCACTTCTCGGGAGGTCTTTTTCTCCAACATCACAGAAGGGTCTGGTCATATTTAACGATGGCGAAAAATACCGGCGGGCTTTTACATCAATGAAATTTAAACGTAATTCAACGGTTTTTCGCTGTTCTTTCGACGCCAATACTATTGGCAGATAAGACCCGTTAAGGTTGCTTTCTTGGGCTCTTTGTTGAAATTGAACAAAACCATTCAATTCTGTCTGATATAGTTCCTGAATCTCGACGCGACGCGCAATGAGACCGTCGATATCATCAAGTAAACTGAGGCCGAATGCTGCGTGGATTTCGCTCATTTTGGCGTTGATCCCGACCCCAGTTATTTCACCATCTGATGAGAAACCGAAATTGATCAACGATTGGGCTCTGCGCAAAACCTCTTTATCTCTAAAAACAACCCCCCCACCTTCTACAGTGTGAAAGATTTTAGTAGCGTGAAAGCTTAGAGTCGACGCGTCTCCGTAGCTGAGTAGGCTCGATCCATGGTGGTTAACTCCGAATGCATGTGAAGCATCATAAATCAATTTCAGGTTTTTTTGTTCGGCGATTCTTTCAAAGTGTTCTACATTGCACGGAGCCCCATAAACATGCACAGGTACTATTGCATTTGTATTTTTAGTTATCTTTTCCAATATTTTCGTCGGGCACAGGTTGAAGCTTTCCGGATCGATATCAGAAAAAACCGGTTTGATACCCTCCCAAGACAAGGAACTTGCAGTTGCAACAAAGGTAAATGGCGTTGTTATTGCCTCTCCCTCGACACCAAGCGCGCGATAGGCAACCTGTAAAGCTAAAGTTCCATTAGCAACCAAGAGCAAGTTCTCGATTCCGAGATATTCTTCAAGTCTCTCTGTCAGTAGCTGAACCAATGGCCCATTATTTGTAAACCACCTGCGCTCATATATATCGTCCAGATATTTTTTAACTTTCGTTAAGTCGGGTAACCCGGGCTTTGTTACGGGTATCATTGAACTTCCTTTAAAAGACCGGTTAGATACTGGCCATAATTATTTTTTTCTAATTTCTTGGCCGTTTCTTTCAGCTGTGCAGGTGTAATCCATTTGTTGTTTAACGCGATCTCCTCGAGGCAAGCGATTTTATAGCCTTGCCTCTTTTCAATGGTCTCAACAAACTGAGCCGCTTCCAACAGACTCTCATGGGTACCGGTATCTAGCCATGCAAAACCCCGCCCCAAAAGTTCAACGTTTAAGTTCTCCTGCGCCAGGTATGCACGATTTACATCGGTGATCTCGAGCTCGCCTCTTTCCGAGGGCTTTACGGATTTTGCGATCTGGATCACCCGGTTATCATAGAAATACAATCCGGTTATCGCATAATGCGATTTGGGCCGGGAGGGCTTCTCTTCAATTGACACCGCCTGTTGCTTGTCATTGAAGGCAACCACACCAAATCTTTCGGGGTCCTTCACTTGGTAACCGAACACTGTAGCTCCATGCCCCTCGTTTGACCGACGTACAGCCTCTCGAAGTTTGGGTGTAAAGCCCTGCCCGTAAAAGATATTGTCACCAAGTACCAGGCACACACTGCTGTCGCCGATGAAGTCCTCACCAATAATGAAAGCCTGCGCCAACCCTTCAGGTCGCGGCTGCTGAGCATAACTGAGGTTGACGCCGAACTGCTCTCCGTTGCCTAGGGTTCTTTTAAATCCGGACTCATCCTCGGGTGTAGTGATGATGAGTATGTCTCGTATACCCGCAAGCATAAGCACAGACAGCGGGTAATAGATCATCGGTTTGTCATAGACCGGCAGGAGCTGTTTTGAAATACCCAACGTGATCGGATAAAGCCGAGTTCCCGAGCCACCGGCAAGGATGATGCCTTTCATTCGCCTACTCCAATGCGTTCTCTTTGATAGCTGCCATCCTGTACCCGACGACACCATTCCTGATTGTTCAGGTACCACTGCACCGTCTTGCGAAGGCCGGTCTCAAAGGTCTCTTTGGGAATCCAGCCAAGCTCTTTCTGGATTTTGCTAGCGTCTATGGCGTAGCGATGGTCATGGCCAGGGCGGTCAGTTACGAAGGTGATCAGATCAAGGTAGAGTGCCAAACCAGGCGGTTTTTCAGGGGCATACTCTTCCAGCAGGTCGCAGATGGCTTGAACTACATCGATATTCTTTTTCTCGTTGTGGCCACCAATGTTGTAGGTTTCTCCAATCGCTCCTTTTTTCACCACTTCGTAGAGTGCTCGGGCATGATCTTCCACATACAGCCAGTCACGAATTTGATCGCCTTTGCCATAGACTGGCAGGGGCTTACCTTCCAGTGCGTTGAGAATAACAAGTGGTATGAGCTTCTCGGGAAAATGATAGGGGCCGTAATTGTTGGAGCAATTGGTAACCAGTACGGGCAACCCATAGGTCCTGTGCCAGGCACGAACGAGATGGTCTGAGCTTGCTTTGCTGGCGCTGTAAGGGCTACTAGGCGCATACGGCGTTTTTTCAGTGAACAGGTTTTCCGGACCCTCCAGATCACCGTAGACTTCGTCGGTGCTGATGTGGTGAAAGCGGAAGTTCTTGCGGCACTCGGCTTCGAGTGATTGCCAGTATTGGCGAGCCGCTTCCAGTAAGGTATAGGTGCCGACGATGTTAGTCTCAACAAAGTCGGCTGGACCATCGATGGAACGGTCTACATGGCTTTCCGCAGCCAGGTGCATGATGGCGTCTGGCTGATGCTCTCTCAATACCCTATCCACGGCGGCGCGGTCACAGATATCGACCTTTTCAAAGGCGTAGCGGTTGCTTCCACTAACCTCTGCCAGACTCTCAAGATTGCCGGCATAAGTGAGTTTGTCGAGATTGACCACCTGGTCCTCTGTATTATTAATGATGTGACGGATTACGGCGGATCCAATAAAACCGGCGCCACCGGTGACCAGTAATTTCATAAAGGCTTAACCCACGTTCTTAATATACCAGGGCATTGCTTTTTTAATGCCCTCTTTTATTCTGTATTGAGGTGCATAGCCGAGTTTGCTTTCAGCTTTGCTCACTTCAGCTTGGGAGTGGCGCACGTCGCCTGTCCGGAAATCCCGGTGAACGGGAGCTTTTCCATACGATTTTCCATTCTCAGCCAAAGCAGACTGAACCGCGTTGAACAAATCGTTCAGAGTAGTTCGATCGCCAACGGCCACGTTGTAGACTTCGTTTTTGGCGACTTTACCCGCTGCTGCTGCAAGCAGATTGGCCTGGACGGCATTTTCAATGAAGCAGAAATCCCGGCTGGTTTCCCCATCACCGTTAATAAAGATATCATCGCCTTGGATCATCCCGGCTGCCCATTTCGGGATAACGGCAGCATAGGCGCCATTCGGATCCTGGCGCTTGCCGAACACATTGAAGTAGCGCAGGCCAATGGTATTGAACCCATAGGTTTTGGCGAAAACGTCGGCATAAAGCTCATTGACGTATTTGGTAACCGCGTAAGGAGATAGCGGCTTACCGATGTTCTCTTCCACTTTCGGCAGCGCCGGGTGGTCGCCGTAGGTGGAGCTACTGGCCGCGTAAGTGAAACTGGCAACTCCTGCATCACGAGCGGCAACAAGCATATTCAAGAAACCACCGATATTGGTGCCATCGCTGGTGATCGGATCGTTTATGCTGCGGGGCACCGAACCAAGAGCAGCCTGATGGAGCACGTAGTCGACACCCTCGCAAGCTCTCTCACAATCATGCAGGTTGCGAATATCACCCTCTATGAACGAAAAACGTTGCCATTGCTCGGGGCCTACCAGGTCTTTCACCTCGTCAAGATTGCGCTGGTGCCCGGTCGCAAAATTATCCAGACCGACCACGGTCTGATTCATCTTTAACAGATGTTCCAAAAGGTTGGAGCCAATAAACCCAGCTACGCCAGTCACCAGCCAAGATTTCGGTGCTTTTCCTAACTTGTTCTGCAATTCTTGGTATCTGGTCATGATTTACAGCCTGATGTCGGATTCGTGAGCGCAGAGAATGTATTTGAGGTCGTAAACTACGCCCGCAGGTTTTACCAGTTCTCTGATTCCCCTCGCACCCATCGCTGTGAATTGGTGGTGTGCTACGGCAAGGATCACACCGTCGTATTCGCCAGGCCTGGGATTATCAATGGGGTCGATGCCGTATTCGTGCCGTGCTCCGTCTTTGCTTACCCAGGGGTCGTAGACATCCACTCCAATATTGTATTCGGCCAGTTCGTTCAGAATATCAATCACCCGGGTATTGCGCAGGTCAGGGCAGTTTTCCTTGAAGGTTAGCCCCATCACCAGAACCCGGGCACCTTCTACATGAATACGCTTTTTCAGCATGGCTTTGACCAATTGGGAGACCACGTACGCCCCCATGCCATCGTTCAAGCGCCGACCGGCGAGTATAATTTCCGGATGGTAGCCAATAGTCTGCGCTTTGTGGGTCAGGTAATACGGGTCCACACCAATGCAGTGGCCACCCACCAAGCCGGGGCGGAAAGGCAGGAAATTCCATTTGGAACCAGCGGCTTCCAGCACGGCCTCGGTGTCTATACCCATTCTATTAAAAATCATGGCCAGTTCGTTGATGAGGGCGATGTTCAGATCCCGCTGGGTGTTTTCGATCACTTTCGCAGCTTCCGCCACTTTGATACTGCTGGCCTTGTGGGTGCCGGCCGTAATGATCTCGTTATATAGAGCGTCAACCAAGTCGGCTATTTCCGGGGTAGAGCCAGCGGTCACTTTTTTGATGTTGGTTACACGGTGCTCTTTGTCACCGGGGTTAATACGTTCCGGGCTGTAGCCGGCGTAAAAGTCCCGATTGAACACCAAACCAGATACCCGTTCCAGCACCGGCACGCAGTCTTCCTCGGTTGCCCCGGGGTAGACCGTGGATTCGTAGATGACAATATCACCCCTTTTAAGCGTCTTCCCGATGGTTTCGCTGGCCCTGAACAGTGGCGTTAGGTCCGGGCGCTTGTGCTCGTCGATCGGAGTCGGCACCGTCACAATGTAAACGTTCGCGGCCGCTAGGTCTTCAGCGTTGGAGGTATAGCTAAGGTGAGTCGCCTCGGCAAGTTCCTCTGTGCTCACTTCGAGAGTATGATCTTTACCACGCTGGAGTTCAGATACACGCTTCAGATTAACATCGAAGCCTATGACGGGTCGCTTTTTTCCAAATTCGACAGCCAAGGGAAGGCCTACATATCCAAGACCAATAATCCCTATTGTCTTATCGTTCATCAATTAGATCCTGATATTGAGATAAATTCGCTTGTCGCACACTGCGCAATTGAACCGCAGATCACCAGATACCTCGTGTATCCACAGTCACTCCCCTAACAGGTGAAACTTTCCTAAACTCTTTGTGATCCACTAGCAAGACATGGATGTCGGCACGCTCAATAGCAACATCAGGATCCACGAGTTGGGCGGGCATCAAGGTTTTAGGTAGAACGCTAATATTTGGTTCCACCATTATCAATTTGCCTGGGTGCGATTCGAGCAGATTTTTAGCAATTCGCATTGCAGGGCTTTCCCGTAAATCATCAATATCCGGTTTGAAAGCCAGACCATAACAGGCAACTGTGACGCTCTTCATAGCTCTGTCAGGGTTATCGGTCAAAAACTTTGCTACCGCAAGATGTACTTTTTCTTTTACCCAATCAGGTTTTCCATCGTTTACTTGTCTTGCAACCGTGATCACCTTGGACTCGTCCGGCGCACTACTTACGATGAACCATGGATCCACTGCAATACAGTGCCCGCCCACACCTGGCCCGGGCTGCAGAATGTTTACCCTTGGGTGTCTGTTTGCCAGGCGAATGAGCTCCCAAACATCGATTTCCAACTTGTCACAAATAATGGATAGCTCATTGGCGAACGCAATGTTCACGTCTCGGAAGCTATTTTCAGTAAGTTTGCACATTTCAGCTGTACGGGCCGTTGTGACTACACACTCGCCCCTGAGAAATATGCCATATAGGTTGCATGCGGCTGCCGAACATTTTGGAGTCATTCCACCGACAACACGGTCATTTTCAACTAATTCTCGAATCACATGGCCTGGCAGTACTCGTTCAGGGCAGTGAGCCACCCGAATGTCCGAATCTTCACCCGCATGCTGAGGGAAGCTCAGATCGGGGCGGGCCTCAGCCATCCAGGCAGCCATTTTCTCGGTAGCGCCTACAGGAGAGGTCGATTCCAGGATAACCAAATTACCCTTTGCAAGCACTGGCGCTAAAGACCGGGCGGCTGACTCAATATAACTAAGATCCGGCTCGTGATTATCACCTTTAAAGGGCGTTGGTACTGCGATCAAAAAAGCGTCAGCAGGTTCTGGCTGTCGAGTTGCACGGAGATAGCCTTCTTTCACAGCGGCATGTACCACCATATCCAGATCTGGCTCTACGATGTGAACCTCGCCTTTATTAATTGTGTCTATGGTGCGCTGATGTACTTCCACTCCTATCACTTTTACTTTTCGCGAAGCGAATACGGCTGCAGTGGGAAGACCAATGTAACCCAGTCCGATAACGGAAATGGTATTAAAACTCATAAATTCCTCTTCAGATAGATCTGACGCAGTGTCGGCATGCTGGATCATATACCCGCCAATATTTCGATAATTCTATTAGTAGCTTTGCCGTCACCATAGGGGTTGTGGGCCTTGCTCATAGATTCATATGCATCAGGGCATTGCAGCAGGGCAGTCAACTCCCGAGTAATGTGTTCAACATCCGTACCAACCAACTTAACCGTACCTGCCTCTAATGCTTCGGGACGCTCAGTCGTGTCCCGCATTACGAGAACCGGCTTACCTAGAGAAGGTGCTTCTTCTTGAATTCCGCCTGAGTCGGTCAAGATTATTGAGGCGCGATTCATCAGGTACACAAATGGCAAGTAGTCCAACGGCTCTACCAAGTAGATATTATCGATGCCATTTAAGTAGCGCTTGACGGGTTGTTGGACGTTAGGATTCATATGGACCGGATATACGATCTGTACGTCGGGGTGACGGGTTGCAGTTCTAACCAACGCCTCGCAAATTCTTTCAAAGCCTCCACCGAAGCTTTCCCGACGATGCCCGGTAACCAATATCAGTCTTTTATTCTCACTCAGGAACGGGAAATCAGCTTGTAGCTTCTTATATAAATTCTGATCGACATCAAGCTTTTCGACCACCTCAAGCAAAGCATCGATTATCGTATTACCAGTAATATGGATGTCCGTTATGCTTACACCTTCCCGTCTCAGGTTGGCCCCAGACGTCTCTGTCGGCGCAAAGTGGTATTTTGCCAGGGTACCGGTAAGCTTTCTGTTCGCTTCTTCCGGCCATGGAGAATACAAATTACCTGTTCTCAAACCCGCCTCTACATGCCCAACGGGAATCTGTTGGTAATATGCGGCCAGGGTTGCGGCGAATGTAGTTGCAGTATCTCCGTGCACTAGCACCACATCGGGCTTGAACTCCGAAAGAACTCCTCTCATGCCCTTCAAAATCGCTGCTGTTACGTCGGTCAGATCTTGGCCTGGGCTCATTATATTGAGATCATAATCAGGCTCCACTGCAAAAAGACTCAGGACCTGATCTAGCATTTCACGGTGCTGCCCAGTTACGCACACCTTTGCGTTAAAGCGCGCATCTGCGGCAAGCTTGACTGCCAATGGAGCCATTTTAATGGCTTCCGGACGGGTTCCGAATACACATAGTGTTTTAATCATAGATAGATAATTTTCTAGCTAACGCTATTAACGGCTGAGTTGACAGGTTTAACGTGACTTGATTTAACATAAGCTTGAATGAATACAATGAGTACAGCGAGCATTCCACCAAGGATGGTTGCCAACACCACTATCAACGCTCTTTTAGGCTCGCTTTTTTCTTGGGGTACTACTGCGGGGTCTAGGGTCTTGAACACATATTCCGGTTGTGCATTAGCAAGCATCACAGTGCGGGTTTCACTTTCAATGAGCTGGTAGAATACCTGCTGCATGCCAGTGATATTGGTTGTTTCAAGCTTACCTTCCAGATATGCAATTCGGGCCTCAGAAGCTGCAACATCTTCTTTTCGCATGTGCTCATTGATATCGGCTATCAAAAGCCGAGCCCACTCTTTGGCCGCAACAGGAGAGAGGTTCTTGATACTAATTGTGAGCATGCCCGTATCTTTACTCTCACTTACGCTTAAATGGTTTTCTCTAAAAGCTTTTACCAGATCCCAATCCGTTGGTTCAAAGGTATGGCCCTTATCATTTTTGAGCCAACTCTGCGCATCAGCGTCATAGATTTCACTATTGTACTGCCACTGGCGTTTTTCTCTATTCCACCCCTTCACCGCTTTGATCGGTACTGCCAGCTGATGCCGAAAGATGAAATCGGTTAGAAACGCCCGAGACTGCAGCACCTCTTTAGCAATTACGGTTTGGTTCGACCCACCGCCCCCGAGATTGATCCCGGCCAAACTAGCCAGGCCTCCTAACTGCCCAGGCAGCCCTCCAGCACCGCCGTCATCATTGGCCGGCGCAACAAGAACACTGGCCTGATAGATATCCGGCTTCGAAAGAGCTAACGCCACTCCACCCGTTGCGAATAGGGCTGTAAACACTATAACGATCCACTTTCCGGCCCACAAAGTTGCAAAAAGCTCACGGAGATCAATTTCATCGTCCGCATACTGAATTCTTTCTTCGAACTTTATGTGCTGGGTCATCACAGATTCCCCACTGCGGCCGCACCGAGGGCCATCTGGTAAACAATCTGGCTTACGTTTGTCCAGAGTTCCAGCTGATTCAGCCGGTCTACGTTGATCGGCATAATCACGGTATCACCTGGCTCCAGCTGCTGGCTACGACCGCCAAACCATGCACTTTTCTCAGGTAGCATTACGGAGCCATCGGCTTTTACCACGTAAACACGGTTTTCGTCCGCTTGACGGGTGGGGCCACCGGAGCGCTGGAGGTAGTTATCTACGGTCAGGCCTGGTTCATGCAAGTGGCTTGTGGGGAATTGCACTTCACCGAAGACTGACACCGACTGGGGAATGATTGGTACGGTGAGCGCATCGCCGTCTTGTAGGCGGATAGATTGATACACTTCATCTTCGAGTACAGAAGCCAGATCGATAACCATACGGCCAACCGGGCGACTGTTTTGAACGTCGCCGAGCAGGCTTTCCACTTGTTTTACCTTTTCTGCGCTCTGTCCACCGAAGCTATCACCTTCCAGCTGAACTCCCAACAGGTCCCCCTGCAGCCGTTCTTCGGCTTCTCTCAGGCGCCGGGCTTCCAGTTGCCGGAGCTTCTCACGGGTGAATACAGCTCCTTCCGGAAAGGCGTTGCCAGTCAGCCCGCCCGCTCGGTTCAGAACCTCCTTCAAGGTTTCTCCATCCCGAAAGGTGTACTGCCCGGGATAACGAACTTCACCACTGAGCGTAACGGTTCTGTTCTGGGCGAACTGAGGGATGGACTTGATCAAGATAGTGTCGCGGCTGCGAAGCTTGAGAATGCTTTTGCCAGCCATGGCTTCAGCCAGATCCAAGTTGATGATTCGAGTTTGGCCGATGCCGTTTTCATCGGTGGTATAACGGGCTACCTCTGCCTGCTGCAGGGAGGCCGCGTCTTTCAGGCCGCCAGCTACAAAGATTGCATCCGCTACGCTGCGGGTGGCTGGTAGTGGATATTCACCAGGGTAGCGTACCGCGCCGCTGATACGGATGGTTTGCTGGGGCGCACTGGGCGCGGCCTGGGCTTTTAGGCGCTGAAGTACAGGGGCAAACAGGTTTTCACGGGTGTAGTTTTCACTGTTTTCACTGTTTTCACTGTTTTCACTGCCGTCGACCTTCCCCGCATCCGAGAACACTAGAACTGTATCTTTCTCTTCCAGTTGCACATCGTATTCACTGCCAGGCCGGGTAATAGCTTCGCGTAAGCGCAGGTTCAGCACCGATACCGTGTCGGTGTTTGGATTAGTGCGTACAATGGCGGCATAGCGCTTGTCGGCTTCTGGCACCAAGTCGGCGTCCACATCCCTAATAATCGAACTCACTCGCATGCCAGGCATCCAGGCGAATTTGCCTGCGCGGGTCGCGGCACCGCGGATTTCTACATATTGGCCGGTGATGTCGGAAATCGAAGGAATGGTGATGGTATCCCCCGCCTGTACCCGAGCATTACGGCCCTGTGGTTGGGTGTAATCTGCTTCCGCAATCACCCTCAAGTAATCACTATTGGTTCGGATAATGTTGACGCGCTGGGGGTATGCTTGCGGGGTAAGACCACCTGCTATCTGCACCAGTTCTGCCAGCCGGGTTTCATTTTTCAACTCGTACAGCGCCGGGCGGTACACTTCACCACCAATGCCCACACGCTTGCCCACCGGTGGAATAAAGATCACGTCGCCAGGCTGTAGGCGATTGTCGGCACGGCTGTCGCCTTTGAGCAATAGGTCGTAGAGGTCTAGCGTGCCCACTAGCTTGCCGTTGCGCTTGTGCTGAATGTTACGCAAAGAACCGGTAGTTTGAATACCACCAGACACAAACAAGGCGTTGGTGAGGGTAGACAGGGAGCTAACCGTGTAGGAACCAGGGTTACGGGCTTCACCAAGCACAAACACACGCACGCTGCGCAGTTCGCCCAAGGAGACACTGGCCTGCACACCTATGTACTGCTCCGTTACCTTGTTGCGGATTTGTTCCCGGGCTTCGTTGAAGCTGAGGCCCGCCACGCTCAGTGGGCCGGAATCCGGGAAACTGACGCTACCATCGCGGCTCACCGGCAGTTCCAGATTGCGGTTTTCTTTACCCCAGAGCTGAACCCGCAGTACATCACCGGGGCCCAGGGTGTATTCAGATGGCACAGGGATTTCAGTGACCGGAGCAAAGGTGGTGGGACTGCCTGCGAAGAGATCGTAGCCGTAGGGTTTCAGGCCGCCATTTTTATTGCTCCCTTCAGCTTCAGCCTGCTTTTCTGGCTTGCTTTCGGTCTCATCCGTTGGTTGGTTGCGAATAGGTTCAACTACCTGCACCGGCTGGGGCCGCTGGTTCGTGCTTTGCCCAACACCCCCCAACGCAGACAAGTCCACACCATATTGGCTGGCCAAGGCTTCTTGCTGGGCCTTGGGTAGAGATTTGAATTGCTCGATCTGTGCCGGCGTTATGGATTGCGCCAGAGCTGGTATGGGGAGCAGGAAAGTTAAAGAAAGCAGGAGATTCTTTAGATTCACGGTTTAAGGATCCAGTTTATTACTTAAATTAGTTAGTTCTGGGGCGGCTTCGGCCAGGAACTAGAAGCGATAACGCCAACTGGCCCCTACAGACCATTGGCCAGACTCGTTTTCTGCAGGATTAACCAGTGCAAGTTTTCTATCGGCGTACTGGGCACTCACATCCAGCCAGCCACTCAATGCCTGGGTACCGTAACCGATTTTGGCGATAACTTGTTCCGCGTTCTCAGCAGGCACCATTAATTTGATTCGCTCATCGACAACGGGCGTTCTGCTTACACCGTCTTTATTGAATTCTACAACGCTCACGCTGGCTGTGAGGTTCCTGCCATCATCGAAAAAGTGGAAGCCACCCAGGGTAATGGCCTCTGCATCGCCACTGAAGCTAGCCCCCATGGTGCGACCGTAGTAGCGGTAACCGCTGTGATAACGGGAATGGTCGTAGGTAATGTTGGGCATGGCATCACCGAGGAAGTCGTCAGCTAGAGTGTTAGCGTACTCAACAAACCACTGTTGCTCGCCGTTGAGCAGCTGGCTTGTCCAGTCGGTACCGAATAGCCAGGATTTCCGCGCCGGGAATGCGCCAGCTTCATCTTCTCCCATCATTTGGGCGTACAGGCCCATTGACTGCTTACCAATTGCGAACCCATAACGCGCATCTACGCTAGCAAGCTGATTGCCTGGGTCGTCTTCTTCCAACTGGCCGTTATCTCTGCCGATCAACGCATTCCATAGAGTGGAACCGTTTTCAGGCCTGCCTTGCCCGCCAAGCATAATCGCCCGAGAGAACCCAAGCTCTAACCCATCCAGCGGGCGCAGATTCAAACGCATACCGATCAACTTGGCCTCGGGAATTGCGCGTTCGTGCTCGTACTGCCCTGCAAGCAATGTGAACTGCCAAGGGCCAATCCAACTCAACCATTTACTTTCAGGTGCAGAGGCATCATTACGATTCAACCATACGGAGGGCATGGGCCGAGCGTTGCTGGATAGGATTAGGCTGGATTGCCAGCCTGGCCCCCACCAACGATCAATCGCGCCCGCACCAAATACCCAGTTACCTGCAGTTGCCGCAAGGTAGGAGCCGTCAAGGCGGGCCTCTTCATTATCGTCAGGATTGTGAGCATAGGCCGGGCTCAGGCCAAATGCCCAATTCTGCCCCTGCCACTGCAGGGTCAGTTTGGCCTCACCCTCTGCCATTGGCCCGCGTTCAAACCCTTGAACCATAGCGACTTCATTGGTGCCAGACACTTCAAACTCAGCCCGAAATCCTGGTTTAGCTTGCTGAACACGCTCAAATTCAAGATAGCTGCGAGCCAACCCGGTTTCAGAAGCAGGCTGTTTGCCGGCTTCATCCAACCCATTGCTTATGGACCCCCACATGATGGGCCAACTGGTAACCGGCCTGTCGAGCTGCCCCCTGTCCGCCAGTTTTTGCACGGCATAACGCGCTCGCACATCTCCGGCCTCTAGCCATGGCGCTGCTGTCGCTATATTGCTGCTCAAGCACGCTACCGCCCCACCGACCAGGGCCCAGTGTTTTAAGGTCATAGATATAAATTGCCAGCAATGACGGAGAGACAACCAAGAGGGGAAGATACGCTCCCAACTGCATCCCTGTCAGTGTGTGAATGTTCCATGTCTGAAGCGTGGCGATTTTACGCCATCACATGAGACAAACAAGTGCCAAAAGGTCTGACACCGAAACTAACTGTGCTCCCCACCCTCATTCGCCAGCTGCTTTTTAACTGAAGCGGCGAACTCACTCATAAAGGCAGAGAAGATACCCAGCATGCCACCTAGCAATATCGCCAAAACGATAACCAGGCTTTGTTTTGGGGCAGTGCTTTCAGCACTTTGTCGGCTGATAACAAGCGCCTCAACGCCTTGGAGACTTTTAAGCTTACCTTCAAGCGTTGACTGCCGCTCTATTGCGCCAGCAATCGCTTCACCCGCTCCCGCCTGCCCCATCAAGGCTTCAACGGCGCTCTCCAAAGACGACATTTGGCGCTCCAGGCTCAACTGCTCCCTCTTAACCAGCTTCGCCTGATGCGCGCGTACGCCGTTAATCAGTGAATTGTGCACTGAGCTAACCGCTTTGCCCTCAGATTCTGAGGCGGCTGTGGTGAGCCGAACGAGGCCGGTATTCTCGGGATTGCTGAATGACACCTGAAAAGGCAGCTCTTTATCATGCTCTGCACGGTAAGTTGCTTGCACCTCCGGTAACCAACGACTTTCAAGTGTTGCGATGGTAGCTTCTGGTGACTGGAAAAACGCTTCGCCGTCTTTTTGAGCAACTTGAATAAGACTGATATGCTCGTATTTATTCGGTGCCAGTAGCGCGTACGCAAGGCCTGCGAGCACAGTAGAAACAAAGACAACGTAAAACACCCGGCGTCGGCGGATGAGGGTTGCAACAAGATCAACCAGGCTTATTTCGTCAGAGTATTCTGGCTGCTGATCGCCGGGAACGCGGTGTTGTGTATCGCTCATTCAGTTTCGGTCCGGAATATGTTGCCTGAGATGGGCGCAGAACACTGTACTAAGCCCAATTACTCTTGTTAGGGCGCCACACTCTACAGATTGCGGCGAGTATTTTCCGTTACCGGGCGTTAAGACTTCGGGGTTTAGGGCCTTATCGCAGAAACCGACACCTTCACCCGCTGCTGCTTCTGCATAAAGCTGATCAGCACAATAGCCCGCTCTTCCCCATCATACGCCTGGAAAACCGCATTAATACCTTCAAACGGCCCTTCGCTCAACTGAACCGCCTCTCCACACTTTAGCCCACCCTGCTGAACAACGGAGCCCAAGCTGTCTTTGATGTGCTGTATCACGCCGTCCGCGATAGCGGCAGGTTTGTTAGCAAAACTCACAATTCGCAGCACCCCACGGGTGGATCGCAATTTTGCCCAGGCAGGGTCTGTTTGCTCCAGATTTATAAACAGGTAACCGGGAAACAACGGCTCCAGCTTTTGGGTACGCTTTCCGGCTTTGATTTTCTCTACCTGTACTTTCGGGTAGAAGCAGGCAATATCCTGATTTTGCAGGTGCGCCAATGCCCGATCGCCTTGCGCAGGCTTGTGTTGAAGTGCGTACCAAGTCATGGGCGCGGAATATACCAGCTTCCCGCCGCAATGAAATACGGGTTAAGCACATCCTCCTTGCCATACCGCACAGGTTTGCCGTCTATAGTGTTCACACTGCCGCCTGCGGCAATCAGTACGGCATGGGCTGCCGCCGTGTCCCACTCGCTGGTGGGCCCCATACGTGGGTAGAGGTCGGCGTGGCCTTCGGCGATTCGGCAAAACTTGAGGGAGCTGCCCGCCTGAAGTGTTTTGTGGGGGCCAAGCGCTCTTATGAAATCACGGGTCTCATCATTCATGTGGTTTTTGCTGGCGACGACCCGAATGGTATCAGGCAACTCGGCCACTCTGATGCGATGCTCCCGGCCTGTTCGGTCACGCTTATAAGCGCCCTCACCCTTTATTCCCCAAAACGCCTCGTTTAATGCTGGGGCAATAACAACGCCCATTACCGGTTCGCCATCTTCAATCAGTGCGATATTCACGGTGAATTCCCCGGTACGCTGAGTGAACTCTTTGGTGCCATCAATGGGGTCGACCAGCCAGAAGCGCCGCCACTGCCTGCGTTCCTCCCAAGGAGCCTGGGCACCCTCTTCCGAGAGAACAGGAATATCCTGACTGATGTTACGCAGGCCTTTTACGATGATTTCATGGCTGGCCACATCCGCGGCCGTGATGGGCGATTCGTCTTCCTTATAGCTCACTTTGAAATCAGACTGATAAATGTGGAGCACTTTCGTGCTGGCCTCATCGGCCACCCTGATCACTTCCGGGAGTATTGAGCTGTATTCCATAGCCGGCATCCTGCTTCGCTGATAATCATGCGGTATGGGCGAATAGTAGCAAATATTGACCGCCGGCCGTATCCGGGCTTTTCTGTAGGCGCGCTTTCAGGCAATCTGAGGCACCCCGACTTGCTTGAAGAGGTAGAGATTTGAGGTTAACCGCGCTCTTTTTTGGCTTTATCTTGCTGTTTTCTTCTGTGGGCGCGGCCCAGGCGCAACCCTTCACGCTCCCCGGCATTCCCGGGTTCTCGGGTCAGCCGGATAAAGAAGAAGCCTCAGCTGAAGAACTTGAAGCCTCTATTGAGGTAGCCATTCAGGCTCTGGAAGACGACGAGAGCAGAAAGGCACTGGTGGAACAACTCAAAGTCATCCAGCAGGGATTGCAGGCAGAATCCTCGCAAGCGGGGAATAGAACCTCTGGTGGGGAGGGTTTGCTAGGCGCTCTCGCTGTGTTTTTTGATGATGCAACCAACGCTGACAGCACAGCAGAAACTCCGCTCACAATCTGGAAAACACATTTCCGTAATGCCTACAGCGCAGCAAAAAAACTACTGACCGGTGCTTCTTACCGAGTTCTAGCAGAAATCACCGCCGGCCTCATTGCATGGATGGCCGCGCTATGGGGCCTGTCGCGCCTGCTTAGCATGTTCTTCTCATGGCGCGAATGGCCTCTCCAAATGCCAAGGCACCCCCGGCCCTGGATGCTGATCGCCCATTTTTCAAGGCGCATTTTACCCTGGCTACTCACCTTTACCGCGCTACTGGCGGGGCTGCCCACATTCGGCATGTCGGATGACGCCCAAACCACCATACTTATTCTGGCCTATGCAGGCTTGAGTGCCCGCGGGCTGACCTCACTTTTCGATGTGATGATTTCCATTTTTTCCAGTGGCCACCGCCTTGCAGCCGTTATGATTCTGCGCCGGCGAATGCTTTTACCGCTGTTTATCATCGGCGTGCTGTTTGCCCTAGAAGATGCGTTAAGTACAACCGAGCTGACCGACCAACTCGGCACCGAGCTTGCCAGTGCACTTGCGCTGGTATTCAGCGTTATTGCAGCCCTGCTCAGCTTCTTCCTGATTGTTCGAAACCGCAGGCCGGTCACCCATCTGATTCGAAACCGACCTTACAAACAACGAAAAGACCAAGGCGTAGGGCGCGAAGTCACTGCCCTGCTCGCCAGGCTTTGGCACATACCTATGCTGGTTGCCATCAGCGCCTCGGTAGTCGCGGTGTTTGTGAATGGCGGGGAAGCGGATGCTGCCTTGGGCAAAGCCATGATCTGCGCCTTGCTACTGGCACTCACGCTTGCTCTGCAAGGACTGATCGGTATTCAAGAAAACCGACCCAAGCACCAAGCCCTCAGCACCTTCAGCCGCAGGTTGGTTCGCTTTGGTTATAACTTGATCCAGGCGGCGGCTTGGCTGTTATTTTTCGAGCTGATACTGCAAATTTGGGGATTGTCTTTGTTCGGCGTGGCTGGAAAGCCCTCGGTAAGCGAGGGTATAGCAGGTAGCCTGCTTGGAGTGACCTTTATTTTGCTTGCGGCAAAGCTGACCTGGATATTTGTAGACGAACTGCTTGAAAGAGCCATGCGCGGAGGCGACCGCAATAAACGCATCAATCCGGCCAGAGCCCAAACTATCCTTCCTATTGCCCGGAACACCCTGCTGATCACAATTCTGGTTATCACTACCTTAGTGAGTCTTTCCACTCTCGGAGTTGATGTAACCCCCCTGCTCGCCGGTGCCGGCATCATCGGCCTGGCCGTCGGCTTTGGTGCGCAAACACTGGTTCAGGATTTGATCACCGGCTTGTTTATTGTGGTTGAGGATTCCATGTCCGTGGGGGATTTTGTGCAGATCAATGGCTTCATGGGAACGGTAGAGGGCTTCAACTTGCGCACCGTGCGCCTGCGGGACCTGGAAGGGGTGGTACACCACATCACCTTCAGCAAAATCAGCTCCATTCACAACATGTCACGACAGTTCGGAATCGCCCTGCTCAAAATCCGTATTCCCAGGGAATTGCCTATTGATGATGCAATTCTACTGATGACAGAAACCGCCGAAGAACTGCGTACATTACCCGACATGCGCTGGCTGATTTGGTCACCACTTGAAATGCAGGGGATTCATTCTTTTGAGGAAGGTTGCCCGGTGCTGAGGATGCGGATGCGGACGAAGCCGGAGTATCAGTGGGATGTTTCCAGGGCGTTTAATCTATTGCTGAAGCGGAAGATGGAAGAGCGGTATATTGATGTTGCTGCGCCGCGGATTAGTGTGAGTATGGAAGGGGAAGGTGGGCGTAGGTCGGCGTATGTGGAGGGGCGTGGTGAGCATGAACTGGGGCGCAAACAGCCATAATTTATACGCGCCAAGCAGACAGTTTGGCTCGGGCACTCACCACTTGCAAACCAATCACAGAGAGCACCAAACTGCTCAGAAAAAACATTCGTCAGAATATAACCGACTCCTGAACGCATTCCTTGATAACCTGAACCACCTGCTCGTCTAAGCAACTACGCACGAACCGGTTCATCTTTAACTGATAATTCGAAATGTAAGGTTAATCCGCGGCGAGCGTATTGCTCTCTTTGTATAGTCAACGGGCTAGTCGCCGTAACAGGCTACTTTACGACGTGAGACCAACGCCCCCAAACATCACCAACTCATCGTGAGCCCAAGCGATTTCTGACAGAAAGCGATCAGCGTGGCTGCGGCCTAACACCACACCGTGGTAGCGGACATCGCCGTGTATGGCAGGGGATTTTCTTGTGAAGAAAGGGTGTCAAATGAGATCCATTAAATTGGCCTGTGCCTGCCTATGACGAACCACAAAGGCCCCAGAGGCAGAAACCTCTATACCTTCAGCAATCAAGTTAGGTTACGAATGCTTGCCCATGACAATTCGGAGCTCAATTATATTATCGCACAATGCTCTGGCTTATACTCCGGTTGCCAATCAGCCGCAGCTGTGCGATCAACAACACAACTCCAGACACCCGCCACGGAGCGCTCCAAGCGAACAACCACACCAACCAACGCTGAATGAGCCCTGCCGCCCATTGTCACTGTCAAGTGCCCAGACCCGTCAGTATTTGACGTTGCAATTTCGATTGCCAGATTTCCGTTGGTATAGGCTGAGGGTGTGTACTGCAAGCTCTGGTTGTTGATCGCAATCTGCTTGGACAGATTTACTTCATAAAGCGTCCGGTAGGTCCCAATTTCGCTTACAACCTGCCCCACCTGGGTTTTTGTTACGTATTTGTAGTAAACAGGCACAGACACAGCCGCCAACACGCCAATAATGGCCACTACAATCATCAACTCAATCAATGTAAATCCTTTGGTATTACGGGGCATCCGACTCACCTTTTAAAGTGTAATAATCAGATAGACAGCAAGAAAAATGCCACGTTATCTGCCGGCGCTAATGCAAAGAATCCGGGGCACGAATGCTAGGGGTTTTCACTGGCCGGGAAGGCGGCGGGGAAAGTCGCCGTAATACCAGAATCTGGGCGGAGTTCCGTAGGGTACGCCCTCATAGCGTGAGTCCCGGTCGTCTTCCATGGCGTGATGATAGATAGCAACCTCCCGCAACCAGAAAATAGCGAGAATGCCAAACAGCAACGTTGCCACGGCAGCAAAAAGTCCACGAGCCTTACCTTTTTGCGGAACCCTCGTGCTCGAGGGCGAGATTAACCCCCAGAATACACACAACACCATAAAGCCGACCAACATCGAGCCAGGAGCAATAAACACGGACGAGGCACTGGCATGCACCAAGGCGGCGGATACAGACGCTGTAAAGGCTGCCAGGGGCAGCACCCTTACGCCCTCATGATTCGCACGCATTTCTTCCCGCCGATGCCAGAACAGCCGGATAGCCTGCCCTGCCAGAAGCAACAGCGAGCCTATAATTAGCCAGCCGTACTCCGCGGCCCACATGAGATACATATTGTGGGGGTGGGCAAACTTTGAGGACTTTTTGTACTCATCTGTAATTACCTCATGGGTTAGCCAGGATTGCGGCCCCATCCCGAACGGGAAGTTCTCCAAACTCATCCGCCAAGCCTCCACAAATAGCGGCATTCTGCCGGACGTAGTTGCATGCAAAGTGCGCAGTTCCGAATGGTCCAGTATTACCAGGGGGATCACTACGGAGAGCACCAGCCAGGCGATCACGCCATAAATAAAGTATCGCCCAAACATCTTCAGCCAGGGCAGCGCCGGCCGGCCAATCAAAGCCATGGCCAAAAGCACACCAAAGGCCAGCCCAATCAGGGTTCCGCGGGAGGCCGAGAGAAAAATAATCCACCACCAGAGTGCAGCGCCCGTAGCCGCCAGAAAACGCCAGAGCTTTTGTTCGCGCAGTGGCCCAATCAGCACAGCCAATGCCAGCAGGGGCATGAGCCAGGTGGCGATATGGCCCCAGTACCGAATATTGACAAAGCCCCAGGGAATAAAGGCAGACAGGTTGGCCACCTGATCCGACAGCGCAAACACGAAAATCATGAGGGTTATCGCGCCGTATAGCGCGGCGGCAATAACGGCTGCATATACAACAGCCACCGCCACCCGGGCCTCCCACTTCACACTGCTAATAAACTGGCCCAAGGCGACGAAACCAAAAAAGAACCCCGCGTACAGGCCTGGCTCAACCCAAACATAAAGCGACCCACTATAAGGTACCGTTAAAGCCAGAAAGCTGGCCGCAACGATCAAGGCTGGACCTGCTTCCCTGCAATTCCGGCGCGTGACCTGCCTCAACCAACGCCACAATGAAAATACACAGCCAAACGCCAAAACAAACACTAAAACAAATCGTTGCAACCCGTACCCATCTAACTGGCCAGGTAGCGGAAACAGATCAACAAACAGCACGCATCCCAAGACTAAGAATGCGCATAAGGCGCTCACCAGAACACTGAATTTAGGCATTTTTGATCTGCGAGAGAAGGAGGTTAACCAACAACAAAAAAACCCGGGAGCATTAACTCCCGGGTCTTCAAGCTTGCGCTAACTCAAACGTTACACTTAGCTAGCCTTACAGGTGCCTGAGCCATCGCACGTAATGGTCGTGGTAGCGGCGTCCTTCGCTGTCGCTGTTACCCAGCCTGCACGAGGCGCCCCAGCATTAGTCGGTGAAAGTGTAGGCAAGTTAATAGCGCTACAAGATCCAAGAGCTACGGGAGTATATGTAACGGCGGCACCGTCCTGAGAAAACTCAATCAACCAATTGTTCGTTTGAGCCTTAGTCTCAGCCAAGCAAGACTTAACGCGACTGTCTTCTACATAATCCTGATACGCCGGGATCGCTACTGCCGCCAAAATGCCGATAATCGCTACAACGATCATCAGTTCAATAAGAGTAAAACCCTTCTGGGCTTGGTTCATCTGCATGTTCTTCATAGTCGACCTCTGCATTTGTCGTTTATTAACTCAATATGGCCCGGGGCCGGTGGAGCGTTTACCCCGCAACCGGTTTGATGAGCCTGAAGAACCTACAAGCACAACTCATGCCAGAAGAAAAAATCGACAGAAAATGCATATAAATCAATAACTAAGCGATCAATAAATACTAAACACGACACAAGCCAATCACTGAGCTACCGCCACACAAAGTCACCCACTGACAAAATTTGTCACCCCACCAGTGCCCAAGCCAACCAAAACCCCTGCGATACCCTTCGCGTAAATCACTAGCCGTCTTTCCAAAACCAAGCCAGCCATCTAAACTGTGTGCGATTACGAATTCTTTTTTCAACCACTTAGGCAGCACTCTTTATACAATTTATGGCTAACAACAAAAGCAACATCACCCTCACCGGCCTGGCTCGGCGCTTTGTGGATGACGGGCTTCTCGATGAAGCTACCGCTAAGGATGCTTTTGTACAGGCATCCCAAAACCGCATTCCATTGATCACATACCTAACCCAGAACCAGCTTGCGGATAGCGCCAAACTCGCATTTTCCGCTGCCATGGAGTTCGGCGTCTCGGTTCTGGATCTTTCATCTTTCCTCCCGGAAATGATGCCGGAAGGTGTAGTTGACGACAAACTCGTGCGAAAGCATAACGCTCTTCCTCTGTACAAGCGCGGAAATCGTCTCTTTATCGCGGTGTCCGACCCAACCAACATACAAGCGTTGGACGAAATCAAGTTTAATACGGGCCTGAGCACTGATGCAGTTCTGGTGGACGATGCAAAGCTGCGGGAGGCTATTGAAAGATTCCTGGACTCCCAAGACACTTCTATGGGCGACCTGGACGATGCAGACCTTGAGGGCGTGGAAACCGAAGGCGGAGAACAGGACGATGACGATGCCGTTAGTGCCAGCGATGTCGACGACGCGCCTATCGTTAAGTACGTGAATAAGATGCTACTGGATGCTATTCGTGGTGGCGCATCGGATGTGCACTTCGAACCCTATGAAAAAACGTACAGGGTGCGCTATAGGACTGACGGCATGCTGAAAGAAATTTCTAGGCCCTCAATCAAATTAGCACCAAAGATATCGGCTCGCGTTAAGATCATGGCTCAACTTGATATTTCAGAGCGTCGTATCCCCCAGGATGGCCGCATCAAGATGAAGCTGTCCAAAACCAAGGCCATAGATTTTCGTGTGAACACCCTGCCAACCCTCTGGGGCGAGAAAATTGTGTTGCGGATCCTGGACCCAAGCCAAGCGAAGCTGGGCATTGACATGTTGGGTTATGAAGAAGACCAGAAAAAACTATATATGGACGCACTGTCACAGCCCCAAGGTATGATTCTGGTTACCGGGCCCACGGGGTCAGGCAAGACCGTTTCTCTTTATACTGGCCTAAACATTCTCAACACTACAGATATAAATATTTCTACCGCAGAGGACCCGGCCGAGATCAACCTCGAAGGTATCAACCAGGTAAACGTAAACACCCGAGTGGGCTTGGGCTTTTCCGAAGCTTTGCGTGCATTTCTACGCCAAGACCCGGATGTGATCATGGTGGGCGAGATCCGGGATTTGGAAACCGCTAATATTGCGATCAAGGCCGCGCAAACAGGGCACTTGGTTCTATCTACCCTGCACACCAACAGTGCTCCGGAGACACTCACTCGAATGATGAATATGGGCGTGCCCGCATTCAACATTGCCACATCGGTAAGCTTGATTATTGCCCAGCGGCTTGGCCGCCGGCTGTGCAGCGCCTGCAAACAGCCAAGAGAGGTACCAAATGAGGCGCTTTTGGCCGAGGGGTTCACAGAGGAACAAATTGCTACAGGCTTCACGTTGTACCACCCAAAGGGCTGTGATAAATGCAATGGTGGATATAAAGGCCGCGTCGGTATCTACGAGGTGGTTAAGGTAACTGACCAGTTGGCCAACATGATTATGGAAGAGGCCAGCTCCATTCAAATTGCAAAGCAGGCTGAGGCCGAGGGCTTCCGAAATTTACGCCAGTCCGCACTTCTTAAGGTGATTGAGGGCGTAACGAGTCTTGAGGAAGCCAACCGCGTGACGAAGGATTAAGCATGGCAGAGAAATCGCAAAAACTGGAATCGTACGTTTGGGAAGGTAAAGATAGAAAAGGCAACAAATCCAAAGGCGAGCTTACCGGCTCCAGTATGGCTTTGGTTAAGGCTCAACTTCGCAAACAGGGCATTATTCCGGATAAAGTAAAGAAAAAGCCGAAACCTTTGTTTGGCAGTAGCAAGAAAATTACCGCCTTCGATATTGCCATGCTCACCCGCCAACTGGCAACCATGATGAAAGCGGGCGTGCCTCTGGTTCAAAGCTTTGACATAGTTGCGGACGGCCTTGAAAACAAAGGGCTTCAAGAACTAGTAATGTCCATTCGAAATGATATCTCATCTGGCACCAGCTTTGCCGGCTCACTCCGAAAGCACCCAAAGTACTTTGATAACCTGTACTGCAACTTGGTGGATTCGGGTGAGAAGGCCGGTGCACTGGAGCAAATGCTGGACCGCATCGCTCTTTATCTTGAAAAAACTGAGCTATTGAAGAAAAAAGTCAAGAAGGCGATGACTTACCCGATTGCGGTAGTTGTTGTGGCGATTATTGTTACCGCCATCCTATTGGTGAAAGTTGTTCCGCAATTTGAGAGTCTGTTCTCAGGCTTTGGGGCGGAACTTCCAGTGTTTACGCAAATGGTTGTGCGGCTCTCTGAATGGATGCAATCTTGGTGGTTTGTTGTTCTTCTGGGCATTGTGGGCAGTATTTTTCTGTTCAAGGAGGCCAAAAACCGATCGCAGAAGTTCTCAGACGTGGTGGACAAATACGTTCTCAAACTGCCGGTCGTTGGCGAAATCTTGGACAAGTCGGCTGTAGCTAAATTTGGCCGGGTTTTGTCTACTACTTTTGCTGCAGGTGTGCCGCTTGTGGATGCACTGGATTCTGTGGCCGGCGCTACAGGTAATGCAGTTTACCGGGATGCGATCGACCGAATCAAGAACGATGTATCCAGCGGTACGCAGTTGCAAGCTTCCATGCGGCAGCAAGATGTTTTTCCGGTGATGGCTGTGCAGTTGACAGCGATTGGTGAGGAATCCGGCAATCTGGATGAGATGCTGGAGAAGGTGGCTGTGCACTATGAGGGCGTGGTTGATGACATGGTGGACAACCTGACTGCACTGATGGAACCGATGATTATGGCTGTATTAGGTGTGCTGGTGGGGGGCTTGATTATTGCTATGTACCTGCCGATATTTCAGATGGGGTCGGTTATCGGGTAAAAGCTCCCTCTCTGATACGTTGGACCGCCTCAACCCTCTCCCGCAAGGGGAGAGGGCTTTGCAACAACATCGCTTGAGCATTTGAATGATTACTCTCGATATACTCCTCTCAACCTCCTGGCTTCTGTACCTCTCTGTTACACTTGTCTCCCTCTGCATCGGCAGCTTCCTGAATGTAGTCATCCTGCGCCTGCCGAAAATGATGCACCAGGAATGGCGCTGTCAATGCGAGGCATTTCTTGAGATTCCAGAAGGCGAGCGCAAACAGGAAGAGCCAGTAACACTCTCCCGCCCAGCCTCCACCTGCCCTTCCTGCGGGCACAAGATTCGTGCTTGGGAGAACATCCCTGTTATCAGCTACCTGCTTCTTGGCGGCAAATGCAGCGGTTGTAAAACGCACATTTCGGCCCGTTACCCGATCATAGAAGCGGTTACGGCGTTGTTTTCGGTGATCACTGTGGTGATCGGTGGCCCTTCGGAATCAACCTTGTTGGCGCTCCTGCTGGTTTGGGCGCTGATTGCTCTTACCGTGATCGATTTCGACACCCAGCTATTGCCAGACAGCATTACCCTGCCCTTAATGTGGCTCGGGTTGATGTTGAGTTATTTCGGGTATCTGGGCGATTTTAACAGCGCGTTTCTTGGGGCGGTTGTTGGTTATCTTTCTTTGTGGTCCGTGTACTGGTTGTTCAAGTTGGCAACCGGCAAGGAAGGCATGGGCCACGGGGACTTCAAGCTGCTTGCGGCTCTGGGTGCCTGGCTGGGCTGGGAATTGCTTCCGGTGGTGATTCTGTTGTCATCGGCTGTGGGTGCGGTTGTTGGTATCAGTTTAATGGTCTTTAAAAAGCATGGCCGGGAAGTGCCGATTCCGTTCGGGCCCTACCTTGCAGCGGCGGGATTACTGTGTTTGTGGTTTGGCATTGAGATTCAGGAATTCTGGTATGGGCTGCTAGGGATTTGACAGATCGCATGATTATTTTGGGGTTAACAGGTGGCATAGGCTCCGGTAAATCCACTGTTGCACGGCAGTTCGGAAACCTGGGCGTTCACTGGGTGGACGCGGATGACGTAGCCCGTGAAGTCGTTGAGCCGGGCACCCCCGCGCTGGCCGCAATCGCCGATCACTTTGGTGCAGATATCCTTTTGGGTGACGGGGCTCTGGACCGAGCCAAGCTGCGGCAAATAGTGTTTGAACAACCGGAGCAGCGCATCTGGCTCGAAAGCCTGCTGCACCCGATTATTCGTGAAGAGCTGACTTGTCAGCTGCATCCGCAAAATTATGCGTTACCCTATGTTCTACTGGTCTCGCCTTTGCTTCTGGAAACTGACCAACATCAGCTGGTAAAGCAGATACTGGTGGTGGATGTACCGGTGGAGGTTCAAATAGAACGCACTATGGGCCGCGACACGAACTCCCGGGAGCAGGTAGAGCGAATTATTGCCGCTCAAATGCCACGTGAACAGCGGCTTGCTCGTGCAGATGCAGTGATTGATAATAACCAGTCTTTAAACGCGGTTGCAGCTGAGGTTCGGGCATTACATGAATCGTTCATGGTGGACTTTGGTTGAATACCGCGGCCGCGCATTTGCTTGGCTAATTGCCGCCCATACCCTTGTGATCAGCACAAACGCCAGCGGTATGGAGCCGGAGTTTAAAGCTCAAGAGCTGCCCATCCCAGACACACTATCGCTAGAAGCTCTCCCCCTGTCTTTTTACACCTTCAGCTCAGATGAGCATTGGGCTGAGCCACGGGACTCTTACTGGCTGAATTTCAGCAACTTCATTTTGCGCCAGGAACGTATTCAGAGCCCTAAAGTTCACGCTTTCGGGCAGTGGGCAGATCGCACTCTTTCTGGCGAAACCCATAGGCTGCCAATGAACGACAGCTACTTGCGCATCGGCATCGCCACAGAGTCTGAATACGGCAACGTGTTTCAGTTCGAGCCTGAAGCCCGGTTTCGTCTGGACATACCCACCACAAAACGCAAGCTGCGCCTGGTCATTGAAAGTGAAAGCGACGAGCTGGTTCCCTTGGGGGAGCGTCAGCGCGACCGGCAACTCACTGAAACGAGTCGCACGAAAGGTACAGGCACAGGTGCTTTGCGATATTTGTCGCAGATAGGCGACTCGATCAACCTGTCTAACGATGTGGGTGTGCGCCTTCACCTGCCACCGGATGCTTTCTGGCGCGCAACGGCTGACAAGCAGTGGGACGCGGGCGACCACTGGGGGTTAAGGGCCCAGCAACAATTTTACTACTATCACCAGGATGGCTGGGGCGCCCGCTCCTCGCTTGGTGCCAGCAGAGATCTGGCGAGGGGCTGGCAGCTATGGACATCTTCCGAGCTTGAATGGGTTCACAACGACCGCAAGTTTGTAATGGGCCAGATCTTCAGCATAAGTAAACGGCTCAATAGTCGCTCATTGCTAACTCCGAGGATAGGCGTGCTTGGCGAGAGCCAGCCGAATTGGCGCACCACCTCAGCCTTTACAGACCTCACTTGGCGTTACCGGCTTCACAGCGACTGGTTGTTTGCAGATCTCATACCAGCGCTAACCTTCCCCCGGGAGAAGAACTTCAAAGACCAAGGCTCCATTCTTTTTCGTGTAGAAATGTACTTTTCCGGTGCCATCAATCCAAACTTCATGAACTAGGCCCTATGCCCAGACACCACGCTATACCCGCCCAAGATGCACTGGCGCTCACACCTATTGCGGTCACTCGCTCCTGCTTCAAAGACAAGTTCGGCGTGCCGCGCCAACCGGGGCTTACCCGGTACGCCCGCGCCGATCTTATTATACAGGCGCCCTATGATCGCGAAGATGCTTTTCGGGGCCTCGAAACCGCGAGCCACTTTTGGCTGATATTTCAGTTTCACGAAGCCGTGCGTGCGGAGTGGCGCCCCGTGGTTCGGCCACCTCGCTTGGGCGGCAACCGAAAGATGGGTGTATTCGCAAGCCGCTCCCCGTTTCGGCCCAATAGTTTGGGGCTTTCGGTAGTACGCAACGAGGGGCTGGTGCGCAAGGATGGTCAGTTGGCGCTACAGATAAGCGACCACGATCTTATTGAAGGCACACCCATTCTGGATATCAAACCTTACCTGCCCTTTGCCGACTCGGTTTCTGAAGCAGCCCTGGGCTGGGCTGAAACCGCCCCCACCGAGCGACTGGAGGTTGTATTTCTGCCAGAAGCTGAAGCGCAACTGGCAGAGCTGTCGCCAGAGCAGTACCCGGATCTGAAGCTTCTGATTACCGATGTGGTTAGCTACGATCCGCGCCCGTCGTTTCGTCGGGGCCGTGATGAAGCCCGTATTTACGGCGCGCACCTCTATGATCTCAACGTTCGGTTCCGGTTTGTGAATGCGGATTCATGGAAACGTGTCGAAGTGCTAACGGTCTGTTAAACTTCGGCAGTTAATTTTGTAGTCGACACAGGGAATTTGTGCCTTGCCTTCAAAACGGTTTTTCACGCGCATGGGTATTCGGCCGCTTGCAATGCGGCTACTTGTGTATGTGTTGCTGTTCAGCCTTGTCATTTCTCTGGTTGCTACCGGCGTACAAATGATCGGTGAGTTTGAGCGCCGCAAATCAGATCTCCAAGAAACCCAGCAGCGAGTTGCGGGCCTGGTGTCGGGAGGCATGAGCAACAATATCTGGCTGATGAACTTCAGCGAAGTAGCCAATAGCCTCGATGACATGCGGGCTGTAGAGGCGATTCATTACGCCAGGGTTGTCACCTCTACCGGCGAACAGTTCACCACCGGCAGCTACCCTGAAGGCCGGGTTATTTCACAAACCTTCCCTTTGGTGTTCAATCGTTCCACCTACCGGGGCCCGGAGGATATGGGCACCTTGACCATTACTTCGTCGATCGAGCAGGTCTACACAGAGCTTCGGAACAGCGCTCTGATCAATCTGCTGTTCCAGTCGATCGTGGTGATGCTGGGCACCCTCGGGCTGCTGGTCATCGTTCGCCTTACGCTGTCCCGCCATCTGGAGTCTATGGCGGATTACGCCGCACGGCTTAATCTTGATGCACTGGTAGATCCCTTGCACCTGAAGCGCAAAGCCCGCAAAAATCCGGATGAGTTATCAGAGTTGGAGTACGCACTTAATAAGATGCGCCTGCAGATTCTGGAAGATACTCGCTCACTCCGGCAAACAACCATTCAATCCCAGGGTGAACGCGATGAGGCGATTCGGGCCAATCGTGCGAAAAACCAGTTTCTCGCCAATGTAAGCCACGAACTGCGCACGCCTCTGCAGTCGGTGCTTGGCTACGCCAACCTGCTTACCGACACACCATTGGATCAGGAGCAGCGGGAATACGTGCAAACGCTGCTCAGCGCTTCAGAAGGCCTCTCATCCATCATCAATGACCTTCTGGACATCTCCAGCATGGAGGCTCAGAAGCTGGAGCTTGAAGACATTCCCTTTGATCTGCGGGAAACCCTGAATGACCTCGTACACATGCTGGGCGAACGTGCCCGGGAGAAAGGGTTGGCACTGGAATTACGCATTGATGAAGAGCTGCCCTGGGCACTGCGGGGCGATCCTGCGCGCATTCGCCAGGTGCTGCTGAACCTGGTGTCCAACGCCATCAAGTTTACAGATTCAGGGCATGTGCTGATTAGCATTGAGGTGCTGGGGCGTCGAGATGACAAGGTTCGCCTGCGCCTGGCGGTGGAAGATACCGGCATTGGTATCAACCCGGAAGACCTCCCACTGGTCTATGAGCCCTATGTTCAGCTTGGCCAGAGATTCCAGCGCCAGCTGCCCGGCGCCGGGCTGGGCCTGACGATTTGCCACCAGCTTGTCACCTTGATGCAAGGCTCACTGGATGTAGAAAGCCGGCCTGGTGAAGGCTCCACCTTCTGGGTTGAGCTTTCCCTCCCTACCGCGCCTGAAAGCACGTCCAGAGTGCGCCCCGATGCACGGATGGTGAAGGGCAAGCGGGTTCTGGTCGCAGACTCCTATGAGCTGTCCCGGAAGATCACCTTGGAAATGCTGTCACGCCACGACGTTCACATCGAGGCGGTAAAGTCTGCAGGAGAAGCCCTGACCTCATTGCGCTTGGCGTTCGACAGTCAGGAACCCTTCGACGCCATCATTCTGGATGGTTTTTTACCCGATATGGACAGTGATTTGCTGTGTCGGCAAGTTCGTGGCAACGCGCTTTGGTCTGAGATGCGCCTTCTCATTCTCTCTTCAAATCCCCAGCGCGGCGACGCCGAGCATTTCCGGCAGGCCGGAGCGGATGCGTTTCTCAGCAAATCCCTGAGAGAATCCTGCCTTACACCTATCCTCAACCAGATTTTTGAGGATTCCGCAAAGGATGAGCGGCGCTTCCTTACCCGTTTTTCCCTGCAGGCGAGCAGCGACACTGAAAAGCGTCGTGAGCGTTGGTCCCGCACCATGAAGGTTCTGCTGGTGGAGGATAACCCGGTCAATCGAACTCTGACTCGCAGGCTTCTGGAGAAACTCGGGTGCGACGTGATGACGGCCAATGACGGCGAGGCGGCATCCAGCCTTTGGCAGTGGCACCAGTTTGATCTCATCTTCATGGACTGCATAATGCCTAATGTAGACGGCTTTGAAGCTACCCGGCGCCTGCGGGTATGGGAAGCAACCCACAAGCGCAGCCGCGTTCCTGTGGTGGCGCTCACTGCCAGTGCCATGGAAGAAGATGAGGAACGCTGCCGCCGTGCCGGCATGGATTCTTTCGTTGCCAAGCCTGTCAATATTGAAATGTTGCGGGCCGTACTGGAACAATACGCCCATGGAGGTCCAAAAACATGAACGTAAACTGCCCTACTTGTAAAAAATCTGTTGAATGGATTGAGGCCAACGCCTGGCGCCCATTCTGCTCAGAACGCTGCAAATTGATCGATTTTGGAGCCTGGGCCAACGAGGAATATCGGGTACCGGCGGAAACAGCGTCTCCCGACGATCTTGATCAGGGTGGCGAAACAACACGCCATTGATTATTTCGCGTAAACAATCGCGATTCTATCTCCCCGCTTACATGCTTGTAAGTTGTGGTGTGGCAGGTAGCCCGTTACCATTCGCACCCATTACTCGCACCGCAATCTAGAAGGTAAAAGAATGAAAGTATCCCGCGTTTCCGTATTGGCCCTGTCTCTGATCGCCGCTCCCGTTATGGCAGCCGATATGGATTTGAGCCTGACCAATGACTCCGTAAAGGGGCAGGTAAACTTTTTCGGAAACAACAACGATCTTCAGCTGGGCGCTGGCTACACCTACCATGAAGGCAGCCGGCATATTGCTAACGTGGATTTTCACGCCCAGGGCCGCACCGCTCTTGGCAACCTGCCAACAACCGCCGGCATCGGCATGCGTGGCATCTTCTGGGATCAAAACCGTGCTGACGGTGGTGCTGTGGGCCTGGGCGGCTTTGCCACAGTGAACATTCCCCGTGCACCGGGCCTGTCCTTCACCGGCGGTCTTTACTATGCACCCAGCATTCTTTCATTTGGTGATTCTGACGACATGACCAGCTTTGAGCTGCGCGCCAACTACAGAGTTATCCGAAATGCAGAGCTGTTTGTGGGCTACCGCTACCTGAACACCGAACTGGACTATCCTTCAGAGCCCGACGTAAACCTGGATGAAGGTGTTCTTGCAGGCATGAAAATCTTCTTCTGATGCTTGCCGCTATCTAAACTTGCTGTCTAAAACAGGCGCCCTGTATTGGGCGCCTGTTTCGTGCCCTCTCTCACGCTTTCCCATCCCCTGCACTGCTACACTGATTATCGGCGTTTGGGATCTCACCGACATCGCCAACATCTACAATACCGTTTTAGCATGGACAGCCAGATATGCGACTGACACTGGGGCTATTTCTCGTCTCTGCGATTACACTGATTACCGCCTGCAGTGGTGAGTATGCAATTGAGGGCGCCCGAAACAAGCCCAATTCCTTTGCGGGTGTAAAAAACCCGGCAAATGATTTCAGCCCCGGCAGTACCGGTGACTCCAACAACAGCAGTGGGCTCAGCTACGGTGAAGTTCGCATCACCATGGAGCTTCCCGTAAGTCTCGCGCCAGACGGCGAGCCAACACGGCGCAACCTGCGGATTGTTCAGCCGGATAGCGTTCGCGCGTACCAGATCGACAAAAACCTCAAGGATATTGGCTCCACGGCGTATAGCACCCGCAAGGATGATGAAGGCTATACCATTATCAAATTCGAGAATGGGCAGCCGCTCTCGCCAGACGTTGTCATTGAAGCACAGTATGGCAACACCAAACTGCGATCACTGGCCGCTGATGACGATCGTGATATCAAGATTAATCCCTTCTCCGAATACCTGTTGCTCAACACGCTTCCAAATTATTCTTCCGGGGAGTTTCAGCGCCTTCTGGACTGTGCCGATGACGCCAGCGACACTCTGTGCCTCAACAAACTCGTATGGCCCGCTCTGGCCGACCAGGTTCACGATTTCGAAATAAATATTCCCACTGGGGCCAGCATCGCAAGCGCCTTGGATCTTCTCTCCCAACGGGCAGACTTCGTAAGTTATATTGCCTCAGCGGCGAACTACCCGCTTCTGGATGATCAATCCGTAGGTGACATTTCAGCAAGTTCAGCGGATTACAACTCGGTTTTCATGGGTATGGAGCTGGGGCAAACATTTCTGGAAAGCAGCGTGGCTGGATCTGGCCAGTGGGGCATTCGCATGGGAAGGGAAGAGCCTACCAGCCCCACAACCTATAGCTACCCGGGATCAACCCTCGCAAGCCTCGATTTCATTGGCATCAAAATCACCTCTCTTGCAGCGCAAATTCCCTATGACAGGAAAACGCTGATCCATCAGCAAGGCAATGCGTTTTTTGAGCGGGGCTCTGAGACCTGGGACTTGAACACTCATTCGTCCTCCCCGGGTGGCGCCACATTGGACAGTGATACTCGATTGCTGGCCATTCGCGCGCTTTACCAGAGCATCACCGGCCGCAACAGCTCCAGAATCATTGGCTGGACTCGCAACCCCTACTATATGGATGCCTATGTCGGCGCCGCAGGCAGTACCAACACTGGCCCTGATCGCGCGCTGGCTGGCTACTTCAGCGCTGGCAAAGCCATTAAACTTGAGTCTGAGCAAGGCAAGCTTGCGCGAAAAGATGAGCTGGAAACCCATTATGTTTCAGCGCTTGAGCTGAACCTCCTGAGGAAAGAAGGTTTCGATGTAAGCGTTCTGAACAATCGCGGTTACAACATGCTCTACTTGGCGAACCGGTTTTCGGCAGGCTCTGCGTCTCCGTTGCAGGTCGAATCGGGAACCGGCTCCTGGCAAGTTAGTGCGGGCTCGAATGTCAGCACCATTACCCAGTCGCAGAACTATACCACCCTGAACCGTGACAGCTCCGGCGCGGTAGTGGCGGGCAGCACCGGCACCCGCTCTGACAACTGGGTACTCAGCTCCCGCACCGCGCGATTAAGCACCGGTGACAAGAACATTGGCCGGCTTAATCTTGATGTTAACAATCCCGCCGGCGCCTTTGGCGAACCAGATCTGGGTGTCGGTGCCAGCGTGCCAGATGGTTCTTTACTGGCGTTTAACCTGGCTAACGCCGCTTCGTCCGGTGGCGCGGTCATTGGCGATGGCCTGCTCATTGCGGCAGAGAAGGCCTCTTCTGCTGCCCCAACCTCAGGACGCTATAGGGTTCAAGGCTTTATGATGGGCATGGAGGATGGCTTCAACAGACTGATTCACCTGGATAATGGCACTCTGGAGCTTTCTGGCAGCACCGCAAGCTTGAGCAGCAATACTTTTGAAGTATTGCATTCAGTGGGCAACGAAACCGTTTCCACACCGGTGGCTGTCCAACTGACTACGCCCCTGCTGACCTATACCGATGGCGGTGACGGGCAGGTGAGCTTCAGCGTCGGCGGTCTGTCTCTTACCGGCTTTGTAACCGCCGATCAGAACCAATTCTTTTTGCTGTACAAAAACAACCTCAACGGAGAAGAACGTCGCGGCATTCTGCTCGCAACCAAGGTGCCGTGAACCGACAGATAACCCTGCCCGTACAACCTGTTATAATTGTGCACACATGGCTCGTTGCATATAAGCTTAACGGGCGTACAAACAGGTTGTGACGAGAGGTTTTATGTTTCCCGCAATGCGCTCGCTAATGCTGGTCATTCCCTTGGTGGCTTTTGCCCTTGCGGGAGCTCTATACTCACCCCCGGACTACACAGATAGCAGCGACAATTCGGGTTCAGAGCCTGCCCTCAGTTCTCTCCCACCTCTGCCTGCATGGGCTCGCGCAGAATTACCGGACTTTACCGGTTATAGCGATACCACTGAAAAGAAAGTGGCTTTTTTCTCCTTTCTCTATCCTCGCATTGTTCTGGCCAATTCCCGTATTCTCATTGAGCGGGATTATCTTGATAGCCTTACCCACAAGGAAACCCTGTCGAAGAACGAACATGATTGGCTCGCAGCGCAATCCAAGCGTTTGCGCGTAGATGAAGAACCCGGCAGCCCTGAACAATTTGCGCTACTGAGAAAACGTCTGGATGTTATCCCCCCTTCCCTGATTCTGGCCCAAGCTGCCAATGAATCCGCTTGGGGCACCTCGCGCTTTGCTTTGCGCGGTAATAATCTATTTGGCCAATGGTGCTTCTCGAAAGGGTGCGGTCTGGTGCCGCTAAGCCGTGCAGATGGCGCTAATCATGAAGTGGCGGCCTTCCCCTCACCCTACCATTCCGTTCGTGCCTATATCCAGAACCTGAACCGGCATGGGAGTTACAAGGGACTGCGTGACACCCGCCTTGATGACAGAGAAGCGGGCGATCCACTCTCCGGGCTCGCCCTTGCCCGAGGGCTGATCAGTTATTCCGAACGTGGCGAGGATTATGTTGATGAAATACGCTCGATGATCCGCTATAACAACCTTGAGTTCTACGACAGCGAATTCCGTAAAATTTTGAGTGACCGAAGCCCATCGCACCTGAAGGTTCTTGCATCCGCAAGTGCCGAGCACCAGTTGCTTCCCGGCCAAGGCGCTGGCTTGTCGGCCGAGGGCTAAACACCCCAACGAACCTTCTGACAAACAGACAGAGACGCTTCCGAATGTTTTATTTTTTGCCTGCGCCGCTAAAGGGAACCCTGGCGGCTCTTCTTGTAGTGCTTAGCACACTGACACTTTTCCCATTCCTGATGCTGTTTGCACTATTGAAACTGGTGCTTCCCGTAACCTTCATTCGTAAAGGTTGCACGGTGGTTCTGAACACCATCGCCCACGTTTGGATAGGGTTTAACAACCTGGTGATGGATAGCTTGCACAAGATCGAGTGGGATGTGCGGGGCGCGCAGCATCTCAGCCAGGAACACTGGTACTTTGTTACCTGCAACCACCAGAGCTGGGCCGACATTCCGGCAATTCAGTACGTACTCAACAGCAGGATCCCACTGCTCAAGTTCTTCCTGAAAAAAGAGCTTATTTGGGTGCCACTACTGGGCGTTGCATGGTGGGCACTGGATTTCCCCTTTATGCACCGCCACACGAAAGAGCAAATCGCCAAAAACCCGGAACTGAAGGGCAAAGATATTGCGGCTACCGAAGCTGCGTGCGAGAAGTTCCGTTATACACCGGTAACCATTTTCAACTTTATGGAGGGCACGCGCTTCACGCCCGCCAAACATCAGCGCCAGAAATCGCCCTATAAAAACTTGCTCAAACCCCGGGCCGGAGGCACCGCCTTCGTTTTAGGTGCCATGGGGGAGATGTTACATACCATGCTGGATGTCACCATTGTTTACCCCGGTGCCGGGGAGCAGCGCATCGGTATTTGGGACTACCTTTCCGGGCGTATCGAAAGGATTATTATTGATATCAGAATTCGGGAGATTCCACCGCAATTTCTGGGAATGGACTATGAAAGCAATCGCGAAACCCGGGTGGAGTTTCAGCGCTGGGTAAGTGAGCTATGGGCCGAAAAGGATGCCCTTATCGAAACTCTGAAGAACGAAGATCTTCAGCGCCCGTAAGCTGTGCTCTCTACAACAAGCCCAGCTCTCGGGCGCGAACCGTTGCCTGGGTGCGGGAGCGTACTTCCAGCTTGGCGTTTATACGGCGGGCGTGGGTTTTGACTGTGTGCAGAGAAATATGCAGTTTGTCTGCAATCTCCTGGTTCGATAACCCTTTGGCAATCAACTCCAGCACAACCTGTTCCCGCTCGCTGATAGGCTCAGCAAGCGAAGCAGGCAGCTCAATCCCGGATATGGCGAATAAGCGGCCCAATGCGTCCCGAAAGGGCGTGCTTGGTAGCTGGCCGTAAGCCCGTGCCATCAGCTCATTCAGCTCCAGCTTTAGCTCTGCAAACGGGCTGATAAAGTGCTCTTTTTCCGCTTCGGACACCACACTCACGAGTATTTTTTGTGCAGCAGCCGGGCCCTTATCTTCACTGATCAATATGGCTTCCAGCAACCGCATGTGGAGATCCACCCCCCAAGGGATGGCCTCTTCATAACGCTTGCGGGTACTTGCCAGAGTTTCACGGGCCCTTACCGTTTCGCCCCGAGCAAGATCCAGCCGCACCTGCAAACAATCGAGTAGCCCAGGCATCATGGGAAAGAGTTCCGGCACGCAACCGGCATCCCGGTATGGCTGCAATCTCGCGAGCGCCTGAACGACACTGTCCAACTGGTTCTGAGCCAGCCAGCAGCTGGCCTTGAGTGCTTCGAGCACCGGCACATAGAGAGACTCATCTACCTGCCAGGTGTGCATGGTCCGCTCAGCCCTTCCTATCCATACAAAGGCATCTTCCAAACGATCTTGTGACCGGCACATCAACACTCGAATGGCCATTGCCAGTAGCAATCCCAAGTCGCGGGCCTGCTCGGCGTGGCGACCACAGGTTACCAACAAGCGATCCGCTTCCGCATCGCGCCCCTGGTGCCAAAGTACAAGCACCAGATTGAGTTGGAGCCTCGTTTCACCGATCCTTGCGGGGCGAGCCTGCTCCTGAACGGCTGTATCGAGACCGGTTCGAAGCAGCTGTTCCGCATGCTTGAGCGCCCCCTTTCCAAGCTCAATACGGGCATGAGCATAGACTGCCAGAGCCTCTGACCCTGGGTCGCCCGCTTCCCTTGCCAAGCGAGATGCTGCCCGATTTGCCTCCCGCGCTTCCACGAATCGCCCGGATGCACACAGTGCGCTGGCCCGAACCATTTGCGTTACAAGCTGGCCCTGAGGTGACAACTCACCCCCCGAGAGGGCTCGATCAGCCATATCCAGAGCGGGAGCTACTTGCCCCTCTCCACGCAAAATAAATGCCCTGAGCGCAAAAACCCGTGCCTCATATTCCTGATAATTCTGTCCTTCCATACCGTCAAGCAGTAACCTCGCCTGTCGGAACTGGCCGCCAATGGCATGCACCCAGCTATACACAATTCTCAGCCTCGCACTGCGTTCCAGCAGTGGAGCCGGAAGGCTTTTACGTAAACGCAACAACGAGGCCGTATCCTGCCCCAGCAAAAGTGCTTCAGAACCCTCAGAAGCGATGCGGATGATTTCTTCTACATCTCCCGCAAGCAATGAATATTTCAGTGCCTCCGGGAACTGATTGCGATTGCTGAACCACAGGCTGGCAGCAAGCATTCTGTCGGTATAGCCTGCCATCACTGGCGCTTTAAGCCATTCCATTAATAATGGATTGATTCTGTACCAGCGCCCCCAGCCCGGCATAACTTTTACCGGCAAGCCTCGCTCACACGCTTCAGATGGAAGCAGAACGCCGCCGGGAATTGGCGGCTCCAGCGCTAAAAGAAGCTCGTCAGAGCAAAGCCCAAGTTCCGACATGGCCCTGAGCGATCCCACCTGCCCCTGCGACAAACTGCCCAGAACAGACTCCTTCAGAAAACGCCCTACTCCTGGCGTCTCAGAAACCGCGTGCCTCTCGGAGCTTTGCAAGATATCCCGACGATAGAGAGCCAAGGGCGTAGGCCAGCCCTCGGTTAAATCATACAGATGGTCAATAGCCACACTGGTTAGCTGTTGGTTGTTCAGTACTTCCTGGAAAAAACCGAAGGTTTCACTTCTGCTGAACTCAAGTTTTTCGGTGCCTATGCGGGTGAAACGGTTTTCAAGCTCCAATGAATGCGTTTCATAGGGCAGGGCCTGCCGTGAAAGCATAGCAACCGAAAAGTTGGACGGGATATCGGCTACCAGCTGCTGAAGCAGTGCAACGACGGCAGGGTTCGATATGTGGTGCAGGCCATCAAGAACAAGAACATGGCGTTTCTGTTCTGGGGCCTTTTTCAGCGCCAAAAGCATTATGGCGAGAACATCGGGGAAGGTCGTACTCCCCTGCAGGCCACTTTCGCAGGATTCAGGTATATCCAGCGCCACAGACAACAACCCTAAAAAACGGGTTGGTGCGTTGTCCTGGCTATTCAGCTGCAACCACCGAACAGAGTCATCAGGGATACCTGACGCTTGAATACCCAAAGCAACCGCATGGGATTTCCCATAGCCACAAGGGGCATCAACAAACAACACACCGCGAGGTGTTAATGCATCGGAAACCAGCGCCGCGAGATGAGGACGCGCCAAGGCATCTGCTGGCACAACCGGTGCCTGCAGCCTTTGCCTGAGCAAATCTCTTACTAACTCACCTCGTTGAAGCCCGCTATTTGCAGACTGAAACTCGTCATTGGCTGCATAGCCGTCTTTAAATGATTTCAAACGATGCCCCGAACACGCCTTTGGTATTATAGGAGGTTAAACCAAGTGAGGTGCTGGCTGCAAAGTTTTGACGTTAAAGGTGCATGTCTGGCGGCAATTTTTTATCACAGAAACAGAAACGGCGGGCCAAGGCCCGCCGTTTCTGAAAGATCCAGGTTTACACTTAGGTACCTGCACGGCGAAGAGCCGCGGGCGTGTAATCTCTGGACTGGCGCTGAACGCCAAATTGGTACGGATTCGTTTCCTCGTTGGTCAGACCGTTGACCAGGTAACGGCCGGACAAAAGGTCATAGAGGGTTTCAATCGCATACCAAGGCACATCCCGGTCGTAAAACTGCATGGAGTGAGCTTCAGCAACTCGCCAGAGCTCTCCACGACCATCGTAATGGTCAACAACCGCAGCCTGCCAGGTATCTTCGTCAATATAGAGATCACGCTGGGCATAGATATGGCGCTCGCCCTCTTTCAGAGTAGCCTTCACGTGCCAAACCCGATGCAGCTCATATCGCGTAAGATTCTGGTTGATATGGCCAGGCTTTATGATCTGGTCATAGGTCAAGTCGCGATCGACCAGCTTGTAGGAGTTGTACGGAATATACATTTCCTTTTTGCCGACCAGCTCCCAGTTGTAACGATCTGGCGCGCCGTTGAACATATCGAAGTTATCCGATGTGCGCATGCCATCAGCCGCTGTACCTGGTCCATCGTAAGCAACCTGTGGTGCACGGCGAACGCGGCGTTGCCCAGCGTTATATACCCAGGCACGACGTGGCTCAGCTACCTGATCAAGAGTTTCGTGTACCAGCAGTACGTTACCGGCCAATCGTGCGGGCCCGGTAATAGCCTGCTTGAAGTAGAACAATACGTTGGGATCTTTGTCCGGGGCGTAATCTGTCAAATAGGTACGCCATGTAAGCTCATCCTGGAACTTAACAATGGAATAGGATCCGTTGGTTGTTGGCGTTGCCTGCCCGACGTTACGCTGAACAGAACCACCACGATAGCGGGTGATGTGGTTCCAGTAGACTTCGAGACCGTTCTGTGGAATCGGAAACGGCGTTGCGTTCTGATAGTTGTCCAGACCGTTACCACCTTTGATCATTTCTGCTTTGGTGGCGTTCTTGACGGTCTCATCCATGATGTTTTGGGGGTAGGCGGCTGTGCGATGGGTTTCATAAACCGGAAGCACGTAGTCCTTGTATTGCTTGATCATTGCAACCTGCCCGGGGGACAGTTTATCGGCATATTCCGCCACGTTGCTCTGATCAATAGTGAACTGGGGCTTCTCGTTAGGGAACGGGTTTACATAAATGCCGTCGCCTTTATAGCCCGCAGGGGGTGATGTCAGGCCGCCATCCCATGCCGGGATCGCTCCACCATTACCTGCTTTTTCTGCACCGATAGGTGTCAGCGAGTCACCCAGTTTGGCTGCCTCCCCTGCAGAAACTGCACCCCAAGCCTGGCCCGCAACGAGACTCGCCGCCAAAATGCCTGTGGCCAGTAATTTCTTGTTTAGTTTCATTTAAATTACCTCGTTAAACGAATTTTTGACGGTTCAGAATGAGTAGGAAACGCTGGCACTCACGAAATCCCGATCAGTCAACTCGTTATACGGCTTGCCACCGAAAAAGTTTGTGTAACCGATTTCGCCGGTAATCTTGTTCTGGTACACAGCCTCAACAGACAAGCCAATAGCCTTGTTGCCTTCGTTGAAGTTACCGCCAGGAGAAGGAGCATAGCCCTTCACGTCATGGCTCCACGCCAACTGTGGGGACAGGTTGATGCCTGCAAAGACGTTCGGGTAGTTCCATACCAAGCGGGAGCGATAGCCCCATGAGAAGTCGGTTGTGAACCCCTCGTTATTACAGTAGTTGGTGTTGATGTTTTCTGCAGGATTACCACCGGCGCCTAAACAGGCATCTCCCCCGGAATCTAGAGGCAGAGTGCCAATACCAAAGGTGCCTGAGCGGCCGTACCTTGCCTCGTCATAGCTTGGGAGGCCGTGCACATAAGTAGCGCCGAACTCAGCAATCAACGACATACGGCTGGCACCCATAATCTGATCAAAGAACTTGATCAGTGTGAACTGTGCCTGAGATACGCCAAAGCGGTCATTACCGGATACCTTCATGCCCGGAGTAAGCGTTCCGAGCTCTTCCAGGCGCTGCTCTTCAAGCTTGCCGAGAGTCTCACCATTCGGGCCACGCTTCTGCAAGCCTGCGTAGATCAGCTCAAACGCGTTCCACTGCAGCGGCATATTATCGCGGTAGGAATACTCAGCGCCAAGCGACCAGCCACCCGGGGTGTTGGTGTTGATACTGATACCATAGAGGTTAATGTTTTCAGGGTATTCAACATAGTACGACGGGAAAGGACTATTGCCATCGTTTACTGTACCGCTCACGTACGGCAGGCGGCTGTTGTACTTGATGTAGTAAAAGCCAAGCTCAGAGTCGTTCAACGCTGGCACATACCAACGCATGGCCACACCGAACTGATCCTTTGAATCTGCTTCTTCATCACCTAAGCGCGGCGCGATAAAGCCCTGAGCGTATGCCTGGGAATCGGGCAACTGGCCTGCTAGTAGCACGGGGCCACAGCCGTCAGATGTAAAATCGTTGGTGGAGAAGAATGTTCCACAATCGTCCGCACGAACGGGTGCCCAATCTGTCTGCACGAATGCCTCAAGAGTGATGTTCTCCGTGACACCGGCCGACATGTAAAGCATTTCAACCGGCAGAAGAGCGTCTTTCAGCTCGGAGCCAGGCGCACGAAATGCGGGCACGTCAATGGGGTTAATGGCGTTTATGCCACCCTGGATAAAGGTGCTCTCACCCCAGCTCACTACTTGCTTGCCGTAGCGCACACTCAGGGGCACGTCGCCCAGGTACCAGTTGGTAAACACGTAAGCGTCGAGAAGTTCTCCGCCCGATGCATTGCCTTTCGCTGAATCATTGAGCTCACGCCGTTGACCAACATAGTCCGTCGCACGCCCCTCATCTTTCAATTCGAAGTCATACCAGTAGCGAACGCGCGCCAAACCACCGACACGGGTCAGGTATTGGCTATCAACCGCGTAATCAAGGAACAGTTCAGTGTTGCCTTTGACGATCTTGGAGTAGGTGTCACCCTTTTCAAAGTTGAGGTTGCCATCATCGTAGTTGTTCGTTGATGCACCAATATTTGCGTTAGTGCCACCGGGGGCGTAACTCGGACCAAGGTTACCCTGGGCGATCAAGCGCGCGTCCCGATCCTGGGTACGCCAACCGACACCCGCTGATAGCGTGGTGTTAATCTGGGCTTCCACATCCCCAACATAGAAAGAATAAGCAGATGCCTGGCCCGAAAGGCCCGCTGCAACTGCCACGGCAAGCGGTAATTTTGTCCAACGCTGCCATTGGTGTGTTTTTCTTGTCATTGGAAGGCTACTCCATTGTTGTTCTGAGTCGCTGCTCTGATTATTGGTATTCACGATGTATTGGAGGCTTCATGCACAGTGCTCGTGATGTAAGCACTATAGCTAACGCTGTCCACTGCTTTGATCAGTCAAAAGTATGATTTTGCTCTCACTAACTGCTCACCGCCCCGATCGGCGCCGGGTTTACTCGCACGCCTTCACTATAGACAACATTTGCAGATGCAACCACTTTGCTTTTGATGGATTTTTGCTGATTTAAGGCTTATGGGGCGCTTCGAGATATTCCTGCGACTGCATTTCCAGAAGACGGGATTCCGTTCGCTCAAACTCGAAGCTCAACCGGCCGCCGGAATAAAGCTCGGTAATGGGGGCCGCCGCAGAAATGATGACCTTCACGTTGCGGTCGTAAAACTCGTCGATCATGTTCACGAAGCGTCGGGATTGGTCGTCTTTCTCACCCCCGAGCACGGGCACATTGCTGACGATGATGGCGTGAAACTGGCGCGCCATTTCAATGTAATCATTCTGGCTGCGCGGGCCGTCGCACACATCTTTAAAATCAAACCAGACCACATCGTCGGCATGGGCCTGCGCGGGAATCTTGCGGCCGTTGATCTCCATGGACTTGCTGTGCTTGCCCGCTTCCACCGCCAGCGCGTCAAAGCTTTTACGCAAACTCGCATCCGCCTCTTCACCCAGCGGGGAGTAGAAGAGTTCAGCTTGTTCCAGAGTTCGCAGCCGGTAATCGATGCCGCCGTCGACGTTCACTACGTCGGTGTATTTATTTACCAATGCAATAGCGGGCAGAAAACGAGCCCGCTGCAAACCATCCTTATAGAGCCCATCAGGGACAATGTTGGACGTACACACCAAGGTAACGCCTCGCTTGAACAAGCCTTCCATTAAGGTTGCCAGGATCATTGCATCGCCAATATCAGAAACAAAAAACTCATCGAAGCAGATCACCCGAGTTTCATTGGCAAATTTCTTTGCCACCAGATCCAAGGGGTTCTTTTCGCCTTTAACGTTTTTCAGCTCCTGGTGTACCCGCTGCATAAATCGGTGAAAATGCACGCGCATTTTACGCTTGAACGGTAGCGACTCGAAAAAGGTGTCCATGAGATAGGTTTTGCCACGGCCAACACCGCCCCAGAAGTACAGCCCCTTAACGGGTTCTTCCCGGCCTTTTTTCAACTTGCGCCGCAATTTGGTGACCGCTTTACCGCGTTCGCTTTCCGCGTCCACCAGTTTATCGTAGAGTGTCTGTAGGCGCTGAACGGCATCAGCCTGTGCCGCGTCCTTATGAAACTCCGGGCGCTCAAGATCCGCTTGGTAACGCTGCCAGGGTGTCTGGTTTGCGGTGGCGATAGAAGGCGAAGAAGCTGTCATCAGGAAATCCCGGGGTCAGATCGTTGATTTTGGGCGGCGTATTATCGCGTATATACGTTTTTTTCGCCATGCTGAAGACCCACCGGGCAATACGACGATTGGCGCAGTATTCAGGCATGGGCTGATGACGCTACGAGCGTTATACTGACCGATATGGATTTGCTCATTTTTAAGGCAACAGGACGAGATAGCATATGACAAACCTGATTCTGGCAGCGATTGCCGCATTGATTGTTGGCATTGTCATCGGAGCGATTTTTGGCCGCTCAGGACAAGGTTCCACGCTGCGGCAGCGCCGTGCCGAGCAGCAGGCCGAGGAGGTGCGTAATGAGTACACTCGCTACCAGGCCCAGGTAAATGAGCATTTTATGGAGTCAGCCCACTTGCTACGCCGTTTTAACGATGCATACCGAGACGTAAACCAGCACATGGCTCGTGGTGCGAATCGGTTGTGTAACGACGAGGAGTGGATGGCTGAACTGGCAGAGGAAACGTCTCGCAAGCGCCTGGAAGAGGTCTCCGAAGATGGTGCTGAGCCACCCAGGGACTATGCGCCAAAAACTTCTGGCACCTTGTCTGAAGATTTCGGGCTCAAGAAGGGTGACAAGTCGGCAGAGGCTTGATTTCGCCTGCCGCTAGCCTCTGTTCCGCTTCGTTAAACTGGATTGTCGCAGTCAATGAAGCGATGCTTGATCCCGAACTCTTTTTCTAGTGCTGCTCCAAGCGCCTTTACACCATACCTCTCTGTTGCGTAGTGGCCGGCAGCGTAATAGTGAATTCCACATTCCCGGGCTGTATGCGTAGTCGGCTCGGAGATTTCACCACTGATATAGGCATCCAGGCTCGCATCAATTGCGGTGTTGATGAATCCTTGCGCTGCGCCTGTACACCACCCCACCCTTTTGATTTCTGCTTTGCCGTCGCCGACTCTTAAGGGTTCTCTATGAAGTGCTCTTGCGATGTGCAACCCGAATTTTTCGGGACTGACCGCTTCCTTAAGCTCACCTTCCCAAACCAGACCGTTTAGCGGCCTTGGATTTTCGATGCCCAGGATATCTGCTAATTGGCGGTTGTTGCCGTATTCCGGGTGATCATCCAACGGCAGGTGGTAAGCTACAAGGTTGATGTCGTTATCCAATAGGCGTTTTATGCGCTCGCGTTTCATGCCTCGGATGGCCTGGTCTTCACCTTTCCAGAAGTAGCCGTGGTGAACGATCAGCATGTCGGCATTTGCTGCTATGGCGGCTTCTACGAGATCTCTGGAGGCGGTTACGCCGGTGACGATGGTGCTGATCTCACTTTTGCCTTCGACCTGCAGGCCGTTTGGGCAGTAGTCCTGGAATTCGCCCGGCTTTAGCCACTCATTGAGTTTAGCGAGAATACTGTCACGGGTTGCCATGCTTTATCCTCTTTTGCCTTAGACTTGGGAGTTATCGGCTTTGGTGGTTTACAGAGATTTAAGGCCGGCAATTAGGGCGTCATTTTGCTCTGGGGTACCGATAGTAATCCGCAAAAACTCGCTGATTCTCGGCTTATTGAAATGACGCACGATGATGCCCTGCTCTCTCAAATCTTGCGCAAGGCCTTCACCAGACTTCTCCCTATGACGAGCAAAAACGAAGTTGGCCTTGGACGGCAAGACTTCAAAGTTCAAACCTTCCAAGGCCTTAGTGACTCGCTCCCGCTCAGAGATCACGCCCTTGCACGACTTTTGGAACCAAGCCTCATCTTCGTACGCAGCTTTTGCACCTGCCTGTGCAAGCCTGTCTAACGGGTAGCTGTTGAAGCTGTCTTTAACGCGGTTTAGCGCTTCAATCAGATCCGGGTGACCGATGGCGAAGCCGACCCGCAAGCCAGCCAAAGAACGGGCTTTGGAAAGGGTTTGGCAAACCAGCAGGTTGGGATACTGACCCACTAGTTTGACGGCAGATTCGCCGCCAAAGTCTACATAAGCTTCGTCGACTACAACAACACGCTCGGTGTTGGCCTGAAGGATTGTCTCTACATGCTCCAGCCCAAGATAACGGCCGGTGGGCGCGTTTGGGTTGGGGAAGATGACTCCACCGTTTGGCTGCTTGTAGTCTTCAGGGTTGATTTCGAAGCTGTCGGTGAGGGGTACTGCTTTGCCGTCGATGTTGTAAAGGCCGCAGTACACCGGGTAAAAACTGTAGGTTACATCCGGAAACAGCACGGGTTGGCCGTGCTGGAACAGGGCGCAGAATATGTGAGCCAGAACTTCGTCGGAGCCATTGCCCAAAAACACTTGTTCGGGTTTTACGCTGTGGTAGGTGGCAATGGTCTGGCGCAGGCTTGAACCTTCCGGATCCGGGTAGAGGCGCAGGCTGTCGTTAAGTTCTGCCTGGATAGCCTCGATTACCTTTGGCGAGGGGCCGAAAGGGTTTTCGTTGGTGTTCAGTTTTACCAGGTTGGCCATTTTTGGTTGCTCGCCTGGCACATAGGGGACCAGGCCTTTGACCAGAGGACTCCAGAATTTACTCATCGCTTTTAATCCTGTACTCAGCTGAACGTGCGTGGGCAGTTAGCCCCTCTCCCCTTGCCAACACCGAAGCAACCCGCCCCATACGATCGGCACCTTTGGCACTAAAACCAATGATGGAGGAGCGCTTCTGGAAATCGTAAACGCCCAACGGGGATGAGAACCGGGCAGTGCCGCTGGTAGGCAGCACGTGGTTAGGTCCAGCACAGTAATCGCCCAATGCTTCGGCGGTGTATCGGCCCATAAAGATGGCACCGGCGTGGCGGATTTCTTCGAGCAAGGCTTCGGGGCTTTCGACAGAGAGCTCCAGGTGTTCGGGCGCTATGCGATTGGATACTTTTGCGGCTTCGTTCAGGTCTGCAACGTGAATCAGCGCTGCGCGATCCGTCATGGAGGTGCGGATGATGTCGGCGCGTTCCATGGTGGGGAGCAGTTTGTTGATGCTGGCTTCTACAGCATCGAGGAATTCCGCATCGGGGCTGATCAGTATCGACTGGGCTTGTTCGTCGTGCTCGGCCTGGGAGAACAAATCCATGGCGATCCAGTCGGGATTGGTTTTGCCATCGCAGATTACGAGGATTTCCGAAGGGCCGGCGATCATATCTATACCAACCGTGCCGAAGACTTCCCGCTTGGCAGTGGCTACGTAGATGTTGCCTGGGCCAACGATTTTGTCTACTGCCGGAATGGTTTCTGTGCCGTAAGCAAGAGCACCAACTGCTTGCGCACCGCCTACCGTAAATACACGATCAACACCTGCGATGGCCGCAGCGGCCAGTACCAAGTCGTTCACTACGCCATCCGGAGTAGGGACAACCATAATGACTTCGCCCACACCAGCCACTTTTGCTGGAATGGCGTTCATCAATACAGACGATGGATAAGCCGCCTTGCCACCCGGCACGTAAAGGCCCGCGCGATCCAGAGGCGTTACTTTCTGGCCCAGCACAGTGCCGTCTTCGTCCTGATACTGCCAGGATTTCTGCTCCTGACGTTCGTGGTAATCCCGCACCCGGTTTGCGGCTTGCTGCAGTGCCACGCGCTGATTCTGTGGAATAGCTTCCAAAGCCTGCTGTAAGCGGCTCTGGCTCATTTCCAGCTCTGCAACACTGCTGGCTGTCAAACGATCAAACTTCTCCGTGAACTCCAGAACCGCTTGGTCACCACGAGTTTTTACTTGATGCAGGATATGCCGTACTGACTCGTTCACCTGATGATCAACACTGTCATCCCAAGCCAACAGCGTGGCCAGCTGGCTAATAAAGTCAGCTTGGGAGGCGTTCAATCGTTTGATGCTAACGGTCATGTCTCAAATCCTGCGTTGGATTGTTTCTAGCGACGCTTATCTACAGCCACCGCCATCTTCTCGATAATGGGATTAATATGATCGTGTTTCATCTTCATGGAAGCACGATTAACCACCAGCCTGGTGCTGATATGGTCAATCAGTTCGCGGGCTTCAAGGCCATTGGCCTTCAAGGTATTGCCGGTATCTACGATATCGACAATCTCGTCCGCTAACCCGAGAATCGGCGCCAGCTCCATTGCACCATATAGCTTGATGAAGTCGGCCTGCCGGCCCTGCGCTGCATAGTACCGGCGAGCCATGTTGACGAACTTGGTGGCCACACGAATACGCCCAACGGGGGGTGTTTCACCTACGGGGCCTGCGGTCATCAGCCGGCAACGAGCAATATTTAAATCCAGAGGCTCGTATAGCCCTTCCCCGCCGTGCTCCATCAACACATCCTTACCCGTTACACCCAAATCAGCACCGCCGTACTGCACGTAAGTAGGCACGTCTGTGGCGCGGAGAATGAGCACGCGCACATTCGGGTCTGAGGTGGGGAACACCAGCTTACGGGATTTCTTGATATCGTCGATCAGCTCAATCCCGGCTTCCGCCAGCAGTGGCAGGGTTTCTTCCAGAATTCGCCCCTTCGACAAGGCGATGGTGATGGAATCTGTCATGCGTCCTTCCGGTTTCCCGTATGTGTCTGTCACGCTGGCAAGCGGCGGATACTTCCACCAAGCAGCTGCAGCTTCTCTTCAATGCATTCGTACCCGCGATCAATATGGTAGATACGATCAATAATCGTATCTCCATCTGCCATCAAGCCTGCAATAACCAAGCTGGCAGACGCTCGTAAGTCCGTTGCCATGACCGGAGCACCCGTCAGGTGGTCAACACCTTTGATAATCGCGGCATTGCCTTCCAGCGTGATGTCCGCACCCATGCGGGTCAGTTCTTGCAGGTGCATGAAACGATTCTCGAACACCGTCTCGATGATGGTACCGGTGCCCTCTGCTACCGCGTTCATGGCTGCAAACTGTGCCTGCATATCCGTAGGGAACGCCGGGTATGGAGCTGTGCGAATGTTAACCGCCTTCGGGCGCTTGCCTTTCATGTCCAGCTCGATCCAGTCAGGGCCGGAGGTGATATGGGCCCCTGCCTCTTCCAGTTTGAGCAGCACTGCATCCAGCAAATCTGCGCGGGTATCTTTCAGTTTTACCCGCCCGCCAGTCGCTGCTGCTGCCACCAGATAGGTTCCGGTTTCGATACGGTCTGGCAGTACGTTGTAGTGACAACCATGCAGGCGTTCAACACCTTCAATTTCGATGGTTGAAGTACCGTGCCCGGTGATCTTCGCGCCCATGGCAATGAGGCACTCGGCAAGGTCTACAACTTCGGGCTCACGAGCCGCGTTTTCGAGGATGGTTTTTCCATCCGCAAGGGTTGCAGCCATCAACAGGTTTTCGGTGCCGGTTACAGTCACCACGTCCATGAAAATGTGCGCGCCTTTCAAGCGGCCATTGGTTTTCGCTTTGATATAACCGTTTTCCACGGTGATATCCGCGCCCATTTGCTCAAGGCCCTGAATATGCAGGTTTACCGGGCGGCTACCAATGGCACACCCACCTGGCAGAGAGACCTCCGCCTCACCAAAGTGTGCGACCAGCGGCCCCAGCACCAAAATGGAGGCGCGCATGGTTTTAACGAGCTCGTAAGGGGCATGAAAATGCTTGATGGTGTTGGCGTGAATTTCCACGCTCATTTTCTCATCAATCATCAAATCCACACCCATGCGGCCCAAGAGCTCGATCATGGTGGTCACGTCGTGCAGATGTGGCAGATTACCAACGGTAACCGGCTCGTCTGCCAACAGGGTTGCCGCAAGAATAGGAAGCGCTGCGTTTTTGGCGCCGGAAATCCGGATCTCGCCGTCCAGAGGCTTACGGCCTCGGATTAGAAGTTTGTCCACAATAGTAATCCTGTTGTGTGCGAGAGGCTCAGCCCTGACGCGCAGCCCATTCAGCCGGGGTAAAAGGTTTCGGGTGAAGGGCGTGAATAGTGCCATCCATAATTTGCTGGAATAGCGCTTTGTTGATCAGCTGCTGTCGTTTGATGCTCGACAGACCTTCAAAAACGTCACCTATAACGACCACCATATAATGGTTACCGTCGATCTGTACCTGCACCTCACAACCGGGCAGTGCTTCCTCGACCAACTGGGTGACTTCGGTGGCGTCCATAGTAAATCCTCAGATATTTATGAAATCAGGGGCGGGATTGTAACCAATCTGCGAGGCTGCTCAAAGCGGCAAGGGAAACGAGACGATCAGGGGCACCGGAAAAAGACAATGCAACCCCCTGCTTTTCCGCCAGCCGACTCCAACATAGCAGCATGGAGAGGATAACGCTGTGAGTGGTGGATAAGCCCGAAAGATCTACTACCACGCCATTTCCGGCAGCAGTGATAAGCCGCTCGCCTTCAGCCCGCAGGGGAGCAACATTGTGGGCATCAATCGCGCCGGAGACAAACAGCGCGCCTGCCTCCAGCCGAACTGTCGGTGTTTCCGTGCTCATGATTTATTCACTTCATCTTCCAGGTTGAGGGATTTGACGGCATCACTCCAGCCGTCGATAACCACTTCAACCTGACCGCGATTGGCTTCCATTTCCTGGGTAAAGCGGTCCCGGAAGGAAAGACCAATGTTAACCCCTTCAACGATGACATTTTCCATCATCCAGTTGCTGCCTTCGTCCTTGCGGTACATGGAATAGGTAACTGAATGACGGTTTCCAGACGCAGTAATGACTTCCATGGCTACCGACGCCCGGTTGTCGTCACCGGGATTAATCGTAGCGCCCCGCACCTTGATCTCGAAATTGTCCGCGCTCATCAGCGCCTGCGCGTAGCTATCAAAAAGGCTACGTTTGAACTTGACCACAAACTCGTTCCGTTGCTCAGGCGTTGCCTGGCGCGCATAGCGCCCCATTACACGGGCAGCAATCCGGCGAAAATCCACGAAACCTTCCAGCTCATCGTCCATGTTCTGGTAAAAAGCTTCCGGATCACTTTCATAGAGGCCACGTTCTTCATTGAGCTTGTTCACCAATCGCTGCGTGTTTTCATCGACATACTGTTGCAAATCGTCTTCCGGGCCGGCCTGTACCGATGCCACGCAAAACGCCATCAGTGTGACGGCGAGAAAAAATCGCTGTGTAACGTGCTGTATTAAAACAGTCATCTCGCTTCTCCTGTTCTGTCGCTCGACTGGCTTATTTACCAGACGCAAAATTGCTGATCAGCCGCTCGATATTCATCGCCGACTGGGTGGAATAAAAGGTATCACCAGGCTGGAGCGAGTCCATTTCGCCACCTATGGATATATCAATATACTGCTCACCCAGCAGTCCGGATGTGCGTATTACTGCTGCGCTGTCTGCCGGAATATTGTCTACATCCCCGTGAATGGACATAGCCACCCGCGCCTGGAAGGTTTCCTTGTTCAGGGTAATCGAATCGATACTACCCACCGTTACACCCGCCATGGACACCCTGCCCCGGGGGGTAATCCCGCCGGTGTCATTAAAGTCCGCGTAAATGGTGTAGGTGCTCTTCGCCGATTTCGGGGACAGCCCGCTTACCTGAAGTGCCAGAAACAGCAGCGCTGCCAAACCTGCCAGCATAAACAGGCCAACTGTGATGTCCGTTGTTCTTTGTGTCATTACCGGCTCCCGGTGTTATCTCGTCAATCGTTGATCAGAAGTTGCCGAACATTACGGCAGTCAGCACAAAATCCAGCCCCAAGACAGCCAGCGAGGAATACACCACAGTTTTGGTGGTAGCCGAGCTGATGCCTGCCGATGTGGGCACACAATCATAACCTTGGTAAACCGCAATCCAGGCACACACAAAACCGAACACGACGCTTTTGACAATGCCATTCACGACGTCGTCCCAAAAGTCCACCGAAGCCTGCATGTTGCCCCAGTAGGAACCTTCAAAAACGCCAAGCCACTCTACGCCCACGAGCATGCCGCCCCAGATACCTACCATGGAGAAGATGATGGCCAGAATCGGCATAGCAATAAACCCAGCCCAAAGCCTGGGGGCAATAACCCGGCGCAAGGGATCTACGCCCATCATTTCCATACTGGAAAGCTGCTCGGTTGCTTTCATCAGGCCGATTTCAGCGGTCAGCGCCGACCCGGCACGCCCGGCGAACAGCAAGGCAGTTACGACAGGCCCGAGTTCACGCACCAGGGTAAGCGCAATCATCTGCCCAATAGCGGCTTCAGAGCCAAAATCACTGAGTATGGTGTAGCCCTGCAGGCCCAGCACCATACCGATAAACAGTCCCGAAACCACTATGATCGCAAGCGACAGGACGCCAACGGAGTACAGTTGTTTCATCAACAGGGGGAAGCCGGTTTTCGGGCGGGGAACGCCTGACAGCACGCCCGCCAGAAAGCGACCGGCACGGCCTATGGAGATAACGAGATCTGCCCCGCTACGCCCAAAGGAAGCAATTCTGTCGATCAAGAGACACCTCCTGCAAGCCCGAAATCCTCGGCAGCCGCGGAAGACGGGTAATGGAATGGCACGGGGCCATCCGGGTGCCCGTTCAAAAACTGCTGTACCTGCTCAGATGGGTGATTCTGCAATTCGGCGGGGCTGCCCACTCCAATCACTTTGCCGTCTGCAATAATACAGGCGTAATGGCAGATGCTCAGGGACTCTTGCACATCATGGGACACCAGAACACTGGTGAGCCCCATGGAGCTGTTCAGATCGCGAATCAGCTTCACCAGTACGCCCATGCCAATAGGGTCCTGCCCCGCAAAGGGCTCATCGTACATGATAAGCTCCGGGTCGAGCGCAATACTGCGCGCCAGGGCCACGCGCCGGTTCATGCCACCGGAAAGCTCAGAGGGCATGAGATTGCGAGCACCTCGCAGGCCAACCGCTTCCAACTTCATCAACACTATGTCGTTAATCATGTCTTCCGGCAGTTTGGTGTGCACACGCATGGGAAAGGCCACGTTCTCGTATACGCTCAAATCCGTAAACAACGCACCACTCTGGAATAGCATGCCCATCTTTTCCCGGAACTTGTAAAGCTCCTTACGGCGAAGCTCGCCGATCGACTGGCCATCTACCACAATACTGCCTGAATCCGGCCGAAGCTGACCGCCGACCAAACGAAGCAAGGTGGTTTTACCACTGCCGCTGGGGCCCATAATGGCGGTGATTTTCCCTCGGGGAATCTCCACAGACACACCATTAAAAATACGGCGCTCAGAACGTGAAAACACAACGTCCTTTAATGTAATGTACGAGTCCAACCCCATATTCCTTACCTTTCAGCCCATCGCTTTTAGCCTTCACCCCGCAGCCTTAAGCTCTCAACACATAAAGGTTATGGCTGCAGGGAGCGGCTACATTATGCCAAGGAGCCCTCAAGCTCAATCAATGCTTCCCAAAATGAATTGATAGCAATGATCAGTTTTACTGATCACCCGGTTTAACTTGCGGTAACCAGACTGCTCAGCTCGCGGGAAATGTTATACTCCGCTAATCTGATCGCACCCTTCTATTTTCACATAGATAGCGCCAGGTTATTTCATACATACGGTGCTAACGAAAAAGCAGGTTTTTCGCCCGATGACTGAAAAGAGAACATACGATTTCCGTACTCCTGCACTCCAGGCCATACGCATTGAGCGGGATGCCATCAGTGCCCTTGAACACCGCATTGATGATCATTTTAAACGTGCCTGCGAAGTCATCATGGCCTGCAAAGGCCGGGTTGTAGTGACCGGCATGGGTAAATCGGGCCACATAGGTCATAAGATAGCAGCCACACTGGCAAGCACCGGAACACCTTCGTTCTTTGTCCACCCCGGGGAGGCCAGCCACGGTGACATGGGGATGATTACCAGTCAGGACGTGGTTATTGCTATTTCGAACAGCGGCAATACCAGCGAAGTGGTTACCATTTTGCCACTGATCAAACGCATGGGCGCTCCATTAATCAGCATGACTGGCAACCCAACGTCCACTTTGGCAAAAGAAGCCGTGGCAAATCTGGATGTCAGTGTTGAAACAGAGGCTTGCCCACTTGGTCTGGCGCCTACCTCCAGCACCACCGCCACGTTAGTCATGGGCGATGCGCTGGCTGTTGCCTTGCTGGAAGCCCGGGGCTTCAGTGCAGAGGACTTTGCTTTCTCCCATCCCGGTGGCAGCCTGGGCCGCAAGCTCCTGCTACGGGTATCGGACATCATGCACACTGGTGACCGCATCCCTATCGTGAATGAAGACACCACATTGAGCGGGGCCCTGCTGGAGATATCCCGGAAGGGGCTGGGCATGACTACGGTGGTAAACGCTAGCGGCACCATGACCGGCATATTCACAGACGGGGACCTCCGCCGCACCCTCGACAAGCCCATTGATGTACACACAACCCCGATACGGGACGTGATGACACGCAACGGCAGAACCATTCAGCCGGACCAGCTTGCTGCAGAAGCGCTGAACGTGATGGAAGGCCTCAAGATCAGTGCGCTGCCAGTGACTGATGTTGACGGCGCCCTGGTCGGAGCCATCAATATGCACGACCTGTTACGCGCCGGTGTTATTTAAAGCCAGCTCAGAAACAAATTTAAGAGCAAGCACACAAGGCATCATGATGAAAGAACTGCAAAGCCCACTGCAAAAGCTCTGGCCGGAATCCCTTCTGGTGAAGGCTGCTGGCATCAAGCTTGTTGCACTGGATGTTGATGGCATCATGAGTGATGGCAAAATCTACTTCAGTGCCAACGGCGATGAGCTCAAAGGATTCAATATTCTGGATGGGCTGGGGCTGAAGCAGCTCATGGCTGCCGGGATCACTGTCGCCGTCATCACCGGGCGCTCTTCGCCACTGACTGAAAAGCGCATGCACGACCTGAAAATCCCGCACCTGATGCAAGGTCGTGAGGACAAAAAGATCGCACTTCAAGAGTTAGTCAGCACGCTGAACATAGAACCAAAAGCTATCGCCTACATGGGCGACGACCTGCCCGATTTACCCGCCATCCGTTATTCGGGTTTGGGTGTAACAGTGCCCAACGGGTACTGGCTGGTAAAAGAGCATGCTGATTACTGCACCCAGGCTGCAGGGGGCCACGGCGCCGTGCGGGAGCTGTGCGATCTTCTACTGACCGCCAGGGGGCACTTGAACGCCACACTGACCCCTTACCTGGAGTCATAACAATGGAGGAGAGCGCAAAAAACAGCTTGCTCTCAAAACTGGCCTTGGCAAACAGGCCCCGGCTGCGCATGCTGGGGCTGGCAATAACCATTGCAGCCACTGCTTTTTTGCTATGGCAAAGTGACGAGCCCCCGCTAAGTAGCTACAGTGATGCCAGGCAGCTCCGCGGCGAATCAGAGCCTGACGGATTCGTGATTAACGGCAGTTACACCTCTTACGGTGAGGACGGGCAACGCAAAATCGTATTCACCAGCCCGCGGATCGAGCAGTTCGAAGAAGGCAACCTTGCCGCTATGGAATCGCCCAGCGCCGAACTGTTTGGCGCAACCGGAGAAGGCCCTTGGCTCCTGAATGCCGAGAATGGCACCCTGCGCCAGAACGATGATCTGCTTTATCTCTCCGGAAACGTTCGTGTTGTGCGAACGATAGGAGAACGGCAGGCAACGCTGAATACCGAAAGCCTCACCCTGGATAACAAACAGGGCATGGTTTATACCGATGACCCGGTTAAAATCACCGACACCCTTGGCACCACACAGGCCAAAGGCATGAAAGCGTGGATCGACGAGCGCATTCTGGAACTGAACTCCCAGGTAGAAGGACGCTATGAAACCGTTAAATAACACCCTGCGCAGGCTTCTGATCACCGCCGTGGCAGCAGGCCTTATGAACTCAGCGATGGCCTTTGATCTTGATTCTGATCAGCCCATCACCGTGAGCGCTGACAGCGCTCGCCTGGACGACGGCAAAGGCATTGCCACCTACACAGGTGCCGTTGAGCTGACTCAGGGGAAAACCCGGCTGTCCGCAGAGCGTGTAGTTCTCTATCGCAGTGCCGAAGGACTTAACCGCATCGAGGCCAGCGGCTCCCCTGCCCGCTATCAGCAGCCAGTAACCAGCGGTGAAGGTAAAACGGATGCTCAAGCCAAAAACATAACCTGGTCTGCCACGGACAAACAGCTCACCTTTGAACGGGAAGCCGTCATTGAGCAGAATGGCAACGTGTTTCGTGGCGACATTATTCATTACGATACTGAGCAACGAGTGGTCACGGCAGAAGGCGGCGAGGATACCGGAGCCGGCCCTGGGCGGGTCGAGATGGTTATCCAGCCCCGTGGCAACAGCACAGACTCCACCCAATAACAGCCGATTACAGTAGACAGGAATCCGATGGCAGTTCTCAGAGCGAGTAACCTGGCAAAAAGCTATAAGCAGAAAAAAGTAGTCATCGATGTGTCGCTGGAAATTCGCAGCGGCGAGATTGTTGGCCTGCTCGGGCCCAACGGAGCTGGCAAAACTACCTGTTTCTACATGATTGTCGGGCTGGTTAATGCGGATAATGGCCGTATCACCATCGACAGCCAGGACATCACCCCCCTGCCCATGCATGGCCGGGCGCGCAAAGGCATTGGGTACCTGCCCCAGGAGGCGTCTGTATTCCGCAAGCTGTCAGTGCGCGACAACATCATGGCGATTCTTGAAACCCGCAAGGGTCTGAGCCGAGCCGAGCGCCTGAGCAAGGTTGAACAGTTACTGGAAGAGTTCCACATTACCCACATTCGTGACAGTCTGGGGATGGCCCTTTCCGGCGGCGAACGGCGTCGGGTAGAAATTGCACGCGCTCTGGCCATGGAGCCCGCCTTCATCCTGCTGGATGAACCCTTTGCCGGGGTAGACCCCATTTCCGTCAGCGATATCAAACAGATTATTCGCCACCTAAGGGACAAGGGCATCGGTGTACTGATCACCGATCACAACGTGCGCGAAACTCTGGATATCTGCGAGAACGCGTACATCGTTTCCGGCGGGCACATAATAGCTTCCGGAAATGCCGAAACCATCCTTGCCAATCAGCAGGTAAAAGAAGTTTATCTTGGCAATGAGTTCCGGCTGTAAGCTTTGCTTTCAGCATGGCGGCGCGCCCGCTCGATTGTGTTGCCGACCCGGAGCAAGTAAACTCGGCAGAGAACTTGCTAGGATAATCTTTTTTGGCGGCAAGTAGCCGTGACACAAAGAATTTTTAGCCGAAGCAAGAAATTTAGATCGGGTATAAGTGACGGATCCTGAGCGATGGTTATGAAAGCCTCATTACAATTAAAGCTGGGTCAGAGCCTGACTATGACGCCCCAGCTGCAACAGGCGATCAGGCTTTTACAGTTATCAACCCTCGACCTCCAGCAGGAAATCCAGCAAGCACTGGAATCCAATCCCTTGCTGGAATCCCAGGATGACGACGATCAGATTGATGCACCTGCTGCGGATAGCGAGCAGAGCCACGACGACACTTCGAACCTTAACAGTTCAGAGACAGCCTCCGATTCGTCCAATTCTGATTGGGATGAAAGCGAAAACGGGCCAGACTGGCAAACTGAAAACGAAATCCCTGACACAATCCCGGACGACCTTCCCGTCGATACCGCGTGGGACGATATCTATCAGTCCGCCCCTGCTCCTGCAGCGCGCAACGAAGACGAAAGCGACCACGATTTCGAGACCCGTAACTCCCCAAGTGAAACCCTTAGGGACCATCTTGAGTGGCAGTTGAACCTTACGCCCATGACGGAACGGGACCAGGCTATTGCTCACGCGCTTATGGACGCAGTAGACGAGCAAGGCTACCTCACAAGCCCTTTGGAAGAGATCTACAGCGGCCTGACGAACGATTCCGATGACGACCCTCTGGAGATGGACGAAGTAGAGGCCGTGCTACGCCGACTGCAGTTCTTCGATCCGCCGGGCGTTTTTGCCCGAGATCTCCAGGACTGCCTGCTGATCCAGCTAAATCAGTTGCCACCGGAAACACCCTGGCTTGCTCAGGCACGGTTGGTGATCACACATTATATAAACCTGCTGGGCAACCGTGACTACGCCCAGCTACTTCGCCGCAGTCGCCTTAAAGAGGACCAACTGCGCGATGTGCTGGCACTAATTACCAGCCTCAACCCGCGCCCGGGAGACATCATTGATCGCACCGAGCCGGACTATGTTATTCCCGACGTGATCGTGCGCAAACACAATGACCGCTGGCGCGTTGAACTGAATCCTGAAATTGCGCCGCGCATACGCGTGAATGCGAGCTATGCTTCATTAATAAAGCGGGCGGATAGTAGCGCAGATAACACCTACCTGCGCGACCAGCTTCAGGAGGCAAAGTGGTTCATCAAGAGTCTGCAAAGCCGAAACGAAACGCTGCTAAAGGTTGCAACCCGGATTGTTGAATACCAACAGGGTTTCCTGGACCATGGCGAAGAAGCGATGAAGCCGCTGATTCTTTCGGATATCGCCCAGCTTGTGGAAATGCACGAATCCACCATTTCCCGTGTGACCACGCAAAAATATATGCACACACCCCGGGGCGTTTTTGAACTGAAATATTTTTTCTCCAGCCATGTCAGCACCGACGAAGGCGGAGAGTGCTCATCAACGGCTATTCGAGCAATGATCAAAAAACTGATTGCTGCAGAAACACCGAAAAAGCCGTTGAGTGATAACAAGATTGCAGCCATGCTGGGAGAAGAAGGGATCAAAGTGGCGCGACGCACGGTTGCAAAATACCGCGAGGCCATGAACATTCCCCCCTCAAACGAACGCAAGCGGCTGGTGTAAATCTGGCGCGTCGAACAGTTTCAAGTGGTTTTCGCTGGTGCAGCCATGCGCCAGCACTCAGACCGGCTCCCAGAGCCGGAAAGAATGACAACAGGAGACGTCTATGCAACTCAACATTTCAGGCCGTCACGTAGAGCTGACTCCCGCTTTGAAAGACTATGTAGCCGAAAAGTTTGAACGACTCGAGCGGCACTTCGACCACATCAGCAACTGCCAGGTAACATTGGAAGTAGATAAGGTTCGGCAGATTGCAGATGCGACGCTCCACGTGGTTGGTGGTGAGATTCACGCAAAGGCGGAAAACGAGGACATGTACGCAGCCATCGACGGGCTCGTCGACAAGCTGGATCGACAGATCCTCAAGCACAAAGAAAAGACTGTAGACAGGATGCAGGGACACACCGCCCGCTAGGCGAGTGTTTTCAGGCATGTCATCTAATCAAGCTGCGGCGCGGTCTACGCGTCGCAGCTTTTTTCACGGAAGCGCGGTCGATTCATGAGCGACACATCCCTGACAATAGACAACATCCTTGTGCCGGAGCTGACCCTGTGCAATGTGCCCGCATCAAGCAAAAAGCGGGTGCTGGAGACCATTGCCGAGCAGATTCGCGAGCACAATGATTCGGTCAACGAAAGTCAGATCTTCAACAATCTGATTGCCCGAGAGCGGCTTGGGAGCACCGGAATAGGCCAGGGGATAGCCATCCCCCATTGCCGTCTCGAAGGCCTTGAACAGGTTATCGGTGTGCTGATGACCCTGGAAGAAGCCGTCGAATTTGACGCAATAGACAACCAGCCGGTGGACCTTCTGTTTGCACTGATCGTGCCCAAAGAAGCTACCAGCGAGCATCTTGAGCTGCTTAGCCAACTCGCCGAGAAATTTAACGAACGCTCATTCTGCGACGCTCTCAGGCAGTGCGAAGATGCGCACACACTTTTCCAACGCATGACAGCCACCAGTGGCTGATATCCACCCGGGCAACAGGTTATTTCACTATGAAGCTGATCATCGTCAGTGGCCGGTCAGGTTCCGGCAAGAGTACCGCTCTGCACGTATTGGAAGACCTGGGATACTACTGCATTGATAACCTGCCTATCGGGCTTTTGTTCCCCCTGACACGAGAAGCGGCAAACCAGACGGCGCCGGGCAGGCTCGACAAAATGGCAGTCAGTATTGATGCCCGCAACCTTTCGGGTGAGCTGGCCAATTTCGAGGAGATCCATCGCAAGCTCCGCAGAGATGAGATCCAGGTTGAAGTGATCTACCTGGATGCGGATGAACAGTCTCTCCTGCAACGGTTTCATGCCACCCGGCGCAAGCATCCCCTGAGCGACGACAAGACGTCTCTGAGAGAAGCCATCAGCAACGAAAAAGAACTGCTTGAACCTCTCTCAAAGCTTGCAGATTTGCACATCAACACCAAAGGGCTGTCGATGTATGAGTTGCGGGATATGGTGAAGCAGCGGATTGCCGGGCGCAAAGATCAGGAGCTTGCACTGCTGTTCCAGTCTTTCGGATTCAAGCACGGTGTGCCATTGGACTCTGACTATGTATTCGATGTGCGCTGCCTGCCCAACCCCTACTGGGATCACAGCCTGCGCAAGTTTACCGGCCTAGATCAGCCTGTTATCGAGTTTCTTGAGGCCGAGCCTGCCAGCACGAAAATGGTTAACGATTTAATCGGGTTTCTGGAGAGCTGGATCCCGTCCTTTGCTGACAGCAACCGTAGCTACATGACCATTTCCATTGGCTGTACCGGCGGCCAACACCGCTCAGTGTATATCTGCGAACAGCTGGGACGGCACTTCCGCGAAACTTGCAGCAACGTGCAAGTACGCCACGCCGAGCTGCCGCATCTGCAGGCCCGGAAAGAGGTCTGACCTGCTGTGATACGCCATCCCATTGTTATCATTAACAAGCTTGGCCTGCACGCCCGGGCCACGGCAAAGCTGGTGGCCACGGCCTCGCAGTTCGACAGCTCCGTGAGAATCTGTGGCAAAGGACGCGAAGTGGACGCAAAAAACATCATGCATGTGATGATGCTCGCCGCCAGTAAAGGCACAGAAGTTGAACTGGTGGCCGATGGCCCGGATGAAGATAAGGCCATTGAAGCCCTTTCAGAATTGATCAATGACTATTTTGGCGAAGGCGAATAACCCACTCTTTCTCACGTGTTTCGGCTAACTTCGTTATAATGCAGGCGTTTTCTGACTGCAGGTGATTCATGTCCGATATTCTGGAAAAAAGCCAGGCCCGCCAACGCTTACGCTCCCTTAGTGAAGCGCTGGACAGTGGTGCGCTGAAACAGGTTGCCCGCATTCTCAACGGCGGCCTGAGCCCCAGCGATATCGCGCACCTGCTTGAATCATCGCCGCCCCGCCAGCGTGCCCTGCTCTGGAATCTGGTAGACAAACAGCTCGAAGGCGATGTTCTCCAGTACCTTAACGAAGACATCCGTGCCGAATACCTGAGCCGACTCAACGCCCAGGAACTGGCGGATATCATCGAGGACTTCGAGTCCGACGATCTCGCCGACCTTCTGCAGCAATTACCGGATAAGGTGATCCAGGAAGTTCTGGACACCATGGACGAACAGGATCGGCAACGGGTTGAGGAAGTCCTCTCCTACCCGGAAGACACCGCCGGCGGCCTGATGAACACGGACACCATTACTGTCCGCCCTGATATCAGTATTGATGTGGTATTGCGGTATCTGCGGCGGCACCGTGCACTTCCGCCGATGACCGACAGCCTGATTGTTGTGAGCCGGCGCGATGAATTTATCGGAATGCTGCCCATTACCAAGATGCTTGTTTCCAACCAGGCAGCAACGGTTCGGGAGGTGATGGATACGGATATAGAACCCATCCCCGTCATGCTCTCGGATACCAAAGTTGCCACCTTGTTTGAGCGCTACGACCTGATTTCTGCACCGGTTGTGAACCAGGAGGGTCATCTTCTGGGCCGAATCACCATCGATGACGTGGTGGATGTTATCCGCGAAGATGCGGATCATTCACTGATGAGCATGGCCGGCCTGGATGATGATGAAGATACCTTTGCCCCAGTCTGGAAAACCACACGGCGCAGGGCGATCTGGCTGGGTGTTAACCTGATCACGGCCTTCATCGCTTCTGGCGTTATTGGTCTGTTTGAAGACACCATCGAAAAGGTGGTCGCATTGGCGGTGCTCATGCCCATTGTAGCGAGCATGGGCGGAATTGCTGGCAGCCAGACCCTCACTCTTGTGATCCGGGGTATGGCGGTTGGGCAAATCAGCGGCACCAATGTGGGCTGGTTGCTGAACCGGGAGTTTCTTTCCGGTATTCTCAACGGCATACTCTGGGCCGGCGTAGTAGCCGCCGCCGCAACTGCCTGGTTTCAGGATTTGTTAATAGGCGCCATCATTGCCGCCGCATTGATTATCAACCTGGTGGCCGCAGCGCTGGTAGGTACCGTATTACCGCTGTTCCTGAAATCCCGAAATATCGACCCGGCGCTGGCTGGCAGCGTTATACTGACAACCGTCACGGATGTGGTCGGTTTCATGTCATTTCTTGGCCTGGCGACTATTTTTTACGCGTGAACTGACAAATCTGGATGAAAACATGATCGACGACCACGACGACGAAGCGCCGCAATACTCGGGGCCGAGTAAATCCCAACTCAAACGGGAAATGCACGCGCTTCAGGGCATTGGAAAACGCATGCTCGACCTGAGCAACGAACAGCTTGATACCCTGACGATTAGCGATACCCTGAGACACGCCATTGAAGAATCGCGCAGGATCAAGCAGAACGAAGCCAAGCGCCGTCACCTGCAGTACATTGGCAAAATTATCCGGCAGGAAGATGACCCCGAGGCGGTTGAGCGAGCGATTGATGCCTTCGACTCGGGAAGTGAAGAGCATACACGCCGCCACCACCTGGCTGAGCGCTGGCGTGACCGGATGATTGCTGAGGGCGACTCGGTTGCAGGCGAATTCTTCAACTACTGTCCAGGTGCAGACATACAGCATTTGCGCAATCTTGTTCGCAATGCCCGTAAAGATCTGGAAAAACAGAAAAATACCGGGCAATCCCGCAAGCTATTCCGTTACTTACGGGAATGCGTTGACGAAGCTGAAGCCTGATATTCGCAGTAGTTCAGGTTATTTACCTGTGTCAAATACGCTGCGCAAATCGATTTTAGGTTCATCCCAGGGGCCGGTCACATTGTAGGTGGCGCTGGTGAGCCTGCTGAGCGGGTCTCCCAGCACCTTATCCAGTACAAACAGAGCACCTCCAATAGGTGCGCCGGCACCCATCAGCAGGGCAGCCAGTGGCAGGTTCTGGGTGAGTGGCAGAACAACAACCAGGCGCATATCGAACACCTCTTCCTCCAGATTGGTGCTTCCACTGAGCTTGAACGCGCCAGATGGGCCAACCACCTGCATTTCCGGGTCCATTGTGAGCAAACCATCCTCCAGGCGAGCCTTGCCGGATACTGCATCAAAGGCTACACCACGCTTATACAGATCCGAAAAATCCAGCTTAAGCCTGCGCCACAGCGTATCGGAGTTGAGCAGATTGAATATCCTGAACACCTGCGCGCTGTTGTTGCTCTCCAAAATCACGCCATCATCGAGGCGAAGACTGACATTACCGCTGAGGCTTGCCAGATCAAACTCATCAGGACGCCCTGGCCAGTCCAGGTTCAGCTCAATGTTGGTCTGCTTGTTCGACAAAGGTACTTCAGTATCGAAAAGCTCACCCAGGTCCGCCAGCGCCCCACCGGTTACAGAACCAGTAAACTGACTGACTTCCCTATCATCAACCACGCTCCAGGTCATATCACCCGCTAGCGTGATGGATTTGAGGTGACCTTCGATACTGCGAATATTGAGTTTCTGGCGCTCAGGCCGCAACTGGAAAGACCAGCGCCCCAAGCTATCATTGTTGAGGCGCAGTTCAGATACTGCAATATCCACATCTGGCCACGCCTCCATGTCCATTGCCCGGAAGGCTTCAAGTTGCTGCTCTATAGTCAGCAATTCCGGCGCTTCCCTGGCGGCAGTTTCGTCCCGAACCAGGTGCACCACGGCAAAATCTGCTGTGACCAGACTGTTATCATTCGGGATTTCAATTCGGCCAACGGCCCGTTCGGAATGGGTGCTCAAGACCCAGCGGTCTCCCAGATCAAATGCCTCCAACTCTATATTCTTCAGTATCTGATCCCCGAGGTAGAGCTCATCAAAGGTCAGTTCAATTCCGGAGTTTTTCCATAAAAGGTCAAAGGTCGCGCGATTCTCCCAGGTTCCAGAAATACCCAGACCTCGTTCATCCCCTGTATGTATCTCGGCTAGCAAAGGTGCTATCTGCCCTGCCTTTTTGGAAAAAGGGCCAGGCCAATCGATAGTGAGCCCCTCGAGGCTGGAGCGAACCGTTACCCGTGGCGAGCTGCCCTCTGTGACATCCAACCGTGCAGAGTAACCAAAAGCACCTTTGAGCCCGTATCGGCTGCTACCGGCATCGCTACCACTCGGTTTTTGAGGATCTACAAGCTCGAACTGTCGAAACACGCTGAGTACAGGCAAGGTGCCCGTTTGCTCAATCCGCAGTGCCTGCGCTGCTCCCGGCTGACTGAATACAATCTTGGCCGGCTCATCCAGAAAGTGGGCCATCAGAGGCGTTTTCGAAAAGCCCTTTTCAGAATGGTAAGTCAGCCTACCGTTGATTCTGTCCCAGCGCAGATCGGTACCTGGATAGGCTACCGTGCCATTCTCCGTGCCAACCCTGGCCTCAACCACAGGTGCCACATTGTCTTTGAGAGGCAAGTCTATCGACAGATCAAGCTTGTAATCACCACCATAGCTCAGCTTTGCTGCCTCGGGCCCGGCCATGGCGCCAAACGGGCTGTTGGTCATCCAGTAGCTGATGGCATCTGCCGGCACAGGTGCTGATACATCCACCCGCACCAGTGCACCTTCGGCCTCTGGAATCACGGAAACAGTGCTCGGATCAATTGCCAGGCCACCGGTGTTTCCCGCCTCAAGCATCACCAATGTATCGCCGTTCTGAATGTCGACCCGCCCGCGCGCGCCCGTTACCTCTGGCCACTGCTTATCGTAGCGAACGCTGGCGTTTTCAAACTCATACCACATGGAAGAAACAAACGAGCCAGAGGGGGCGTCACTACCGATCTGGCCGTGACCATAGTAGACGCCAGACAGTATATCCGCTTCAGTGATGGCCGTGGTTAACCACTCATAAAGCCCGGCATCCACGATCTTCTCAGGAACAAATGCAGCCAGCATAGAGGCGTCGCCATTCTCGACACTAACCCGGAGGCCGAGGTTGTCCTCACCTTTCTGGTCAAGCTTGAGATCGAAAGCTCCGCTCAGATGAGTATTGTCACCATAGGTCATGCGTATATCGTCTGAATAAACGCGGGTGACAGGCCCATCCAAACGCCAGGCTACGGTGGCGGAAAGCTCAGGCAAGGACCACTCACTGCTGAACAGTTCCGGAAAAGAGAGGGTCACCGGGCGTGCGCCCTCTCGAGCCCGAACATAGCCGGCATTCTGATCAACGTAAATAAACCCATTCACACCGCGTACATCTGGTGCGCCACCATAGGCAGCAGCACCAACGTCCCGAAGCCGAGCAGAAAATTCAAAGCTGTTGTCACCGCTCCCCGGAACTCTGATTGTCACACCATCCAAAAAGCCTACGGGGCGGTAGTCCTCCAATGCGTCGCTGGCGACCGGAGGCAACAGTGGCAGAGTGCTTGTCAGGCGTCGAAGCGGGCGCAGGGGCATGGCGTCTGCAGTGATGGTTATCCCTTGCGGCTCCGGAACCAACTTCAAACTGAATGGTGGTACCTGGTCGCCATTCCAGGTCCAGGCGAGCTGTTTGAGGTGCCACTCACCAATGGTCTCTGAACGGAGCCCACCCTCTTCAGGTGTAGCCATCACATCATGGTGCCGACGCCAGCCAAACCGTGCACTGATATCTTCCAGTGGGGCCAGCGATTCGCCGGCAACGCCGAGCTGCAGATAGGGTGTTCTCACGGTACCGCTGACCTGCTGAAGGACACCTTTGCGGAAGGTAAGCCAGGCCTCTCCTCCCAGGTCAAAGCCTTCAACACGGATGTCCCGCCACTGATACTCATCAATCAGCCCATCAAACAGGCGCCCGGAATCTACGTTGAGATAGAGTTGGCCACTGAAGTCGCCGCGGAAAAACTGTTTACCCACCAGGGTAAAGCTGGCCAACTGTTCAGTGGTTGCGGACCGCAAAGCGCGGCCAGATGCCCGAAACAATCCTTGCTGATACAGCAGATCAAGCTGGGGAATATCCAGAAACCGGAGCTGACCCTGGTTGTCGCGAATACCCAGGTTCACTCGGGTCACTTTAATGTAGGGGTCCGAAAGCCATTTCCCGGCAATTCTGAGCCAATCCCGGTAACGATTGTTCAGGGGCTCCGGAATATCAGCGCCCCGCACACCCACTTCACCGCTACGCTTTTGATTCAGCGTTAACTCGAGCCCGTCCGCTTCAAAGTCCTCGAAAACAATTCTGAAGCGCATCAATGAAGCAAGCGCATCAAAACGGATGGTCAAATGCTGCAAGCTCACAACCCGGTCTCCGGAATCCGGATTGGTGACTTCTATGTCTTGTGCGGTAAAGGAGGGATCGAGCCAAAACCAGCGCGATGACAGGCTACCAATACTCACATCGTGGCCAAGGCGGGCAGACAGCTCGTCGGAAAGCTCATCCCGGAAAGAATCCACGTTCTGGGTAAGCTGCCTCCCGATGCCGGCGTAGAGAGCCAACAGCACCAGAACAACCAGCAACAACCACCAAATTGCATTGGTAAGCAGTGCCATCAAGCGGACAGGCTGGCTATCGGAGGAGGGCTTCCGGAGCTTCATCGCCTGCTACCCTCTATGCCGGTGTATCGCCCCGAAATCAGAGCAAAACGACATCGTACTGTTCCTGGCTATAAAACGGCTCTACCTGGAAACGGACAGTCTTGGCAATAAAGGTTTCGAGATCAGCCACGTTGTCAGATTCTTCATCAACAAGGCGATCAACCACACTCTGGGACGCCATCACCAAATAGCTTTCTGCATCGTAGGCCCGATTGATTCTCAGTATTTCCCTAAAAATCTCGAAACACACTGTCTCGCTGGTTTTCAGGAAGCCTCTACCATCGCAGATAGGACAAGGCTCGCAAAGAACCTGGCCGAGGCTCTCTGTGGTCCGTTTTCGGGTCATTTCCACCAGACCCAGCTCAGACACACCTGTGATCTTGGTTTTAGCGTGATCCCGCTCGAGCATTTTTTCCAACATCCGGTGAACCTGGCGCTGATGCTCAACATCTTCCATGTCGATAAAATCGATAATAATGATGCCGCCAAGGTTACGCAGACGCAGCTGGCGACTGATTGCCCGTGCTGCTTCCAGATTGGTCTTGAAAATGGTCTCTTCAAGATTACGGTGCCCCACGAAGGCACCGGTGTTTATGTCAATGGTGGTCATTGCCTCAGTCTGGTCGATGATCACATAGCCACCTGATTTGAGCTGCACTTTGCGGCTCAGTGCCTTTTGAATCTCATCCTCTACGGAGTAAAGATCAAAAATAGGCCGTTCTCCGGGGTAATACTCCACTTTATCGGCAAATTCGGTGACAAACTCATCAACAAACTCCATTACCCGCTGATGGCTCTCGCGACTGTCGATGCGGACTTTTTCAGTCTGAGGTCGAATCAGATCACGGATTGTGCGGATGAACAGAGGCAGGTCCTTATAAACGGCCGCCGGCGCCTGCACTTTCTCAATCCGTTCATGGATAGACTGGCTAAGGTGGTGCAGATAATTCATATCTGCCAGCAGCTCGTCTTCGGATGCGGCTTCAGCTGCCGTGCGAATGATGTAGCCACCCTGAACATCCGGATGCATTTCAGCACCCTGCTCAACGATGGCCTTCAATCGGCTACGCTCCGTTTCATCCTCTATTCTCTGGGAAATACCCACATGGATGACCTCTGGCATGAACACCAGATACCGCGATGGTATGGAAAGCTGAGTGGTAAGCCGGGCACCTTTTGTGCCGATGGGGTCCTTGGTGACCTGAACAACCAGTGACTGGCCTTCGCGTAACAAGGTGCGAATATCAGGAACGGTTTTCGGCCCGTCGCCGGGCGCTGTTGTGTTGGCATGGCTGGAGACCACATCAGAGGCATGGATAAAGGCAGCCCGCTCCAATCCTATGTCGACAAACGCCGCTTCCATCCCCGGAAGCACGCGCACAACCTTGCCTTTGTATATGTTACCGACAATACCTTTGCGGCTGGCACGCTCAATGTAGGCTTCCTGCAACATTCCGTTTTCAACCAGCGCGACCCGGGTTTCAACCGGTGTTACGTTGATCAGGATTTCTTCGCTCATGATTGGCTCTCCTGACTACTCATCCAGTGTTTCCAGACAGGGCCACCGGCATCCGCCAGCAAGGCAGCTGTTTCCTGCAGAGGCAAGCCAACAACCGCACTGTAACTCCCTTTGAGTTCCTTCACAAAAATACCACCCAGGCCCTGAATTCCATAACTTCCGGCCTTATCCATGGGCTCGCCTGAAGCTGCATAGGCTACAATTTCAGTCCTCGAGAGCACCCGGAAGCTAACCTCAGTGGTCACTAACCTGGAGTCACAACCATCATCCTTGGCCAGCGCAATGCCTGTCATTACCTGATGAGTTTTGCCTGACAGCATAGCCAGCATGGCTTCAGCCTCGGCTTCATCTGCCGGTTTACCTAAAATGGCGCCATCCAGAACAACCGTTGTATCTGAGCCAAGAACCCACTTGCCGGGAAAATGAGCAGAAACTGCGAGTGCTTTTTCCCGCGCAAGCCGCTCAACGTAATCGCCGGGGGCTTCAGACGTTCGTGGTGATTCGTCAATATGGGCTGGATGCACAGAAAATGGTACGCCAATCTGTGTTAGCAACTCCGAGCGGCGTGGCGATGCCGAGGCGAGAATAATCGACGTCATGGCTAACCCAGCTTCCTGTTAATGTTGTCCAGAAATATGCAGAACACTGGCCAGATCACGGCGCTGGTGAGTGCGGGCCAAAGATAACTGAAGCCGGCATCTTCACCACCAAACATCTGCTTGAGAAAATGCACCAGCATCTGGTTGATCCCCAGCAGGAGAAAAACCATCACACACTGCTGTAGCACAGGGTACATCCGCAGCCGCTGGTGAATTGTCAGCACCAGAAACGCAGTCAATCCCATCCCCAGCGCGTTAACGCCCAATGGCGTCGCTTCCAGCACATCCAGCAGCAGCCCAAGGCACCATGCGAGCAAGACGCCAAATTGTGCCGGAGCACGGAAAGTCCAGTAAAACACAACCAGTCCCAACCACTCAGGGCGAAATTCAAACCAGCCCGTGGGGAAGAGAGAAATACTCAATACCAGTGATACGATCACGGACAACACAAATACCGGATAACTGATGACGGATAACATCAGCCTTGCCCCCCCTGAACCGCGTCAGCCGACGGTATGTCGGAAGGCATGTCGTCACCTGCTTCTGCCGGGTGTTCGCTTTTGGGCGGGAATACAACAAGCACCAGGCGGCTCTGATTGAGTTGCGCCTTCGGGCGGGCCTGAATGGTAACAAACGGCTCCCCAGGCTCTTTTTTGATCAGGCTTACCTCCGCAACCGGGTACCCTCTGGGGAAGCGCCCACCGAGTCCAGAGCTCACCAGAAGATCGCCTTCTCGAATATCTGCTGTGTCTGGCACGTGAACCAGATCCAGGGTGCCTGAATCGCCAGTCCCCAGAAGAATAGCTCGAAGCCCATTGCGCACAACTTCAACGGGTACCGCATGACTACTGTCTGAGACAAGAAGCACGCGGGAGGCAATTTGGCTGGTCTGCACAACTTGCCCCATCAAGCCATGGGCATCCAATATGGCCTGCCCCACCTGCAAATCATCACTTCGACCTTTATTGATAATAATTTCGTGGGAATAGGGATCTGGTGACACCCCGACTACTTCGCTGACGATTACCCTGTCATCGAGCAGTTCAGAAGAGTTCATCAAGCGGCGAAGTTCATTGTTTTCAGATGCCAGAGCGGCGTATTTGAGGGCCCTGCGCTCCAGGATAAGCAGACGGGCTTTCAGGTCTTCGTTTTCCTGTTTCACATCTTCACGGGTGGTGAACAAGCCAGCCACCCAGTCGCTGAACTGATAAGGGGCATTGCCCAGCCAATACACCGGCGTGAGCGCGGTTGCCAAGGTACTGCGAACGGGGGTAACACGGTCAAACTGCTGATCGGCGACGATCAACGCCGCCGACACAATAATAACAAGCAGGAGCCGGAGGCCTGGCACAGGCCCCTGAACAAAAATGGTTTTAATGGTGATCCCTCCCCAAAGGATTATCCCTCCTGGGAGAACATTCCAATGCCACCCCGATCAATAACTTCCAGCGCCTTGCCGCCGCCACGGGCAACACAGGTCAGCGGATCTTCTGCAATGATTACCGGCAGCCCGGTTTCTTCACTGATCAGCTTGTCCAGCCCGCGCAGCAAGGCTCCACCACCGGTCAGCACAATGCCGCGTTCGGCAATATCAGAAGCCAGTTCCGGCGGGGACTGTTCCAGCGCGCTTTTAACTGTCTGTACAATCTGCGCCAGAGATTCCTGGAGGGCATCCAGAATTTCTTCACTGTTAAGGGTGAACGCACGGGGCACACCTTCGGCCAGATTGCGTCCGCGCACATCAATTTCGAGAATCTCGAGGCCTTCGTAGGCACACCCGATTTCGTGTTTGATGCGTTCTGCGGTGGTGTCACCAATCAGGCTGCCGTAATTACGGCGCACGTAGGTAACGATGGCTTCATCGAACTTGTCACCACCTACCCTTACAGAATCAGCATATACAATGCCATTCAAAGAGATAATGGCGATTTCTGAAGTACCCCCACCGATATCCACAATCATTGAGCCGCTGGCTTCTTCAACCGGCAGCCCTGCGCCTATGGCTGCTGCCATGGGCTCTTCAATCAGGAACACTTCCCGGGCACCTGCACCCAGAGCCGACTCACGGATGGCTTTACGTTCCACCTGAGTCGATTTACTGGGCACACACACCAAAACCCGCGGGCTTGGAGTGATAAAACTGTTCTCATGCACCTTATGGATGAAGTGCTGAAGCATCTTTTCAGTCACCACGAAATCGGCAATGACGCCGTCTTTCATGGGGCGAATGGCGGTGATGTTGCCGGGTGTACGCCCCAGCATGCGCTTCGCTTCGGCACCGACAGCGGCAACCGTTTTCTGGGAGTTGGTGGTACGAATGGCTACTACGGACGGCTCGTTCAGCACAATCCCGCGGTCACGCACGAAAATAAGGGTGTTGGCGGTGCCCAGATCAATGGACAGGTCGCTGGAGAATAAGCCTCGGAGTCTTTTAATCAACATTCGTGTAGTTTCAACCTGAGAGTTGCGGTTGCAGAAAGATGCGGCAACTTTATCAGTGCCCCCCCGCGCAGGCAAGGCGCAGCCGGCCGCAAAGGCAAATGATATTGCTCCGGGCATGAACAATTGGTCATGTGCGTGGAGAGTCAGCCAAGGGCTTTGCGCGGATTTCTGGTTGACGCAGGCGGTGCGCTGAACTTTGCTTTACATTAAAGATGGCCCGAAAGGCCATCCATGATAATCGGATTTTTTTTGCCACCGGAGAGGCCTCTATTGAGAATACCAAAGATTAACCTGCCAAAGTATCTCGGCACAGCTTGGCTTGGCAGGCGCTTGCTTTTGGTTGTAGCGCTAACGGTTTTTGCCCCCTCACTGGTTCTGGCTCAGCAACAAGAGGCAGAGCCAGCTGGCGCAATTACCCTTGAGCCGGCAACAGACAGCGACGCATTGATAACGCAGCGCATTTCCGGGATTTTTTCCCAGATTCCGCAGTTTGACTCTTTGCAGGTCAACGTGACCAGCGGCGTAGTGGCGCTTTCAGGCGAGACTGCGAACGAGGCACAGGCCCAACGGGCATTGAAACTCGCCAGCCGGGTAGAGGGTGCCATCGCAGTTGATGACAGCATTGTCCGCACTCTGGATCTGCAGGACAACCTCGACCCCCTTTGGGATTCGTTACAGAACACTCTGCGCGGCTGGATACGGGCCCTGCCACTTTTTCTGGTGGCATTCAGTATTTTTGCACTGGTGGCGTTCGCCGGGCACCGGCTGGCAAGTCACGCACCGCTCTGGTCACGGGTAACCAAAAATCCCTTTCTGGCGGAACTGGCTGGGCATGCGGTAAGGCTGATCACCATTCTCCTGGGCCTGCTGCTGGCACTGAACATACTCGGTGCTACAGCGCTGATGAGCACTCTTCTAGGTGGCGCGGGCGTGTTGGGGCTGGCGATCAGCTTCGCGGTAAAAGACTCCATGGAAAATTACATTTCCAGCATCATGCTGAGTATCCGCCAGCCGTTCCGGGCTCAGGAACACGTAATCATCAACGATTATGAAGGTGTTGTGGTGAGGCTGACCTCGCGTTCCACCGTGCTAATGACGCTTGACGGTAACCATCTGCGCATCCCCAACGCTACGGTTTTCAAAGCCGTCATCCTGAATTACTCTCGCAATCCTCAGCGCCGCTTTGATTTTGTTCTGGGGGTCGACGCAGAGGACGACCCGGCCTTGGCTATACAAACCGGCCTTACGGCGATGCAGCAGCTGGTCTGGGTGCTGGACGACCCGGAACCTAGCGGCATTATTGAATCCGTGGGCGACTCCAACATTCTTATCAAGTTCACGGCCTGGATTGACCAGCGCGAATCTGATTTCGGAAAAGCTCGCAGCCTCTCGATTCGTGCCGCCAAGAATGCACTGGAGAGCCAGGGTTTCACCCTACCCGAGCCCATATACAGACTGCGCTTCGATCAAACGCCCGGCACACAGGCTGCCGAAGATACGTCAAAGCGGCCAGAGCGGACACAGGAGCCAAACACGGGTTCAACCAAGCCTTCGCCCACGTCAGAGTTACCGGCTGATGACGTGCTGAACGTGCGGCCGGACACCCACATTACGCGGCAAGTGCGGGAAGAGCGGAACGACGCCGCAGCCGAAGACTTGCTGGATGATACCCGGCCAATTGAGTAGATTTTCGGCGTCGCAGCGCCCCTCCCGCCCAGCCGCGAATCTGTTACCATATCCACCTTCTAGAAAACGCTGTTTCATACATTGGAGTCAACGTGACCATTTCCCGCGAAGACATTGAAAAAGTCGCCGTGCTGGCCCGCATTCGCCTCGACGAAGAGCAGATACCCGCACTGGAAGACGACTTGGGCAATATCCTGAGCCTGGTTGACCAGCTCAGAGCCGCAGACACCGACAACGTAGAACCGCTGTCCCACCCGTTGGATGCCGTGCAGCGTTTGCGCGCTGACAACGTGACCGAGACCAATCAACGGGAGGCCTTCCAGGCCATTGCGCCGGCTACTGAAGACGGCCTTTATCTCGTACCTCGGGTTATTGAGTGATCTGACGAGCCCACCATCGGCCCACAATCAGGATTGAACATGCATAACAAATCCGTAGCAGAGCTTTCCCGCGAGCTGGAAAGCGGCAAGATTTCAAGCGTGGAACTGACCCGAGAGTTCCTCGATCGTATTAAAACCGAAGACCAGCAGTACAACAGCTTCATTACCGTAACCGAAGACCAGGCCATGGCGGATGCCAAATCCGCAGATGAGCAACGTGCAGCAGGCAAAGCCAGCGTTTGGACCGGCGTGCCCTTTGCCCACAAAGACATCTTCTGCACCAACGGTGTGGCAACCACGGCCGGCTCTAAAATGCTGGCCAACTTTGTGCCGCCCTACGACTCCACGGTAACCGCCAACTTCCGCGCGGCCGGCGCTGTGTGCTTGGGCAAAACCAATATGGATGAGTTCGCCATGGGCTCTTCCAACGAATCCAGCTTTTTCGGCCCGGTAACCAACCCCTGGGGATTGAGCGCCGGCGAGAAGCGTGTGCCTGGTGGATCCTCCGGTGGTTCCGCAGCCGCCATTGCTGCTCGCCTTGTACCTGCCGCCACCGCAACTGATACTGGTGGTTCCATTCGTCAGCCGGCTGCCCTGTGCGGCATTACGGGCCTGAAGCCTACCTACGGGCGGGTGTCCCGCTACGGTATTATTGCCTTTGCCTCCAGCCTTGATCAGGGCGGCACCATGGCGCGTACCGCTGAAGACAACGCGCTGATGCTGAATGTGATGGCGGGGTTTGATCCAAAAGACTCCACATCTGCTAATCAGGCCGTACCGGATTACACCACCACCCTGAACGAGCCGCTGAAAGGCCTTCGCGTCGGCCTTCCCAAAGAGTACTTCTCCGACCAACTGAGCCCCGCGATGGAGCAACAGATTCGGAATGCGGTTAAGGAATACGAAAAGCTCGGTGCCACCGTAAAAGAAGTATCACTGCCCCACGCCAAGCTGGCCATTGCTGCCTACTACGTCATTGCGCCAGCAGAGGCCTCTGCCAACCTGTCGCGTTTTGATGGCGTGCGTTACGGCTATCGCTGTGAGAGCCCGCAAGACCTGAACGACCTGTACACCCGCACCCGGGCCGAAGGTTTCGGAGATGAGGTGAAACGCCGGATTCTGGTTGGCACCTATGCGCTTTCAGCCGGCTATTTTGATGCCTATTATTTGAAAGCCCAGAAGGTTCGACGCCTGATCCAGCAGGATTTCATTAATGCATTCAAAGAGGTGGATGTGCTGATGAGCCCGGTTTCGCCCTCACCTGCTTTTGTGCAAGGTGCGAACACCAATGATCCGGTGACCATGTACCTGGAAGATATTTTCACCATTGCCGTGAACCTTGCGGGTGTTCCAGCCATGTCGGTACCTGCAGGTTTTGTCGACGGCCTGCCTGTTGGCTTGCAGATTATCGGGAACTACTTTGAAGAGGCCCGTCTGCTGAATGCGGCCCATCAGTTCCAACAAGTTACCGACTGGCACCAAAAGCTTCCCCAGTAAGCCCGAATCAGGAGAACGACTATGCAATGGGATATTGTGATCGGGCTGGAAATTCACGTTCAGCTTGCCACCAAAACCAAGATTTTTTCCGGCTCCAGCACGGCATTTGGTGCCGAGCCCAACACCCAGGCCAGCGCTGTCGATTTAGCTATGCCCGGCACCTTGCCTGTTCCGAACGAGCAGGCCTTTCGCTATGCGGTGATGTTCGGCTTAGCAGTAAACGCTGAAATCGGCCGGCGCTCGGTGTTTGATCGTAAAAACTACTTCTACCCGGATTTGCCCAAGGGTTATCAAACCACGCAGCTGGACCACCCCATTGTGGGTCCGGGCTTTGTGGATATTGATTTGGCCAATGGCAGCAGCAAGCGTGTGCGGATTCATCATGCTCACCTGGAAGAAGATGCCGGCAAATCGCTCCACGAAGACTTTCATGGCATGACGGGCATCGACCTGAACCGCGCCGGTACACCGCTGATTGAAATTGTCACCGAACCGGACATGAACAGCGCAGAAGAAGCTGTGGCCTTTGCCAAAAAACTGCACAGCCTGGTGTCTTCAATTGGCATCTGCGATGGCGATATGAGCCAGGGTTCCCTGCGCTTTGATGTAAACATTTCGCTCAAGCCGAAAGGCTCGGACGAACTGGGCACGCGCACGGAAACCAAGAACCTGAACTCCTTCCGTTTTATGGAGCAGGCCATTGCCCATGAAGTGGAGCGGCAGATGGACATTCTGGAAGACGGCGGCCGCATTATTCAGGAAACTCGTCTGTACAACGGTGAGCGCGATGAATCACGCTCAATGCGCAGCAAGGAAGAAGCCAACGATTACCGCTACTTCCCCTGCCCGGATCTGCTGCCCGTAGTGATTGACGATGCGTTTATTGAGAGCGCCCGGGATTTGTTGCCGGAATTGCCGGATGAGCGCAAAGCACGATTCATGGAGCAGTACAGCCTCAACGATTACGACGCCCGTTTGCTGAGCGATGATGCCAAGCTGTCGGCCTTCTTCGAAGCGGTCGCAGAACACGGAAAAGATGCCAAGCTGGCGGCCAACTGGGTGCTGGGAGAATTCTCGGCCCGCCTGAACGCGGAGGATAAATCCGTGGCACAGGCGCCCATCAGCGGCGAGCAGCTCGGCCAGTTGGTGGCGCGTATTGCCGACAATACTGTGTCGTCCTCCGGCGCCAAGAAGGTGCTTGAGGCCCTTTGGAACGGTGACGGAGACAATGCGGATGCCATTATTGATGCTCAGGGTCTGAAGCAGGTGTCGGATACCGGGGCGCTGGAGGCAATGGTTGATGAGGTTCTGGCCGGGATGCCGGATCAGGTTGCCCAGTATCAGCAAGAGGCTGATCCCAAGAAGCAAAAGAAGATGCTGGGCGGCTTTATGGGTCCTTTGATGAAGGCCTCCAAGGGCCAAGGGAATCCTAAGCTGTTCAATGAGATTCTTGTTCGGAAACTTGGGGGTTGATTGGTTTGGGCTTGGGCCTCTAAATTGGCCCTAGCCATTTAGTTATGGGGAGGGGTGGGTTTAAAGCCCACCCGACATGAATATGAGATAACTCTCGAGCGCCACTGCATCCACTTTCTGATCCGAACCTCTCTTAATTGGCAGCTAACCCTTTAAACAACCGCTCGAACCGCGCAATATTTTGCTGAACATAGTTAACGAACGCCTTCATAGCTGGTGTTGGGTGTCGTCCTTGTGGATAGACCACGCACCAACTGCGGCGCAGTGGGAAGCCGGAAATGTCCAGGGCTCTCAAAGAGCCCAGAGCTAATTCCGATAACACGCTTAACTTGGGCACGACCGCGACGCCTAACCCCGCCAACACCGCATGTTTAACCGCGTCGTTAGAGCCCAACTCCATGATTGGGTCGATTCTCAGTTGATGTTGCTGGCAGTAGACTTCCAGTGCCAGCCGACTGCCGGAGCCGGGTTCTCTGGTGAGGAGTCGGCTGTGCAGAAATGCTTCTGCGCTGACTGACTCTTGTTCAAGCAACGGGTGGCCAGCCGCGGCTACGGGGATCAGTTCGTTGTCCAGAAACGGCAGCGAGGTTAGTGGTCGGCCCTGGGGGACCATACCCATGATGATAAGGTCGTCGCTGTTTTCTTTCAGGCGCTCCAATGCGGTTGCGCGGTTGACTACAGATACCGATATGTTGACCTGCGGATTCTGTTCGAGGAACTCGCCCAACAGGTAGGGCACCACGTATTGGGCGGTGCTTACTGCCACCAGCCGCAAGTCGCCCGCCACTCTGCCTTCCAGCGCCGCCAAGCGGTTCTGCATGTCGGCAAGCTCGCCGAATACTGAACGCACGCACGCGGCCATTTCTTCCCCTGCCGCGGTGCAATAGAGTTTTCGGCCTATGTATTCGAACATCGGCATGTTCAGCGCCTGCTCCAGGTGTCGCACCTGACTGCTGACGGCTGGCTGGGTCAATCCCAGCAAATCTCCTGCCTTGCTGTAGCTTTTCATGTCATAGACGGCTTTGAACACCTGCAACTGCCGAAACGTCAGTCTGTTCGCCAGCTTCTGGATACTGAGCGGCATAAGTTCTCCTTTTAACAACCCATTCATAACGTTTAACTTATATATAAACGAAATAATATCAATTTTTACTGATCAGCAATCCTCGTTATTCTTTTCCTACCTTCATTCGGGACGAAGCAATGAGGAACTTCCCATGCTGAAGAAAGTGTTGATCGCCAATCGTGGCGAGATTGCCGTGCGCATTGTGCGGGCTTGTGCAGAGATGGGGATACGTTCGGTGGCAATTTATACCGAACCGGATCGCTACGGGCTGCATGTTAAGCGGGCTGATGAATCCTACTCTCTGGGCGAAGACCCTCTAGCGGGCTATCTAGACCCGGCTCGCATCGTAAACCTGGCAGTCGAAACCGGCTGCGATGCTATTCATCCCGGCTATGGCTTTCTGTCGGAAAACGCCAACTTTGCCCGCCTGTGCGAACAGAAGGGTGTGGCGTTCATTGGCCCGAAATCCAGCGTCATCCACGGCATGGGCGACAAAACCCAGGCTCGCGATAGCATGCGTGCCGCGGGCATACCCATTACTCCGGGCTCTGAAGGCAATCTGGATAGCCTTGATGAGGCACTGGAACTGGCTAACGACATAGGCTACCCGGTAATGCTGAAAGCCACGTCGGGTGGCGGCGGTCGCGGCATTCGTCGGTGCGACACACCGCAAGAGCTGACTACCCAGTACCCACGCGTGATTTCCGAGGCCACGAAGGCCTTTGGCTCGGCAGAAGTATTTATGGAAAAGTGCATCGTGAATCCGCGCCACATTGAGGTGCAGATACTGGCAGACAGCCAGGGCGATGCCATCCATCTGTTTGAACGCGACTGCTCCATTCAGCGTCGCAATCAGAAACTGATCGAGATTGCCCCGAGCCCGCAGCTGACGCCGGAACAGCGCCAGTACATCGGTGATCTGGCGGTGCGTGCAGCAAAAGCCGTGAGCTATGAGAACGCCGGCACGGTGGAGTTCCTGCTCACGGGCAACGAAGTCTACTTCATGGAAATGAATACCCGGGTGCAGGTGGAGCACACCATTACCGAGGCCATTACCGGCGTAGATATTGTGCGGGAACAACTGCGCATCGCCTCTGGCCTGCCCCTGAGCTATCGGCAGGAGGATATTCAGTTTCGGGGCTATGCATTGCAATTTCGTATTAACGCCGAAGATCCAAAGAACGACTTCTTGCCCAGCTTTGGCCGCATCACTCATTACTACGCCCCCGGCGGCCCGGGTGTGCGGGTGGATACAGCCATCTATACCGGTTACGAAATCCCTCCTTACTACGATTCCATGTGTCTGAAGCTGGTTGTGTGGGCACTGACCTGGGAAGAGGTAATCGCACGGGGCAAGCGGGCTCTGGACGACATGCGCCTGCATGGCATCAAAACCACCGCCAATTACTATCAGCAGATTCTGGATCATCCAGACTTCCGCAATGGTCATTTTGACACCAGCTTCGTACCCAGCCATCCGGAACTGCTGAACTATTCGAAGAAACGTGACCCCAGTGCCGTGGCACTGGCGATTGCCGCCACCATTGCAGCCCATGCTGGCTGGTAATCCACAGGAGACTGAACATGAGCAACGCAAAAAAGATTGAAGTTACCGACGTAATTCTTCGTGATGCGCACCAATCCCTGATCGCCACCCGCATGCGCACGGAGGACATGCTGCCGATCTGCGACAAACTGGACAAAGTGGGCTATTGGTCCCTGGAAGTCTGGGGCGGCGCTACGTTTGATGCCTGCGTACGTTTCCTGAAAGAAGACCCATGGGAGCGCCTGCGCCAACTGCGCGAAGCTTTGCCCAACACCCGTTTGCAAATGCTGCTACGCGGCCAGAACCTTTTGGGATACCGCCATTATGCCGATGATGTGGTTGAGGCTTTCGTACAGAAGGCGGCCGACAATGGCATCGATGTGTTCCGGGTATTCGATGCACTAAACGACCTTCGCAATCTGGAAACCGCCATGAAAGCGGTAAAGAAGGCTGGCAAGCACGCTCAGGGTACAATTTGCTACACCACCAGCCCCGTGCATACGCCTGCGTTGTTCGTGAAACAGGCTGAACAGCTCAAAGCCATGGGCGCCGATTCCATTGCCATAAAAGACATGGCGGGGTTGCTGACACCCTACGCCACGTTTGAACTGGTTAAGGCAATCAAGTCTTCTGTAGACCTGCCATTGGTGGTGCATAGCCACTCAACCGCCGGGCTTGCACCCATGTGCCAGCTCAAAGCCATCGAAGCCGGTGCCGACCGGATCGATACGGCCATTTCGGCCTTTGCCAGCGGCACCAGTCACCCGGCTACGGAATCCCAGGTAGCCGCGCTTAAGGGCACGGAGTACGACACCGGGCTGGATCTGGAGCAGCTCAGCGAAATCGCGGACTACTTTCGCGAGGTCCGTAAAAAGTATCATCAATTCGAAAGCGAGTTCACCCGGGAAGACGTTTCAGTGCAGATCAACCAGGTTCCTGGCGGCATGATGTCAAACCTGGCCAATCAGCTGAAGGAACAGAATGCCCTCGACAAGATCAACGACGTATTCGACGAAATCCCAAGGGTTCGACAGGATCTTGGCTACCCACCGCTGGTAACGCCCACATCCCAGATTGTTGGTACTCAAGCGGTTTATAACGTTTTGGCCGGGCAGCGCTACAAAACCATCACCAACGAAGTTAAGCGTTACCTGCAGGGCGGCTATGGCCACCCCCCTGCTGAAGTAAATGCCGACATCCGAAAAAAGGCCATCGGCAATGAGGCGGTCAATGATGGACGTCCGGCCGATATGATCGGCCCTGAGCTGGACAAATTGCGAGAAGACATTGGTAGTCTGGCAAGTTGTGAAGAAGATGTGCTCACATACGCCATGTTCCCCGATCTGGGCCGGGAGTTCTTGCAGCAACGCAAGGACGGCACGCTCAAACCGGAAGAGCTGTTGCCATTAGAGCAACCCGGGCAAAGCCGCTTGGGCACCGGGGTTGCCACTGAATTCCGTATTGATGTGCACGGTGAAACCTACGAAGTGGCAGTAACCGGCGTGGGCACCACAGGGCCTGGTAAGCGCAAACTGTATCTGTCGCTGGATGGCATGCCCGAAGAAGTGGTATTCGAATCCCTGAACGAATATGTGGCAGAGGGTGGCGGCAAAGGTCGCAAGCGCGCAACCGATCCAGGTCATGTCAGCACAGCCATGCCCGGAAATGTTGTAGATGTACTGGTAAAGGAAGGGGATTCGGTCACCGCCGGCCAGGCAGTTCTGATTACCGAGGCCATGAAAATGGAAACCGAAATCCACTCCAGTGTTGATGGCACCGTGCAGGCGGTTCACGTCACCAAGGGCGACCGGGTTACTCCGGGTGAAGTACTAATCGAAATTGCCTGATCGGCAGAAGGAGGCAACATGGATCACATTGTTCGCGGCGTACTGAATTTTCACAAAAACGTTTACCCGGAGCACAAAGACCTGTTTGGTGCACTGGCTACGAGCCAGAACCCGGATGTACTGTTTGTTACCTGCTCGGATTCCCGCATCGACCCGAATATGCTCACGGGCTCTCACCCGGGCGACCTGTTCATTTGTCGAAATGCCGGTAACGTCATCCCACCCCACAGCAATGAAACCGGAAGCATGACGGCTTCTATTGAATACGCCGTTGCGGTTCTGGGTGTACGCCACATTATTGTCTGTGGCCACACAGATTGCGGCGCTATTACCGGTGCTCTGGACATACCGGCACTGAAAGGACTGCCACACGTAAAGGAGTGGCTGGGGCACTGCCGATCAGCCATAGAAATCGTCCGTGAACGGCACGACATTCCGACCGACGCTTGCCTGGACAGCAAGTACCTTAATGAGGCCATAGAGGAAAACGTGCAGCAACAGGTACAGCATCTGCGCACGCACCCAGTGGTCGCCGCGAAGCTGGCCACAGGTAAAATTCAGGTGCACGGCTGGGTATATGACATCAAGTCAGGAGACATCCGCTGCTGCGGTCGAGACAGCCTGGAATTCAAGACTTTCGATCAGTATTACGCGGATTACATAGCCAAAATCAACGAATAGCCGTATGCCATAATCAAAAAGGCCTCGAACATACCGAGGCCTTTTTGGTTTCATTCAACTCACGCCAGAACGGCCCATAGATCATGCTCATCGGCATGCTCAACAAGCACCTTAACTATCTGCCCGGGCTTCAGATCGGTAACATCGTTCAGATACACCATGCCATCAATCTCCGGCGCATCCGCCTTGGAACGACCAATTGCGCCCTCCTCGTCCACCTCATCGATCAGCACATCAATCGTGGTGCCGATCTTCGCCTGCAAGCGGGCCGCTGAAATTTCCGCCTGCTTGGTCATAAAGCGCGCCAGGCGCTCCTCTTTCACGTCTTCAGGTACCGCGCCTTCAATTTCATTGGCCTTGGCACCCTCAACCGCACTGTAGGTAAAGGCACCCACGCGATCCAGCTGCGCTTCATCCAGCCAATCCAGCAGGTACTGGAAATCTTCTTCCGTTTCACCCGGAAAGCCAACGATAAAGGTGGAGCGGATGGTCAGCTCCGGGCAGATTTCCCGCCATTTACGGATACGGTCCAGGGTTTTGCTGTCGTGAGCGGGGCGTTTCATAGCCTTCAGCACTTTCGGGCTGGCGTGCTGGAACGGAATGTCCAGATACGGCAGGATCTTGCCTTCGGCCATCAGCGGAATGATGTCATCTACGTGCGGGTAAGGGTAAACATAATGCAGGCGCACCCACACACCCAACTCGCCCAAAGCCTCACACAAGGACTGCATTTTGGTTTTCAGCGGACGCCCCTGCCAGAAGCCGGTTCGGTACTTGGTGTCTACACCGTAGGCCGACGTATCCTGGGAGATCACCAGTAATTCTTTAACGCCTGCGTCAACCAAACGCTGAGCTTCGTCCATCACATCGCCAATGGGCCGGCTCACCAGGTCGCCACGCATGGACGGAATAATGCAGAAGGTGCAGCGATGGTTACAGCCTTCGGAAATCTTGAGGTATGCGTAATGCCGTGGCGTAAGCTTTATGCCCTGAGGCGGAACCAGATCGGTAAACGGATCATGCTCGCGAGCCGGCGGAACAAACTGATGCACTGCGCCCACCACTTCCTCATAAGCGTGCGGGCCCGAAACCGCCAGCACACCCGGGTGGGTTTCACGGATTTTTTCCGCTTCAACGCCCATGCAACCGGTGACAATCACTTTGCCGTTTTCCTTGATGGCTTCACCTATGGCATCCAGAGATTCCTGTTTGGCCGCATCAATAAAACCGCAGGTGTTCACTACAACAATGTCCGCATCGTTGTATGTAGGCACCACGTCGTAGCCATCCAACCGAAGCTGGGTGAGTATGCGCTCGGAATCCACCAGAGCTTTGGGGCAACCCAAACTGATGAAGCCCACCTTGCCGTTGCCGGCAACTTTATTCTCGGTTATTTCTGTCATATAACGTTTCAGGATTCCTGGCGCTCAGCGGGCGCACAGGAATGAGCGCCGGGAGCATGCGAATGAATAAATAGAATCGGGGATTTTACACCACTAAGGGGGCGTTCTGCAGCAAAAGCGGAGCCATCTGAAATGCAAAAGAATTCTGATCTCAATCAAATATGTGAACCCTTGTTCAGAAATATACTGAAAATCTGCCACAATGTACGACACTCAAGTTGCTGATCAGAAAATAAACAACTACACTTTTTGCAAGTTACACGTTGTTCTGAAACATTATTTGAACCCGAGCATGCCTAACAGTGTCAATACGAGCGCCCATGAAAGCCGTCACAGTTAAACCAAACCTGCGCAACCAACAACGTGTGGATGTTGTAAGTGACATCGTTATCGAAAAGCCCGATGGTTGTCAGATCAACTGCAAAATCTCCAACATGTCCCGCACAGGCGTTATGATTTTCTGTAATCAGGAAGCCGCAGGACAGCTCATACCACGTCTAAGAGCCCCCACCCCAGGAAACTGGATTGACGTTAAAGCCCGATTTTCTGTGCCTGCTGTTGCAACTCAACCCGTATCCATATTAGCCAAAGGACACATTGTCCACCTGCGCAGGATGGCCCGGGACGAATTTCAGCTGGGCATTCAGTTTGCCGATTTCGAAGGAAACGGGTTTGACTATATCGACCGGTATGTACGAAAACTTCTGGCCGACACACTTAAACCAGTCTGACCCGTACAACGTTCCCGCTATATCCTTGATCGAGCCCACACGACTGGTCACCGGCGGGTTCATTGAAGCGCTATATTCCTATAACTTAAAACTCTAACCGCGACCCTTCTTATAGCCATATCGCCTCTGATATAGTTGCTGCTCTATTTGCAAGCCTTCAAGGCCCGCTGCGGCAACGGATACTCATGACCACATACAACCTTACGCATCTGAAACAACTGGAAGCGGAAAGCATCCACATCATTCGCGAAGTGGCAGCCGAGTTTGACAACCCGGTGATGCTCTACTCTATCGGTAAAGACTCTGCGGTAATGCTACACCTCGCCCGTAAAGCCTTTTACCCGGGTAAAATGCCCTTCCCCTTGATGCATGTAGATACCACCTGGAAATTTCGGGACATGATCGATTTCCGGGAGCGCAAGGTAAAGGAGTATGGGCTAGACCTGATTGTTCACACGAATCAGGACGGCGTAGACCAAGGTATCGGGCCGTTTACCCATGGCAGTGCCAAACATACCGACGTGATGAAAACCCAAGCCCTCAAGCAGGCGCTAGACAAGCATGGTTTCGATGCGGCTTTCGGCGGCGCCCGCCGGGATGAAGAAAAATCCCGGGCCAAGGAACGGGTCTACTCATTCCGTGACGAATACCACCGGTGGGATCCCAAAAACCAACGCCCGGAACTGTGGAATACATATAACGGTAAGGTGAACAAAGGCGAAAGCATCCGCGTGTTCCCACTGTCCAACTGGACTGAACTGGATATCTGGCAGTATATCTATCTGGAAAACATTGAAATTGTCCCCCTCTACTACTCAGCCGTGCGCCCGGTTGTAGAACGCGATGGTTCGCTGATCATGGTGGACGACGACCGCATGCCGCTAAAGGAAGGGGAAAAGCCGATGATGAAATCCATCCGCTTCCGCACCCTTGGCTGCTACCCGCTGACCGGCGCCATTGAATCCGAGGCAGATACGTTGCCGGAAATCATTCAGGAAATGCTGCTGGCCACCAGCTCGGAACGACAGGGCCGCGTGATTGATCACGACTCGGCTGGCTCCATGGAACAGAAAAAACGCGAAGGGTACTTCTGATATGTCACATCAATCTGATCTTATTGCTGACGATATCCAGGCTTACCTGAAGCAGCACGAGAACAAGGAACTGCTGCGCCTACTCACTTGCGGCAGTGTAGACGACGGCAAGAGCACCCTGATCGGCCGTCTGCTGCACGACACCAAGATGATCTATGAAGATCACATGGCCAGCCTTAAAACCGACAGTGCCAAAATGGGCACCACCGGCGAAAAGCTGGACCTTGCTCTGCTGGTGGATGGCTTGCAGGCAGAACGTGAGCAAGGCATAACCATTGATGTTGCCTATCGCTATTTCTCTACCGATAAGCGCAAGTTCATCATTGCAGACACCCCAGGGCATGAGCAGTACACCCGCAACATGGCTACCGGAGCCTCAACTGCGCAGGTCGCCATTCTGATGATCGACGCCCGCCGTGGTGTACTGACCCAGACCCGCAGGCACTCCTATATAGCGTCCCTACTTGGCATCCGTCACATCGTCGTGGCCGTGAATAAAATGGATCTGGTGGATTTCAGCGAAGACCGCTTCAACGAAATCAGAGAGGAATACCTGGCGTTCGCCGCGAAACTCGGGCTGAAAGACATCCGTTTTGTGCCTATCTCTGCGCTGGAAGGCGATAACGTCGTCAACCGCAGCGAGAACACGCCCTGGTTTAACGGCCAGGCACTGATGGATATTCTGGAAACGGTAGAAGTAAGCCGCGACAAGAACCTGGAGCACTTCCGGTTCCCCGTGCAATACGTCACCCGCCCCAACCTCAACTTCCGTGGCTTCTGCGGCACCATCGCCTCCGGCGTGATCCGTCCCGGCGACAAGGTTATGGCCCTGCCCTCGCGGCGTACCAGCACCATCAAGGAAGTCGTGACCTTCGATGGCAACCTTGAAGAGGCCTACATTGATCAGGCGGTCACGTTGACGCTGGAAGATGAGATAGATATCAGCCGCGGCGACATGCTGGTGATGCCGGAAGACGAGCCGGAAGTTGGCAACCGGTTTAAGGCCAACATTGTGTGGATGGCAGATGCGCCTTTGCATACTGGTCGCCTGTACGACATCAAACTGGGGCCCACGTTCACGTCAGGCACGGTTCGGAAAATCCATTACCAGACTGATGTGAACACGCTGAAACAGCACGCTAACCCTGCCCTGTTGCAGGTGAACGAAATTGGATTATGCGATCTAACACTGAGCCAGCCAATCGCCTTTGACGCGTACCAGCGTAACCATGCCACGGGCAGTTTTATTGTGATCGACAGGCTCACCAACGTAACCGTGGGTGCCGGCATGATTGATGGCCTGGCAGATACAGCAGGCACACTGGAGCCCGTGAGTCCGGAAGAGCGCGAACGCAGGCTGGCGCAGAAGCCGATGATTATCGGTTGCTCCGGCAAGCAGGCACATGCCCTTGCCTTGGCTGTTGAGCGGGCATTGTTCGATCAGGGCAAAACATCGGTGATACTGAGTGAGGATAATGCCGGTGATGCCGATGACCGCCGCCGCACAGCACAGCTACTAGCTGCCTATGGGCTGGTAGCGATTGCTGTGAATCTTGGCACTGATATCGCCAATGTTTCGATAACGGCTGACAGCACAGAGGAAGTTTCAGGTGTCGCTGCAACACAGGTGCAGGAGCTGGTTCGCGGGAAGCGGGTTTAATCGGAACCTTATTGGCAGGACTGGCTAGGTGGGTGTTTGCCGCGGGGCGGGGTGTCTTTTCTTCTGGAAAAACAACTCGCTTCGCTCAGACATCTTTTTCCTGCCAGAAAAGACACCCCGCCCCACGGCTATCACAGTTTGTTGCCAGTCTCCTTTTTTAGTCGTGAATGTATTTGTTGTCCGTGGCAGAATCTTTGGCCCTGAAGGTTTCCTTCGGGGCTTTTTTGTTTCTTTATTCGGGATTATCTGTTTATGGCTATTAAGCATCTGCGCACCGCGTTTTCCAGTCAGTATCAGCCGGGGCAGCCTGCCCGCCTGCAAAGTGGTGAGGCGCTGCAGGAGCCGGGTGGCGATTACGAGGGCCTGCACAAGCAGATGAAGCGGTTGTTTAACAGCAAGCCGGGTAAGAAATACGGGCGGTTTTCGGAAGACATTGGCGAGAGCCCGTTCAGCAGCTGGCTGAAGGATTATCTGGAGGACAAGCAGAGCTTTGCTTCGTTCACAGACCGGGTATTTGGCCAGTGGCAGGAGTTGCTTACGAGCTGTCAGGAAGAGTTTGTTGGGCAGATCATGGTTGTCCACGAAGCGCTCGCAGATTCAGATGTGGTTTATGTGATGATTCTGGAGAGTGATGGCGCTCTGCGTTTCGACGGCAATCAGGCTCTGGATACAACGGATGTGCTGAGCACGTCGCGCCTGAACCTTGCCATGCGGGTTGAGCTGGACGACTGGCTTGGTGAAAACGCCGCAGAGAATTACCTTACGCTGGTGCATGCCCGTGGCACTGGCGAGCCGGGGGAGCTGTTTATCCGGCTGTGTGGTTTCACCAATCAGATCGATGTTGAAAAGGAAACTCTGACGTTTCTGGATGCGGTGGAGGCGTTTGCAAAGTCTTCAGAGCCTGAGAAGGCTGGCGAAGTTCGCACGCGGGCTTATGAGTTCTGCAAAGAGCAGCATGCTTTGGGTGAGCCGGTGGCTATTGAAGCGTTGTCTGGCTATCTGGATGAGGATGAGCCCGGGCGTTTCAAGGAGTTTGCCAGTAAGTCTGCGGAGATGCCCGAGAGCGGCGTGCTGCACCCGGATCACCGGAAGGTGAAGAAGCTGGTGCGGATTGCGGGCTCTGGTGGTGGTATGAGTGTTTCGTTTTCTTCGGATTTGGTGAATCAGGCGATTTACTATGATCGCGACAAGGATGCGCTGACGATTACTCGCCTGCCTAAGGCTTTGCGGGAGCAGTTGGAGCGATATTTGGAGCATCGCGAAGACTAGGGTTGGCTTCGCTTGCCTGCTGCTTTGGGGGCTGGCTCCGCGGCGCGGTAAGGCTTTTCTTCTGGAAAAATAACTCGCTGCGCTCGGACATCTTTTTCCGGCAGAAAAGCCTTACCGCACCACGGGCCGATCTGGGTAAAAGGTGTTTTCGTTAGCTGACCTCAGCCGGGCTATCTTCATTCCAGCGGGGGCGGTTGGCTCTGAGCACCCTTACTTCCTGCATCCATCCTACTCCGTCGATTAGTTCACCGGTTTCGTGATCAATGGGCGGGTATGGCAGGTTTCGGTCGTCGCAGTAGCGCTTGACGACAGGCTGGCACCAACTGAAGAGTAGGCGGTTGTAGTCTTCATCCGGTATGCGCCGATTATCGAACAAGCCGGCCTCTTTGCGCTGCCTTTGGGCTTCGGAGAGGATGATCGCGCAGGCGGCGGATACGTTGAGGGACTCGACCATGCCCATCATGGGGATAACAATGTGTTCATCAGCTTGTTCCGCTGCTGCTGTGCTTACGCCATCGACTTCGTTACCCATAATAACGGTGCATGGCACGGTGAAATCTGCGGAGCGATAATCGATCGCTCTGTCTGACAGCTGTGCCGCATAAAGCTTATGGCCCTGCCCTTTCAGATGCGCTATGGCGTCGTCCATAGTGCGGTGGGTATGAGGCGTTACCCACTTGAAGCTACCGCCGGCGGTTTTCCGAAATGCCCGGAAGCCTTCTTTTGGCCAGACCACGTGCATATTGGCTAACCCGAAGGCGTCGCAGGTTCTCAGTATGGCGGAGAGGTTTCTTGGTTTGTGAACCTGGTCGGTCAGGACTGTCAGGTCCGGCTGTCGGGTGTTCAAAACCTGTTTGATGCGGGCAAGGCGTTCGGGGGTCATGGGCTTTTGGAGTTATCTCGAAAGTTCGGGAAGCAGTTGGCGAGGTTCTTCCCAAAACTGTTGAGGGCCATGGACGGCCCGAAACAAGCGCACATGGATGTGCTGGTAGCGTGTTTTGGGAAGAACCTCGCCAACTGCTTCATGCTCGGATTGTCAGAAAACCCGCATAATACCACAGCAAAACTGGCAGATTACCGAGACAACGCTGGTTGCAGATTGATCACCCCGTTATAATGCCCAGTTCTCCTTTTCAGAGCGCGCAATCCGGACAATTTCTGCTCCGGGCGCCAAATACATCCAGTTGTGTTGAGACCCATGGCCAAAAAGCTGTACATCAAAACCCACGGTTGCCAGATGAACGAATACGATTCATCCCGCATGGCCGACCTTCTTAAAACCGGCGAAGCGGTTGAAATGACCGAATCACCAGATGACGCCGACATCCTGCTGCTGAACACCTGCTCCATCCGTGAAAAAGCACAGGAAAAAGTGTTCCACCAATTGGGTCGCTGGAAAAAGCTCAAATCAAAGAACCCGGAACTGATTATTGGCGTTGGCGGCTGTGTCGCCAGCCAGGAAGGCCAGGCGATTCTGGATCGTGCACCCTACGTCGACATGGTTTTCGGACCGCAAACCCTGCACCGCTTGCCGGATATGATTACCGAAGTACGCATGAAAGGTAACGGCGTGGGCGTAGTGGACGTGAGCTTTCCGGAAATCGAAAAGTTCGACAACCTGCCCGACCCCGGAGCGGATGGCCCTTCTGCGTTCGTTTCCATAATGGAAGGCTGCAGCAAATACTGCACCTTCTGCGTGGTGCCTTACACCCGTGGCGAAGAAGTCAGCCGCCCGGCAGACGACGTGATCGCCGAAGTGGCTCACCTGGCCGGCCAAGGCGTGCGGGAAGTGAACCTGCTGGGCCAGAACGTGAACGCCTACCGTGGCGAAACCCACGATGGCGACGTGATGGACTTGGCTGAGTTAATCACACTGATTGCCACGATCGACGGCATTGATCGCATCCGCTACACCACCTCGCACCCGGTTGAGTTTACCGATGCGATGATTGAAGTGTACGAACAGGTTCCCGAACTGGTCAGCCACCTGCACCTGCCGGTTCAAAGCGGCTCGGATCGTATTCTGGCAGCCATGAAGCGCGGCCACACGGCCCTGGAGTACAAGTCCAAGCTTCGTCGCCTGCGCAAGATTCGTCCGGATATCAGTTTTTCTTCAGATTTCATCATTGGCTTCCCGGGTGAAACCGAGAAAGACTTTGAAGACACCATGAAGCTGATCAACGATATCGGTTTCGATATGTCCTTCAGCTTCGTTTACAGCGCTCGCCCTGGCACGCCAGCATCGGACTTGCCGGATGACACGCCAATGGAAGTGAAGAAGCAGCGCCTGAAGATTCTGCAGGATCGCATCAACCAAACGGTGATGGATATCAGTCGCAAGATGGTGGGCTCGACTCAGCGCATTTTGGTTACCGGCCTATCGAAAAAAGACCCGGGGGAGTATTCCGGGCGCACGGAGAACAACCGGATTGTGAACTTCCGGCATGAGAATCCGGGGATTGTCGGGCACTTTATCGATGTTGAGATTGTTGAGGCTTACGCCAACTCTCTTCGTGGTTTACCTGTGGATTCGGTGCTTTATTGAGCTTCGGCTCCCATGTGATTGAGGGCTGGAGTATGAGAGTGGTGGGGGCTTCCTCCCAAAAACCGCTACGAGCACATCCATGTGCGCTTGTTTCCGGCCGTCCTTGGCCTCCAACATTTTTGGGAGGAAGCCCCCATCACTCTCGATAAAGTTCAGTGCGGCATGCCAACAACTCTCCAATGCGCCTTAATTAGTCTCAGAAGTAGACCATCAAATTGCTACCGATTACTTGTTTTTATATTTTCGGGCAGCACATAGTTTGAATAGGGACGGAGCGGGAACCCCTTCCCAAAAACGTGGAGGGCCAAGGATGGCCCGACCGAGCCCTACATGGACGTATTCACGGGCGCTTTTTGGGAAGGGGTTCCTGCTCCGCCCCGAAAGCACCAAAGCCAGCCATACGTACTCCCGTAAAGTAAACGAGAGTAAAACGGAGAAAATTTGAACACCAACGATTCCAGACAATTCGATCTACACCCGGCAGACCAGCGCAGGCTCACCACTCTGTGCGGACAGTTTGATGAAAACCTGAAACACATCGAACGGCGCCTGCAAGTATCCGTCACCCGCCGAGGCCATCACTTCCGGGTTGAAGGTGCTACTGAAAACGTCGCCGCTGCTGTGGAAGTGATCAGACACCTCTACCGGGAAACCGAGGCGACCGACGATATTTCTCCGGATACCGTGCACCTGTACATCCGGGAAACCGGGCTTGAGAGACTGCCAGAAGAGATTCCTTTCGACGGCTCAGTCACCCTCATCAAAACCCCGAAGCTCACAGCCAAACCTCGCGGTGGGAATCAGCAGAAGTATGTGCACAGCATTCGCTCCCACGACATTAACTTTGGTATTGGGCCCGCCGGTACAGGTAAAACCTGGCTTGCCGTAGCCTGCGCAGTAGAAGCCCTGAAAGACGAGCAAGTGAAGCGGATTCTTCTGGTTCGTCCGGCGGTTGAAGCGGGCGAGAAGCTCGGCTTTCTGCCCGGTGATCTCGCGCAAAAGGTGGACCCGTACCTACGCCCGCTGTACGACGCACTCTATGAAATGCTCGGGTTTGAGAATGTCACACGGCTGATAGAGAAAAGCGTGATCGAGATTGCACCACTGGCCTTCATGCGTGGCCGCACCCTGAACAACTCGTTTATCATTCTCGATGAAAGCCAGAACACCACTCGCGAGCAGATGAAAATGTTCCTGACGCGAATTGGATTTGGTTCCACAGCCGTGATTACTGGCGATACCACACAAGTGGATTTGCCCCGCGGCCAGAACTCAGGGCTGATTCATGCCGCAGGCGTTTTGAGAAACGTTACCGGCATCAGCTTTACGCGCTTTGAAGCCAAAGATGTTGTCCGCCACCCACTGGTTCAGCGGATCGTGGAAGCTTACGATTCTCTTGATGAAGGCAACAGCAAAGGGAGCGGCCGTACACAGTGAACGAGCTGACGGTTGATTTCCAAAACGTGTTCGATGGGCACGGTGTACCTCCGGAATCCCGGTTTCAGGCATGGGCTCAGGCCGCCTGGCTGGGGGAGGAGCCATCCGAGGTCACGATTCGTATTGTCGATACCGAGGAAAGCCAGACACTGAACCACCAGTATCGGGGAAAGGACAAACCCACGAATGTGTTGTCCTTTCCATTTGAAGCGCCAGCCGGTATAACGGTGCCATTAGCAGGAGATCTCGTTATTTGCGCCCCGGTCGTTGAAAATGAGGCCCTGGAGCAACACAAAGAACCGTCTACCCACTGGGCTCACATGGTGGTACACGGCATGTTGCACCTTCAAGGCTATGACCATATTGACGACGAAGACGCAGAGGCCATGGAGGCCCTGGAAATTCGATTGCTGGCGCAGTTTGGGTTCGGCAATCCCTACGAAGCAGAGGAAACGGTAAAAGACTCATGAGCGACGACCAATCGAGTCACAGTCAAGGCTCAAACAAGTCTTGGCTGGAGCGTATATCACATGCTTTCTCCAGCGAGCCAGAATCTATCGAAGACGTGCTGGAAATCTTAAGAAGTGCCGAATCTGAGGGCATAATCGACGTAGATGCCATGAGCATCATCGAAGGCGCCATGCAAGTGGTAGACATGCGGGTGGATGAGATCATGATCCCACGCTCCCAGATGGTCACCGTTCGCGCATCTCAGGATCCGAAAGAATATCTGGGTGAAATCATCCGATCTGCACACAGCCGCTTTCCTGTGATTGGCGACAGCCAGGATGATGTCATTGGTGTTCTTCTCGCCAAAGATCTGCTGCCGCTGGCCCTTGATGATGATATGGACTGGTCTCATGTTCGCGAGCTCCTTCGCCCGCCTACGTTTGTCCCGGAAAGTAAGCGCCTGAACCAGCTGCTTAAACAGTTCAAGGAAAACCGTAATCACATGGCTATCGTCGTGGATGAATACGGTGGCACAGCAGGCCTGGTAACCATTGAAGACGTACTCGAGCAGATCGTCGGGGAAATTGAAGACGAACACGATTTCGACGAAGAGACCCATATCAAAGCCAGAGGGGATGGCTCCCATGCCGTGAAGGCAGTAACGCCAGTCGACGATTTCAATGAATTTTTTAGCACAGGTTTCGATGAAGAAGAGTTCGATACCATTGGCGGCGTCGTTCTAAAGGAATTCGGTCACCTGCCCAGACGAGGCGAAACGGTTGAATTTGGCGGCTTGCGCTTTACCATAGCCAACGCCGATAACCGTGTCATCCGTCTGTTACAGGTAACCCGTAGTGAGCCATGAGCATTTAACACCCTCTACTGCCCCAGCACTGTCATTGCTTTCCAACCGCTGGTTTAGCGCGGCAACCCTTTTGGTTGCCGGCGCGTTGCAAACGCTGACCTTCTCGCCTTTCCACTTCTGGTGGCTCGGGCCAATTTCCGCATTTCTGATTTTGCTGGCCTGCATTCCACTGCCGGCCAAACAGCTTTTCTTTGCGGGGTTACTGGTGGGCTTGGGCCTGTTTGGCTCGGGTGCCACTTGGGTTTACATCAGCATCAGCGAATTCGGCAACACCTCCATACCGGTTTCAGTTTTGCTCACTGCTGCCTTTGTGGCGGTGCTGGCTCTTTTTCCAGGTATCGCATTCTGGTTTTGGGGCAAGCTGGCGAAGGTCAGTGCCATACGGCGCCTCATTCTGTTCCCCGCTATCTGGATTCTTGGGGACTGGCTTCGCGGATGGCTGCTAACTGGCTTCCCATGGCTCTATCTTGGTACTGCCCATACTGATGGCCCGCTGGCAGGGCTGGCGCCGGTAATTGGCGTTCACGGCCTTACCTTTTTGATCACTGCCAGCGGCGCCGCTATTTTTGCTGCAGGCTGGCTATTAACCAGGCAGCGCCATACCAGCGCCGGCATTGTTGCTGTTGTAACGCTGATCCCGTGGCTGACAGCCCCGTCACTGAACCGGGTTGACTGGACAGACATCAGCACAGAACCAACATCTGTGGCAGCCATGCAGGGCAACGTCCCGCAGTTGATCAAGTGGGACCCGGAATTTTTGAAAGACCAGATTGTGGCTTACCTAGGTATGACTGAGCCCTACTGGGATACCGATCTGATTCTTTGGCCGGAAACGGCAATCCCCATTCCTCAGGATCAAGCAGGGAAGATTATTGATCATATTGAGGACAACCTCGGTGACAATAGCACGCTGATAACAGGTATTCCCTGGTATGGTTTCAGCGAGCGCGCGGACGGCTTCACTTACCACAACAGCATTATGGCCATGGGCAATGGCGAGGGCATTTATCACAAGCAGAAGCTTGTGCCCTTTGGGGAGTATGTTCCCCTTGAGGGTGTTCTTCGGGGGCTGATCGGCTTTTTTGATTTGCCCATGTCGAGCTTTACCCGTGGCCCGAAGAACCAGTCCCCTCTGAACGCCAATGGCACAAAGGTGATGCCATTTATTTGTTATGAAGTAGCCTACCCGGACTTTCTTGCTCGCAATGCGGTGAATTCGGATTTGTTGCTGACGATCAGTAACGATGGTTGGTTCGGGGATTCTGTGGGGCCGTTGCAGCATTTGCAGATTGCGCGCATGCGGGCTTTGGAAACCGGACGTTATATGATTCGCGGGACCAACAATGGGGTGACGGCGATTATTGATCACAAGGGGCAGATTACGGCGCGCATTCCGCAGTTTGAGCGGGCGGTTCTGACTGGTGAGGTGTTCAAGGCCAGTGGTAGCACGCCGTACATGGTTGCGGCTTCCTGGCCGGTTCTGACGCTGGCGTTGATTTTAATTGTGTTTGTGCGGGAGAGGGTTATTCCTAAGAACTGACTGCACTTTGGCGAAAGCGGTCGTGGCAGGGACGGTGTTCAAAACACGCTGTAAATACCTCGCTGTACGCTCGGCTCCGCCATCCATGGCTCCGCACGGTTTTGAACACCGTCCCTGCCACGACCACCCGAACTCTGGAGGAGTCTTCCCCAACAGCTCACCCAAGAGCCTCGAATCAGCTCTCTTTTCTCGGCCAGTGACTGGTAACCCGCTTGTAGTATTGCGAACCACAGGCTTCACAGGGTTCCAGATGGCTGGTCGATGTGAGGCACAGCATGTGCTCACAATTCAAGCACTGGAACATGCCTGCAGTTGCTACTTCACCCGCAATGTATTGCCCCGCTTCACGGCTTTCGAGTTTCTGTCGCAGTGCCAAGGTATCTACCAATGTTTGGTCGGCAACCGACAACAAGCGCTCGGTCAATTGCTGTTCCAGCAATGACATATCGAGCTGCAACCATTCCGCAAGCCCCTCGCCTGTTTCATCTACAAAGCTCAGGAGATGCTCCAGATCTCTCTGAAGGTAGGTGCCAAGGAGGCTTATCTCGTCCTTGGTCATTTCCTCCAGTTCTTGCTCAACCTCAATTGCCTTCTCCACCTCCTCTTCCAGGGTATCCAGTGAGGTTTCCTGTATTGCCTTTAAACGGGTCTGCACCCGCTCGAGCATGCGGTCGTATACCTCGAGAGCTTTTCCTGAGAGGTGGTTTCTTTCCGGCGCTGTCATCACGTTTTCCTTTTATGGATGCCATAAGCTCATTGTGGGCCATCGCCTGCAGCCCGACAAGCATGTGGCCGGAACAGCTCCCGGGATCGTGCGGAGCCATGGATGGCGGAGCCGAGCCTACATGGACGTACTTGCGGCGTATCCTGGGAGCTGTTCCGGCCACATGCGACAGCTCCAAGGCTCTAGGCCATACCATGACGGACTACCTGTTACGCCTTGTGTGCGTTAGAATGTCCGGCCGCTCCGCACATCATTTTGATACAGGGTAACTTTGGTAATGGCAGGTATGGACGAGCACTACAATCCCCGTGACGTTGAACACAATGCGCGCACCTTCTGGGACGAGAACAAAACCTTTGAAGTCAGGGAAGATCCGGACAAACCCAAATACTACTGCCTGTCCATGTTCCCCTACCCCAGCGGCAAGCTGCACATGGGGCACGTACGCAACTACACCATCGGCGACGTAATTTCCCGCTACCAGCGCATGCAAGGCAAGAACGTTATGCAGCCCATGGGCTGGGACGCGTTTGGCCTCCCTGCAGAGAACGCAGCCATTGCCAACAAGACGGCACCGGCCAAGTGGACTTACGCCAACATCGAATACATGAAGAACCAGCTCAAACAGCTGGGCTTTGGCTACGACTGGAGCCGCGAACTGGCGACCTGCAAGCCGGATTACTATCGTTGGGAACAGTGGTTCTTCGCTCGCCTTTACGAAAAAGGCCTGGTGTACAAGAAAATGTCCACCGTGAATTGGGACCCGGTGGATCAGACCGTTCTCGCCAACGAGCAGGTGGTTGATGGTCGCGGTTGGCGCTCCGGTGCGCTGGTGGAAAAGAAAGCCATACCCCAGTGGTTTATCCGCATTACCGATTATGCCGAAGAACTGCTGAACGACATGGACGATATGGATGGCTGGCCCGAACAGGTCAAGACCATGCAGCGAAACTGGATCGGCAAGTCTGTTGGCACTGAGCTTACCTTCCCGCTAAAAGACGGCGACGAAGGTTTGACGGTATACACCACCCGCCCGGACACCCTGATGGGGGTCACCTACATGGCGATCGCCGCTGAGCACCCGCTCGCAAAAGCAGCTGCTGAGCGTCATCCGGACGTTGCACGTTTTGTGGATGAGTGTCGCAACAGCAAGACTGCAGAAGCCGATATGGCGACCATGGAGAAAAAGGGTATAGACACAGGTTTCAAGGTCGTGCACCCCCTGACCCAGGAAGATATTCCAGTGTGGGTGGCCAACTTTGTGCTCACTGATTATGGTACCGGCGCCCTGATGGCCGTACCTGGCCACGACGAGCGTGACCATGAGTTTGCACTGAAGTATCGCCTGCCAATCAAGCAGGTTATTTCCGCAAGTGACAAACCTGACATTGATGTACAGGAACAGGCATTCACGGAAAAAGGCGTGCTCGTGTCCTCGGGTAAATACAGCGGGTTGACCAGTGATGAGGCCTTCGAGGCCATTGCGGATCATCTCGAACAGACGGGGATCGGCAAGCGTACCATCAACTACCGTCTACGCGACTGGGGCGTATCGCGCCAGCGCTACTGGGGGGCGCCCATTCCTATGGTTACACTGGCGGACGGCACCCAGCACCCGGTTCCGGACGACCAGTTGCCTGTCCGGCTACCCGAAGACGTCGAAATGACCGGCGTACAATCTCCGATCAAAGCAGATCCCGAATGGGCCAAAACCAGTTTTGAAGGCCAGCCGGCCACCCGCGAAACCGACACTTTTGACACCTTCATGGAGTCGTCCTGGTATTACGCCCGCTTCTGCAGCCCGAATTACGATAAAGGCATGCTGGACCCGGCTGCGGCAAACTACTGGCTGCCGGTCGATCAATATATCGGCGGTATAGAACACGCCATCCTTCACCTGCTGTACGCGCGTTTCTTCCACAAGCTCCTGCGGGATGTTGGCCTGGTAAACAGTTCAGAGCCTTTCAAGCGGTTGCTGACCCAAGGTATGGTGTTGGCAGACACTTACTATCGTGAAGACGATAAGGGCGGCAAGATCTGGATTGCCCCGGCAGACGTCGTTGTAGAACGGGATGACAAAGGCCACGCCATTGGCGCGGTACACAAGGAAGATGGACAACCTGTTATCGCCGGTGGCGTAACCAAGATGTCCAAATCGAAGAACAACGGCATCGACCCACAATCCATTATTGATGCCCATGGCGCTGACACAGTCCGCCTTTTCATGATGTTTGCAGCTCCGCCTGAACAGTCTCTTGAGTGGTCAGACAGCGCTGTAGATGGCGCTCACCGTTTCCTCAAGCGCCTATGGCGTCTGGTGAACGAACAAGTTGCAGGTGGGGCCGCGCCTGCAATGGACCTGAGCGCCCTGAATGACGCCCAGAAAGACTTGCGCCGCAAAACCCATGAAACCATTGCCAAGGTGAGCGACGATATCAGCCGTCGCCTGACGTTCAACACCGCTATCGCGGCAGTGATGGAACTGCTTAACGATGTTAGCCGTCTCAACAATGACGAGCCACAAACCCGCGCTGTTCGTCAGGAAGCCCTGGAAGCAGCCGTGGTGATGCTGGCGCCAATCGTGCCTCATGTCTGCCACACCCTTTGGTACGCGTTGGGCCACAGCAATCCGGTTGTTGATACGCCCTGGCCGGTCGCCGATGAATCGGCCATGGTTCGCAGCCAGATTCAGGTGGTACTGCAGGTTAACGGAAAAGTGCGCGCCAAAATCGACGTGCCCGCAGACATCAACTCGGCCGACCTGGAAACCGAGGCACTAAACAACGAAAATGTTATCCGTTTTATCGAAGGCGCGACAGTTCGCAAGGTTATTGTTGTGCCAGGCAAGCTAGTCAACGTGGTCGCTAATTGACATGAGGCTCCGCACCCTGCAGTCAGACACTATCAAGCTGATTGCCACACTCGTTGTGGCTACCAGCCTGAGTGCCTGTGGCTTTCATCTGCGGGGTGCTCCGCCAGTTTCATCAGCGCTAGAGCCTCTTGAACTGGTTTGCCAAACACCGGTGCCTACCTCGCTTTGTCAGTCTGTACGGGAGCAGCTTGAACTGGGCGGAGTGGAACTCGCTACAGAGCAGAACGCAAATTACCGGCTCAGAATCCGTGACTTTGCGCAGGACCGCCGCGCCACAGCAATCACCGTTCAGGCCGCAGCTGCAGAATATACCCTCAGGCAGTCCGTCGACCTCGAATTGGTCAGCAAAGACGGCATTCCGATCATCGCCAGTACTCGTCTCACAACGACTGAGAGTTACAGGTACGACGAAACGAACGTGCTTGCCAAACAGCGAGAGGAGGAAAACCTGCAGCAACAGCTGAGCGATCGTTTGGCTCAACAGATTATTTTCCGCCTTGCGCCGATTACCGAAAAGCGGCTACAGGAAATTCGGAGCAATCATCAGAGCACCGATACTCCGCCCGACTCGCAATCTGCCAAACCATGAAAACCAATCCGGGCCAACTACCACAATTGCTCCAGAAAGGCCTGGCACCGGTTTATCTGGTTTCTGGAGACGAGCCCCTGCTGGTACAGGAATGTTGTGATCAGATCCGAAGTGCAGCCAAAGAAGCCGGCTTCATCGATCGCCTGACCTTCCACGCTGACCAGCAACTCGACTGGAACATGGTAGCCGATGAATTCAGTGCCATGTCACTGTTCTCTGATCGGCGTCGAATCGAAATTCGACTGCCCACGGGAAAGCTGGGAGATGGCCGCGCGGTTCTGGAACAGGTTCTTGCTCAGCCGCCCGAAGATATTATCGTCCTGCTGATCAGCACCCGCCTGGACGCCGCAGAAACCCGGCGAAAATGGTACAAAGAACTTCAATCCACAGGAGTCCATGTGCCGGTATGGCCAGTGGACGCCGACAAATTCCCGGGATGGCTGCAGCAGCGAGCAAAAAAACAGGGGCTGAGCCTGACCCGTGGAGCCCTTTCAATGCTGGCGGAAAGGCTCGAGGGTAACCTGCTAGCCGCCAGTCAGGAGCTCGACCGGCTAGCCCTCCTGACCAATGGCGACACTATTGATGAAGAAACAATAGAACGAGCCGTTCAGGACAGCTCCCGCTTTAACGGATTTGAGCTGGTAACCGAACTCCTCACTGGCCGCGCCGCCCACGCTGGCAAGGTAATCGGTGTTCTGCAGCAGGAAGGCGAAAACCCTCTGGGCCTGCTGGCGGTATTGACTCGCGACCTCAACCTGCTGCTCGAATTGAAGACCGGTGAGAACCGATCTGAAACCCCCTCATCGTTCTTTAAGAAGCGTGGCGTATTTCAGCCACAGCGAGCCCGGGCGTTGGAGCAGGCAGCCAGACGATTAAATCCTTTACAGTTGCATGAAGCCCTGAAACTATGTAGCCAGATCGATCGCGCTGCAAAAGGCTATGACGAACTTTCCCCTTGGCATTACCTGCGCGACATGTCTGCACTTTTGAGCGCCAGAGCCTGATGGACACGTAAGTACATCTCGGCGATCAAGACACCAAAGAACTCGCCAAAACGCCCCTGAAAGTGTTAAGCCGTTAACACATGGCTACAATTGTTTACGGTAAGGCCCCTTGTGCTAAAGGCAGTTATGTCATAATCCTATATAAGTGAGCTGAGCGTCATAAATTTTACAAAAACACGCTTACAGACACTGCGAGGTATGAATGATATATGAAAAAGATTTTTCTTCTTCTTAGCACATCCGTGCTCCTGCTGACCGCAACCTTCGTTATTGGTCAGAACACCCGCTTCAGTGACCCGAAGACCGTCATTGAGGAACAATTCTGGGGTAATTTGTACGCAGATGGCGGCAAATCATTCTTCTGCGACGAGCAGTTCGCCACCAAAGGTTTTATGCTCACTCAGGGCTATATATACCCGCTCGCAGATATACGGAACGCTTTGTCTTGCGGTACAACTCGCCAATGCGAACAAGATAACCGATACCGACAGATTGCCTCCGACCTTCACAACATGATTCCCGTGCGCAACCGCACAGAACTCCGGCGCCGCAATGCCCGCTACGAGGAACTGGGCGCATTGATCAAGGCAGATGATTGTGGCATTCGGGAAAGCAGCATCCTCTTTGAGCCACCTCCAAAAGTGAAAGGCGATGTCGCTCGGAGCATGGGTTACATGGTTGGCACCTACGGCCTTCCCTGGTTAGGATCGCCCCAGGTATTTCAAGGCTGGAACCGATCCGACCCACCGGATGACAGGGAACTCTCCCGGCATAAGCGGGTGGCAGAGATTCAGGGTAATGAGAATCCTTATATTACCGACCCAAGCCGAATGGAGCGCCTATAAAAAAAGCAGGCCCTGGGGCCTGCTTTTTTTATTCACCGGAAGGCGCTCACCTAAAGTGGCGCCTCATCTTCTTGCCATCAGCAATCAGAACTCATCGGCGGTATGCGCCATCATAGAGTCACTTCCGCTGCGAATACTTTCCGCAAGAGAAACAGTCTTCGGCAACAGACGATCATAATAGAAGCGCGCAGTTTTCAGCTTGCCACTATAAAAGCCGGACGTGTCATCGCTGGCTTTCGGCGCTGCGGCCTTCACAATACGCGCCCACATATAACCCACAGCAGTCATCCCGAACAGGTCGAGATAGTCAACAGAGGCAGCGCCAACGGCGTCAGGATTATCTGATGCCTGCTTGATGACGTGCTCAGTTACGTCAGACAAACGCTCGAACGCCGCTGCAAGTGGTTCCAGATAAAGGCGCAGACTTTCCTCACCACTGTTCTCTTCGATGAAGCTGGCCACATCTTCTGCAAACAGTTCATAGAGCTTACCCTGGCTACCAACCACCTTACGACCCATCAGGTCTAGTGCCTGGATACCGTTAGTGCCTTCGTAGATCTGGGTAATCCGGCAGTCACGAACCAATTGCTCCTGACCCCATTCACGAATAAAGCCATGCCCACCAAATACTTGCTGGCCCAGGATACAGGCTTCCAGACCACGGTCGGTCAGGAACGCTTTTGCAACCGGAGTCAGCAGGGCAACCATACCCTCTGCATGCTTGCGACGATCTACTTCTGCAGCATCGGCATACTTGGAAATGTCCAGCCACTGCGCCACGTAGGTAGAAAAAGCACGGCCGCCTTCAACATAGCTTTTCATGGTGAGCAACATGCGCCGCACGTCCGGATGTACCAGAATCGGGTCTGCTGCTTTTTCCGGCTGCTGTGCTCCGGTAGGTGCGCGGCTCTGGATGCGATCCTTGGCATATTCCACAGCGTTCTGCAGGGAAGCTTCCGCTGCACCAATACCCTGGATGCCCACGCCCAAACGCTCGTAGTTCATCATGGTGAACATGGCGTTCAGACCTTTGTTCTCCTCACCTACAAGCCAGCCTTTTGCTCCGTCATAGTTCATCACGCAGGTTGCGGAGGCTTTGATACCCATCTTCTTCTCGATGGAGCCACAGCTGAAGCTGTTGCGCTCACCCAAGGAACCGTCGTCGTTCACCATGAACTTGGGAACCAACAGCAGGGAAATACCCTTTGGACCTTTTGGGGCGCCCGGCAGCTTCGCCAGTACCAGGTGAATGATATTCTCCGCCATGTCGTGCTCGCCCCAAGTAATAAAGATCTTGGTGCCAGTCACATTAAACGAACCGTCGTCGTTCGGTTCAGCTTTGGTTCGAATAATGCCGAGATCGGTTCCTGCGTGAGGCTCTGTGAGGTCCATGGCGCCCGCCCATACACCTGAATACATATTGGGCAAGTACTTTTCTTTCAGCTCCTGACTGCCGTGTGCATCCAGCGCAAGGCAAGCCCCCGCTGTCAGCATAGGTGCCAAGCCGAAGGACATGTTAGCGCCCTGCATCATTTCCTCAAACTGTGCCACCAGAGTTTTAGGCATGCCCATGCCACCAAACTCAGGATTGCCACCCAGGCCATTCCAGCCACCTTCAACGATTGTCTGGTAGGCTTCTTTAAAGCCATCCGGCGAAGTCACTTCACCGTCATTCCACTGGCTGCCCTGCTCATCTGCTTCACGATTCAGAGGAGCAAGTACGCCGCTGGTGATTTTGCCGGCTTCTTCCAGAATCGCATCGGCGGTGTCCGGATCTACGTTCTCAGCAACTTTGGGCAGGGATGCCCAGAGTGCAGGTGCGTCAAAAACTTCGTTCAGAATAAATCGCATGTCGCGCAAAGGCGCCTGATAATCGGCCATGTAAACTCTCCAGGTTCCACAAAAAATCTGGCAGGTATTCTACCTTAAAACCACCTGCAACTCATGAAAAAAGCCCGGCTCCTGGGAGCGCGGGCTTTCTCTTACCGGTTAACCTTAATCGCTCGAATAAATCAGAACGAGAAGGATTCTTCCGGCATATCCAGCAGAGTATCAGCCCCTGCCAGCATGGTTACTGCGTGAGTCTTGGTACGCGGCAGCATGCGGGTGAAGTAGAAGCGTGCAGTCTGCAGTTTGGCCTTATAGAAGGCCTCTTCGCTTGTGCCGGCATCCAGCTTATCCTGCGCAAGCTTGGCCATGCGCGCCCACAGATATGCAAAGACTGCATAACCGGAGTACATCAGATAATCAACAGAGGCAGCACCCACTTCTTCACGATTCTTCATGGCGGTCATGCCCACTTTCATGGTCAGATCGCCCCACTCTTTGTTCAGCGCCGCAAGCGGCTCTACGAACTGCTTCAGCTGCTCGTTGTCGGCATTTTCCTTGCAGAAGGTGTGAACTTGCTTGGTGAAGCCTTTCAGCGACTCGCCCTGAGTCATCAGAACCTTACGACCCAGCAGATCCAGCGCCTGGATACCGGTAGTACCCTCGTAGATCATACCAATACGAGCATCACGTACGTTCTGCTCCATACCCCACTCGGAGATGTAGCCGTGACCACCAAACACCTGCATACCCAGGTTGGCCGCTTCATAACCGATCTCGGTCAGGAACGCCTTAGCGATCGGAGTCAGGAAGCCCAGCGCTTCGTCTGCTTCTTTGCGCTCTTCGTCTGTTTTACCACGTCCAACGAGATCCGCCTTCTGTGCAGTCAGATAGATCAGTGCACGGGCGCCTTCTGCAACGGCTTTCTGTGTCAGCAGCATGCGTCGCACATCCGGGTGCACAATAATCGGGTCGGCATAGCCTTCCGGATTTTTTGGACCACTCAGTGAGCGCATGGCCAGACGATCTTTGGCGTATGCCAGCGATCCCTGGAAGCCCATTTCTGCAGCACCCAGGCCCTGAATAGCAGTACCGATACGGGCCACGTTCATGAAGGTGAACATGCAGTTCAGACCGCGGTTCTCAGGCCCGATCAGCCAGCCTTTGGCGCCATCGAAGTTCATCACACAGGTAGCATTGCCGTGGATACCCATTTTGTGCTCAATAGAGCCACAGGAAACGGCGTTACGCTCACCAGCAGATCCGTCTGCAGCAGGCAGGCACTTGGGTACGATAAACAAGGAGATGCCCTTGGTACCTTCAGGTGCGCCCGGCAGACGAGCCAGAACGATGTGAATGATATTGTCGGTCATGTCGTGTTCACCGGCCGAGATGAAAATCTTGGTGCCGGTAATGCTGTAAGAGCCGTCTGCATTAGGCTCTGCCTTGGTACGCAGGGTGCCCAGATCCGAGCCGCAGTGGGCTTCGGTCAGACACATGGTACCTGTCCACTCACCACTGATCATTTTGGTAAGATAAGTTTGCTTCTGCTCTTCAGTACCATGCGCTTCCACAGTGTTGATGGCGCCGTGGCTCAGGCCAGGGTACATACCCCAGGACCAGTTGGCGGTGCCATTCAGCTCGCTCATCACAATACCCAGCGAGTCTGGCAGGCCTTGACCACCGTAGTTGGGATCAGCTGCCAGCGACGGCCAGCCACCTTCAACATACTGGTCGTAAGCTTCTTTAAAGCCAGCCGGTGTTTTAACGCCGTCTTCGCTCCATGTGCAGCCTTCTCTGTCGCCTACCGGATTCAGCGGTGACAGTACCTGCTCAGCAAACTTTGCACCTTCCTGGATGATGGCATCAACCATATCCGGAGTTGCGTCTTCAGCGCCTTCCAGATTGGCGTAGTGGGCCTCGCTGTCGAGCAGCTCGTTCATTACGAATTTGATATCACGCAGGGGCGCTTTGTACTCAGGCATTTAAACCACCTCGGTTTTCGGTCTTGGCTGAAAAAGTAATAACAGCTCGCGGCCTTGGGTTTGCTCAGACACTGCAACAGGATGCGCTGCAGCATTAATTAAACACTTGTTTGAAACATACGTTTAGAGGCACAGAATTGTCAATAGCCGGGCGAATAATTTGTGTAGATTTTGGTCACCAGAGCACTCTTCATCGGCGCAACCCAAACCTGAAAACCCAGCGGGCACCAGCGGTTAGCCAGCACTCAAATCGATTCAGGCATTTGTGGATTTGTAACGGGAGAGGCCCAAGTCAATAGCAGGCTAACAGATGATAAATTCAGACTGAAATGGGTAGAAACCCATCCCCTGAGGAGGCCGACTCTGGCCCAAGTGCTGCAATATTCTGATAGGAATTCCTGGCCTGCTGCGCAGATCTGGGCAATGGCTGATCAGCGCCACTCTGAGAGCGCTCACCCTGCTCGGCAACAGATGATGCTGCGTCACTTTCACTCGCAGCAGCCGCTGGCTTATCTGCATTGGAGTCGGTGGATTTCTGCTCCAGGGCTAGCTCGGACTGGGCCTGCAGCATAGCCTGCATGGCTTGAGCGGCCACAGCGCGATCCTGACCGGAAGGTTCTGCCGGCGCCATCGCCGCTGAGCGCACCACCCGCATTTTTTCGATGGTTGCCTGAGGATCGCCGTTGACGGGTGACATATCAATCGACACCTCGCCACCCACCGCGTATTGGGCACCATCGGGCCCTCGCTGATAGGAAAGTGATATCGCACCCGCATACTGGCCACCCACTGCCTGATGCGCAGCTTCATGGGCACGCACTTCGCGATCCCGGGCTTTGAGCTCGGTAAGTTCCTTCAGCTCCGCCTCATCCAGACCGCCGACTTTTTTATCCGTGGCATCCGCTTCTACAGACTTGCGGCTTGCGCCCGCAGCCTCATTTTCATCTGCAGCACGAACGGCTTGGCTGCCCGTTTCTGCCGGCACTTCACCATTCGCACTGCCAGTGTTGCGCGATTCACGGACGGCCGGGGCCAGAGGATTATTGGTCGAGCTCGATATAGGGCCAGACGATTCAGTGGCCGGAGGACTGCCAGCGCCACTCTTGGGAGAGTAGGTTGATAAAGGGGGGAGTGGAGAAAGTGGGCTCACCAAATCAGCGCTCAGACCATTATGTCGAGCAACGTACCAAGGGTTTCATCGGCAACTTTTACCACCTGTGCCGACGCCTCTACGCTACGCTCATAGAGTTTCAGGTCGATGATCGGCTCAATCAGGCTGCTTCCGGTTTCGGCGCTACCTTGAGGGCCATCCGCACCCGCACGGGCAATTTTGCGGGCGGCATTTTCCATGCCGTACATGCCGTCCTGAATACCTTGCATGCCAATTGCGAGTGTATTATTGATCATAACTGCAGTTTCCGGTGACCATTAATTGACACTATTAGGGCATATTGTTGATCAATTTTCAAACAATGAATTAATATTGAGGTAGGCGCTCAAGGTTTTGGGATCGACATCCTCGAACCAGGGCATGACCCCAAGGCAAGGGGTTGGGAGCTGCCCCTTCAAATAGTCCAGGGTTTCCTGCTCACAACTCATTGCTGCAGATTCGGTGCGGTTAGCTACCCACCCTGCCAACACCAAGCCATCGTTAAGAATTGCTTCTGCCGTTAACAAGGCATGATTAATACACCCCAGCTTAAGCGAAACCACCAGAATTACCGGCACCCCCAGTTCACGAGGCACGGCAGAGTATACTTCCCGATCGTTCAGCGGCACTCGCCATCCACCCGCACCTTCAATAAGCAAAAGATCCGCTGGCCGCATCTGCATGCCACGACAAAAGCCAATCAACCGAGCAGCGGTTACAGCTCGCCCGGCTTGCACAGCTGCGACATGGGGCGCAATGGCCGGTTCCAGAGCGATAGGGTTTACAAGATCGTAAGCGAGAGATTCCGTGGCCGCACGCTGGAGCATCAGCGCATCGTCATTTCGCAACCCCTCAAGCGTGTTATCACAGCCCGAGGCAATTGGCTTCATACCCAGGGTGCGCTTGCCGGTCGCTTTCGCGGCTTCCAGAATTGCTGCAGACACCATGGTCTTGCCAACGCCGGTATCTGTACCTGTCACAAAAAATGTTTTTTTAGCCATAAAAGCCAGTCAACCTACCCTTTAATCAATCAGTGTTTTGCTATCGGAATCAGGGCATGACCAGTAGACCCAGGCCGCCTCATAACTTGCGATAACACCGCCTTCTGGAGCTGTGGGGTAATGCTGGCACATGGCGCGAAATCGGCTTGGCGCTGTAGCCGTTTGCCGCCTGCCGGCATGTTTGTAGCCCGCACCCAGCTGCTTCAGCTCCGCGGCGAGAGTGAGGGGAGAAGCATAGGGTAATAGCAAAGTACGCGTTTCAACATGCGCCCCAGGCAACTCATCCAGCACTGCGCGTTTGAACGCCGCTTCCGTCTCAAACCGGTTGATATGACTCTGTCCGGGGTCCGCTTTCTGCCAGGCTTGATCCAGTTCCCTCAAGGTCCCCTCCAGAAGCGTTGAGATCATCAATTTACCGCCGGGCCTGAGCACCCGCCGACACTCCTGCAGAACTTTTGCTGGTGTCGCACACCACTGGATCATGAGATTACTGAAAATCAGATCACAGCTTTGGTCAGGCAACGGAATAGCCTCGGCATCTGCAACTATCCACGCAGTGTTAGGGGCGCTGCGTGCAATCGCGTGCTCTACCATGCCGGGCGAAAGATCCATGCCTGTCACACTCCCCGGGGGCATGAGATTGGCCAACATGCGGGTAAACCAACCGGTGCCGCAGCCAAGATCCAGAACGCGGGCGCAATCTGGATCAGCTTGGCCTTCCAGCCGCTCGAACATCTCGTTGCCCATAAGCCGTTGCAACCGGGACGCACTCTCATAGGTGGCTCGAGCCTTGCCGAACTCCCGAGCTATATCCCTCTTACTTGCCGGACAGGAAGCATTCACCGCAAGAGAGCTCATGACGCCATACCAGTGGAAGACCCAAGAAACCGCTCAATTACCGCTATGCACTCATCTGCAAACACACCGCCCGGCCAGTGAGCCATGCCGGGAATGCTGATTTCAATGGAAGATGGCTGAGTTTCCAAAGCGCCAACCCAGGTCGCCACCACCTGGTCGCAGGCACCAGTTATATGAAGAACAGGAACATTCACTTGGGACCACAACAGACGCTGATCGCTTCGCTCCAACCAGCGAAGACTCTTAACCAGATTTGATGACGATACGGGGGCGCCCTGACCAAGCCAGGGTTTAAGCCGCTGGCGCTCCGCCAAAGCGCTTGCTGAGCCATTTATCATCAGCAGCAGAAAATGCATCCAATAGCGTTCAGGTTCACGGCTCAAGCCTCGGCTGAACACTCCAAACTCTTCCTCAGACATGCCGTTAAGCCAGCGTTCGTCTGCAATAAACTTCGGGAAACCTGCAAGCGTAATCGCTGCAGACACCGCCCCCGCATTCTGGCGCGCGGCCGCCATAACAACCTGCGCACCGAGAGACCACCCCATCCACACGGAAGGCTCAGGATAGCGAGCCAGAAGCTTCTCAGCCACATCCGCCACCGAATCACAGCGCGCTATCAGGTCGTCTTCAAGAGACACCACCTCAACCGTGCCCGGCCAGGACCGGTAAAGATCCTCCAACATCTCAGCACGCACACCCCAGCCGCCAACAACCACAAGGCGCCCGCCCTCTTGCGGAAAACTCATACCGCAACACCCTCACCAGCCAACAGGTGCCGACAATCCGCCAGCCCCTGCATCAGGCTATCCAGATCCTCATGGGAATGAGCCGCGCTAAAGGTAACCCGCAACCTCGCCTCACCGGCTGGCACCGTTGGCGGACGAATGGCGGTCACCAGCAGACCCTTCTCTTCAAGGGCCTGACTCAGCGCCACAGCAGCCCAGTTATCACCCACCATAATGGGCTGAATAGGCGTGCGTGAGGGCATAAGCGAGTAACCCATAGCAATGGCGTCCTGCCGAAAGCGATCGATCAGACTCTGCAGATGGCTTCGCCGTTCACTGCCCCGCTCTATCAAATCAATACTGTTTAAAGTGGCAAAAGCTAATGCCGGAGGCATGGCCGTGGTGTAGATATAGGTACGAGCCTTCTGCACCAAATAATCCATCAACACCTCAGGCCCCGCCACAAACGCCCCACTGGTGCCTGCGGCCTTGCCCAAGGTACCTATAAGAACCGGCACATCCTCTTCAGACAAACCAAGCTCCGCAACACTTCCCTGCCCATGCGGCCCTAGCACCCCAAACCCGTGAGCGTCGTCGACCACCAACAAAGCATCATGCTCGCGACATACCGCCGCCAGTTCCCGCAAAGGCGCCACATCGCCATCCATACTGAACACTCCGTCGGTAACCACCACCTTATGGCCGGAAGTCTCAGCCAGCATGGCGGCAAGCGACTCCACATCCCCATGGCCATAGCGGCGCACCTTCGCCCGACTAAGAATACAGCCGTCAATAATGGAGGCATGATTCAGGCGATCCGAAAACACCGTACCCCCACGCCCCACCAGCGCAGAAATCACGCCCAGATTGGCCATATAACCGGTAGAGAAAAACAACGCAGAACTTCGGCCGGTAAACGCCGCCAGGCGCTCTTCCAACAGGTGATGCGCCTCATGGTGCCCACAAACCAGATGCGAAGCCGCACCGCCCAGCCCTGTTTTGGGTAAGGCATCCCTGAGGGCTTCAATATTGGAAGAGTGATTGGCCAAGCCAAGGTAATCGTTGCTGCAAAACGAAAGTAACCGCTGACCATCAGCAGTTAAAACCGGCTGCTGAGGCCCGGAAATATGCCGGCGCGTTCTATATAGCCCAGCCTGTTTTCGTTGTTCCAGTTCAGCTGTAAAGTCACGCACGAGTATGCACCCGGAGAAATGGCCAGCGTATATGTTTACTGACCTGGAAATGATTGAGCGGAAGGCAAACGAATACTATGAGCGGCCGGTGAGCCTTTCACCTCGGCGCCTGTAGAGGCCAACTGTGATATCTGGGCGCCGAGCGGGCGGTGGGTTCCGGGATTGTAGAGGGCCATGGACGGCCCGAAACAAGCGCACATGGATGTGCTTGTAGCGTATCCCGGAACCCACCGCCCGCTTGGCGCTTGCACCAATCTAATCAGGCCGACTCAAGAGAAGCGTCATAAAACAAGTGCCGATTAGCCTCATACTCCAAAGCGTCGACAATCGCCTCCTCATCCTGCTCCTCAGAAGCACACTGCTCCCGCTTCTCCGGCCGAATACCCAACCGGCGGAACAACGCCATATCCGCATCCGCCTCCGGATTCGACGTCGTCAACAACTTCTCGCCATAAAAAATCGAATTCGCCCCAGCCAGAAAACACAACGCCTGCATCTGCTCATTCATCGTCTCCCGACCCGCTGACAAACGCACATGAGACGCCGGCATCATGATACGAGCAACCGCAAGCACACGAATAAACTCAAACGGATCCAGATCTTCCACATTCTCCATGGGAGTTCCCTTCACCTTCACCAGCATATTCACCGGCACACTTTCAGGGTGCTGCGGAAGGTTGGCCAGTTGAACCAGCATGCCCACCCGATCATCCTCATCTTCCCCCATACCCATAATGCCGCCACAGCACACCTTCATACCGGCATTACGCACGTTTTCCAACGTATCCAGGCGATCCTGATAGGTACGAGTAGTAATAATATGGCTGTAGTACTTCTCGGATGTATCCAGGTTATGGTTGTAGTAATCCAGACCGGCCTCAGCCAGCTCTGCCGCCTGCTCAGGCTTCAACATGCCCAGCGTCATGCAGGTCTCGAGGCCCAGCGACTTCACCTCCCGCACCATATCCAGAACATACGGCATATCCTTCGCCGTTGGGCTACGCCATGCAGCGCCCATGCAAAAGCGTGATGCGCCTTTTTCCCTCGCAGCCCGGGCCTCTGCGACCACTTTCTCAAGCTCCAGCAGCTTTTCCTTTTCCAGCCCGGTGTTGTAGTGACCGCTCTGAGGGCAGTACTTGCAATCCTCCGGGCATGCGCCTGTCTTGATAGAAAGCAGAGTGCTTACCTGCACCTCATTGGGATCAAAGTTCTGGCGGTGAACCGACTGAGCACGGAACAACAAGTCATTAAACGGAAGCTCGAAAAGTGAGCGTGCTTCCTGAAGCGTCCAATCGTGACGTAATGCGGTGGCAGTCATGCAGAAGTCCTGTTAACCTTTTTCGGTCTCTGGGTTTACGGATGAATCAGATGATAAAGGGACTGAGCTGGCTGTCAACCTTAAATTCCAAGCTGGTTAACAGCGAGAAAAGCAAAGGCGACTGTGTCGGCTGCCTTTCTTCTAATGCCAACAATGGTTTATGCGAATTTTGCCAGGCCGATCTTCCGGTTAACCGGTGGCACTGTCGCTGCTGTGCCTTACCAATGTCGCACGTCGCCAATGAGCTGGCTTGCGGCCACTGCCTGATATCACCGCCCCCCTTCGATCGCTCATTTATACCCTGGCGCTACCAGTATCCGGTCGACGGCATGATCAGCCGATACAAATACAACCGGCAGCACAAGTTTGCCCGACCTCTGATTGCAGGCCTTACGGCCCACCTCGAATCGACATTCCGGGATCAAACCCATGAAAAACCGCAGGTGCTCATTCCCTCACCCATGATTTATGCGCGCCGTCGTGAGCGCGGGTTCAATCAGGCCCGGGATATAGCCGAACGGCTGGGGGATGCTCTGGATATTCCGGTTGATGCAGGGATTGTCCGCAGGGTTCGAAAAGTGCAGGCTCAGCGCGGTCTGAGCAGAGAAGCCAGACTGCAAAATCTACGCGGCGTATTTGAGGTGTGTGCGAAGGTACCAGAACGGATTGCCATTGTGGATGACGTGGTGACGACCGGAGCAACCGTAAGAATACTCGCGTCTGCTCTGCGGGACGCAGGCGCAAAAGAGATTCAGGTTTGGGCCCTGGCCAGAACGCCGGGATAAAACTTCCTCGCTGTTACGCCAGTTTGTCCCTCACCAAACCCGCAATGGCCAAACAGGATGTCAGGCCAGGCGACTCGATACCAAACAGGTTTACCAGCCCTGGAACACCATGCTCCTGCGGGCCATCAATCCGGAAATCAAAAAAGCCGCCCCCCGCATCTTTCAGCTTTGGCCGGATCCCCGCATACGCTGGCTGAAGACGCGCTGATTCAAGGCCGGGCCACCACTGCCGGATACCCGACACAAAGGAATGCACCCGCTCAGGATCAACCCCGTAATCCTCCCTCTCTATCCATTCCACATCCGGGCCAAAGCGCGCCTGACCGGCAAGATCGAGGGTGAGATGAACACCCAGCCCACCCGGTTCCGGAACCGGATAAATCAGGTTTTTGAATGGGTGACGACCGCCGTAACTGAAATAGACTCCCCGGGCGAACCATTGCGAGGGCTTCTGCACATCGGGAAGCCCTACCCAGTTCCGGGTCAATGGCACCGCACCCAAGCCAGCGGCATTTACAAGATTGCGCGCCCTGACCCTTAATGGCTCAGCACCGCCAACCCATAAAACATGCGTTCCTCCCCCTGACTCTATGCGCTCAACCGGCGAACGTAGCACCAGAGAGCCACCCGCATCTTCCAACTCACCTAACAGTGCAAGCATCAGGCCGTGGGTGTCAACTATGCCGGTTTCCGGCGACCAGAGCCCGGCACTGACGCAAACTTCAGGCAACTGCCGAGCAACGGTGGGACCGTCAAACAACTCCAAAGGAACACAGTTGGCTAACGCCTGAGCTTGAATATTTTCAAGCCTGGTATTTTGCGCCTCGCTGGTAGCAACAATCCACTTACCGCATTTTTGATACCCAACTTTATGGCTCTCGCAGTATTGGTACAACTGACGCCGACCCTCAACACAAAGCCGGGCTTTGAGGGAGTTGTCCGGGTAGTAGATTCCTGCGTGAATGACTTCACTATTACGAGACGAGACACCTTCACCAAAATGATCTCCCGCCTCCAGCACAATCACCTCGCGCCCGATTTGCGCCATAGCTCTGCCCACCGCGAGGCCAACCACTCCAGCCCCGATAACCAGGGTATCCACTTCCAGAAGATCGCTTTCCACCGACTGCCCCTGCTGCCTGTAAATTAACCTGTCCCGAAAATGGGAACCGAGACCGTTTACGTTAACCCAATCTTTGCCATGCCGGAACCCATAGGAACATCCCGCACTCGCATTACGGGAGCGCTTCCAAGCAGGTATACTTGGGCCCAACATTTACCAGCATGGCCTCGCCTTATGATGAACGTTTCAGCCCATCCATACGATGCCTTGACCCCGGATGCCATTCTGGATGCGATGGAGGATGCCGGTTTCGCAGTCAGCGGTCGTCTATTTGCCTTGAACAGCTATGAAAACCGGGTGTATCAGGTGGGACTGGATGAAGGCGCTCCGGTGATCGCCAAGTTCTATCGCCCAGGCCGCTGGACCGAGGAGCAGGTGCGGGAAGAGCACGAGTTTACCCGTGAACTGCTGGCCGCCGATATTCCCGTTGTGGCACCACTGGTGATGCCTTCCGGTGACACACTCGGAAAGCACGGTGATTTCATGTTTGCCGCGTTTAACCAGCGGGGCGGGCAGGCGCCAGACACCAGTGTTACCGACACCCTGTACAGGCTGGGACAGTGGCTGGGACAGATTCACAACATCGGGGCTCTCAAGCCCTTTCGTCATCGCGTGGCCTTATCGCCCATGGATGGCATTGAGACAAGCAACCAACTCTTACTGGAAGGAGACTGGATCCCGAAGGACCTCAGGCCCGCCTGGGATAGCCTGATTCCAGACCTGCTGACATACTGCCGCGCCCGAATTGAAGATGCCGGTGAGGTTGAAACTATTCGCCTGCACGGCGATTGCCATGCCGGAAACATATTGTGCAGGGACGAGCAGATGCTGTTTGTGGACCTGGACGACTGTCGCGCTGGGCCCGCCATGCAGGATATGTGGCTGCTTCTTAACGGCGATGATCACGAGCGCGGTGCCCAACTGGGCGAATTACTGGAAGGCTATGAAACCTTCCGCGATTTCAATCGGCGAGAACGACACCTTGTTGAGCCTTTGCGGTGCTATCGCCAGATCAGCCACTGCGCCTGGCTTGCGAAACGCTGGAACGACCCCGCATTTCCACGCTTTTTCCCCTGGTTTGGCCAGCCCAGATTCTGGTCAGATCAGATCTTGTCCTTGAGAGAACAGTTGGGAGCACTGCAGGCGCCCTCCATTACACTCCCCGGTCAGTACTGACCACTCACTCACATTCAAAACGAGGTAGGCATGAGCCAGAACGAGGCCAACTACAGTATCCGCAGTCTTTTAGTGACCGCCCTGATCGCAATTGTCGGCACCGTATTGGTGCTGGAACTAAGCGGAAAAATCACGCATTCGGACAACAAGGATCATGTACCACTGGGGGAATTCCAGGCGATTCATATAAAGCCGGGCGAAACGTTCCGCATGTCCCCGAAGTCCTCGGAGCTCCACGCAGTTTGCGAGAATGGCTACATGGCTATCGCAGCTGACACTGACCCGACTTTCCGCGGCATCCTTGTGGATTACAAGAAGCGCGGCGTGCGTTGCTCTTCGCCAGCCCCGGAGGTGGGCAATGAGTAAGTCCGACCGACCAACACAATCCCTCACGGACCGCCTCTTCGCAACAGAGCGGCAACCGGAGGATTTTCGTTTTGATGCTGCAGTAGCCCGCGTTTTCCCGGATATGATCCGGCGATCGGTACCTGGCTACACCACCATCATCCCAATGATAGAAGTCATTACCGAACAGTACGCACAAGCCGGCTCCAACTGCTACGACCTGGGCTGCTCCCTTGGCGCTTCAACACTGGCTATGCGTCACGGCATACCTTTTAGCGACTGCGCTCTGGTGGGCATTGATAATTCCGCTGCCATGATCGAGCGCTGCGAGCACTATATCGCGCTCGACGATCACTCACTCCCCGTGAGCCTTCGCTGCGAAAACATTCAGAATACTGAACTGTCAGACGCCTCTGTTACGACTCTGAACTTCACGCTGCAATTCGTCCCCCCCAAAGAGCGCAGCGCCCTGTTAAGCCGTATTGCAAACGCCACAAGGCCTGGTGGAGTGCTGATTCTCTCGGAAAAAATTCGTTTTGAATCAGAAGATGAACAAGACACTCAAACCCGCCTGCACCACGAGTTCAAGCGCGCCAACGGCTATTCCGACCTGGAAATAAGCCAGAAACGCAGTGCGATTGAACAGGTTCTGATTCCGGAAACACTGAGCGCCCACACGCAGCGCCTGAAGGAGTCGGGCTTTGATCGCGTGCTGGTTTGGTACCAGTGCTTTAACTTCGTATCCATGCTGGCCATCAAGGCCGACTGAACAAACCCGCAGGACAGACAGATCATGGCGCATTTTGACTGGCGCAGCTATTTCGGGCAGCTACTTTCAGAGCTCGAAAGCACAGGTGAAGGCAACTGGGCAGAGATCATCAAAGCTCAGCTGGCACAACGTTTTGACGATTCCCCCCACGGTGATCTCGGGCGCTGGCAATCGGCGATGAACAGCCTTCCTGATGTTCCCGGCACAATCTCGGAGCTCAACGCCTCTGCGATAAAGATCGCGACCCCGGCGAGCCTGGATTCAAGCCAGCAGCAAGCACTGGAAAACGGGCTACGGGGCCTTATGCCCTGGCGCAAAGGGCCGTTCGACTTCTTCGGCACTCATATCGACACCGAATGGCGCTCAGACTGGAAGTGGGACAGGGTTTCACCCTATATTTCAGACCTTTCCGGGCGGCGCATTCTCGATGTTGGCTGTGGCTCAGGCTATCACTGCTGGCGCATGCTGGGTGAAGGTGCAAAGCGTGTGATCGGTATCGATCCAGGGCTTCTATTCATGTTCCAGTTCCTCAGCGTGAAACGCTACGTGGGCGAAGCCCCCATCGATCTTCTACCTATACGCATGGAAGACCTGCCGGAAGGGCTTGAAAGCTTTGACACCACCTTCTCCATGGGCGTTCTCTACCACCGCCGCTCGCCGCTCGACCATCTTCTGGAGCTCAAAGGTACGCTGAGACCGGGTGGTGAACTGGTGTTGGAAACTCTTGTTGTGGATGGCCCTGAAGGCTATAGCCTGATGCCCGAAGACCGCTATGGGCAGATGCGTAACGTGTGGTTTTTACCAAGCTGCGACACCTTGCTTCGGTGGCTCGACCGCACCGGCTTTCGTAACGCCCGGGTTGTAGATGTGTCTGAGACCACCACCGATGAACAAAGAAGCACAGACTGGATGCGATTCAACTCGCTCCAGGATTTTCTCGATCCGGAAGACCCCACAAGAACCATTGAAGGTTATCCTGGCCCCAAGCGCGCCACCATCGTTGCCGAAAAACCCTGATAAAAAAACCGCCGTACCATTAGAGGTAGGGCGGCTTTTTCAACCTTTTACCACTTACTCATCAAACGGGTGGCGCAAGGTAATGGTTTCAACCCGATCAGGGCCAGTAGAGATGATGTCGATAGGCGCATCAATTTGCTCTTCCAGGAACTTGATATAAGCTCTGGCGTTTTCCGGCAACTGCTCGAGCTTGGTTAGCCCGAAGGTGCTTTCGCTCCAACCCGGCAATTCAACGTAAATTGGCTCAATATCTTTGTAGCTGTCACAACCGATGGGTGGGCGAGTCATTTCACCTGCAGGCGTTTTATAACCTACGCAAACCTTAACCGTTTCCAAGCCATCAAGTACGTCCAGCTTGGTCAGACAAATACCAGACACGCTGTTAATTTCAATGGCGTGGTGTACCGCAACCGCATCAAACCAACCGCATCGACGGGAGCGGCCTGTTGTCGTACCCACCTCATTGCCTTTGATGGCCAGGTGCTCACCTGTCTGATCAAAAAGCTCTGTAGGGAAGGGACCTGCGCCAACACGTGTAGTGTAAGCCTTGGTAATACCCAGAACATAGTCCAGATACAGTGGGCCAAAACCGGAACCCGTGGCTGTGCCGCCCGCTGTGGTGTTGGAAGATGTGACGAACGGATAGGTGCCCAGATCGATGTCCAGCAAGGAGCCTTGGGCGCCTTCGAACATGATGTCTTGGCCACGCTTGCGATAGCCGTGAAGCAAGTCCGTTACGTCTGCCGCCATGGGCAGAATTTCCTTGCCCATCTCCAACAGTTCTTTCAGAGCCGCATCTATGTCTTCGGCTTCTTCCTTGAAATACTCTGTCAGAACAAAGTTGTGATAGGTCATGAGTTCCCGCAGCTTCTCTTCGAAGTCTGCCGGGCTGTGCAGGTCCCCAAGCCGAACACCGCGACGAGACACCTTGTCTTCGTACGCAGGCCCGATACCACGGCCAGTGGTGCCGATCTTGTCATTACCTTTGGCTCGCTCACGGGCCTGGTCGATACGCACGTGAGTGCGCAGAATAATCGGGCACGCAAGGCTGATACGCAGTCGGTCACGAACATCTACGCCAGATGCTTCCAGCCCTCGGACTTCTTTCAGCAAAGCTTCCGGCGATACCACAACACCGTTACCAATAAGGCACTGAACGTTCTGCCGGAGAATGCCGGAAGGAATCAGGTGTAAAGCCGTTTTTTTGCCGTCGATAACCAGAGTGTGGCCCGCGTTATGGCCTCCCTGAAAACGAACCACCGCTGCAACTTTTTCAGTCAACAGGTCGACGATCTTACCCTTGCCTTCATCACCCCACTGGGTGCCCAGCACAACAACGTTTTTACCCATGATTCTCTCTCAATGCGCACACGATAGAGCGTGCGTCTCGCAAATTTGGCAAATGTACCTTCATGTGTTCGTAGCAGCCTGCTGAGATCAACCCAGCCCCTGTACGACCCAACGATCACCCTGTTTTACCAGCTTCCGGTCACATCCCCGGGTAGAGGGATCTGCCTTTATGTCTTCCGGAAGTGCCCGGATGACAATGTCTGTCCTTCTCAGTTCCGAAATCGCCTGCTCCAGCTCTGAGTCTTCTTCAGCAGGCGCCCACACAGCTTTGCGGGGATTGACAGGGCGTGAGCCCAACGACACCAATGCCCGTATATCCAGGCTGAACCCGGTGGCGGGGCGAGCCCGGCCAAAATCGCTGCCAATGGCATCGTATCGGCCACCCTTGCCAATCGAGTCACCATGGCCAGGCACATAGGCTGCAAACACCAGGCCTGTGTGATAGTTGTAACCACGCAACTCGCAGAAATCGAACCCGAAACTGACTTCGGGGAAGTCCCTTTCAAGCATCGTGGCAACCCGGCCAAGCTGGTCCAGTGCCGCGCTAAGGTTGTCGGAGGCACCACTCAGGATTCTGCGCGCTTCAGTCAATGCTTCCGCACCACCGCTAACCCGCGCTAGCTCGCGGAGGCGAGCGCCCGCAGAGCCCTTGGGGCAATCGCCCAGAAGTCTGTCCAGCTCAGGTACTGATTTGCGCCCCATGGCGTCGAAGATAGCAGCACTTGTATCGCGATCAAACTCGGCTTCACCGATCAGGCTTTCGTAGATGGCCACATGAGCCAGATCCAGATGCACACGAGACAGGCCGGCAACACGCAGAGCCTCGAGCATCAAACTGATGATTTCCAGATCTGCAGATTCAGAAGCACTGCCAAACATCTCACAGCCAGCCTGAATAGGCGTGCGGCTGGCAAGCATGTGTTTGGGGCGGGTATGCAGAACATGGCCGGCATAACACAGACGTGTAATGCCTTCCTGCCCCAGTGTGTGGGCGTCGATGCGCGCAGCCTGAGGTGTCATATCGGCCCGAACACCCATCATGCGCCCCGTCAGCTGATCGGTCAGCTTGAAGGTTTGCAGCTCCAGATCGTGTCCGGTTCCGGTAAACAGGGATTCGAGGTATTCAATGAGCGGTGGGATTACCAGTTGGTAGCCCCAACGCTGGCAGGTATCCATTACATCCCGGCGCAGGGATTCTATCTGTCCGGCCAGTGGCGGCAAGATATCCTCCACCCCGTCCGGCAGTAACCAGCGATCAGATACTGTCATGAGATTCCGTTGTCCATCCCGCACACCCCTGTATTTAATACAGAATAAGCGCGCAGGTTTTTAGGGTGACATTCAGGGCAGAAAAACCCGAACCAAAACCTGAGGGATTTTACACTGTTGGCAGACACAAAAAAACCGGAATACCTTGGCATTCCGGTTTTTCGGTCAATCGAGCAGGTTTTAGCTCCCGCCCTTCGAATCCTTCAGGAATTTCATGAAGTCGCTTTTGGCATCGATAACCATCAGGTCGTCTTTACCGGAGAAGGTATTCCGGTATGCCTGAAGACTACGATAGAAGCTGTAAAACTCCGGGTTAGAGCCATAGGCCTCTGCGTAGATGCGCGCAGCTTCACCGTCCCCTTCACCACGGGTTTCTTCAGCCGATGCAAATGCTTCTGCCAGCGTAACTGTTTTCTGACGATCGGCATCCGCGCGAATACCTTCAGCCAACTCGCGCCCACGTGACCGGAATTCCTGAGCCAGCTTCTCACGCTCTGTCGCCATCCGGCGATATACGTTTTCGCTTACCTGCCCCGGGAACTCGATTGCCTTGACGCGTATATCTTTTACATCAATCCCGAATTCCTTCACAGAGGTTTCGTTAACCTGATCGCGCAGATTATGCATAAGCTCGTCACGTTGACCGGAGACCACCTCATGCATAGTGCGAACACCGAACTCATTACGCAAACCGTTGTCTACACGGGACTGCAGTAGAGATTGGGCACGGAACTCATCCCCGCCGGTTGCACGATAGAACTGATCCACATCGCGGATTTTCCAAGCAATGTAAGAGGTAACATCGAGCGGCTTCTTTTCAACCGTCAGATACTGCCTTGAAGGCAGATCCATGGTCAGCACGCGGATATCAAACTCCCGAACCTGATCGATAACCGGTACCTTGAAGTGAATACCCGCTTTGATGTCGGTCTCGACCAACTCACCAAACCTCAGCATAACTCCGCGGTGGGTTTCCGGAATGATAAAAACACTCGACAGTACCAGCAGGACAACGATAAGAGCGCCTGCAAGACCCACTACACTTTTAGGTCCCATAATTATCTGCTCCTCCGCGTATTAGTATCCTGCCTGGTTCGCAGTTCTTGAATCACCTGGTCAGTTACCGCCTGAATATCTGCCTGGCCGCCGGCTCCAGAGGTTTGGCTACCACTTCTTGACGACGCCCCCTGGGTCAGACGATCCAGCGGTAAATACATCATATTGCCGCTGCTTTCGGTATCCACAAGAATCTTGCTGCTGTTGGAAAGAACAGTTTCCATCGTCTGCAGGTACATACGCTCACGAGTGACTCCAGGTGCCATCTGATACACCGCCAACAACTCGAGATAACGCGCAGTTTCACCACGAGCGCGCTCGATGACTTCCTGCTTGTAGGCACTCGCCTCTTCAATCATGCGCTGAGCCTGACCACGAGCCTCTGGAACAACCTTGTTCCGGTAGGTTTCCGCCTCTTCCTTCACACGCTGCTCGTCTTCACGGGCACGTTGAACTTCACGGAAGGCGTCCTGCACTGCAGCGGGTGGCTGCGTACTTTCAACGTTCACCCGAACAATCCCAAGCCCGGCGCCGTATTCCTGCAAAAAGCCCTGAAGCCGTTGTTCAACACGAACGGCCAACTCGGCACGCCCTTCGGTCAGCACGTCATCGAGAGTTGAACTGCCCACCTCGTGACGCAGCGCACTGTCGGTTGCAAATGCCAACGCCTGGTTGGAATCCCGAACGTTCAACACGTAATCCCGAGCATCGTTCACACGATACTGCACCTGCAGATCAACCGTTACCAGGTTCTCGTCCTGAGTCAGCATCTGGCCGCTGGACTGGGCCGTTCTGACGTTGGTCACGCGTACTTTGGTCACATCATCAATCAACGGCACTTTGAACCTCAGGCCCGGGCTTTCCGTTTTGGCATATTCCCCAAACCGTAAAACAACCGCGCGCTCCTGCTCGTTTACCGTGTAGAACGACTGAAAAATGACATAGCCCACAACAAGAATAGCTGCCAGGGCGAGAACGGCACCAAAGCTGCCTGCTCCACCTGAACCACCGCTGCCACTGTCGCCACCGGACTTTTTGCCCTTGCCTCCCAGCATTTTGTTCAGCTTATCGAGGCCCTTCTTCAGCGCCTCGTCGAGGTCTGGTGGACCCTGATCATTACCGCGACGACCACCAGTTCCCCAGGGATCTTTATCGTTGCGGTTTCCACCCGGTTCATTCCAGGCCATAGTGCTCTCCAAGTTCCTAAGATATCGAATGGCTGCAAATACTAGGGATTTATCTTCGTCCCGGCAATAGCTTGCATGGTTTCAGGCTTGCCCTTCATCCAGGCGTACCATTTCTTCGCTCATCCCGGCGCGGCTCAGAAGCTGCATCCAGTCCCGGTATTGCAGTCGAACTTCAAGTACTGTATCGCCGGTTTCACGGTGGTCTTCACTCAGTACCGATCCGGCCTCATGCAGCAGCGCCCTGAGCTTGCCATCGACAGGCCCGAGCAAAACAAAGTGGTGGACAACATCTTCAGCCAAGCGTTCAACAATAGCATCGTAAAGACCTTCCAGGCCCTCACCCGTAACCGCCGACACCCAGGCGCGCACAGGCACGCCGTCCTCATTGCGTTCAACCCTTGGCACAAAATTATCCAACAGATCGATTTTATTAAACACCTGCAAAACCGGTATTTCATCGGCACCAATTTCCGCCAGCACCCCTTCTACCTGCTCAATATTTTCATCACGCCGGCTGTCGTGGCTATCAACAACGTGCAGCAAAATAGTTGCTTCGGTGGTTTCTTCCAGCGTCGCACGGAATGCTTCAACCAGCTTGTGGGGCAAATGCCGGATAAAGCCTACAGTATCCGCCATTACGACCGGCCCGATATCGGGAAGTTCCAAACGCCGTATGGTGGGATCGAGGGTCGCGAACAATTTATCCGCGGCGTAAACGGTAGACGTGGTAATCCGATTAAATAGCGTGGACTTGCCGGCGTTGGTATAGCCAACCAGCGACACTGTTGGGATATCAGCGCGTTTACGGGCACGCCGTCCCTGATTACGCTGTTTGCGAACTTTTTCAAGCCGCTTGTAGATAGACTTCATTCGTTCGCGCAATAGTCTGCGGTCGGTTTCGAGCTGGGTTTCACCCGGGCCACGAAGACCAATTCCACCACCCTGACGTTCAAGGTGAGTCCATCCCCGGATCAGTCGCGTCGACATGTGATCGAGCTGCGCCAACTCTACCTGCAACTTACCTTCGTGAGTACGGGCACGCTGAGCAAAAATATCGAGAATAACCCCTGTACGATCCAGTACGCGGCATTTGAGCTCTCGCTCGATATTTCGTTCCTGGCTTGGACTGAGCGCATGGTTGAACAGAACAATGTCGGCCTCATGCAGCGTTACTGCATCCCGAATCTCTTCGAGCTTGCCTTCTCCCACAAAAAGCCTGGGACTGGGCTGCTTTCGGGTACCGGTCACAATCCCAACCGCTTCGACTCCAGCGGAACTAACCAGCTCCCGGAACTCTTCCGGATCTTCAGTGCCGTCGTGGGAAGAAAATTCGATGTGGACGAGTATCGCTCGCTCACCTACATCCGGGCGATCAAACAATGGGCATCAACTCCGCTAGAATCGGTTTGTTGGAATTATAAAAACAAACACCCGCGGCCATCAGAGCCAAGAGGCCCCTCAGGAACGCGGGTGGTAACACCAAGACCCTGAACAAATCAGTCTTCAGACTCATCCTCTCCCGCCGGGTTCTGCTGGGGAAGGCGAACGTTCCGGGCAGGTACAACGGTTGAGATTGCGTGCTTGTAGACCATTTGGCTGACAGTGTTTTTCAGCAAAATAACAAATTGGTCAAAAGACTCTATCTGCCCTTGCAGCTTGATACCGTTAACCAAGAAGATAGAAACCGGAATGCGTTCCTTGCGTAAGGCGTTGAGGTAAGGGTCTTGTAACGAGTGCCCTTTTGACATGTGTGTTCTCCTGTTTTTTAGTAAATGCAGATAGTAATTATTGAGTGTTAAATGTGGTGTGGTGTCGCACCGTTTTCAAGGCTGCTTCAACGATAAATCCGTCTTCGCTGTTCAACCAATTCAAATCAGACCACTTTCGAAGCCATGTAAGCTGCCGTTTTGCCAACTGCCGGGTGGCCGCAACGCCTTTGCTTACAAATACGTCATAATCATCGGTACCGCTCAGATAACTCAGTGCCTGGCGATATCCGACACAGCGCATGGAAGGAAGTTCCGGGTGTAAATCGCCTCTGGCCATCAAGCCCCGAACTTCATTCAGAAACCCCATCTCCAGCATCTTGAGGAAGCGCTGCTGTATCCTGTCGTGAAGCACGACCCTCTCAGGGGGCGCTATGGCAAGCTGCGTAACAGTATACGGAAGCGATGAAGTTTCGTCTGCCTGCCATTGAGTATAGTAGGTGTAATCCTCAATGCCTTCCCGACTTGCATCTTGCGTCGGCTGCTTGCTGGCATCCGCCTCCCAGAGAGCCGAAATCGGCCTGCCAGTGAGACGTATAACCTCCAGTGCGCGCAAAAGACGCTGCCGGTTGTTCGGGTGAATCAATTTCGCCGCTACTGGGTCGCGGGCCTCCAACTCTGCATGCAACGCAGACCACCCAAGCCGCTCCGCCTCGGCCTCAAGGGTTTTGCGGAGCTCCGGGCTGGCAGAAGGCAACCCTGACATACCATGCAATAACGCCTTGAAATACATCATGGTACCGCCTACCAGAAGGGGTATACGGCCTGCGCGGGAAATTCGATCCATTTCAAACAGCGCATCCCTGCGGAAATCGGCAGCAGAATAGGTGTCGGCAGGATCACAGATATCAATCAGTCGATGGGGGGCCCGGGCCAATTCCTTCGCTGAGGGTTTGGCTGTGCCTATATCCATCCCCCGGTAGATCATCGCGGAATCGACGCTGATAATGTCGCAAGGCAGTTGATCACAAAGCGCCATGGCCAGGTCGGTTTTACCCGACGCAGTCGGCCCCATCAGAAAGATAGCTGGTGGTTTTGAGGCTTGAGGCGTACTGGATGTATCCATCAATGAAAATCTAGCGCCCCCGCAGAAACAGCTTGTCCAATTCCCCAAGCGTAACCAGTGTCCATGTGGGGCGCCCGTGGTTACATTGGCCGCTGCGCTCTGTCGCTTCCATATCCCGCAGCAGGGAGTTCATTTCCGGAACGGTTAGCTGCCGATTGGCTCGCACCGACCCGTGACAGGCCATGGTACCAAGCAGTTCATGGGTAACCGCTTCAACGCGATCACTCTGGCCATGCTCGATCAAATCAGACAACACATCCCTTACGAGCTGTTCTGTATCAGCGCCTCGCAGAAGCGCCGGCACCTGCCTGATGGCCAGGGTTTCTGGCCCGATACGCTCAATCTGCAAGCCTAACTGCTGCAAATTATCACCATGGGTTTCGGCCAAGGCGGCTTCTTTCTGGCTGACCGCAAGTGATAAGGGCACCAACAGCGGCTGGCTCTTGAGATCCTGTTCAGCCAGCGCTCGCTTCATTCGTTCGTAAGTAATGCGTTCATGGGCGGCGTGCATGTCCACAACGATCATTCCGGCGCTGCTCTGGGCCAGAACGTAAATGCCGTGCAATTGGGCAATGGCATACCCCAGAGGTGGTTCTTCGTTGCTGCCCTCACCGCTTGACTGATCCAGCGGCGCAGCCGCCGTGGCGCCAAACGACACCGACTCTTGCGGACCACTGACACCACCGCCACCAAGGGAATTGTAGAAGGCCATCTGGTCACTGGCTCGCCACTCCTGTTGAGGCGCTGGCTGCCCGCCAAACCCGGATGCTGGCGCATGTTCGCCTGCTGACGGAATGGTAGGCTGCCCATTCCAGGGTTGTTGCGACCCATACCCGGAACCAGCACCGGCCACCTCGCCTTGCCCGGCCGTTTCACGACCGAACGACTGCGCCACAGCGCCCCGAAAGTGGTCATCCGGCCGCACGTCGGCCAAGGCTTTATGCAGAGTTCGGAAGATAAAATCGTGCACCAGTCGACCATCACGGAAGCGCACTTCGTGCTTGGTCGGGTGCACGTTTACATCAACAGTAGCGGGGTCGACTTCAAGGTAAAGAACAAAAGCAGGATGGCGGTTGTTGTAAAGCACATCCCGGTATGCCTGACGCACAGCATGGGCGACAAGGCGATCACGGATTACACGGCCATTAACAAAGAAATACTGCAAATCAGCCTGGCTGCGGGAAAACGTAGGTAATGCGACCCAGCCCCAAAGGCGTAAACCAGTGGCCTCAGCATCAATCACTACCGCACTATCAATAAACTTTTGCCCGCATAGGGCGGCAATGCGACGCTCTTTGTCGAGCACGGAATCCGCTGGCCGGAGGTTGTGCACAACCCGCTGGTTATGGCGCAAGGTAAAACCTGCATCAAACCGGCTGAGGGCCTGGCGGCGCACGCACTCTTCCACGTGATTGAATTCGGTTTTCTCGGTACGCAGAAATTTACGCCGTGCCGGCGTGTTGAAAAACAAATCCCGCACTTCAACCGTGGTGCCGACAGGGTGCGCAGCCGGAGAGATTCGGGCGTCCATTTCCCGGCCCTCTACCTCCACTTTGGACGCTGCCTCACACCCCTCGGTTTTCGACGTCAGGGCGAGCCGCGACACGGAGCTGATACTGGCCAGGGCTTCGCCACGAAACCCGAGAGATGCCACGGATTCCAGATCATCAAGACTGGCAATTTTGCTGGTAGCATGGCGGCTTAGCGCCAAAGGCAAGTCGCTTTCGGCAATACCGCAGCCGTTATCACGAACCCGGATCAGTTTTACACCGCCCTGCTCTACCTCAACCTCGACGCGGTCTCCGCCAGCGTCGAGTGCGTTTTCAACCAGTTCTTTAACAACAGATGCGGGGCGCTCAACCACCTCACCGGCAGCAATCTGGTTTGCCAGCCGCGGCGAGAGTAATCGGATGGAGGGCATGTTTCGGGGCTACCTCTTAAATCAGGATGAGGGGATACGAATGGTTTGACCCACCATAACACGGTCATCCCTCAGGCCGTTAAACTGCATCAGTTCGCTTACCGTTGTCTGGTTGTCACGAGCCACCCCTGACAGGGTATCGCCGCTTCGCACCCGATACTTGCTGATGCGCCCGCTGCCTTGGCCATTCTGTTTCTGCCACGCGAGCAAGGTGCCCGGCGGAGGCGTTTTCTGGAAATACTGATTAATACCTTTCACGATGGCTCCTGCGAGCTTTTTGCGGTACCAGTCTGTAGACAGATTTTTCTCTTCCTGAGGATTGGAGATGAAGCCCGCCTCGACAAGAATGGAAGGAATATCCGGAGATTTGAGAACCGCAAACGCTGCCTGTTCCACGCCAGGCTTGTGCAGGTGCGCAACACCATTCAGCTCGCCCAGTATCGAACTGCCGACACCAAGGCTCGCATTGATGCTGGCCGTCATGGAAAGATCAAGCAAGACACCTGCCAGCATGTCATCGCGACCGTCTAGCGACACTCCTCCAGTGCCACCGATCAAGTCAGAGCGGTTTTCGCTCTGGGCCAACCAGCGTGCCGTTTCACTCGTTGCACCGCGCTGAGAGAGGGCAAATACGGACGCCCCCTTGGGCTGCGGCGTGCGGAAGGCATCTGCGTGCACAGATACAAACAGATCAGCACTGTACTTGCGGGCCAGAATGGTACGATTTCTCAAACCGATATAGTAATCGCCGGTGCGGGTCAGCTTTGCGGTATAGCCCGGCTGTTTGTCGATCATATCCTTTAGGATATGGGCCATTTTCAGCACCACGTCTTTTTCTCTGGTACCTCTTGGGCCAATAGCGCCCGGGTCTTCGCCCCCGTGGCCTGCATCAATAACCACAATCACGTCGCGCTTTCCCGCCGAATCATGAGTGACCGTTGGCTGGGTCGCTTTATCGAGGCGGCTGCCACTCTCATCAATCAAATCCAACACCAGACGGTGGCCATACTGTTGGTTGGGCTCAAGCTGAAAACTCCTGGGCTTGATGTCGCTAGCCAGATCGAGCACCACCCTCAGGTCGGTGCCGTTCCGTGGCGCACTTCGAATGCGACGGATCGGGCTGCCAGCCAAGTCGAGCTTGTCGAAATCTGTTCTCAGCCGGGTATTTTTGAGATCAATCACCAACCGCGAAGGATTGCTCAACGCGAACATGTTGTGTTCAACCTTGCCTTCGGTATCCAGAACCAGCCGCGTGTGATCCGGGGCTGGCCAGATGCGAATGCCTTCCACCTGTGTGCCAGCCTGCACATGGAGGGATGCAATCAGCAGCCAGATGGACGCCAAGGCCACCATTACGTTTATCGTAAGCTTATGTCTTTTCATACAGCGTGCCTGTTTATTCTGCTGTCCAGTTTCGGCCGGTTAATGGTCCGGCCCAATCAATTCCAGTTCATTCAATAGTGACGCACCCAACTCGGAACAGGCCCGAACCACTGCCGACCGCCCTTCGCCCTGATGTTCAAGATGGACTTCGAGATCCGCGTCCGGGAGCAGGCCTTCGCCACGCTCTGGCCATTCGATAAGACAAACACTCTGGCCGGTGAAATAATCCCGGATACCCATGTATTCCAACTCCTCTGGGTCGCCCAACCGGTAAAGATCAAAATGGTAGGCGGGAGGCGTCAAATCTTCGTATGGCTCAACCAATGTATAGGTGGGGCTTTTCACAGCACCCTCATGCCCAAGGGCCCGAATAACTCCGCGACTGAGCGTGGTTTTACCCATTCCCAAGTCACCTTCCAGGAATACGATTAACCCCTGACCTGACTCTTTCGCCAGGCGGGCAAGTTCACGACCCAAGGCCTCGGTTTCAACCTCACCGTCCAGAAAAAACCGGCGCTCATTCCCGAAAACAGTCATTCCGCCTCCTTGTCGCAGCTAACGCCCGGCTCAGCTTCCCGGAAGACCTGCGGCAAGACATCAATTACGTCAGTGGGTATCAACCCCATATACCCCTTATCTACCGATGCTCTGGTTGCAGCTTCAAGGTGTACAACTGCGCCCATTGCGGCAGCTTGAGCGGGCGACTCAATCATTTGTGCATAAAGTGCACCGATAATCCCCGATAGAACATCGCCCATGCCTCCCGTAGCCATACCTGGATTACTGCCACCGGCAACATCCACCGCCGCCTCGCCAGAGGCGATAACCGTACCCGCGCCCTTGAGCAAAACCACACCGCCATAAAGGGATTGCAGTCTAGCGGCCGCAGCCACGCGATCTGCTTCTATTTCCGGGACCAGACAATTCAGCAGTCTGGCGGCCTCGCCCGGATGCGGTGTCAATATCTGGTTGTTGGCTGGAACGGCCACTCGTGTTGAAAGCAGGTTCAGTGCATCTGCGTCCAGAACTCGCGGCTTCCCACTTTCTACAACCTGTTGCAGCATCTGCTGCCCCCATGCGCTTTGCCCCATACCGGGGCCACAAACGACAACCGTTGCGGCGGCCAGCAGCGAAGGCAATTCCGAGCCGTGTATCAACCCGTGAACCATCACCGATGGACATCGCGCAAGCGCAGCGGTTACATGCTCGGGGCGTGTTGCCAATGAAACCAATCCCGCACCAGAGCGGGCCGCGGCCTCAGCCGCCAATATACCTGCGCCGCCAAAGCCTCGATCCCCTGCCACTATCAGAACATGCCCAAACTGCCCTTTGTGGGCACTAGCCCGGCGCTTGGGCAGCCAGCTCTGAACAGCTCTCCAGCTCCGTAGTGTGGCCACCGGGGCTTCTCCGGCATGTGTGTCTGTACCCAATGCCTCAAACACCACATCACCACATACCGACGGCCCCTGCCCGGTATACAGACCAGACTTACGGCCGATAAATGTAACGGTCATGGCTGCCTGAACGACTTCACCTTTAGCTGCGCCTGTTGTGGCATTCAGTCCGGAAGGAACATCAACTGCCAACACCGGAAGCCCGGCATGGTTACTGCGAGCAATAATGCTGGCAAAGGGCTCTCTCGGGGCGCCAGAGGCACCGGTACCCAGCATGGCATCAACAATAAGCCCGGAGCGTTCAAACAAACTATCCAGCCCAGGTTCGCCGATATCTGCCAACGCCCGCACCTCTACGCCATCAGCAACCGCTTTTTGCCAGGCCTTGCGGGCATCTCCGCTCAGTTTTTCCGTGGAGGCAACCGCAATACAGTCCACAGCCAAACCATCCCGCAGGGCATTTGCCGCTACGAGGTACCCATCACCGCCGTTATTGCCTGCACCACACAGAACCAGCAAGGACTCCACCCGCGGCCAGCGCAAAACCAGTCTGCGGAACGCTGCATGAGCGGCAGACTGCATCAGGTCAAACCCATCAACACCCAGCTGCTCGATAACATGCTGATCGATACGGCGCACAGAATCGGCGGAAAACAGCGCATCTGATAAACTGCCTCCAGCGTGCTGTGGCATGAGCCTTTGCTCCCGTTACAGAAACCGGTTTAAGAAAATTGGCCAGCTATCTGTAAAGCATAGCAAAACCGTGGAAAAGGTCATAACTTAATCAAATTAAATATCTGTACCCTCAGCCTAATAACGGCGGGTACGTCAGTGGTACTTATGAGCACAATAGGCAAGGACACTTCCCCAGCGCCGGAACTGGCTGATTTACCTGAACTTATCCGGCAGTGGGCTAAAGAACTCGGGTTTTCCGATGCGGGCATTACAACGGCGGATACCGGTGAGCATGCCCAGCGCCTGCAGGATTGGCTCGACAAAGGCTATCAGGGGGAAATGGAATACATGGGCCACCACGGGGACAAGCGCTATACCCCGGCCTCTCTGGTACCTGGAACCACCCGCGTTATATCTGTACGCATGGATTACATGCCTACGCCAGACAGCCCGAAAGAAGCGCTTACTAACCGGGAAGGTGCCTATATTACTCGCTATGCCCTTGGCCGTGACTACCACAAGCTGATCCGGAAACGGCTGGCGACTCTGGCGAAGAAGATTGACGATGCGGTAAGCGGCTATGACCACAGGGCCTTTGTAGACAGTGCTCCTGTTCTGGAGCGAGCACTTGCGCAAAGAGCGGGGCTTGGCTGGATCGGCAAAAACAACATGCTCATTCATCCCAAAGCGGGCTCGTTCTTTTTTCTGGGGGAAATATTCACCAGCGCGCCACTGCCGATAGACCCTGCCTTTGAAACCGATCATTGTGGCAGTTGCTCTGCGTGTTTGGATAAGTGCCCAACCGACGCTTTCGTGGGCGCTCGCGTACTTGATGCCCGACGCTGCATCAGCTACTTGACCATTGAGCTGAAAGGAAGCATTCCGGAAGACTTGAGAGCACCCATGGGCAACCGTGTTTTTGGCTGTGATGACTGTCAGCTTGTATGCCCATGGCAGAAATTCAAGAAGCCGACGCAGGAGGATGACTTTCAGCCACGGCACGGGCTGAACAACAGCTCTTTGGCTGAGCTATTTTTGTGGACTGAGGAAGAGTTTTTGAAGCGCACTGAGGGTTCAGCTATTCGCCGCACGGGGTATGAGGGCTGGTTGCGAAATTTGGCGGTGGGGCTAGGCAATGCGCCTTCGACTATTCCGGTGATCGAGGCGCTTAAACAACGCGCGAACCACCCTTCCGAGATGGTCCGCGAGCATATTCAATGGGCGTTAGCCCGGCACGGCTTATAGTTTGAAGAAGTGTTCGCGGTAATGGCGCAGCTCTTCAATAGAGTCGCGGATGTCGTCTAATGCCAGGTGGCTGCCTTTCTTTTTGACGCCTTCGAGTACATCCGGGCGCCAGCGGCGGGCCAGTTCTTTTACGGTGGAGACGTCGAGGTTGCGGTAGTGGAAGAAGTCTTCCAGCTCTGGCATGTATTTCACTAGGAAGCGGCGATCCTGGCCTATGCTGTTGCCGCACAGGGGGGACTGGCCTTTTTCCATGTGTTCTTTGAGGAAGGCGATGGTTTGCTGCTCGGCTTCGGCTTCTGAAACCTTGCTTTCCTGAACGCGTTTGGTGAGGCCGCTTTCGCCGTGGGTGCGGGTGCACCATTCGTCCATGGCTTCGAGCAGGCTGTCGGGCTGGTGTATTGCGATGACTGGGCCTTCAGCCACCAGATTCAGTTCGGAATCGGTGATGATGGTGGCCATTTCGATGATGCGCTCTTTTTCCGGATCAAGGCCGGTCATTTCCAGATCAATCCAAACCAGGTGGTTGCCTGCTGACATTCTGCTTTCCTCGTTCATCAAACATCGGTGGCGAGTGGAGTGGCCCCTTGCTTTCCGGGAACCGCTACGAGCACGTCCATGTGCGCTTGTCGTCGGCCATCCATGGCCGCCGGCATTCCCGGAAAGCAAGGGGCCACTCCACTTCAAAATTTGGTGATATCCCGAATGGCTCGGGCAGCCTTATCTGGATAAGACACTGCACTGCCCGGAGCTTCGGTGATATGTTTTCTATTAATCGGCTGAGTTAAAGCCGCACAAAATTTATTCCCGTATGATGGCATAGCAACGTCACCACTTACATCCGTGTTAACAGAGACCTTATGGCAAAACGGCAACTGAACAAGCAACAGCAATTCCGGATCAAGAAGATTCAGGAGGAACGTGCGGCCCGTGCAGCTCGTAAAGAAAAATCAGTTCAGGCGCAGGCCGATGCCGGTGAGCTGGGGCCTGAGCAGGAAGGGCTGATTATTGCTCACTACGGGCAACAGCTGGATGTTGAGGCGTTGGAAGGCGAGCGCAAAGGCGATGTTGTACGTTGTTTCGTTCGGGCGAATATCGACAGCCTGGTGACGGGAGATCGGGTGGTTTGGCGGCCGGGCAAGAATGAAACCGGGGTGATTGTTGCCCGCTGCGAGCGTGATAATTTACTGCAGCGACCGGATAACTTTGGAGCGGTGAAGCCGGTCGCGGCGAATATTGATCATATTATTCTGGTGATTGCACCAGAGCCGGAGCCCCACGACAATTTGATTGACCGGTATCTGGTGGCCTCTGAGATTACGGATATTCCCGCCGTTATTTTGCTGAACAAGACGGATTTGATCACCGATCAAAACCGGGAACAGATTGATGCTCTGCTGGCGCGCTATGCGGCCTTGGGTTATGAGATTGTGCGCACGTCTGCCGTGCAGTTCGATGGCGCGCCTGCGCCGGAGGTTGAGGCGCTGGTTAAGGGCAAAACCAGTGCGTTTGTGGGGCAGTCAGGTGTTGGTAAGTCGTCGATTATTCAAACGCTGATGCCCGATGAGGCGATTCGTGTGGGTGCGGTTTCGGAGAGCACCGGCAAGGGGGTGCACACTACTACCACAGCCAAGCTGTTCCATCTGCCAATGGGTGGCGATTTGATCGACTCGCCGGGTATCCGGGAATTTGGCCTGTGGCATATGACACCACAGGAGATTGAATACGGGTTCCGGGAGATTCGCGAGGTGATGGGATACTGCAAATTTCGCAATTGCCGTCACCTGGGGGACCCAGGTTGTGCTATTGATGCAGCTGTGGAATCGGGCACGCTTAGCCCGGAGCGGCGGCGCAGTTTTCATCGTATTCTTCAGGACATGGCGGAGCAGCAGTCGCGGGGTTTAAAAGCCGATTGAGCCCCAGTTTACCGGGCGATTTACCAGTTTAGCTCGCCCGGCGCTGGCTCTTCTTTTTCTTTCTGCCAGTCGCCACTTTCCAGTTTTTCCATGGCTTTTTTCTGCTCTTCTTCTGAAGGAACCGTGAGATCAATCAGGGGCGCGCCCTTGGCACTGGCACTGCTGTGGATGCTGCTTATGGTTTTCTTGTTAAGCACAATGATGGAAATACGGCGATTGATGGGCGCTGTTGGTTCATCTTGATCAAACAGCACGGAATCGCTCAGTCCGACTACCCTCGCAATCTGCTGAGCGCGCACGCCGCCCGCTACCAATGCCCGGCGCGCGGTGTTGGCGCGGTCTGCTGAAAGCTCCCAGTTCGTATAACCTGGACGGCCACCAAAGGGGGTGGCGTCGGTATGACCGGTAATACTGAGCTTGTTGTCCACAGCCCCCAGAGTTTTTGCCAATTCAAACAGGATTTCCTGTGAATAGTACTTTAGTTCGGCCCTGCCGCTGTCGAACATGGGGCGACCGGAGCGATCCACAATCTGGATCCGCAGACCTTCATCCGTGATATCAATCAGAAGCTGATCTTTGAACTCTTTCAGGGTTTCGTTTTCTTCGATTCGCTGCTTCAACTCCTGGAACAATTCTTCCATGCGGCGCTGCTCGAGGGTTTCTGCCAGCGTATCAACCACCTCATCAGCAATCACAATGGGATTTGCTTCAATGTCCTGACTGGACTCGTTAACAACAGAAGCACTGCCTCCCAGGTCTACGGGGTTGGGCGTACCACCTTCGGTAAACCCGACAGGATCGCGAAAATAACCTTCAACTGCTTTAATCTGCTCAGGTGAGGCAGTTGCGGTGAGCCAGAGCACAAGAAAGAACGCCATCATCGCTGTCGCAAAGTCGGCAAATGCTACCTTCCAGGAACCACCATGATGGCCCGCGGCGACGACTTTTTTCCGTTTGATGATTATCGGCTGCTGTTCCACAAATATACTCCGGGCTCAGCCTGCGTTATTTGGCACGCACATGATCGTTCAGTTCCTGGAACCCAGGTCGCTTGTCTGTAGGTAATGCTTTTCGACCAAACTCGATGGCCATTTGAGGCGCCTGCCCTGAGACCGTCGCAACAATAGCGGATTTGACGCATTCATAGGCCTTGAGTTCGTATTTTGCCGCGTGCTCCATGGCGATGGAGGTAGGTCCAACGAAGCCGTAGCCCATCCAGATGCCGAGAAAAGTACCCACGAGGGCAGCGGCAACACTCAAGCCAATGCGCTCCGGCCCTTCGCTCAGGAAGTTCATGGTGATAACTATACCGAGGACCGCCGCAACGATACCCAGACCAGGCAAGGCGTCCGCAATTTTGTTTACGGCGTGGGCGGGCTCTTCAAGTTCATGCTGGCGACTGTCAATTTCGTTCTCCATCATGCCCTCCAACTCGTGGGTGGCCATGTTACCGGCACTGATGATGCGCAGATAATCTGTAATAAAGTCGAGCAGCGCCCGCGATTTCATAACGGCTGGGTAACGGCTGAATATCTCGCTGGACTCAGGGTTATCAATATCCTCCTCAATGGACATAACACCCTGCTTGCGGGACTTATCGAATATCTCATAGAGCAAACTCAATAAATCCATGTAATAGGATTTATTGAACGGAGAGCCTGTCAGGAGGCGCAATATGCCAGCGAACACCTCCTTCACGGTATGCAGCGGATTGGCAATGATGAACGAGCCGATAGCTGCACCAAAAATGATGATCAGCTCTGTCGGCTGCCACAACACCATAAGGTTGCCGCCGTGGAGAACGTAGCCACCAAGAACGCTGGCGATAACAATGACTGAGCCGATAATAAGTAGCATGGGTAAATCGTACGCCTTTATATTGTGGTTACAGGCTAGCGCCGGTGTTGATCACAGCGGTTCTGGACAGATGATAGCAAGCCTCTGCAGTATCCGCGAAGCCATGACACAATTTCTATACATGATCGCGCCTACGCAACACTCTTGCTGCAGTATTTGGTAAACTTCGCGTCTTCGAGTACAGAGGATCTCATTTAAATGTTCGACAAGCTGTTTATTCTGAGTCAATACGTCACTCCGCAGCTTGCGGTTTCCCGCACTGCAGGCCGTTTGGCGGATTATGATCGCTCCCCTGCGCTCAAAAACCGGGTCATCAAATGGTTTGTGAAACGCTATGGCGTAGACATGAGCGAAGCCGCGGAGCAGGATCCAACTGCCTACTCGAGTTTTAACGCTTTTTTTACCCGCGCACTCAAGCCGGGCCTTCGCCCTGTCGCCGAGGGCAAAGGTACGTTTGTCAGCCCGGTAGATGGCGCTATCAGCCAGATTGGCCAGGTAGCTGGAGACCGGGTTTTTCAGGCGAAGGGCCAGTCTTTCAGCCTGTTAGAACTGCTAGGCGGCGACGCTCAGCGCGCCGAACCTTTCCATGGAGGCGAGTTTTCTACTATTTATCTTTCGCCCAAGGATTACCACCGTATTCACATGCCAATGGCGGGTACGCTTCGGGAGATGATTTATGTTCCTGGCAAGCTGTTTTCAGTAAACCCGGCTACTGCGGAGAATGTGCCTAATCTGTTTGCGCGGAATGAGCGGGTAGTTTGTATGTTTGATACAGCAGCCGGGCCAATGGCGCTGGTGCTTGTGGGCGCGATGATTGTGGGTAGTGTGGAGACACCGTGGGCAGGGGTTGTGGCGCCCAATAGCAGGGGCGTTAAGGCGATTACCTATGAGGGCGAGAGTGCTGTTTCGTTTGCTAAAGGCGAGGAGATGGGGCGCTTCCGCCTGGGCTCTACGGTGGTGATGGTTATGCCTAAGGGCAGTGTTCGCTGGAATGCGGATCAGGTAGCGGAGAAGGTAGTTCGCATGGGTGAGGCATTTGGGGAGCTCTCAAGCTCTCTCTAGTGGGAATGCCAAGACGTCTGCTATGTTGCGGGTTCCCACTTTCAACATCAGCAGACGATCAAGCCCTAGTGCCACGCCGGCGCAGTCTGGCAAGCCGTGCTCTATTGCTGCCAGAAAGGCTTCATCGATCTCCATTTCAGGCTTCCCATTAGCGATTCGCAAACGGTTGTCTGCCTCAAAGCGGGCGCGTTGTTCGTCTGGATGGGTGAGTTCCCAGTAGCCGTTACATAGCTCAATGCCGTCGATATAAAGCTCGAAACGGTGAGCTACGTCGAAGCCGTCTACGCTGGAGATTCTGGCCAATGAGGCCTGTGATGCAGGGTATTGGTTTATGAATACGGGCGTTTCAGTGCCCAAGCTGGGCTCGACGGCGAAGCTCATTAGCAGGTCCAGGCAACCGTCGCGGCTGAGGTCTTCCAGCTGCTCGGGCTCTAGCCACTCACGGCAACGCTGGTGCAGATCTTTTTTTGAGACCACAAAGGGGTCGATTCCGGCCCAGGTGATCATTGCTTCACGGTAGCTTATTACCTGTGGCCTGGGGCATTGCAGCCAACCGCATACAAGGTCGGCGACTTCTTCCATCAGGGCTTTGTCGCTAAAACTTGTGCGGTACCATTCCAACATCGAGAATTCAGGGTTATGGCGGCTGCCACGCTCGCCGTTCCGGAAGACTTTTGATATCTGGTAGATGGAGTCGGAACCTGCGGCCAGCAGGCGTTTCATGTGGTATTCCGGAGAAGTTTGTAACCAGCCGCCTTTAATACCCTGAGCATCTAACTGCGCAAATATGCCATCAAGATTGGGTTCGGTTACGCCGCAGCGGCCCAGTATCGGGGTTTCGACTTCCAATACGTCGCGCTGGGCAAAAAAGCCACGCACAAAGGCTGACTGTTGTGCGCGGCTTTTCAAGGCTGCCCGGGTGGCAGTGGGCTGCCAATCAGGCTGATTTCTCATGTGGGAATCAGCTTTTCACCCGGTTCATGTACTCACCGGAACGGGTGTCGACTTTCAGTACTTCACCGATGGTGATGAACAGGGGCACGCTTACAACTGCGCCAGTAGAGAGCGTTGCGGGCTTGGAGCCGCCCTGCGCTGTATCGCCTTTCATGCCGGGGTCGGTTTCAACCACTTCCAGCTCAACAAAGTTTGGCGGAGTGACTGTCAACGGTGCACCGTTATAGAGCGTAACTGTGTATACGTCTTGCTCTTTGAGCCACTTGATAGTATCGCCCACAGCTTTTGCGTCTGCAGCGTATTGCTCAAAAGAGCCATCGGTAAGCATGAAGTGCCAGAATTCTCCATCGGTATAGAGATATTCCATATCGTGATCCATCACGTCGGCCGCTTCGAGGCTTTCGCCAGACTTGAAGGTGCGATCCCACACGCGGTTAGTCATCAGGTTGCGTAGCTTGACCCGGTTAAACGCCTGCCCCTTACCGGGTTTTACAATTTCGTTCTCTACGATTATGCAGGGGTCGCCATCCAGTAATACTTTAAGACCGCCGCGAAATTCGTTGGTAGAATATGAAGCCATGAAATGTCCACCTGCCAAAATGCTGTTTAATTTTCAAAGGCCTCTATGATACAGCGAACCCCTACCTCTATAGAAGCCCGGCTTTCAGACGATGACAATCGGAGCTGGCAACAGCTGCTTTCTGACTCGATCACTTCACCATGGGAATTGCTGTCGCGCCTGGATCTGCCCGCGGATCAATGGCTGGCTGGTGCTGAGGCGGGGCACCAGTTGTTTCAGCTAAGGGTGCCCGAGCCGTTTCTGGCGCGAATGGAGAAAGGCAACCCGGCAGATCCGCTGCTGCGGCAAGTTCTTCCGCTTCACGCCGAAACAGTTGCGGCACGAGGTTTCGTTACCGATCCTCTGCAGGAAGACGGAGCCATCCAGACCACAGGCTTGATCCGCAAGTACCGCAGCCGTGCCCTGCTGATGGTAACGGGCCAGTGTGCTATCAACTGTCGCTACTGCTTTCGTCGGCACTTCCCTTACGACGAACAACGCCTGAGCCCTGCCGATCGGCAACAGGTGCTGGATACACTTGCCGCAAGCCCGGAAATCAACGAGGTCATATTCAGCGGCGGCGATCCTCTGGCGGTGAACGATCAACTGCTATCCCAGTGGGCCTCTGCCATCAGCAGCATCCCTCACATCCGTCGCATTCGCATCCACACCCGACTTCCTGTGGTCATTCCGCAGCGTGTGTGTGATGCATTGCTTAAGTGGATCAGTAATACGCCGGTGCAAGTTGTGATGGTTTTGCACATCAACCACCCCGAAGAAATCGATCAACCAACACGACGCGCTATGGGGTACCTTCGCGCAGCCGGCGTAACCCTGCTCAACCAGAGCGTTATTCTCAAAGGGGTCAACGATGACGCAGGGGTGCTGGAGAGCCTGAGCGAAGCTCTATTTGACGCTGGCATTATGCCTTACTACCTTCATGCGTTTGATCCGGTCGCTGGTGCGCAGCATTTTGACGTTACGGATGAAGAAGCCCGACTACTGGTTAAGGATCTACTCGCCAGACTACCCGGTTTCCTGGTACCAAGACTGGTTCGCGAAATTCCGGGAAAGCCGGCAAAAACACCCATTGACCTCTTTGTCGATGGCCGTTGAGGCCACATATCTGAACGGGCTGTAACTAAGATGTCAAATATTGTCAACATGTGATTTTCTAGCTTTCTTACACTAGTTTGCTATTTTAAAGTCCAGTACTGTCTAAATTGTAGAAATATGTATTTACGGCGTTTTCCTGACTAACCGACACATTACAGCAGCCGTTGCTGCGCGGGTTAAGCGGGGCCGTATTACCAAACCTTGTCCTGATATTGGCGCATATTCATGGAAGGCACGATCCTCAAACCCGATCTCCGTGTTCCCGAACAGAAAACGGCAAGTCTGTCGTTCTGCGATACAACGCCCAAGGCTTTCAAGGGCTGGATTGGCCAGCTCCCTATGGCCAACATTGGCGAAGTATCGCGCCAGCTCTATCACGCGATTATCGAGCTCAACCACCTGTTTCTTGCGCCCCAGCAACGCCTCCAGTTTCTTGAGTTGGTTCGTGACAAGATTCACTTCGTGTGCGAGGAGTTGTCACGCCATTATTTGGGACTCGCGATCGCCCTGCCCGAGAAACAACGTAAAATTGCCAATCTGTCTCAGGCACTTCAACTGCATCTCGCCAGCGGTTACAAGCTTTGCCTTCTGGAAGCGCTTGACGACGGCGGGCTGGATAAAAACCGCAAGCTGATTGCAACTGCCATTCATCGAGCTACCTCTGAGCTTGCCTCGACCGTTCTGCGCTCGCACCAACTCTATTGCCCCAGCCCCGCACAGAGCTGGCTTGAGTGCCACCGCATGTTCCGGTTTGCTCATCGCAACAAGCTTGCCGACATAGCGGTAGAAGACAGCACCCTCAAACAGAGGCAAGCCAGCACTGTCGCAGACAGCTACAAACGCCTACTGCTCCTCGGTTGCGCCAGACCCAACCAGCTCAGGCAGTCAGAACTGCTTCAAGCGTACGACCTTTTTGAGGGCTGGACAGAGCACTCTCAATGTGGAACCAACATCAGTGAAGACAGCCTTTTTGTTGTCAACCTGGAGCGGGACAACTCTCCGGTTTACAGAAGCCTGCTAGAGCACAAACCTGGCGAGGAAAGCTTTGGTTTTGACACCAGAGAGCTGGCCACCATGATTTCCGAGAGTCTTGATGCAAGGCTCCGCCAGCAGCCAGCCCCGGAGACACTAAAGATTCCGGGCAACGTTAGCGACACACTGCTCACTCACCTGAGCCAGGCTCTGGGCATTTTGGCGAAGAGAAATTTCAACCGGATTGCCAGCCAGGGAACGCTCGAGATTTGCGTGGGGCTGACTGCTGCCCACTATTTCATTGCAGGTGAAAAATCGTTTACAGAGTTCGTGTCCGGCAATGACAACGGCCCGGAGGATGAGGAGAACGTTTTTATTCGCTCATCCCGCAAGCGCGCAGATGCCTGGGGCAGCGCTCACGATGTAGCGCCGAGCGATGACCGCCTGCACGCGGCAGACTCACCAATAAACTTTCGCGGCAGCTTTGGAAATACCCCCACAACCACAACCGATAAAAACCGGCCAAAGTCACACTCCACGCTGCTGGTAAACACCAGCCCCGGCGGTTATTGCGTTTCATGGGAGGCCAGCGTTCCGCCCTCCATGCAGGCCGGAGAGATTCTTGGTGTTCGGGAGCAGCGCTCACACCCCTGGAGTATTGCGGTGGTCCGCTGGATTCGGCAGGTCAAGAATCAGGGAACTCAAATCGGCATTGAACTGCTTGCACCCAGCGGATCGCCCTGCGGTGTCCGCCTTCTTCAGAAGGTCGGGAATAGCAGCGAGTATCTGCGCGGGCTTCTGCTTCCGGAGATCAGTGTGGTCAACCAGGCTGCTACGCTCATTACACCCAGACTGCCTTTTCAGCCCGGCAGCCGGATCTCCATGCTGCACGATGGCCGGGAAGACCAGGGGCAGCTAATTAAAAAAGTATCATCGACCGGTAGCATCAGCCAATTTGAACTTAAACTGCAGAAAAACACCGCCGCATCCGCACCTGCCAGCACTTCATCGCCGGCAGGTGCCAGTGAAGACGATTTTGATTCTCTGTGGCCATCTTTGTAATCTTTTCCGGCGGGTTGCCCAGCAATCCGCCGGAGACTTGTTATTACGCCACAACCCCTGCATCATTCAGCGATAGCTATAGTGATAGTCCGGTCTCGCAGCACCAGTTCACAGTTTCCAACAAGATACTGTATCCAGGGTAGATTACTCTTCTGCCGTGGCCGGCCCCGCCAACCTGTATGACGAGACGCCTAAGGAATGCAGAAACAGAACCCGACCGTACACCTCTTGATTCTCGACCCTTCTCAGAATGATGCAGAATCTCTGATTAGTTTGCTGAGAAACGCAGGCAAAGCCACAAGAGCACATCGCATCACGTCCGAAGAGGATCTGGAAGAAGCCCTCAAAAGCGGCAACTGGGATCTGCTACTAGCCCGGGATCTGGAGCAGGAATTCACAGCAGACGATACTTTGGCCATGATAAAACGCATGGACAAAGACATCCCCTGCCTGGTTCTGACCGCAGAGGAAAGCCGTGAAAGAACCGTTGCTGTCATGAAGGCCGGCGCTCAGGGAACTGTACAGTTTGAGCACAGCGATCTTCTTGTGCTCACGGTCAAGCGCGAACTGCGGGCCCTTGAAGACCGCCGCCGCCGCCGGGCGTTAGAGTCTCACCTGCGCGAAGCGGAGCAGCGGTGCCAACTCCTTCTGGAAAGCTCTAAAGACGCTATCGCCTATATTAATGACGGCATGCATATTTATGCCAACCAGTCCTATCTGGAATTTCTCGGCTACGACGATATTGATGATTTGATGTGCACCCCGGTTCTGGACACTCTGACGTCCGAGAGCCAGGCAGACTACAGGTCGTTCATGAAGTCGTTTACCGAGAACAGCGAAGATAGCATGACGCTTAACTGCACAACCAGGCGCAGCGATGACCATGAGCTGAATGTAACCATGTCAGTGTCTGCGGCAACCTACGACGGTGAAACCTGCACCCAGATTGTTCTTCAGCCCGAGCACAGCGATGCGGAACTGGAAGAGAAACTGAGGGAGATCAGCAGTCAGGACCTTCTTACCGGCCTGTTTAATCGCCAATACCTGATGAAAGAACTCGAGCAGGCGATTGCCAAAGCTGGCAAGGACAATGAAACCGGCGCGCTGGCCTACATCGCTCTCGACAACTTTATGTCCATGAAAAGCGACGTGGGCATCTCCGGTGCTGACCTACTGCTAGGGGATCTGGCCAGCCTTCTTAAAGAGCAGGCTGGAGACGACTTCATGCTGGCACGCCTGAGCGATGACGCGTTTGGCTTACTGAGTCTTCCCTGCGATGAAAAATCGATGATCGCCAGGTGTGAACAAGTCCGCAAAGCTGTGGATGAGCACCTGTTCGATATTAACGGCCGTACTGTTCCACTGAGCGTCAGCATTGGCATTGCATCCATTACCGAAAACTCACCTAAAACGGAAGAGCTTCTGGCGCGGGCCCATGTTGCGTCTTCAGAAGTGCGCAAGCAGGAAGGCCGCTCTCAAGGCAATGGCATCGGGGTTTACAATCCAATAGATCACGAATCACTGGATGACAGCAACTCCATTGACGCCATCCTGAAGGCGTTGGACGAAGACCGGTTCAAGCTCCTGTTCCAGCCAATTATAAACCTTCGCGGTGAAGGCGAAGAGCATTACGAAGCCTTCGTTCGAATGCTCGACAAGGATGAGAAAGAAGTCTCACCGTACGATTTCCTTCCCCCTATGGGGCCAAGCGATACCGCCATCAAAATTGACCGATGGGTTATCCTGCAGTCCGTAAAGCAGTTGGCCAGCCATCGCGCCAGAGGCAAGGATACGCGCATGTTCCTTAACGTGACGGCCGAGACAATACAAGACAAAACGTTTACACCCTGGCTGAGCGTGGCACTGAAAGCAGCACGCTTGCCTGGCGATGCACTGATTTTTCAGATCCGCGAGGGCGATGCCAACAACTATACAAGGCAGGCCAAGGAACTAACCAAAGCCCTGCACGAGCTTCACTGCAAGGTCTCTATTGCCCAGTTCGGCTGCGCACTGGATCCTTTCCTGACGCTGAAACACATAAATGCGGATTATGTGAAAATAGACGGCTCGTTTACGGAAGAACTGCAGAAGAGTGACAAAGCCAAGGAGCACATGAAGGAACTGGTAAAGAGCCTGCAAAGCGCGGGCAAACTCACCATTATCCCTCTGGTAGAGAACGCCAGCATTCTTGCCACCCTATGGCAGGCGGGCGTGAACTACATTCAGGGCTACTACCTGCAAGCCCCTGCCGCTGAGATGAATTACGACTTCGGCGATCACTGAGCCTGAAGGGCGCCGGCTCACAAACCGGCGTTCTTCAACCCCTGGTTGGTTTCACTTTCACGAAACCCAATCAGATAGAGAATAGCGTCCAGGCCAAGCGTTGAAATAGCATGCCGGGCAGACTCCTTAACCAGGGGCTTTGCCCGGAAGGCAACGCCCAGGCCAGCTTGGCTCAACATAGGAAGATCGTTGGCACCATCCCCCACAGCAATAACCTGCTCCCGGGAGATATGCTCTTTACCCGCAATTTCCAGTAAAAGCTCTGCTTTACGCTTGCCATCAACAATCTGGCCGGAAACCTCACCGGTTACCTTGCCATCCCGGATCTCCAGTTCATTGGCATAGATATAATCAATGCCCAGTTTGTTCTGCAGGTGCTTGGCGAAATAGGTAAAGCCACCGGAGAGAATTGCGGTGCGGTAGCCCAAGGCTTTCAGGCTCCGGATCAGATGCTCCGCACCTTCTGTCATCTTCAGTCGGCTGGCAACCCGTTCCAACACAGATTCATCCAGGCCCTTAAGCAATGCCAGGCGCTCTGCGAAGCTCTGGCTGAAATCCAGCTCACCCTGCATCGCACGCTCGGTGATCTCCGCGACCTGCTCACCCACACCCGCCTCAAGAGCCAACTCATCGATCACTTCGGCTTCAATCAGGGTGGAGTCCATATCAAACACAACCAAGCGGCGATTACGACGGAAGATAGAGTCTTCCTGGAATGCGATATCTACATTCATCTCGCCTGCTATGTGCAGGAAATCAGCCCTGAGCTGTTCAAGGTCTAATGGCGTGCCTCGCACCGAAAATTCTACGCAGGCAATCCCGTCACTCGACGTGTTAAGTGATGGCCTGGCCGACAACCTGGAAATATTATCAATATTCAATCCATGCCGGGCGGTAATGGCAGATACTCTGGCAATCTGTTCGGCCTTGATGTCTCGGGAAAGCAGGGTAACGATATAGCAGGCTCGATTACGGCCTTCAGCCCAGTTCTGGTATTCCTCGATGGTAATCGGAGCAAACCTCACCTGAAGATCCAGAGCGTGAAAGCGGAACAGCAGATCACGGATCACCGGCGAGGATTTCGACTCGTCCGGAATCTCGATGAGAATGCCCCAGGTAAGGTGGTCGTGGATTACCGCCTGGCCTATGTCGAGAATCCGTACGTCATAACGCCCCATAATCCCGGTAATTTCCGACGTAAGGCCGGGCTTGTCGCGCCCGGATACGTTAATCAGAACGAGCTCACTCACGATTGGAAATCTCCATTTTCAGAACTCTCCAGCTTGGAGCTTTCTTCTTCCTTTGCCCGGGCGGCAGAGGGGATCACCTCAATCGCATCAACACGCTGCAGGCCACGGGGCAACTTATGCCCGCGCCGGCCGCGTTCCCCAATATAGTGCTCAAGATCGGCAAACTGCAGCCCCATCTTGCGCTTGCCTGCCCGAATTTCCAGCTGATCATCCTCAGCGAACACAGCTACAGCTACGACATATTCCTCGCGGCTCTGCACCCGTGCGGAGGGGATACTGATAATTTTGTTGCCCTTGCCCTTGCTCAGTTCCGGTAGCTCACTGAGGGGGAACACAAGCATCCTGCCCTCATTGGAGATTGCACCCAGATAGAGCATTTTGTCAGTAGCAGGAATGACGACCGGCGACATGATTTTGGAGCCTTTTGGCACGCTGACTACCGCCTTGCCGTTCCGGTTTTTGCTGATCATGTCATTAAGCGACGTCACAAAGCCGTAACCACCATCGGTCACCAGCAGCGCCTTGCGAGCCGGATCACCCATCAAGAGACCTGAAAAGCTGGCCCCCGATGGTGGATTGATCCTGCCCGTAAGCGGTTCGCCCTGCCCCCGCGCCGATGGCAGGCTATGGGCCATCAATGAGTAGGCTCGGCCAGTAGAATCGATAAAAATAGTCTGCTGGTTATTACGCCCTCGGGCCGCCAGAGCGAAGCCGTCTCCCGATTTGTAGCTCAGTCCGTCCGGGTCTATGTCATGGCCTTTGGCCGCTCGCACCCATCCCTTATCAGACAGCACAACGGTAACCGGATCGTTGGATACCAGGTCATTCTCACTGAATGCCTTCGCCTCTTCACGCTCAACAATGGGCGAACGGCGATCGTCGCCATATTCTTCAGCGTCGGCCAGCAGCTCGCTTTTAATCAGATCACTTAAGCGAGTTTCAGAACCCAGAATGGATTGGAGCTCATCCCGCTCCGCGGCCAGCTCGTCTTGCTCGCCGCGGATTTTCATTTCTTCGAGCTTCGCCAGGTGCCGCAACTTCAGTTCAAGGATGGATTCGGCTTGCTCCGGAGACAGCCCGAACCGCTCCATAAACACTAACTTGGGCTTATCTTCCGTACGGATAATATGAATAACTTCATCAATATTCAGGTAGGCAATCAACAGGCCTTCAAGAATGTGCAAGCGCGCCAGAACCTTATCCAGGCGGTGCTGCAATCGACGGGTCACGGTGGTACGCCGGAACGCCAGCCATTCCGTAAGCATCTGGTGCAGACCTTTAACACCGGGGCGGCCATCATTGCCGATCACGTTGATGTTCACGCGATAGGTTTTTTCAAGATCAGTGCTGGCAAACAGGTGCGCCATGAGCCCGTCGAGATCCACTCGATTCGAGCGCGGCACAATCACCAGCCGGGTCGGGTTCTCATGATCTGACTCGTCACGGAGATCCGCCACCATGGGCAGCTTTTTGGTTTGCATTTGATGAGCAATCTGCTCGAGAACACGGTTCCCGGAAACCTGATGCGGCAGATCGGTTACCACAATCTCACCGGTCTCCCGCACCCAACGGGCACGCATGCGCAGAGAGCCACGGCCGGTCTGGTACATCTGGAGCAGATCTTTTCGAGGTGTAATGATCTCCGCGTTAGTAGGGAAATCCGGCCCCTTAACATGCTCACACAGTTGCTCAACCGTTGCCTCAGGCTCGTCCAGCAGCCGGATACAAGCCGCGGTGACTTCCCTTACGTTATGGGGAGGTATGTCTGTCGCCATACCCACGGCGATGCCAGTAGTGCCGTTAAGCAGCACATGGGGCAGCCTTGCAGGCAGTACTGAGGGCTCATCCATGGTGCCATCGAAGTTTGGCACCCAGTCTACGGTTCCGTGCCCGAGCTCTGTCAGCAAAAGATCAGAAAAACGTGCCAACCGGGATTCTGTGTAACGCATGGCCGCAAAGGATTTGGGATCATCTGGCGCCCCCCAGTTACCCTGGCCATCCACAAGCGGATAGCGATAGGAGAAAGGCTGCGCCATAAGCACCATGGCTTCATAACAGGCGCTATCTCCGTGGGGATGGAACTTACCAAGAACATCACCCACGGTACGGGCCGACTTCTTGTATTTGGACGTAGATTTGAGGCCCAGCTCTGACATGGCGTAAATAATGCGCCGCTGAACCGGCTTCAGCCCATCCCCGACATTGGGAAGCGCGCGGTCAAGAATGACGTACATGGAGTAGTCGAGATAGGCCTTTTCCGTGTAATCCCGGAGTGATACCCGCTCAAAGCCTTCATCCGTGGTCTGAAACTCTGGCATGGATGCCTCTTTTGTTGCCTGTATTGCCTGATTTGAAATACGTTCGTGATGCTACCCTGTACGCCCTGAATAATCACGGGGCCGGTGCAGTGGAACATTATATGGAGCGCAGAGCTGATACACCAACAACCTGCAGATATATCAGCCGGAACATCTCATTCACGCCTCGTTCGCCCTCTTCCAATAGCGGAATTCCCGCATGGAGAGTCTGTAAGGTGCACCGTATGCTCCTAATCAATGATGAATAGAAGACCGTTTTCCCTTCAATCAAGCGGAACACTATGAAACCCAATCTTAAAGCCTGTGGGCAAGCGCTGACTACGGCGATAGTAAATGCGGCATTGGCTGTCGCTCTGATGCTTCTTGTAGAGTTTGCAATCAGTGGCAGTTTTCAGGCTCCCGCTCCTTACCTTTGGGCTGGCCTACTTATCGGGCTTGTTATTTTCGCCGCTCAGTTCTGGCGTCAACGTCACCTTTGCCGTTCCTGCAAAACCGACCAGGACTCACCAGCAACACCCCATTCGAGCCTGCATTCCGACGCGTAGCGTCCTGAAAAAATGACCTGCCTCATTGTACTTTTGGTTTAATACCTGACACCTGACACCTGGCTCAGCGCTGCTAAGATTTGAGTAAATCCCAGCAGACACATGAGCTTACCATGGCCACAAGCAAACGTTTCGGGCTGCGTTCAAGAATTGGCAGCAATCTGCTCGCAAAGTCATAAAGCTGGCGGAGGAAGACCAATCCGAAGAAGCCATGACCAGAATTACTGACATGAATACCAGCGTTGCCTCAGCAACCGAAGAGCAAACCCAGGTGGTTGACGAGATCAACCGCAGCATCACAGAAATCAACGATCTGGCATCTGAAAGCGCGACAAGATCAAAAGATATTGATGGCATCAGCCAATCACTTGACGGGTACGCACGAGAGCTGGAGAAACAAACAGGCAGATTCCGGGTTTAGCCCCGGAACCTGCCTTGGCAGGAGTACGACTTACTGACGAACGCCTTCGATAGAGATAGTAATCTCTACAGTCTCGGAGGCTTCGCCAAGGCTTGCAGGGATACCAAAGTCTTCAAGGCGCAATTCTGTTTCTGCCTCAAAGCCCATGCGGTAGCCGCCCCAGGGATCTTTTCCGTGGCCCAACATTTCCGCTTCCAAGGTCACCTCGCGGGTTACGCCGTGCAGCGTAAAATCACCCACAATATCCGCCTCGCCATCTTCATCAACATTAACTCGCTTACTCTTGAAGCTCGCTTCTGGAAACTTACTCACGTCCAGGAAGTCTTTGCTGCGCAAGTGCTTGTCACGCTCGGCATGGTTGGAGTCCAGGCTGGCAGTATCGATAGTTACATTCACCGTGCTGTTTTCGGGGTTTTCTTCATCGTAAACGAACTGACCATCAAAATCGTTGAAGCGGCCATAGAGCCAGCTGTATCCAAGATGGGAGATTTTGAATGTGATGAACTGATGGGCACCTTCTTTGTCAAAAGCATAGGTTCCACTAGCTTCATTTGCTTGAACACTCCCCACCAGAGCCATGGAAACGGCAGATGCGAGCAGTAACTTCTTCATAAAATTCTCCTTTAAGTAAAAAGAAATGCGCCAACTCAGAGCAGCATCGATAAATTCAATCATTCCGTCGCGCCGGAACCAACATCCGGCGCAGGGTTTCGTCCCGATCCATGAAATGGTGTTTCAGGGCGCCAGCAGCGTGCAAAGCGGCCAGCCCAACCAAAGCCCAAGTGCTCCAGTAGTGCACCAACCCTGCGGTATCCTCAAGGCCTTTAATCTGGCCCGTGACCGACGGCACTTCAAACCAGCCAAATACGCTTATGGATGAACCGTCGGCGGTTGAAATCAGATAGCCGCTCACCATGGCTACGAAAATCAGAACATACAACAAGCCGTGAGCTGCGTGGGCACTCAAAACTTCCCAGCGTTTGTGCGCCGAAATCGAATCCGGTGATGGAGTAACCAACCGCCAAAGCAATCGGAGCGCCATCAGTGCAAATAACAGAATACCGACACTGCGGTGAATGTCTGGACCGCGCCGGTACCACTCGTCGTAGTACGACAGGTCAACCATCCAGAAGCCCAAAGCAAACAAGCCCAAAACCGCCAAAGCAACAACCCAGTGGGCAACAATAGCCAGCCACCCATAACCAGCAGACGTATTTCTTATTTGCATAGCAACCACGGCCTCCCTATCCACGCTATCAGTTTGTGTTTAAAAGTATATGAAGCCACGTCTTTAAAGGAAATCGGAATGTTTTGCGCTCCATCATCAAATATTTTGATGATGCCTTCGCGGCCGTGAAAAAAGTCTTGACTTTGGTCGCATACGGATTGTACGGATTGTCGAACTCCATGAATCGAGTACACTTTCCTCATACTTGGAACGCCCCTGCGGGGGATCACATTGAATATGGAGAACAGGACATGGAACTCGAATTCGACGAATCCGTTGTAATCCCTAGCAACAACTGATTATTCGGCGGCTCTTGTTTTAAAGGGCCGCCAAAATCACCTGCAACAACAATGACTCCACAAAGCTTACAGCCTGTTTCAGATTTATTCATGAAACGGTGGTAATACTGCGCATTTTTTGGCAATCTCCTCCAACTATCAGTTTACTCTGGCTTTTTCTGTTCATAGCCAACACTGGTCAGTGATCGTTCAAGTGCGTTTTGCAACAGCACTTGATGCATTCGTTCAATGATTCGAAATACACTATGCAGCCAGCAACCATCCCGGAAACATTGACGGATCCCGAGGTTGATCTGATATCGCAGATGCTCCAAAGAGACGGCGACTCTTGGACCGCGTGCTTCCGTGGCCTTATATTGAAAACGGCCCTTCAGCCGATCTACAGCATTTCACACAAGCGAACCATTGGCTACGAAGCACTGATACGGGCACAGGACCCGGACCTTTCAAACGTTCTACCAATACACCTATTCGAACTACCCTCTTCCGATGCGGAAAACCTGCTACTTGACCGGCTCTGCCGATACCTGCATATGCAGAATTACAGCGGCATCGAAGATCAACTCAACTGGCTGTTCCTGAACGTTTCTCCTCGGGTTGTCACTAGCGGCAGCCAAACAGATTCGTTTTTCGGCAACCTTCTGGCGAAGACGAAGCTGCCACCCCACCGGATCGTAATCGAGATTGTTGAACAGCCAACCGACGACGCTGACCGCCTGCGCGAAACCGTCGCCTATTACCGAAAGCTTGGCTGCCTTACAGCCATTGACGACTTCGGTGCTGGACACTCAAACTTTGAACGCATCTGGAATTTGTCACCCGACATAGTGAAGCTGGATCGCAAACTGCTAACCCGGGCCACTGAAGATCATAAGGCGCGACAGATTCTGAACGGCATTGTTTCATTGTTGCATCAGTCAGGATGTCTGGTCTTGCTGGAAGGTGTTGAAACCAACGATCAGGCGATGATTGCCATCGATGCCGGCGTGGACTTTGTTCAGGGATTTTACTTCTGCCGGCCCAGTATGGATCTGGCCAGCCTCTCAAATGCACCCACTGATTTCGATCAGCTGCTACAAGACTATAAAGCAAGACACCAAATCACCCAGGACCCGGCCCGCTATTTGTCGGATTTCTTCTGGAACGACTTTCAGAACGTCACTAAATTACTGCAGGCTGACACCCCCATGGCCCAGGCGTGCAACGATCTGTTGAATCACAGCCCTGTATCGCGCTGTTACCTTGCGGATGACCAAGGGGTTCAGTTAGAAGATACTCTGATATCTGACACCGGAACCCGGGGGCTGGACCCGCGCTTCAAGCCCCTGGAAAGTACCAGCAAGGCAGATTGGTACCGGCAGCAGTATCTCCGGCAGGCGCTGGCTCAGCCTGGCAAGCTTCACGTTACCACCCCCTACCTGTGTGTAACGGGCGCCTATATGTGCGTTACATTGTCCTTGTGTTTTACCCACCGCAACAAACAGCGTGTGCTTTGCTGCGACATTCTGGCAAACGCCCCTCTGTAGCGACTACCAACCCGGGCTGATTCCATACACCATCGCAATCACCGCCACCGATGCCAGGCCAACAAACACATTCATTGGCAAACCGACACGAACAAAGTCGCCGAAACGATAGCCCCCCGGGCCGAACACCATCATATTGGTTTGATACCCTAGCGGTGTGGCGAAACTGGCCGACGCTGCCATCATTACCGCAATCACAAAAGGCTCAGCCGGAACCCCCATGGTGCCGGTCATTGAAAGTACTACCGGAATGACCAATACAGCTGCCGCGTTATTAGTGATCACCTCTGTAAGCACGGATACGGAACAATAGACGAGGAACAGAGCCAACAGAACATGCCCTTTACTCAGGCCAAGAATAGCCCCTGCAACGAAAGTGGCCGCTCCTGTCTCCTGCAATGCGGCACCCAACGCAAAGGAAGCAGCGATAGTAAGCACTACCGGAACGTCCACTGACTTCTGTGCCTGCCCTATAGAGCAACATCCGCTCATAATCATCAGCGCAGCGCCCAGCAAAGCAGCGTTCAGCATGCTGAGAACACCACAGGCCGCCAACCCCACCAGCACAACCAGGATACCCCAGGACAGCCAGGCACGGTTGTGCCTGGGCGCCTCAGTTTCCAGATCATTAATAAGCAGAAAATCCTTGTTGTAACGCTGACGACTTACAAACGCCGGCCGGGCCTCCAGCAACAGCACATCGCCGGGTCGGAGCCGTATATTGCCAAGGTTGCCTGCAACGCGTGCCCCGCCTCGAGCGACCGCCAGAACAACCGCCCCGTAACGCTCCCGGAACCGCGCATCCCGAATGGTCAATCCCAGCACCTCTGACTGGGGAGACAAAGCCGCCTCCATCAAGCAACGCTCAGCACGATGCTGACTCAGACTGGGTTCATCCGCGTGTTCGGAAGGTACAATCCCGTTAATTCGAAGCAGATCGGAGATTGCCTGGGTATCCCCTGCAAACACGAGTCGGTCACCTCCGCACAGGCGCTCCTCAGAAGGCACCGCCGTCACTACGCTGCCAACACGCTCTATCTCAACCAAGTAGAGCCGCTCAAGTTCTCTCAGGCCCGCTTCACCAACAGTTTTGCCTACTAATGGTCCATCAACGGCTACTGCCACTTCCAGAGTAAACTCTCTCATGGAGCCAAATTTATGCCGGTCTTCCCGATTTGGAAGTGCCCGCGGCATGAACAGCAAGATTGCGGCGATTCCCAGAACCGCCACAGGTAAGCCAACCGCGGTGATAGAGAAAATGGACAGCCCGGCGTCGCCGGTGAGCTGCTCGTATTGGCCGTTAACAACCAGGTTGGTGCTGGTGCCAATCATGGTCAGCGTGCCACCAAGGATGGCGGAGTAGCTGAGCGGAATCATCAGTTTGGACGGCGGGATACCAATCTTCCGGGACCAGGCATGAACCGCCGGTATCATGGTGGCCACAACGGGGGTGTTGTTGAGGAAGCCGCTCAACAGTGCAACTGGCAGTGTGATGCGCGCTTGTGCTGAGCGAACAGTTTTGGGATTTCGGAGCAGGTGCCTGACCAGCAAATCAACCCCGCCAGAATGATGAATACCTGCGGCCACTACAAATAGAGCTACCACCGTAATCAGACCCGTATTACTAAACCCCGAAAGGGCTTGGCCAGCCGAAATAATGCCACTGGCACTGAGCACAATGAGCACAACCATCAGAACCAGATGCGGCGCGTAGCGTCCTGAGCTCATAAGTACAAGCGCGGCGCCGGCCATGCCGAGCGCAAACCATCCCTGCCAGTCCATTACGGTTCTTCCCGATCAGAAAACCGGCAGGATAACGAGCCTGAAGATCAATTAAAAAGAATAACTCCATCTTTTTATAGGTCGAAATAGAATATAAGGCAATTAGCCGCCGACATCCGCCATATTGCCGTATGCCTCCAGCCAGGCTCTTCGGTCTGACGCACGTTTCTTGCCCAGAAGCATATCCATCCGGCTGTCTGTGTCGTCGCCGTCTTCAATGGTCAGCATAACCAGCCGACGGGTATCGGGCGCCATGGTGGTTTCGCGGAGTTGCAAGGGGTTCATTTCACCCAGTCCTTTAAAGCGGGTGACCGAAATTTTGCCTTTGCGCTTCTCGGCTTCAATACGATCCAGTATTCCTTGTTTCTCATGCTCGTCGAGGGCATAAAAGGTTTCCTTACCAAGATCCACACGGTAAAGCGGTGGCATGGCAACAAACACATGGCCTGCAGCAACAACGGGCCTGAAATGCTTGAGGAACAGAGCGCACAACAGGGTTGCGATGTGCAGACCATCAGAGTCGGCATCCGCAAGAATACAGATTTTGTTATAACGCAGGCCGCCAAGCTGATCCGAGTTGGGGTCTACGCCTATGGCGACAGCAATATCGTGGATCTCCTGGGAAGCCAGAATTTCGCTGGAATCCACCTCCCAAGTATTCAGGATTTTACCGCGCAAAGGCATCACCGCCTGAAACTCACGATCGCGGGCCTGTTTTGCAGAGCCTCCAGCAGAATCGCCTTCAACCAGAAACAGTTCAGAGCGAGCGGTATCACCACCAGAGCAGTCCGCCAGCTTTCCCGGTAAAGCCGGGCCGGAAGTTACCCTTTTACGGGCCACCTTCTTGCTGGCCTTTAGCCTGCGCTGGGCATTGCTGATAAACAGCTCCGCCAGCACTTCAGCCACATCAGTATGTTGGTTCAGCCATAAGCTGAAGGCATCCTTTACCACACCGGAAATGAACCCTGCAGCCTCCCGCGACGACAACCGCTCTTTGGTCTGGCCCGAAAACTGCGGTTCCTGCATTTTAAAGGAAAGCACATAAGCCGCTTTTTCCCAGATATCCTCAGGAGAAAGCTTAACGCCTCTTGGCAACAGGCTACGGAACTCACAAAACTCCCGCATAGCTTCGAGCAGACCGGTACGCAGGCCGTTTACATGGGTGCCCCCCTGAATAGTTGGAATCAGGTTTACGTAACTTTCCATAACCGCTTCGCCGCCTTCCGGAAGCCATTGAATGGCCCAGTCAACCGCTTCATTCTTGCTGGAAAAACTCCCGATAAAGGGTTCCAGAGGAACCACCTCTACATCTACCAAGGCAGAGCGTAGATAATCACGAAGCCCCTCCTCATAGAACCACTCATCTTTTTCGCCGGTTTTTTCCTGCGTAAAGGTTACTGTCAGACCAGGACAAAGCACCGCTTTCGCGCGCAGGTTATGGCGCAGGCGGCTCACAGAAAAATTCGGGCTGTCGAAATACCTGGCATCGGGCGTGAACTTGATGCGCGTACCGGTATTGCGCTTGCCAACTGTGTCGATAACTTCCAGCTCAGTGGCCTTATCGCCATTGGCAAACGTCATGTGGTGGAGTTGGCCATCGCGTTTTACGCTGATCTCAAGGTGCCGGGATAATGCGTTAACTACCGAAACCCCAACGCCGTGCAAACCACCAGAGAAGTTGTAATTACCCTGAGAAAACTTACCGCCCGCGTGGAGCCGGGTGAGAATCAGCTCAACCCCTGAGAGTCCTTCTTCCTTGTGAAGGTCAACTGGCATACCTCGGCCATCGTCTTCAACACTCAAGGATCCGTCTGAATAAAGCACTACATCAATACGGCGGGCATGCCCCGCCAGGGCTTCATCCACACTGTTATCGATGACTTCCTGGGCCAGGTGATTGGGGCGACTGGTATCTGTATACATGCCAGGGCGCTTACGCACTGGATCCAGGCCGCTCAGTACTTCAATGGCATCGGCGTTGTATTGTTGCTCACTCATAGGATGGACGTGACTCCGCAGGAAAAAAATCGTGTCCTTAGCTTATGGATTCACAGCCAAAGATCAACGGCTGATTGCAGTTAGCACCCGCAAGACAAAAGGGTTGGTTAATTTTGTTTGGGTATCCAGGCGATGGTTCACCCGGAAAGGAAAACTCAAGGATTCAAAACCAGATCCTTGTCCCGAATGCCTGACACCCGAATTTCCGGCCAATCATGCGCCGGAACTGCCACCACCACACAGGCCGATGTAATAACCTGAGTGGTCATAGTGCCCGGCGCCGGGGAGCGAACGAAAACGGAAAGCTGAAGAGGGCTCTTGATGTCCTCAGCATTGGCCGAAACAAGGCTAACACTGTAGCCACCTGTTGGTTTCTCACCCAAGGTGACAAACAGCAGATGTTCTTTTTCAAGGTCAACCTGCCGTAACTGCTGAACAGCTATATTCTGAGCCGGTAGATCAAGTAACTGTTGCAATCGTTCGGGAGTCTGCACATAAGCCAGTCCGGGCCCGCTCAGGCCACAATGAGCTGACTGGATTACCTGTCGCGCCAAAAGCTCGCCGGGCTCGGTTTCAACAACGTCTGAAGATGCACAGCCCGCCATTAACAAATATCCGGCCAACAAAATGACCACAGGCACGCCTGACCCTACCTTTCTGCATACTGCTATCAACGTTCAGCTCCGATTGTTTTGGGTGCAACCACATCATTCGAATGTGGCTCTTTCAATTTGTAACCGGTAAATCCGGGACGGGGGAGTACATCAGGCGTTGCAGCCGAAATAGTCGGGCGAAAATAGCCTGTGGCCATACGGATACCCGTCAAGTCGGTACTCTCATCGACCGTAATCACTTCTCGCATGCCCGTTACCGGATACTCTGCACATGCCTCTCCTGATTGACAAATGATACCGTCGTTATCCAGGTCTGTACCTGCTACCAGATAGTAATCGCCCGGAGGCACATCCGCAAAACTAGCGCCTTGCCGCCCATCATCCAGACGAAAACCAAACTGATACGTTCCATTTATGGCCGTCATGGAAAGTTGAGCGGCCGCTTCAAGCTGACCTTGCGCATTCGGTTCCGTATATACCAGTAACACGAAGTGCCGGCCCGCGTTGCGTGCACTTTCATCCGTTACCAGCTCAGCCACCACAGGAATTTCGAGAACTCGCGCGCTATCGGTTGTGTAGTTCACCTCCAGCTTGGTGCGCACCGGAACATCCGGTTCGAGTGCCTGTTCATCAAGCGCCACAGTAATTGAAAACGGCGGGATCGAAGAAAGAGTCACATCAAGCCATGCAGGGCTCGCAATGGCCGGATTGATGACCAGACTATTGGTTTGGTCACCCAACACCTGCAACTCAATGGTCTGAAATGGCCTTGTTTCCGACGACAAGCTGATTGCAGCAGGCGATGCGGACAAAATGGTGACAGAAGGATTATCGATAGCGGCCAATACTGCCTTGCCCGAGTCAATTACACCATACCCCAACGCATCTGACCGACCTCCAGCAACAGGCGTGGTGAGCTGGTCAGCGGCGAGCCAGGAAGCCAGTGTTCCGGCATTCAGATCAGGTTTGAGGCTTTTCATGAGCGCAAACACACCAGCAACGTGCGGGGCCGCCATGGAGGTACCCTGCAGGCCGGTATAATCTGGCTCAAACCCATCGGGCCCAAGGCTTGCGCTTGAGCTGATGACCAGATCAGCCAAACCATCGAGGTTTGCGTCCCTGCGCACATCACCCCCGGGCGCTGCGAGGTCAATCCAGGGGCCAAAATTGGAATAGCTGGCAAGACTGCCACCTGCATCCACTGCACTTACCGAAAACACGCCCTGCGCTGCAGCTGGGTATGCCGGCGAAGAGCTTGCCTGATTACCCGCTGCCGCCACCACAATCACGCCATTGGCGACGACGTCATCAATAGCACTCTGCAACGCTGGGATTTCCGGCAAACCGCCGAGACTTAAATTAATGATATCTGCCTTCACCGGTGTGCTAGCGCCAACCCAGCGGATCGCATCAATCAGGTCAGTGGACGATCCGATACCACCTTCCCCCAGAACCCTGACTGGCAGGAGTTCAGCGCCGAAGGCTACACCAGTTCCACCGAGCTGGTTCGTGGCACTGGCGACAACTGTACCTGCGACATGAGTCCCGTGAAACACATTGTTACCCGCAGCATTGCCTGGATCCCTTGGGTCGTTATCGCGGCCAGGCGGGACATCGTTGTCGAATTCTGCTGACACGAAATCAGCTCCGGCGGGGACTGGGTTCAAAACATTGGCTGCTACATCCGGGTGCCAGCCAGAAGCGTTTCTGAATAACCCGGTATCCAGCACCGCGACTTTAACGCCTACCCCTCCGCCGGGCTCGAGCTGCCAGGCAGCGGGCATATTGATCAGATCGTAATGCCACTGTTTCGGATACAGAGGCTCATCAAGCGGCCCTTGAGCCGACACGAGATAGTCCGGTGTCGCACTCACAACTCCGGGTTGTTGTCTCAGTGTATCGATCCAGCCCAGGGTATCCTGTCCGTTTACAGATTGCTTTGACATGCGATTGGCGGGCATAGCTACCAGCCAATGCTGATAATCCAGCGACCGGATAGCATTACCCGGGACCTGGCTGGATGCGGACACGCGTGTGCCTTCATGGCCAGCCATGGCGACAATGGCTCTTCCCGGAACAAAGGCATGTCGAGGCCAATCAAGATTCAACGCTAAAGACTGAGTACCGGCTGTTTTTGAAAGTACATAGCGGACTGGCGGAGGGTCAAAATCGCCGGTGGACACCACCACAATATAGTCACCTGGAGTCTCCGTTACTGGCAGACTAACGCTGGCCGAAAGCAGCTTGTTAATCGGGTCAGTAGTTTGCGACTCCAGCTCTGTCCCATCCAGACGCCGCAACGTCAGTGTTACAAGGGGGCCGTCAGCGTCCTCGCTGAAGGTGCGCAGAGACAAACGCTCACCCGGTTCGAACGGTACCCGGAAGTGGTCTTCCGGATCCTTTGGGAAATCATCAAAAGGGCTGCTGGTGCCACGGGAATCTTCCTTAAAACTGACATATCCCGCGAGTATGAAAGAAGCAGGAAGCAGCTGGGGCTCCGTCAGTGGGGGCCTACCCAGAATAAGGCCGTCCGCTGTATCAGCGTCAACCCGGGTATTGGCCTCAATATCGATGGAACCGGCTACAACTATTCTGGCCGGGGGTAGCAGAACATCGCTGCCTCCACCGCCACTTTCATCAGACGGCGATGAGCCGCCGCAGGCACCCAATGTCAGCGAGATTGCAAGGACAGAAGCTACCCGATTAGTTCTATACGCCATAACGCCCGCTCCGAATCGCGATCTAATGAGATACTCGCACTCTCATTGTAGTTCGGATTCAGAACGGGGGGGTTACCAACTCTATTTAAAGGGCGTAAAACAGCATAGGCACAAAGGCCACCAGTAGCAGCGTTGGCCCCATGACGGCTACGGGCAACAACAACCGCTCGTAACGATGCCAGAAAGAACCAACACGCTCTGCTGCCAATACTTCACTCTCCCCCACAACCTGCCGGGTAAGCAGATGGTTCAGCGCCACTGGCGGGCTTAGATAGCCCAGCTCAAACGCCACCAGGCATACAATCCAGAAGTGCAATGGATCGATGCCCAACTGTATGGCTGGCTGGGCTACGGTTGCCGATACCAGTATGACTGCGCCGAAAGGATCCATCACCATGCCAATCACCGTCAACAGAAGCACAATCACAAGCATGGCAAGCCACGGGCTGGTCAGGTGTTCCGGGAACAGGGCGTGAACAATATCAGACCGCTCAAGAATCCCGCCAAGGCAAATTGAGAAACCAATCAGCGCCAGCAAAGCCCCAATGTGCACCGCCGAATCACTGGCGGCTTCGCAGCTTCGCCCCCAGAACGCCTGTACGCGAGATTCGTTGTCTTCACGGCTGCTGCTATCGGCATCAAGGAACACGAGCGCAAGCATCACCAACGGCAGAATCATCGGCGCACTGTACTCGTTGAACGACAGCCCCAGGACCACATAGATAGCGAATATGACAGCCACAGCCAGGGCCACATAGGGCATTAAGGGTTTGAGCTGTTGCAACGATGCCCGGAACGCACCCGGAGCCGGACGTGGCCGCCAGTTACCTTCCGTTTTGCATACGATGATTGAGAACAACGAGGCTGACATTATGAATACCCAGAAGCCCCAACCGTACATTTCGGTGGTGGTAACTTCCTTGTTCAGAGCCGCAACGACGACAATCAGCAAGCACGGGTTCAGCACCACACCAAGGCTTCCCGACATCGCGGTCGTCGCAAGTGCCAACTGCCGCCCTGCACCGGCTCGGCGCAACTCATCGTAAACCACGCCACCGACGGCAAGAATGAAGATGCCGGATGCGCCGGTAAAGGCGGTCGGGAAAGCCGTCGCAAAGATAATGACGGAAGCCAGCATGGGTGCCGGCAGGTTGTATGGCTTGATTACGTTCAACAGCAACTCTGGCAAACGAGTCTGCTTCAGAACCATACCCACCAGAACATAGAGCCCGATGTTGATAAACATCGAAGACAGGTTGGACATCATGCCGAAGTAGATCGCGAGCCCGGAAGCGTAGCCATCTACAAAGAAAAAGTAGCCCATGGCAATCAGACCCATGGTGCAATACAGCGGCACCACCAAACCCGAAGACAGCGCCAGCCCACCCGCTCTTACGTGGTTGGGAACCTTCAGAAAACGCAGAGTATTTATCACCATGAACAGGCCAAACACGACCGTCCAGGCATACTGAAGTATGACCGTAGATTCAGCCCCGGGCGAACTGGCGAGCCGGCCCAGATAGGCATTCATGGAGAACACCATCATGCCATTGACCATAAGCTGCACAGCTTGGCTCAGTCGCCACTCGGACCGGTTTCTGGGCAGCCGAAGCGCTATATGATCAGCATCCATGGCTGCTATTGCCGCCGCCATCGCAAAAATCGCAATGAACAGGTACTTCGTCAGCTCGATATTATCCAGCAGAAACGTCGCCAGCCCGCCCTCAAAGGCTTTGAACACACCCAGCGCAGGCGTCGCATGCTCAAGATTACTTTGGTAAGCAGCATGTTTCTCAGCACACAGTGCAAGGTTTCGTTCCAGCGATGTACGAATGGCTTGCGGGTTAGGCGGGGAATCGAACAGGTCGTCGGGATCTGGCTTGTACGCGTCTACCCGCTTACGGACCTCTGCCTCAATATCCATTTCCATACGACATGAAGGCTCTATCGCATCTGGATTGAGCAAGTAATAATTCGGCCATGTCTGCTCGCCAACCCAGAGCAGGCGGGAGTGGAGAGAATTCCCCATTCCCAGCAAAAGGGTAACAAACAGCAACAACAGAAGAATAGCCCCGTGCATCTTCCGCACGGGGTACAGAGTTCTTACAGCAGGGGCAGTTAACGCTTGCCAATTCATGCGTATTCCGCCCTGTTATTCCCGGTTTTCCGAGGTGCATTCCGAGGCAGACGGATTACTGGAGCAGCGAATTTTGCTCAGCAAACCCAGCATTTTCGGGTGGTACACGTCAGGCGCGCCGTTCAAGCCGTCGCGCATTTCAATCCGGTTCTGGCGGAACATTTCCTGATAACCCTGAATGTCTTTTTCAGGAATACGAACCCACTTTTCTTCAGGGATGGCCGCTTCCTGCTTTTTAATCAGGTTCATAGCTTGTGGGAACATGTCCCAGGCAACCTGTCGGGACGCCTGAGCGGTTTGATCGTCCAGAACACCTTCACGAGCAATAACCTGGATCGTCAGCTGCGCCAGGGGATAATCGACAATGCCACCCTTGCTGCCTATGCCTTTGTATAGCTCAAGTGCTTCGTATGCAAAAGCAGGTGCGTAAGCTGTATCAACAGAGCCATTATTGAATTTGCCGGCAAAGTTGGTGATATCTGAAGGAACAACCGTTGCCTTGAGGTAGTTCACCATGTGAATGGCGTCTTTCTGGTAGTCCAGAGTCGCCATTCGCTTGCCTGCCAGAGCGCCTGCGGTATCCATGCTACGGTCGTTAACAAACAAGTACCCGGCGCCGGCAGGGACAATTCCTAGCACCTCGTAACCATCCTGTTTCATCAGCGGTGCCGCTTTTGCTTGCGCCAGTGTCGCCAGAAGCGTTTCGAGATCGTCGTAGGTCGGGAGTGCGCCAACAGCACTAACGGTTCCGGTAAAACCGTTAAATGGACGGGTGCGCAGGTCGGTTGCGGCAACGGCATCGCACTGGCCAGCGTTGAAATCGCCTACAGCAACACCCTCATCGGTGTAGGGTTTCAGATCAAAGTCTACACCGTGCGACTTCATCTCAAGCGCATAGTCCTTAACCATATTGAACATGTCACCGTTCGCGCCAATCACATCGAAAACACACATTTTTACGGTTTGGGCCGATGCCAGGGGTGCGATGGCAGCAAGAGTAAGAGCGGTGAGGGATCTGCGGATCATAACAATCTCCGGTTCATTGTTGTGTTTATAGTGAGTTCATTAAGCGACCGACCGTGGACGCTGGAGTTGCCCGCTCAGAGCAGGCCATCCAGGCTCATGGTCTCAATGTTTTCGTTGTTTCGTTCAGAGCTCATTTTCCCGAAGAACGCCTGTGGTGTTCTATAGCCATACTCGGCAGTCCAGTATTTGTCTGACGAAAACTGGATGATGGCGCGAGCCACATGGTCAGCCAGGCGATACTTTTCCCACACCTCAATAGTGTCGTCAGCTTCTGCAAAGCGGTGGATCACGTCAGCCAGAACATCCGTGCGCCCAAAAGTTTCTGCGGCAACAGCTTCGAGTGCCATTGACGCGCGCATACCCCCTTTCACGCCCATAGCAGAGCTGTTTTCGAGTACTTCCCAGGGATCGGGAGACAAATCCGGGCGGGTGTCAGGCAGTAGCAGCCAAACCATGGCGCGAACGGCATTGGGCAACCCACCTGTTTTATCGTTATCAATACAGGTTGCTGCGCGCTCAGCCTGAGGAGCAATGTTGCGTGGTATCCCGGCACGGGCACCTGAGTTGGCATCATTTACAACGGCCTGCAAACCAGTCAACAGGCCAAGAAGGAACGTAATCTCGTCTTGTTCGCTGTACAGGAACGGGCATTCGAGGGGTTCTTTGGCCGGGTCGAAATCGTAGGCCGCCATGGCTCTATTGAAAGCCATCAAGCGGCGTTCAGCAGTGAGCGCGTATAAGCGTTTGGCTCGTTCGCGGGAGTCTTTGGCTAAAGGCACATCGCCTTCATAATCCGCCCGCAGGTAATCAAGCTCGGCCTCCCACGCACGGTACTCCATGCAATTGGCCGCTAACAGCATCAACAACGACCCGCTCGTATCTGGCGCATCGTTGATTCGCGAAAAGGAGTAGATCAGGGGGTCAACGCCTTCCCCTAGCGCACAGGCCATTTTGGGGTCAGACATCTGCATAACGTAAGGAGTGGCTTCACTCTCAGCGTAACCCGCCAGCACAGTCCCAGTGACTTTGTGTATGGGGTTTGCGGAACACCCTGCAAACATTACTGCCGTTGCCATTAAAACCAGTTTGTTGCGCGTCGCCGCAAGACGACCTGCATACGTTGCCAATATGGACATGTTAAGTCACTCTGCTTTGCTTTGTTTTTATCTGGGTGGAATGCAGTTGGTTCTGTCATTCCGGAAGCAAGAGTGCGTTGAAAGCTGTCCTACAAAAATGGCTCGTTTGCCGGCAGGCCCATGCCGATCAGGCCAATGGCCTGAAATGTCCGGTTCTTTTTGGTGATATTTTGACTTAAAACAATAACTTCGAAAATATACGCCTGCACACACCTTGAAATTAATTTACTCACAAAATGCATGCAGTCACTACAAAGTACCAATTCTGACGCTAGCCCATGCCAAGCATTGCCACCACTTGGTCGGTTAAGCCATCCCGGGTCAAGCCGCCACGATCCGGGCGGTACCAGGTTACGGTCCAGCTAAGGGCTCCCGTCAACATACGGCGCACCACAAATGGATCGGCTTTTAGTGCGCCCTCTCCTTCAAGGCCGGTCAATACATCCAGCCACAAGGCTTCGTATCTATCCCGAAGCTCCAACACTTCAGTCCGAGAGGCTTCAGACAAACTGCGCCATTCATACACCAGAACGGCCATGGCCTCCCCCGTCTGGCCGTTAATGGACTCCAGCTCTGCGCTTATGAGTGCTCTGAGTTTTTCCCGATTGGATTTCGCTTCACCCATGGCGGCCTGCATCACGGCCGTGTTCAGCCTGATTGTTTCAACCATAACCGCTTTAAGAATTTCTTCTTTGGTTCGGAAGTGGTGGAAAAGACTCCCCGACTGAATGCCCACCGCAGCGGCCAGGTCTCTCACTGTGGTGCGCTCATAACCTTTTTCACGGAACAGGCGCGCGGCCTCCCGAAGCAGCCGTCCGCGGGCACTGTCTGATGCTGACACCAGGTTATCGGCGATAAGTGACTGAAGTATTTTTTCTTGATTCACGAGCGTATCCAGCGGCTTTACAGAGAAACTGCATTCTACCTGAGATTTGCCTGTTTACAAACCAAGCGCTTGCTTGGTATTGTTCGATTAACGGTTCAACAGTTGCCGGCACACATCCGTGATACCCAAGGCAACACAGCTACAGGATGCACAGACATGACGAATTCACCGAAGACTATCCGGATTGGTTGTTCCTCCGCTTTCTGGGGCGACACTGAAACGGCCGCAGCGCAACTGGTTCACAAAGGTGGTATTGATTATCTGGTCGCCGACTATCTAGCCGAAGTTACCATGTCGATCATGGCCGGCCAGAAGATGAAAGACCCCAGCCAGGGCTATGCACGGGATTTCGTTGAAACAGTCATGGGCCCTCTCCTTGCTGACATCAAAGCAAAAGGGATTCGCGTACTGACCAACGCCGGCGGCGTGAACCCGGTCGCTTGCCGTGACGCTTTGCAAGCATTATGCGAAAAGGCCGGCGTAGACATGAAGATTGCTCTGGTTCTCGGGGATGATCTGCTACCCCAGAAACAGGCCCTGAGCAAAGCAGGTATTACCGAAATGGCCACCGGCGCACCTATGCCCGCAATGATGGTTAGCCTGAACGCTTACCTTGGTGCATCTGGTTTGGCGGCTGCCTTGGATCAGGGCGCAGACATTGTTCTTACTGGCCGGGTGGTCGACAGCGCTTTGGTGCTCGCGCCTCTGGTTCACGAATTCGGCTGGGACTGGAAGGACTACGACAAACTGGCGCAAGCCAGCCTTGCCGGCCACCTGTTGGAGTGCGGAGCGCAATCTACCGGCGGTAACTTTACCGACTGGGAAGACGTTGCTGATGGATTCGCCGATATGGGCTTCCCGATTGCTGAAGTCAGCGAAAATGGTGAGTTCGTTGTTACCAAGCCGGATGGCACGGGTGGCCTGGTAAGTCGTGGCACGGTCGCTGAGCAATTGGTCTACGAAATTGGCGATCCCCGCGCGTATCTACTGCCAGATGTCACCTGCGATTTTACGGATGTAGAGTTGATCGAAAGCGGCCCGGACCGTGTGACCGTTCGTGGCGCCCGCGGGTTGCCGCCCACCGACAGCTACAAGGTATCCGGCACTTGGCCCGATGGCTTCAAATGCACCGCAACCTTCCTGCTTGCTGGCATTGATGCTCCTAAGAAAGCCCAGGCAGTGGCCGAAGCCATTCTCACGAAAACATCGCGCCTGTTCCATGAGCGCGGCCTGCCAGACTACACCGAAACCAGTATCGAACTGCTGGGCACCGAGGCCACGTATGGCAAGCAAGGTCGCTGCCAGGGCACGCGGGAAATCATTGTGAAAATCAGTGCAGCCCACGCAAAGAAGGGAGCCTTGGTGCTGTTCTCCCGAGAGATCGCACAAGCCGCTACCGGCATGGCACCTGGCCTGACTGGCATCGTGGGTGGGCGGCCAGCCGTTTGGCCCAAGATTCGCCTCTATTCCTGCCTGGTCCCCAAGAGCGAAGTAACAGTTTCTGTTGACCTGAATGGTCAGGCAACACCGGTTGCTGTTGATTCTGCTGGTGGCTTCCAGCCTGGCCTGATCAAGGATCAAGCCCCAATCGAAGCCGCATCAGCCACCGATACCACCGTGCCTTTGGTTGATCTGGCCTGGGCCCGCAGTGGTGACAAAGGCGACCACAGCAACATTGGCGTTATTGCTCGCAAACCCGAGTTCGTTCCTTTTATTGCAGCTGCATTGAGTGCAGAGGCTGTGGCCGAGTGGATGGAGCACACACTGAATCCGGAAACCGGCAAGGTCACTCGCTGGACACTGCCCGGGCTCCACGCATTCAACTTCCTGCTGGAGCACAGCCTGGGCGGAGGTGGCGTTGCCAGCCTGCGCATTGATCCTCAAGGCAAGGCGTTTGCCCAGCAGTTGCTTGAGTTTCCAGTGCCAGTGCCTGCCGGGCTAGTGGCCTCCTGAGTAGTTAAGAAGGATTTGGAATTATGAGCTATCAATCGGTTTTCCGCCCAGACCTATTCAAGGGCCAGACTTTTATCGTAACCGGTGGCGGTTCCGGCATCGGTCGTTGCACGGCCCACGAACTCGCGTCTCTGGGCGCCAACGTTGCGCTTGTAGGTCGTAAAGTCGAAAAAGTTGAAGCTGTAAAGGCAGAGATACTTGAAGACGGTGGCATTGCCTCGGCCCACGTGTGCGACATCCGTGAAGAAGAGTCGGTTAAAGCCACAGTGAAGGCAATTATTGAAGAGCATGGTGGCCTGCACGGTGTGGTGAATAACGCTGGGGGCCAGTTCCCCTCACCTCTGGCCGGCATTAACCAAAAAGGCTGGGAGACAGTGGTTCGCACCAACCTCACCGGCGGCTTTTTGATGGCACGAGAAGCTTACACCCAAGCCCTGTCAAAAACAGGCGGCTCCATCGTGAACATTGTGGCGGATATGTGGGGTGGCATGCCCGGCATGGGGCACTCAGGTGCGGCAAGGGCGGGAATGGTGAACTTCACCCAAACCGCCGCTGTGGAATGGGGCACCTCCGGCGTTCGCGTGAATGCGGTTGCGCCGGGTTGGATCGCCTCCAGCGGCATGGACAACTACCCCGAGCACATGAAGCAATGGATTCGCAGCCTTGGCGATAACGTGCCCATCAAGCGCATGGGTACCGAATCTGAAATCAGTGCGGCGATCTGTTTCCTGCTTAGCCCCGGCGCGTCTTTCATCAGCGGCGACTGCCTGCGTATAGACGGTGCGGCCTCCCAAGGCACCCGGATATGGCCACTGCCAAAAGCAAAAAATAATGAGCCCTTCAATGGCTTCCACCGGGCTGTAACGCCCAAAGTGCTCAGCGAGGATTGAGGATACGTTTATGCAAACACTGGAAACCAGCGTTAACCCGCAATCGGATGAATTCCGTGGTAACACCGAGGCTATGGAAGAACACATCCGGACCTTCCGCGATGTAGAACAAAAAGTTCTCGATTTGGCGGAAGCAGCACGGGAAAAGTTCACCAAGCGCGGAAAGCTCCTGCCCCGGGATCGCATCAACCGTTTGCTGGATCGTGGCACGCCGTTCCTCGAACTGTGCTCTCTGGCCGGCTACAAAATGCACGATGACAAAGACGGCAGCATGGCCGGTGGCGGCATCATTGCAGGCATAGGTACCGTTAGCGGCATCCGCTGCCTGATTCTCGCCAGCAACAGCGCCATCAAAGGCGGCACGATTACGCCAGCAGGCCTGGATAAAACCCTGCGCCTGCAGCAGATTGCCAAAGAGAACAAACTTCCGGTTGTTTCACTTTCCGAAAGCGGTGGCGCCAACCTAAATTACGCTACGGATATTTTTGTGCAGGGTGCACGGGGCTTCGCTAACCAAGCCCGTATGTCCGCTGCGGGCATTCCGCAGGTTACCGTTGTACATGGCAACGCCACTGCCGGCGGCGCCTACCAGCCCGGCTTGTCGGATTACGTAATCGCTATCCGTGGCAAGGCCAAAATGTTCCTGGCCGGCCCACCGCTGCTAAAAGCTGCGACCGGTGAAATAGCCGACGACGAGGAGCTTGGTGGTGCAGAAATGCACGCACAGGTTGCCGGTACCGTTGAATATCTGGCCGAGGACGACGCAGATGGCATCCGCCAAGCCAGGAACGTCATGGAAGCCCTTCCATGGAACGAACTGCTCCCCCCTAAGCGCGAACTAAAATGGGATGAGCCTCTTTACCCTGCTGAAGAGCTGCTGGGCGTTATCCCCTCAGACTCCAAAAAGCCATACGACGTGCGCGAAATTCTGGCGCGCATCGGTGATGGTTCCAAGTTCATGGACTTCAAAAATGAGTTCGACAGCCAGACCGTATGCGGCACCATTCGCATAGAAGGACACGCTGTCGGCATCATTGGCAACAATGGCCCGATCACCCCGGCCGGTAGCGCAAAGGCAGCACAGTTTATCCAGCTCTGCGACCAGGCAGGCACCCCGCTACTGTTCCTGCACAACACCACTGGCTTCATGGTGGGCACGCATTCCGAGCAGAACGGCATCATTAAAAACGGATCGAAAATGATCCAGGCGGTTGCCAACTGTCGCGTGCCTAAAGTAGCCGTTGTGGTTGGCGGTTCCTACGGTGCAGGTAACTACGCCATGTGTGGTCGCGGCCTTGACCCCCGCTTCATCTTCGCATGGCCCAACAGCCGAACCGCCGTTATGGGCCCAGCCCAGGCTGGCAAGGTTATGCGCATTGTGGCGGAGGACAAACAGCGCCGCAGCGGCGTCGAGCCTGATCCAAAAACCCTCGAGTTTCTGGAACAAGCGACCGCAAAAAAACTGGAAGATGGCTCAACAGCCCTGTTTGGCACAGCTCGGTTATGGGATGACGGCCTGATCGATCCACGGGATACCCGAAGAGTTGTGGCTCTGGTACTCGACATGTTCCGGGAAGCCGATACGCGCCAGCTCCGACCGAACACCTTTGGCGTAGCCCGACTCTGATCGGAGCTGATCCAGACTGACGACATACTGGTAATCAAAAGATAGAACACGTGCTTCAAACGAACGAAGGCACGAACCAAAAAACAGCAGGAGAATAACACCGTGAAATTTACAGCCGAACACGAAGCCCTGAGAAAAACCGTCCGCGATTTCGTACAAAAAGAAATCAACCCCCATTGCGACGAGTGGGAAGAAGCCGGCCAATTCCCCATTCGGGAAATATTCAAAAAACTGGGCGACCTTGGTGTACTAGGCATCCAGAAGCCTGAGGAATATGGCGGCATGGGGCTGGACTACAGCTACAACCTCGTCGCAGCTGAAGAGCTGGGCCTGGCCAACTGTGGCGGTGTACCTCTGGCAATTGGTGTTCAGACCGACATGTGCACACCTGCTATCGCCCGCTTTGGTTCAGACGAACTGAAACGCAGCTTCCTGGCTCCGGCTATTGCTGGCGACATGATCGGCTGCATTGGCGTGAGTGAGGTAGGTGCTGGTTCCGACGTGGCAGGCCTGAAAACCACAGCCAAGAAAGACGGCGATGATTACATCATCAACGGCTCCAAAATGTGGATCACTAACAGCCCTCAGGCAGACTTCATTTGCTTGCTGGCCAACACCAGCGATGACAAGCCTCACAAGAATAAATCACTGATCATCGTACCTATGAATTCCCCGGGCATCACCATGAGCCCACACCTGAACAAGCTGGGTATGCGCTCCTCGGAAACTGCCCAGATCTTCTTTGACGACGTTCGTGTTCCCCAGCGCAACCGTATTGGCGCCGAGGGCACCGGGTTCATGATGCAGATGCTGCAATTCCAGGAAGAGCGCATGTGGGGCGCCGCCAACGTTATCAAAGCGCTGGAAAACTGCATTGACCAGACCATTGAATACTGCCGCGAGCGCAAAACCTTCGGTACACCGCTGATCGACAACCAGGTCATTCACTTCCGCCTGGCCGAGCTGCAAACAGAAGTAGAGGCCCTGCGCGCCTTGACCTACAAAGCCTGCGAACTGCACGTTGAAGGCAAAGACGTAACCAAACTCGCCTCCATGGCCAAGCTGAAAGCCGGTCGTCTGGGCCGTGAAGTTACCGATAGCTGCCTGCAATACTGGGGCGGCAACGGCTTCATGTGGGACAACCCGGCATCCCGTGCATTCCGCGATGTTCGCTTGGTGTCTATCGGCGGCGGCGCCGATGAAATCATGCTGGGTATCATCAGCAAGATGATGGGCATCTTGCCTGGCAAGCCCAAAGGCTGAATCACGGAGCACAGCTGGCACCCCGGCACGGCTGTTCAGGACACGCCCACAAGTACATCCTTGTAGGGCTTGAATCGGGCCATCCATGGCCCTCAACAGTCCTGAACAGCCGTGCCGGGCCGCCAGCTCCAGACATTCTTCTTGGAGTCGTTTTATGGAAACCTTGCCTCACTGCGAAACACTGCTTCTGGAAAAACAGGGCCCAGCCCTGCACGTCACCATCAACCGGCCGGAATCCCGGAATGCCATGAGCCTGCAAATGGTGGCAGAGCTGTCCACAATCTTTACCGAAGTGGAATCTGATCCCAGCATCCGCGCCGTGGTCATCCGCGGCTCCGGCGGCCATTTCTGTGCTGGTGGCGACATCAAGGATTTAGCCGGTGCCCGCAGCCAGAAAACCGGCGAAGGCGAGGCTGACCCCTTCTATGTTCTGAACCGCGCCTTTGGGGCGATGATTCAGCAAGTGAACGAATCCTCCAAAGTCGTCATCGCCGTCACCGAAGGTGCGGTAATGGGCGGCGGATTTGGTCTGGCCTGTGTATCCGACGTTGCCATTGCAGGACCCACAGCCAAATTCGGCATGCCGGAAACCTCCCTCGGCATCATCCCGGCCCAAATTGCTCCGTTTGTAGTAGAGCGAATTGGCCTTACCCAGGCTCGCCGGCTGTCCCTGCTAGGTTTGAGAATCAGTGCGGAAGAAGCCTGTGCCTTGGGCATTGTTCACCAGGCCGCATCATCAGACGTCGAGCTGGAAGACATGCTGGCTCACGCTATTGAGCGCGTTCGCAACTGTGCGCCAAACGCTACAGCTCAAACCAAAGCCCTGCTTCACCGGGTTGGGCACGAATCCATGAGCGGGTTACTCGACAGCGCGGCCGAAATGTTCGCCGCAGCCGTTAGAGGCGGTGAAGGCAACGAGGGCACCATGGCATTCATGCAGAAGCGCCCACCCGCCTGGGCAGATACAAAATAAATTAGAGGGAGTGAGGGGCGGCGAGAGGGTTTTCAGGAAATGTCGGCGGCCAAGGATGGCCGACGTCAAGCGCACATGGATGTGCTCGTAGCGGTTTCCTGAAAACCCTCTTGCCGCCTCTCACGGACAGGCACAAATTTACGAGACAAGCGCTATGCTGAAAAAACTACTAATAGCCAACCGGGGCGAAATCGCAGTACGCGTTATTCGCACCGCCAAAGCCCTCGGATACCGCACCGTCGCCGTATACTCCGAGGCTGACGCCAATGCCATGCACACTGAACTGGCAGACGAAGCCGTTTGCATAGGGCCGGCCCAAGTATCCGCGTCTTACCTGAACGCCGACGCCATACTCGATGCCGCCCGCAAAACAGGCGCCGACTGCATCCATCCGGGTTACGGTTTTCTCTCCGAGAACTCAGGCTTTTCAGACGCCTGTAAAGAAGCTGGCATCGTATTCGTAGGCCCCCCAGCGGGCGCCATCGAACTCATGGGCAGCAAGCGACGCTCTAAAATCGCCATGCAAAAAGCCGGCGTACCGGTTGTTCCCGGATACGAAGGCGACAACGCCAGCGACGAGGAACTCATTGCTGCTGCGGCTGACATCGGCTACCCGCTGATGATTAAAGCCTCTGCCGGCGGCGGTGGCCGGGGCATGCGTCTTGTGCACAGCGAATCCGAACTGGCCGACAACATCAAACGGGCACGCTCCGAATCCAAGCAGGCATTCGGCGACGACGAACTGATACTCGAAAGAGCGGTAATCGAACCCCGCCACGTAGAAATTCAGGTGTTCGCCGATCAGCACGGCAAAGCCGTATACCTCGGCGAGCGGGACTGCTCCGTACAGCGTCGCCACCAGAAAGTCGTTGAAGAAGCACCCTCCCCCTTCGTGACACCGGAACTCCGGGTCGCCATGGGCGAAGCTGCCGTAAAAGCGGCGCTGGCCTGTAATTACGAAGGCGCAGGCACCGTCGAATTCCTCGTCGACAAAGACCGCAACTTCTACTTCCTGGAAATGAACACCCGCCTGCAGGTAGAGCACCCGGTTACAGAATTGATCACCGGGCAGGATCTGGTCGCTTGGCAGCTTACCGTTGCCGAAGGCCTACCATTGCCCCTGGCTCAGAATGACATCGAATTGAACGGCCACGCCATCGAAGTTCGGCTGTACGCGGAAGACCCATCCAACGGCTTCACGCCCCAGACCGGCCCACTGCATATTTTCCAGCCTGCGGAAGGCGAAGGCCTGCGTTATGACACAGGGGTGCGCTCCGGTGATGAAGTTACACCGCACTATGACCCCATGCTTGCAAAAGTCATCGCTTGGGGTGAAAACCGGGATGAAGCACGCCGCCGCTTGATTCGCGCTTTGGAAGATACAACCGTATTTGGTGTCACAACCAACCGGTACTTCCTCGGCCGCATCATTGCCGACAGCACCTTTGGCGCCGGTGAAGCAACCACAGCATTCCTGCAACAGGGCTTCAGTGAAGACCCGTCACTGCAGCCAGCCAAACTGCAAATCCGCCAGCTTGCCATTGCAGCCTGTGTACTGGCCCACGATACAGCCGGCAACAAAGCCTGGAGCAACGCACCCGCCACGAACACACCCATGAAGTTGGCCGTCGGCGACGCAACGGTTGAGCTACTGGTACAAAGCAGCGGTAACAAAGTGTCCTGCAGTCTCGGTGACGAACATCACGAATTGGTAGTGACCAGCCTGAATAACGGCATTTTATGCATTATCGACAACAACATTCGTCAGCGTTGCCAATATCACCGCGCTGGGGATTCCCTATATTTGCAGGCGTTCGGAGAGTCGTGGTCGGTCACTGATCTCACTCACCAGCCTGCGGCAGGTGCTAATGGTGCCGGTAGTGGGCGCATTCAGGCATCTATGGACGGCGCCATTATCGACGTTTTGGTAGAACCCGGCCAAACCGTTAGCCAGGGCGACACCCTCGTCATACTCGAAGCCATGAAGATGGAACACCCAGTCAAAGCCGACTGCGACGGTGTCGTAGCTCAGGTACTGACCACCAAAGGTGACCAGGTCAAGCGTAATCAATTGTTGGTGGAAGTGACCACCGGCGAAGCATCCGAACAGGAGAATCAACAGTGAACACATTGAAAAACCAAACCGTATTTATTACCGGCGCCAGCCGGGGCATCGGCCGTGCCATCGCCCTCGCCTGTGCACGCCAAGGCGCAAACGTTATTATCGCGGCAAAGTCAGACACACCTCATCCCAAGCTGCCAGGCACCATCCACACCGTAGCGGAAGAAGTTCGTGCGGCCGGTGGCCAGGCGCTGCCGGTGGTACTCGACGTACGCGATGAAGATCAGATCAAGCAGCGTATCGATGAAGCCGCTGAACACTTTGGCGGCATTGACGCCCTGATCAACAACGCCGGCGCCATTCGCCTGACTGGCGTAGAGAATCTGAAGGTAAGTCGCTTCGATCTCTTGCATCAAGTGAATGCCCGCGCTGTGCTTGCCTGCAGTCAGGCAGCCCTACCCTGGCTCAAAAAATCCAAGCGCGCCCACATTCTGAGCATGTCACCGCCGCTGAACCTTGACCCGAAATGGTTTGCTCAGTTTGGGCCATACACCTCCACAAAATACGCCATGACCATGATCAGCATTGGCATGGCCCAGGAGTTTAAACGCTACGGTATCGCCGTTAACACGCTCTGGCCGAAAACGCTTATCTCGACCGCGGCCATTGAGCATGAAGCGGGCGGAGCGCAAATGATGGCACAAGGCCGGACTCCCGAGATCATGGCAGATGCAGCGGTAAGCATCCTGAATCACTCTGTTGAAGAGATGACAGGCCAAAACCTGATAGACGAAGACGTGCTGCGCCAGGACGGCGTAACCGATTTTGAAGGCTACCGTTATGAGGCCAATGACAAGCCGTTGTTGCCAGACCTCTATCTGGACTAGTCCAAACTTATAATAACACCAGACGGAAAGACCATGAGCCAAGATAAAGTTACTGGGATGGATCTGATGCGCAGCCTGCCAGGAGTCTTCAAACGACTCCCGGCAATTGCCAAAGGCTATTACTATTACTCAGTGAAGGATGCGCGCAAACCTCTAACCCTCGGAACTCTCGTAGAGAAGAATGCCGAAAAATACCGGGAAAAAACGGCTATTTTGTTTGAGGATCGCAGCATCACCTGGGGCGAGTTCAATGCCTGGTCCAATCGCATTGCGGCTTATCTTCAGGCTCAGGGTCTGAAAAAGGGCGATTCAATTGCAGTATTGCTTGAGAATCGCCCGGAGATTCTGGCAGTGGTTTCAGGCGCGGCCAAGATTGGCGTTGCCTGCGCCATGCTAAACTCCTCCCAAAGAGGAAAGGTGCTGGAACACAGCATCAACCTGGTTAAACCGAAAATGATCGTGGTTGGCGAGGAGTTGGTGCCTGCATTTGATGACATCAAAGCCGGCGTTCAGCTTGACCACCCCACGCCCCATCTATTCCTTGCTGACACCAACACTCTTAATGCCTTCGGTGATGCGCCCACGGGCTACGCCAACTTGGCACAGCAGGTCAGTACTTTCAACAGCAACAATCCGGAGCTGAGTGACCCGCCCAGAACCGGAGATACTGCAATTTATCTGTTTACTTCCGGCACAACTGGCCTGCCCAAGGCCGCGCCCGGATCACACACCAAGTTCGTAAAAGCCTACGGCGGCTTTGGAATGATGGCGCTCTCAATGACGCCGGACGACGTCTTCTACTGCACCCTGCCCCTGTACCACGGTACTGGCCTGGTGGTGTGCTGGAGTACTGCCCTGGCGGGAGGATCTGCCTTCGCCCTGCGCCGAAAGTTCTCCGCCAGCGCTTTCTGGGACGACGTACGCCGCTACGATGCAACAGCCTTCGGCTACATTGGCGAACTCTGCCGCTACCTGCTGAATCAGCCGCCAAGTGACCAGGATAGCAACCATCGCCTGACCAAAATGCTGGGCAATGGTTTACGGCCCTCCATCTGGAATGAGTTCAAAGACCGTTTCGGTATTGAAACCGTCTCGGAACTCTACGCGTCCAGTGAAGGTAACGTCGGCTTCAGTAACTTCTTCAACATGGACAACACCGTCGGCCTGTCTACAGCGCCGTACAAATTGGTCAAATTCCACGACGGCACGCGGGACCCGATCCGCAATGCGAAGGGCACACTGGAAGAAGCCGAGAAAGGCGAGCCAGGCCTGCTCATTAGTGAGAACACAAAGAAATGGGCGTTTGAAGGCTACACCCAGAAAGAAGCCACAGAAAAATCCCTGATCAGGGATGCTTTCAAAAAAGGTGACGCCTGGTTCAACACGGGTGATGTTTTGAAATCAATCGGTTGTGGGCATCTACAGTTTGTGGATCGAATGGGCGACACCTTCCGCTGGAAAGGCGAGAACGTTTCGACCAACGAGGTTGAAAACATCATCGATGGCTCTGGCATGGTAGAAGAGGCCATCGTCTATGGTGTGGAAATCCCGAAGACCAACGGCAAGGCCGGCATGGTGACTCTGGTTCCGGATATGAGCAATTTCGATATTGCCAAGCTGCTGGACTATATGCGAGCGAACCTGCCTGCTTATGCAGTGCCTGTGTTTGTGCGTGTGACTGACGCTATTGAGAAAACGGGCACCTTCAAGTACCGCAAGGTGGATATCCAGAAAGCCGGTTACTCGCTGAACCGTTCAGATGAGGCGATTTATGCGTGGCTTCCTAAAACTGAGGGTTACACGCTGCTGACTCCGGAACTGGTAGCGGATATTGATGGTGGGCAGTTTAGTTTCTGACCGTTTTGTGGCCTGCTGGTTACGGCCCTAGCCTTTTAGATCGGGGTTAGCCATGCAGGACGGGTCTTCCCAAAAACCGCTACGAGCACATCCGTGTGCGCTCGTTTCGGGCCGTCCTTGGCCCTCTACATTTTTGGGAAGACCCGCCCTGCATGGCTTTCAGAGTTTGGTGCAATAGTCCTTAGTGCCGAGGCAACTCAAGAGCCAACCTTAAGCACAACCTTCCCAGTAGCGCGCCGCTCAGACAGAGCACCCAAGGCCTTGGCGTAATCCTCAAACTCGAAGACTTCACTGATCTTTGGATCGATTTTGCCTTCAGCATAGAGCTTCATCAGCTCCATCATGTTCTGAGCACTCGCTTCCGGCTCACGCTGGGTGAAGCTGCCCCAGAACACACCAACAACCGAGCAGCCTTTCAACAGAGTCAGGTTCGCCGGAATTTTCGGGATATCGCCGGCAGCGAAGCCTACGATCAAATGGCGACCATTCCAGGCCATGGCTCGCACAGCTTGCTCGGTGAAATCACCACCTACAGGATCGTAAATTACATCTACGCCCTTGCTTCTGGTCAGGCGCTTTACTGCGTCTTTCACAGACTCTTCTGTGTAATTGATCAACTCATCTGCACCAGCCGCCCTGGCAACCTCAAGCTTCTCAGCGGAGCTGGCAGCAGCGATAACATGAGCACCCATAGCCTTGCCAAGCTCTACCGTTGCCAGGCCTACGCCACCACTGGCACCAAGCACCAACAGTGTTTCGCCCGGCTGAATGTTTGCGCGCTGCTTGAGGGCGTAATAAGACGTGCCATAAACCATGGTAAAGCCGGCCGCTTTTTCGTCGCTCATGCCTTCCGGTATCGGCAGCAAGTTATGCTCAGGCACAATTACTTCTTCAGCAAAAGCACCGTAACCCGTCAGGCCAGCAACCCTGTCACCAACCTTAAAGCGGGTGACCTTATCTCCCACCGCGATCACTTCACCAGACAACTCACCACCAGGGGAGAATGGCAGGGTTGGCTTAAGCTGATACTTGTTTTCAATAATAAGCGTATCGGGAAAGTTCAGCCCGGCTGCCTTAACGCGCACCTTCACACCGCGACCTTTCGCCTCCGGGCTAGGCACGTCCTCAATGACCAAACTCGAGGCAGGACCATATTCTTTACAGAGGATTGCTTTCATGGGGACTCCTTTTGATAAAAATCTGTTTTTATTGAATGACATCAAGCTAAACAGACTCTCATCATGAAGCAAATAAAGAACCTTTATCCATATCTATAAACACGGCTTATACACTCCTTAACTTCGACACCGTCTTAGAGATGAATCAAGCGCTAATTTCCGTTATTCTTCGCGCTCCCGATATGAGCTGTTCAAAAACCACCCGCCTACCTTTCAGGGTTCGCTATGCCAGATATAATCTATTCGCTTGAAATGATAGGGATTGTTGCCTTTGCCATTTCAGGCATGCTGGTTGCCCGTTCCAAGAACATGGACCCGGTCGGTGTTTTTGCTATTGGTTTTATCACCGCTCTGGGGGGCGGGACCCTGCGCGATCTCATTATGGCAAACCACCCGCTTTACTGGATCAAGCATGAAGAACAGCCGATTCTGATTCTCGCCATGGCGATTGTATTCAGCTACTGGAAGCGCTCTGAACGTATGCGCGAATCCTGGATTGTGTTTCCAGACGCCATAGGGCTAGGCATTTTCTCGATACTAGGTGCGCAATTGGCACTGGACTTGGGGCATTCGTGGTTTATCGCTTCAATGCTCGGAGTTATGACCGGCACATTCGGAGGGGCCCTGCGAGACACTCTTTGTAACGAAGTTCCCTTCATTTTCCGCAAGGATCAAATTTACGCATCCATTTCATTTGCGGGTTGCTGGCTCTATTTCATCTGTCAGTGGTCACTTGAAAGCGAAACTCTGGCGCTGACCATTGGCCTTCTGTTTATTGTTATAGTGCGGATGGCTGCAGTACGTTTCGATATTCGGTTACAACGCGATCCAGCGCAAAACTGAAACAACAGTGCGGCTCGTGATTCAATACGCCAATCACTACTTGGCGGGATCACCTTCAACCGGTAAGATTACCGTTTTTTCACGCATATTTTTTCGATTATCAACTGTTTTCCGTTCTTAACGCGCTCCCAAACCTTACACTCATTGGCACCCTGAGAGGCAGACACCCGTCATGCTCGAACGACTGTTCAAACTTCAGGCCCACGGCACCAACGTTCGTAAAGAACTGGTAGCGGGCATCACCACCTTCCTGACCATGGCGTATATTATCGTGGTCAACCCGGACATGCTGTCCACCACCGGAATGGACTACGGTGCGGTATTTGTAGCAACCTGTCTGGCAGCGGCTATCGGCACCCTGATCATGGGCCTGTGGGCAAACTATCCAATTGCTCTGGCTCCGGGCATGGGGCTGAACGCCTTTTTCGCCTTCACTGTTGTGGGTAGTCTCGGGTATAGCTGGGAAGTCGCGCTTGGTGCGGTATTCCTCTCCGGCCTGATCTTCTTCCTGTTGAGTATTTTCAAAATCCGCGAATGGATCATCAACAGCATTCCCCTGTCCCTGCGCTTCGGCATTTCAGCCGGTATCGGTTTCTTCCTGGCACTGATCGCTCTCAAGAATGCTGGCATTGTGGTAGACCACCCCGCCACTCTGGTTGGTTTGGGCGAATTGAAGTCTGCTGAGAGCCTTCTGTTTTTTGGCGGTTTCGTTCTGATCTGTGCACTTTCATTCCGCCGCATAACCGGCTCGGTGATGATTGGCATTATTGCCGTGACCGCCATCGCCATGATGCTCGGCATGGTGGAATACAAGGGCTTCGTCTCCGCCCCTCCAAGCCTTGCACCCACTTTCATGAAAATGGACATAGCGGGCGCACTGAACGTTGGCATGATCAGCATCGTGTTCGCGTTCCTGTTTGTGGACCTCTTCGATACGTCAGGCACACTGATCGGTGCTGCACAGCGCGGTGGTCTGCTGGACAAAGATGGCAAGCTGCCACGCCTGGGCCGCGCGCTTATGTCTGACTCTGTTGCGACCATGTCTGGCGCCGCTCTCGGAACCTCAACTACCACCAGCTACATTGAATCCACTGCAGGTATTTCTGCGGGTGGGCGCACCGGCCTGACGGCTGTGGTTGTGGCTCTGCTGTTTCTGGCGTGTTTGCTGCTGGCACCCATCGCAAGCATTATTCCGGCCTACGCCACTGCACCCGCTCTGCTTTACGTGGCTGTGCTGATGACCGGCGGTCTCAAGCTGATAGACTGGGACGACATCACGGATGCAGCGCCAGCTGTGGTTACCGCTCTGGTAATGCCGCTGACCTTCTCAATCGCTAATGGCATTGCGCTAGGCTTCATTACTTACGCCGTGATCAAAGCTCTGAGTGGACGCTGGTCTGATCTGAACGTAAGCGTTGTGGTGATCTCTGTTGTTTTCATCCTGAAATTCATGTTTCTGGACGCAGGTTAATCTACGCCCAGTATGAGAGCCTGATTTTTTATGGATTATTTTTCTCAAAGCATCAAGCAAGCCATCCGTACAGTGCCAAACTGGCCAAAGCCCGGCGTCGACTTCCGGGATATAACCACGGTTCTGCAGGATAAAACTGCATTCCGAAAGCTGATTGATGCGTTCGTACACCGCTACCATGGCCACGATATTGATGCTGTGGCTGCGGTGGATGCCCGCGGATTCATCATCGGTTCGGCGTTAGCGTATGAACTAAACGCCTCATTGGTACTGGTACGCAAGAAAGGCAAACTGCCGTTCGACACCCTGGTGGAAGACTACGAGCTGGAATATGGAACCGCTTCAGTTGAGCTACACCAGGATGCGTTTAAACCCGGCGACAAAGTGATACTGGTGGACGACCTGATCGCCACCGGTGGCACCATGCTCGCCGCCAGCAGGTTGATTCGCCGTATTGGTGCAGAAATTATCGAAGTGGCTGCCATGATCGATCTTCCTGATCTAGGCGGATCTGCCAAGCTGCAAGAAGAGGGCCTCAAGGTCTATACTGTATGCTCGTTTGAGGGCGAATAGAGACTGAGCCTCAATTTTTATAAGAGCACCGGGAGGTCGTCATGGATTCTTATCAGCACCACTGGAAAGACGGCACTCCGGTGCACCTGCCATTGGGCAAGATTGTTTGCGTTGGCCGCAATTACGCGGAGCACGCGAAAGAACTCAATAACCCGGTGCCTTCTGAACCTCTGTTGTTCATCAAACCCGCCACCTCGGCAGCCCATGTAACTCGCCCCCTCGAATTCCCGGCCAGTCATGGCGAGGTGCACTTCGAAACCGAACTTGCGGTGCTGATCGGCAAACCCTTGACCAATGCGTCTGCCAGCGAAGCTCAGGCGGCCATTCTAGGTTACGGTTTGGCGCTGGACTTGACCCTTCGGGATCTGCAAAGCCAGCTTAAAGAAAAAGGACACCCTTGGGAGCGAGCCAAAGCTTTTGATGGCGCCTGCCCTCTGTCTCCTTTTGTAGCGGCTGACCTGTTCAGCAACGACCACATTACCTTCAGTCTGGATATCGACGAGCAGCGCCAGCAGAGCGGTGATTCCCGTGACATGCTTTTCCCTATCATTCCGCTGATTGCCCATATAAGCCGTCACTTCACACTGATGCCTGGCGATGTGGTGCTCACAGGCACGCCCAAGGGTGTTGGCCCATTGGTTTCAGGGCAGACGCTGGCGTTACAGTTGGAAGACCAGTTGTCCGTTTCCACCAAAGTGGTTAACGTTGGCTGACACAATCTTTCTTTATAAAGAGCTCGTATAGTCAGGCATGGCAAAAAAACCGGTTACCTCACGCAGTGGTCGTTTCTTCAAGCTTGCTGGCATGACTGCCTCGGTGGCAGGGCAATATGCCGGCCAGAAAGCTCGCAGCCTGTTCAACGGGGAAAACGACGAAGGCGCTCGCAGTGAAAGCTACACGCGCATGGCCAACCGCATCACCGACACCCTCGGTGAGATGAAAGGTGCTGCCATGAAGGTGGGGCAAATTGCCTCCCAGACCCAGGATTTCCTGCCCCGCGAGTTCTCCGATGCGCTTCAGAAACTGCAGAAAGAAGCACCGCCCATGCCGTTCGAGATTATTCTTGAACAGATAGAGACAGAGCTGGGCAAGCCGATTGGTGAATTGTTCGAGTACCTGCAGGAAAATCCCTACGCTGCAGCCTCCATTGGCCAGGTGCATCGAGCCCGCCTGCATGACGGCACGGATGTGATCGTGAAGGTACAGTACCCGGGCGTGGATGAATCCTGCGATTCAGACCTGAAACAACTTCGGCTGGCGCTGAAGCTCGGTGGCCTGCTGAAAATGCCGAAAGAGTCGGTTGATCAACTGTTCAATGAGATTCGCGAACGCCTGCGGGAAGAGCTCGATTATGAGAATGAGGCCAGCAACATTGGTCTGTTCCGCGAATTCCACAAAAATGACCCGTGGGTCGTTATTCCTTCGGTAATCCCCAGTCACTCAACGCGCCATGTGCTCACCCTGATTCTCGAGGAAGGCGATCATGTGAGCGAGGTGACGCCCGAGCGCTACGATCAGGCTACGATCAATCTGATCGGCCATCGTATGTTTACGACCATGGCGGATCAGCTATTCCGCTTTCAGTGCATTCATGGTGATCCACACGCGGGGAATTTTGCCTATCGGCCGGATGGCAGTGTTGTGATGTACGATTTTGGCTGTGTTAAGAAGCTGAAGCCGGAGATTGTTGAAGCTTACCGTAATGCGGTTACGGCGGCGCTGGCTGAGGACTATAAGGCGCTGGATTCTTATCTGATTGATTTGGGTGCTCGGGTTGGGAGCCAGCCGGCGATTGATGAGGCTTATTACGCCATGTGGCGGGATATTCTTGTGGTGCCGTTTGATTCTGAGCAACCGTATGATTTTGGTGAATCGAGCATTCATAAGCGGGTGGCGGCGAAGACGAGTACGGTGTTCAAGTATCTGGATTCGTTCAAGCCACCAGTTGAGAGTATTTTTATTGATCGGATGATTGCGGGGCACTATTGGATGCTGAAGCGCTTGGGGGTTCAGGCGGCTTTTGGTGAGGAGCTTCGTAAGTATCTTGCCGAGTCGCCCTGAGTTCTGGTGCTGACGGTTTTGGCGGGGCACACTTCCCAAAACACGCTGTGAATACGTCCTTGTACGCTTGGCTCCGCCATCCATGGCTACGCACAGTTTTGGGAAGTGTGCCCCGCCAAAACCTACCTAGCTAAGAAGTTCGCTGCCCATTCTGCAACGCCTTCTCCCGCCCCTTTTCTGATTACACTGGCACGGGAAACTCCGGCGGTTTCTCCCGGATCTACCACCGTTATCGGTACATCTCGCTCCACTTCGTGAATCAGTCCTGCAGCCGGGTATACCTGTAGTGAAGTTCCGACTATCAGCAGGTCGTCGGCGGTTCGGACTATGTCGGCTGCTGCCTCTAGCATGGGGACTTCTTCGCCGAACCAGACGATGTGGGGGCGGAGTTGTTCGCCGTATTCGCAGGTCTCGCCGAGTTCTATGTCGCGGTAGCCTATGTCGTAAACCAACTCTGGATTAACCGAGCTTCGGGCTTTGGTGAGTTCGCCGTGGAGGTGGATTACGTTGCTGGATCCGCCGCGCTCATGGAGGTCGTCTACGTTCTGGGTGACGATGGTTACGCGGTGATGCTGTTCCAGTTCGCCCAGCAATTTGTGGGCGCGGTTTGGCTGCACACTGGCCAGTTGGCGGCGGCGTTCGTTGTAGAAGCGCAGCACCAACTCCTTGTTTCGGGCGAAGGCTTCGGGGGTGGCGACGTCGTATACGCTTTGCTGCTCCCATAGCCCGCCGTTATCCCGGAAGGTGGAGAGGCCACTTTCGGCGCTGATGCCAGCGCCGGTGAGTACTACGATATGCCGTTGCATTAGTCGAATATCTTGCCAGGGTTGATGATGCCATTGGGATCAAATACTTGCTTGATCCCTCTCAGGTACGCAATCTCCGCCTCGCTGCGGGTGTATTGCAGGTAGGGCTTTTTGGTCATGCCTACGCCGTGCTCGGCGGAGACGCTGCCCTGGTATTTCTCGACGATTTCAAACACCCACTTGTTCACCTGCTGGCACTTTTCGAAGAAGTCTTCTTTGGCCATGTCTTCCGGTTTGAGGATGTTCAGGTGCAGGTTGCCATCGCCTATGTGGCCGAACCAGATGATTTCGAAATCCGGGTATTGTTCTGCCACCAGTTCGTCAATTTCTTTGAGGAACCCGGGGACTTTGGAAACCACAACGGAAATGTCGTTCTTGTATGGGGTGCGCGGCGCTATGGATTCAGAAATGCGCTCGCGGAGCTGCCACAAATTCTGGGCTTGGGTTTCGCTCTGGCTGATTACGCCGTCCAGAACCCAGCCATTTTCCATGCACTGCTCAAACAAGCTCATGGCGTCGTCCATTACTTGATCCGAAGTCGCTTCGAATTCCAGCAATGCATAGTAAGGCGCTTCGGTTTCAAACGGAGCCTGCACTTGCCCGTGGGCGAGAACATGCCCCATGGCTTCGTGAGAGAAAAACTCGTAGGCGGTCAGGTCAAGGCCGCCCTGGAAGGTTTTCAGTACGTCCATGGTGTTACCCAGGTCGTTCAGCCCAAGCACCAGCACCGTGAGATTGTTGGGCTGGCGAGTGAGCTTCATGGTGGCTTCGGTAATAAAGCCAAGTGTGCCTTCGGCGCCGATAAACAGATGGCGCAGGTCGTAGCCTGTGTTGTTCTTTGCCAGATCCTTGTTCAGTTCCAGGATGTCGCCTTTGCCCGTGACTACTTTAAGGCCTGCTACCCAGTCGCGGCTCATGCCGTAGCGGATGACTTTTATGCCGCCTGCGTTGGTGGAGATGTTGCCACCAAGCTGGCTGGAGCCTGCAGAAGCAAAATCCACCGGGTAGTAAAGGCTGTTCTCTTCAGCAAAGTTCTGAAGTTGCTCCGTTATGACACCCGCCTGGCAACGCACCAGTCGATCGCTGGCGCTGAAATCCAGGATCTGATTCATGTTATCAAAGGCAACAACCACCTCCCCATTGGCAGCCACAGCACCGGCACTCAAGCCAGTGCGGCCACCGGAGGGTACCAGCGCAATCTGGCTTTCGTTGGCAAACCTCACCAGTGCCTGAACCTGTTCGGTAGATTTCGGAAGAGCAATGGCAATGGGATTTGGTGCGTATATACGCGTCCAATCCTTGCCGTAACTCTCCAGATCAGCCGGGTCAGTCAGAATCTTTCCGGGTGCGTCACCGGTGGCTAACAGTTCTCTCAGGGAGGCTATGATCTGTTCGGTGTTCATGTATGTGGCGGTCTCGTCAGGGTTGGGCAGGCGGCTCTGGGTACGAATTTTAAATTCAATTGATCCAGGCGAACCGGCGCACTGTGAAAAGTTGCTTTTATGGTATCATACCGCTCCTGTTCTGTGAGCCAGCCCCGACGATCACTGGCTGCAGGTGATTTCATGCCACGAAAGGTTCGGAAGCAAAGCCCATGTCAACGACGTCCCTCGAAAAGAGCAAAATCCGGATTCTGCTGCTGGAAGGCGTGCACCAGTCCGCACTGGACACCCTGAATGCCGCAGGTTACACCAACATTGAGTACCTCAGTCACTCTCTGGCCGAGGAAGACCTGATTGAGAAAATTGCCGATGCGCACTTTGTCGGCCTTCGCTCACGTACTCAGTTGACTGCAAACGTTTTTGAAGCAGCCAAGAAGCTGGTTGCTGTGGGTTGTTTCTGCATTGGTACCAACCAGGTGGATCTGCAAGCGGCTACCCGCCGTGGCATCGCGGTTTTCAACGCACCTTTCTCCAACACTCGCAGTGTTGCTGAGCTGGTTCTGGCCCAGGCCATTCTCCTGCTCCGCGGCGTTCCCGAGAAGAGCGCCAAAGCACATCGTGGCGAGTGGCAGAAGTCAGCAAAAGACAGCTATGAAATCCGCGGCAAGAAGCTGGGCATTATCGGTTACGGCAACATAGGTACACAGTTCAGCGTTCTCGCCGAGAGCCTGGGCATGGATGTTTACTTCTATGATGTGGTTTCCAAGCTGCCCATTGGCAACGCCACTCAGGTAGGCAGCCTGCAAGAACTGCTCAACATCTCCGATGTTGTGAGCCTGCATGTTCCTGAAACGCCGGCCACCAAGTATATGTTCAAGGCCGAGCAACTGGCGCAAATGAAGCCTGGCTCTATCCTGATGAACGCCTCAAGGGGCACGGTTGTTGATATCGATGCGCTCGCAGACTCCCTGAGAAGCGGCAAGTTGCTGGGTGCAGCGGTTGACGTTTTCCCGGTCGAGCCCAAATCGAACAATGAGGAATTCGTATCTCCACTGCGCGAGTTCGATAACGTTATCCTGACTCCGCACGTAGGTGGGTCCACCATCGAGGCCCAGGAAAACATCGGGCGCGAAGTGGCTGAGAAGTTGGCAATGTACAGCGATAACGGTACGTCTGTATCGTCTGTCAACTTCCCGGAAGTTGCTCTGCCTTCACATCCGAACCAGCACCGTTTATTGCACATTCACGAGAACGTGCCAGGCGTGATGTCCGAGATCAACAAAGTATTCTCGGACAACGACATAAACGTTTGCGGTCAGTATCTACAAACCAAGCAGGACATTGGTTATGTGGTAATTGACGTAGACAAAGCCTACGGTGAACTTGCACTGGAGAAGCTGCTCCAGGTGAAAGGCACCATACGCGCTCGCGTGCTGTTTTAAGCAGCAAGTACCAATAAAAAACCGGAGCAGCTGCTCCGGTTTTTTATTGCCCCGATATGTCCGGGGCCCCGCCTATTCGCCGATTACTGCATCGGCACCAAGGTCAACTCCACACGACGGTTCTGCTCCCGCCCTGCTGACGTATCGTTGGAGGCAATCGGGTAGCGCTCGCCATAGCCAACAGCGCGGGTGCGCTTGGGCTCAATACCCTGGTTGAGCAAGAAGTCGCGCACAGAGCCGGCACGGCGCTCACTGAGCAGCTGATTGTAGCTGTCGGCACCCGTGCTGTCGGTGTGACCTTCAATCTGGATGATGGTCTTGTCGAACTCTTTCAACACCAATGAAACGGATTCAAGCGTACTTGTGAAGCCAGAACGAATGGACGTCTGATCCGTTTCAAATGTGATATTACCAGGCATTACCAGCTCAATCTGATCGCCGTTGCGAACAACACGAACGCCGGTACCTTTCAGCTTATGCCTTAGCTCCGCTTCCTGCCTGTCCATGTAGTAGCCAATGCCACCACCAACCGCTGCGCCGCCGGCCGCACCAATCAATGCACCTTTGCCGCGGTCGCTTTTGCTTGAGGTTGCAGCACCGATAGCAGCGCCACCAAGGGCGCCAATAATGCTGCCTTTAGTGGCATTCGACGTTTTCTCTTCATCGGTATAAGGGTCATACGTCATGCAGCCGGCAAGGCCCATGGTCGTCACAGCTAGTGCAAGCATTGTTTTTTTCATACATGTCTCCTATAGCGGTTTTTCTACAAACGCATCTCAACGAGAACCCTTCCTGCTCAAGTGCCTTGAGGTCACGGCGTCAGGAGTTTTCGGAAGCGCCTGTTATTGAACGCTCAAACGTATCTATAATTGTATTGAACACAGTTGCCTGTAGATCTTTGGCTTCGTTTACCAAATGATGGCGGCCATTGGCGATTCTCACCTCCTCGACCGCTGCAAACTTGTTGCGGATGATTCTCAGATTGTGTTGCCAATCTACTGTCTGATCTTTTTCGCCCTGAACAACCGTTACCGGAAAGTTCACAGGGCGAGCCGATTCAATGTGCGGTATCCATGTTCGTAGTGCGCTCACCCAATCAACGTGAACAGCCCTCGCCTGCAGTGGGTCATACTCACGCAGGAAACGTAAAAAGCGTGTATTGCCGCTGTTCGCCGCAAATACACGCTGCCACCGGGTCATAAATGGCTTAACCAGCGTGTGCAGAACTTTGGCACCAAGCCATCCCGCGGGGCGCACCAAGGGTGCCAGTAAAACCACCTTCTGGAACTCCGACGTCTCCGTGGAATGATGGTTAGACAGAAGGTAGTCAATCAATATGGCTCCTCCCGTACTCTGCCCTACTGCAAACCAGGGCCCGCGGACTTTATCCCGCACATGAGCGAGAACTTCTGACAAGACTCCCTGGTATTCCAGGAAACTGCCGATAGCAGCGGGTGTGCCACTGGAAAGCCCATGCCCTGGCTGGTCATACGCCAGCACATCAAAACCGGCCCCAAGGCAACGGTCGATCAACTGACTATACAAGCCGACGTGATCAAAATAGCCGTGCAAAATGAACACGGTACCCCGATTCACCCGAGGTTCCGGCAGCCTGAAATAGTGCACCATGACCTCATGCTCGCCTGCCGTCACATAGCCTTGATGGTACGCAACCTCGGGATGCTCTACCCAAAGATCAAGGCCATAAAAGCGGCAATAGGCCACCATCTCATCGCTGAGTTTTTCACGCCCACCCGGATCAAAAGGCTCCAACCTCTTCAAAAGAGAGCTGCGATCCCAGTCAGGTATTTCTATGGTATCTGTTTTCCAGTACACGTAGAGTTAAACGCCTGTCATGAATAGATAATACAAATTAAGATGCACAATCCTAACCCATAGCGGGGGTATAACACAGATGTTGCAACACCTAATTGAGACCGCGCTACGCCAAACAATGACTCGTTTGGTCAGGCCAGCCCTTCATCCGGCCGTTCCGGTTTCAGTTCAGCGCACCTTAATAAGCCAGGCTTACCGGAGCTCTGTTCCGCCCCGTGACTGCCGCTTTCAGACAGACACTCTGGCAGGCCTTTCAACAATCAAAAGCTCTTTCGGGAAAGTCACACGTGGTGCTGTGCTATACCTGCACGGCGGTGGTTATATCATCGGCTCTGCAACCACGCACAAGGGCCTTACCGGCCACCTGGCCAAAGCCACTGGCTGCATGGTGATTACGCCAGAGTACCGCCTTGCTCCCGAGCATCCTTTCCCAGCAGCCCTGGATGATGCAGAAGCGGCGTGGCAGGGGCTCATCGAGGAAGGATTTACGCCTGGGCAGATTGCTATAGCAGGTGACTCAGCGGGCGGCGGCCTCGCCATTGCTCTGGCCATGCGCCTGCGTGACAGCAATCAACCACTCCCCTCTTCGATTACGGTTTTTTCACCCTGGACAGATCTGACCCAAAAAAACCTGTATTCCCCCGAATGCGAACCTGTGCTGCAGGCCCGCTGGACAGAGAAGGCAGCAAAGCTATACGCCGGGCGAGAGCCCTTGACCAACCCTCTTATCTCTCCGGTTTTCGGAAACCTTGAGAGATTACCCCCTCTGCTGATACAGGTCGGCAGCCAGGAAATTCTGCTTAACGATGCTGAGCGTTTGGCAGGTGTGGCGAGAAATGCGGGAGTAGATACCCAACTTGAGGTGTTCAACAGCCTCTGGCACGTATTCCAGGTGCATAGCGGACAACTAAGCCGAGCCTCCGCTGCAGTGCAAGCCGCTGGCAAGCATATCAAAAAGCATCTGGCAGACTGACCTTGCCCTGAACAAGCGCCTGTTTACGCTGTTTTGGCCATTGCTTGATGTGCCACTCCAGCTTTGATGCCCGGCTGCGATCACCTGCAGGCAAGCTTAGCACCAGTTCCAGCGGACCTTTACCCCTCAAGCTCCGCGCGCCTTTGGGCGCGCCGGCCTGATGTTCGGCAAAGCGGCGATTTACGTCTGTGGTTATGCCCGTATAAAGTGCACCACGGGCGGTGCGAATTATGTAGACAAACCAATCACTGGCCATCAGCCAGCCCCTGCTCACGTTCTTTCACTTTTTTCTGCTGCAGCCAAAGCCCCGCCATAATCAACACCAGCCCAATATAGGTCGAGGGTAGAATCTGTTCGCCCAGAATAAAATAAATGAACACGAGTGACAGGAATGGCGAAATAAAAATCAGGTTACTCACTCTGGAGGTGTTTTCTGCCTTTTTCATAGCGTAAGACCAGAGCACGAAGGCGATACCCATTTCGAATATGCCTACGTACATAGCGGCAACCAAAGAGCCGGTAACCGGCAGGGGCAGGCCTTCTGTCCACCAACAGATTACAGCTATCACCGGGAGGCCGAACAAAAAATTCAGGAACAGACCAACCACCGGATCCCGGGTATCACGGGTAGCAATAATCCAATAGGACGCCCACACAAGAGTACTGCCTATGGCCAGAGCAACCCCGATTGGGTCTGAGAAGCTCAGGGTGGTCACGGCACCCCGAGTGGCAATCACCACAACGCCCGCATAGCACACCAGGCCCGCCAGTATATCCAGCCTACGCAGGCGATGGCCCAGAAATGGCACCGACAGGTACGCCAATACCAGCGCCCAGGTGTAATTTAACGGCTGGGCTTCTTGCGCAGGTAGCCGATCGAATGCACCAAAAAGAAAGAAATAGTATAGACAAGGGTTTATCAAGCCCATGCCAAACGATTGTATGTATTGTTTCCTCTTTAGCGAAAATACCAGATGCCAACGTTTTTGCAGCATCAGGATAATCGCCATAACCACCACAGACGCCGAGCAAGCGACCAGCAACATTTGCACGGGTTCCAAATCTGCCAAGGCCAGCTTGAAAGCCGTGGCAACAGTAGACCAGAGCAACACAGTGCCCAGCCCGTACATCATGGCTGTTTTCTGGTCTTTCATTGCACGCCTCCTTTAGTCACTTTTACACCACTGCTCACTACGTCGGTGTCATCGCCTGCTTCAGGGCCAGATTCATCCGCGGCCAGCCATCTGTACAAGGTGCGCCGATTTATACCCAAAATCTGGGCAGCTCGGCGCTTGTTACCACCCACTGCCTTCATCACCTCACTCACATAGTCTTGCTGGAGGGTATCCAGTGTTGGCCATTTCGAAATGCGATCGGCACTTAATGGAGCCTGTGACGAAACCGTAGCTCCCTGACGTTTGCGGATTCGTTCTGGTAGATGATCGGGCTGGATGGTGTCGCCTTCACAAAAGGTTACTGCCCTCTCGATCGCGCTGGCCAGTTCGCGAACATTGCCCGGGAACGGGTAATCCATAAGAGTGCGAGAGCTTACCTCGCTCAGTTTCAAAAATCCGCGCTGATGCCGACGGGCAGCTTCCCTTAGAAAGTGCATGGCAAGCAGGTCAACATCATCACCCCGCTCACGTAACGCCGGAATGCGCAGGCTCAGAGTCTCCAATCGATAGTAGAGGTCTTCCCGGAAGCTGCCTTCACTCACAGCTTTCTGGAGATCTACATGGGTGGCGGCCAGAATTCGCACGTCCACGGGCTCTTCCTGGTCCGAGCCCACTGGTTTCACCATTCCCTCCTGTAATACCCGAAGCAGCTTTGCCTGCAAGGCCAGAGGCATCTCGCCAATTTCATCCAGCAACAAAGTGCCACCGTGTGCTTCCGCAAACAGGCCCTTCCGAGCCTGGCGCGCCCCGGTAAAAGCACCCGCCTCGTGTCCGAAAAACTCACTTTCCATAAGTTCTGCCGGTATACCCGCACAATTCACCGCCACAAACGGCTTGGAGCTGCGCTCGCTGACGCGGTGAATCGCTCTTGCCACCAATTCCTTACCGGTTCCGCTTTCGCCGCATATCAATACTGCGGCCTCACTGCGAGCAATCTGGCGAATTTCGGACCGGAGCCGCGCCATGCTTTCATGGTCGCCAATCAGGCCCAGGGATTCATCGGCGTTACTGTTCGCAAGAAACTGCTGAAGCTGTTTTGTGAGGTCCGCCTGAGTGAGCAATCGTTTTATTTTCAGGCGCAGATGATCAGTAGACAAAGGTTTGGTGAGAAAGTCATCCGCTCCTGCCTGCAATGCGTCAACGGCCTGATCAACGGTTCCGAAAGCGGTAATGATGATAAAAGGCAGACTGAGCCCCTCGGCCTGAGCCGCCTTGAGCAACTCCAACCCATCGCCATCCGGCAGGCGCAGATCTGATACAACCAAATCAGGCGTTTCTGCGCGTAGCATCCCACAGGCCTCGTTTACGGTTCCGGCGCGGCTTACGCTGTAACCATCCAACGCAAGCTCTTCACTCAATAGCAGACCGAGGCTGGCATCATCTTCCAGAAGCAGAATCCTTGCTTTGTATTGGCTCATACTACTGTCTCCTCTGGCCAGTACAGGCTCATTCTGCATCCTCCCGACTCACTGCTTCCGATTTCAATCCGGCCACTGTGTTCTTTAAGTACACTGCTAACCATCGCCAGCCCAAGCCCTGTGCCTTCCCCGGCGGGCCGGGTACTGTAAAACGGTTCAAACACCGCATCTCGCTTTTCCGTTGCGATGCCCGGACCATCATCCTCGACCCGCACTTCCCACTCGTTACCACAGCGATGCAACGACACAGTTACCTCGGCGCGAGCGGCCTGACAGGCGTTGCGCACCACATTAAGGCAGGCTAATTCCAATCTCACAGGTTCAGCCCTGACCCGAGCATCCACATCAAAGCCCTGACTTAGCAGGCGTTTCCCGCGGCATTTCTCGTCTTCACCCGCACGCGCCAGTACATCCTTGAGGACAGTATCAAGACTGATCGGCCGCCTTGAATCTGGCACATGGCGGAAACAGTCCAAAAGCTGTTGAATGATGGTGGTCATGCGCCCCACCTGATAGCTGATGTCGTCCAACTGCCGCCGCTGCTCATCTGTCAGTTCATGACGGGCCAAAATGTTGGCTCGCCCCTGAATCACGTTCAAAGGCGCGCCCAGTTCGTGGGCCACCCCGCCAGCCACCCGCCCGATCATGGCTATTTTTTCCTGATATTCCAGGCGTTCAGCAAGTTGACGCTCAATGATCACCCGTTGTTGTATTTCCTCTTCTGCTCTGGCCATGCGCTGCCCCATGTCCCGCACACCACCATAAATTTGCCGCAACTCACGGGGGCCAGAGGGCTCCGCATGAAGCTGCCAGTGACCAGGTGCAAGCTCTTCCATGGCACCCAATAGCCGACTGACATGGCGACCGACAGTCCCGTAGTGCCCAAGCACCACCACCAGAATGATTGTGATCGCAAGGGCCGACCAGATAGAGGCGGCCCAAAGGCGGCTTGAGGTCAGTAACTCATGAAAATCGCTACGTTTGCGGGTGATTTGCAGCAACCCCTGTATTCGGCCATCGTCGGCCACCAGAGGCGTAAAGTGCGAGAATACGGATTGCCCATCCACACGCCGAAAGGCTCCTCCAAGCTCGCCACTATTAATAACCTGCTCGGCACTGGCGCTGTTTCCTACGTCTGTGTCCGCCAAGCCCAGACTGGCAATTCGGGCTCCGTCTTTATCGAAAACCGATGCTCCGGACACGCGACCAATCCGGAAGATCGATTTCAAAGAATCGCCTATAACCAACTCATCTTTTTCCTGCATGGCGCGGGAAAGCGGGCCGCTGGCAGCGCGAGCCACCAGTTCCAGATCTTCCTGTAAGCGCTCATTCAGAGCCTTTTCTACGGCCCCGAACCCGAGATATATAGCCAGGCCACTGATGGCCAGCAAGGGGACAACAATACTCAACACCAGGGTGATTTGTATCGACCCGAATACTTGGCCGGCGCTTCTGAGAGACGGTTTCATTCAAGCTCCATTAGCATAATTGCCACACATCTTTGCCACATGTGGCATTTCGCCACAACACTCATTACGTGAGATTAACCAGAGAAAACCAATAACTTACTGTTTCATATACAAAAAGAGATAAACCTGAAAGCTGGCACGGCGCTTGTTATGTCTCTAGTGAACGCAAATCAGACAGGAGAAGTTGATTATGAACATGAACAAACTACTCGTATCCATTACCGCATCCCTCGCCTTACTGGCGGCAGCGCCTGCCATGGCAGAGCAAAACCCGGTAGCCACCGGAGACTCTGAGGGCTATTCAAACCCTGCCGCAGCGGGTACCCAGAACACCCATTACAACGACGCCGAGCTGAAAAGTTTCATTGAAGCGCAGGAAGGCATTTCGGAAGTGCGTGAAGAGTATATCGAGAAAATTGAATCTGCAGATTCCCAGCAGGAAGCTCAGAAACTGCAGACGGAAGCCAACGATGAAATGGTATCGGTTATCGAGGATGCAGGCATGGACATCCCAACCTATAACGCTATCGCAACCGCCTACAGCAGCGAACCAAAGGTACGCAACCGTGTTGACGCGCTAATGTAAGCGTCGGTCGATTCCGGACAAACTGCTCGTCAGTTTAGCCCCGCCTAGCGGGGCTTTTTGCATTGTGGCACAGGCGGTTCCGTTATCTTTCTGCTCAGCTCACTGAAACCGGAACGGAAACAAACTTGACTCCCTGGCGAGCCAGTTCCGCCGAACCCCGCGCCGTAAGCTCAGAAATAAACTGGAATTGTTCTTTGGGATCAAATGGATAGGCCTTCAATCGATAGTGCATACCCCAGGGCTTGTTGAACACTATCACCAACACCGGCTGCCAGGTTTTGGTTCGTGGGCTGGTAAAGGCTACGTCTCGGAGCAATTCACGCACCCGGCTGACATCGTGATTGGCTTCCAGATGAAAATCAGCCACGCACATAAGGTTATCCGTGCCGTCGTTTCCGTTGGCTATCAAAGAGTTCCACAGTTTGTTGTGGGGAATGATGACAACCGTATCATCCGGCGTAACAATTTCTGCAGCCCGTGTTCCGATGGCGCGCACTACGCCGTATTGGCCATCAACCTCAATCCAGTCACCAGGCCGGTAAGGCATTTCATACAGTGTAACAATACCGGCGATCAGGCTATTGGCGTAATCCTTGAACGCAAAGCCCAACGCCAGAGCAAGAGCGCCGAAAATGGCGACCATGTTCTCAAATGAAGGCTCCACCAAAATCGGAGCCACAATCACAATCGTGGCGAGAATAATTAACAGCCGAAGCAACGGCACCGAAGCCAGCAAGTACAGCCGCGGCTTTCCGCCCAGTTTTTCAGCAATCCGGGGAAGAACTTTTTGAACCGCCACCGTAATCAGGGAGGCGATGACGATAACCAGCAGCGCGTTCAACAGCGCCTGCCCGGTTATCGAGGCAAAGGCAGCCTTGATGCCAAGGTCTTCAATCATAAAACCTCCTAGAACTGATCAAGCGGAAAGCCCCAGCTCTGCAGGTGGCGCCTGACAGTCGGGTATCCGATAGGAGTTACCTGCCAACGCCCTTCGGGCTGATCGCAAGTGACCAACTCAGCACGCTTCAACCGTGAAAGCACCAGGCTCAATTCATAGGCAGAGACACCCGTAACGGCTTCCAGTGAGTCCATATCAAGGCCGTTGTGCAACAACAAACCATGCAGCACAAAACCGGTGACACTTTCCTTACTCTGGGGCATGCTCGGCAGGCTTAGGCGCCCCAGCGGCACAATCCAGCAATCAGCTGCCTTGTTCTGCGTGTTTGATTTATCGTCGGCTTCCTCCAGCTTGGTGTCATCATCCGGCTGGGCACGCAGAGATCTCTGCCAAATGGCGAGGGCCACACCGGGATTACCGCGGGAGGTGGCAGCCAAGTCACGCAAAAACGTGCTGTACTTGCGCTTTTTATTGCCTTTGGTTTTTTCCACTTCAGCCGCCTCAGCAGGGGGCAGTACATACAGGCCATCACCAGTCATCCGTGCAACCACTGGCGACTTCCCATTGCCCGATGCCAGATACGAAAACCAAACACCAAGACGCTCAGCATCCATGGCTGCGGGTGTCCATGGCGACATCTGGGCGTTCTCAAGATAGTGTCCCCAGTATCGCCAGCACCAACTCGAGCACCCCACTATGCCTGGCCCTGTATCACCATTTGCGATCCTGCGAAAAAGCTCCCGAACCAACGCCAGGCCAGACAGGCTTCGCAACCAGAAATCGGCAAGTTCCGGAATCACCCAGGGGCGAGACAAATCCCGACCATCCCACCATTCACCGGCATCATGATCACTAAATGAGAGCGTATGCGGCGGTTCAATAATGCTCCACCCTTCACCATCGCTGTCAGCAACCCCTGGTTTTCCAATCTCTGGAAATCGGCCAAGCGCCTGCTGAAGTCCGGAAAAAGGTGGCGCCACCAGACAAACCACTTCCCGGCTTAGCGCCCCCTCGGAGCGGGCTTGTTTCAGGCCACAGGCAATCGCTTCAGCCTGCCGCGAGTAATCCGGCTCAGGTGCGAGCCGGCTCTGCTGAGCGGCAGACAGCTCTGGTAAATCGTCCATGCTTTCAAACGGTTCTTCAGCTTGAGAAACCCCGGCCTGTAGTTGCGTGAGAACATGCCGGACAGCATCTTTAAGTGAGCGCTGCACAGAGGTTTGCGGCTGAGCCCACTGTTCAGCCGGTATTAGCCCGCCGGGGAGGCATGAATCGGCTGTATTGTCGTTGGCTTTGTCCGTCAAAAAACAACTCCTGCATGGCCACGGTTAACTTGTTTACTCAGGCACCAGCCAGCCGTGTTCGTGGGAAAGGCCCAGCGCAGATTCGCCTGCAATATCGTCAATCATGGCAGAAAAACGCTCTTCAAACCCCCATGGCGGATTAACAACCAGCATGCCAGAACCTGTCATGCCTCGCTCCGGGGGTGCTTTCAGGTGAACTTCACTGCACCACACTTTGCGCAGCGGGTTATCCTTCACTGCTTGTTTCAAAGTAGCCTGTAAGCCGCTGGTAAGCACGGGATACCACACAAGATAAACACCATGACGGCACTTCAGCCATGCTTTATGCAAGGTCTCGGCAACATCCGCGTACTCGGATTTGATCTCGTACGAGGGGTCAATCAGCACCAGCAGTCTGGGCTGCGCCGGAGGCAACCGCCTCAGCAGCCCTTTCAGACCGTCTTCGTGCATAACTCGCACGCCCTGCTCTGCGGCCCAACCGGCAAGCTGACCGCTTTCGCCGGGATGCAGCTCGAAGGCTGTCAGCGAATCACCCGGGCGCAGGAACTGGCGAAACCAGGCGGGGGATCCAGGATAAACCGTCAAGCGGCCGGAACCCGCGTTCAAGCGCGACAAGACGTTTATAACCGGCTGCCAATCTTCGGTAACTAAACCGTTACGGCTAGCCCAGAATTTTTGCACGCCCGCATCGGCTTCTGCCGTTTTTCGTGCCCGCTCACTCTCAAGGTCGTAAATGGCACTGCCTGCGTGGGTATCAAAACAAGCAATAGCCGAAGACTTTGCTTGCATCATGGTAAGAGCAAGTGTCAACGCCGCATGCTTCTGGACATCCGCAAAATTCCCGGCGTGAAAGGCGTGAAGATAACTCAACATAAATCAGCTCCCGATAAACAGAAGCTATTAAGCCCGAGCACACACGCTCAGCGCAAGAAGCCCTCTGCAAATCACACTGTGACTCAAAACAAAAAACCCTTGCGCTGAGACGACTCAGAAAACATAATTGCGAACGATAATGCCTCCCATTACCATACTCATTTCCAAAATCCCGGAGTTTTCAATGAAGACACTTTTCCGACCGGCTCCTCTCGCGCTCACTGTTGCCGCCTTAATGAGTGCTGGCTGTGCCAACACCACCTCACCAGATGCAGCAGACTCTCAACCTGCCACCAAAGCGTCAGTTGTAGAGCACTACGCGGATATAGCACACGCCGGATATGAAGACGCATTGATTACTGCCAAAGCGCTGAACAAGGCGACCGACCGTTTAATTTCTGACCCTACAGAAGCCAACATGAAAGCCGCCAAGGAAGCCTGGCTAGCAGCCCGTGTGCCCTACCAGCAAACAGAGGTTTTCCGCTTCGGCAACGCGATTGTGGATGACTGGGAAGGCCAGCTGAACGCCTGGCCATTAGATGAAGGGCTGATCGACTACGTGCAGGCCGACGATTACCAGTATGAACTGGGCAATGCAGGCGCAACCGCCAATATCATTGGCAGCAACAGCATCAACGTTGGGGGCGAAACCCTCGATGTGACAAACCTTACGCCAGAGTTGCTTGCCAACCTGAATGAGATCGGTGGTTCAGAGGCAAACGTGGCTACCGGCTACCACGCCATTGAATTTCTGCTCTGGGGGCAGGACCTGCAAGGCTTTGAGCCAGGCAATGGCGAACGGCCTGTTACTGATTACGCTACCGGCGTCGACTGCACTAACGGCAACTGCGAGCGCCGGGGTGAATTCCTCGACGCGGTAACTGACCTTCTGGTGTCTGATCTGGAGTGGATGGCTGCCCAGTGGGCTCCGAATGCCTCTGAGAATTACCGCAGCCAACTTATGAATGCCGGCGCCAACGAAGGCGTGCAGAAAATGCTGTTCGGCATGGGTTCTCTGTCGCTTGGCGAACTGGCGGGCGAGCGCATGAAGGTAGCTCTTGAAGCCAATTCATACGAAGACGAGCACGACTGTTTCAGTGATAACACTCACAATTCCCACTACTACAATGGCCAGGGCATTCAGAACGTCTATACCGGCAACTACCGCCGTGTAGACGGCAGCCTGGTATCCGGCCCGTCCCTGTCTGACCTGGTAGCGCAAAGCAACCCCGAGCTGGACGCCCGCCTGAATGCACAGCTTGAGGCATCCATGAACGCATTGGGAATGATGAAAGCCAAGGCCGAATCAGGCCAGAACCCCATGCCGTTTGATATGATGATCGCACCGGGCAATGCAAAAGGAGCAAAGATTGTGAACGGCGCGATTATGGCACTGGTAGAGCAAACCGGTTCCATTGAGCAAGCAGCTCGCCAACTTGGTCTAGAAGCCCTTTCGCCAGACGACGCGGGCCACTCTTTCTGACAGTAAACCAGAAAGACACAGATACCCGGGGGCGAACACCGCCCCCGGTCAACAAGGAACAAGATATAGCCATGGAAAGCCCGCTTTGAGTAGAGCGGATTTTCCATGGCTTATTCAATTATGTGGAACAAATTAATGTCCAGGACACGACTTATAACAGGGCTACTGGTTTTAGGTATCAGCCTGCCCGTTCATGCAGACTTTCCATTGCAGGACACCCCCAACACCGGCGGTGACGGCACAGTGGAGCAATTCGACACTAACGCCTATTCCCTACCCCAGGGCAATCTTTCCATGACCAAACGCCTGGATTTCAGCGTTGGGAACAGTTTTTTCCGCAATCCCTGGGTTGAAGCACCGGCCAGTACCACGGCGCGGGACGGCTTAGGCCCTCTGTTCAACACCAACTCATGTCAGGGTTGCCATATCAAAGACGGCCGCGGCCACCCGCCCGGAGTTGATGAACCACCGGTATCTCTATTCTTGCGCCTTGCGGTTCCCGCCGACCCGGAAAAAGACGCAGACATTTTACTTACCCACGGTTTTAAACCAGCACCGGTTTACGGCAGCCAACTGCAAACTGCCGCCCTGCCCGGAGCCAAGCCAGAAGCAGATATGGTGTTGACGTGGAATAAAGTAACCAAGACCCTGGCTGACGGCACCAAAGTGGAACTACGAGAGCCCGTATACCGGATAGAGAATCCCAACTATGGTCCGCTGCCCAACGGTCTTCTGATCTCCCCCCGGGTTGCCCCGCCCATGATAGGGATGGGACTTCTTGAAGCCATTCCCATTGCTGACATAGAGGCTCTGGCCGACCCTGAAGATAACGACGGAGATAGCATTTCCGGCAAGCTGAATCAGGTGTGGGACCTTGCCACCAACCAGACACTACCCGGCCGTTTTGGCTGGAAAGCCGCCGAACCCAATGTGCACCAGCAAAGCATGGGCGCGTTTGCCGGCGATATGGGGCTGACCTCCAGCCTTAAACCAACCACCGATTGCACCCCTGAACAGAAATGTGACCGCTTCTCCGACGGAGGCCTGCCGGAAGTCAGCGACAAGATCGCTAACTTTGTTTCTTTCTATGCAAAAAGTCTGGCTGTGCCTGCACGACGCAACATGGAAAGCCCATCAGTGCAACAGGGCGCCCAACTATTTAACGAAACCGGATGCGCCGGGTGTCACACACCTCGGCATATCACAGGAACAGACCCCGAGCGCCCAGACTTGAGCAACCAGACCATCTGGCCCTATACCGACATGCTGCTACACGATATGGGCCCTGCCCTTGCCGATGGTCGCGATGAGTTTTTGGCCAATGGCAACGAGTGGCGCACTCAACCGCTGTGGGGCATTGGTCTGGCGCAAACCGTTAATCCGCAAGCCGGCTTTTTACATGATGGGCGAGCGCGCACTCTGGAAGAGGCCATCCTATGGCATGGCGGAGAAGCCGCTCCGGCGGTGGCGCGCTTCAGCGAGTTCAGCGCTGAACACCGACAGGCATTGATCGATTTTCTGAATTCCCTTTGATGGAGCCCGACATGACGCGACTGACACTGACCTTCTTACTCGCCTCATCGGTGGCCGCTTCTCCGCTGATGGCGGCACCTGCCAATACGGTAGATAGCCAAACCGCTGAATACCGAAAGCAATGGCACAGCGACATTCTCACCGGTTATCAGAACCTGGCGACACAAGGCCAAACTCTGGCCAATCAGGCAGCGGGCTATTGTCAGGCCCCCTCGCCTGAAGGGTTTGAGCAAACAAAACAGGCCTGGTTGGAGGCTTTTTTAGCCTGGCAGGAGGTTCGATTCGTGGATTTTGGCCCAGTAGAGCAAGGAAATCGGGCCTGGCAATTCCAGTTCTGGCCGGACCCGAAAAACCTCGTAGCCCGCAAGGCTTCCTACCTGCTTAAAGACGAAGCGCAGATCACACCTGAAAAAGTCAGTGAATCCGGCGTCGCCGTTCAGGGCTTCCCAATGGCGGAGTATTTGCTGTACGACCAGGCCTTCGCAAACGGCGAAGAAGCGCTGCCAGCCGGGCGCAGCTGTAAACTACTGGTAGCCGTAACCCGACATATCGCCGACAACGGTCAATCCTTGGCAAATGACTGGCAGGGCTTTCAGAGCAACTACCTTGGCAGTGATCAGTACACAGATACAACCATCCGCTCTGCCATGGCCGGGCTGGAGATTCTTGAGGAGCGGCGCCTGGCTACGCCAATGGGGCTGCGCGGTAACGGTAAGCGCTCAGTTTACAGCGCCGATGCCTGGCGAAGCGGAGCCAGCCTGGCTGCCATGGGTGCCAGTGTTCAAGGAATCAAACAGAGTTTTCTGCCGGCATTCTCCAAACTCCTCACAGATCGCAAACAGTCCGATCTGGTTGAGCATATTGCACAGCAGTTTGACGAAGTGCTGGCTAACTTTCCGGAAGTCGATCGCCCGATGGCGCCCTTGCTTGCCGACGATAACGGCTACAAATTACTGCAAAGCCTTTATATCGATGTCACCCAGCTGACGTCACTGGTAAATGACCGGGCAGCCGTTGAGCTTGGTGTGGTACGTGGCTTTAATTCCAGCGACGGAGACTGAGGAGAGGCCAATGACTGAGCTGACTCGCCGAAGCCTCATTAAAGCCGCCCTCGCTGGCAGCGCTGCCATCACCCTTTCCGGCTGCAGCATGCTGCCCCGCAAAGCGGGTGACCAAAGCTCTCGGCAATTCACTGGCGCTATAGGTCTGACAGACAACCGCTTCGCTGTAGGCGCCGTAGCGCCAGACGGCAAGATGCTCTGGCAATCCCCGGTAGACACTCGCTGCCACAGTGGTTGTAACCGACCAAGTACTGCACAAGTGGTGTTCTTTGAACGTCGGCCAGGCTGGGCGTTCTACGTTCTCAATAGCGAAACAGGTGAACGGCTGCATCGCATTGAAGCCGCTGAAGGCGAACACTTTGTGGGCCATGGTGTCTTCTCACCTGACGGCCGATTCCTGTATGCGCCGGCCAATCGCTATGAGCCCGGAGAAGGTATTATTGCTGTGTACGATAGCCAGCGAGGTTATCAACGAGCCAACACCTTTGAGCTGAACGGCATAGGCCCGCATCAGATCACTATGCACCCCGATGGCCAAACATTGACCGTTGGGTTAGGCGGCATTCTTACCCATCCGGATTACGATCGCATCAAGCTCAACCTGCCCACTATGAAACCCGCACTGGTGATGATGGACAGGCTTTCCGGTGAAGTTCTTGCCCGTTTCCAGCCATCGCACCACCAACTCAGTACCCGGCATGTGGATGTCGCACCAGATGGCACTGTTTATGCGGCCTACCAATATCAGGGGCCAGCTCATGAGCTGCCGCCACTGGTCGCGCGTTACCGCAACGGACGCTACGAAGAGATCGATTTTGGTGCGGCCATTCACCGGGAGCTGAGCAATTACATCGCCAGCATAGTGGCTCACCCGGAGAACGACCTGGTTGCCATTGCCTCCCCGATAGGTGGAACAGCGTTAATCTTCAACAGCCGCTCTGGGGATGTTGTTGAAAAGGTTGTCATCCCGGACTGCGCCGGTATTGAAGCTCTGGCCGGGGGAGACTTTTTGGTATCTTCAGGCCGTGGCAAGCTGGTTCGCATGGGCAAGGGAAAACCAGCGGAAGAAATTGCCAGCATGCCGGTTCATTGGGATCATCATCTGGTATGAACCATCGCTAATCTGCATTCCGGGGTACTGGGGTGCCGGCCCGACTGGTATCCTTGGCTATCCATTTTACGGAGGGCAGCGGCTTGTCCCAGCAACAAACACCAATTCAGAAAAACTCCTCTTCCAACGCGGGCGACCAGACAAGTAACGGGCTCTTCGAACGACCTGTCGACCGGCTATACAGCCTGATCGCCAACGAAGAAGACGCCCGGGTATGCAAAGACATCCCAGCCGAAGCCTGCAATGTGGTGCCACGCAACTTCTTCCTGATTCTGGCAGCCAACGTACTGACCAAGCTGGGTGACTTGTTAATCAGCCCGAAAACCGTGCTTGCCTGGCTCATGAGCGCCATTGGCGCGCCGGCTCTTGTAGCCTGGCTTGTTCCCATTCGGGAATCCGGCTCCATGGTGCCCCAAATGATGATCGCCGCCTGGGTTCGTCGCAAACCTGTGCGTAAATGGTTCTGGACACTTGGCAGTTTCGGACAGGCGATCAGCGTTGCGGCTATGGCGGCTTGCGTCTGGTTTCTTGAAGGCTATACCGCCGGCGGCGGCATTGTCGCTGCGCTGATTGTATTCTCTCTGTCACGGGGTTTCTGCTCCGTGGCCATGAAAGATGTTCAGGGAAAGTGCATTCCGAAAACCCGCAGGGGCAGACTTTCCGGTCTTGCCGCCACCATCGGGGGCACCGCAACCGTTTTACTGACCGTTGTTCTATTCAGGAACCAGGGCGACCCGACACTCGCATTTTACAGTCTGTTGCTCCTGCTTGCGGCCGCTCTCTGGGTGATTGCAGGGCTCCTGTTCGCCGGAGTGGAAGAGCATAAAGGTGAAACCGGGGGTGGCGGCAACGCTCTCACCGAAGCGTTCAAAAGCCTGTCACTACTGCGCGATGACGTGCCATTCCGCAACTTCGTTATTACCCGCGCCCTCTTGCTGTGCTCGGCTCTGGCATCACCCTATTTCGTGGTTCTGGCTCAGAAAGAATCTGATACCGGCTTAATGCTCGGGGTGTTCCTTCTGGCAAGTAGTTTGGCCAGCTCCGTATCCGCCAGCTTTTGGGGCTGGATGGCAGATACTTCCAGCCGACGGGTAATGATTCGTGGTGCAGCTATCGCCAGTGGTGTGTGCTTATCCGTAGGACTGACCGCCATGTTCGCGGGAACAGGCGTAGGCAACGGCTGGTTCTACCCAGTAGCGTTCTTCGCTCTAAGCATTGCCCACGCAGGCGTAAGACTGGGCCGCAAAACCTATCTGGTGGATATGGCGGGAGGCAACAAACGCACAGATTACACGGCCGTGAGCAATACAGTGATCGGCTTTTTGCTGCTTGCCACCGGCGGATTAACCGCATTGCTGTCGCTGATATCCAACGCTGCAGTGATTGTAGTGCTCGGGTTGATGGGGCTGGCCGGAACCCTGAGTGCGATCCGTTTGAAAGAGGTAACCGGCGGCTGATTTGCCAACCGCCTGGCCACTAATCAAAACTCGTTAGACAGGTGCCTTGCCGTCATTCAGTGCCAAGGCACCTTTCACAATGCGGTAGATGACCCAAATGGCGGCGCCCATAAGAATGAACCACCCGACAATAATAAAGCTGGTGACAACGCCAATAACCGTCCACAACAAGCCCAGCCAAAAGGTTCTGATCTGCCAGCGGAAATGAGGTTCCACCCAGGTGTTACGAACATCATCGAGCTTCACGTAATTAATAATGACGCCCACCAAACCGGTGATACCCCCCAGAAAAAACGACAACCCCTGGAGGATGTAAACAACCACCGCCAGGTTGCGTGCGGGATCAGATCGGCGCGACACTTCATTCGCTTCTGTATCGGCGGGTATGTATTCCGGGTCAGCCAAGGCACTTCTCCTTTTTCAATATGAACTGAGAGCTTAACACAGGCGCCGGAAGCGATTTGGCCCTCATTCGATCAGTGATTATCCGGACGATACCCCAGCCGGAAACCACCCCAGTGCCGTCCATTTACATATACCGGCACTGAAAGGTCGTGCATGATTTCGCCAGTGTCACGCCGGTAGGTTTGCAGCAGCATGTCTTCGGTATGGCTGCCGCAACGAATCCCCGTTCGGTCATTAAACAGACGCTTGCTTCGGCTGCGCATCAAATCCGTGGCGGAGTCCCCGGTTGGCGCATGAGCAAACTCCCGATTATGAGTGGGAATATAGCCATCCGGGGCCGCAGCTATCGAAAACACCAATGCAGGATGAGAGCTTTTTACCTTCTCCTGAACCTCCGGCAAATACTGATCGGTGAAGGCATCGAAGCTGCTTGAGTACTTGGCAGGCTGAGTGCCCGGGATCACCTTTCTCGTTTTATCGAACAAAGCATCTTCTCGCAATTTTCCATCACGCACAGCCTGCTCGAAAATCTGGCTAATCTGCGCAGCACCGGTAAGAGCTTGATCGTAGAAAAACCTGTGGTAGCTGGAGCCGCTATTCATGGCAAACGCAGCGTTGGCCACTTCCGCAAGCTCCATCAGTGTGGCAGCCTGTTCGGCAAGCGAAGCAACGCTGGAGTCACTTTCAGAGATCTGATCCCGAACGGTTTCAATGGCCGTGAATACATGGCCCAAGCTGAGCTCGTTGTTCTGATCTATCTCTGCAATACGGGCAATCTGCTGTTGAACCCGATCGGACTGATCGCGTATCTGGTCTAGCCGCTCACCAACGGTTTCTACAGACACCAATCCCTCTTCTACGCTTCGGGCAAGATTCTCTATACGGGTGACGATCAATGCCGTATCAGAACGGATCTCCTGTAGGGTTTCTGCCACCTCACCGGTCGCCTGAGCAGTGCGGCCCGCCAACTGCCGAACTTCATCCGCCACTACCGCAAAGCCACGTCCTTGATCGCCCGCACGAGCCGCTTCAATGGCCGCGTTGAGTGCCAGCAAGTTAGTCTGTTCCGCAATGCCCTGGATAGTGCTGGTTACACCCTGGATTTTGTTGGACTTGTCGTTCAGCTCCTGAATCAAGCGAAGGTTTTCACCGGACTGCTGGTGCACCAGGCGTATGCTATCGATAGCACTGGTGAGCGCTTGACGCCCTTCGGTGCTGGCTTCACGATTTTGCAGCGCCATAGTGGCCGCTTCTGTAGCCTGCTGCGAAGACTCCCTGACCGTTTCAGTAATCTGGCCTGCATACTCTGCCATCTGTGCAGTTTCTTGAACCTGAAGATCCAGCCGCAACTTGAGCTGATCGGCCGCATAAGAAACCTGCGCTGCAGAAATGGCACTTTTATCTGCACTGCCAGAAAGCGCACCAGCCAGCGCCTTACCCGTTTGAGCATCCGCAAGCAGCTTCTCGCACCGGGCTCTCAGTGGGTGATTGCCCTCCAGAGTTCCATCGTTCAGGCTATCCAAACCGTGATCCACTGGCGCCAAAACCTTCACAATCAAAAAAGCGGTTGCTGCGACAAGGCCGATCAAGAGCCCGATAGAGAGAGATACCGGATCCAGACCTAACAAGGGCGCCACCAAAACACAGGTAATCGCAAGAACAATGGCGATTGCGATCGCCCAAAATACCGCTGCACGATGAAGCAACCCCATAGAAACCTCTTCGTTGTTATTATTTCTGATAGGTACACCATTATCCGGCCAATTTAGAGACTAAGGAATTGAAACGGTTTTATAACTCATAGTTTGGTTTAGTTGATTAAGGCATCGGCCACATTGAGCTTTTCTTAAACGAAAAACCCGAAAACCCGATGCGCCTTTCTGCTCAGGCGATCAGGTTTTCGGTCTTACCTAACTCTAATTTGTAGCTCAGGCGCCAATAACGCCCTTATCATCACGGACCACTATTACGGTCGCATCCCGTGGGTGATCGCCTTCGTTACCGAAGGGCCAGTCCCTGGCTGGATGCTGAATGTTCACGAACATGGTTTTAACATCCGGCGTGGTTACAACTCCGGTTACCTCGCAACCCTGTGGGCCCACAAAGAAGCGCCGGATATCACGGGTTACGGGATTGGCCGCGAGCATCATGTTGTTCTGATACGGCGGGGCGTCGGAACCATCGGTTTGAATCCAGAGGCGGCCATTGTAGTCAAACCACAAACCATCCGGGCTGTTGAAGATGTTGTCATCAGTCAGTGACACAGCCACCTCCCCATCCACAACTGTTTCTGTACCCTGCTCTCCGGCAAACACGAAAATATCCCACTGGAATTCGGTTGCCGCAAAGTCATCACCGCCTTCACGCCAGCGAATGATATGACCTGTGCGGTTTTCTGCCCTGGGGTTCGCAGCGTTTACCTGCTCCTCAGTGCGCCGGGAGTTATTGGTCAGGGTGAAATAGACCTCACCTGTATTAGGGTCTACCGCTCCCCATTCCGGGCGATCCATTGGCGTTGCGCCGGCAATATCGGCTGCGAGCCGGGTATTCAGGAGCACATCTGCCTGATTCTCGAATCCGTCAAACTGCACGTTGCCAACCAATGAGCCTTGCGCTGCCTCAACACTGGCCGCAAAGCCTGCATCTTCAAGGGACAAAGGCAGCCAATTGCCAGAGCCGTCTTCGTTATAACGCGCAACGTACAGAGTTCCCTCATCCAGCAAATAGCCACTGGCGGTTGCTGCATAGTAAGGCCGCGAAGATACAAACTTATAGATGTACTCAAAGCGGGAATCGTCACCGGAATAACACACAACCGGCTTGCCTTCTTCTACCGGCGCAAAGATCACACCCTCGTGGCCGAAACGGCCAAGCGCTGTGCGCTTCTGAGGCTTGCTTTCCGGCGTGAAAGGGTCAATTTCTACCATGTAGCCGTAGGTGTTGGCTTCGTTACGGTAATCGTCTTCAGCGCTTTGTGCCGTGGGGGTAATATTGAAGCGCACGAACTGATCATCCCCGCCCTCAGCAAGCTCCCAATCGTAACGGCTGGCACCACCAACGCCATGGCGGGTCTGTTCCCGAGGCTGGGTTTGCGCGCTATTGGCAAAATAGCCGTGCCAGTTTTCCTCTGCTGCCAGGTAGGTTCCCCAAGGTGTCGGGCCCATAGAACAGTTGTTCAGTGTGCCTCGCGTTTGGGTGCCGTTCTTGCTGAAACGGGTCGAGAGCTTCTGGTAACCGCGCAGGGGGCCACGAATATCCATCTCGGTGTTACCCGTCACCCGGCGATTGAAAGGGCTTCCGAATACTATATCCCAGTCACCTGCGCTGTCTTTTTTGATATGGACCACGGATACGCCATGTGCTGCCACTTCCTTGCGCACCTCATCGGCAGGCCGCATTCCATTTGCGTTGTAAGTGGGACCATCGGGGTGAAGAGCCGCCTGATTGATGTACTCATGGTTCATCACCAACAGCCCTTCATCGGAAGAGTTACCGCCAGCCTTAAAATCAATCGGGAAAAAGTGCAGGCCATCGTGGTGCATGCCTACCTGTTGCTCTTGATCCGCTCCGGAGTTAGACGCGTCTGCCCGAAATGCGGGATAGGAGCCGGTGATCGGCGTTCCCCAAGGCAAAAATGCCTTGGTGGAATAGCCAGCGGGCACGACCACTTTGTTTGCTGTGGAAACGGCTATTGCTGCAAAGCCAAGTTCCGTTGCACGGCCCTGACCCGAGTCTCCATTTCCATTGCTGCCATCAATCTCACTATCGCTGTCACTTCCACAGCCTGCGATCCCAAAACCCATGATGCTGGCCAGAGCAGCACCAACACCGCCTTTCATCAATGTGCGCCGCTGCATGCGTGCAGCCAGCACTTCCTGGAATGCGCTGTTGCCAGAGTGGTTTACAACGGGCTCGTAGTTGGGGTCCAGATAATTGGAATCAAGGTCGTGCTTGGCCATATTTTGTCTCGCTTTGTCTCTCTCGATATTCAACAAACGGGTGTTGACGAGAGGACAGTTTCAGCTGGAGACATGACAATGCGGAGACAGTTAAACGACAAAACCGTTAATCTTTACTGGCAAAGACTAACGGTTTTGATGAACTTTGACCGGAACACTCCGGCGCAAATGCTACGCGCCAGAGCTGAGACATGATTACTTGGTCATGTCGTCATAACCTTCTTCCATGGCATCACCCGCTTCTTCAGCAGCTTCACCCATTTTTTCACCGGCATTTTCGACGCCTTCTTTCATTTCGCCTACAACGCCTTCGTCCTGACCCGTGGCTTCTTCATAGGTCTCTTCGACAGAATTACCTGCGTCGTCCACTATTTCTCCCGCGTTGTCTGCAGCCTTTTCAAAATCAGCTCCTTCGTTGTCATCGGAACTGCAAGCAGCAAGACCTAAAGTCAAAAACATGAGTAGAGCGCTGAGAGTCAATTTATTCATAACATATCCCTCTGTTGGTAAACATTTGTAACGCTAAACAGAATACGGACATGTCGGGCGTCACACAATTACCTGCGAATTACTCTTTGTTTAACCTGCCACTTAAAAAGCCATAAAGGCACTTCGTTGCCGGCTTGCCAGGCTGGGCACGCGGACACCTTATCATTTAAGGCCAACCTCTCGTTCACCAAATTCACTTGTTGCATTGCAACATTGTCCGACATAAATTCGATGCCAGTGTACCGCAATGGAGAAACACCATGAATGCCAAAACCCCTGATGCTGGAAAATGGAAGGACCCCAAGCGTTACCTCTGGCTGTTGGGCCCTGCTCTGCCGGGCATAGGTCTGGCGGCACTGACCGGCTATGCGATAGCACCTAAAAAGCTCAAGTTTCTGGCATGGACGGGACCGGCGCTGGTGCATGGTGTTATTCCGGCGCTGGATCGCGCCATAGGTGAGGACCAGAGCAACCCGCCTGAATCGGCAGTAAGCTCCCTGGAGCAAGACAAGTATTACAACCGCATTGTTAAGGCATTTATTCCTACCCAGTACGCAATGACGGTAATGGGTGCCTGGCTTGCCAGCCGAAAGAAGACGCCCATTGAAGACAAAATCGGCCTTACTCTAACGGTTGGCGCCATCAATGGTGTTGGCATTAATACCGCCCACGAGCTAGGCCACAAATCCAATAAGTTCAACAAGCTGATGGCCATGGCCGCGCTGGCACCTACGGGTTATACCCACTTTGTGGTTGAGCATAATTTTGGCCATCATAAGCGCGTCGCCACTCCGGAAGATCCCGCGAGCAGTCGCATGGGTGAGAGTTTCTGGAAGTTTTTGCCGCGCACGGTGTTTGGCGGCATGAAGTCTGCGTTGAAGATCGAGAAGGAGCGGTTGGCTCGCAAGGGCAAGAGTTTCTGGACCTTGGACAACGAGTTACTGCAAGGCTGGGCGATGAGTGCAGGCTTCTTCGGAGCAACAACTCTGGTTTGCGGCCCGCGGGCGGTTCCGTTCCTTGCGGCTCAGGCGGTTTATGGTGCGAGCTTGTTGGAGAGTGTGAATTACATTGAGCACTACGGGTTGCTGCGTCAGAAAGACAAGAATGGGAAGTATGTTCGCACTCAGCCGGAGCACAGCTGGAACAGTAATCACATTGTGACGAACCTGTTCTTGTATCAGTTGCAGCGTCACTCTGATCACCACGCTCACCCACAGCGTAGCTATCAGGCTTTGCGTCACTTCGAGAATGCTCCGCAGTTACCTGGTGGCTATGCATCGATGCTTATGCCGGCTTATGTACCGCAGTGGTGGTACGAGACCATGGATAAGCGGGTGATTGATCACTACGAGGGCGACCTGAGCAAGATCAACTGGGATCCGGATCGTAAGGCTGAGTTGATGGCCAGGTATACGGATTACGCGGCTGAGGTGGCTGCCAAGGCGGCAGCTCGCCGGGAGGAAGAAGCTGGTTCGGCTTCGGAGAAGGCTGCCTGACTAACGCCAGGCACTCGGGAATTTGAATCTGGGACGGCCGGGGCTCAGCCCTGAATGCAGGCACCCGATGGGACAAGGCTTCCAAAACACGCTGTGAATACATCCCTGTACGCTTGACGGCAGCATCCATGCTGCCGACAGTTTTGGAAGCCTTGTCCCACCGGGCGCTTCGAGCCTGGCGCGGCCCGCCTTACCTTCCTTTGAAAACTGCACCCCGCCTTTCCAGGAAGGACTGAATGCCTTCTTTTACATCCTCGCTTGCCATGACTGGTTGCAGATCCGGGAACAAGCGCTGTTTTGCTGCTTCCTGGCCTTCGCTTACTGCGATTTTGGAGGATTTCAGGCTGCCTCGTACACCCAAAGGTGCGGCATTGGCAATCTTCTTGGCGATCGCCAGAGCAGCGTTGAACTGTTCTCCGGGCTCAACCAATTCCTGTATCAGTCCCCATTTGTAGGCTTGCTCTGCTGTCCATTCATCACCGGTCAGAAGGTAACGCTGAGCATTGCCCCACCCGATTTCACGTTGCAGGCGGATGGTGGCGCCACCGCAGGCGAAGATGCCGCGTTTGACTTCCAACTGGGCAAAGCGGGTGCCTTTTGCTGCTACGCGAACGTCTGTGTTCAGCATCATCTCGACACCGCAGGTGAAGCAGATTCCCTGAGCTGCGAACACCACGGGTTTGCTGAGGCCGTCGCCGGTTATATGGAACGGATCCAGCTCGCCTTCACTCGGTTCTATTCCCTCACCATTTGAAAATACGCCTGCCCAATCATCCAGCTGCAAGCCGCTGGTGAAGTGGTCGCCTTCGGCATACATCAGGCCCACCCTCAAATCGTCGTCGTGCTCCAACTGGTAATAAGCCGCGGCGATTTCGTGGTACATGGCGCGGTTCATGGCGTTCATTTTTTCGGGGCGATTGAGCCCTATGAGCAGGATATGACCTTTCTTTTCAACATTAACCAAAGCCATCAGAACCACTCCGATTTCATGTTCAAACAAGTGTCATCCATGTTCCGCAACAACACCAAATCCTGCGCCACTGTTGGGAGCTCCCAGTGGAAAAAGTACTGGGCGGCCTGGAGTTTGCCCTGATAGAAATTGCGCTCGTCGTCAGTGTTGGCAGAAGCCAGCGCATTGGCCGCAGCGTTAGCTTGGCGCAGCCACATCCAGGCTACGATGATGTGACCAAACAGGTGCAAGTAACATGAGGCATTGGCGAGGGTTTTGTCCACTTCGCCACTCATCAGGGATTTACCCAAGCTTTGAGTAACCTTGACTGCCTGCTGCAATGTTTCGCTCAACGACAACGCCCACTGCTGGCAGCGCTCGGTAGTCGCGCCTTCCAGATCAACCTGCATTTCCTGCATCAACAGCTGCAAGCCATGGCTTTGATCTTGCCAGATTTTGCGACCCAACAAGTCCAGCCCTTGAATGCCGGTGGTGCCTTCGTGGATTGGATTCAGGCGGTTGTCGCGCCAGCACTGCTCCACTGGGTACTCGCGTGTATAACCGGCACCGCCGTATACCTGAATCGCCAGATCGTTAGCTTTCGGGCCATGCTCTGAAGGCCAGGTTTTGATGACCGGCGTGAGCAAGTCGAGCAGTTTGCCGGCTTCAGTACGTTTCTGTGCATCCGGATGGGTGTGCTGATCGTCCATCAGGCGCGCGCCGTAGAGGCAAAGTGCCAATCCACCTTCGCTGTAGGCTTTCTGAGCCAGCAGCATCCGGCGCACATCCGCGTGATCAATAATCGGCACTTGGGGACTTTCCGGGTTCTTTTCAGAAGCCTTGCGGCCCTGCAGACGGTCTTTCGCGTATTCCAGGCTGTGCATGTAGCCGCGATAGCCAATCACCGCCGCGCCAAAGCCCACGCCTACCCTGGCTTCGTTCATCATCTGGAACATGTACTTCAGGCCCTGATGAGGTTCGCCCACCAGATAGCCATGGCAAGGTGCATCATCGCCAAAGCTGAGTGCTGTGGAAGTCGTACCACGATATCCGAGCTTATGAATCAGGCCAGCAAGGCTCACGCCGTTGCGATCGGTGGCGTTACCTTCACTGTCGACCCGGAACTTGGGAACGATGAATAGGGAAATGCCCTTTACTCCCGCCGGCGCGCCTTTGATTTTAGCGAGCACCATGTGAACGATGTTCTCAGTGATGCTTTGCTCGCCACCGGAGATATAGATTTTTGCGCCTTTAATCAGGTAGTGGCCGTCATCCGTTGGCGTGGCTGAAGTGCGAATGTCCGCCAGGGACGACCCGGCATGGGGCTCGGTCAATGCCATGGTTCCGCTATAGCGGCCGCTGAGCATATTGGGCAGGAAGCTGGTTTTCTGGGATTCGTTCCCGAACACACGGATAAGGTTTGCAGCGGCTGTGGTCAGGAATGGATAGCCTGCGGTTCCCGGGTTAGCGGCTGTGAAGAAGCCGTTACAGGCGGCCATAACGGTTTCAGGGAGCTGCATGCCGCCAAGCTCGTAATCGTAACGCCCTGCAATAAACCCGGCCTCAGCGTAGGCATCAAACGCCTCTTTCACTTCAGGCAACATTTCCACCTGGCCGTTGACGAATTTTGGCTCGTCTTTGTCGGCCGCACTGTTGTGGTTGGCGAACTTCTCTCTGGCCATTTTGTCGGCGGTTTCGATGACGGCATCGAAGGTATCGCGGTTGTGCTCGTTAAAGCGGTCGCGGCTGAGCAAGCTTTCGGTATCAAGCACTTCGTAGAGCTGGAACGCCAGATCACGGCGTTCTATCAGGGTGTCGGTCATTTGTGCAGCTTCCTGGTGATTGGCTGGAGCATCTCTTTATTGTGTACAGGCTCTCACAACCGGGTTTTTCTGGGAACCGGCATTTATGACATAATCATGGCCAATTCTGCCAAAGCACCTATGAGCGTTGGCTCCCGGGTGATGGTGGTACCGCCCTAACAGAGTTGCTCGTCTTGGAGAACTTGTGCAAAAGGTTTCAATTATTGGATTTGATGGCGCTTTAGCCAGTGCCATCACAGGTGTGATCGATTTATTTCGGTTAGCCGGCGTTACCTGGGCGCGGATTCATGGTGAACAGCCTGAGCGACACTTCACTACTCAGTTGCTTACGCGCAACGGCGATCACTGCAGATGCATTAACGGCATAACGCTGGTTTCAGACGGGAGCTGGGAGAATCTGGATGCAAACAGTGCTGATCTGGTAATCGTGCCAACTATTGGAGCGCCAATTGATCAGGTGCTGGCTGCAAATCCGGATCTGGTTACCTGGCTCACCCAGTTCAGCACTCCGAACAAAAGCATCACCGGGCAAGTTCAGTTGGCCAGTAACTGCACTGGAGCTTTTCTACTGGCTGAGGCTGGCCTGCTGAATAATAAAGAAGCAACCACGCACTGGGGGTTCAGCGACCGATTTCGTCAGACCTACCCGCAAGTAAAGCTGAATCCCGAAAAACTCGTGACAGTAGATGGCCACATTGCCTGTGCAGGCGGTGGTATGGCTTGGTGGGATTTGGGTGTGCATCTCATAGAGCGGCGAGCAGGCGCTCAGGTTGCCCGGGAACTGACGAAGGCCTTTGTGATTGATGCCGGGCGCAATAGCCAAGCACCTTATAGCGCACTTCAAACCAGGCGTTACCACTCAGACCCAGTCATTCTGGATCTGCAAAACTGGCTGGAGGAGCACTACGGGGAAACCATAAACCTGCAGTCTCTTGCCGCTTTCAGTGGCCTGACAACGCGCTCGCTGATGCGAAGATTCAAAGCCGCCACGGGTGAAACGCCCAAAAGCTATCTCCAATCCATAAGAATAGAGGCTGCCCGCAGCCATCTGGAAAAATCACGTTTGCCCGTGGAGGACGTTACCCGGCTGGTGGGATACGAGGATGTCAGCTCTTTCAGCCGTCTTTTTCGAAAACAAACAGGGTTGGCGCCGGGTGCCTACCGGTCGCGATTTGGCAGATAAAGCGCTGGAACCCAAAGCAGAGACTGCAAAACAGGGCGCTGGCGGCCCCCCTCTGCTTTGCATCCAAGTACCAAAATACAATTGATCGATCACAAGCCGACTTGACCTGCGAGCCCGGGCACGTATTATCATTGGCCAGGTTTTACTAACGGAGCAACCATGACCGCAAGGTCCGTCGGCTGCAAGCAGATCAAACGTCCCCCTCTTACCGCCGACATCGCGCGGCATCGCGGGCGCTTACCTTACTTCCCTGATCCACCAGCCTTTCGCTGATCCATCTCCCGTCGCCCGACCACATCGCCTCTAGCGACCTGTGCAGGGTGGCCAATGGGGAACTAGACTCAAGCACATAAACCATTTTCATTCATTAAAAACAAAACCGCTAACGAGGCTGCGATGTCGCTACCGCTGGTTGTACTACTGCCGTTTCTGGGGGCCATAGCAGCACCCTTATTTGCCCAGGGCGGGCGAACGGCTATCGCAATAGCATCATCCGTCCCTGCTCTGATTGCGCTGGCGGCGCTATTTCCCCACTGGTCTGTTCTTTCAGCGGGTGGCACGGTGCTTCACACTTATGAGTGGCTGCCGACACTCGGGCTTTCCTTCAGTTTTCGCCTTGATGGTCTCGCACTCCTTTTCGCACTGCTGATACTGGTCATCGGCCTGCTGGTCATCATCTACTCTCACTATTACCTGAGCGTCAAGGAGAATGTAGCCAAGTTCTACTCCCTGCTGCTCTGCTTCAAAGGCTCAATGCTGGGCATTGTGCTCTCTGGCAACCTGCTTCTGATGCTCATTTTCTGGGAACTCACCAGCCTGACCTCCTTCCTGCTGATCAGTTTCTGGACCCATAAACAGGATGCCCGGCGTGGTGCACGGATGGCACTGACGATAACCGGCGGCGGCGGGCTGGCCCTGTTGGCCGGCATTCTGATTATCGGCAATATTGTTGGCAGTTTTGAGCTGGACGATGTGCTTGCCGCGGGCGATCAAATCAAAGCCCACGCCATGTATCCCGTGGCACTGACTCTGGTATTGCTTGGCGCCTTTACCAAATCAGCCCAGTTCCCGTTTCATTTCTGGCTGCCCCATGCCATGCAGGCGCCTACCCCCATCTCGGCTTACCTGCACTCTGCCACCATGGTAAAAGCAGGCATCTTCTTGATGGCGCGTTTGTATCCGGCCTTGGCGGGGACCGAACAATGGTTCTATATGGTCAGTTTCACCGGCATGGCCACACTTCTGCTTGGCGCTTATATCGCCATGTTCAAACACGATTTGAAAGGGCTGCTTGCCTATTCAACCGTAAGCCATCTGGGCCTTATCACTCTGCTACTGGGCATGGGCACCCAACTGGCCGCTGTTGCTGCGATATTCCACGTAATCAACCATGCCACCTTCAAGGCTTCACTGTTCATGGCCGCCGGTATTATTGACCATGAAACAGGCACCCGCGATATGCGCCGAATCAACGGGCTTTGGCGTTATATGCCCCATACCGCCACCCTAGCCATGGTGGCAGCCTCTTCCATGGCGGGCGTTCCTTTGCTGAACGGTTTCCTCAGTAAGGAAATGTTCTTTGCTGAGTCCCTGCAGCTCAACCTGCCTGGCCTCTGGGCATGGGTGCCTCCGATTGTTGCAACCCTGGCGGGTATTTTTGCCGTTGCCTATTCGGCCCGCTTTGTTCACGACGTGTTTTTCAACGGCAAGCCGGTTGATCTTCCCAAGTTCCCGCCCCACGAACCTCCCCGTTACATGAAATTCCCGGTGGAGATTCTGGTGTTTGCCTGCATCATGGTTGGCGTATTCCCAACCATTTCCGTCGGGCCGCTGCTGTATTCTGCAGCATCTGCAACCCTTGGTGGCGAAGTACCGGACTATCAACTGGCGATCCTGCACGGCTTTAATCTGCCATTGCTGATGAGCTTCCTGGCCTTCTTTGGTGGCCTGCTGATGTACACACAACGCCAACGCTTTTTCGACTTCCATGCGCAACTCCGGGAAGTGGATGGCAAGGCGGTATTCGAGTATGCCGTTTCAAAAATCGAAGACATGGCCCACACCTTTACCGGATGGCTCGAAAACGGCTCCTTGCAACGCTACGCCATGCTTCTGGTGGTAAGCGTCATTGCAGTAGCAATAATGCCGCTCGTGGAGAGCGGTTTTTATATTGGTGAGAATGGACTAAGCCCAGTTGACTGGCCTACGGGCATTGCGGCTGGTGTGCTGATTGTCTCCGCTCTGGCAACCGCCCTCTGGCACCGAGAGCGCTTTTACGCGCTGGTACTTCTGAGCGTTGTAGGCCTGATAGTGGCGTTGGCGTTCGCCCGTTTCTCAGCACCGGACCTGGCTATGACGCAGCTCTCGGTGGAAGTCGTCACCATTGTTCTGCTGATGCTGGCACTTTATTACATGCCCTCCTGGACGCCCATGGAAAGCTCTAAAGGGCGCCGCATTCGGGATCTGTTGATTGCTCTGGCTGCGGGTACCGGCATGACTCTGATTACCCTCGCCATGCTGACCCAGCCATTCAGTTCCATTTCTGAATTCTTCCTGGAAAACAGCAAACCCGGCGGTGGCGGAACCAACGTGGTAAACGTGATTCTGGTGGACTTCCGTGGTTTCGATACTCTGGGTGAGATAACAGTACTGGCCATTGCAGCGCTAGGCATTTACGCCATGTTGAAGAATACCGCACTGACTCCCCCTCCGGGAGACGGGCTAGGACATGCCTGGACGCGGGACCACTACCCGCTGATGCTGCGGCAAATTGCCCGGCCCATGCTACCGCTGGCACTGATGGTGTCTGCCTATATTTTCCTGCGTGGCCATAACCTGCCCGGGGGTGGCTTTATTGCCGGTCTGATTACTTCAGTGGCGTTGATTCTGCAGTATATTGCCAGCGGCATGGTGTGGACTGAGGATCGCATTCCATTCAGGTACCACAACGTGATTGGCCTCGGTCTACTGTTTGCTACTATCGCCGGTGCCGGCAGTCTGGCCTTTGGCTATCCGTTCCTGACCAGCTCATTTGGCTATATCACCTGGCCCGTGGTGGGCAAATTCGAAGTAGCCTCCGCGCTGGTGTTTGATTTGGGCGTGTACCTGGCGGTGATCGGTGCAACCTTGCTGGCGCTGGTCAGTATCGGCCGGCTGTCGCCTCATTCGGCCATCAAAAGCAAAATGGAGGGCGCGTAATGGAACTGCTATTTGCACTGGTCATAGGTGCCTTAACGACATCAGGTGTTTATCTGCTGCTACGTGCTCGCACCTTCCCCGTCATCATGGGGCTGACACTGCTCTCCTATGGCGTAAACCTGTTCCTTTTCGCCTCCGGGCGACTCGCCACAGGTCAGCAGCCCGTCATCGGAACCGCCGCGAGCTATTCCGACCCCTTGCCCCAGGCATTGGTGCTCACCGCCATTGTTATTGGTTTTGCCATGACGGCATTCCTGGTTGTTCTATCGCTGCGTAATCTGGCGGACAACGAAAACGATCATGTGGATGGTCGGCGTGAAGCCGCCACGCCACCGTCAAAACTTGAGCAAGAGGTAAGCGATAAATGACTCATTGGCTTATCGCCCCGATTCTGATCCCCCTGCTCGGCGGTATTTTGCAGGTGTTTATGGGCTACGCCCCAATCAGCCTGCGCCGCACTCTGGCAATTGCCACTACCGTTCTGATGCTGGTATCCGCGATTGTTTTGTTAGCGCTTGCCAGCGATGGCAGTTACCGCGTTTACGCGTTCGGCAACTGGCAGCCTCCCTTTGGGATCGTTCTGGTGCTCGACAGGCTATCGGCCCTGATGCTGGTGCTAACCGCGGTTCTCGGGCTGTTCTGCCATATATATGCAAGTGGCGGTGCCGATGAAGGCAATCGCCAGTTCCATACCTTGTTTTTGTTCCAGTTAATGGGCCTGAACATTGCATTTCTCACCGGCGACCTGTTCAACCTGTTTGTTGCCTTTGAAGTTCTGCTTATTGCCTCTTACGGATTGCTCATGCACGGCGGCGGCAGCTCCCGCACCGTAGCCGGGCTACATTATGTTGTTCTGAATCTGGCAGGCTCTGCCCTGTTCCTGATCAGTGTGGGCATGATCTACAGCGTTACCGGCACCCTGAACATGGCGGACCTGGCTGTAAAAATCCCGCAGGTGACTGGCAATAACCTGAGCCTCGTTAAGGCTGGGGGCATGATGCTACTGGTGGTTTTTGGCCTCAAAGCAGCCATCCTTCCCCTGTGTTTCTGGCTACCCAAAGCCTACGCGAGAGCAACGGCGCCGGTTGCTGCCCTGTTTGCGGTCATGACCAAGGTGGGCATTTACGCCATTGTGAGAATATACCCGCTGATGTTCGGAGAAGACGCTGGCGAACTCGCCAACCTGGGTATGGACTGGCTCTTCCCCCTGGCACTGGTCACATTGAGCATGGGCGTTATCGGTGCTTTGGGCGCTGATAACCTTAAAACTCTGGTGGCCTGGCAGGTTATTATTTCGGTAGGAACACTGCTTGCGCCAATCGCGCTGGGATCAGAAGCGGGGTTGTCTGCCGCTTTGTTTTATCTGGTCAGCACCACCTGGACAGTTGCCGCGCTATTTCTGGTGTCCGAACTGGTTGCAAGCCAAAGGGGAGCGGCAGGTGACAGCATCGTTACCGCACCCAAAATGCACCACAGAACCTTCCTGAGCGTGCTGTTCCTTATTGGCGCTGTGGCCGCGGCGGGCCTCCCACCTTTGAGCGGATTTTTCGGGAAACTGCTGATTCTCCAGTCTGTTGAGCCTGGCGTTGAGATGGCCTGGCTTTGGGGTGTTCTTCTGGTAGGCAGCCTCCTCACGCTCATCGCTTACAGCCGAGCTGGCAGCATCGTTTTCTGGTGGAACGTAGATGGCCATCTGGAAACCCCGGAACCCATGAATAACAGGGTCGCCGTATCTACCGGCATCCTGACCTGCCTGACCATGCTAATCGTGGTATTGGCAGGTCCGCTCAGTGACTACACCCGCGCAACTGCAGAACAGCTGCACGACAACCAAGGTTATATCAACACTCTACAAACGCCTGTGCACGTACCTCAGAACCCGCTGGTGGGGGAGATAAACTGATGTTTGATCGCCTGAGCTTTCCTCAACCCTGGCTGAGCCTGATTCTGTTTGCCACATGGCAGATACTCAGCGATGGCGTATCCGGTGGCAGTGTTGTACTCGGTCTTATCCTGGCTTGGGTGATTCCCCAGATAACTCACGGGTTCTGGCCGGAGCGCCCGGCCTTTGTGAAAACCTGGCGCATGCCGGGTTACATACTGCGAGTTCTAAAGGACATTATAGTGGCGAGCTTTTCGGTGGCTTGGCTGATCCTGAGCCCCCGCACACCAAGACCGGCCTTTATCAGCTACCCACTTACACTTGATCACCCGCTGGCCATTTCCATTCTCGCCAGTACTATTTCGCTCACGCCTGGAACAGTCAGCGCTGATGTGAGTGATGATAACCAAACCCTGCTTATCCATGCGCTGGACGCAGGTAGCGATCAGGAAGTTATCGACGCCATTTACAACAGCTACGAAAAACCGCTGATGGAGATGTTCAAATGATCACCACTGCCCTGTATGTGACCATTGCCATGGTGACTCTGGCCGCGTTGTTGAACGTATACCGTTTGATTGTAGGGCCCGATGAGCCCGACCGCGTTCTGGCGATTGATACGCTCTATATCAACGCCATTGCCTTGATCATCCTGCTGGGCATCACTCTAGGCACGCGCATGTACCTTGAGTCTGCTTTGCTGATTGCGGTTATGGGCTTTGTGAGCACCGTAGCCATGGCGAAATACTTGAAGCGCGGCAGCGTCATTGAGTAACAACCGGAGATATTTATGAGCCCATTTGCAGAATATGTTATCTCGGCCCTGCTGCTTTTCGGTGGCGCTTTTACTTTGATCGGTGCAATCGGCCTGGCAAGGCTGCCGGACTTTTACACACGGCTGCACGGACCAACCAAAGCAACCACCGTTGGTGTTGGCGCCATCATGCTCAGCTCGGTTATCTATTTCAGTGCCATGGGTGAAGACATCGGCATCTCCGAAATTCTGATCACTGTGTTTTTGCTGATGACAGCCCCGGTGAGCGCCAACATGTTGGCAAAAGCAGCGATGCACATAGGTGTGAAAACAGTGGAAGGCACAGAAGGCAAGCCTTGGGAGCAATAGCTATTGCCGGTCGCCTGAGGCTAAAAGACCTTGCAAGCTTCCGATCCTAAACAATTTATGTCAGATTGACCCAACTTCTCAGACAACACTAAAAACAGGGAATAAGGATTCGACACATGGCAAAAACACGAATTTTACCCGCAGCTGAAAATGCCCATCAGTACCCTCTTCTTATAAAGCAGTTACTGCTATCCGGGCCAAGGTACTCGCCCGATCAAGAAATTGTGTACGCCAACCACAGTAAGTACACCTACACGGATCTGGTTGAGCGGATTCATCGCCTCGCCAACGCTCTCACCGATGCGGGCGTAAAGCCAGGTGATACCGTAGCGGTTATGGACTGGGACACACCCCGCTATCTGGAATGCTTTTTCGCCATTCCAATGATCGGTGCCATTTTACATACCATCAACGTGCGCCTGTCACCCGAACAGATTGTCTACACCATGAACCACGCCGAAGATGACGTGGTTCTGGTACACGATGATTTCCTGCCGATTCTGGAAGGTTTGCAGAGCGAAATCACAACCGTTAAGACATACATCCAGCTTAGCGATGAAAAGACAGCCAAAGCCACGAAGCTCACCACCACTGGAGAGTACGAAGCACTACTAGCCGATGCAGCCACAAAATTCGACTTCCCGGATTTCGACGAGAACAGTGTGGCAACCACCTTCTACACCTCCGGCACAACCGGCAATCCCAAGGGTGTATTCTTCAGTCATCGCCAACTGGTGCTGCACACTCTGGCCATGACAGGCTCACTTGCGGCCTACGATGAGATGCCGCTGCTGCGCTCTTCGTCGGTCTATATGCCAGTGACGCCGATGTTCCACGTTCACGCCTGGGGCGTTCCTTATGCCGCCACCATGATGGGCATAAAGCAGGTCTACCCCGGCCGCTATGAGCCTGAACTGTTGGTTGATCTGATCAAGGAACACAAGGTGTCTTTCTCCCACTGTGTTCCAACCATCATGCAGATGCTGATGGGCACCGAATCCATTAAAACCGCCGATCTGAGCAACTGGCAGGTGCTGATTGGTGGCAGTGCAATGACCAAGGGGTTGTGCGACGCCGCAGCGAAACTGGGCATTCGCATGTACACCGGCTACGGCATGTCAGAGACATGCCCATTGCTCAGTGCCACCCACCTAAAACCGGAAGAACTGGAACTGCCCCTGGAGCAGCAAACGGCCACACGGATCAAAACCGGCATTGCCGTCCCGATGGTGGAACTGGAAATTGTTGATCCTTCCGGCAACCCGGTGGCCCACGATGGTGTAGCGCAGGGTGAAGTCGTTGCCCGCGCCCCCTGGCTAACCCAAAGTTACTTCAAAGAACCTGCCAAAGGTGAAGAACTCTGGCAGGGCGGCTGGCTGCATACGGGGGACGTCGCCTCCATCGAGCCAAACAATACCCTCACCATCAAGGATCGCATCAAGGATGTGATCAAGACAGGCGGCGAGTGGCTTTCATCCCTTGATCTGGAAAGTTTGATCAGCCAGCACCCTGCGGTGGCAGGTGCGGCCGTTGTAGGCATTCCCGATGAAAAATGGGGAGAAAGGCCCTATGCACTCATTACGCTCAAACCCGGTGTTCAGGCATCACTGGAAGATATACAGGCTCACCTTCAAAAACACGTCGAAAGCGGCGAGATCAACAAGTGGGCGATACCCCAACAGATGGATTTTGTTGAAGACATTCCAAAAACAAGTGTCGGCAAGATCAACAAAAAGCTGATTCGAGACCAACTGCAGTAATCCGGTTTAACACCCAAATGGCCCGTCAGGCTTTCCTGCGGGCCATTTTTGTTTTTCAACGTATAATCCCACGCCTCAAAACTTTCTCCTGCAAAAGAGCCTCACCGCTATGATGTCGAAACTGCGTAACTGGATAGCCAGCCCGAACGGCGTACGTAAGATAATGAATGTATACGGCCCCTATGCAGGCGCAGGCGTTAAAGTGACCCACATTGCGGATGACTACAGCTCAGCAACCGTCGAAATGAATCTGCGCTGGTACAATACCAACTACGTGGGTACGCACTTTGGAGGTTCGCTCTACAGTATGGTCGACCCTATGTATATGTTGCTGCTGATGAACAGCCTGGGGAATGACTACATAGTTTGGGACAAGTCTGCCTGTATCGATTTTATCCGCCCCGGCAAAGGCAAGGTAACCGCTCACTTTGAACTGACTGGCGAACGCCTGGAGGAAATTCGTACAGCCACAGCGGGCGGCGATAAGTTTCTACCTGAGTGGGATGTAGACATTGTTGATGAAAAAGGCGAGCTGGTCGCCCGGGTTAACAAGGTTCTGTACGTCAGAAAGAAACGTTAAAGCCCTGAGAAGGTGAAATCCACTTCCGGTTTCCTACCATCAACAATATCCGCCAGCGCAGCCGCTGATCCACAGGAATGGGTCCAACCCAGCGTTCCGTGGCCGGTATTCAAATACAGATTGGCAAAATGGCTTTTGCCCACGTAGGGCACATTGGAGGGGGTTGCTGGTCGCAGGCCTGTCCAGAACTCGGCCTGATCCCAATAACCAGCTTCAGGCATTATCTCTGCTGTTCTACGCACAATGGCACGACAGCGGGTGTAATTAAGATCACGGGTATAGCCGCTCAGTTCGGCCGTTCCCGCAACGCGAATACGATCGCCAAGGCGCGAGTAAACCAGCTTGTACTCGTCATCTGTAAGGCTCACATTGAATGCAGCCTCGTCATTCTTCACCGGTACCGTTATGGAGTAACCTTTGGCGGGATAGATGTTCAAGAACAACCCAAGCTGACGAGCTAGCACTGCACTGAAGCTTCCCAGGCTGAGTACATAGCTGTCCGCCCTCATGGTTTGGTGATGCCCATCCTTCAACACCTGAACGCCAAGAATTCGCTCTCCCGCGCGCTCGAAACCAAGAACGTCGGTTTGGTAGCAGAACTCCACACCGGCGTCCTGACACCGCTCGGCCAGTGCCTGGGTAAACTTGCGCGCATCACCGGATTCATCCTCAGGGGTATAGGTTGCACCCGCAATTTTGTGCTGGATATGACTAAGCGCTGGTTCGATTTCTACGGCTTTTTCCGCATCAATAATCTGTCGATCACACCCGAGATCGCACATGATTCGAGTTGGCTCAAGCGCGGCATCAAACTCTTCAGGATTGGTGTAAAAATGCAGAATACCCTTTTCTACCTGGTCGTATTCAAGCCCAGCCTCTTGGCGCAAAGCTTGTAACTGGCTGCGGCTATATGTGCCAAGATTCACCATCTGGCGAATATTATGGGCGGCTTTTGCAGATGTGCATTGCGTCAGAAAAGACAGAGCCCAGCGCCATTGGGCAGGATCCATCCTTGGGCGGAACAATAGGGGGGCATCCGCTTTAAACAGCCATTTCAGCACTTTTAACGGTGCGGAGGGGTTCGCCCAAGGTTCGGCGTGGGAAACAGAAATCTGCCCCCCGTTTGCATAACTGGTTTCCAGGCCTGCTTGGCCCTGCCGATCTACCACCGTCACCTGGTGTCCTTGCTTCTGCAAAAACCAGGCGGTGGTTGTTCCAACAACTCCCGCACCCAAAACCAGTATGTGCATGCCTGCCTCCTTTCAAAAAGAGTTCGTATCGATACCTTCAGCCGCCTGAACGCTTAACAATCCAGCCTTTTTGCTCCAGCAGGGGCACAAGCACATCCCGGTGGTCGCCCTGAATTTCCACTACCCCGTCTTTAACTGTGCCGCCCGTGCCGCACTTGGCCTTGAGTACTTTCGCGTAAGCTTTAAGCTCTTTGTCATCCATGGGGATACCCGTTACCAGAGTAACGCCTTTGCCTTTGCGCCCTTTGGTTTCACGACTCACTCGCACAACACCATCACCTTCAGGGCGTTGAGCCTCACGGCAAGTGCAGCCTGAAACCGGGTTTCGGCACTCGGGACACATCCGCCCCTGCTCGGTTGAAAATACCAACCCACCTTTAGATTGCCTAGCCATTTACCCTCCCTATGCCAGGCCCTTGAAGCTATGCCTCCATAAGGCCTTTGTATTTTTTAGTCCAGATCAGGAGGATACTTGGTGAACATCTCGGCAACCACTTCGTCAATGAGTTTTCCGCGTTTGTCAGGGGACTGCTTTTCATTGAGGTAACGGCGACTGGCTGCACGCCAAACAACTTCCTTCGAGCTTGTATCGACTAACTCAATCACCAGTTTGCCTTCTTTTACTTCACGCACCGGTGGCGGTGACGAAATCCCCCAACCAAAGTTACCGGTACCAAAGCCTAAACCCATGCCCACGCCAGATTGCTCGAGACGCTCCTCTTCTACAATCCGCCAGCTAACCAGCAGGTCGGCTTCCGGTTCTGCAACCTTGGTCATGGATTTAAGGTTCAGCTCCCGCTCAACCGCACTCTGGACACGGCTTCCATCGAGAGAAATAAACGAGGGCTCGCCGGGGTTGGACACGAAGTCCCAGGTTGAATAATTGCTGAACGCCGCGGCGGAGTTGTAATCGGTAACCACATTGCTGGCGCACCCAGTTATTGCCAGTGCCACCAGTGCTGCCATCAGAATACGAGCCATTGCCTACCCCTTGGTTTCTTGGAATCCTGACATCAGTATACGCGCAAGACACTTGTCCGATGCATTTTTGCCGATTCATGTTTCGAAACTGTAATCCAATTTGTGTGCATCACAAAAGGCGCTAAAGGTATTAGCCTGATCTTCCGGAACAAGAACCCGCGCGGTGACAGAAGCACCATAAATAACTGATTCCAGTTCTACAGAATTAACATCACACCAATGCCGCAGTGGCTGTTCATCCGCAAACCCCATCACAACGTTGGCTGCGCTAAGCGGTTTGTGAAATACCCTGCCCACCTCCGAAAGCACACTCTCAGCAGCGCCTGCGTAGGCTCTCACCAGCCCTCCGGCGCCAAGTTTTATACCACCGAAATACCGAATAACCATAACCAGAACGTCGCCCATATCCTTGTGCTGAATCACGTTGAGGATAGGCTTGCCTGCGGTACCGGAAGGCTCGCCATCATCGTTCATGGCGGCTTCCGCTGCAGAGCCTGGGCGACCTATCTGATAAGCCCAGCAGATATGACGGGCATCGGGATGGTCTTGATGGGCTTTTTCAAGCCAAACCTTCACTTCCTCCCGGGAAGCTACAGGCGCAATCCGGGCAATGAAGCGGCTTTTTTTGATTTCCGTCTCCCGCTCAAGGTAGCCGGCAGGAACGGGATAATCTTTCTTCATGGAATTGCCTGTGATTTTTTAATCCGCCGCAAATACGGGCAACCGGGCGACAACCTGCAAACCGGCATGTTCACTATTACGCGCGGTAATGTCGCCGTCGTGAGCCTGAATTATATCTTTGGCAATGGCCAAACCTAACCCCCAACCCTGGCCTCCCCGGGATTTATCAGCGCGAAAAAACGGCTCAAAGAGGTTTTCCAGAATGTCCCCTGCAACGCCGGGCCCCTCATCCTCAATCGTCAGGCTTATCCAACCTGAAGACAACGCCAAAGAAACATGGACGATCTTGCCTGGCGGCGTGTAGTCCAGAGCATTCTGCAGAATATTATCAAACGCCCGCTGCAACAGACCCGCATCACCCAGAACGGTCACACCGGTACTCTCTGGCATTGAGACCAGCTTACAGGCCACCCGATGATGTTCTGCATAGTCTGCAGAATCCCGCAAAACCTGGTTCAGTAGATCCACCGGGCGCACCGGATCACGCGCGATACCGCCGCCCTCCTCTGTCACCCGATACAGAGTTAATATTTGCCCTGTCATGGTATCCAGGCGCTCATTCTGGCGCAGGATGCTGCCCATCAGTTCTTCCTCTACGCCGCCTTCGCTGGCCAGTTCAATCGCAATACGCTGACGCGCCAGCGGCGTTCGCAAGTCATGGGAAATATCCCTTAAAAGATGCTTCTGTCGATCCAGCAGGGTGCAAAGCTGATCCGTCATGGCATTAAACGCCGTCGCCAGCTGGCCCACTTCATCCCGCCTGGCCGTAATACGTTCGTTCACCCTTAACTGTGTATCACCCCCGGCAATCGCCTTCGCCGTAGACTCCATGTGCCGCATCGGCCGCGACACGTAACGCGCTATTAACCAACATGCAAGGGTGATCAGAATGAACGCCAAGCCTATTTCCAAAAAGCGGAAAACCCGAGGCTCCAACCACCCCTCTCCGTGCATTTTCGGCCAGGCAACCAAACGGTAGCCATCTCCAACGTCAACAATCGCAGGTTTTTGCCGATACCAACCCGAATCTATTCGCGAGCGAATAGCCGCAGGTAAACGGTTATCGTCATCCGCACTGATCATCATCAGATGCAGGCCCAGCTCATCCCCCTGCGCCCTGAGGAACCTATGTGCATCTCTACGCCCTCGGGTCTGCTGTATTGCAGACACTTCAAAACCAAGATCCCGTAACTCAAGTTGACGCTCGATGGCGGCACGCTCACGATCCAGCAACACACGGGAAGCCAGGCTACTCACGATGACCGTTACCACCATGGCCAGCCAGATCAGAACAAAAATCCGCCAAAACAACGGCACTATCAGACGAGATTGAAAGCGGGCGTTCATTCGGACACCCGATAGCTGTAGCCAAGACCGCGCACCGTTTCAATTCTTGGCGAATCGTCACCCCCAAGCTTTTTACGAAGATTGCTGATGTGCATATCCAGTGTCCGGTCAAAAGCTTCAAGGCGTCGCCCCAAAGCCCATTGCATAAGGTCGGTTTTTCGAACCACACTGCCCGCATGGGCCAGCAGCACCTGAAGAATTTCATACTCAGTGGCTGTTAAATCAAGCGCTTCATCATTTTGGTAAATGCGCCGGTGATTGGTCTCAATGCGCAAATCACCGTACCGCTGCGCAGCCTTCACCTCGGTCTTCTGATCCCAGGCGACCCGGCGCAGTATCGCTTGCAAACGAGCCACCAGCTCACGAGGGTTGCAAGGCTTTGGGATATAGTCATCCGCACCCACTTCAAAGCCAACAATTCGGTCCGTCTCGTCTCCCCTGGCTGTCAGCAAGACCACCGGCAGATGCGTTTGGGAGCGCAATTCTCGCAGGACTTCAAGCCCATTGATATCTGGCAGCATAATATCCAGCACAACAATATCGCAGTGCTGCCCAAGCGCTAATGCCAAGCCATCTTGTCCATTGGCGGCTTCACGTACGGTAAACCCCTGGCCGCTCAAATAGCGAGCAAGCAACTCACGCAGTTCATCGTCATCCTCTACCAAAAGAACCCTGTTCTGCATTCTGACTCTCTGCCCGGTTTTGAACGCCTGATTTGCGCCTGAAGTGTTAGCTGAAGTCTATCACGGCCCCGAGAGTCTGCTGGCTCTGGCTTATGGTCCTTTGCAGAACCTTTACATGGCATTGACGCTCGTTTACCAAGCCGGGCGGTACCATGGCTGTCATACGAATCAACCTTCTGCTGAAAAGCAGCTAACAACGCGAGGAAACATCATGAGCAAACGTAAATCTTCAATTATTACTGCCGGCCTTCTGGCCTCAGCTCTGTTTGCAGCCAGCCCAGCCTTGATGGCAAGCAACTCGACTGGGAAACACGGGGGCGGCCACCACGGCAACCAGCGCGACATGACAGAAATGTGCGAAGACATGCGCGAAGGCAAGGGTCGCTTTGACCAAGCCGAGCGCCAGGCAGAAATGGCTGAGCGGCAAGAGGCCATGGCTGAGCGCCTGAAACTAACCGATAAACAGCGCGAAATCTGGAATGAAATGCACGAAGAAAATCGCCAGAAGCACGAAAAGCGCATGAAAAAAATGCAGGACAAGATGAAAAAGCGCTGTGACAACCTGAAGAAGTGATCACAAGCCGGGTTTTGACGTAAGGTAGGGGGAGCGATCAAGGAGTACGCCCCAACCATGTCAGAACCCGCAGTTTCTTCTATAACTCTCGAGGCCTGTCATGCCCTGTCCGATATCCCCAGGGATACCTGGGAAAGGCTGGCAGGCACCGGCAATCCGTTTCTCCGGTACGAGTTTTTTGAAGCGCTGGAAAGCACCCGCTGCACCAGTGAAGCAACTGGCTGGAAGCCCAGCCATCTCGTTTTTCGGATGGACGGCGAAATTGCCGGTGTGGCACCCGCCTATATCAAATCCCATTCCATGGGCGAGTACGTGTTTGATTGGGCCTGGGCTGATGCCTACCGGCGCTACGGCATGAACTATTATCCGAAACTTCTGATTGCCGTTCCGTTTACACCGTCCCAAGGGCCACGCCTACTACTTGATCCACAGCTTCGCAGCGCCCTTGATGCCCAAAGTATTCACGACCTTTTTGACGCCCTTATCGCCAAACTTGGTGCTCACTCGTGGCACCTTTTGTTTCCGAACGAACAAGACCAGAAACTGCTCCAATACGAAACTCAGCTGCATCGAATAGGCTGCCAGTTCCACTGGCGCAACAAAGGCTATGGCAGTTTTGACGACTTTCTGGGCCAGCTCACCTCCCGCAAACGTAAATCCATTCGCAAAGAGCGACGCCAAGTAGCCGAGCAAGATATTACCTTTGCCCGATTTCATGGCCGAAACATATCCGACCAAGTTCTTGCAGCCTTCTATGTTTTCTATCAGGCCACCTACCTGAAACGCGGGCAACAACCTTACCTTACCCGGCAGTTCTTCGAGCAAATGCGCGAGACCATGCCAGAGCACCTGCATGTGATTGTGGCGGTTAAAGACGGTGAAATGATTGCAGGAGCATTGTTTCTAGCCGGGCAAAACACACTCTACGGCCGTTACTGGGGCTGCCTGGAGGAGTACAGCCATCTGCACTTTGAGACTTGCTACTACCAGGGCATTGAACTGGCTATCGAACTGGGCCTGCAAATGTTTGATGCAGGCGCGCAGGGGGAGCACAAGCTAGTGCGGGGGTTTGAGCCGGTGATCACCCACTCGTGGCATGGAATAGCCCACCCGGGCTTTCGGGATGCCATTGCGGCGTTTACTCGTGAAGAAGCAGAGCAGATTATGGGATATTACGAGGAGGCCGAAACGGCGCTGCCGTTTCGTCAAACCTCAAACCCATAACGTTAAGGTGAGGCAGCCTGAATAGTGGACTGCCAGACGTTCGCCAAGACAAGTCAGGGGCCCTGAGCGCTGCATTTCCACACTTGCACAGTCGCTGCCAATGCACTCAGCCATTCACGGCGATACCAAGTCACTGAAATCGTAAAAATATGCTTTGCCTGGATCTATGTAAGAGCTGCCTGAGGTATAAGCGCCTATCAAGCCTTCGGTGCCATCAAGGGTGACTGCGTAGCCAAAACGATCGTCCTGGGAAGCCGGCTCGGCCCATAGTTTGTCTTGCTGATTCCATGCACCACCGGAGCGCGTAAACACATATGCCACACCTGATAGTCGGGCATAGGCATCTGCGAAACCCGCCCCAATCAAAATGGTGTCGTTGAGAATAGAAACCGAACTCCCGAATACATCGCGTGCTTCGCCATCGCTTGCAATCAACCGCTGGCTCTCGCTCCAAACACCCGCAACCCGATCGTAAACATAGGCCGAACCTTGCGACGTTTTGGTGCCGACGGTGCCTTGGCTTTGCCCTACCACTGCAGTTTCACCGGAGATAGAAACCGAGTAACCGAATAACGCCTTGCCCTCACTAACACCGACTGCCAGCATCTGATCATGGCTCCAGCTATTACCCGAGCGGGTAAACACATGGACCGCACCTTCTGCATTGTTACCACTGAGACGGGTAAAAGGCGCGCCAATCATGGCGGTGTCACCCTGGAGAGCGACTGCGTGGCCAAACTTTGCAATTTCAGGCTCAGAACCACCGATTGCAGTGAGTTTTGCCTGCTGGCTCCAGGAACTGCCTGTCCGGGTAAATGCATACGCAGCGCCCTGTAGCCCTGCACCATTTTTATAATACCCACTGGCACCCACTAGTACGGTATCGCCCTCAATAGCGACCGCGCTACCGAAGCTCGCTCCCGGCTCTCGATCGCTTGCCACGAGTTTGGCCTGTTCGCTCCAGGCACCATTCGAGCGGGTGAACACATAGGCCGCGCCCCCGCCGTCAGCATTTCTCGCACCAACCACTATGGTGTCGCCATCAAAGGCAACGGAGGAGCCAAAATAATCAATACTCGTTTTATCGCTCGCGATAAGCTGCTGGCTCTCGCTCCAGACACCGTTAACGCGAGTGAATACATACGCTGAACCAGCGTCCCTGTCGCGACCAATTTCGGCGAACTCCGCCCCTATCACGGCAGTATCGCCGTCCATCGCGACCGAAACGCCGAAACTATCACCATCCGTGAGGTCGCTCGCGGATACCTTTTGCACGGTACTCGGTGACGCGATAATAGTTAAAGTCTGCGCTGTTGTATCCGTTTGGCTTGCACTGTCAGTCACCGTCAATTCAACGCTGTAATCCCCTGCAGAGGTGTAGGCGTGAGTTGCCTGTGCGCCATTGGCCATATTGCCGTCGCCAAACGTCCAGGCGTATACCAAGTCTGCACCCACCGAGCTGCCCGCGCTAAATGTCAGATTCTGATTCACTACTTGATCACCGCTGACACCGAAGGCTGCGGTTGGTGGCGCCGGCGTTGTTGAACCTTCTGTAATGGCCAGATCACGAGATTCAGTGTCGCTACGATTGCCTCTGTCTGTAACCGTAAGTACTACCGTGTAGTTACCTGCATCCGCATAAACATGTGTTGCCTGTGCGCCGGTGGCCGTATCACCATCGCCGAATTCCCAAGCGTAAGTCAGCGTATCGCCAGTTGAGGTATCTGCGTCAAACGACTGGGGGTCGCCGGCTTTGAGAGATCCGCTGAAAGTGAACGATGCAACAGGCAGAGGCGGCGCACCGGGAACCCAAACGGGGCTCAGACCCGTGGCGTTATCCGGTGGAACAACGCTATATGTTGCTTGCATATTGGCACGTGCGGTGGCGAGCAAGTCTGGAAGATCCGCTGCCGCCTGCTTAATTTCGTCGAATTTGATTTGCCCAACACCGTTGATCTGACCGTCATCTGCAAAATCTTCAGCAATCGCATCGATCCCGGCCTGGTCTACACCTGCAGTCAATGTCGCTGCAGAGAACAGTAACAAGTTCGCACTGTCACTCTGGTGTGCAGTGCTTCCGTTGTCCTCGTGAAGATCAAGTGAGGTTGGGGCCGCACTAATGCCTATGATGGCGTTCAAGTCGCCACGTGCCTGAGCGCGAGCGTTGCCAAAATCAGCACCAGCAGCCATTAGCGTCTGGGTACGTGCCGCAGCAAAGTGGGTAAACAGGTTCACGTTGGCACTGGCATCATCCGGCAATGTGATGGCGGCATGGAGTGTGGCGCTATCGCTGGTGAAATTGTTGACAACCTCATTAAAAAACACACCCGTCATTTCAAGTTGGGTCGGGCCCGCCCAGTCGGCGTCCGTAAGACTAAAACCACCATTGGACGCTATATCACCCGAAACAGAAGCACTGCCAAGCGAACCGTCGGCTTGTAGCTGAATGGCCGTCGCAGTGCCGCCAGCCTGAAATGGCCCTTTTTGAGCACTGCCCGACATAGGGGTAGCAGTGGTGGGATTTTGATCATCAGTGTCGTTGCCATCGCTACTTCCGCCACAGGCGATAAGTCCTAGCGAAGCAACTACAGCAATCAACACACCGCGCGCACCTCCCATCACGGACGCCGTTGCATGGCTGCTCTTAGAGTCGACTATTTCGGACATCCCAACCTCTCCCTGTCGTTTCTGATCACTCTATTAATTGCAAAGAGTGTTCATTATTAACCTGTATATTTAATGCTCGAAATTAGCAGTGTCAATTTAAGCTGTATATCCCCCAAATGAGTGATACCGGTGTAAATGCGACGCTTTACAACCTTTTTCAGCTAGTTATTCGTCCGCCACAGAGTCAGGCGTCTAGGCCCGTCCTTCTCTTAAATAAGCAGAATAACTGCGCAACAACTACAATAAGTTCTGGTTTGTATGAGGTAATCAACGTGTCACGGATTTTATTTACATTGATTTCAATATCGCTGTGGGCAGCGCTGCCCGGCTGCGCATCCACGAAAGCGGATCGAAGCGTTGTTGAAACAAAGCAGCCCGATGAAGGAACTCCCCAATTTTCGACCTGGAGCTCGCGCCGTGTCGCATGGCTGGAGCGCGGAGACCCACAAGGTTTTCCCGTACTTTATGCCCATGGCAACCCTGGATCCCGCTTGGAGCTATTGTTTTTGGATGCCAAAGCCAAGGATTACGGAATCCGCCTGATCGTTATGGACCGGCCAGGAATAGGGGCATCCAGTTTCGTCTCGAATTATGGCTTGCTGGACTTTGCCGCTGACATGGAAAAACTGGCGGATGAAAAGGGGCTGGACGAGTTTGGTTTAATGGGCTGGTCCAGTGGCGGTCCACCTGTGCTGGCGACGGCTTACTATTTGCCCCAGCGCGTTCGCTTTGCCATCTCGATATCCGGATACACCAACTTCGGCGAGTACGATAAGGCTCTCCAGGCGATGAGTGACTATGGGTTACGTGGCCCTGAGTTGTCAGAAGAGCATCCCGCGCTGTTCAAGCAAGCACTCAAAGTAGCCCGCTGGGCGGACCTGACTCTACCGGGTGCCTATATGGCCGTCGCAGAAGCCGAGATGCCCGCTTCAGACCAAGCTCTCCTTGATGACAAGGCGCGCTCTGAGCTGTTTGTGCGCAACCAACAGGAAGCATTGGTGCAGGGAGTGAAAGGTGCTATTCAGGACCTCGAAGTGCAATGGGCTGCCTGGCCTTTTCATCTGGCAGATATTCAGGTGCCGGTGCATATCTATCAGGGAGAGAAAGATACCTTTGTCCCTGTAGAATTTGCACGGCACCTTGCTCAGGAAATACCCAACGCATCACTGATCATACTGCCTGAAAGCGGGCATCTGTTACCCCTCGATCAACCGTTTATGGACCAGGTGTTCACGGAGATTCAGCACTATATGGAAAACTGAGACTGCTCCGCAGAGCATCGATGCCGCTTGGACAAACATCATCACAAGCGGCATTGCTCAGACAACAGTCTTTTAATGGAAGGGGAACAGGTAGTTAACCCAAGAAGACATCCGCAAGAGTATTTTCCGCATGATCGCTACGTGATGAAAATGCTCGCTATAAACCGCACTTTGCCCAAAGGCACCACCAGGCACTGTGCCAACATACTGCTGGAAATCTGGATCCGTAATTTCAATCAACACCGGTATCCGCCCCGGATGAACTGCTGCCAATGGGTTAATCAAGTTACCGCTTGCCTGAACCTGGCCTTCGGCCAGTGCCGGTAATACGCTTTTCACCCTGCCGGAAAATACTTGGCCGGGAAGCCCGTTCAGAGCCACCTCCGCCTCATTGCCCGCCTGCAAGCGCAACAGGCTGTTCTGGCGATACCATCCTACAAAATACAAGTCTTCCGCATGCACAAATACCATGACAGGCCGCAGTGGCAGAGAGACTGCCATCATGCCGGGCCTCAGAGCCAGCTGTGCCACGTAGCCATCGGTTGGCGCCCGGACAACGGTCTCGCTCAGGTTAAATTCCGCTTCAGCGAGTTGAGCTTGTAATGTGTCTGCTTGCGCAGTACTGAGGTCGGCTGCGCGCTGACTGCCAGCTCCGCGCCTTACCAACTCCAGCGCCCGCTTTTGGTCAACCTTAGCGGATTTTAACTGTGCACGAATCGAGTCAACCTTGAACTGAAAGGGCTCGGGGTCGATCACGAAAAGCACGTCGTCCTTTTTTACCTTCACGCCACCCTGAACTTTGACCTCAATTACTCGGCCGCTAACGGTTGGCACAATGGGTGTGGTAACAAAGTAATCGCGACTTGCTTCGGAAAACGGATGATTATAATTCATGCTGAAAATCAGCCCGCCAATCAAAACAACACCACCCAATACCGCGGTAGGTACCGTCCACTTGTTCAACGGGATTCTGAAAATCTTAAAAATAGCAATGCACAGCGCGGTATAGGTAAGAACTAACAAAAGATCCATTAGCGTTCATCTCCCGCTGGCTGGTTAGCAGACTGCTGTAACTGCGCAACCTGCGCACTCAGTTCGGATACTTGAGCTTTGAGCCCGGCAATAGACGCATCCGTTGTGCTGGCTGCTTCCGTTTCAGGGTCGGCTTGTGCTACCGCGGCACGTTTGTTAAAGCCCCACCCCCTGTCCTCTCTGTAGAGGGTTGCCCATATCCACAAAAAGGGCCAAATAACATGCAGCGTTAACAAACTGATCCACCCGGCTACATGAATGGCGTCAGCGTGGGGGTGATGTCGCTTTTCAGCAATATCGTAGGGAATATCGTGAATTACGATGATTCCGTAAAAGACGGTTATGGCGGCAAAAATCAAAATGCCGAGTGCGATGTAATCAAGCATGGCCGGACGGCCTCCGAAGCGTAAAGATTTGTTAATGATCCGGGCATCACAATAGCGGCAAAAGCCAAACGCAACAAACTGAAACTGCAGCTTATTTCGATAAATGTTCACCAGATCATAAATTCAATCGCCCCCCCCGCTTGTGAAAAAGGTGCGCACTGGGCATCCCCCGTTTGAGTGATACCCCTCTCTGATGCAGGCGCCCACAATAAGGTTGACCAACTGCCGCCAGCAGCTACGCCAGCGACACGCTGAATCACAAACGCTGGCCGGCAGACGGGCTTTCGACCGACACAACAAGATCACATAGTGGTGATAGGAGATATGGAATGTCTAACTCGATCAAATTGGAGCATAGCCAGGCTCTGGCTACGCCTTTTTCCCAACTACGCACCTTGTTGGTTGCCGGTGTTGCGGCACTAGGGCTTGCGGCCTGTGGCGGCGGAGGTGACGGCGACGACGGAGGCGGAGGCGGAGGCAATCCAAATTACGGTGGCCCCAGCACCACCGACAATATTCCAACAACGACCAATCTGGCGGAGTTATACGGGCTGACTACCGACGCTAACCAGGAGCACCGCCTATTCTACATCGATGCATCTGACCACAGTGGTCAAACAGGCCCCAATCAGCCTGCCGGGGCTTGGCTAATGGCCTACGACCCAGCGCTCAAAACCAACCACACAATTGACCCAAAGCTTGCAGGTGTCGGCTCCGTAAACAGCGCCGTTTCTCCAATGGCGCTCCACCAAGCAACTATTGACACGAACACTGGCGAAGTCGATAACTACCAAGTAACTGGCGTGACCTATGTTCAGGAAGAGGAGTATCAATACCTACCCGGATTCCCCATGCCGTCAGCCCTTATGAGAGTTGGTGTGTCGGTGGGTAGCATGCCGGAACAAGTCACTAATGAAAGCGGCCAATCTGCAGACTTGGGATTTGCAGTAGCTCACCAGATAGTGTCCTTCAACCTGGATGACGCCAACCGGACACAGTATGTATTTCCCGCTAAAAACTCATCGATGTCCAGCAGGCAGTACCGCCTCACCTCGCTTGATGCGGACTCGAGCACGCCGGTTCAGGATTTCGGTGCCGGTTTTAATGTTCAAGCACCCTTGTTCGAAACCCAGGGTGCCAAAGCCGGCAGCGCATATGGCTGGATCGTCGCCGATCTGAACCAGAACGACTGTCTGGCATTTGTATCTGGTGCCAATCTAATGAATGCCACCTGCATTCCCAACAATGATGGCACGGGCCCAGTTGAGTTCAGTCAAGATAGGACTGACGAGACATACAATTATATTACCGGTGTTTACCACTTAAACAGCGGTGCGGTTCTGGCGCTTCCTGAAAAAAAGCAGATTGGAACCTCGCTGGAAGTGACTACCACACTCTGGTTTTATGAGCATAGTTCAGGAAAGTTGCACCTACTGAAGAATGCAAATGGAGACAATCTGGAAACCACGGCTCTTCCCATGTTCGGACCAAATGAAGCCGGACGCACCGTTAGTAAAGATGGTGAAACACTTTTTTTAGCCACCAGTGACGGCGGTATTGGCAGCCTGCTTGGAGGGGGCGGAGCTCCGAATCCATCGGATATTGAAGCGCACGCATCCTTAATCAAGATCACCACAACCGCTGACAACGTGGGCTGGGAAGCTGTGTACCACGAGGGTGGCAAGCTAATGGAAGACAAGGAAGCGAACCTTGGTGACTTCCTGGTCGATGCGGGCACTCATTTTATCTGGGAAATAAACGAACGTTTAATCGCCATTTCTCTGGATGGTAAAAGCGAAGTGCTGCTGGATGGCCGGAGCAACAATGGCGGTAACTTATTGAATGGCGCTTTTAGCACCCCCGTGAGCGTCGTCAGCCAAGAGGGATGGTTCTTCTACAATCGTGAGGCCAACAGTTCTGACTATGCCACAGCCATTAAGGCGGATGGCAGCAAGCGTGTGGAGCTTAAGGACTGCACCTGGATAGGCGCATCCACTTCTGGCAAAGCTAACTATACCGGAGGAAGCTTCAGCAGCCTTGAGCCCAGCGAGGTATTCATGGCCTGCAACAAAAAGCTCATTGCTGCCGTAGATGCCAACAACCCAGAAGCTGGCCGAGTGATATTAGGCCGCCTGTCAGAAACGGCTGAGAGTATCTCCATGGGGCGCTCCGCACCGGGGCCGCATCGTTTGATACAAGTAACCTATGAAGATGACAACGATGACCGATACGAAGTTATCTACGTGAATACTCGTGAAAACAACTCACTCACACATATCATGGACAACCCGACGAGTGAAAGCAGCGCAGGTGGCCTGGGGTGGATGACAGCACCTGTCGACGGTTTCTGATTCCAACCTTTTCAGGTAGGCCTTCGGGCCTACCGACTCCCCGCCCACCTTCCAAAAAAACTGGCATCCGCAGGCGAGCACCAAGTATTCTGTTTATCACTTACCCAGCGCAAAACAGGCTCGCCCATGCTCTTCCACTACAAAAAAAGCCAAACCCGACAAGCCGTAAGTGTTGCCCTCAATATACTGGCGATACCCGTTATTCTCTTTATGTTTCAACACTTTTTTAAAGACCAGCCAAACTTCGAAGAAATATTCGATATGGTTGAGAAAGGAGCTATTGCTGTAGCAGTCGTCCTGGCCGTAATTCTGGCTTGGCTGCTGAAAAGAAGGGACAAATTCGAAATCTACGTAACGGAAAAGGAATTCTATAGCCATCACCCTATTTTTGAGGAGTGGTGCTTCAGAATCCGTCCTCTGGATATTGTAGCCATCGAGCACAAGCTGAATATTGGCTCAGGCTATATGACCAACATAAACGTGCAAATGAAAAACGGGGAAGTCCACCAACTGTGCATGAACTACCCCTATTCTCGAAAGAACTTATACGGTGCACTTAAACAGGTTAACCCAAAAATCCAGCTTCCAAGCAACGCCAACACGTTCAATCACAAGCGGAACAGGAAGTAACGGCCACATCAGGTCAGGATTTGGCAAATTCCAGGTACCGGCTCGCAGCCTGCTGCTTCTCATTCTGGCTACTCAGCAGTTCAAGGCGTAGCCGGTCAATAATGCTCATGTACTCATCCAGCGGTGAGTCCGATTTACCTAAATCCTTGGTTTCCTCAATAAATGCTTTCTGCTTCTCTCGCAATTCATTGAGTTTTTCCAGCGCGCCGCGAATGGCCTCTATTCTGGCTCCCTCAAGCCCGCCGACCTCACCCATATTTCCGTCACGGCCACTGCCACCCCCACCCTCAAGACGCTGCTGTGTCGGAGGAACATCCACAGTATTTTGCTCAGACAGATTGATTTCTTCGAGTGTGCGCACGTCACCATCGGTGGTCAGGTAGATACCTGAAGCCTGAACTTCTCCCAACGGCACGCCCTGGCTGTTGGTCAGAGTGAAATTATCTTCTGCGCTGCCAACATAAAGCGCCTGCACGCCCACTTCGTTAAGGGACCTCAAGGTCTGCTCGCCATCTGCTCCCTGCACCCAAACAGACAAAGAGGAAAACACCTCGTCGTTGGCATCAATCCAAAGATTGCCGTCATCATCGTAGTTAGCGAGTTCACTGAACCCGGAGCCACTTTGGGGGCCAAACAGTTCGGTGCCGTCATCCACCTTTCCGTTGCCATTGCGATCAAATACCAGGTAGCCGCTACCACTGTCGAGAGCGGCAAACTGCCCGGTTTTCCCATTACCTTCCAGATCAAACTCAAACAAGGTGTCGGTGAGCTTCGCCGTGGCGTTGCCAAAGTTGATCACCAAAGGGTCTGTCATCGGGCGCTCTTCGATGCGCAGGCTTTCGGAGTATTCATAGGTTCTGGATTGCGACTGGCGAAGTGACAAGGTGAAATCGATGGTTTCGCCATTTTCCAAAGAAATGCTGCCGGATGATGTAAATGAACGGGATTCGCTCTCGGAGTAGAACATATAGCGGCTGGCCTCAACCGTCATGCTGCCTTTGGCTTCTCCGGCCTCACCACCAAGGGCGGCGCGGCTGACACTGATGGCCTGTTGCCCACGAAGCATCAGTTCCGTGGTTTTCTCGGCCAGCTGGGCGCTGGTGAACACGCCATCGCGATCGCCACCACTGACAGTGCTGGAACTGCTGAAACCCAATCTTTCCTGGCTTGTGTATCTGTAGGCCGCATCGCGTATAACATTCAGCTGTGCGTTGCCAGCCGAATTGCCATTGCCAGCACCGGGCAATCGCTGCTGGTTAATCCGAAGCTGGCTCTGATCAAAGGCCGTTGTGTGGCGGGAATTTTCCTGCAAGAACGAAATCTGGCTGGACACAATCATGGCGCGGGCTTGCCTCCAAGTTCATTAGTCACCTACTGGCTTAACGGCTCAGGTGAAATGAACTTGAATGAATTTTGTGCAAACTGGCGAATGTGCCGCCGCTGAAGCCAAAGCAGATTACTCTATAAGCTATACCGCACCAGCGCAGCCGCCAGAATACCCGCCGCAATCGCAGGCAGCGGCTTCTTGAGAGTTAGCATAACAACAGCCGTTACGGCGAGCGCCGCAAGCGCTCCCGCATCGCCACCAAACGCCATAGGCACAATGATGGCAATCAGCACAGAGCTGGCCATGGTATTGATGAAGCTCTCAATACGAGGGCTTATGCGCACGAAGGACATGATAAACACACCGCCGAACCGGGTTGCCAGTGTAACCAGGGTCATAATCAGTATGAGTACAAGAACGCCGCCAGTGGTGGTTTCGATGGTCATGTGGAGGCCCCCTCTGCCGGCTCTTCTTCAGGTTTCTTTTCAAGCCAAAAATACCCAACAACTCCGCCGGCAAGAGCTCCGGCCACCACATGAGTGTTAGCAGGCAACCATTTCCAGGCTGCCAGTGAAGCAACAGCCGCCAGCGTCCAGGCCACCAGCACTCGAGGGTTCTTTTTGCCGCCCAGAGCCATGGCCAGCAGGAAGCATCCCAGTACCATGTCCATCCCCAGGCTTTTCGGGTTTTGCAAAAGCCCCCCGAAATACACGCCTAGCCAGGTGCCAACAATCCAGGCAAGCCACAACACCAGGCCACCCCCGAGAATCACCTCAAGATTGCGCCTGCCACTTTGGTATTCCTGAGCAGATACGGCCCAGTTAGCATCGGTGAGGAGCAATAAAATGCCATACCGCTTAGCGGGGGTAACGTCTTTCAACATTGGATAAAGCGACGCACCCATCAACAGGTGGCGAGAGTTTATTGCAAACACAACAACCATAACGGGGATGACCGAAACCTCAGCCCCCCACATATCAATGGCTGCAAATTGTGACGCACCCGCAAAAACCAGCGTGCTCATCAACAACGATTCGATCGGCCCCACCCCCTCTTGCACGGCGGCAAGACCAAAAGCAGCACCAAATGCCACAACAAACAATGAAATAGGGAGCATGCGAATCAGTTCGGAACGAACCTTCGCGGGCTGAAACTGGTAGGGATATGCGGCATTTTTCATCTACGCAAGCTAAGGAAATTTACGTGCCGGGCGTATCAGTAGTTTCCGCAGGTGTGAGTTGTTGATCTGACAGGAAGTTTTGCACATGCAACTAATATTTCACCATGGATTAGATAATGCCACGCCGCTTTTCGAATTGACGTTAACGTCAACAGCGATTAGTTTAGCTTTAGCTCGGCCTCATAAGGGCTACCCCCTGAGAGGGGTCCGGGCACCTGAAATCAAAACCGCCGGCCACAAGCCGGACGACAAAAACAACACTGCCACTGCCGCCGAGATCCGGCCACGTGGAGAGGATTTCAACATGCCAATATCAGCACGTCTTCGAGACGTCATGTGCAGTGCACATTTGTTCCTACCTGCTAAGATAGTCGCCTTTAGTTTCCGCAACTTAGCGCCCGCTCGGGCCAAGGAAGAGAGGTGATCCCATGACTGTATTCAGCCATCCCGAATTTGATAACCACGAACACCTGTCTTTTTTCTGTGACCCGGAAACCGGGCTCAAAGCCATTGTTGCCATACACAACACCTCCCGTGGCCCGGCTCTCGGTGGTTGCAGGATGTTCCCCTACGCCAGCGATGAAGAAGCCTTACGCGATGTTCTGCGCCTTTCGCGGGGCATGACCTACAAGTCCGCGCTTGCCAATCTTGATCTGGGCGGCGGCAAGTCCGTCATTATTGGCGACCCGCGCAAGCAAAAAAGCGAAGCCTTGCTGGAAGCCATGGGTAAGCATCTGGAAGGTCTTGGTGGCCAGTACATTGCTGCTGAAGATTCTGGCACCAGCGTGCCCGATCTCAAAGTGATGGGTAGGCACACCAAACACGTTGCCGGCATTGTTGAGCACATGGGTTTTGATGGTCTGCCCAGTAACGGAGACCCTTCTCCAACCACAGCCTATGGCGTGTTTGTTGGTCTGAAAGCAGCGGTAAAGCACAAGCTCGGCCGTGAGGACCTGACTGGTTTGAAAGTTGCCGTTCAAGGCGTGGGCAACGTGGGCTACCGCCTGGCCCAGCATTTGAAAGAGGCGGGTGCAGAACTCTGGGTGTACGATATTCACCAGGAAAATATGCAACGTGCCGTAGACGAACTCGGCGCCCATGCAGCAACGGCCGAGGACATTCTGTTCCTGCCAGTCGATGTAGTAGCGCCCTGCGCCATGGGTGCAGTATTGAACGACGACAGTATCCCCCGGCTGCAAGCAACGGTTATTGCGGGTGCGGCCAACAACCTCCTGCAACGCCCGGATCATGATCAGGCACTTACGGATCGCGGCATCCTCTATGCGCCGGATTTCGCAATTAACGCAGGTGGCATCATAGATGTGTTCTGTGAGCGCACCGGAGCCTCTTCAGAAGAAGTGCGAGCTCACGTAGAAGGCATTGGTCGGACGCTTTCAGAGATCTTCAAACGCTCTGACAGCAGCGGCATTCCCACCGGAGCGGTTGCCAACACCTTGGCAGAAGAACGTTTCCGGAAACGCGCAAGCGCGGTTCAAACACCGAGCGAGCAGTTTGCCGGCGCCTGAATAGTCGTAGACATTTTTAACGGGGCCTTTATGCAACTCCGGGCCCCGGTTCTTCCAAACAAAAACAAGTATCTGGCAGGAGACAATCATGTCTGATTTTAATGGTCCGAGCTCAGCCACAATGGAAGGTTCGAACGAAAAACGGGGGCTTTGGTCTTCCCGTTTTGCATTTATTCTTGCGGCCACAGGTTCTGCTGTTGGTCTGGGCAACATCTGGAAGTTTCCTTACGTTACCGGCGAAAACGGCGGTGGCGCTTTTGTATTGGTTTACCTGTTGTGTATTGCCGCCATAGGCTTGCCCATCATGATGGCTGAGGTACTTATTGGTCGTCGCGGCGGCCGAAGCCCGGTAAACAGCCTCAAACAGATTGCGAAACAACAAGGGCTGAACCCTGCCTGGCGAGCCGTTGGCGCAATCGGTGTTATCGCCGGCTTTCTGATTCTGTCGTTTTATTCAGTGATTGGTGGTTGGGCCGTATCCTATGTGGGTTCTGCCGCTAGTGGGCAATTCACGGGCCAGTCTGCGGATGCCATTGGCGAACTCTTCTCCAGCCTTCTGGCAGACCCCAAAACGCTCTTGATGTGGCACACCCTGTTCATGGCCCTGGTAGTGCTTGTAGTAGCCAAGGGCGTTCGCGCAGGACTTGAGCGGGCTGTCAGCATTCTCATGCCTGCCCTCTTCCTTTTGCTGCTTGCAGTGGTTGGCTTTGCCATGACCACTGGCGAGTTCGGGCGGGCGGTAACCTTCCTGTTTCAACCAGACTTCTCCAAACTCACTACCGCCGGCGTGCTGGTCGCACTGGGGCACGCTTTCTTTACTCTGAGCCTGGGTATGGCGGTAATGATGGCTTACGGCTCTTACCTGCCAAAGAATATTTCCATCGCCAAAACATCGATTGCCGTGTGCGTGATTGATACTGGCGTGGCATTGCTCGCTGGCTTGGCTATCTTCCCGATTGTCTTTGCGAACGGCCTTGAACCGGGCGCGGGGCCGGGTTTGATCTTCCAAACGCTGCCACTGGCCTTTGGTCAGATGCCTATGGGCAGCCTGTTCGGAACATTGTTCTTTGTGCTGTTAATTTTTGCTGCATGGACGTCGGGCATCTCTCTACTGGAGCCAATTGTAGAGTGGCTGGAAGAACAAAAAGGCATGAATCGCATCAAAAGTGCATTGGGGGCAGGTTTTGTGTGCTGGGCTTTGGGCATTGCCTCGATCCTTTCCCTCAACCTGTGGTCGGGCTTTGCACCACTGGGATGGATCACCATGCTGGAAGGCAAAACAATCTTTGACCTGCTGGATTTCTTTACCGCCAACATCATGTTGCCTTTGGGCGGTTTGCTGGTTGCAGTATTTGCTGGCTGGATTATGTCCCGCAAGGCCATGGAGGAAGAACTGGCGCTCTCCAAGCCCATGTTCAATCTTTGGTACGTTACCGTGCGGTTCATTACGCCGGTGGCTGTAGGTACGGTATTTGTGTACAACCTTGTAGGGGCGTAAGCAGCGCCCGACCGATAGGTGATCGAGGGAGGCCCTCAGGGTCTCCCCGATTCTTGCATTCAGTTTCAATTCCGCCAACTCCTCGGCACGCGTACGGCCCAGATTGAGGGTAGCTATCGGCATACCTAACTCCTTTGCATACCTGCAAAAGCGAAAGCCGGAGTAAACCATCAAAGAAGACCCAATAACCAGCAACCCGTCACTGGCCTTGAGCGTGTCCTTCGCCAATTCCACCCGTTGCTTCGGTACAAAATCACCAAAAAACACAACATCCGGTTTGAGTATGCCGCTGCAGTTTGGGCAGTCTGCGAGGCGAAAACCGGTGAAATCCACGTTCAAATCAGCATCGCCATCTGGAGCAGCTTCCGCTTTGAAGCCCTGAAACGCCGGATTGAGATCTGCACAGCGCTCGTGCACTTCGTCTCGGGGGCATCTGTAGCCACAACTCATGCAAAGCACTTCATCTGCACGTCCATGCAAATCGCTTACGCCCTGTGTACCCGCTTTTTGATGCAGGCGGTCTACGTTCTGGGTAACCACGAGACTAGAGTGATTGCGCATTTCCAGTTCAGCGATATGGAAGTGGGAGGGATTCGGCTGTGCGTTTCGGATAACAGGCCAGCCAATCAAACTGCGCCCCCAGTATCGTTGGCGAATGTCGTAACTGTCCATGAATTCACGGTGCTGAACCGGTTGCTTACGCTTCCATGCGCCCTCGCCATCGCGGTAATCGGGAATGCCGGAATCTGTGCTTACACCTGCGCCAGTCAAGATCATTAGCTTGGGGTTGCGGCGAATGAAGTCTGCCAGCATCTCTCCCGCCTGCTCCGGCTCATGCATAACCTGCGGTGCATCCAGCTCGGGCAGGCGCTGATTCGAACTGAAGGGTCGGGTTCGGTAGGTCATCACTGGTTCACACTCTCCGGCTATTTCAGCCCGGTTTGCGGGCCACGTATACAGTGTTGAACGATTCCCTGTTCTGGAACGGGTTGTAGAAGCTCACTACATGGCAGACCACTTCGGTGAATATTTCCCGTAACACTTCCATGAATACGGCGTCCTCGCCTTCATTGGACCACATGGCAAAGATACCACGGGGTTTAAGTTGCCTGGCCATGCGGCTGATATTGTCGGTGGTGTAGAAGCTGGCGTTGGAGTCGCTCAGCAGCGCGCGAGGCGAGTGGTCGATATCCAAAAGGATGGCGTCAAACTCTTTGCCGGGCGCTTGTGGATCAAATCCGCCGCACTCGGGATCGGCAATGGCAAGATCAAAGAAGCTGCCATGAATGTAGCGGCTGCGGGCATCGGCGTTAATATCTTTGCCAAGGGGCACGTATTCTTGCTGGTGCCAGCGGATAACCGGCTCCAGGTATTCTACGATCAGCAGCTCCCCTACCCGATCGTGCTTGAGTGCGGCCACGGCGGTATAGCCTAGCCCGAGGCCTCCAACGACAACGCTCAGGTTGTCGCCTTCCGTTTCGTTCAACCCGAGGTCTGAAAGTGCGACTTCAGCGTCTACGAACATGCTGGACATGAGGAATTCTTCGCCGAGTTTTACCTCGAATATATCCCGGTCACCCAGTGCGGGAATCCGCCGGCGGCGAAGTGTGATTTCGCCGATCTCGGAGGGCTGGCTATCAATTTGTGCGAACAGTCGTCCCACTGTATTGCCTCTTCTATCATTCGCTAAGGTCGGACGTGCATCCAACCAAAACAGCCCGCATTTTTTCTGCACCGAGCTGGTTCATCAATTCGATATTACGCGGGGGAATACCGTCTACATCCGGATGGTTATCAATCGCGGCTTCCAGGCTAGCCTCACGCAACAGATGAAGCATGGGGTACGGAGATCGGTTGGTGTAGTTCTCCGCATCATCTGATTCAGTGCCAGCAAACTGATAATCGGGGTGGAAGCTGGCGATCTGGTAGATGCCTTCCATGTCCAGATAGGTCAACAACCCGTCGGCAGCACCCAGGAACTCGTTGTAGTCTGCAAAGTCCTGCAGTACCTGAGGATGAATCAAAAGCGTGGTTTCGATTTCCGGCTCATCGTCCAAACGCAGAAGTTCTGTTTGCAGGGCCTGGAGAAGTGAATCCTCGTTATCAGCCTCGGATACCACAAACCGAACCCGGTCCCGGACCAGTTCGCGCTTGGCAAACGGACATAGGTTGTAACCAACAACAACGTCTTCAACCCATTTCCGGGTCGCTTGAACTACCGTTCCATCGCTCACACTCAATCCCTCTAGTTGTTGATCCAACCTCTTAAGCCTAATTCGGGTCGGCTGGCAGGGCTGTCCAAAAATGTGCGGAGCCATGGATGGCGGAGCCAAGCGTACACGGACGTATCCACAGCGGTTTTCGGACAGCCCTGCCAGCCGGCCCAGCCTCTAAGCTATGTCAGATCAAAGATGCCCTTGGCTACGAAGATAATCATCATAAGTCCCACTAAAGTCCGTAATCCCCTCAGGCGTCAACTCAATAATCCGAGTGGCCAGGGAAGACACAAACTCACGGTCGTGACTCACGAAAATCAGTGTACCCGGATAGTTCTCAAGTGCCAGGTTCAGCGCCTCGATAGACTCCATATCCAAGTGGTTAGTAGGCTCATCCAGCAGCATTACGTTCGGCTTTTGCAGAATCAGCTTGCCGAACAGCATGCGCCCCTGCTCACCACCGGAAATTACCCGCACCGACTTGCCAATATCGTCACCGGAGAACAGCATGCGGCCCAGTGTGCCACGAACCAGCTGCTCACCACCGGTAGTCCACTGCGCCATCCATTCCGACAGCGTGTCATCGTCAGCAAAATCGTCCGTATGGTCCTGGGCGTAATAGCCCACTTCGGCGCTGTCCGTCCATTTCACTTCACCGCTGTCCGGCTCGTAAGCACCTGCAAGGCACTGCAACAAAGTGGTTTTACCAATACCGTTGGGACCAATTACTGCCACACGTTCACCCGCTTCTACTTGCAGGTTCAGCTTGTTGAATAGCGTATTGCCATCAAAACCTTTGGTCAGATCCCGGATGGTGACCGCCTGGCGATGCAGCTTTTTGCCTTGTTCAAAACGGATAAACGGACTAACGCGGCTTGAAGGCTTTACTTCATCCAACTGGATCTTGTCGATCTGACGGGCGCGAGAAGTGGCCTGCTTTGCTTTGGATGCGTTGGCGGAGAAGCGGCTTACGAACTGCTGCAGCTCTGCAATTTGTGCTTTCTTCTTCGCATTATCTGAAAGCATGCGCTCGCGGGCCTGAGTGGCCGCGGTCATGTATTCATCGTAGTTGCCCGGGAATAGCCTCAACTCGCCATAGTCCAGGTCAGCCATGTGGGTGCACACGCTGTTCAGGAAGTGACGGTCGTGAGAAATGATGATCATGGTGCTGCTGCGAGCCACCAGAATGTTTTCCAGCCAGCGGATGGTGTTAATGTCCAGGTGGTTGGTGGGCTCGTCCAGCAATAATACATCTGGATCAGAGAACAGCGCCTGTGCCAACAGCACGCGCAGCTTCCAGCCAGGGGCCAGGCTGCTCATCGGCCCTTCGTGCTGTTCCAGTGGAATATCCAGGCCCAAAAGCAATTCGCCAGCGCGGGATTCGGCGGTGTAGCCGTCCATTTCCGCGAACTGAACTTCCAGATCTGCCACCGCCATACCGTCTTCTTCGCTCATCTCGGCCAGCGAATAGATGCGGTCACGCTCTTTTTTAACGTTCCACAGCTCTTCATGGCCCATGATCACGGTATCCATGACTGAACAAGTTTCGTAGGCAAACTGGTCCTGCCGTAACTTACCCAAGCGAACGTTCGGCTCCAGCATAACCTGGCCGGCAGACGGTTCCAGGTCACCACCGAGAATCTTCATCAGAGTGGATTTACCGCAGCCGTTGGCCCCGATCAGGCCATAGCGGTTGCCGTTACCGAACTTCGCGGAAACATTTTCAAATAGGGGTTTAGCCCCGAATTGCATGGTGATATTGGCAGTAGAGATCAAGAAACAAACCTATAGAAGTAAGGGCCAGCGCAGCACCGGCTAAATAAAGCCGGCATTGTACAGGTTTGCGATGGTAACCGTGAGGCCGCAGAAACACGCATAAAAAGGGCTTGCCTAGAGCGCGGGGGAAAGGCAGCATTCCTTTACAGAGTTACCCATTCATTTTATTTAAGGAACGTTTTCATGACACAGGCAACTGCACGCCACATTCTGGTAGACAGCGAAGCGAAATGCGAAGAGCTGAAGAAAGAAATTGAAGGTGGCAAGGATTTCGCGGAAGTAGCGAAGCAGCACTCTTCTTGCCCGTCTGGCCGTAACGGCGGCGACCTGGGTTCATTCGGCCCCGGCCAGATGGTTCCAGAGTTTGATAAAGTGGTGTTCAGCGGTGAAGTCAATAAGGTTCTCGGGCCCGTCAAGACCCAGTTTGGCTACCACCTTCTGGAAGTAACCAGCCGCAGCTAAGCGCCCCGGCACTGCTTGCAAACTGGCTTCTGATTGTTTCAGAAGCCAGCCTCTTCAGCACCGCTTTTACTTTTGAGGGGCGAGGAATTTAACCATCTGATTGCCGATGGATTCAATCGGATCGGTAATAGCCTGCTGAATACTCTGGGTGACAGTTTTCGAAAATGCAGAACCCGGCCCGCTTTCCAGAAAATCGATATACAACCCCATTTCCTGAGTGCTTATTTTTTCATAAGTATGCAGATAACTGTCGTATACCTGCTGCTCAACAACGCCCCGTATGGTACTTCGCTGGCTTTCTATCTTCCGTTTAAGCTCTTCGTAGTTTGCTGAGTCAGAGCTGAATGCAGCCATGGCTGTCGTCAATCCAAGCTGCACAGCAATTGTGGTATCTACAGCACTTTCGGTGGCTCGGGCCGCCCGATCAAAGCGCTCGAACATCCGGGCACGGTCCGTACCTTTGTACTTTTGGTTCAGTTCAGCAGCCTTGGCCTGAATCTGTTGCCACGCGGCCGGGTCTGAAGCCGCAATCTCCGCAGCCGAGATTTTCCGGGCTACCGGTGTCTTGTACCAGCCGTCCACGGCTTCAAGCTGCTTCCCGGAGAGGTCGCGCTCCAGGTTTCTCACTATTTGTTGCTCTATATCCGCCGCACGAAAACTGTTGCTGACAACGTATCCAATGGTGTCTGCAACCATGGGAGGAAGCTGCTGACTGCGTTTCAAGCCTTCGCGAATGCCTTCGCTCATCATGGCAGGGTAGCGTTCAACAATATCGTCGATAGGCGATGCCGTCAGCACTTGCTGAGCACTAGGCGCTGCCATGGCGGGGCCGGCCAGCATCAGGCCAGTGATTAAAAGAGGTTTAACTAGGGTACCAAGCTTCATTTAACTATCATCCTGTTTGATGGATGCTGCGTTTATGACACGCACACCCTCCCCTGAGCAAGCAATCCATGGGTTCCGGAGATGACAGTTTGGTAGGAAAGCTCTGGACGCGATCCCGTCCACGCAAAAGAAAGCGCCAGACCCGTCGTGATCGGTGGCGATCCCGCGTGAAATGGTACGGACTTCCGGTTCTGGGCTTAATTATCGGCACCTGGGCAACACTGCGTTTCAGCTTGCTCGCCCCGGAACCACCCATCAACCCGAACCATCTGTGCGAGATCTTTCGGGAACACACGGTTTGGTACGACTATGCAAAAGACTCCCAGGAACGCTGGGGAACACCCATCGCTACCCAGATGGCTTTCGTGTACTACGAGTCTTCGTTCCGCAGTCATGCCCGGCCACCGAGAACCCGATTATGGGGTTTCATTCCCTGGAGCCGTCCAACCACCGCTTACGGTTACGCCCAGGCACTGGACCCTGCCTGGGGCGAGTACCTTGCTGCTAACGGCGATGGCTTATTCACCGTGCGCACGGATATGGAGTACGCACTGGATTTTGTGGGGTGGTACAACCACCTCTCCCATCGCCAACTCGGCATTCCCTTTCATAGCCCGCGCCAACTTTACCTGGCATACCACGAAGGCCGCGGCGGCTACGCCCGCAAAACGTTTGCCCGCAAGCCTTCTATTACAGCCTTGGCTTCACGGGTGCAGTCACGGGCTTTTCGGTACGACAATCAGCTCAAATCCTGCGAGCAGGAATTCCAGTGCTGGCGGTGGTATCAGTTCTGGCCATTCTGTGGCTGAGCGCAAACGCTCCGGTGATCAGGGTGTCGGGTTGAACTCGATTGCCGAGGCCTGAGCTCGCAGCCTGTCCACCAGAAACTCTTTTACAATTCGAATTCTCGCCATTTGCTGAGTGTCCTGGCTTACATGCACCCAAAGGTCGACACTTTCGCCTTCGAGCGGATCTGACAGGCGGCGGAGTTCTTTGGTGCCCTCCCCCAAATAGCATGGCAAAACCGCAAGGCCAGCGCCTGACCGCGCCAGCGCATGCATGGCGTGCAAGCTGTTACAGCGAATGACCGACGTGGCATGTTTCAGGTGCTTGCGGTACCACCGACCGGTTGCCAGGTGGCTGAAGGTGTCATCCGGAATAATCCAGAGGCAGTCTTCTGGCTGGTTTTCAATATCCATATTGCGGTGGCGCCGACAGTAGCTGGCAGAGCCGTATACCGCCGATTCAATGGCCGCTATGCGCTCACCCTCCAGCGTTGCCTGAGGCTTGTTCTCGGGGCGCAAAGTGAGGTCGGCTTCCCTGTGGGTAAGATTGGTAACGTCGTTATCGGTGAGCACTTCCAGCTCAATGTCGGGAAATTCACGCACCAGTTCAGCCAGAACCGACCCGAGCAACTCGCTCATCATCGTGTCTTCAGCTGCCAGCCGTACTTTGCCCACAGGCGCGGCATCCTGTCCAACCAGCTTGCGCTCAAGATTTTCCATTTCTACTGACAGCTTTTCCGCATTACGGAAAGCGGTTTCCCCCACTGGTGTCAGCTGAAGCCCATCCCGGTTGCGCTCAAAAAACTGTACGCCCAACGTCTCTTCCATCTGGTCGAGTCGGCGCAAAACGGTAGTTTGATGCACGCCCAGTAATTCTCCGGCCTTCGCGAGGGTTCCGCCTATTGCCAGAGCGTGTATATATCGAAGATAATCCCAGTCCATAGCTACTGCATATTTGCAACATGAGTACGGAGTTTAACGTATTTACGCTGCAAAAAAATACCCTTACAATTCAATGTAAATTCAGGTTAATAGTTTTTAACCGATCACAAATAGCAACTCACCAAAAGGAGGAAGTCGCTATGGCACAAAGACATATGGCAACCGTTAAACCGCTACCATCCAGCATCCTCCACAATGGTGCTGAAGTGAGAAGCCAGCACACACGTGCGGCAGCGAAGATGGCGGTCCAGTTCATGAGCCGTAAACTGCGGTCATTCAACCGTAAGGCTGCAGAAGCAACGCCCGATATCGTTCAGATGCAAGGCGGACACTGATTCCAGTCAGGCAAACGTAAAGAGCTGCACCCTAAAGCGCAGCTCTGAAGCAAGTAGCCAAACTGAAAACGCCGGTGGTTCTGATCTCAGAGCCACCGGCGTTTTGCATTACCCGATCATAATTCCCAAATTACTTTCTTTTTCTGCTCAAACCAGCTGTCCATTTTGCGATTGTAGGTGTCTTCGATTACGTTTCGCTTGATCTTCATGGTTGGCGTGAGCATTCCGTTTTCCATGGTCCAGGGCTCTTTTACAACCACCACGAAGGATATTTTTTCGTGGGCTTCGCACTCTTCGTTTACTGCGTTCAACTCTTTCAGCAGTTCCTGCTCAAGCTCCGCCCGGTCCATTCCATTTGAAAGCGCATCCCGAACATCTTCTGACAGAAGGATCATCAAACAAGGCTGAGGCTGGTTGGCACCGGCCACACAGACTACTTCCACCGAAGGATGGTTAAATCGGTTCTCGATAGGAACCGGCACAACGTATTTACCTTTAGAGGTTTTGAACAGGTCTTTTACCCGACCTGTAATCTTCAGATAGCCACTTGCGTCGATTTCACCCATGTCACCGGTTCTGAGAAAACCATCGTCAGTAACATCCTCGCGGGTTTTCTCTTCGTTTTGGTAGTAGCCCATCATCATTCCCGGGCTTTTCACCTCCAGCTCACCACCTTCGCCAATGCGGTGCTCCACACCCGGATTGGCCTCGCCGACCAATCCTATCCTGGCTCGTCCTGGCCTGCTGGCATGGGAGTATCCGAAGTTTTCAGTCATGCCATAAACCTCAAGCAACTCCAGCCCAAGGTTTCGATACCACAGGATGATTTCTTCCGATAAAGGTGCGGCCCCTGTCAGTGCGGCCCGGCAATGATCCAGCCCCAGTTGTTTGAGCACTTTCTTTTTCACCACGGAACGCAGAATCGGGATGCGGAATAGCAGTTTTTGTTTTTTGGGGGGCAGCTTGGCGTTCACCCCAAGGTAGAACTTCATCCACAAGCGCGGGACAGAGAAAAACAGAGTTGGCCTGGCACGCTGAAGGTCTTGCTGGAAAGTATCCAGACTCTCGGCAAAATATACCTGGAAGCCAAAATACAGCGACTGAGTCTCAACCGCTGCCCGCTCTGCCACATGTGCAAGCGGCAGATAGGACAGCATGCGGTCCTCGGATGACACTGTGAACATCTGCTGCAAACCATCTGCAACCGCCATCATGGCTCGGAAGCTTTGCATAACCCCTTTAGGGCGGCCAGTACTTCCTGAGGTATACACGATCGTGGCTAGTGCATCCTGGTCCGGTAACTTCGGAGCAGCTGGCTCATGCTTGGCAATAAGATCTCGCCACTTGGGGGTGTCCTCTCGCGGCGACATGGGCAGAGAGATAACGGGGAGGTCTGAGGGAATGTGCCCTTTTATATCGTCCCAGCCATCTGCGAGGCCATCAAGCTTACCCAGAAGCAACAGCTTTGCCTCAGAGTGCTCAAGAACATAGGCAGCAGCATCCCCGTTGAGCGTGGGGTATAGCGGCACAGATACATGGCCGGCGGCCCAGATAGCGAGATCCGACAGAATCCAGTGCGCACTGTTTTTGCCCAGAACGGCGATATTGCTTCTTTCAGGGAGCTCAAGACTATTCAGGTGAGCAGCCATGCGCGACACCTGGTCGGCAGCCTGCTTCCAACTAATGTCCTCTAGTGTTCCATCTGGATAAGGCTGGGTGAGGTATGTGCTTTCAGGGCTTTTCTCTGCCCAATAATACAAACAGTGCAAAGAGGTCTGCTTGCGAGGATCCAATGCCATGAAAAACTCCTGGTTATTGTTATCGTTAACGAATTCCGGTCAATACATGAATACACATTCACTCTAATGCACTTTCATTCAGCTTCACAAATAGTAGTGTTATTTAGCGATAGCTCAATGGCATTAAACACCCCACTCAATGACCAATCCATCCCATATTTGGTCACGCGCCAAAAAAGTTGATCATTTTTTGTATGACATCCATCAAGATTGGTCTAGAGTGAAATTCGAAGCTTATCGAATTTAACCTCTCAGAGGAGACCGCCATGAGGCAGTCGACAACCCGCTCCGCCCTTATCTTCCCAGCCTGGGCATTTATCCTGCTTGGCTCTGCTGCGTTCCTATACAGCGCTTTTTCCGGAATGCTGGGCACCTGAGGCATCAATGCAAAAGGCTGCGAACAAACGCCTAACGCCGGAAGCGGGTTTCCAACACCACGGCTGAGTTAGTGCGCTCAACGCCCTCCAGGTTACCAATTTCGTCTAACACTGCGCTCAGCTCCTCAAGAGACTGAGCCTGCACGATCGCTATCAGATCGTACTCTCCGCTTACTGAAAATAATTGCACTACCTGGCTAATTCCCTCGAGTGCATTGTTTGTTCGCGCTGTTAACTTTTGGGCCACTTTAATAGAGACATGAGCCTCCACCTGGCTGGCAGAAAACGCCCCCCCCAGCTGAACCGCATACCCGACTATCACCCCGCTGGCCTCCAGCCGGGAGATTCGGCTTTGAACCGTTGAGCGGGACAACTGCAAAGCTCTGGCCAGATCCGTAATGCTGGCTCTGGCATTCTGGCGCAGCAGCATTAGCAGCTTCTGATCTTTGCTTTTCATCATTGTGCTAAATACCTCCGTTATTTTGATAAGATCATAGCCCATTTTGAGCAAACTGCACCTGCAATCCGACAAAGCTTCAATGCATACTGTCCGGAAACAACGCCAGGTTGCAGCCCATGATTATTCGCCCAATTGCAGACAAAGATCTGGATACCCTTTATCAGATAGCCGAAGAGTCTGGCCCGGGTTTCACATCACTAATGCCCGACAGGGACGCTTTAGCACAAAAGATTGCTCACTCCATGGCAAGCTTCGAGCGCAAAGTAACCAGCCCTGGCGATGAGCACTACCTGTTTGTGCTGGAAGATGAGGCCACCGGCGACATCCTTGGCACCAGTGGTATTGAGTCAAACACTGGCCATACCCAGCCGCTTTACCATTTCCGACGAAACACTGTAACCCACCACTCGCGGGACCTTGACGTTCGCAAGAGCGTGGAAACCCTCACCCGCTGCAACCACTACACAGGTTATTCCGAGATCTGCTCTCTTTATTTGCGTCCCGAGTTTCGCCGGGCCAATGCGGGCAAACTGCTTTCCCGGGTGCGTTTTCTTTTTATGGCACTTCACCCGGAACGCTTCTCACACAAAATCATTGCCGAAATGCGCGGTGTTTCGGATGCCGCTGGCCGGTCACCCTTTTGGGACTGGCTGAGCACGCACTTTGTTGACATGGAATTTGCCCAGGCAACCCACCTGGTTGGTGCAGGTTACACAGATTTCATTGATGAACTGATGCCCTCGCATCCACTCTATACGTGCCTGATGAGCCCGGAGGCCCGAGCTGTTCTTAGCCAGGTGCATAACAACACCCGGCCAGCCCTAAAGATTCTGGAAGCAGAGGGTTTTAAGCACAAAGGATTGATAGACCTGTTTGATGCGGGGCCAACGGTAGAGTGCGCCTTGGCAGAGATACTAAGCGTCAGATCCTCCTCCGAGCACCGCGTTAGAGTGGATGATTACGTTGCAGGCCCCAATGCACTCTTTGGCCGCACCAACCACGAACAACACGAACCAACGCTGATCGCAAACACAGGAACAGCAAACTTTCGGGCTACCGTCACATCTGAGGTTTCCGAAGGTTCGGATGCGCTGATTATTTCTCGCTCTCTGGCGAAACAGCTTTGCCTTGAAAACGGCGATCCGTCACGCATTTTGCCCCTGAACCATGCAGCATCGACGGCACGAAACAGAACCACGGCTACGGAGCTAAGCTATGCATACTGATCGCAACGTCTTGTTCGAAAATCTCTGGCAGGACTATAAAGCTGTTACACCCTCGGCCGCCAAAATCCATCGCATTCTGGGTGCAGAAGAAGGCCATGCCATCATCAACGATCATATCGCCCTGCGCACCTTCAACCTGCAGCCGGTTGGACTGGATGCTCTCGCGGCGCATTTTCTGGCGCTGGGGTACCGGGAAGGTGGTGAATACCACTTCGAAGGCAAGAAGCTTTATGCCCGGCATTATGAACACGCAGATCCCGAAGCACCGAAGGTGTTTATTTCTGAGTTACTGACAGAACAGTGCTCACCGGAGCTTCAGACTGTGGTGAAAAAGCTGGTTGGGCAAATCACAAAAGAGGAGGTTACCGCAGACAACTTTCTGTACTCAGGACGGCATTGGGATCTGGATTCCGGCACCTACCGCCAATTGTTGGAAGAGAGCGAGTATGCAGCCTGGCTCGCGGCCTGGGGTTACCGCGCGAATCATTTCACGGTGAGCGTAAACCACCTGAACAACTTCGAAACAGTGGCCGACATAAACCAGCTCTTGATCGAGAAGGGCTTTTCAGTGAACTCGGCCGGTGGCGAAGTGAAGGGTTCTGCCGAAGAGCTGCTTGAACAGTCATCCACAATGGCCGACCGTGTTCCTATTCAGTTCAGCGACCGCGAAATGACGATTCCCAGCTGCTTCTATGAGTTCGCCTTGCGCTACCAGAAGCCCGACGGCAACCTATACAGCGGGTTTGTTGCGGCCTCTGCCGACAAGATTTTCGAGAGTACCAATGCCGGAATGTAAAGGCTCGAAAATCCACCCGTGTACCAACGGGATAGCTACGCTAAACTAACGCCTTGTTCCCGAACAATCCCACTTGTTCAATGCAACAAGGAGTCACCATGAAGCCTGTCGTCACGCTTTTTCTGGCCTGTTTTCTTGTATTGGCTGGCTGCCAGTCGTTGCCAGGCGAAAGTACGGAAGCAATAGGCCGTGGCGCCATTTTACTGAGCTCCCAACACTGCTTGAGCGAACATCTGAAAGAACAGAACAGGGTTCACTACGGCCCGTGCCTTAAAATTATCAGTGTGGACGGCGACACACCAACGATCCGCGATGATGGCTTCATAGAATTGCCTGCGGCTGAATCTGCCACCCTTGGTGTCAGTTGTGTGTATCGCCATGCTGATGGCTCACCTATCCCTGTCACCATGGAAACAACTGACTTCCTGGTTACCCCGGATACCTTTACCAAATCGGGTCAACGTTGGTATCTGCATGCACACAAGCAAGCGAGGCAAGTTGTTGGTTGTGAGCCAACGCTGTCCCGCTCGATATACCCCACGTACAAAACGGAATGACTGCCGACATCAGTATCGTTTGGCTCGGCGCGCTGGCAAGCCTGTTAGCGGGGCTGGCCACCAGCATTGGCGCTCTGGCGGTATTCTTCGTTAAAGATCTCTCTGCCCGGCTGCAGGACTACATGCTGGCAGGTGCTGCCGGCGTAATGCTGGCGGCCTCGGTTTTTTCTTTGTTGATCCCCGGGCTGGAATACGGAGAAACACTGCTGGGCTCAACCTGGATGGCAGCACTGCTTGTGATATTCGGTGTTCTGTCCGGCGCGGGGGCTCTGTATTACCTGCACCAGAACCTGCCCCACGAGCACTTCAATCTTGGGCCAGAGGGGCCGGACGCTGCCCATATTCGCCGTATATGGTTGTTTATTATCGCCATTACGCTGCACAACTTTCCCGAAGGCATGGCGGTAGGTGTTGGCTTTGCGGGCGGCGATGTACGCAACGGCTATATATTGGCACTGGGCATTGGTATTCAGAATATTCCGGAAGGCCTAGCCGTTGCATTTTCGTTGGTGGCTATCCAATACTCGCGGGCTCGTGCCTTTACTATTGCCCTTCTGACAGGGCTGGCTGAACCTATCGGGGGCCTGTTCGGTGCCGCTCTGGTATCGCTGGCAGAACCGATAATGCCCTGGACTCTGGGCTTCGCTGCCGGGGCCATGCTGTTCATTATCAGCAACGAAATCATTCCCGAAACCCACAGGAGCCGCTACAAGGCCCAAACTACCTTCGCACTGCTGATCGGTTTTGTGGTGATGATGTTCCTGGATGTCACCCTAGGCTGAGGCGCCCGCCAGCGCAACAATGTCCTCATACTGGCGAACCTGAACAACCTGCTCGGCAACTGGTTTGGCAGCCAGACTGCAAGCCTCGTTAACCATGGCAGACGCAACGGTTTGTGCCTCGATTGCCCGGTATTTTTCCAGCGGGCCCAACAGCACGCGGTTAACCAGCGGCATCGCTTTGGCACCTATCGCTTCCCCGAGGCGGTGATCTGGCCTATCGCCCAACAGTAAACTGGGATGATATATCGACAAATACGAGTAACCGAGGCCCTTCACCGCGTCTTCCAGCTCACCTTTAACCCGGTTGTAGAAAATGGTCGAAGAAGATGATGATCCGATGGCAGACATCAAGATAAATGCACCGGCACCTTCTGCTCGCCCAAGCTCAGCCGCTTGCAGGCAGTAGCCGTAATCTACCTTTCTGAACTGTTCCTGAGAGCCGGCCTTTTTGATCGTCGTACCCAAGCAACAGATAATCACATCTACTTTAAAAAGCTCGGGATGATCTGCCATGCGATCAAAATCCATTTCCTGTTGCTGCAGTTTGGCATGAATGAGTTCCAGCGGCTTCCGCACAGGCACAACCACCCGTTCAACCTCGTCACGGGCCAACAAGCCAGTGAGAGCCAACCCACCCGTCAACCCGGTAGCACCCAGCAATAACACTTTCATAAGGTTCTCTTTATTTTGCGAATTCTCTATAAATCCTTGAGGTAGTGTAGCCCGGATAGCTGATCCATCTGGCCTCGAATCCAGAAAACACGATCCCGCACGTAGGGCGATGGCGAAGAAACGCTCAACACCTTCGGGTTGGGCAACACTGCAGCCAGCCGTGCAGACTGGTTGGCCGACAACTGCCGTGCAGAAATACCGAAATACGCCTTGCTCGCAGCCTCAACGCCGTAAATGCCGGGGCCAAACTCGGCGATATTAAGATACACCTCAAGAATTCGGCGCTTGGGCCAAACCCCGTCAACGGCGAGCGCAAGCCCAGCTTCCAGAGCTTTACGGACAAAGCTTCGGCCATTCCATAAAAACAGGTTTTTTGCGGTTTGCTGCGTGATGGTGCTGGCTCCCCTTAGCCCGTCACCAGCATGGTACTCCGCTAATGCTTTGCGAATCGCGACAAAATCAACACCCCAATGATCGGGAAACCGCTGATCCTCGCTGGCCACCACCGCGATTGGCATCCAGGGCGAGATATCCGAGAAACTAACCCATTGCTGCTGCACTTCTTTGTGTGGGTTCGCAAGGCTGTAGCTGAGCATGAATGCCGACGTGGGCGGGTTTATAAACCGAAACAAGAGCAGCATCGAAAGGAACAGTAGCACCAGAGCAATGAACACCCAGGCAAAACCACGAAACGCTCTCTTTGGAAGTGATTTACGAGCCATTGAAGCGCCCGGCCCGACTGTTTTCAGCTTCACCCGTGCGCACAACGTTTGCCCCTATTACCCGGAGGCAGTGTTGGCGGCACACAGCGTGGAGCGGTGTTTTGCCCGCTTCATCTCCGTCCACCGTCATGGTTTTTGGTTTTGAAGTAAGAATGTCGCAACGCTTTCCCTTCAGGTGCACCACTGTGCTGGTACGATCAGGAGACTTTCCACTCAACCGCACCAGCAGGAAAGTGAGTAGCAACTGCAACAAAGGGCGTGGCTTCACCGCAATCACATCAAGCAATCCATCATCTGCTGTCGCTTGTGGAATTTCATTCCCGCCCCCGAAAAATGCGCCACTGGACACAGCAATCGACAACCAGCGGCCGCGAACCAGCGCCTTGTCGCACGATATTTCCGCAGTAAAACCCCGCTTGGCATTCACTTTTTTCAGCAACGCCACCCCATAACTGAAGCGGCCAAACAGTTTTTTAGCTGCGCCCTTAGCTTCGCTGGCCGACAGCGCTCCCAAGCCTATGTGTGCCACATTAAGAAAGATTCTATCCCCGAACTCCGCCACGTCCACTTTTTGCGTAGTGCCTTGCTGGACCAGTTCACATACAGCGGCAGGATCTTCCGGCAAGGCCAGGTTTCGGGCGAAATCATTGGCTGTACCAGACGGCAACACCGCAAGTGTTGCGTTGTGTTGAAGGCATATCTGGGCGGCGGCATTAACTGATCCATCACCACCAGCCACCATCACCGTGTCGCCGGATTGTAGCTGCACCGTCCAACTCTGATCCTGAAGGTCGCAACACTCCGGGCCTGTGATGCCAGCATTCGCCAACTTTTCAAGCCAAAATTCTTGTCCCTTCTGGCCATCGCCTGCAGCAGGGTTTGCAACCAGCCAATAGGTCATACCATCATGCTCTCTGTAACCAAATAAAAAAAGCCGGGAACCTCAAGTCACCAAAGATACCTCAAACATGCCATGGTGGTCGTTACCATAAGGACACAGGAACTGCTTCCAACTGCTATATTGTCCGACTATAGTTAACTCCTGAACTAAACATCACTATCGGAAACCAGCAATGATTACAGATCTGATCACGCCTGTGCGTTCCAAAGCGCAGCTCGCAGCCCTGAAACTGATAACGAAACTCATTCCAAGCCCGATTCCCAACATGTTCCTGGGGGCGCAGTCCCGACTCCGGCTGGCTGAGCACATGGCACATTTTGACTTCAAACGGGTTCTGCTTGTGACCGACGATGTGTTGTTCAAGTTGGGCGTTATTAGCCCCATAGAGGAACACCTGAACGAACTCGGAGTTAAAACTGTTGTATACCGTGGTGTGACGCCAGATCCGGGTTTTCTTGTGGTCGAGAAAGGGTTGGAAGTGCTCCGCCAGAATGAATGTGACGCTGTATTAGCGATTGGCGGAGGGTCGTCCATTGATGCTGCAAAAGTGATGGCGCTGGCAGCTTCAAACAAAAAAACGCCTCAGGGGTTGGTCGGAATTCTCAAAGCTCGCAAGCCATCCCTTCCGCTGTTTGCGATTCCGACCACCGCGGGTACAGGCTCTGAAGTCACAATTGGCGCCGTTATATCTGATGAAACCACACACATTAAACATCTGGTAATTGACCCAAAAGTGGTTCCTTTAGCGGCTGCGCTGGATCCCGAGATTATGGCTGGCATGCCGAAATCGGTAACGGCAGACACGGGCATTGATGCTCTTACCCACTGCCTTGAATCCTGGATCAGTGATTTCTCCTCGCCTGAAACTGAGTTGTACTCAGGTGCCGGCGTGAAACTCGTGTTCAAATACCTGGAAAGAGCCTGCGAAAACGGACAGGACTACGAAGCCCGTGATGCCATGGCGCTGGCTGCAAACTACGGTGGGCTGGCACTGAACAAAACGGGACTGGGCTATGTGCACGCGATTGCTCACCAGCTTGGTACCCAATATGGCGTTCCTCACGGCCGGGCTAACGCTATTGTTCTGCCGCACATACTTGAGGTGAACCGGCACAGCGCACACGCCCGAATGGCCAAACTGGCCAGGCTGTGTGGTCTTGCCACAGATACAGAGGCAGACTCTCTGGCAACCGACAAGTTCATCCAGCGTGTGAATACGCTACTTGCAACCTTGCCGATATCCCGTGAGGTGAAAGGTATCGATGAGAAGCACTTCTCTGTAATGGCGCAAGCGGCCATGAAAGAAGCTCACGGAACCTACGCGGTGCCTAAATATCTGAATAAGAATGAGATTATTCAGGTACTCCGCACTATAAGTGGCCAACCTGCATAGCCGGAGCGCCCCTAGCCGGGGCGTTTCTGCGACACCACCAGAGCAACGCCGGTGATAGAGACAATTCCCCCGGCAATCGCCAATACGCCCAAGCGCTCATCAAACAGCCAGAAGGCCTCCAGAGCCGTTACCGGGGGGACAAGATAGAACAGGCTGGCCACCTGGGAAGCTGCGCCTCGGCGAATCAACCACATCAAAAGCAGAATCGCGCCAATAGAAACCCCCAAAACCAGCCAGGCCATAGAAAGCTGAAGTTGCAGAGACCAGACTACTTCGCGGGTTTCGAGCACTAGCGCGCCAGCGGCGAAAAACAAGGCGGCGGCGCCGTACTGAATGATGGTGCCAGCCACCAGGTCTGCACCTGTTCCATGGCGTTTTTGGTACACGGTACCCAACGAAATGCCGGCCAGCGCTAGCAGAGCCCATATCAGCGTCCATAATGGAAACGCCGCCCCCGGGTTGCCTGCCCCACCAAACTTTTCAAGCAAAACCAGAGTGACACCCACCAAGCCAAGCCCCAAACCCAGCCACTGCCGCCATGAAATGGCTTCTTTCAATACAAAAACCGCAACACCCGCGGTGACCAGCGGCTGCAAACCGACCACCAGCGATACTATTCCCGAGGGCATTCCGTCCTGGATGGCATAATACACACCGCCAAGATAGCAGCCATGGACCAATAGACCGGTTACAGTAAGATGCCCAGCGGCCCGCCAGCCAGGCCAGCGGGCTTTAAGGAGGCCTGCAAGCACCACAAGCAAGCCAAGAGTGAGAAGCATTCGAATCAGCAGAAGGGTGAATGGCTCGGCATAGGGCAGGCCGTATTTTGCGCCAATAAAGCCCGTACTCCACAGCCATACAAACAAAGCAGGTACAAAGAACGAATAAAAGAAAGATCGCATAAACGACTGCCGGGGTCAGGTATCTGGAACAAAGTGCAGTTTAGAGCCTGAATCGCAAACAAAACAGATACAGGCACCCGGCCAAGCCACCATTACAGGTGGCTCTAAGGGATAAATCAGCGGCGATTATGTCGTGAGGATAGATTGCAGTTTCTGTGTCAGCTCTACTGCCTCACTGCCCATAGGAGTCAGGTAACCTCCGTCATCCCGCGTTATCAGGCCTTTGGCAAAAAGGCGCTCAGCGGCATCTACGGTCTCGGGGGCCGCATCACTTTTGTGTACCTTGATTCCAGCTTGGCCTGAGGATGATTCGAATTGCGACAACAGATTAAGCTCGGCAATTGTGTCTGGAGAAAATGGCATGGTATTTCCTTGTCTGGTTTAGTGGTCAGATACTTTGTTTCAAAGTCATAAATTACTCCGATACCCGATTCTTAAAGAATAGCAGTAGAGCCACCATAACCATATCCCGACGGTCAGCTTATCTTATAAAAGCTTAATGAGGCGGCAACAAACCCGATTTAAATCAATAAAAACATAACTTTAAACCCGGAAGGCGTGTATAAAAAACACCTTATAAGGAATCGGGCATTGCTTGATATTTGTGCATTTCCCCAAATTTGTGCCATTTTTAAATGGAAGCCAAACAAGGAGGAATGATTATGCTTTACTGGGCTGTAGTCTGTCTTATCATAGCAATTATTGCCGGTGTCCTCGGCTTTGGAGGCATTGCGGGCACAGCGGCGGGCATCGCCAAAGTGCTGTTTTTTATCTTTCTGATTCTTTTGGTGGTCTCTCTTGTTGCCAATGCTGTTCGCGGGCGGGGACCAAAGATCTAGCGTTGTGAATGCATCTGATCAGCGTTTCGGCCCGGGCACCTACATCATCACGCCCGGGCCTTCCCCCTCTCCTGATAACATTTCAGCGACAAGACGTAATATCATTTCTGCCGGGTAGCGCCGTATAATCTTTAATCTGCCTGATTTAATATGATGAGCAGAACGACTATTGATTATGCTTTCCGTGAGTAGCTAATGAGAAGCCCACAACGACTCGCTCTGCAGATATGTATCGCGTTGATGCTGTCTGCTGCACCAGTTGCAGCAGACAGCATCAAGCGTATTGTGCATCCCGATGGCAGAGTTGAATTTACCAACGTAAAAAGTAACAGCCCCGGGCGAGCCTCCAGCAAAAGCGAAACCGTATTCCGCTATAAAGACGATAATGGCGTCGTTGCCTACACTAGCACCCGGCCTTCAGTGGCCAATTTCGACGTTATCAGCTTCCACTGCTATGCCTGCGACCCGGATTCCCGGGTGAACTGGCGCACAACCCCGTTGTTCGCTGGCCGCTACGAAACAGAAATCAAAACAGCCGCCCAAGAGTATGGTGTTGATCCGGCACTGGTACGTGCGGTGATTCATGCGGAATCTGCGTTCAATGAAAAAGCACTCTCCCCTGTCGGTGCCCAGGGGCTTATGCAGTTGATGCCAGGCACAGCTTTGGAAGTCGGCGTGCAGAATGCCATGGTGGCAGCAGACAACATCCGTGGTGGCGTTACCTATCTCGCAAAAATGCTGGAACGCTTCAAGGGTGATACCCGGTTAGCTACTGCAGCATACAATGCCGGGCCTGGTGCCGTAAGCCGTTACGGAGGAGTTCCTCCCTATGCTGAAACCAAGGCTTACGTTGAGCGGGTCGGCATATTGCGCGAGCGCTATGCCAGTAATTGATCAGATCACCGGAAGCCCCATCCTTGGGAGCTTCCGGGATTCACTTCAAGATTACTCAGAGGCTGCAATCAGGCTGGCGTTGCCACCGGCCGCGGTTGTATCCACGCAAAGATGGCGCTCAATCACAAAGCGCTGATCGAGCATATGCTCGGTGATCAGCGGGATCAACGCGCCATCGCGCTTGGACAGAGCCTCACGATACTTGCGTAGCAGGGCCTGATCGGCACAGCTTACAACAGCCTCAAAGCCACCAGCCCTTGCCAGCACTTCCGGATCCAGAAGCCCATCAACGCCCACTAGCGGCAACCCAGCCTGGGCAGCGCGTGCCACAACGTCTTCAACACCCGGAGCGATGACCACTACCTTGTTGCCCTGTGACAGCGCCATGGCAGCTTGCGCCAGCGCCGTTTCCTTATCTGGCCCCAAGCACAACACGGTTCCACGAGCGTGATTGGAAAGGCGGTTAAGTTCACCGGTTGGTCCTGGCAATTCTTCCGGGTGGGCATCCAGAGGCGCTGGCACCTTACCGAAAACGGGTTCCATGGCGTCAATTCTGGCCTTGGGAGCAGCAACGGAAAGCTTGCTCAAACTACCGATCAGACCATCCAATTTCTTACCATCAATGGTTTTCGCACCAGGCTCAGCCGGGCGCTCAACAGTGGCGCCTTTCAGGAAGCGTCGAACATACTGTGGACCACCCGCTTTGGGGCCGGTGCCGGAAAGACCTTCACCACCAAATGGCTGGGAGCCAACAATCGCGCCAATCTGGTTACGGTTAACGTAAGTGTTGCCAACTTTAATGCGGGCGACAATCTGATCAACACGGTTATCAACCCGGCTGTGGATACCGAAGGTCAGGCCATAGCCTTTGGCGTTTATGGCATCGACAACCTTGTCGATCTCCTTGGCTTCAAAGGTTGCCACGTGCAGGATCGGCCCGAACACCTCTTCTTCAAGCTCTTCGATTCCGTTCACTCTGAGCACGGCCGGTGACACATACAGGCCTTTTTCAGGCACCGGAAGTTTTTTCAGCATGCGACCTTCGCGCTCAAATTTTTCACAGTGATCGACAATTTTCTTGCGGGCGGCCTCATCAATCACCGGCCCCACATCTGTCGATAGCGCCCAAGGATCACCAATACCCAGCTCCTCCATGGCTCCGTAGAGCATTTCCAGCAGGTTATCGGCTATGTCTTTCTGCACATACAACATACGCAGTGCGGAGCAACGCTGGCCTGCACTCTGGAACGACGATGCCAGAACGTCACGAACCACCTGCTCGGGGAGAGCTGTTGAATCCACGATCATGGCGTTGAGCCCACCGGTTTCTGCCACCAGAGGTGCGTCTGGCGCCATGTTCTCAGTCATAACCTTGTTGATCCGCTGAGCGGTTGCCGTGGAACCGGTGAAACAGACGCCTGCAACTCTCGAATCAGACGTGAGGGCAGTACCCACAGTTGCGCCTGTGCCCGGAAGAAGCTGAATGGCATCTTTTGGAATACCGGCTTCGTACATCATTTCAACCACACGAAAAGCCAACAGCGATGTTTGCTCTGCCGGCTTGGCAACCACAACGTTTCCAGCTGCCAGGTTTGCAAGAACCTGGCCCGCAAAAATGGCCACCGGGAAGTTCCAGGGCGAAATGCAGCAAATAATGCCACGAGCCTCGCCATTATCTTTGTTACGCAGACCTTCGTTGGCGTAGAACTGTGCGAAATCCACCGCCTCGCGAATTTCAGCAACACCATCCAGCAATGATTTACCGGCCTCCCGGGTCGTCAGCGCAAACAGTTCGTGTACGTTTTCTTCAAGCAGATCACCTACTTTTCGCACACACGCAGCACGATCTTCCGCAGACGTGGCTGACCAGCTGGCAAAACCTTGTTCTGCCGCTGTAATGGCTGCATTAACATCGGCTTCATTGGCATGGGTAATGTGCCCAACCAGATCGTCCGGGTTGGCCGGGTTTGTTACTTCCAGCACGTCTGTGCCGGTAACGGTGCCGGCGATCAACGGCCCGCCGGTCCATAGATGGCTGCGGAATGCTCCGCGACCTTCATCAATTCGGGCAACGGTCACCGGATCGGTAATATCCCAGCCTTTTGAGTTACGACGCTTGGCACCAAACAACTCCGTTGGGGGCACAATTGCCTTGCTGGAAAGGTTCTTCCCAAGCTCCTGAACCGTATCAATCGGATCCTTTGCGATCTCTTCGGGGGTGATGCTAGTGTCGACAATCTGGTTGACGAAGGAGCTGTTGGCGCCGTTTTCAAGCAGACGGCGTACAAGATAAGCCAGCAGGTCGCTGTGCTTGCCTACCGGCGCGTAGATTCGGCAGGGCACTCCGCTTTCGCTGAGAACCTGGTTATGCAGGGATTCACCCATGCCGTGGAGACGCTGGTATTCATAATTCTTCAGGCCCGCAGCGCTGGCCAGCTCACGAACCGCGGACACAGAGTGGGCGTTATGGGTGGCGAACTGCGAATAGATGCGGTCGCTCATGCCAATCAACTTTTTAGCGCAAGCGATATAAGCAACGTCACTGCACGCCTTGCGGGTGAACACAGGGAAGTCAGACAAGCCCATGACCTGGGCGCGCTTGATTTCCGCATCCCAGTAGGCGCCTTTTACCAAACGCACCATGATGCGACGATCAAGCTTTTCAGCGAGTGCGTACAACCAGTCAAGGGTATGAGACGCGCGTTTGGCAAAGGCCTGGACCACAACACCAAAGCCTTCCCAGTTAGCCAACGTGGGATCGGACATTATGGCTTCAATGACATCCAGAGAAAGATCCAGCCTGTCCTGTTCCTCAGCATCAATATTGAAGCCCATATTGGCGGCGGCCGCCTTTTTGGCCAACTCAAGTGCGCGGGGAACCAGCTCATTCATTACCCGCTCTTTTTGGCCATATTCGTAACGGGCCAGCAGCGCAGAGAGCTTAACCGAGATACCGGGGTTTTTACGCACATCGCCCTTACAGTTTTTGGCAATGCTATCGATGGCTTGTGAGTAGGACTCAAAATAGCGACGGGCATCCGCATCCGTACGCGCCGCCTCACCAAGCATATCGTAGGAATAGGTGTACCCCTTCGCCATGTAGGATTCAGCTTCGCTCTGGGCTTCTTCAATGTCGCGGCCCAAAACAAACTGGCGCCCCATTTCCTTCATGGCCTGGCCAGCAACGGTGCGAACGACGGGTTCACCGAGGCGCTTAACCAACTTGCGCAGCGTGTCACCTACCGTATGGCGATCAGAGTCCTTCAACAGGTTGCTGGTCATCAAGAGCGCAACGGTGGTGGAGTTGATAAATGCCGAGGTGGCTTTACCTACGTGAGCACCCCAGTTGCCAGAGGTAATCTTGTCTTCAATAAGCGCATTGATGGTGGTGTTATCCGGCACTCGCAACAGCGCCTCCGCCAGGCACATAAGCGCGACGCCCTCTTTAGTGGTAAGGCCATACTCTGCGAGGAATTTTTCCATGATGGTGGATTTGGCGCTCTCCCGAACACTGCGCACCAAATCAGCCGCGCGGGCAGAAATCATTTTGCGATCGGCTTCAGACAACTGAGCATCAGCAATCATCTCGTGGATGACTTTGTACTCATCTTCGAGATAGTAATCGCGAACCGCCTGCCGGCTGTTGGCTAGCTCGGGAGCCAATGATTGCTGCGATATCATAGTTGTACCCTCTCAGTTGTTTGTCTTTACCGCATTCTACCGACAACAGCATAGACTGTTTGACTGTAAGCGCCGAAGTGACCCGCCAATATGGCCATATTGACCTTAATAAATGTATTAATTCTCTGACATGAAATACAATTTCAGCCAATTCGACCATATACGGTGGCTTGAAACAGCCCAAAACCCTTGCGGCATGTGGCATTTACAGCCTTCAGCATAGTGCCCCTGCTCAAGACTTGCCCAAAAGTCCCGGATTTACGTTTGTAGAGGACAGATCAACATGAACGAACTGGACCGAATAGATCACTCCATCATTCGTGAGTTGCAGAAGAATGCGCGAATTACGGTTACTGAGCTTGCGTCGAAGGTAGGTTTATCCAAAACCCCGTGTCAGGTGCGCATGCGGCGGCTTGAAGAACAGGGGTTTATTACCGGCTACACCGTGCTGGTTAACCAGACAAAGTTAGGGCAAAGCCATATCGCCTTCGCTCAGGTTACACTGAACGACACCAGCAGCGAGGCGCTGAAGGCGTTCAATACCGCCGTAAAAAAAATAGCCGCCATTGAGCAATGCCACATGATTGCTGCCAACTTTGATTACCTGATGAAGGTGCGTACACGCAACATGGCGGAGTACCGGCAGGTATTGGGAGAACAAATTTCCGCCCTGCCCCATGTGCTGCAAACCAGCACTTTTGTGGTAATGGAGAATGTGAAGGATGCCGGGCTTTGAAAGCCCTATTTGTTCACTCTGGCCAGGCCCAATGCAGACACTGTTAACCCCAACTCGCCGCGATACATCGCGTTGCCGATACCCAGCACAATGTTCTCCACTGTAAAGTTGGAAGAGACGGCACTGGCCCCACCGGTTGAGCGAGACTCCAGAACAAGCACCAGCCGCAGTAAATCCAGAAGGCGGATAACCAGATCGAGAGTGCCGAAGTCTTCCGGAGCATCGTCAATCCGGGCAATGACATAAGCCTTGGCAGATTCCACAACGAAGGCTTCGTGGCTGGTTAAATGCTCTATTCCGAGGTGTTTGATGGATTCTACACGCTGGTGCCGCTCACGCCTGATAGCCTCCATGCACACCTGCCCGGAGTTTTCCGGCAAGTCACCCTGGCGCAGAAGACCAGCGAGCCGAAAGTCCACCTTACCCTCACTCCGCATCTGTTCGTATTCGTTTTTCAGCCGCTCTTTTGCGTGGGGGAAATACCGGCGAACTGCTGCTTCCCGCGCTCGCTCCAGGTCTTCAGTTGTGGCCAGGTTCACCAGCGAACTCATCACTCGCACGCAATGGAGCAGGTGCTCCCAAATAGCTGGCTCAATGGATTCGGGATTATCGGGAAGAACCCGTTTTATGGACACAAACTCGAAATACAGAGCCGTCACCTTCTGCTCCGAGAAGTCAGAAGTGCGGATAATTCTGCGCAGCCCCAGCTTTTCAATATCGCCTAGCAGGCTGGGCATCAGCATCAGAACGTAATGTTTCGCGCCTTCTGAAATGGGCATAACTGATTGCAGCTCCGATTGAGGTATATCCATACCATAGCATCAAGGTGTTTCTCTCGCTTAAGGGAAAAGCATCTCGGTATTCAATCGAGCTATTGACCATTTGAAGCTGGGGAGCAGGAAAAAAGAAAGCAGGCCGGCAGGTTTTGCCGGCCTTGTGACGTGCTTAGGCGCGGCTAAGAAACTTCCGCTCTTCCACGTTGATCTTGATGCGATCGCCGGTGGAGATATGCTCAGGAACCTGGACAACCAGGCCTGTTGCCATTCTTGCTGGTTTGGTACGAGCCGTTGCTGATCCACCTTTAACTGAGGGATCTGTTTCCTCGATATCCATTTCAACAATAGGCGGCAAAGCCAAGGCTACCGGCGCTTCACTCACCAGAATCACCATGATTCCCTGAGTGTCTTCATCGATATACAACAGCTCATCAGCAATGGCTTCCCGGTTCAGGCTGTACTGGGTAAAGTCTTCGCTATCCATGAAGACGTATTCATCGCCATCGGAATAGGAGAAAGTAGCTGGCCTGCGTACAAGATCGGCAAGGTTCAGCATGTCTGTGTCTTTGAACGTCTCGTCGATCTTATTACCCGTTACCACATCGTACATACGCATGCGGTAAAGACTGCCGCCAGCACGACCCTGGGGTACAGAGCGATCAATATCCTTGACGAAATACACCCGACCTTCATATTCAACTGCAGAGTTTTTCTTGATTTCACTTGCTCTAGGCATCTTTTAAAGCTCCAAAACAATCTCGAAACGCATCCATACCGGGCAAAAGCCGGCGTGCTTTACACCCGGTAATTCTACCCTCAGACGTGCCCTGCAGATACAGGGCAAGCCGATACTATAGGCCATTCGGCTAAAAGCTTCCTGAGGCGACGAGCAGATTCGCATAAGAAATAGCAATTTGATGTAAGCTATGCACCATTGTGACCATCGTCTTTGCATTGGCCTGATTGAAGGCCAACGCACCACGCATGGTCGGCACGCTGACGGCTAAACTGAAAGGTGTTATGAAAGTACCCAAGAGATTACAACCCTTGGTCGACGACGGCCTGGTGGACGAAGTGCTTTACCAGCTTATGAGCGGCAAAGAGGCACAGGTTTACGTGGTGCGATGTGGCGACCAGGTGCGCTGCGCCAAGGTATTCAAGGAAGCAAAAAAGCGAAGCTTCAAGCAGGCCGTTGAGTATCAGGAAGGCAGAAAGGTGCGCAACACCCGCCGGGCACGGGCCATGAGTAAAAAGACACGCTACGGTCAGAAAGAACAGGAAGATGCATGGCTCAACGCCGAAGTGGATGCCCTGTACCGGCTTGCGGAAGCCGGCGTGCGCGTTCCGGAACCCAAGGGTTTCGTAGACGGCGTGTTGCTGATGGAACTGATTGCCGATGCCGACGGCAAAGCGGCCCCGCGGCTGGATGACGTAACTCTCACTCCGGAAGAAGCAAGGGACTACCACGGCCGGATTATCGCAGAAATTGTGCGGATGCTGAGTGCCGGGCTGATCCACGGTGACTTGTCAGAATTCAACGTGCTGGTCGACAGCAATGGGCCGGTGATTATTGACCTTCCCCAGGCGGTCAACGCAGCAGGAAACAACAACGCCGAGCGCATGCTGGAACGGGACGTGGATAACATGCGCCGTTATTTCGCCAAGTTCGCACCTGACCTACTGGTTACCGATTATGGCAAAGAGATCTGGGCACTTTATGAAAGCGGCGATCTGCATCCCGAAAGCAAACTGACAGGCTGCTTTGAGCACGATACTGCCAGCGCCGATGTGGAAGAGCTTATGGCGGTGATTGACGCCGCTAAAGAAGAAGAAAGGGATCGAATAGAGCGCATGCTGGATGATGACGAGGATTAACCCTCGTCACCCAAACTCTTACCAGGCAAGCCAGATAACGTGTTTTGCGCCTTTGCCAGGGCGGTGGGCGCGCACGGTTACTGCCTCTGCCGAAAGCCCGGCGCGCTTCAGGCGCTCGGTAAATGCAGGGTCCTGCCCGGCTGACCAATAAGCCAGAATTCCCTCCGGCCGCAGTGCTTCTTGTGCTGCGGCAATGCCAGCTGCTGAATACAACCAGTCATTTTCTTTTCGCGTCAATCCCTCAGGGCCATTGTCGATATCCAGCAAGATGGCATCGTAACTGGCAGGTGAAGCCTTGATAAGCTGCACCACATCACCAATATGCACCTTGGCACGAGGGTCTTTGAGCGGATACCCAGAAGCACTGCCCAAAGGGCCGAGGTTCCACTGCTCCACCTCCGGCACCAGCTCGGCAACGGTTACTTCGGCGGTATCGCCCAGAGACTCTAAAGCGGCTGCAAGAGTGAACCCCATGCCAAGCCCACCTATAAGCACTTTTGGTGCGGGATGATCTGCAATACGTTCGCAGGCCAGTGTGGCCAACGCATCCTCGGAGCCGTGCAAGCGGGTGTTCATAAGCTCGCCGCTCTTGCCGGCAATACGGATAGAAAATTCTTCGTTGCGCTGCAGAAGTCGCAGCTCGGAGCCCTTTCCGGGAATAATCGCAGTGCCTAGCAACTCAAAGCGAGCCATAAAAACCTCTGAAAAGGATTCAGGCGCGCTCACCAAGACGGCGCCCAACCCAGGAATGATATAACCTCGCCAGCGTAGGCCGAATCAAGGGCAAGGAAATTAGCCATGCCAAAGGTTTCAGCAAGAAAACTCGCGACATAAGCAGTATGTAGGCATCCATCTCACGGTGAATTTCACCCTGATCATCTTTTACGTGCAGCTCGCGAAGTGCCTTGTAGGGATCTACGCCCTGCTGTCGCAGCTCTTCATCACGGCCCGTGATGTCCAGCCACTCAACCGAGTCTCCGGTTCTTCCTGCCAGCTTTTCATACCAGCGCCGATCCCTGACACAAACGGGACATGAGCCGTCATAGAAAACGATCAGTTTACTTTGCGACTTACTCATAAGTGCCCTCCAGTCATAAAGAAAGCCTGAAAGGTACTCTATCACACCACCAGCCCTGGTTTTGCTCAGGCGGCAGGCTCCGCTCCTGATGCAGTCGGTTCATCCTGGTGCTTGTTTTCGCTCCGCGCCACAATTGCAGTGCCCACCAGGTCTCCTGTCACGTTCAGCCCGGTCGCGCCCATGCCAACCAGGGCGTCAATAGATACCAGGAGTGCGACTGTTTCAATAGGCAGCCCAACTTGTGCAAACACCGTCGCGATCATCACAATTCCTGCGCCGGGCACCCCCGCCGTACCTATGGATGTAAGCGTACCAATAAGCACAATCTCCGCCATGGTCACCAGGTCCAGTGGAATACCCACCACATTGGCCGCAAACACCGCAGAAATCGCGATACGGATTGCTGCCCCATCCATATTTATGGTGGCACCCAGCGGCAGACTGAAGCCGTAAATTCTCTTGGGTATGCCCAGGCTTCTTGCAGCATCCAGCGTCAGCGGCAGCGTGCCGGAACTGCTCTGAGTGGCAAACGCGGTAGCCATAGGGGTTCGAGCAGCACGGAAGAACTCGCGAATACCCACGCCATAAAACCGCATCAAAATGCAGTAAACAACCAGATGCACAGCCAGCGCAATATAGAGCACCATCACCATGTCGCCCAACGCCAATATGGTGGCCATACCCTGCTCACCTGCCGTCTTGGCTACAATCGCGAATACACCGATGGGAACGTACTGAAGTACACCAGCCATAACCTTCAAGGTGATCTCGTTGAGCCCTTCGACAACTTTAAAAAGATGCTCGCCAAGCTCTGCATGAGCCTCACTCTCTCGCAACTTCAGCAGCGCAATACCGAACACAATGGCAGTGAAGATGATTCCCAACAGGTTCAGCTCAGTAAACGCCGTGAAAATATTGTCGGGCACAATTCTCAGCAGCACACTCACGAACCCGGGGTTGTCCGGCACGTTTACTTCAGCGTTTTCGTCCAGAGCAATGCCGCTTCCCGGCTCAAGAAGCGTTGCCACCAACAAGCCGACCACAATGGCCAAGGCTGATGTCATCACGTAAAACCCGAACAGTTTCCGCCCAACCCGGCCCATGCTTCCAATATTCGCCTGATTGATACCAACCATCAGCGTAAACAGTACAATAGGCACAATAAGAAACTTGAGCAGTCGCAACAGAAGCTCGCCGAAAGGCGCCAACCAATCTGCCGCTTGCTGGCCACCGATCAAACCCACCGCTACGCCCAGCACCAACGCTATGCTTACGCGAAGAATGAGGGAGGAATTCAGATACTTGTTAAAAAGGGCCCTCATCAGATAGCCCCCTGTGAAGTTGTTGAGTACATCAGCATGATATGAGTCCTGATCCGGGATGGCGCCGATTGTGGTGGAAATTATCCGACAGGTAAACCGCAAGCCTATTTCTGTAGCTGCCGAACATCCGCCAAAAACTGATCAACCACCGCCGAGGTTGTCGCCCAGGAACACATAAGACGAGCGCAACCGCCGATAAAGTTATAAAAGCGCCACCCTTTTGCCCGCAAAGCCGCCTGCAGAGGCTCGGGCATTTCCACAAAAACACCGTTTATTTGCCGTGGGTATCGGAGCGTGATGCCCGGCAACCCCGCCAACCCGTCAGCCAATCTTTTTGCACTGGCATTCGCGTGGCGGGCATTGTCCAGCCACACGTTATTCTCCAATAAACCACACCAGGGCGCAGAGATATACCGCATTTTGGAGGCCAGCTGCCCTGCCTGCTTGCAGCGCCACTCAAAATCCTCGGCCAGTGCCTTGTTGAAGAAAACCACCGCTTCACCAAGGGCCAAACCATTCTTGGTTCCGGAGAAACACAGCACATCAACACCCGCTTTCCACGTGATTTCGGATGGATGCACATCCAGCGCTGCCACTGCATTCGCAAAGCGCGCACCGTCCATGTGGATATTCAGCTTGTACTGATCCGCCAGCGTGCGGATTTCCCGAAGCTCATCCGGGGTATAGATTGTGCCAACTTCCGTTGCTTGGGTGAGGCTCAGCGCTTTGGGTTTGGGGTAATGAATATCCGTGCGCTTGGTCACCAGGTGTTCAATGCTTTCAGGGGTCAGCTTTCCGTTTTCACCCTGCCCCAGCAAGAGCTTGGCACCATTGGAGGCGTACTCCGGCCCGCCACATTCATCGGTTTCAATGTGCGCCAACTCATGGCAGATCACGCTATGGAAAGATTGCCCAATAGACGCCAATGCCAGCGAGTTGGCAGCCGTACCGTTAAATACAAAATAGACATCACAATCTGTATCAAACAAAGCCCGCAGGCCATCCGCCGCCCGCTGTGTCCAACTGTCTTCACCGTATGCTGGCTCGTCTACGCGGTTTGCCGCCTCCATGGCTTTCCAGGCCTGCGGACAAACACCACTGTAATTATCGCTGGCAAACTGTTCTGACCGTGACACGGCAACACTCCTCAATCGGGTGGTTATATGCTCTGGCTTTTGGTTTCAGCAATGCCTTTCGCTGTTCGTTCAAACGTCAGCGCAATACGCTCGAACATGCCCTCAACGGTTGCAGTTTGTGCATCGGGTTCTCTGGCGGCGTGAATCGCCGTCAACAACTCCGCACTCACCTCTCTAAACCGAGGGTTCTTTTTACCTCGGGAACTCACCAGATAGGTATCTGCAAGTACCTGCTGCCACTCGGCGAGCTTTGCGTCTACCTCAGCACTACGATGGTTCTCGATGCGCCTTCTCAGGCGAATGGACATGTGGCCAATGTTCAGGCCGGTGAAGCCCAAGTCTGTCATGTGACGGTTTGGATTGCCCGACCCCTGATCGTAATTGGCCAGCCGCAACAGGCGCTCGCCCATGCGCCCATTAAGCCAGTTCTCCGGGCGTCTCTGATAATCAATGCTGGTAAGGTCGCGGGCCGTTGCCTTCAGCAGCCGCCGTTGCATGAACTGCCCATCCAGAGGGGTGATCAGCTTGAACACCCAGTAGAGAATACTGATGCCCACGAACAACCCCAGAGCATTACTGGTGGCTGTGTCAGCATTGAATGCCATGTGGTTTCCAGGCTGGACGATCAGTGTGAGCGGGATACAAATGCCCAGGCCATAGGGCAAGGTCGGCCGCTCTGCAAGGGCCAGCAAACCAATAAAAAATGGGCCGGCAAGCACCAGCACCAGTATTTCGAAATCCCCACTGCTTTTTGCAAGCAATCCCAACCCGTAAATCAACGCCACCGGAATAGCCACCACCACACTGAGCAACAGGCGCCGCAGCATGTTAATCAACACCGCCAGCGAAAACCGGGCAAACACAATGGAAAACACAACGGGCATGATCATCAGCATTATGGCCGCTGGGCTACCTGTGCTCATCCATACCCCGGCCCCAACTGCGAACACAACGGCGGTCCTGAAACCATTTACAACGCCTATCAAGGGGTCTCTGTGGGTTTTCAGCTTGGACGCCTTGAGCAGGGTCTGGTCGCGATTCTCCAGCGCATTATAAGCCCGCAACACCATAACCAGATCCGCCACCAACTCCACTGCGGTCTGGGTGAGGCGTATAACGATGGCAGATTCGTTTACATAGGCTGCCTTGTGTTCCAAAAGCGCCCGCCTGAGTTCCTGAGCCTGGTTGTAGGATTCTTCGTAACTGGGGGCCTCGGCAATAGCGATGAAGAGCATCCGCATATCTTTGAGCAACACACCAAATGCAGGCGACACCAGTTCCGGATGGTTACGGGGGAAGCGCCCCATTATCTGTGTGACCGCGAGCAACGACATCACCTTGTTAACCAACAGATGTGCAGCCCGGCTGCGTCCCGGCCCTTCCGGGCCTTCGTAGGCGACTGCACTGGAGTCATCGTTCAGCACAATCAGCGTTTCCAGGATCTGATCCGCATGCTGGTGGCGCTGTTCATGGGTACTATTCGGGTCCAGTTCCAGCGAGAGGTATTCAAGGGTTTTGTTAATGACATTCCGGGCATGGTCGCGAAGGCTTTCCTTAACTGTGACCGGCCACAGCAGGCGGCTAACCAACATGGCACAGAGGGCACCCACACTGATTTCACTTATACGGGACTGGGCAATATCAAACACCGCACGGCCATCGTTCGCATTGGGATCCGCCACAACCATAATTACGACAAGGCCAGCCGTCATTCCGGACATGGCAAAGGCGTAGATAAAGTTGGCGTTATGCACCATAGAGGAGGCTGCAGAGTTAAGGCCTATCCAGAGGGTGAGGCAGGCGAGCGCCAGCAGCGGATACGGCATAAACAACGCCAGAATTAAAATCCCTGCACCGCCACCGACCACCGAACCGGAGATCTGGCAAAGGGCTTTCTCAATCACCAATCCGCTTTCGGGGCGAATCTGCAGGAAGACAGCAGACACCACTGCCCAGTAGGGTCGATCGAGCTGCAAATACATAGACACGAACAACGCCAGCGCCATGGATATCACCCCTTTCAGGGCGAATATTACCGCGTGCCTGTTCGGGGTAAAAAGCTGTGTCGCAAGTTGCGGGAGCGCCAGGGATGCCACGTTACTACTCTTTGTCCGGCGCTTTTTCCATGTCTGTTTCCAGATAAATGGAAACCGTCATGCCCGCACTGATATTGAGATCTTCCGGGAAGGGATCAAGTGCAATATCAACAGGTATGCGCTGAGCCAGCCGCACCCAGTTAAACGCTGCCTGCACCTTCGGCAACATCAGGCTATCGCTCGTGGTGTTTGAATCTGCAATTCCCCGGGTAATACTGACCACCTCACCACTCAGTTTTTCTCCGCCCGAAAGCAGGGTAATTCGAGCTTTTTGCCCTACGTGCACCTGCTGCAACTTGGTTTCTTCAAAATACCCAGTCACATAAAAGGAATCATTGTTGATGAGCGATAAAACCGCCTCCCCCCTGGATACATAATTTCCCCGGCGCAGGCTAAGGTTATTAACAATGCCGCTCTCCGGCGCCAGCACCTGTGTCCGCTCCAAATCGATCCTGGCCGTATCGAGCTCCGCTTGGGCAAGCAGATAACTGGCTTTCGCAGACTCAGCGCGAATGCGGTAAGCCTCCAGACTTTCCTCACTGATAGACTGCAGATCAGCCATGCGCTGTCTGCGCTCATGCTGATGTCTGGCCAAGTCCCAACCCGTTCGCTCCTGAGCAAGCCGCGCATTGCTCTCGGCAAACTTTGCCCGGTAACGAGTGTCGTCAATTGTGAACAGAGGATCACCCTTATTCACAAGCCGGTTATTTTTAACGCTCAACTCGGTTACCCAGCCGGACACATCGGGAGCGATGGTGATGATATCCGCACGAATTCGTCCGTCCCGCGTCCAGGGCGAATAGAGATAGTGATCCCACACCCAGGTTCCGGCAACAACCGCGGCAGCCACCACAAGCAATGTCAGTCCAATACGCCCTAGCTTTCCCATGAGTGCCCTTTAATTCGCGAACAGATAAACAATAGCAGCCAACCAGCAGACGAACATCGCCACATCAAACCAGGCTTTCTTCCAGATGTAGGTACGCAGGCCCATATAGTGCAAAACACCCCGCGTGATCGCCGCCATAATGAACGCCAAGGGCAGCAGCAGCACAAAGGGGCTGAACAGCATTCCACCAAGACTCATTTCGTGAAGCATGTCACCCCTGCTACTGCCGCTGTGCCATCGTTATTTTTACGATTAAGTGTTTGATGATAGGTGCGATTTAAGCATTTCGCCAACTAGCGTATGCTAGCAATCCGAGAGTTTTTCCGCAGCCTGAATTTGCTCTGATCCGACACTACAGGTTTGAGATTACAGCAATCAGACGGCACATACGCACGAAGCAGGTTCAAGACAATGTCGTCAGCCTCTGTATTTGCACTATTCGCCGTGGGTTTCATCGCACTGGCCGTGTTCTATCTGTTCTTCTATCGCACCTGGCGCCGCGAGCGAGAACTGCAACAGCCCTTCCCCAAAGCTTGGCGAAAACACCTTCAATCAACGGTACCGCTGTATCGCCAATTGCCAACACCACTGCAGAAAGCCCTAAGGGATCAGGTTCAGCTATTCATCGCCGAAAAGAACTTTTACGGGTGCGACGGATTTGAGGTAGACGATCGCGTTCGCGTAGCCATTGCGGGGCACGCATGCCTTCTCACGGTGAAGCGATCTTATGGGGACTTTGATGATGTTCGCAGCATCCTTGTTTACCCGGATGTATACCGAGCGCAGACATCAGAGCGCGATGGCATGGTGGTTGGCGTAAGCGATCAGATCAGGGCCGGGGAAGCATCATCATTGGGGCAGGTAGTATTAGCTTGGTCGGAATGTGAAAACGGGGCGATGCGTGCTGGCAGCGAACACAATGTGATTCTGCACGAATTTGCCCATCAACTTGATTACCTGGATGGATCAGCAGATGGTGCTCCGCCCCTTGGCGGCGAGCAGGCCAAAGAGTGGCAGGAGACTATGACCATTGCTTACGACAACCTTCGCCACTCCCTGATGCATCGGAGCACAAGCTGGCTTGATCCTTATGGCGCAACAAAGCCAGCTGAGTTCTTTGCGGTGCTGACAGAAACCTTCTATCAGCAGCCGCAACATCTGAAAGAACAACAGCCGGCAGTGTATGACCTACTACGGGATTTCTACAAAATCGATCCTGGAGCGTTGGCGCCAAGCTGATCCTGCGCGGCGAAATTTTAACCGTTAAGGCCCAGGCTCTGCGCGTCCTTCTCGATGCTGCGGTCCAGCAACTCAAGATAACCTGCTTTGGTTTTCACTTTTGTTTGGGCGTGGGCTCTCATATTCAGTTTACGGAAGCCTTGGGCGAGTTCGTTCGCACGGTTCATCAGCTGGTCCGGTGCAACCACTTCATCCAGGTATCCTGCAACCACAGCACCTTCAGGGTTGTATATTTCGGCATTGATCACCGAACGGTAAAAGTGCGCTGGCGCCAGGCGGTGGCGGGCAATCTCAATACCTGCATGGTGCATGGTCATGCCGATGGCCACTTCGTTCAGGCCCAGCTTGAAGCTGCCCTCAACACCTACACGGTAATCAACAGAAAGCAGAACAAACGCTGCTTTGGCGAGGGCATGGCCACTGCAAGCACCAATAATGGGGTATGGAAATGCCGCCAGACGGCGGGTGAACTTTGAGCCCGCTGTCACCAGGGCACCCGCTTCTTTCATGCCCTTTTGCATTTCTTTCAGATCGTAGCCGCCGGAAAAAATACCAGGCTGTCCGGTCAGGATAACGACTGCTTTATCCTCTTCTGCCTGATCAAGGGCTTTGTGCAGCTGTTCAAACACGTCGTGGCTCAGGGCATTTACCTTGCCGTTGTTGAGCACTACGGTCGCAACACCATCATTGAGTGAGTAGCTTACTAAGTCGGTCACCGGCGTTTCCTCTTGGTGGGGATTAGTCTGATTTCGCAGAACTTTGCCAGCTTATGCCTGCAGCCACAAATCATTATTCACTCTGAGCACATTTATTGCCCGGTTCATCAGCCTCTGTGCCGGAGCTGCATCCGCAATTGGCCCTTGAAACCTTTCTTTGACGACAAAGGGATCAGATAGCTGTCGCCATCCTGCTCGGCCTTACTGCCACCGCGCTCGCTCCACTGCTCATCCGTGGTGACATAACGCAGGTTCCAGCCATCTTCGGTTGGCGTCATTTTAAGCGTGAGTGTATCGCGGTAAAGATACTCTCCTTCCACCCGGTGCTCTGTCCAAAGGGCTCCATCAACAAAGTAATCTGTAGCGGAAACGGCAAGCTCAACGGTCATAACCATAGTTCGCCCCCGGTCAACCGTGATTTTCGAGCTATCAAGAAAGGTAGAAAACAATACCGGGGAGCGAGCAGAATTCAACCCTGCCTGCTGTGGCTTCATCATCTCATCGAACTTGCGCAACACCGCACTGAAGGTTTCCTTGCGCCTTTCCGTCAGCCGAAAACTGCGCGCCCCCCGGGGCGACACTGTCGCTTCAAAATAATAAGAGGCACGAACCCGGCGACCTTCCTTTCTGGCCTTTTCGACTGAAGGTGGCAGTGGCAAGGACTCCACATCCATCACCCCATCCACGCGCACATCCCCAAACAGAAACCGCACCAGGTTCTGATACCCGTCCTCAGAGTTAACAATGCCATAGGGGCCGCTGTGGCTGCGATATACAAAGGCTCTGGGTGCACCTTGAACGGCCGCATTCTCGATCGCAACCAGTCCATCGCTCATCTTGCCCGCAAGCCACTTGGATACGCCTTTGGCGGCGCCATAGTCTTGCTGGTTTGTTCCCACCAAACAGAAAAATCGATCCGGATCGAATTTGCCATCCAGGGAGTCAACCCTGGATGGCTTGCCGTCAAAGCCCAAATAGTCGGCCATGGTGGCGCGGTTGAAGTTGTTGATATCCCAAAGCCCGAGAAACGCCGGCACGTTGATACCGGCCATTTCAATGCCATTGTGTGGAGTGGCATAGGTAAACACCTTGTCCACCATCTGCCGAACGGCGGGGCTACTGATTCCACCATTCTGCAATAGGCACCGACACACCAGGCCGCCCATGGAGTGCGCCACCAGATTTACCCTGAATGCCGCCCTAAGCTTCTGGTCGTCACCACATATTTGATCACGAATATTCAGAATCAAATCCCCCAACTGCAGCGCCGCTGCGGGAATAGACAGCGGTTTGCCTTCGCCAAAGTCCCTGTCTGCCTGATCGTAGTAACGGTAGATAACAACGGTTTTGGGGGTGATGTCCCGGTCGACCTCAGCGCCATCGGAAAACGCATCTGTATAACCGTAGTCTTTCATCAGGCGCATCATCGGGGATTCGAAAACCTGCTTGTAAACACTTCCGTCCCATGACTGGCGCACCTTGGTGGCGCCCAGGTTAAAGCCCATATAGGGCATGGAGACAGTATCGGCAATTTCGCTGGCGGTCATGGCATAGCCACGAACGTAAATGATGGGGTGGAACTGGCTCATGAGTCGTGCATCCTTTCAGGCTGATCCTGCACTGATGCATGCGATATTCGTTCCGGAAGCTTGTTTATGCGTTAGCGGCTAGAACTTGCGAGCCGCAAGCCGCACTGCGGCTGAATAATGTGTAAAAAAGGCTGACGAGTGTTGCCTTCACGAACTTCCTTAAAAAAAGTAGTAGCGAACAATCTGCGCAATAATCAACACCGCCACCAACGGGAAAATATACCGCGTCAGGTTGCCGTAGCTTTGGCCATCATCTTTCGGTGCATACTTTTCCACGAGCGGCAAAATAACGATAAGCGCCACAAACAGAACAGCGAGAATTATCAACAACGTTTCCATGGGATTTCTCCGTAAACTCCGGCCCGGGAAGCTACCGGCGTGCAGGCAATTACATCATAAGTTGACCACAGTTTGGCACCATGAGTTGGGCGCTTTGGTCGCAAAGCGAACGTTAGGATTTGGGGTAACCTTATGCGATACCTTGAATAAAGGGTTCGATGGAGACTGCATGTCGACTGATTTACTAACTATATGTGGCACGTGAACACCAACAAAGCGCTGGCGATTGTTCGTAACCCTTCTCCGGATTTGTCTGACAATGAGCGTTACTAATATAGGATTAAGGTTTGGTTCTATCTGCTAGGCACTTTTTGGAGCAGTCAGTAGTATCGCAACCTTCACTGTGACGAATGTTTTTTGCGATATTGGGTCGGTGTGCAGCCCACTTGTTTGCGAAAAGCAGTGTTGAATGTTGATTTCGAGTTGAACCCCACTTCGTAACAGATCTCGGTAACGCTATGGCGCGTATCCTTCAATGCCTCGCAAGCCGCTTTAATGCGGTATCCATTAATCCACTCATAGAAATTCGAACCGGTACAAAGATTGATGGCAGCCGATGCCTGATGAGTCGTGGTGCCACAGGTCTCAGCGAGCACCCTGAGGGTTAGTGCACTCTCTCTGAAGAGCCCCCTTTCCATGGCATTACCAAGTTCTTTGAAAAGTGTTATGTCGGTCTCATCAACAAGCGTTGGATTGTTTTGCTTGGCTGATTCCTTTGATGCCAACGGGACAGGTGCGGTTCGCTGTATGTGCATGGGTGGATGAGCATGGGTCAACAGCAGGTAGGTAAGATAGGCAGTGGTCGGTGCCAGTACAAAGGCAACGGAAAAACTCTCACCAAAAACAAAGTAGACAAGGATTCTGATGGTCAAACTGGCAGCAATAATTAACTGGATGAGCTGGAGATGTCCCACCCATTCACGCACGGCTGCCTTGCGAGTATTGATGCCCTTTTTTCGTTGCAGCCACCAATAAAATAGACTGGAAGCACCAATAACGGCCAAATAGGAATTGCCATAAAGCGTGATCGGTTGCCAGAGCGACTCAGCAATTCTGCCCTTAAACATCCAGTGAACCTTGAGTTCCCCCGGCATGCTCCAGAAAGGTATCGCAAGGGCAGCGACCAGAATCATCGGCGCGGCATGTAGCCACCAATCCCCGGCCTTGTTTAACGCGTTATCGCCCTGAATGGCTCGAATATAGCCGAAGATACAGAAAGGCATCATCACGATAAGCGGGTCGAAAAGCTTGAGAAAAAACGGAAACCGTTCCATCAAATCGCTGGCCTGGTACATGAATTCCAGAGACTGAAGGATAACGAGGCACACCAGAGCAAGCAGGTATGCCATTGGAAGCCTGTCCTGCTGCCTGTTTACAAACCAGCTCAAACTGGCGAAAAGCAGGATGACCCCGATGCAAAGGCATATCAGTGCGACGGTACCCGTCCAGTAATTCATCTCGTCTCCATATACGAATCGATCGATTCGAACTCACAGGCTATTGTTTTTTAACGTTAAATAAAAAAGTAATCGAATCTATCGATGCGGACGACCCGATCCGACGGATGCCGTTAAATAGTCCTCGCAAAAACACAAAAACAACGAGGACCCCTCTATGGAAATTCGCTCAGGCACGGCCCTTCTTGTACTTGGCACGGTGATTTTATCAGGCTGCAACGGTGGGTCGGATAACGCAAGTTCTTCGTCATCACCGGATCAGGCTCAGTCCTATCAAGCTGATATCCGTTACACCGAGTATGGTGTGCCTCACATTACCGCAAATGATTATGGCTCTCTCGGATACGGTGTTGGTTATGATCATGCCAGAAACAATCTCTGCACACTGTCCGAACAGCTGGTCAAACTGAAATCCCAAAAGTCCCGTTACTTCGGGCCTGGCGAGCAGAACGCAAACCTGCTGACGGACGTTGGCTACAAAGCTCTTGATTATCCAGCCCAGGCTGCTGAATTATTCAAAGAACTGTCCCCTCCGTCCAGCGAACTTTTGAAGGGTTACGCAGCAGGCTTCAATCGCTCTCTGGCGGAACGTCAGGGCCCCGGTGATTATCCGTCACCCTGCCGCGGTGCGGACTGGGTTGAGCCGATAACAGCTCAGGATTTGCTCGCCTACCAGCTGGATCTTGCCGGGCTGGCCAGCGCCCGAAATTTTATCGAAGCGATCGCCGTCGCGCGGCCCCCCACTTCCAAGGCGGCCGCATTTAATGTTCGGCTGGATCCTGCCAAAGTGTTTACTTCGGAAGGTATTGGTAGCAATGGCTGGGCTCTGGGGAATGAAAAAACCGACGGTGCCAACAGTCTGCTTCTGGGCAACCCGCATTTCCCCTGGGATGGCGAGCTGCGTTTTTACCAAAACCACCTGACCATTCCGGGCGAACTGGACGTAACCGGCGTTACGATGATTGGTTTGCCGGCAGTAGTGATTGGTTTTAATAACAATCTGGGATGGACTCACACAGTCTCCCAATCCAAACGATTTACCCTGTATCAACTGGAACTCGATCCGGCTGATGCAACCCGTTATGAATACGACGGTGGTTACCGTGATATGGCGACCAAAACCGTGGAAATACCGGTGAAACAGCCGGATGGTAGCCTTGCTAACTACAGTCAAACAGTCTATTTCAGTCACCATGGCCCAGTCGTTAATCTGGCTTCTTTATCGCCAGCTTTAGGTTGGACAGAGGGCTCGGCAGTCGCCTTCCGGGACGCCAACCACGGCAATACCCGGATGCTGGATCAGTGGCTTGCGATGGGCAAGGCTGAAAGTCGTGAGGTTTTCTTCCAGGCATTTGAAGAAAATCAGGGCATTCCCTGGGTAAACACCCTGATGATCGACCGCGAAGGTACCGCCAATTATATTGATGGAACGCTGGTACCCAACCTCACGCCACAGGCCGAGCAATACTGGCGGGCCGCGTCGCAGTCTCCGCAATTGGCGCCAATCTGGCAGGATGGTGCCGGCAGTGTCCTGCTGCCCGGAAACAGTTCCAATTTTGAGTGGCTGGATACCGGTGAAACTTTGTCGCCAGGGTTGATCCCTTTCAGCAAGGCGCCGCAACAGACCCGCAACGACTATGTCTTCAATGCCAACAGCAGCCACTGGCTCTCAAACCTGGAGCAACCACTTGAAGGTTTCAGTATTCTTTACGGGCCAGAACAAACCATTCGAAGCACACGCACTCGTTTCAATGCAAAGCTGCTCACTGACACCAGCAGTTCCGGGCTGGCCGGTTCGGACGGCCGTTTCTCTCTGGAGGAACTCAAGAGTGTGATGACGCACAATGGTTCGCTGTTCGGTAGTGAGTGGAAAAACGCTCTGACCCAGCGTTGCACCACTTACCCGACGGTTACCTATCAGAGCGCAGCATTTGATCTTAGCGCTGCCTGTCAGGCCTTGATCAACTGGGATGGCCGCTACAATATCAACAGCGCGGGTGCACACCTGATGCGGGAGTTCCTTGCAGCATTCCGTGTATCCAGCCATCGGGAATTGGACGACGACCTGTTTGCTTCGGGCTTTGATCCCGATGCGCCGGCAATGACGCCTTCCGGTCTGGCGCCGATCGATCCTGTTGACGCAACTAATGATCCGGTGCTCCAGGCCCTTGCGGCAGCGGCGACAAGGTTGACGGACAATAGTCTTTCGCTGAATGCCTCTTTGGGTTCGCTGCAGTATGTCCTGAAAGCTGACGGTGAGCAGCCTATTCCTGTCTCCGGAGGTTATTCGTTTGAGGGCGTGTTCAACATGGCCGAAACCAAGGCGAGTTCCCGAAGCACGTCAGACCTGGCGAACACCCTGACGGGGCAGCCAACTGAAGACAGCCCTCTGTTCGCTCTGGACGAAGACGGTGATGGCCAGGATGAATTGGCTTACCGGATAAACTATGGTTCCAGCTTTGTGATGGCGCTTCAGTACACAGCTGAAGGCCCTAAGGCTGATATGTTCCTCAGCTATAGCCAGGATCACGATCCTGAGGCCGAACACTTCAAAGACCAGACGGAGCTATACAGCGACCTGGAGTGGCGACCGATTCTTTTTAAAGAGGAGGACATCGCAGCAGCGGTCGTGGAAACCGTTAATCTGCGCGAGTAATTCAGGCGTGAGCGGCCCCGTTTATCGGGGCCGCTTCGTATTGATCTGCTCCCAACTTTCTAATTCACCGCGACCTTAGTAATGTTCAGAAAAAGCGACGGATTCGGATGCCCGCCTTTGTTTAAAAACTTGGGAAGCTCGGCTTGGTCGCAAAGCGGACATTCAGATTTGGGGATAGCGTCCGCCAGCATGCGCGGCTACGGAATGGAGGCGAAGCCTTATGTAGTAGGCGTCGCCGTGACTGGCCTGGTTATGTGTAGCCAGATACCTCTTCTAAGTTCCGAATCAAGTCTTGCCTTACCAGCCTTGTACTGCCGTCAGATCTCTCGACACGATATGACTTCGGCGTTTCTTTGATGCATTTAACGCCGTTTTCATGCTCGATCTCATAGCGACCAGTTAAAAAGACTACGTTGTAGAACTTGCCTACTTCCATTTCGATACCTCCGTAAATCTGAATATTTTTCGACCATAACAGATTTTCTTAACGGAGAATTTTGTGCTGGTAACTGTGCCGACTGACACCATTAATAAAATTTAACAATAGCCAAGTAGTGACCACTGGTCCTACCCACGACAACAGCCACTGGTTATGCTTTACAGGCCTAAATCCACCGCCAAAACTATTGCTTCACCAATCTCAGCAATCGCCTCATTCCTCTCTGAGAAAGAAGCTTCCGTTTGCGTAAGATATAGGACCACAACGATGGGCTGTCGTTCCGGTGGCCAAATTATGGCTGTTATAGATCGCGATCCGAAACCTCCAGCCCCAGATCGATCTGCAACAATCCAGCCTTCCGGAACAGCAGCCCGAAAAAGTCCATCTGCGACTTGGTTACTCTTAAGCCAGTCATTTAGTTGATCTCTAGACTTTCCAGATAACGCGTCGCCCAACAGCAAACTCTGAAGATTTTTCACCATCGCATTTGGAGTGGTTGTATCCCTGTAATCGCCTGGCACCGCCTCATTAAGTTCCGTCTCCCAGCGATCAAGACGCGTTACATCATCCCCCAAGCCCCTTGCGAACGATGTTACTTTATCCGGCCCACCCAGAGCTCGCAAAACCAAGTTTGCAGCCGTGTTGTCGCTCATCGTCAGAGCAGCCTCACACAGATCTGAAAGGGTCATAGCTTGACCGCCAGCGTATTTCTCTGTGATGGGGGAGTAGGTCACGAGATCTGACTCCGAAAAACTCACCGATCTTTCGAGACTCTCCTGTCCCGCATCGACCCGATGAAGCAGAGCCGCACAAGCAAGCGTTTTGAACGTACTGGACATTGCAAATCGTTGGTCAGCTTGATATCCCCATCGCTGACCGGACTCCAAATCGTAAGCAGCAAAGCCCGCTTGAGCCTCTATCTCACCAGTGATTCTCGCCACAGTTTGAATCAGGGAATTATGGCCGTCGGCAGATGCAGTTGACGCCAAAAAGCCAAAGAAAATAGCTACAGAAAACTTTAGTAACGCCGTCACTGATTCAATTTTCATAAATTTCTCAGCACCTTATTCGAACTGCATAATGCTTCAAACACCGGCGCAGCTTGATGTGTCCGAGTGCTTGGATTTGTTAGGACGCCCTGGAGGGGAGGGGATGCCCTTTAAGTCCATACCTTCTTTAATCCAAGTCGACCACTGTTTTAAAATATTTCCGTTTCTTACTTTTGATCCGTCAGACCAATTTAATGAGTAGTCATCAGAAATGAGTCCAGCTAGATCCTTTGCACTTATTTCTGGATCTTCTTGCATTATTTCTATGCATCGCAAAAGCGAACTTTCATTTTTTGCAGCAGCCCATATCGCTTCTTTATTTCCGCCAGACTTTAAAATTGATTCTGAATTTAGAAAGACAGTGTTGCCTTTCACCACAAGCAGTTCAAAACGCTTTAATACAGCTAATTCATTTCTTTTTACAGACTCAGTTTTGCAGCCAGATTTGGGTATTTTATTGATGGCTGTGAGAGCGGCAAAGGGGGATACGGATACTGAAAACACCTTCCCTCGTTGTTTTCCACGCCTTGCCAGTCCCTCTCTATCTAAAATAGCCGACCCTGTATCCTGAACAACCAGATCGTTTCCAGCTCGCAGCATAAAGCCACAATGTATCAGGTAGTTGGTTAATCTATTCGCATAGGTAGTCCAAGTTTTCTCGCCAAATTTTGCTTTTGGTATACACTCCTTAAAGGTCTCACGTACCGCTTCCGGGGAAATCGTTTTCCCTGGATATTTTTTAAAAAGTGCAAGTTTTAAAGAATGCTTACCCAGCTTCTCACGAAGAACATTAAGCATGACATCTTCGTCATTTGTTTTAAGATTTTTCCCGATTTTAAATGAAGTTCCATCGCGTTCCGCCAAGCCTAGCATCACGAGATCAGCACCTATATTCCATATCGTTTTTTCGTTCAGCCCCGCTAAAACGCCAATACTTTTCGCGCTCCTGAAACCTTCAAGCTCTAAAATCTTACATACATTAAGCAAAGAGGATGGGTCAGATGTTGGTATATAGTTATAAGGCACAACAGGAACCCTGCCTGTTAACAAGTAATCTTTGAATATATCCCAATATACGTTTAGTCGATCACCACTTTTGATAACCAAACGTTTATGAACCAAGTTATTTAAAACTGTAGTTCCCGATATCTCGATTATCTCGCTCCAATCAGCAGGAGCCTTCTGTGCAATTAGCTTCAGGCAAGATAATTCATGTGGAGAAAGGATAGTTAAGTCAGCCTCAAAGAGACGCCCAACATCTAAATCTAAAAGCAATGTATCTGTTTTCTCTCCTTTTACTATGCCTTCATATAAGTTAATACATAACTTCTTTAGCAGCCATGGGAATCCTTGGCTAACCTCGGTAATTTGATGCCTAATTTCAGCTGATACTTTTTGTCCAACTTCTTTTTCAAACTGTGTTATTGACTTTGATATTTCACCATTATCAAAAACATCTAAACGATATTCTCTTCTATGATCAGATAATTCATGCCATAAATGGTACGCGGGGTGATCCTGCTGGGTAGTACTATCTGTTTTCCAAGCGAAGCCTAAAACAAAATTGCTTTGACTACTCGCAACATCTAACATTAAGTCTTTCGCAGCATTAAATATACCAAAAAGCTCAGGCTTAGAATAAAGCTCTTCAAACTGATCAAAAACAAGACAAACAACTTGGTCGCTTGAACTCAATGACTGCAAATAGTTTTTAATGCTGTCTGAACTTAAGGGTGAGCCAGGATCTGTAAGAGTAAGATCAATATCAGCACCAAATCCATTTTTTTGAGCTTCTCTTAAGGATGCGATCAGCGAAGCTGAAATATACGATGGTTCACGAGCGCCTCGCATATCCACTGCATAAATAAAGTACTTCTTTTTGTAATGGTGATTTCTAGATCTATCTCTAAGTTTTGCAATTAGGGAGCTTTTTCCAAGTCCTGAATTTCCGGTAATAGCAAATATTCTAGTTCCGGAGTTTTTTCTGGCGGAACTTAAGAAATTTAATATATCCTTTTGTGTATCATCTCGTCCTACAAAATCCTGTGGTCGAGCTGGGCGGTAATCATCCCATGATTCTCCGATTTGAACTTGGACTACCGGAGGTAGTTTTTTCGGTGAGATACTTGCGCTTCCAGCTCGCTCGCTTATACCAACCCGAAGATCATAGTCAGCGATTGTTGTATTCAAGCTGGATATATTTTTTATAGTATCCTCATCGTAGATTTGTCTTCCACTCGAAGCACGATAGATCAAAACACCGTAAGGAGCGCCTCCCTTTAATGTATAGACACACCAATACATACCATATTTTGATACAAGGAGTGTCCAATCCCCCAAAACTTCAGGGTCGCCAATAAAATCTTGTGCTGCCAAATAAGGTGGGTCAGTAATAATAGAAGAACTCTTTAGAGCGTCGACTATCTCTTTTGGGGAATAAAAACTTAGCTTTTCGGCTTTCTCTTTTGGCTTTGACTTCCAGCTCTCGACGAACCCTTTCGCATCCTTGGTAAAGTCTGAAGTGGAGATCAACCAACCTTCAGAGTATTCCTCAAAGTCTACCGTCCCCCATAATTGCCTCAAGACAGGAGCAGATATTGGCTCCTTTTGAGCCTTGCATTCAACATAAATTACTTTTCCGCTTACTCTATGTTTGCACAACAGGTCCAATTCCGCACCGATTACTCGTACTTCGTCTATTACATCGTAATGTTGTGCTAACAAGAGCTTCTTTGCTAATTCCTCAAGAAGATCCCCTTTGTCCTTATTGCTATTATCTTTTTTACATGCAACTTCGATCTTCATTTAAAATCCTTAAGCAACACCTTATAACTATGGATAGTGGGTTCCACTATGAATTCTAACAGCTTATTAGTTTGAATTCTTATTAAATCGCAACGCCATCACCACGTCCAAAACTGAGTCACGGCCTGAATAATATCGACTTTTCAGGCCCTTACTATCCCGCTCTCGGGCACTTTTCTTCTCCCGGGTCTGTGAAAAGTTTGCATGCGAGTTATTGTTGCACGTTTTTGCTAGTTAAATCCAAAAGACAAAACACTTCCTGCGCAAAATCAATGGGCTACTAGAGTGCTTTGTGGAAAGTGTGCAGCGCCATGCAAATTAAACCGCAGAATATTTGGCATTTTCGAGGCCTTTTCATTATAACTGTATAAATATGGCTCTTCACTTATTATGGTGGGCAACCCTTTATTTTCCTGCCGCTTTTGGTCACTGTTGTCGCATCCGATTAACTCAATGGATGGGGATCAACGTTGGATCAATGCACCCTCTACGAACACATTCTAGGACTGTCCTCTCCTTGGCTTGTATCAGGCGTCGAACTGGATAAGAGTCAGGGAGAAGTCGTCGTTCAGGTCGGTTTGCACCACAGCGCCAAGCTTGCCTGCCCCCGCTGTGGCCATGCCTGCCCGGGCTACGACTCGCGGGAACGCCGTTGGCGTCACCTCGATACTTGTCAGTTCCGAACGCAAGTGGTTGCTCAGGTTCCTCGTGTGCAGTGTCCCGAGCATGGTTGTCTGACGATCAGTGTTCCTTGGGCTGAACAGAACAGCCGGTACACACTTCTATTTGATGCCTTCGTTATCAGCTGGCTCAGGGCAGCCTCGATCTCTGCGGTCAGCAAGCAGTTACGCCTGAGCTGGACTGCTATCGACAACATCATGGAACGGGCCGTGCGGCGGGGCTTGGCTAATGCTCCTGACCGAGATACGACACGGCTGGCCGTCGATGAGACGGCATTTCGTAAAGGGCACGACTATGTAACGATCGTTTCTAACGGCCAGGGCCAGGTTTTGGCCGTGGAGGACGGCCGGTCCTCAGATAGCCTTGGGCGCTTTTACGCCACCTTGGATGAGCCGCGTAAGCGGTCGATCCTGTCCATCTCTATGGATATGAGTCCGGCCTATCAAAAGGCGACATTTGAGCATATCGAGAAAGCCCACCAGAAGATCGCCTTCGACCATTTCCACGTCGCGCAAATGCTGACCCGAGCGCTTGATGCCACTCGCAAAGCTGACATGGCGCGTGCGGATCATTCGATGCGGAAGGAGATCCATCGAAGCCGATACACCTGGCTACGCCATCGCAAGAGCCTTAAAGGACAGCAGATACAACAAATCAAATATTTGTCAGAAACCCTCAAAAACACTGGTTTGGTGTGGTATCTCAAGGAGAAAGCGCGAGATATCTGGCGAGGCTACCGGGTCAAAGGTGCTCGCGCAGCTTGGCAAGAATGGATTCACATGGCCCGGCTCACTGAGGTTCGGGCCCTGAGTACCACGGCAGACCAGATCGAAACTAAGCTGTTTGGCATCCTTAACGCTATGCGTTTCCGGGCGTCCAATGCCCTTGCGGAAGCGATCAATGGACAAGTTCGAGCGTTAAAGGTTCGGTCTCGGGGATTCCGGAACAAGGAGAGGTTCAAGCGGGCGATTCTATTTCACTACGGCGGACTGCCAATGGCACCTGACCCACACAGATAAGTGAAGAGCCATAAATATACAGATTTTGGCCAAGGAGGGGTGACGTGTCTAAATCACCGTTTCTGCAATCGGTTCGCACGGAAATTAGGACGAAGCAATACAGCTATCGAACCGAGAAAACCTATCTGTACTGGGTCCGCCAGTTCATTCTGTTCAATGACAAGAAGCACCCTGAGGTGATGGGCAATCACGAAATTGAGCGTTTCCTTAATCATCTCGCCGTAAATCGAGGGGTCAGCCCCGCCACCCAAAACCAGGCACTCTGCGCCATAATCTTCCTTTACAAGAATGTGCTGAAAAGGGAGATCGAAAACCTGCACTACAAAATGTCGAAGACACCCCGGCGCATACTTTTCGCCACGCTTTTGCCACCGAGCTGCTGAGATCGGTAAGTGATATCCGAACGGTCCAGGAAATCCTCGGCCACAGCGATATTCGGACGACTGAAATCTACACCCACATTATTGGCGATCGAAGAGCTGGAACTGTGAGTCCATTTGATCGTTTTCCGGGTTCTTGAGAAATGACCAAGCGTTCAACTGGGGCAGAAAGAGCCGAAAATCTGAGGCACTGCGAATGTTCGCTTTTGTTTACGACTGGAGGAGCTTGATCGAAACCCGAGGGTGATCATCGACTGGAGCTGGCAGCGCCTGCGGCATCCAGGAACTAAAGAGCCTAGTTACGCATTTAGATCTCAATACTCTCTGCTATCTCCAGGGCATCCTCAACCTCGACACCAAGGTATCGAACCGTGCTGGACATATTTGTGTGCCCCACTAGCAACTGGACTGCTCGAAGATTTTTGGTCTTCTTGTAGATCAGTGTTGCCTTGCTGCGTCTCATTGAGTGGGTGGCATAGACGGAAGGGTCGAGTCCAATGCTAGTGATCCACTTCTTGACGATACGGGCATATTGATGAGTAGTGATGTGATCAAACTTCCTCATCCGACTCGGCCATAGATAATCCATACCTGATAGTCCGCGCAATTCGATCCACGCTTCGACCGACTCGCGCGTCTTTTTCGTTCTCTCAAACTGAACAGGTTGACTGGTTTTCTGCTGAATGACTTGCGCCCGATCCAGGACCTCTCCGTTTCTGGAAATATCTCGAACCAACAACTTCACCATATCGCAGGATCGGAGTTTGCAATCAATCGCCAGGTTGAACATCGCCAGCTCGCGGATGTTCTCTGCAATCTCTAACCGAATGCGGATAGCCCATATTTGTTCGAGTTTGAGCGGTAGCCTCTGGCCAACGAGCTTTCCCTTGTTCCAGGGAACTTTGCTGATAGGAAATGTCATGGCGTGGCCCTCTGTGGAGGGTAAGAGCCCTTAAGTATGGTTCAGAAGATCGTTTTCTGCTGGCTGGCTAGGTCGCAAAGCGAACACTCAGATGGTGGGAAAGCGATGAGTACAGCGGCGCCCTAACAAGGACGCGGCAGCCGACTGCCGCATACTGATGCAAATGGTTATGCACCTTTATTTCTATGCAACTGGTCAATGTATCTCTGCAATCGAGAATGCCAAAGATAAAACCCAAAAATAGAAACAAGTGCACCTACGATTAACCCGAGTATGCTCAATGCCTTGGCCAGTTTGTATTTCTCTAGCCGAGTGTTCATGGCTACTCTGGCGGCTGGGTTGGATTCGACTATCGCCCCTGCCTTTACCTTCAACTCCTCCGACTCCACCAATATTTCATCCAACTTCTGTCTTTGCTCATCTGACAAAAGTTCTATATTGCCGCCCACTATATTGTATATATCTATCCTTTCATTCGTCTTTTTGGCGAATTTCTCATACGCTTCTCCGCTTTCAAATATAGTGTTCACATATTCCACATTTGACTCAAAAAAATCATCAAAATTATTGGATGCTTCCCACCAGAAGACAATAGATGACACAACCATAACAAGCCCAAATATCGCCATAAACTTGTATAAATTGTCTGTTGGTGGGGAAATCATAAGCTCTCAACTCCTACTGCATTACGCCGAAATAAGCGGCAGCCCGACAGAGGCGTCCGGTGGCCGGCTGCCAAGCCGGGAACGAACTTGAATGACTGGTCATGTGTTTTGTGCAACCAAGTACACGAAAGAACCGGAACCGCCGAAAAAAACCATAAAAGTTAGCAGGCTGCACATAGCCTCAGCACTTTGTGAGAAAGTGATCCTTATGGAACTTCTTCAATTTTCGCCACCAGTATGTATTTGGCAATGCTGCTACTGACCACAACACAGAAGAAGGAGGAAACACCAAATACCAAATACCAAATACCAAATACCAAATACCAAATACCAAATACCAAATACCAAAACACCCCGACCAGCTTCGAGCTCTGAAAGGTTTTCGAGAAATGCAGCGCTCAGCGCCAAAACACCTATAGATTAAGTCGAAAAGTGCTTGAGTAAATCAATGAACACCTTCCTCTTCTCAAATCCCGGCATCACATTCTTCATAGAGCACCTTTTGACACATAACAGTTTCAGCGGGGGCGCGGCGCCAAGAACTTCGCTTGCGTGGATTTGTGTGGATCATTTAAAATGGGATGTCACTCACAGCGAATCTTGACTTTCCCTCATACTTATAATACTTCTTTAAAGCTTGCGATAGCTTTTCCCTAAGGGCTTCAACTAAATTTATCTGCTCTACATCACTTGATTCTAAATCTACCTCAAACTCCAACACATTTTCTTTGTCATTCCAGCCTAACCAACCATCTTCAAAAATTCTGCTCAATTCACTCAAGTGCCTGAATTCTTTATACACCGGCCACCAAAGCTCACTTGCCAAATTTTTTTGGAACAGGTTTAGCTTTTTGTGATCCTTGGTAATTTCATCGCAGAATTTTTCATAAATAGCCTTAAAAGCATCCAAGTTAGATTTGTGCAACTGATTATAGTGCTCAAGAATATCTCTAAATTTATCAGACTTAATGAAGTGAACTTTGGCAAATGTTTGCTGCTTATCAATTATGTAATCAGCAACGTACACTTCATCATCGACAGCAACTCCCGTCACAGGACCACCTTCAAAGTCTAAACGAACGAGCTCTGCTTGTGCGATTGATATTAGATTGAACTGAAAAGCACAGGGGACTTTTTTCCTGATCGGCAATGCATTCATTTCGTATGCTTGTGCTTTCATCACCGAGGTTATCGAGTTGAATATATTTTTATCATTCTGTGGAGCCCCGCTTTCTTTATTCATCTCCTGAAATCCAAATATGTGTCTTTCAGGTTTGTCAGAAAAAACTCTGGAATTTCCATTTCGAAGTGTAGACAAGTAAGTATTTTTCCATTCCTGTTGCTCAAGCATATAGGACAAAATACGATCGTTAGACCATGCGTGAATAGGAACCCACTCCATATTAGGATCATTATGGTTTGATTTTTTTGACAGCAGAGCCCAAGCATTCTTTTCACTTTTTTTACAACTTATAATCAAAGCGGTATAAACATAAATATCTTGGACAAGAGATGCCTTATAAGCAACTATATCGACTTCTCTAACTGTCTCTTGCTGATCGTCTACATAGTACTTGTTATTTATTACGTTCCAGCCGCTATCTTCCAAAATGCTGGATATATCGAACTCCAGCCTGAAACCAGTTTTCTCAATCCCTTTTTCTATCTGCTCAATATCCATAATTCTATCTACTTAACTGCTGTTAAGCAGTGCGCTTTACCATTTAAGAAATTTGACTGCGTCATGATTACTGACTTTGAACTATCAATTGCGCTGCACACAAATTGATAAAAAATAGCTTAGCCGAGCATGGCTATCTTTGCCATGTAATCATTCAGCGTCTGAAATTTGCTCAGCCAATCATACTGGGTGAAATGGCTGTAATTGGCCTGGAGACTCTGGAGGAAAGCCCTGACTCGAATGTTCGCTTATGTTTAAGAGCAGACACCGGAAACAAGCTGCGGGCATAAACATCACCCATCATAGTGATTCAGTTTAATCATCCAGCCATCACCCCTGTCAGGCCTGGCTGACCACGATGAAGTGCCCCGTGAACAACGAGTCGAAACGGACCTATCTATAATGCCCAAGAAACTGACAGCGTCCCAAAGCTGAAGTTATCTTTATGACGCTCGTCTTCGCTGGTCGAGGCACGCAGTGTGACTGAGGCCAGCAGGTGATCCCACTGCCAGGTAGCGCCCAGACCGAGCTGACCAATCAGCGGCCCTTCGTCAAAACGGTATGCCCCGGCATTGTCGTCAATATAGGAATAGCCTACATACTCCACGCCCAGCCCCACATACACGGACCAGCTACTGCCTGAATCCTTGAAAGAGCCCGGCAGGGCGACTGTTGAAGAGGTGCCTGCGTAATCCGGCACAAAATTTACTGGAAGATGCCTACCAAGCTGCCAGACCAACCCGGCTTTTGCAGAAGTTCGAAAACTCGACAACAGCCCAGCCCCAATCACCGACACACGCTGTTCAATGTTGCCGCCCTGCCCGAGCTGCAGCAGCTTTCGGCCATGCGCACCCTGAATGCCACCCACCACATCGGTTCCAAGCTGATTGCCCCAGCCTTGCGGCTTGTCGCTTCCAGTGGTTTTATGCACCCATTTCTGAACCGACTCGGCACCGCTTTCGGACCCAATAACACCGATGTGAGCGCCAAAACCGGTAATCGTATCGGCGTCCCAGCTCCAGAGCGTGCCGCTGAGCGACAGGTGGCCGGCATAGGGAATGTCGTCGAATTGCGGATTTTCAACCGTGATATCTTCAGGCGTAACCATGAATTGCCGCAAACTCAGTGTAACCGCATGCTCTGAATCAGACGCACCTATACCGGGCAGAAAGCGCAGCTCATCACGCAGAGTTCGCGCAAATCTTGCCGACGTTCCATCGTTCTCGTCAGCGGTGTCCGTCAGATACGATAAGCGTACCCCGTTTGTATATCCGCGGTCGGTTCCAGTAAGCAGGTCGTTATCCCAGGACAGGTTCACGACTTCTGCCTTCAGGCTGGCTGGCAAAACACTAATAACGAAAAACAGCAGGAGGGTACATTCGCAGCGACGATTCAAATCCAGTCCCTCCGGTTGATACTAAGAGTAACGAGCATGGCCTGATGTCAGGTCTCAGAGCAACACAGGTTCCGGCAACCAACCCGCCAGCCCCATGAAATGGAAAAGGATGGTCAGCCCGCCAAAAATCAGAACCAGCGCAATGCCCAACTGGCCGCCCGGGGCCATAAAGCCACGGCGCCCATCCTTCAGTGTTCGGGACTTCCGGGCCAGCAGCGCCGGAACAATACAGGCCCAGACCGCCGCAGCCGCACCGGCATAGCCAATGGCAAGAACGAAGCCAAACGGAAAAAACAACGACAGCAGCAATGGCGGAATAAACGTAATTGCCCAGGTTTTGGAGCGCCCTTTGCGATCATTATCGAAGCCCAGCAGGTCGGCCATATAATCAAAGGTGCCCAGACCAACGCCGACAAAAGACGACAAAATGGCAGCCGTTGAGAAAGCACTGATGGTGGTCGCCACCCGCTCGGAATTGATGGCAAAACCAAGAGCCGCCAGCAGAACATCCACGTCACCGCCCTGGGCGACCACCGGGCCGAAATTCGCTCTCGGCAGATTGCCGAATATGCTGATCAGCCACACCAGGTAAAACATCAAAGCCAACAGTGTACCGCCCAGAATGGCTTTCTGCGCCCTACTCTCCTCGCCATAATAGGCGCGCATTGATGCCACCGAATGGTGATAGCCGAAAGACGTCAGCGCCACTGGCAACATCGCCATCGCATAGGGCGCATATTGGCCGTAGGCATTTGCGGTATCAAACAGAATAGCCGGGTCAATTCTTACCGCTAGCCCAGAGACGCCGAGTACAAAACTCACCAACATGAAAGTGATGAGCACCACCGAAAGTCGGTCCACTGCATGGGTTGAGTGCCAGACAACCAGTGAGGACAACAGGACAAAAACAACCGAAGCCAGCTGACTGTCGACCCCGGTCATGCTCTGCAGGATCAGGCCAGACGACGTGATGTAGGCATACAGGAGAATGCCGCCCACAAAGTATACCGTCAGATTACTGAATGCGTTCACCCGCGAGCCGAGCAGAGATTTGGTAACGGTATTGAACGATGCTCTCAAACCGAAGTGCTTGAAGGCTTCCAGCAGCATCCAGCCAGACAGTGTCATCACCACCATGGTAAGCACCAGTGCCAGGCTGGACCAGGTCGTCCAGGCACCAGCACCGGAACTGGGCAAGCCCAGCATACCGGCACCAACACAAACACTGGCAATAATACTCGCCCCGCCAATCAGGGAAGGCCTGGATCTGGATTCTGCGCGCTCGGTCAATGGGCCTCCTTCGTCGCGTATCAGCTTTTGGATTTAACAGCGGGCTATCTGAACCAAAGGAACTTATCCCACCATTCTGTGGATAACTTTGTGAAAAGGCGCGGGACAAGCCTGCTCAGCCCAGTTAAAACGGGCGTTCGACAAACATGACCGTTAACTGACCAGATCAATTACTGCTCAGCATTATCCTGTTGAATCGTCAAACAATATGGACGTTTTAATGCAGAGCGAACATCGCCCATAGAGAAGACTCGGGAAAACTCGGCAAAGCGTTGCCCCTGAAACCACAGGTGAATCACTGGCAGTGAAAAAATGCTCCGTGAAGCACACAATGGCGCAGCCGCCTGGCAATCTACATACGCCATCACCAGCTCAGGAAACTCTTCCCTGGCCATGCGCTCCAGCTGTGGTTTCACTGACTGGCATACGCCACAACTAGCGCCACCGTACAGCACAAGGGCAGCAGAACTCGTGGTTACAAGTTCCACCAGCGCGTCTTCACTATCAATCACCCTCATGCTGCTCACCCGCCTTCAGCAACCGTTACTTTTCAGCCACTGATCGATCTGGCCCTGGTTCATGGCGCCACTTTGCCGTGCAAGCTCGCGGCCATTGCGGAACAGTATCAAGGTAGGGATGCTGCGAATGTTGTACTGGCCAGCCGGTGCCGGGTGCTCTTCGGTATTGAGCTTCGCAAAGCGTACCTTGCCTTTCCAACCTTGCGCCGCTTGCTCAAACTGAGGCGCCATCATTTTGCAGGGGCCACACCAGCTGGCCCAGAAATCCACCAATACAGGCACATCGCTGCGGCCGGTGTGAGGCGCAAAGCTTTGCCCTGTGAGCTCAAGCACCTTCTCTGGCCACAAGGGCTGTTTGCAGGCTCCGCAGTTACCGCCAGAGGCCAGACGAGCGGCCGGCACACGGTTCAGCTTATCGCAGTGTGGACAAACCACATGTTTAAGATCGTCACTCATGTATTCACCTCACAACACACAACGTCGATTGTCCTACCTGAAGTCTAGAAGTTGGACAGTTCATCCTGCAGGTCTTTTTTCAGTTCGTCTGCTGCTGTTATCCACAGAGTTTTATCGGCTCCCGGGAATACGCCCACTTGCAGCCCGTCTTTCGCCAATCCGGGTACCCATTTCTTGAAAAAATCTGGCAGCGAGATGCTTTTCGGAGTCAAACCATCTGCGCCCTTGGCATATTCAACAGCAAATTCGGAACTGGGCCAAACCGGCAAATGTGCGACACCGTCGTCCTCCGACACTATGGACAGGAAGCGGCTTTCCGAATTAACGAGTATCCAGATCTCCCGCTCTTCCAATACTTCGCTCAGGAAGTAGTCGTATCTCTCTTCACCATCCATTTCGAGTACGCTGGCTAGCTCTTCGCTATTCATAAATCTGAATCTCTGTTTAATGAATCAGGCTCAGGGTTAACTCCCTGAGCTTTTCGGTACATCCATGCAAGGCCCAAGAGAGCGAGCCCCAAACCCATAAAGGCCGCAACTCGCCAGAACCCTTGCAGGCCGGCCATATCGATCAGGAAAATCTTGCCGATCACAATCCCCAGCAAAGCCATGCCCACCTTGTACAAGATGATATGGGTGCTTTTTGCGGAATAAACAGTGGAGTAGAGGATTGCCACTATGGCGTAAAGCATGCCGACTACCGAATAGGTATACAGCTCGCCCTCGGTCATGCCATGCCACAAGGCCATATCGCTGCCCTGCCAGAGCTGGCGAATTTCCAGAGCAGTGAATAAAAGAAACCCTGCCCCTGCGACACACATTGACCAGAGCTTGGGTGCAATCTGCGGGAACCGGCTGATAACAAGAGCCAGCAGTACCGGGCCACCAAAAGCAGGTAACAGCATATTGAAGATGGGCGTGCTGCCAATGAAACTGCCACTCCACCAGGGGTTATGCAAAGTGAGCAGCGTGAGGTAGCTGAGGGCGGAGAGCGCCAGCAGAACCCATGAGAACAACCGGTAGAGCCAGGCCAATGACTGACTGGACTTTGCTCGGAAAGCATAAGTCACACTGAGCGCGCCCCAAAGCAGCGTATTCATGGTTGCTTCGATCAAGCTGTATTCGTGAACAAAAATGTCGCCATCGTACAGCCAGTAACGCAACTCCGCGCCCAGGAACAGCACCAGCAAGTGCAGGGTTGCGCCTTCCAGCCAGGGGCGAATCGAATGGCCTTTCTCTGAAAGCCTGGTAGCAACCGCCGCCAGCAATGTAGCACCACCATAGGTCCATAGCGTCCAGTGCACGCTGGCATCGTAACCTTGTATCCATGGATTGAAAGTGAGCCGCGCAACCACCAGCGCCAATACGCCCTTCAGTAACAGGTACAGCTCCGTCATCTGATAGCGCCGAGCCAGCCAGGTAAGGCTGACGAACTGAACCGATAAGGCCAGGGTGAGTGATGCTTCACGGAAGGCCATCACTGTGGCCAGTGAGTAACTGACGTGCGCCGCCATCAAGGCCCAGACCACGCCGTTCCCGTAACGAGCCAGCCCTTCCATGCGCCAGGCCAGAACGCCGTAAACTGCGCCAAGTACCAAGGTGGCGACCGCCCACACAACCGATGTTTCGCCATAGCCTTGCAGCAACAGCCAGCCAAGCACCAGCCATACCAGCGGCGAAAGCAGGGTTAACGAGGCCCATCGCCGCTGGTCGGCATAGCGCCCCCACAGCCAGAGGCCCAAACCAGTGGTGGTGATGGCAGCGGCAATCAGGTAGCTGACAAAACCCGCTTGCTGCGCCAGGGGAATCTGCATCAGGAAAAACAGATCGCCCTCCATTCGGCCCATATACAGCAGCCAACCGGCAGCACTGGCTAACACGGCACCCCAAGGCAAAAACCACAGCGTACCCCGGCTCTGAGGAATCAGGGATGCGACCGGCAGAATGAGCAGCCAACTCCACAACGACGGGTTATCAACAGATTGATGTGCAATCGAAATACCCCAAATCGCCAACAGCGGCAGAAGCGCCTCACGCAAGCGTGAAGGGGCGGCCTGCTCTTCGCCCGGCAAGAATGCAAAAGCAACAAACAAGGCGGCCAAATACATCGCCGTTGCCAACTCAGCAGGGGCTGCAGCCACGGTGGCTGCCCACCAAAGCAACGCACCGGCCAGTGTGGCGTACCAGAGCCAATCACGGAAAACGTAACGCATTAATAGCAGCGAACTGATCGTAATCAGGAAGCTGTACGAGAGCACAAAGGCGACGCTGCCGTCCTCGCCACCGATAAGCAGAGGCACAATATAGGCGCCACTCAGCCCCATAATGGCCAGCAATGGGCCATGCACCAGAGCCAAAGCCATGGTAGCCAGAGACACAGCCGCAAGCAGGATTAACCCGACAACCGGGCTGATTAGCTGGTAATGGTGAACACCGGCAAGCAATGCGGCGTATAGCGTAATACTGCCCCCACCCGCCAAGGCTGCGAACACCTGATCTGTACTCATGTGGCGTCTGCGCAGGTATTCCGCGCCTGCGTGCAGCGCAAGGCCTGTAGCCAGGGCGAGTAACAGTTGAGGTACAGGGCCAATCAGCCCCGCGCTGATGGAATGGCTGACCATAAATATTCCCGCCAGCGCCACACTCAGGCCACCCAGCCAGACCATCCAGTTTTCTTTCAGGGCCTTTTTGATACCTGAATAATCACGGGCCGGTGAAACTGAATCCAGCCAGTCACTTGCCTCAACCTCGGGCTTTTCGACCCATTCATTCGTCGCTGCTACAGGAACCGCCTCTGGCTCGCGCGCGGGCGCCGACGGCTGGGAATAGGCCAAACTTTGGGTTTCAGCCGATGCAGGATCATCTGGAAGTTGTTTATCCAATGCACCAGGGCGTCGGAGAGCTTCGATTTCCCGGCGCAGTTCCAAAACCTCCCGGCCCAGGGAGTCAATGCGAGAAGAGTGTGCATTCCGTTGCTGAAAAGCCATAAAGCCCAGAACAGAACCTACAGGTATGAATATCGCCAAGCCTACGCCAAGCAAAATAAGTATGGCTTCCAAATCCCTTTATCCTTCTGAAGATTCCATGAGGTACAGCGCGAGCCGCCGATGCAATGTGCAGTCTAACTTCTCCGGGGAAATAGCTCACCCACAAAGGACACTACCCAAAGCCCGCACTTTACGTTAAGGTCAACTTTACTCAGTTTAATCCGGTTTTACCCAAACTGTTCGAACTGGTAACAGGAGCCTTACGGCAACACCGGCAGGGTTGCACAATGCGTTCTATACTCTGGAAAACTCCGGCGAATAGAACAAGGCTCCATAACTTAACGAGGCCCTCACAAGGGGCATTTTGTTCCTCAAGCCACCACCCCAGGAAGAGGATTATGACAACAACAAAGTACAAATCCGTTTATACCCCTGTTTTTACAGACGGCTCGGAATATCACATTCCGACACTGAAGCTCCTGAAGCAGGACGGTTCGCTCTACAAAGGCAGCAAAGCGCCTGACATCGATAAAGACAAAGCGCTGAGAATCTACCGCGCCATGGTCACTACCCGCATTCTGGATGAGCGTATGCTGGGAGCCCAACGACAAGGCCGCCTCAGTTTCTACATGCAGTGCACCGGTGAAGAAGCCTCCGTTATCGGTAGCGCCGCCGCCCTGAACGACGCTGACATGATCATGGCCCAATACCGTGAGCAAGGTGCCTTGGCCTATCGCGGCTTCACCATTGATGAGTTCATGAACCAGTTGTTCGGCAACGAGAAAGATTACGGCAAAGGCCGTCAGATGCCGGTTCATTATGGTTCCAGCAAACTCAACTACATGACCATCTCATCCCCCCTTGCCACTCAGATCCCCCAGGCCACCGGCTATGCCTATGGCCAGAAAATGGCCGGCGACGGACATTGCACGATTGTTTACTTCGGAGAGGGTGCCGCATCGGAAGGCGACTTCCACGCGGGCCTCAACATGGCCGCTGTGCATCGCGTACCCGCTATTTTCTTCTGTCGCAACAATGGTTACGCCATTTCCACCCCGGCAAATGAACAGTTTGCTGCCGATGGCATAGCGCCTCGCGGGTTCGGCTATAAAATGGACACCATTCGTGTCGACGGCAACGACATCCTGGCCGTTTATCAGGCCACCGAAGCCGCCCGCAAACTGGCCGTGGAAGAGAACCGCCCGGTACTCATCGAAGCCATGACCTATCGACTTGCAGCGCATTCCTCATCCGATGACCCCTCCGGCTATCGCAGCAAAGATGAGGAAGCCGTTTGGCGTGAAAAAGATCCTATCCTGCGCATGCAAAACTGGCTCACCAGGAAAAAATGGTGGAGCGAGAGCGAAGAAAAAGAGCTGCAGGAACGCATGCGCCGTGAAGTGTTGGAAACCATGAAACGGGCCCAGAAGCTCCCGCCGCCTCCCTTGGAATCCCTGGTAACGGATGTTTACGACGAGGTGCCACCGCTGCTGAACGAGCAGTTTGAAAAACTGAAGGCGCACATTCGTAAATATCCGGATGAGTACCCCAAGTCGGCTGCTCACGTTCAGGGAGGGGCATAACATGGCCAAGATGAACATGCTGCAAGCCATCAACGACGCACTAGATATCGCGATGGCTGCAAACGAAAAGGTTATGTGTTTCGGTGAGGATGTGGGTGTCTTTGGCGGTGTTTTCCGAGCCACCAGCAACCTGCAACAAAAGTACGGCAAAGACCGCTGTTTCAACACGCCTCTGGTGGAGCAAGGCATTATTGGCTTCGCCAATGGTCTGGCCGCTCAGGGCTCCTTCCCGGTAGCCGAGATTCAGTTCGCCGATTACATATTCCCGGCCTTTGATCAGATTGTTAATGAGTCGGCCAAGTTCCGGTATCGCTCCGGAAACCTGTTTAATGTCGGCAACATGACTATCCGCACCCCCTACGGCGGCGGCATAGCCGGTGGCTTGTATCATTCCCAGTCCCCTGAGGCTTATTTCGCCCACACGCCGGGTTTGAAGATAGTAGTCCCGCGCAACCCGCATCAGGCGAAGGGGCTGTTGCTGGCCTCCATCAATGATCCCAACCCGACGATCTTCTTTGAGCCAAAACGCTTATACCGAGCCTCTGTTGGCGAGGTGCCTGAGGGGGAATACCAATTACCGCTGGGCGAAGCCGAAGTTCTCAAAGAAGGCACCGATGTAACGGTGCTGGGCTGGGGTGCTCAAATGGAAGTCATCGATAAAGCCGTCGAAATGGCGGAAAAAGAAGGCTTCTCCTGCGAAGTGATTGATCTGCGCACCATCCTGCCCTGGGATGTTGAAACCGTAGCCGAATCGGTACTCAAAACCGGACGCCTGGTGATCACTCACGAAGCGCCGCTTACGGGTGGTTTTGCGGGCGAGATTGCCGCCACCATTCAGGAACGCTGCTTCCTCTATCTGGAATCGCCGATCGCACGGGTGACCGGGATGGACACCCCCTTCCCGCTGGTGCTGGAAAAAGAGCACTTCCCCAACCACCTGAAGGTCTATGAGGCCATTCGGGAAAGCGTCGAATTCTAAGCAGATATCCGGACAGGAGAACAACTATGAGCGATTTTATACTGCCCGATATCGGCGAAGGTATCGTGGAATGTGAGCTGGTCAAATGGCTGGTGAGTGAAGGCGATCTGATCGAAGAAGATCAGCCGGTTGCCGAAGTGATGACCGACAAGGCGCTAGTGGAAATCCCCGCCCCCTATAAAGGCCGGGTTACCAAGCTGTACTGGAAAGAAGGCGACATAGCCAAGGTACATGCACCATTGTTTGAGCTGGTGGATGAAAGCGGTGAAGAATCAGGCTCTGCCACCGCCAGTGAAGAACGCAAAAGTGATGAGCCGGAAGCCCAGCCGGCTAAATCCGAACCCAGCACAACAGTAGACGACAGCCCTGAGCCGGCAAAAGCGCCGGTTTCAACAACACGGCAGGACGGGCAAAAGATTCCCGCCAGCCCCGCCGTGCGCCGCCTGATTCGCGAGAACGATCTGGCGCTGGAGGATGTACAGGGCTCCGGAAAGGATGGGCGCGTGCTGAAAGCCGATGTGCTGTCCCATCTGGAGCATCCTGAAACCGGAAGCTCCTCCGCACCTGCAGGCAGGCCCCAACGGCCAGCGCACAGTCAGGAAGTTCGCGTAGAACCTATCAAAGGCATGCAGGCTGTGATGGCCAAGCGCATGGTGGCATCCGCCTCTACCATTCCGCACTTCAACTTCAGCGAAGACATTGATGTGACGGAATTGCTCGCCCTGCGCCAGCAACTCAAGCCGGAAGCAGAAGCCCGCGGTTCTCGCCTCACTCTGATGCCTTTCATTATGAAGGCCATCGCCCTCGCCGTTCGTGAGTATCCAATACTCAACAGCCAGATAAACGAGGATGTGACTGAAATTCACTACCAGCCGAGCTGTAACGTGGGCATGGCAGTGGATAGCAAGATCGGACTGCTGGTGCCCAACGTGAAGAACGTTGAACACCTCACTCTGCTGGAGATTGCCGACGAGGTAACCCGTCTCACGGAAGCAGCACGGGAAGGCCGGGTAAGCCAGGCGGATCTCAAAGGCGGCACCATTACCATTTCCAACATTGGCGCACTGGGCGGCACTTACGCCTCACCCATTATCAATGCACCGGAAGTGGCGATTGTGGCCTTGGGACGCACCCAGAAGCTGCCGAGGTTTGATGCAAACGGGCAAGTGGTAGAACGCTCCATCATGACTATCAGCTGGGCGGGCGACCACCGCATCATTGATGGCGGTACCATTGCCCGGTTCAACAACCTGTGGAAGAGCTACCTGGAGTCACCACAATCCATGCTTCTCCACATGGGCTGACCGGTATGGCGCCACCCAACCAATCATTGCCGATGCCGCATCAAGCCCAGCTTCAACAATTCTACATCCCGGAAGAGCAGTCGATTTATCTGCTCAGTCACGACGATGCAAAGAAGCTGAAAGACTGGGTTGAGCTATGTACTGATCAGCTCCGGCAGATGGGCTATGCGGACATAGCAATGATTGGCAAGGGCGCCTTTGGCTTTGTATTTGCGGGCCGGCTACCGCTGGAGGGTGCGCGGGATCTTGAGCATGTTTTCAAGTTTACCCGCATCACCCTGCCCCAACACCTGCATGACAGGCTTGAAGATGAGGCTTACATTCTGGAACAGGTGGAGCACCCCCGGGTGCCCGGCCTGATTGCCTACCACCGAGCCGGTAGCCAACCGATTCTGGTAATGGAGCGAGCCCCCGGCTTTAACCTGGAAGAAGTCTCCCTCCAACGAGGCCGCTTGAGCCCTCGTCTGATTATCCGCATTGCCGATCAGCTGGCCGACATTCTGCGCAATTTGCGCCGTGAAACCGATAGTGGCAGACGCCCGATTGTGCACGGAGATATCAAGCCGTCCAATCTGGTGTTTGATGCTGAAACCGAGAACATCGCCCTGATCGACTGGGGTTCCTCCGTATTCGCTCAATTGGATGCTAACCAGCAATTCCTCAGCCCCAGCGTAATGGAGCTGATGTCCGACAACCTGCAACAAACCAACGCCCGCTTGGGCGATGTGTACTTCATTGGTGAAGAGCAACTCTATGGCGGACTCTCATCACCACGATTTGACGAACAAGGTGCGGCGGCCACCCTTTATGCACTGGCCTCCGGGCAATCTTGTCGTTTTGGCCACCTAGCCATACCCGCCACTTCCCTCGGTTTGCCCATGGAGTTTGCCCGCATGCTAGATGGCATGCTGGACCCGGATCCTGCGCAACGTATGCGGGCCGGTGACCATTATCTGAAAGAGATGCCGCGCATGGCACGCACGGTAATGATCGATTTGCCAGAGCCGCCCCCTACGCAACTGGTGCCTATCTGGATACGTATCTCGGATCGGGAAATCGACACTGTGGTGTACAGCTCCCGAAAGGCCTTTTTGCGCCAGGAAGGCGCCGACGAGTCCCTGAACGACGTTAATGACGTGCAACTGGATCGCTACTACAAAAACTTCATGCAAGGCATGGGGGACACTGAAAAAGCTTTCCTGGCCGCTGTCAGCCGGTTGGGCCGTTATCCGGTAGAGGGCGGGCTCGCAGTTCGCTGGGAGCCCGACGGCGTTTACGTCGATACTTCCCTGAACCTGCACGACCCTGAGCTACGAACCTCCTTTACCACCGCCGTGAACAACATGGTGAACCTGGCCCAGGCTATCTATCGCCAAGGTATCTTCAAAAGCTGTCTGTTCAACGCCCGGGACACTTTGCATATTGAGCGGGAAGAACAGGACCAACCCTTCATAGCGCCACCGGAGATGCGGCTGCCGTATCAGGTGAGTTCCGCACCTGAAGTGGAAGATCGCTCACGAATACACTCCTACTTTGAAGATGGGCCAGACCCGGAGGAGTTTTTGGTGCTGCCCGAACCCATCATCAAATCCCTCGAAGCACTCAATAGCATCCGCCATACCGGCATGATTATCTTTGAGGCTCTGCCCCTTCACCTCAAAATCCATAGCCAGTACCGACTGCTGGATCCGGAGAAAGAAGACGAGTTCCGCCAACGGCTGGATGAGATTCTGGCTGCTGTAGATCAGATCACCGGACTGGGCGTATCCGGCTTTATGAAAATGCCCTATAAAGACGCGCGCTTTTTCCCTTATATCGAGCGGTTACCAGAGCGTTATTACCCACGAAACCCAAGGCTGGAAGCCTCGGAGGCAAGCTAGTTACAAACCACCCACTTATCCGCTTCGCAAACACCGCGGATTGGTTTACGATGCGCCGCCACACTATGCTCCCGCTAATAGCGTCTAATACCGTCAGGCCGCCATGCCCTCAAATTACCTGTATACCGATTTGTCCGCCTACTACGACCTGATGTGCGAGGATATTAACTACCACGCCCAAAGCTACGGCGTGCGCAGGTTGCATCAGCTGTTTGGGAATGAAGGCAACACTCATCTGGACCTGGCCTGCGGAACCGGCCCCCATGTACGCCACTTCATCGATTTCGGGTATCAAAGCAGTGGTCTGGATATAAACCAGCCCATGCTGGAGCAAGCGAAGGCCCGGTGCCCGGAGGCTCACTTTTCATTAGGAGATATGTGCGACTTTCAGGTGGATGAACCGCTGGATTTGATCACCTGCTTCTTGTACTCCATCCACTACAGTGGTGACATCGAAAAGCTGAAGCAGTGCATTGCCAGTGCACACAGAGCTTTAAAACCCGGTGGCGTGTTTTGCTTCAATTCCGTTGATAAAGACAAGATTGATAACAGATTATTTGAGCGGCATACCGTTACTCAGGGGGACAGCCTGTTCTCCTTCAGCTCCGCGTGGCATTACTCTGGCGAAGGTGAGAAGCAAGGCCTCAAGCTGAGCATCACGAAAACCACTGCCGGCGTCACTCAATCATGGGACGACGAGCACCCTATGGTGGCGGTAAGCTTTGAAGAACTGGCGAAGATTCTGAAACCCTACTTTGATGTGCATATCCTTGAGCACGACTACGAAAAGATCATGCCGTGGGACAGCACATCGGGGAATGCGATCTTTGTTTGTGTGAAGCCGCCAGCGCCATAAACGAATCACCTGTCCCGCTGGGCACCTGCGGTTTCGACAAGGATTTCGACAACCGAATCAGCCATACCGGCACACCGCAGGCCATCGAACGGGAATATCGAGTCAAAGCCGCCTTTAATCTTCTCCTCCATAACGCTGCGCAGTTGCCGGCGCGCCCGGAACAATCGTGTTTTAACGGTAATCACACTGATGTCCAGGTCTTGCGCAATCGCGGCCACGGACATACCTTCTGCTTCCCTTAAAATAAAGGGCACCCGCAAGGTACTTGGCAGCTCTGTTACTGCGGCTTCAATTAAAGCTCGAAACTGGGCTCGCCCCTGCTCGGCCTCCGGGCTGGGTATTTGAACTCCCGGGAAAGCGACTACAGATACATCCGCATTTTGAGACTCATTAATAGAGTCGTACTCCTGCGCCGGCCTGATCTTACGCAGCCTCATTTTGGCCGCGTTCAAGGTTATGCGGGTGATCCAGGTAGCAAGCTTGGCATCTCCCCGAAATTCATCGATTCGTGTGAAAGCAACAAGGTAGGCCTCCTGGACAACCTCTTCTGCAATCGCATCGTTATCAACAATTCCTCGCGCAATCCTGAACAGCCTTGGATTCAAGCGCCTGATAATCTCCCGAATGGCAGCCTCATGACCCTCACGAGCCAATGCAACCAGCTCGGGCTCTGAGGTATCAAAACCTACTCCCTTAGTGCCTGGTAGTTCAGCTATCAGTTTCATTTTAACTCCGAGGCGCTGATGCTGCCTGATGCCAAGATGCTTTCTACCGAGGGAAATGCAGCCTCTATGCTTTCGGCTACGCCTCCGGCGCGGACGGCGGAATCATCCCAGCCTTTCTCACCGGGATCTCCAACCACCACCCGCCCCACCATTCCAGCTTGTTCGTGAGGTATACAGTAAAAATCATAGACACCCGGTGAGGTTAATATTAGCTCGTAAGTATCTTCTGGCAGCAAATAGTCACTATTGAAGGGGATAGCCTTTTCCGGGATGCGGCGCACTCGGCCAAGCACCTCCGGATGATAGGCCGTCACGGTGTGGGCGTTGCCACTATCTCTGTTTACAAACCTCACACGGGTTCCCGGCTTAACAGCCACGCCAAACGGGTCAAACCAGACCCGTTCACCGCGGGCTGTTCCTCGCATCTCGATCAGCACTGAAGGCTGACCGGATGCGAGCACCGGCAAGTTGACAGCTAACAAGGCGCCGCTCGCCCCGATCAGCAGCTCACGCCGTGTGAGTATCATTTTGCCAACCTCCCTTTTGCGGCTTCATCATGGAACAGCACTACGTGGGCATGGGGAACCTCAACGCCCGGGTGCCCGGCGTTGTAGTAAATGTCGACGGAGCTCACCTTATGCGCCCCTATTCCCAAATCGTCATAAGACACCCCGTTTTCCAGTTCCTTCAGTGGGGTCATGTATATGGTTGCCGATAACTTGCCGTCACGGTCGTAACCCAAAAATGGGCCGGCCGGAAGCGTGTCCGGGTCAACGAACAGTGTGCCCAACCCGGGAATGAAAGCCGGAAGGGGAAGAACATCGCTCACTTGCACATATGGGCTGGCAGGGGGCATTTCCTCAACTGCGCCCTGATCGTGTGCAAAGGCAACTGATGCGGCCAGAAGGCCAAGGGTAAGAGTGAGTTGCTTGTACATGAGTATTCTCCATTGCATGTTGCGCCAAATTTGGCTTGTACTTGTATAGATGCAACAGAAATAGAAAGGTTACACACCGCCGGCCAGTCGCTGGATTTTTCACCCCAGCCCTGATACCTTCCCGCTCAGATTTATCCCAAGATAAACATACCTTCAAGGACTGAAGATATGCCCCAGGCAAACGGATTGCAGTTCACTGCACGTGTTGGTGAGCTTCCCTCAGATGTTTTTTCTGTCGTCAGCTTTGCGCTTACCGAAGGGCTATCGGAGCTTTTTCATGGCCGCCTCATATTGGCAAGCACCGACCCCGAGCTTCAGGCTTCGGACATTCTGGAGCAATTTGTAGACTTGGCGGTTTGGCAAGATGGCATACCACTTCGCCGCTTCACCGGTGTGGTGAACGAGTTTGCCCGGGGCGACACCGGCCACCGCCGCACATGCTACGAACTGATCATCCAGCCGCCGTTATGGCGCCTGGGGCTGATGTACAACAGCCGTATCTTCCAGACCCAAACCACAGACACCATCGTGCGTACCCTGCTGGAAGAGCGAGGCATTGTAGATTCGGTATTTGACCTCAAGCGTGCGCCCCAGGAACGGGAATACTGCGTACAACACCGGGAAAGCGATCTGGCCTTTATAGAACGCCTGGCCGCCGAGGAGGGCTGGCACTACCGCTATCAGCATGGCAGCGTCGACGGAGATGAACAGCCAGGCCTGATCCTTGCCGACCACCACGGCGACGCACCAAGGCTGCAGCCTGCCGAATATAACGGCAAAGCCGGCGGCAGCACCAAACAACCCGCCGTGTTCCGCTTCCGCTACGAAGAGCGGGTTCGTGCCGCCTCGGTAGCCACCAAAGATTACACTTTCAAAAACCCGGCCTATGGGCTGATGCATGAAAGCGCGGCTTCCGCTGATAACCAACGGCAGGATTACCAGCACTTCGACTACCCAGGCCGCTTCAAAGCCGACGCCAGCGGCCAGCCTTTTACCGAAGCCAGGCTGGACGCCCTCAGAAACGACGACAACACCGCCAACGGCGAAAGCAATCGCCCGGATTTCACCTGCGGTGCGAAAGTAGAACTCACCAACCATGACAGCGCGAGACTAAACCGCGACTGGCTGCTAACCGCCGTCACACACACCGGCAAACAGCCCCAGGCACTGGCAGAAGAAGGCGGCACCGGCCCGACCACCTACCACAACCTGTTCAGTGCGGTTCCCGCCAGCAAAACCTGGCGGCCTCTATGCGCCCACCGCCCCCTGATGGACGGCCCACAGATCGCCATAGTCACCGGCCCCGAAGGCGAAGAAATCCACTGCGACGAATACGGCCGCGTAAAGGCGCGCTTCCCCTGGGACCGCTACTCCGAAAACAACGAGCACAGCAGCGCCTGGCTGCGCGTAAGCCAAGGCTGGGCCGGCGGGCAATATGGGTTCATGGCCTTGCCAAGAATCGGCCACGAAGTGATTGTCTCCTTCCTTGATGGCGACCCGGATCAACCCATCATCACAGGACGAACACACCACGCCACCAATACACCGCCCTACTCGCTGCCCGAGCATAAAACCCGCACCACCCTGAAAACCCAAACCCACAAGGGTGAAGGCAGTAACGAGCTGCGGTTTGAGGATGAAGCAAACAAAGAGCAGATCTACGTCCACGCGCAAAAAGACTTGGACCTGCTCACGGAAAACAACCGTACTGAAGTCATCAAAAACGACAGCCACCTGACCGTGGAGAACGACCGTTTCAGCCAGGTAAAAGCCAACCACCACTCAACGATAGACGGAGAACACCGGGAAAGGATCGGCGGCGATTACAGCCTCACCGTTAACGGCAGCCACCACAGCAAACTCGGCAAATCCCAGCTTGTGGAAGCGGGAAATGAAATTCATCACAAAGCGGGTATGAAGATTGTTATTGAGGCTGGGGCGGAAGTGACGCTCAAGGCCGGTGGGAGCTTTGTGAAGGTGGATCCGAGTGGTGTGACGATTTCGGGGCCGTTGGTGAGAATGAATTCTGGGGGTGGGCCGGGGAGCGGGAGTTCGGTTGGGGCCAAGAAACCCCAAAAGCCGGCGATAATTGCGGATCATACGCAACCAGACAATGCGACTAACCCTTTAGCGGAGACATCTCAGCGGACAAACGCATCTGAAGAGCCCCGGTGGTCATTGGCTTCTGCGAATAGCGGCAAAGCTCCGTTATTGAAACAAGGTGCCCGGGAAGGGGCATTAACTGTAACTGCTTGCGAGTTTGATGAGCATGGACGCTGCGTACTACATCAACACACTTGAAACTAGAGCCCCACGGGCCGCCAAACCCAACGACTATGATTTCGCTGTATTGGATCTCGCAAGCTCAGACAAGCTTCTTGAGGAGATTTACGCGGGCATGACAAATGAGCCGATTCAGTGGTGGAGCCTCTTCGAAGGCACCAATTGGCAGGCCGAATGGGACAATGGCCCGGTACTTGTGGATCTCAGAAACGCCGCTTGTTTTCGCGCGCAGCTGAGCTCCCGGCTTGAATCCTCGTCGCAAGGTATCGTGTTTAAATCGGACATCCCTGTGGATGAGCTCCGTGAACACCTATCTCACTGGTTAACAGAATCCAACCCCGGGTCCGGGCAGCTTCTGCGGTTCCATGAACCCCGAATGTTTGGCCCACTGCTGTGTGTTCTGGCCGATCAAAGGTCCCAAAAATTGCTATCCGCTGGCACTCATTGGTGGTGGCATGACGCCCATAACTGGCGCCAAGCAAGGCCAAAAAAAGGCGCTAGCAGCATGGAAATCGGCCTTGAGGAGGCATTGGTTTCGCAACTCGAACTGCAGGGCTCAGAGCTTTACTGGCTCGCTGGCGAGGCATGCGGGTATGCCAACTACTACGCTGACTCTCTGCCTGAGCCCAAAGCACCTGAACGTTGGGTTTTCGATACCCTGCATACTGCACAGAACGCTGGCTTTGCTAATGCGGAGCTACTGGAACGCTGGCTGAGAATGGCCATTCAATACGGGAAAGACTTCTATCTTACCGAGCCCGTTCACACTGTATTTTCCAATGAAGAGCTCCTCACTACGGATCGCCTGGTTGCTATGGAAAGCTTGATGGAGAGTGTTATGGAGAGCGTTTATGCAAACAACCTATAGAGTCCAAAGCGGAGACACTCTCTCTGCCATTGCTGTGCAGCATCAAACCTCTATTGCAGAACTGCAGGCTATCAATCCGCAGATCACCAACAAGGATCACATTCAGATTGGCTGGGAGCTAAAAATCCCTGCGAATGGGGATTCAGCTAAGGTAAATGGCTCTAAAGCCTTGCGCTCACCTCGTTCCACCAATAATAAATCCAAAGGCCAAGCCAGTTGCACGGAGTGCTCAGAAGAGTACACCGAAATCATTCACGTCACAGGAGCAAGTGATGACGAATGGTGCGTAGCCTTGCCAGAGAGTGCGGCTAAAGAACTTTTACAAGAAGTCGAACTCGTTGATGGGCTAATGGCAGAGTTTAAAGAAGCTCAAAACGCTCACCATGACCCGCAGTCTAGTGAGCCAAGCCCCAAACGTCGGTGGATGCAAAAAGCCGAGAAAATGGGCGTAATAGCGCCATCTCCCGATGAACACGAAGACGATAGTGCAAACAAAGCTTCACAAATCAGCTCACAAATTGCTGCGATCGATGAACAAATCAAGTGGTACAACGATTACGATTCTGACTATTTGATGTCCTATGTCAGCAAAGATGCACAGAAGCGGGAAGACGTTGAAACTGCGGCCAAAGAGAAGCGCTTGGCCATGCTGCGAGAAGAGCGGCGCATTTTAGTAAGTCAACTTGAGGAAGGTAGCGCCTCCAGTGGAGTGAAGGGTAACGGAGTAAAGTCATCGGATTTTCTAGCCTCCCATGGAAACACCAATGACTATGGTTTTGAAGCAAGCCGAAGTACGCGCAACGAAACCGGTGTAATTGAAGTGATGATCGTCAGCCGCCCCGGACGATGGCATTACATTCGGCGAGAAGCGTATCAAAGGCTGGTGACAACTTACGCGTCGGTTCGGTACGTTAAGAAAACCCGCGCTATAGCTAATGCACTGAAAAACAAATCTGGGACAGGCTCTATTCTAGCCGGCCAAATTTTAGAAGGCATTTCTGCAGATGCAGCGAAAAGTCTTGTGGGTAACATCGAGATAACATTTGCAGAAACCAGCGACCAGCACTATTTACTCGGCGAAGAACACTCGAAACTGACGTGGTCATCCGGCGACGATGACGAAAGCCCTGTCGAAAATAATTTCCAAGTCAGCGCTGAAGCACATCTCATGCGCTTTGCAATGCAGGCAAGCGCCGGTGTAAATGCCTTCGATCTCAGCACCGGGGAGATCGATATAGGCACCAAAGCGAGCGCGTCTATGGCGCTGCTGGAAGCCGAGGTGAAACTTGTCGAGGTATTTGTCCCACATGAGAATGGTTGGGACTGCCGATTCACCTATAAAAACCGAAACGGTGAGCTGACGGACATGGCCTTTGGGGCCTTTCGATTCTCTGGTGAGATTACCCTGAATTGTTTCGCTGGCGGAAGAGTGAGCGGCGAAGCAAGCGCCAGGCTTTCTACGGGCGCCGCCTCGTTCCTGCTGTCTGACAAGAAAAAAATAGAAGCTAGCCCGACCGCGGGCCTTGCCGTAACAGGCAACGCCTTTGCCGGCGCGGAAGCTGGGGGCTCAGTGGGCGGGATGTTTAGCTGGGTGCACCCCAGTGAACGGTATAAAAACGATGCTGACTGGAAGGACTTATTCAAGATATCAGCGGGTGGAACTCTGGCGCTTGGCGCTGGGGCAGGCTTTGATTTTCAACTCAGAGCAGAGCAAAACAAAATAATTCTTATCTGCAAAGGGCGCTTGGTATTCGGCCCCGGTGCCAGCGGCTCTTTTGGATCAGAAATAGGAGCTGACAAGGTTTGGACTCTTGCGAAAACTGTTTTCGAAGTATTAGCGGAAGCGGATTATCACTTTTTATCCAATATTCAAGCTGAACTCTTCACACAGTGGGCGCAATCGCTATTCTTGGCTCTTTCCGATCAAACAAAAACTATAACCGATTTATTGGTTAGTCCTGTAGAAGATTTCTCGCGAATTTGGGCAGCACGTGCGAATAAAAAATCTGCTGCTGAAAAGCTCGCTTCTCAGATTTTAAAAGAAGCAAAAAAAAAGGATTATTTAGAAGATATGACGTTTAACGGTTTGCCATATCATCAACTTCCACCGGAAACCTTAGGGATGATGATGTCGACACTCTGCGATACTTTTATCGACAGTTGGGAAGAGGATCAAGAAAAGGCTCTCCTGATCCTAGTTTCACAAATCGCTACTTGGCGCAAATTTTTCGAAACGCTCGAACACATGTCAGAGGACGGAAAAAAAGTAAATCCGATGAATAGCTTGAGAAAGCTCTCGTCAATATTGGACGACGGGCTCTCGGACAACCAACTTTCTCAGTTCCACAAATGGATAATGACTGACTTAGCAGTCAAGCCTACAAAAAATTCATTGAAACTGGCATGGACGCCAATACCCATCCATCAGAAATCGGAGCGTCTAGTTACGCGCATCGCGATGCTCCAGAAAAGTCAGGATCAGTATCTAGCCTAACGAAGCCCACACCTAAAACCTTGGGCTTCGTAATAGTTTGATCCAATTGGAGGACGGCTATCTCTGAGGATAGTCGTCTTGCTAGAGGCTCCAGTGCGATAACCTCCTGAGCGAATAACCTTTTTCTCCCCTATTTTTGGGCCTGATGGATTTAGCTCTGGACTACTTTCATAATAGGTTTCCGAATACCAATCACCAACCCACTCGGCGCTATTAGATGTCATGTGGTGTATACCCAACGGGTTTGGCGGAAAACTATCCACAGGATACAGACGCCGCATCCCATCGTTAGGGGGAGCATTCTCTCCAGGGAGCCACTCGCCATTATTTGTAGCAAAGCGAACCTTCTCGCCCCTATTTCGGGCAGCGAATTCCCACTGAGCTTCAGTCGGCAAAGAAACAGATCGTTCAGCCAACTTCCCTATCCACAAGCAATAGTCTTTGGCTTCTTGCCAAGTCTTGGTCCAGGCAGGCAAATTGGATTGAAACAAATGTTGCCGATCCTCGCGAGCACGCAGCTCGGGCGCATAAGGCTCACGGCCCATGACTCCCCGGTACAAGTCGAAGTCACCCAAGCTTGTTTCGTATTTTGAAAGGTAATAGTCGTCGAGGGTCACTTTGTGGAGATAGTCATTGTGGGGCCAGATATCAATATTGCATAACTGTTCAGAGGCAGGTTCACAAGGCCAGCCAAACTCGCCCATCATAAAACTTCCACCCTCAACAAAAACCATGTTATCCAAGGCGCGAACCACTAAGTCTATGACAGCCTTTTGCTGTGACCGCGACAAATCCGGATGGCGCTCCTCAACACGGGCCTGAATCGCATTTATCTCGGATTCGCTCAATGTCTCGCTGGTCACCGATGTACAGCCTGAAGTCAGAACTATTGCGACAAAAAGTAAAACGTACCGCATGGATGCTCCTTGCAATGACTTGCCCCGCGATCACTCGCAGGGCGCCCGAAAAATAAATCCCTACTTAATCACCCCGCCAACTTAGGCAAAAACGAAGTATCCACCCAATACCTCTTCAAATTCCCCTCATCCACCAACACCGGAACTTTCTCCTGGCTAACGTGATCAGTCGGGTCGAACCACAAATTATCGCTACGGAAAACATGAAGCTCACGGGTTTGCGGGTGTTGCCACTGGCATACAATCCTGAACGGATTGCGGCCATTTACGGTCAGGCTGGTGTTCTGCTCTACCCGCTGAAACGCTGCATGTATTTCGACACCGTTTTTCTGCAGGTAGGCTTTTGAGCGGCTTTTCATCACGCCAAAAGCGATTATTCCAACGCCAATCAGCCCGAACACTGAGCCTATGCCACCAATGATTAAAGCGGCACCCCACAGAGAGAAGAAACCGTCGATCATGGCGTCTTCAGGGTTAGCAGGCTCATAAAACACGGTTACCTGTTCGCCCCGGTTGTATGAAGGCGGGTTAGAACCCGAGTTAGACTGGAACTCAACTTCGCGACCGCCGGCGGCCCTGAATTGAACAACAGGGAAGTAACTGGTGGAGTCACTGGAGCGCGAGCGTATTAGCTCAACGACGGTACCCTGTGCGGTTTCGGAACGTTCCAAAAATGATGAGGTGTTGGTGTACAAAGCAAAGGCACCGACCAGCATGGCGGCACCAACAATGGCAAAAACGTATTTGATAATATTCAGAGTCTTCAACGATATCTTCCTTTTCAAGCGTTGAGATTTAGCTACAGCGCTCTTACCTTCGGGCGCTCAAACTGCGCGCCGAATTATATCCTCAAATTACTGCAAAATCCTCCACGATGGCCGCTCACATTCTGATAAGCGGCAAGTCGTCATCACTACCCAGCCTGCGCACTTCCCGCAGCAGCTCATCCCCATCCGCAAGCCCCAACTGCAGCACGTTACGGAAGCTTTGCGTTATGCGAACGGAATAGCCAAGGTCGTGCATGAGCGAACTGGCTTGCAGGTTATTGAGCTGGCCTTTGCGCACATCCGTGAAAATTCTGTGCCGAAAACCAGCATCAAACTTTGCAGCTTCGCTATCCACCCAGTCCAACCGGTTGCGCCAAACTTCATCAGGAACCTCCAGCCTGCTGACTTCACGCACCTGCCTTAACACCCACAACAGGTGCCGGCGCAGCTCCATGTAGTGTTCGTGAGCAAGCGAGCGTTCGTCGCGCAAATATCGGCCAAGGTTCTTCTGCAGGGCTTTTGCATCTTTCACTGCATCTACCAGCTGTAGCGCTGTCATTTGACAGGTCATCCAGAATTGCTGGTGCTCCTCATCTTTCGTGGTGTCCAGCCGGCTCATGAACCCCAGCAGATCGGAATAGACCACTTTGATATGGCGCCGATACAGGTCCTCAGTATCCAGCCCCTCGGAATCATCCGGCCTGGAATTCAAGCGCGCTTCATCCACTTCACGGGAGATCAATTGCTCAACAGGCTGGTACAGCGCATGGCAGATCACCTCAAGGCTAAGTCGCCCGAGGTGCTGCAATTCCTGAACCACCGCCCGGGAGGCCGTATCAACAGAGGCCAGCGCAGCTTCGTTCAGGTAACGTGCGTGGCTTTCAGGCAGTTCCCGCTGTTCCACAGGATTGCGAGGGCCGGTGGCGGCATCGGTAATCAAAACTGCTGGCTCTGCCCTATCTGGCAATACCCTACGCAACCCGCGCTCCAGCTGTTTTTGCCAAGGCCAGAACAGCAACACACCAATCACGTTGAACAGCGTCTGGAACATGGCCAGTTGCAAGAGCGTGTTTTCTCCAGCGCCAAACACGGCCATCAGTATTTGGGATAGCCAGGTGAGTGGTGACAAAAGCAGGAAGGTAACCACACCTGTAAGGATATTGAACAAAGCGTGTACCAACGCAAGCCGCTGGCCACTGCGATTGCCCCCCAGCCAGCCCACAATGGCCGTGGTTACGCTGCTGCCAATGTTGCCACCGATTGCGATTGCAATACCCTGCCAAAGCTCTATCTGCCCGCCTGCCAAAGCAGCCAGAACCAACATCAAGGTAGCGTGACTGGACTGCAAAACGGCCGTTAACAGGAGGCCGATCGCAACAAAACTGAGCTGAACGAGAAAGCTGCTGTCCACAGAGCCGGCAAAATCAATGGCGCCGCCAAATTCGCTGAACCCGTTCTTAATCTGGTCGATTCCCAGAAAGATAAAGGCAATGCCCAACACAATGCGGCCAAATGCTTTGCCTTTTGGGGAGCTGAAGCCGGCTAGTACACCAAATACCAACAACGGCAATGCCAGAGGGCTCAGACTGAAATTCTGCCCCGCCGCGGCAAGTAGCCAGATGCCTCCGCTGGTTCCCAGATTAATACCCAGAAGAATGGAGATACCGCCCGCCAGATGGATCATCCCGGTACTTATGAACGCAATGGTCAAGAGAGACATCAAGGTGGTGGATTGCAGAATCATCGTGCCGCCCACACCGAACATCAACCCTTTGAACGGCGTAGCCGTACTGCGCTCCAAAAGCTGTTCCAACCGGCCGCCCGCAAGCTCCTTCAAGCCTTCTTCAAGGCATTGCATGCCAAACAGAAACAGCGCCAGGCCAGCACAGAGCTGCAGCCAGCCAGAGCTATACCAAAAACTGGTCGACAATATCACCAGCGCAAGTGTCGGCAATACAAACGATTTCATTCTAGTCATTTGCACTAAATCCGGAAGTTGGCATCAACGCGGTAGCATTCTGATTACGATAGCAGATAAGTAGCAAATCCAACTCTGTGAGTTCACGCTAGACTGGTAGGTATAAACATCCGGAACCCGCGAGAGATTCTTTGAAAAAGCTCCTCCTGATTTTTGCAATGGCCCTGCTTATGGCGGCGATTTTTACCACTTCCGCCAAGCCGGTGCCCATTGAACACAAGCTGATTAATCTTCATGCCGCTGACGTACTCGGTGATTTTCCCGGCATTGATCAAGAGCCCGTCGAGATACAGGCCATATTGTTGGATATGTCCGACGACCCTCTCTTGCTTTTAAAGGCTCAGGCTGCCTTCATGAGCTACCCTGAGATGGCCCGTAACCTGTTTCCGATTTATGCGGAAGAGCCGGGGTTCAGGAATATTCTGCGCCGGTATGGTGAAGATGTTCTCCCCCCGATTCAGCACTTTGTAAGCCAGCCCATCAGCACCATTGAATGGATAAACAAAGCATCTCGTCAGTACCAGGCCGCAAAGCGGTACTTTGCCGGTGGTCCAGAACCAACAGAGCCATTGGAGCCAGGCGCCCCGCCCGCCAACCAGAACGAAGATCTCACGCCGGAAGAGCGAGGCTGGTACGCCATCAATTTTATTGAAAGTGAAGGCCACGATTTTCTTGGCCAGTTTATTGTCGATAACCAAGGCAAGACTCAATGGATAGGCACCGAAAGGGTGCTTGAAGGGCTGAATCAGTTTTTTGCCAGCGGCATTCGTGACCTGGAGCGAAACTACCGCTCTGGAACTGAGATCACAGCCAGCGACGTTGGCTGGGCTTCGGTGGACATGCTGATCTTTGCCAGTGCAGTGAAAGTGCTCCAGGCTGGCCGTGTTGCAGCCGTCACCACAAAGAGTGCAAGCCGGGGCACTCGCTCCGCCGCTTTGGCCGCACGGGTTACCCGCAGCGGGAAAATGGTGCTAAGCAGCGCTCGATACGCCAAGTGGCCCTTGATTGTCGGGGCAGGCTACCTCGTTATTACCCACCCCAGCCTGATAAACGACTTGCTGGCTGGTGTGGCGGATGTACTCGGGTACCCGGTGCTGGCGGTTCAGTTTGTGGGCTGGTTGCTACTACTGATCCCTGCCCTATACATCGGCAGCTGGCTGTTATGGTTGTTGGCCCCGGTGTTGATGGCGCTGTTCCGGGCCTTGAGCCTTCTGGTGGCCAAGCTAAGTGGCAGGCGGCATAGCCAATCGGGATACGGTAAGCTATAGGGCAAACTTAAAGCCTTATCCCCCGGAACCACTGACAATGGCACTCCCCTACTTTCTTGGCTGCCCTCAGTGGCAACACTCCGCTTGGAACAGTCGGCTACCGTCAGATACGAGCCCGCTGCGCCGGTATAGCCGGATTTTTAACTGTGTGGAGGGCAACACAACCTTTTACGCGACACCCAGCCGCGAGCAGTGCCTTCAATGGCGTTCCCAGGTGCCAGACAGCTTTCGCTTTCTGCTTAAATTTCCCCGCAACATCACCCACGACCGGCTGCTATCCGGCGTAGACGCGGACATGCGGGATTTCCTGACTATTGTCGCACCACTGGAGGATGTACTCGGTCCGTTTTTGCTGCAGCTACCTGCCGCATTTGGGCCCATGCATCTGAATAATCTATGGCAATTTATTGATGCCCTGCCAGCACCACTGACATGCACTGTAGAGGTTCGTCACAGCGCCTTCTTCAGCAAGGGCGAGGCTGAAAGAATCCTGAATCGTGGCCTTCGAGAGCGCAATATCGCGCGCGTATGCATGGACACCCGGGCCCTGTTTGCGGCCACCCCAGACAACGAAGTCACCATAGAGGCCCAACGCAAGAAACCCCGAGTGCCGGTGCACTTACTTCCCGGCGATGCAGAGCCTGTAATCCGCTACATCGGTCACCCGAATCTGGAAGCCAACCGGTACTACCTGGCACCCTGGGTTGAACGCGTAGCTACATGGATTGAGGAAAACCGGCGCCCCTATTTTTTCCTGCACATGCCGGATATTGGCGACGCCCTTGCGCTCACGGAAATCTGGGCTGAACTTTTAAGCGCTCGCGTGGATGGGCTGGATGCCCTGAGGTTCAATGAAAAGCAGCCCCAACTGGGCCTGTTCTAAAATTGGGAACCATTGTAGAGACATGATCTCCCTTGTCTTCACTCGAGCCAACTCACTTTCACGACGCGCGGAAAACACAAGGTTGCCGATGAAAACATTCGGTGCCAAGCTTTCGGCACGAGACAAACTCGCACACAAATAGGGAACACGACATGGGAAGCTCGAAACTCGTAGGTATTGTGTTACTCGTAGTAGGCATCGCCCTGCTCTTTTTTGGTTATCAATCAACCCAGTCAGTTGGCGATCAGATAAGCGAAACACTTACTGGGCGTTTCACTGACGATACTATGTGGTATCTGATTGGTGGTGCCGCCCTGATCGCCGCCGGCGGATTTCTTTCATTTTTCAAAAAATAATCACTGAGGACAGTTATGACGATTCACCTGGAACTTGCCCCGCTAATCAGCTTGGGTGCAGGCATTGGCGTTCTGGTATTCCCCCGCTTGCTCAACTACATCGTTGCAGGCTACCTGATTACCCTTGGCGTTCTGGGACTGCTGGGACACTCGCTATAGCATATCGCTTTCGCGAATATGGCTTATACCTACGAGGCCTGTAGGAAATGTCTCACAAGCCAATGGGCCAATCTCCCGTACCCCCCAAACACCCTGTCGCTAGAATAAGCAGTGTCAGGGATGACAAGCCAGCAAGGAACGTTGGCACAGGGATGAATGCTCCATGGAACCGGAGCGCCCATAAGGATTTGGGGCGATCAAAGGGATGTTGAACGGTCAAAAGGAATTGGAACTGCCCGAAGGATATGGGTTTTCAAGGATGACCAGGGATGAAGCGCTCAGGAAGAGTGCAGCCTGAAGGAACAGGCGGGGGTCAGCCACGGAGCAAGGGATACATGGAATGTAATCCTTGTCCGTGCACTGCTTTTCCCAGACATTCCTTCACACCTTTTTCGTATTTGATCTCCACCCAAAACGCCAAAACCCCTGCTTTTGCTGCATTGCACCCTGACTCAAAACCATAACCACACAATTAGTCTCAGGAGTCACTTGCATGAAGCACACATCTTTTTTCGCCACACTCGTTCTACTGCTCAGCCTGACAACGGGGTTTGCCTATGCAGAACAGCCAATCATTAATATCAACAGCGCAGACGTAGCCACTCTGGCAAACCTCGACGGCATTGGCGCCAGCAAAGCAGAAGCTATTGTCGCTTACCGCGATGCCAACGGTCCTTTCAAAACACCTGAGGAGCTATCCAACGTTAAAGGTATAGGCGCACGCACTGTAGAAAAAAATGCTGAGCGGTTAACGGTAAAATAAACATTGCCCTAGATCGTGTCAGACGGCGGCCTCCAGCCGCCATTTTTCAACCACTGCTCTCTTCTCCACTCCTGCTCAAACAAAAGTCGTCTGGCAACACCCCGGCCGCCACTCTATGATTGCTGGACAACAATGATAACCAGCTCGAGTGGCACGCTATGGCAGATCCCATCAAGATTTACCCGCCAAAACCTTCCCACGTTTATTTTTACGCGACCTGCCTGATAGACATGTTTTACCCCGATGCGGGTATGGCCGGGATACAACTGCTCGAGCGCGAAGGTATCAAGGTTTGCTTTCCCGAAGACCAAACGTGTTGCGGCCAGCCGGCCTACACCTCTGGCTATCATGATGAAGCCCGGGCGGTTGCTAAGGCCCAGCTCGACCTGTTCCCGGAGGACTGGCCCATCGTTGTGCCATCCGGTTCCTGTGGCGGAATGATGCGAAAGCATTACCCCAGCTTGTTCAAGCACACCCGCCAGGAAGCCAAAGCCATCGACATTGCCGCGCGAACCTGGGAGCTGACGGATTTTCTTCTGAACGTTTGCCATATAAAACTGGAAGACGTGGGTGAGCCCACCACGGTTGCAATGCACACTTCTTGCTCAGCTCGCAGGGAGATGGGCGTTGCGGAAGTTGGCCCCCGGCTCATTGGTCAACTCAACAATGTCAGCCTGGTTGAGCAAACCCGGGCGGAAGAGTGTTGTGGCTTTGGTGGCACGTTTGCCGTGCGCCACCCGGAGATTTCAGGGGCCATGGTCAGCGAAAAAGTAGACACTCTGACCGATACTGGCGCCGGTGAGTTTGTGACAACGGATTGCGGCTGTCTTATGAACATTGCCGGCTATGCAGAGAAGAATCGCAAACCCCTGGCTGGCCAGCACATCCTGAGCTTTCTCTGGAATCGCACTAACCCCGGAAAAGGGGGCGAGTCATGAACTCTGAATCATCAGCAAACCCACACCACATTGATGTAAAAGAATTTCACCCCCGTGCCCAGGCTGCCATTGCAGATCCCAAACTACGCCAGAATTTCCGCAGGGCTATGGACGGGCTTATCAGCAAGCGCAAAGACGCCTTTGAAGGCATGGACCTGGAAGCCTTAAGAGAACTGGGCGCCAACATCCGCCTGCGGGCACTGGCAAACCTGCCCGATTTACTGGAGCAGCTTGAGACAAAGCTCACCGCAAACGGTATCAAGGTGCACTGGGCAATTGATGGCGACGAGGCTTGCCGGATCGTGCGGAATATTTGTGTAGCCAGGAATGCCAAAACAGTCATCAAAGGTAAATCCATGGTGTCTGAGGAAATGGAGCTGAACCATTACCTCGAAGAACACGGTATTGAAGCACTGGAATCCGATCTGGGCGAATACATCGTCCAGCTTGCCGGCGAGACACCGTCTCACATCATCATGCCCGCGATTCACAAGAATACCGGTGAAATTTCTGAGCTCATGCACGAGAAAACCGGTACTGATCTGTCCAGCGATGTGGAGTACCTCACCGCCAGCGCCCGCCAGCAGTTACGTGAAAGGTTCATGAATGCCGATGTGGGTGTTACAGGTGTAAACTTTGCAGTGGCTGAAACCGGGACGCTTTGCCTGGTGGAAAATGAAGGCAACGGCCGCATGACCACCACGGTGCCGCCCTGCCATATTGCGGTTACCGGTATAGAAAAGGTGGTGGGCACTCTGGAGGATGTGGTGCCACTTCTGGCCCTGCTTACCCGATCCGCCACCGGGCAGCACATCACTACCTACTTCAATATGATCTCTGGCCCGCGCAAGCCTGAAGAACTCGACGGCCCCGAAGAGGTTCACCTGGTGCTGGTCGACAACGGCCGCTCGTCCATCTACCAGGATGACGAGCTGCTGGACACCCTGCGCTGCATTCGCTGCGGCGCCTGTATGAACCACTGCCCGGTTTATACCCGCGTGGGTGGCCACACTTATGGCACCACCTACCCCGGCCCAATCGGCAAAATCCTGATGCCCCACCTGATCGGGCTGGATGAAGGCCGGCACCTGCCAACAGCCTCAAGCCTGTGTGGTGCTTGTGGTGAAGTGTGCCCGGTTAAAATTCCGATTCCGGATTTACTGGTACGCCTGCGCCAGGAGTCCGTGGATGGCGACAAACTTAACCCCGCTAAAGTGCGAGGCCATGGAGCGAAACGTGGAACCCTGGAAGCACTGATCTGGAACGGCTGGAGCTGGATGCATGCGCGTCCGGGCATTTACCGGTTTGGTACTGCAGTGGCCGCCCGCCTGCGTATGCTACAACCCGGGCAGCTTGGGGGCTGGACAAAATATCGAACGGCACCAAAGCTAGCTAACAAAACACTCCATCAAAAAATGAAGGAGCGCGACCAATGAGCGCACGGGACAGCATTTTACAGCGCCTGCGAAACCGAAGCGGTGGCGAGTTAAGCGTGCCAGAGTGCGACTTTTCAGTATTGCAGCGGCCGGTGTCCTCTGTGGCGGAAAGGATTGAGCAATTCCAGAAGACCATTGAGTCCGTGCACGGGGAAGTACATAGTTGCACGCGGGATTCCTGGGTTGCTCAGCTTGCCGACATCCTTTCCGCGCGCGATGCACGCTGTCTGCTGGTTCCCGGAGCACACGAAATTGGCCGCAGGTTACGTGAATTCGAACAAGATGGCTTGCCGGAACTGCTGATCTATGACGAACCCATTGAAAGCTGGCAGCCTCACCTGTTCAACAACGTTGATGCCAGCATCACCTCCACCCGGGGCGGCATAGCCGAGACAGGGTCTTTGATCCTGTGGCCCACTCCAGACGAGCCTCGCCTGATGAGCCTTGTTCCGCCCATCCATATTGCGGTACTGGAAGCCTCCGAGCTCTACGCAACCTTTCACGAGGCCATGCAAGCACAGAGTTGGGCTTCTGGCATGCCGACAAACGCTTTGTTAGTCTCCGGGCCATCCAAAACCGCGGACATTGAGCAAACTCTCGCTTACGGTGTCCACGGCCCGAAAGAACTCATCGTACTGGTTATAGAATGATTCGAGGTGCTCTACTGATCGCCCTGGCCGCCTTGCTCTGGGCGACAACGGGAATAGTTGCAAAGTTTCTGTTTACCGAGACTGACCTGCAAGCTACCACCCTGGCCTTTCTCAGGCTGGCCGTTGCCCTACCGTTTTTCTGGGTACTGATGCGCAGGGAACAACGACAACTTCAAAAAGCTGCCACCAATGCGCCAGGCAGCTCATTGCGGCAGCTAAGTTTACGATCTCTCGCGCCGCTTGCAGCGCTTGGTCTTTTCCAAGCCATCTATCAAGGCAGTTATCTGTTGGCCGTGGACCTAACCGGCGCGGGTATCGCCACATTGATCGCCCTGTGCTTGCCGCCGGTGTTGGTCGCATTGCTTTCGGCGCCGTTACTGGGGGAAAAGCCAAGCCTGATAACTGTTCTGGCGCTGATGACTGCCGTTATGGGCACCGCAATGTTGGTGTTCAGTGATATGGATACCAGCGGTACACTGCGTCTGGCCGGTATTCTCATGGCGCTGCTGGCCGCGCTGGTTTACACGGGTTTCACCCTGACCAGTCGCTACAGCTCCACCGGCACATCCGTCTTTACCACAGCATTCATTTGTTTTTTTACGGCCGCACTCATCCTACTTCCCGTGGTAGTGCTCAGTGGCGGGCTTGAGGGGCTTGAAGAGCTTAAGATTAGGCACTGGTTGATGGTAGCCGTGATAGGCATTGTGCCCACCTGCATTGGCTATGTGAGCTTCTTTGCAGGCATGAAAACCACACCAGCAACGCTCTCCAGCATTATTGTTACGCTGGAGCCACTGTTCGTTGCCTTGCTCGCCTGGATAATTTTGGGAGAGATTCTGGGGCCGGTGGGAATTGCGGGCGCATTCATACTCACTGCGGCGGTTATTGTGGCCTCGCGTTATGGAGGAAAGCCCGGTGCCGCTCCTGCAAGCGGCACCGCAACGTCAAACTGATCAGCTATCCTTGCGCTGCTTTTCCAGCATATTAGGCTGCAGAATCTCAATCCAGTAGCCATCCGGATCCTTGATAAAAGCCAGGCCTTTCATCTTGCCATCGTCGGGCTTCTTGACGAACTCAACCCCCAACTTGTCAAACCGCTCGGCAGCCGTGTAAACATCTGGTACTGCAATACCAATGTGGCCAAAACCCTGTGGCTGATCGTTGCCATTGTGGTAGGCGAAGTCAGCGTCGTTTTCAGTTCCCCAGTTGTGGGTCAACTCCAGCATTGCCTCGCGCCCGAACGTGTAGGTGGTTCGATGCCCATCGTCTGAAGGCACATAGTTAGCTTGGCGGTCATCAAGGTAGGCAAGAAAATAGAGCGTAAACTTCATTTCGGGGAAATCAAGTTTGCGCACCAACCGCATTCCCAGCACACGGGTATAGAAGTCCATTGAGCGCTCAGGGTCTTTAATGCGCAGCATGGTTTGGTTAAATACATAGCCTTCCGTTTCTGGAACCGGCTCTTCGTATAGTCCGGGGGCTTGTTCAAAATGCTTGGGCATGGGGCTTCCCTTATTTGCTATCGAGAATTCAGGCTGTATACCTGCGTCCTCGTCTGCACAATTTCAAGGGGTGGTCATTCCGCAACGCAGATCAAAAGCGGCGCACAAGCTATGATAAACTTGCGCCCACAACCTGTCCCGCTGGTTCCGTGCCTGTTCCCGGCCTGCCAGTTTTCAAAACGCTTTCAGAGAACCTGTATGGATTTCAAGGTGCCTAACACCCTGGCAGAGCAGATCGCCAACTATCTGGCAGAGCGCATCATGACCGGGCAAATCCAGCCTGGTAAACGCATCCAGGAAGCCACTCTCGCCACCGAGCTCAAGGTGAGCCGCGCCTCGGTAAAAGAAGCGCTTTACACCCTTGAGCGGTGGCATCTTGTGGAAATCACCCCAAGAAAAGGCGCATCTGCCTCAAAACTGGATGCTGAACATGCGTCTGAGCTGTACGACGTTTACATGCACCTGCTGATGATGCTGGCAGCTAAACTATGCGAACGTTGGCAGGAAAGCGACCGGGATCGAGTGATGGCCGTTGTTTCTCAGGCAGTGGAGCAAATGCGAGCACCATCGGCAGATATTACGGCAGTAGTGGAAGCCAGCTTTGAGGTGATGGAGGCTTGCTGTGATTTAGTAGGTAACACTTATCTCACAGAGGCTCTTTCAAACTTCAAGCCAGCGGTTAGTCGCGCATATTATCTGAGTGCCGAGCGTTATCGACATGGCCTGACCCAGACAAGTCAGTTTTTTACCCGCCTTCCGCAGGCTGTTCTAGCGCGGGATGTGAAGCAGGCTCAAGCTCTGATTCGAGAGTTTGCTGAGCACCAAAAAGAAATGATTCAAAGGGCCCTGAGCTCCAGCTAGAGGCGGCAGCCCAGCAGGCAGACCATACTCCAAGCCGACCCTCCAACTGTGACCAAGCGCACAGACATATCGCTGCTTCCTACTTATCGTAACAACATGTAACAAAACCTTATTCCCGCTGCATTGGTTACGCTGTCCCCTGCGGCCCGGGAGTCTGGCAAAGACTCCCTGCTAACAACAACAAAACAAACCATGAAGCCGGGGCCGTCATGATTCATCCGCACACCTGTCGCCGCACCACGCGATCAACAGCGCTTTCATTATGGGTGCTTGCTCTATCCCTGCCTGCTACTGCCATGGCCGAATTTCTGCCATTGGATGACAGCACACTGTCGGGCGTATCAGGCCAGGCCGGCATTACCATCGAACTGGAAACCAAAATCAACATTGATCGCCTGTCGTGGACGGATGAGGGCACACTAAGTGTGAACAACATGCGGCTTTCCGGGCACAACGACACCACATTGGATAACCTGAAGCTTACGGTGGATATTGCTGGCACCGGTGAAGTTCTTGAGCACGGTTTCTCAGAAATTGCGCGCCGGGCAAATGCCGGGCTCCTTAGTACCACCGATCCCGATGTAGCCGATGCTTTGGCGAAATATTCCGTTAATGGTGAGTTCGGCAAGCAGTTCAATAGCGGCGATCTGGTTATTCACTTGGGTGCAACCAACTATGGCGCCCAAACCAGTTTGACCGACTATCTTCAAGCAATAGATTTTGAGCTCGCCGTAGGAAGCGTTACGACCACTGGCACAGAAGGCACTGCCACTCTGTTTTCTGATGTATTGCTGCAAGGCTACGTAGGCCCTACAGATCTGGTTATCCGAAACGATAGTGCTACCACGCGCACTCTGGCCAATGGCAACCAGGTATCCGGAGCCGAATTGCAGCTCGATACCCATTTTGAAGTCACGAACGGAAGCCTGAATTGGGATGCTGCAGATTTAATCTTTGTGTTTAACTTTGCAGCCGTGAGAATTGAAGACCTGCAAATTCATAACCGGCGCGGCAACGACACGCTGGGCCACTTCGGAATGGCGAGCGCAACGGCAAAAATCTCCCGAGGCACCAGCGCCGCTACTGGAAAAGACGGCCTTTCGATTCACGACGTCGAATTCCGGGCTGATATCGACATGCCCATATTCAAAGTGGGCCAGGCCAGTATTGGCAGCGTTAGTTTCACCGATTTCGCCATTACAGATACCACCATGATGGTTTACGGTCACTAGAGTCTTGTAAACTGCCCGTCCATCTTTGACGGGCAGCCCATGAACGAACACATTAATACCAACGGTCAGCATCCAGCTTCTGCAAAACGCCTCGCACTGTTCAGCCTGCTCTTTATCGCGCTCACGGTGGCAGGGCTTTACGCCGTGTACGACCAGTTCGCAGGGCAGAGCATCAGTTTCGATATCCGGTTGATTGCACCACAAACCCTCACCGCTCTCACTGGGCTGTTGCTGGTGTATTTCGTTTCTGATGGCTTACGTTTGCATTTCACGCTGCGTGCGCTCGGCCACCACTTATCCTTTCCCGTTATTTTCCGTCTGGTTTTTATCAACTTGTTCTTTTCCAACGTCACGCCTATGGCCACCGGTGGTGGCTTCGCTCAGATATGGTATCTGCACCGCCATGGGGTTCCGGTGGGCAGAGCCACGGCTGCAACCACCATCAGGACCGTGCTGGCGGTGCTTTTCATTTTCTCCCTAACGCCCGTCTTTCTGCTGACTCTGGATGCGTTTAATGGCCAGAGCATCACAGGTGATCTGGGCATGGCATTAGCAATATTCATCCTTATATATCTGGGCTTTTTCGTCATTCTTCTGTTCCGAACACGCTGGCTTATCGGGCCCTTCAGTGGGCTACTCAGGATTCTCAATCGCTGGAAACTCATAACCGATACTCGCCATATGCATTGGCAGTTCAAGGCTAAGCGAGAGATGCTGCGCTTTTCCCACAGTTTTGGGGACTACCTGCAGGGCAAGCCGCTCTTTGTAGTGCTTTCCGTTCTATTTACAGCGGTATTCCTGCTGAGCCTGTTCAGCTTCCCTGCTCTGCTGATTCATAGCCTGGGGTACGATATCGACTACCTGATGTCGCTGGGGCTTCTGGTTGTGACAACATTTATAATGTATTTCTCACCAACCCCGGGCGCATCGGGTATTTCAGAAGGTGTATTCGGAAGTTTCTTCAGCGGCATTCTCTCAGGAAACCATCTGATTCTGGTTATTGTGAGTTGGCGCCTGATAACTATCTATCTCGGCATGTTCATCGGCCTGGGCGTGCTGCAGAAAGAACTCATTAAACGCCGCAGGAAATCCGGATAATGTTTCGAAATCCACTTAAGTTACTGTTCTATCTCTGCCTGCTGACCGTCATTCTTCTCCTGGGTTACAAAACCTACCTGAACGTATTTCTGGAAGATTTTGCGGGCGTGCATACTGCCCAGGTGGAGCAGATTCAGCGCAACGTCCCAAACGATCAGGCCTTCAGCTTTGCTGTGCTGGGAAATATCAACAACTCGGTTGGGGTTTTCGAAGATCGCATTATTCCGGAACTAAACACCTCGGGAACGGACTTTCTGGTTTCTGCCGGCAACGCAGTGAGCAGCGGCGGCGAGGACAAGTATCGCGCGCTCTATGGAAGTCTCCGCCACCTGGATATTCCTTACCTTCTCACATTCGGCGCCCATGAATTCGACAACTTTGGCAGCTTCCGCTTTTATGACCACTTTGGCCCGCACTTCTATAGCATTCAAGCGGGCAACAGCCGGCTTATCTTTCTCGACAGTACTGGAAAAACGCCCTGGGAGTGGCAGGTGCGTTGGCTGGAAGATCTCCTGAGCCAAGACACGTCAAAGGCACGAATCCTGTTTATTGGCCACCCGCTATTAAAGCCAGTAGAAGATGCCTTGCTTGATCAGCCCGAAGATTATCTTGAGCCGCCGGAGTTTCGGGATGCACTCCTGAAGATGGTAGAAAAACACAACATTAAATTCGTGTTCTCCTCCAACCTCTCGCTGTATTCTGAAAAACAGCTGGGCAACACGCTGTTCGTCACCACGGGGGGTGCCGGCGGCTTAATACTGAACAACGACACCAGTTTTTACCACTACGTGCGTGTCAGCGTCAGCCCTGAGGGCGAGGTCAGCCATACGCTCCGAAAACTGGAAGTTGGCCAGCACCCTATACTCAAACAGCTCGAAAGCCTCTGGTTCTTCGTGTATTCACTGTTCTATGTTGGCTACCTTAATTTCATTCTTATAGTGGCAGTGTTTGCCGCCATCACTATCAAACTCTACGCCATGATTTTCATTGGCAAGGACTACTACCCCGACTACAACCTGGACCCTACGCCCTGGCTGAACAAACCTTTAAGGGTGGCCATGTTCACCAATAATTATCTACCCTTCATCGGCGGCGTGCCTATTTCCATTGCGCGACTAAAAAAGGGGCTGGAGCAGCTTGGCGACAAGCTTTTAGTAGTCGCACCGCGTTACAAAGATCAACCCGTAGTAGAAGAACATGCGCTGCGGGTACCTTCATTGCTTGCCATGGGGGAGAAGCGAGAGTTCCGCCTGGCCAACATATTTCTTGGTCGTATCCGCAAACGTGTGCGCGCCTTTCATCCAGATATAATCCACCTGCACCACCCTTTCTGGCTGGGCTCGCTCGGGTTGTTCATGGCGCGCCGCCTAAAGGTGCCGGCAATTTATACCTACCACACCCGGCTTGAGCACTACGCACATTTCGTACCCTTGCCAGGGCTTATTTTCCGCAACTTGATATCCCACGCTCTTATCAAACGCTTCGCCAATAAATGCGATGGCGTTATCGTACCCACCTATTCCACTGAGGAATATCTTCGGATGATTGGCGTGAAAACACCCACCTTTGTGCAGCCTACGGGCATTGAGTACACGCGATTTCAAGCGGTAACGGATGAGGAGATCGCAGAACTCCGACAGGCTTTGAACCTTAAGAATGAAACGGTTTTCGTCAGCGTGTCGCGATTATCGAACGAGAAAAACATCGATTTCATGATCGAGGCCATCGGCAGGCTACATCAGGAGTCGACTAAACCCTTTCACTTTCTGATGATCGGCGAAGGCCACCAAAAAGAGCGTCTGCAAAACAAAATTCAAGAACTGGGACTGGAAGATCAGATCACATTGGTTGGTGCTGTGCCGCCGGAGAAAATGGCAACGTGGTATCGTTTGGGTGACGCCTTTTTGTTTGCCTCCAAATCTGAAACTCAAGGCATGGTCATTCTGGAGGCTATGGCTGCCGGTTTGCCTGTGGTTGCGGTGCGTTCCAGTGGTATCGACGACGTTGTGCGACACGGTATAAATGGCTTCAAAACGCCCGAGAGACAAGATCTATGGTGTGCTCAGGTAAAAAAATTGCTGGAGGATGAGGAATTGAGAAACACACTTTCAGAACAAGCTCTGGCATTTTCGAAAGACTTTTCCGTTGAACAATTTGCCTCGAATGTTCGCGAGATCTACGCTACAACTTTGGCAGTCAGCGAGAAGCGTCAACTAAAACGGAGAAATGCATGAGCGGCATTCCTGTAGGTATCAGCACGTGTCTGTTGGGCAAAGAAGTCCGTCATGATGGTGGCCACAAACATTCTCGCTATTGCACTGAGGTGCTGTCACGGCATTTTGAATTCCGTCCAATTTGTCCTGAACTGGAGGCTGGCCTGGGTGTCCCCCGCCCCGCCATTCATCTGCGCGAATACCCGGAAGGCATGCGCCTGACAGAAACCAAAGGCACTGCTGACCACACCGGTGCCATGCAGGACTTCACCAGCGGGATCATGCCAGACTTGGCCAGTTTGCGCGGTTACATTCTGATGGCCAAATCCCCTAGCTGCGGTATGGCGCGCATCAAAGTTCACAACCCGGAAGGCCAGGTAGTGCGACGCGACGGGCAAGGCATGTTTGCTGAAGCTCTTATGCGCGCCTACCCGCTAATGCCGGTTGAGGAAGAAGGCCGGCTGAACGATGACGCACTGCGGGAAAACTTTGTAGAACGTGTGTTTGCCTACGACGACTGGATGCAAAATGTTGCCGGCGAAAACCTCACGGCTAAAGCACTGATCGAGTTCCATACCCGCCACAAATTCCAGCTCCTGGCACACTCGGAAAAGATCTATCGGCAACTGGGGCCAATGCTAAGCGATCTAAAATCAGAAGCTCTGGAAACCATTGCCACCCGCTATATCCAGGGTTTTATGGAAGCCATGACCGGTAAGGTAAGTCGCGGCTCACATATAAACGTGATGCAGCATCTGATGGGCTATCTGAGAGATGCCATGGAGGGTGAAGATCGCAAGGTTCTGATAGAACAAATTAATGCGTACGGTCGCGGCGAAGTGCCGCTGATTGTGCCCATGACACTGCTGCGAATGGCACAACGCAGGGAACCGGCAGATTATCTGAAACTGCAACAGTACCTGAGCCCCTACCCGGATGAGCTGGGGCTCAGAAACAAGGTGTAATCAGGCTGAGCCTGCCTCAGAAGCCGTAAAGCAAGGTGATCGCCGTTTCGGTATCTGTGGACTCTACACCCGCAGGCGCATCGGAAACGTGCTTCAACCGATAGGCTGCTTTCATTGACAAGTTGCCGACCAGGTTGGCCTTGATAGCCGTTTCTGACTGGCTGATCACGTTGTTCTCATCGAGTCCGATTTCCGTGCTCAGCTTTTGGTGAAACAGCGCATTCTCTGAGAGCGCGTAGTTGAATTGAGCCGCCAGCCTCGCAATGGCCTCTTTCTCGACGTCTTCGCCGTCGGCGTTCAATACTTCCAGCTTGTTATATCGGTAACCAGCACCGGCCGAGAGATCGAGGAACGAACGCTCACCCCGCTGCCAAACCCGGTTTCCATAACCGGTAGTAGCCGTGGATTCGAAATCATAGCCGGAAAAGCGATCTTTCTCATAAGTGCCGCGCAAAAACCAATACTGGCTTTCATCAAACTTGTAATTGGTTTCCAAGGCTGCCTTATACTTCTCGGCTGTGGTTTGATCGGCACCTGTGGTTTCGTTTTGGGATTCAGAGTAGTTAGAGCTGAAATCAGCAATATTGCGCCAGTCTATTACCTCATGCACCAACCCAAGGCGCCCGTTGATGTTGGTTTCTTCGGTATTACCAGAAGTCATAAGCACACCGAGCTCTGCCTCGCCTTCCCAGTTTTTGGCATCCTGGCCGTAGGCCAGTGGCGCAGCTGTGATGGCAATAACGGCAACGGTTTTCTTAAAACTCATGAAATCTCCTTGAATAGTCAGTTCAGGCGCATGAACAAATATTAAGGAGCGGGGGCGTTTGAACGCTCACCTTTCAAGCTTTTTTTGGCCTGGCGCTCCCGTTCTGACTTCTTGCGCGCTTTGCGTTCGGCAATTACCCGAGCGGCGTCGCCACCCACATGTGCCTCTCCCCGAGCCTCGGCCAGTCGCATCTGAAGCTCTCGCTCCGCGAAGCGTGCCTTCTGCTCGTCACTCAGGGAATCAATACACCTGTGGCAGCTCACGCCTTGTGCATAGTTCGGGTGCTCTTTATCAGCCTCGGTAATCGGCCGACGGCAGGCATGACACTGGTCATAACCGCCGCGCTCCAAACGATGATTGACCGTCACCCGGTCGTCAAATACAAAACATTCACCTTTCCAGAGGCTCTGCTCTTCCGGCACATCTTCCAGATACTTTAAAATGCCGCCTTTAAGGTGATAAACCTCTTCAAAACCCTGCTCTCTCAGGTAAGCCGTGGACTTTTCACAACGAATGCCACCGGTGCAGAACATGGCCACTTTTTTATGCTTCGCCGGGTCGAGGTTCTGCTTCACGTATTCCGGAAACTCGCGAAAGGTGTCCGTGGCGGGGTTAATGGCGTGCTCGAAAGTACCAATTTCCACTTCATACTGGTTGCGGGTGTCTACAAGAAGCACATCGGGGTCTGAAATCAACGCGTTCCATTCAGCCGGCTCCACGTAGGTGCCCACAATGCGCTTCGGGTCGATGCCATCAACGCCCATGGTGACAATCTCTTTTTTGAGTTTCACTTTGGTACGTTTGAAGGGCTGAATATCTACGTAGGACTCTTTGTAATCAATACCGTCAAAGCGATCATCTGCGTTCAGCCAGGCTTGCACAGCATCAATCCCGCTCCGGCTTCCGGCGATGGTGCCATTAATACCTTCACGGGCCAGCAACAAAGTGCCGTGCACACCGTTAGCTTGCATGATATCCAGCAGTGGGTGGCGAAGGGTTTTGTAATCATTCAGAACGGCGAACTTATAGAGCGCGCACACAACAACGTTGTTGCTCATGGGGAGTCTCCTGCAGGCCGGATCGTAAATCCGGAGCATCAGTGTGTTTATCTGGAAGGTTCAAGCCAGAGAGGGCGAAGATTCTAACCCACTCAGGCTTTTGTTCAAGTCAGGGCTGGCCGAAGCCAGCATCAGGCAGTTACTTTTCAGCGTTGGCGAGCTCCCGCTCAACAATCGCAGAAAGCTGGCCCCAACCCGGGCGAGTCAGGCGAATGTTATCCACCAGCACGGTGGGCGTACTGGTCACTTGCAGTTGCATCGCTGCGCGACGGCTCGCTTCGATCATTTCCCGATGCAATTCGGTTGTCATGCAACGGCGTAAACGGCGCTCTTCAAGCCCAAGATCCTTACCATAACGCGTAAAGGTGGCCACTGGGTCGTTGGAGCCACTCCATTCGCTTTGTGAATCGTAGAGGCGCTCATGCATCTCCCAGTATGCACCCTGATCGCCGGCGCAGCGGGCAGCCTGGGCTGCTGGAAACGCATTCTGGTGCTGTTGCAAGGGAAGGTCGAAATACACAAAACGGACTTTCCCTGCCTCCACATATTCCTGCTTCAAACGCTTGCTGGCTGGGGCAAACAGGCCGCAGGCCGGGCACTGATAATCGGCAAACTCACGCACAACCACCGGAGCGTCGTCAGCACCGACAGAAACACCATACTGATCCAACTCCGCCGGGAAGGCTTCCGCGTTAGGCGCAGCAACAGGCAACTCATCTGAGTTTGGCGTCGGGGCGGCTGTCAGGAAAAAGGCACCAGTAACAATCGCAGCCAGAGCCAACACACTCACCACAATAACCAGCGGCTTTTTCGACTGGGTTTGCCGGGGTGGCGGTGCACCGGTTTCTTTACGACGTTTTGCTTCACCCATGTTTAACTCCTTTTATTTTGCAGAGGTAACCTGATAATTGTTAGCAGGCGAACATTCCCACAATCACTCAGGCAGGCTAAGATCCTCTATATCCTACATAAGTTCCAATATAAATTAAGGAGATCTCATGCCACTTCCAGCCTTCCGTGCGGATTCTTTAAGCCTGCCACTCATTGCCGCCCCCATGTTTCTGATATCCGGCCCTGAACTGGCACTTGCGTGCTGTCGCGAGGGCATTGTTGGGAGTTTCCCCGCTCTGAACCAACGCACAAGCGAAGGCTTTGAAGAGTGGCTGGTTCAGATGAACGAAGGCCTCGGCAAACTGAAAGACGCACAGCCGGATGCCAATATTGCTCCTTATGCAGTCAACCTGATTGTACATCGCTCCAACCCTCGCTGGCAGGCCGATCTGGAACTTTGTGTAAAGCACCAGGTGCCCATCATCATTACCTCGCTAGGGGCTGCCAGCCAGGTGGTAGAGGCCGTGCATAGCTATGGCGGCGTGGTGTTCCACGATGTAACCAATCAGAAGCATGCTCGTAAAGCTGCCGAGGCTGGAGTGGATGGTGTTATTGCGGTATCTGCCGGTGCCGGTGGTCATGCGGGCACCACCAACCCGTTTGTTCTGGTTCACGAAATCCGGGAGGTGTTTGATGGCACGGTTTTGCTCGCCGGTGGGCTTTCCCACGGTGAAGATATATTGGCGGCTCAAGCCTTGGGCGCAGATTTAGCCTACATGGGTACGCGCTTTATCAACACCACTGAATCAAACGCCGACGATGCCTACCGCGACATGATTATCGAGTCGGAATCCAGCGATATTATTCATACCCCGGCGGTTTCCGGTGTGCCGGCCAGTTTCATGAGGCAAAGCCTGGAAGCCGCCGGATTCGATATGGCCAAACTAAACCAGCCGGGTGAAATCAATTACGGTGAAAAACTGAAACCAATGGATGATGAAGCCAAAGCCTGGAAGACCGTTTGGTCCGCCGGCCAGGGTGTGAGCCAGATTACCGATGTGGTCAGCGTAGAGGCTCTGGTATCAAGGTTGAAGCAAGAATATCAAAGCGCGCGTGCGCGGCTTTGCACCTGATGCATCATTGAAAATGCCCCCGGTTCCGTTAAACACGGAACTGGGATGCATTGCTCTGAAGGGCCACCAGTAGTTCGCTGATTTCAAGACTGGCCGTATCGGAACGCTGGATGGCTTCCACAGTTACCTCAGCTGTATGCGCAATACCTTCCACACTTACACTCACCCTTTGTGCTTGCTGGCCCTCTTGCCCTGCCACAGATGCGATGTTCAGCGCCTGTTCCTGCAAGCTACTGAGTAGCTGATTGATCTGGTCAAAATGCTCATCGGCACGGCGAAACTCCGCAGACGATTCCACAACCTGCTCTGATACTTTGCCAATCACCGATACAGCCTGTTTGCTGCCCTGCTGCAGTTGCGCAATGATGGCTTCAATTTCGGTAGTGGATGCTTGAGTTCGGCTTGCCAGAGTTCTCACCTCATCGGCAACAACAGCAAACCCACGGCCCGACTCACCCGCTCTGGCTGCTTCTATCGCCGCGTTAAGTGCCAGTAAGTTGGTCTGCTCCGCAATGGCGCCTATTACCGACAAAACCGACGTAATTTGTGTGCTTTGCTTATCCAGTGCACTGACGGCTTCCACGGCCCGCTGTACATTGAGCACGACATCGTCGAGGCGCTTAAGGACATCCCGGGAGATAGCCGCTGTTGCATCACTCTCAGCGCTAACACTTCGTACTGCTCCGGCTACTTCCTGAATATTCTGTGCAACTCCCTCAATGCTGTGGGACATGGCCGCCATGGTTTCAGATACGTCCACAACTTCCTGCTGCTGTGTACTGACTGCTGCAACCGCATCCCGGCTGACCTCACCCTGTGCCCGAGCCTTTCCGACAGCGACCTCCGCCGAATTTTTAACATCGGTAACCAACTCCTGAATGCGGGCAATAAACTGGTTAACACCTCGAGCCATCTCCGTCAGCTCATCATTGCCTTTCAGGTTCACCCGGCGAGTCAGGTCTGCCTCCCCATCGGCAATGCCGCGGATGGCGGAATTCAGGCGCAGAACCCTCGGCAACACGCTCCCTCCAAGCACCGCTGCCACCAGAATCAGAAGAACAACCATGGAGCTAACCGCAACCAGTGTCAGGCTCGACGACAAGCCTGCTGCTTCGCGGCGAAGGGCATCAACTGTCTTGCTGATATGGGATTGCGCGCCGGCTCCAATATCTGTCAGTTGCTGCTGAAGCCTCTGGTTAACCTGATCGGTTTCAGCCTCAAGGGTTTTCCTTGAGGCATCAATGCTGCTGGCAAGGGCAGCACTGAACTCTGCTTTTAAAGACGCAAGGTCGCGATTAATACCATCCAATGCCAACCCGATTTTCAGCTGCCCAATCGCCGAACCTTTTGGTTTGATGTCTGCCGTTATAATGACAACATTCGGATCACGGCTTGCAGCGTCCAACACCCGATTGGCCGCACCGCCCCCGTCACCTTGTTCCATCAGAGCGAGCACCCGTTCATCGGTACGATCAACGTAGCGGGTCATGCGTTTACCGTACTGGTCAAAATAGATAGCGAAGAGCACAGACTCCCGGGCGTCTGCCAGTTCCACGAGCTCGGTCAACCGTGGAATATCCCTGTCCCAGATCAGTGGTGCAGCAACCGCCGCCAGTACATCTGCCAGCCCTTGCGCCTCTGCCATAACAGCATTGCGGACATTCTCCGCCACGCGTTCCTGCTGCTGGCTCTGCTGGAGGGTTAGTTCTTCAGTCAGCTCCCTTACGCTTTCTTCGCGCATGGCTTGCAAGCGCAGGCGAACATCGTCGCGGGTAGTTTCAAAGGATTCACTGAGCTGATCGCTGCTGGTTTCAAGTGCGGAGCCGGCGGTGTCTATCAAGCGCTCAACCTGATTTGTGACCAACCACTGACTGATAAAAACCTGTGCCAGTCCAGCCACCACCAGAACAATAAACACTGGCCGAAACAGCCTGCTGGTGAACAAATTTTTCAAGAAACGAGAGGCCATACACCAATCCCTCAACATGCTACTCCGGCGAGCGGGGTATCTTTATTTTTGTCATTTAGATGCTTCTTTATAACAGTTGTAGCAAAGCAGACGACAAAGGGGGACTTCTTTATGCAGGGATTTGTTGCAGAGGGTAAAACAGGTGGGGTTCAAGAGGGGCGCCCCGGCGGTTTTCCGGGGCGAATAACAGGCCAATACTACGACCTAAAGGAATTCAATCCAGCTCGACACTGAGTGCTTCGTATTGGTCAGTAGTACTGGCTTTTCGCCTATATTCAACCTCAAGCACCACTTGTCTCCCTTCATCAAACAAGGCGTCCAACTCTGCTCTGTCAGTTCCGTCAAACACGTCATCGCTGGCATCTATTCGCAAACCAAGAATCCTGATCGTCGTGGGAGTCAGGTTCTCCCTGGTTAAAGCACCCTTGATCTCAAACTCCCCGGGATCTCCTGAAGACTCCCGTTCAATCTGAGTGGCTTCCATATATACGCTACCGTTGCTGTCATCTTTCTGCAGTCCGGTCACTTCTACATAGACATTTTGATCGCCAGGCACCAAGTCGTTAATCGTCAGCGGCTCGTCAGCATCATCATCTGTAATGATCGTTCTGGATGTTATGACAATTCGCACCCCTCCTAGCGTCAAGCTGTTCGAGCTTAGCTCTACCGCACCAACCACTCCTTTGATTTCAGCATTACCATCCCGAGCTTCAATTTCGGTAGCTCGAACCAGATTGCCAGAAACAAAGTCGCCCTCAACCTGCACAAGCAAGCCTTCTTTGAGTTCTCCGAGCGTTACATCATCCAGCTCCGTGCTACCTGTCACCTGTATCATCAATCCGTTCAGCCCGAAGGTTCTGTCTACCTCGTTATAGGTTGATGATATCGGCCCTGCTATCTCTATATCTTCGCCGACCGGACGATAGCGTCGAAAATCATCGAACTGAATCCTTGTCGCAACAATCGCGCCTCCAACTGACGCCTTATCACCTTCCACCTCAAAATAGACTCCAGGCTTCAAATCTTCAGCGGATAGCCCTTGGGCAAAGCTGCGGTCATCAAACATGATTACAACACCATTCATGGTGAACCGGTCAGTTTCGACAGAGTCCGCATCAACCCGGCCTTCCAGCTCTACGGGGTCAGCACCGTGAAGCTCTGGATTGAAGCCGTTATTGAAGCCAATATAGCTGGCTCGGTATACGCCGTTTGACTGCCGCCAAGCACTGATTCGAACAAAGTCGTTGTTAGCCAGAGTTGCAAGCGTCCTGCCTTTCAAAACAGTTTGTCTGTCGGCGACAACCTGCTGCCCATATATTTCAAATGTAATTGAATCGCCCGTCGCCCCCCGTACCAGATTGGATACATCACCGCGTAAGGTGTCGTCATATTCCATGGACTCTGCAGCTCCGGTGCCATCAAGACGCCACTGCCCTTCAATTCGCAGAATCATGCCTTCATTAAGATCGCCTTCCGTATCAATCCCATCATTGCTTTCTACTTTCGCGTTGAGAATAGAATCAGTAAAAAACTCAACGCCATTCACAAACACGCTACCAAACCCCGATACCGGCCCCACGCTGGACCCGGTGCCGCGAATGCCACCATCCGCTACTTTAAACTCACTACCACAGGCGGAGAACAGCCCGAGAGTCAAGAGAGCCGCCAGTGCAGTCAATAAACGTTTGCGGGATATCGGTTTCATTGTGCTCACCATTTTGGAAAGGCCTGTTGCATCACAATTTCGGACGCCTTATCAAGTATCATCGCTGTACCGCCGCCCCGCGTTCTCGCCGGGTCTATGCTTTTGGCGTCTGATTCCAGGCGAAACCTCAAAGCTGGGCACATCCTGTATGTAGGTACTGCGCCTGAGAAGTATTTGCCCGCTATCCAGCTGCTCAACCACGCCTTTACGTAGCAGCTCGTTTAGAACCACAGAAGAGGAAAGCCCGGGATTAACCGCCTGCACCAGCTGGCTGAACGAAGGTTCTTTCAGATGATTCATCGACAGCAGCACCGGGTGCAGATTTTCATCAAGAAATCCAAGCGCACTGATCCAATGCCTGACGACTTCACGACTTGGAGAAGACAATATAGTGCTGGCAAGCTCGGTAGGCTCCCAGCGACACACAAACTTAGGCTGGCTGCTGGAATTCATAAAGCCCTCTCACTTTTAGAGCCGAGTGGAGATGTTTCTGCAACAGTAACTTCTTCAAAAAAGAAAACACTGACGCCTGTTCTATAGGAGTCCTGAGGTGAGCCCGCTGTCTGGTTGCCCGAGACATCGCGGTCTTTTGGACCCAGCCAGGAGTCCAACTGCTCCAGCATTTTCTGGGATTGCTCTGCCGCGTGCGCGCGCCATGCCTCCATCACTTCCGGTGGAATGTTGTTATACGTCAGCGTGCGCTGGAACAAAGGCCGTTGACTGCCAGCGTTGCAGACCAGGTTATGATCCACCGTCGCTATAAGGTCTGATACATCCTCACCAAAGATCTGGAGCATTTCCTGACTGTCTCCGACCGGCACATAAGCTCTTTGCGTAAGAGTCAAATTGCCGGTGTCACTATCTACAGACACCACCCCAACCCTTAACAGCTCATCCAGCACAGAACGCGGGGGCATATCTCCACTGTACTTTTTTGCCAGTTCGCTAAAACTCAATGCCCCATCAAAAGGCAATATAGCGGGCTCTCCTGCAGCGCTCTGAAACTTGGCATCATGCACCCAACCAGACACTACGCGAGATGCCCGGTTGGCATGCAGCACTTCAGATTTCCCTATGTGCTGGCCCGCAAGAATCTCCCGCTGACGTTTAACTTCTTTGCGCGTTAACCCCGTCATAACCGCCGCACCCGAATCGGTAGGCTTGCGCCGTTCACCCGGGAAGTCCTCCAGCGCTGCTTCCACATAAGCTCGCTTGACCAGTTCGGCAAACTCACCATAGGGAATGCCGTTGCGCAGCAACAACCTCGCAAGAGGTCGCAGAATGCGGAACAGGGCCTGGTGCAATGAGTTGGAGAGGGCTTCTTTCATGATTGGGATTATATTCCCATTTTTAGTCGCAGGCCAGACCTTCTGTTTTATCAGCTAGTCTGGCCCGGTTTACTATTGGTGATACCCGCGCTTAATCGTCGGCTTCAATCTTTACGATGCGGTACTGACCGTTCACTTCTTCAAAATCAATTTCAACGTCGTCGCCTACCTGGAAGCCAGCCAGGTCAAGATCAGTCTGAAGTTCCAGCCCCATAACGGTGACCGTTGTATCGGTGAGGCTGCTGATTTTGCCTTCCAATTCCAACTCACCTCCGTCATCACGCTCAATATAAAAAGCAATCAAACCGCCGCCGTTTTCCGCCGTTTCCCTACCTTCAATTTCGAGATAATCGCCAAGGTTCAGGCCTTCAAGATCCTGGTTGCGCATAACGACAGATTCTTGAGCGTCTTCGGTGTCTTCGTCTTCAATCAGTGTGCTATCAGTCAATGTGACCCGCACGCCGCTGACCATCAAGACTTCCCCACCCTGCTCTTTGCTTTCGATAAAGCCTGACAGTTGGGCATCGCCATCACGGGTTTCAATTTCTTCGGCAACGATGATCCCGTTGCGGTATTCACCCTCTACTTTGATTTCCGCGCCCTCAGTAAGCTGCTCAACGGTAATATCATCATCAAAGTCAGTATCGTCGGTGAGCTGAATAAGTGTTCCGTTGAGGTAGAACTGCCCGGTTTCTGAATCGTAAGCCGAGGTAATCGCCCCGGAGATTTCGACGTCTTCATCCTCCTCGAACATATCGTCTTCGAATTCAATCTCGAAGGCGGTCAGCTTGCCATTCTCCAGCTTGCCTTCAACTTCAACGATCACACCGTCTGCAAGATCTCCCGCAGTACCGCCATCAAACGTTGCTGACTGGTAGTTGACAACCAGACCATTTATTTCAAAAGTATCTACGCCAAGGTTTGAAACAGCGCCCTCTACCTCCACTTCATAACGCCCATATGGCCAAGGCGCACTAGCGTCCATCACACCCACAAAACTTGCCTGAAACTCGCCATTGGCCAAGCGATAACCACTAATGCGAACATGATAGTCATCCGTGGTGCTCTCCACGCCGGCTTTTAGCTCCACTGGCGTTGCGCCTTTAAACACTGTGCGGTTGTTGATCGCTATATTTTGTTTGGCGACGACAATAACGCCGGTTTTCGTTAATTCATCCCAGGTGATTGAGTCAACCGGGCCACGCAGGGTGTCGTCGTAATAAATATACTGCGCCTCGCCCTCGCCATCGCGCCCCCAAGTGCCGGTTACCTTCAGAATCATGCCTTTTTCCAGCTGCGTCTCCCGCTCTATGCCGTCGTCGCCTCGGTACTGCGCATTGTTAATCTGAAAATGTGTGCCGTTAACGTACACGCTACCAAATCCGGAAACCGGGCCCATGCTGCTGCCATTAGAACCGGCAGTCGTTGTGCCCGAATCAGAACCGCCACCGCACGCTGCCAAAGATCCCAGAACCGCGCCTGCGATGGTCATTTTAATTGCTGAATAGAGTGTGTTCCGCTTCATTGCTTTTCTCCCGGACCGACAACGGCCAATGCTGCTCTGTAATACATCGCGACGAATTGGGATTAAATTCCCAAGAATATAATTGGGAATTTAATCCCAACCGAACAACTTGTCCAGAAAAAGACTCAAAAAACTTATGAACTTTCAGACAGAACCTGCGTAACGTTATGACCACTGACCAAAAAGTGAGGAGAGATGATGTTGGGATTTCTAAAGGGCGATCCGAAGAAAAAACTACAGAAGGCGTACGAAGCAAAGCTGGAGAAAGCGCTGCAGGCGCAGCGTAATGGGGATCTGAGGAGCCACGGCACCCTAACGGAGGAGGCAGAAAAGATTTACGCCGAGATCAAGGCGCTCGACGAAAACCGATAACCCGGGGGTTAGCAACGCACCACATTACTCGTCTGTCAGTTGCTGCAACTGATGGCTAAGACGCGCCACCTCGCGGCGCATGTCCTGAACCTCATCAAGAAGCTCCAGTGACATCGCAAGGCCCGGCAGGTTCATCTTCAAGTCCCGCTGCAAGCGTCTGGCTTTATGCAGCCGGGCGAGTGCTGCCACATCAAACAACCATTGGCGCGCCTCTGCAGCCGGTTCTAGCGGTGCAATAATGCCGTAGTTCACCAGTTTGATGACAAACTCAGCGTGACACTCACCTCGTTCGCACACTTCGTGAAGGGTAAAGGTGCTGCCATTTTCATCCATTACTTGAACGGTCAGAATACTGTTTCTATCACTCATCCTTTACTCTCCCCTTCACAGATGGAGTTTGCTGCGTGGGTTGAATGCCTTCTCGGCCTCTGCAAGTTGCTCGTATAGCTTTTCTGCTTCTGCAGAGTGCTGCTCCGGTATTGCGATTTGCAGCACAACGATCTGATCACCTGGATGTTTGCCCGGTAGCCCCTTGCCTTTGAGGCGGAGCTTGCGCCCGGATGAGGTTCCCTTGGGTACCTTCACATTCACCTTTGAGCCCACAGTCGGTACGGTGATGGTCGCACCCAGTGCTGCCTCCCATGGTGCCACCGGCACGGTCACAACCACATCCCGCCCCTCCACACTGAATAATGGGTGCGGCGCCAATTCAATCTCTATCAGCAAGTCACCTGGCGCAGCACCACCAGAGCCCGGAGACCCTTGGCCTTTCAGGCGCAAATGCTGGCCTTCGCGCATTCCAGCGGGGATTTTCACCTTCAGTGTTTTCTGTCGCGCTATAACACGGCCATGCTCGTCGGCTTCATGCACCGCAAAGGAAACCTGCTTTTCGGTTCCATTAAACACTTCCTCAAGGAACAGCGCTAACCGTGCATGAACGTCCTCACCACGCATCCGCATGCTCTGCCGGAAACCGCCAGCACCAGGGCCAGACCCACCGCCAAACATCTGCTCAAAAAAATCGCTGAATTGCCGTGAATCTGCATCGGTGTATCCACCACCACCAAACCCTGAGGCACTCTGCCATCCGGGAGGCGGCTGGAAAGATCCATCAGGCTGCGCACCGTATTTTCGAAGCTGATCGTATTCCGCGCGTTTTTCCGGGTCTTTCAGTACTTCGTAGGCTTCGCCAAGGTCTTTGAACTTCTCATCGGCGTTGTCCTCTTTACTGACATCCGGATGATACTTTCGTGCCAGCTTTCGGTAGGATTTTTTGATTTCCTCGGGGGAGGCAGACTCGCTCACACCAAGCACGGCGTAATAGTCTTTGAAGTCCATTGAACTCCTCGCATCTGATTAAAAATTGCTCTCTGGTTATATATGATTGGCGCAAACACTGGAAATACAAGCTCAGCCCCGCGCTTTCGTAAAGGGTGTAGTACCCTTATGAGTAGCCTCACTATAAACCTTAGCTTAATACCATTATCGAGAAAGGATCTTATGCCTGACAAGCCACCCAAGCCCGTATCCGCTTCTGCCATTGAGAAGCACGTGTACAAGGTTTTCCCCAATGACATGAACTCTCACGAAACTGTGTTCGGTGGCATGATCATGGCAAAATGCGACCGCCTGGCACTGGTGGTGGCCGAGCGCCATTCCACCTGTGTTTGTGTGACCGCTGCAGTGGATTCCATCCATTTTCGCGCCCCCGCGAAAGGCAACGACACCTTGCTGTTCAGTTTAGCTCTGAATCGCAGTTGGGGCTCATCTATGGAAATCGGCGCCAAGGTTGTGGCGGAGAACAGTTACACTGGCGAAACACGACATATCCTTTCGGCCTTCTTCACTTTTGTGGCGCTGGACGAGAACGACAAACCTGTAGATGTGCCTGCCGTTATTCCCGAAAACGCCAAACAGAGACAGCGTTTTGAGAACGCCGAGATTCGCCGCGAGGGGCGCCTGAAGACCCGAGCCGAGCTGGCAAAAGTGACCGATGACGATAGGGATTAACCGGGCTGAGATTCTGTAGAGTGCTGGGCTATGATAGGGTCTCGCATATTCAAACCACCCTACCTGTTTTACTTAGGAGAACTCCATGATCTGGACAGTGTATCTCTCTGGCGAAATTCACACTGATTGGCGTGAGCAGATTCAGGCCGGGGCAGAAGCCGCTGGCTTGCCGGTGGAATTTACTGCGCCTGTTACCAATCACGAAGCCAGCGATGCAGCGGGCGACATGCTGGGTAAACCGGAAGTGGCATTCTGGCGTGATCACCAGTCATCCAAAGTAAACGGCATTCGCACCAAAACGCTGCTGGAGCAGTGCGATTTGGCAGTGATTCGTTTTGGTGACAAGTACAAGCAGTGGAACGCAGCCTTTGATGCCGGCTTCTGCGCGGCTATGGGCACGCCCTATGTAACCCTGCATAACGACGACATTATCCACCCGCTGAAGGAAGTAGACGCATCCGCCATGGCGTGGGCGCAAACTCCTGAGCAGGTGGTCGAGATTCTGAAGTACGTTACAACCGCACAGTAAGAGCTCAAAACATCTGGCGAAGAGTCAAGCCAATGACTACTTCGCCAGATGCCCTACATAGGCAGCAACAAACGCTGCCTCCTGAAACACCTTCAACCCTGTTGCTGCAAAAGGAATGGGCATCGGCTTGGCAGACAGTGTCGCTTTGATGGTTGCAGATGAAAGCAACTCCACCTCAACATCCGCCTCCGACATCAACTGAAGAGCCGCTTCCATTTTGAAACTGATGGCACCACCGGCAAACTTGCCTTTGGGCATGCGCTCTTTGATCGCCACTTTTTTCACATCGTGTTCTGCCAGAAATTTCGCAAAAGACGCCTGAAATTCCTGCAGATCCCTGCGAGTGTGGTTCTTCTTCAGGGTGATCCTGCGAACATTGCTCTCAGGCAGGGTGAACTGCCCACCATCCAGACTCAGCAAACACACAACGGCGTCGCTTCCACTGAGCTCAACACCACAAATAAGCATGGGCACTCCTTTTTCGGTGAATAAGGATTTCTGTGTATCAGGCACAGCACTTTTTGAATTTTTTCCCACTGCCACAACTGCAGGGGTCGTTTCGGGAAGGCGTTTTGGCCTGGGTGACAGTGCCGCCCTTATTCAAGATGGCGGTAAGCTCCGTTATGGATTCAACGGCATCCTCACGGGCATCAACGGTAATGTCGGCGTGCAACTGGGCTTCAGCCACCAGCGCCTCAACCTCTTGCTTGCGCTCCTCACTGGTTACAACCAGTTGCAGTGGAAACTTCTTGCTACCGCTTTTTTGACTGGCGTTAGTTTTGAAACCGCCGTAGGCCGTGTGATGCTGCCGTGCGTCCTGCCGGCCTTTGAAAAAAAACTTATCAGACATGCTGAAACCCTGATGAATTAATAGAGGGGCTATTTGCTATTGAGCAAGGCCGCCACCGAGACGGCCATCTTTTAGCATGCTTGCAAGATAGGTTATATAGCGGATTAGAGAAATACTGAAACCTACACCGCTTGCGTACCATGCCACACAGGCAGCGCCATATCCTCCGGCTCCTCGTTAGGGCCGCCAGTCCGGCTTTTAAACGCACCTTCTTCAATGGGTACGCGAAACAGGGCCGTTGCTTTACGCTCCTTGACACTGGGCGCGCGCACCTGATCCCATCGACCCGGCGAAAGCTGGTTGATAACAGCCTTGAACGCCTCATCGAATGCAACGTCATCCAGCACGCGCTGGGCCTTTCCGAACAGCACCAGTGATGAGTAATTTGCGCTGTGGTGATAGGCCGATTTACTCATCACCCACTCCTCCGTTACTGCAAAAGAAATACACAGCTGCGCACCGGATTCCAGCCGCTTGCACACGCGGCCACCGCTCAAGCTATGCAAATACAAATCATCCCCCAGCCGCCACGCAGTCAGTGGAATAATTCTGGGCTCCCCATCTTCCACGAACCCAACGTGGGCCGTCTTTAAACGGTCTATCAGCGCGTATGCCTCCGCACGCTCATAGCTTGCACGTTTGGCGGCCCGCTTCACCTGGCTGCGCGGGCAACATGAAAGGGAAGACATGGCAGAGGGGTCGGTTTCCTTCAAAGACATTATAGGTTCCTTTCGTTAAGTACCCCGCTATTAAAGAAAACATCTGATACCATCAAAAGATCCAGATTATGATTTTTAGTAGGGCCAGCCAAAGTGATTAAAGATATTCGTTTGGACTCCGCAACTCCGCTTCAACAACAACTGTACCGGCAGCTGTCCCAGCGGATTATCAACCAGCGTTACCTTCCCGGCAGCCAACTGCCATCCAGCAGGCAACTGGCAACCGATCTTGGGGTGAGCAGAAACACCGTGAACGCGGTTTATGACCAGCTTAAATCGGAAGGCTTTCTGCTAAGCCGTCCAGGCAAAGGGGTATTCGTTAATGAGGACATCCGCGCCAGCCTGAACACGCCTGATCAGGCGCCCTCGCACGCGCCCAGTAATGCTGAGCCACTGCCACCATTGCCCGTCGTGCCAAGACACAGTATGCGGCTAGGGGAAGACGCCAACCTGCCCTTTCAGCCGGGTCTGCCAGATCTGGATGCCTTCCCGATCCGCAGTTGGAACCGAATCCTGCATCATCAGGAAAGCCGCAGGCTACTCAGAGGGTACGACTGCATTCAAGGCTACCAACCCCTGAGAAAAGCCGTTGCAGAATATGCACGGGAGTCCCGCGGGGTGCGCTGCCACGAGCATCAAATCATCATTACCAACGGTGCGCAGCAGGCATTGTCTTTGATTGCAGATGTGCTGCTTCAAGCGGGTGATCGGGTGTTCTGTGAGAACCCGGGTTATCGCGGCGCCCGTTACGCGCTGGGGCGTTTTGGCAATCCAATATTGCCCGTGCCATTGAAGGGTCAGGTGTTGGATGTGGATGCACTCGCGGATATGGGCACTGCCAAACTGTTGTTCTGCACCCCTACCCACCAATATCCCATGGGCGGAATTCTGGATATTGCGCAGCGTATGGCACTGGTTCAATGGGCACAACGCAATCAGACCTGGATCGTTGAAGACGACTACGACAGCGAATTCCACTTTCACAACAAACCCTTCGCCGCTATTCAGGGGTTATTCGATAACACCCCCGTTTTGTACGTAGGCAGTTTCAGCAAAACCCTGCTTCCCGGCCTCCGAGTTGGGTATCTGGTTGTGCCCGAATCCATGGTGGAGGCGTTCCTGTGGGCCAAGCGAGTTACCGGCGGTGAAACACCACTGCTTGTTCAAGCGACCATAGCGGAATTCATCACAAGCGGGCAGTTCACCCGCCACCTGCGCCGCATGAGACAGCTCTATAAGGAGAAGTGGACGTACTTCCAAAAGCTTGTGTCCGAAGAGCTGGGCGAGCTGGTCACACCCGTGGCGGAGAGTGCCGGCATGCATCTGGTTCTGGAGGGCGATTTTGACGACGCCGACATCAGCCAAAGGCTCAGGGCCAAGGGCTTTGGCAGCACACCCTTGAGCGTTCATTTTATTGGGGAGGAAGCCCGAACCGGATTAGTAATGGGCTTTGCCAGCGCCAACGAGCGCGAGATCAAAGCCGCGGTACTGGCACTGAAGTCGCTCCTGCAAAAGCAGTGATGGTTTCGGACGCCAACTCACTTAGGCCTGAAGCAATCCGTGTAACTTTTGTCAGGTCTTGTCCTTTCGCATTTTTGATTCAAGCCGTTGGGTTTATGCTGAAAGGGCAAGTTATTTTGATGGCAAAGGAGTCAACATGACAGACCACATGCCGGATGATTTGTCCGCAGTTGGCCGCGATTTGAGGGCCTACACCGATGAACTGCGCCCCAAGCATCCTGTTGTTAGAAACATCAAAGGCGAATGGGTGCTGCTCCGGCATGCCGACGTTTTGGCTGCTGCCTTGGACCACGAGCGTTTCTCCAGCCAGGTTTCTCGCTATCTGCAAGTTCCGAACGGGCTTGATGGAAACGAACACACACTCTACCGAAATGTGATTGAGCGGTATCTCACCCGGGAAGCAGTGGAGCCATTCGTTCCGGTTTTCATACGCATCGCTCGCCAGTTGGTGGCGGAGCTACCGAGGGGTGAAGTGCTGGATGCTGTAAGCGACATAGGTGCCGTGTTCGCCGTTCGCGCCCAGTGCGCCTGGCTGGGATGGCCGGCAGAGTTAGAGCCAAAACTGCTGGCATGGATGAAAGCAAACCATGCCGCCACCCGCTCTGGCGACAATGTTCTGATGGCAGATGTTGCCGAGCAGTTTGATGAGATTATTCGTTCAGTTATCCAGCCTCGGCGTGCTGCTGGCGCAAGTGCTCCCGACGATCTGACTACAAGACTGTGCCGCGAGACGGTGAATGGGCGCCCACTGACAGAGGCGGAGCTGGTTTCCATTCTGCGCAACTGGACAGGCGGAGATTTGGGTTCCATCGCTCTCTGTGTTGGCGTACTCATCGCCCATCTGGTTCAACATCCTGAGCTTGCTGAGCGGATACGAGGCGCTTCAAATACAGAAGTAGAAGCGATCATTGATGAAATCCTTCGTCTCGACAACCCGTTCGTATCCAACCGGCGGGTAACTACCTGCCCCGTTCATATCGGTGGCCGTGATATTCCGAGCGGAGCAAAAATCAAGTTGAACTGGACATCCGCCAATCGCGATGAATCTGTCTTCGACAACAGCCGGTTTGATCCTGAAGGCAACGCAGCGAATAACCTGCTCTATGGAGCCGGCAAGCACGTGTGCCCAGGCAGACTGCTAGCCACTTGGGAATTGCGCATCGCGCTGCAAACCATAATCACTTCAGTACAGGCAATTGATTTGATACCCGGCGAGCCACCAGAACGGGAAGTGGCACCAGTGGGTGGGTACCACCGAGTGCCGGTGGTGCTAAGGTGACGCATCCTGCACAAGGCAGTTAATCAGCGTAATGGACACATCCCGAAAAACAGCATCTGACGCTACAACGCTCGGAAAGCCGCCATAAACGCTGCGCCGGCATGTTGAGGTCCGTGTTTTTGCCTGCTTAATGCAGGCAGCATTGGCGTCAGCCCCCTTTGCCTTGCCTGTTGCCTGCTCACACAGCGACGGCAGCTGGGTATTCAGCCAATCCACCGTTGTGCTGAGTTTTACGGGGTTCGCCTGGAGGTTGGTAAACCGGCTTGCATCAACCGCTTGTGGCTGCTCGCGGGTTTGATCCCAAAGCACAAATGCCAGAGCAGCCAAAACCAGAATGACGGTAACAGTGGGGAATTTCATATGTGCCTCACGTCGTTGGTAGCGGATTTATTCCGGGGGGCGCATGTTCCGTCGATGTCTCGCTATGTTTCAGCAAGTTCAAGCCAACAGGAAACAGGTTCCTTGTCGATATCTTGTCATTATCGACAAGGGAATCCATGCAATCGCGAGTGCACACGTAAAGATTTCCCTTTCTCTTGGGCAACGACTTTCCCTTGCTCAAGCAGGTTTTGAAAACCTTAGCCTCTTGCTTTAACTGCAACACCAAAGGCAAATGCCTGTAGGTGCCAGGAACCGTATATTTAACCCTCACAAAGAACTCTGGCTGATAGAGGTAGAGAGGGTTTATCACCAAGCCGAGCAGCTTGTTCTCTCGCAGTACTCCCCCATCCGATTCCAACTCCTTCAGGCTGACACTATTACCTATGGTTTGATCCACAACCTCATCAAAAAGCTCTGTATCAACCATGTCCTTTAAGGTCACATCCTCTCTGTACAAATTCGGGAACAGGTCTATTGTGCCGGCAAAAGAATGTTGAATTTTATCTTTGGCCGCTGCGTCTGCACTTAGTCGGGCCTGAAGAATATACAACGGATCTTCCCCTTCGATGGCAATCTCGACGATGCCCGTTATCCCGATGGGGTTAGGCAATAAGTCGAAAAACTCCATGCTCCCGACTTTCGAAAATTCACTGGATGCATAGTGTCTTTCAATATCAGCCGAGAGCAGACTTCTCAGGGTTTTCTCGTTCACTTTTGTTGTTGTATCACTACTCGAAAGCGGATAATCCGGGAAATAATGAGTGAATGTAATATCAAAAAACGAGGTACTTGAGCAGTTCACCTTCAGAATTCCGGATTCAAGCGACAAACCGTCAATTGAAAATTTCGGAACATCGAGTGAACCGTAGTGCGTTCTAAAATAATCATCCTTATTAAAATCGACCCATTTCAACAGAGTTTCAATCTCTCTTGGCTGGTTGTAAAAGTCATGTCTGTTGAACTGAACCTTAACCTCGGAGAAGTTCATATTTATTGGAACAACCGTGCCTATTTGAAGGTTGTCTTTTTCAATTATTCGCCCTTTCTCATCATTATGCAGAGACCTGACAACCAGGAAAAACACTGTTATCAGGAAAACTATCCCTATATCGACAAAGAACGTAAATATGTTCGAAGCCAAGCCATAGAACGCGCCGCGATCATATATTTCGTAAATAACGTAAAAAACAAATGCCAGATACGCGAGAGAGAAAAATATCGCCTTCTTTTTATTAGTTTTGACGAGGTAAAAGAACTCATACTTAAAGGAAAGATTATCAACGACTCTTTTTATACTTCTCTTCATGCGTTACAACATCCTTAGCTTTCAGGAAACCATTCGGGCACTACCTGGAGGTCTGTTTATTAAATATGGCGGTGCGCAGAGAAGAAACGAATATTGTTTCTGCCCATGCTTTTCGCGGCATACATTGCGGTGTCCGCATTTCTGATGAGTTCAACAGCGGTGTCGCCATCCGCAGGGTACATCGAAATTCCTATGGACACACCGATTTGGAATGCCTTTCCATGAACCATTATTGGCTCATTGATTGAGCTGACGATACGGTTGGCAACGTCGCAAATTTCGCCTTCTTGCTGTGGGCAGTTGAGGATAAATATGAACTCGTCGCCACCAACACGGGCCACGGTATCGGATCTTCGAACCAGTGTAAGCAGCTTGCCCGCCACATCTTTCAATAGATCATCGCCTACGTGATGCCCAAGCTGATCGTTAACGAGCTTAAAACCATCAAGATCCAGGAACATGAGCGCAAAATGGGTCTTGTCCCTCTCGGCACTGAGTAGTTTTTGGTCGATCCGATCCATCAACAGAGTGCGATTCGGCAGGTCGGTTAAGGCATCGTGAAAGGCCAGATGCTTTATATGTTCGTCCTTGCGCCAAAGAGTTGTAATGTCACTGAACACGGAAACGTAGCGCACAGGCTCACCGGACTCATCGGGCACCATGCTGATCGTCATGCGCTGCAGGTATAGCTCGCCATCTTTACGGCGGTTCCATATTTCCCCATGCCAGCGTCCATCTGCTTTAATCGTCTCCCACATGGCGGCGTAAAAGGCTTGGTCATGCTGTTTTGATTGCAGAATTCGAGGAGTTTGGCCAACAGCGTCTTCTTCTGCATAGCCTGTAATTTCAATAAAACCCGGATTTACAGACAAGATAGTTCCGTGAATATCCGTAATCAGAACACCGTCCGGCATGCTCTCGAACACACAAGCAGCCAGTTTTAGCTTCGCTTCAACTTCCTTGAGCACCGTTACTTCACTGGCCTGAATGGCAAACCCTTTGACCACGCCATCGGAATCAAAATCAGGAATATAGTGGCCAATGATATGACCAAGGCTACCATCGGCCTTTTTCAGGGTACGCTCAAAACGCTGAGTCTCGCCAGCCAATACTGCCCGAATATGAGGCTCATTCAGCGCAAACAGCTGCTCGCTGACCAAATCCTGAAAGCGGATGCCGATTACATCCTCAGGTGGTATTCCATACCATGCACTGAATGCATTATTGGCATACCTGCAACGTAAATCTGTGCCCCAATAACCCATCATATTGGGTGTGCTATCCACAATAGTTTTTAGATATTGCTCGCCCGCGATAGTGGCGGGATTTGCACTCTGCCCTTTGATGTTTTTCTTTCTCATGGGCTACCACTAGACATATATGCTTGCATTCCAGAAAAGGGATTGACCGTTATGCACTCTGCTGTGCCGGTAAATTTAACACAGTCTGGCTGATTTTCTTCATTGCCCAAAGCGCTGTAACTGCATTTCTTGCAGACGGCTCAAAGTGCGACGAAACGGAAAGGCGAGCGCCCCGGTGCTATAGAGTTCTTTCAGAGGCACCGCGGCATCCAGATACAGAGGAATCCCCCGGTCGTAACATTCGTCGACCAAAGCGATAAATCTTCGCACGCCGTCATCTTGATGAGTAAGTGCAGCCAGCTGACGATCCCCTGCCTCTACCTGGGTTACTCCATCCTCGGTGCCACGGGCAATTGCGGCTTGCATAGACCCGCCGCTTAATTGTGGCACATCACCTAAAAAAACATGGGAGAAACGATCACACAGATCGATAAAGTCCTGGGACGCCAGCTTCTGTTCGCACAATTCGTGATAACGACACCACAACAGATGCTCGCTGCGCAGCACTACGTTGATCTCTCGATGCCCAAGAGCAACAGGCTCTCTAATCGGTTGCTCGTTCTCACCAAGCAATTCAGCAAATGCAGCCTCCAGAGATTGGGGCTGGTTAACCCAATAACGCTGCCGAAGCTCCCCTGGATGAAGCCGATGATCCTCGCCACCATCAACGCTCAATACCTGCATATGCCCCTTGAGCGCGGCAATGGCCGGCAACAGGCGCTCACGGTTAAAGCCGTCTTTATACAAATCATCGGGCGGCTGGTTGGACGTCGCCACCAAAACCAATCCTTGAGCCAAAAGTTGCTGAAACAAACCTCCAAGCAACACAGCATCGCCAATATCGCTGACAAACAGTTCATCGAGGCACAGCACTCGAACTTCAGCTGCCAACTCCTGCGCGAGCAGGTTGAGAGGATCCTCTTGCCCGGTCAATTGAAACAGGCGTTGATGTACCCAGCGTATGAAATGATGAAAATGCTGGCGCCGAGCCGGCACGGTTAGCGCTTGGTAAAAGCGGTCCATTAACCAGGTTTTGCCCCGACCAACAGGCCCCCACAAATACACGCCCCGAATATCGCCAGCGCCTGCCTGCAATTCCTCATAGCAGCGCTGCAAACTTCTGGCAGCCTGATCTTGGGCAGGATCTCTTTTAAAACCGGAATCTAATGCTTGTTGATAGGCTGCGTAGGGTGGAATAGCCTGAGTAACAGAGGAGCCTGCATTCATTGAGCGGGAGCTTCCACTGTCGCAACAGAAGGCTGCCTACCCTTAACATTTTGCTTGTACCAACGGCGCCCCAACACCCCGTGTAAATGCCATGAAAATGCTGGAATCAGTCCACGGCGGCGCAGCCAGAATCGATCAGGCACTGGCGCTGCTGGCTCAATTTCCTGCATGCAGATTTCAGCTAGCACAACTCCCGGGCCTTGCTCGTATGTTCGATGAGCAATCAGCTTACCTTGGCCATCAATAACGGCGGCCTGGCCTTCGAGGTGCCCACGATAAGTTAAGGGCAACCCCGGCATGGGGCAGCTAAAATCGTTACAGTGTGACGCATGAATAATTGGAGCGCCTACTAGCCGCGCGGTGTCTTGCACGGTCTTCAGGCTATTCTCCCGGTTGGCGGGTTCCAGCCATGAATAAAGCACCGGCCAATTTTCAGGAATGCTCCACCAATGGGAGCCGCCAATGATGACATCCACCTTGCCCCGCAAACGCCTGGACGTTGCTGTACGCAAAAACTCCCAGCAAACAGCTGTGCCTACGCGAACACCATCAATTACACCAAGCTCACCCGTATCTCCGGCATCACCACCTTCGTAAAAGGCGCTCTCCCACATGGTCGGGAGATCCTTATCGTGATGCCCAACAAGCTCGCCGCGGTTATAACACTGGTACCGGTTACGCACGCTGCCGTCTGCTAGCCGGCACAAAAAAGAACCTCCCAGCACAACCTTGTGCTGGGAGGAAAGGCTTTGTAGCAATTGTGCAGAAGGGCCATTTTCATCTTCAATGGCGTTAACAAGAGAGGGCTGCCAGGACACCCCGGTATTAAAGAACTCCGGCAACGCAATCCATTGAGCACCTGCCTGGCAGGCATCTTCAACCAGAGCCTTGCAGCGGGCCAGGTTGTACTGCGTGTCACCTATGCAGGTATCCACCTGCAACGCTGCAACTCGGGTTGTCAAAACATCATTCATAAAAGCATCAAATCGGATAACGTGAGATTACCGCCAAGTCGTGGCGGCCCGGAATATCATCTTTACGCACTGCCATCACTTTGGCACCTGAGCGAAGTGCCCGGCCAGCAATTTCATCAATTATCCCATAACTGGTGGCGTCTTCGTGAGAGCCAAAATCAACCTCTCCGGTTTCATCATCAACAAAGCCATCGACCACGCTGTCGATATCAATGAGCAAACGGTCGATTCCACCAAACGTTGCCAACCGGGCTGCATCGGAGATGTCTGTAGTTGATCGATTCTGCCCAGCCCGCTCGTCGAACAGCCGGTGAAAATCCTTGATCTGGCCCGCGTAGTGGGCATCCAGCACCGGCCTTGCCGCGCTTGCCAACTCCGCATTGCTTAGGTGCTCCGGGTTGCCGGCAATAGCGTCAGGAAGCGCAGGAATTGCGCTCAAGGACCGAAATAGTGCCTCCAACGGCTTCGCCGAAGCAAGGATGAGCGGGCGGTCCGAGCGCATTAGCACGGGGCGCAACACACTGTTGATCCTGCGCACATAACGTGCCAGATAAGAGCCATGCTCTTGGGCGCCATGCCTGTGGCCAGTACCCGTGTAGTTCTTGATGGTCGCGTCACCCACTACGGAGGTAAGATCCTCCGGCATATCCGCCACTGAGACCTCTCGCGCTGGCAAGTCTGCGGACACTTCTATCAATCTCACTGCGTTCTCTGAAAGAGCCAAAATATGTGCCGTATGCGGGAAAGTTACCGCACGCAGCAGCGGCTTGAGATGGAAACGGTCAGATACCTCAACGATATCTTTTAGTTTGTTGGCCATCCGGTAGGTATGTAATGTCTCCGGCGTAGCCAGAATTGCGAGACTGTTTGCCTGATGACTCCAGAAATCCAGATCGGCCGTCAGATCATCAAACTGTTCCTGCAGCAACGCAATGCGCCGCTTGTCCAGGCCTTTGGCCTCCAGTTGACTCACAGCTTTTTTGACCAGATTGCCGAGATTGATTCGGCTCGCTTCAACTTCGCGACTAAGCGGTGTAGTCGGCAGGTATATCGAGATGGCCGCATCAGTGCGAACCAGGTTGAGGTCGCCAATTTCCTTGGCGCTTGGCATGTCTACGTAGTACATAGAAAAACCTCCTGCAAGTTCAAAACTTTGGCCGGGCGGGATCGCCCGTACCAGTTCGAACAATCCATTCGGATCTTTACTGGGCGGTTATACCGCCATCCACTACAAATTCAGAGCCTGTGGAGTAGCTTGATTCATCTGATGCCAGAAACAGTATCAGGCTTGAGACCTCTTCAGATTTAGCCAAGCGCTTTAAGGGGATATGTTTCGCGAACTCTTCAACAGCGGCTTTGGTGTCGCCTTGCATAATCATGGGGGTTTCTATCACACCCGGGTGCACAGAGTTCACTCTGATACCGGACGACGCAACCTCCAGAGCCGCTGCTTTTGTCATACCGCGTACGGCAAACTTGGAATCGGTATAGCCAATGGCTCCACCCACCAAACCATTGATGGACGACACGTTCACGATCGAGCCGCCGCCGGCTTTTTTCATTGAGGGAACAACAGCTTTCATCCCCAAAAATACAGACACCTGGTTAATATCCAGTACGCGGCGGTAATCTTCCAGAGATGTATCCAAAAGTGATTTCGCCATCGTTATGCCAGCATTATTTACCAGCACGTCCACTGGTCCAAACTGCTCCTCAGTTGTACTGACAACGCGAGCCCAGTCTGATTCGCTGGTCACATTCTGCTTCACAAACAGAGCGTTTTCGCCCAGTTCCGCTGCCAAGGCCTGACCCTTCTCTTCATTCAAATCGGTCAAAACAACCTTGGCGCCCTCTCTGATAAAAACGCGGGCGTGGGACGCCCCCATTCCTTGGGCTGCACCGGTCACAATCGCAACCTTACCTTTCAAACGATCCATCTTAATCCCCTAATTTTCAGTAACTTAATTAACGAGGGCCAGTTACATCAATATAGCAGACGGGGTGAAAGACCGCGTCGGTATTATCCATGACCAATCGGGGCTTCAATTTAACTTGCACCTGAGCAAAGCCAAACTCAACACAGTAATTTCACTCCACGGCGGCCTAGCTCACGCCAACAAACGCCCAATCATATACCCCACCTGCATATCGCTTACCCGTCCCAACTGTGTAAAACGAATAGTGCCGTCCTTATCAATCAGTACCAATGAAGGCGTACCCTGAAGATTAAGCTTCTGCATCATCACGGGTACGGGGCCTGTCTCGGAGGGCAAGTCAATTGCTATGGGAAACTGCAGCCGATACTCATGGATGAAAACCTTGAGCGCATCGGGTGTCATCACATGGTGGTGCTCAAACACGGAATGCAGGCCAATCACCTGCACTTCATCACTTCGATACATCTCATGGATTGCCGCGGCTTGCGGCAATCCATGGGTCACACAGCCCGGGCACAGCATCTGGAATGCATGCAGTACAACCACCTGCCCCCGCAGCTTTTCCAACTGCAATGGCTCATTTGTATTCAGCCAACTGGCTACCGTTAATTCCGGAGCAATAACGCCTGTGCCGAGCATGGCCGAGCCTCCCTATATGTACACCCTCAGGTCACTGCGGGGATGTGGCCCACATCTATCAACGCTTTATTGGCGAACCGCAGAGACCTCGATTTCAATCAACCAACCAGGATTGGCCAATGCCGCTACTTCAACCGCTGAGCGAACCGGCAAATTAGGTTGCGCCTCCGTGCCAAAGAATTTGGTGTAGCCGTCCATAAACCCTGAGAAGTCCACCTTCCCATCTTGCGCCACAAGGAACACCTGCATGCGATAGATATCACCCATGGTCAGATCAAGTGACTTTAGGGCTTTCTCAATAGCTTGCAGGACAGAGGTTGCCTGCTCCTCCATCGAACCATATGCCGCCGTGGTTCCCGCGTCAGCTTTGTCATTGATAACAGCCGGAACCTGGCCACTCAGGTGCACCAGCGCCTTACTGGCAGGTATTTCAACCGCTAGTGATATCGGAAAATCCGAGTTTGGTAATTTATGGCGAATTACATCGTGGTCGCCAGAATGGCTGTCTGCATAAGCACTTGCGGCACCCGCAAATAGGCCGGCAATTGCTAATGTAAAAATAGATTTACGCATTCATCACTCCTCACGTGCGCAGCTGAGCACTCTCAGTAACACACACTATTGGTTAGCGGTTAGTCATCGCTTTCACATCGTCCAGTGTCGCCTTCTTTTGGTAGTCATTTCCAAAATGAGTTCGCACATAGTTCACCACTTCCACAATCTGCTCATCCGTCAAATAGTGTTTAAAACTCGGCATACCCCCCAACCCATTGACCAAAACATAAATAGGGTAGCCCGGCGCTGCCACCTTGGCGTTTTCGGCCAGTGCGGGATAAAACCCGGCACCTTCAGAAGCACCTTTACCGCCCTCCATGTGGCAACCTTGGCAGATGCTGTTGTAGAGGTCCTCACCGGTTTTCTGTTCGAAACTACTACTTTCAGAAACTGTCGGCGTGCCGGCGACAGCCGAAAGCGATGCGAACGCATAAATGCCAAGCATAAGAGCAAGCATGGTTAACTTTTTCATGGTGGACTCCTATCAGGCTGTTTGCTTCTTGGATTGAAGCGCGTGTTGGTGCAAGCGTTTGATCGCGTCCAACGACGACAGGATCGCGCCTTCCATCCATGCCGGTATATAGGATGCATGCTCACCGGCCAGCACAATGCGCCCATCAATCTCACAGAGGTTCTTGTAATGAGCTTTGCGGGTTTCCGGTGTCCATAAGCCATAACATCCATTAACCCAAGGCACCCGGTGCCACGCGACGGAAATACCATTATCGTATTCGTCCATGTATTGCGGGTGTATTTTCGCCCCGTATTCGAGGGCTTTCTTCACCCGCATTTCCGGAGACATCGACGTAAACTCATAGGAGTTCTCATCCCACAAGTAAGCGCCCAGCAACACCCCTTTGCCGGAAGAATGGTAATCGGTACTTGGGTAGCTGATTAGCTCGATGGGCATGTCGGTAAAGGTCACACCACCGTATATGTGATCATCCTCTTCCCAGAATCGACGCTTGAACTGCAATCCGACTTTAACACTGCTGTCATAGGGTACTGCGCGAATGGCGCTCGTCAGTTTGCTGCTGAATGTGGAGGGTATTTGGCCAAGGATCGAGAGCGGAATGGTGCAGACGCACCAATCGGCGGTTTCCGTCATGGTTTCGCCCGGATTCAGACTATCAACATAGTTAACAGTCACCCCGTTGTCGTCCTGATCAATCTTCGTCACTTTGCTGCTGTAGCGAATCAGGCTGCCAACTTCCTTCTCAAAGGCTTTGGCAATCATATCCATACCGCCGATAGGCTGGAACAAGGTGGCTTGATAATCGTATGAGTGGCCCTCGTTCAGATGCTTCCAAAGCGTTGAGTTAAGCAGCTCTGAACGGCCCATTGGCTGGGAGAATTGCTGTTCAGGCATTAAGCCACCGGCGGGGTCAATGTCGAAGCCCCGCATGAGGCTCGACTCTACGCTTTTGACGTATTTGTCGTCATCGTTGAGTGCACCCCATTCACGCATAACCAGTAGCAGACGCTCCGTGTCTTCCTTCGTCATGGCCTGATCGAGCCCTTTCTGATTGACACACTTGGCAAGCAATTCTGCAACGTGCCCCTGGAAATCCGCCTTTACTTCGCGGTAGCGCTTGGGCTTACCACCAAACGCTTTGGTGCTGTGGAAGTAGGCGTTGTGGTTGATCTGGGTAAACACTTCCAGCTTTACATCAAACTGCTTGCAGTAGTGCAAAACCGCGTGGTGGTGATAGGGAATACGCCATGGGCCAGGGTTAAGATAAAGACCTTTGTCGAACTTACATTCCTGGGTAGCGCCCCCCAGCTCAGTGTATTTGTCGCCGCCGCGTAACGTCCAGCAACGACCTCCCGCTTTCTGGTTGTACTCAAGAATCTTCACCTTGTACCCGGCTTTGCGAAGCTCGTAAGCCGCAGTCATACCGGCAAGACCACCTCCGAGCACGAGTACGGACGCCCCCGCTGGCGCGCCGCTCAATTCATAATTCTTGCTGTCAAAATTGGATTCGGCTGCAAAACCAAGCGTTGTCATGGCCTGGTACATTGCAACGGCTCCGGCCGTCTTACCAATCCACGAAAGCAGCTCCCTTCTACTAAAACCCTGAGTCGGTTCCATGTTCCACGATCTCCCCAGTAGGTACGATCATCGACCTTGAATACATTAACCAGCAATAATCATACGATTAGACAGTTACTGTTACCGCTACTTCAGGTTCAGAAAATTATTATATCTGCCTCCATAAACTTAGTATCTGCACACGAAAGGCGCAAACACGGCACCGACAATTAAATGTCGTTTTTTTGCGAGAACATTGCGCTGAGTTTTCTAAAGCCAGGACTACTCCAACGCTCCATTAACAATCGCCCGCAACTCCTGACGGATGGGGTAGGTCGATGAAGGGATCAGTTGCGTCATGAAGATCATCACCAGCTCCTCAACCGGATCGACAAAAAAACTGGTGCTTGCCAACCCGCCCCAGCCATATTCGCCTACAGACCCGTTTGTCTGGGATTTGGCAACGTCGGTTTTTACCGAAAAGCCGAGCCCATAACCTGTGCCAGGCATCTCCAACGGATCGAAGATATTCTCGCGCAGGTACTCATCAAAAGGCTGATCCGCCAGCAACTGCACCAGATACCCCAGCACATCGGTGCTGACGGAATAGTTCCAGGCGGTGCCCGGCGAGAACTCAAGAGGCAGTTCCGCCAGCTGATTGACCAAGGCCTCCATCGTCAGGTCCCGACTGCCATCAAGCCCTAATTCGCGATAAGCGGCATCGACGTTGGTGCGATTCATAAACCCTTGCGCTTTTACATAGGCAACCTCCCCTCTTCGGGCCACCAGAGTCAGCGCGCCGGGCAAGTGTCCGGGCTGGATATAACGGCATTCAAGATGACGCTCAATATTGAGAAGCCGATCCGATGCGAGGCCAGCGATCTGTTTTATTTCCGTCATGGAGGAGGCGCCTTTTTTTGCCTGGTACCTTGATTATTGCACCACTGAGCCAGAATCTGCAGCAAGCTCCTGTAACGCCAGCCACCTAATCAGTATTTACCCGGCAATTTTCTTGAACTTTGCACGAAAAGGCTGAACACTCTGAAAGCGAACAATAATCAATTCCTGGCCACAGCGAGCTGCCCTTTGACGACACCATCAGATAAAGAGGCCAATTCAGCAATCACGCGCCCTGACACAAGCGGTGTGGCCGAAAGCGCTCCGGAAAATTCGCATATTTACAGGCTAACAGGAATATACCGGGCTCTAAGCGCAATGAACCAGGCCATTAACCGAATGAGTGGCGAGGAAGAGTTGTTTCCGCTCGTGTGTAGATCGGCCGTTGATTTAGCTGGAATGAGCATGGCCTGGATTGGTATTTGCGATCCCGAATCAGAGTGCATTGTTCCGGTAGTATGCTATGGAGCGGAAACGGATTACCCGAAGCATTTAAACACCTCGATACGGCCAGGAAGGTCGGGCAACCTGGACCCTTCCGCGGCAGCTTATTGCTGCAATGACGCTGTAATTAACAATGACCGAGCAAACAAGGCTGGCTCAGCACCCCAAGCCGAGCACGAAAACGACCTTCACTGGGGCAGCAGTGGCAGCTTCCCCATCCAGCGGAATGGGAAACCTTTTGCTGTGTTTTCCGCGTATCACGGTGAAAGGAAGTTTTTCGGCGATGAAGTCACCAACCTATTCAACGAGCTGGCCCGCGACCTCACATTCGCACTCGACAACCTTGACCGGGAAAAGCAGCGCCGCGAAGCCGTTGAAGCTCTCCGTGTCAGTGAGCAGCATTTTCGGGCCTATTTCGAGCGCTCCATGTTTGGCATGGCGACCACCAGCCCGGATAGAGGCTGGATAGAGGTAAACCAGGCACTCTGCGACATGCTCGGTTACACAGAGAAAGAACTCCTCGCGACAAGGTGGACCGATCTGATTCACCCTGATGATCTCGAGGCTGGCCAAGCCCACTATCAGCAACTGATTGACGGCACAGTGGATGAACGCTCCGTTGAAAGACGGTTTATCCACAAATCCGGCCACCCCATCGATACTCATCTTGCTTTACGTGCCGTTCGAAATGCCGACAAAAGCTTTGCATACGTTGTGTCGCTAATTGAAGACATTACTCCCCGGAAGATGGCAGAACGCCGCGAACAGATGCGGCAAGATACCCTGGAGAAAGTCGCCAAAGGCGGATCTTTAAGTGAAATCCTATCGCAAATTATCACCTCGGCCGAATCAATCCTCTCCAGTTCCATGTGCTCTGTTCTTCTCATGGACGACGAAGGAAAACATTTAATAAGTGGTGCAGCGCCTAGCTTGCCAGACTTTTTCACCAAGGTTATCAGTGGCATTAGAATCGGGATGGGCGTTGGTTCCTGCGGAACCGCAGCGTACACAGGGGAGCGCGTTGTTGTCGAAAACATCGCATCTCACCCCTACTGGGAAAACTTTAGAGACCTTGCAGCCTCAGCTGGGCTGGGGTCTTGTTGGTCGGAGCCCATTCACTCCTCATCGGACAAAATCCTGGGCACCTTTGCCATTTACCGGGGCGCGCCAAGCGCCCCTGATGAACAAGAAATCATGCTGATCAAGAAGGCTGCCAACCTTGCAAGCATTGCCATCGAAAGAGCCCGCGCCGAAGAAGAGCTTCACCTTGCCTCATCTATCTACAAGAATACAGCCGAAGCCTTATTGGTTACTGATGCCTGCAACAAGATCACTGCGCTTAACCCTGCCTTTACCCAAATAACCGGCTACACACTTAACGACATTCGGGGCAGAGACACCTCGGTTCTTCACTCCGGTCGCCACGGCGCTGATTTCTATCAGGCCATATGGGAAACAGTTGCCCTGAAGGGATTTTGGCAAGGGGAGGTCTGGAACCGACGAAAAAACGGCGAAGCTTTCCCTTCGTGGCTTACCGTCAGCGTGATTCACAATGACAAAGGCGACATCCAACGTCATGTCATTATGGGCTCTGACATCACCGATAAGGTTCGTACAGACGAACTGGTTTGGCGTCAGGCAAACTACGACTTCCTGACCGGCTTACCCAACCGCCACATGTTCCAGGATCGACTGGATCAGGAGATTCGCGCATCTTTAAGCCACGGATCGATGCTGGCGCTCTTGATCATTGACCTTGATCACTTCAAGTATGTTAACGATTCTCTCGGGCACTCGATTGGGGACCGCCTGCTGGTAAAAGCGGCAAGCCGGATCAACGGCTGTGTCAGCGACTCAGATACCGTGGCCCGCATGGGCGGCGACGAATTCACAGTTATCCTGCCCCGGCTCACAAATACTCATGAGGGCGAGAAGGTGGCTGAGCAAATTATCAGTGCGCTGGCAGAGCCTTATTCTATTGACGGCGAGTCCATCTATGTTCAGGCCAGTATCGGCATTACCTTCTGTCCAAACGATGCTTCAGATGTTGATCAACTCATCAGCAACGCCGACCAAGCTATGTATGCATCCAAAACATCCGGGCGAAACCGCCTGAGTTATTTCACTCAGTCCCTTCACGATGAAGCCCGAAAACGCCTGATGTTGATAAACGACATGCGCTCGGCCGTCAAGAACGGGCAGTTTGAGCTTCACTTCCAGCCCATCGTAAATCTGACAACGGGCAAAGTCTGCAACGCCGAGGCATTGATTCGCTGGAATCACCCGGAACATGGAATGATCAGTCCGGCTGAATTTATTCCTCTGGCGGAGGAAACAGGATTGATCGTCGGAATCGGCGACTGGGTATTTCGGGAAGCGGCACGCCAGACAAAGCGCTGGAGCGACCTGCTCAATACCGGAATGCAGGTGTCGGTAAATATGTCTCCTGTACAGTTTCAGAGCAGCGCGCTGAACATTGCAGACTGGCTGGACCACCTCAAAACCCTTGGACTGGATCCTAGCTACCTGAGCATTGAGATTACCGAAGGGCTGTTACTGAATGCCAGTGACGGCGTTAAAGACAAACTATTGCGATTCCGGGATGCAGGTATCCAAGTGGCCATTGACGACTTTGGTGTTGGCTACTCCGCTCTGTCCTACCTGAAGCGCTTCGACATTGATTACCTCAAGATTGACCAGTCGTTTATTCATAATATTGAAACGGATCAAAACGACCTGGTGCTGTCAGAAGCCATTGCTATCATGGCCCATAGGCTCGGCCTGAAGGTTATCGCCGAAGGTGTCGAAACCGAAGCACAACGCCAACTGTTGCTGGAAATCGGTTGTGACTACGGGCAGGGATACCTCTTCTCTCGCCCATTGTCAGCTACAGCGTTTGAAGACTTCCTCATGAAAACATTAAAACCGAATTGAAACAGGTGTGAAGCACCTCTCTCAAATAAACATTTTTCTGTTCACCATCAGATATATATTTGCGCAATCAACTTTCCCATGGCGCTACTTAAATCTAAAATACCAGTAACGGACTACTCTCTTTTCTTTTAACAGGGCAACTGGCTTATGAACTGCACACTACGGATAGCGCTTTACGCTATCGCAATAATCTCCCTTTTTGGCTGCAGTGAGTCAAAGGAAACCGCTTCCCACCCTGTGGTTCAGCCCGTCAAAGTGATGACCATCGGCAGTGAAGACGCGACCCTGGCCCGTGAGTTCCCTGCCACCGTCAGAGCAAGCCAACGGGTTACTATGGCCTTTCAAGTACCCGGTCGGTTAGTCGAGTTCCCAGTTCAAGAAGGCCTGATCGTCAAAAAAGGCACGCTGCTTGGTAAACTGGACCCATCAGATTACAACAGTAATTTGGTCGCCGCGCGCACACAGTTGCAAGCGGTAGAGGCAAACTTCAATCGCGCCAAAGATCTGATCAAGAAGAAGTACGTCTCCCAAGCTGAGTACGACAAGATCGAATCCAGTTACAACGTTGCCCAAACTGAACTTGAAAAAGCCCAAAAAGCGGTGAACGAAACCAGCCTTATTGCGCCCTTCGAAGGGGTTATTGCCCGCACATTTGTCGACAATTTTCAGGAAGTGCAAGCCAAAGAGCCAATCTTGAATCTACACAACAATCTCGCACTGGAAGTCGTTGTTGATATACCGGAAAACCTGATTGTGCGTTACAGCAACCAGGGTACGGCGATCGACCTGAGCGCCCGGTTCGACGGCATACCAAACCGCACCTTCCCGCTCGCCATTAAAGAACACGCCACTGAGGCCAACTCTGATACACAGACTTTCCAGTATGTGCTTTCCATAGAAGACACCGCAGGCCAAAACCTGTTGCCTGGAATGACCGCCATTGTTCGCGCACAACAAAAACCAGACAACAGCAACAGTGAGACACTCATAGCAGTGCCGCTGTCGGCCGTGGTTGCCGACAGCAAACAACAGAAAATCGTCTGGATCGTCAATGACGACGGCAAAGTCAGCAAGCGCCCTGTGGAAACCGGTGACTTGGTGGGCTCCAGCAATATTCTGGTCACCCACGGACTGGAAACAGGCGACACCCTTGCCATTGCCGGCGCATCGTCGCTTACGGAAGGCATGCAGGTAAAACCCATCGATAAAGTGGAGTTCTGATCCACTATGAACATTGCTGCATGGAGCATTAAAAACAGCACCATCACCTGGATCGTTGTCCTTGTCATGGTGGCGATGGGTTACCACTCTTTCAACAATCTCAGCCGCCTTGAGGACCCGGAATTCACCATCAAGGAAGCCAAAGTCGTCACGCCGTATCCCGGGGCAACTGCCAGCGAGGTTGAAGAGGAAGTCAGCAACCTCATAGAACAGACTGCCCAAAAGATGGGTCAGTTGTTCTATGTGGAATCCCACTCTTATCGCGACAAATCCATTGTTTCGGTAAAAATACTCGATCAATACGACAAGTCCCGATTGCCGCAAGTCTGGGATGAGCTTCGACACAAAATCAGTGACGTGCAATCTCAACTTCCCCCGGGAGCCGGGCCGTCTCAGGTCATAGATGATTTTGGGGACGTTTATGGCGTATATCTGGCCATCACCGGTGACGGATACAGCCAGAACGAGCTCTACGAGTTCGCCAAGTTTCTGAAGCGCGAGTTGTTACTGGTTGATGGCGTCAAAAGCATTGCGCTATATGGCGAACCTCAGGAAACCGTTTACGTGGAGCCCTACACGGAAAAAATGTCGGCATTGGGCATACCCCCTACCGCGATATTCAATGTGCTGGGCGACAAAAACACGGTCGCTTACGCCGGGTACGCCCGCGCGGGCGATGCCCGCCTTGCCGTTCAGGTGTCTGGCGAACTGGACTCCGCGGAGCAATTCAAATCACTGATGATTGCAAGCCGGGGCAGTAGTAGCAGCCAAATCGTACTGGGCGATATTGCCAACGTGTACCGTGGGCAACAGGAGCCAGCCACAAACGTACTGCGCTTTAACGGTGAGCAGGCAATCGGCCTGGCCATTTCAGCCCGCTCCGGAAGCAATGTTATCACCATGGGCGAAGGCCTCGACGCCAGGTTGGAACAGCTGAAGCCCCAAATTCCATTGGGCATGACCCTCAATCCCATATCGATCCAATCCGATGCTGTATCAGAAGCCATCAGTGGCTTTACCGTCAGCTTGCTACAAGCAGTGGCCATCGTGGTACTGGTCTTGTTGGTGTTTATGGGCCTGCGCAGTGGACTGATTATCGGGGCGGTCCTGCTGATCACCATCATGGGCACGTTCATTTTCATGAACATTTACGCCATCAACCTTGAACGCATTTCACTGGGCGCGCTTATCATTGCCTTGGGTATGTTGGTGGACAATGCCATCGTGGTCACAGATGGTATTCGTATGCGCATGCAGCAAGGGGAAGACGCCCTCTCCGCTGCCAGTAAAGTTGTCAGCCAGACAGCCATTCCCTTGCTGGGCGCCACAGCCATTGCCGTTACGGCCTTTGCCGCCATCGGCACATCTGACGACTCCACCGGCGAGTACACCCGCTCCCTGTTTTCGGTCATCCTGATTTCCCTATCGCTGAGTTGGTTCACCGCAGTAACCGTAACGCCTTTACTGTGCCATAAGTTTTTGAAAACGACCGTGGCTGGCGATGACCAGCAAGCCTACTCATCGGGTTTTTATCGTAAGTACCAAGGCATGCTTCACAAAGCCATCCAGCACCGCTGGCTGACCATCGGCATCACTGCGATGCTGTTTGTAGTAGCCGTGGTGGGCTTTGGCTCGGTCAAACAAAGCTTCTTCCCGGACTCTACCCGTCCACAGTTTTACGTGGATCTGTGGTTCCCGGGTGATGCCGATATCAGTACCGCATCCGAAGGCTCAAGAGCATTTGAGGATATTTTAGCCGGTTACGAAGGCGTCACTCGGGTAACTACGCAAGTGGGTGGCAGTTCACCCCGGTTCCTGCTGACGTATTCACCGGAGCAGCCTAGCCCCAACTTTGCTCGAATTCTGGTAGATGTTGAGAACTATGAAACTCTCGCCCAACTGACTGAAAAAGCCCAGCAAGAGCTTGAAACGCTCCGCCCTGGCGTTGGCGTGAACGTCAAAAAGTTTGTGCTCGGGCCCGCGACCGGTGGCAAGATTCAGCTGCGCATTTCCGGACCAGACCCCGAAGCCTTGCGTCAGTTGGCTGGCAAAGCCAAGCAAGTGCTGGCTGCACACCCCAACGTAAAGGGGCTGCGTGATGAATGGGGTGATCTGGTAAAGGTGATTAAACCGGAGATTGCAGACGCTCAGGCCCAGAAGCTCGGCCTGGTGCGCGCTGATATTGCCCAGGCAACGGCCTTTGCTGTTGATGGCGTGCGCGTAGGTACCTACCGCGAAGGCGATGAATTGCTGCCGATCATTGCGCGGGCGCCGTTGGGCGAGCGCATGAGCCTGAACAACCTTGACCAAGCGTCTATATGGAGCCCGGCTGCTCAAAGCATGGTTCCGCTGGGCCAGGCTGTCTCTGATTTCGATGTTGGTTTTGAGAACGCGCATATCTGGAGACAAGACCGCATCACAATGCTGCGTTTGCACTTCGATCAGCGCGAGGGGTTATCCTCAGAACTTCTCGCTGACATCAAAGCCGATGTAGAGAAGGCGTTGAATGCCGATGTACGTGAGTATCTCGGATTATCAGACGATGCAGACGTCGAACACACCAATAAAACAATCCCTCTGCGATACCGAGACCGAATCCCGGTGGCAGACATGACCGGCTACTATTTTGCCTGGGGCGGCGAGAATGAAGACTCTATCAAGGGCTCAACGTCTATTGCCGAGTCTATTCCGGTGTTTTTCGGGCTGATGGTGTTCATCGTAATCGCCCTGTTCAACTCCATTCGCAAAACGTTTGTGATCTGGCTTGTAGTGCCACTGGCCATTATTGGAGTAACGGCAGGGCTGCTACTGTTCAACCAGCCCTTTGGCTTTATGGCGCTACTGGGCTTTATGAGCCTGGCCGGCATGCTGATCAAAAATGCCATCGTGCTGGTCGACCAGATTGACGTCGAACTGGCCGACGGCAAAGCGCCTATTGAGGCGATTGTTGATTCCGGAACCAGTCGACTGATTCCCGTAGCCATGGCTGCATTAACGACGATTCTTGGCATGCTGCCTCTGTTGACAGATGCTTTCTTCGTCGCCATGGCGGTCACCATCATGTTCGGGCTCGGCTTTGCAACGATCCTTACACTCGTGGTGGTGCCAGTTCTGTACGCAACCTTGTTCCGGTTTCGCAACTAACGTTCGTAAAGAGCAGTCCGGCTGAACGGCATTTTGTTCAGTCGGACTCTGCACCAATTTCCTGAAATGCCTGAACCAGCGTCTCGGGCTCCTGAGCTCCGGAGATAAGGTACTTGCCGTTGACTATGTAAGCCGGCACACCCGTAACACCCGCCTGCTGGTATTTGGCTTCGTCTTCTCGCACCGCCGCCGCGTACTGGTCAGACTCCAGTACTGCTTTGGCTTTTGCGGAATCCAACCCCAAAGACTCCACGCACTTGATCAGAACATCGTGGTCGGAGACGTTCTCTGCCTTACCGAAATAGGCAGTGAACAGCGCTTGCTTCAGAGCGGTCTGCTGGCCCTGTTCGCCGGCCCATTTCACCAGTCGGTGGGCATCAAAGGTATTGCAAACCAGGCGCTCCTGAATCTTTTCAAAGTTAAGTCCAAGATCCGTCGCGACCGCCATCATCTGGTTTTGAGTGGCGCGCAACTCATCTTCGCTCCGCCCATACTTACGGGCGAGCGCCGGCAAAATTGGCTCACCGTCTCCTCGGCTATCCGGGTTCAGCTCAAAAGCATGCCACTGAACCTCAAACTCATACTCTGCTGCCAGCTGTTCCATTGCGCGCTCCAAACGAGCGTAGCCAATGGCACACCAAGGACAAGCGATGTCGGAAACAATATCAATACTCATCTTGTTCATAGCGGATCCTGTTAATTGTCTGGGTCAACCAAAAGCCTCAATAGGTTCAATTTGGGCGCTGCCGGGCAACCAATGAAATCTGTTAGAATCGCCCCTAACCAACACCACCCCCTGATACATTAACAGGCCACCCTGCATGAAGCTCAATCCCTTTAACACCCGCATCGGCCTGGCTCTCGGGGGCGGCGCCGCCAAAGGCATTGCCCACATTGGCGTTCTGAAAGCGTTCGAAGAAGAGGGAATCCGGATTCATTGTATTTCAGGTACCAGTGTGGGTGCGCTGGTTGCCAGTTATTACGCCTTTGGGCGCCCGGTGGAATCCATACTTTCCATTGGTTCGGCGTTGAATCTATCCAAGATCCTGAACTTTACCTTTGAACGCGGGGGCCTGTTCAGCACGCAAGCTATTCGCGAGATGATTCTGCGAGATCTGGGGGACTGCCTCATCGAAGACGCCAACATCCCCCTCGCTATTTGTGCGACGGATATTGAAACTGGCAGGCAGTTGATATTCAAGACGGGAAACCTGGCAGATGCTGTTTGTGCCTCCATGGCTGTGCCTGGTCTGTTTGTTCCGGTCGAGGTGAACGGACGGATTCTGGTAGACGGCGGGCTGGTTGAAAATGTTCCGATTTCACCCCTAGCCAAAATGGGTGCTGGTATTACCGTGGCCATTGATCTGAGCCATGTCAGCCAGTACCAAAAGCCGGAGGACACCTTCGATGTAATCAGTAACGCCATCAACATTGCGATCGACTTTAACACTCGCAAACAATTAAAAGAGGCGGATATTGTAGTGCCGCTGGATTTAAGTGGTTACAGCCTCACAAACAATGCAAAGCTTGTGCAAGAGCTCTACATGGAAGGCTACCGTCCCATGAAAAAGAAGATTCAACAGGTGCTCTGGTACAAACGGGCAAATGTTTTTATGTACCTTCTCAAAGCAACCAGAAAACTGCTCCCTCTGAAGGTGCCTGAGATTATTAAAGATCTAAAAAACCACTTGTTAGCCTTTCGCAACCGAATCTAGCAATTTAAACAGTAATAGCAGTGATCCAAAAACGCGCATACAGACTACTCTGTAAACCTGCCTATTGTTTGAAGCTAACGGAGTTTTTGCATGATTACAGTCCACCACCTCAACAATTCCCGGTCACAACGCATTCTCTGGATGCTGGAAGAGCTGGGAGTGCCCTACGAGATCCAACGCTATGAGCGCGATGCCAAAACCATGCTGGCACCGGCAAGTCTCAAAAAAATACACCCGTTGGGTAAGTCACCGGTGATCACCGACGGCGATCTGGTAGTGGCGGAGTCCGGTGCCATTATCGAGTACCTAGCCCACACTTACGGCAAAGACACCATGCTGCCAGACGGTGGTGGCCAGGCGTGGCTGGATTACACTTACTGGCTGCACTACGCCGAAGGCTCATTGATGCCGCCGCTGGTTATGCGCCTGGTGTTTGAGAAGGTAAAAACCAGCCCCATGCCCTTTTTTATCAAGCCAGTGGCAAAGGGCATTGCCGATAAAACCAATGAGGTTTTCATCGGCCCCATGATCAAAACTCACCTGGATTTTGTTGAAGCCCACTTGGCAGAGAACGCCTGGTTTCTGGGAGACAACCTCAGCGCCGCAGATATCCAAATGAGTTTCCCTCTGGAAGCTTCGGTCGCCCGCGGCATCGTAGGTAAGAACCGGCCTCACATCACTGCCTGGGTCGAACGCGTGCACGCCAGACCGGCCTATCAGACTGCCCTGGAAAAGGGCGGTGAATACGACTTCGCCTAAGGGTAAGTTAAGCCGCCAGCGCCGTCCTCACCTTTTTCCCCAGATGGCCCATATCAACACGGCCAACCACCTGAGGGCGCAGCGCACCCATCACTGAGCCCATGTCCTGCATGCCTTTGGCGCCGGTCGAGCTGATTGCCTCCTGGATCAGCTTATCCAGCTCATCCTCAATCAGTGCAACCGGCATGAACTCTTCGATGATCACCATTTCCGCTCGCTCGATATCACCCAGTTCCGTACGGCCAGCGTTATCGTACTGACTGGCGGAGTCGCGGCGTTGCTTGAGCATCTTATCCAGCACCTTCAAAACGTCGTCGTCATTCAGGTCGCGGCGCTCATCAATTTCAATCTGTTTAATCGCAGCCTGGGCCATACGCAGTGTGACGAGCCGAGTTTTATCCTTATTTCGCATTGCGTCTTTTACTGCGGTACTTAGTTGTTCTTTGAGTGATAATTCAGACATTATCGGTCTCCTGCTGCATGGATTAAGGGCTGTAAGTTTGCATTATGCAAAACGGCAGATCTAGCGGAAAATCAGCTGTGCCGTGAAGTTTGATCTGTCTCTGGCTGCGGCACTTTTATTTTGCCGAAGCTCCCCAATATAGAGGTAGATACTTGGCGCCCCTACTGCACAGGACCTGACAATGAACGATATTCTCAAGAAGTTCCTTTTTGTTTCCAGCATCTACCTGCTAGCACCGACTGCTGGTGCTTTCAGCCTGAACGACACCATTTCCACTGGCACTCAGGCTCTGTCCTCCACCAGCGAAGTCAGTGGTGAAGCACAGCAACTGCTCGGACTGTTAGAAAGTCAGCTCGGCGTCACTGAAACTCAAGCAGTTGGCGGCACCAGTGCCTTACTGCAACTGGCGAAAAACGATCTGGGCAGCGATGCCATAAGCACTCTCACAAACAAAGCGCCGGGGCTATCCAGCTTGCTTGGGGCAGGCGACATAAGCCAAGGTTTGCTCTCTGGTATTTCATCCATGGACGGGGTGCAATCGGCCTTCTCAGCTCTGGGTATGGACAGCGCCATGATTCAGCAGTTTGTTCCAATTATTATGGGTTTCCTGGGGGACCAAGGCGTAGGATCTTCATTGCTGGGGCAGCTACAAGGCCTTTGGTCGCCTGCTAGCTAATTGCCTCGCAATTAGAGAAGATCACAATCAGGTTGCAGGCGGCGATAAAACTCAGCACCGCAGATGGCTCAAAAAGCGAACACCAAGCCAGCGGTAATTATTCCAAACAGGATGGACAGCCCGACTAAGGTTTTCCATGGAAAGGGCGGCGGGGGCGGCTCCACAGAGAGTTGCTCCTCCAGATAGTTTCTCAGTAAACGCGTATTGCGAGTATTGGCCTTATAAATGGCATCAAAGGCATCCCCCACCACCGGGACAAGCCCACCAACGAAATCGATACCCATATTTCGCAGGATACATCGCTTCACATCCTTGCTGGCTCCAGCCCGCTGAGCTTCGACCAAAACATAGCCTGACAAAACTAAGCCTGCCGCGTCTCCCACCACCGGCACCAGACCAATAATGGCCTCAGCCCCAATCTGGAATCGAGTAAACGGAATGCCAATGCTGCTGTCAGTAAAACGGCTGAACTTATCAAGCCGTTCAAGTATCGCCCGCTGCCGGGCTTCGGTAGGCTTTGCCATAAAATATCCCGAAAAAGAAAACGTCAGATAACTGGTGCCAGATGGAATGGTAAACACCCAGCCCGTGATGAGACTATAAAACCCAAGCGAGAGGAACAGGCCACCTGACTGTAGTGGAGCAAGTATGACTGATGATAATGCTATGAAACACCTGGATCGCTGCGTTGAATTGGCCACCAAGGCGCTGGAGACCGGCAACCCGCCGTTTGGTTCAGTGCTTGTGGATGAGAGCGGCGCAGTAAGATACGAAGGCCACAATCTGACAGTGGGGGGTGACAGCACTCAGCACCCGGAGTTTGCAATCGCCCGCTGGGCCGCAGCGAACATGACGCCGGGTGAGCGCGCAGCATCAACCGTCTATACCTCAGGCGAACACTGCCCAATGTGTGCCGCTGCACATGGCTGGGTTGGCCTTGGCCGTATTGTTTACGCCAGCTCCTCCAAGCAGCTGGTCGCCTGGCTGCAAGACATGCAAGCGCCGTTACCACCTGTGGCAACTCTACCCATCACTAGCGTAGTGCCCGACGCACAGGTTGAGGGGCCATTTGCAGAGCAAGCTGCTGCCATTCATGAATTGCACAAGCGGTTTCAAGGTATCAACAAATAAATCTAGTTAGCGCTACTTAAAGCGACTGGCGCAGCACATTCTCGATAGTTGCCGTTGATAGCACAACAGGATTGGCCTTCATGGAGGAAGCCCCAACGGCAGCTTGTGTCGCTGCAACTATGTGCTCTTCTGTTACACCAATTGAAGCCAGTCCTGGCAAACCATTCTGAACAATCCATTCACGAAAACGCTTTAGAGCCTGGCTTTCCGGCACCTCAAACACTTCAGCAATCCAACGAATTACATCATCGATACGAGCTTTATGCCCAGCCTCGACTACGTTATCCCGGTTTGCTGCAATACCTGCAGGCAATAGAGCACCGCAGATGGCTCCGTGGGGCGCACCGCACAAACTGCCTAGCGGGCCGGCAATGCCATGCACAACTCCCAACCCGGAGTTCGCAAGAGCGAGCCCACCAAAGAGGCTTACCTGCGCCAAAGCATCACGAGCGTCCTTGGACTCCCCTTCCATCAACTGTTTCAAAGCATGAAGCCCCTTGGGGATAGCTTCTTTACACAACATATCTGTGAACAGGTTTGATCGCGACGAGAGATAGGGCTCGATGACCTGAGTAACCGCATCCAAACCTGAGTAGAGGCTGACTTGTTTGGGGCAATTATCGGTGAGCGCCGGGTCGACCAGCGCCAGATCCGGAAACAACTGGTTATCCCTCAAGCTCACCTTACGCTGGGCCTCAACCACGTCGATAACCGCATTTCGAGTTACCTCTGCGCCGGTGCCCGAGGTGGTTGGCACCAGTATCAACGGCAGGCGCTTGGCAGATAACGGCAGCCCGCTCCCTACCACCTCAAGATGGCTTAACAGCTCCGTGTGGCTTGGCAGCATGGCTGCAAGCACCTTTGCTGAATCCATAACCGAGCCACCACCAATGCCAAGTACCAGATCGACCCCGAGTGATTTACCCTGTTCAACGGCGGCAGTAAGCGTGTTCAAGTCAGGCTCTTTTTCAATGGTCAGAGTCTGTACGATATCGATAGACGTGAATGACTCGAACACTGCCGAGAGCCTGCCCGGGTTTTTGCCGTGCACAATCAATGCTCGCGAACCCAGTTTTGCTGCCCTGTCGTTCAACTGAGCGATGAAACCACGCCCGAACAGAATCTCGGTTGGGGTCACCAAGCTAAATGTGCCTAACATAAACAATGCCGCCTTGAAGATTGGAAGGGATGCCCGCTTTATGGAACCTCAGCGTACCTTTTCCTTTATCATTCGGGAATGTGCGATTTTCGATTCAATGCGCCACACACTCACTTGCCTGTAGATACGCCTATCACTATGCCCACCGCCACATCGACCGAGCCAACCATCTCCGAAGCTGAGATAGAACAGGCCATTCGCTCAGGCATCGAGCGTTACTTCGACGGCTGCCGGGCACGGGTGCCGGCGTTTATTGACCGCCACTTCCACTACCCCGGTGCCCTGGAAACCAACCGGATGGCGCTGGGATGGGACATGTTGCGGGCCCCGATAAATCTACTGTGGGCGCCAGTCTACGCCCTGGCATGCCTGATAAAAATCCTGACCCCCAACCGCACAGGCCTGATGTGGCTGCACGGGTTGGCAAACCGTGTTCCCGCAGGTTTTACCACCCAGGTACAGCAGCACATTTCGCATCTTATTCTGGTAGATCTACTGAATGATGGTCAGGACGCTCCCTTGCTGGAGAGCCATTTGGTTGAGGCGCTGGAGACAGTCTATGAGCGCCATGCTTCTGAACCAGTCGATCATCAGCGGTTTGGCAAACTGGCTGAACCGCTGGTCGCGGACGCTCTCAGCCAGTACCGGATAACCCGAACAGCGTCTGCCGATATCACCAACAGCATTTCCTGCACGGTGCTGGGCGCGTTCGCATTCCAGAAGTTTACGCCAGGTGGCATTGGGCTCGGGGTGGTGCTCGCTTCCATGCTGGCAAAAACCCTGGCCGCCAGAGACTTCATTTTGGGCGAGACAATCGGTGGGTGGTATTACAGCTGGTTTCCGCCGGAGCCTACGCTGGCGACAACGGCCAGCGTTATGATCGCTGTTATGGCCGCACTGGCGGCGTTTGCGGCCCTATCCGGTGTCATCTTCGATCCAGTACAAGCGGCGGTCGGCTTGCATCGTCGGCGCCTGCATAAGTTACTGGATCACCTGCAGCGGGACGTCACCCTCAGCACCCAAAGCAGCTTTCGCCCGAAAGATCAGTTTGTGGCGCGGATTCTGGATACCTTCGACATGATCAAATCCGGCCTACTTTAGCTATTCGTCAACCTGGAGCGTTTCAAGCAGCTCATCTATGTCTGCTTTAAGTTCCTTATCATCAATTTTATTCGCGTTAACTTTTGCCGCCTGAAGGTTTTTGATGGCGGCATCCGTTTGGCCCAGTTCAATTTGCAAGGTGGCCATGGAAAATGCGATCGACGACATATGATCTTTTGCATTGATTGCCACGGCTTTTTCCATAGCCTTGTCGTAGCCTGCCAAGGCCTCTTCCAGATTTTCTGTGAAATCGGCAAGCGTTTCCCATTGTTCCGGGTGGTCTTTGTCGGTATTTTCGTTATCGATGCATACAGATTTCAGCTCTGCATAGAGCGAATCAAAAGTCGCAGCATCATCGTTTTGGTCAGCCTCCATAAGCTTTTCCGCTAGGCTGTAAACGGATTTATATATCTTGGTACTAATCATCACTTATCACCTTTCCAACCCCTGCGGGCGTATCTAATAGTATTGTTCAATGATTTTCTGAATTTCACCCTCACTTTCGAGTTGTCTGTGCGCCTCTCTAAGCTGCGCCAGCGTACTGTCATCAACACCCGCCCGGCTGATGCCGTGATAAAGTTCCGAGCCGCTGAGGGCAAAAGGGTGTATGGCGAGACGCCGGTATGCCGGGAGGTGCCGAATCTGGTATGCCGTTGCGATTCTTGATTCGAAAAAGCCCAGTATCCGCCCATTGGCTACTTTAAGATAATTGAGCTCCCCCTTACTGACCGCCTCAAAGCTATCAGCAAACTCTGGATCGTTTTTCATCCGAGTCTCGAACTCGTGTGAATAGAAGACACCCGATTGATACCCATACTTCATGCCCCGCGCCCGGCTTTCCTTGACCAGGTCATCCAGTGACGTAATAGGCAGGTTTTTATTATCCTTGCTGACAACAAGAACCATCTCATCCAGATACACCGGACCAATCCATTCTATATATTCAGAGCGCTCCGGAGTTTTGGACATATTCGTCATGTAGTGCAACGTACCAATTTGCATCGATCTCAAACCACGTTCCCAGGGCTGATCTAAAAAAACCGGGCGGTAGCCGGCTCGCTCGATGATTCTCGATGCAATCTCCACACTGTACCCTGTCCAACGACCTTGGGAATCCAGGTGGTAATTGGGTGGGAAATCCGTCACTCGCACTTTCAGCGTATTTTCAGCGAAAGCAGCACCCGAGCAGAAGAGCAATGCCAGCAGGAAGGTACGCAATCCGTTCATAGCTAAATTCCAGAAGATGAGTTATTCAACTTAACATCATAGAGCCTGGAACTGCGACAGGTATGCAAACCCGCAGGCTTTACGTTTCATAGGCCTTACGATAATTACCCTGATAATCAAAGATCCGCTCCTGCACCTGCCAGTAGTGCTTTTGTTTGCGGGCAATCACAAAATCCGGCGCAGGCATCAAATCCTGCATCTCAAGCACCTCATCAATCCCGCCAAACGCGCGCGGAGCTTGGCTATTCGCTAAACGCCGGCCAAATAGTTTGTTGAAGACGTTACGTTGCGCCGGTTTGCTGAAATCAAACGACTCGCTGAGTTCTTCACCGTCTTCGCTGTGATAGGTGATTTTCAGTTTGCTGCCCGTTCCACTCAGGGTGATGCCGGCGCAACGGATCACCATGGCATCTTTCAGTTTCAGAGCATCTTTTAGCTGATCGTCCGGGTCAATAATGGCCTTTTTACACTGGTGGCAGTTACGGGCAGCGATATCATTTTCGGCGTTGCAGTGTGGGCATTCCTTGAAACGGAAACGGTAGTCGCACTGCTCGGGGCGCTCGCTCGGCACTCCAGGCTCACCCTCCTCTGCTGGCTCCAGCAGCCCCTGACAACGGCGGCCATAGTGCTCAATCACATGGCCTTCATTATCTGTTTTACCCCAGAAGACATTAGCAAACCCGCAGCCCGGGCAAAATACCTGCACCGGCTCGCTATCTGGGTTCGGTTTCTTCTCCCCCACTTCCGGGTGATGGAGATTCACATTATTGCCGGCGTAATCGATCACCATGCAATCCTGTTTGCCTTCATCCAGACGAAGACCACGACCCACGATCTGCTGATACAAACTCACCGACTGGGTAGGGCGGAGAATGGCGATAAAGTCCACGTGGGGGGCATCAAAGCCGGTGGTGAGAACAGATACATTCACCAGATACTTTAATTGCTGCTGCTTGAAGCCCTGAATCAGGGAATCCCGCTCATTCTGGTCAGTAGCGCCGGTAATCAAGGCCGTTTGGTGAACTGGCAGATAGCCGGTGATCTCCTTCGCATGATCCACGGTTGCCGCAAAGATCATCACCGCCTTGCGCTCAACCGCCAGCTCCACCACCTGCTCGATAATGGCCCGGGTTACACGCTGGTGTTTGCTCAACAGTTGGTTAACGTCTTTTTCGGTGTACTCGCCAAAGCGGTTCTGAGACAAGGTGGAGAAATCGTATTGTGTTACCGCTGCATCAACCAACTCGGGTTTAGTGAGATACCCCCGGTTAATCATATAGCTCAGCGGCAGTTCGTAGATGCAGTGCACAAAGGGCTTATCCTGCTCACTGCGAACAAAGCCCCGGTAGTGATAGCGATAGATCCAGCCCATGGCCAAACGATAGGGTGTGGCGGTCAGGCCGAGTACTTTAAGGGAGGTGTTCTGCTGCCGTAGCAGGTCGATAATTGTTTGGTACTGACTGCTGTCATCATCGCTAACCCGATGGCACTCATCGATGATGATCAGTGAGTACTCATCCTTGAACTGCTCCAGATTGGCAGACACAGACTGCACACTGGCGAAGGTGACCTGATGCAGGTTTTCCTTGCGCTTGAGCCCGGCTGAGAAGATACCGCCCGTTAACCCGTAACTCTGGTATTTGGCGTGATTCTGCTCCACCAGTTCTTTTACGTGGGTCAGAACCAGAATTTTGCGTCGGGCAAGGCGGGCCAATTCAGCGATAACCAGGCTCTTACCCGCACCGGTTGGCAGCACAATAACGGCGGATTCATCGAATTTTCGAAAGTGCCTCAAGGTGGCATCAACGGCTTCCTGCTGGTAAGGCCGCAGTTTGAAAGGTGCATTCATTAAAGTCGGATAACTCCGTCACCTTGATCGAACAACCAGCGGTTCCAGTCCGAACCCAGCATGGTTACACCACCAAGGTAGTTATCATCCACAAGGTAATACGAGAGTGTGCGATCCCCCCTGTTGAAGTTGTGCATCAGCCGCACCACAAAGTTGCGTCTGGTTGGTGTCGAGAGCAAGAAACAGACAAACTGGCCCGACTGAGCCCTCAGACTGCCACTTCCAGACGAATCTGAATGCCGCCATTTGTCACTTGGTAATTTCAAAAACTGATCGATCTCCGCCAAACGGCCCTGCTCACGGGCTCGAGCGACAACCCACTGGTTATCCGGGTGTCGCTCAAAATACAAACCCGATTCATCTCGTTCCAACATTTCCATCTGCTCAGCGAGCCCTTCGTTTAACCAGGCGGGCGCATAGGGAATGATCGAATCGACAACCGCGTGGCTTACCTCGTGCTTGATCGTTTTAAAGGTAAGGCTCCGGTGTTCCCGAATATAGACAACAATCTGGTGTTCGGAGGGTATATACAGTCCGTACGAAGCAATAGAGCTGCCTCTATTATTTCCAATCAGATAGTTCTGATATTCAGCCTTACCCCTGAAAATCAGAATATTGACTGGCACCGTCCTGTACATATCAAAGGACATAACACGATCAAAAAACTCGTAAACATTATTCACGCCATCAGCAATCTGCTGATGTTCCTCACCTGTCAGTTCAACATCTACAGTTTTAATGTCGATCTCATAGCGCGCCCATTTCGACGCGCCAGGCTTAACCCTGATCTCTTCCTGCTCAATGCGGTGGTCTTTTCGATCACTGAAGTGAACCTTCCCGTCTTCGTCCACCCACTTATAGATCTGTGCGTAGCCGGGGCTCGCAAACACCGCAAAGAGCAAAAACACGAGGACTGGATGCACGGCTGCCCGAACCGTCAATGATGACCGCCGGGCCCATGTGCATGGCCATGTGCTAACTCTTCCGGATCAGCAGCGCGAACTTCAATGATTTCGATATCAAAAGTGAGGGTTTTGCCCGCCATCGGATGGTTCGTGTCCACATCGGCAAATTTGAGTCCGACCTTGGCGACAACCACATGACGGCGGCCGTGCTCTGTTTGCACCTGGGCGACCATGCCCTTCTTCCAGCGTTTGGCTCCCATCAAATGCTTGACGGGTACGCGTTGAATGGCATCAGCTTTACGCGGCCCGTAAGCTTTTTCCGGAGCGAGGGTAACGCTGAAGGTATCGCCAGCCTCGCGCCCCTCCATAGCTTCTTCCAAACCTCGGATAACACCACCGTGGCCATGCAGGTAGGCATTTGGCTCGCCGCCGCGCGAGCTTTCAACAGCATTGCCTTGTTCATCATTAACGTTGTAGTGGAACAGGACCACTTGGTTCTTTTCGATGGGCATAGGGTTCTCTGCGTTGGTCAAAAGTACGCCATTATAACCAGCAGCGGCGCTGACTTCAGCGACTAGTTTGCGGAACTGGCGTCAGGGCTTGGCACTTCACCATCAACAAGGGCTATAAACTCTGAAACTGGGACAGGATGACTGAAATAGTACCCTTGATAGAGATCACACCCGAGCCCTTGGAGAACATCCAGATGGGACTCTTTTTCCACCCCTTCAGCCACAACACTAATGCCAAAATTCTTGCCTAAATCAATGATGGATTTCACCATAACCAAATCCATTTCATTGTTAAGCAAGTCACCCGTAAAAGAGTGGTCAACCTTGATTTCATTGATCGGGAGATGTTTTAAATAACTCAGCGATGAATAGCCCGTTCCAAAATCGTCCAAAGAAAACGACAACCCGAACGCGACCAACTCATTGAGCTTTTCTATAATTTCGTTGGTGTCACCCAGCAAAACCGTCTCGGTAATTTCCAGCGTAAGCTTGGAGCGATCAACACCAAACTCTGAAACAATCCTTTTCACATTCGCTACGAAGTCCCCAGACCAAATCTGCTTGGCGCTGGTGTTAATGGACACTCGCAAATGTTGATATCGCGAATCGGATTCCCACTCCTTCAGCTGTTTGCAGGCTTCAGCCAACACCCATTCACCCATCGGAGAAATCAGGTTCGAGCCTTCCACTACAGCGATAAACTCGCTCGGACGGAGCAGACCACGCTCAGGATGGTCCCAACGAATCAGCGCCTCCGCTGATACCAGATTCTGGCCTGGATCGTACTGAGGCTGGTAGTGCAAAACAAAATCACCTTGAACCAACGAGTGCCGCAACTCCTTTTCCAGGCGTGCCGTTCTATCAATTTCATCCTGAATGACCGGATCAAATACGGCAAAATCATCACGCCCCTTGCTCTTTGCCTGGTACAACGCCAAGTCAGCAAGCTGGAGCAACTCAGTGGCCATTTTCAAGCCAGGCTCAAAAATGGTGATCCCGATGCTTGCCGTCACAGCGTATTCAATGGGAGGGCGATTATTGTTCAGTTTTATACTGACTTTTTTACCTATGGCTGTGCGGACATCCTGAGCAATCAACTTTGCTTTAACCGCCGCTTTTTGCGGATCAGCATCCAGATCACTGAGAACAACAACAAACTCATCGCCGCCAAATCTGGCAACGGTATCGTCGCCACGCACCAGAGAATTAAGCCGAGCCCCCAAGACCACCAGCAAATCGTCACCGGCTTGGTGACCATAGGTGTCATTGAGACTCTTGAAGTTATCCAGATCCACAAAAAACACTGCGCCGCATTTTCCGGAGCGTTTGCAGCGATCAAGCGCGAGACCTAGCCTGTCGCTCAATAGGGCGCGATTCGGAAGCTTGGTCAGGGGGTCGTAAAAAGCCAGTGACTCAATTTTGGATTGATCAATTTTCTGCTGAGTAACGTCCTGGATAATGCCTGCCAGCAGCTCCGGTTTACCGTCTTCATCGCATTGTACAATGTCGCCCCGATCCCAAAGCCATATCACTTTTCCATCAGGCCGCTTAAACCGGAACTCAATGTCATAGGGGGTATTGTTTTCCAACAACGCCTGAAGCGCATCGGCAACACGTTGCTGGTCTTCCTCCATAACGCGGTCCATAAAATCCGAAAACGACGCTGCGGACCGGTAAACGCCTGTGATTTCCTCCCAACCTTTATTGAACAACACATTATTGGTTCGTGTGTTCCAGTCCCACATGCCTTCCCGGGAAACGGCCAGGACATGCTCCAGACGCTTGGCGTTAAACTCTGCCAGGTTCTTTAATTCGGTTATTTCGGTGATGTCGCGGGCGATAACAGCAATATTCAACTCGCCGAGACTGTTTTTGAAAGGGATTTTTAAAGACTGGAAGTGGCGAATTTTGCCCGTATTGTTATCGGTAGAGTCTTCGTAAACTGTTTCAGGCTTGAAGCGTCGCATTACGCTCTGGACATTCTCTTTGAAAAACCTGCCCTGCTCCTTATTACCTGTAAAAAAGGAGTCTTCTTTACCGATCATTTCTTCTGGGGTGGTGCCATAGAGTTTGGCGACGAAATCATTGACGAAAACAAAGTTGCCATCCCAGTCTTTTGCCAGGATAGGCTCCGGTATTGCGTTAACGATGTCAGACAGCAACCGGTTCTTTTCTCTTTCAGCATCCAGTTGTGATTTAGGTGAATCGCCCATGAAAATGCTGCCTGTTCTATAGAATCTTGAAACTAGCGCAGTGGTTATGGGGTGTCAAAAAAACAAAGCGTCTAGCGATATACTGAGCGCCTGAACGTATTCACACGAGGGGTCTGAAACAAGACGGCTTATGACGGTTTGGCAAGAAACCACCATAAGCTTGGCCAACGCGATATTATGAAGCCATCAAGCTCATCCAGAGACAGGGCAATCTAATGAAATTAAATAAACTTCTAGCCGCTAGTGCAGTCAGCACCGCGATTTTTCTAAGCGCCTGCGCAAATACACCAGAGGCCACAGATAACAATGTGACTACTGAAAACCTTATAAATGGCGGCGAGTGGATTGTTGAGGACATTGGCGGCAACGGCATTATCGACAGCTCCCGTGTCAGCATTGTATTCATGGAAGACAATCGGGTGGGCGGTAGTTCATCCTGCAATCGTTACAGCGGCGAATACCAACTCAATGGATCCACATTAACTGTTGGCGATAACATGGCATCTACCCGAATGGCCTGCCCGCCGGCGCTGATGAATCAGGAAGAATCTTTTTTGAAGCTGCTCATGAATGTGAACCAGGCGCGCTTTGGCGATCACGGCGAATTGCTGCTGAGCACCCCGGATGGCGAAACAATCCGCGCTTTCCCATCGTCACCCAAACCGTAACAAAGACGCCCTCATGATCGATTTCCGTAGCGATACCGTTACCCGCCCTACCGCTGAAATGCGCGAAGCCATGGCGAGCGCCGAGGTGGGCGACGACGTTTACGGTGACGACCCCACCGTTAACAGCTTGCAGACCTTCGCTGCCGACCGGTTGGGCTTCGAATCAGCGCTGTTTACCGCCACCGGCACCCAGGCCAATCTGATCGCGATCATGAGCCATTGTGGCCGGGGCGATGAATACCTTTGCGGTCAGTCTGCGCACAACTATCGTTATGAAGGCGGTGGCGCTGCCGTGCTTGGCAGCGTTCAACCGCAACCCATCGAAAACGAGCCCGACGGCAGCATCAACCTTGAAAAAGCGAGAGCTGCCATAAAGGCCGACGACGTCCACTTCGCGTCTACCCGCCTGCTCTCACTGGAAAACACCATTGGTGGCAAAGTGCTGTCACTGAATTACCAGCGCCAGGCTCGCGCCTTTTGCGACGACCACAATTTAATGCTGCACCTGGACGGCGCCCGGGTGTTCAATGCAGCGGTGAAATCCAACTGTGATGTCACCGAGATAACCCAACACTATGATTCGGTCAGTGTCTGCCTCTCAAAAGGTCTGGGCGCGCCTGTTGGTTCGTTGCTGCTGGGTTCAAATGCCTTTATCGAGCGGGCAACACGGCTGCGTAAAATGGTGGGTGGTGGCATGCGCCAAGCCGGCATTCTGGCCGCTGCCGGTCGAATTGCTCTGGAACAAGGACCACAACGGCTGTTTAAAGACCACCAAAACGCCGAATACCTCAGCGCCGGACTGGCCGGAATCCCGCAGCTGGAAATCAACCCCGCAAGCACCCAGACCAATATCGTCTACGCCCGCTGCCGGTCCGACAGAGCTGCGCAACTGCGTGACTACCTGGTTGAACAGAACATCCTGATCACGGCAGGCAACCCCATTCGCTTCGTGACGCACCTGGATGTGAACCGCCAGGATGTCGACCAGTTGCTGGATGCTATTCGGCGGTTCTATCAATCTTGAGATTGGGGCGGACGTTTGGCGTTAAGCTCTGACCTGTCTTGGCATCAATTTTTCCTTGCTCTTGGACTAACTGGCATGGAAGGAATGCCAACGCCAGAAGCAGCACTGTGTTATGCGCCCTTCTTCTTTCGCACATCTTTTACCAAATAGGAATTTCCCGGCCCACGCTTTAGCTCAAACAAATCTATTGCCTTAATGAGACTGCTCAGATTTTTGTAGCCATAGTTTCGGGTATCGAACGACGTTTTGTTCGATATGTGCGCACCAACAGGGCCCAGAGCAGCCCATCCGTTGTCCTCCTCCGTGGCTTCAATCGCTTGGCGCAGCAGGTTTACCAGCTTGGTATCAGATTTAATGTTTTTGGGTTCAGCAGGTGCTGCTTCGCTGTTGTTAACTTCTTTATCCAGAAACAAAAACTTGGAGCATGCGTTCACAAAAGGCGATGGAGTTTTCCGCTCACCAAATCCCAGAACCACCTTACCTTCAGCCAAGGCACGGGTAACCATCGGTGTGAAGTCGCTGTCGGATGACACAAAGCACATAACATCTATGTCTTTCGTGTACATCACATCCATGGCGTCTATCACCAATGCGATATCGGAGGCATTTTTCCCCTTGGAAAGGTCGTACTGCTGAATGGGCTGGATAGCATACTCATGCAGGTGATCCTCCCAGCCCTTCAGGGACGCTTTTTTCCAGTTACCGTATGCCTTTCTGATGGTTACCACACCATACTTCGCAACCTCACTCAGAACGGCTTCAAACTTGCTCGCTGGTGCATTATCCGCATCAATAAACAACGCAATTTTTTGCTTGGATTCACTCATTTACATCTATACCTTTTTGAAAGCATGGTGCTAGCAGGTCAGGAAGGGACATAATCTGTGACGACTCCTTGTATATAATGCCAGCAGCACCTGCGGAATATACAAATTGGTTTTTTACCACCAACCAATGCATACAGCCCGAGGCACCCCTGGAATGATTAAACCCCTTCAATGGCTGATCAGGACCACAGTATTTTTGTTGGTTCTGCTGGCAGGCCCCGCGCTGATTGCGGCCTGCAGCAGTCAGTCTGGCCAGAACTGGCGGGACACCGATCGCTCCAGTGCAGGCATTGCGCCGCTTCCTGGTGAGACTGAAGAAGCCATTGTGCAGGTTTATGGTGCTCGAGCGTATAACTGGCGCGGCAATTTTGCGGTCCATACCTGGATTGCGACCAAGGTGGGCGGGGCATCTACTTACGAGGTTCACGATGTCACTGGCTGGGGTCACAAGAAGGTGCGGTCCCGCCCCGGCGAGCCGGATACCGCCTGGTACGGCAACCCGCCGATGTTGCTGGCAGATCTCCGTGGTGAGAAAGCAGACGCCGCCATCATCAATATCCGGAAAGCTATCGACACCTACCCCTTCCCGAAAGAATACAAAGCCTGGCCCGGGCCCAACAGCAATACCTTCGTAGCCTGGATAATCCGGCAGGTACCCGAACTGGATGTTGCACTGCCCAATATTGCTATCGGAAAAGACTATCTCGCTGACGGAGTATTTGCGAAAGCGCCCAGCGGTTCGGGCTACCAGTTCTCCCTCAATGGTTATTTCGGCCTTATGGCGAGTATCCGGGAAGGTGTTGAACTGAACATTCTCGGCCTCAACATTGGCATTGACCCTCTGGCTTTGGCCGTCAAATTACCCGGCATCGGGCACATTGGCCTGCGCGACCCCTGGATGGATCGCTCGACGTGGCACAAAGCGCCGGTCGTGGAGCAGGTTTCAGGTGCTAATTGACGGGGACACCATTGACCAGGCATCTGAAAAATAAATCTGTCCCGGTTTTTCTAACTAGGGGCGGCAACACCCCACTTAACAGCAAACGGGGTGCTCGTATTGCAAGACTGGCAATCCAGGTACATATCGGATTTCGATTTCCGGGTCTTGGTGGAACCTGAACCACAGGCTGGGCAAGCGTGCTTCAGGGCGGTATTTGTTGAGCATTTGACACATTGCACGTAGTAACCAAAACGGCCATATTGAGCCGAGAGGGCTTCCATCTCACCGCATTTTTTACAACTCACTTTCAGAAGCCCGCAATCAGGGACTTCTGACACTTCAGTGCGCCTCACGGCTGGCTTGGTTTCCGATTTTAATACCGGCGCGCTGAGCTGCTGGTAGCTCTTCAAAAACTCGTAGATCCTATCCATCTCATCAGCTGTAAAGCGCGGCTCAGTCTTCGCGAAGCTTTTCAGCCCGCTATTCGCAGCTTGCGTGAGGTCTTTGATCTTATCGACAAGAAACTCAGTTTTAACGATATGTTGCGAGATATCAGTAGGGATATTGTCACGGTCCAACCGCGCGGAACTGGAAATCGCAATCACTGTTTTGTATTGGCGTCCACCAAAGCCTTTTTGCAGACCCAAAAGCTTACCCAGAAGCTCTGAGCTATTCTCCCTAAGAAGAGCCTTGAGGTTATCAATCTGCACCGCTGCCTGCTGCACTGGGGAGGGAATACCGAACCATTCATCTTTGTAGGATCGTTCCCACTCACCCAGAGAATTTACCCGCACCGACCCCTGAATACTCTTACTTTCAACGACGATGAAGCCGGCTTTATAAATGATCAGATGATCAATCTGGGAGTTAAAACCGTTTATCTCAATCACAAGGTTGTTGAGTATTCCGTAGTTATCGTCACTACCAAAGTATCGGTCAAGGAAGTACGAAACCTGCGATTCCTGTTGTTCCCCAGCTATCCTTTTGTAATCAGGCATTACTGTGCTTCCCAATATAATAATTCGTTGAGTGCTCACACCAAGACAAACAACTCAAGGTTTTCACCCGGCCTGTAATAGCATCAATCGGGCGAAAATTGCGTCGAGGTTGAGACTGGATTCGCGACTTTTGATCCCGCCGTCTTTTCTATCGATTGTCGACCATTGTTCCAATCAGATCCTCTGCAAAGCATCAGAAAATTAATCTGCTCGGATTTCCAATCAAGTGCATACTTCGTACGCTTGGTGTTTGGACATCAGGATTTCTTCACATTCAGGGCTGGTACAACTCAGGGTCCGCTTAAGCTCGTCCTCAGAATACTTCCGAGTCAAAAGATCAATCATCCGCAAAGCCGTATCGTAATAACGGCATTTTTCGTTTTCTTGGCTCACGACAGCAGACAACTGCGCTTGCGCTTCCCTGGCAGCCTTTTGTGCCTCAACCGCCGCTATTTCGTATCTATTTACCCGACGTTCAATTTGTTCAATTAACTGATTGTTGTTCTGAACCCGAGAGACCTTTAGCTGCTCCTCGTTGTACTTAACAGGAAAAACTGATTGCTGAACCCGGGTAAGTGGGCCGATGTCTGTCTGCCAAAAACCGTCCCAATTCCAGAGAATCACGAAAACCAACGCAGAGAGAAAAACAAAGTTTATGAGGCTAGCCAGGAGTCCACCGCCTGGTGTACCTGAGGCTTTTTGATCTACTTCAGTCACGTGTTCAAACTCCTTTGATCAGACACGTTGGATTTAAAGAGACAGCGGTCGTAACAATGCATCTGGAGCACTGACTCAATTAAGTAAGTTACGGTAACGAGAGCAGGCCATTTCTTTATATGCCTGACTCTTAGGGTTTCCATCTTTGAGGTACTCAGCAGTCCAGAAATCACACGTTTTTTTACTGCTCGCAATTGCACTTCGCTTCTGCCCTGCCTCGTTTCTCGCACGGTGTCGATCAGCCGCCAACCGCTTCTCCCATGCCTTTTGAGCTGCTCTTTCCTCTGCAGTAGGCACCGGCTGCGAAGAATACGGGACAGAAATCGTTGGTAACTCAGATTTGCCGATTGTAGAAAGCCTTTCGCTAAGCGAACCGTTGAAGGTATCCAAGACCATAAAGAAGATAAACCAGCCAATGATGCTTATGATGACCCACGACACGATATTGGCAACTACTACGGCGGAGAAAACCTTAAACCAGGACATCACTCACTCCATTGAAAGCCATTAGGAAGCTTACCTAAGACATTTGTGGTGAGTCCACGGTTAATGATCAATCCGCCCAGGTTTTACGCGGTTTCACAGAGACGCTGCAACGACTGTGGCATCTTCATCGACCAAAACCAGGACAGATCTATTTTCCAGGCGGATAACCCAACAAGGAGACACCATGTCGTACACCAGCCGATATACACCCGAAACCCTGAGCCGGGATGAGCTGGACCAGAGCACGGGCCCAATGGTGATCGAATTCGGCACCAACTGGTGCGGGATCTGCCAGGGCGCTCAGGCGGACATCAAGGCGGCAATGGACAATTACCCACACGTTCCGCATGTAAAGGTTGAGGATGGCAAAGGCCGCAGATTGGGGCGGACGTTTGGCATTAAGCTCTCTCCGACCCTTATTTTTTGAAGGATGGTGAAGAAAGAGCGCGGGTCGTCCGCCCCGGTGACAATTCACTATGGCCGCCGCTGGCAATTGCTGGCCTTTACTGCATGGCCTGATAAATCTTTTCCGCTTGATGGCCCCGATTTCGAGTGCTCACGACCTGCCAGTCAAAAACCATAACAACAAGCCAGCAACCCCGAAAATAAGTACTGCAGAATGGACAGCCAGGCTCTTCCGGATAGTTGGCGCGGGCTTAGCTGTGAAACTGAAATAATCCTCACCAAACAGCCCAACACCGCAGCCCTCACAGTAGTTTTTCGAGTAAGAAACCCGGAGCTCAGATGGCTCAAACTTTTTCCGACAGCTGTAACAACTGGGTTTAATCACTTGGGGTCCCGTAAAGAATTCAACAAATCAAAGTCTAACTGCTGCCGCAAAGTGGCTGCTTCCGGCGCGACAAGCAGCCAGCCCAGAGCGCCCAGATTAGCGAGAACCGCCAGCCAGAAAACGAACTGATAGCTCCCCTTTCGTGTTTTGTGCCGAAAAACTTGCTGAGCCATAAGTGCTCCGGGCCAGCCGCAGCATAGCTCAAAGAGGTGCAGCGTGTTCTCAGCCGTACGCTGCCCACCCCGCTGCGCCGCGCGTTTATCGATCCAGTACATCACAAACAACACCAGGCTCACCCCGCCATAGGCAGCCAGGATAGAGACCGGCAAATTACCTCGATGGAACAGACCCGCCAGAATGGTGAAGAACACTAGAACAACCGCCGCGGCCACCCAGACTCCCCGAGCAATGCTGGCGCCAACCTTTGCCGCTCCAGCGTACTGAAACCGCCCTGCTCTCGGCCGGCCCTGACTATCCTTCGCGATAGTATAGGCTACCTTGCGATCTGAAACGGGCCGCCCCCGGCCAGCATATGTGCTGATATGAGCAAAGACCCGCTCACCACCGCCCTCAGGAGTAATGAAGCCAAAACCCTTGGCGTCGTTCCATGCGGTGAGTAATCCTTTTTGGTTCAATTCATTTCTCCCTTCAATGGCTGATCAGAACTGGCGGGACACAGATCGCTCAATGAAAGCAATCAGCCGTATATTGTTGCCGCCAATGTCGATTACCCACCATTTGCCCTAGCATTTGAAATTGTTGAGGGCTGGGAACACCCGGCGGCAATCCGGGATTCTGGCAGTCCTTTGCAGCGGGTGTGGATTATACTCAGGTTAAGGATGGCCGGTTACTTGTCCGGCTCAAGGAATAGAGAAAACCGGGACAGATTTATTTTCCAGATGGATAGCCCAACAAGGAGGCACCATGTCGTACACCAGCCGATATACACTCGAAACCCTGAGCCGTGATGAGCTGGACCAGAGCACGGGCCCAATGGTGATCGAATTCGGCACCAACTGGTGCGGGATCTGCCAGGGTGCTCAGGCGGACATCAAGGCGGCAATGGACAATCACCCAGACGTTCCGCACGTAAAGGTTGAGGATGGCAAAGGCCGCAGATTGGGGCGGACGTTTGGCGTTAAGCTCTGGCCGACCCTGATTTTTTTGAAGGATGGTGAAGAAATAGCTCGGGTCGTCCGCCCAGAAGACAGCAGCGACATCGAAGATGCACTGCTAAAGATTCATTAAGGCAGGCGCTGGCAATTAGCTCAATCGGTGCGCATCTCACGAATGCGCATCGGCATGGCATCGATCCGGCGGAAAACTGCGTTGAGGTTGAGGCTGGATTCGCAGCTTTTGATCCCGCCGTCTTTTCCGATCAGCAGCATCGCCAAAAACCATCGGCCGCTGTTCAAATCAGATCCTCCGCAAAGCATCAGAAAATAGAACTGTCCCGGTGTTCGTTATGGTTCGGCACTTTTCAACCCTTGCCAAGCTTATGTTGGTCTAAGAATCGTTGCCCCTGTATAGAAATTCCTAACTTCGAGGAGAGTTTTTGCTTCTCTTTATAATCCACTGGAAACATATAAATATGCTGAACAACCATCTCTTTTAAAATTCGCACTCCAACTGGGTTGTCATGCAGATACGACAAACTTTTAGAAAGAGATTTAATATCTAGCGACTTATTAAACTGGAGTTCAATTGACTGCCTTATAAGCGTAAACGCTGGGGTCTGCTTTTCCTTTTCCAGAAGAAAATAAATCTCAAGCGCTTCTTTTGAACCTATGGATCCGGCAACCTTTCGAACGACGGAATTTATTACTCCATACGTTAAATGTAAATATGCATTTTCCGCCTGCTTTTCAATCTCACGATCTGAAATACCAGGTGATTCCGAAAGATGCACAGCGATCATTTTTATAATTTCGTTTTTTGCGGAATCGGAAATCTCAATAAAGTATTTTAAAAAACGAAGCCCAGTACTAACACCACAATCAGCCAATTCAAATAATGATGACCTCGTAAGGGTGGCGTGACGATTTCTAATAACCTGACCTGCTATTTCAATGCCTTTAAACGCCTTGTTAATATTTCCAAGTAAGTCATGTGGCTCACCTTGCTGAACTTCCTCACTGCGCTCCAGTCTATCAAGATTTTCATTATGATCATCTCGCTCTTTTTGAATCTCTCTTTGCTCTATGACCAGCTCAGGTATTTTCCTCATAAAATCATTCATAAAGGCCAACTGACCGCGCTCAAGTGATGTAGGCACATGGGCATCAAAAAGTTCACGCAACGTTGACTTAATTTCATCAAGAACCCAAGAATCCTTAGTATGATGAGAGATAAATATCAAAATATTTGCATAATCTTCTCTGTGTAAATTTCTTAATAAAGCCTCAACAGAACGCTTAACCTCACTAACTTCCGAGTATGACTCCGCAATCTTCTTTCCAACAAAAAAATAGTAAAGATAAGGATACTTAAAAGATAAAAATTGGTCACGATCTGTTAAAATAGAGTTTGATCGTAATCTTGAAAAAGCATCGACAAAATCTACCGACAAAAATCTTTTCGAGTAAGAATCAACGAAATATTCCACCCTCGCTTCGTCTAACCCGCCATCTTTCTGAAACACTTCCCACGAAAACTCGGTTAATATATTTATATACTTATCAAACTCAACCTTCTTGATACCGGCCTTATCAAAGGCTTGGTATATCAACTGCTGATAGCAGTGGCCATATGATGTAAGATCAAGATTTAGCTGACTATTCGCTTCAAACATCTGAAGAAGCATCAATATATATATTGGTCTCGGAGGAACAATATTTTTTTTAATAACCGTATCTAATCTGGCTTTGAGCTCATCACACTCTGAATACAAAGAGAAATCATCTATACTTTCTTCTTGACCAAGCGCTACCCACTTCCTTACAAGCTCTTCCCGCTTTTTGTTCCCTAATGATAGAACCTCACCATGCACATAGTCATGAAGACCCCTAATCTCACCTTGAACATAGCTAAATGAGCTATGGCAAGTCATAATTACGAACCCAAACAAAGAGTTTAACTCTTCTATAAGCCTACCTGCGTACTTGCTATTCAACCCAATTTCATCAATATTATCTATTAAAATAATCGACTTACCAGAATCGATTAAATCGCAATACGAAAAACTCTCATATTGCCAACTTAAAGACTTACTAATAACCTCAATCAAATCTGATTTTTTTATATCAATTGCGTTCAAATATACAGGTACAAAACCATCGTCATAAAACCTTGAACACAATCGCTTTAAAATAGAGGTCTTACCTTGCTGTTCTTCTCCAGACAACAGATAGAAGCCAGAATTTTTAATAACCGAATCAATACTTTTTATAGAAACAATTTCTGAATCAGAAGATTCATCAAGCTCAATGTCCGGCATCACAAAAATGTCTGCCAGAGAAACCGTATCGACCTTCCTGTGAGTAAGTGCGATCTCTGTGTCATCTAACCATGTTTTAAATGAAACACTTACTCCTACACTACCCGCTATGCTAGGAACATCTTCCTCTATGAACTTCGGCTCGAAATTTTCGATATGGCTTTTTAAGCCATTTACAACGTCTAACCAAGCGCTGTCAGGATCGCTCCAAGTTGTTATTGGTTTTGCGTCTTTCGGCACTGCTTGGTACTTTGAGAACTCACAATCGCTCCAGTCACATGGTCTTACGAGAATGGCGATTATTTCAGCGACTCCGTCATCCTTCCTTTCCATGGCTCGCTTAAGCTCTACATCGAAACAATAATCTGATGCCAGAAAGCTCGGACTGATCAACAACACGACAATATCAGCTTCCTCTAGATTACGATCAATCTCTCCCTTCCATTCAGAACCTGGAACAATCCGCCTGTCATGCCATACGTCCACAACCCCTCGTCTTTTTAAAACAGAAAGGTGATCTTCGAAATCCTCACGGTGGGTTTCATCTTTATGCGAATAACTAATAAATAGTTTTTTGCCCATCAATAACAACCCTTCCCTGTAAATGCTTGCTGTGCGACTCTGACGCGACTGGATTTCGTCGACTAGAATAGATCATCTTGCTCATCACTGCCTGCATTTTAGATGCTAAAGAGCGATGTCGTGTTCCCTCACAGCTCCATGTTTTGACTCTATTTTCTAAACCAAAGTTCTCACGCAGCAGCCAGCAATGCTCCAGTAGCAGCAACCACTCCACCCAGCACTCGGGCAAACCGGTTATCCGTTCTCTGCATCAAAGCACCAAGCCCCCGGCCTACAAACGTAAGCGCCAGCGTGGCAATAGAGAATCCAGCCAGATAAGCCACCAACGCAGCCCCTGCCGGCATTTCGGTAGCATGGGCAAAGCCATGAAACACCATGAAGACCGCAACCAGTGTTCCGCCCACAACCGTCGGTGGCTTAGCCATGGTAGCAATCAGAATACCCGCCAGTAGCACGGAGAGTGCAATGCCTGCTTCCAAACCAGGCAGACTAAAGCCGCCCCAGGCGATGCCTGCACCAAGGATCATCCCGCCAATTACAAACAGGGGTGTGCTGTTTTTTAGTGTGGAGGACTGGCGCACGCTCCAGAAACCAATTGAGGCCATAGCCAACAGGTGGTCCAGGCCCTGCATGGGGTGTAGCAGACCACTCGCGAAGCCGCTGCCTGCGTCGTGGCCGGCGTGCGCTGATGCGGCCGTGGCGGTAACCATCAGGCCGGTGGCCATCAGTACTCGGGCGATTGCTTTCATGGTGTTTCTCCAGGTTTTCAATAGGGTCTGTTTACCGGGCCGTCAGGCTGTTTCAGCAAGCTTTGCAGAGCGTCGTGTTTTAGCAGGAAGTCGGCGTCTTCTCTTGTGTAGATATCGTTGGTAACCACCGCTAGGCCGTAGTGATCTTTCAGGGCCTTGCACAATTGGCGCAACAGGGCGGTTTTGCCGGAGCCTACCCGGCCGCCGACTCCAACTCTCAAACAATGCTTCATGGTGCGCTCTCAATTTTTTTTGTAATCAGTGTTGAGTCTTCAGCTTCTCAAAAGCCGCGGTTATTGGGTTTCGTGTAAGGCGCTCCGCCAGTTCCTCCAAAGCGTGATCGGGCGGAATGCGAATCCAACTACGAAATTCATAAGGCCGGACCAGGTTATCGTGGATTTCCGAAGTTCCCACGTTGGTGATCCGTTCATTCAGTTCCAGCATAAGGTTCTCCGGTTTCCGGCTCAGAAAAGGTGATAACGCTGAGCCAGCGGCAGTTCAGCGGCGGGCTCACAGGTAAGCAGTTCGCCGTCTGCATGCACTTCGTAGGTTTGCGGGTCTACGGTGATGTGCGGGCAGGCGTCGTTCAGTTTCATATCGCTCTTGCGCACCTGCCGCACGTTCTTGCAGGCCGCCAGCGGGCTGTCCAAGCCCAGTTCTTTGCCAATGCCTGCATCCAGCGCGGCCTGGCTTACAAAGGTCAGGCGGGTGGCACTGGCGGCTTTGCCGAAGGCACCGAACATGGGGCGATAGTGCACCGGCTGCGGTGTGGGGATCGAGGCGTTCGGATCACCCATGGGGGCGGCCGCAATCATGCCGCCTTTGAGGATGGTGGCCGGTTTCACGCCAAAGAACGCGGGGCTCCACAGCACTAAATCCGCCAGCTTGCCCACTTCCACCGAGCCGACTTCGTGGGCGATCCCGTGGGTGATGGCGGAGTTGATGGTGTACTTGGCGATGTAGCGTTTGGCGCGGAAGTTGTCGGCGCCCAGGCTTTCATCTTCCGGCAGCAGGCCGCGCTGAACTTTCATCTTGTGGGCGGTTTGCCAGGTGCGGCACACCACTTCGCCCACCCGGCCCATGGCCTGGGAGTCGGAGGAGATCATGGAGATCACGCCGATATCGTGCAGGATGTCTTCGGCGGCGATGGTTTCCCGGCGAATGCGGGAGTCGGCGAAGGCCACGTCCTCGGGGATGCTGGGGTCCAGGTGGTGGCACACCATCAGCATGTCGAGGTGTTCGTCCACGGTGTTGACGGTGTAGGGCCGGGTCGGGTTGGTGGACGACGGCAGTACGTAATCCTTGGAGCATGCGGTGATGATGTCGGGTGCATGGCCGCCGCCTGCGCCTTCGGTGTGGAAGGTGTGGATGCAGCGGCCTTTGAATGCGGTCAGTGTGTCTTCCACGAAGCCGGATTCGTTCAGGGTGTCGGTGTGGATGGCCACCTGGATATCGTATTGGTCGGCCACGGTCAGGCAGTTGTCGATGCTGGCCGGGCTGGTGCCCCAGTCTTCGTGCAGTTTTAGGCCGATGGCTCCGGCTTTGATTTGTGCTTCAAGGCCTTCGGGCAGGCTGGCGTTGCCTTTGCCCAGAAAGCCGATGTTCATGGGCAGGCTGTCTACCGCTTGCAGCATTTTGCCCATGTGCCAGGCACCCGGTGTGCAGGTGGTGGCGTTGGTGCCGGTGGCCGGGCCGGTGCCGCCGCCGAGCATGGTGGTTATGCCGCTCATCAGGGCTTCTTCTACCTGTTGGGGGCAGATGAAGTGGATGTGGGGGTCCACACCACCGGCGGTGAGGATTTTGCCCTCGCCGGCGATGATTTCCGTGCCGGGGCCGATCACGATGGTAACGTCTGGCTGGGTATCGGGGTTGCCGGCTTTGCCGATGGCGGCGATGCGGCCGTTTTGCAGGCCAACGTCGGCTTTAACAATGCCCCACCAATCCAGAATCAGGGCGTTGGTGATGACGGTGTCCATCACGCTATCGTCGGCGCGCTGGCTTTGCCCCATGCCATCGCGGATGACTTTGCCGCCGCCGAATTTTACTTCGTCGCCGTAGTAGGTGTGGTCCTTCTCGACCTCAATCCAGAGCTCGGTATCGCCCAGCCGCACGCGGTCGCCCACGGTGGGGCCGTACATGTCGGCGTATGCCTGCCGTGTGATCCTCATTTCTGCACCTCCAGCTTGCCCATAACGTCGCCCCGGAAACCGTAGATCTCGCGATGGCCGGCAAAGGGAACCAGGGTGACCTGCCGCGACTGGCCGGGCTCGAAGCGGATAGCCGTACCCGCAGCCACATCCAGCCGGTAGCCTTTTGCTTTATCGCGATCAAAAATCAGCGCAGGATTCGCCTCGGCGAAGTGGTAATGGGATCCAAGCTGAACCGGGCGATCGCCGGTGTTGGCTACGTCCAGCGTGATGCGCTCGCGACCAGCGCAGAGTTCGATGTCGCCGTCCTTGAGCTTGTACTCTCCGGGAATCATGGCGCGCTCCTCAAACAATGGGGTTGTGGACGGTGACCAGTTTGGTGCCATCCGGGAAGGTAGCTTCTACCTGCACATCCAGGATCATGTCTGCGATGCCATCCATTACGTCTTCGCGAGTCAGAATCTCCGTTCCACTGCTCATTAGCTCCGCAACGGAATACCCTGCTCTTGCACCTTCCATGATTTCAGCGCTGATCAGGGCGATGGCTTCGGGGTAATTCAGTTTCAGGCCTCGGGCTTTGCGGCGTTCGGCTAGCAGTGCCGCTGTGAACAACATCAGTTTATCTTTGTCTCTAGGCGTCAATTCCATGATCTTTCACTCCGTTTATCGCTACGCAAATCAAATGGTGTTCGGGTCACCCAGATTCGGGAAACCCTGGCCCAGCTGATTGGAAGGCTCCGGTTGTTTGAAAGCTTCTGCCCGCTGAAAAATCGTCACACTGTCAGGTGCTTTTTAATCAGTTCATCGGTCAGGCATGCAATTTTCCCTTCGGCCACGCGTCGACCCCGGTCGAGAATGGCGAAGCGGTCGGCGTATTTGCGGGCAAAGGGCAGCTTTTGCTCCACCAGCAAAACTGTGAGGCCGTCCTCCTCAATCAGCTTGCGGATAACCCCGCCAATCTGGGCAACGATGTTGGGCTGAATGCCTTCCCCCGGTTCGTCGAGGATCAACAGGCGGGGGTCAATCACCAGCGCGCGGCCAATGGCGAGCTGTTGCTGTTGGCCGCCGGAAAGGTCACCGCCCCGGCGGTGGCGCATTTCTTTCAGTACCGGAAACAACTCATACACCCGCTCGGGAATGGTTTTAAGACCGTCTTTGCGCACGGCCAAGCCGGTACGGAGGTTTTCTTCCACGGTCAGCAGCGAGAAAATCTGCCGCCCCTGGGGCACGTAGCCAATGCCGAGGCGTGAGCGGTCTTCGATTTTCCTTTGGGTGAGCTCCACATCCTGGGCGAACGCGAGTGAGCCGCTTTTCACGCTTTCCTCGCCCATGATGCATTTCATCAGCGTGGTTTTGCCCACGCCGTTGCGGCCCATTACACACGTGCACTGGCCTTGGGGTACGTCCAGTTCCAGATCCCAGAGGGTGTGGCTTTCGCCGTAATACTGGTTGAGCTTGTCGATTCTGAGCATCGTGCTTTCAGTCGTCATCACGCCTCCTCCCCGAGGTATACCTTGATCACATCCGGGTGATTTGACACCTGGTCCATAGAACCTTCCGCCAGCACACTGCCCTGATGCAGAACGGTCACTTTGCGGGCGATGGAACGCACGAAGCCCATGTCGTGCTCCACCACTACCACCGATTGCTTGCCGGCAAGGCTGATGAGCAGTTCGGCGGTGCGTTCCATTTCCTGTTCGGTCATGCCAGCCACTGGTTCATCCACCAGCAGCAGGCGCGGCTTCTGCATCAGCAGCATGCCGATCTCCAGCCACTGTTTCTGGCCGTGGGAGAGGATGCCGGCGAGAGCGTGGTGCAGCTCCTTCAAGCCGATCATTTCCAATACTTCGTCGATGCGCTCCCGGTACTCGGGTTTCATCAGGGCCGTCAGCGTCGGGAACACTCGCTTGTCTGCAGCCATAGCCAGTTCCAGGTTTTCAAATACCGTCAGCGCTTCAAATACCGTGGGCTTCTGGAATTTGCGACCAATGCCGAGGGAGGCAATGTCTGGTTCGCTCAGGGTGAGCAGGTTGTGGCGGCTGCCAAACCACACCGAGCCGGTGTCTGGTCGGGTTTTGCCGGTAATGATATCCATCATGGTGGTTTTGCCGGCGCCGTTAGGCCCGATGATGCAGCGCAGTTCGCCATCGTCGATGGTGAGGTTGAGGTTGTTGATGGCTTTGAAGCCATCAAAACTCACGTTCACGTCTTCCAGATACAGGATGGGGCCGTGCCGCACATCCACCGGGGATGTTGCCGGCGTGAGAAATTCAAATACCTGATCCCGGTTGGTCAGCTCATGGAAAATGCTCATGCCGCAGCCTCCTGTGCTGAGGGCGTGTTACTGGCGTCGCGGGACTTGCCTGGCTTGAACAAGAGGCCGGCAATGCCTTTGGGTAGAAACACGGTTACCAGAACAAACAAGCCGCCGAGGGCAAACAGCCAGGCGTCTGGCATGATGCCGGTGAACACGGTTTTGCCGTAGTTCACCAATATCGCCCCGATAACGGCTCCGTATAAGGTGGCACGCCCACCCAGTGCCACCCAGACCACTATCTCGATAGAGAACAGCGGCGAGAATTCACTGGGATTGATAATGCCGACTTGCGGCACATAGAGCGCGCCCGCCACACCGGCGAGCATGGCGGAGACCACAAACACGAACAGCTGCACCCGCTCCACTCGGTAACCGAGGAAACGCGTGCGTGCCTCGGCATCCCGGCAGGCCACACTCACGCGGCCCAACTTGCTGGTCACAATGCCGCGGCAGATCACATAGCCAATGGCCAGTGCAATGCCGGTGGCGATGAACAGGCCAAGCCGGGTGGCGTCGGTGCGCAGATCAAAGCCAAGGATGTCTTTGAAATCGGTCAGGCCGTTGTTGCCGCCGAAGCCCATCTCATTGCGGAAAAAGGCCAGCATCAGTGCGAAGGTCAGCGCCTGGGTGATGATGGAGAGATACACCCCGGTTACCCGGGAGCGGAAGGCGAGGAAGCCAAACACCAGGGCCAGAAGGCCCGGCGCCAGCAGCACCATAATGAACGCGAACCAGGCCATGTCGAAACCCAGCCAGTACCAGGGCAGTTCCTGCCAGTTCAGAAACACCATGAAATCCGGCAGGATCGGGTCGCCATACACGCCGCGATCGCCAATCTGGCGCATCAGGTACATGCCCATGGCATAGCCACCCAGCGCAAAAAATGCGCCGTGGCCCAGGCTGAGAATACCGAGGTAACCCCACACCAAGTCCACCGCCACGGCCAGCAGCGCGTAGCAGAGGTATTTGCCCAGCAGCGTCACTGTGTAGGCGCTTACATACAGGGCGCTGTTCTGCGGCATGAACACATGCAGCACACTGACAATCGCCAGGGCCGCGAAAAGAACGCCCAAAAAAATACGGGTAGAACGCTCCTGCAAAGGTCTCGTTAACCACATAGTTCAGCCCTCTGCTGCACGGCCCTTCTGGGGAAAGAGTCCCCGGGGGCGTTTTTGAATGAACAGGATGATGAATACCAGCACCAGAATCTTGGCGAGCACGGCACCAGCCCAGGGCTCCAGAAGCTGGTTGATGGTGCCCAGCGCCATACCCGCCAACAGGGTGCCCCAGAGGTTACCCACGCCGCCGAACACCACCACCATGAAGGAATCAATAATGTAGGCCTGGCCCAGATTGGGCCCGACGTTGGTGATCTGGGAGAGCGCAACACCGGCCAGGCCCGCCACGCCGGAACCCAGCGCAAAGGTAAGGATGTCCACTTTTGTGGCTTTGATGCCCATGGAGCGGGCCATGGCTCGATTCTGGGTGACTGCGCGCACTTCCAAGCCAAGGCGGGTCTTGCGCATGATCAACATCAGGCCGGCGAAAACCACCAGGGCAAAGCCGATCACGTAAAGGCGGTTCAGGGTGAGTGACAGCGCTTCGTTGATCATCACCGAGCCGCTCATCCAATCCGGGGTAATCACGGTGCGGTTGAGGGGCGAGATCACAGTGCGCACCAGCTGCTGCAGAATCAGGCTGACACCAAAGGTGGCCAGCAGGGTTTCCAGCGGTCGGCCTTTCAGGTGCTGGATCACAGTGCGTTCTATAGCGACGCCTGCCAATGCCGCCACCAGAAAACCTGTAGGAATGGACAGAATCAACGCCAAACCGGGCTGACCCGGCATCAGTTGCTGCATGCCCCAAGTGGTGTAGGCACCCAGCATCATCAGTTCGCCGTGGGCCATGTTGATAACGCCCATCACACCGAAAGTGATCGCAAGGCCAATGGCCGCCAGCACCAGAACGGAACCGAGAGACAGGCCGAAGTACAGGGTTTCGGCGGCACGGTTCAGCTTCAGCTTTTGTTCGATGCTCGCCATAGCTTCGGCGGCGGCAGCAACCAATGCAGCATCGTCGCTGCGCATAGCCTGCTGCAGAGCAGCGCGGGCTTCTGAGTTAAGGCTGCCGGAGAGGGTCGCTACAGCCGCAACATCGCCCTGCTCTGCCACTTTATAAATCGCCAGGGCTTCAGTCAGCGCCGCCCGAACGGCGTCGCTCTTTTCGTCGTTCATCAGTTCGGGCAGTCGCTCGGCGAGAGTGCCATCCACGCTGCCTTTAAGAGCGCGGGCGGCGGTTAAGCGGCTGTGCTCTTCCGGGCTCTTCAGATCAATCACCGAGAGAATGCCTTCAAGCTCATTACGCAAGGCATTGTTTACACGAACGGTGTCTATGTCGCGGCGGGAAATTTCACCGAGGTTCTTCCCGGTGAGTGCGCTTTCCACGGTCCAATTCCGGCCCCGGTTTTCCAGCACAATTATGAATTGACCGCTGGATTCGATGCGGCCCAGCTTGTTGTTGGCAAACGATTCTAGCCAGCCTCGAGCACGCACATCGCCACTTCCAGCAATCTGGAGAACCGCCGCTTTCTTTTGCGTGGATGAAGATTCGGCCAATACCGTGAGCAACTGGTGTGCTTCGGCGTCTTCTGTTTGCGCCAGCAAATCGCCGGCCCACAAAAGAAAACAAGCAAACAGCGCACGGCCGAGCAGTTTGGAGGTGCTCATCATTGAGTCCTGTCCGGTTGAATAAGAGGGTATGGGAAAAACGCCATGTTAATGAGCAGGCGAGGAAAGCCCCCACCTGCTTCAGTTCGACTCAAACGCTACTTGTTAGCCACGTTCGCCTGGGCGCCACAGGTGCCGGAAACCACATTGAAGTTTCCGCAGAACAGCGGCTTGCGCCAGTCACTGATCAGGTCTTTGGAGCCCGGCAGGAAATCAGACCAGGCGTCGCCGGCAACGGTAGACGGCGTTTCCCACACCACAGAAAACTGGCCGTTGTCCTGAATTTCGCCAATCAGCACGGGCTTGGTGATGTGGTGGTTCGGCATCATGGTGGCGAAACCACCGGTGAGGTTAGGAACGGATACACCAATGATGGCGTCTTTCACTGCGTCCACGTCCGCAGTGCCGGCCTTTTTAACGGCTTCAATGTACATATTGAAGCCGATGTAGTGGGCTTCCATGGGGTCGTTGGTAACAGCCTCTTCGTTCCCGGTATGAGCAACCCAGGCATCAATGAAGCCGTAGTTGGCATCACTCTCCACGCTCATGAAGTAGTTCCAGGCCGCTAAATGACCCACCAGTGGGCCAGTGTCTATGCCAGACAACTCCTGCTCGCCCACGGAGAAAGCAACCACCGGAATGTCTGCGGCATCGATACCCTGGTTACCCAGTTCACGATAGAAGGGCACGTTTGCATCACCGTTGATGGTTGAAACCACTGCAGTCTTCTTGCCGGCCCCACCAAATGCCTTGATGTCGGAAACAATGGCCTGCCAGTTGGAGTGACCAAACGGCGTGTAGTTGACCATGATGTCTTCAGCCGCGACGCCCTTATCTTTAAGGTAGGTCTCAAGAATCTTGTTGGTGGTGCGGGGGTACACATAGTCAGTGCCTGCAAGAACCCAGCGCTCAACGCCGATGTCGTTCATCAGGTAATCAACCGCTGGAATGGCCTGCTGGTTGGGCGCTGCACCCGTGTAGAACACGTTCTGGGAGGACTCCTCACCCTCGTACTGAACCGGATAGAACAACAAACCATTCAGCTCTTCGATCACCGGCAGTACGGATTTGCGGGACACCGAGGTCCAGTTTCCGAAGATTACGTCTACCTTTTCTTTTGCCAGCAGCTCGCGCGCCTTTTCCGCAAACAGCGGCCAGTTGGAAGCAGGGTCCACAACCACCGGTTCAAGCTGACGGCCCAGCACACCGCCGGCTTCGTTCTGCTTTTCGATCAGCATCAGCATGGTGTCTTTCAGGGTGGATTCACTGATCGCCATGGTGCCGGAGAGGGAATGCAGAATGCCGACCCTGATAGGATCTTCCGCGGCAACGGAGTTGAACGAGATGGAAAATGCCAGTGCAGAGAGGCCCAGCTTCACGTGTTTTTTGATGCTCATTTCATCGTCCTTTGCATTCGAGTGGGTTGCGCCGTTCGTCAGTAACGCAACCCTCTTCTGCATCAGCCGTTCCATGGCATAAAAACTTATGTTTTTTCAATAAATTAGAATGAAAAACGAGGCTCTATAACCAATCGCCAGGAGCCCAATAACGTGCACCTGGAAGCAAGGCGCTCTGTTATGGTGCAACCTGGTGGCGATGAAAAAGTGAAGTGATCAAGACCGCCCTGCGTTTATTGCCTCATCGTATGGCAACGGCCGGGCAAACAGATAACCTTGGGCCTGGTCGCAGCCGCGCTCATACAGCAGTGCCAACTGCTCCTCGGTTTCCACACCTTCTGCAATGACTTTGAGCTCCAGTGCATGAGCCATGGCGATGATGGTGTTTACAATCACCTTGCTGTCCGGATCTGTAGTGACTTCGGCGATAAAGGATTTGTCGATCTTCAGGGTATCGATAGGGAAGCGCTTGAGGTAACTCAGGCTTGAGTAACCCGTACCAAAATCATCCAGGGAAATGCTCAGGCCCAAACCAGCCAGCTCTGTCATTATTTCTATTGCCGACTCAACGTCGTATAGAAGAGCGCTTTCGGTGATCTCCAATTCCAGGTTAGCCGGCTGCATGCCGGTTTCTTCGAGGATCTGCTGAATAACCCCCACGAGATTTTTCTGATGAAACTGTCGGGCGGAGAGGTTCACACCCATTTTCAGCCCGTCCCCGGCGGCGCCCTGGCGGCAGGCTTCGCGCAGCACCCATTCACCAATGGGTACGATGAGCCCTGATTTTTCTGCCAGAGGGATAAAGCGGTCTGGCGCTACCAGGCCTTCCCCCGGGTGATTCCAGCGCAAAAGGGCTTCCATGCCCACAACCTGCCCGGTGGCAATTTCAATCTGCTGCTGATAATGCAACTGGAACTGGTTGCGACCCAGAGCGAGCCTTAGCGATGTCTCCAGCGCCAGCCCATCACCGGAGGTATTGTCGCACCCGGGATCGAAGTGCTGATAGTCATTACCGCCTTGCGCCTTGATAGCGATCATAGCGCTTCGGGCACTGTTGATCACCGCATCCATGTCCTTCCCGCTACGTGGGTATTCTGCAATGCCCATGCTGCACGAGACAAAGAGCTCCCGGCTATCTTCCATCACGATGACTGAGTGCAACTCGCCCACTATGCATTTAGCGACATCCGATACCTCTGCAGCACCCTGCCCAGGAAGCAAAACGATAAACTCATCAGCCCCCCAGCGGGATACGGTATCGGCCTTGCCTACGCAATTGCCTATCCTTCGCGCCACTTCTCGAAGCACATCATCACCGCCAGAGTGCCCCAAGCTGTCATTGATCTGCTTAAAGCGATCGATGTTGACATATAGAATGCTGAGAACGCCCTGATGGCTATCGGCCTGGAGCAAAGCCTGCTGCACGCGATCGGCCAGCAAAAGACGATTCGGAAGTGCCGTCAGACTATCAAAGTGCGTCAGGTACTCCAGCTGCCGATGCTTCTCGAGATTGTCGATCGCGAATGCGATATCACCCGCAACCTCGTGAAGAAGCTTCATTTCCACTTCATCAAAGGAAAACGGTTCATCCCGATAGAGCACCAGCGCTACACCCAGGGCGCTATCCCTTGCTGTCAATGGAAAGGCTCCCAGTGCTCGCACACCAAGGCCAGCCAGCCCGTAACAATCAGCACTGTCACAATGCTCTGCCACATCACTACGAATAGCGACCCGATGATGGCCCAGGCATTCGCGAACGGTATTGATCTCATAGTTAGACAACTGGCGGGCCTGAAGTCGTTCATCGGAAGCGTGGGCGTACAGAATGTCGCACCTACCCGTTTCCCTTTCTTGCTGCACTATAAGTGCCGCTGGCAAGTCGCCCTCTTCCACGGTAATTCGTGTGGCTTCTTCGTATAACGCATCACAGGATTTAACGCGCACGATCAGTGTGTTTATTCCACTAAGAACTTTGTGGATACGGTTCAACCGCAGGATTTTACGCTTGGCCTCCACACGTTCTGTAATATCGACAATCGCAGCCAACACATAGCGCCCATCGGCCGTTTGAACCGGGTTCAACGCGATTTCAGCCGGGAAGTCCGTTCCATCCTGGCGCAGGGCAAAAAGGTCTCGACCAGCCCCCATCATTCGTTGCTCAGGGCTGCGCAGGTAGTCATGGCGATAGCCTACGTGATCGTGGCGAGCCCTTTCTGGAACCAACTGCTCTACCGACTGGCCCAATAACTGGCCTGCGGGATAGCGAAACAATGAGTGGGCGAGTTTATTAGCCATTTGGATGGTGCCGCTGTCGTCGGTCATGATCATGGCCACAGGAGACGAATCTACCGTCGAACGGAAACGTTCTTCCTCGCGGTTCAGGGCATCCGCACCACGCCAACCGACAAAACCAAGTATCAGAATGCTACAGAGGCTGCTCAGTGCGAAGCCAAAGGCCGCGGAATAGTAATCCGCCGCTACACCTTGCATGCTAAGCCAACCGGTTAATACGGGCGTTACAATAATGAAAGGCATTAGCCGACGCAGGGAACGCCCGCCAATGTACGAACTGGCAGCGGAGCCCATCAGGCCGTGATCTGGTCGCACGAAGAGCATGCCGACACCGGAGAGCGCAAATAACAGAGATGTGTGCAGCGCCATGGTAGAGAAAAAAAACAGCCTGAACTTTTGCACTCCGAACGCATAACCAATCAGAACCGCACTGCTGATCATGATTATCGCCAGGGCAAGAGCCTGCAGAATAAGAGTGGCGTAGCGCAGCCGAAGCCCTGTGGCCAGCCAGGCGACGCTTATCATGCTGAAACAAAACGCTGTGGCGGCGGACATGCGCCCGGGCCAATTGCTCGCTGCGGTAGCAAGATCCTTAACTACAAGTTCATCAATGCCCAGTTGCCAGCCCACTGCATACTCTAGAAGTGTCATACCCGACACACAGAGTACGAAAGCAGCCAGCAAAACAACGAAAACATCTCTGTTCGAGGCACTGTCAGAGGGCGTTTTACACTGCAAAAGAAGCCCACAGGCGAGAAAGCAAAGTGCAGTATTGAACTTCATGGACTGAAAAGTAGGCAGTATTCGTTTTCCTGCCTCAATATCAAACACCCAGGACACCAATACCAGAACAGCGATGGCGATGACCAACCAGCCAATCCGATGAACGACGCGCCTGTAAATTCCCTGTAAGCCCGGAGCTATAGCTTTATGCGGGCAACTTACCCCCTGCATGACACCCTTCCTTTTTCAATGCCTGGGATAAACCCGGTGCGCCGACCAGTATATTCTGGAACATCCACACGGATATCCGTATCAATTGATAGTCTAGCAGGCTGTTTTGAAATGGCTGAGTGTGAGACCCTTTCTTTCATTCACGGCCCTTAGTTCGGGGGCATTGGTCATCTTCAGGGAACTCTAACACCATGCAAACACAGCCAACCTACACACCCCTGCGCTCAATACGGCAACTGGCAACCTTGCTCATGCTGGCGTTGTTGCTAACCGGTTGTGGCATCAACAACATTCCCACCTTTGACGAAAAGGTTAAGTCCGCTTGGTCGCAGGTTGAAAACCAATACCAGCGCCGGGCAGATCTGGTACCTAACCTTGTAGAAACCGTTAAAGGCTTTGCGGCCCAAGAAAAAGAAACCCTGACGGCAGTTATTGAGGCACGCTCCAAGGCAACCTCTATTCAAGTTGATGAAAGCATTTTGAGCAACCCACAGAAGCTCCAACAGTTTCAACAGGCCCAAGGTGAGCTTAGCAGCGCACTTAGCCGGTTAATGGCCGTTTCTGAGCGCTACCCGGATTTGAAGTCCAATCAAAATTTCCTCGCCTTGCAATCGCAACTTGAAGGCACCGAGAACCGCATAGCGGTGGCTCGGCGCGATTTCATTCAATCAGTAGAACGTTACAACACCGAGATCCGTACCTTCCCAGGCAAAATTTGGCACAGCATTCTCTATAGCGAAATGGAGGTGCGTGAAAACTTCGAGGCCACTGCACAAAATGCTGACGAAGCTCCTAAGGTGACGTTTTAAATGCAACTTTTCTCTCGTCACGCTTCGCGCTGCGCCTTTCGCCACCCTGTCGCGGTCATACTTGCGCTGATCGTACTGCCGGTATCAGCGGCGCTGGCGCAATCAGCGCCGGAGTTTCCGGAGTTGACTGGCCGGGTGGTGGATAATGCAGGCATGCTCAGCACTGCCACCGAAAACCAGATAGCCCAAATGCTTGAGGCCCACGAACAGAGCACGACAGAACAGGTTGTGGTTGTCACAGTGCCGGATCTTCAGGGTTATGGAATAGAAGACTTTGGCTATCAGCTAGGCCGGCATTGGGGAATCGGTCAGGAGGGTGAGGATAATGGCGCACTGCTGATCGTTGCCAAGCAGGAACGACGGATCCGGATCGAAGTGGGCTACGGCCTGGAGGGACGCCTCACTGATGCGGCTTCAGCCACCATCATCAATCGGATTATTGCGCCCGACTTCAAGCAAGGCCAATTTGAACAGGGCATTGCCAATGGCGCTGCCGCCATGGTGCAGGTTCTTGGCGGTGAGCCCCTGGCGGTACCAGGCAGAACCGGTACCGGTCCCCAGGAAAAACCCAACCCAAAAGCGGTGCTGATGTTTTTCCTATTCATTATGGCAGTCATTTTCTTCATTGGTGGTGGCCGCGGCCGTGGCGGACGCACCGGCGCGGCACTGGTAGGTGGTGCACTGCTCGGCGCCAGCATGGGTGGCCGCGGTGGCGGCTTCGGTGGAGGTGGTTTTAGCGGCGGGGGCGGAGGCTTCGGCGGCGGAGGTGCATCTGGTGGCTGGTAGCGAACAAGCAGGCATCCGAAAGGCAACCTTCAACCCAACAAACAGTGATACCCCATGACATTACTAAACAAACAGGAACAGGAACAAGTTGCGGCCGCTATCACCGCAGTTGAGCGGGAAACCGACGCAGAAGTGGTAACGGTTCTAACCGCCCAAGCCGACAATTACGCATACATCCCTCTGCTCTGGGCGGGGATCTTTGCGCTTTTGGTGCCCGGTATTATTAACTACCTTACCAACTGGCTGTCGGCAGATGTACTGCTGCTCAGCCAATGGGGCGTGTTTGCCCTGCTCAGCCTGGTGTTCCGGATACCCGGCATCAACAGGCGGCTGATTCCTCGCTCTGTGGGCTATTGGCGTGCTTCGAACCTGGCCCGGCGTCAGTTTCTGGAACAGAACCTGCACCACACCGCAGGCGCTACGGGCATGTTGATCTTCGTTTCTGAAGCCGAGCGTTACGTTGAGATTCTGGTAGACCGGGGCATATCGAGCCAAATTGATAACGACGCCTGGGAAGACATCATTGCAGCATTCACCAAACAGGTGAAACAGGGCGAAACACTGAAAGGCTTTATTTCCTGCATTGAAGACTGTGGAAAGCATCTCAAATCCAAGGTGCCAGCCACTCGCCAGAAAGATGAACTGCCAAACCATCTGGTTATATTGTCGTAAGTGGCGTGAACTGATAGCCGCCCAGTTCATTATTTGCGCAACCCCGAACCCTGTGCTTGTATTAATCTCACAGGTCCGCCGGATGGAATCGTTTTTTACTGGCCTGCCTGCAGAGGGGCCGCCCGGCGTCGGGCGGCCCAGAATCACTGTTAAAAGGAGTTGGCTTTGTTATGGCATACGAAACAATAGACGGTCAAAAATACGAAAAAGAACTACTGGAACTTGCCCGCAAGCACACCACTGGAAAGGGTGAAGGTAAGCTATCCAAAGACGAGGTCGCAGATCTTTTCAAGTCCGCCAGTGACGGCGCAGGTGTGACGGAAACAGAAAAGGCCACGCTGACTTATATCAGGAGCCACTTTGAGTTCACCGATGCTGCGGCAAAAGATTTTGATGCAGCTTTTGCCAACCTGTAGTCCAGCCATTCTCTAGTACTGACCTCACCACTGCCCTCGCTGCTGACTTTAATGTCGGCGCGTTGGCATTCCATATGGAATGAAACCCAAAGCGATCGAACGACACAGTTCACTTCGGAAACCCACTGTGTCCCGAAGGGATTGATTGAGATACAGTTTCGCTATGAAGCAAACACCCCACAAACTCCAAGGAGTTTTAAATGTTAAGTTCATCGGAAGGTAAAAAAGTCCCCCAGGTTACGTTTCCCATTCGTCGTGACAACGAATGGCAGTCGGTAACCAGTGACGAGTTGTTCAACGGGCAAACGGTGATTGTGTTCGCCTTGCCGGGCGCGTTTACACCCACCTGTTCAAGCACTCACTTGCCGCGATACAACGAGCTGGCACCGGTATTCAAAGAACTGGGCGTAGACCGGGTAATCTGCTTGTCGGTGAACGATCCGTTCGTTATGCAGGCGTGGGCTGAAGATCAGCACGCCGACAACATCGAATTCATTCCAGATGGCAACGGCGACTTCTCCCGTGAAATGGGCATGCTGGTCAGCAAGAGTGCCATCGGGTTTGGCGACCGCAGCTGGCGCTATTCCATGCTGGTAAAAGATGGCACCATCGAGAAAATGTTCATTGAGCCAGACAGCCCTGGTGACCCGTTTGAAGTGTCTGACGCCGACACAATGCTCAACTATATCAAGCCGGATGCAACCTTGCCTGCACGGGTAACAGTATTCACGAAACCCGGGTGCCCCCACTGTACCCGCGCTAAATCGCTGCTACAGAACAAGGGTTTCAAGTATGAAGAGATTACGCTGGGCAGTGGCGGCTTGTCATACAGCACCCTGCAAGCAGTAACCGGCAAGGGCACAACCCCGCAAGTATTTATCGACGGCAAGCTGGTTGGCGGCGCCGATGAACTCGAAGCGTTGATGGCCAAGCGCTGATTGCTCTGCAATGTATATATGCCCGGGCATAGCCTGTTCGGGCATATATTTCTGGCAATTCAGTCATTATCAATCACCCCCCATACCCTTTAGAATAGTCGCCCCGGAAAGCCCGGTATTTTTCGGCTACCCAAACCTGTGCGCGATTATTTGATGACTCAATCACCCTCACATTCTGCCGGGGTTTCACCGCCAAGGCTGCTGCAACTGCTGGCCCAATCCGGGGCGCCGCTTGCCGACGGCCCGCTGCCCTGTTGCGGCGAGCGCCTGGGGCGACTGTTTGGGCTTTCAGACACCCTGGTTCTGGATTCTGCGATTGCCTTTCGAACCCGCCATCCGGGCATGAACCAAGGGCCAACGTTTAAACGAATCATTCAGGAACTGGCCACCACTCGCACAGCACTCGTTCGAAAAATCTCCACGTACGGCGATGACATCGAGCCAACAAATAATGTGGATTTTGAACTGTATTTGAATAGCTGGCTCACCCTGCAACGCAGAGTGGTCGGCGCAAGCCGCCAACTTCGCGACAAAACCCGAAAGGCGATGAAGGAGCACAACCAGAATCTGGCCAGGCTGGCAGAGCTGGATTCAACCTTCGACCACGCGATGACCGGGTACACCAGCCAGTGTTTCTCTCATATTTCCAAAGTGCTGGAGCAGCGATTCCAGGCGCTTTCCCCAGCAGAACAAACAACCTCTGACCACTCCCTCGAAACCGGTATTGCGCCGGATGATTGGCTTCACCGTTACTGCGAAGAAGCGCAGAATCTTTTACTCGCTGAACTGGATGTTCGGCTGGAGCCAGTACTGGGGTTACTTGAGGCCTGCCACAACGAGGTAATGGATTCTCCATGAGCAGACTTTTCTTCTTTTTCGCTTTTGCCATAGGTTTGGCGGTAACGGCCTGGATTGGCCAGCGCTTTTTAGGCTCTGACCTGCTGGCGCTTTCCGTCACGGTCATCATTGCAGCTGTATACACGCTGGGCTTTGTTGAGTTGATGGGGTTCCGGAGCACAACCCGGAAACTGCAACAGAAGCTGAGCACCACACCGGAAAGCCGCGAACAAGTTACAAGCTGGCTCTCTGGCCTACCTGAGCAAGTGCAGTTTTCAGTGCAGAGACGCATTGACGGGCACTTTGCTGCACTGCCAAGCCCGCAGTTTACGCCCTACCTGGTCGGCTTACTGGTTATGCTCGGCCTGCTGGGCACCTTTGCCGGCATGATTGTGACCTTGAGCGGTGCGGCATCTGCATTGGATGGCAGCACCGAACTCAGTGTGATTCGCAGCGCACTGGCGGCCCCGATTGCCGGCCTGAGCCTGGCCTTCGGCACGTCCATCGCCGGCGTGGCAGCGTCTGCCATGCTGGGGCTGGCCTCCACCCTCAGCCGCCGGGAACTGTTACAGGTCTCCCGCCAGCTGGATAAAACCCTGCGCCAGCGGTTGCACCACCTATCGGCGGACTACCAGCGCCAACAGGCTTTCAAAGCACTGGAATCCCAAGCGGATGCCCTGCCCCAAATGGCTACGGCTATGGAATCCATGACCGCCCGCATGGAGCAGCTAGGCCAGCAGCTGGAGCAATCCCTTACCCGAAATCAACAGGAATTCCACACAACCGTTGGCGGCCACTACCAGACTCTGGCAACGTCCGTGGCCGAGTCACTTGAGAAAGCTCTGGAATCGAGCAGCCGCCTGGCCGCTGAACGCATAGAGCCGATCGTTACCGAAGCCATGGCAAGCCTACAGTCCAGCGCCGGAAAGCTGCACGAAGACTGGTCTGCCACCACCAAGCAACAACTAACTGCACTCACCGAAATCTTCCAGACGCAAAGCACCAAGCTTGCCACTCAACAGCAACAAGGCCTGGATACTCTCATCACCCGTATCAGCGAGCAGCTCTCTCAATTGCATAAGCAAGAAGCGGCCCGAGGCGAGGCAGCCAATGACCGTTTGGCCCAGCTTGAAGTTATCGTCACCAAGCACCTGACTGAATTGGGCGCAGGCTTGGAAGCCCCCATGACCCGCTTGATAGAAACCGCGTCGGAAACCCCGAAAGCCGCCGCCCAGGTAATCTCGCAGCTGCAAAGCGAGATGACCCGCAACAGCGAACGGGAAAACCAACTGTTGGAAGAGCGCCAGCGGCTGGTTCAGGAACTGGACAGCCTTCTCGAATCCCAGCGCAACAACGCAGACAGCCAGCGCGAGGCGGTGGATTCTCTTATCAGCGGCGCAGGTGAGACCCTCACAGGCATAAGCGAACGCTTCAATGTTCTGATCCAGGAGCAAAGCCAGCAACTCGGCAAGTTGGGCGAAGACATCACCGGCAGCAGCCAGGAAGTCGGCGCCCTCAGTGAATCCTTCCTTGCCGCAGTGGAACTGTTCAGCGCGTCCAACTCCCAGCTGCAGGAAAGCCTGACTAACATCCAGAAAGCACTGGATAACGCCGGCAACCGCCACGACGAACAACTGGCCTATTACGTTGCCCAGGCCCGAGAAGTCATCGACCTCTCCGTAAGCTCCCAGAAAGATGTGATTGATGCGGCTTCGGCTCTGATCGCCAATCACGCCGAGACCAGCGGAGCCAGTTGATGGAATATCTGGAAGACGGTGAACAGCAGTCCACTCCAATCTGGGCAATATTCTCAGACCTGATGGCCGCGCTGGTGGGTATTCTGGTGCTGATACTGGTGTGGGTGATTGGCGTTCAACTGGAACTGAGCCAATCCCTGGAGGAAGAGAAAGCCAAGCGGGAAGCCGAAGAACAGAAGCGCATTGCCCTGGAGCAAGCACTGGAAGACCCGCTCACCAAAGGCCTGGTAACCTTTCACAACGGCCGCATTGGCATCAGCGGCAACGTGCTGTTTGAACTGAACTCGGATCAGCTGCAGGCCGACGGCGTAGAAGTATTGGAAACCCTCATCACCCCGCTGCAAACCTATCTGACTCAGCACCAGGAACTGCTGATGATCAGCGGCTTCACCGATGACCTCCCCATGCACAGCGGCAACCGGTATCAAGACAACTGGGGGCTGTCTGCCCAGAGAGCGCTGACAGTCACCCGAACATTAATCGAACTTGGCCTGCCTAACGACCGGGTATTCGCCGCCGCCTTTGGCCCGCACCACCCGGCGGTGCCCAATATTGATGCTGAATCCCGTGCTCAGAACCGGCGGGTAGAAATCAGCACTGTGCCTCTGGCACCTCAAGCACCTGCAAATCCCGAAGCGGAATCTGGTGACAGATGAATGCGATAGCGGAAGCCACTGCTTTGCATACGCAACTGGAAGACCTTCGAAACTCCGGAGCCGACCAGATGAACCCGGTTCGCTTTCGCTATCTTGAAGCTCTGGCGATGCGCTTGGAAGCAAAAGGCCTGCAGCACACCCGGCACTGGCAGAAGCTGGAGCAGGCAGTCGCCGACTACAAAACACGATTCGAAGTACCCCAGCAGTCAACACAAGCCATTGAAACCCGCGCATCTTCGCTGCTCTCAGCTCTGCTGGACAGGCTCAATCAAACCCAGAGTGCACCTCAAACACAACCCCAGTCGACACTGGAACAGTTGGTGTTTGGAGTGTCCGAAGAAGGCTCAGAAGCTCCTCAGCGCGCTGCAACTGCCAATCCCCGTCAGCCACTAAAAGCCATGACCAGAGCATCGGCGGACCGTGGCGAGCAAGCCCTCCAGGACCGTGTTCGCAACGCTATCGAACAGGCTCCTGAAGATGCTGGCCCTATGAATGCCCACCGCCTGGTGAGCTTGGCAATGGCCGAAATGCAGAGGTTGTCACCGGAATATTTGAACCGGCTAGTGAAATACACCGATACGCTGATGGCGCTGGAAAGATTGGGGCGAAAGGGATTGAGCTCGTGAGCATGATCAATGCATTCGCAGTATCAAACTACCGCAGCCTGAAGAGCGTTGTCGCGCCTTTGGCGGGTCTTAATGTGGTTACGGGCCCAAACGGCTGCGGCAAATCCAACCTGTACAAATCTCTGCGCCTGCTCGCAGAAGCAGCGAAAGGAAACCTGATTTCGTCGATCGCACAGGAAGGCGGGCTGGATTACACCTTCTGGGCCGGGCCTGACAACATTACCAGCGGCATGAGAGAAGGCTCCGCACCTGTTCAAGGCTCTGCACGAAAACACAACTCACGCCTGAGGCTGGGCTTTGCGGGTGAAGAGTTCAGTTACGCCATATCATTGGGAATGCCAGCACCACAGGGATTTGCCGGCTACAAAGATCCCTCCATGTTTCAGTTCGACCCCGAAATAAAACGCGAATGCATTTGGGTGGGCGATGTTTGCCGACCCAGCAGCTGCCTGATCGACCGGGTCGGGCCTATCGTAAAAGTACGCTCCGGCCGAGAATGGGAAGTGTATAACGCTCACCTCAACTCCTACGAAAGCATCCTCAACGAAATCAGCGACCCGGTGGCTGTGCCTGAGGTGCACGCGGTGCGACAAACGATCCGCAACTGGCGCTTCTACGATCAGTTCAGAACCGATCCCGACTCCATCATTCGTACGCCACAGATAGGCACACGAACCCCTGTACTCGACCACGATGGCCATAGCCTGGTTGCTGCTCTGCGAACCATCCATGAGATAGGCGACCGCCAAGCGTTATACCACGCGATTGAGGATGCTTTTCCCGGCGCAACAATAAACTTTTCTGCAGACTCAGGTAATCGCTTTGTTCTGGAGTTCCTTCAGGATGGTCTTTTGCGGCCTCTGAACCAGGCAGAACTTTCTGATGGAACGCTGCGCTACCTCCTGCTGGTGGCAGCCTTACTGACACCCCGGCCCCCTTCCCTGCTGGTGTTGAACGAGCCGGAAACCAGCCTGCACCCAGATCTGCTTCCTGCACTTGGGCGGCTGATTATCCGTGCCTCGCGGGAGACTCAGGTTTGGGTGGTTTCCCACGCACCACGGCTGGTAGCCACACTGGAAAGGGATGGTGACTGCAACTCGATTGCCCTGAACAAAGAACTGGGTGAAACCGTTGTTGTGGGCCAGGGGTTATTGGACGCACCACCCTGGCAATGGCCTGATTAATGTTGATGCTTTGAACATCACAGAAACGCGCTAACCATACCCACACTACTGACCACCAACAGCACCACACCCAGCATGCGGAAAAACACCGGTGTTTCCGCCTTCAGAATGCGCTCGTGAAAACGTAGCCCGATCACATGCCCTACCGCAGCACACGGCAGTAACCAAAGGTGATGGATCAACTGCAGATCAAGCCCAACCCAGATGAACGCTGCCAGTTTGATCAACACCAGAATAAACCAAAGGCCAAATAAGGTATCGCGCAGCTTCTCCCGTGCCACATGCTGGGAGGCAACCGCAATGATCAGCGGCGCGCCGATCAGCGAGGTGCCGCTGATGTAACCACCGGCCATCAGCAAGATCACATCCACGGTTTTACTTCTGCTGCGGAAAGGTCGGTTGATGATGTATGACACTGAGTAGATCGCAACAATCACGAAAATAATCGCACTCAGTACATGGGGTGGCAGCGTAAACAGGCCAAAGACGCCAATCAGTTTGGGTACCAGCATGATGCCCAGCATCCGCCAGAGGTAGGGCCAGTCAACCGTGCCCTCGGGGGCTTTAGCGGCTGCATCTGGCCCGAACCCGGTCAGCTTCTGGCTGCCATCGCCGGCTTTTCTGGTGCGGCTTTTACGATTGTTCATCCAGATGGTCAAAGAAGAGAAAAACAGCAGGTGCACTGCAATGATAGGCAGAAATATTAGCGGGTCATCTTTCACCAGCAACAGAAAAGGCAGCGACAACACCGCACCGCCAAAGCCCAGCCCTGAGCGCACGAAGCCACTCCAGATGAAGATAAGGGCTACCAAGGCATACTGGATTAGAGAAAAATCGGACATAATTTCCTGTGCTGTGGAAAACAAAAAACACCGGGCAAAGCCCGGTGCACATCCTTCCTATTTTCCGCCGAAGCGGCTGACCTTTGCGCTTAGTCGCTAACAGGCCCTTCCTTGATAGCGTTACGCATACGGCGGCGCAGAATCGGCCCAACCAGCGTTGGCAACACCAAACCAAGGCCGGCTACCAGCCACAATCCTATCGACAATGGGCTCGACCAGAGTGTGGTCCAATCACCATCCGACAGTATCAGCGCATGGCCCAGGTTCTTCTCCATTTCTGGCCCCAAAAGGAGGCCCAGAATAATGGGCACCAAGGGAATTTCCAGCTTTCTCAGAAGATACCCGCCAACACCAAACAGAATCATGAAGTACAGATCGAAGGTGCTGTGGCTGATGGAGTAGATGCCCACGAACGCCACCATGGTGACTATCGGCAGCAGGTACATCGGCGGCACGGACAGCAGCCTTACAAACACGCCAATCATCGGAATGTTCAGTATCAGCAGCAGCACGTTACCGATCAGCAGCGCGGCAATAACGCCCCACACAATATCAGCGTTCTGGGTGAACATCAGAGGCCCAGGCGTAATATTGAGGGAAATCAACATCGCCAGCAATACTGCTGTAGTCCCACTTCCTGGGACACCCAAGGTTAGCATGGGCACCAAGGCACCCGACGCCGCACCATTGTTACCGGCTTCTGGCGCCACAACACCACGAATATCGCCCTCACCAAAGCGGCCTTTTTTGCCCAGTACCGACTTCTCAAGGGTATAGCTGATAAAGCTTCCCAGAGAGGCTCCCGCACCTGGCAGCACTCCGGCGATAAAGCCGAGCAAACCACCACGCAACTGAGTGGGTACTGTCGACACGACCTCTTTGAAGGTCAGCGTCATCTTGCCCATTTTCACTTTGCTGCGGCCTTTGCCCATGCGTGCTTCTACAAAAAACAGAAGCTCGGATATGGCAAACAAGCCCACAATCGCCAAGATGAAGTCGATGCCCTCATACAGCTCCAGCACACCCCCGGTGTACCTCTGGGTGCCGGTAGAGATATCGATTCCCACGGTGGAAATCATGATGCCCAGTGCAGCTGCAATCACCGTCTTCATCGGGTTCTTGCCGGTTATACCCCCCAGCGTAGCGAAGGCAAGCAAGAACAGCGCGAAGTACTCCGCCGGCCCGAAGGTCAGCGCAAAGCGCGCCAGCACCGGTGCCAACATGATCAGCCCTATGGTACCGATCAAACTGCCCGCGAAGGAGGCTATCGCCGATATGGCCAAGGCATCTGCCGCCCGACCTTTTTGCGCCATGGGATAGCCGTCGAGGCAGGTCATCATGGCGGGTTCATCGCCCGGAATATTCAGCAGAATCGACGATATCCGGCCGCCGTACATGGCACCCGCATAAACCGATGTGAGCAGAATCATTGCTGTTTCAGGCGGCAAGCCCAAGGTAAAGGCAAGAGGTATCAGAATGGCCACACCGTTTGCCGGGCCCAAGCCTGGCAGGCAACCAATCAACGTGCCCACAAAGGCACCAAAGAGCGCAAACATCAGGTTGTACGGCGTTAACGCTACCGCAAACCCGTCCATCAGAAAGCCAAGTGTTTCCATGGTCAAAAGTCTCCCAACAAGCCAGTGGGCAGGCTCAGAGACAAGCCATAGTTAAATAGCCCAAACACCACAATGGCACTGACCAGACCAACTGCAAACGCGGATTTAGCAGGTGCACCCATGCGCCAGCTTAAAGCGCCAACCGCGAGGGTAGTGGAGATAACAAAGCCCAATGGCTCAAGCAGCAGCGCGTAAATCACCAGTACAATGATCGAAACCACCAACTCCAGGGCTGTTTTTCCTACAGGCCACTGGGTATCAGCATCCGGTTTGACCATCAAGTACAGGCTGCCCACCGCCAGCACAACGGCCAGCATGGTGGGAAAGGTTTCCGGCCCTACCCCTTCGGATCCACCGAAGGGTTCAGGCCACTGTTGCGCCACCCAGCCATAGGCAACCGCTACCACCAACAGGCACAAGCCCAGAATACGGTCGCCCAGGCCAGTCATTTCAGTAGACCGATTTCCCGGGACAGGGTTTCAATGTCCTGCACCTGGTTGGTTACAAAGCTTTCAAACTCACCGGCTTTCGGGTGGAACGGAATCAGGCCGTTGCTCTTCATTACCGCCTTCCACTCATCACTGGCGTACAAGGTGTCTACCGCATCTACCCAGTACTTCTGAGCTTCTGCAGAGGTCTCTTTCGGCATATAGAATCCACGCCAGTTGGGGCCAAGCGCATCAATGCCTTGTTCGCGAGCGGTTGGGATGTGGCTGAATTTGCCCGGCAGGCGCTCTTCAGAAAGCACTGCAATCACGCGCAGATCACCGGAATCCATAAAGCCGGTTGCTTCCGATACGTCACCTGTGAACGCATCCACCTGGCCACCCACTACCTGGGTCATGGCTTCGCCACCGTTGTTGTACGACAGGTAAGGAATAGAAGGGAGGTTTTCAGCACCAGCTGCTTTTGCTGCGATAAGCACCTTCAGGTGATCCCAGCCGCCACGGGCACTGCCACCAGCAAACTTGACCGAACGCGGGTTCTCTTTCAGCGCGTCCATTAACTGGTTCAGGTTTTCGTACTTGGAATCTTTACTCACTGCGATGATGCCGTAGTCTGCGCCTAGTGCACCGACCCACTTCACCATTGAAGCATCCATACCGGGGAACTGCTTCTGAGCCAACCGCGTAGTTGTAGCGGTAGAGGCCGCGACAATCAGTTTTTCGTCGTTTTTACGCTTACTTACAGTGTGGGCATACGCTACGCCACCACCTGCACCCGCCATGTTTACTGTCTGAACAGAGCCGCTTACCAAGTCCAGATCCTGCATAACCTTACCCACACTGCGGCAGGTAAAATCCCAACCGCCGCCGGGATCAGCCGGTGCAAGGCACTCAACTTTTCCGCTGGGCTCCCATGCCATGGCTGACATACTGAACGCAGCCGCTGCTGCAAATGCTATTGTTGTTTTGAAAAACATATTCATCACCTCATTGTTGTTTCAATAAACAGACTAGAAGGCAATCCGTATTTTCTGAAGTTTGCGAGCGTAATTCACTTAAAAAAACTAATGCGCTTTTTGTTCATAAAGTTCACGGGCAAACCCGGTTAGGGTGTTTTACTCTGAACGTTGCCGCCAATAGACGAATCTGATTGAAGCCTATGCCTGCAAAGCGTCGCACAAAGCTCAAAACCCGCATGATTCTCACCCTGGGTTTGCTGAGCGCATTACAAACCCTGTTTATTGGCCTGTTTGCCGGTTACTACCTGAGCGAATCCTTGTATAACGAGATTGGCCAGCGCGCTCTGATGGTGGCTAAAACCATCGCCGCAAGCCCCTCAATTATAGATGGCATTCAGCAACGTAACATTGAAGACCTGAACACCCTCACCCACACTCTAGCCACCACCAACGAAGCCCTGTTTATTGTAATTGGCGATCACGATGCCATCCGCCTGGCTCATCCCTCGCCAAGCCGCATTGGGCACTCAATGGCCGACGACGATGGCGATCACGGCTATCAAGCACTGGTAGAGGGTGAGGGTTATATCGCCCGGGCCTTGGGTAATCTGGGCGAGTCCATGCGCGGCAAAGCACCGGTATTTGACCCCGCCAGCGGCGCCATCATCGGGATAGTGTCGGTGGGGTACAGCGTGGCCCAGGTTGAGGCCACTGTGCAGCACTACAACTTCATACTTTACGGCGTTCTGGGCGTCGTGTTGTTGGTGAGTATTCTGGCCGCTGTGGTGATTGCCAGCCGTTTTAAAAGCGCAATTTTTGGCCTGGAACCGGAAGAAATTGCCGGCCTGTTCCAGGAGCGGGACGCCACTCTGCAATCCGTGCGTGAAGGCATCATCGCCATCAATCGCGATGGTGTTATAACTACTGTTAATCTCGCCGCTTTGACCACCCTGGGCCTGGATGAAAACACGCCGATAGCCGGCCGGCCCATTCTCGACATAATCCCGGAAAGCGACCTGATGTCGGTGTTAACCAGTGGCATACCGGATTTCGATCGTGAGATATGGCTTCGCAACAAGCAGATGGTGGTCAACAGATTACCCATGCGCCAAGGCGACGACATTATCGGGGTAGTGGCCAGCTTCCGCCTGCGCAACGAGCTGGATCACGTTAGCCAGCAACTCACCCACATTCAGCAATATGCCGATACGCTGCGTAGCCAGACCCACGAATACTCCAACAAACTGCACACCATTGCCGGATTGATCCAACTGGGCGCTTACGACGATGCACTAGGGCTTATCGGCAGCGAAGTGAGCAGCCACCAGGCTCTGATTCACCTGCTACTGGAAGCCGTGCCAGACCCGATCATTGCTGGCTGCCTGCTGGGCAAACACAACCGCGCGCGGGAAATGGGCCTGCACCTGGACATAGACCCTGGCAGCCAGATGACGGACCTGCCAGACAACCTGCCACGGGATCAGCTAGTGAGCGTGCTGGGCAACCTGATTGATAACGCTCTGGAAGCCACCCGCCGCCACACAGGCGCAAACGGTCGGGTGCAGTTATCTATGACAGATCTTGGCCAGGAACTGATCTTTGAAGTGGAAGATCAGGGCCCGGGTGTGGCGCCCGAACTGCAAAACCAGATTTTTGAGAAGGGCGTAACCAGCAAAGCCGGCCATAAACACGGATATGGGCTACATTTGGTACGCAAGTTTCTGGATAGCTGGGGCGGCTCGATTACGGTGGAAAACCTGAGCGTGGCTGGTGGCAGCCGCTTCACTCTATACTTACCCAAAAAACCAACAGGCAGGAGCCCATCGTGCCCCCCATCCGACTGCTGATCGCCGAAGACGACCGCCAGATTGCGGAAATCCAACGCCGCTTTGTTCAGCGCCTGGACCAGGTGGAGCTGTGCGGCATAGCCCATACCCTGGCCGATGCCCGGGAACAGGCTGAGGTACTGCAGCCCGACCTGATATTGCTGGACGTGTATTTTCCCGACGGCAGCGGATTGGATTTATTGCGGGAGCTTCGCGCCAGTGACAACAGCACCGATATCATTCTGATCACCGCTGCTAAAGAAGTGGAAACACTACGCACAGCCCTGCGCGGCGGCGTGTTTGATTACATTCTGAAACCACTGGTATTTGAACGGCTGGAAGAAGCCATCAACCGGTTTCGCGACCACCTTGCGCGCCTGTCGGCACTAAAACACCTGGGGCAGGATGAAGTAGACGCCCTACTCCCACGCAACACCGGCGACACAAACCAGGATCACCATCACCGCCTGCCAAAAGGCATTGATGTTATTACCCTCGATAAGATTCGTGAACTGATTGCAGGCGGCAAGCCCTGGAGCGCGGAAGAAGTCGGCAGCGCCATGGGCGCATCCCGCACAACTGCCAGGCGCTATCTGGAATACATGACCGGCACAGGCACCGTTGTGGCCGAAGTCAGCTATGGCAGCATCGGCCGACCAGAACGGCGCTACAAAAAGCTGTAAACCAACCTCTACTTTGTGCGAACAAACACCCAGTTGGTCCCGACGTTGTCGCACACAATGATACTGCGATCGATGGTCACACACTGAGCCAGGCTTTCTGGCAGTTCATCGTGGTAGCGGGCTTTCACGCCCAGAGTTTTTCGATCCTGCTTGAGCAACTCGTAGGTTTGATCCATACGCTCGGAGAAATCCACGCCACCGCTTTCAAGGGTGTAAAAGGCGTTATGAAATGCCGTGAAACTCATGGTGTTTGCGCCAAGACCAATGGCCAGCATTTTTGGGATGTAACGATCATAAGCGGCCGAAAGATAGCCTCGCACGGCTTCATCATCGTTACGCACACCATCGAACGGCTCGATTCCGAGGCGGTTACCCGGCTCCAGAACACCATTTTCCAGTGATGCCAGAGAGCGATTGCCCGCCAGCGTATAGGCCGCATTCGGGCACTGAATCAGCTCACCGCTCAATCGGCAATCCGCCAAGCCTTGGGCAATCGGCGGTTCAGAGACGGACTCCTTCGCGAATTCCCGCTGCGGTGTGGCCGCCTCTGGTTTGCGCTCGGGCTTGGGTTTAGGCTCAGGCTTGGCCGCAACCTCGGGCAATGTAAGACTCAAACGCTTGGCAGGTTGCCGTAACAACAGCGCCTGCACCTTTGGATCATTGCGTTTGAAATCCGCCATGGAAGGCAGGCCCGCACCGCCACCGCGCTCGACAATTTCGCAGTACATGCGTTCGAGGTCCGACTGAGCAGACACCAGACAAGTTTCATTCGCGCCGGCAGTCGAAACCCAGCCAGCGGCAAATAGTATGAGCAATTGTTTGCGAAACGCGATCACTGCAACTCCATTGGGTGCACTTTTACTGCTCACCATACAACGCGACCATTGGGAACAGAACTGCAAGAGAAACGGCTTAGATCTCAACAACTCTATCTGCAGCAAAGAGCGGTGGGTCGTATTCTCTGGGATAAGCGCCCGGATTGGCGAATACGCGAGTACCCTCTACCTGTAAATCAACGGGCTCATGAACGTGGCCGTGAACCCACAGATCCATCCTCCCCATCAGCGCCTGCAAGTTCGAAGCAAAGGCTGGCGACAAGGAGTCTCCCTGGTACTTGGGCGGAATGCACTCTGGTAACGGAGCATGGTGGCTAACCACCACTCGGGGGCCAGGTGCGGGTTGGCTTAACTCCGCTTCAAGCCAGGCGATGGCTTCCCCATGCAACCTCTGGCTCTCATCAACTGTAAACACCTCACCGGCTGGCTGCTGGATAATTCGAAAATCCGGCATAAACGCCAGTGCACGTTGACGGGTTCCCACCGGATCATCATTCGGCTGGCCTTGGTAGAGTCCAAAATCTGTCCATAACGTGGTGCCGTGAAACCGCACACCATCAATGTCTACCGTATCGTTATCAAGCAGATGAATCCCCAGCCGCTGGGCTTCGGCTCGCAATGCTTCGCGGGCCTCGGGCATACTGGTTCCGTAGAACTCATGGTTACCCGCAACGTAAATTATCTCCTGCCCGCCAAACCGCTCTGCTGCCCAAGCAAGGCCTTCCGTTGTGCGATGAATATCACCGGCAAGGATAACCACATCTGCGGCCACTTCGGGCAGCTCACGGCCTTCCTGAAAACACTCAACGTGCAAATCAGACAGTATTCGCAAGCGCAACGTCACATCTCCTCGGAGAACCGCTATAAATCGCGGTTTTTAATCACTCATTGGCACGGGTTTTCTATCCGCTTTTTGATACAGCGGGTGCGCCGGCTCACCTGATTTGTTCAACTTCAAGCAGTGCAGGTTCGGCAGAAGCCCCTTCACCTGATCAGAGCGGCCAAGAAATGAACCATCATTTCCCCATGCAGCCACAACCAAACCCGCATCGCCAGACAGCTTTATTAGCCACTCGTTGTTCTCAGAGCCTACTGGATCTGATGCCACCTTCATATCATTTGGCGCAGTGGCTCGAAACGCAAAAATGTTCGCCATGCACACACCACCATACCCCCAGGATTTTGCATAGTTGATGCATCGGATTAGTGTTGGGTCGTCAGTCGTCTCATCCGCAGTGGATGGATTGAGCCCCACAAACATCACATAGGGTTTCGATTCATCCCATGTTCGCCACAGGGCGAAACGGTATTTCCTGCACTCGGATAATTTAGCTGTGTTTTTCAATGCTTACTCTTTGCTCCCTTCTGACCAAACAGCATATTCATTGCCACTCGGATCGCTGAAGTGAAAACGGCGACCCCCGGGGAAAGTGAATATATCCAGAACAACCTTCCCGCCAGCCTGCTTCACTTTATCGAGCGTGGCTTCCAGATCGCTACTATAAAGAACCACCAACACACTTCCGTTGCTGGTCGTCGCCACACGGTCTGATTTAAAAAACCCGCCATCCAGACCTGCGTTCTGAATTGCAACGTACTCAGGGCCGTAGTCAATAAACGACCACCCAAATGCATCACCAAAGAACCTCTTTGTGGCTTCAAGGTTTCGTGACCGCATTTCCACGTAGTTGATTTTACCAGTCTCTTTCACGGGGTTCTCCCTTATGCGTATCGCTGATGTTAATCGTGCTACCCCTGTCGCCCTCCGAGTTAAGGCTCATCAAACCCATATTAACCATTGATCAGTTTTTCAACCATACTGATAAATCTCGCACACTCCCGGGCAAACAGATTATGGGCTGCCCTTGTCCATGGCCGGCGATGAATTCAACTAATAACAAAAAAGAGGCAAAACCGGTGCAGGAAGATTCAGTATTCATTGGCAAAGGCACTAATGTTCAAAGTTTGTTGTTGCGTCGCGCAAACCGCCACGGCTTGATTGCCGGGGCAACGGGCACTGGCAAAACGGTTACCCTGCAAATACTGGCGGAAGGCTTTTCTGCCCAGGGTGTGCCAGTGTTTATGGCTGATGTGAAAGGCGATTTATCTGGCATTTCACAACCCGGCACTACCAAGCCATTTCTCTCCAAGCGCGCGGCGCAGATTGACCTTGAACCCTACAACTTCGAAGGCTTCCCCACCGTATTCTGGGACGTATTTGGCAAACAAGGGCACCCCATGCGCGCCACCATTTCCGATATGGGCCCGCTGTTGCTCTCCCGCCTTCTGGAACTGAACGACACCCAGGAAGGCGTGATCAACATAGCCTTCAAACTTGCAGATGACCACGGCATGGCCTTGCTGGATCTTAAAGACCTGCGCGCTTTGATGACCTTTGTGGCGGAGCAATCGAAGGAGCTCACGGCGTTATACGGCAACGTCAGCAAAGCGTCGGTAGGCGCGATACAACGCCGCTTGTTACAACTGGAGCAGCAAGGCGGAGATCAATTCTTTGGCGAGCCGGCACTGGAGCTGGCCGATTTGATGCGCTGCGATTCGAAAGGGCGCGGGCACATTAACTTGCTGGCCGCTGATCAATTGATCGAAAGACCTCAGCTATACGCCACCATTCTGCTCTGGCTATTGGCCGAGTTGTTTGAAGAGTTGCCCGAAGTTGGCGACCCTGAAAAACCCAAGCTCGTATTCTTTTTTGATGAAGCTCACCTGCTGTTTGAGGATGCTCCAAAAGCATTGCTGCAAAAAGTCGAACAGGTGGTGCGTTTAATTCGCTCCAAAGGCGTGGGCGTCTATTTTGTATCACAAAACCCTACCGATATCCCCGACAAAATACTTGGGCAGCTCGGGAACCGGGTGCAGCACGCACTAAGAGCCTTCACTACTCGCGATCAAAAGGCGGTTCGCGCTGCCGCCTCAACGTTCAGGCAAAACCCTGCCCTGGACACGGAAAAAGTCATAACAGAACTCGGTGTCGGCGAAGCCCTGGTCTCCACCCTCGATGCCAAAGGGTCGCCCTCCATCGTGGACCAAACGCTTATCCGCCCTCCCTCTTCACGTCTGGGGCCAGCAACGGCTGCAGAACGTAAACTCATTCTCAGCGCCAGTGAGTTTGGCCCTCGCTACGACGAGGTAATAGACCGGGAGTCTGCCCACGAAATACTGCAAAAGCGTGCGAACAAGGCCGCGAAAGAAGCGGAGCAGGCTGACCTTGATAATAACCGGGTTTACGAGGCACCTGGCAATAAAGGCAAAAAACCCGCTCAACCACGACGATCCAATCGCCAGGGCGTATTTGAAACCCTGATGAAAAGCATAGCGCGTACGATGGGGCGGGAGATGTCGCGGGGACTTCTGCGGGGCCTGCTAGGTTCGCTGTTTAAAGGGCGTTAGCTAGTCTTTTTTATCGATCGTTATCTCAATCGATTTACTGCTTCCCGCAAACCACTTCTGAACATACAAAGTACCCACAACAGGAGCGGTACCCTCTTCAGGTACTTCCTTGAAGCGCACACTGTTTTTTGTTTCTTTCTCGTACTCAAACGTGACTAATTTTTTCGACATGAAATATTCCTGATAGCGAATGGCATGGGCAGCTAACTCAAACAAACGTCGATATATAAAGGCCTTCAACCTTATCTCTGGCCCACTGGGTTTTGCGCAAAAACTTCAGTGATGACTTGATCGACGGGTCGCTTTTGAAGCAATTGATATTGACCTGTTGGGCCAGCCCATTCCAGCCATAGTGTTCCTGCAGCCGTGTTACGACTTGCTCAAGCGTGATGCCGTGCAGAGGGTTATTCGGTTGCTCATTGCTCATACTGTAATTTCACCATTGGTTAGCTGCCCTTTCTCTTGCCTCACAGGAATAGCGTAACGCCAATTGACCACAGAACTAAAGGAAAAGCGGCCGGTTGCCTGGTAATCCTTCCATAAACCAAACAAAAAAGGCACGGGGCGCAAGCCCCATGCCTTAAAGATAGTAAAAACGCTTGGTGCTACCCAAGACTCATTTTAGTTAATGGTTACTGCCACCCGTGCGCCAATCACGCGATAAGCCGCTCCGCTGCCCAGCGTGTACTCATACACGGGAAGAACGGTCGCCGTGCCAGGGGCAGTAAACATAAGCGAAGCACCATCGTTGGTGTAGTCCACTGTGCTGGCCAGCACAATGAAACGGCTAGCTTCAGCCACTTGGGTTTCACCCAGCTGCGTGGTCAGGGTCACATCCGCTGTCACACCAACATTTGCAGCCACACTGATTGCACTCTCCACCGGATCAACGCTCACGGGGTAATCACTAAACCACTGGGCGTAATCCGTCGTCATGCCATGGGTGCCGGCAAGGTAGTAGCTTTCTGCTTCGGTTTGATCCCGGAACGTCCAGGGCCAGAAGGTTGTGCCACGGTGCTTGGACGCCTCCATAACCGACGGCGACAGGTTTTTGTAGGAAGGGTTGAACGTAGACGAATACAGCTGCGTCGCTTTCAGGATCTGACGCAGGTTTTTCGTCATATTGCTGTCGGTCGCAAAGCCCGTCAGGAAACCACCGGAGACGCCGGGCATCACTTCTTGCAACTTCAGCAACTGATCGGAGTTGAATGAAATTACGATGACCTGATCCCAAACGTCATTGCGATCGATCGCCTGCTTCAGGTACTCCACTATCTCAAGCTTGCCGCTCTTTATCTCGATGAAGTGAACCACCTCTTTACCTTTCAAGGCAGTAAAGAACTCGTCCATTGTCGGCACATCGTGTGCGCCTTCAACCGTCAGCGCTTTCAGTTCATCCAGCGTTTTTTCCTCAACCGGCCCTGTGCCGTCAGTGGTCCGGTCCACGGTGCCGTCGTGTATCACCACAATGTGGTTGTCCTTGGTGAGGTAGATGTCGGATTCAACCGCATCCGCTCCCAATTCGGCAGCTTTCACGGCGCCTGCCACGGTGTTTTCTGCCACCAGTGAAGGCACACCTCGGTGACCGACTATCAACGGCTTTCTCAACAGAGTGTTTTCTGGCAACTTGGCCAGGAACTCTTGGGCCTGTTCGGGCGAATCCGTTACCAGGCCGTTCACACCGGCCAGAAGCGCGTCAGTGGTTTGCTCACTGGTTGGTGCTCCCAACTTGCCCCAAACAGATACCAGGCGGTTCTGAAGGTAGGTCACAGATGCTTTATCCAGCAAAAGCGCAGGCAGTATCGCAATCTTGGCTTTAGCCCGATTGGTTTCCTGCGTGATGCTCAAAAGATCTGCCGGAGCTGTTGTCAGGCCCGCACCAGTGAAATCCATCGCCGCGCGAATCATCGGCATTTTTACCCGTGCATCCCGCAAAAGCTCTGCACTGTTTGATACCAGGGTGATGTCGAACAGCTGATGCTTCTCAACCACGGGAACCAGCGCATCCACTGCGGTCTGAGAGGTCACATAAAACATCGGCAATGCGTTGAACTGCTCACCTTCAAGAAGGCTATCCAAATAGCCCAAACTGCCGCCGTCGTCGGTTGTCAGCATCAACTGGTCATCGAGCTTCAGGAAAATCGGGAGGGACGGCTCTAGCGCCAGTTCAGCAAGGGTCGGCACAGCGGTAGCAATGCTCGGAGCCATGGAAGCGCCAGTATCCAGCTCTGCTACTTCAGCCATAGGCGACAATGGCGGCAGTGCTGTTAATTGCTCGGTCACGGTAACTTCATCAACCCGGAGAAGACTACCGGCCGCCTGGAAAGCCACGCCCCCTTGGGCAAACTGGCTGTCCAACTCAGAATCCTGCATCAACTGCCCATTCAGGAAGTGCTGAACCCGATCGCCATGGGCCACAATTGTGACGGTGTACATCTGGTCCGACGCAATGTTTTCTGAATACCGTTGCTTGTCTACGATCGCCCACTCGCCCTGGTTGCGTAGCGCGTGCTCTGTACCGTTTTCAGCTGTGGCTTTCTGGCGAATCGCCATTTGATAGTAAGGCTCAACACCCATGCCTACGCGATACTGAAAACCAACCCAGCGAGTGTTGGTGTTTGCTTCCTGAATCGTAAACACAACATCAATGCGGTAGTTGCTTTTATCCTGAAGCGACTCGGGCAATTTCAGGCTGACGGGGGTGTAGTTATTTCCCCGGCCGTCTACAAACAGGCTGCCATTGTTGGTGTAAAACATATCCTCCGTGCCGCTCATGGCTACCCAACCTTCGGGCAGCTTGCCGTCGGCCACGGCTTCAAAGTTTTCCTCCAACAACACTTTAGGATTGGGTTCCGGCTCTGGATCTGGTTCCGGATCAGGCGTCGGGTCTGGTTTGATTATTGGTGAATCAACACTGCCGCTGTTTGAATCGCTGTTACACCCGGCGAGGCCGGCGATGGCCGCCAGCATCATCACGTAAAGGAACTGCTTGCTCATGCTTCACTCTCCGTTGCTGCTCAAATCGAGAGGGCAGCATACGGAAGGAAAATGACGGGGCTGTTGCAGGAATAAGACAAAGCGCTGTGTTAGCTGCCTTTTGCCTTACCACTCAAAGTACGCTTGGGGTGCATACCATTCACCATGCCCATAAAAGGCGGATGAATCGAATAGCCAACCATACTCAGTAGCTGTTCAGGAATGGCGGCCAAGGTTTCCTGGCTTAATTCCAGAAAGAAGTTTTCCTGCGGGCGAAGCCAAGGCTCGCAGTACTGGCATGTAACTGCCAGCCGGGATGTTGCTGAGTGATTGCTACCCCCACCGTGCCAAGTTGTACCGAGAAAGAAAACAACCGATCCCGCAGGCATAACGGCTGGAATGGTTTTGCTGCGATCGGTGACTATCTCCTGGCCAAGCAGATGGCTTTCCGGGATGAGTACCGTTGCACCATTATCTTCTGTGAACTCATCAATCGCCCATACCGTAGCGGCTCCAAGGGGCTTGCGTGGGCGTGGTATAGGGTAGAAGCCATCATCATAATGCAACGGCTGGGCGTCTTCCCCAGGCAAGATATTTATGATTTGGGCTTGGCTAAGCAGATAGTTTGGCTGAAAAAGCCGATTCAGAAGGCCGGTAATTCTCGGGTGAACGGCAAGGGAATCAATAACCCGGGTTTGCTCCAGAACATTGTAAACCCGCTGTGTTTTCACGCCCTCAAAATTATTGCGGCCGGGCTTATTCAGCAGCGGCGAGGCTTCTGCACGGATTGATTCCAGCTCTGAATCGCTGAGCAACCCTTCGATAATCACATAGCCGTTTTTCTGAAGGGTTTCGAAATCCTGAGCAACCAGCGCTTTGGTTGCTTCCGCCTCAGTGGGCACATAGGCCTTGTGTTTGCGTGCAAGGTCGCCTTGCAACTCAACTACGGAATCAATGTTTTTGGGTTGATTCACTTTCGAGTGCTCCTGATAACGAGCGTCGGAAGCCTCCAGGGCTTCGGAAGATGGTTTATGAAACAGGATAACGCCAACTGACTAATGTACCAAAGAAAAAGCGGCTGCTTGCCAAGCAAACAGCCGCTCAATATTGAATTTCTTTCCAGGGGCAGGACTTAGAACATACGCGCCCATCGCAACTCAACACCATTTACAGCAAAGCCATTACGTGCCTTGGTGTTGTGCAAATACGATAACTTCAGCTGGTCTCGCTGGCCAATAATGGCTGCATATGTAACCGTTAGATCCTGGTTATTATCACGACCGCCGGCTTTAACACCATCAAGATACTCCTGGCCACCTTGCCTCCAGGCATAGCGCATGCCTAAAAAGTGACTATTTGTCCAACTTGTTGCGGGCAGATCTTGCGAAAACAAAACTGCGTATCGATCAGAGCGATCTTTCTTTAATGTTTGTCCAAAATAGCGATCGTTAGGACTGTTCTTTTTAAACTCATACCACAGTTCAACGTATGTGCCACTTCCAAACCGTTTGGTGAAGTTAATATCCGTTAGTACTTTGTAGGCATTTTCGCCAGGCGAGGTGTCCGGCTTGTTCTCGTTGTAGCTTCCCCAAGGAAAACTGATATATGGCTCGATAACAAACCACATTCCATCTTCGTTGTTGTCAACAAGCCATACCGCATTTGAAAACACTGGATCACTAAAGCCTGTCGTTGTTTCTGGGCTGTCAAAATTAGAGCTTAGTTTGGTTCTAATCAACGAACCCGACACTTTGCCCATCATTGTCAAACCAAACAACTCATAAAAATGCCCCACTACGAGTGTATCCGCCAGAAGATCAGCTTCTAAACCCAGCCCAGTGACACGTTCGCCATCGCTATAAAAGCGATCTGCCTTACCTGCCCGCAGAAAGTTCACCATAAAGGTGGTCCCTGCTGGCATAGACGTATAGTCACGTGTTTGCGCATCACCAAAATCTGCCAAAGCATTATTTGCAAATACGAGTGATGTTATGAACAGCAGTGAACCAACAATGTTTTTCATTTTATATAGACTCATAAATTTCTCGATATTTATATTTATAATGGTTAATTTTATGAATTCTGCGCTTTTGCTTTAGCAAAAGCCTCATAACTATCACCCAACATATCTTCCAGGTTGGCCTGCTGAGACTTATCTTTTCCGGTAAATAAATACACCAGGACACCAAACACTAGCCAGCTACATAAAATCATGTATTCGACATTGCTTTTAAGTGTCATGCCCGTACCAGGCAATAAATTTGCAGCGATAATCAGCAGCGCCGCAACGCCACCAATAGCGGGGAGCCACGTTAATCTGACCCGATAAGGACGATGCAAACTGGGCAGGGTTTTACGCAGGCGATAGAACGTAAGCACCGTCAACAGCCACATCATGGCCACATAAACGCCACCAACATTCAACAACCACACCAGGCTTTTCGGACCTAACCAACCCAACGCAATACCAATCACCGTGGTAAACAACAGCGCATTACGAGGAATGCGCTGTTCATTATCAATGCGCGCTAAAAACTTAGGCAGCAAGCCTGCTCTTGCGAGCGAAAAAAGAAGGCGGGATACGGAGGAAAACACAGCAAGAAAGGTTGTTAATAGCCCTAGCACGCCGATGGCAAAAGCCAGGTACGCCACAATCGGAAAACCTGCGTGTCGGAACGCATCAATGGTACCGCTAGAAAACGAGGCCGTTGTTTCCCAGGGAATCACCCACGCTGTGGCCATAAACATTAAGGTGTAAAAAGCACCCGCAATAACTACGGAAAGGATGACGATCCTGCCCACCTGGCGTGCAGACACGCTCGCCTCTTCTGCGAGAATCGCCACGATGCTGAACCCTGTCAGGAACCCCAAAGCAGGCAACACGAAGGAGAAAACCGAGCTCCAGCTGGTTCTTCCTGTTAGCTCCTCGTTAAACGCTGGGAGAAAGTTACTAATATCACCATGGTCAAAGCCCACAAAAACCACAGCAAGCCCGAGCACAACAATGGTGATAAACATCATTACCTGGATAGAAAAGGCGACCGTTGTGCCGTACCAATTCATCCATAGGGTAAGAAACAACATACCCAGTCCGATCATGAGTACCGGCAGGTGCACGGCCTCGCCACCAATACTGTAAAGAGGGATGGTATTGAGTGCCGGAATGACTTGCCCCAACAGGAAGCCCGTTGCGGTCACGTAAAATGCAACGATCCCGCAAAACACCCCCACTGCGAGCCACCCCATGAGAAAACCAACAGGGCGGTTAAACGCAAGGTAAGCATAAACAAACTCTCCACCAGCCCTAGGAAAGCTGGAGGTCAGTTCACTAATTGCTAAAGCCACACAACACGCCAGGAAGGTTGCCAGTAGCATGCCAATGATCACACCACCCGCACTAAACTCAGCAAATAACTGGCTTGATAAATACACAAAACTTGAGCCAATAAGTCCCGCCGCACCCACCGCAACAAGCGCGGTTCCGCTTAACGTTTTTTTTAGTTCAGCCATCATGACACCTCTATTTATTTTGCTTACGAGCGATCTCGCGCAATTTTTGTTTGTCGATTTTGTCATTGCTTAAACGTGGCAAAGTCATCACCGAGAAGGTTTTAGGTATTTTGTAATTGGCAAGGCTGTTCCGGGCGTGCTGCTGTAGTTGCTCAACATCGATGTCTGTTACCGCTTCCAGAAACGCAGCACCGACTTCGCCCCATTTTGGATCGGGCCTGGAAACCACTACCGCAATTTCAATTCCCGGATAGCTTTCCAAGACCTGCTCTATTTCACGCGGATAGACGTTATAGCCGCCGGATTTGTACATTTCGCTAACGCGGCTAAACAGAACCAGGTTGCCGTCATCGCGCAATTCACCTATGTCGCCAGTGCGCAACCAACCATCCGCAGTAAACGCTTCCGCAGTGGCATCGGGTAAATTCAAATACCCCGCCATTACGCTGGGGTGCTTAACGCACACTTCACCAGGCCCCTGATCACCTGCCCAACTGCCGTCTTCCGCTAAAAAACGCAGTTGCAGTTGTGGATCCGGTCTACCAACGGTATTGGTGAGTACTTCCTCACTGGCATCGATCGGGGTGTAACTCACAGAGGAGCCGACTTCCGTCAGGCCATAGGTGGTCATCACACGACACCCTTTGGCACGGTATTTATCGATCACTGCAAGGGAAAGTGGACCGCCGCCCCAGCCCACCAGCGCTAAACTGGCTAATGAATAGGTATTAAAGTTTGGGCTGGCCGCCAGCATTTGCAGCTGGGTGGGAATCTGGAACAGCGCCGATACTTTTTTGTTCTCAATCAGCGCCAGGTTTTCTTCCACGTTAAAGTTTTCAGAAAAAACCAAAGAGCCTTTGCTATAGAGCGTTACGGTGCACAAGTCACCTACACAACCAATATGGTTGATGGGCAAGTTAACCAGCACGCGAGGCTGCTTGACACCCCATTTCAGTGATTGCACATGCGCTAAGCGCGACAGCCCGGAATGGCGTATCCTGGCGCCTTTTGGCTTACCCGTTGTGCCGGACGTGTACACAATCATCGCCGTATCTGAAGGTGCTACGCTGTCACGCGCTTGCTGCAGAACCGCTGCATCACAACGACCCGCCTCTTCAATGAACGCCGTCCAGGGTATGATGCCTTCCACATTGCTTACCGCATCATCACACTGGTTTAAGGCAACAACAGGAGGCTTTTTCTCAGCACCAAGGCCTTCATAAACCGCTTCGAGGCGCTGCAATAATTCCGGAGCACTGTCACCCACAAGCGTGAACACAAGAGCGGGTTCAGCATCGCCAATAACGTGACTTAGCTCATGCACGGTATATCTTGGGTTAAGCCCCAACCACACCGCGCCAATTGAGCTGGCTGCCAAGTAGGTAACAAGAAACTCCGGGCGCGGGGTACACAGTGTGGCAACACGCTGGCCGGGCTGAATGCCAAGTGCCAACAATGCCTTGGCGGTGGCTTCAACCTGCTGCCAAAGCTCCGCGTAAGACAGGGCCTGTTCGTTAAACAGGCACACCGTCATCTCGGGGTCCGTCTGTGCATAGTGCTCGATGTTTTTAAAGACAGGCGGCAGAGCACTTGTGTCGATATCTGCCCACCAGTTTTTTGACTGGGTCATCATCTTTCTCTTGTGTTAACTGGATACGTGAATAAACGATCGTGAGCAGCGCTAATCCGCCTTCAGATGCAGCAAGAGCAGATCAGCCACCATGCAGGGCTTTTCTTTGCCACGAACGTGCATGGTGTTGCGCGTGGTAATCAGGCGCCCTTCTCCATGCGGCTTTTCATCCAGAAATTCTGATGTCACGCGCACTTCATCACCGATCATCACAGGGGTAATAAAGCGCACTTTGTTGAGGCCGTAGTTGAAGCCATATTCTTTGTCTGACTGCCGCTCCACGTACTTGAAATGGAAGTAAAGCAACATGCTTAACATCCAAAAGCCGTCTACCAGGTCGCCGCCCAACGGGTTGTTGCGGCTCACAGCCATATCCACATGCTTCTCATTGAGATAAGTGGATGTGGCGAACTGGCGAACTGGCTCTTCTTCAACCAGCAACCATTCGCTGGTGAAATACGGTGCTGGGGTTTGAGTGTCTGTCACGGCTAACCTCTCGAATTAGTGTTCGGCCAGTGCAAAGTAACCGCTGCTAATAGCCGGCTTGTTTGCGTCAGTCAGGAGCTCAAAGCGGAAATGCGAAGGCTGGTTTTTAGCGGCATAGACATTTAGCGTGACCTCAGATGGGCAAAGCACCATCGCGGCCAGCCTGCCAACAAAACGCTGCACCTGCTGCGGATGCCCCTTCGCTTCATGATTCACCAGCGAGCTCACCACCAAAGCGAACGTGCCGGTGCCGTGCAAGATAAGACCCGGCAAATCAATAGATTCAGCCACGGCTATATCGGTATGAATGGGGTTGTAATCGCGGGCACACTCAGAAAACACATGAGCAGCTATTGGGCTAAGAACAATTTTTTCGCTTCGATCAGGTTGCTCGCTAAAGGTATGTTTCTCCAGATATTCCACAGGCGCAGGGCCTTCAGCCTTGCTAGCCAACGGCACGCCTCGGTAGATGATTTGCGTTAACGAAGAAGCAACTAATTCCTGATTACCATCCCTTGTGTTAACCCGTATGCCGAGACAGGCACCTGCGGGATGCTCGAACACAGACTCCACACTCGCCACACAGCTGATCTTGTCGCCGCTACGAAGAGGCCGAATAATTTCCGTATCGTTATAGCTGTGCACACCACGATCACGCTCTTCCGGCAGCAGCATCTCCAAACATTCATGCAGCCCAACAATCGCCTCCCACTCCAGGTGCGACAAATACGCAGGGTGCGCGGGCAGCAATTTGCCACCTCGGTTGTCTAAATAAACCGGGTTTTCATCACCAACAGATGCGGCGTAATTCATTAGCCAGCGGTCTTCCAGCGTCTCAGAAACACCAGGGCCTGCCAGGCCAATCATCGATATATCCAACGGCATGTATCTCTTCCTCTTGTTATTGAAGCCACCCGATGACCAAGGAACTCCCAAACCCAAGTAATTACTTATTTTCAAGGCTAGCAAACCCAGAAGGCCATGGCAATGACTATTACACTTCAATTAGTTAGTCGGTTTACACAGGATTTACAGAAGGAAATAACTGACTGAAAACATAAGCTTTTACTGTTTTTTTGGCGTGCCGGACAGAAACAGATAGGCTATAAAAACATCGAAAGGACGCCACAGAACACGATCAGGAATAAGGGCTAGTGATGGCAGGATAGAGGCGAGCAGTTTCTGCTCATACTGAACCGCAGTCGGCTACTTCAGGTAGCACTTGAGATAATTCAGCAGCAGCAGTTTCAATTCTTGTATGAGGGATTCGTTATAGGGCGACAACGCAAACGCATCATCTATTACCGTTGTTGTTGTAAGTGTTACAGTTCGAGCTATGGCCGAAAGCAGGGTCGTAGGTAGTGCGTCACTATGGGCCTGCAGCCCAGGGAGAAGCGCATCAATGGCACGAGCATTCGTTTCTTCATCCAGATAGCGGAGCTCAGGGGCGCTCATAATGGCTGCGCGCAAATAGAGGCTATCCGGATTATCACACCGAAACTGCACCAGTGAATCAATGGCGTCTTGCAACCATATTTGCCAATTTCCAGTGTGTTCAAAACGCTCGGTGTTATCAATCAGATAGTTCAGCCGCGCTTCTTCGAACTCTTTAGCCACCTGGATGATGATTGCGGCTTTGTTGGGGAAGTAGGTGTAAAGCGTAGCCACATTAATCCCTGCACGAGTGGCTACTTTGTTCGTGGTCAATCCGGCGTAACCTTCTTCGCTTAGCACCTCTAGTGCCGCATCAAGAATTTTTCGCACTGAACGCTGTGCACGAGACTGCACAGGCTGGCGATACATTTTTGACCCCTTGGCCTCACTCATGCGAGCTGGATCCTCATTACGCTGTATTTGATGCAGCGGATTTTAGCCCATCTCGCCAAGAACTGCAGGTGTATGGGGCAACGCTCGGGCTCCCAATTATATAAACGCCATTAGCGGCATTCAGATCATTATCTATTCACCAGGCGCGGGTACATCCTTCGAATCCACATCCTGTTCGTCAGCAATAGAGTTAGCCCAGGACTTGTCATCGGCGTCGGCCTTCACCCCCTCCTGATCCTCACCCCGCACAGGACTGAACGACAACTCCGTGAACAGCGCAAAATGATCCGAGCCGAAATAAGGCATGCGTTTAATCGAAATCAGGGTGAAGTGGTGGCTATGGAACAGGTGATCCAGTGGCCAGCGCAGGAAAGGGTATTTAGCGTGAAACGTGTTAAACATGCCGCGCCCCACCCGCGGGTCCAGCAACCCACTGAGCTTACGGAACAACCGAGTCGTTTCTGACCAGGCCACATCATTCAGATCCCCTGTCACGATCACAGGCTGGTCGCTGTCTACGATCTTTCGGGCAACAATCACCAGCTCAGCATCCCGTTCGGCGGACTCAGGATTCTCAGTGGGGCTTGGTGGCGTGGGATGAAGAAAATGCACACGTACCTGGTCGCCCGTTCGCAGCTTGAGCAAGGCGTGCATTGATGGAACACCCTCTTCAACGAGGTAGGATATTTCTGTTTCATCCAGCTGCAAGCGAGAGTACACATGCATGCCGTACAGGTTATCCAGAGGGCATTTCATGCTGTAGGGCATGCCCTGTTGCAGCGTATCGAGGTGACCCTGCCACCAGGCATCAGACTCCAGCGTTACCAGTACATCCGGTTTGTATTGGTTGACCAAGCGCAACAGCACATCAGCTTGCCTGTTAGGCGTTAGTACATTCGCCGTCAGAATGCTTAGTTTACGATCTGGGCTGGGGGACCTTGCTGTTTTAACTTCTGCTCGCCAGAAAGCGGTATAGGGCAAGACCCACCACAGCTGCCAGGCCAGGCAAAGCGTTGTGACACCCACAAGAATCCAAGTCTGAGCTTTTGCATGATCAAGGAGGAGGACTTGTATCATGATTAGTAGCGCCGCAACGGCGGCCAGTTGCAGGCGAGGGAAATCCAATCCCCTTATCAACCAATGTGGATGACGCCATATTGGCAGTAACGTAGCCATTACCAGCAAGCCGGAAGCGATTAAAACGACTAAATCCATGATCCCCCCAATCTGATACGGTGTAAAACCCGATAAGGCCCTTGCACTTCACTCGTTCTATATTGAGCGAATACGATCTCATTAACCATGAACTCTATATCTGGAGATTGTATTTCTGATAAGTCCTTTGAGATACGAAAGGTATCGTAGGCTTTGTTATAAAAGCCAAGGGTGACATGTGGCGTGTAGATTTTTGGGTCACCGGCATGCTGAACACTGCTCAAGCATCTACGTATATCGTTTAAATTATCATCTGGATCAATAACCTGCAGATAAGGACAGGTGGAAAAACTGTTGCAGCGGGCTAACCACAAGGGGAAAGCCTGCAGATTGCACGCCTCCAACCGCTTAACATTTTTCATTATCGAGGGCCCAAGGCGATCGCCATCCTCCAGCAACCCCTCCAGAGCCAGAGTTATATGAGGCTGTCGTAAGTAGCCAGAATGCAATTTATCGGAAAGATATTCTTGATGAGCGCTTATTTTCTTCAGGCAATCGACGTCTGATACCTCAATCGCCCAGAAACCAAAATGTTCAATGCCCCCATGCCACTCGGGAAAGTCTCGCAGCTCGGTTTCGTGGGTCGTTTTATGGTTTAGGAAATCGGAAAACATAAACAAAACACCACCAATGCGCAGGAACAACACCATGCCGGAGGGCTAGTTATTGCTTACGTAGTAATTACATTTATCCGCATACATATTTTTATCAGCCTGGCTCAACAACGCTTGTACCGATGTTCCGTCTTCAGGGTATAGCGCTGCACCCTGGCTCACATGGCAATGCAGCGTATGGTGCTGAATCTGAAAGAGCTCAGCCATAGCCTCTTCAATGCGGGCCATGATTTGCCTCACCCCTTGGCTATCCTTTATTTGAGGCAGCAAGACTACAAACTCATCGCCGCCTATACGGGCAAAGGTATCCGTGTCTCTCAGTTGCTGCTTGATGCGTTGAGTCACCTGCTGCAGCAAAGCGTCTCCCACCTCGTGCCCGTAGGTATCATTTACTTGCTTAAAGGCATTAAGGTCGATGAATAACACGGCAAACGGATCTTTACTACGCTGCGCCAAACCAATGGTGTGCTGTAAGCGATCCCTCAGCACTGAGCGATTTACAAGGCCAGTGAGGCTGTCGTGGTGCGCCAGGTACAGAATCTTTTCTTCAGCCGCCTTACGGTCGGAAATATCGGAGAGCATATTCAGCGTTGCTGGCTGCCCACCCCAAACAATAGCCGCGCCACTTATTTCAATAGGGTAGCTGGTGCCATCCTTGCGTAAAAAGAGGCTTTCGTAACGATGCGGTGCTCCCTCCCCTGCAATACGGCGTTGATAATTTGCCATCATTTCATCCCGTGCAGAGGGATGAATGAGGGGCATGAACGACGGCAACGCCTTGAGCTCAGCTTCACCATACCCACTCATTTCACACATGCGCGGGTTCAGGTATACCAGCCGTGTATCTTGCACCACGGCAATTCCTTCGTGGGCAGTTTCAACAAGATAGCGAAACGAATCCGCGCCCTCGCGCAGCTCCTGCACTAACAAACTTTGAGCAGCCATAGCACGGCGGTAACGCAGAAGGCACCAAGCGCCAGCCAACAGCAATATCAACAGAATCAGGGACACACTCCAGAAAAAAATGGGGCTAACCGAGTACCCTGCTTCGATTAAAGCGGTTGGCGCTTTGGCGCTAACTTCCATACGCAAGCTCTGTCGTGGCCGAAATTCAGTGGTTTCTAAATAGAATACTGCTCTTCGCGCTTATCACAAGTGACGAAAGTAAAATGAGGCACTTTAGTCAGAAAGACGGGGCTCAGCGGGGGCCGAGCCCACCCGCTGAGTAATCTGGTTAGGCCGTCGCCTCCTTAGGATTCGGACCGTACTGGTTTTGCCCGGGCTTGCTATCCAGAACCATAAACACCAGCAGCACGATTGCACCGATAAGCGGGACAAATACCATTAGAAACCACCAGCCACTCCGGCCAGTGTCATGAAGCCTGCGCACGGTTACCGCCAGACTGGGGAGCAAAACAGCCAGTGTGTATAACCCGCCAAGCAAGCCCAACCCGGCTTCTGGGCTAAACGTCCCAGTAACACCATCAATTGCTCCAAGAGCAAGACTGATGATGATATTGAACAAAACGAACCACCAATATTCCGCTCTTCTCGCTCTGCCGTTGAATATGGCGTATTTTTTCAAAACTTCCAGATACCAGTTCATTCAAATTCCCTTTTTATGCCCCAGTTTTCATTGGCCAGGCGACAGAGGGGCGTGCTGTCGGCTGGTGGTAGGTGCACATTCGATATTACGTTATCAATATCAGGGCAAAGTCCGATTGTTGCCATATGCCTTTTACCAAATGGAAACACAGCTAATAATTTTTGAAAGCACTGGAAAAGCACATTTAGAGCTAAAGCATACCTTGCTACATAAAGTGAGCTATATTTTATTAACTTCCTAAAGATAGCGTACAAAACAGAGGTGTCGCATGCGCAATCCAGCGCCTGATTGTTATGAGCTAGCTCTTAGCTTTCTGTAAACTCAACACTTTGAACGCCTCTATTCTTTGGGCGGATCACGACGGTACCTGCCATTTTGTCGTGCCAACCCTGCTTCTTGCTATCCCACGCCACCCAGAACAAACCCAAAAATAAAGGAATGGTAGAAACAAAATATCCAATATAGCGAATAACCGACTGTTGAACCGTAGGCCTATTTCCAGTACGTGCGTCAACAACAATAGCTTTTACCGCCATTTTCCCTGGCGTGGCTGACTTATACATCCAAAACAACACTGTCGCGATAAAAGGCAGCACATAGGAAATCAGAAAATCAGCGCCACCCAATATAAAATCCTCAGAATAGAAATATGAGTCCCCATAGATCATGTATAAAATGGGAACCGTAACACACAAAATAATAACCCCGTCAATCAACGATGCTCCAGCCCTGATCCAAAAGCCCGCATATTCGTAAGCCGCTCCAAACTTCTCTATTGCTTTACTGCTCATTTCAACTCCTTTACGAGTTTATGGTTGATGATTTTTTCGTTTTACATGACGTGTAGAAAATAAGAAACAAAGCAATTACATTTCATGTTCGATAAACAGCAGAAAATCTCATAAAACACAATCTCATATTTCACGCAACTTCGCTGCCACACACCTAATCTATTGCCAGTTTCCGGGATTTAGGCAGTTTTCATTATTTGTGAATTTTTCTTGAATCACAGTGCTATATGCAACACCGGCACACTGGCCGACCTTATCACCCCAAAACGCTCCATCTTTAGGCAGGACAAGTTTAGAAGGCATTTTAGCATCGAGATTATTAAGACAAGTGCGTGTTGTAGATGAAGCCACTTCTTCACACTCGACTGCTGAAACTTTATAACACTGTCTGAAAAACTCGGCCGATTGACACATTGCTGCTGGCAACACTATTTTCATAGCTGAAACCCACTGCTCTTTCGTTACCTCCTGAGCCTGAACCAAGCCAGAGATAACGACAGCCATTAATACCGTTACTATTTTTTTCAAAATCAACATCCTAAATTGCCAGGGTTATAATTACTTACTCTTGGCCATTTAATAAATACGGCCAGTCTTTTTCCGAATTAACTGGCGAGCCTATGCAGCTATTTACTATAGGTCTATTTGTATACAACCACATTATGCTTAAGCCAACCAACTTCGTGCCGACCTGCAGGGTCATGATGCATCCAATGAACCACACCACCTTTAGAGTTCCACTCATACTCTCCATAAAACTCGATAGATATAGATAACCAAAGCTTTTTACACTCTGTCATCGCGTGACCTCGCCATTATTGCAATACCGATGTTCGTTGGCCGCCTTACCATTTCGCATAGCCGGTCTAAGTTTTCTTTCAAACAGCCGTAAACCAGCCACAGGCATAGCTGTGGCCAATAGGCATAAATGAGGCGAAGTACCCGGAATTGAAATCGAGAATCTGGAGTCGTACTGAAGAGGTCATCGGCCGTTATCCTTAACTAGCAAGCGCGTCCATTGCGAATAGCTAGCTACATTAGACTATATCGCGACAATTTACCTTCGGCTTTTGCAAAATTTAGTTAATTCTATGATGGGGGAGTTAACGAGAAGGAAATCAGGAAGGTAAAACACAGCCCCAGGCAAGACGTCCAGGGCTGTTTCAAAGCAGCTTACTTAACTTTCGGGTCCAGCTCACCAGACTCATAGCGCTGATACATCAGCTCCAGGTTGATGGGCTTGATCTTGCTGGCTTGACCAGCACAGCCGAAGGCTTCGTAACGGGCTACGCAGATGTCTGTCATGGCTACCATGGTGGCCTGCAGGAATTTGCGTGGGTCGAATTCGGCCGGGTTCTGGGCCATGAAGCGGCGCACTGCGCCGGTGCTTGCGAGGCGTAGGTCGGTGTCGATGTTTACTTTACGCACACCGTGCTTGATGCCTTCTACAATTTCCTCAACCGGTACACCGTAGGTTTCGGGAATCTCGCCACCGAATTCGTTGATTACTTTCAGCCACTCCTGGGGTACGGAGCTGGAGCCGTGCATTACCAGGTGGGTGTCTGGAATGCGGGCGTGGATGGCTTTGATCTGGTTGATGGCCAGAATGTCACCCGTGGGTGGGCGGGTGAACTTGTAAGCGCCGTGGCTGGTGCCGATGGCGATGGCCAGTGCGTCTACGTGGGTTTTCTTCACGAAGTCCGCGGCTTCTTCCGGATCGGTCAACATCTGGCTCATGTCCAGAGTGCCTTCCGCGCCAATGCCGTCTTCTTCACCGGCCTGGCCGGTTTCCAGAGAGCCCAGGCAACCCAGCTCGCCTTCTACAGATACGCCACAGGCGTGGGCCATTTCAACGGTACGGCGGGTTACGTCTACGTTGTAGTCGTAGTCCATAGGCGTTTTGCCGTCTTCGCCCAGTGAGCCGTCCATCATTACGGAGCTGAAGCCCAATTGGATGGAGCGCTGGCAAATGGCCGGGCTGGTGCCGTGATCCTGGTGCATTACCACCGGGATGTGTGGCCATTCTTCAATGGCCGCAAGAATCAGGTGGCGCAGGAAGGGGGCTCCGGCGTATTTGCGGGCGCCTGCAGAGGCCTGAACAATAACCGGGGAATCGGTTTTGTCGGCGGCTTCCATGATGGCGCGCATCTGTTCCAGGTTGTTTACGTTAAAGGCTGGCACACCGTAACCGTGCTCGGCGGCGTGATCCAGCATTTGCCGCAGCGAAATCAGGGCCATTTGGTTGTCTCCTTGGTTTTAGCTTTTAAAGTTTCAGTTTCAAAATTGTTTGGAACGAATGCTTACGCGCCGCGCTCTTCCAGTACGGCTACGGCTGGCAGCACTTTGCCTTCCACAAACTCCAGGAAGGCGCCACCGCCAGTGGAAATGTATGAGATCTTGTCAGCTATGCCGTATTTGTCAACGGCCGCCACTGTGTCTCCACCACCGGCCAGTGAGAAGGCGTCGCTTTCGGCGATGGCTTCGGCCAGGGTTTTGGTGCCGTTGCCAAACTGCTCAAACTCGAACACGCCTACCGGGCCATTCCACAGAATGGTTTTGGCGCTCTTGAGCAATTCGGCGAATTGGCCAGCGGTTTGAGGGCCTGCGTCGAGAATCATGTCGTCTTCAGTAACGTCTTCAATGTTCCGAACAGTGGCGGTGGCGTTTTCTGAAAACTCACTGGCCACCACTACGTCGACCGGCAGGGGGATGTTAACGCGGGAAGCGATGTCTTTGGCAGTGTCCAAGAGTTCATGTTCGCACAGGGACTTGCCTACCGGGTGGCCGGCTGCGGCCAGGAAGGTGTTGGCGATGCCGCCACCGACAATAATCTGGTCACACACTTTTTCCAGCGCGTTGAGTACGTCGAGCTTGGTGGATACTTTCGCGCCACCAACAATGGCGACGACAGGTTTGGCCGGGTTATCCAGGGCTTTGCCCAGGGCTTCCAGCTCTGCCGCCAGCAATGGTCCTGCGCAAGCTTCTGGTGCAAACTTTGCAACGCCGTGGGTGGAAGCCTGGGCGCGGTGGGCTGTGCCGAAGGCGTCCATCACGTAGATGTCGCACAGGGCTGCGTATTGCTTGGCCAGGGTTTCATCGTCTTTCTTCTCGCCGTTGTTGAAGCGAACGTTTTCAAACAGAACCACTTCACCGTCGGCCACTTCAACACCACCGAGGTAATCTTTAATCAGGCGCACTTCCTGGCCCAGAGCGTTGGTGAGGTTTTCTGCAACGGGCTTGAGGGAGGAGGCTTCGTCGTACACGCCTTCTTCCGGGCGGCCCAGGTGAGACATCAACATCACTTTGGCGCCAGCGTCTCTGGCGGCCTTGATGGTTGGCAGGGAGGCGCGGATGCGGGCATCGCTGGATATCACGCCGTTCTTTACCGGCACGTTGAGGTCTTCGCGGATCAGAACCCGCTTGCCAGCGAGGTTCAGGTCGGTCATTTTTTTAATGGCCATGATCTGGGTTCCGTTAGTTCAATTAATTGGCAAAGAGTTTAAAGCCGGGATAGCCAGCTTTGGCTTACATCCAGCATGCGGCTGGCAAATCCCCATTCGTTATCAAACCAGCATAACACTTTCACCATGGTGCCCCGGGTTACGCGGGTTTGGCCGCCATCTACTACGCCGGAGTGGGAATCATGGTTGAAGTCGGAGCTGGCCAGCAGTTCGTCGGTGTATCCGAGTATGCCTTTTAGCGGGCCATCGGCGGCATCCTTCAATACACGGTTTACCGAGGGTACGTCGGTGGCTTCTCGCACGTTGAACACCATGTCGATGGCAGACACGTTCATGGTGGGCACGCGCAAGGCCACTGAGCTGAAGCGGCCTTCCATGTGCGGAAGCAAGCGTTCTACGCCCCGCGCCAGCCCGGTATCTACCGGCACTATGTTGTGCAGTGCGCTACGGGTAAGCCGCAAATCCTGCTGGTGATAGGCATCAATCACCGGCTGGTCGTTCATGGCAGCGTGAATGGTGGTGGTACTGCCCTGCTCCACGCCAAAGGCTTTATCCAATACGGTTATCACCGGAACAAGGCAGTTGGTGGTGCAGGAGCCTGCTGCCACTATGCGATCGTCTGCGGTGATTTCCGTTTCGTTAATGCCAAACACCACGGTGCGATCGACGTCTGATTCTGCCGGTTGGGAGAACAGCAGTCGCTTCGCACCCGCCTGAAGGTGTAATTCAGCCGTGGCCCGGTCGGTGTATGAACCAGAGCACTCCAGTACCAGATCGATATCCAGTTCTTTCCACGGCAGTTCCGCCGGATCTGCATGGCGCAGTATGCGGATAGGATCACCGTTGATGATCAAATCCTGCCCCTGCACGGCAATGCTTCCGGTGAACCGGCCATGGGTGGAATCGTAGCGGGTCAGGTGTGCAATGGTGTCGATATCAGAAAGCTCGTTAATCGCGACCACCTGAAGGTGATCGCGAAAACCGTTTTCGTACAGAGCACGCAACACGCACTGGCCAATACGGCCATACCCGTTGATGGCAATACGAAAGGGCACGGAGTCTGTCATCAGGCGTCCAGCAGCTCTGCAGACACTTCCAGGATGTTCTCTACGGTAAAGCCGAACTCCTTGAACAGTTCGCCGGCAGGTGCCGATTCACCGAAGGTGGTCATGCCCACAATGCGACCGTCCAGGCCAACGTACTTGTACCAGTAATCCGCAATCGCCGCTTCGATAGCAATGCGGTTAGTGACTTCCAGTGGCAGTACCTGCTGCTTGTACTCGGCGCTCTGGGCGTCGAACACATCGGTAGAGGGCATGGAAACAACGCGCACCTTTTTGCCCTGCTCGCGCAGTTTGGCGGCGGCATCCTGTGCCAGGCCCACTTCAGAGCCAGTAGCGATGAAGATGAGATCCGGAGTGCCTTCGCTGTCAGACAGCACGTAAGCGCCCTTGGCTACGTCGGCCAACTGCTGTGCATCACGGGTTTGGGCTGGCAGGTTCTGACGAGAGAAGATCAAAGCGCTCGGGCCGTCGTTACGCTCAAGAGCGGCTTTCCAGGCGACGGCAGATTCTACTGCGTCGGCCGGGCGCCAGGTGCTCATGTTCGGCGTGGTGCGCAGGCTGGCCAGCTGTTCGATCGGCTGGTGTGTGGGGCCATCTTCGCCAAGACCAATGGAATCGTGGGTGAATACATAGATGGAGCGCTGCTTCATCAGTGCCGCCATGCGCACGGCGTTGCGGCAGTATTCCATGAAGATCAGGAAAGTTGCGCCGTAGGGCACAAAGCCGCCGTGCAGGGCAACACCGTTCATGATGGCTGCCATGCCGAATTCACGAACGCCGTAATAAACGTAGTTGCCGCTGGCGTCTTCTTTAGTCAGACCTTTGGTGCCACCCCAGATAGTGAGGTTGGAGCCGGCCAGGTCGGCAGAGCCGCCCAGCAGTTCCGGCAGCATTGGGCCGTAGGCGTTCAGGGTGTTCAGGGACGCCTTACGGCTGGCGATGGTTTCGCTCTTGTCCTGACATTCCTGAATGTACGCCTGGGCTTTTTCAGAGAAGTCGGCAGGCAGCTCACCCGCCATACGGCGCTTCAGCTCGGCCGCCAGTTCTGGCTCGGCTTTTTCATAGGCTACGAAGGCTTCATTCCAGTCGCTTTCAGCCTTGGCGCCTTTTTCTTTGGCATCCCAAGCAGCGTAGATGTCAGCTGGAACTTCAAACGGCCCGTGAGTCCAACCCAGTGCTTCGCGGGTCAGTGCAATTTCGTCGTCGCCCAGAGGCGCGCCGTGGGAAGATTCGCTGCCCTGCTTGTTGGGGGAACCAAAACCGATCACGGTTTTGCAGCAGATCAGTGTTGGCTGATCGGTGTTAGCGCGCGCCTTTTCAACCGCTGCGCGTACAGCTTCGCCATCGTGGCCATCTACATTCGGGATTACCTGCCAGCCATAGGACTCGAAACGCTGCGGCGTGTTATCGGTAAACCAGCCTTCGATCTTTCCGTCGATGGAGATGCCGTTGTCGTCGTAGAACATGATCAATTTGCCAAGGCCCAAAGTGCCGGCAAGTGAGGACACCTCGTGGGAGATGCCTTCCATGAGGCAACCGTCGCCCAGGAAAGCGTAGGTGTAGTGATCTACTACGTTATGGCCAGGGCGGTTGAACTGCGCCGCCAGCGTTTTTTCTGCCAGTGCAAAACCTACGGCATTGGCAATGCCCTGCCCCAGCGGGCCAGTGGTGGTTTCTACGCCCGGGGTGTAACCGTATTCCGGGTGGCCCGGCGTTTTGGAGTGCAGCTGCCGGAAGTTTTTGATGTCTTCAATGGAGACGTCGTAACCGCTCAGGTGCAGGAGTGAATACTGCAGCATGGAGCCGTGACCATTGGAGAGTACGAAGCGGTCGCGGTTGGCCCACTCAGGATTGGCCGGGTTGTGGCTCAGATAATCGTTCCACAGCACCTCGGCGATATCCGCCATACCCATGGGCGCACCCGGATGGCCAGATTTAGCTTTCTGAACCGCATCCATGCTCAGCGCGCGAACGGCGTTGGCGAGATCTTTACGAGAGGGCATTTACGTTTCTCCAATGTTTTTCAAGGAAGTAAGTAACAAACCAGTGCTTTTCAAAGGGCAATAAAAAGCTGCTTAAAAATAAGGCGCGTATTTTCGCCGATTAGGGTGTGCCGGGGCAAATCGGTGTACCTCTTATCTCGGGTTATTCTGTTGGGAATTACCGAAAGAGACTGATTTCAAAGAATGATAAATCTATATCAAAAAACTTTGATATGCCTATTGATTGAGCGCCCCAACCCCCTTACACTCCGCAACCATGACAAGCTTAAGCACGCACTCTCACCAAATATCCTCCGTGGACGTCCTTGCCCCGATCTTCAAGGCAAGTGGCGACCCATTGCGCCTGGAAGTACTGCGGGTGCTGCGCCGGGATACATTTGGCGTGCTGGAACTGAGCCAGTTGTTCGATATGCGCCAATCCGGCATGAGCCATCACCTGAAAGTGATGCATAAGGCCGGGCTTGTAGAGCCTCAGCGTGAAGGCAACGCGATTTTTTACCGTCGCCCGCTGCACCTGGACAACGACAAGCCAACAGACCTGACCATTCGTCAGATTTTTGAAGCAGTGGACCGCGCGCCTTTACCCGCGCACCTGCAGGAGAAGATTGAATCCATTCGTGATCAGCGTGCGGACCAGTCCCAGGCGTTCTTTTCGCGGCATTCGGAGCAGTTCCGGGAGCAGCAGGAGCTGATTGCCGCATTCGACCTGTACGCCGGGCCTGTCGCGGATATGATCCGCAAACGAACGAAGAAAAAGCACTGGCAATCAGCCTTGGAAATCGGCCCCGGCGAAGGTGGTTTTTTGCCGGTGCTATCGGAGCTGTGCGACCACGTTGCGGCCCTGGATAACAGCCGGGACATGCTCGCGAAGGCAACACGCACCTGCATTGACGAGCATTTGAATAATGTTGATTTGATTGAGGGTGTTACCGACACATTGTTAGCCCGAGGGGATGCGTTTGATCTTGTAGTGGCCAATATGGTGCTGCACCACGTGCCTAGCCCGGCAGACATTTTTCTGGATGCGGCAGCCCTGATGAATAACGGCGGCTGCCTGATGATCAGCGATCTGTGCCGGCACGACCAGATTTGGGCGAAAGAAAACTGCGGTGATCTGTGGCTTGGATTCGAACCGGAAGAGCTTACCGCATGGGCAACTGCGGCGGGCTTGAAGGCCGGCGAGCAGCTGTTTATCGGCTTGCGAAACGGCTTCCAGATTCAGGTAAGGGAGTTCTGGAAAACCCAGTTACCGCTGCGATAACCGAATACGCATCAAACCCTGACATTCCGCCCTCTGGCGTGGAATATCAAAAAACTTTGATATTGGCGTACGTAGTAGTACTTACACGCCTCGAACCAAAACAAATAACTCAGCCGGCGCCTGCAGCAGCACCCAGCCTCCGGCAAGATTTCGAAACGCTCACAAAGGAGCAACGCTATGTCTGATTACAACATCTTCACCTCCGAATCGGTCTCCGAAGGCCACCCGGACAAACTGGCCGACCAAATCTCCGATGCGGTTCTGGATTCTATTCTCATAGAAGACCCTCACGCCCGCGTTGCTTGCGAGACGATGGTAAAAACCGGTGTTGCTATCGTAGGCGGTGAAATCACCACCAGCGCTTGGGTTGATCTGGAAGACCTGGTTCGCGGCGTAATCAAAGACATCGGCTACACCTCCTCAGATGTAGGCTTCGACGCCGACACCTGCGGCATTATCAATATCATCGGCAAGCAGTCTGTTGATATCGCACAGGGCGTTGACCGCCAGAAGCCTGAAGATCAGGGCGCGGGCGACCAGGGCCTGATGTTCGGCTACGCCAGCAATGAAACCGAAGTGCTGATGCCTGCACCGATCACCTTTGCCCACCGTTTGGTAGAACGCCAGGCCGAAGCTCGCAAAAACGGCGTGCTGCCCTGGCTGCGCCCGGATGCAAAGAGCCAGGTAACCTGCCGCTACGAAAACGGCAAGGTTGTGGGTATTGATGCGGTTGTTCTCTCAACCCAGCACGACCCGGACGTTAGCCAGGCGGATCTGAAAGAAGCCGTAATGGAGTTGATCGTCAAGAACGTGCTGCCTGCAGAATTGCTGCACAAAGGCACCCAGTTCCACATCAACCCGACTGGCAAGTTCGTTATCGGTGGCCCCGTTGGCGACTGCGGCCTGACCGGCCGTAAGATCATCGTAGACACCTACGGCGGCATGGCTCGCCACGGTGGCGGCGCTTTCTCCGGCAAAGACCCCTCGAAGGTTGACCGCTCTGCCGCTTACGCCGGCCGCTACGTTGCTAAAAACATCGTCGCCGCTGGCCTTGCCGACAAGTGTGAGATTCAGGTGTCCTACGCCATCGGCGTGGCACAGCCAACGTCTATCTCCGTAAACACCTTCGGCACCGGCACTATTGGCGACGACAAGATCATCGAACTGGTACGCCAGCACTTCGACCTGCGACCTTATGCCATCACCAACATGCTCGACCTGCTGCACCCCATGTACCGGGCCACTGCAGCCTACGGCCACTTCGGTCGCGAGCCAGAAGAAGTAACCGTTGCCGGCAAGACCTTCACCACCTTCCCGTGGGAAAAGACTGACCGTGCAGCCGCGCTTAAAGACGCTGCAGGTATCTAAACAATTTTCAGGCGTATGAATGGCTTCATACGCCTAAACGGAACTGACTGGAGAACACCAATGAGTAACTTCAACGACTATAAAGTCCGCGATATCAACCTGGCCGATTGGGGCCGCAAAGAAATCAAAATTGCCGAAGGCGAAATGCCCGCCCTGATGGCTCTGCGCGAGAAGTACAAAGCCGAGCAGCCGCTGAAAGGTGCCAACATCATGGGCTGCATCCACATGACCATCCAGACAGCCGTACTGATCGAAACCCTGATCGAATTGGGCGCTGGCGTGCGCTGGTCATCGTGCAACATCTTCTCCACACAGGATCAGGCTGCTGCGGCCATCGCTGCCCAGAACATCCCTGTTTTTGCTTGGAAAGGCGAAACCGACGAAGAATACGAATGGTGCCTCGAGCGCACGATTGGTGCAGACGTAGAAGGCTGGGAACCCAACATGATCCTGGACGATGGCGGCGACCTGACTGCCCTGCTCCATGACAAGTACCCGGAAATCCTGGCCAACTGCCACGGTGTGACCGAAGAGACCACCACGGGTGTACACCGTCTGCAGGAAATGCTGCGCGAAGGCACTCTGAAAGTTCCGGCTATTAACGTGAACGATGCTGTTACCAAGTCCAAGAACGACAACAAGTACGGTTGCCGTCACAGCCTTAACGACGCCATCAAGCGCGGCACTGACCACCTGATGGCCGGCAAAAAAGCCCTGGTAATCGGTTACGGCGACGTGGGCAAAGGCTCCGCCGCTTCACTGCGCCAGGAAGGCATGATCGTTAAGGTAACTGAAGCTGATCCTATCTGTGCCATGCAAGCCTGTATGGACGGCTACGAGGTTGTTTCCCCGTACATCAATGGCGTAAACACCGGCACCGAAGCAGGCATCGACAGAGCCCTGCTGCAAAACACCGACATTCTGGTCACCACCACCGGCAACATGAACGTGTGCGACGCGCACATGCTCAAGGCCCTTAAATCCGGTGCGGTTGTGTGCAACATCGGTCACTTCGATAACGAAATCGATACTGCATTCATGCGTAAGAACTGGGAATGGGACGAAGTTAAGCCTCAGGTTCACGTGATCTACCGTGACAAAGCTGTTAACGACCACCTGATCCTGCTTTCCGAAGGCCGCCTGGTAAACCTGGGCAACGCGACGGGCCACCCTTCACGCATCATGGATGGCTCTTTTGCCAACCAGGTTCTGGCGCAGATGTACCTGTTCGAGCGTAAGTTCGCAGATCTGCCGGAAGAAGCCCGCGAGAAAGGCATCTATGTTCAGGTTCTGCCGAAGAAGCTCGACGAAGAAGTGGCCCTCGCCATGGTTGAAGGTTTTGGTGGCGTAATCACCAAGATGACCCCGGAACAGGCGCAATACATTGGTGTACCGGTCGAAGGCCCGTACAAGCCAGAAAGCTACAAGTACTAATCGGGTAACAAGATGCAATCCCAGAAGCAATTTAAACGCCGCTTCAGCTTTGAGTTCTTCCCACCCAAGACCGACTTGGGCAAGGAAAAGCTTCAGGTTGTTCGCGATCAGTTGGCCGAGGTGAATCCGGATTTTTTCTCGGTTACCTTCGGTGCGGGCGGTTCCACTCGGGACCGCACTATTGAAACCGTGGTTGACCTGCACAAGCAGGGCATTTCCACAGCGCCACATCTCTCTTGCGTAGGTGGTACGCGGGCAGAAATCGCGGAACTGCTGGATGTGTATAAAGAGAACGGTATCAACCGGATTGTTGCCCTTCGCGGTGACATGCCTTCCGGTATGGGCGCATCTGGCGAGATGCGCTATGCCAACGAACTGGTTGAGTTTATCCGCGAGCACAGCGGCGATCACTTCAACCTGGAAGTAGCGGCCTACCCGGAGTTTCATCCGCAGGCACGGAACGCTGAAGAAGATCTGAAAAACTTCGCCCGCAAGGTGGAGGCTGGTGCCAACAGCGCCATTACTCAGTACTTCTTCAATCCGGAGAGCTACTTCTATTTCATTGATCGGCTGGAAAAGCTCGGGGTTACCATTCCAGTGGTACCCGGCATTATGCCTATCGTGAACTTCTCAAGCCTGGTGCGCTTCTCTGACATGTGCGGAGCAGAGATACCACGCTGGATTCGCAAGCAGCTTGAAGCCTACGGCGACGACACTGCCAGCATCCGCAAGTTCGGTGAGGAAGTGATCACAGATATGTGCGAAAAGCTGCTGAAAGCCGGCGCTCCAGGGTTGCACTTCTACACCCTGAACCAGGCTGAGCCGAGCATCAGCATCTGGAAAAACCTGGGTATCAGTGAGCGGGAAAGAATCTCTTTCTGAGGCTTTCTCCTCTGCTCCTCCCCCCATCCCTCTCCCGCAAGCGGAGAGGGATTTCCCCCTCCAAGCATTTGATTTCCGGCGTTCACCTGAGTCATAGTCTAAAGTGTACGTGATGCAGTTCCACTAATGCTCCCCTAGGGTCACGGTCATCAACAGTGAACCACCCGGCCTGCCTTATCGGGCAAACGGAGCCTCAATAAGAACGAAAGGAGAAAGCATGAGCACGAAATGGCTGAAAACTCTGGGTACAGGTCTGGCCCTTACCATCGCAGCTAGCACCGTAAGCGCTGAAACCCTGCGAGTGGCTACCGACCCCAGTTTTGTTCCGTTTGAGATGCTGGATCAAGAAACCGGTGAAATGATCGGCTTCGACATGGAAATCATCGCCGAGGTATCCAAGCGTGCCGGCTTTGACTACAAGCTCAACACCATGGACTTCAACGGCATTATTCCGGCCCTGCAAACAGGCAACGTGGATATCGCCATTGCCGGCATTACCATCACCGACGAGCGTGAAAAAATCGTTGATTTCTCCGACCCGTACTACGACTCCGGCCTGAGAATTCTGGTTCGTCAGAACAACGATAAAGTCACAGAGATCTCCGATCTTGAAGGCCTGAAAATCGGCTCCAAAATTGGCAGCACCAGTTACGATTTCCTGAAAAAGAACCTGGATAAAAATAGCGGTGTTACGCCCTATCCAGGTAGCTCAGACATGTACATGGCATTGATGTCTGGTGCGGTAGACGCTGTATTCTACGACGCCCCGAACGTTGGCTACTTCGCCAGCACCAAGGGCAAAGGCAAGGTGAAAACCGTCGGCGAGCTTTACGAAGGCCAGCAGTATGGCATCGCGCTGAAAGACGGCAGTGAGTGGGTTGACGAGGTCAACGAGGCCCTCGCTTCAATGAAAGAAGATGGAACCTACAAAACCATTTACGAAAAGTGGTTTGGCCCCATGCCGGAAGGCAAGTAAAGGCTAAAGGGCCGCCAGGCCCTTTGATTTGTAGCGCCGGGGCTAATTGCTCCGGCGACTTCTGCCCCCAACCCCTGCGGAGACGCACACTGTGGATTCCCAGTTCCAATTCGACTGGCAAGCAGCCATCAACTCGATTCCCTTCCTTATCAAGGGGATTCCCTACACCCTGATGATTTCCTTTGGCGGCCTGATGATCGGCTTTGCCCTGGGTATTCTTTTTGGCTTGCTGAGCATCAATAAAAAATGGTTTCTGAAATGGCCTGCAACGGCCTATATCGAAATCTTCCGAGGCACCCCGATTCTTGTTCAGGTTCTGTTTATTTTTTACGGCCTGCCAGATCTGATCGGAGGCCCTATCGACCCTCTTACCGCGGGTATCGCCGCGATTGCGCTGAACTCGGGCGCTTACATTTCTGAAGTGGTACGCGGTGGCGTTCAGTCCATCGATAAAGGCCAGGCAGAAGCCGGGCTCTCTCTGGGCTTGTCCCGCACTCAGACATTCTGGTCGATCATCTGGCCACAAGCCTTCCGGCGCATGATTCCGCCGCTTGGTAATCAGGCCATTGTAAGCATCAAGGACACCTCTTTGTTCTCGGTTATTGGCGTGGGCGAACTCGTTCGTCAGGGCCAGGTTTACATTGCCAGTACCTTCACCGCCTTTGAGGTGTATTTCGTGGTCGCGATTATGTATCTGGCCATCACCCTCTCGCTGTCCCTGATTCTCCGCCTGGTTGAACGGCGCGGACTGGCCTCTGTCTGAAGGAACTTGACCCATGAATCACATTGTACAAATGAAGGGCATGAACAAGTACTTCGGCAAACTGCATGTCCTTAAAGAAATCGATTTAACCGTAGAACAGGGCGAAGTGGTGGTAATCATAGGCGCCAGTGGCTCTGGTAAATCCACATTGATCCGCTGTGTTAATGGTCTGGAAGAGTTTGAATCCGGCCATCTGGAAGTAGATGGCCAGGCCCTGGCCCCGAAAGGCGGCAATCAGACGGTCCTTGCGGAAATTCGCAAAGAAGTGGGCATGGTATTCCAGCAGTTCAACCTGTTTCCTCACCTAACGGTGAAGAAGAACATCATGCTGGCACCCCAGAAAGTGAAAGACACACCGCAGGTGGTTGCCAACGCAACAGCCGAGCGTTTACTGGAACGGGTGGGCATTGGCAGCCAGGCAGATAAATTCCCCAGCCACCTCTCTGGTGGCCAGCAGCAGCGAGTTGCTATCGCTCGCGCCCTGGCCATGGAACCGCGGTTGATGCTGTTCGACGAGCCTACTTCCGCGCTGGACCCGGAAATGATCGGTGAAGTGCTCGACGTAATGCGGGAACTGGCAAAAGAAGGCATGACCATGATGGTGGTCACCCACGAAATGGGCTTCGCCCGGGAAGTGGCCGACCGCGTGATCTACATTCACGAAGGCCAGATTGTAGAGGAAGGTAAGCCAGACGACGTGTTTGATAACCCTCAGAACGAGCGGACTCAGGCGTTTTTATCGCGGGTTCTGGTGCGCTGATAGACTGCTGGGTTACCACTGTCAGGTTTTGATATCGCCCCTTCACAGGGGCTTTATTTCTTAATTTAATATTAAAACCAAGAGCATAACTCAGGATAACAGCGTCGTGATCAAAAACTACGGCATCCTTTTATTACCAGAATTCAGCAATCTATGCTTTTCTAACCTCATAGAGCCGCTCCGGGCCGCCAATGACTTATCTGACCAACCGGTCGCCAAGTGGCACTTGTTTTCTCTTAATGGTCACAGTGTTTCAAGCACCAGCGGCCTGACATTTCCAGTTAACAAAAGCATCTCCGACATTCCGGACACGGCTCCGCTGGACATTCTGTTTGTTCTCGCCAGCTACAACTACAAATCTTACATCACGCCTGAGCTGGTTCACCAACTCAAGAAACTGAAGCCCTATGCCAAACAAATCGCCGGTTTGGATGCGGGGGCGTTTGCGCTCGCCAGAGCAGGCCTGTTAAGCGGCTACCGGGCGACCATTCACTGGGCAGAGCTTGAAGTGTTCCAGGAAGCATTCCCTGAGATCAAAGTGTGTGCCGACCGTTACGTTATTGACCGAGACAGAATCACTACCGGGGGCGCCAGCACGTCGATGGATCTGATACTGGAAGTGATTCGCCGGCACCACGGCGAGCAACTGGCGATCGAGGTTGCTGAGTTCCTGATTTTTGATATCGAGCGCCCTGGAAGCAGCCAGCAACGGGAATTTACTTCCGCACGGCTCAGTATGCGAGCACCACGCCTGGCCAAAGCGGTTAAAGTTATGGAGGCCAATATTGAAACGCCGCTGGCCATCTCGGACCTAGCACTGCATGTGGGTACGTCACAGCGACAACTGGAACGGGAATTCCGCAACATTTTAGAAACGACACCAGCCCGCTACTATATTTTTCTGCGCGCGGCTGCAGCCCGGCGATTATTGCGGGAAACGAATTTCAGCATTACTCAAATTGCTGTGCGCACTGGCTTTAACTCGTCTGCTGCACTCATACGAAATTACCGCTCCACCTATAACTGCACACCGTCAGCCGATCGTAAGCTGCATAAACTACGTACAACGTCCCCAGACGAATCATAAAAAAAGCCCCCGAGGGGGCCAAAGTCATAAAACATCTCAACTCAACTCATTTCGTATCAGGCAATTGTTAGCCCGGCTAGGCGTCCGCGAACAATCTCGGTCGCTTCCGACACAATACGCTTGACCAATTCGTCGACTGTTGGAATATCATGGACCAAGCCCTGAGACATTCCTGCCCACCAAATCCCCTGCTCCATATCGCCTGTTTCCAGCACTATCGCACCGCGCTTGCCTGCCACCAGTTCAGCCACATCCGAAAACTCGCTGCCTTCCCGCTGTTCAATGCGTGCCACTTCTTCTGCAACAGCATTACGATGCACCCGCGCGGTGTTGCGGAATTTACGGAAAATAAGCTGCGTATCCCGCTCGCTACTCGCCACTAGTTTGTCTTTCAAGTTCTGATGCACCGGAGCCTCCACCGTGCATAAGAAGCGGGTGCCCATGCTCATGCCCTCGGCACCCATGGCCAGGGCTGCGACCAAGCCACGGGCATCACTAAAGCCCCCGCAGGCAACGACAGGAATGCTCAGCGCATCCACCGTGCTCGGCACTAACACCAGTGATGGAATATCATCTTCGCCCGGATGCCCAGCGGCCTCAAAACCGTCAATGATCACCGCATCGCAACCAACCTCTTGCGCCTTCAGTGCATGGCGTACCGAGGTGCATTTGTGGACCACTTTGATGCCGGCAGCCTTGAACGCCGCCATGAATGGCTCAGGGCTGCGCCCCGCGGTTTCGACAAATTTGACGCCAGAATCAATGATGACCTGTGCGTACTCCGCATAGGGGGGTGGTGTAAGCGTGGGCAAAATTGTGAGATTTACGCCAAACGGCTTGTTGGTCATTGCCTGAGTACGAACAATCTCTTGCGCCAAGGCCTCGGGCGTTGGTTGTGTCAGTGCGGTAAGAAACCCCATTGCGCCCGCATTGGCAACTGCTGAAACCAGCTCTGCCGTTGACACTCGCTGCATCCCGCCCTGAAGGACGGGATGCTCAACTCCAAACAGTTCCGTAATCCGCGTTTTAAACATGCTATTTCGCTCCTGCTAAAGGTTCTCTGACCCTGATTGGTGATGCTTTAACCACTACGCCCCTGCTCACCTGAGTCAGTGATGACTGCAACTCCGGGTAATCCACGCGCAACCAGCGCAACAGCGAGACGAAGGACATAAACATCACCACCATTAAGGGCACGCCAACAACGAGGCTTGCGGTTTTTAGCGGCTCCAGTCCACCAGCATTCATCAACACCAGTCCTGCGGCCCCCAGCGCTACTGCCCAGAAAAACCGGTTAGCAACATTTGGCTCAATACCCTCACCAAGGTTGCGCGAGGTTACCGAAGCCAATACATACGCGGACGAATCAACCGTTGTACCGGAGTACACAAAGCCCACCATGATAAATAGCACCAAAATAATGTCGTAGAATGGCAACTGCTCCAACGTGCCTAAAATGGCAGCCGAAGGACCGTCGCTGGCGATGGTCTCGATCACCGGAAAGGTACCGCTCAGTTCGGCATGCATGGAAACGCTGCCAAACAGGACAAAGAATAAAATGCACCCAGCACTGCCGGCTCCCAGCACCGTCAGCCCGATATCACGGAAGGTACGGCCACGGGATATCCGAGCGATAAAAATGCCCATATAAGGCCCCATTGCGACCCACCAGGCCCAGTAAAAAATGGTCCACCATTGCGGGAACATGCTTTCGGCCACGGGATCGGTGTAGAACGCCATATGAGCGAACTCAGTGACCAGCAAACCCACGCTGTTGGTAAAGCTGTTCAGCATGAAGAAAGTCGGACCACCAATGAAAATCATGACGCAGAGGATACTCAGAGCATACAGATTGATCTGGCTTAGGCGCTGAATACCGCGCTTTAATCCCAGCACAACTGAGGTGACAAAAATGACAACCCAAATCAGCACAACTCCAATGTCAACATTGAAGGTGTGTTCGATACCAAACAAACGACTAACGGCTTCAGCCAACATTGGCGTGCCTGAAGCCAACACGGTACCAATGCCTCCGACCAAGCCAAACACCATCACAATATCAATTACCTTGCCCGCAAGACCGTTGGCATTTTTATCACCAATGAGGCCCGCGCAACCCGCACTCAAGCGCAACTGCGATTGTTTACGGTTATAGAACGCATAGCCTATAGGGAAAGCCGTCAGACAATAAAACGCCCAAGCTAACGGCCCCCAGTGAAACATGCCGTACATCGCAGCGTAGTCAGCCGCCGTATCACTTTTTGGCTCCAGACCAAACGGTGGCGCAGTAAAGTAGTAGGTCCACTCAATGGACGACCAGAATATCAGCGACGTGCCTATACCGGAGCAAAAGAACATCACAATCCAGCTAAGCCTCGAGAATTCCGGCTTGGCATCCGGTCCACCGAGCCGAACCTGGTTGTAGCGCCCCAGTGAGAGCCATAACACCGCACCAAAGAAAAACGCTCCGGCCCAGATATAGGCGAACCCCAGTTGATTGGTGACAAACTCAAACGCAACCTTGATCGCTGCTTGCGTCTGACTTTCGAACACGATCATCACGATGATAACGGCGGTAACAATGATGCACGCAGGCCAGAAGATATGTCGATCTATCTGGGCCTCCTGTTTTTTAACCACGTTTGTTGTTGATTTCATTACTAAATGCCTCTATGCGACCTATTTATTATTAGAAGATCTAAAGCTTTCTTTGGGCAATAATCGTTTTTACGCTTGAGCTCTCAACAGTTCCTTGGAAATGATGTGACGCTGAATTTCCGACGTACCTTCCCAGATTCGCTCGATTCGGGCATTTCGCCACAACCGCTCTACGGTCGTTTCATTCATTAGCCCCATACCACCGTAGATTTGTACCGCCTCATCGGTCACACGCCCCAGCATTTCACTGGCATAGAGCTTTGCCATGCCGGCGTCGCCATCGGTCATCGTGCCCTGATCCATCTTCCAGGCAGCATGCAACGTCATCAACTCGGCCGCCCGAATCTCAGTGACCATGTCTGCCAGCTTGAACGAAATACCCTGATTGGCACCGATCGCTTTGCCAAATTGTTTTCTGTCGGCAGCCCATTGCGTTGCAAGCGCCTGCGCACGCTGAGCTTGGCCAACGCAGTGAGCAGCCACCATGACCCGTCCCGCGGTCAGCCAGGCATTCGCCACATCCCAGCCTTTACCCACGTCACCCAGAACTTTGGACTCATGTACCCGGCAATCATCAAAAAACATTTCATACTGGTGGTAACCACGGTTACTGACGCAGATGGGGCCACGGCGGACGGTGAAACCCGGGGTGCCCTTATCCACCAGAAACGAGGTAACCTGACTACGGGGACGTCCCGACGAGTTATCAGTACCGGTAACCGCAAACACAATAGCAAAGTCGGCTTCGCCCGCATGGCTTATAAAATGTTTGCCGCCATTAATCACGAAGCTGTCGCCGTCTTTGCGCGCACGGGTGGTGATACCCGATGCATCAGAACCCGCACCTGGCTCAGTCAGAGCAAAACAGTCCGCTTTCTCGCCGCGAACGCACGGCATCAGATAATCGTTTATCTGCTCCCCTCTGCATGCCATCAGGATATTGCTTGGGCGCGCGACAAACACCTGCAGCGCCCACGAGACTTTTGCCAACTCCCGCTCAATCAGAGCCTGGGAAACGTGATCAATACCCAGTCCTCCCACTGATTCGGGCATATTAAACGCATACAGGCCGGCCTCCAGTGCCTTCTGCGTGATGGTCGCAGCGAGCTCCGGGCTTACCTCGCCGCTGGCTTCAACGGCATCTTCATGTGGCAACAGTTCTTTTTCGACAAAAGCTGCTGTTGTGCTTACCAGCATGTTTTGCTCTTCGGTCAACTGGAAATCCATAGTTTTCTCCCAATCAGATATTGTTATTGTCCAGTCCACTCAGGGGCTCGCCCTTCAAGAAACGCTTTGGCGCCCTCTTGAGCATCTTTGCTGTCGAGCATAGCCATAAATGCCGGCCACTCTTTTGCCCGCAGGGCCGCATAACTCTCAGCGAAGGTCAGACCTTCTGTCAGTTCGATCGCTTCCTTGATGGCCGCCAAAGAAAGTGGTGCAGCCTTGATCAGCTCATGTGCCAACTCACGGGCGGCGGACATGGCCTCGCCCTTGGGCACAACGGTGTTAACCAAGCCAAGGTCCATAAGCTCTTGCGCGGATAGACGCTGTGCAGTCATCAGAATGGAAAAGGCCTTTTGTCGCGGCAGCAATTTTGGCAGCAAGAAGGTAGCCACATCTGGAGCAACCCCCAGTTGCGCCTCCGGCAACCAGAACTGCGCGGATTCGTCGGCCACAACAAAGTCTGAACGCAGCAGCATTTCGAATCCGGCACCGATGGCGTAACCATTAACCGCACAAATAACCGGCTTGTTCAGGTTCGGCAGTTCAATAAAGCCGCCGAAACCACCTTCACCAAAATCGCCGATGAACTCTTCCCCTTCGGCGACCGAACTCAAGTCCCAACCACCACAGAAAAACTTCTCCCCGGCACCAGTAAGAATGGCCACCCGCAGCGAAGGGTCATCACGGAACTCCGCGAATAACTTGCCCATATCACTACTCAGCTCCGCGCTGACAGCATTGCCTTTGGGTTTATCCAGAGTGATTTCGAAAATTTCGCCATTACGCACAGCGTGCAGATATTCGGACATCGGTATATTCCTTTCTTGTTCTGAATTTTGAAATCGATATTTATTCGCCAACCCAGCGGGGCTCACGGCCCTCGCCAAATGCTTTGGCTCCTTCCATCGAGTCATCGCTTTCCAGCATGGTTTTGAACGCCGGCCAGGTGTCTGTGCGCAAGCGCTCATAACATTCCGCAAAAGTGCTGGTTTCGGTACTGTTGACCACCTCTTTGATCGCTGCCAGTGACAAGGGGGCAGCTTTCAACAAGCTCTCAGCCAGCGCCCGCGCTGCGCTCATCAACTCCGATCCCGGCACAACCTGATTCACCAAACCCCAGGCCGCCATTCGCTGGGCCGAAAACCGGCGCCCGGTCATCAGCACTTCCATCGCCCGTTGTCGGGTCAGTAGTTTGGGCAACATAAAGGTGCCAATATCCGGTGCAATGCCGATATGCACTTCCGGCAGCAAAAACTCGGCGTGCTCAGCCGCCACCACAAAATCAGCCCGCATCAGCATTTCAAATCCGGCGCCGACCGCCATACCATTCACCGCACAAATCACCGGCTTGTTGAGGTCTTTCATTTCGGGGAAACCGGCAAAGCCACCTTCACCAAAATCGCCTATGTACTCCTCGCCCTCGGCGACCGCATTCAGATCCCAGCCCGCAGAATAAAAGCGATCACCCGCACCGGTCATGATGGCAACCCGCAATTCCGGATCATCGCGAAATTCTGCAAAGACGCGTCCCAGCTCAAGGCTAAGGGGGATATCAATGGTGTTGGCTTTAGGGCGGCTAAGGGTAATCTCAAGCACAGCCCCACGACGTTCCAGCTCCAGAAATTCACTCATTGGACAGTCTCCTGAGTGTCAGAAAAATTCACGGGTTGAGTGGTTTGATGATGGCCGGGAACACACCGGATCAGGGCGTCCGCAGCGACCACTCCCTGCCCTTCCGGCAACACCATCAGTGGGTTAACGTCGAGTTCAATCAGTGAGTCCGCGTGGCGTTCGGCGTAGGCCGCAATCGCCATGACCGCATCGATCACAGCCTCCAGATCTGCCTCCGGCCGCCCGCGAAAACCGAACAGCAGGCTAGAGGTCTGCAGTGAGCGCAACGCCTTCTCCACCTCGGTGCGGTTGGTTGGCAACAGCAAGGGCTGACTGTCCTTGAGCAATTCCACCAGAATGCCACCAGCACCCACCACCAGATGCAGGCCGAACTGTTCATCGCGACTGACCCCTACAATCAGTTCGGCGACGCTGCCGGAAACCATGCTCTCTATCAAAACATTGCGACCCATCGCCAACATATGTGTCACTGCTGCTGTAACTTCGACAGGGCAAGCCAGGTTTAACCGGACACCACCAACATCAGTTTTGTGGGCGATACCTAAAGCTTTGACAGCCACCGGATAACCCAGTTCTTCGGCCGCAATGACACCCTCGGTCGCCGACGCCACCACTCGGAACCTCGGCACGCTCAAGCCATACGTCGATAACGCGTCTTTGGCACGTGCTTCGTCAATAACATGCTCACCCGCCATTTCAATGGAGGCACCTGGCAGAATTAACTGCGAGGGCTCCTTGCAGGCCCAGAGCTGGCCTATCCTGGCAGCCGCCTCAACGGCGGGGATTGCCGCCTGAATGCCATTCAGTGGCGCAATGCCGTGATCAAGCAACCGCAACGACAGCGTTTCTGGCAGGTTGTCAGAAAGCGTTGACATTACGGCGGCCGGATATCGCAGGCTTTTGGCTGCCTCGATGATGGCCGCCTCCGCACTTTCCCAATCAGAAGCGTCACAGCGATCTTCTCGAGGCAGATCCAGCATGCTGATCGCCAGATCGAAGCCTTCGTTCATAAACGCCTCGTAGGTGCGTCGCAAGCCTTCCCGATCACCCCAATCAAACAGTTGGTAATCCAACGGGTTAGCTACCACCATTCGCTCGTGCACAACCCGCTTTAAAGCCATAGCTCCGCTGTCTGACAGTGGCGGTAGCGTCAGCGATGTCTTGCTTATGGCATCAGCCAAAATAGACATATCGCCTCCAGACGTGCTCATCGCGCCGACTCGAACGCCGCTGAGGGGGCCGTGCACATGCAACAACTTCAAGGTTTCAACCAGAGTTTCCAGCGAGCTCACCCGAGCGACCCCGGAGCGTTCAAACAACACATCGATTAAGGAATCGGAACCACTCAAGGCTGCGGTATGAGACATCACCACCTGACTGGCAATTTCTGAATGGCCGGATTTCAGGGCAACAATAGGCTTGCCAAACTGGCGAGCAATCTCGGCGGCCTGCTGAAAGGCCCGTGGGTCGGATATTCCCTCGACATATAATCCAATCGCCGACACTTCATCCTGCTGGGCAAAGGTGGTAATTGCATCGTGAAGATCAAACTTGAGCCGGTTGCCCAGTGACACCAAGTAAGACACTGGCAAGCCGCGGCGCTGCATCGTGAGGTTAAAAGCGATATTGCTGGACATGGTGATAAAGGCAACGCCGCGGTCTACCCGACGGCCACCCTGCTGGTCCGGCCACATCATGGCGCCCTGAATGTAGTTCAGAAAGCCGTAGCAATTCGGGCCCAACAACGACATGCTGCCGGCGGCTCGCAACAGGCTCTGCTCAAGGGCTTTTCCAGCCTCACCGGCTTCAGAGAACCCCGTGGCATAACACACTGCTCCACCTGCGTCCCGAGCCGCCAGTTCAGCTACAATTTGGATACTCAAATCGCGGTTAACCGCAATATAGGCCGCATCAGGGCTACCGGGTAACTCGGCTACTGATCGATAAACTTTACGGCCGGAAATTTCATCATGCTTAGGGTGAACCGGCCAAATCTCTCCGGTGAAGCCAACCGCTTCGCATTGTTCAATCACTTTTTTTGCTTCACGACCGCCAAAAACAGCAATGGATTTAGGGTGCAGGAAACGTGTAGATAACATGGATAGAATCACTCCGGCTTTCGACTATTGTTTTTGCTTTAATTCGCCTTTTGCCGAAAAGTCGATGTGAATAAAGTTCCATACGAGCTGTTATCGGCATGTGCATCAGTGTCACTCACAAACCGACATGGCTAATTATCAAAAATCGACGGATAAGGGCGATAATGCGACATTTTTCCAGCTCCTGAACCAGATCTCTGTGTTATGCGCGATCACCTCCGACAATATCCGTCTGCGACTGAAGACTATTTATAAAGACGGCGAGCCTGAAGGAGCACCCGCTACCGACGATTTTCTAATCGTTCATCAGGAGGGAAAAGAAAATGAGGGTGATAGTCACCCACGAAATGGGCTTCGTTCGGGAAGTGGCCGACCGTGTGATCTACATTCACCAAGGCCAGATTGTGGAGGAAGGAAAGCCAGACGACGTGTTTGATAACCCCCAGAAACGAGGGCTTTATTGTGTACGTTACCGAAAAATCAACAAACACCCCGAATCTGTATTAGCTGCCAACAACTACTGACCCAGACCCAATCGTCACGCCACCACAAGTGATAGCCCCACCGGTTACAGCGGCAGGCATGCCATTGATCAGCACAGTGCCAGACCCAGCTGCAATAGCACGGGGGTGCGGGGGATGTTTCGGTTTGGAGTGTGGTGCCAGTGGATCGCCCACACGGGCTACTGGCTTGCCATCTATCAATACATCGGGGGAGCCGGCGAGTACCGGTGTGGGAGGGAAGCCCTGGTGGTCAGAGCCCAAGTCTCCGAGAAGCACTACTGGTTTGCTCATACCGCATCCTTTGCGTTGTTTTCATCCGTGATCGCGCATTATAGCAATTGTTGTATGGTTTCGTACTCACGCTCTATTTTGGCGTGTGAATCATCTCTCAGAAATGCTGCGATCTTTTTGCCCACCAGCGGCACATCACAGCGCACGCTCAGGGTAACGTGATTGGTGCAGGCTTCATCTGAGCCTTCCAGCCTCATCATGCCTTTGATTTTCGCCGGCACACCTTCAACGTGAACACGGAATTCGCAATGCCATTCGCTGTCGCTTTTGCGAAACCAGTGCTCTTCTTGCCTCACCTGATTCCACTCACGATGAAAGTGCGACAGAAAACCCGGCACTTCCTGAGAGGTTGTCACTTCCCGCTCAATCACCAACTTCGCCGTAGAATCGCCCTTTTCCAGCTCTGCAACACGCACGTTACGGGAGCCCAACAAGGCATTTCGTTCAAGGATATGATCCTCGCTGAAGAATGCCCCAAGCACGTGTTTAATGCCTGCCTGATAAGGATGGGTCAGTTGAACTTCCATATTGAACTCGCCTCTGTTTTATTTTTCAGGAATTGTCTTCCCAGAGCCTGGTGCGCGCATTGGCCTACCGATCGATACCCTTTGGCACGGTAGTCAGTAGTCGCCGTTAACTGTATTATCCACACTGGTTAACAGCCAACACATTACTTGTTCAGAACCATCGCCTTACCGGAGACTCTCTATGCGCAATGCCGATCTCATCGCCCGCGGCCTCAAATCTGTATGGCACCCCTGCACCCAGATGAAAGATCACGAAACCATCCCGCTGGTGCCTATCAAACGGGGCGAAGGTGTTTGGCTGGAGGACTTTGAAAACAATCGGTTTATCGATGCAGTCAGCTCTTGGTGGGTTAACCTGTTCGGACACTCCAACCCCAGAATTAACGCAGCCATCCAGAAGCAGATTGGCGAATTGGAGCACGTTATTCTTGCCGGATTCACCCACGAACCCGTAGTTAACCTTTCCGAACGGCTGATTGAGGTGACCCCTGAAGGCCTTAACAAATGCTTCTACGCTGACAACGGGTCATCGGCCATCGAAGCCGCGCTCAAGATGAGCTTCCACTACTGGAAGAACCAGGGCAAACCCAGCAAAAAGAACTTCGTTAACCTGAGCAACAGTTATCACGGTGAAACCCTGGGTGCTTTGGCGCTGGGGGATGTAGCTTTGTACAAGGACACCTACCAGCCACTACTGATGGAAGTGCTGACAGCGCCATCGCCCGATGCCTACAACAAGGAAGAAGGCGAAACAGACGAGGCCTATGCCCTGCGCCAGTTTGAGGCCATGGAAAAGCTACTGGAAGAAAAGCACGATGAAATCTGTGCAGTTGTGGTGGAGCCGCTGATTCAGTGCGCCGGTGGCATGCGCATGCACCACCCGATTTACCACACCAAGTTGCGGGAAGCCTGTGATCGCTATGGCGTGCATTTGATTGCGGATGAAATTGCCGTGGGCTTTGGCCGCACCGGCACCCTGTTTGCGTGCGAGCAATCCGGCATTACGCCAGACTTCATGTGTTTATCTAAAGGCCTTACCGCCGGCTACCTACCCCTCTCGGTTGTGCTGACAACGGACACCGTTTACAACGCTTTTTACGATGATTATGAAACCCTTAAAGCATTCCTGCACAGCCACAGCTACACCGGCAACCCCATTGGCTGTGCCGTGGCACTGGCCACACTCGACATCTTCCGGGATGATAACGTTATTGAAAACAACCGCAGACTCTCGACCTGCATGGCTGATTCCGTAGCTCACCTTGCCGATCACCCCAATGTGGGGGATATCCGCCAGCACGGAATGACCCTGGCGATAGAAATGGTGAAAGACAGGGCGTCGAAGACCCCCTTCCCCTGGCAGGAGCGCCGGGGTGTTCGGGTTTATCAGCACTCTCTCACGCGTCAGGCCTTGCTTCGTCCCCTGGGTAATGTGGTTTACTTCATGCCGCCTTACGTTATCACTGAAGATCAGATACGCCATCTGGCTCAGGTTGCGACCGAAGGCATCGATATCGCCGTTAGGGGCTGATTAAGGTACACACGAATGCGCATCCCCAGAATTTATACCGATTCGCTCTTGAGCGAAGCCTCTCACGCAGATCTGGATGAGAATGCGGCCCAGCATGTCGGCCGGGTGCTGCGCATGCAGCCCGGGCAGGCTTTGAGGCTCTTCAACGGGGATGGCCAGGATTACCCGGCAACCATCACGGAAGCCGGGAAGAAGCGTGTTGAAGTACTTGTAGCGGCACCCGAGCCCAACCATACCGAATCTCCCTTGCAGATCACCCTCGGACAAACGTTATCCAAGGGTGATCGCATGGATTATGCCATTCAGAAAGCGGTGGAAATGGGGGTTTCGCAAATCGTGCCGCTCACCACTGAGCGTTGTGAGGTAAAACTGAAAGGCGACCGGGAAGACAAACGTTTGCGGCAATGGCAGGCGATGGCCATAAGCGCTGCAGAACAATGCGGTCGTGCTCGCATCCCGGAAATCCTGCCAGTTATGACCGTAGCGCAATGGCTGGAACACAGCCGTACCTGCGACCTGCGGCTGGTTCTGCATCACCGCACGAAACAGTCGCTGGGCTCTGTGGCCAAGCCTGCCAGCGTAGCCCTGATGATCGGGCCCGAGGGCGGTCTCTCCGCCGATGAAATTGCCCAAGCGGAGAAAGAGGGATTTTTGCCTGTGGCTCTCGGCCCGAGAGTGCTTAGAACAGAAACAGCACCCGTTGCCGCCATGGCTTTGTGTCAGTGGCTATGGGGTGACATGGCAGGCTAGATCATTCCGCCATCCCGGGCGGGCTTTTAGGTCATTGACAGCCGCGCACCTTCCAAACATGCTTCAACCCGCAGACACAAACAAAAAAGCGAGTGCACCCTCCGGATGACAAGCCTGTTAAACAACCCTGAATTCTGGCAATACCTCAGTATTCCCGTTATTGCCGCCCTGATTGGCTGGATCACTAACTGGCTGGCCATCAAAATGACCTTCTTCCCCCTGGAGTTTATTGGCAAACCTCCGCTGCTGGGCTGGCAGGGCATTATTCCATCAAAAGCCGAGAAAATGGCCGCCATCGCCGTAGATGCCACCATTTCCAAAATCGGCACTGTGCGGGAAATTTTCGAGCAGATTGACCCAAAGGTACTCGCCGCTCACATTGTCCACTCGGTTGAGCCCCGCATCGAAGAATATGTGGATGAAATGATGCTGCGGGAGTACCCGACATTCTGGGAGAACCTACCCGCCTCTGCTCGAAAAATGGTCTACGACAGGGTACGCAGGTCAACACCGCAACTCGTGGACAACCTGGTCGACGATATTGCCAACAACATCGAAGATCTGCTCGATATCAAAACCATGACCATCGAAAAATTATCAGCCGACAAGCAGCTTCTGAACCGCATCTTCCTCGAGTGCGGCGATGCAGAGTTTCGTTTTATTGTGAACTCCGGCTTCTATTTCGGCTTCCTGTTCGGCCTTATTCAAATGGCTGTGTGGTATGCCTACCAAAGCTGGTGGGTACTGCCATTTTTCGGTTTGCTGGTGGGCTGGGCAACTAACTGGATTGCACTGAACGTTATCTTCCGGCCGCTCCATGCAAAAAAGATTGGCCCGTTCAATATTCAAGGTCTATTCCTCAAGCGCCAACCCGAAGTGGCTCAATCGTTCTGCCACATCATCACCCACGAAATCCTCACGGTTGGCAACATCATAGGCGCCATCATGGAAGGCCCAAAGGGCGATCGCGCACGCAACATGGTGAAGAAACACATCAAGCCACTGGTGGATGAAACCGCGGGTATGGGCAAAGCGCTAACCCAAATGGCATTCGGCCCAACCGGCTTTGCCACCTTGAAAAACCAGGTGGGCGAAAAGGCCATCGAGATATCAAAAACATCCTTTAACAACCCGATGTTTCAAACTGACCGAGCCCGGGCGGTCGAAGCCATTATGGTGGAGCGAATGATTGCCCTGTCATCGGAAGAGTTTCAGGATTTGCTCCGCCCGTGCTTCCAGGAAGACGAAATCAAGCTGATTCTTGTGGGCGCATTTCTTGGTTTTTCGGCAGGTGTCTGCCAGCTCATTTTTGTATTCGGTGGAGCAGTGATCTAAATAGTTTACTGGCAGCAACGGTTTGGCCTGTGCAATGCAACAATGGCCCCCTATACTGCAAGTTGCAGGCACGTACAGTTTCACGACTGATTCAATCGGAGGCATTGGATGCCAGGTTTCTTTTCCTGGATAGCAGGATTTTTTAAAACCGAACAACCGCCATCTCCTCCGGCTCCTGAGGCGCGGCTGTTCAATCCTGCAAAAACTGCTGAGCCCACCGAATCAGTCCAGACCGCACAAAGCCTGACGATGCAACTTGAAGAAAACCTCTTCTGCTGGCTACTCGATACCGGCCCCTCCAAGCTGCGCGATGAACAATCGTTATCCGAACGCGCTCTTCAAGAGCTCGAATACCGCCTCTCGAACAGAAAAATGAAAGAGCTGCCACGGCAGCCCATGACGCTCCCCATGCTTATGAGAGCGCTTTCGGACGAGTCCGGCGACCGGCAGAAGCTGAGTCAGATTATTCTGGGTGACCCCGCTCTCACCGATCAAATACTGCAGATTGCCAACAGCCCTTATTTCCGCACCGGCGATCACACCATTGAATCCGTCGACCAAGCTGTGTTCATCCTTGGTATTGATGGTATACGGAACGTGATTTCAGCGGCCGTTATGCGCCCCATGATGGCAGCCCGAAATAGCCGGGAAGCACTGTTTGCCCAGCGTGCCTGGCAATGGGGCCTTACTTGCGCTCGAGCAGCAGAGTTTATAGCAAAACTTCGTGGGGAGGATGCAAGCACATGCTTCACCGTTGGTCTGCTACCGGCACTATCCTATATTACCCTTCGCAGGGAGCTGCAGCATATCTGTAAGGCTCAGCCTGGCGCCGGGGAACCGGATTTGGTGTTGATTCGCACAGCGCTCGCACGCTACCAGTGGGTAGCGTCTCAGGTGATTGCAAGTGAGTGGGGGCTTCCACCCAAATACCACGCGTACCTTTTGTCTGCAGAACGCCCAGCGCCCGCTCGGGACGGAGCAACACTGGTGGATGGTATGGTGCTAGGCAGCCGTGAAGTATTGCGCCACGCCCACCAACGCAACCTGCCTGAAGAAGACCTGGAGAAAATCATAAGTCTTAACTCTGAACAGACAGGCCGCGTGCGGGCAGCCTTGAAAGCCGCGCTCAGCGAAGGCGCTCGGGGCTAACCTCTGCGGCAATGCCATTTTTGAGCAAGGCAGCAAACGTGGTGGATTCATTCTCCCGCTCGCCTTTGAGCAATTCAGGGGGAAACACCGGAGGCAGCCGATCAACTACGCGATCCTCGTCATGGCGCACGGCTTTCAGCACATCCCCCACCGTAATAAGGTCCAACGCCCGCCCTGGTACCAACTGATCACCTTGGCGTCCGGCAAGCGTGAGCATGCCGGCACGAATCAGCTTGTCACTTACGCCTCGCGTAACCTCTCCCGGTACTCGTAAGGATTGCTCCAGAACCTCCTGCTGCGGTGCTTTTCCGCCCTCACTGAACGGGCGAGCCACCAGCCACATCATCGCCAAGGCAACCTTTTCCTGAAGCTCCGGAGACAGTTGAACATGACTGCGCTTGGCAACCGAACCCGGGTTTTGCAAGTAGAACGCCAGGCTGGCGCCCAAAAGCAGAATCATCCAGTTCAGATATATCCAGGTCAGCATGATAATGCCGATCGCAAAGCTGGAGTATATCGCCGCGTACTTGGCAGAACCTGCGACAAACGACGCAAACAACATTCCGCCAGCTTGCCAGGAAACCCCGGCCACCAGGCCACCAATAAACGCATACCGCAGCTTTACGCGGGTATTGGGCATAAACACATATACAAAAGTGAAGGCACCCACCACCAGAAAGAACGGCGTAAAGCGACTAAGCACAAGAATCAGTGAGCCAAACGGCTCAATGGCAATTAGGGTTTGAACAAACGATGAAGAGAAAATCGTCGCGCTTACGCCAATAGCCGACACCATCAAAAGTGGCCCGACCATGATAACGCTCAGGTAGTTACTGAAACGCTGAGCCACCGAGCGCATTTCTGGCACCCGCCAGATCATATTGAACGATCGCTCTATTTTCTGCACCAGCGACACCACGGTGTATACGAGCAGAGCCAGGCCCACAGAACCCAGAACCCCCACCTTCATGTTGTCGACGAAGCCGAGTATACGCTCCGCCATCTCAACGCCTTCAGGCCCCATGGGCTGGAAGAACTGAAACAGGAAAGGTTCCATACGCTGATGCACACCCAACGCTTTCAGCACTGAAAAACTCAAAGCCAGCAGCGGCACAATACTCAACAGCGTGGTGTATACCAGGCTCATGGCATGCAAAGTTAACTGGCCGCTGACAACATCACGTATGAGCGCATAAATGGAACGCCCGGCCTTATATAACAGGGTCCAAGGCCAGGTTTGCGGCGGATTCGGGTTTGCAAGAATCCATGTCTCTGCTGCCTGGAGTCGTTCTTTGAACTGGATGGAAGCCACTTTAGATCCTGTTGTTCCTGTTTTGTTCAGATTATCAGCTAGATATCCGATGTCGCTCAAGTATGACTGATTAACAGCTTTTTGCGAGGCGCTCAACTCGATATAACCATATCGATATTTTTCACTTTCCCTTATAACAATATTTCTGTAAAAAGACGCCTACCAACGATATGTCGCTTAACCAACCGGGCCATCACATGCGCATTAAAACTGCTTTAGGAGCTCTCGCTCTCGCAACCCTCCCAACCACCGTTCTGGCAACAAACGGCTATTTCAGCCACGGCTACGGCACCATCAGCGCTGGTATGGCAGGCGCAGGTTCTGCGTTATCACAAGACAGCATGGCGGCAGCTACTAACCCGGCGGGGGTGGCATTTGTCGGCAGCCGGACAGACGGCGGGCTGGAAATTTTCTCTCCTCGCCGCCGCTACACCGTGGAAGGTGGAGGCCCCAGCACACCGGGGACCTTCTATCTGGCGCCTGGCACTGTATCCAGTGAGAACAAAGCCTTTTTCATTCCTCACTTTGGCTATAACCGTGATCTGGACAACGGCCACAGCCTGGGCCTGTCTATATTTGCCAATGGCGGCATGAACACCGAGTACAGCGGTGACAATGGCGGCACCTATGGAGGGGGTAAAACCGGGGTTAATCTGGAGCAGGTTTTCATTGCGCCCACCTGGTCCTGGGAGATCTCTGAAGGGCAAGCTTTGGGCATTTCGCCTCTGATCGCCTACCAGCGCTTCAAGGCCGAAGGTTTGCGCAATTTTTCTGGCTTCTCCTCCAACTCGAACGCATTAACCAACAACGGCACCGATGATGCCTGGGGCTATGGCCTTCAGATTGGCTGGCAAGGGCAAGTAACAGAAACTCTTCGCGCTGGGGCTAGCTGGCGCACGATTATCGAAATGGAAGAGTTCAGCAAATACGAAGGTCTGTTTGCCGAGCAAGGTGGTTTCGATATTCCACAAATGTTCAATGCAGGCGTTGCCTGGTCTGGCATTCAAAACCATTGGCTTCTGCTGGATGTTCAGCACATCCGTTACAGCGACATCAACAGCGTCGGCAACCCGATGATGCCTAATCTGATGCAAGCTCAACTGGGCGACGATCAGGGTGCCGGCTTTGGCTGGGACGACATGACCATCGTCAAACTGGGTTGGCAGTGGCAGCAAGACGAAGCTCAAACCTGGCGCGCCGGTGTCAGCTACGGCAAACAGCCGATTCCCGATGAGGAAGTATTGTTTAATATCCTTGCACCGGGCGTTCAGGAGTGGCACTTCACCGGCGGCTTCACCCATCACGTCAGCGAAAGCCTGGAAGTGTCCGGCATGGCATTTTACTCACCGCGTAAAAACGTCCGGGGCGACAACCCCATGGGCCCCAGCCAGGAAATTGAACTGGGTATGACCCAGATCGGTACCTCTTTGAGCGTTGGCTACCAGTTCTGAGCTTAAAGCAGGCGGGCACCCCTGCCTGCTTTTACCAGGTAACCGACTTGTCAGACCCCCGTTTGATGATGGGGGTTTCACCCTCCCAAATGGCCAGACCAGACGCCAATTCTGTCAAAGACAGCTGGATGTAATACTCAACCTGCTGCTCTTTTCCTACCTTGTGGTTACGCTGGAGAATCTTGCCGGAAAGGCTCAGGTCGGGCGCCTGGAGCGTGCCTTTGCGCTGCACGCCAGATTGATCAAACTCCTCGGAATCTCGCAGCTCTCGCGCCTTCATATTCATTTCATCTTCAGCACCGTTGAGACCAACAGCGGTGGTAGTCACAACCTTGCCTGAGCGCAGCAGTGATACGCGGATTTTCTTGGTGAGCTGGTCGGTATCAATGCGCTGCATGGTGTCGTTGGTTATGCGGCTTACCACCATGATGTAACGGCTGCCGTCCGGGTTGTTCACGGCACCGCTGGAAAGCATATCTTCTACTGCGTCGGTTGCCGCTTTTTCAAAGTCCCGGTAATCCATGGTCATTGCTACAGGGCCATCGTCTGCAGCCGGATCAATATAACGAGTGGGCGCGGCACAGCCGGCCAAAACGGCAATACCTACAGAGATGGCAAGGGCACGTATCAACATTGGTTTTTCCTTTTATTTGGGTTCGCGAAGATGTAACTGGAAGCTGGTAGCTCGTGAATGCGGAGCGGTCGCTTTGAAATATCGAGTCTGACCGGTTAGCAATGTCGCTTGGCGGTAGCTCTCGCCGACACCCTTCACCACCATACCGATGTCATCAAACCAGGTAACCTTCCACCCCAGCTCAGTGTCTGATCTCGCTTCTACTGCGAACTGCACTTGCAGAAGGCTGCCGCCATCGGGCAGTGTCAGCCTCGATTTAAAGAGCTCTGTTACATCTGCGGTGTAGACCACTTCGGGATCGACCCTCAGTTCTTGTCGGTCGATCATTGTACTGTTGGTTTCTGGTTGAGTGGCACAGCCCGCCAAACCAAGAACCAGCATGCTGGCGAAGACTAACGATTTCATAACGAACATCCTGCTTTTCTGGTGTATTGAACTACTTGATCCGGGAAACCCGTTAAGGTTCATGCTCCTTGGGAAAGCGTGCAAACGTCGCATTCGTTTTACCCTGCAAATCCATGATTATGACCGTTGCCGGCGCCTGTATGGTCGGTTGTTTAACATATACCAAGGTAAAGGGCTGCTGTGGAACTTCCAGGTTGCCCAATACTTTTCCCCGATGACCCAGCAGTGTCAGGCGCCCATCGTCCGGGCGGTCAATGCGAGCGGCCTGCCAATGGTTGGGCAATGCCTGCCAACTGCGCAAGTCGGCCTGGGTTGTTGCGATAGTTAATACAGTCGCGAAAAGCTGCCCTATTGGGCCGAACTGGTCTGCAGCTTCCTTTTGCAGAACCGCCTTGCCAATCGCCGATGTAACGGCCCGGGCCAACACACCCGGAAAGCGCTCTTTCATTTCGGTACGAAACACCTTGCCCATATCCGAAATTCGTTCTGTTTGTATCACCTGGCCAGCTGCGTCTGATACACCAATACTTCCAGGTATAGCAGAGCGCTCAGCGTATTCTGGTAGCGCGATACCAAAATAGGCCGGCACTTGCTGATTGCCGTGAAGCAGCAGCAGAGGTACATCCAGGCGCGCTTCCCGAAGAACCGGGCCGAGCCCGTTTTCATACACAACCCATACCTGGGAAGGCAGGGCTGCGAGGCTCTGGGCGCCTGAGGCAAAGCCCGTGGCCAAATCTGCATCGGCTTGCAGCATCACGCTTTGTGGACTCATTTCTGCCACCCGTTTGAGTGAGGTGGCAGCACGTTCGTAATCAGCTCCGCCTTCGGCATTCGCCAGGAAATAGATGCCATGGAGCCAGGTGCTTGCAGGCACAATAAACTCGGGAAAAACCGACCAGGTCGAGGATGATCCGTAGCGATTATGGACCGCCGACTGAAAACTTTTACTGTTGAGGCTGCTTTGAACCATAGAGGCTTTTTCGTTCCCGCTCCGGGCCTCATTTTTCAGCACTGCTTGCTGCTCCGCGATTTCTTTGCGAAAAAAGTCGACGGCGCGGCGGGTACGATCATTGGCTCTATTAAATTCCACTCTGGCGTAGTCACTATTGCCCTCAGCCAGAAACGCCAGTGCTTTATAGGTGTTGACCAGAACCGCCTCAGACATCAGCGCCTTGTAGTCGCGCTCGGAGTCGTTAACCATCACCGCCATCAACCCTTCCACGGTGTTTTCAAGCAGCCCCGCCGTGTCGAGGTTTTTCATTCCCTCTTCAGCCAGATCATAAGCCGCTATAGATTCACTGTTGCGATCGGTCAGGCGGTACATTTCACCCTGATGCAGCAATTCGAGCAGGTGTGCCTCGGCATCCACAGGCTTGTTTTTGGACTCGTTGAAGCTCACAGCCTTCAGTGCGGAGCTGTAGTCTCCAGTAGCATAGGCTGAGTTGAATAAGGCCAACTGGTCACGATGCTGAGCTGTCGAACATCCTGAAAGGACGGCCGCCGCAATGACTGCAAAAACCACGTGCCAAGGTTTTATCAAACCGTCATACCTTGCAAACCATAACCCCCTGTCACCCTCTATCGCCCCCTGCCCGCTGATCCATCAAGAAGCCGATGCAAGATTATGCGCGGTAATCTCTACAATCCGCTGCCGCGCTTCGCGGCTGGCCCATGCCGAGTGCGGGGTAACAATCAGATTCGGAATTCCATCAATGAGTAGCGGGTTGCCATTTCGCGGCGGCTCTTCCGTCAACACATCGAATCCGGCGCCTCCGATTACCCCGTTGCGAAGCGCATCAGCAAGCGCCTGTTCATCTACCAGACCACCGCGGCTTGTGTTAATCAGCAAGGCATCCGGCTTCATCAGCTGTAACTCTCGGGCACCAATCAAATGTCGGGTTTCCTCCGTGAGCAGGCAATGCAACGAGAGCACGTCTGCCTGTGGCAGCAACTCATCAAGCGGTATCCGCGAGTAGCCGTCAACCTCCCCCGCCGCCTGCCCGGGGCGAGCACCGAGCAGTATCTTCATGCCAAAGGCTTTGGCCCGCTCAGCAACCCCCTGCCCCAGGTCGCCATAGCCGATGATACCCAGAGTTCGGCCTTCCAGCTCCAGGATCGGGTGGTTCATCAGGCAAAACATGTCGCTTTTTCCCCAGCGCCCTGCCCTCACATCGCGGTCATAATCCAACAGGCGAGTTGCCAGTGCCAGCATCAGTGCCATGGTGTGCTGGGCCACCGTTGAACGCCCGTAATTCGTAACATTAAGCACTCGAATGCCGTAATCTTTGGCCGCCTTCAGATCCACGTTGTTCAGTCCGGTGGCGACAACAGCTATGGTTTTCAGCTCCGGGCATTGTTCGATATGCTCCCGGGCAAGCACCACCTTGTTCACCAACACCGTATCAAAGCCCCGAATTCGCTCAAGCACGTCACCGGGTGATGTTGCGGCATGCTTCACCATGCCGCCGGTAACCCGCTCAATGGGGGTCAAATCGACATCGTTGCCAAGGGTTGTGACATCAAGAAACACGGCTTTCATAGGTTTGTCCTTCGTCAATATCCGCAAAGATTAGGGTAGACTGAATCAAACGTCCAAGTAAGGGAGCGACAACCATGGAACATGACTTTTGGCACGAACGCTGGAGCAAAAAAGAAATCGGTTTCCACGAAGGCTCCGTGAACAAATACCTGTACGACCACTGGCCCGAACTCTCTGGCGGCGGCACCGAAGGTGTTTTGGTGCCTTTGTGCGGCAAAGCCCACGATATGTGGTGGCTGCATGATCGCGGGCACCCGGTCATCGGCGTAGAGCTGAGCGAAATCGCCTGCAAGGATTTCTTTGCCGAGGCTGGCGAGAAGGCCATGGTGCACCCAAGCGAGCCATTTACCACCTTCGCGCACGACAGCCTGCAACTCTGGTGTGGTGATTTCTTTCAACTGGTGCCAGCTGACCTGCAACACATCCGCTTGGTATATGACCGCGCGGCCTTGATCGCGTTACCCCCCTCAATGCGCAAGGCCTATGTAGACCATCTTACGGCCATCATCCCCGATAACACTCGTATTCTACTCATTACTTTGGATTACAACGCAAACATCACCGGGCCGCCATTCAACGTGAGCGATGATGAAGTTCACGAGCTCTACCGCGCCGACTATGACATCAAGCGTGTTCTTACCAACACCCTTGCCAGCGACAATCCGTTCACCAAACGTAAAGGCCTTGCCAGTGCTACGGAGAGTGTTTTCCAGCTTACCAAACGGTGAGGCTGGAGCCTCGGCAATAACATAATTTAATGAACCTTAACCATTTACTGCCTGTCCAACTTGATGACCGTGAACTAAGCTCAGGTTGAGCAGGCCGAAACCCGACACAGATCGCGGCCGGCCGTAAATGTTGATTCCATCCACCCATAACCAAAACGAATCGCCTGCATGGCGACCGTAACTCCAACGGGGATATTGCGTGTATTAAAAGCTGAAAAACAGCGAGCGAGGGGCTACCCATGAGCATACTGCAGCAGTTTAAAAACCGGTATGAGAGCACCCAGGAAGAAGAATACAGCCTCGAGGAATATCTCGAGATCTGCAAGAAGGATCCAACGGCCTACGCCACGGCCGCAGAACGATTACTGATCGCCATCGGCGAACCCGAATTTGTCGATACCTCCCGCGACGCCCGCCTGTCGCGCATTTTTTCCAACAAAATCATCAAGCGATATCCGGAGTTTTCCGAGTTCTATGGCATGGAAGAAGCTGTAGAAAACATAGTGTCTTTTTATCGGCACGCAGCTCAGGGTCTGGAAGAAAAGAAACAGATCCTTTACCTGCTGGGGCCGGTTGGCGGCGGTAAATCCTCATTGGCGGAAAAACTCAAATACCTGATGCAGAAGGTGCCCTTCTACGCCATCAAGGGTTCCCCGCTTAACGAATCGCCCCTTGGGCTTTTTGACCCGGCAGAAGACGCTGCCATTCTGGAAGAAGAATACGGAATCCCCGCGCGCTACGTGAAGAACATTATGTCGCCCTGGGCCGTCAAGCGCCTGCACGAGTTTGGTGGCGACATTGGCCAATTCCGCGTTGTGAAAAAGTACCCCTCTGTTCTTGACCAGATCGGCGTATCGAAGACAGAACCGGGGGATGACAACAACCAGGACATTTCAGCCTTGGTGGGCAAGGTGAACATCCGCATGCTGGAGGACTACTCCCAGGATGATCCGGATGCCTACAGCTTCAGTGGTGGTCTGTGTAAGGCCAATCAGGGGCTAATGGAATTTGTGGAGATGTTCAAAGCGCCCATCAAAGTGCTGCACCCATTGTTAACCGCAACCCAAGAGGGCAATTACAACACCACCGAGGGCATGGGTTCGGTGCCATTCGATGGTGTAATTCTGGCGCACTCCAACGAGTCGGAATGGCAAACTTTCCGCAACAACAAGCACAACGAAGCATTTCTTGATCGGGTGTATATCGTCAAGGTGCCCTACTGCGTGCGAGTTACAGAAGAGATCGAGATCTATAAAAAACTGCTGAAAAACAGCTCTCTTGCGGGCTCTCCCTGCGCTCCGGACACCCTGGATATGCTGGCTCAGTTTTCGGTGCTTTCACGGATCAAGGATCCGGAAAACTCCAGCATTTTCTCGAAAATGCGGGTTTATGATGGACAGAACATCAAGGACACAGACCCCAAAGCCAAATCCATTCAGGAATACCGGGATGCAGCAGGCGTTAACGAAGGTATGGACGGCCTTTCGACTCGCTTCGCATTCAAAATTCTCTCCAAGGTGTTCAACTTCGACACCACCGAAGTGGCCGCCAACCCGGTCCATCTGTTGTATGTGATCGAGAAGCAAATAGAACAGGAGCAGTTTGCGCCAGAAATTCAGGAGCGTTACCTGCGCTTCATTAAGGAATTCCTGGCCCCACACTACGTTCAGTTTATCGGCAAGGAGATCCAGACAGCCTATCTGGAAAGCTACAGCGAATACGGGCAGAACCTGTTCGACCGCTATGTGACCTATGCCGACCTGTGGATTCAGGATCAGGAATTCCGGGACCCGGAAACTGGCGAGATTCTCGATCGCTCCTCTATTAATGAGGAACTGGAGAAAATCGAAAAGCCCGCAGGCATCAGCAACCCCAAGGACTTCCGCAACGAGGTGGTCAACTTTGTGCTGCGGGCACGAGCCAATAATCAAGGGCAAAACCCTTCCTGGCTCAGCTATGAAAAACTGCGCAGCGTGATCGAGAAAAAGATGTTCTCCAACACCGAAGATCTGTTGCCAGTTATTTCATTCAACCCCAAAGCCAGCCAGGAGGATCAGAGTAAGCACAAACAGTTTGTCGAACGCATGGTCGACCGGGGTTACACGGAGAAGCAGGTACGCCTGCTGGCAGAGTGGTATCTGCGAGTTCGCAAGTCCCACTAGCAGGGCGGCATGGCTGGAAATTCCAGCCGGCAGCTATAGCCCCGAACGTGTAAGTGGAGTGTGAATTATGGGTATGACCCACATTGTCGACAGACGACTGAACGGCAAAAACAAGAGTGCGGTGAACCGTGAGCGGTTTTTGCGCCGCTACCGGCATCACATCAAGAAGGCCGTTGCTGAAGCGGTTCACCGGCGCTCGATAACCGACATAGAACGGGGGGAGAATGTCAGTATTCCCAAGCGGGATATTGATGAACCCGTTTTCCATCACGGCCAGGGCGGTCATCGCGAGATGGTCCATCCGGGCAACCGGGACTTTGTAACGGGGGACCGGCTACCCAAGCCAGAGGGCGGCGGCCAAGGTCAGGGGCAAGGCAATGCCAGCCCCGATGGCGAAGGCATGGATGAATTTGCCTTCCAGATTACCCAGGACGAGTTCCTTAACTTCCTGTTCGATGACCTCGAACTCCCGAACCTTGTCCGAAAGCAACTCAAGGATACCGAGTCCTTCAACTATGTGCGCTCCGGGTTCAGCACCCAGGGCGTACCCGCCAAGCTCGACGTTATCCGGTCGCTGTGTGGCGCCCATGCTCGCCGGTTGGGACTGGGTGGTGCTCGCAGGAAAAAAATCCGTGAACTTGAAGCTCAGCTTGCGGATCTCAAAAGCGCGCCTGCCGATCTGGACGCTGCCTTTAGCCACGACGATCAAATCCGGGTACTTGAGGACGAAATTGCCCGCCTGAAAGCCAATGTAAAACGCATCCCCTTCATTGATGAAATCGACCTGCGCTACCGTCAGCACCTGAAGCAGCATAAGCCAGCCACCAGCGCCGTCATGTTTTGCCTGATGGATGTGTCCGGCTCGATGACCCAGATGCACAAGGACACCGCCAAGCGGTTTTTCATCCTGCTGTATCTGTTCCTGAAGAAGAATTACAAGAAAATCGATGTGGTATTTATCCGCCACCACACCAGCGCCAAGGAAGTGGATGAAGAGGAGTTTTTCTATTCCCGGGAAACCGGTGGCACCATTGTTTCAAGCGCCCTGAAACTGATGCACAAGATCATCGACTCCCGCTATTCCCCTGCTGAGTGGAACATCTACGCAGCTCAGGCCTCCGACGGGGACAACTGGAACGACGACTCGCCCATCTGCGGCAAGCTTTTAACCGAGCGCATTCTTCCCTTGGTGCAGTACTTCGCCTATGTTGAGATTACGCCTCAGGATCACCAGATGCTCTGGCACGAATACGAACAGGTACAGGCGCAATTCCCCGGAAGCTTTGCCCAGCAGCAAATTGCTGACCCGAGCGAGATTTACCCGGTGTTCCGCCGGCTCTTTGAGAGGAAAGCGGCATGAGCGACGCAATCGACCGCCCCAATGCACCGGATGTTGAGAGCCCTGCAATTCGCAAACCGGTTTCCACCAGTTCGGAATGGACCTTCGAGCTGATCCGGCAATACGATGAAGAAATTGCCAAGTGCGCTGCCGAGTTCGGTTTAGACACCTACCCAAATCAGGTTGAGGTGATCAGTGCCGAACAGATGATGGATGCCTACAGCTCTGTTGGTATGCCCGTTGGCTACAACCATTGGTCCTTCGGCAAGCAGTTTCTCAGCACCTCCAAAGGCTACCAGCGCGGCCAAATGGGCCTGGCCTATGAAATAGTCATCAACTCCAACCCTTGCATTGCTTACCTGATGGAAGAAAACACCCTGCCCATGCAGGCGCTGGTGATTGCCCATGCCTGCTACGGCCACAACTCTTTCTTTAAGGGCAACTACCTGTTCCGAACCTGGACAGACGCCAGCGCCATTATTGATTACCTCGTGTTTGCCCGGAATTATGTGTCCGAATGCGAAGAACGCCACGGTGTCGATGCGGTTGAGCAAATACTGGACTCCTGCCATGCGCTGATGAATCATGGCGTTGACCGTTACAAACGGCCTTCGCCAATTTCTGCTGCAAAGGAAGCCTTGCGCCAAGAGGAGCGGGAGGAATACCTGCAGCGCCGAGTGAACGATCTTTGGCGCACCATCCCGAAATTGGACGAAGATGAAGACCCGGTAAAACGCAAAAAGCGCTATCCGGAAGAACCCCAGGAGAACCTGCTGTACTTCATCGAAAAGAATGCGCCACTACTGGAAACCTGGCAACGGGAAATCATCCGGATTGTGCGCAAACTGGCGCAGTACTTTTATCCGCAACGCCAGACTCAGGTGATGAACGAAGGCTGGGCCACCTTCTGGCACTACACTCTGTTAAACAGGATGTACGAGAAAGGCCTGGTGACAGATGGCTTCATGCTGGAGTTCCTGCAGAGCCACACAGCGGTGGTGTACCAGCCGCCGTTCAACAGCCCCTGGTATTCCGGCATCAACCCTTACACGCTTGGCTTTTCCATCTTCATCGACCTGCGCCGAATCTGTGAAGCGCCCACCGATGAAGACCGGGAGTGGTTCCCGGATATCGCCGGCACTGATTGGGTAAAAACCCTGCACTTTGCCATGGCCAACTTCAAGGATGAGAGTTTTATACAGCAGTTCCTGTCGCCCAAAGTGATGCGGGATCTGAAGCTGTTTGCCATTGAAGATGATGACATGGAAGACAGCTATACAGTAACGGCCATTCACGACGAGCCGGGCTACCGCGAGCTGCGGGAGAAACTGGCGCGCCAATACAACCTTAGTTATCGCGAACCCAACATTCAGGTATGGAACGTGGATTTACGCGGCGACCGCTCGTTGATGCTCCGGCATGTGCCGGTCGACAGAGTGCCTTTGGGCGAAGATACAGAAGAAGTACTGCGCCACGCGCACAGGCTCTGGGGCTTTGATGTGCATCTTGAAAGTGTCGACGAGGGTACGGTAGTCGAAGAGTATCATTGCCCGCACCCGCCGCCATTAACGCCCTGACTGCTGCCTACCCTTGTTCCGCAATATCAGGGGTGGCTTTCGGAATGAGGCGCCGGCCGTACATGGCAAGCAAGAACCCGATAGGAAACATCAGCACACCATACACCGCAGCGGGAATGGACATGGCACTGGACTCCAGAAGCGTGAGCGTGACCATCAGGCCGATCGTGCCATTCTTAACCCCCAGCTCCACCGCAACAGCCAAGGATTCCCGCTGAGTCAGGCTCGCCGCGCGGCCTGCGAGCAAACCGATGAAAATGCCCACCACATTAAGCAGAATCGTTGCAGGCCCTGCCTGCTTCAACAGATCCCATATTTCATCCCGCACGCCGTAAACGATGACAGCAATCAAAACAGCCAACACAACACCACCGAACACACTCACAATACTCTCGGCTTTACGCGCCACCTCAGGTTTGCGTGAACGCACCAGCATGCCGATTGCCACGGGGAACAGAACGATACCCGTCAACATGCCGATGGTTTTCCATACCGGCAATACAATGTCGTGCTCCGTGCCCATGTAGAATTTCAGAGCGATATTGGTGAACAGCGGTAGCGTGAGAATGGTGATCAGGCTTGCGCTAACTGTCAGCACTATGGACAGCGCAATATTGCCCCTGGCAAGTAACACAAAGAGGTTGGATGTTGTTCCTCCGGGGCAGGCGGCAATAATAACCAGGCCCACCGCAATGGCTGGCGGCACTGCCAGCAGTGACGCAAGCGCAAACGCCACCAGTGGCATCAACAGGATTTGCGCCACAGTTCCAATGATCATGCCTTTGGGATAGACGGCCACCTGGCGAAAATCACGAAGGGTGAGGGTCATACCTATACCGATCATAATAATAAACAGGGCGAGCGGCAGACCTGCTGAGATAAGGGGACTGGATTCCACAGTGCCTCCGATGTTGTTGTTTTTATTAATTCAATAGTGTGAACCTACCACAAGCATTCCACTTTCGGGAGCATGAAAGCAACAAAAGTCCGTAGGTCTGCCTTGCATTTTTTTCGCCAGGGTGATCGTCTGTTTGGTCTGCAACCCGTATACTTGCAAGCAACAACTAAAAGTCTAACTTTGAAGCCCCTATTTTGGGCAGAGGTGCGCAAGGAATGAAACGCCTGGGAACACTGGATGCCTCGTGGCTAGCCGTAGAGACCGAAGACACCCCGATGCATGTCGGCAACATGCTGATCTTTTCTTTACCGGAGGGTGCACCGGACACCTTCCTGCGCGATATGGTGCTCAGCATGAAAGAAACCGGGGAAATTGCGCCTCCCTGGTGTTCAAAGCTGGCATGGTCCGGCGCGATCGGCCGGCTACTTGCGCCCGCCTGGAAGCACGACAAGAATCTTGACCTTGATTACCACGTTCGCCACTCAGCCCTCCCTAAGCCTGGCGGCGAAAGAGAACTCGGCGTTCTGGTATCGCGTCTGCATTCCAACCCTCTGGATTTTGCACGTCCGCTCTGGGAATGCCACGTTATCGAGGGTTTGGAAAACAACCGCTTTGCGCTTTACACCAAAATGCATCACTCAATGATTGACGGCATCAGCGGCGTGCGCCTGCTTCAAAGGGTATTGAGCACAAACCCGGATGAACGCGGCATGTTGCCACCTTGGGCCATGCGCCCGGAAACACTCAAGCCTGCCAAAGGAGAGAGCAGACAAAGCGTTCCCTCTGTATTTTCTCAGGCGGTGGACGCTGTCAAGTTGCAGGCCGACATGGCACCCACGCTCTGGCGTGCAGGCAACCGCCTCTTGCAATCCAGCCGCCACCCGGAAGAGGGCCTTACTGCCCCCTTTGCGGGGCCTGTTTCAAAGATCAATCACCGGGTAACCGGCCAGCGCCGCTTCGCTACCCAGCACTATCAACTTGATCGCCTGAAAGATCTGGCCCACGCATCCAAATCGTCCCTGAACGACATTGTTCTTTATCTATGCGGCACGGCGCTCCGGCGCTTTTTGATAGAGCAAAACGATCTGCCAACCACTGCTCTTACAGCGGGCATTCCTGTAAACATTCGGCCGGCGGATGATCAGGGCACGGGCACGGCAATCAGCTTCATGATCGCCTCTCTGGCGACAAACGAATCCGATCCGCTGACCCGTTTGCAGAGCATAAAATCGTCCACACACCAGGCCAAGGAACACCTGCAAAAGCTGCCCAAAAGCGCCCTCACCCAATACACTATGCTATTGATGTCGCCGTATATTTTGCAGCTATTATCCGGCCTTGGCGGTCGTATGCGCCCAGTGTTCAACGTGACCATCTCGAACGTACCCGGCCCTCAGGAGCCCTTGTATTACGAGGGTGCCAAGCTGGAAGCCATGTATCCGGTGTCGCTGATTGCACACGGCGGCGCGCTGAATATTACCTGCCTGAGCTACGCGGGATCGTTAAACTTCGGGTTTACCGGCTGCCGGGATACCCTGCCTAGCATGCAAAAACTGGCGGTGTACACCGGCGAAGCTTTGGATGAATTAGAGAAGCTGATACTTCCGCCCAAACGTAAGCCAAAAAAAGCACGGGCCGGCAAAAGCACGAAGCCTTGAATGGAATGCAGGCAGCTCTGTTTTCAGGGCTACCTGTCCCAGTGTGCCGCACCAACGAAGATCAGCTGAAGGAAGCGGCATGTCCGCTTTCTTATTTGTTCTATCTGATACTCGTCATCCGCCGACACACCAATTAGATCCGTAAGACTGAAGGCTACGCTGCGAACCACCAGATCGCAGGTCATATCCAGATCGCCATCGGAAAGGTGGTCCACCATTTTCAGCCGCCGCAAATCGTTCGCCAGCTCGCTGGCAAAATACCGCATTTCACTGCGTATACCGTCCTGAATAGCCCGGCTCTCACCCGCCAGCCCCTGCGCCATGAACAAAAAATAACTGCGGTTTGCCTGGGCGTGACTGACAAAGATACCCACCGACTCTTCAATCAGCTTATCGGCCTGAAGCACGTTTTCACGCGCCTCCCGCATCATTCGTCGCAGCACTAGCCCAAGCTCATCAACCAGCTGCAGCCCCAGATCATCCATATTGCGGAAGTGCCGGTAAAAAGAAGTGGGCACCACGCCAGCCTGGCGGGTCACCTCACGAATACCAAGGCTGGCAAAATGCCTGCCTTTTCCCACGAGCGTGAGCACAGCACTCATCAGCTTTTCACGGGTTTCACCGGGTTTGCGCTTTTTTCGTTCTGACATTGCCTGTCCATACCGCAGTTATCGTTGAATCCAAGTAACAAGTGTACACATGCGAGGACTTTAAAGCATCGAGGACTTGTCATATTGCGCCAAACAAACGACCCCCGTTGTGCCCCCATACACCAATGTGTACAGTCGTACACAACATGTGAACAAGTGTACACATGAAGTCATGGCCGCATTAGGAGAAAACATCATGCTGGCAAGAATCCCCCAATCAAGAGCTCTGCACTGGCTTGGAAAGCAGCTTTTTAACCGGACTGATCCGGCTGCCTTCTTCGATCCACTGTTAGAGACAGTTGACCCCATGCTGGTGCAGGGTCAAACGCTCGCACGGGTTGAGGAAATAGTTCAGGAAACCGCTGACACACGCACATTTGTACTAAAACCTGCAGCACGTTGGGCGGGTTTTCAGGCCGGTCAACACGTCAATATTTGCGTTGAGATCAACGGCGTCTTGCGCACCCGTACCTTTAGTCTCTCAAGTTCACCGGAGTTATGGGCCAAACAGGGGCTTGTCACCCTGACCATCAAGCGTCTGCCCGGTGGTTTGGTAACCAACTGGCTGCACGACAACCTGAGAGACGGTCAGGTGCTGGGGCTGGGCGAGGCTTTCGGCGATTTTCTACTGCCTGAAACGGCGCAGCCTGTGCTGTTTATTGCAGGCGGTAGCGGGATCACACCTGTTTTGAGTCATCTGGAAACCATGGCAGCCCAGGACTTCCGGGCACCGGTCACCCTGCTCTATTTCGTGCGCACCCAGCAGGACATCATAGCCTCCGAGCGGTTGCACGCTCTTGAGCGCCGCTACACCGCACTAACCCTGAAAATCATCCAGACGGATGAAAGTGACAAGCCCCGGTATTTAAAAAGTCAGGACCTGGAAGCGGTGCCCGGACTCAAAGCCAGACAGGTGTTCCTCTGCGGCCCTATGGGTCTGATGGACCTGGCCAACAAACAACTGCACGAGCATGGCGTTCGCGAAACGGATATTCACAGCACCTTCTTTTCTACAGTAGCTCCGGCACTGAACGCAGATCTTGCGAACCAGGCTCTTGGCGGCAAGGTGCAGTTTGGAAAGAGCAACCTGCAAGCCAGCTCCGAGGGCGATGCCAGCCTTCTGGAAATTGCAGAGGCCTCAGGCCTTTCGCCCCGCCACGGCTGCCGTATGGGCATTTGCCATCAATGCAGCTGTCGCAAAACCAGCGGCACAGTCGTTAACAGGCTCACAGGCAAGGCCTCAGGACCGGGGGAAGAAAGCGTTCAACTTTGTATATCCATTCCCCACGGCCCTGTGAGCATCGAGATTTAAGGAGCAAAACATGAAACAGATGACCGAAGACCAACTCCAGGAATTGGCGCAAGACCTGAACAGCATTCGGGATGAAATCGTCGCGGATCTTGGAGAGCGGGATGCCAACTACATTCGTCGGGTGATTCGCTTACACCGTGCTCTTGAGGTGGGTGGCCGGGTAATGATGCCATTCGGCTTTATCCCGCCGGTATTTGTGGCTGCAACGGTCTCATTGGGCCTATCCAAAATCATTGAGAACATGGAGATTGGCCACAACGTGATGCACGGCCAGTATGACTGGATGAACGATCCCACCCTGCATTCACAAACTTACGAGTGGGATACCGCGTGCTCATCCGATTCCTGGCGTCGCACGCATAATTATGAGCACCACACCTATACCAACATCATCGGCAAAGATCGGGACTACGGTTACGCGCTTCTGCGCCTGAGTGATGATGAAAAATGGCATCCGGCCCACCTCCTGCAATTTTTGAACTACATAGTGCTCAGCGTTTTCTTTCAGTGGGGCGTAAGCCTGCATGAATTGGAGTTTGAACGGGTAAGGCGCGGAGAGATCCGCATGCGCGACAAGATTCCATTCCTGAAAGACACGCTGCGAAAAGGTGGGCGACAGGTTTTCAAGGATTACGTGTTCTTCCCCCTCATTACCTTTCCGGTAGCGCCCATTGTGTTGGCCGGAAACCTCGGCGCCAACCTGATGCGCAATCTGTGGTCGTCCACAGTGATTTTCTGCGGCCACTTCACTGAGGATGCAGAAACCTTCGACGAGAAAGACTGCGAAAATGAAAGCAAAGGACACTGGTATTTGCGCCAGCTTACCGGTTCTTCAAATTTTACCGGCAATAAATTGATACACCTGCTTAGCGGGCACCTGAGCTATCAGGTCGAGCACCACATTTTCCCGGACCTGCCAGCACACCGATACCCCGAGGTTTCCGAGAAAGTTCAGGAAGTCTGCCGTAAGTATGGCATCCACTACGACACCGGCAGCTTCAGGCACCAATACGGCACGGTCGTAAAAAGAATACTGAAATACTCGTTACCAGACCGGCTACGGATGAGGCTTGAGAGCCAACCGGCCTGAAACTTGCCAGGGTAGAAAGACAGAAAGGAGGGTGATCAGGCGATTTGCAGCAGTTTTAATAATTGCGGTTGGTGCTGATCATTCATGATGTCTTTCAATGTGTATTTGTCGAGCACCGAAAGGAATGCCTGCAGGGCTTCTCCGAATATGGGCTTAAGCCCACAAACCGGAGAGATTTTGCAGGTGTTCTTATCGGAATAGCACTCAACAATACTGAGGTCGTGCTCAGTATCACGCACCAGCATACCTATGTTGATATCCTCAGGTGCCCTGTGCAGCCTCATACCGCCCTTTTTTCCGCGTACTGTTTCTATGTAGCCATTCTTGTTGAGCTGGTGCACCACCTTCATCAGGTGGTTTTTGGAGATGTCATAGCTGTCTGCAATTTCCTGGATAGTTGTCAGGCGATCCCCCTGCACCGTCAGATAAATCAGCACGCGAAGCGAGTAATCGGTGTAACGGGTAATATGCATTCAACACTCCGGTTGTTCTATGAAAGCGATCAGTACGAAGGCCTGGTAAGCAAATAAGACGCTACGCCCGCGAGGAAAGTTCCCGAGATGGCCAAAACCACAGTAGCCGCACCCATCGCGAATAGTATTCCCCAGCTCAACGCCATCATGCCACAAGCGAGCACTTTGGCCCTTAAGGGTATAACCCTATTCCGACGCCAGTCTCTGATGGCGGGGCCAAACGACGGGTGCTCTTCAAGCCAACTGGCAAATGCCGGGGAACCCTTGCTCGCAAAAAACGCTGCCAGCAAAACAAAAGGCGTGGTCGGCAATAGTGGCAACACCACACCGATGGCGGCTAACCCTATGGATATATACGCAAGAACCCTGAAACCTGTTTTTCCGGGTCGCACGGTCATAGCGAAGACCTCAGCATTGTTCAATCTTTCACCTATTCTACCGTTTATCAGTGAACAGGTCTTCCCAAGCGACTTAAAAACACCAACCGAGCGACGTAGGATATTTTGATACCAACGGCAAACAGTAAGGTACCCACATGGGCCAGTACCTGAATCATCATGGGGAATCGGCCGGCCAGGGGGTACGCCATCAAGACTGTGGCAATCAACCCGATCAAAGACCAAACCATCGCACTATTGGCTCGAAACAGCAGTTTTTCCATTCTATTCTCCAGCAAACTATTTTTTGGCTTATGCCGCCAACCATTAACATGTATTTTATAATCATGTTTTGAGCGAAAATCAATCACTTTCTGACTGAATAAAGAATCCCCGCACAATGTTTACTGTAAACGAGCGCCACCAGGCTTACCCCGCGAGGGGTATCTGATTCAGGGTTTGATTCTGCGATACTGGAGCTATACTCAATCCGTAAGCGCGCATTCAGCAGTTACAGGAAAGAAGCCAATGTCCAACAGCAAGCTGACAGACCGTTTTGGCAGAACCGTCAATTACGTACGCCTGTCCGTTACCGACCGCTGCGACTTCCGCTGCGTTTATTGCATGGCAGAAGAGATGACTTTTCTGCCCCGGCAACAGGTTTTGACACTTGAGGAGATTGCCCGGGTTGCCAAAACATTTGTTTCTCTGGGCACGGAAAAAATCCGCCTTACGGGTGGCGAGCCGCTGGTTCGCAAAGACATTCTCGAACTGGTTCGGGAGATAGGCACCTACGGCCTGCGTGATTTTGCCATGACCACCAATGGCAGCCAGTTGTCTACCATGGCAGAGCCCCTGCGCAAAGCCGGCCTGAAACGATTGAATATCAGCCTGGATTCTCTGGACCCGGAAAAATTCGCCAGCATTACCCGCACAGGCAAACTGTCGCGAGTGCTGGAAGGTATAGACGCTGCAAGAGATGCCGGTTTTAAAGGCATTAAACTGAATACCGTGGTAATGAAAGGTGGCAATGATCACGAAGTTCCGGATCTGATCGAGTTTGCCCGGAAGAAAAACATCGACATTACCTTTATCGAAGAAATGCCTTTGGGTGAGATTTCCGAGCACGATCGCGGGCAGGCACTGTGCACCAGTGATGAGGTGCGCGACATTGTTCGCCAACACCACGATCTGATGCCCACCCCCGAAGATTCCGGCGGCCCCGCGCGTTATTACCGGATGTCGGACAGCCCCATCAAGGTGGGTTTCATTTCACCCCACTCCCACAACTTCTGCTCCACCTGCAATCGCGTGCGCGTAACCGTTGAAGGCCGGCTACTCCTATGTCTGGGCAATGAGCATTCTGTGGACCTTCGCCGAGTACTTCGTGGCCATCCGGTAACCGACGACAAACTACGGCAAACCATCATCGACTCCATGGATCTGAAGCCGGAACGCCATCATTTCTCCAGCAACGGCGATGTACAGATTCTGCGCTTCATGAATATGACCGGGGGATGATCCCCCGGGTGCCGGGCTCATTCCCGCCCAACCCCGCCGCTTAAAAACTCTTCCACGCCTTAACACTCTCCACTTCACTGGCCTGATTGATCGTTAAGCATTAAGCTCTTGAACTCAAAACAATAATACTCAGGGCATATTCATGAAAAAAACCGGCGCGACTCTCGTTCGCCACGCTTTGGAGCAACTCGGTATACGTCGCACATTCGGCATTCCCGGCGTCCATACCACCGAAATCTATGATGAGCTGAACCGCTCTGAAAGCATTGAGCCAACACTTGTTACCCATGAGTGTGGTGGCGCCTTCATGGCCGATGCCATCAGCCGCACCGGTGCTGAACTGGGCACACTTCTGATTGTGCCTGCCGCGGGGGTTACCCATGCTGCAAGCGGCATTGGCGAAGCGGGCATTGACGGTATACCCATGCTGATTATTTCTGGTGGGATTCATTCGGAATCCGGGCACAGATACCAACTCCACGAGATGGATCAGCACGCTCTGCTCAAGCCGATTACCAAGAAAACCTGGCGCATTGCCAGTCATCGGGAAATTATCCCTACACTTTACGAAGCCTATAACGTGGCCATGGGCGGCGAGCCCGGCCCCGTCTTTATCGAAATTCCGGTCAACATAAGCAACTTTCTGGGCGACGTGGACGACATGCCTCTTTTTCAGGCACCGCCGCCACCAGTACAGCCAGATCAGGCGTTGGTTGATGCAGCAGCTCAGGCACTGGTGCAGGCTAAGCAAGCGGGCATTTTCGCGGGCTGGGGTTCTGTTGATGCCCAGGCTGAGCTGATCGAGTTGGCAGAGCTACTGGATGCGCCTGTTTCAACAACTCTTCAGGGACTAAGCGCCTTCCCGGGTAACCATCCTTTGCACACCGGCATGGGCATGGGCAATTACGCGGTTCCGGCAGCAACCAATGCCTTTGCCAAGATAGATTGCCTGTTAGCGATAGGGACGCGGTTTTCGGAAATCCCCACGGGAAGCTACGGCATCAGCCCGCCAAAAATGCTGATTCACATGGACATCAACCCCGAGGTATTCAGCGCCAACTACCCAGCCAGCCATACGATTGAGGGAGACGCGAGAGTTACACTGCCCGCGCTTCTCAAGGCTGTAAAAGCCCTGCAGCCCTCGGCATCCAACACCGGCATTCGCGAGGAGATTGCAAAAGACAAAGCCGCCTACAAGAAAGAGTGGCGGGATCACGACAGCGGCGACCGGGTAAACCCGGAGCTATTTTTCAGCCAATTACGCGAACGCCTTGCAGATGATGCAATTGTCGTCGCAGACGATGGCAACCATACGTTCCTGGTGGCCGAGCTATTACCGATATTGGGTGCGCGGAACTACATGTCTCCCAGCGACTTCAACGCCATGGGCTACTGTGTTCCTGGTGCCATCGGCGCAAAGCTGGCGAATCCCACTCGTCAGGTCGTCGGTATCGTAGGCGACGGTGCACTGCTGATGACCGGCATGGAGTTGGTAACAGCTGCACGCTTGGAAGTCGGGCTGATAATTTTTGTATTCAACGATGGTGAGTTGTCGCAGATTGCACAGGCGCAGCAAATTCCGTACAACCAGAAAACCTGCACCGTGCTCGGGTCGATGGACTATGAGGCCTTTGCCAAAGCCGTGGGTGTCGAGTTTGTATCAATGGCTGGAAATCAGAATATTTCTGAAAGTCTGGAGATCGCTATGCTGAAATCGGCCGCCGGGCGGCCGGTTCTGGTAGACGTACGCATCGACTATTCCAAACCGACCCGGTTCACCAAAGGCGTGGTAAAAACCAACCTTGGCAGAATGGCGACCCGAGACAAGGTTAGGGTTGTGGGGCGGGCGCTTTGGAGAAAAGTTCGACCTTAGTGCTGCATATCACCATGCATATCTCCCATGGGCATCTCTGTGTTGAGATGCTCCAGGGTGATTGCGTCATAAGTTAATAGCTCTCCTCCATGCTCCGCCATGAATCCCTGGGCAGCCGCTTCTGTGGAGAAGGATGCCAGGGTCTTGCCCATGGCGCCTTTACGCTCAGACCCCACCACGTACACAGCCTCGCGGGCATCGATCAGGGCGGCATCATCCGGGCTGGCCCATTCGGTTTGGCTCATGTCGTGAACGTACAGGGTGTGCTTGCGCACGACGTTCTCGGGTTGCAACGCCCAAGCGAACATATCGCGGGTGGAGCAGAACTTGTGGACTGTTTGCTCTTTCTCGGTAATCACTTCGCCCTTGGGGCCGGGGAAACGGGTGATGGCCATGCCGCATACGTGGCATTCGTCACCAGATTCAATATGCACTGGCGCAGGCTTTTCGACGACCTTCTCCGCTTCGCCCGAGCATCCCACCAGAAGCAATGCGAACATCAACAGTAACGGCAGGGATTTGATTTGAGCAGACTTCATGGAGCTCTCCATAGTGTAGTGTAATTGCCATAGTGTGGTTGCGGAAATCAGATGCGACGGCCACGGAACAATGCCCAGGCGCCGGCTAAAGGAATAACAAACCAGAGAATCAGTGCCAGCCAAAGCCCGCCCGGGCCAATTGGCAAATCAGAGCCAAGACTGAGAACACCGCTAAGCTGAGTGCTGTCGCTGAAGGTAACAATGTTCAGTAACCGGTAAATGTCGGTCGGGTTGAGCAACAGAAGCCATGGCAGTAATTCCGGGTTTAACTCGCCCTGGCTGGCGACCAGCGTGCCCAGCAGTAACAAATCGAAAATAAGCACAAAGAAGAACCAGATCGCCAGGGCCAAGCCAGCAGCAATCGGCTTCTCACTGACCCGCACGCTGACCACATAGGCAAGTGCAATGAAGCTCCAACCCAGCAACGTTGTCGAAATAATGAAGCGCAACATGGCGACAGTCAGAGCACCAACGGCAACGTCTTCTACCAACAAGGCAATAGCAACGCCTGCTACGCCAAAGCCTATTAAGGTCGCCAAAGCCAATGTCAGCCCGTGCCCCAGAAACTTCCCGAACAGCAACTGCCCGCGACTTAGCGGATACGTCATTAGCAGCAAAAGCGTACCGCCCTCTTCCTCACCTACAATGGCGTCGTAAGCCAGTAGCAGCGCAATGAGCGGAATAAGAAAGATACCCAGGCTCGCCAGGCTGGCAATGGTTGCAGGGGTAGACGCATAACCCACCTGCCCCGAGGCCGCTGCACCAAACCAGGCTATGCCCACCGCAAGCGTGGCAAACACCAAAGCAATGGCGATCAGCCAACGGTTCCGCAGGCTGTCGCTTAATTCTTTACGTGCAATTGTCCAGATGCTATTCACTGAGCACCTCCACGATGGGCAAGCCCACCCGAACCGATAAAGTGCACGTACACATCCTCCAGAGTTGGCTCGTAAATACCCAAATCACGCACTTCGCCCGATGCAACCAAAGCTTTCACCAGCTCCATTTTTTCTGCTGGTCGAACATCTACGCGCAGCCGCCCGTTGGCCTGATGCATCATCAGCCCTGCTGAAGCCGGGGCATTATTTACAACCGCCTCCAGCGCCGCCACGGTGTTTTCAGGCTCTATAGAAAGGGTTGTGGGCATGTTGGCTTGCCGGCGCAAGGATGCGAGATCCCCCGACGCCTTCAGGCTGCCATCCGTCAGAATCGCAGCCCGATCAATGTAAGGTTCCACGCCGGGAAGTACATGGGAGCATAGGACAACACCCGTTCCATCGTCCCGCAGCGTTCGTAATAAACGGTAGAGGTCCGCGGTAGCTATTGGGTCCAAACCAACCGTGGGCTCATCCAGCATCAGCAAACGCGGTTTTCCAAGCAAGGCCTGGGCAAGCCCCAAGCGTTGGCGCATACCTTTGGAATAGGTTTTGACCCGGGCATCCATGGCATCATCCAGCCCTACCTGCCCCAGCAACTCAGGAACCTGCCGCAGACTGGCGCCTTTCAGGCGGGCAAAGTGGGCGAGAATTTCACGGCCGGTCAGCTGTGGATAAAACATTACGTTTTCAGGCAAGTAACCGATGTACTGGCTGATTTTGGGATCGCCGGCCTCGCCACCGAGCACGGAAACCTTGCCCTGCGACGGCGTCATCAGCCCCAGAATCAATTTGATACTCGTGGTTTTTCCAGCGCCGTTGTGTCCGAAAAGACCGAGAATCTCCCCGGGCTCCAGGCGCAAATCAACGCCATTCAGTACCAGCGCCTTATCGTACCGGTAGCTCACATTCTCAAGACGAAAACAGCTCATCAGGACTCCGGTTGTAACATTTTAGGGGGGCTCATCATCGGGTAAGAATCCTTTACACCCGCGGCCTTAACCACAGGAAACGCCTCCTGAACCCAGCGCAGCGTATCCACCGCCGGGCTGAACATCAGGATTTTTGCTTCAGGGTAGGTCCACAACAGTCGGTCAACATTATCGTTAGGCTCATAAGGCACATCACCAACACCGTCCTGGTTGCGATCCCAGCCCAGGTAATCACTCCAGTAATTGCCCACGCCTTCCTTCGACCACTCCTGCGTACGCAGGGCTACATACTTGACCTGGCGCTGATTATTGATAAACGCATTGCGGAACACATCATTATCTTCCGAGCCGGCGGTCAGATGAATACCCACCCCACTGTCCCGAAACACATTGTTTTCAAAGGTGTTATACAAAGAGTTATAGATGAAAACAGCCTTGCCTTCCGCGCCGGAAACCGACACCCCGGCGGTCTGCCCTTGAGACACCCCCGAAACCACATTCCCCCGCAGCACCGATTGGGTAATAAAGTTCATAAGAATGCCGTAATTCTCATCGTTCTCGGAACGGTTATTAATCACCGTAAGACGCTTACTCTGCATCAAGGCATAACCCGTTCGGGTCCCCCGGGTCACATTGCCTTCCAGGAGATTATCCATGGAATACATGTAGTGAATCCCGTAACGCAGATCCGCCATGGTGTTATTGCGAATCCTGTTCCTGTTCGCCGTCTCAATATAAATCGCATCCCGAGTCTGACGAATATCATTGCCTTCAATCAAAGCCCCGGTGGTATTGAACAGATGAATGCCATTACCCCGATCGTTCGGGCGAACCGTCGCATCCCCCCGAATCGTATTATTCTTCACCGTCGCATCTGGCGCTGCATCCAACCAAATACCAAACGCAGTACCCTGCAGATCGTTGTTTTCCACCGTCGCGCCACGGGCCTCCCGCTTAACGAAAACCCCGGCATTCAGCTGGTTCAAATCCGTACCCCAGTTACGAATACGGCACCCTGAAAGCGTTACATCCTCTGCTTCAATAACCACTGCGCTGCCTGCACCGCCACCATCAATCAGCGTTTCCGGAGCACAGGCCACAACCACCCCCGGCACCCGAATGGCCAAAGACGGAAGGGTTTCAGAAGGAAGGTCAAAGGAAGCGCCCGGCTCCAGATCATCCAGCTGCTGCTGAATATCAGCCTGGGCGGTCAGCGATAGCAAGGCGACTGTCAGGGCCACCCCTAAACGCAAATTGTGGTGCATCAACGATTACTCAGTAAGTTCAAGGCTAACTAAACAGTCTGGCAAAGCAAGGGAAGAGGGTCTTTCAAAACTGTGCGGAGCCAGGGATGGCGGAGCCAAGCGTACACGGACGTATCCACAGCGTGTTTTGAAAGACCCTCTTCCCTTGATTTGCTTCTCCGAATTACGATCAAAACACCGGAGCCCGATACAGGGCTCCGGTTACATCTACTAAATCAAGCCGGCTCTACCAACATCCGACCCGTCATCTCCATGTGCAGAGCGTGACAGAACCAGTTGCAGTAGTACCAATGAACACCAGGCTTATCCGCAATGAAGGTCACCGAAGAGGTCTGCTGAGGGCTGATCTCCATGCCCACACCGTGGTTTACCATACAGAAACCGTGAGTCACATCCTCAATGGTATCCTGGTTAGTAACATACACAGTTACCTCATCGCCCTGCTTCACCTTGAACTCAGTCAGGCCAAACATAGGTGCAACCGACGTCATGTAAACGCGAACCTTATTACCGTCGCGAATCACCTTGTTGTCATACTCCAGAGCAACTCCGTCTTTCTCCGCCTGAGCACGGGCACCGGCAAAATACGGATCGTCACGGGTGTAAACCTTCTTGGTTTTAATCTGATCACGGCGAACCAGAATACAGTCATGCGGCTCTGCGAACGCAGGACCATCGTGAACCAGCTTCATTTCCTCGCCAGAAATATCGATCAGCTGGTCATTCTCCGGGTGCAGAGGGCCAACCGGCAAGAAGCGGTCCTTCGAGAACTTGGACAACACAACCAGCCACTTACCATCGGCATCGCGGGATTCTGTCAGAGATGCATGGTTATGGCCTGGCTGGTAATGCACATCCAGCTTCTGGCGCAGGTAGTTCACCTTCTCGCCATTGTAGTGCTTGATGGCATCCGCAATGTTCCACTTGGCTACCTGGCTATCGATAAACAGCGTGGTATAAGCGTTACCGCGACCATCGTAGGTTGTGTGCAGAGGCCCAAGACCCAGCTCCGGCTCGGCAACAATCACATCACGAAGTTCGATTTTGTCATCAAACACATCGTCCAGCTTGTCGATGGCGATCACCGAACAGGTTGGCGATAGCTTACCGGCGGCAATGAAGTACTTGCCATCTGGTGACGTGTTAACGCCGTGCGGGTTCTTTGGCACAGGAATATAACGGGTCAGCCTGGATTTACCACGGCCATCAACCACTGGAACTTTAGAGTCGCCCAGAGTTTTGAAATCGCCATTCTTGACGGCTTCCTCAATGCGCTCAATGTTGAACACAACTACCCAGTCGCGGTCGTTACGCATGGTACCGGCCAAATCCGTCGCTTTCTCGGAGTTGTAGCAGGTAGACGCCGCATATTTGCCAGTGTAATCGGCGTCTGTGTTGTCGAGGTTGCCGTCTACAATCACCTGCCAGGCGACTTCCATGGTTTCCGCGTCCAGCGCGTTAAACATGGTGTAGCTGTTCTCCATGGAGAAATCGCTACCGTCGTTGGGGTGCGGAATCATATATTCTGCGTTGCAGAACACATACTTGGTGTGGGGCACTTTCTGCAGGCGCAGCCCGTGAATGGCCTGCACGTTCGGAACGTGAGTAATCTTGTCGCACTTCATGATATCCAGGCGGATACGGGCAACACGGGTGTTGGCCTTGTCGTTGATGAACAGGTACTTGCCATCGTAACGACCGTCGGTCATGGAAACGTGCGGGTGGTGACAATCGCCGTTCAGGTAGGTTTTGTCGCGACCCAGAATATCCTTACTTTCGTTAGTGATACCCCAGCCTGTGGCTGAATCAACGTTGAATACGGGGATCCGCATGATTTCACGCATGGATGGAACGCCAAGAACACGAACCTCACCCTGGTGGCCACCGCTCCAGAAACCGTAGTATTCGTCCAGTTCGCCCGGCCCTACGTGAATCTTGTTCTGAGCTTCCTTCGCTGCAGCAGCAAATGACTCACGGGTCATTACAGCGCCACCAAGGCCTGCAGCACCCACTGCGCCAGCCAGAGCAGTCGCGCCCAGGAAGCGACGACGGCTCAACCCGCTTTCGCCATTTTCGGCAAGATCCTTTCCTAACTCTTCTTTCTTTTTCATAGCATTGAACTCCGTTATTGGTAATGGCGGTTCTATTTCTATTTCTATTTTATTTTTGGTTTTACACTGCTACGTCACCTGAACCACTGGAATCTCCTCAGGGCGGCCCGGGGCGTTATGACCACGACGCTTGCCACGACGCTTGACGATAAGCGGAGGACATTTGTGGTCATCGAAATAGGTCATCTGGCAGTCCAGACAGTAGTGACATTCCTGGTAGTTGATGGTGCCGTCAGGGTGAATAGCCTGCACTTCGCATTCCTTGGCACACAGCTGGCAAGGGTTGCCGCACTCCTTACGACGCTTGAGCCAGTCGAAAACACGCAACTTGGTCGGCAACGCCAGTGCAGCACCCAGCGGGCACATGTAGCGGCAGAAAACCTTGCGAGTAAAAATGTTCACTACGAGTAGCAGAACCGCGTAGGTGACAAACGGCCAACTGCGATCAAAGCGAAGGGTAATTGCGGTTTTGAAGGGCTCGATTTCTGCCATCCTCTCAGCGGTTGCCAGCGAGTCCAGAGACACCCCGAACAGCACCAGCAATACGATGTACTTCACCGCCCACAAACGCTCATGAATAGGCCAGGGCACGTTGTACTGGGGAACCTTGAAGAAGCGTGCAATCTCGTTGATCAGCTCCTGCAGCGCCCCAAACGGGCACAGCCAACCACAATAAACAGCTCGCCCCCAGAGCAACACGATGCCCGCCACAGAAGCCCAGAGCACAAATATAATCGGATCAATCAGGAAAGTTTCCCAGGTGAAGCCGCTGACCAGACTATGCACAAATGCCAAAACGTTAACGATCGACAGTTGGCCCAAGGCATACCAGCCAATGAAAAACACGGTGTAGGTAAGAAATGCGTGGCGAATCCAGCGCGTCACCTTAGGCTTTTTCACCAGCCAGTCCTGGAAGAACAAAATCAACAACAGCACGCCAATACCAATCCCCAGAACAATCACCTGGAACTGGCGCTGATACCAAACCTGAACCCATAGCGGCTGGGTTTCGAGCCATTCTTCGTCTGTGAGCACCGGTTCTGCACGGGTGTAATACTGTTCCGGCAGCTGGTATTCCAGAGGAAACACCTGGAACTCACTGTCCAGCGGGCCTGTCTGGCGCTTTACCGTCAGCTCCAGAGTCCAGGGTGACCCCGGATCAAAGTTGTGCTGCTGGCGAACTATGAAAATCGCCATTTCCTTGAAGCTGGGCATGCCTGCCGCGTAAACATCGCTTAGGCGAAAAAAGTCCATGTCGCGGAAGTTGAAGGTATCACCGTACTGTCGAATCTGAACGCGGTCGAAGATACCCCCGCGCACATAGCCTGAGCCCTTAAAGGAATAGTCACCGTTAGCCAATACGGCAATCGCCTGCTCACCTTCCTTCAGCTCGGACATCAACCAGTCATACTGCTTTTCACCCAGCAGATTCTGACCAATCACCGGTGAATCCAGGTAAGTTGCATACAGATCAATCAGTGGCTCATCACGCTCATCAGGTGCAGCTGTTTCAACGCCCTCTGCTTCGGTGCCTTTGAAGGAGTCATCTACCTGGCCTTTGGTCAGCAGCATGCGGCGAATCGAGCCGTCGCCGGTCAATTCTTCCCAGGTGCGAGGCTGAAAACCATCTTTGACAACCTCAGCCGCTGGCGGTCGCTTGGTGCCGCTGCCTTCTACCAGCCCAAGTTCAACCCCCACCCGGTGCGCGGTGCGCATAATGACTTCATTGATCACCATAACCGTAACTGTGGCACCGGAGAGCCCGTCAACAGCAATCTTGCGCTCGGTAGATGTGCCACCGACAGTAACCCGCTGATCTGCTTTCAAGCCGGTGTACTGATCGGTAAATGCGTGCATCTTACTTTCGGGAATGCCCACCAGAAGTATGGGCTCATCATGGTGAATCACTTTGGCAAAGCGGATAGTGCCTTCGGTATCCAGCACCACCATAGCGTTCAGTGGTTTGCCGGAATAGGCAGGCGTTTGCACAAAATCCAGGGATTGATAGGCATAACCTTTCAGTTCGTCAGCGGCATACAACTCCTGGATAGCGCGGTTGCCTTCCCGTGGTTCAACCCGATCTACTTCCGGGAAGGCCTTTTGGATAACCTGCCTGCCAGACACCGGCTCATACTGGCTGAGCGGTGCTGCCTGAACCATCGAAACAGTTGCGAGAAGCAGGGTAAAAATACAAAAGACACTGCGAAAAATAACGTTCAAAACAAGCCCCCAACGGAAACAGCGAATCACCTACGCCTGAGTTAAACAGCCTATGCGATCGAGGAATAATTCAAATACCTCTATATGGATATGTCTTTTTCGCAAGAAGCAAAAAGGCATCCTGGCTAGCCGAGGTTGACCGCTCTCCCACTCCTATCAAGTGGCAGATAATTGCTGACATGCCCCAAACGAATCGACTCCACCATCATGGTCAGTGGCTGTTGGGCTTCGTCGGACGATGGTGCTGTGCCCCCTCGGCCAGACATGGCCGCAACGAAGACCACATCCCATGACTGGCCAGTGCTCTTGGACTCTTCAACCAGTACAGCAAACTCCAAGACTTCTTCCAGGGCTTTGTCCACGCATATAACGGGCGTAAGTGCGCCGCCCTCACCCCGCTCAAATGCGGCTTTTTCGTCAGCCGATGCGTCATCTGGCAGTTCTGCCCGACAGAAAACAAACAATAGGCGCTGGGGTTCGTGTTCACTTTTTGCTGTTTTGATCAAATCACTGTAACTGCTAATCATGAAGGCGATATCCTTTCAATTTTCTACTGACTGATTTCGATCAATCGCTTGGGATCAGAGATAAACAATTTGCTCCGGTTTACCCGCACAAGCCCGTTGGATTTCAAATCTGCCAAAATCCGCGAGAAGGTTTCCGGTTGCATCGCAAGCCGAGACGCTACCAGGCACTTTGGCAATGGCAATTCGACTTCCCCGCCTTCGGAAACACCATTTGGCAGCAAATCGATCAGGTAACGGATCAAACGATCACGGGCATTTTGAACCGTCATAATTTCAAGATCGTGGAACCGGGAAACCGCACGCATGGCGTAGTGACGGAGGGCCGCGTTGGCATACTCAGGCTTGCTATCGAGCAGTTCCTGATAGGCTTTCACGGGAATCATCAGAACTTCACTGGATTTCAATGCTTCGGCATAGCACGCATAGCGGGCTGGGTCAGCGTAGATCATTACTTCTGCAAAGCAGTCACCTGGTGCAATACTATCGAGTGTTCGATCAATTCCGGAGGAATCCAGCCGGTATAGCCGCAAGCGCCCGGATACCACAAAGAAGAAGTGATGGGCTGGCATGTCCTGCCGGTAGAGCAGTTGATGATGCCCCAAGCGAAGCCGGCGGGACTGGAGCACGAGATTCTCAAAGTCTGCGTCGCTGAGCGTGTTGAACAGGGCGTGGCTGCGCATGGGCTGCAGTACGCTTTCGCCGTTGGTCAACTCATTCACAGCCAACACAACAGGTTTGGCGTAGCGGGTTTGTGCAGGTTGCGTAGCCATCATTGCGTTATCCCCTTTCATATCATGCATTCAAAATCATGTTTTAGATAATAAGAGGATACTCCTGAAAAATCGCTCCCCCCATGGGGGTAGTATCACGGATACTTGGTAATAATTGACTTAACGCAATATTTCGCATTACTACCTATTTTCCGGGATGACATCCGTGTCTTTCTTTAAATCACTGCATCAAGGGCGAGTCGGGGAGCTCAAGATCGACCCCCTGAACACCTGTTTCGACGGCCAGCACCTGTAAATACTGACGAAATGCCCGACGGGTCACGCTTTCGCTCAGGTATTGGCGAATCTGCGGTTTTACATGCTCGTATGGCAGCTGCTCGCCATCAATACGCTGGTCTACCCGCACGATGTGCCAGCCATAACGACTTTCAATCAATTCCGGATTCAGGCCTTCTTTGAGCGTCAGCACTGGCCGCTCAAACTCTTCGACGGTCTGCCCCTTGCTGATCTGCCCAAGGCTACCACCCTGGTGACGGGATTCACACGCAGAGTACTGCTTGGCCAGCGGCGCAAACTGGGCCCGTCCCTCAATCAAAGAGGTAAGTAACTGTTGCCCGATTTCTTCCTGCCGCATGCGTTCTTGCACATCGTCTGGTGCTGCCGCCAGCAGAATGTGGCTTACAGCCATTAATGTCGGACTGCGGAAACGGCCGGGGTTGGCTGCATGAAAGCGCTCGCAGTCTTCGTCGCTGGGCTGGGGCACGTCGAGCTCCTGCTCGAGCACCTGTGCTATCGCAGCTTCTTCATCCAGCTCTTCTGGCAGTTTCAATACTTTAGCCTGTTGCAGAAGCAGCTCTCGAATAACAAGGCTTTTGGCGGCTTCATGCCAGGCTTCAGCTACTTCTTCAGACGGGTGGTGCTGCATTTCCCGAGCGATATCATCCTCAGGTATCAGGGTTTCACCCACATACACTGGCGGAAACTGGTTTCTGGGTTTTTCGGGTTCACCGGTGGGGATCAGTTGCATGGTTGGTCTCCGTAGGTTTGTTCAGTGGGGGCTGTCCCCTCTCCCGCAAGGGGAGAGGGGTTGGGGAGAGGGGGCAAGGCCCAATTTTTCCTTACGCCCGCTTCCTTACCACCTGGTACTTCCGGCCGAAATACTCCACCGGAACACTCAACATGTGCACCAAACGGGTGAACGGGAAGATTACAAAGATCGTCAAGCCCAGGAACATATGCAGCTTGTAGATCCAATGTACGCCCACCATGTACTCGGCTGCCCCGCCCTGGAAGGTGAAGATGGCCTGTGCCCAGCCAGCCAATTGCAGCATGGTGCCGCCATCAAGGTGTCCCAGTGTTGGCAGAATGGTTGCCAGCCCCAGCACCACCTGAACAACCAGGATGATGATGACCATGTTATCGGCAAAGGTACTGCTTGCGCTGACCCGCGGGTCCGTTAACCGGCGATAGGCCAACATAGCGCCACCAATCAGGCACATGACTCCAGCAATACCACCCACAACAATCGCCAGTACCTGTTTGGTACCTGCGGTCATGAAGGGCTCGTACACAAAGTGTGGCGTCAGCAGCCCAACCAGGTGGCCAAAGAAGATCACCAGAATGCCTACGTGAAACAACACGCTGGCCATGACCATGTTTTTCTTGCGCAGCATCTGGCTGGAATGAGCCTTCCAGGTGAACTGCCCATGGTCGTATCGTGCCCAAGTGCCAAGAACCAGCACCACCAGAGCGATGTACGGATAAATCCCGAAAATCAATGTATTCAGATAAGACATCATCTTGGTCTCCTCCTGCGCCGTCAGGCGTCTCTCGCGGCGGCACGCGCCTGAGCGGGCGTTACATCCGTCATCAGATGATCACTGAGGTGAATGGTCTGGGTTTGTTCCATTTCGCGGCGGCGCTGGCCAACAACGCCTCCGGTGTTACAGGAACTTCCCTGGTCATCCACAAACTTCACCATTTCTTCTTCCCAGACCTTATCCAGCGCTTCTGCTGTGTCGTCACGCTCTTCCGAGGCCACGAGTTGTGCAAGCTCCTGGCGATCGGTTGTGCGACCAGACAGCTCCAGCAACGAGTCCATGGCTACGTGATACAGGCTTTCACGCTGATACAGCCGCTCGCCCAGAAGGCCAAGAATGTGATGGATATCTTCCAACCAGTTCTGGATTTCTTCCCAGGGGCGGGTCGACAAATACTCCAGGAACAGCGGCAGGTAATCCGGCAATTCCTTGGCGTCGATTTCCAGCCCGTTGGCCCGATACTGCTCCATCAGGTCAACCATGGCCTGACCACGGTCACGGGATTCACCGTGCACGTGCTCAAACAACAGCAGTGAGGTGGCGCGGCCTTTATCGAAGGTGCCGGTATAGGCCTCTTCGAGATCCAGCAGATCGCCCTCACACAGGCGGTCGATACACTGGAGCAGCTGCTCCTTGTTTTTCCGTGGTAGCCGGCTGTCCTCCAGGACAGCAGCTACCATGGCGTCTTTGGAGGCCTGAAGTTCAGCGGAGGGATACTCCAGAATCCGTGCCAGTACTTTCAACAGTTTCATGCGGCCTCCTTACTTCTGTAGCTGTTTGGGGTCGACTTGCTTCACAGTGGTCAGCTTTTGCACCATGGACGTGGTGTTTTTACGACCACCAAACATGCTGAATTCGCTGTCACCACCGCTGCAACCGTCGCCGAAGCTGAAGCCGCAACCGCCGCGCTCACCGTGTGCATCAGGGAAAGCTTCCTTCGCCAGTTCACGGTGGCTGGTGGGAATCACGAAGCGATCTTCGTAATCCGCAATGGCCAGATAACGGTACATTTCATCAGCTTGAGCCTTAGTCAGGCCGACTTCTTCCAATGCCCGCAGATCTTCAACGCCATCTACGGTTTCTGCTCGTTTGTACAGGCGCATTGCCATGATGCGTTTGAGCGCGCGCACAATCGGCTTCTCGTCCCCTGCGGTGAGCAGGTTCGCCAGATACTTCACCGGAATACGCAGGCTTTCGATCTTCGGCAGTATGCCGTCGAACTCAACCTTGCCGGCTTCTGCTGCAGACTGGATCGGGCTCAGTGGCGGTACGTACCAGACCATTGGCAGAGTGCGGTATTCCGGGTGCAGAGGCAGGGCCAGTTTCCAGTCCACCGCCATCTTGTACACCGGGCTGCGCTGGGCTGCCTGGATAACGTTCATTGGCACGCCGTCTTTCTGAGCCTGTTCAATCACCTTCGGATCGTTCGGGTCCAGGAAGATTTCCAGCTGCTTTTCATACAACTCGTGCTCGCCCGGAGTGCTGGCCACTTCTTCGATGCGGTCGGCATCGTAAAGCAACACACCCAGATAGCGGATACGACCTACGCAGGTCTCGGAGCACACGGTCGGCATACCAGCCTCAATACGCGGGTAGCAGAAGATGCACTTTTCAGACTTACCGGTTTTCCAGTTGAAGTAGATTTTCTTGTACGGGCAGCCGGAGACACACATCCGCCAGCCGCGGCACTTGTCCTGGTCGATCAGTACGATGCCGTCTTCTTCCCGCTTGTAGATGGCGCCACTTGGGCAGGCCGCCACGCAGGTCGGGTTGAGGCAGTGCTCGCACAGGCGCGGCAGGTACATCATGAACGTGCTTTCAAACTGACCGTAAATGTCGGCTTGAATCTGGTCGAAGTTTTTATCCTTACGACGCTTGGCAAACTCGGTACCGAGAATTTCTTCCCAGTTCGGGCCCCACTCGATTTTCTGCATGCGCTTGCCGGAGATCAGCGAGCGTGGCCGTGCAACCGGCTGGTGCTTACTGTCGCCTGCGGTATGCAGATGCTGATAATCGAAATCAAACGGCTCGTAATAGTCGTCAATTTCCGGCAAGTCCGGGTTGGCGAAAATGTTCGCCAATACCCGGAACTTGCCGCCAATGCGCGGGCGGATCTTGCCGCTGGCATCGCGCATCCAACCACCCTTCCACTTGTCCTGGTTTTCCCACTCTTTCGGGTAACCAATACCGGGCTTGGTTTCGACGTTGTTGAACCAGGCGTACTCCATGCCTTCACGGCTGGTCCACACGTTTTTACAGGTCACTGAACAGGTATGGCAACCGATGCATTTGTCCAGGTTCAGCACCATGCCTACTTGGGAACGGATCTTCATTTTACAGCCTCCTGAACAGTGTCGTTGCCTTCGCCATCAAGCCAGTCAACGTTCTTCATTTTGCGCACCACCACGAACTCATCGCGGTTGGAACCCACGGTTCCATAGTAGTTAAAGCCGTAGGAGAACTGCGCGTAGCCACCAATCATGTGCGTGGGCTTCGGGCAAGCCCGGGTGACTGAGTTGTGGATACCACCGCGGCTTCCGGTCACTTCCGAGCCGGGAATGTTCACAATCCGTTCCTGAGCGTGGTACATCATCATCATGCCCGGCATAACCCGCTGGCTGACCACGGCTCTCGCTGCGAGTGCCCCGTTGGCGTTGAACACTTCTACCCAATCGTTGTCTTCCACACCCACGTCGCGGGCGTCGTCTTCACTCAGCCATACAATGGGGCCACCGCGAGACAGGGTCAGCATCAACAGGTTGTCGCTGTAGGTACTGTGGATACCCCACTTCTGGTGCGGCGTCAGGAAATTCAACGCTTTCTCCGGGTTGCCGTTAGGCTTGGCATTCAGCAGAGGTGCAGCCGCTTTGGTATTGATCGGCGGGCGATACACCAGCAGGCTTTCACCAAAGGCCCGCATCCACTCGTGGTCGAGGTAGAACTGCTGGCGGCCGGTCAATGTGCGCCAGGGAATCAGCTCGTGCACGTTGGTGTAGCCGGCGTTGTAGGACACGTGGTCGTCTTCCAGGCCAGACCAGGTCGGGCTGGAGATGATCTTGCGGGGCTGTGCCACGATATCGCGGAAGCGAATCGCTTCGTGCTCTTTGCCTACCGCAAGGTGGCTGTGATCCAGCCCGGTGAACTCCGACAGCGCAGCCCAGGCTTTAACCGCCACGTGGCCGTTGGTTTCCGGTGCCAGCGTCAGAATCACTTCTGCAGCATCAATCGCACTTTCAATTTTCGGACGACCTGCGTTCGCTCCGTCGATGTGCTTGTAGTTCAGCTCACCCAGGAAGTTCACTTCTTTTTCGGTATTCCAGTTAATACCCTTGCCACCGTTACCTAACTTGTCCATCAAAGGCCCAAGCGAAGTGAAGCGCGCGTAGGTGTTCGGGTAATCCCGCTCTACGGTGACGAAGTTCGGCGCTGTTTTGCCCGGGATCAGCTCACACTCGCCTTTCTTCCAGTCTTTCACATCGAACGGCTGGCCCAGCTCGGCTGCTGCATCGTGCATCAGTGGCTGAGTAACCACGTCTTTTTCAACACCCAGATGGCCTTCCGATGCCTTGGAGAAGGACTTGGCGATGCCTTTGTAGATTTCCCAGTCACTACGGGATTCCCATGCCGGGTCAGTCGCAGCGGTCAGCGGGTGGATGAACGGGTGCATGTCAGATGTATTCAGGTCGTTCTTTTCGTACCAGGTAGCGGTAGGCAGAACTATGTCTGAGTACAAGCAGGTGGTGGACATGCGGAAGTCGAGTGTAACCAACAGGTCCAGCTTGCCTTCAGGTGCTTCGTCATGCCACTTCACTTCTTCTGGCTTCATGCCGCCATTGTGGCCAAGGTCTTTGCCCTGCAAGCCGCTGGTGGTACCCAGCAGATACTTGAGCATGTACTCGTGACCTTTACCGGAGGAGCCCAGCAGGTTGGAGCGCCAGATAAACATGTTGCGTGGGTGGTTCTCCGGCGCTTCCGGATCTTCCGATGCAAAGGCCAGTGAGCCGTCCTTCATGGACTGGGTCACGTAGGCAGGTACATCCATACCGGCCTTTTCAGCTTCGGCCGCAATGCCTAACGGGTTGCGGTTCAGCTGAGGTGCCGATGGCAACCAGCCCATACGCTCTGCGCGTACGTTGTAATCGATCAGGCTGCCACCGAATTTGGACTTGTCGGCCAGAGGAGAAAGGATTTCACTCACATCCAGCTTCTCGTAGCGCCACTGCCCGGAGTGAGCGTAGAAGAACGAGGTGCCGTTCATCTGACGTGGTGGACGCTGCCAATCCAGACCAAAGGCCAGCGGCTGCCAACCGGTTTGCGGACGCAGTTTTTCCTGACCCACGTAGTGAGCCCAGCCACCACCGCTCTGACCGATACAGCCACACATGACCAGCATGTTGATCAGCGCGCGGTAGTTCATGTCCATGTGATACCAGTGGTTCATACCAGCACCAACAATGATCATGGAACGGCCCTTGGTTTTATGGGCGTTCTCACCAAATTCACGGGCAATACGAATCACTTTCTCAGCGGGTACGCCGGTGATCTTCTCCTGCCAGGCCGGAGTGTACGGCTTGATTTCATCGTAGGAGGTTGCACCATCGTCATCGCCCAGGCCACGGCTAATTCCGTAGTTGGCCATCATCAGGTCGTACACGGTAACCACGAGAGCTTCGCCACCATCGGCCAGCTCTATTTTGCGGCTGCCCAGCTTGTGAGTCAGAGTGTCGCTGATTTCAACCGACTTGAAGTGGTCGTGCTTGATGCCGCCAAAGTACGGGAAGGCTACATCGACAACTTCATCGTGTTTCTCAACCAACGACAGCTGCAGACTGACTTCGTCGGTTTTGGCAGTTTGCTTGAGGTTCCACTTGCCCTTTTCGCCCCAACGGTAACCGATAGAGCCGTTAGGCGCTGTCAGCTGGTTGCTGGCTTCATCAATGGCAATGGTTTTCCATTCAGGATTGTTCTCTTCACCCAAGCCGCCCACCAGATCACTGGCGCGCAGGAATCGGCCAGGTACGTAGCGGCCATCTTCCATTTTGTCGAGCTTTACCAGGTACGGCATGTCGGTATAACGGCGCACGTAATCGGTGAAATACTCACTGGGGTTGTCGAGGTGGAATTCTTTAAGAATGACGTGCCCCATAGCTATACCCAGAGCCGCATCTGTACCCTGCTTGGGATTCAGCCACTCATCAGACAGCTTGGAGACTTCGGCGTAATCCGGAGTAATGGCAACAGTTTTGGTGCCCTTGTAGCGCACTTCGGTAAAGAAGTGGGCGTCCGGAGTACGGGTTTGAGGCACGTTGGAACCCCAGGCAATGATGTAGCCCGAGTTGTACCAGTCTGCAGATTCAGGAACGTCGGTCTGCTCACCCCACACTTGCGGAGAAGCCGGCGGCAAATCGCAGTACCAGTCATAGAAACTCAAACACACGCCGCCGATCATCGACAGATAACGACTACCGGCCGCGTAGGAAACCATCGACATGGCAGGAATTGGAGAGAAGCCAATAATACGATCCGGGCCAACCTTCTTGGCCGTGTAAACGTTTGCTGCGCCAATCAGTTCGTTAACTTCGTCCCAGCTGGAACGCACAAATCCGCCCATACCACGACGGGGTTTGTACTCCGCAGTTTTTTTCGGGTCTTCAACAATGGACGCCCAGGCTTCAACCGGGTCATTGAACTGCATGCGTGCCGCACGCCAAAGCTTCATCAGATGCTTGCGCATCAGTGGGTACTTCAGACGGTTAGCGCTGTACATGTACCAGGAATAACTGGCACCACGAGGGCAACCACGGGGCTCATGGTTAGGCAGGTCCGGACGGGTGCGGGGGTAGTCGGTTTGCTGGGTTTCCCAGGTCACCAATCCATTCTTGACGTAGATCTTCCAGCTACAGGAGCCTGTGCAGTTTACGCCGTGGGTGGAACGAACGATTTTATCGTGCTGCCAACGTTGGCGGTAGCTGTCTTCCCAGTCGCGGTTTACGTCGTGGGTTTCGCCGTGGCCGTTCGCGAAGGACTCGCGCTTTTTACTGAAGTAGCTCAGCTTATCGATCAAATGACTCATGGTCTCTCTCTCCATCAACCCGTCTGCGGATCGTTTTTCCGAATTGGAACTATTGTGTGGGAGAAAAACCCTGAAATCTGCGTGGTTACTACTACATAACCCTGCTCTACCACCGAGGAGGTATAGCTGCTATATCCCCGGATGGAGAAGTGCGTTACGTTCGTGGCGGCGGTTAAAGCGGGCAAACATGAATTGGCAAACACAAAGCAGAACAAACACGATCATGAATACGGCACTGCGAACCCCCAACCAGTGGTTCACCGCACCAAAAATAACCGGCAACAAAAAAGCCACTGAGCAGGCGCCGACCAGCAGTAATCCGGCAACAAATGCAGCATTCTGGCGACTCTCAATAATCACCATTCTCTGCAAACTGCCCATGGCACTTCCAAGCGCCACTCCGAGCACCACCACAAAGATTCTTTCAATATTCATGGGTAGCGCAAACTCAACCCTGATGGTTGCCTCCACACCTCGAATGAATAGCGTCATGGGCGGGTAAGACAACACCACCAGTGCTACCAGGCCAATAAAGAGCGACCGGCTAATAACGTTAGGGCTGCCATAGCGATCAGACAGCCCCCCGCCCAGAATCTGCGCCAGAGCCCCCGGTATGATGAACCACTGCGCCAGCCTGGCACCCGACCCGACCTGAAGCCCAAACTGTGAGGAAAGGTAATCCGGAAGCCACAAAGCCAACGCAAAAAAACTTCCGGCTACCACACCAAAATAGGCCACCAGCTGCCACATCCCCTGCTGATTGAGGTACCGGAACAACACTTTCAGGGAGGTTTCTGTTTGCGGATCTGCAGCCGCGTCCTCCGGATCGGTAAGCAACAGCAACAGAGCCAGCACTAACACGAGCACAATCAGATAAGCCAGAGGAACGCCATGCCAGGAGAAGGCATCATGAAAAAGGGGCACGAGGTAATAGGTAAACCCGGCACCGGTAACGCCAGCACCAAACACCCCCAGGACAAGGCCAAGCCTCATGGGCTGGCAGTTGCTGGTTACAAACTGCAGCCCGGCACTGTAGAACCCACCGGCAAGCCCCAGCCCACCCGCCGCAAGCAGATAACCAATGAAGGTATTTGTGGTAAGCAAAACCACCATGCAGGCCGCAAGCCCGGCAAGACAAATAAGCATTATGCGCCGGGCACCAAATTTCCGGGCGGCGAGCCCAGCGGGTACGGCAAGCAAAGCGCTAACCGCCATTGGCATGGCGAGCAGCAGGCCAAACTGAAGATTGCCAAGGCTGAGTTCGGCTCTCAGATGTATTCCAGCCACCGCAAACAGCGTCCAGCAGCCAGCCGCAATAACAAAGCCTGTTACTGCAAGCGGCAAAACAACGGCAAGTGATGCCAGCCGTTCGTCTTCCTGATCCGCCTCTGACCCCATCCTACAGCGCCTTTTTGAGCCACTATTCACACCGTCTTTCAGTGTCAGCTTTTGCCCTGAGACAGGTCAAAGACTATGATGGGATACCAACCATTGGGGTAATTGACTATCCTCAAGGAGGTATTCGACTCCGGCGCCCGCAAAGACGAGATTCAATGAAACCCAGAAGCCCTCTTGTTAACCGGATTACTATCGTTGTGTGTGCCGTTGTGCTGACATCCATTGTCAGCATGGCTACAACGCTGGCGGTTTCAAAAAGCATTGAAGGGAACGCGACGGCTATTAATCTGGCTGGTGCTCTACGCATGGGCGCATTTCGATTGCTTGCCCACGTTGCAGGCCCTGGGGACAGCCACAATACTCCAGAAGGCAACATCAGCAGCCTCGCGAACGACTATGAAGCCAGCCTTCTTGACAGATTGATTACCCGCGCAATTCCCGGTTCGACCGATCACCCGCTTGCAACCCAGTACCGCGCTGTCAAAACCTATTGGGAGCAGACCCTCCGCCCGGCACTGGAGAATCATCCTCAGGGGGCCCCCGTCAACGTCGAGATGCTTGCGGCCACAGAAGATTACGTAAGCTCCGTAAACCAACTCGTCAGCATGCTCGAACGGCGCACAGAAGCACGAATCGGTTTGTTACACCTTATCCAGATCATCAGCCTCGCGTTTTCCATACTCATAATTATTGCCCTATTTGTAGACCTGAGAAACCGGGTTCTCAAGCCGCTGCGCAAACTTGTCACTATTGCTACAGCGGTGGGTGAGCAGGACTTTTCCCAGAAAGCCAATATGAAGGGCAGTGACGAATTGGCCCAGCTGGGCAGCGCCTTTGACCAAATGAGTAGCGAGCTGGCACTCACGTACAACGAGCTTGAAGAGCGCGCTCGCAGCAAAACCGATGAACTGGAAAAAAGCCATGCGGCCCTCCAATTGCTCCATACTGCCAGCCGCAACCTGTTTGCCAACCATGATCTGTGCAGCGGCGCAGTGCCCATGTTGCAAGAGCTGGAACAGCTCCTGGATATAGGACCAATTCGGCTTTACCTTCACGACAAAGAAGCTGCAGAGCCTGTGCAGGTTGTTACTACCGCCTCAACAGACCGCCCTTTCTATTGCCGTGACCACCACTGCAACGCTTGTCTGGTTACACCGGAAATCTACGACGAGCTTCCGATAGAAGATAACGATGGGCGCAGGTTGCTATTGCCCATACGTACACCCGGCAAACTCCTGGGCACTTTGGAGGTGTGGTACCCTGTAGAAACCGGGCTTTCGGATACCGCTCGGCGCCTGCTGGAAACGCTTAGCGACCAACTGGCAACCGCCATTTTCCTTGAACGTCAGATTAACGAAGAGCAACAGCTCACACTGGCCGAGGAGCGCACCGTCATCGCCCGGGAGCTCCACGATTCTTTGGCACAATCGCTGTCCTATCTGAAAATGCAGGTAGCCCGCATGCGCAGGCTGAACATTGAGGGCGACCAGAAAAACGCCCACGAGGCCATTCTGGACGAGCTGAGCACGGGGCTGAACAGTGCCTATCGCCAGCTAAGGGAATTGCTGGCCACCTTCCGGCTGAAGCTGGACACTCCTGATCTGCTCACAGCTCTGCGCAAAACTATTGAGGAGTTTTCAACGCGTTTGGGGAAACCCGTAGGGTTGAATTACAATCTACCTCCCCAAGCCCTGTCGCCCAACGAGGAAATACACACACTGCAAATTGTGCGTGAGGGCCTGGCCAACGCGGTTAAACATGCAGACGCCACAGAAGTTAGCGTGGACATACTATTTGAGTCGCCCCAGGTAAAGGCAAAAATACGAGACAATGGTAAGGGCTTGCCGGAGGACGGTCAGCCAGTCAACCATTACGGGCTGATCATCATGCAGGACCGTGCCCGTACTCTCGGGGGGCAGGTTGTGGTACAAAACCACGAAAGCGGTGGCGTTGAGGTAATCCTGACATTCGTTCCGAAAAGCCGGCACCTGATTCCCACCGAAGCACCGAGCGCCTGAATATCAAAAAAAAGCGGCAATTCACATGAGCCGCCATGCAATCAAGAGAGAGGAAGCGAAGTACCATGCCCGATGTAGCGTCTGACACACCCGCCAGCATATTGCTGATCGACGACCACCCATTATTGCGCCAAGGCATCAAACAGCTCGTCGAAATGGAAGGGGACATGGTAGTAGCCGGCGAGGCGAGCAATGCCGCCGACGGCATACAGCTGGCAACCGAGCTCGAACCCGACTTGATTCTGATGGACCTCAACATGCCGGAAGTAAGCGGCATTGACGCCCTGAAAAAACTGCGGGAACTGAATGTAAGCTCGCGCATCGTGATGTTTACGGTGTCTGACCAGGAAGATGACGTAGTCGCTGCTCTGCGTGCCGGTGCCGACGGCTACCTTCTGAAAGACATGGAACCGGAAGACATGATTGCCCAGTTGCGCCAGGCGGCCTTGGGGAAGATGGTCATCAGCGACAGGCTGACCACACTGCTTGCTGAGGCCCTGCGCTCCAACAAGCCCCAACAGGCCTCGCGCCCGGACTTCGACAGCCTGACGCCCCGGGAAAAGGACATTCTTCGGCTTATCGCAGAAGGCCTTTCCAACAAGATGATTGGCCGCAAACTGGATATCAGTGACGGCACGGTAAAAGTGCACGTAAAGCACCTGCTTAAAAAGCTCAGCTTGCGCTCCCGCGTGGAAGTTGCTGTTTGGGCGGTAGAAGAAGGCCTTCACAAGGGCTGAGCTATATCAAATCAAACACGGCGCATTTTGTTTACTCTGGGCAGACCGAATTCACTGCCCGGAGTTGATTATGGCCCTGCCCTTGTCTATTACCTTGCCACTACCCCCCAAACCCCTGATCAGCGATTCACTGGCATTGCTTTCTGAACACCTCCCGTCGCCATTTCCCTTGCTTGGCGCCATAGACCGGTCGATCCCGATTCCCATAAAACAACTGGTTGCCGAAGCACCTCTGAATCGCTTTTTTGCTGAGGCCATTGCAGATGGTGAATTTGACGATTTTGCAGGCCGCCGTATCCGCCTGGAAATAAACGGCGGTCACCCGGGCATTACATTCGGTTTTTGGGCAGGCAGGCTCCGAGTGCTGGACGGCCCTGGCGAAGCCACCATCAGAGGCTCCCTTTTGGCCTTCAAAACCCTCGCGGAGCGCCGGCAAGATCCTGACCAACTGTTCTTTCAAAGACGCTTGGTGGTTGAGGGGGATACCGAACTGGGGCTGGGGTTAAAAAACCTTTTGGACAGTCTGGAGTGGGATTTCAAACTCCCGAAGTTGCATTTATTCTGACACCCTCTGTTACTGGAGCCATATCAAACCCATGCGATCCTGTGCGATGGTTCAATAGCAGACACGCAGAACCTTTACACAGAATCCTCCACGGATTCACACAGTGAGCGCACGGAATGGACGAAGTTCAAATAATAACTCTGGCTGAAAAACTCAGCCTTACCGCGGCCTTCATCTTCTTTATGACCGGGCTTTTAACTGGCATCTGGAAATACTGGTGCATGGCCACTAGCCCGAAGGCCGCGGCGCCCCGGTATGTGGACATCGCCCATCGCAGCTCCCTCATGTACAGCTTTGCGGCCATGTTACTGGGTTGGTTTGCCAGCCACAGTGTGTACCCGGATTGGCTGAATACTCTGGCCGCCGTGTGCGCACTGGGCTTTTTTGCGCTCGCTATTGGCACCTATCTCATCCATGGTTTTTTGCGGGATACCAGCAACCAGCTGCGCAAACCTCATCGTTTGGGAACCATGACATTGCCGTCCTGGATCGTTCACGGCTTTATGGTGGCTTTGATTGTGGCTGAAGTGGGAGGTTCGCTGATTCTGGGTAGCGGCGCCATGCTGTCAATCTGGTGATACAGTGCCCGTTCGGGAGGCTTTGGAGAATCCACATGGAAAGAGGCATTGTAATCAGGCAACTCAGAACCGGTAACCTGACACAACTCGCAGGCACCGAAATACTCACCGGCATACACAAACAGGAAGTTGGCTCCGCCTACCTGGACGTGAACGGCCTGGGTGATGACCATCAGGGTGACAAACGCCACCATGGCGGGCCCGAGAAAGCTCTGCATCACTTTGCCTCAGATCACTACAACCGACTACGGCGGCTGCTTCCTGAGCCCGCTTCCGGATATTGCCAACCGGGTGCCTTTGGTGAAAATCTGGTGACGGAAGGATTCACAGAAACGGATGTGTGCGCTGGTGATATTTTTACACTTGGTGAGGCCATTATTCAGGTATCCCAACCTCGGCAGCCCTGCTGGCGACTGAATCTGCGCTTTGGCATTCCCGATATGTCCCAGCGCCTGCAAAGCAGCCTGAGAACAGGATGGTATTACCGGGTATTGCAACCCGGCATTATCAGCAAAGGTGACGCTCTTCTGCTCAAGGACCGGCCACATGACGACTGGCCACTTAGCCGGGTACTGTCTTTGCTCTATGAGCGCCCTCTCGACCTAATTGCGCTTGCATCGATGGTCGATATCAAGGAGCTCTCCCCCAACCTGAAACAACTCGCAAAACAGCGTCTTGAAACGCGGCACGTTGAGGATTGGGGAAGACGGCTTTTTGGTCAGGCCTGAGCCTGGCCAGTCACAAGATCCATGCCTGGTTTGCCATACCAGTACCCATTACAAGGCGGCGCTTCCACCAGCTGTAATGGGTCGGCCGCGGGTATCTCTCCACGACGAACCTGATCAAAACGGCGAACAACCTCTTCCATACCTTGGTGTTCCGGGCTCAGGCGCACGGTGGCCACGCCCATTCGCTCCATATCCGGCATTTCCCGCATCAGGTCATACCGTGAGCCAGACAAGGTGGAGGTGCCGTTCAGGCGAAACAGCTCTTGGGATTCCCGGGAGCGCAATTCCAGCCCATCCGGATGCTGTAGGCAGCGGAATTCGCAATTGTCTTTAGGCAGGTTGTAGTGGCGGGCCGTAAAGCAGCGGGATGACCACGCAAGTGGGAGAAAACCCCAGGCGAACACTTCCGCAGGTAAATCCAACCCGTCTGCGTTCAGCTCTGCAATCAATTGCTGCAAGGTGTTCTGGCCCAACTCGACGGGCAAGCTCCATCCCTTCAGCCCCTGCTTTACCAATAGCTTCAGGGTTGCGCTGTTGTAGATGTTCATTGAAGGGCCGGTCACAAATGGCAGGTTATTCTGGGTAGCCAACTGCAGCGCACTTTGGTCATTGGCCTCAACCAGATACTCCTGCTGGCTACAAATTCTGCGCAGCGCCCGCAGGTCAGCCTCCGATTCGATCAGCGTTTGCGTAGAAAGCACCACCTGCTTACCGGATTCCTTGAGCACACCGGCAATTTCCAGCCAATCCGCCAGCCGAAGCTCGCGGCGGCGGGAACAGACAGTTTCCCCCAGGTACACCGTATCAATCGGCCATTCAGCAGCATTAGCGTAAAAATCAAACACGGACTGCTTGGACCAGAACCAGAGGATCGGGCCCAGAGAAAGTTTCATCATGGGTTGCTCAGCCTTATTTCCATTTGCGGTGGTAGGCGCCGATGGTGGTCAGGCCACCTTCCGACAAACCCGCCAAGGTACTATTCCATGCGGGGTCCACACGAAAGCCTTCAATGTCGGAACCTACCCGATCCAGCGCTTGTCGCCAGGTGCGAGCTACGTCCGCAATATAAGACGGGCTACGCTGGCGGCCTTCAATTTTCACTGCACTGACGCCCAGCTTTTTCAGCTCTGGCAGCAAATCCAGGGTATTAAGGCTAACCGGCTCTTCGATGGCGTGATAAACGCTGCCCTCCACCTCAAAACGCCCTTTGCACAGGGTGGGATAACCCGCAGACTCTCCCTTGCCATAACGGTCGATCAGCACATCGTTAAGCCGGGATTCAAGGCCGTCTGGTGTTTCCTGCCAGCGCACAGCCTTGGCTGGCGAGCATGCACCACGAGTGTTGGGGGATTCGTCGGTAAGATAGGAAGACAAGTAGCAGCGCCCCTCGGCCATGATGCACAGGCTGCCGAAGGCAAACACTTCCAGCTCTACAGGGCTGTGCTTTGCAACACCACGCACCTGATCTATAGACAACACCCGGGGCAGCACAGCGCGGCGGATATCAAAGTTGTCTTTATAGAAACGCAGGGCCTCATAACTGGTAGCAGAGCCCTGCACCGAAAGGTGACGGTGTACCTGCGGGTGTTTGTTGGCGGCATACTCCAACAGCCCCATATCGGCCAGAATGATTGCATCCACACCGAGGGCAGCAGCCCGATCAACGGCAGACTTCCAGGTTTCCCAGCCATCCGGTTGCGGGTAGGTGTTGATGGCACAGAACACTCTCGCGCCTTTGCTGTGGGCGTACTCAATCCCCTCACCTGCACGCTTGTCGTTAAAGTTGAGTCCTGCAAACTGGCGGGCATTGGTGCTGTCTTTGAACCCGAGATACACCGCATCAGCGCCGTTATCCACCGCTGCTTTCAATGCCGGCAGGCTGCCGGCCGGGCAAACAAGTTCCATAGACGCTCTCCCCCGTAAAAGTTGCACAAACCATACGCCGGAGAGGGATTAGAGGCATTGACCTTTGTCAGCAGAGCCGAGAATACTGACTGGGTGAATGTCTCCTCTGGCCAAAAAAAAGGGAGCCCGAAGGCTCCCGTTTCACAGGTTCAATCGTCAGACCATATCACTGTCAGACTTGCGCGCCTGCAAGGCATCTTTGACAACCGCACTGCAAATCACGGCCAGCACTCCCAGTGTCAGTGCCGGCCAAACCAGAATATAAGTTCCATAGACGAGTTCACTCATGAACGTGCTCCTTGAGGGATCATTGTGGGTTCATTTTCATCTTCATCTGCAGCCGTGTCATAACTTCCGACACGCTGTTTAATCAGGTCAAAATCAAATCTTTCCTTGCTGCGCAAGGTCATGGCTGTGCACACGATGGCGCTGGCACCATAAGCTGTCAGGGACGCCGTAAGAACCATGTAATCCCGCAGAAAGCCGGTGGCATAAATCAGCAAAATGCCGGCCGAAACAGCCCCGACAATCAGGCCTACCACGCGGCCAAAGAAACCAAACGCCATCAGTCCGAACACAACTGCACCACCAACCGAGGCCAGTATTTCAAAGAAGAGCACCGTTGCACCGGTCATCTCCAGAAGCTCAAAGCGAGCGATGCAGAACAGGGCCATGGCGACAACAACCGACCATGTAAATGCCGCGTTGGTTACCCTGTCCCAGTAGCAGCTGATAATGACCGGGAATACAATCGCACCCCAAAGCGCACCAACGAACACCAGCATCACCAGAATATCCAGTGAAAAGCTGGCGAAAATCAAACCGGCCACGGTTGCCACAATCATGGTGGAGCGACCAATCAGCAGCATTGTTTTGGGATTAGGATTGTCCCCTGCGATGTTTTTGCCATAAATATCGGCCATCACAATGGTCGACAAGGCTGACAAATCTGAATCGGCGGTGGACGACAAGGCACCAATCACCAACACAAAAAACAGGCCTACAAATACCGGAGGTAAGTAAGTGGACACCATCTGAGGTATCAGGTTGTTCATGTTGCCGTTTACCGGCTCCACCCCGACCGTTAATGCCATCAACCCAATCATGCCAAGGCCGATAACGATGGCCCCATAGCCAAGTGTTGCGGTAACAAAAGTTCGTTTGATGTGTTTTTCCCGCACCGCAAACAAGCGCTGGGAGATGGTCTGGTTACCAATGGCATAGGCAAGCACCGCCACAAAGAAAGGCGCGCCTTGATTCATGATCGCATCGACAGAAAGGAAGTCAGCCTGCTGATTCGTCAGGTTCTTCATGCCATCAACCATTACAGACGGCCCGCCAACAGAAAACAGTACGGCGGGGATGATGACAACTGTAATAGCCATCAACGCGACTAGTTGCGCAAAGTCTGTAAATACAGAGGCCCGGAATCCTGATGTAAGCGTGTAACTGAGCACCCCAACTCCGGCAACGATTACGCCTGTCTGGAAAGACAGGGGCGAAAGCACGGATACCAACGCGCCTGCAGCGGTGAAGTTCACCATCAGGCTGATAATACTGCCCAGAATGTTGGAGCCGGCCAGGATCAACTGGCTGGATGATCCGTGGCGGGCATGGATGAGCTCGCCAAGGGTATGGCCATTCGGCGCCAGCTTGCGGAAACGCCGGCCAAAGGGGTAGATGAACAAAATCATCAAGGCGCCCCAAAGGCCATAATGGATCGGCCCGGATACACCATAGGTATAACCGGAGGTGGCCGCGGCGTAGAAGGAGGCCGCCCATATCCAGGTGGCGGTCATGCTGGACGCGCCCATGCCAAAGCCAACGTTATGCCCCGCCACCATGAAACCGGAGGTATCTTCTTCTTTTTTGCGGATCAGCAGCGTGAGCAGGTAGGTGCCGCCATAAAAGCCGACCAGCAAAATCACGATTGTCAGTATTGAGAACTGAACAAAGCCACTTTCGTTCAAACCAAAACCTCTTTACTACCACAGTGCCATCTGAACAGCGTGCGAACACACATATTCGATTACTTGGGGCACAAGTATTCAGAAAGACCGCAGAGCGCGGAAAATGAAAATTACGGGAACACCAAGGGGTGTCAGCGAACAGCAACGATGCTAATTCGCCAAGGCATGAGGGACGCTAAAGAAAGCGGAAGTGAATATAGAGCCTTGAAGTTTGTTTAGTCGTCATTGCAATTACAGCCTCTTCTGCCCTGAATTTATCTGGCGGCGGCTGTTTTTAGACCAAAAATGAGGGTCACAAAAGAATTACTACAAGCGCAAAGCCTTTAATCCAGAGCATTTATTCTGAAAGGAAGCACTAGAAGTTACTCGATATACAGAAAAGAGTCCAGTGTTTAGAGGTCATAACAATTCTCCGGGGCACTGGCGCCCCCGGGAATAGAGCAAATGGAAAAGTCAGATGATGCGTGAAAACCGCTGGCTGGCGCCCTCTTTACGGTAAAAGTCGAATATCTGGCAGATGGCGCGAATTAATAGGCGGCCTGCGGGCTCTACCTGCAACACCTGTCCATTATCACCAATAAGTTCATCGGCCATCATCGGTTTCAGGCGAGAAAGCTCGTCAGCAAAGTAGCTATCAAAATCTTCCTGCCAGTCAGCTGAAAACTGCTGGCGATCCAGACGGAACTGACAAATGAGCTGCCCAATCACCCAGCGGCGAATGCGATCGTCCCGGGTCAGATTGACGCCTTTGGTTATCGCCAACTGGCCAGCATCAATGGACGCTTCCCAGGCAGGCAGATCGTGGTTGTTCTGGAAGTAGGCATCGTCTGTCTGACCGATGGCAGACACACCCAGGGAAACCAGATCGCAGTCCGAGTGAGTGGTATAACCCTGGAAGTTTCTGTGCAATCGTCCGGCACGCTGTGCCACAGACAGACTGTCATCCGGCTTGGCAAAATGATCCATACCGATGTACTCGTATCCCGCCTCGAGCAGCCGGTTGATGGTGTTATGCAGCATGGTCAATTTCTGCTGCGGGGAAGGTAGCGTGTCATTTTTAATGCGCGTTTGCGGATAAAAACGATCTGGCAGATGCGCGTAGCTGAATACGGACAACCTGTCTGGTGACATCTCAAGAACCGCCTCGAGTGTCTCCGCAAAACTCTCCGGAGTCTGGTGCGGCAAGCCGTAAATAAGATCAAGGTTAATAGACCGGAACCCGAGTTGACGGGCCTCCCGCAACACCGCTTCGGTCATTTCCCGGGGCTGGATGCGGTTAACCGCTTTCTGAACTTCCGGATTCACATCCTGAACACCCAGGCTGATGCGATTAAAGCCAAGCTTCCAAAGTGTTGGCAGGGTGTCCTGATCTACTTCACGGGGATCAATCTCCACGCTGTAGTCACGTTCATCATCACTCTGCAGGTTGAACAGTTCGGCGTAGCCTTCCATCAACTCCTGCATAACATCGTTAGGCAAAAATGTTGGCGTGCCGCCACCCCAGTGAAGCTGTTTTACCGGGCGGTCCGAACCAAACAGTTTGGACTGCATGGCGGCCTCTTTCAGAACACGCTCAACATAAGGCATGGCCTTGTCGCGCTTCTTGGTAATCACCTTGTTGCAGGCGCAGTAATAACAAAGGTGCGCACAAAACGGCAGGTGGGTATACAGAGACAGTGGGCGGTTGCTGGCCTTGCTGCGAGCAGCGGCCTCTACCATCTGCTCAATCGGGTAGTTCTGATTAAACTCCACAGCCGTCGGATACGATGTATAACGCGGACCGCTGAGATCGTAACGCTTGATCAGCGCATCATCCCACATGAACTCAGGAAGGGTTGATTCAGAAGTTTGCGGTGCGGGTTTGGAGGTCATAATTCAAGCTCTGAGCGCGTGATGTGTGGTACCAGCCGGATAGCCGCGCATTTTAGGCTATGCAGGCTGAGCACATCTTGATGCGAGTCATTTCGACAGCTGTGTGCATACCATTGACCGGATTTTAACAGCTTGGCAACTGAACCACCCTTATGCCTAGTGCGTATTCAGGCTACCTACAATGGGTTAATTGCGGAAATGTTTCTCACGAAAACAAGCCAAAAATAGCCTGTCAAAAATACCGGAGAAGCGTGAGGCGTTGCTCAAACGGGGAGAGAGCCTGTTGCAGCAGATTGAAATTATTTGAAAAAAGTACTACAACTGCTAGTGTCCTATGCACTTCACATCTAGCCGAAACAATGGAATGAGCGGTCACTATGGAATACCGGCCACGGGCACTCGGCACCCTTGCATTTCTTATTGTTCCAGCATGCCTGGCCCAGCCACCTGAACTGGAGCTTGTCACCTTTGATGCCCCGCCCTATCAGGTGGTTGAAATAATTGGAAACGGGCACCGCAGCATAACCGGCGAAACCGTAGACACGGTAACCTGTGCCGCACAACTGGCCGGATGGTCTGCCAACATTACCCTCGCGCCCCAGAAGCGGGCTATCTATTCACTCCAAAAGAACAGCGTAAACGGCTATTTCGCAGCAGACCCTTCTGCAGAGCTGGACACCATCGCCAGCCGCAGTTATCCCGTTGCGCTGGAGAAATGGTACTTCTTCACTCAAGACCCAACTGCCGAACCAGGTCTGCGACGCATAGGTGTTGTGGATGGCAGTAACGAGGAAGCCTGGCTGTTGGCAAATGGCTACGAGGTGTATCTGGGCGTCACTTCGCCGTCGCAGCTCGTCGCGTTACTGGAGAGAGGGCGAATTGATACTGCCCTAATGGATGAGCGGGTTATGATATGGCTACGCGCCAGGAATGAACTCTCAACAGAGAGCCTCAATTCGCACTTCCTCCGCTATGCACCTCTTCACTTTTACGTAGCTGAGACCTTCCAAAAGGCACACCCGGAATTTTTACCCGAGTTCAATAAGGCACTCTCAAGCTGCACGGTCAAAACACTGACACCTACCAGCCGGGAAATAAAACACATTGAAACTCTGACCGCGCGATTGTTGGCGGAGCTGACTAAGTTGCTGGACATACAACAGGCATTGAAAACCGGCCCGCAACCAGACACGCTCGCCGAAGTACTCAACATCGACAGCAAATGGCAGGCTCTGGCATCAAAAACTACGCCGTCACTGGCAGCACATATTCTGGCCCTGCCAGCATCAAAAACCCTGGAAGTCTGGCAGAACTCCTATCAGGGTCTGGTCACAGAGGTCATGCTAGTCAACAGCATTGGAAGCATTGCTGCCATGAGCCAGCTCACCTCGGACTTTTGGCAGGGCGATGAGCTCAAGTTTCTGGAGGTGGCAGGGCCCGAATTGGCGGTCGACCCACGGGATCGAAAACCGTTTTTCATCTCCCCCATACGTTACGATCAATCAACCACAAGATTTCAGATTACCGTGAGTTCGCCGGTCTTTTCTGGCGGCGATAGCACACCCAACGGTGTTATCGTAATCGGCCTGGATATAGAAAAAGCCATGGGCATTTAGGGCGGCCCAATCTCGCAGGCAAGCACCAGTGCCCAGAATTCCGAGAAATCATTCACCACCACATCGGGCTTGTCCGGATGCTTGTGGGTGCCCGGAAATATACGGTTCAGCCAGGGTAGATCCCACTGTGCACCGTTGAAGAATACGGAGGTCATGCCCGCACGTTTGGCCGCAATCACATCGGTGGTGCTGTCACCCACGTACCAGACACTGGGATCGGGCGGGTAATCCAATTTCTGCACCGCCAGCAAGAGCTGGTCCGGATGGGGCTTGCGCAGAGGTGTGTCATCACCACACACGTCCACATCAAACAGCTCCACCCAACCCGTGTCTTCAACAGCTGCCAGTTCGTGCTCGAAAAACTCACGATCACGGTTGGTGATCACACCCACCTGGATATTCAGGCGCCGCAACCCTTCCAGCACTGCCCGCACTTTCGCTTCAAAGGCTTTAACCGTGCCGTAGTGGTTGCGGTAATGGTGATTGAAGGCCTTGTGGGCGATCTGCTTTGCGTCCTGATCATCACCAAAAAGCACTTCAAAAATATCCGTGCGGGAGATTTTTCGGTCGGCCTTTACCTTGGGATGCAGCTTGGCAAACTCGCGAACATAGGCCACCAGTTTGGCATCTTCCGGGGTTTTGCTGTCTTCCGGCGCCACCATGCGCTCCATCAACCCGAGCTTGTGAAAATCCGGGAACATGTCATCCACGGCGTGGTACATGGCATCGAGGGTGTCCACTAGAGTGGCATGCCAATCAAACAGGATCACTTCGGGCCGTATAAGCTTGACCACTGCGGGGTGCCAGTCTGGCTCTATGCGGGGTTCCGGGCGCTCCGGTGGCGGGAAGGGAGCCGGCCGCACTTCTGCTGGCAGTTGCAGGAATTGCTCAGGTTCATCCCGCTCAATCAGCGCCAGCAGATCCATCAATTCTTCAAAACTGTCCAGAACCGCCACGGGCTCGTCCCGGCGGGTAAACCAACTGCGAATTCGATCCGCTTCCCATTGGGCACCGTTATAAAAAACACCTGAAATGCCTGCTCGATGCGCTGTCAGCATATCCACGTAGCTGTCGCCAAGGTACCAGGCGCGCTGGTCTGCGGGGAGGTTCAGCTTCTCAAGAATTGTATTGATTATCTGGGGGTCAGGCTTGTATTCGGTGACATCATCGGCACAAATCGCCACCTCGAACAGATCCTGCCAGCGCCCCTCATCAACGGTTTTCAATTCCTTATCAAAAAACTCCCGGTTTCTGTTGGTGGCCACCGCCAAACGAATGCCCATGGCTTTCAGGGCCGACAGGTATTCATAAGCGCCCGGTTGAAAGGGTCGAACCTGCCCGAAGTAACGCCGGTACGCTTGATTGTAGGCTTGGTGCGCAATCAGCTTGGCCGCTGTGTTATCACCAAAGATGGCATTGAATATGTCTGTTCTCGACACCCTGCGCTCCGCCAGAATTCGCGGGTGCAGGCGCCTGAAAATACGTATGTAGCGAACCAGCCTCGCATCGTCTTCAGTGCGGCACTGCTGCTCCGGCAGCAGCTGATCCACCAGCCCCAGTTCTTCCAGCTGCGGCAGCATCTCCTCCATGGCGCTGAACATGGCGTCGTGGGTGTCCACCAAGGTTCCGTGCCAATCCAGTATCAGCACCGAAGGAACAGATAGGCGCTCACTCATGCGGTCCATAAACAGTCCTTTGGCATTTCAGAGGCGTATAGACAGATGCTATCCATCAGTTAGTTCACAAATAGTAGGGTTACCCTCTACCATAACCAAAACAGCCCAACCCTGACACACACCAGGTCAATAATACTCAGGAAGTGCCAATACGATGAAAATCGGTGAGATATCCCAACACTCAGCCGTTGCCGTGGAAACCATCCGGTATTACGAAAAAATCGGTTTGTTGCCGACACCGGAACGGGACGCTAGCGGCTACCGCGCTTATCGTAGAGCACACCTGGATCGACTCCTGTTTATAAAGCGCTGCCGCAATCTGGATATGGCTCAGGATGAAATACGCGAGTTAATCCGGCTTTCTGAAAACCCCGAAGCAGATTGCCAACAGGTGGATGAACTGCTGGCCAGCCATCTCAGCCATGTGCGGGAGCGACTCACGGAACTCACAAACCTCGAAAACACTCTGCAGCAATTGCAAAGGGCCTGCTCAGATGCGGGAACCGTGCAGGAGTGCGGCATTATGGGAGGGCTTAGCAGCGCTGACCTTGAACCCTCACCACGTGACGCTGGCGACCATGAAAACCACGTTCCCGGAACCCACAAGCCGGGGAAAAGTTAACGGTTTGATAAAGTGTAAGCTCAGGGGGTTGACCCTATAGTAGCTACAGGGTTTTTAATACAAGCCTACCTAATCAAGGAGGTGTTTTATGGCCTGTAGCTGCCCTGGCCCGGAACTGAAAACCCCTGGCACCGGCTTTCGTCGCGCGCTCTGGATTGCGCTCTGGGTGAACCTGGCCATGTTTTTCGTGGAAGGTGTTGCCAGCCTTACTTCTGGCTCGGTGTCGCTCATGGCGGATGCCATCGACTTCTTCGGCGATAGCGCCAACTACATCCTGTCCCTTTGCGTACTGAACATGGGCCTGCTCTGGCGTGGCCGCGCGGCGATGGTCAAAGGCATTACGATGACGGTTTTCGGTGCGATTGTCTGGGCTCGCGCTCTATGGGTCTTACAGCAGGGCACCACGCCAGAAGCTTTCACCATGGGCTCAGTTGGCCTGCTGGCGCTGGTCGCTAACCTGTCTGTGGCACTTATTCTTTTCAAATTTCGCGATGGTGATTCGGATATGCGTTCGGTTTGGCTATGCAGCCGGAACGATGCCATCAGCAACCTGGCTGTAATGGCGGCTGCACTGGGTGTGTTTGGGACCGCCAGCGCCTGGCCAGACCTTGTGGTCGCCGCCATTATGGGCACTCTCGCAATCACCGCCGGCGTGAGCGTGGTGCGTCATGCCCGGGAAGATATTGCAGTAGCCAGCCAGCACGCTAAAACGCCAGCGAAATCATCACCGGTATAAACACCAGAGCAAACAACGTTGACAGCATAACCGTCCCCGCGGCCTGCCGTGGGGACGTATCCAGCAAGGTTGCAATGACAACTGTGTTGGCGGCTATGGGGGTAATGGAGATCAGGAAAATGGCTTTATGAACGGCCGGTTCATAAACGCCCAAAAACTGTGAGTCCAGCCACCAGAACACCGTTGCCAGTACCGGCCAGGCCACAAACTTGCCGAAAAACGCCAGCGCCGTAAACCGCATATTGCCCGCCAACCCACGAAAACTGCTGATACTCATACCAATAATCATCATACCCAGAATGCTGTAGGCACCGCGCAGATTATCGAACAGCGGTACAAACACTTCAGGAATACCAATTTCTGTAAGGTTAAGTACGACGGCGACCAGAAAGGCGTATACCGAGGGCAATTTGACGACGCGCAAAAGTGAATCTTTCAGATCATGCCGGCCCCGTGCTGCAAGGTAATACCCCACCGAACTTTCGAACAGGGTGACACCCAGCATGCACACGATATAGATCGCCAGCCCTTCTTCGCCGAACAACAGCAACGCCACCGGTACGCCAAAATACCCCGTATTCCCCGAAGCGACACATAGGGGAACCATGCCGGCACTGCCGTCGGTCAACACCCGTCTCGCCAACCTCAGGTGAGCGAGAGCAATCACCGTTGCAAACCCGAACACCAAAAATGGCAGGAGGATGACTTCCGGCGAAAGCGGTGCAGCCATCACGCCGGAGAACACCACAGAGGGCGTAACAATGTAAAGCATGATGCCCGCAATATGCTTGCCACTGGCCTCCAGATAACGGCCCGCCACCCATCCAAGAGCAACCGTTACGTATAGCGGAATCAGCTTGATAAACAACGCCAGTGCTGCGGCCATTATTTCTCCGGGTATTTAGGCAAAAAACAGGGCGTGAAGTCTAACAGCTACCCATCAAGAGGTAACTCCCCTGCGCAGTGGTGTGATTTCTGACTTTGCTTGATAATCGTCAACAGTATTTCGGATACATCTTTATATCCTAGTAATGCAGTCAGGTATTCCACAACGACCAAGGAGAGAGACCAATGGCCGAACGCTTTACCAAAAGCATGGCCAGAAACATATATCTGGGAGGAAGCACGTTCTTCATCCTGCTGTTTCTGGTTCTGACTTTTGACACCCAATCCCGGGCTATGCCCGAAAGAGATAACAGGGATCAGCTTACCGAAGAGGTTGTCCGGGGCAAACACGTCTGGGAAAACAATAACTGCGTAGGTTGCCACTCCCTCATGGGCGAAGGTGCGTATTTTGCACCTGAACTTGCCAACGTATTCGACCGTCGTGGCGCGGCCGACAGCGACGTCTTCAAGGCATACATGAACGCCTGGATGAACGCCATGCCCACGAACGTGCCCGGCCGCCGGCAGATGCCGCAATTCAACCTGACCGACCAGGAAATCAACGATCTGTCCTCATTCCTCGAATGGACATCCAAGATCGACGACAACGGCTGGCCACCAAACATCGAAGGGTAAAGGAGAAAACATGAAATACGAGTCTCAACGGGTCGCCATGCCCTACTTCATCTTTGCCCTGGTGCTCTTCGCTGGCCAAATCGTGTTCGGTTTGGTGCTGGGCATGCAATACGTAGTGGGCGATTTCCTGTTCCCGGAAATTCCCTTCAACGTTGCGCGAATGGTTCATACCAACCTGCTGATCGTTTGGCTATTGTTCGGCTTTATGGGCGCCACCTATTATCTGGTGCCAGAAGAAGCACAAACCGAGCTATACAGCCCGCTGCTTGCCTGGATTCTGTTCTGGGTCTTTGCCGTTGCTGGCACATTGACCATTCTTGGTTATTTGTTTGTGGATTACGCCACTCTGGCAGACATCACCATGAACAAGCTGTTGCCAACCATGGGGCGGGAGTTCCTTGAGCAGCCAACGATTACCAAAGTAGGCATAGCCCTGGTGGTGGTCGGGTTCCTGTTCAATATCATGATGACTGCCCTGAAAGGCCGCAAAACCGTGGTCAACATTGTACTGATTACCGGCCTGATCGGCTTGGCGGTACTCTGGCTGTTCTCCTTCTACAACCCAAGTAACCTCACCACCGACAAGTACTTCTGGTGGTTTGTGGTGCACCTGTGGGTTGAAGGTGTGTGGGAATTAATCATGGCCGCGATTCTGGCTTACGTGTTGATCAAGATCACCGGTGTAGACCGGGAAGTGATCGAGAAGTGGCTGTACATCATCATCGCTATGGCGCTGATTACCGGCATCATCGGTACCGGTCACCACTTCTTCTGGATTGGGCCACCTGAGTACTGGCTGTGGTTGGGCTCTGTGTTTTCGGCATTGGAGCCCCTGCCGTTTTTCATGATGGTGCTGTTTGCCTTCACCATGATCAACCGGCGCAAGCGCAACCATCCCAACAAGGCAGCGATGCTTTGGGCCATGGGTACGGCTGTAATGGCATTCCTCGGCGCAGGCGTGTGGGGCTTTCTTCACACACTGGCACCCATCAACTATTACACCCACGGCACCCAGCTCACTGCAGCCCACGGCCACATGGCCTTCTACGGTGCTTATGTGATGATTGTGCTCACCATCATTTCCTACGCCATGCCGATCATGCGCGGCCGACCCTACGGCAACAGTAATACTGCCCAGGTTGTGGAAATGTGGGGCTTCTGGTTGATGACCATCTCCATGGTGTTCATCACGCTGTTCCTGACCGGTGCGGGCATCTTGCAAATCTGGCTGCAGCGTATTCCGGAAAGCGGTGAAGCGCTGTCCTTCATGGCTACCCAGGACAACATCGTACTCTTCTACTGGGCACGCATGATTGCAGGCTGTTTCTTTATGGCGGGTCTGGTGGTGTATTTCGGTAGCTTCTTTATCAAGGGACAAGCGTCTTTTGACGAGGAAGTTCGCGGCGCTGCTATTCAGGACGCATAAACCAACGTCCTTCCAACCCACAGGGCCGGAACTCGTTTCCGGCCCTGCTTTCCAGCAAACTCGTCCGTCCGCGGGCCTAAAAGGAACTCGAAATGGAAGAGTGGGTCGGCTACAAATGGCATGAGTACATCACTCGCCAGGCTCTGGGTGAGTTCCCCGAGCACGCCGTTTACCTGAAAGACGAAGCTCGCAGCCTGGGCATTGTATTCCGTGCCTTTGGAGGCGACCCGGCGCTCAGCCTGGTGACTGCAGAACCCCGACACTTTCGCCTGCGCCGTAAATTCTTGCACAAGCTTGCAGGAACACATCGTAAATTTGAGCTGGCATGGCGGGACGACCAAAACCTACGCCTGCCTGAAAAAGTTGCCCGATTCCCATCGAAGCAGTTAAACCGGGATCTCTACATCTGGCTGGCTGCACTTGCGGCCACCCCGGCCGCAGCGGACAGTGATTGGTTTACCGGCAACCAGGCTCTGGTACAGGATGTTCTCTCACGCTGGCCAGGCTTGGAAAATGTTTACCAGCGTCTGGTCAAGCATGTTCTGTACTGGCGCCCTGACCCGGACAGCCTGACCGACCCGGAAGCCATCCGCGAACAGGCTATCTGCCAGGCACTGATTCACCCGGGCAGTGTCCCTGCCCTGCCGCCTGCGGACACGGATCCCTGGCCTGTCATCCTCTGGCTCTACCCGGCTCTGGAGCAAGGAAAATCCAGCGGACAGGTAACCGGCGATGAAGACACTCAGTCCAGCCCGGGCGGCCTCACAAAAAAGAACAAGCGCAAGCAGGCAGAGCGGGTAGAAGCCTTTGACCGCAATCAGGGTTTGATGATCTTCCGGTTAGAAAGCCTGTTCTCCTGGACTGAGTTCATTCCGGTTGACCGGGCGGGGGATGATACCGACGAAGAAGATGCAGAAGCCGTGGCAGATGACATGGACATGATCTCCGTATCCAACGACCGCAAAGAAACGTCATCAGCTATCAAATTTGATTTGGATCTACCCTCAGAAGAGCATGATGACCTGCACCTCGGCCCAGGCATTCACTTGCCAGAGTGGGACTGGCGCAGCCAAAGCTACCGCGAGGCCTTCTGCTGCCTTCAGCCACTGCTCGCAAAGGACGCTGTGCCCGCAGAGCTTCCCGAGGCACTACGGCGATCTGCCAAGCGTCTGCAACGGCAGTTCAGCGCGCTTAAGCCACTCAAACAGTGGCAAAAACGGCAATTGGACGGCGACGAGCTGGATCTTGACGCTTGCCTCGAACGGGAAGTACAACACCGGCGCGGCCGGGGCATTATCGACCAAAAGCTGTTCCGCCGCTGCCAGCAAAGCCAGCGCGACCTTGCCTGCCTGGTACTGGCGGATATATCGCTATCGACCGAAACCTACATTAACAACCATCAGCGTGTTATCGACGTTGCCCGTGACGGCCTGCAACTGCTCAGTGAAGCCTTGCAGGCAAGTCGCGATCCCTTTGCCCTGTTCGCGTTTTCATCCCGGCGCCGCGACCATGTACGGTTTCACCATCTAAAAAGCTTCGACGAGCCCTATACCAGCACCATTCGGGGCCGGATACAGGCTTTGGAACCGGGCTTTTATACCCGCATGGGTGCCGCCATTCGCCAGGCAACAAAATTGCTGGAGACGCGCCATGAGCATCAAAAAATCCTGTTGCTGCTGACCGACGGTAAGCCTAACGATCTGGATATCTACGAGGGCCGCTACGGCGTGGAAGATACACGCATGGCAGTGCAGGAAGCACAGAAAGCCGGGCTGACCCCCTTCTGCGTCACCATTGATGACGAGGCTAGCGAATACCTGCCCTATGTATTCGGCAGCAGCAACTTCGTGGTCATCCGCGACCCGGCACAGTTGCCCTTGCAGCTACCGAAACTCTACCTGAATCTCACGCAATGACAGGAGCGATATGACTCACTTTAACCTTGCTCCAGAAACCGATACTCGCCAGCTTCCCGGTGACATCGCCGTATGGATCTTCATTTTCGCCGAGTTGGCGGTATTCGGCATTATGTTCATCGGCTTTGCCGTTGCCCGCAGTATGGACCCAGCCACCTTCCACGCTGGCCGCGAAGTGCTGCACCCATTAATCGGGCTGCTGAATACTGCTGCGCTGATCACCGCCAGCTATTTCGTCGCAACGGCTGTCCATCAGCTCCGTAACAGGCACTCGGGTGTGCAATGGCGGCTGTGGCTGGCAATTTCGGTTTCCTGCATTTACACCGTGGGCAAAATGTACGAATACGTGAACCTGTACAGCCAGGGCTACAACCTGGGTACAGACACGTTTTTCATGTTCTACTTTTTTCTGACGTTTTTTCACTTCATGCACGTCATTCTGGGGCAGGTCATTCTGGTTATTCTTGCGGTTAAAGTCGGCAACGGTGACTACGACGGTTCGGATATGAACGGCATGGAGTCTGGCGCTTCATACTGGCACATGGTGGATCTGGTGTGGCTGGTGTTGTTTCCGATGATTTACGTACTGGCCTAGGGAGGGCTTGGGATGCTGACTGTCTATTTTGCTTTAATGATTTGCACGGCCTTGCCGGTGATCGCTCTAAAGGCCGGTATCGGGCCTGAGTTTCTGGCCTGGCTGGTTTTCGGAATGGTGATTGTGAAAGCCATGCTCCTGGTAGATCACTTCATGGAGATGAAGAATGCACCACGCGGGTGGAGGATGATTGCCCAGTCCTGGGCGCCGGTGGTGATTGTTGCAATTGCGGGGTTTCATACGATCACATGATGAGAGTCAGCCCTCCAAGCTTTGATCAAACACCGTGCAGGGCGTCAGGGAAGACAGCTTTCCAAAACACGCTGTGAATACGTCCGTGTACGCTTGGCTCCGCACAGTTTTGGAAAGCTGTCTTCCCTGACGCCATCAACATTGGAGTTAGAGCCATTTCTCCGGGAAATAAGGCATCTTCTCAGACATAGCCTGCGCTAGGGAAATCATTCCCCACAATACAAACCCTGTGTGAAGCGCGATTGCCCATACCAGAGCAAATGTACCGAAGTGGCCCACATCGCCGATGAACACCCAGCTTAGAGCTATCCCGGTACTGATCAGAATAAAGCCCAGCAGCGACATGAACATAGCGGCACGGGTATGAGCCCTGCGAAGTCCATTCGTTTCTGAACTGTTCATAAACAGCCAGAGCAAAGCCAGGAAACCAATTACCGGCGTTGCCAACAAGTTCAGCAAATACCAGACAACGGGAACAATCGCTCCGCTAGCGGGTTTCTTCTGGGCGCCCGAATACTGCATATACCACCTCCATCAATGAAATAACGGTTGCTTCGTCGTCTGACAATGGTTCGATCATGCCTGCGCGGCAGGCTTCCGCCGCTGGCAGGCCAGCGCGAATCAATAGCGCTGTATGTATCAGCAGCCGGGTTGATGCAGCTTCTTCCAGATCGTGATCTTTCAGGTTGCGCAAGGCTGTCGCAAGATTCACCAACTGCTTGGCAAGATCACGGTCGCATCCGGATTCTTCCGTCACGATGGTTTGCTCCGCCTCCTCAGAGGGGTAATCAAACCTCAGTGATACGAATCTCTGGCGCGTACTGGGCTTCATGCCCTTGAGCAGGCTCTGGTAGCCCGGGTTGTAGGAGACCACCAGCATAAAGCCGGGCGCAGCGGTAAGCAGCTCACCGGTACGTTCTATGGGCAGCTCCCGGCGGTCGTCTGCCAGCGGGTGCAGTACCACGGTTGTGTCCTTTCGGGCTTCGACCACTTCGTCGAGGTAGCAAATACCGCCTTCGCGTACGGCTCGGGTCAAGGGGCCGTCTTGCCAATAGGTGCCTTCGGGGCCTATCAGGTGCCGACCAACCAGATCAGCCGCCGTCAGGTCGTCGTGGCAGGCAACGGTGTAAACGGGACGATTGAGTTTCTCCGCTATATAGCGCACAAACCGGGTTTTACCGCAGCCTGTGGGGCCTTTGATAAGAACCGGCAGGCCGTTATCGGCTGCTGCCTGGAACAGCTCTATTTCATTACCAACTGGCTGGTAAAACGTCATGTATCACAACCCTCTGTTACTGACTATCAGTTCTGGCAAAGCCGCAAACCCATTCAGGAAAACTGCAAGCACCTGTTTTTCATTCATTCGGCGCAGCGATAGGCATAGATTCTACCGCCCTTTAAATGCATTCATAATACTGGTTAAAAACGCTCTCTACTACAACAACTCTTTGGTTATACCCATGGGTGGGTACCCATTAATCAAATGGCATACATCTGATTTTAATCAATGTTCATCAGACTAAAGAAGAGAAATCTAATAGCACTCTAATTCAAGGAGATAGCCTGATGAGAGCAAACAATCCACTATTAAAACCACTGGTGCTTGCCATGTCTGTCGCGTCTTTTGGCGTGATGAATGCAAGCGCTGCAACTACCCATCCCGATTCCACAGAAGCTGCATACGAAGGCACCCCAAGCCCCATTGACTCGGAGTCGGCCAAGATCGTCCGCTCCCCAGGAGCCCCCGATCTCTCTGACGCTGAATTTGAAAAATCCAAAAAGATTTTCTTCGAACGCTGCGCAGGTTGTCACGGGGTACTGCGTAAAGGTGCCACTGGCTCGGCACTGACGCCAGACGTTACCCAGGAGCGGGGTATCGACTACCTCAAAATGTTCATCACCTACGGCTCACCAGCCGGCATGCCGAACTGGGGCACTTCGGGTGAGCTCAGTGAAGCCGAAGTCGAGATGATGGCGAAGTACCTGATGCACGAGCCACCCGCGCCCCCAGAGTGGGGCCTGGCCGACATGAAAAACACTTGGGAAGTGCTTATAGCGCCTGAAGATCGCCCCAATAAACAGATGAACAACCTGGATCTTCAAAACCTGTTCAGCGTCACTCTGCGGGATGCCGGTGAGATTGCCCTGATTGATGGCGACACCAAAGAAATCGTGGAAATTATCAAAACCGGTTATGCGGTACACATTTCCCGCATGTCGGCCTCTGGCCGCTACCTGTTTGTTATTGGCCGCGATGCGCTGATCAACATGGTCGATCTGTGGATGGAGCATCCTGACACCGTTGCCAAGATCAAGATTGGCCTGGAAGCTCGCTCGGTCGAAACCTCCAAGTACAAAGGTTATGAAGACGAGTACGCCATTGCCGGTGCCTACTGGCCACCGCAGTTTGTAATTATGGATGGCCAAACCCTGGAGCCTAAAAAGATCGTGGCCACCCGGGGCATGACCGTGGGCACCCAGGAGTATCATCCCGAGCCTCGGGTTGCCGCTATTGTGGCATCCCATGCGCACCCCGAGTTCATTGTTAACATCAAAGAAACCGGCAAGATCATGCTGGTCAATTACGAAAACCTCGACAGCTTGAGTACCACCACCATTGATGCTGCCCGATTCCTGCACGATGGCGGCTGGGACAGCAGCATGCGCTACTTCATGACTGCCGCAAACCAGTCCGACAAGATTGCCGTTGTTGACTCCAAAGATCGTGATCTGGAAGCCCTGGTGGATGTAGGGAAAATCCCTCACCCTGGCCGTGGCGCCAACTTTGTAGATCCTGAGCATGGCCCGGTTTGGGCAACCAGCCACCTGGGCGACCCCACCATCCAGATGATTGGTACCGATCCCGAAGGACATCCGGATAAAGCCTGGAAAGTCGTTCGCACCCTCAACGGTCAGGGCGGCGGCTCACTGTTCATCAAAACTCACCCCAAGTCTAAGAACCTGTACGTTGATACGGCGCTAAACCCTGCAGAATCCGTCAGCCAGAGCGTTGCGGTGTATGACATCGACAACCTCGAAGGCGGCTACGAAGTACTGCCGATTGCAGAGTGGGCGAACCTGGGCGAAGGCCCCAAGCGTGTCGTTCAGCCAGAATATAACGTGGCAGGTGACGAGGTTTGGTTCTCTGTATGGAATGGCAAAGAGCAGAGGTCAGCCATTGTGGTGGTGGATGACAAAACCCGCAAACTGCTGAAGGTTATCGACGACGAACGTCTGGTCACTCCGACTGGCAAGTTCAACGTTTATAACACCCAGCACGACGTCTACTAGAAAACGTTAAGCAGGCGCAAGCCTGCTGGCGAACGTGGCGGCTCCAGAACAGTATCTGAATATGGTAGCCGCCCGCATTAACCGTCCTCCGGCCCTCAGTATTGGCCTTGCCAACTGAGTTTGCGACCAGGCATTAGGAATAGCGAGTTGAGCTTCAAAACCATATCTTTCGTCTTGAGTAACTTGGTGCGACCCGTGACCAACAACCATTCAGGCCTTTTGTGCCTTGCTGCAGTTCTGTTGCCAGCCCCCGCTTTGTGGGCACAAGAGGCTGTTGAATCCCTACCGTCAGAGGCCATTACATTAGATACCATTTCGGTAACGGCCACGTTATCACCCGTTGACACGCGCTTGGCACCGGCTTCCGGCTCCGTAATTTCCCGTGAAGAATTGGACGCGCGCCATGCCGATTCCCTTCCGTCTGCAGTTGCTGGCGAGCCCGGAGTTGCCTTCACGCAGGGTGGTGGCATAGGGCGCAAATCCATTTCCTTGCGCGGCATGGATAGCAAGCACGTGCTCACACTCATAGATGGGGGACGTATTCCTGCCAGTGATGATGTATTCGGCCACGCCGACTACCAATACGGCTGGGTCCCTATGTCGGCGGTAGAGCGCATCGAGATCATCCGTGGCCCTATGTCTACGCTCTACGGCTCCGACGCTCTGGGCGGCGTCATCAATACGATTACCCGCAAGCCTGGCAAGGAATGGGAAACCAACCTGTTGCTGCGTGGTTCAACGCTGGCAAACAGTGAAGCCAGTGATGACAGTGTGAACGGCGGACTGACATCCATATACACCTCGGGCCTTGTTACCGAGCGCCTGGGACTGCGCTTTACCGGGGAGACGTCGCGCCAGGACAGAACGCAGAATCCGGCAGACAACCGCCAGAGTGAACTCGAAGGCAGCAAGGCCAATCGCGGCAGCGTTGCGGCTTTCCTGGAGCTTACGCCTGAGCAAACACTGGAACTGCAATTCTCGATGAGTAACGAGGAACGCGAATTTGACGCCCAAGCAGGAAGCAGACCACCCGCACCACCGGTTTATTATGAGAATCGTTACGAGGTGGATCGATCCGGGTTCGGTTTAACCTGGAACGGTGAGTTTACCAACTGGGTGAGCCAGGTGCGGGCCTACCGCAGCAACGTCGAGGTTAGCAATGAGCGCACAGCCGGCATAGCCGCCACAGACCCGCAAACGCTTACCGATGAAATTATCGATGCCCATACCAGCCGCGCCCTTGGTAACCACTGGCTAACGGTGGGCGCCGAAGTACGGCATGAAACTCTTGAAAATACCGAGCTTGAGGGTGGCGAAAGCGACGCTGATCATACCGCTGTCTTTTTGCAGGATGAGGTCGCTCTGACCGGGCAACTGCTGCTGACGGCAGGCCTGCGTTACGATCACCAGGAAGACTATGGCAGCGAAGCCAGCCCGCGCGCCTATCTGGTTTGGGAAGCAACACCACAGCTTATCGTTAAGGGCGGATATGGCCGCGGATTCCGTGCGCCAACGTTGAAGCAAAGTTCACCGAGCTATGAAAGTACACCGGTGCCCTTTTTCAAATTTATAGGCAATAGCGATATCAAGCCGGAAAAAATCGATTCTTATGAATTATCGATCGATTGGCAGGGCGAAGCTATAGGTCTCAATGCTACTGTGTTTCATAGCGAAGCAAGCGACCTGATTATCAACAAGCCAATTGTTATAGCCAGACCGCCACAAACATCTGTATTTCAGTTCGCCAACGTTGACGAAGCCCGCCTTACAGGACTGGAAGCCGGGTTTTCCTGGCAACTCCACCCTGTTGTTGCCTGGCAGAACAATTTCGGCTGGCTCAGAACCAAAGACCTGGGTACCGGGGATGAACTGGAGTACCGGCCACGTAGAACCTTTAACTCGTTTTTGAACTGGCAAGCAACCGCTAGTCTATCGGCCCGCTTGAACGCAGAGTACACCGGCAGCCAATACCGTGCCGACACCGACGACCTGCCCGCCTACACACTTTGGAACGCCAGCGTGGCCAAAGACTTCGGCGAAGATGTCACCTTGCGCGCGGGCATTGACAACATTGGGGATGAGCACCTGGCAGACAAGTCGCCGAACTATCGCCATGTTGAAAGGGGTCGGACGGTTTACGTGAGTACTCAGCTAAATTTCTGATTACCGTAGTTTGAATTCAACTGGAATGGTCATGCGAACCTCCTGCCCCGGTAAATCAACCGGGAACCGGGGCAGAGGTTCCGCCCGCTGCAGCATTTCCTCGACCGCACGGTTCAATTCAGCGTGCTCTGAAGGCCCGGTAATTTCAGATGTTCTGACACTGCCATCACGGGCAACCACAAAGCTCAGGGTGACCACCGCTTCTTGCCGCATACGCCGGGCCCGCATGGGGTAGTGCTTATGGCGTGCCAGATGCGCTGCCACTTCTGCATGCCATAATTTGCGCGCATCAGCGGCTTTGGCCCCGGCCCCCGCAGCACTGCCACCTGCGCTGTCACCTCCAGACCTTGCGTCCTCAGGGCCTGAGCTCACGCCAGCTCCAGCGCTGGGGATTGCCGGGCTGACCTCGGCACCTATCGGCTTGTCTGAAACCTCGGCTGAGGCTTGCGCGGGCTTCCGTTTGGGCTCTGGTTTTGGCTCTGGCGCCGGCACAGGTCTGGTTTTCAGTACAGGCTCAGGCAAAGATTCAGGTTTGGGCTCGGGTTCGGGTTCTGACTCTAGTGCGGATTCAGGCTCGACTTTGGAGGCCCGCTCAGCCGGTGGTGCCACATCCGCCTGCGGCTCCTTATCTTCTCCGCTGGCCTGCGCCCCTTCCCCCAGCATACTCAGCTCCACCTCAATGCCATAGTGACCAGGCAAGCCTGCGCCTTGATCAGGCTTAAGAACTAACACCGAAAACGCCAATGCGTGCAACGCCACAGAGGTAACAAAGGCCACAGCCCAGTGTCGATGACAAATCATGGCACCACATCACTTACGGCAATACGCCCCGCGATCATAAAAAACATGAGTAGAAGGAAGATAATGTTGATCAGCGGCACCAGATTGTCATTACTACTGAAGTCGCGCCGGGCTATCGGCGGAGAAATTCTCATAAGGTGTTTCCGATGCGCTCAATTCAACGAGCAACACCCGCCAGGGATACCCGCCTTGTGCTGCCTGCCGGCCGTTACATTTCAACAAATTGTGATCGTTCAAATTGCGTATCACAACCGCGAACGCCACACGAAATCCATCTTAACCGCCTGACCAGAATTCACCAGCCACTAAGTCATTATCGAGTGAATGAAAAAGCCTTAATGATTTAAGTCATTTCCTGTAGCATCTCTCTGCTAGGATAATTGACACATATTCCAATGGCGACTACGCAATGACCCGCAGCACCACCCCAGAACTGTCTTCCTCCCCCTGCATGCTCGGAGAAAACAACCCGGACATCATCGAGTACGGGACAGCGCCACAGTCAATGGCCTTGCTCAACGGGCTGAGCCGCGTATTTGGAATACGCCTGACCGAAAAGCAAGACACCCCGGAAGCACGGTTTTTAAGCGACCTGACGCGACTGTTTCACCAACGCCGGGTCGATGCCGAAGCGGATATGGAAAAACACGACACCCCTTGGGCCAATGTATACCTGATTCAGCACGGCATCATGCGGCTGTTCCGGGAATCACCCAGTGGCAAGGTGGCAATACACCACTTCTTTACCGAAGGCGATATGGTGTGGCCGGTGTTTGGCCGCAGCCGCACGGTACGCAACACTCTTTGCCTCACCACGGTCACACCCGCCACCGTATGGGTCGCCGACTTCGCGGCTTTCCGCGCCGCAATTCATTCTCACGGTGATGGCATCTGGCCCAAGTTTGCCATGGCGCTCACCGAAGAGTTGGCAGAACTTACCAGCATGCGGGAGTTTCGTAAGCACACCATGTCGGCCAAAGAACGCTATCAATTGCTGCTTGAAGAGTACCCCGAGCTGGTAAAACGTGTGCCAGACAACCAGCTTGCCTCATGGCTGGGCGTGGTGCCTGCAACCTTTTCCCGGCTCAAAACCGGCGCGATAAAGTACTGAGGAATAGCTCGCAAAACTGCTACCGTTAGTCATTGCGTACACGTGTACGCTGAAGTACCGTGTTGCCACGATAAAACACGGACTTTATCCCAATGGCTGCATTACAACCTTCTTCCAAATCAGTGCACTCGCGAATAGAAGAACTTCTGAACAGCGTCACCCACGGCATAGGCGCACTGCTAAGCGTAATCGGAACCATCGCGTTAATTGTTGGCGCCACGCAGTTAAACGACACCTGGAAAATCGTCAGTTTCAGTATATTTGGCGCATCTCTGATTCTGCTGTACATGGCCTCCGCGTTGTATCACGGCTCACGCCGGCCTGAACTTAAAAAAGCCTTCAAAACTCTCGACCATTGCGCCATATTTCTGCTGATTGCCGGTACCTATACCCCATTCCTGCTGGTAAACATGCGCGGCACCGTGGGCTGGACGCTCTTTGCAATAATCTGGTCGCTTGCTATAACGGGTGTCGTCTTGAAAGTTATCTTCGCCAATCGCTTCAAACTGGCACGGGTGGGTATCTATATAGCCATGGGCTGGCTCATCACGTTTGCCTCCTCAGATCTGGTGGCAAGCCTGAACGAAACCGCGCTCACCCTCACGATTGCTGGCGGTATCGTTTACACCGCCGGCGTTGCCTTTTACCTGGCCGACCGCATTCCCTACATGCACGCGGTTTGGCACCTGTTCGTAATCGGCGGCAGTGCCTGCCATTTCAGTGCCATTTATTATGGTGTCCTTCCTTACGCTACATGATGGCAGCGATTAATAAGCGTGCTACCCTTCTGATGTATTGAATCCACATTCATTTATGCTGGCTATTTCCAGGCCCAGACAATCCTGGGCAACCGCATAATCACGGAACAAGATAATCAGAACAAAAGGTGCGTGAGTGAAATTCAACAAGCTACTGATCGCCAACCGCGGCGAAATCGCCATTCGAATCGCCAGAGCAGCCGGAGATATGGGGCTGGAGTGTGTTGCGGTCTACTCTGAAGACGATAGCCAATCCCTGCATATCCAACACGCGGCTCAGGCTATAAAGCTTCCCGGTAAAGGTGCTCAGGCCTATCTGGATATTGAGGCGATCATAGCGGCCGCGATTGAGGCAGGTGCCGATGCCCTGCACCCAGGGTACGGTTTTTTAAGCGAGAATCCGGAATTGTCTCGCCGCTGCCTGCAGCAAGGCATCACGTTTATCGGCCCCGATGCCAACACGCTTGAACAGCTTGGGGATAAGGCTGCAGCACGGCAGCTCGCACAGAAGTGTGGCGTGCCCATTACGCCCGGCACCCAAGGCCGCACCTCCCTCGACGAGGTTAAAGCGTTCATTGCCAACCAGAGTGGCAATGCCTCAGCTGTAATTAAGGCGATATCCGGCGGCGGTGGCCGGGGCATGCGAATTGTTCAGCCAGGCGATGATATTGAAGCCAATTTCCACGCCTGTGCCCGTGAAGCCAAGGCGGCTTTCGACGACGACAATCTATACGTTGAACAGCTCATTGAGCGAGCTCGCCATATCGAAGTTCAGGTGTTGGGCGATGGCCTTGGAAACGCCGTACACATGTGGGAGCGTGAGTGCAGCCTTCAGCGGCGCAACCAGAAGCTGATTGAAATAGCCCCCAGCCCCACGCTCTCCGAAGCTACCCGGAACCGACTTCTGGAAGCGGCATTACGCCTGGCAAAGGAGGTAAACTACGCAGGCCTTGGTACCTTTGAGTTTCTGGTGGATGCAAACGGCTCTGACTTCTACTTCATGGAGGCCAACCCCCGGCTTCAGGTAGAACACACCATTACTGAAGAAATCACCGGAATTGATCTGGTTCAGGCGCAGATTGCTGTGTTTGGCGGTGCCACGCTTCAGAGTCTTCAGCTACAACAAGCCGATATCCCTGCACCAAACGGTTTTGCCATTCAGTGTCGTATCAACATGGAGTCCCTGGACGCCAGTGGAGCCACCCGCCCAAGCGGCGGCACGCTGAGTGTATTCGAACCGCCTGGTGGCCCGGGTGTGCGGGTCGATACATACGGCTACAACGGGTACACCACCAACCCTAATTTCGACTCCCTGTTAGCCAAGGTTATCGTGCACAGCCGCTCACAGGATTACGCCCAATCGGTAAGAAAAGCCTACCGGGCACTGTGCCAGTTCCGGGTTGAAGGTGTCAGAACAAACATCAGCTTCTTGCAGGCTTTGCTGTCCCAATCCGATGTTGCAGATAACAGTGTGTATACCCGCTATGTGGACGACCACATGGCGGCACTGGTTGCCAACTGCGAGCAGGAGCATCCTCGCCTGTTTTCCACCACAGGACCTGCACAAAAAACCGATAACACCAAGCCCGGAACAGAGGCTCCGGAAGGTACAGAGGCTGCCTTGGCTCCCATGCAAGGGCAATTGATCAAAGCTCTGGTGGCGGTAGGGGAAAGCGTACACAAAGGCCAAACCCTCGCCATTATTGAAGCCATGAAAATGGAGCATGAGATACAAGCCTCCGTTGCAGGCAGTGTTCATAGTCTTCCACTTGAACATGGCGACTACGTGAGCGAAGGCCAGGCGATTGCCTATATCGAGCCTGGCGAGGGCACCAAAAACATAGAGACGGCGGAGAAAGTGGTCGACCTGAACCACATACGCCCGGATCTGGCAGAGTCCTTCGAACGCCACCGGTTGACTCAGGATGAAGCCCGCCCGGAGGTAATGGCCAAGCGCCACAAGCGGGGCATGCTGTCGGCACGGGAAAACGTTGCCAATATCTGCGACCCGTGCAGCTTCATGGAATACGGCGCCCTCACCTTCGCCGCCCAGCGCAAGCGTCGGTCAGCAGAGGAGTTGATGCAATCCACACCGGCCGACGGTTTGGTAACGGGCGTGGGCGCGGTGAACGGTGACAGTTTCAGCGAAGACCAGGCTCGCTGCGCAGTGCTGGCGTACGATTACAATGTGCTTGCCGGCACCCAAGGCACCATGAACCACCGCAAGACTGACCGGATTCTGCATGTGGCGGAAGAGCAACATCTGCCGGTCATTTTCTTCACAGAAGGTGGTGGCGGACGACCCGGTGATACCGATGACGCAACCCTGATCGCTGGCCTGCACACCCCCAGCTTTCTGCAATACGCAAGGTTAAGCGCTTTGGCGCCACGCATTGCCATAGTGTCTGGCCGCTGCTTTGCCGGGAACGCGGTGTTCGCCGGTTCCAGTGATCTGTTGATCGCCACCCGCAACGCCAGTTTAGGCATGGCAGGCCCTGCAATGATTGAAGGTGGTGGCTTGGGTGTATTTGCGCCAGAAGATGTTGGCCCCATGTCGGTACAGGTGGCCAATGGTGTAGTGGACTGCCTGGTCGAGAATGAGCAAGAGGCCGCTCAGATAGCCCGCAAGCTCATGTCCTATTTCCAGGGTGCCACCGCTGATTGGCAATGCGACGACCAACGCCTGTTACGTTCAAGCATTCCGGAAAACCGCCTGCGCTCCTACGACATTCGTGCATTGATTCGCACCTTGGCCGACACCGGCAGCTACCTTGAGCTAAGGCCAGATTTCGCCTCAGGCATGGTCACCGCCTTTGCCCGTATTGAAGGCCGCCCCGTCGGAATCATTGCCAACGATCCAAGACACCTTGGCGGCGCCATTGATGCCAAGGGTTCAGACAAAGCCGCACGGTTCATGCAGCTGTGCGATGCCTTTGATGTGCCACTGGTAAGCTTGTGCGACACCCCGGGGTTCATGGTCGGACCAGAGGCTGAGAGATCCGGATTGGTTCGCCACACCAGCCGCCTGTTTGTGACTGCTGCCAGCCTGCAGATTCCTGTGTTCACCCTTGTGCTGCGCAAAGGCTATGGGCTTGGTGCCATGGGTATGGCCGCGGGCTCCTTCCACAATCCTTTCTTCACCGTGGCCTGGCCCACCGGAGAGTTTGGCGGCATGGGGCTCGAAGGTGCTGTTCGCTTGGGCTACAAGAATGAGCTTGCGAAAGCGGGTGACGAAGCTGCACAAAAAGCGCTTTTCGAAAAACTGGTGGCCAAGCACTACGAGCAAGGCAAAGCCTTGAACATGGCGGTTTCGCTGGAGATTGACGCGGTGATTGATCCGCTTGAAACCCGAAGCTGGATTATCCGGGGGCTCAAGTCTGCGAAGAAAGTTGGGCCAAGGCGGGGTCGTCGCAGACCTATGATCGATACCTGGTAAGCAGATTATTTCAAGAACAAGGAAAGCCACAACGGCACACACCTAAGATGCCTAAGCAAGCGCCTTCTGCAGATAAACCGTTCAGGTATTTAATGCCCGCTATGGGGTTCACATTGTATTGGCTGCGACCGCGTTTTTATATGTTGTGGGACCTGAGGCTTTGCTTGCGCCACTCAATCGGCCCGTTTAACACCTGGTGAGCCATGTTTTGTCGTGTCAGCTCCGAGTGGTATAAAGCCTGTTGTTGCAGGCGAAAAGACTCTGGGCTACGTGTGCCATCCTGAATCATTGGAAAGTCAGCTGCGCACAACCATAAGGCGTGATAGGGACGCTCTGCGAGCGCCACCAGTTCTGCCGGAGGTGGCTCATCAAACATCAGCTTATGATAGATCAGTGTGGTCAGGGGTGTTGTGTCGCAAACAACCGCGGTCTTGCCAGCAAACAGCGCACCTTCTACGGCCCGGTTCTCGTTTTCCACCTGAGTGCGAGCTATGGTCAGCAGATCGGCCGATGTCAGAACACCACCACAGTCATGCCAATGCTGACGCCCAAACTCCGGGACCCAAACCCCGTCATGTTCCTGGGCCAGCCACTGGCTGAGCGTCGTTTTGCCAGTCGATTCAGCACCTACCAGCGCGATTCTCTGGCAATTCTGGGCGGCATACACCTCGCTATCCACCCAGCTGGCATCGGGGCAATCGCGCAACTTTGAGCCACTGACGGGATAGGAGCTCCGATCCCGGTCAACCAGGACAGACGAGACAGGGCGCCGCCAGTGCGCAGCAAGATAATCAGCGAAGCCCTGACCATAGTCCTCACTGCTGAAAACTGCGTCCACGGGCAAACCGAAACAGCGGTCAGTCAGGTCCGCACAGAACTGACGCTGGCACGCTTCACTGGCGGTGTTTAGCGGCATTTCAAGCCCAAGAGTTAGTGCATCGACAGCATCAACAACCAGGCACTGGCTGTCCGGAAAATAACGGTTTAACCAGCGCCGACGCAGATCTGCAGTGCATCCTGGAAATTCCGGCCTTGAGTAACTAATGATCAGTAACCGCTCACAAGCCGCCTGGGCGCTGGCAAGCAAGTAACGATGGCCCAGATGCAGGGGCGAGAATTTACCGACAACTAGGCCGGTTCGGAAACGCTTTGACATGATGTCCTTAACTCTTGATGCCAGCGCCACAGGCCATAACAGGCATTTAGCCAGAAGCAGGCATAAACCAACGATGTCAATGTCAGACCACGGGAGGCATAGAGCGGGACGGCAATGGTGTTGACTAGCAGCCAGAACCACCAGGTTTCCAGGCGCCGCTTCATCAACAGGAGTTGCGCCACAACACTGAAGGTGAGAACACCCGAATCCGCAAAAGGCGCGAATGCATCCGTGTTTAGATACAACAGGTAACCGTAACCAAGCATGGTGGCAACCGCGACCAGAACGAACAAGCCAACGAGCTGCCAGGAGGTGCGCTGAATTTCAGCCGCTGGAGCACCCCGTTGCCACTGCTGCCAGCCAATCAGGCTGGTTCCGATATAGAACATCATCAAAGTAGCATCTGCGTAGAGCTGGACCTTATAGAACAGCATTGCAAACAGCACGCAGCCAATGACTCCGAGCGTCCAGGTATGGCGGTGATTGCGGGCGGCCAAAAATACACTGCTTAAAAAAAATCCATTGGCGCTATATTCGAGTAAGGTCAGGCCAGTCATCCGTCATGGGCTCCTGAATAGTCACTGGTGTATTGAATGAGTTTTTCTGTCGCACCCCGGTAACCTGCAATACATACCGGATAACCGGGGCCGAATGCCTGAACCAGTGCGCTTTCCAGGGCTGTCTGATCTACCTCGCCCTCCACACGCAACGTCAGGCCACCCCTTTGATCCTGATGCAGTTGATATTGTGCCAGCCCAAAGGGCTGCAACAGATGTGTGATATCAACGTTGTTAAGCCAACCATCAGCTGTTTTGTAGCGCACAGGGGGGCGGCCATCCAACTGCTGCAGATAACACCGCCCCTGCTCGTCACGCACCAGGCAAGCATAATCCCCGGTGCGATAACGCAGCAGCGGCAAGCAGTGGTTAAACCCACCGGTCAGTGTAATTTCTCCTCGATTCTGCGGGCCCGCCGGCTGATCATTTCTGTTCAGAACATCAACCTGCATGGTCGGCTGCACAAGGCGCAGGCCCCGGCCGCTGCCATCATCGGCGGCAATGGGCCCGGCTTCGTTCATCGAATACACATTGATTACCGGGCATCCGAAGCGCCGAATCAGCCGGTCTTTCAGGCCTTGCAGTAATGTCATGGAGGTGGACAGGATGGCGACTGGTTTATGCTCGAACTCCATACCTAGCAAAGTGCTCAGGCTGCGTGGGTCACCCGTCATAAGCAACGGCTTACAGGCATCAATGTAGCGACCCCGGGCGCACGGCTCTGGCCAATCGGCCGGGTTCAGATTGATTTTAAGCAGAGTTTTGTCGTGCCAGTATGGTAATACCGAGGCATAGGTAAAACAGCGTTGCTGGTCGCCCACCAGCATGACACCCGTATCGCCCTGAAGCGATTGCAGGTCAATACCGTGCCAACCGAGTATCCGTTCGTGAAAGCAATGGTAGCGCGCTGCAACCAGAGGAAGTGATGGAACCGTGAGTGGGTGCCCGGTAGTGCCACTGGTTTCATAGGCAATGAGCTGTCCCACTTCAATGTCATCAGGTACAAATGCCGCGATGTTTCGGCTCAGGTCACTACGATTTGTGCATGGAAAGTCATCAAGATTGAGATGCCAGGGGTAATTGCGGTAATGCGGAACTTTCTGCCGGCAACGAGACAGAAAAGAGGCCAGCCATGGTTGCCCGGGGCTTTGGTAAGCGGCTTTATCAGCCAATAATTGCCGAATGTTCTGAGCGCTTAACCGGTGGCCGCTCCGGCCTGTAAAGTAAGGGGCATCCGGGTGCTCAATACACTGGCGCAAGCGTCTTGCTGCCCGGCCGTTTAGCCCAGGCAGTCGTTCGCTATCGAGCCAGGGTGCTGGAATGCTATGGCGCACGCTCATAATTACTCGCGCGTGTACTTGTCAGCCGCTTCGCGAGCACGCTTTTCGGCCAGGGCTTGGCGAATGGCCTCCGCCCTCTCTTCAGCGGCCCGTGATGCGGCTATAACCCGGGCGCGCTCACTTGAACTGACCATAAGCAAACGGTCCCTGGCCTGAGTATCGGTTTCATCCTGTGGCTTCAAGCGGAGCCCATTCAGAGTCAGCCGAATGAGCTCTTCGCGCTGATCTTCGTCCTGAAGGTCCGGGTAGGCGCCGGCCATCAGAGTATCGGCGAAAAGCAACAAGCCAACCAACTCTGCCGCGTTCAGAACGGGTTTCTGGAAGACTGGATCAGTCAACAGCCAGAGCATCAGGATGAGCGTGGATGGCCGCCTGGCGGGAATCGCATCAGGCTGGCATTGCGGCAATCTGGCGAGTGGTGCCAACTCCGCACCTGTCACTTCAGGGCTAAGGAGATAGACCAGATCGTGCATCAAAGCGAGCAAATCCTGCCCCTGAGGCGCGGAACCTTCAGGATAGGCCAAGAGGCGCTGATGCAAACGATGCATGGCCGGACCTGTCTGCAAATTGGACATACCCTAATCCCCATCCTGCGAGTTGGCATCGGCATGATAGTACTGGGTGGAGAAGGCCCGGGCGAATTGCAGCATGGGTTCGAGCCCACTCACCCGGTGCACATGCCATCCCTGCTGCTGGCCAAACAAAATAGGCTCGACGGCTTTTTTGCGCCAGTGAGACTGCTGTACCTCGGGGCCATCCAAGTCGTACGGCAAATCCAGCACCCAGTGCCCTGCCCCCTTGCAGTGGCTTAACGTAAGAGCGCTGATTTTCGCTCCGGGCGTGCCTTCTTCATCATTATCAAAAATTGAAGTGATGCCATCATCTGACAAAACCACGACCTGAGTTGGTGTCAGACGGGGGCGGGCATAGGTAGTGCGCAGCATTTTCAGAGGAAAACTGGTTCCATGTCCAAAGAAGCCGGTCAGGACTCGTAGTGCACTGACCTCATCACGAACAAAGCCATCTGTGGTCAGGCAGTCGTGGGGGCCGCTCCATAGCGTGACCTGCACCGAGGCACCTGCCCGCAGTGCCGATAAACAAAGCAGTGCGCCCGCCAATGCGGGATAGGAGATGCATTGCTGAGGGTTGGGCATGGAGCCAGAACTATCAACGTACAAATCCAGATCACAAACCTGGTGTGGAGAGTCTTCAATCTCTTCCTGGCTATACACTGCTTTGTGGGTGGTGATGCCCGGGATTGGCTCACGCCCTGCAAGCAGGGTGGCAAACCAGTCAATTTCGGCCAGATCCTCGCCAACTTGCCAGATTTCCGTGCCTTCTCGCTGCGGCTCGCTGGGGCCGCGCAGTCGCTGGGTCGGAAAGGGCAATATGTAGGCACGCACGGCATCGCGGTAGTAACCAACGGCAGCATCGTGCGGGGACAGATCAACACCGGCGGCCCTCATCACCTCATAATAATCCTGAGGCTGCAAAGCCTGCCCCGCCGCTCGCCGTTTGTTGTCGGTGTCTTCCGACTCACTGCCCGGGCTCGGCGGGTGTGGCAAATCAGCCAGGTTCGGATCCTTACTGGGATGCATAACACTTATGGCGGGCAACTGGATCACGCCAGCACCACTGTGACCCAACCCGGCTTCTGCGGTATCGCTCAACGCAGCAAAGGCGTCCTGAGCCTCTTTTTCACCGTTAATAAGATAACTCAACACCAGGGTGGCGAAGCGACTGGCACCCGTCAGCCAGTCCTTGCTATAAACCTTGATAATGCGGCTGCCAAGCCAAGCATCCCCTTCCATTTCCGCGCTGATATCGGCCGCCGTCAGTGCTCCGGGAGTCAGTTGCCAGAGCCGCTCGTAAATACGCATATACAGCGCCCAGAACTGGCTTTCCCCGACCGCTTTCAGGCGTTGATACACGTTATCCATCCGACACCGGGTATTGCGCTGCAGGTGATTGTTAATCAGCAGGTCGGTATAGACATTCGCAACCATTGGCGCCAGATGCTCGACGCTGGGAAGAGCTTGGCGAATAACAGCCAGTAATTGCAGATGCTGGGTCATGTTGGCGGGCGCATACACATGATGACCGATTTCGTGTGCCAGGATTTCCAGCGAACAGTCTGAAAGGTTGCGCTCGGCGACTTCCTGGAGATTCACCAGGACCCGTTGCGAAGTCAGGCGAATGGCCGCAAAACTTTCCGTCAGGCCCGCTTCCTTCGCCTCCCCGAAATCAAACAACCAGAGCGGATCTTGCAGTTGCAAATGATCGCTCCACAAACGCAACGCGGATTGCCACTCCTTTTTCCAGTGCGCCAGGCTCGCCTGGTTACTCATCGCAGATCTCCGGCTTTCGGGATGACCATTACGGCATAGCGATTGTGGAAGCTGACTACCCAGTCATATGGGCGCTCCAGGCATTGGCAGGGCTCGTCGAACTCACGCCAGTTTGGAGCTAGCCGGTGCTGGGCTGCCCTATACTCCAAAGCAGGAACACCCTCTAAATTATCTTGACGCTGAGGTAACAGCGCTTGTCCAAAGGCATCCACATGTAACTGCCAGCAGTCGCTTCCTGCCTTGATGAAGGTATGCCCCGAATCGGTCAATAGTTGCGGCCGGGAACTGAATTCACCGCCGAGCCAAACCGATGCGCCCAACACAACAGGGCTGGTATACCACTGCCCTTGTGACCCTTGCCACCAAGGGTTTTGGAATAGTGTCGGGTCGCCCAGACCGAGCACCACTGTCAGCTCAGGGCGACGCCGCATACCCTCAAGGGCGGCTTCGCGAAATTGCGGCAGGCCCGACATCCAGCCAAGAACCAGCAAGGTGTCGGGAGCGGCCTCAGGTGTTGGCAGGCAGGTCTTCCAATATGCCAACAGATGGGCCCGCTGGTTGCTACCGGAAAGGTGCGACAGCGCATTTAGCAACCGGGTTAACATTCCGGGAGCATCTTCCGGGTATGGAGCAAGCCAAGCCGGTAATAACTCACGGAACAAAGGGATGGATACCGCCTGATGCTCTGATGTCAACCAACCATGACGAACCATAGCCAGACCGCAATGATACGCCGTTTCCGTCAGCGCAGCTTTGTGCTCTGATGACCAGCAATCGAGTTCTGACATCAAGGGATCAAGCGCATCCCGAATGAAGCAACTGAAGGTATTTGCGAACTGAACCGGGTCGCCCTGTCGTGCAAGTCGATAGGCTTGATTGAGCGGCTCGGCCCGTCGCACCAGATAATGTGCAAGCCAGCCAGAGTGCATATTAACCCTGACTGGTTAACCAACGCTGATAATTGCTATAGCGCTGATGTATGTATTTGAGTGTCATCGCATCATCGTGAACAGCACCTGACAATTTGCTGCCTTCAGCCATTCGCTGCAACGTTCGCTCGATCTTTTCGAGGCGTTTTCGACAAGCCCTCAATGAGAGCCCCTCAAGGCCTTCGTCCAATTCAGCTTTCAACTCAGCCACTTCATCATTACGGTGCCGGCCCTGGCGCTCAAACTCGCGACAACTGAGCTGAAACAAATGCCTCAGCCAGCCAATTTTGTCACTCAACAGAACAGCGTTTTCGGGTTGCTGGAAGAAAGGGGCGTCAGCGTCAGCAAAAAGACGCGAATGCAGGACAAAAGGCAACATCTGGGTTATGTCATTCAGCTCAACTTCGGCATTGCCACGAAAGTAAGCCATTGCTTTGGCGTAGATAACAAGAGACATCAAGCTGCGCACGGACAGCCCATTGCGCGTCTGGCAACCCAGATCTGCGAGGCGGTCACGACCATTTTCCAGCATCGCTAGCTGGTGGCGCGGCACGCCTGCAAGCCGTGAAGTGTCCTTGCTCTTGTATTCAAACTGCTGACCGGAATACTCGCTAAACTCAAACTGACTGGCAAAAAACTCCAGGCGCTGACGCAATTCGGATGGAAGTACAACAGCCCGGATGCTCTGCTCCATCTGGTCCATTTCAGTTTCTGAAAACTGCAACGCCTCAGGCAGACAATCGGCAGGGTCCACACCTTCTTCAATGCGGATCAGCAACTCGTCCAGAAACCTCGGATTGAACGGCAAAGCCTGTACGACGACATCAATACGGTCTTTCAGCGCTTCTATGACAGGATAGGTGCCACCCCCCTGATCGTCATTCGCAGTCAGGTACCAGGCTGCCGGCGGGCACTCATGAACCTGGTTGAACATCTCGGCGTAATTGTCCCCCAAGACGGTCAGCAGTGCGCTTTGGGTGCGTGTGGGAATGCGGTTGTACTCGTCGACAATCTTGACGCGCATGTCCAGCCAGCTGCGCCAGCTGATGCGGATGTCCGATTCCTGGTCAGCCCTCATCAGGTCTGCGGGCATTGGATTGCCGATCAAGTCAGCAACCGTCATCTGCGGGTGCCCATGCTGCATGGAGCGTCTCACGGTTTTGGGACTGTAACCAGCGAGGAGCCCCATCAATAAAGCAGAGGCTGTCTTGCCTCGACCCGGGCCACCGATAAACAGGCACTTGCGTCTCGCTGCAAAGGTCAGAACGGGTAGCAGAATGAAGCTGGAATAACTTTGATCTGTTGGCAAATACAAGGGGGTCCGGCTATCACCAAACGCTATAGGCTGTGGCGCCGAAACGTTATATTCCACATCATAATGCGGACTGATTACCGCATAATTAACGATCCAGAAGTACGCTTGGCGAAGCTTTTCATCGAGAGCCGAAGATGGCTCTTCAGCCGATTGGTCATAACTGCCGAACGGACCATTCACCAAAGCGGCAACGTCAAACTTTGCGTCGGTAGCTTTGCGCGCTGAGGGGCGGGTTGGCGATGCAGATATGCGAGAAAACGGGTTTAATCCTTTCATTTAAGTCCAAAATCCATTTGAATCCAAAACCCATAGCTGAAACCGGCAACAGTATGCCAGAAAATCAGCCATTGGCTACTTCAGGATCTAACCCGGCCCTCATCAAACCAATTGGCATCGACATCAAACTGCAACTTGCGAAGCCTTATCGGTAACTTCTAATACGCCCAGACCAATGCCATCAAAATACCCCAGGCCAGCAGTGAGGCAGCCATAACAGTGTAAGTAACGGACATGGTTAGCACGTCATCCGGGCTGCGGTGGCACAAGGCTCTCAGGCCTTGATACACAAGGGTGCAGGACAGCACCATCGCGACCATAACCGCTACCACGCTGAGCATTATTGCCGGCACCAATAGCGCCAGTGATGACAACCAAAGAGGCAGGGGGGCAATCGCCGCCAGCAAATAGGCATCGTTATAGCTGATCTCCAACTTGTGGCCTTCTACCACACTATGAATCAGCCAACCCATCACAAAAAACGTCAATAATTCTGCAAGAAAGAGGATGGTGGTAATGAAGCGCCACTCCTTACCGCCGAACCCTGCAATAAAATCATCGCCATAATGGGTTCCGGCGTAGTAAAGCAGCACAGGCGGCAGGAGCGACATGGGCACCACAACACACCAAGCGAGCACGGGTATGGAAAGCTGTCTTTGCTGCAGTTCATCCCAGCCCCCATTGCTGGAAAACGGGAGTTTAAGCAAGCTTGAAACGTTCATGTTGAATCTCCTTGCTCTCAGGCGGGCGCATTTGCCACACGGGACAGCTTTTGCAATATTATGATGACTTTTACTTATACTTTTTAGGCGCCTTTTGCCTAACCGTCAATAAACCGGGATGACTTTGAGCAACTCAAACAGCATGCGTAAACAGAAACCTCAGGCCTTCTGGCTGTTTTTTCCGGCCGCAAGCCTACTGGCCGCCATTGCAGTTCCGCTCTCTGTTTGGGCTGTCTGGTCAGGCACAGGTTGGCCGGCCGGGTTGCTGGGCGCCGGGCATGGCCATGAATTGATTTTCGGCTTTGCGCTTGCCCTTGTGGCCGGCTACACCCTTGGCCCACAGCCGGTGTCGGTGCTCTACCCGCTTCTGGGGCTGTGGCTAGCTGCGAGGCTGAGTTGGATTCTGATACCAGAGACGCTTCTGGCACAGCTTCTGGGGCCAGCCTTCGCGTTGCTGCTTGCCTGGCATGTGGTGCCCCGTTTCAACGCCGCGAAAAAATGGCGAAATAGAATGGTCGGGCCGCTGATTCTGCTGATCTGCCTGCTTACACTCGTTTTCTGGCTTTCTACGGCCTTGTATTCTCCCCTGGCGGCCTGGTTGCCCGGCCCACTCCCGCTCATGCATTCCGCCATTGCCGGGCTACTATTGTTGATGACCTTCATGGGAGGGCGCCTCATTGCGCCAGCGGTTGCAGGAACTTTGGAGAAAAAGGGTATACCGCTGGAAGCCCGGGTTCAGCCTCGAATCGAGGGCTTATTAATCCTCATTCTGGGGTGTTCCATTTTCCTTATGGCATTTCCCGCCGCAAACCCGATAACAGGTAGCCTGTTCGTATTAGCGTCAGGATTACTGGCCATTCGCACCTTACGCTGGAAGCTATGGCTGTGCCCGGAGCGCCCTGATTTGCTGGTATTGGCTCTGGGCTATTCCTGGCTTGCCATCGGGGCTTTCGTTACAGGATTGGCGCTGATTCAAGGCACCCGACCCGCCGCTGCTTTGCACCTGATTACCATTGGCGCATTGGGCACCCTGTCCGCCAGCGTGATGCTTCGCCTGGCTTGGCAACGAAGCCATCGCACGCCACCGCCTGCGGGAGAAGTTTTCTCTATTGCGGCACTCATTGCTATCGCCACAATCAGCCGGTTCATTGCAGGCCCCTCGCCGTTTGGCGCACCTATGCTGTTATGGCTATCCGCAAGTTGCTGGGCGCTGGCCTATCTTTGGGTAACAGTCAGGCTTCTGCACCTTGCCAAATACTCTAAAAAACGCAGGAAATGAATGGCTACCTCTCCTGCGCCATGCTCGAAAACGCCTACCTCCTTGGTGATATCACCAACATATCCATCAATATATCAATCACTTAAAACAACCACCCCACCCCACACCCCTGACAAAAAATACGACCCTCATCGCTAAAACCTTTTCCTTGACTAATATCATGAATACACGGGCATCTCACTTTGCACAATGGAACCATGAAGCCCGGTAACCGCGCCCAATGCGGCACAGGGCAGGGTAACCAAGGGAGTATTGTTATGGCCAAAACCAACGCCGACATCGAACACTGGGATGTCGAAAACGAAGAATTCTGGGAGAAAGAAGGCAAGAGAGTTGCCTCCCGCAATCTGTGGATATCCATTCCCAGCCTGCTCCTGGGTTTTGCGGTATGGCTGATGTGGGGGATGATCACCACCCAGATGAAGAACCTGGGGTTTGATTTCAGCATTGAACAGCTGTTCTCTCTCTCGGCGATTGCTGGCTTGTCTGGTGCCACTTTGCGGATACCGGCGTCGTTCATGATCAAAATTTCCGGCGGCCGTAACACCATCTTTCTGACCACAGCCCTGCTGATGATCCCTGCGGCGGGCACCGGCTTTGCGTTGATGAACCCGGACACACCGTTCATCGTCTTCCAGGCACTGGCGCTGTTATCCGGTATTGGTGGCGGTAACTTCGCCTGCTCCATGAGCAACATCAGCTCCTTCTACCCCAAGAGCAAGCAAGGCTATGGTTTGGGCATGAATGCCGGCTTGGGCAACTTCGGCGTTACCACCATGCAGATCCTGATTCCGCTGGTAATGACCGTTGGCATGTTCGGTTTTCTGGCGGGCGGCCCCATGGAGCTGCAAAGCCCAAGTGGTACGCTGATTGGCCGGATTGAAGCCGGCACAGATACCTGGATCCAGAACGCTGGTTTTATCTGGTTGGTTTTCCTGATCCCCTTGGCCTTTGCTGGCTGGTTCGGCATGAACAACCTGAAAGTTGTCACCCCCAACCCGGGCAATCCGGCTTCAGCTTTCGGCAAGATCCTCGGGCTTTATGGCGTGGGAATTCTGACATCTGTTGTAGGCGTCTGGGCTCTGAGCATTATGAACATGTGGCTGGCCCTGCCATTAACCATTGTGTTGACTGTTGTTCTTCTGCGCCTGATTCCTGGTGACATCAAGCCCAACATCAAGAACCAGTTTTCTATTTTCAGCAACAAGCACACCTGGTCCATGACCGTGCTTTACATCCTTACCTTTGGATCCTTCATTGGTTTCTCGGCAGCACTGCCCCTGTCCATTGGCGTTATCTTCGGCAACATGATGGAAGTCGCTGCCGACGGCACCGTTACCCGTGTTGTGAACCCGGATGCCCCCAGCGCACTGACCTGGGCCTGGATGGGGCCCTTCGTAGGCGCCTTGATTCGCCCGGTGGGTGGCTGGATTTCTGACAAGATGGGCGGCTCCATCGTTACCCAGATCATTTCTGTGGTAATGGTTGTGGCGTCGGTGGCCACCGGCTATGTGATGATGCTGGCCTACAACTCCACTGATCCCAACAGCTACTTCGCGCTGTTCCTGATCCTGTTCATTGTGATGTTTGCCGCCAGCGGCATCGGCAATGGTTCTACCTTCCGCAGCATCGGGTATATTTTTGACCAGCAGCAGAAGGGCCCAGTGCTTGGCTGGACCAGTGCCATCGCCGCCTACGGTGCCTTCATTGCGCCCAAGCTGCTAGGGCAGCAGATCCAGGCAGGCACTCCAGAAGTGGCTATGTACGGGTTCGCAGTGTTCTATGCGCTTTGTCTGATCGTTAACTGGTGGTTCTATCTGCGCAAGGGCGCATACATCAAGAACCCTTAAAACGCTCAGTAAACCGTAGACAAATAAAAGCCCGCCGAGGATATCCCCGGCGGGCTTTTTAGTGTGATTAAAACGCTTTATCTATCCAAAGGCATCAGCCTGCGGCCAACACACCGCCTACAACCGCAACCACTCCACCCAACGCACGGGTAACACGGTTATCGGCCTTCAACATCAAAGCTCCCAGGCCACGCCCCACAAAGGTAATCGCCAGAGTAGCCACAACGAAGCCGGCCATGTATGCCATCAAGCTTGCACCTGCAGCCATTTCAGTGCCGTGCGCATAACCATGGGTGACCATGAACAGTGCAACCAACGCGCCACCGACAACAGTTGGCAGTTTTGCCATGGTGGCAATCAGCACACCGGCCAGTAGCACCGACATGGCAATGCCGGTTTCCACACCCGCGAGGCTAACACCACCCCAGGCGATAGCTGCGCCCAGCACCATGCCTCCCACCACGAATAACGGCGTTGCCTTTTTCATGATCTGGTTCTGCCGAACGCTCCAGAAACCAATGGCGGCCATGGCCAGCAAATGGTCTATGCCCAATATCGGGTGCAACAATCCACTGAGAAAACCGCTATGGGTGTGGCCAGCCTCACCCGGGTGCGCCACAGCGAGGGTAGCGGTCAACATCAAACCAACGGTCATCAGCAACTTGGTTATTCTAGTCATAGTACTCTCCGTCTATTCTCTGCGTTTGTTGTCAGGCTTGTGTGCACTCAGGCGGTATCGGTGAGCTTTTCAGGTCGACGTTCGGGCAGCATGCCCTGCTTCAGAATGAAGCTGATAATCTCTTCCAGGCCAACACCGTCATACAGATTGGTGAAAACGAAGGGGCGATCGCCACGCATTTTTTTGGAATCCCGCTCCATCACATCCAGCGATGCGTGCACGTATTCAGCGATGTCGATCTTGTTGATGATCAGCAAGTCCGACTTGGTGATGCCGGGGCCGCCTTTACGGGGGATTTTGTCGCCAGCCGCAACATCGATAACGTACAGGGTCAAATCCGACAGCTCTGGGCTGAACGTAGCTGCGAGGTTGTCGCCACCAGATTCCACCAACACAAGCTCGAGGTTTGGATGACGCGCCTGGAGATCATCAATGGCTGCCAGGTTCATGGACGCATCCTCACGGATAGCCGTGTGCGGGCAGCCTCCTGTTTCCACTCCTAAAATGCGATCTGCAGGCAGGGCCTCGTGTTTCAGCAGGAAGTCAGCATCTTCACGGGTGTAGATGTCGTTGGTAACCACCGCTATGTCGTAATGATCTTTCAAAGCACTGCATAACTGCCGCAACAGGGCCGTTTTCCCGGAACCTACCGGTCCACCAACGCCTACTCGTAAACAATGTTTCATTGTTGTTTGTCCCTCTGTGTACTCAAAGCAGTCAGCTTCGGAATAGTCTTGAATATTGGGTTTCATGCTGGGCACTGCCAAGAGCCAACCCCGGCAGAATGGGGCCCATTTGTTCGTCAGGTAGCGACAATGCGTTTTCAACCGCAGCCACCAGTTTCGGGCGTAGCTGTTCGTTCAGGCGTTGAGCAGCGGTATGCCCTAAAGGCAAGGCCTTACACGCAACGGCGAGCTGATTCTCAAGCCACCCCCACACAAAGCCGAGCATGCTATGGCGCACTGGCACTCGTCGCTGGTACGCCGTCCAGGCAAACACCGTCACGTAATCCGGCTCTTCGGGTAGTTGAGCACTGCCATTCCCAGCTTGGGGCTCAAGCTGCAAACTGGTAAGCAGGCGAAGCAATGCAAGCCCTAAACGTGTTCCTTCGTCACTCAGCTCGGCTGTTTCCCGGCTGGCATGCAGCCAATCGTTCCAGTATACGAGGCCACGGCTTTCCCCGTTGGCCCAGCAGTTTTGTAGCCTGAACAACACCGGCAACTCGCACCGGCTCAAGCCATCTTCAAGCACGCCTTCCAACCACTCCCCCAATTCCTCTTCGTTTCGAACCCAGCCCATCTCAAAAGCACTTTCCAGGCCTTGCGACCAAGCAAAAGCTCCTATCGGTAAAGCCGGGCTGACCAGCTGCATCAATCCAAGCAACGCCAGGTCGCTCGGCACGGTGGGCTGGTTGTCAGTGTGCACGGTTATGCTCTTCATCATGGCTATGTCCATGGGAATGGTCGTGGCTGTGGGTATGCCCATGTGAGTGCTCCCGCCCCGCATGGGCATAAGCACCGGACTCTGGATCAAAGGGAGCCAGATGATGCTCCAGGCTTGCCCCTAATAGCTGCGCCAGCTCTTCCAGCACGTGGTCTGGCGGAAACCTGACCCAATGGCGCCCGTCTGCCTCAACACCCAGCGCGAGCGTTACATGGCGATTGCCAAGGTGATAACACAGGCGCGCCAAGGGCAATCCATTTTCAATATAGGCGGTCGTGACCGACTCATCAGCAGCGCAAACACGAACTGTCTCACCTCCACTGGAGCGCAACAGATCGCCGTGACGCAGCACAGGGCCACGATCAAGGAACAGCCCGACGTCGCGCCCCTTATCGGTCTTGGCCCGTAACCGTCCCCGGATGCGCAATTCGTATGGCAAGGTCAGAGTGTCGTAGATCTCTCCTTCAGAACTGCCATCCAGCCTTTGTGTTAACTCAAGCATTTTGATGTCCTTACAAACGGTTAAAACAGGTGATAGCGCTGAGCCAGTGGCACTTCTGTGAGGGGTTCACAGGTCAGTAGCTCGCCGTCTGCATGAACTTCATAAGTTTGCGGATCTACCGTCAGTTTTGGGCAGGCGCTATTCAACTTCATATCGCTCTTGCGCATCTGGCGGACGTTTTTAACAGCCACCAATGGGCTCTTCAGACCCAGTTTTTCTTCCAGCCCAGTGTTCATTGCCGCCTGGCTTACAAAGGTCATTCGGGTTGCTGCTGCAGCCCTGCCCAACGCTCCAAACATGCGCCGGTAATGCACGGGTTGTGGTGTGGAGATAGCAGCGTTTGGATCACCCATAGCTGCGCCGGCAATCATGCCGCCCTTGAGGATGATCGATGGCTTAACGCCGAAGAAGGCCGGCTTCCATAACACCAGATCCGCCAGCTTACCTACCTCCACAGAGCCAACCTCATGGCCAACGCCGTGGGTAATGGCTGGGTTAATCGTGTATTTGGCGATGTAACGCTTCACCCGGAAATTATCGGTGCCGCGTTCTTGATCCTCCGGCAGTAAGCCTCGTTGAACCCGCATTTTGTGGGCGGTTTGCCAGGTGCGGCAAACCACCTCACCAATACGACCCATAGCTTGGGAGTCTGACGAGATCATGGAGATCACGCCGATGTCGTGGAGGATGTCTTCGGCGGCGATGGTTTCACGACGAATACGGGAATCCGCAAAGGCCACGTCTTCCGGAATATTTGGATCCAGGTTGTGGCACTCCATCAACATATCGAGATGTTCATCAACTGTGTTGATGGTGTATGGGCGGGTAGGGTTGGTGGACGATGGCAGCACGTTGGGCAGGCTACAGGCCACGATAATGTCCGGCGCGTGACCACCCCCAGCTCCCTCGGAGTGATAGGTATGGATACAGCGGTCTTTGAATGCAGCCAAAGTATCTTCCACAAACCCCGATTCGTTCAGGCTATCGGCGTGGATGGCGACCTGTATGTCGTAACGATCAGCCACATCCAGTGCGTTGCTGATCGAGGCCGGCGCAGCACCCCAATCCTCGTGGATTTTCAGGCTCATGGCTCCGGCTTTCACCTGCTGCTCCAGCGCCTCTGGCGCACTGGCGCTGCCTTTTCCGAGAAAACCTATATTGATAGGCAGGTCATCCACCGCCTGCATCATTTTACCCAGGTGCCAGGGGCCAGGGGTGTGGGTGGTCGCAACGGAACCCGTTGCTGGCCCGGTACCACCGCCGATCATGGTGGTGAGACCGCTCATCAAGGCCTCATCAACCTGCTGCGGGCAAATATAGTGAACGTGGGTATCAACAGCGCCCGCGGTAAGAATCTGGCCTTCTCCGGCGATGATTTCAGTGCCGGCACCAATAACTATGTCAATATCGGGCTGGGTATCCGGATTTCCAGCCTTACCAATAGCGGCAATGCGCCCGTTTTTCAGCCCCACATCGGCTTTAACTATGCCCCACCAATCAATAACAATAGCGTTGGTGATCACGGTATCCATCACCGCATCATCACAGCGCTGGCTTTGCCCCATACCATCACGAATAACCTTGCCGCCACCGAACATCACCTCTTCGCCGTAATGGGTGTGATCTTTTTCAATCTCGATCCACAACTCCGTATCACCCAGGCGAATACGATCGCCGGTGGTAGGACCGTACATGTCTGAATAAGCTTGCCGGGAAATCTTCATGATTTTGCTCCCTCGTTCGGGTTCTTATCCAACGGGCCCATCACTTCACCGCGAAAGCCATAGATGCGACGCAAACCCACGTAGGGAATCAACGTCACTTCGCGAGTCTGGCCGGGCTCAAAGCGAATAGCGGTACCCGCAGCGATAGCCAGGCGGTAGCCGTATGCTTTTTTGCGATCCAGGCGCAGAGCCGGGTTGGTTTCCGCAAAGTGATAATGGGAGCCGACCTGTATTGGGCGGTCGCCGGTGTTGGCGACGCTCATAGAAATGCTTTCCCGCCCCACGCACAGCTCAATGTCTTCGCTCTTCAACTGATATTCACCAGGAATCATGGTGCGCCTCCTCAGACAATGGGGTTATGGACGGTGACCAGCTTGGTGCCGTCGGGAAAGGTTGCTTCTACCTGGACGGACTGAACCATCTCGGCAACGCCTTCCATTACATCATCACGGGTCAGTATTTCGCGGCCGGCACTCATCATATCTGCCACAGTGCGACCTTCGCGGGCACCTTCCATAATGGCGCAACTGATCAGCGCGACCGATTCCGGGTAATTTAGTTTGAGGCCTTTTTCCTTACGGCGTTCAGCGAGCAGGCCAGCGGTGAACAACAGCAGTTTGTCTTTATCTCTTGGTGCTAATTCCATTGTTAACTCCGTTGTTATCCAAATCGCTTTTTCTAAAGCTCTTGCCATTTGACGGGCAAAAGCGCTGTTCAGCACCCAAGCGACTGCCTCGGCGTAATGTATAAATCAGGTTAGCCAGATGCGCGGCACAATGGCTTGATGCCCCGTCAGTCGTGGTCGAAGAATACTTCGTGCCTGCTGAAACAATTCCCAGGCTTGGTTACGCTCAGTACCCAGGTACCGCAGCAGCAATACACTCCGCCGGAAAGTAACAGCCCAATGACTGCCCGATGGTAGTTGCTCCCTGAGCATTGAGATGGCTTCAGCCGGTTCACTCAACCCTACGGCCCAGAGTGTGGCATGCACAGTGGCACCGCCCTGCCCCCATCTTCCGGTATAGCGCGGGTGATGAGGGTCTATACATTGACGCTCCAACCACAAAGGGCGGCCATTACGGGTGAGCTGAAAGCGTTGCTCAAGGCGGCCATTTACGAATGGCAGGTCGCTGGCGGGCCGGCCGAGGCCGAGAATTTCCCAGCCAAGGCACTTGGCGCTGCCGTCTAGATCAACATGCAGGGTTTGTTCGCCGCGGGAGCCGTCAAATGCCAGGGTTTCCTGGGGCAACCATTCCAGCGTAGCGCCATCGGCAACCTTGAGATGAGTGTGCTGTGTCCAGGCAACGCCGTTACTGTCAGCTCTGTAAAGTTTGTTGGCTGCAGGTGTAGTTAACAGAGTGTGCGAGTTTGCACCAACAGTGACATCGATATTGAGCGCATCGCCACTGACAACGCCGCCAGGCGGGTGCAGCAAATACACGTGGCAGCAGCCGTCGCGGCCTTCTGGATAGAACGGCCGCTGCACTCGTAGGGGGCCATAATGGCGAGCGGTGCTCATGCGGGTGATACTGGCATCGCCCTCCACATAGGCGCGGAAGCCCAGAGTTAAAGAGGCTGCCCAGTGGCGAGTCGCATCGAAACGGTGCCCGGAGTCCGAAATCACCTGATTCTTTCCGGGTGCAGAAAATAGAACAGTCATTCTGTCAAACACCTTAATTAGTGGCCTGGAGTGGACGCTTCTGGGTAATCGACCACTTTGCCATATGGCAAGGCTTTCAAATTAAGATAGCAGTGCAATCGCCCATGTGCGCTATCAGAGGGAGGCACAACACAAAAAAAGTTCTATGGCAGGCAAGAGATCAATGCGTCGTCTAAGATTAATTTCGGGGGGTGGCAAGACTCGAGCCCACATAAAATGCCATGACATTGGGGCACTATCGATATGAGCGACAACATCGTTAAAGTTTCAAGAAATACGGAAAATGCACCCAAAAACCTGTCATCGACGCAATCAGTGGCATTTTCTCACTACAATAATATTTCAGCTCAACTACCAATAGACCCCGAAACGGGTGCAGTGGTTACGGGTGGGATCAAAAATCAAACAAAGCAGTGCCTTGAGAACATAAAAGCAATTATAGAAAGCATTAATCATGTTATGGACGACGTCGTCAAAATCAATATATTCCTGACAAACATCTCCGATATTGACGCTGTAGAGGCAGTGTACAAATCATTCTTCCAGAACTATCTCCCTACACGAACAACCGTCGCGGTTTCAGCTTTGCCTGCGGAAAACGCATTGTTGCAAATAGACGCCATCATTTCGAACGGTGAAGGCACTCCCCCACAACAGCCATGCGACCTCTTGAAAGCGGCAAAAAACACGAAAGCCGCGCCTCAAAGCTCGTCCTCAACACAAACCGTCGCATTCTCTCACTACAACAACATTTCGGCCCAATTACCGATTGATCCCGAATCTGGCGAGTTGGTTACAGGCGGTGTAAAAGCTCAAACCGCGCAATGCTTAAAAAACCTCAAAGCAATTTTAGAAAGTATCGACGTTCCTTTTGACGACATTGTCAAAATCAACATATTCCTTAGAAACATAACGGATGTTGATGTTGATGCAGTAAATGAAGTTTACACAACGTTTTTCCCTGACTCAGCTATAGCAAGAGCCGCTGCCTATGTACCGGCACGGACAATAATTTCAGCATCAGGATTGCCGTTGGATGCGTTAGTGCAGATTGATGCGGTTGTATCGCATGGAGACGGCACGCCCCCGCAGGCCGTCGAAGACAGGCACGGAATCGTCATAAGAGCACACAATACGGAACGGGCACCCCGGAGTTCTCTGTCTACACAGACAGTCGCATTTTCCCATTACAATCACTTATCTGGCCAACTACCTCTAGACCCGGGCACCGGTGGCATGGTCGCAGGAGGCGCAAAAGAACAAGCCGGGCAATGTTTGCAAAATATAAAGGCAATTATAGAAAGCACTGATCACGTGATGGACGATATCGTTAAGGTAACGATCCAGGTAAAAAATATTGCAGACATCGACTCTATAAACGAGGTTTACACAACATTCTTCGAAAGTGATCTTCCTGCCAGAACAACCATTGGCGTTTCAGCTATTCCTGAGGGTGCTTTGGTTCAAATCGATGCCGTTCTTTCGAACGGAGAAGGTACACCGCCCAGTCCGTGACAATCACAAAATAAAGCCCGCCGAAATCACTTCCGGCGGGCTTTGTTACTTCAGGATATTGATATTGGCATCACGCCCTGCCAAGTGCTACCTGGCGCTGGCGCTCCTCTTCCTCAATCTGCAGATCGACAGAAGACACTTCATACTCTTCCGCAAAGCCAGACTCAGGCTCTTTCAACCACATCAGGCAAAGCACCCAGCTTATGAAGGCTCCGCCAGCAATGATAAAGAAGAACTGGCTAGGGGTAACGAAGGTGAAGATAGTCAGGTAGACCACCGCCCCCACGTTGCCATAAGCACCGGCCATGCCTGATATTTGCCCAGTCAGGCGGCGTTTGATCGACGGGATAATACCGAAGGTTGCACCTTCAGCACCCTGCACGAAGAAGGAAGTGAAGACAGTAATGCCTACGGCGATAATCAGTGGCCAGCTCGAATTGAGCAAGCCCATCAGCGCAAAACCCACACAAATACCGAACATATAGCTGAGCATCACGAAGCGGCGGTTACCCATGCGGTCGGAAACCATGCCACCCATGGGGCGTGCCACCAGGTTAACGAAGGCAAAGGAGGCTGCAACCATACCGGCGGCTGCCGCACTCAGGCTCCAGGTTTCTTCGAAGAACATTGGCAACATGGAAACCACCGCAAGCTCAGCACCAAAGTTGGCAAAGTAGGTGCTGTTCAGTGCAGCAACACTGTTGAACGGGTATTTGTCGTCTTCTGGCACACCCTTTTTCAGAATAGGCAAGTTCACCCGCAGGATTTGCACAATCTGGTAGAGCACAATCGCAACGATGACTGCATAGGCGACCACCGCACCGGTCACACTCAGGTAGCCCATGTTCTGGATGCGCCATACCAAGATAGCAAGAACGCCGATCAAGGGGATGGTCCACAGAATCAGTTTTACCATGTCGCCCCAGGTACTAACCTCCAGCGCGCTGGCTTTGCGGGGCTTGCGGTGCACGGTTCCCACCGGGCCGTCTGTTACGGCGAACCAGTAGTAAACACCGTAGAGCGCCATCACAATCGCACTCTGGGCAATGGCCCAGCGCCAGCCGTCATCGCCGCCATACATTTGCAGCGCGATGGTAGGCAGAGTCAACGCCGCCGCTGCGGAACCGAAGTTACCCCAGCCTGCGTAGAAGCCCTCGGCAAAGCCAATGTCGCGAGGCTTGAACCACATGGCAGTCATGTGGATACCCACCACAAAGCTGGCACCGATGGAGCTTAGAACCAAGCGGCTGACCAGCAGCTGGGTCATGGTGTCGCCAAAGGCGAAGGTGAGTGCCGGAATCGACATCAGGACCATCAGTATGGAAAACACCCGGCGCGGGCCAAAGCGGTCAAGGGCCATGCCCACAATGATTCGTGCGGGGATCGTCAACGCCACGTTACAGATGGCGAACAGGCGTAGATCATCAGCCGTCAACCAGTCGACGCTTTTGAGCATACTGGACGCCAGCGGCGCCATGTTGAACCACACATAAAATGTGATAAAAAACGCTATCCAGGTCAGGTGCAGTGCCTTGATCTCTGGATTTTTGAAGCGGAATACGTCTGCAACTCTCATTTCACCCTCCGGGGGCTTACAGTTCAGTGCCAGTGGCTGTTAGCGGCTGGGCAGGATAAGTAGGGGGCACTGCACCCGGCGCGCCAGAAACGAGCTGACTTTGCCGAATGTCATGTAATCCAGTTCATCCACAAAGTAGGTCAATGAACGAGCAATCAACCCGCCATCTACCTCTTCACTGTGGCGGGCAATAACCATCATGCCGGGCTTAACTTTGCTCTCTGCGGCATACAGCAACATTTTCCGGGCATCGCCTTCCAGAAGTAGCGTTTCCGAGGTGACGCCCTCTTTCTCGCAAACTTCCTGCGCCTCAAGAAGGTGCCGCTTGAGATCCGTCAACTCTTCCTGAAACATATCTTCATTACTGGCAGTGATGTCTCTGGGGTTTTCCGCCACAGCCACCAGGGTGATCTGAGGTTTCAGCTCGCGAAACATCGTAATCGTCTGAACCAGCGCCAGCTTTGCGTTCCTGGAGCCGTCGTAGGCAATCATGATTTTCATAGCAGTCTCCGAAGGCGGCCACACCCCACACGGGCACTCCGCCAATTGATATTGCTCAGCATTAGCCCACATTCCTCAGCGGCGTATATTTGATTTAAGTCAAATTCAGCGGCGGGTACCCCTCCAGAGCAATCGAAGCCCTACCCCCTCCCAGGAAATCCCTGCCAGCACCTACCACCCGCCCACCCTGCTGGAGGTACCCCCAATGCTTTCCCACGGAAAAACCCACTTTTGATATGGTTACAGAGGCTTTGAAAAAGCCGGTATGTGCAGACAGATAGGGCCGCAGCAATGAACTCGCCAACCAGACCACAACAACATCGCGCACTTGGCCTTTCCACTCTGGCCTTCACCCTGTGCTTCGCCGTTTGGACCATTTTTTCCATCATTGGCATCCGCATAGCGGAAGACTTGGGCCTGTCTGACACACAGCTTGGCTTGCTTATGGCCACCCCTATCCTGACCGGCTCAATCAGCCGGCTATTCCTGGGAATCTGGACGGATCGATACGGCGGTCGCTGGGTGTTAGGCATACTCATGCTGACCACGGCTACCTGCGTTTACTTGCTCACCTTTGCCACTACATACCTGATGTTGTTGGTTGGCGCTCTTGGCGTTGGCCTTGCCGGTGGCGCGTTCATTGTGGGTGTGGCCTACACAGCTGCCTGGTTTGAACCCGCCCGGCAAGGCACAGCGTTAGGTATCTTCGGTGCAGGCAACGTGGGCTCCGCAGTCACCAACTTTGGTGCACCTTTTTTGTTGGTGGCCTTCGGCTGGGAAACAACGGCGCAGATTTACGCTTCTGTGCTAGCGGTTATGGGCATCGTCTTCATGCTTCTGGCAAAGGAAGACCCTATCTCAGCTGGCCGAAAAAAAGACGAGCAGCAACGCTCGTTTATGGAGCAAATGGAGCCCCTGCGGGATCTGCGCGTATGGCGTTTCGCGCTTTATTACTTCTTCGTATTCGGGGCTTTTGTGGCACTGGCTCTTTGGTTGCCCCACTACCTGATAGGCGTTTACGGCCTTGATATAACAACCGCAGGCATGATTGCGGCCCTGTACACTATCCCTGCTTCCTTGTTCCGCATTCTGGGTGGCTGGATGTCAGATCGCTTCGGGGCGCGCCGGGTGATGTACTGGACGTTTATTGCATCGGTTATTTGTACCTTTTTGCTGAGCTATCCCCCTACAGATTACGTGGTACACGGAATTGATCGAGACGTTCGTTTCACTTTTGAAATGAGCCTCCCGGTGTTTATTGTTCTGATTTTCACCCTGGGTTTTTTCATGTCGCTGGGCAAGGCGGCGGTTTACAAACACATCCCTGTTTACTACCCCATGCACGTGGGTGCTGTTGGTGGTGTAGTAGGCATGATCGGTGGACTGGGAGGATTCATCCTGCCGCTCACTTTCGGAGTTTTGAACGACGTTACCGGCATTTGGCAGAGCTGCTTTATGCTGATGTTCATCATTGCCGCTGCGGCGCTGGCCTGGATGCATTACGCCATCCGCTCTGCAGAGCGCGTTGAGTGGGCTGCCAACCAGGAGCAAACCGACCTGCCGGAGCTCGCATCACCTCAACTGTTCTACCCCCTGAATCGCAAGCAGCACCGGGACGGCAGCACAGAATCACCACCGCAGTAAGTTGTTTGGTGCGAGTTTCTTGAAATCTCTGTAACAGTACTGTTCCAGCGCTGGCCATGCCTTTAGAATCCGCACACTCGATTTCACCTGGAGCAGTAACCCCCATGTCCCTGGAACTTTCTCCTACGGCAGGCTTCAACCAGCTGCACCGTATTGAATCCAGCACGCTCTTTCAGGGCGTAGTGATTGCCATAATCATCCTGTCCGCCCTGACCATTGGCGCGAAAACCTACGACTTACCACCCCTGGTAGAGCAGTCACTGGGTATTATGGATGCCGCTATTACACTGTTTTTCCTGATCGAGATTCTTTTCCGCTTCGCCGCGAGCCCCGTCAAGCGTCGCTTCTTCATGGATGGCTGGAACGTGTTCGACACGCTGGTCGTGATTGGCAGCCTCATTCCTCTGGATAACTCGGAGGCGGTTTTACTTGGCAGATTATTGCGGGTCTTCCGGGTATTGCGTCTGGTCTCTGTGGTGCCGGAGCTGCGATTCCTGATCAACTCCCTGCTCAAAGCCATCCCACGGATGGGGTACATCGCGTTGTTGATGTTCATTATTTTTTACATCTATGCCGCCATGGGCTCGATGTTCTTCGCCAAAGTGGATGACGATCTCTGGGGAGATGTTGCCATCTCCATGCTCACGCTGTTCCGTGTGGCCACGTTCGAGGATTGGACAGATGTTATGTATGCAACGATGGAACACTACCCGCTTAGCTGGATTTTCTATCTAACGTTCATTTTCCTAACAGCTTTCGTGTTCCTGAACATGATGATCGGGGCGATTCTGGAGGTGATGAGCGAGGAGCAAAATGCCAAGCAGGCTCAGCAAGCTCACGATGAGCGCGATGAGATTACGCGCCAGTTGCGAGACGTGCAGAGCCAGCTGGCAGAACTGGTCAGCCTCTCCAAATCAGAACAGAACAGGCTTGGCCATGGCAAGATGGAAGATAGCTGACACCTGGACTAAAGCCAGAACAGCCGCCACAACACGAACCGGGCGTGACACGGTAACTTTCAGGGCGAATAATCCGGCGGCGATGTAGCCTAGCAACAGTGTAATTTTTGCCAGAATCCAGCCCTGCTCAAGCGGGTTCCAGCTACCCACAAATAGCAGGCTGATGGCTGCGACCAGCAACACTGTGTCGTTGGCGTGGGGTATCCAGCGCAGCGGGGTTGCGCGCCAGCCGGGGCGGCCCACGGCATCCAGCAGCAATCTCAGTGTGAACAGGACTACGGTGAGGTAGGCTGTCGTCATGTGAAGGTGCTTCAGTATCATGTATGAGTTCATAAACCATTCCATTGTGAATCAAAACGATAGAGACATTGTACGCATAGATACCACCAACCGGGTATGTTAATTCTGCGCCCAGCCGTTTAACATATAACTCACATATATGTATCGGCAGGAACCAACATGCAGGCTACTTCAACACCCCCTAACGCTGGGTCCGCCAGCTTCAGTCAGCTTTTCGGCTATCCGTTTCGTATTTTCTTCCTGTCCATGACAGTACTGGCACTTCTCGCCATACCGCTCTGGGTGCTGCAGGTAACAGGCACTATCAATATGCCATTAGCCATGCCGGGGCTGTTCTGGCACCAGCATGAGATGCTGTTTGGCTTTCTGACCGCTGCGATTGCAGGTTTTTTACTGACTGCAGTCTGTGTTTGGACCCAGACTGAGCGCACTCATGGCATTCGGCTGTTTCTGCTTTGGGGAGTATGGCTGGCAGGGCGACTGCTGCTAGCCCTGGGTGCAGATCTGCCAGAGTGGCTAGTACAAGGCGTCAACCTGGCATTCCTCCCTCTGGTAATGCTGGATGCAGGATGGCGAGTTTGGCATGCGAAACAAAAGCGTCAGCTCATGCTGTTGGTAGTTCTCGGCTTGCTGTGGCTCATGCAGATTGGTTTTGTGACTCGCCTGGACATGACATACAGCCACGGAGCACTGATTGCAGCCATGGCACTGATCAGCATTGTGGGTGGGCGCATAACGCCTGCATTCACCACTGGCTGGTTGCGCCAGCGCGGGCTGACTGCTGATGCGGTAAAGAATATCCCGGCGCTGGATATGGCGTCACTGTTTTCCATGATTCTGCTTATGGCCTCACTGGTCACCGGTTGGCAAGCCATCACAGGCATGCTGGCGGTCGTTGCCGGCACTCTTGTGTTGGTGCGCCTCGCTAACTGGAAGGGCTGGCTGGCTCGCAAAGAACCCCTCCTATGGGTTCTTCACCTCTCTATTCTCTGGATCCCGGTTTCCCTATACCTTCTGGCTGGCACCATTTTCGCAGGCTGGCCGTCTAACGCCTGGAGCCATGCTGCAGGTACTGGCGCCATCAGCTGTCTCATTCTGGGCGTTATCGCCCGGGTAACACTTGGCCATACCGGCCGCCCCCTGGTACTGCCCAAAGGTATGGTTACCGCATTCATTGCGATCCAGTTGGCGGCAACGATTCGCGTACTAACGGCCTTCGACATAGTTCCCTGGCACCCTGGAATTGGCAGCAGTAGCCTGCTCTGGATATTCGCCTTCGGCATGTTCCTGGTGCGTTACACGAAAATACTGGCAAGCCCGAGACCCGATGGCCGCGCAGGCTGATACCCTGGGGATGAGGTTTCCCAAGGGGTTTGAAGAATGAACAGGCTCGCAGGAGCCTGTTTTTTTTGCGCTACAACCCGCCCCGGAGAACAAACCGAACTTGCAACTGCACCGCTTAAGCGTTAATCATCCACTAATGGTCAATAGCGACTCTCGAAATAACAGCTAAAGTAACAATAAATCATTCTGTAACAGAGACGATGGCACTATGAACCCGGATCATTTTGACAAGGAAGACCTGATTAAGTGTGGTCATGGCAAACTTTTCCCGGGCGCCACGCGGCTGCCCATAGACGAGATGCTAATGGTTGACCGCGTCACCCACATAGGAACAGATGACGGCATCTACGGGAAAGGTAGCCTGGTAGCTGAACTGGATATCAATCCCGACCTCTGGTTCTTTAAAGTCCACTTCGTAGATGATCCCGTTATGCCTGGCTGCCTGGGCCTTGATGCTCTGTGGCAACTGGTGGGATTTTATCTGGCCTGGGGCGGCAGTGAAGGCAAGGGCCGTGCGCTGGGCGCTGGAGAGGTGAAGTTCACCGGCCAGGTTCTCCCGACCAACAAAAAGGTAACCTACTACCTCGACCTCAAACGCGTAATCCGGCGTAAGCTTACAATGGCTATTGCCGACGGACGCATGGAAGTGGATGGCAAAGAAATATACACCGCCAAAGACCTGCGGGTTGGCGTGTTCACTTCCACCGATGATTTCTAGGAGTTAACAAGATGCGTCGTGTTGTTATCACCGGCATGGGGATTGTCTCCAGCCTAGGCACCAATCAAAAAGAAGTCACACGCTCCCTGAAGGAGTCCATTCCTGGAATCGGCTTCAGTGAAGAAGCTCGTGACAATGGTTTGCGCAGCCACGTTTGTGGTCAGATTGATCTGAACCTGCCCGAACTGATTGACCGCAAGCTTTTGCGCTTCATGTGCCCTGCTGCGGCCTACACCTATCTCGCAGCCTGTGAAGCTATTGAGCAGGCTGGACTAACCAATGAGCACCTCACGGCTAACAGCACCGGCGCCGTATTTGGCACCGGCGGCGCGTCAACCGTTGAGCTTCTCGATGCAATCGACACCCACCGCGCCAAAGGCATTCGTCGCGTTGGGCCTTACCGCGTACCCCGCACAATGGGCAGCTCAATCAACGCGACCATTGCAACGGCATTCGGCATTACAGGCATCAACTACGGCATTACCTCAGCCTGTGCCACCAGCGCACACGCCATCGGCCATGCTGCAGACCAGATTGCTTTGGGGCGTCAGGATGTAATGCTTGCCGGCGGCGGCGAAGATATCCACTGGACCCTGAGCCTGATGTTTGACGCCATGGGCGCACTCTCAACCAAATACAACGATACGCCTGAGAAAGCATCCCGCACCTATGATGCAGACCGTGATGGCTTTGTTATCTCCGGCGGCGGCGGTACCCTGGTGATCGAGGCTCTGGAGCATGCAGAGGCGCGAGGCGCGAACATCATTGCAGAACTGGTTGGTTTTGGCGCCACATCAGACGGCGCCGACATGGTTGCCCCAAGCGGTGAAGGTGCTATTCGCTGTATGCACCAGGCCATGAAAAACCTAGATGGCGAAATCAGCTATATCAACACCCACGGCACCAGTACACCTGCTGGTGATGTAACTGAACTGAAGGCGCTGAAAGCGACCTTTGGTGACAAAATCCCACCGCTAAGCTCCACCAAGCCGCTTTGCGGCCACGCTCTTGGTGCGGCAGGCGTTCATGAAGCCATCTACTGCTTAATCATGCAGCGGGACGGCTTTATCGCGCCCTCAGCTAACATCGAGAACCTCGACGAAGGCGCCGAAGGCTATCCAATCGTGCGTAAGCGCCTGGACAACCAGAACCTGGATCTCGTTATGAGCAACAGTTTTGGCTTTGGTGGCACCAACGCAACATTGGTATTTAAAAAGTTCTGATGTCTCGCAATTAAAGTTCAGGACAACCTGATAGAGCGATATTCAGCCGGGGACGTGCCCATCCAGCGCTTGAATGCCCGGCTGAACGCACTCAATTCTGAAAACCCAAGCTGCTCGGCAATTTCCACCAGCGGCTTGGTTTTATCCTGCATGTAAGTTAGCGCCTGCTTACGGCGCACATCCTCCAGTATACGGGCAAATGTCAAACCTTCCCGCTTCAATTTCTTGTGGAGCGTGTACCGACTCATGTGCAACTGAGACGCCACCACCTCAACGCCCACCTTGCCTCGGGCAAGCTGACTGCTGATAAGCGAACTCACTCTGTTACCCAACGAAACCCGCACTGCATCCTGGCTCAGGGGGCCTGACGCCATTTTTTTATCCTCCAGATTCATATCTATCCAACTCTCATCACAACTTACAGCGTACACATGTTAGCTGAAAATAATCAATAAGACGTTTGAGCGGGATCAAGGGAAAGCACATTAGCTTGCGGCAAAATAGCCAACCACTGATTTACCCGGAGCCCACATGAATATCCCGGAATTGCTGGCACCCGCCGGCACCCCTGAACACCTGGAGACCGCATTCGCCTATGGGGCAGATGCCGTTTACGCCGGCCAGCCCCGCTATTCCCTGCGGGTGCGCAACAACAGCTTCAAAGATACTGCCGCTCTGGGCTCTGGTATCCAGCGCGCCCATGAACTGGGCAAACAGTTTTATTTGGTGTCGAACATTGCGCCCCACAACGACAAGGTGCGCTCCTACCTGCGGGATCTGGAACCGGTGCTGGAGTACAAGCCGGATGCGCTAATTATGTCCGACCCCGGCCTGATCATGCTGGTGCGGGAAAAATGGCCGGATCAGCCCATCCACCTCTCGGTGCAGGCCAATGCCGTTAATTGGGCAACTGTGGAGTTCTGGCGCCGCCAGGGCATCAGCCGGGTGATTCTTTCACGGGAACTGGGGCTGGGTGAAATTCGTGACATACGCGAGCGGGTTCCGGATATGGAACTGGAAGTCTTCGTTCACGGTGCTCTGTGCATGGCCTACTCCGGGCGCTGTCTGCTCTCAGGCTATATGAATCATAGAGACGCCAACCAGGGCGCATGCACCAATGCCTGCCGCTGGAACTACAAGGAAGTTACCCACACCCAGGACCAGACCGGCGACCTGATTGCCACATCGGCCGCAGCGGATGTTCAAAGTTTCGAGCCGAAAGAAATTCTTCTGGAAGAACCTAACCGCCCCGGTAGCTTTATTCCCGCCTATGAGGATGAGCACGGCACCTACATCATGAACTCGCGGGATCTGCGAGCGGTGCAGCACGTGGCGGAGCTGGCGGCCATGGGCGTGCATTCCCTGAAAATCGAGGGCCGCACAAAAAGCACCTATTATGTTGCCCGCACCACTCAGGTATACCGCAGCGCCATAGATCAGGCGACACAAGGCAAGCCTTTTGATATGGCGCTGATGAACGATCTGGAAGCGCTATCCAACCGGGGCTACACGGAAGGTTTTCTACGCAGGCACATGCCACAGGAATACCAGACCTACGAGCGTGGTTCCTCCTATCTGGGCACACAACAAGTTGTGGGCACCATCACCGATGATGACGGGCAATGGCTCACCATCGATGTGAAAAACAAATTCTCCCCAGGCGACCAAATGGAACTGATTACACCTTCTGGCAATCTGCAGTTTTCGATACCGGTTATGGAGAACCGCAACGGCATCGCTATGGATTGCGCACCGGGCAGCGGCCACATAGTTCGCATCCCTCGCCCACCGCACACACCTGAAGCACTGAAACACAGTTACCTCACCCGCATTTTGCCACCCGAAGCCTAACGTTCACGGAGCGATCGACTCCGTATATACGCCTATCAAAACCGCTCCAAACCCGTCAGATTTAGCGTCTGGCGGGTGTATTACGATATACTTGCCATTCCCCCCAATTTAATACCTGACTAATTTAGTCTGGTATTGTACAATTACGAACCAGAAGCAACAGATCAGGCCCCGCAAACCAGTTTTGGTTGCCGGCAAATCAAAGGGCCTCAGAGCCCGCGAGAGAGAATACGGAGCGACGATCATGACGACCGCCAACAAAGAGGTGAACGAACTGATCAAACGGGAATACGAACACGGTTTCGTAACAGATATCGAAGTAGATACCTTCGAGCCCGGTTTGAATGAAGACGTTATCACCCGCCTTTCTGAAATCAAGAAAGAGCCACAGTTCATGCTGGAATGGCGCCTCAAGGCTTATCGTCGCTGGCTTGAAATGGAAGAACCCGATTGGGCTCACCTGGGCTATGAGCGAGTCGATTACAACTCGATCTCCTATTACTCGGCCCCGAAGCGCAAAGAAGACATGCCACAGAGCCTCGACGATGTAGATCCCGAGCTGCTTAAAACCTATGAAAAACTGGGAATCCCGCTGCACGAACACGCAAAGCTCGCCGGCGTAGCCGTTGACGCAGTATTCGATTCCGTTTCAGTGGCTACCACGTTCAAAGAGCCACTGGCAAAAGCAGGCGTTATCTTCTGCTCTATTTCAGAAGCCGTGCGCGATTACCCTGAACTGGTGCAAAAATACCTCGGCACTGTTGTTCCCCATACAGACAACTTCTTTGCCGGCCTAAACGCAGCAGTCTTCTCGGACGGAACCTTTGTATACGTCCCCAAGGGCGTTCGTTGCCCCATGGAACTGTCCACATACTTCCGCATCAACGCGGCAAACACCGGGCAGTTCGAGCGCACGCTGATTATTGCCGACGAAGGCAGTTACGTGAGCTATCTGGAAGGCTGTACCGCCCCGATGCGCGACGAGAACCAGCTGCACGCAGCGGTGGTTGAACTGATCGCTCTGGACGATGCAGAGATCAAATACTCCACGGTACAGAACTGGTACCCGGGCGATGAGAACGGCAAGGGCGGCATCTACAACTTTGTCACCAAGCGCGCAGCCTGTATCGGCAAGAACTCCAAGGTTTCCTGGACTCAGGTGGAAACCGGCTCGGCCATTACCTGGAAGTACCCCAGCTGTATCCTGCGCGGTGAAGGCAGCGTTGGTGAGTTCTACTCAGTAGCGCTTACCCACAACTACCAGCAGGCCGATACTGGCACCAAGATGATTCACCTGGGCAAAAACACCACCAGCACCATCATCTCCAAAGGTATTTCGGCTGGTAAAAGCTCCAACGTATATCGTGGTCTGGTCAAGTTCGGCCCCCGCGCCGATGGCGCTCGCAACTTTACCGAGTGTGATTCGCTGCTGATCGGTGACCAGTGCGGCGCGCATACCTTCCCGTACATTGAGAGCCTGAACAAGTCCGCCATCGTTGAGCACGAGGCCACCACCTCGAAAGTGAGCGACGAGCAGATGTTCCTTTGCCGCCAGCGCGGGATTGATATGGAGCGGGCCGTGTCCATGATTGTGAACGGTTTCTGCAAGGACGTTTTCAAGGAACTTCCCATGGAGTTTGCGGTTGAAGCCGGCAAGCTTCTTGAAGTCAGCCTTGAAGGTTCTGTTGGTTAAATTACATACACAGATTTTCAGATTAAAGAGAGAAGCCACAAATGCTGAGCATCAAAAACCTGCACGCCTCCGTTGAGGGCAAAGAAATCCTCAAGGGTATAAACCTGGAGATCAAATCCGGGGAAGTACATGCGATTATGGGCCCGAACGGTTCGGGCAAAAGTACGCTGGCCCAAGTGCTTGCAGGCAACGAAGCATTTGAAGTTACCTCTGGCAGCGTCACCATGCACGGTGAAGACCTGCTTGAAAAAGCGACCGAAGAGCGGGCACGGGATGGTGTGTTCCTGGCGTTTCAGTACCCGGTAGAGATTCCGGGCGTTAGCAACTTGCAGTTCATGCGCACATCGGTAAACGCCATGCGCCACCACAGGGGCGAATCAGAAATGAACGCCGCTGAATTCATGAAGATGGCTCGGGAAATTTCCAAGCAAGTGGATCTGGACCCTGCTTTTCTCAAGCGCGGTGTAAACGAAGGTTTCTCCGGTGGCGAGAAGAAGCGTAACGAAATCATGCAAGCCCTGATGCTGCAACCAAAGCTGGCCATCCTGGATGAAACCGACTCCGGCCTGGACATCGACGCACTCAAGGTTGTTTCTGACGGCGTTAACGCTCTGCGTGCCGAAGACCGGGCCATTTTGATGGTCACTCACTATCAGCGCCTGCTTGACCATATTGTTCCTGATTTCGTTCACGTTCTCGCCGAAGGCAAGATTGTGAAGTCTGGCGGCCGTGAATTGGCCCTGGAGCTGGAAGAGCGTGGTTACGCATGGCTTGGCATCAAGGACGATGAAACTGCAGCCAGTTCAGCCCTCTCCAACTCAGCCAACTAAGGAGACCGCGGAATGAAACCAGCACCAAGTCTTCTTTCCAGCGCGTTTCTACAGCCGGCTGGCCAGGCACTACCCGCACCACTGCTTGCTCTGCGTAAACAACGCGGCGCCGCCTTGGTAGACATGCCCATGCCAACGCGGAAAACCGAGAACTGGAAATACTCCAGCAAGTATCTGAAGCTGACTGACGAGATGGCTACCTCACTGCCCACTGCGGGCAAAACCGGCAGTGCTCTTGCTGTGCCCGGCTACAAGGTGGCTTTTGTCAATGGCGTAATGGTGCCAGAAGCCAGCGAGTACCCGGATCTGAACGATATTCTTATTCAGCGGTTCAGTGATCTGTCAGACGCTGAAGCCAGCGAGCTGGCAGAGCGCCTGGACAGCACCCTGGACGCAAAAGCGGTGCAATTTGCAGGGTTGAACACTGCGCGTTTTGAAGACGGCCTCGTCATTCGCCTGAAACCAGACGCAGTTCTTGATCAGCCACTGTTCATCATTCATGAAGTGACCGCCGACGCCAGCGGATCTGCCTTCCCACGCATATTTGTTGAGGCAGGCCGTAACAGCCAGATCACACTGGTGGAAGAGTTTATTTCCAGCGGCCAGGAAGCAGTATTCGTGAACTCCGTAACCGAGTTCACCCTTGCTGAGGGCGCAAATGTTACCAACATTCGCCTGAGCATGGGCGGCGAGAACGTACAACACATCGGCGCCACTGGCGTAACCCAGCAACGTAGCTCCCGCTTCGAGAGCCACTGCGTAGGCTTTGGTGGCCCTCTAAGGCGCCACGATCTGCGGGTTCGACTGGAAGGCAAAGGCGCCGAGTGCAAACTCAACGGCGTTGTTGTAACCCAAGGCACACAGCACTACGACAACCACACCACCATTGAGCACGTAGCACCCAATTGCGACAGTGAAGAAACCTACCGCAACATTGCAGCGGATAAATCTCACGCAGTGTTCAACGGCAGAATTCATATTCACCCGGATGCCCAGAAGTCCAACGCGAATATGAGCAACAAGAACCTGCTGCTTTCTACCGGTGCAGAGATCGATACCAAGCCCGAGCTGGAAATCTACGCTGATGACGTGAAATGCGCCCACGGCGCCACCATCGGTCAACTGGACAAAGAATCGCTGTTTTATCTGGTATCACGGGGCATCGGCATCCGTGAAGCCAACGTACTATTGACCATGGCGTTCATCAACGAACTGGTTGCCCAGATTCCAGTGGATGCCGTGAAAGATACGGTGCAAATCCGCCTCAACCAGTTTTTTGATCAAGCATTCCAGGAGGTCTGACCGGTATGAATGACCTGTCCATGGCAAACACAGCCACCCAGACGGCGTTTGATGTACAAGCCATACGCCGGGACTTCCCCATACTGTCGCAACAGGTGAACGGGAAGCCACTGGTGTATCTGGATAACGGTGCGTCGGCACAAAAGCCGCTCGTCGTTCTGAATGCCATGGACCGTTATTACCGGGAAATGCACTCAAACGTACACCGGGGTGCCCACACCCTTGGCGACCGTGCCACTGCAGCATTTGAAGGTGCCCGGGAAACCATTCGCAGCTTTTTGAATGCAGGCAGTACCCGGGAAATCATCTGGACAAAAGGCACAACAGAAGCCATCAACCTGGTGGCGAATGGCTTGGCACCCAAGCTCAAAGCCGGCGACGAAATTCTGGTGAGCCACATGGAGCACCACGCCAACATTGTGCCCTGGCAGATGGTTGCCGAACGCACTGGCGCAAAAGTGGTGCCGATTCAGGTTACGCCTGCGGGCGAACTGGATCTTGAATCCTTTGATCGTTTGCTGAACGACCGCACCCGTATACTGGCCATCACTCACGTTTCCAACGTTCTGGGCACAATCAATCCGGTAAACGAATTGGTGGGCAAGGCGAAGGCTCGTGGTGTGATTACCCTGTTGGATGGCGCCCAGGCAGTCCCCCACTTCCAGCCGGATGTGCAGGCACTGGACTGTGACTTTTACGTGTTTTCATCTCACAAGCTGTTCGGCCCAACCGGCATTGGCGTGCTTTATGGCAAAGCCGCGCTGCTGGAAGACATGCCTCCCTATCAGGGCGGCGGCGAGATGATTGAACGGGTATCGTTTGAACGCACCACTTGGAACGTTCTGCCCTACAAATTTGAAGCAGGTACGCCCGCAATCGCAGAAGCTGTAGGCTTGGGTGCTGCAATCGACTACCTTAACGGGCTCGACAGGCCAGCAATGGAAGCGGCAGAGAATGCTTTGATGGCGCGCGCCAACCAATTGGTTGAAACCGTTCCAGGCATGAGCATTATCGGCACTGCAAAGCAAAAAGTTCCCGTAATGTCCTTTAAAATCGAGGGCTTGCACCCCAGTGATATAGGAACCTTATTGGATCAGCAAGGCATCGCCATTCGTACTGGCCACCACTGTGCAATGCCGCTGATGGATTTCTACGGAGTTCCCGGTACAGCACGGGCCTCCTTTGCGTTCTACAATACACTGGATGAGGTGGAACAATTGTTTGCCGCCTTACAGAAAGTCCAGCGCCTGTTTGCCTGATGGAGGAGACACCATGACAGCAGAAGTCTTCACACCGACCGTAGGCGTCACCATGACGCCAAGTGCCGTCAAGCACGTACGCAAGCAACTCGACAAAGCATCGAGCGCCAAAGGTATTCGGTTGGCGATCAGAAAAAGCGGATGTTCCGGCTTCAAGTACGAAACCCAGTGGGTGGACGAAGCCTCATCCGACGACAGAATATTCCACATTGACGGGGTTGATGTGTTTGTGAAAGAGGAACACCTTTCCCTGGTGAATGGCATCGAGATCGACTTCGTTACCGAAGGCGTAAACTCCATGTTCCAGTTCCGCAATCCAAACGCCACCGCCGAATGCGGGTGTGGTGAGAGCTTTACCATAAGCTGATTCCGCCCCCTCTCCGCGCCAAACGAGGTTTAACCAGGCATGCAAGAACGTGAAGTCGTCCTGACCAAACGCGAGGTGGAAGCCCGCCTTGTTCCCACCGGAACAGAAGTCATGATTCCGGCAGATAGCTTTGTAACCATCACGCAGTCGTTGGGCGGTACCTTTACCGTTGCGGTCAATGGCAACCTCGCTCGCATCGAAGGCCACAACGCCGACGCTCTGGGTAAAAAGCCACTGGAAAGCAGTTTTGACACGCCGGCAGACGGATCCATCAACGAAAACCAGGTATGGGAAGCCATACGCAACTGCTACGACCCGGAAATTCCGGTTAACGTGGTGGATCTGGGCCTGATTTACGAATGTCGGATCGAAAACGGCACGCCCGAAGGCAATCACGTTTATATCCTGATGACTCTCACCGCTGCAGGCTGCGGTATGGGGCCCGTCATTACTGAAGATGTGAAGGTAAAAGTAGAGCACGTACCCAACGTGGACAAGGTAACCGTAGAGCTTACCTTTGACCCGCCCTGGAACAACGATATGCTTACTGACGAAGCCAAACTCGAACTGGGAATGTTGTAAATGCCAGCGACAGAACAGGATTTTCTGGACAACCCGCTCGGAAAAAACCCGACTCTGGAAGACGTACTCGACGGTTTTGAGTTTCTGGACGACTGGGAAGAGCGCTACGCGTTTATTATTGATCTCGGCAAACAGCTACCGGCTTTTCCGGACGATGCCCGGATTGAAAAAAACTACGTTCACGGCTGTCAGAGCCAGGTATGGGTGATTTCCCACTTCCACGAAGCCAGTGGCAAGCTCTATCTCCTGATAGATTCCGACGCAATGATCGTACGCGGCCTTGCCGCGATGATTCTGATTGCGCTGAACGGGAAAACCCCAAGAGACTTGCTGGCCACCGATATAGACGAGTTGTTTGAGCAACTGGACCTGTTCCGCCACATCTCCCCGACCCGCGGCAACGGTTTGCGCTCCATGATCGGGAAGATCCGCGATATTGCTGCGGCACAAGCAACTGAGTGACCAGTTCACAGACTTAGGGCGAGTTACCAGATTATGGCAATATCGTCTCGCTGAATGTTCACCTGCCCACCTATGCTGGGCATTTTGCCATTGCTGAAGTCCGGATGAACATTGTTCAGGGTGACCGTCATCTGGCTGTCACTCAATTCCGGCGTCCCTCCCAAAGAATCAAAATACCGGGCACTGCGATACAGGTGCAGCTCATCGCCAGGGCGTAAACCTGCGGTTGCTCCTGAGGCCAGCGTTACCAACTGCCCATCTACCCGGGTAATCCGGGTCATAAACGGCTGACATGCCAAGGCTTCAGTTACGGCCTGCGTCATATCTCCCAGGACCCCAGCCACCGCCTTTCCGTATTGGGTTTTACGAAATCCTTCGGAGCCAAATCCGGTAGAGCTACCCACGTCGGCAGTCCAGACTGCGGCCGTTTCAAAGCGTTGCTGATAGACAGGCGAGCCACTGAAGCCATCGAGAACAACAAGATCCACCGCGAAACGCCGACGCATATCCGCGACACCAATACCTCTCTGAACTTTGTCCAGAACCGATGTGCCCCAAGCTGTAGGGTCTGCAACGCCAAGATCCCGTATAACACCTGTCACGACAAACTGGGCGCCCATCTCACGGGCCACCTGGATCACATTGGTAAGGCGGTTGTTCCCCTGCTGCAGTGAGGGCGCATTCAGCAAATCGGGGAACAAACGAGAGGTAGAGGCAGATAACACCTGCAAGTTCCCAGTTTCCCGCAAGCCTTGCTGCAAAAACTGCGGCAGAACCTCACCAGCGTCATCAATACGCCCCACACGGGCCTGTTCAGGGTGTAGAAGCGGGAACCCGGCCACCGCTACTCGTTTTCTCAAACGCCCTGCGTCTCCGCCACCACAGCTGGCTTGCCCGGCAGAAATTTCTCCCCGCACGGTCACACGCATGAGGTTGCCGATGCGATGCTCATCAATCACTTTTACATTCCGCGCCCTCGCGCTGGAAGCCAAGCGAATGCTGGATTCGGTAAGAACACCGTTTTCCATGGTGTCTCTCGTACTCACTTGTGCTTCGTACTGAAGGGCCAAATCACGCATGGCCGCATTGCGGGCTTCCGCGCGTGCTGTCGCAAGATCCTCATTATGGATACTGGCATGGCCCACACCTTCCAGAACAACAGCCTGAGCGTTGGCAGCCAGCATCAGTGGCAGTACAACACACCAAAGTGATAACCGAACAAACTGCCTCATAAACCCACGCATCGCTTCATACCCGCTTTTCCAATTTTCTCACACTTCAAGAGCCATAGGCCCGTCATAGGCACAACCCGGTAGGGGGACCAGCGGTATCAGTCGAGATAGTACAGGGAGTCTACATTTTTGCTCTGAACATCACCCACGCTGTCGTTGTAACTGGGCATAGGTATAGGGCAAAGATCCTGTACCTGATCGGCATCTACTTTAGATACACAAGCCCTGAAACGTGGCTCCAGTTTTAGCTCCATTACGGTCTCAACCACTCCGTCGCTGTGTTCGTTAACAGCAACCATCTTTGCACCGCGAATATAGCTGTCCACGTATGTTCGGAAACTGTCGTTTCGAAGCACAAAGTCGTTCACGGTAGAGCTGCCATACACAACCGTGCCATACACCCGCTCTGCAAGGTTTCTGTACGCGTCCACCTGGGATGCACGGCGCGCCATCAAGCGCTTGCGGGTATTCAGCCGATCCTTACTTGCGTCTTCATAGGTACCAAAACCACTGACTCGAACTGTAATAGGCTCAAGTTTGGGTTCAGTTTGTATTTTGCTTTTATCGCTGTCCCGGTGCCCACCAACTGGCGCACAGGCCGCCAGCATGACAGCCATAAGAGGAACAATTATCCAGCGGATGGCCATTATTTCGTCTCCAGAATTCGTTTCAACTTGCCGTTTCCGATAACCATGAAAAAATCACGCCACCTTTCCTAACACGCTGATAAAATTAAACTTCTTTACTAAAGCCACAAAACAGCCCGCTAAACCGGCAAATAACTGCCTCCGTTTACATATCAAAAACAAACCGTTACCGGTTATGCCGTGTTCCCGTACGCATATTGCTCTAACCTTTCAGTAATCTCATTGTTCATAAACACATACTTATCCCAAAGGTACCGAAATGCATCAATATCGTCTGTCCAGACTGTTCATTGCCGTGGGCTTGTCCGTTGCAACCTCCTCCGCGCTCGCCAGTCCGCAGTCGTTTATGTCTTCACGTTCCTTTGCCATGGGTGGCACTGGCGTAGCTATTGCTCACCCAGCCTCGGCCACCTCTGCAAACCCTGCAATGATGGCTGCAGACCAGCACGACTGGGCTGATGATTTTGGCCTCACTCTGCCCTCTGTCAACGCGCGAGCTGCCGATGAAGAAGAAACCGTTGATCAGGTTGATGACATTCAGGACTCTATTGATCAGCTTGAGAATGCCATCGACTCTGCTAATCCAGCCGAAGTGCAACGACATGCGGGGCAGTTGCGTGAACAACTTGCCGCCTTCGATAAAGACACCGTTCGCGCAAACCTCGGCTTGGGTCTTGCTGTTGCCGTTCCCGGAAAGAAGATTTCGGTCGGTGTCTTCAGCAATGGCAATCTGACCGCTACAGTCAGGGGTGAGTATGACGAAAGGGACGACGCAGTACTGGAGGACATTGAAGACGGCACGGTGGTCATTCCTCCCGGTCAAACCGTCAACCTCAATTCCCGCGGCAAGGTCCTCGCTTCAGCGGTGGTGGAGGCGGGTCTGAGCTTTGCTCACGCTTTGAAGCTCAATAACGGCGAAACTCTCCAGCTGGGCTTCTCCCCAAAATACGTAAAACTGCAAACCTTCCAGTACACGGAAACCGTTTCCGGTTTTGATGACAACGATTTCGACAGTGATGACTCCCAAACGGATAAAAGCGGCTTTAACCTGGATATCGGTGCTGCGTATGCGTTTGGAGATGAGAAGCAGTGGAACGCAGGAATTCTGGTAAAAAACCTGATTCCCATGAAGCTCGATTCTGCAGCAAGCCGGAGAGATCTTGGTGAGGAAGTGCGAACGCTAAAAGTTGGCCCCATGGCAACCGTCGGCATCGCCCACACGAGCAACTACCACGTTGTTACCGCAGAGTTGGACCTCACCAAAAAAGAAGCCTTCGGCTTCGAAGATGACACCCAGTGGCTCGCCTTGGGCGCAGAATTCGACGCATTCCGCTATGCCCAGCTTCGCGCAGGTGTTCGTTACAACCTTGCAAGCAACGATGACAACGATGGCATTGCCGAAGAAACCCAGTTCACGGCTGGTTTGGGAGTCAATCTACTAGGCGTTCGCTTTGATCTTGGCGCCCTGTTCAGCGATGCGGATATGGGCGCATCTCTGGAGCTGGGCACAGCATTCTGATTGTTTTGTAAACACTTCTTCCGGTGTCAGGCGAACTCACCAGAATATACGGGTTTGCCTGACCCGCCCGGGAAACGGATAATTCCCGGACACTTCTCGGAAAGGAACCGAACCACCCATGCAAACCTATCTGGTTGGCGGCGCTGTTCGCGATGAACTACTGGGCCTGAACGTTAAAGATCGGGACTGGGTAGTTGTCGGTGCAACCCCGGAACAAATGCTCGCCCTTGGCTTTACCCAGGTAGGATCAGACTTCCCCGTATTCCTGCACCCGAAAACTCATGAGGAATATGCCCTTGCCCGTACAGAGCGCAAGCAGGGGCATGGCTATCATGGCTTCTCGGTTTACAGTGCCCCGGATGTAACGCTGGAAGAAGACCTGCTGCGCAGGGACCTCACCATCAACGCCATGGCGCGCTCCGAACAGGGCGAGTTGAGCGACCCCTTTAATGGCCGCAAAGACCTTGAGGCAAGAGAGCTGCGACACGTTTCACTGGCCTTTAAAGAAGACCCCCTCCGAATTTTGCGAACCGCGCGATTTGCGGCGCGTTTTCAGCCCCTGGGTTTTCGTGTTAGCGCAGAAACCATGGAGCTGATGCGTTCTATGGTTGCCGAGGGCGAAGTGGGACATTTGGTGCCTGAGCGGGTATGGCAGGAGATTCAGCGGGCTCTGCACGAAAATGCCCCCGGGACGTTTTTTCAGGTGTTGAGAGACTGCGGCGCGCTCGGCGTGTTGATTCCAGAACTTTCACCTGAGGCGCACTTTGGCGCGGCGATTGATGCACTGCAGCGGATTCACGCCCGCAAGGGTTCAACCGCAGCGCGTTTTGCTTCACTATTTTGCGCACTTGATGAACCCACGGGGGCAGCAAGAGCCAAGGCACTGAAAGCACCCAACGATTGCCAACAGCTTGCCCGGCTGACGATGATTTTCATCCCCGCACTCCATCAGCTCGACCCGCTGCAGCCAAATGCAGGCACTTTGCTACAACTTCTGGAAAAGGCCGACTTGTGGCGGCGACCGGAACGGTTTGCGGGACTGATCAATGTGCTTGAATGCGCTCTTGGCACCACGAATCGGTTACAACTGGAAGCACTGAATAACGCAGCAAAGGCTGCATCAGGCATTGACCCGAAAATGCTGATGGACCAAGGCTTTTCAGGCAAAGAGCTGGGCGATGCAATCCGGTCCGAGCGTCTGGCGCGCATAAGCCAGACATCACTATCCTGAGGAACCATCATGCCTGAACATGCACCTGTCGCCCTGATTACCGGTTCGGCCCACCGCCTTGGCGCTCGCACTGCGCAAATGCTGCATGAGCGGGGCTGGAACATCGTCATCCATTATCGTAGCCGCGAAGTTCAGGCCCTCGGCCTTGCTGAATCAATGAATCAGCAGCGGCCAAACTCTGCCGTGGCACTGGAGGCGGACTTGAGCAACACCTCCGGCACCAGGCACTTGGGTACCGAAGCCACGGCTCAGTGGGGGCGGCTGGATGCACTGGTTAACAACGCATCGGTGTTTTACCCAAACCCGACGCCTGAAGCCACGGAAGACGATTGGGACAGCATCATGCACACCAATCTGAGGGCGCCTTTTTTCTTGCTGCAGGCGTGTCTTCCGGCTTTGCAAGCTAGCTCAGGCAGTGTCGTAAATCTCATTGATATCTACAGTGAAAAGCCGCTGGCAGACCACCCTCTCTATTGCGCCAGCAAAGCAGGGCTCGCGGCGCTCACCCGCGCCTGGGCCAAAGATCTGGCTCCAGAGGTGCGGGTGAATGGCGTGTCTCCCGGTGCCATTCTCTGGCCCGAGGGCGACGCGGCCGTTGATGCGGACTACCAAAGTCTAATACTGGCAAAAACGCCCCTGAATCAAACCGGCACACCAGACGATATCGCCCGCACCATCGTGTTTCTGCTGGCGGAAGCGCCGTTTATCACCGGGCAAATCATTTCCGTCGACGGAGGTCGCAGCCTCAACATGTAGGCCGAGGTTTGGGCCTACGCTTTTGCCCGCTCGTCCTTTCCGGCTACAATGCGCGCAACTTTATACTCTGTGTGAGCAAGGCTTGTTACAGCGCCCTGCCGAAGCACACTCACCTGACTGGAGATTTCCTATGCGTGATGTCGTCATCGTTGCCGCCCGGCGTACAGCTATTGGAGCATTTGGCGGAGGCCTTTCCAGCCTTCGTGCGGACCAGCTCGGCACCGCTGTTATTAAAGCACTGCTGGAGGAAACCGGTGTTGCCGGCAGCCAGATCGATGAAGTCGTTCTGGGCCAGGTTCTGACCGCAGGCTCCGGCCAGAACCCGGCACGCCAGTCGGCCATCAATGCTGGGCTGCCCGCATCTGTACCCGCTATAACCATCAACAAGGTGTGCGGCTCCGGCCTCAAAGCCGTTCATATGGCCGTTCAGTCAATTCGCTGTGGCGATGCTGAAATGATTATTGCGGGCGGTCAGGAAAACATGAGCCAGGCGCCCCACGTGCTACCCAACAGCCGCAACGGCCAGCGCATGGGTAACTGGACCATGATCGACACCATGGTTACCGACGGCCTTTGGGACGCTTTTAACGACTACCACATGGGCATCACGGCGGAGAATATAGTCGAGAAATACGGCATCAGCCGCGACGAGCAGGACGAGTTCGCAGCAGCCTCTCAACAAAAGGCGGTTGCCGCCCGAGAAGCCGGTCGCTTTGATGGTGAAATCGTGCCCGTTTCTATACCCCAGCGTAAGGGCGACCCGATTGTTGTGAGCAAGGATGAAGGGCCCCGCGACGGCGTATCCGCCGAAGGCCTTGGCAAACTCCGCCCTGCGTTCAAAAAAGACGGTACGGTGACTGCAGGCAACGCCTCGTCCCTGAACGATGGCGCGGCAGCAGTCATGGTGTGCAGCGCTGAAAAAGCAAAAGAATTGGGCCTGACACCTCTGGCAACCATCAAGGCCCACGCCAATGCCGGCGTAGACCCCACTATTATGGGCACCGGCCCAATTCCTGCCAGCCAACGCTGCCTGAAACTGGCGGGCTGGAGCGTTGACGATCTCGATCTGGTGGAAGCCAACGAAGCCTTTGCGGCCCAAGCCATCTCCGTAAACCGCGATATGGGCTGGGACACCAACAAGGTGAACGTCAACGGCGGCGCCATTGCTCTGGGCCACCCCATTGGCGCTTCTGGCTGTCGCATACTGGTTTCACTTTTGCACGAAATGGTACGCCGTGATGCGCACAAAGGTCTGGCAACCCTATGCATCGGTGGCGGTATGGGTGTTGCCCTTGCAGTTGAGCGCTAAAGCCAAATGCTGAATGTGGTGCTATACGAGCCGGAGATACCGCCCAATACGGGCAATATCATCCGACTGTGCGCCAATACCGGCTGCAATCTGCATCTGATTGAGCCTCTGGGATTCACTCTGGAGGACAAACAGATGCGGCGTGCGGGCTTGGACTATAACGAATACGCCACAGTTAAAGTGCACAAGAACTATCAGGCATTCCTGGACAGTGAGCAGCCTCAGCGCCTGTTTGGTCTCACCACGAAAGGCCACCGTTACTATCACCAGGTGGCCTATCAGGAAGGTGATTACCTGATGTTCGGCCCGGAAACCCGCGGTCTGCCAGAAGATGTACGCGAGGGTCTATCTGCAGAGCACTGCCTGAAGGTACCCATGTGCCCGAATAGCCGAAGCCTCAACCTCTCCAATACCGCGGCTTTGGTAGTTTACGAAGCCTGGAGGCAGCTAGGGTTCGAGGGCTCACCAGGCAGCACGTCATAAACAAAAAACCCGGCAACTGCCGGGTTTTTTTAATCAGGATAGAGCAAAACGCTTAGTGAGTTTTCTGCTCGGCACCGGCTTCACCGGCTGCCTCTTCCTGCTTGCGCTGCAATGCCTGGGCATAGATAGCGTCGAAGTTAACAGGCGCCAACATCAATGCCGGGAAGCTACCCTTGTTAACAACACCATCAATTGCTTCACGGGCATAGGGGAACAGAATAGTGGGGCAATAGGCACCCAGCATCTGGCCAAGCTGCGGCCCGTCAATACCAGAAACCAGGAACACACCCGCCTGTTGAATCTCGACAATGTAAGCAACTTTGTCGTCAATTTTCGCCGTAACGGTCAGCGACAGAACAACTTCGTACTGGTTGTCACTGACTTTTGTGTGAGCGGTATTCAGATCCAGGTTTACATGCGGCTTCCACTGCTCCTGAAATACCACCGGTGAATTCGGGGACTCAAAAGACAGATCCTTCACGTAGATACGCTGAAGCGCAAACTGAGCTTGATTCTGGTTTTCGTTGCCTGCGGCGGCTTGCGGATTCTCAGCCATGTTAAGTCCTTTTGCTTTAGTAGGGAGTCTTAGAGAGGGCTCAGGGCCCGTTGTTATAGTTACATCTGCCGTGACAGTCTACTGCCTGGCGACGATCGGTTATGTGAAACAGTGCGGCAGATCGGCGCTCAGATCAAGTTATGCTGCCGCTGCTATTTTTTTACCAGCGGCAAATTGCTGGCCTTCCAGTCGCTGACCCCGCCGTTGAGTCGCACCACATTGGTGAAACCTTCTGCGTTCAGCTGCTTGACGGCCATAGCGGAATGCTGCCCCATTTTGTCCGCCACAATAATCTGCTTGCTCTTGTGCTTATTCAGCTCGGCAGCACGGCCTTTAAGGCTGCTCAGCGGAATATTGATTGACCCGGTAATGCGGCCTTCGCCGAACTCTTTGCGGTCACGGATATCCACCACTATGGCTTCGTCCCGGTTGATCAGGCTAACAGCACCCTGTGCAGAAATCTTGGCACCACCCCGCCGGGACTCCAACACAAGAATAGCGATCAGAAAGGCTACAAACAGCGAAGCGAGAATGTAGTGGTTAACGACAAATTCAAACAACCGATCCATGAGGTTACCCTGAAAATAAGTTTGGGCGGATTATACACAGCCTGCACGCCCGACAGAAGGTGACCATACAGGTGACGACTGTGGCCTCAAAGTGTAAAAATGGATAAGCTTCACGCCTACTTCTGAAAATTTACTGCAACTCTACCTCCGGACTGAATGATGACAGCATTGCGCAAGCCGACGGCACTGATAATTCTAGACGGCTGGGGCCACCGTAACCCCGCTGAAGATAACGCGATCAGCAACGCCAATACGCCTTTTTGGGACAAGCTCTGGGCCTCCAGACCTAAAACCCTCATCAACACCTCCGGTATGTTTGTAGGCCTGCCACAAGGCCAAATGGGCAACTCCGAAGTCGGCCACATGAACCTTGGTGCGGGTCGCGTGGTTTATCAGAGCCTGACGCGCATCGACAAAGACATAGAGGAAGGAACCTTCAACGAAAACACGGTTCTTTGCGCAGCAATCGACAAAGCCATCAGCAATGGCGGCGCCGTTCATCTTATGGGATTGCTCTCTCCCGGCGGCGTTCACTGCCATGAAGACCACATGCTCGCAGCCGCCGAGCTTGCTGCCGCTCGAGGTGCGAAAGAAGTATATATTCACGCATTCCTGGATGGCCGCGACATGCCACCCCGCAGTGCTCGCCCATCCCTTGAGAAGGCTGCTGCAAAGCTGAACAGCCTGGGCGTAGGTCGCGTGGCCTCCATTGTTGGTCGCTATTTCGCTATGGACAGGGACAACCGCTGGGACAGAGTAGAAACAGCCTACAACCTGATGACCTTGGGCGAATCAGAATTCGTAGCTACAGACCCGGTGTCGGGCCTGGAACAGGCATACGAGCGCGGCGAGAACGATGAATTTGTTAAACCAACCCTGATTCAGAACGCGGGCGAGCCCGCTGCCACGATCAACGATGGCGACGCCGTTCTGTTCATGAACTTCCGGGCTGACCGGGCCCGGGAAATGACCCGCACGTTTGTAGATGAGGGTTTTGACGGATTTGAGCGCAGGAAACATCCTAAGCTTGCAGATTTTGTGATGCTCACCGAGTACGCGGCAGATATCAAAACCTCCTGCGCCTACCCGCCGGAGCAACTGGTCAACGGTTTGGGCGAGTATCTGGCGGGGCTCGGTAAAACACAGTTGCGCATTTCCGAAACCGAAAAATATGCCCACGTCACTTTCTTCTTTAACGGCGGGCAGGAAACACCTTTTGCGGGCGAAGATAGAATTCTGGTGCCATCCCCTAAAGTGGCAACCTACGATCTACAGCCAGAGATGAGCGCGCCGGAAGTCACCGACAAGCTGGTAGAAGCCATCAAGAGTGGAAAATATGACCTGGTGGTATGCAACTACGCCAACGGTGACATGGTGGGCCATACCGGCAAACTGGATGCAGCCGTAAAAGCCGTAGAGTGCCTGGATCAGTGCGTACAGCGAGTAGTCGAGGCGCTGGAAGAAGTCGATGGTCAGGCACTGATAACAGCCGACCACGGCAACTGCGAGCAGATGACTGACCCCGAATCTGGCCAGGTTCATACAGCACACACCATTGGGCCCGTACCTCTTGTCTACACAGGTAGCCGCGAGGTAAGCCTGAGTGATGACGGTAGCCTGAGCGACGTAGCCCCCACCCTGCTCGCATTGATGGAGCTGGAACTGCCGAAGGAAATGACCGGGCACAGCCTGGTTAAAATCGGTTGATCCGGAAACAGGCCACAGCATTGCGATTGACGGCGGCACTGACGCTGGCACTCACGTTTCTGGTGGGTGCTGCTGCGCCATTAGCGTTTGGGAAAGAGGTAACGCCAGCCCAGATCGAAGCCCTCAAAAAACGCATTGAGGGAATCGACAAATGGCTGGCGGACGCTGAAAAGGACCGCTCCGCCTTGGAGCGACAGCTGGCTGCGGCTGAACGCACCATCAGCCGGCTGACTCACGAGCGCAGATCTCTGGGGGAGCAGGTAAAAGAGCAGCAACAACAGCTGGCTACTTTGCAAAGTGAAGAACGGGAACTGACGCGCACCCTGGAGCGCCAGAGGGAAAGCCTGAAAAAGCAGATACGCACCGCCTGGATGGAAGGCGACGCTCCCGCCGTGAAAGTGCTGCTCAACGAAATCAATCCGGACAACATTGCCCGGACCATGACCTATTACGAATACCTCAGCCGCGACACAGTGCGGCGACTGGAAACCTTCCATAAGAACCTGGAAGAACTAAAGGTCACGCAAGCCGCCGTGCAAAGCACCCGCGCCAAACTTGCGAGCGCAGAGGAAGGGGTTATTAAACGCCAGCAAGCGCTAAAAGCCTCTCGTCTGGAGCGCCAGAAGACGCTCGCAGCGCTTGACCAGGACATCCGCAGCCATCGCAGCGAAAAGGATGAGCTGGAATCCGATCGCAAGCGGCTGGAAAAGCTGCTTTCGGAAGTTCAGCAAGCCATCGCCAGCATTCCATCTCCCAATGAATCCGCCCCCTTTCAGTCGCTTCGCAACAAATTGCCGTGGCCGGCACAGGGCAGAGTGGTTAGTCGTTTTGGCGAGAAGTACGCCGATGGCAAACTGCGCAGAAACGGGCTGATCATTCAGACCCGCGAAGAAGCTGAGATCAAAGCCATTCACTATGGTCGGGTTGTTTTTGCGAACTGGCTCCGGGGCTTCGGGCTGATAACAATTATTGATCATGGAGATGGCTACATGACACTCTATGGCCACAGCAGTAGCCTGTTCACCAGCCCTGGAGACTGGGTTGCAGCAGGGGAAGCCATTGCACAAGCGGGCCGCACAGGCGGAACCGAAGCGCCGGCACTCTATTTTGAAGTTCGACATAATGGCAAACCGGACAACCCGGGGCGCTGGCTGACTAACTGAACACCCGCAGCGGGGCTGACAAACGGGCCCGCTGACGCCATACTGTCGGGATATAGCAGGTTCAGCCCAACTACCGGAATAACCACGGGATATGTGAATGAAACGGGTCCGACGTACACTCCAAGCCTCACCTTTGCGCTCAGCCATCCTCGCCGCCTGTTTCATCTCCCTACCCGGGTTTGCATTCGCCCAGGATTACGCGGCAGATAGCTCCCAGGTACTGGAAGGTATGCAGGACGGTGAGCGTATTGAAATCACGCTGCCGGACCCGGAAAAACAACTGCCCCTGGACGATCTGCGTAAATTCACTGAGGTGTTCAGCCGCATCAAGGCAGCCTACGTGGAAGAGGTAGACGATCGCCAACTGCTGGAAAGCGCCATCAAAGGCATGCTATCCGATCTCGACCCGCACTCTACTTACCTGGCGCCCAAGGACTATGAAGAGCTGGAGGAAAGCACCTCTGGCGAGTTTGGCGGCCTGGGCATTGAAGTGGGCATGGAGAATGGCTTTATAAAGGTTATTGCCCCCATTGATGACACACCTGCTCAGCAGTCCGGCGTTCAGGCAGGTGATCTGATCATCAAGCTTGATGAAAAGCCCGTAAAAGGCATGAGCCTGGAAGAATCCGTTCAACTTATGCGTGGCAAGCCTGGCACCATCCTTACGCTGACCATCATGCGTGAGGGCCAGAGCGGCCCCTTAGAAATTGATGTTGAGCGCGCAGTTATCAAGGTAACCAGCGTGAAGAGCCGCATGATCGAAAACGGCTACGGCTATGTGCGCGTGACTCAATTCCAGGCTGAAACCGGCGGGCAGTTTTCGAAAGCCCTTAACAAACTGAAAGAAGAGCACGACGGCGATCTGGACGGGCTGGTGATAGACCTTCGCAACAACCCAGGCGGTGTGTTGCAGGCAGCCGTAGCAACCGCTGACGCTCTTCTGGATGAAGGGCTGATTGTGTACACCGAAGGCAGAATTCAAAGCTCCCGCCTTCGGTTCAGCGCCAAAGACGGCGATCTGATGGAAGGCACGCCCATTGTTGTATTGATAAACGGCGGCTCGGCGTCTGCATCTGAAATTGTTGCCGGTGCCCTGCAGGATCACAAGCGAGCCGTCATAATGGGCACACAGTCCTTTGGCAAAGGCAGCGTTCAGACTGTTATCCCGCTGGACGAAACCCACGCCATCAAAATGACAACGGCGCGCTACTACACCCCCGACGGTCGCTCCATACAGGCCACCGGCATTAAGCCAGACATTGAAGTAAAGCCGGCCGAACTGAAAGAGCTGGATAGCCGCCCTTTCTTCACTGAAGCGGATCTGAGTGGCCACCTGATAGGTCAGGACGAAGAAACGGAAAGCAAAGACAAACAATCGAAGAGCGAAGATCAGCCTGGCTCCATAGCAGACAGGGATTATCAGCTACGGTCAGCACTTAACCTGCTGAAAGGACTGAGCATTCTGAACCGTAAGGGAGCCGACGCAGCACAGTGAAGGCATTCTCTCGCTTAACTCTGGCCACCTTTTTGGCCAGACTGACACTGGCTACCTTGGTGGGCGTTGCTACAAGTGCAGCAGCAGACCCAGTGGCACAGGATGTTCCGCCAACCATCGCCATCATTATTGATGACATGGGGCACAACCTGCACGAGGGCGAGCGTCTGGCCAACCTGGATCAGCCGCTCACTCTGGCATTTCTGCCCTATCGCCGCCACACAGACCCGCTCGCGCGCCTGGCACATAGTCGCAGCAAAGAAATCATGCTGCACATACCTATGGCCAACACCCGGAACTTCAGCCTTGGGCCAGGAGGCTTAACGCCGGATATGGACGAGTCGGCGACAACCATAACCCTGCGCCGTGCTTTGCAATCCATCCCCTACGTGCAAGGGGTGAATAATCACATGGGCAGCCTGCTAACCCAGCAGTTGAAACCTATGGACTGGGTTATGAAAGAGCTGTACCGCTACCCGGTCTATTTTGTCGACAGCCGCACCATTGCATCATCCGTTGCAGGTGACGTCGCCACGGCTTACCAGATTCCTACAATGACCCGGGACGTATTTCTTGATCACGAGCAAACAGAAGAGTTTGTAGATCGGCAATTCAAGGAATTGATTCGGCAAGCGAAGGAAAATGGCAGCGCAATCGGCATTGGCCACCCGCATACAGTGACGGTCGATTACCTGGAAAAGCACCTGCCCCTGCTGGATGAGCAGGGGATCGCTATTGCTACAGTGAGCGGGCTCTGGGCTATTCGTAACAACAACCAGAAAATGTTTGCAGAAGGGGAAAAGCAGACCATACGGCCCGCCTTTGCCAAGAAAGACTAATCCCGAACCTCAATTCCCTGGGCCCTCATGAAGGCCTTTGCTTCGGGAATGGTGTGCTCACCGAAGTGGAATATCGAAGCTGCCAACACCGCATCTGCGCCGCCTTTGGTAACGCCGTCTGCGAGATGCTGAAGCTCGCCCACACCGCCTGAAGCGATCACAGGAACGGATACCGCATCGCTGACTGCACGGGTCAGCCCCAGATCAAAACCGATTTTAGTTCCATCTCTATCCATGCTGGTAAGCAAAAGCTCGCCGGCACCCATTTCTACCATTTTGCGCGCCCATTCCACGGCATCCAGCCCTGTCGGCTTACGCCCACCATGGGTAAAAATCTCCCAGCGGGGCTCTTCGCCTTCAGCACTTACCTGCTTGGCATCAATCGCAACCACAATGCACTGGCTTCCAAACCGTTCTGCGGCTTCTTTTACCAGCTCAGGATTGAATACGGCCGCGGTGTTTATCGCAACCTTGTCTGCACCAGCATTTAACAGCTTACGAATATCCTCAACAGCACGAACACCGCCGCCTACAGTAAGCGGTATGAAGACCTCTGCCGCCATGCGTTCAACCATTTCATAGGTTGTATCGCGACTTTCACTGCTTGCGGTGATATCCAGAAAGGTGATCTCGTCGGCGCCCTGCTCATTATAGCGGCGAGCGACTTCTACGGGATCTCCGGCATCCCGGATATCCACAAAATTCACGCCTTTTACAACGCGCCCTTTATCCACATCCAGGCAAGGAATAATGCGTTTAGCCAATGTCATAGTATGTGCCTTATTCAGCCTTGCAGGGAGTCGCAGTATGCCTGGGCTTCAGCAACATCCAGTGTGCCTTCATAGATCGCCCGGCCAGTGATCGCACCGATGATGCCTTTATGGGCAACCGGCGCCAAACGCTTAAGGTCATCCATATTGGTTACGCCACCGGAAGCGATTACCGGAATGCCACCCTCTTCTGCCAAAGCAGCCGTGGCTTCCACGTTAACGCCCTGCATCATGCCGTCACGGTTAATGTCGGTGTAAACAATAGATTCTACGCCATCGTTGGCAAATCGCTTGGCCAGATCAACGGCCATCACTTCGGAGACTTCAGCCCAGCCATCTGTTGCAACGCGGCCGTCTTTGGCATCCAGGCCTACAATAATGTGGCCTGGGAAGCGCTTACACATTTCCGTCACAAACTCAGGCTCTTTAACCGCTTTGGTGCCAATAATCACCCACTGCACGCCGGCTTTGAGATAGGCCTCAATGGTTTCTGCTGAACGAATACCGCCGCCAATCTGTATGGGCAAATCCGGGTATTTCCGGGCAATGGCCTTTACGATTTCTCCGTTAACCGGCTCGCCTGCAAATGCGCCGTTCAAATCAACAAGATGCAAACGGCGGGCACCAGCTTCCACCCAGCGGGTGGCCATATCAACCGGGTCACCACCAAACACAGTGGAATCTTCCATGCGGCCCTGGCGTAACCGCACGCATCGGCCGTCTTTCAGATCAATGGCGGGAATAATCAGCATGTTCCGTTCCAGTCAGTAAAGTTTTTGAGTAGTTGCAGCCCTGCCCCGGCACTTTTCTCCGGATGGAACTGCACTGCAAAAATGTTGTTGCGGGCGACTGCCGCTGCCAGATCAACGCTGTAATGGCTGCGCCCGGCAATGTCTGCATTACCTTCTGCCTCAGCATAGTAACTGTGCACAAAGTAGAAGCGCTCGCCATCGGGAATGCCCTGCCAAAGAGGATGCTCAACCGAATGGTAAACCTCGTTCCAGCCCATGTGGGGCACTTTCAAGCGCTCACCGTTGACTACCAGGTTGTCGCCAAAATAGCGGACCTCAGAAGGAAACAGGCCTATGCAATCAACACCGCCATTTTCTTCGCTGCGGGACATCAGCGCCTGCATGCCGACGCAAATACCGAGAAACGGACGGTCGCGAGACACCTCGCGCACCAGTTCATCCACACCCAGCCGGCGAATTTCCGCCATGCAATCACGTATGGCGCCGACACCGGGGAGAATCACCCGGTCAGCTTCACGAATCTGGTCTGCGTTGTCGGTCACCAGAACTCTGGTGTCCGGGGCTACATGCTCTACCGCCTTGCGGGCAGAGTGAAGATTACCCATGCCGTAGTCTATGATGGCAACGGTTTTCATGGTCGGTTCTGTGTCCTTCAGTGGCTTTGGAACGGCAGCTTACAGCGAACCTTTGGTAGACGGAGTAACACCCGCCATCGCCATGCGCTCATCCATTTCAACCGCCATACGCAGGGCACGGCCGAATGCCTTGAACACAGTTTCAATCTGGTGGTGGGTATTCTTGCCGCGCAGGTTATCAATATGCACAGTCACCATGGCATGGTTGATAAATCCACGGAAAAACTCTTCAAACAGATCCACATCAAAGCCACCCACAACTGCGCGGGTAAACGGCACTTCCATAATCAGGCCAGGGCGGCCAGACAGGTCAATCGCAACGCGAGAAAGGGCCTCATCCATGGGCACATAGGCATGGCCGTAACGGCAAATGCCTTTTTTATCTCCCACCGCCTGCTTGAACGCCTGGCCAAGAGTAATGCCAACGTCTTCCACTGTGTGGTGGTCATCAATGTGCAAATCGCCTTTGGAAACGATATCCAGATCCATCATCCCATGACGGGCAATCTGCTCCATCATGTGTTCCAGAAAGGGTACGCCTGTATCAAATCTGGATTTGCCGGTACCGTCGAGGTTAATGTCGACAGTGATCTGGGTTTCAAGGGTATTTCGTTCTACCCGAGCCTTACGTTCGGCCATGGAGACTCCGTAGCAAATTAAGTGGCACAACGCCGGAAAATATCAATTCCGGGATTATACCTTTTATGCCCTCAGGAGTCCCATAACCGGATTAATCGCTACGATAGTTCGTCTGAACAGAAAAAATCAGAAGGCCTTCTTAAGATTGGCCATGTAAGTGTCCACCAAGCCGTTGAACTCATGCTTGATAACAGGACTGATGGCGAGTTTCAAAAGCCCGGGCAGCGGCAGAGTAAGCTCAGCGCTGGTCTGGAATTTCGCAATGGTGGCATTATCTCCTTTTGCATTCAGCACCCAGGACCCGCGCACCAGGCCATTACCCTCGCCTTTTACAGGCTCCCAGGTAATTTTCCCTGAGTCTTTGTCTGAAGCATACTTGCTTGCGTATACAGATTGGATTGCGTGCTTGTCGACACCCACCTTTTCCATTTCCCAGCGGTAAGTGTTATCGCCCAAGTCTGTGAGCTTATTCACTTTTGGGAAATGGGCTGCAGAGCGCGGCACATCTGCCAGCAGGTCGAATACTTCGTCATAACTGCCCGGTATTTCAAGCTCTCGGTTCAGTTCAATCGAAACAGTAATAGCCACAGCGAACTCCTTTTTATGGTTATTCAATAATTCTCAGCGCGGAAACAATGGGGGTATTTTGGCCTAACACTACGGCATTGTCATACTCCCACCCTGTTAATTTGTTAACCCTGCGTTATCCTTTAGCTTATTCGCACCCGGATTCGGCTTGAATCCTGAAAGCTATCGCACCAGTTCTCGCAACAAGAAAGGACGCCCGAAACATGAAAGCCATACGTTATGTGCTGATCGCCATCGTTGCAGTAATTGTTCTCGCCATTGCCGCGATTGCTATTGCCATGGTTGTTATCGACCCAAATGATTACAAACCGCAGATCGAAAAAGTTGTTGAGGAAAAAACCAACCTCGACCTCATTCTGGAAGGCGATATCGGTTGGTCTTTCATCCCTCTCGGACTTGAGTTGAATGATGTTGAGGCCACTCTGGATGGCGAGCGACTCGTTGCATTGAAAAAACTGGTGGCACAGATCGACTTCTGGTCTCTGATTGCCATGTCGCCCCAGGTAGACACCTTCGTACTCGACGGGCTCGAGGCCCACCTGACCATCAACGAGCAGGGCGAAGGCAACTGGACCCACATCATGCCGGAGCCGGCAGAAGGCGAAGCGAAAGATAAGCAGGATGTTGCCAGCACACCTGAACAAACGCCTGCAGCGGGCACCAGCGACGAACAGGACGGCGAGGCCCTTAACTTTAATGTCGATAACGTGCAGATCAGCAATGCCCAGGTGCACTACAGCGATCTGGGCACTGGCCAGAAAGTGACGCTTGAGGATTTCACGGTAAACGCCAGCAGCATTACTCTGGGCTCTGAGTTTCCGCTGGAGATCGGTTTCCGTGTAGAAACAGCCCAGCCACAGTTCGCAGTAGACGGAAGCATAGAAGCCCGCCTTGCTGCCAACGAAGCGCTGAACGATTTCGCGATGTCTGGCCTGAAAGCAGAATTCAAAATGAATGGCGAGCCATTCGGTGGCAAATCCGTAACTGCCGAAATGTCTGGTTCGGCCAAGGCCAACCTGGAAAATGAAACAGCAACGCTGAGCGACTTTACCGCCAGCCTCGCAAACCTGACCCTGAGTACCAATCTGGACGTTAAAGGCTTCGGCGCCAAGCCAGCCCTGAAAGGCAGACTGGCCATCAACGAGTTTTCCCTTAAAGATCTGCTCGAAAACCTGGGACAACCTGCGGTTGAGACAACCGATGAAGCCGTACTGCAGGCCATCGCGTTCTCCACCAACATCGGCGGCCCCGCAGGCAAACCTGCGTTGTCTGACCTGGTAATCAAACTGGATGACACCACCTTCAAAGGTTCGGGTAGCTACAACCTTGAAAACGGCGGCATTGTGTTCGACTTGCAAGGTGACACGCTCAATGCCGACCGCTACCTACCCCCCGCGGTTGAGGGTGCAGATGTTGAAAGCGATAAACCAGCTAAAACAGCCGCCGCTGGCCCGGAAGGCGATCTCCTGCCACTGGAAACCCTGCGCGGCCTGCTACTGGATATCGACTTCGGACTGGGCGAACTGATTGTCAGCAATCTCACCATCAACGAGATCAAAGCCAGCACAACCGCCAGCAAGGGCCTGCTGAAAGTGGACGAGTTGAGCGGCAAGCTCTATGAAGGCAGCTTTGGCGCAAACGCCACCATTGATGCCCGCACCGACACTCCAAAATGGACAATAAAATCAGATGTCAGCAATGTGCAAACCCTTCCCCTGCTGGCAGATCTGGCAGAAATCACCATGCTTGCCGGTGGCGCCAACCTTAAAGTGAATGCCACTACCTCGGGCAACCGCATCTCGGCTCTGAGAGACAAAGCTGACGGCCAGATCAGCTTCAACCTTGCGGAAGGCGAGTTCCGCAAAATGAACCTGACTCACCTGGCCTGCCAAGGCATTGCCCTGGTCAACCAGGACCAGCTATCAACTGATGACTGGGGCGACACTACGCCATTCAACGATATGCGCGGCACCCTGGATATCAACGGCAACATCTTCGATAACACTGACCTGGTCGCGTCACTCGCCGGTATGAAGCTGGAAGGCAAAGGCACCGTTGACCTGAAGCAAACACTGGTTGATTACGAGTTAGGCCTGAGGATTGTGGGCGATATCCACCGCGACAACGCCTGCCGCGTTACCGAGTACGTGGAAGACGTGGTTATACCGGTGGAATGCCGTGGCGATTTCTCAGCCGGTGCAGCCAGCCTGTGCTCCTTTGATGGCTCACGCTTCCGCGACACCCTGAAAACCATCGCTTCAAATGCCGCGCGTAAAAAGGCCAATGAGGAAGTGGATAGAGCCAAAGATAAAGCTGAGGAAAAGGCACGTGAAAAGCTGGAAGAAAAGCTCGGCGAAGGTGCAGGCGACAAGGTAAAGGATGCCCTCAAAGGTTTGTTCAAGTGATAGCAGACCGCTTCGCTGACAACCTTCTGAAATGGTATGACCAACACGGCAGGCATAACCTGCCGTGGCATCACGACCGCACCGCCTACCGGGTTTGGGTTTCTGAAATCATGCTTCAGCAAACCCAGGTAGCAACGGTTATACCCTACTACCAAGCGTTCATGGCGCGCTTCCCGGATGTTCAATCCTTGGCGGATGCGCCAACGGATGACGTACTCAGCCACTGGTCCGGGCTTGGCTATTACGCCCGCGCCCGCAACCTGCAAAAAGCCGCCCGCGCCGTTATGGAAGATTTTGGCGGCACCTTCCCTGCCACACAAGAAGAGCTGGAAAGCCTCATCGGCATTGGCCGCTCCACCGCAGCAGCCATTGTTGCCCAGGCCCACAACAAGCGCGCTGCCATTCTCGACGGCAACGTAAAGCGGGTGCTGGCACGCTATCACGCCGTTCCCGGCTGGCCCGGCCAAACCTCCGTACAAAAGCAGCTGTGGGTGCACGCAGAAGCACACACACCCGATGAACGTGTTCGGGACTATACCCAAGGCATCATGGATCTCGGCGCCATGGTATGCACGCGCACCCACCCGGCCTGCGAGGACTGCCCTCTGCAAAAAGGCTGCACGGCGTACGCCAGAGGAGAAACCACCCTCTACCCTGGGTCAAAACCGAAAAAGGCAAAGCCGGAAAAAACCACCTGGATGGTCATACTTGAAGACTCGGAAGGTCGTATCCTGCTTGAACGCCGGCCACCCAGCGGCATTTGGGGTGGGCTTTGGAGCCTGCCAGAGTTGGACCCGGCTTATGGAGCAGATGAGCTGCAGGAAGCCTGCGAGAGGAGCCTTGGGGTTAATTGCACAGAGCCGGAGCTGATCGATGGTTTTCGTCACACATTCTCCCACTACCATCTGCACATTCAGCCCGCCCGGCTGAACGTCGCCAGGCAAAACTCCGTGAAGGACGATGCCCAGCAGAAATGGCTGCACCGGCACGAAGCCCTGGCTCTGGGCTTACCGGCGCCAATCCGCACGTTGCTCACAAGCCCGGGGCAAGCCAGCCTACTGCAATAACAGCCTGTGCCCGCTCAGCCGGCACTATCTGATATCATCTATTTACTTATCTTTGACAACAGGAGCGATCATGAGCCGTACCGTTTTCTGCCGTAAACACCAGAAAGATCTCGAAGGCCTGAGCTTCCCCCCCATGCCAGGCGCCAGGGGTCAGGACATCTACGACAACATCTCCAAACAGGCCTGGGAAGAATGGCAGCACGAGCAAACCATGCTCATCAACGAAAAGCACCTGAGCCTGATAGACCCGAACACCCGCAAGTACCTGCAAGCTCAGATGGAGCATTTCTTTAACAACGAACCTTTCGACAAAGCCGAAGGCTATGTACCACCGGAGAAATAACCCCGGTTTGATCAAAGCCTGACCAACCCTGAAAAGAATCAGATATTTTTCCGGGCCGGCCTTGACTCACTACACCGAAACCGGTTTAATAGCGCCCCGTTGCACAGCAGTATAGCAACTTGCCCGGATAGCTCAGTCGGTAGAGCAGAGGATTGAAAATCCTCGTGTCGGTGGTTCGATTCCGCCTCCGGGCACCACTAATTCAATGACTTAGCCCGCCTCGTGCGGGCTTTGTTGTTTTTAAGCCAGACTTGTAAGCAATATGTAAGCAAGTTCAGTCAAGATGAAAGAGATGGACCCGCCAAATCAATCCTCAGGAAGGATCAAGGTCAACGCCGGTGTCTGAGTCACCAGACTTCAGAGACTCAGAATCCAAGTTCAATTTCACAAACCTTGTAAGATAAGAAACAAATGTGTGGCTGTCTCGATCAACGTAATTTTCGCTTACATCATTGAACCCAGAAACATCGCTAAGACTTACGGCCAGCTCCTCGATTAAATCCTGAATAGCTGAAAAGACTTCATCGCCAACATCGTCGCGGAGCAATGCAAAAATTTCGAAGTCGTAACAGTCAGCTTCTACCAGAGAGTCAATCCAAACATACAAAGCTCTGATATAACTTTTACCTTCATAGCCCTCGATCCGCGCAGCCTCATCAATTTTGGGAAGCGCTGGCTCAAGAACCTTGAAAAGCTGCTCATTGAACTGGTCCGGCAGCGCCGTCCTGGAATAACGATTGGCTCGCCAACGCACAACGCACTGACGGTCGAATTCTGACAACACAGACAAACACACTCCGGCAAGCACTTCAGCCAATTCTGCTTTTTGCACAGTGACGATAGCTTCTACCTTAGCTTCAAACCACTGCCCCTCAACCACTAGTTGAAGCTTTCGTACGCTATGCACGAATTGGTTGCCGTGAAACACGTCTCGACTTTTGATTGGCCTGAACACGCACAATTCAATGCACGGATCTGCACTATCCGCACGACATGCAATATCGCAGTCTTGAGAAATGACAACTAGAAGTGCATTTTCGGGCATTAACTTATGGCGTTTACGCAAGTCAGCACGAGGCAATGAGTCTAACCATGACACACAGACGTCCCTTCCCACGTCACTGACCCGAAAATAGCTTCCTTGGCGGAGTGAAACGTCGTGAAAAAGAGTCTGCCCCAGTGAAGTCACTGCAAAGAAATCCTTATGCGTGCTTGCTCAACTCATGAAGGGTCTCATCGCCAGATACGGAAGGACGAGAACTAGATGCGGAGATTTTCTCAAGCTTCTCATTTAAAACATGAGCCACCTGAGAAATTTTCTCAAAGTCCAGCTCATCTCGAACTAAAAGATCGAATAACGTCACACCATCAATCACATAGTTCTTTGCCATTGCACCAGGGCTTTTGGAGAAAATCGCCCCCAATCTTTCGAGTACCGGGGTCAACTGAAAAACTCTCTGACGAGTTTGGCTATTTGCGGTCCGTTCCGAATCCAGTCCTTTCGAGTACGAGTAAAGAGTTTGACGCGTCACACCAAAAATCCGCGCAATATCCTTATTCGGGAGGCCGAGCGAAATTTTCGCTTTTTGAATTACATCACCAATACCTAATGCAGCAACATCACTACGCTCGCTCGCGACAGCTTCGCTATCCACATTAATATTGGCAGTACTCCAATGCCCCTCCTCAAAGTTCACTACATAAGAGTGTGACTCCAGCAGATCCTCAGAAGGCAGCTCAATGCCCGCTGCGTGTGTAGAGAAAAGAAATGCACCTACCATCGCTGCCGAAGCAACACCACTTGAATTAGTCCACATTGCCGACCTCCTTATATCCCCATGCATCCTTAGCGTCATCAGAAATCGCATTCCAAAACACTTTGTTCGCATCCTCATATAGAGGAGCAAGAGACTCTACGACACTTTCCACACTAAATTGCGGACTACCAATGAAATTTTTGATGTGATCAACGTCAAGAATTCCATAAGTCTCACCAGATACGCTCAACCACTCCTTATGGCCACTAATAAGTAACGCACACCTCTTATCAGCCTCAAGAAGGTTGTCGGGCAGAACCTTATGAACCTTCCTATCATTGCACGGCAACTCTTCAAACCCCACCCTAATGGTTTGGCCTGGAGCTGTTTCGGCTTGTTTGGCGGTAAAGCCATGTATATGCCGCCGGCCTTCAAGCGCCCTCAGATTCGCAGGAAGAATGTCTTCTGAGATAAACTCTCTGAGCTCTTTTTCATTGTCAGGAGCAATCACATCCACGTATCTTAATCCAATACTTTTTAATAGAGCCTTTTCCAGACCAACAATTACGTCACGGCAAATGCAAAGCAACTTTTTGAAAGTCCCACTAAACTCCTCGAAAGTTTTGTAGTCGGTGGTTTTTAAAACAACAGTATTCTGGGTTATTTCAAAGATGTCCTGTTCTCCAGCAGCTCGGTATAAGTATCGCTTCCTAGACTCTTTGCGCTGTTTTACTTGTTGAGTGGCCGAGTCAATCATCACATCTACCAGCTCGGCCTGGCTCTCAATATTCTCCGAGAACCCCGCCTCTATCATATTTACGTGCAAGCTATGAAGCAGTTCTGGAGATGCAGCTGTGAGCGCGGGAACATCTGAGAACCTAAGATGAATAACCGCGTGCACGAGTGGAGGTTTAGCCAGAACTTTTTTCATTTTCCTACCTTTGGCGATGCCAGCCAGCGAATGAAGGCGAGAAATTTTACACCTTTTTTTACACTGTTTACCACCATAGCGCAGCACTGAAAATTTTACCATTAAAGAAAAACATAGACTCACCATGCTCGCATCCCCACCTTAAACGGGTCCTTACCAGCCAGTTAAGCCACCGGGGGGATCGCGGAGCGCGGTATTCGGTTATTTTCAAAAACTCTATAGCACCACAATTCAGTTACTAATCACCGAGTAGTTCAGTTCGGTTCGCATGTTCGGTACCCCTAAAGGGGGGTACACCGAACGAACATTGCGGGACACCGAACCACCGAACCGAACAAAAAAACTCCCCTGTGCCAAACCGCTTGGGACACAAGGGATTCCGGTTATTCGCTTTCCCGAACTATCGAACCGAATAATTCCGAACTTCCAGATGAGGAAAAAAGATAGTTCGGTTGGATTTCCGAACTATCAGAGGGGAGGGTTAATCAAGAATCGGGTCATTCCGATGGATTTTTATCGCTTTGCCTTCCTTGGCCACGGTGATCAATTCCTGAACTTCAAAATGCTTTCTGGCTTCCGATACCCGTGCGGGATTTATTCCCTGACTACCACACCGTTCAACCAACGCTTTGTTGTCCAGAACACCACCGGCGGTTTCATCAATTGCGTGAACCAGAATTTCCCAAATTTGCTTTTGCTGTTTGGACATTGGTGGCTCGGGGTCATCAACGAACTCGTCAGCCTTGACCACTACCGCACTGCTTCCGATTTCTCCCAGATCAACACCGTGAAGCCTCATCAAAACCGATTCGGGTAACTCGGCATCTTTCATTTTTGTTGCCTGTAAGGCGACTGTTCCGCCAGGCCTCGCGTCAACCCGGAGTTCAATATCAACAGCTCCCTTCAGTGCGCTGGCACCACGGGCGCGGTCTTTATTCCCCTGCCCTGTATGGTGAACGATTAAAACGGTGGTATGCAGCTCATGCTTCAGCCGGTCCATATGCTGAACGAACAGCCCCATATCTTTGTTACTGTTCTCATCGAGGCCACCGAAATTTCTTGCCAATGTATCCACTACAATCAGCGCTGGGGTTCCGTGCTCACTGATCAGCCGTCGAATCATCCTCACGATAGCCATCACGTTCTCTTTCTCGGTGAGCGCTACAGCGGTATTGCTCACCATGATGTTTTCCAGCTTCACCCCTCGGTGCTTACACCAGGCGGCAAGCCTGCGGCCTATACCGGCGTGCCCCTCACCAGCGATATAGAAAACCGGCCCCTTTTTTACCGGTAGCCCCTGCCATGCTTCACCGGTGGCGATACAACACGCCATATCAAGGGCAACGAATGATTTACCCACACCGGGTTCACCAAAAAGGATCACCATTGCGTTAGCTTCAATGTACTTCTCTACCAACCACTGAACGGGCGCGATATTGGCTATCAACTCAGCACCAGAAATAAACCGAAAACCACGGCGAACCGGTGCCCGCTCTTTCCGTTCCAATGGTGGCAAGTCATCAAACAGGTTCACCAGTTCCCGCCAATCCGTCAGCACTTTTGCCAGCGTGTATTTCCACAGCCATTCTTTTGCTGATTCCGGGTTGCCTCCCCTTCGATCCAGTGCCGCACTTGCTAAATAGTGTTCCTTATCGGTGAGTACCGTCAGGATCGACTCTTTGTTCACACCGGCATTCACCATTTCACGGCACACGGCAAACAGTGCAGCAGAACGGTCAGGACTTCCGGTAGGATCAGTGTATTTGTCTAACCCTTCACCGTCCCTAATCAGCGCTTTGCAGCTCTCCCCTACCGGCATATCTTCTAACGGCACCAACGGGGCTTCAGAATCCCAATCCAGATCACCGACGGTGTGCTTTTCATCATTGCTAGCGGATTGTCCGAACCAATCTGAATACAGCCTTTTGAGGGGAGCACCGCCTGCTTTAATGGTGCCCAACCCTTCCACCACATCAGCAGTTATCGTGAAGAACCGCCCCTCCTGGTACATTTCCCGGCCTGCTTTGTTGTCGCAGTGACCGACACCGGGCAACTCCCCTTCGCAGATAATGTGCAGACCGGTACCGGATGGAGATCTCTCGGTGAATGATTGCAGTTCATCCACCGCCCGCCGTGCGTCATCTCGCAAATTGCTGGACTCATCAAAACAGTTGTCCAGGTCTACCCCCACGAACGGATCATCAGCGGTGAAGACAAACCCTATCCCCGTGTAACCATCCATCAAATAGGCTTCACAGGCATCGTCAAAGGTGCCCCACGTTTCCGGCCTTTTCGTGCTGGCAGGCTTTCCAGTTTTCGGGTTGTGGGGAACCTTAGTCGTTTTAACGGTGCCATCGCGCTTTGTCATTGCTACGGCTTTCCAAACCACCCATCGCCGGTATTGCTGAAGTTCCTCTGGCACTGCTTCCAGGTTCGGGGGTATTAACCCCGGTGCCTTCTCCGGGGTGGTTTGTTTAGTGTTTGCTGAAGACATCAGACACGCTCCTTACCACCTTCACCTCTACGAGTCTGCCGGGTAACTTTTCAGTCATCGCGGTGTAAAACTTCACCGGAATATCCGCCGGACAAACTTTCCTGATTTTGGGTAATTTCGCATTAGGCCAAGCATTGGAGAACAACCAATCCAGAGGCATGAATACCCGGCCGTTCCTTTCATACATCGGTTGACCATCCGCTTTTGCCTTCTTAATAGCCCGTGCATCTCGCACACACGCACCGCGGGGTGTAATGAACACACGACCCTCCGAGTCCTTCAGGACAATCCTTGTACTTTCTGATACCGGCCAAGACAGCGGCGCTTCAAACGCTTCAACTTGAATAACAGACATGATCAACCCTCCCTCTACGCTTGCTGGCTTTCGGTGCTGCTTTGCGGCTGAGCCACCAGCCGTTCAACGGCATCATCAGGCCAGGCCAGAAAGCGGTTTGGGAGTTTTGTAGGGCGGATACCCATATACGAACCGGTGCGGCATAGTGCAGACCGGATAGTGTTGGGCTTAACGTGCAGTTTTTCGGCGAGTTGTTCTGTAGTCAGCATGACTATGGCTCCTTAGATTGCGTTGCATTCAACGGGAGCCACGATAGCGGAAGGGATTAATGGAAATAGGACAAAAAGTATTTTCCCCCTATTCGTCTGTCTTCTTTCCTTTGGGCCTGCCCTTTTTGATCTTCCACCCCTTTATTTCGGCTGCTTCCTTGCGGTCGCTGTTTACGGCCTTCAGCAGTGCGTCTGAAGATTCGCTATCCGATATCCCCCATTTTTCAGGCCAGGGCACCGGGGAGTCATCAGGAAAATGCGCCCCCTCCTTCCCATCGGTCAGGGCTTCAACAACCTGCCCAACCGCAGTGGGTACAGTCAGCTCTTCCCCCTCTTCCTGTTCGTGCAAATATCGCAACCCATGTACCGTGTTCACTAGGTAGTCTTTAATCGCACGGTCCTTCTTCTCTCGTTTCCGTTTACCATCAAACTCTCGATATCCAAACATAAAAGCCAACCAGTCATCCGCCACCTCGGCCAACTTTAGGACTCTCGGCGGTGTGCATGATGCCTGCCATGCTTGCCCCCAATACTCTGGCACAAACGACAATTCCCCACCGACGAGGGCAAAGCAAATACCATCCGGTGAAAACTCAACATCAAACGCCAGAAAATAGCCTTCAGGTGTTCGCCCCTCCTTTATCGAATCCGCAGTGCCATATAACGCAGCATCGGCAGGGAGCGTAAAAGTTAGAGGGCGGTGACGCGAAGCCCACTCGTCACTCATCACAATATGAATGGGACTCCCCATCAAACGCAGGAACCAAGCCACTCTTACCCCCGCATTCCTTCCAGCCGGTTCACCGCTGTTTCCATCAGCTCTGTCACCCTCCGGTGTGCTTCCAGGGCTTCCCGTATATCCGCCAGCGAGTCAGAAACATAAAGCGGGTCATGCTTCATTTCTTCCTGAATATCATCATCTGACAACATCATCAGACTGAACGCGCCAAGTCTGCCGGATCGTGTTTCCTCTAGCGACTGTTCAAGCTGGCGGGCTTCCTGTTCCGTTACCTCACCGGTGATTGCTACATTGCCTTGTTTTATGGTCATCATCTCCAATTGCCCGACTATCAGGTTTCAGTTACACGGCGCGTAGACGTTTGCCCGCCACCGGTGGTTCAAATTCAATTCCGGCCTGTTCCAGAATCCAGACTTCTATTTTCTCGTGCCATTGTCGCAACAGGTCTAGCGGACGCTGGCGGTAGTGCTTTTCTACGGTGGCGCTAGGCTTGTGTCCTTGGATTTGCGCGACGATACCTGCGGGCACTTCTACCCACTCCGAAAGCGTCCCGAATGACCGCCTCAGACCGTGCAGGGTGAGTCCTTCGATTCCGGCAACCGCTAGCGCCCTTTGGTGTTGTGCCCGTGGTTCTACAAGGTGCCCACGCTTTGACGTTGGACTAGAGAACACCCATTCGTTCCGGCGCGGTAGCGAGTCGATCAGGAAAGCCACATAAGGGGTTAACGGAATAATGCGCTCCCCTTCTACTTTGTCCCGAATAGAAAGACTCTCCCACCGAAAATCAACGTCTGACCATTGCAGGGCTGCCAGTTCACCGCGCCTTGCACCGGTGAGCATCAGGATTTGAAGGTATGCAGAAATAACGGGGTTTTGAATTTGCTGAACGCCATTGAACCAGGCGGGCAACTGTTCACGCTGCAAGCAATCCGTTTTCACCCCTTTGCGGGGTAACGTCTGTTTAGCAATTCGTTTTGAGCAAGCATCAGGGCTACTTAAACCCTGATAACGGGGATTGTCGTCACACCAGTTCAGGAAGGCGCGAAACAGGGCAAACGCTAATCGGGCGCGGGTAGGTCGTGTTTCAACTTCCTTTGCCAGCCATTGCCCCACGGTGCCAGCGTTTATGTCCGCCAGCTTCATTTTCATCAACGGTGCTAATGCACCGGGTTGTGTCTTTCCCTTTCCACGCTGGCGGGGTAAACCACCGGTCTGGCTGATCTTGTGGTGATCCTTCAGGTGAAGCTCACTCCACCGGGGTTTTCTCGCTTCGATATAATCCGACCAAGCATCAGCAACGGTGGCATCAGCCCGTTTTGATTCGCTCTGTTCCTGCTTCAGATCATCAAGGCGCTGTTTCTTTTCTAGGCGTGGGTCAATTCCCTGATCTAGCAGCGTACCCAGTCTACGGGCTTCAGCGCGGGCCTCGTCTATACCCCATGTGCGAACGTCGCCAATGGTTAGCCGGATTGCCTTTTTATCAACCCGCCCCTGATAGATGAAAGCCTTTGTCTTAACGGTGGCACGAACGCCCAATCCTGGCACCGTAGAATCCCAAAGAAAGCATTGTTTCGTATCAGCGGGGCACTTGAAGCTCTCGATCCTTCCAGCCGTCAGATTAACTCGCACCGTGAACCCTTCCCTAAAAATGTAAGCGCCGTGTAAGCACTATGTAAGCAAATTCAGAGAATACCGGTGTATGCGAGTCAATGTAAAGAAGTGTTTTAATTGTCAACTATTAGTTGAATATCATGCAGTTAGTTGTATTTTTGGGAAGTAGATCAACGTCAAAAAATGCTCACTTTTAAGGATTGAAAATCCTCGTGTCGGTGGTTCGATTCCGCCTCCGGGCACCATTAAGAATTCAGATGAAACCCGCCTTGTGCGGGTTTTGTTGTTTCTGAACATCCATTCTTCGCAATTCCGCTTTCAAACCACAAAGCACACGCGGTTTCGCCCGCCTTCTTTAGCTTCGTATAGCGCCTTGTCGGCCCTCTTGACGGCATCCTCCACCGATTCCATGTGACTATTCACTTGTGCAACACCCAAGCTTACCGTAACCCGAATAGTCACGTTTTCGCCGGCTTGAACCACATGCTTCTCAACGCCTTGGCGGATACGCTCAGCACAGCCTTCGGCTTCTGCCTGATCGGCGCCAGGTAAAAGAATCACAAACTCCTCGCCGCCAAAGCGGGCAACCAGATCCCTGCTTCGGCTGAATTTCTGGAAAATGCCGGCCATATCTTTCAAAACCAAGTCTCCAGCGTGGTGCCCGTAGGTGTCGTTCACTGCCTTAAAATGATCGATATCCAGGGCAATAACAGAGACCTGCTCCCCTGTAGTTCTCGCCTGCTGAACCAGATGCTCACCTTCGGTCATAAAAAACCGCCGATTATAAAGCTGGGTAAGCGGATCAGTCGCTGCCTGCCGTTTGAGCTCATCCTGCTGGGACCGGATATCTTCCAGCACTTTGATTCGGTACGAAATGATAAATGCCAGAGTGATCGCTTCCAGCACGATACCAACCCCGACACCGTGGCTGTTGAGGTAATTAGGCTCGATCAGGCCTTTGTAGAACAGCACCGCAAACCCGTTGAACACGACAAAGAAGCTATGCCCCACGAGAAAGAATTTTGCCAAGGGGTGGCCTTTGCGCAATATCGAGAGGCTTACCGAAAAAGTGACCACCATCATCAGTGCTGCCAGGCTGCTTGCGGGTATCAAAGCGCCTTCAATATCGAAGAGGCCGTAAGCGAGGCCTGCAATCAGTAGGGCCAGCAATCCCTTGAGTATTCTATGTTCGGTAACATAAAACTCACGGGTTTCGAAAATCACCATCATGAACAGCACAAGAAAAATCGGCATGGTAAATACAGATAGGTTCAATATGAACACGGCATCTCCGTACATATTGAACGCTTTGGCAAGCAGCCCGTAGGAGAGGGCTATCCAGACAACACCCGAAATGAGGTAGAGGGAGTAGAGCAGGTTTTCTTTCTTGCTGGTGGCGAAGTAGAGCAGGCCGTTATAGAACACCAGCGCCATCATCATCCCCACCAGTAGTGCGATGTCCAGATGCCCACCCACCAAGGCCTTTCGCGAATGCTTGTCGTCGTAAATTTCCGCGGCAAACCACTGGTGTGAGTACAACTGGCTTCGGACAAATAAAACCGCCGTTTCTCCTGCAGGCACCGAGAATGGATAGACTACCGTCCCCCGGTGCATCAATGGGTTGTCACTGGCTTCGTTAAGATCAACCGCCGCCTGACTCACCCAGCCTTGGGAGCCCTCTTCGTAAATATCGATTGCGCGCACCTGGTACGCCATAGGCATGTGCAGATAAAGCGCCTTTTCCTCAGCCCCTGAGTTGTGCAGCGCAATCCGATGCCAGGTTACCGATGCTCCGGTACCAAGAGTGGCCGTGCTGTTTGCTGCCCCGAAAGTCTCCTTACGAGCTTCCTGGTAACTCAGCGATTGTGAGCTATCAACAAAATACCCGACGGAAAAGTCCTTCAGGTGGACCCTGTCACCGCTTACATCCAGGGTTGGCACCGCATGCGCTGCAATACTCACAACCCACAGCAGAATAATGCACACAACAACCCTACAAGCCGCCAATCCAGGGGCAGCGGGGAATTTCATCAGGAGAGGCATGGAGGGTGTCCTTATCCTTGTGCTTGCAAAACAAGTCACCCTGCCCTGCGTTCTTTACCGTCTTGAACTGTATTTAACGGCAATTTTTTAGTCGTGGCTAGTTAGGCCGCGTCTACCAACAAGAAAGTGTCGCATTCGCGCAAGCTTTTGTTTTGATGCCACTGTAACTTCAAACCATCAATAAAAATAATGAGGGTAGTAATGGCTGATCACTTTGTAGCTTTTTCCATTCCGTTTTTCTTGCTGTTTATAGGTTTGGAATCACTGTTTTTCTGGCGTAAAAACCGGACTCCGCTGCGTGTGAACGATAGCCTAACCAACATGAGCTGCGGAATTATCACGCTGATTTTCGAGCTGTTTACAAAAGGTGGCCTGTTCCTGATCTTTGCCTATCTGTCCAACAGGTTCGGCCTGTTTGAATGGAGCATGGGCTCAGCGTTCACATGGATTCTGTTCTTCTTCGTTTATGACTTCTTTTACTACTGGGGCCACCGCGTGTCCCATACCATCAACTTTATGTGGAATGGTCACCTGCCCCACCACCAAAGTGAGGAGTACAATTTTACGGTAGCCCTCCGCCAAGGCGCCCTGCAGGACACATTGGTATTCCCGATCTTTCTTCCAATGGCATTTATGGGTTGCCCAATCGAAGTCTTCGCAACGGTATTGCTTCTGAACAAGTTCTTCCAGTTCTGGATACACACCAAAGCTATTGGCCGGGTACCTCTAATTGAAGGCGTTTTTAACACGCCTTCTGCCCACCGCGTTCACCATGCAGTTAACCCCCGCTATGTCGACAAGAACTATGGCGGCGTGGTCATGTTTTGGGACAAGCTTTTTGGTACCTGGGCAGAAGAGCGGGATGATGAGCCCTGCGTTTACGGTGTGCGCAAACCCTATCGAAGCTGGGACCCGCTAAACGCTCATGTGGATTGGTGGGCAAGGCTTTGGAAAGACGCAGTAAATACCGGAAAGTGGACGGACAAGATCAAGCTGTGGTTCATGCCCACGGGTTGGCGCCCTGCGGATGTCACCGAGAACGATCCGTGGACGCCCTATGATATTGAGAACTATAAAAAGTACGACCCGGAAGTAAGCCTCTGGCAAAAAATCACGGCGATTGCCCTGTTTTTAGCCACCCTCCCTTTGATCAGTCACCTGCTGTTTGAACAGTTCAGCCTGCCCTTGTGGAAAAAGGCCGTGCTTTCGGTGGTGATAGTTGCCTGTCTTTACGGCTGTGCCTATCTACTCAATGGCACTAAGCGCAAGTCCCTTGAAGTAGTGTCATCAAACAGCACAAACGAAGGATTTTCGTAAAACAGCCCTTCAGGCAGCTTTGCGAAAATCCTCCATCCGTCCATTTTTGTCACGGCTGCGGCGATATTTGCTTTTGTCTTCGACCACGCGCATTTGATACTTGGGGGTTTTGAGTTCCCGCTGCACAGCACTGTGCTTTGTGGGGCTTAGCTTCTTTTTCGCCATCGTGATGTCTCCATTGGCATTGTGTTTTAACCCTGCATCTTAGCAGTTACCGAGACTGCAAAGAATATAGGGAAAGACACGCACCTCATAGCCTGTCTGCCTTCTGCTGTATTTAGCGAGCCCTGTGCTTCCTCGTTCGTTTACAAAACTCAACAGAAGAAACGACGGCCAGCCATTACCCTTAGCGCCCTACTCAATTGCCCCCTATTTTTGAAGGACCTCTCAACGCATATGAATAACACCGATCTGGTTTTCCAAAGCTACGGAAGGTGCTGCAACCGTGATGAGTTTTTTATCGATTTTTACGACCATTTCATGTCGAGCGCCGATGCCATCAAGAACCGCTTTGTGAATACAGACATGCCCGCGCAACGGCATCTTCTTCGCCACGGCGTTTTGCAACTGATTCTTACCGCACGTGGTATGCCAGACCGCAAACTCAAAGCACTTGGAGAGAGCCATAACCGCTCAAACCTGAACATCAATCCTGAGTGGTACTCGTTTTGGCTGGACTCGCTACTGAAAACCGTTCGCTTGCATGATCCTGAGTACACCAAAGAACTTGGCGATGCATGGGAAGAGGTGCTGACCCCGGGAATCGATCTGATTCGCGGGGCCTACTGAGCGCCCCACTGATACTTCTTGATTCAGCCCATCGATTTCCACACACTTGAATGCCAGCCCTCAAGCGATAAACTGTTTTTATGCTTTTCAAACTATTGCCTGGCTTGCTCTGGTTGCAAGGATACTCGGCCCACACATTAAGGCGGGACGTGGTATCGGGCCTGGCTATTGGCGTTATGCTAATCCCGCAAAGCATGGGCTATGCGGTGCTGGCCGGCCTGCCACCAGAGTTTGGGCTATATGCGTCGATCTTTCCGCCGCTTTTGTACGCCCTGCTGGGAACCTCCAACAAGATTTCCATTGGGCCGGTGGCACTAGACGCCATTCTTATTCTCTCCGGCCTCAGCGTGCTCGCAGAGCCTGGCTCAGACCAATACCTCCAGCTTGCCATTGAGTTAACCCTGCTGGTTGGCTTGATTCAGTTTCTGTTTGGGGTGCTTCGCTTCGGGTTTATCGCCAACTTCCTCTCCTACCCGGTAGTTGTTGGCTACACCTCGGCTGCGGCCCTGATCATCATAGGTAGCCAGCTCCAAAGCCTGACGGGAGTGCATGTTGATAGCGCCAACGTGCTCGACCTTTGCTACCAACTACTCTTGAACATAGCCAACTGGCATGGCCTTACCGTAGCTATTTCTGTGGCAAGCCTGCTGTTTATATATCTGTGTAAACATCGTGCGCCAAAGGTGCCTAGCGCGCTGATTCTGCTGGTTGGCACCATGCTGCTCTCGGGGCTTTTCCATGCCGGGCAGGCGGGTGTAGAAGTTATCAATTCTGTACCCCAGGGTTTCCCTTCGTTGCAGTTCCCGGATTTTGATCTTGCAAAGCTTGGTGAGCTGCTGCCGGTGGCATTTACCGTAGCCCTGATGGGATTTGTAGGCACCATGTCGATTTGCAAATCCCAGGAATCGCCTAAAGACAAACGCAGCGCCCAACCCAATCAGGAGTTGATTGCACTCGGTTTGGCCAATGCTCTGGGTGCCATGTTTCGCAGTTTTCCGGTTTCAGCCAGTTTTTCTCGTAGCGCGGCGATGCGGGAAGCGGGCGCACTAACTCAGGTGTCCGGGCTCATTTCTTCTGCCTTGATTGCGATCACGGTGATTTTCCTCACGCCTCTGTTCACCGACTACCCCCTACCGAAAGCTGCTCTGGCAGCGATTATCGTTATGTCGGTGTTGGGGCTATTCAAATATAAGGAAATGAAGGCGCTGTTCCGGCAAGACAGAAAAGAGTTTCTGATTCTGCTGGTCACCTTTGTTATCACCATCTTGTTGGGAGTACAGCAGGGTTTGCTGGTGGGCGTAGCGGTATCGCTGATGCTGGTGATTTATAACAGCACAACACCGCACATGGCTGAACTCGGCAAACTTGATGGCGAAGATCTCTATCGCAACATAACTCGATTCGAGAGCACCAGCGTTCGCAAAGACCTGCTTATTTTCCGCTTCGATGCACCCCTTTATTTCGCCAATAAAGACTATTTCAAAAGCCGGCTATACAGCCTTATCAAGAAGCGCCCGGAGGGTGCTTTGAAAGGCGTGATTCTCGATGCTCAATCGGTTAGCAGCATCGATACCACGTCGTTAATAATGCTGGAAAGCGTGATTGAAAATCTGCGGGAACAGGGCATTGAATTCTATCTGGTTAGCCTGATTGGCCCTGTGCGCGACACCCTCACACAATCATCTACACTGGGGCCGTATGTGCTAAATGAGCACATGTTCCCTCAAATTACAGATGCAGTGTTGTACATTGATCAGGGTATTAGCTCCCGCGCTTCGATTGCCAAGCAGAGCAATGCTGCAAAGGCTCGGCGCGCCAAAAGCTAGTTCTGCCAGCTAACCCCAGGCCTGCTTCTTACGCTCAATCGCTGCTGGCCCGCCAGCAGCCAGCACAGCAGCGCCGTAAATGCACACCGCCATAACCAACACGATAGGCAACAAGGCTCCACCAGCCAGGGTGGCTGACAGTGCGCTTATCACGCCCGCAATCGTGAACTGTGCAGCGCCCAACATTGCTGCTGCAGTGCCGCCAAGATGGGGAAAGAACTCCAGGGCATTGGCCATGTTGTTGGGAATAATGGCGCCCATGAACCCAACTGCAACAATAATGCAGCCTGCTATCACCCAGTAGGGTGCGCCCGCCCAAGCGCAGATTACCAGCGCGCTCACAGCAATGGCCTGCAGGAACACGCAGACTCTGAGAATGCGCACGGATTCATATTTGTTTAGCAGGCGACGGTTGAGCAGATTCAAACTTGCCATAGCCACTATATTTGCAGCGAACAGCCCCGAAAACATGGCATTTGAGAGCCCAAACCACTCCTGATAAATAAACGATGCGTGTGTGATAAACACCATCATGGAACTGAAGCACAGCGCTTGCAGCCCAACAAAGCGCATGGTTACACCATGGCGAAGCACCAGCCCATAGTTGGTTACCAGCGTGGCAACAGGGGTGCGTTCTGTTTGGCGGGGAGGTAGGCGCCGAAACAATTGGAAATGCAGAACAACGGCCAGCAGAGCGGCGTAACCTGCCAGCATCAGAAAGATCACATTCCACTCGCTGAAATACAGTAATGCCGAGCCAATAGAGGGTGCGGCCGCAGGTGCAATGAACATGACCAAGCCAATCAACCCGAACAACCGGGCAGCATCCTGACCACTGGTTTGATCGCGAACTATGGCCGGCACGGACACTGCGCAAAACGCCCCACCAATGCCCTGCACAATCCGCCATCCCAGCATGTTTGCAAGGGTTTCAGACTGGGCAACCATATAGGCGGCAATAGCAAAAACCAGCAGCCCAGCGAACAATATCCGCTGTCGGCCATAGCGGTCGGATAATGGCCCGCCCAGCAACTGCGCAAGCCCCAAAGCACCAATATAAGCGCTCAGTGTGAGGCCGACGCCCCCATGGCCCACACCCAACTCATCAGCAATTTCCGGAAAAGCCGGCAGGTATGCATCAAGTGCCAAGGGCCCCAATGCAACGGTCATGCCCAGTAGGACGGCTAGCTGAAGGTGGGACATAGGGGTTGTATTCAAATCGGTATCCAAATGAGAGAGGCCAGGCAGACGCTGCTGAAACCGTGGATTGATTGTTAGCGTGCTTACAACTTAGCAGTCTAGCCCATAGCAGCAAGATACACTCCCTTAGTGACGGAAATCACTGAGGGAGCATCACAATCATCATAAGGAATACAGAGCAGGCTAGCCCTACTACTTATTGATCCAGCAGTTCAATCCAGTGCTGCACAGGCACTTGAGCTTTGGTCTCAAGGTGCATTTGGCAACCTACGTTGGCCGTTACGATGCGGTCAGGATTATCCACGGTCAGCGCTTTGATCTTGTTGCCCAGCAGTTTCTGGCTTAGTTCTGGCTGCAATACCGAATAAGTGCCTGCAGAACCACAGCACAAATGCTTGTCTTTGGTGATGGCCAAGTTGATGCCTGCCTTGGTAAGCACCTGCTCCACAACACCGCTCTGTTTCATTGCATGTTGCAGTGTGCAGGGGCAATGGAACGCAACCTTGCCTGAGGTGTTCTGCACCTTGAGGCTTTCGAGATTCTGATTCAGCAAATATGCGCCAAGGTCGGTGCAGAGCTCACTGACTCTCGCGGCCTTGGCAGAATAGACAGGGTCGTTTCTCAACAAGTGTCCGTAGTCCTGCACCATGGCGCCACAACCAGAGGCGGTCATAATCAGTGCCTCTGCACCAGATTCGATGGCTGGCCACCACGCATCGATGTTCTGGCGCATGCGCTCAAGGCCCTTTTCGTGCTCAGAGAGGTGATAGTTAACCGCCCCGCAGCATCCGGCTTCCGGGGCTTCGACCATGGTGATGCCGAGCTTGTCCAGCACTCGAGCGGCAGCTGCGTTGGTGTTCGGTGTGGCAGAGGGCTGCACGCAGCCTGCCAGCGCCAGAACTATTCTGTTGTGGCTTGCGGCCGGCCAGGGGCTTGCCTGTTTTTTCGGTGGCACTTTGGCTCGCAGTTTGGCGGGCAGTATGGGGGCGAAGGTTTGCCCAAGCTTCAACAAGTTCCCAAACAGTACTCGATTGGGCAGTACTCGCGCCAGGGCCCAGCGCACCCACTTTTCTTTCGGGGGGCGTGGCAGTTCTTTGTCGATAAGGTTGCGGCTGATGTCCAGAAGGCGACCGTACTGAACACCGGATGGACAGGTGGTTTCGCAGCTGCGGCAGGTTAGGCAGCGGTCGAGGTGTTCACGGGTTTTTTCGGTGACTTCGGCGCCTTCGAGGAACATTTTCATGAGGTAGATGCGGCCTCGGGGGCCGTCGCGCTCGTCGTTGAGTTCCTGGTAGGTTGGGCAGGTTGCGGTGCAGAATCCGCAGTGGACGCAAGCCCGCAGTATGGCTTCTGCTTCCTGCCCTTCTGTTGTATTAGCGAACTGCTGGACTAAATTTGTTTGCATATCGTGCCTGCTAAAGCTTCAAAATCGGTGGTGTCGCGATGAGGCGGATAACTCTCTGAAACACGCTGTGAATACTTCCCTGTACGCTTGGCTACGCCATCCATGGCTTCGCACAGTTTCAGAGAGTTATCCGCCCCATCGCTGTTCTGACCTTGGCGAATCTACATCCAGCTATATAACCTGCCCGGGTTAAATATTCCGTCGGGGTCGAACGAGTTTTTCACCCGCTGCTGGATTGTTTTAAGCGCATTCGGTTGGCTGTGCATCACCTCGCCACTTCTGTCACCACCCCGGAACAGGCTGACCTGTCCGCCAGCGGCGCGAGCCAATGGTTCCATGTCGCTCAGCTGTCCCGCACCCCGGAACCAGCGCTGGGAGCCTGCCCAGTCGATGAACCAGTCGCCTTCGATGGCGGGGTTCGCAGCAGTGGAGTTAACGGAGAATCGCCACAGTGCTTCGTCGCTTCCGGTGAAGAAGTCGTGCTGCATGTCTTGTACTGAGCGCCAGAATTCTGCGCCTGCTTCCATTACCTCACCACTCCACTTTTCTGCGGTGGCTTCTACAGCTGATTTGGCTCCGGAGAGGCGCAGATAGACTTTGCCGTCTACCCAGCAGGCGGCTGTGATGGGTTTGGGTTCGGCTGAGCGGCTGTTCATGTAGTGGAGGACTTCGTCTATGCCCATGCTCTGAACTAACGTCAGGCTGGCTGCCGGGCTGGGCATTACTTTCAGGCTGATTTCAGTGATGAGCCCCAAGGTGCCTAAAGCGCCGGCCTGGAGGCGGGAGACATCATAGCCGGCGACGTTTTTCATCACTTCGCCGCCAAATCGTAAATGCTCGCCTTTGCCGTTAATCAGGCGAATGCCCAGAACTTGATCTCGCACCGATCCAGTCCAGGGTCTGGCTGGGCCAGACAGGTTGCAGGCGAGCGTGCCGCCAATGGTGGATTCGGGGCCAAAGTGGGGAGGCTCAAAGTGCAGCGCTTGGCCTTGCTCAGCTAGCACCGTTTCAATGTCAGCCAGGGGCGTGCCTGCACGTACGGTCATTACCAACTCTACGGGATGGTAATCCACTATGCCTGTGTGCTCGCTCACGTTGAGGGTGCCGGCATCTGCACTGGGCTCCCGGCCGATGAAGGCTTTGGTGTTGCCGCCCACTATGTTGAGCTTCTCCCCGCCAGCGCGGGCCTGGAGCACTTGCTCCTGCAGTTGTTGAGAGATATCAGCCATGTTGTGCGGCTTCCGTATGTTCGTGCTTGTGTTGTTTGTATTCGAGTGACCGATATTCCTGGCAGTACTTCAGCGCAGGCACAGCTTTGCCCGGATTGAGAATGCCTGTTGGATCAAACGCGGCTTTCACATCGTGAAATTGCTGAAGTTCTTCATCGTTGAATTGAATCGCCATCTGGCGGATCTTCTCCACGCCCACGCCATGCTCGCCGGTAATACAACCACCAACATCCACACACATTTTCAGTATTGCCGCACCAAAGGCTTCGGTACGCTCGAACTCTCCCGGCACGTTTGCATCAAACAGGATCAACGGGTGCAAATTGCCATCACCGGCATGGAATACGTTGGCGACGCGCAAGCCGAACTCTGCAGACATTTTTTCCATCTCGGACAGCACATAAGCAATATGTCGACGAGGAATTGTGCCATCCATGCAGTAGTAATCAGGGGATATTCGACCGACGGCCGGGAACGCAGATTTCCGCCCCAGCCATAACAGCGCCCTCTCCTCTTCGCTTTGGGAGGTGCGAACCGAGGTGGCGCCAAGTTTGCGAAAAACCTCTTCCGCCTCGGCAATGTGCTCGTGTACTTCTTCTTCGGTGCCATCCACTTCACAAAGAAGCAGTGCTTTTGCGTCTCGGGGGTAGCCGGCACCGGCAAAGTCGTCGGCCGCCACAATGGCGTAGCCGTCCATCATCTCCAGGCCACCTGGGATAATGCCGTGGGAGATAATGCCGCCAACTGCATCACCCGCTTTTTGTACGCTGTCGAAACCGGCCATCACCACCTGTGCCACTTCAGGCTTGGGCAGAAGTTTTACCTTCACTTCTGTTACCACGCCCAGCAGCCCTTCAGATCCGGTTAGCAAGGCGAGTAGATCCATGCCGCAGCTATCCAGCCCGTCGCTCCCCACAGTTACCACATCACCTTCAGCGGTGACTATTTCCACACTGAGGAGATTGTGTACTGTCAGCCCGTACTTAAGGCAGTGCACACCACCCGAGTTCTCCGCCACGTTGCCACCAATGGTGCAGGCAATTTGTGATGAAGGGTCTGGGCCGTAGTAAAGGCCGTATTGAGCCGCCTCTTCGCTGATCGCAAGGTTGCGAACCCCAGGTTGCAGGCTGGCCGTTCGTGCCAGCGGGTCGATGTTCAGAATGCGATTAAACTTGGCAAGCGACAGCACCACGCCTTCTTTGTTCGGCATGGCACCTGCACTGAGCCCCGTACCCGCTCCGCGGGCAACAACCGGAACCCCATGCTTATGGCAGATTCGCATAATCCGCTGCACTTGGGTTACGGTTTCCGGCAGCACTACCAGCAACGGCATTTCGCAGTACATGGACATGCCGTCGCATTCGTAGGGCTTCATGGTTTCGTCATCAGTGATAACGAAATCTGCATCAACAAAGGCCCGGAGCTGTTCAGCCAGCTCCGCTTTGCTGATGGTTGGCTTGGTTTTCATAAGGCCTTCCTCAAACCGCCTGTTTCAGCCTCTCTGGGCTGCAAAGTAATCAATTCCCGCCTGGGCGCAATCCATGTCCTGCTGTGGCGTGCCGGAACTTAATCCGATACCACCCACAACCTCGCCATCGACAATCACGGGCAAACCTCCGCCCACAGAACTTACGCGCCCGCCCACTTCTGTATGGATACCGAAAGCCAGGCTGCCAGGCACGTTAACGGCATTATATTCGTGAGTAGCTTTCTTGGCCGCCGCCGCCGTGAACGCTTTATCCTGGGCAATGGTAACGCTTGTGATTTTTCCTCCATCCATACGCTCGAAGGCAATCACATTGCCAGACTCATCGACAACAGCAATGCACATGGGCACTCCGATTTCCCGGGCCTTTTCAGCCGCTCCGGCAATCAGCTGCCGAGCCTCGGCCAGATCAAGTCTTTTGATCATTAACATGTTACTTACCTCCAGAATGGATCAGCCGTAAACCAGCCCTGGCAACCAGGTGACAACACCCGGAATAGCGATGCACACCATCAAACCAAAGGCTTGAATGGCAAGGAACACCAGGGAGGATTTGAAGATAGTGCCCATGGATATTTCCGGAGGGCACACGCCACGTATGTAAAACAGTGCATAGCCAAAAGGCGGGCTAAGGAAAGACATCTGCATGTTCACGAGATACAGCACCCCGAACCAGAGCACGACGTCATCGCCATCTACTGGCGGCAATCCGAAAAGGCCTTCAAACGTCAGCGCTTTCACGATTGGGATGAAGATAGGGACAGCCAAAAGAAGAATGCCAACCCAATCCAGGAACATGCCCAGCACGATCAGCAATCCCATCAAGAGGAACAAAATGCCGTAGGACGACATGCCGGTACTCAGAATGGAGTCAGTTACAAATTGCTGACCACCCTGGAGAATGTAGAAGCCAACAAACACCGACGCCCCGAACATGATCCACAACACCATGGCAGAGGCTTTAGCCGTGGTTATGGAGGCTTCACGCAGTCCACTAATGTTGAACTTGCCGTGCATAATGGCGACCACGATGGCACCGAACGATCCGATACCCGCGGCTTCAACCGGCGTGGCTATGCCACCGAACAGCAGGCCAAGTACCAATGCCACCAAAATCAGGGGAGCAATCAGGCCTTTCAGCAGAAGCAGCTTTTCCCGCAGGGAAATACGCTCATCAACCGGAACAGGCGGCCCAAGGCTTGGGTTAAGCCAACTGCGAATCAGAACATACGCAATATAAAGGCTCGAGAGCATCAGCCCGGGAATAACGGAGCCCAGGTAAAGCTCGCCAACCGACTGCTGCGCCACCACTGCATAGAGAATGGCAAGAATGGAGGGTGGGATAAGAATACCCAAGGTGCCGCCCGCCATAATGGAGCCAATGGCGATCTTGTGGTCGTAGCCACGTTTCAGCATGGCAGGCAGAGCGATGATGCCCATGGTTACAACCGCAGCACCGATTACCCCCACCATAGCAGCCAAAAGCGTGGAGGCCAGTATGGTTGCTGTTGCAAGACCACCACTTAGGCCGCCCATCCATTTGTAGACCACACTGAACATTTCCTCGATCAGCCCCGCACGCTCCAGCATGGACGCCATGAAAATAAATAGCGGAATCGCAGCCAGATCGGAGTTGGTCATCATCGGGAATATCCGGCTGGGCACGATGTTGAGCATCATCGCATCCCCTACCAGATACACGAACAGCACCCCGAGGCCACCCGTAACGAAGGCCAGTGGCAAGCCCATCATCAGGGCAACGAAAAGCGAGCCAAACATCAGATAGGTAAGCGGGCCGATTTCAACACTGGCAAGACTGCCAGCAAACTTGAAAAGGAATTTGTCGTCGCTGAATGGATCGTAGAACAGGATGTTGATCATCTCGACACAGATGACAAACCCGAAGCCTATGGTGGCCAGAATCATCAGCCAGGTGCCGAGCTTACCCGACAGAGTAGGCCCTGAAGCAGTCGGTGTACTGGTAGTCATGCGGCACGCTCCTGTCCAAGGCGAACAAATAGAACAATATCCTTAATGAGCTTGGATATGCCCGCGAGCAACAACAAAGTAGAGCCAAGCATCATCATGCCTTTAACCGGCCAGTACTGAATGCCCCAGGTCTCAACAGTGGTTTCATTCATGGAGTATGAGTTCTCGAAAAAGGTCCAGGAGGTAACCATGAGTACCAAGGCAAACACGAAGAAAAACATTGAGGTAAAAATATCCATGCCGATCCTGCCCCGCACCGGCAAGAGGTTGTAAACCACATCTACACGCACATGGGCGCCATGGAGCATGGCAAAGGCGCCGGCCAGCAGGTACTGCATGCCCAGCAACAGGAAGCTGGCTTCATGCACCCACACCGTGGGCTGGTTGAACATGTACCGCATGACGACTTCGAAAAAATAGAAAACCACTGCGTTGACCGTCCAAAAGGCGACAAACTCGCCAGATTTCTCACTGATCCAGTCAATAATGCGGGTAAACCAGTTACCTTCGAACTTCAGGTAAACCAAAGGGTCATCTTCCATTGCCTGCAACTCACCCGGCGTCATGCCCGGCTCTGCGGGTTCGCCGCCCCGAGCGCAAGCCCACTTGTGCCACCCCATCATGATGAGCGGCATCACCGCCAGCCAGCCCCAGTACATCCAGTGCGGCATTACAAATCCGAAGCCTTCCAGATCAGACATACGCTTACTACCTCAGCCATAAAACGGGGAAGGAGGTGCTCCGCTTTCAGAAGCAGTCCCAAGCCTTCCCCACTGTGCTTTTATTGTTTTCAGGTAACGCAGGCTTACTTGCCTTTGACGCCTTCCAGATCAGACTCGCTCACATAACCAACGGTGTCGTTCATCATGTACTCAAGCTGCATATCGAAGATGGCGCGTGCATCCTCATCCTTGTTTGCCCACTTGTACCAGATAGGAATCGCGGCACGGCGGAACTCGGCAAGATCGTCCTGGCTGAGGCGGGTCACTGTATCGCCGTCGGCCCGAAACTTCTTCATGGCTTCGATGTTGCGCTTCTGAATGGTGAGGTAGTGAATCTGGGAATAATTGCGGACTTCATCTTCCACCAGCTTTTGCAGTTTCGGATCAAGGTTGTTCCAGTTTCGCAAGTTGACGGTGAGGTCCATCAAGTCCACTGGCTGGTAGATAGACATCACACCTGGAGGGCCGAACATGATGTAGTCCGTCACCTGGGAGAAGCCCAGTTCGTAGTTCACCGCAGGGCCAACGTAGTCCGCTGCATCAATGGTGCCTTTTTCCAGTGCAGGAAAAATATCAGAGCCGGGTAAGCTCACAGTCGAGACACCAAACTGCTGGAACACTTCGGCGACCATTCCGCCGGGCACGCGAATCTTCATGCCCTTCAAATCGCTCAAGCTGTTAACCGGCTTTTTGGAGTGGATGATGTTGGCATCGTGCTGAATGGGGCCTACGTAAAATAGACCATACTTTTTATAGATTTCCCGAGTCTTTTCCAACATGCCCATGGAGTAGAACATGGTGTCCCACTGGTGCGGCTGATCCGGGCCAGCAGGATAGGAAGACAGAAATACCGATGCCGGTATCTTGCCAGACCAGTACAAGGTGAACGGGTTCATCCCTTGCAGCACGCCATTACGCACGGCTTCGAACAGGGCGTTGTTATCGGCAGCAACCGCCTTGGCTGGAAACGGCTTGAAAATCAGCTCGCCGCCGCTTTTTTCCTTGATGCTCTCGCACCATTCTTCAAACAGGTCGTAACCGACAGTGCCTGCATCCCAAACAGACTGTATTTTCCAGGTTGTTGCAGCGTGAGCCTGGCCTGCCCCCATCATCAGCGCACCAGCCAGAGCGGTGCCAAGGGCTGCGGTTTTCAGAAAACTCCTGCGCTGCGAAACTGCGCCGGCTCCGCAATTATTTGTATCGATCTTGCTCGGTTTCATCGAGACATCTCCGCTAAAATTGTTGTTATATTTTTTGTAGAGCTCTGAGCAACACCGGCTTCATTCCCGGTATCAGAAACGATATTCCTTGGCGGTACCTGTTTAGTCCAGTAAAGAGACCACTGGTCAGACCAGTTTCTGTAACTGGCAAAATGGACGAATGCGGCCCAATCAGCCATATTCAAAGGGCTGTCGTATTGCGGGCAGCGTTAACCAGATAACAACAATGACAACCAGCACTGGTCAGACCAGTGACCCCGCAGGCAAGAAAATGGCTATTTCACGTGAAGTCTCGTACCGACTGGAAAGGCTTATCCTTGATGGAGGCTTGGCGCCAGAACAAAAAATACCTTCAGAACGGCAACTTGCAGCGCGCCTTCGGGTTTCGCGGTCGGTGATTCGCGAAGCGCTTCATGAGCTTCAGGGGCGCGGTGTTATAGAAACCCGCCACGGCAAGGGCTCCTTCGTTTCCACAATGGTGCCCGGGTCTGACGATCTCCGTGAGCAAGGCCCTCTAATGCATCTTTTTGAAGGGCATCCACGAACCCTCTACGATTTGCTGGAAGTTCGGGAACAACTGGAGGGGCAAGCTGCTTTCCTGGCAGCCAAGCGTGCAACCAGCCTGGATCATCATCGGATCACTAAAGCCTACAGGGCGTTGGAAGAAACAGACCCGCTTAGCAATGCCCGGCCAGATCACGGCTTCCATCAGGCAATTGTTGAGGCTTCGCATAATCCGATTCTGGTTCATGTACTCAACAGCCTCAAAAACATGATGCTGATGACGGTGCAGGCATCTGTCGCCAATCTCAACCCCAGGGCCGAAAAGCGCAAGAAAATTGTGCAGCAGCATCGCCAACTCTATGAAGCCATTATGGCTGGCCGACCCGCAAGCGCGCAGAAAGTGGCCATGGCCCATGTACGCTTTGTAAGTGAATCCATGCGCGACATGGAAAGCGAAGGCAGCGAGCTTATACGCATTCCAGTTTTGCCGGAAACAGCGGGGAATCCACACCACATCAGCGGCTGAAACCAGCAAAATGCTTGCATTGAGCACTCATTGCGCCACAATACGTGGTCTCAATTACAGGCGCTGAAAAATAACAATACTGTGTGCGTAAGGCATTGATTTCTTCAACCACAGTCCGTAAAACAAGCGCCCTTGATTTCCAGTTTCAGGAGCCATCCATGGCGGACCAAGCGCCTTTGATCTGCAAGGACATACATAAGACCTTTGCCGAGCTTGAAGTGCTCAAAGGTATTTCACTCGAAACCCGCAAAGGCGATGTGGTTTCTCTGATCGGCAGTTCCGGCTCTGGTAAAAGTACCTTTCTGCGTTGCATCAACCTGCTGGAAACACCCACCTCCGGTGACATCATTGTTCACGGCGACCCCATAAGGTTTACCAATAACCGCAAGGGCGAGCGTATTCCGGCGGATAACAAACAGGTCGAACTGATTCGCGCCAAGCTTTCCATGGTCTTCCAGTGTTTCAATCTCTGGTCTCACATGACGGTGCTGGAAAACATTATTGAAGCGCCAATCAACGTACTTAAAGTTCCTAAAAAGGAAGCCATTGAACGGGCAGAGGCTTACCTGAACAAGGTGGGCATATACGAGCGCAAGGATTACTACCCGGCTCAGATGTCGGGGGGCCAGCAGCAGCGGGCAGCCATAGCCCGAGCATTGGCCATGGAACCGGAAGTGATGCTGTTTGACGAGCCAACCTCAGCACTGGACCCGGAGTTGGTTGGGGAAGTATTGAAAGTTATGCAAAGTTTGGCCGAGGAAGGCCGCACCATGATCGTAGTAACTCACGAAATGGCATTTGCAAAGGATGTGTCGACTCAGGTGCTGTTTTTACACCAGGGCGTTATCGAGGAGCAGGGCACACCTCAAAAGGTGTTTGATAACCCTGACTCGGAGCGCATGAAACAGTTCCTGGCTCCCAAGTTCTGACAGGCGGTGCTATCTTTATCGCTGTTGGACATATAGTTTCCAAAAAAATAACGCCCTAGAGGCGATACACTGGAGAAGTGACACATGAAAAAACTGATGATTGCAGCAAGCTGCGCCCTCGCCATGTTTGCTGCAGGTACACAGGCAGACGAGCGTAATTTGCGCATTGCTTTCGACGTACCTTATGAGCCGTTCGAATACAAAGATGAAAATGGTGAGCTGACAGGCTTCGAAGTTGATCTGGCCGCTGCCATGTGTGAAGAAATGAAGGCCGACTGCGAGTTCGTCATTCAGGCTTGGGACGGCATGATTCCTGGCCTCTTGGCCCGTAAATTCGATCTGATCATGTCTTCCATGTCGATCACGGAGGAGCGTGCGGAGCGGGTTCTTTTCTCTGAGCCGTACTACAACACGCCAGGCGGCTGGTTTGGCCCGGACAGCTTCAATGCAGACGTTACCGATATGGGCGCCATGAAAGGTAAAACTGTAGGCGTTCAGCGCGGCACCACTATGGACACCTTTGTTACCGAAGAAATGAGCGGCGTAGTAACCATCAAGCGTTACACCACCGCAGATGACATGGTTCTGGACCTCGAAGGCCAGCGCCTGGATGTCGTATTTGTTGATTACCCGGTAGGCGAACAGACCGTTCTGACCAAGAAAGGCTTCAAGGAAGTCGGCGAGCCCGTAAAGCTGGGTGAAGGCGTGGGCGTTGCCATGCGCAAGCGCGACAAAGACGTTGCCGAAGAGGTGAACGCGGCCCTGCGTAAGCTGAAAGAAGACGGCACCTACGATGCCATCATGAAAAAGTATTTCGCTTACGACGTAAAAGTCTGACCGTTAAGATCTGATACTTCCAGCCCCAGGGGTAGCCGTAGTGGCTACCCCTGACTACCGGACACTCCCATGTTTGATCTGAAAGGCTATGGTCCGGCCCTTTTGAACGGGGCAGTTGTTACCGTAGAACTCGCTTTCCTGTCTCTTGCTCTGGCATTGATTCTCGGGCTTATTGGCGCGGCTGCAAAGCTGTCAAACAGCCGTGTCGCTGTGGGCATTGCGACCACTTACACCACCCTGATTCGTGGTGTTCCTGATCTGGTGATGATGCTGCTGTTCTATTATGGCGGCCAGGTGGGCGTGAATATGCTCTCCGACTATATTTGGGAAACCTATGAAGTCGACTTTTTCTTCCAGTTCAATCCATTCATTTCTGGCGTGATAACCATCGGGCTGATTTTCGGGGCCTACATGACAGAAACCTTTCGAGGTGCCTTTCTGGCAGTTGAAACCGGACAGATTGAGGCGGCGCGAGCCTACGGCTTTAGCAAATGGCACACCTTCCGCAGAGTGATGGTTCCACAAATGTTGCGCCATGCCCTACCCGGCATTGGCAATAACTGGCAAGTTTTGCTCAAAACCACAGCTCTGGTTTCTATTATCGGCCTCACGGATATGGTGCGTGTAGCAGAGGAAGCAGCCAAGGCGGAGCGCATGCCCTTTCACTTTTTCATTCCGGTGGCGTTTGTGTATCTCGCCCTTACGGCAGGCTCCGAGCTTTTCATTAAGTGGCTCGATAAACGAGCCAATGTCGGCGTGATTCAGGAGACTTGATAATGCCACCCGACTTTATTGCTGCCTGGCTTAACAAGAACGACATTTTTACGGCCATGACCATCATGGAGTACTGGGATGGGATGGTCACGACCGTTCAACTGGTATTTCTGTGCCTGATTATCGGGCTTGTGTTTGCGGTTCCTCTGGCGATTCTTCGCACGGTTAAAAACCCGTTTGTGTCTGGCCCTGTGTGGCTTTACACCTATCTTTTCCGTGGCACGCCGCTGCTGATTCAACTGTATATTATTTACTATGGCGTCGCCCAGATTCCCGGCATTCAGGAAACCTTCTGGTGGGAGATTTTCCGGGAGCCGTTTTACCCTGCCCTGCTGGCCTTCACATTGAACACCTGCGCCTACACCACTGAGATTATCCGTGGAGCGATCATTTCTACGCCCCATGGTGAAATTGAGGCGGCGAAGGCTTACGGTATGAATTGGTTTATGCGGATGCGGCGCATTGTGTTGCCAAGTGCGGCGCGGCGGGCGGTGCAGGCGTATTCCAATGAGGTTATTTTCATGCTGCACTCGAGTGCGATTGCGAGTGTGGTAACGATTGTGGATCTTACGGGGGCTGCGCGGAATATTTATTCGCGGTTTTATGCGCCGTTTGATGCGTTTATTTTTGTGGCGCTTTGCTACATGGTGCTGACCTTTATTCTGGTGTTTGCGTTCCGCAAACTTGAGAATCATTTGTTGCGGCATCAGCGGCCTGTTGGGTCCTGAACATAAAGGGAGTTCCATGATTCCTAGTCGGGAACTTTTTGAATCCAGCCCTGACTGGCTAGCTCACACGCTTGCCAATGCCACAGCCGATCTTCCGAAAGTCTCTGCCACCCTCCCCGATGGCACCCACATAATCCGCAAAGCGGTTGGTGTTTTACAGCTTACGCCGCCACCTGATCGTGCCAATCCGAATCAAGAGGCGCTGATTGTCTCAGCCGGAATTCACGGCAATGAAACCGCCCCCATAGAGGTTCTTAACACGCTTCTCAGCGAGCTGTTGAACGAAGAGTGGCAGTTGGCTGTTCCGCTGCTGCTGATTCTGGGAAACCCGCCAGCCATGGTGGCCGGGGAGCGGTTTTTAGATGTAAATCTTAACCGGCTATTTAATGGGACTCATGGCAAGCCGGAGTATGACGGTCTGCCGGAAGCGGATCGGGCGCGGTTTCTTGAGGAGGTGTGTCGGCAGTTTGCCATGGAGCACCCACAGGCCCTTTCTCACTATGATTTACATACCGCCATAAGGCCTTCCCAGCGGGAGAAGTTTGCGCTTTATCCGTTTGTAGAGGGCCGGCAGGTGCCTGAGGCGCAGTGTGATTTTTTGCTGGAGGCCGAGGTGGGAACTTTGTTGCTGCAGCATAAGGCAGGCACTACGTTTTCATCGTTTTCTTCATTCGTGCTGAACGCTGAAAGTTTTACGGTGGAGCTGGGCAAGGTTCATCCGTTCGGTATGAATGATCTCACTCGATTCGAGGGTATTAAAAATGCACTTCGGCGGCGGTTTTGTGGTGAACCCGCTCCTGCCACACAACCACCCTTTGACCATCTCACGGTGTTTGAGGTGGTGTACGAGATTCTGAATACAGGGAAAAACTTTCAGTTTCACATTCCAGATGATGTGGCCAACTTTACCGAGTACGCCCCGGGTACCGTCATCTGGGAGGATGACGATACCTGTTACAAGGTTGGCGAGATTCCAGAGGCGATTGTGTTCCCGAACCGGGACGTGCCGGTTGGCCAGCGGGTGGGTCTACTGATCAGGCCCCGTTAAGCTCCGCCGGCACAGAGCTACGCCGCCGCGTTTTCGGGTTCAGCCACTTTCACCTTGATCAGCTGCGTACACACCGCGGGGATCACCAGCAGGGTCAGCACAGTTGAAGCCAGTAGCCCTGAGATAATCGCCCAAGCCATGGGCGGCCAAAGTGTGGAGCTCGAGAAGGCAAGCGGCAACAAGCCGGCTACGGTGGTGGCTGTGGTCAGCAGGATGGGCCGGGTTCGCTGTATTACGGCTTTGCGCATGGCTTCGTGGATGTTCTCGCCGTTTTCCAACTCTCTGTCCATCACATCCAGCAGCACTATGGCGTTGTTGACCACAATGCCCACCAGTGCGATCACGCCCAACATCGACTGAAATCCGAAGGGCGAACCAGATAGTACCAAGCCGGGGAATATACCCACGGTGGCCAGGGGTACGGTCAGCAGGATAATGCCAACCCGGCGGAAGGAGTTGAACTGCAACAGCAAAAAGAAGAGCAGCAAGAGTATGCCAATGGGCGCGGCTGTTAGCAGAGCACCGTTAGCGTCGCCTGAGCCTTCGGCATCGCCGCCCATTTCCATACGGGTACCTTCAGGCAGAGGGTTATCTTCCAGCGCTCGTTGCAGCCCATCCAGCGCCTGGCTGAAGCTGTAGCCCGTCAGCAGATTTGCGGTCACGGTGTTCAGCCGGGTTCCGTTACGCAGGTAGCGTGCAGCTGGCTCCCAAGTTGTCTCCACGCTGGCCACAGCAGACAGCGGTACCGCTTGCCCTCGCTCGTTATAGATATTCACTGAAAGCAATCGTTCCAGTGGCAGCGAGGTGCCTTCCTGGGATCTCAGCACCAGTGGTATCGGGTCTTTTTCCTGGCGGTAGCGCTCGGCAACCACACCAAAACTCTGGCCATACAGGCTTTGAGCCACATCCGCACGGGTAAGCCCGTATCGTGCAGCGGTGGCGTCGTCTACGTTTATGGCGATGCTGGGTACGCCAATGTCCAGATCGTGCCGCACATCCACTGTGCCCTCCACCTGACGCAATGCACTGAACAACTGCTCTACTGCATGGGTGCGTGTCTTGTCGTCGGCGTGGTACACACGCACTTCCACCGGAGCAATGCTCGGCGGCCCCTGCCCCAGAACACCCACGCTTACGTCCAGCTCGGGCATCTGTTCATCCACGTGGGCACGAATCCAGTGAATCATGCCGGTTGTGTCTTCCAGCGTCGGCGTGGCTATCACAAGCCGGCCTCTGTTCGGCGCTTGGGGGGCCCGCTGGAGATTGTAATAAAAAGCGGGGCCGGTAAAGCCCACAAACCGATGAATCTGAAGCGCATTGGGCTGAGTGCGTATGGCGTGCTCCAGATTGGCAGCGGCTTCAGCGGTGCGCTGTTGGTCTGTGCCTTCCGGCATAAAGAGCTCAACAATCACCTGAGGCCGGTCGGCATTGGGGAAGAACTGTTGCGCCATAAATGTCGTCATGGACAAACTGATCACAACCAGAAAAGCGCCAGCAGCAATCAGGCGCTTTGGATGGCGGTACACCATGCCACCAAGAAAACGCGCCAATCCAAGCAGGCGGTCAGCCTCGGCATTGCGGCGAGGCTTGAGGAAGCGTGCTGCCAGCAGGGGAACCACTGAGATCGCCAACAGGTAACTTACAGACAGCGTGAGCATAATCATCACCGGCACGCCCCGGGTGAAATCTGCCGCACCGCCCTTGGCAAGTAATAGCGGAGCAAAGGCAGCAAGTGTGGTGCCAGTGGAGGCTCCCAATGGGCCCGCAAGCTCACCAACCGCTTTGCGCAGAGCGTCCAAACGGCGCACGCCCACATCAAGGTGCCCCTGAATGTTCTCAACAATCACAATGGCGTTGTCGATCAGAATGCCCAGAGAGATCACCATGCCGATAACTGCTATCTGGTGCAGCACGCCACCGCCAAGATCGTAAAGCCCAACGCTGATCAGAGCCACCATCGGCAGAATGGAAGCCACCAGCAGGCCCATTCGGATGCCCATGCCGGTGAACACCACCGCTACGATGATCAGTACCGAAAGCACCAGACTCCAGGCCAGATTATCCAAACGCTCCGAGACTTTATCCGGCTGAAAGAACATCTCGCGGATTTCGTAGGGCTCGAAGTCCCCGCGTATCTGTTCAACCCGCTCCCGCACTCGCTCACCAAAACGGATCGCGTCGGTGGTGCCCTCTTCCATAATCAACGAGAGTAATACAACCCGCTCACCATCAAACCAGGTTTCTGGCTGGCGTGGCTCTGCTGGGCCACGCCACACGTCTGCAGCCGCCGCCAGTGGCACCTGAGAACCGTCCGGAAGCTCTATGGGCGTGGCCCGGATGGCATCAATATCCGCGAACTCCGTATTAGGAAGCACAGACAAACGGCGACCGTCCACAACCACAAAACCGCCGGGGGTGGTCTGGTTACGTTGAGCAAGGGTTTGCAGAATTCGAGCCGGCGAGATGCCAAGGCGGTAAAGCGCCGCATCATCCAGAGCCAGGGTGATCTGCTCATCGGCATCCCCTTCCAGTTCAATACGGGAGACGCCACCCAGATCGGACAGGTTTTCTTTGAGCCGTTCCGCCACATCCGTCAGCTCACTCACTGAAGACGCGCCGCCTATGGCAAGAACAATCGCCGGGTTGTCAATCAAGCGGTCATCCAAAGCCATCTGGCCAATGTCGTCGGGGAAGTCTTGCTTTGCACGCTCCATCGCTTGGCGAACGCGGTCCCACGCGGGATCTGTATCGTAAATATCGTCGTTCAAGCGCAACCTGACAAGCGCCACACCGGTCCGGGCTGTACCTTGGGAAAAGTCTATTTCCTCGACCTGCCGCAGTTCATCCGTTAGCGGCCGGAGCACCAATCGCTCTACAGCATCGGCACTGGCACCCGGATAGCTCACCGACACCAACCCGGCCCGGTACGGAAATGAGGGGTCTTCCTGGCGCGGCATAGTGCTGTATGCCGCAATACCCAGCAAACACAGCATGGTAACCACCATGCCCAACAATCGCTGATAATTGAGTAGCCGGCGCGTCATCAGCGCACCTCCACGGCATCACCGTCTGCAAGGCGCGTCATACCTGCGTAAACCACTTGATCGCCGGGTTCCAGCTCACCTGTGCGCACCACCACACGCTCACCCACAACACGCTCAACCTGTATGGGTACTCGCCGCGCAATACCTTCACGCACGCGGAATACCGTCATGCCATCCGCGCTGCGGAGCACGGACAAAAGCGGCACAGTCATGGCTGATTCCCGGGTGGGTGTTATACCTACTTCAACTGGCTCACCGGTATCCAGAGTATTGATCGGCAAGCTAACCAGAACCGGATGCAACTCACCCCGGATAGCGCCCGCCTGAGCAATTTCAACAACAGAGCCAAGTACCGGAGCCTCGATTCGATTCTGCACAGACCACACTGGCAATTCTTCATCCACTGCCACGTGGGCCAACAGGTAAGCCGGCACCCGCACTTCCACTTCTTTACCTTCAGGTGAAGACAAGCGCATTACCGGCTGGCCCGCCGCCACAAACTCATCCCGTTCTACCAATAGCGCTTCCACACGACCGCCAAATGGCGCTCGCAAGGCGCTTTCTTCCAGCAACTGGGTAGCCTCAGCCAATGCCGCTTGAGCTGTTGCCACGCTGGCCTTCAGGGAATCCCGACGAGCCGCAATCTGTTCAAGGTTTTGCTCGGATACCACGCCTCGTTCGTGCAGCCGGCTTGAGCGCTCCCACTCACGTTTGGCCTGTTCGTGACGGGTGTGCAACTCGTCAAGCTTGGCTTTTGCCGAATCCCGTGCAGGTTCCAGAGCCGGATTGTACACCCGTGCCAGCAAGTCGCCGGCGGCAACTGTCTGGCCCAATTCCACGGCCCGCTCCCGAAGCGTTCCGCTAACTTGAAAGGTAAGCGTTGCGCGCTGGGTTGACCGTACAATGCCGGAAAAACGCAGGGTTATTTCCTGGGCTTCGCCCCCCGTAACCTCTGAAACACGCACCGAAACTGCATGTTCACCCGAGGCAGCAGGGGCATCATCGGCCATGCAACCGGATAGGAACAGGCCGCAGGCAGCAAGAAATAAAAGGGCAACAGGGGTGCGCGATGGTGTCATAAAGTATCCTTTCGTCCGTGCTCAAGTTGGTGTTGATACCGCTTCCTGCGGAAATCCGGGGGCGTTGAGCACGACATAATGTCATTCTTTGACATTATGTCAATAATCAGCTTTCATTCTCCAATTGAAAAATTAACCGTTGAAAGAGCCTGACGAGAGAGCCAGATGACTGAACCGCTGAAAACACGCCGTGAACGGGAGAAACAGGCCCGCTACGACACGATTCTGGACGCCGCTGAACGGGTCTTTTCAGAGAAGGGCTACGAACGTACCTCCATGGATGACATTGCACGCACGGCAAGCCTGAGCCGGGCTTTACTGTATGTTTACTTCAAGGATAAGGCGGCAATTCAACGGGGCATCATGCTGCGTGCAGGGCATAGTTTGTATGAACGCTTCAGAAAGGCACGGCTGACTGCCGATACGGGGCTGGCGCAAATTCGCGCTATGGGGGAATCCTATTATCGCTTCTATCTGGATGAGCCAGATTATTTCTCTGCCCTTACCAAAGCCTCCACCGCCATGGCTGAGGCAGATGAAACTCAAGCCAAAGAAATGCTTTGCTCAAAGACAGAGCTGATGACGCTTATGACTGAGGCCATAGAACTGGGGCTGAAAGATGGCACCATGAGCCGTCAACGTATCCACAGCCCGGAGCAGACCGCGCTCTATCTGCGCGGGGCACTGCACGGTGCGCTTTTGCTATGCCAATCCGAAGCCAGCGAAAGTGGCGATAACTTCCCGGCCGAAAGCCTTATCCGGCACACTATGGACATGCTGGCTGCTTCGATTGCCGCACCCTGACCATGCTTTTATGACCAGTGGGGGAAGCTGCTACATCTGGAAATCGTAAATAGAACCCAGCCCCAGAATTCCGGTCAGCTCATCCAGCGCTTTGCGTACTTCTTCCAGCAGCATGGGATCCGCCAGGTCATCCCTGCTTAGTTCACTACGGTAGTGGGCTTCAACCCAGGTTGTCAGGCGCTCATACAGCGCATCCGTCAGAATCACACCCCGATGCATGGCTTTTAGTTCGTCGTCATTCAGAACCACTCGCAAACGCAGGCAAGCAGGGCCACCGCCATTGCGCATGGACTGCTTCACATCAAACACTTCCACCGCGGTAATCGGCCCGCCAGAGGCCAGCAGCTTATCCAGGTACTTGCTCACAGAGGGCACTTCCCTGCACTCACCCGGAACCGCCAGCAACATACCATCGGGCGTATTCAGCAACTGGCTGTTGAAAAGATAAGACGCGACTGCATCCGCAATCGGCACTTCCCCGCTGCTTACGCGAACGGCCTCCAGTTCAGCGCCAGTCAACCTGGCACGAATATCTGACAGCACCCGCTGTTCATCAAGAAACGCCATCTCGTGGTAGAAGAGCGTATTACCATTACCTACCGCAATAACATCGTTATGAAAGACACCCGCATCAATGGCTGCAGGGTTTTGTTGGGCAAATACCAGATGGCCATCTTTGAGGCCGTGCAGACGGGCGATTGCCTGTGAGGCTTCAAGAGTCTGCCGGGCCGGGTATTTTTTCGGAGCCGGTGCTTGCTCGTTAAATGCAATCTGGCCATACACAAACAGCTCCACCCCCGGTTCACCATACCCGCCGCAAAGCCGGGTGTGGTTGGCTGCGCCTTCATCGCCAAAGTGGCTGACTGATGGCAGCGCCGGATGATGGGCAAAGTACCCCTCGTCCGCAAAGATAGATTTGAGCATGCGGCCAGTTACCCTGTGCTCAATGGAGCGATGGAACTTGGCGCTCAAATTGGCGGGGGTGAAGTGCACCCTGTGGTCGTCTGTATCGGCACTGGGAGAAACCGTCGCTGCATTGGCTGTCCACATGGACGAAGCTGACGCCACAGCCGCCATAATCGACGGGCTGGACTTGGCTGCCTGCGCCAGAATTTGCGCATCCGTGCCGCTGAACCCGAGCGCTTTGAGAGAGGGAACATGAGGACGCTCATGGGGTGGCAATACACCCTGTACGTAGCCTCGATCCGACAGGCGCTTCATTTTTGCCAACCCCTGAAGCGCAGCCTCCCGGGGGTTGGATACCGCATTCACATTGGACTTCGATGCCACGTTGCCCCAAGACAGGCCCGCATAATTGTGGGTTGGGCCAACCAGGCCATCAAAGTTTGCTTCTACCGCATGTTTTGCCATGTCTGGGAATTCCGTCCATCCGGATTCAGGGAATAAAGCTCAACGTTGCCAATCAGGAATCGAAGTTAAGGCCCGGCGACAAGCTTTCCGGCACCTCGCTTTTGCCCGCTTCAAGAGAGGCCATAGGCCAAGCGCAGTAATCTGCAGCGTAATAGGCGCTGGCCCGATGATTTCCGCTGGCGCCTACGCCACCAAAAGGTGCGGCACTGCTGGCGCCGGTCAAAGGGCGATTCCAGTTAACAATGCCCGCCCTTGCCTCTTCCAGCAACCGCTCGTAGAGCTTTCTGTCGTCCGAAAGCAAGCCGGCAGAAAGCCCATAACGGGTGTTGTTAGCCAGCTCCAGGGCATCATCGAAACCCTTGTACCGATAGACGGTTAATAGCGGCCCGAAGAACTCCTCATCCGGCAGCTCCAACCCGGTTACATCCACAATCCCTGGAGAAAGAAGGCCGGTGTTTGGTTTGAGTTGTTTCATCTCCAGCAGGGATATTCCGCCTTTTTCGAGCATGCTGGCCTGAGCAGCCAAAAGTTTTTCTGCCGCCTGTGCAGAAATCACCGAGCCCATAAACGGTTGGGGTTTATCATCAAACTCTCCAACCTGAATACGTGCAGACACCGCCACAAGGCGATCGAGAAACTCATCGCCCTTCGTGCCCTTTGGAACCAGCAGTCTGCGGGCGCAAGTGCAGCGCTGCCCAGCAGACAAAAACGCCGACTGCAGAGCGTGATGGACCGCGCCATCGATGTCCGAAATATCCTGTACAATCAGCGCGTTGTTACCACCCATTTCCAGGGCAAGAATCTTCTCCGGCTGGCCTCCAAGTTGCTCATGCAGCTTATGCCCCACCGTTGAGCTACCGGTAAAGAACAAGCCGTCAATTGCAGGGTGGCCCGCAAGCGACTTGCCTGTATCCGCAGCACCCTGAACCAGGTTGATTACACCATCGGGCAAGCCAGCTTTCTCCCACAGTTTCACCGTCAACTCCGCCACGCCGGGCGTCAACTCACTGGGTTTGAATACCACCGTATTGCCCGCCAATAGCGCGGGCACAATATGGCCATTAGGAAGGTGGCCGGGAAAGTTGTAAGGGCCAAACACCGCAACCACCCCATGGGGCTTATGACGAAGCACCGCATGGCCACCCGCAACATCCGATTCGGTGTGCCCGGTGCGTTCATTATAGGCTTTCACCGAAATGCCGATCTTGCCGGCCATGGCAGCCACTTCCGTACGGGACTCCCAAAGGGGTTTACCGGTTTCCAGGCCAATCTGGTGGGCCAGCTCCTCCTTGTTTGCTTCCAGCAATTCAGCAAAAGCCTCAACAACCGAAAGGCGCTCGGCAAAGCTCTTGCGCCGCCATTTCAGGAAGGCATCCCGCGCGCTGCGCACGGCTGCATCCACATCAGCCAGGCTGGCACCAGTACCTTCCCATACGGCCTTGCCGGTAACGGGCTGAACAGACTCGAATGCGGCCCCATGGCCCTGAAGCCAAAGCCCGCCAATAAACAGTTCGCCGGTCAGGTTTGCCATATCACTCACTCTCCTGCTACTGGAATTGTACGTTTTTAGCTCGCGGCTTTGGCCGGTGCCTGAGTCCTTTCCTTAAGGGGGGCCAGCCGAACCGGGTCGCCCGACTCTATCTGCAAGGCCTCTGCCACTTCCGGTGGAAGGCTGATTGTGTCTATACCCACGCAACTGGCGGGCACCGTAGTTACCCGAAAGTTACGGAACGAGCGATTGGAAATCATCACCCGCTTATCCGCCGGCACATCGAGATCTATGGCTTTTCGGGTCACAGAGGCATAGCGGTTGAAACTGTCCCGAACTGTGCGAATGGTGTGCACGAATGCCTCAACCACCGGGCCACCATCAAAGATGTCGACCATGCCATTAAAGTTAAACCCTTCGGCTTTCAGCATGGTAAGCGCCGGAGCCGTATTACCATGAACCATGCCGACAACCGCCCGTGCCGAATCCGGCAGCATAGGCAGGTATATAGGGTATTTGGGCATCAGCTCAGCAATAAACGCCTTATTGCCAAGCCCGGACAGCATGTCGGCTTCTATGAATTCCATATCAAAGAACTTGCTACCCAGCGCGTCCCAAAGCGGGCTCATTCCCTGCTCATCAGACACACCGCGCATTTCCGCAAATACTTTTTCAGAGAAGTGCTTTCTAAACTCATCAAGAAACATGAAGCGACAGCGGGACAAAAGCAGACCATTGCCGCCACCGTGGTAATCGCTGGATAGCAGCAAGGAACAGATCTCACTGGTGTCTGTCATGTCGTTTGACAGGTGCAGTGTTGGCGTTCGCACATGCACACCCAGCTCTTTGGAGGCGTTTACGGTAACGCTGAGCCGATAGTTATAAAACACCTCATCCAGACCCACCCGGGCCTGAATACCGCTGATCCCTACCGCTTTGCCAGTATCCGTATCTTCCAGGGCAAACAGGTACAGGCCCGCTTCCGGTGCACAACGCTGATTGAAGGTTTCCTGTGCCTGGTTGATTTTACGCTGCAACATGTCCCGGTCGGCCGGCAACGAGGTCAGTCCCTTGCCCGCTTTCTGAGCCATGGCGTAAAGATCTTCAAGATCAGTTTGCTGAAGTGGTCGAATGACTAGCATGGCGCTACCCTCACTTCATCACCTGCAGTCTTGTCGAGTAAACCCCAGACCTTCACAGGTACCTTGAGGGTACCTTCAAGCGTGCCGGCAGCACGAGCAAGCGTACAACGGAACCCAGCGCCACCACCCGCGGCAATAAGGCAAAGATCTCCGCTCCCATCGCCAGCATCATTCACAGAGCCATGGAGGGCTTTGCGCTGACTGGTTACCAATGTGTGCAGGGCGTCGGTGCGCGCTTCCAGCACCGGCCCACCATCGAAAATGTCCAGATAGCAACCCGCCTGAAAACCTTCTCTCTGCAACAACTCAAGGTTTGGCACAGTCAGTTCGTGAGGCTGCCCTAACGCCTCCTGCGCCGCTTCGGAAAGCAAAGTGACGTACACAGGGTGCGGCGGCATAAGCTCCGCAATAAAGGTTTTACTGAGCGCGCCCGAGTGCTGGTCAGCTGTTTCAAAATCCATATTAAAAAAGTGACGCCCCAAACTGTCCCAGAAGGGCACACTGCCATCCTCGTGCTGCACGCCCTGAATTTCCACAGCAACCCGCTGGGTAAACCAGTCGCGATGCTCGGCGATGAACAGGATTCGGGCTCGGGACAAGAGCTCAAAGGCTTCCGTGTTGCGCAACTCAGGCGTAATGGAAAACGAGCAAAGCAATGTGTGATCGGTCAGACCGTGGCTCGGGTAGAGTACGTCTACGCGGCTTGATATGCCTAGCTCGTGGGAGGCATGAATCAATGCATCCCGGCGGTAGTTATAAAACGGTTGGCCATTGCCCGCACGGGCATCTAGACCTGCTACACCATGAACCCTGCCTGTGTCGGTATCTTCCAGAACAAACAGAAATCGTGGCAACTGGCTGCCGACAATTGTTTTACCGGCGAGAGAGGTGAGCGAGTGTTTTATTTTTTCTGCAAGCGCATCACGCTGCCGGGGCAGCGTGGATGAGAGACGGGCGGTTTCTGAACCCGCCGCGCCGGCTATCTCCAGTATCTGGTTCACGTCATCGGGTAGTGCCGGACGTACCAACCACATAAAAGCTCCTAGGCAGTCAGTTTCTTCACCGCTGCTTCAAAGCGCTCAAGCGCTTCATCAATATCGGTATCCGGAATGATCAGCGAAGGTGCCAATCGAATAACATCGGCGCCAGCAATCAACACCATCACACCTTCATCCAGGCCGGCGTTGAGAAAGTCCTTCGCCTTTCCTTTCCATTTTTCGGTCAGCACACAACCCAGCAAAAGCCCGGCCCCGCGAACCTCACTGAAGAGTTCATAACGCTCACCAATATCCATCATACCTTTACGCAGGTGGTCAGAACGGGCCTTCACACCCTTGAGGATCTCGGGCTGGCTTACGGTATCGATAACCTTTTGGGCAACCGCGCAAGCCAGGGCATTGCCACCATAGGTGCTGCCATGGGTGCCTACGCCAAGACTGGCTGCAACTTTTGCAGTGGTCAGCATGGCGGCTACCGGGAAACCACCGCCCAAGCCTTTGGCGCTGGTAAGAATGTCTGGTACCACACCATACATCTCGTATGCATACAGATGACCTGTACGGCCCACCCCGGACTGCACCTCATCAAAAATCAGCAAAGCGCTGTTGTCATCACAGAGCTTGCGCAGGCCTTCCAGGAATTCAGGGTCGGCTGGAACCACTCCGCTCTCACCCTGAATTGGTTCCACAACCACCGCACAGGTCTTTGCCTTGGAGATCAGTTTCTTGACGGATTCCAGATCGTTAAAGTCTGCGTGGTGGATGCCGCCCGGCGCAGGCTCAAATCCCTCCAGATACTTTGCCTGCCCGCCCACACTCACGGTGAATAAGGTACGGCCGTGGAAGGCGTTCTTGAAAGAGATAATTTCGTGTTTCTCCGGGCCTGTGTGCTCCCAGCCATAACGACGTGCCAGCTTGAACGCCGCCTCGTTGGCTTCACCACCGGAGTTGGCAAAGAACACCCGCTCAGCAAATGTGAGATCGCACAGAGTTTTAGCCAAACGCAAAGCAGGCTCGTTGGTCATCACGTTAGAGAGGTGCCAGATTTTCTCCGCCTGCTCCACCAGGGCACCCACCAGCCCTGGGTGCGAATGCCCGAGACAACTCACGGCAATACCACCCTGAAGATCTATAAACTCGCGGCCATCCTGATCCCAAATTCGAGAACCCTCGCCTCGCACGGGAATAATAGAGCCCGGTGCGTAGTTGGGTACCATAACTTCATCAAACAGTTCGCGGCTGACAGGTTCTTTGTTCATAGATCTCTCTCGGAAAAGCAGTTAAGCCTATAAAAATAGTAGAGTTGCCGGCGTAGGCAAGTAAGTAGGTGTGCGGATCAGTCACTTATACTACGCCACTTAATGCTTCAGCACATCTGGTGCTATTGCCCCCTTAAAACTCCGTCACACCAATGCAGCACTGCTGCCTCGGAGAACGGCAAGTCAACCGCGGTTTCACCACCAAAATCATGCCACTGAGAAAGGAACTTCCGCTTCACCACCGTTAAAACCGGAATGCCGGCAGCAAGTAGCTGAACAAATTCCGCGCGGAACCCATTGCCGCCGATTTCCTGCTGGCCGAACCGGTTAACAACCGCCAGCTTGGGTGGCTGCTCTAGCAATCCGCGTATCACGCTCGTTGCATCTGCCAACCCGCGGGGATCGAGGCAACAGGATTGCGATTCTTTTCCAAGGTTCTGGGCAATGGAATACTCCTGACCCGTTTCCAGATCCTGTAGCGCCATGGGTTCTCGCCGTAACCCATGCTCATTCAATGCCATGGATAAACCAGCAACTCGATCGCCTCGCCGACTCAGGGTTGCTGCCACCTTGTGCAGCAATTTATCCACTGCCTGCTCATCGCTGTCGTAGATTATTGCCGCGAAATTCAGCTGTGCGCTCATACGTTTGTTACCTGCTGACTAAATATGACAAGTCTAGCGGGTTTGAAAATACGCTCGTTGCTCTGGATCAGTAACTCTGGACTGCCTTGCTCCATACCAAAACGCAAAAGGCGGGCTTGTTACGCCCGCCTTTTGCTGCCCCCAAATTTCATAGCCTGGAAGCCTGTCTGGCCAGCTTCACAGCAAAAGGGAACGAATATCCCCAAGCAGCTGACTAAGCAATGAGGTAAAGCGTGCTGCATCAGCCCCGTTCACCGCACGGTGATCGTAAGACAACGACAGCGGTAGCATCAGCCTCGGCTGAAACTCGCTTCCATCCCATACAGGCTTCATCGCAGCCCGGGACACCCCAAGAATCGCCACCTCTGGCGTATTCACAATTGGCGTGAAAGCCGTACCACCGATTCCACCCAAGCTTGTAATGGTGAAACAAGCGCCCTGCATCTCTGCAGGCTTTAACTTCCTGTCACGGGCTTTCTGGGCAAGCTCGGCACTTTCCGCCGCCAACTCCCAAAGGCCTTTCTGATCCACATCGCGAATCACCGGAACCATCAGCCCGTTGGGCGTATCCACAGCAATACCAATATGAATGTATTGCTTGCGAACCACCTCTTTGCGCTCCAAATCCAGAGACACGTTGAATTGCGGTAGCTCTGCCAATGCCGTTGCACAGGCCTTAAGAATAAAAGGCAAAGGCGTCATCTTCACGCCCCTCTTTTCACCAGCCGCTTTCTGGGCTTTTCGGAATGCCTCCATATCGGAGATATCCGCATCCTCAAACTGGGTAACGTGGGGCACGTTCAGCCAGCTTCGCTGCATGTTGCTCGCGGTAACTGCCATCATTCGCGACATAGGCTCACGCTCAATGTCGCCAAACTGGCTGAAATCTGGCAGTTTCACGCCCGGTATTCCAGACCCCGTACCAGCGCCTGAACTCCCTTGCTGAGTTTGTTGCAGCTGGCTTTTAACATAGTCGTTCACATCGTCTTTCAGAATCCGGCTTTTGGGGCCAGACCCTTTGATGCGAGCCATATCGGCACCCAGCTCTCGAGCCAGTTTGCGCACGGCCGGGCCAGCATGAACTCTGGAACCCGGCGCAGGCGGCTCGTAGGTTGAGCTCTGGGGCTGTGCCTCGGGCTCCTTCGACGGCTTATCATCGGCTTCAGGTTCAGGCTTTGCTTCCTGGCCAGAGTCGGCAGCCGTCTCGCTCTGACCCTCATCGTCCTCGTCGCTGTCGTCGGCGACCGTCATTTCCAGGAGCTTGTCGCCCTCAGACAACTTGTCTCCTTCATTCACCAGAACCTTCACTACCTTGCCGGCGTATGGAGATGGTATATCCATGGATGCCTTATCGGACTCAACCGTTACCAAAGACGCATCTACCTCAATGGTGTCGCCTTCGGATATGTTGACCTCGATAACCGGCACGTCTTCCATGCCATCCAGAGGCGGAACCAACACCGTTTCCGTGCGGGAGCCGCCAGACTTTTTCTTCGGTTCTGGCTTGGGCTTTTCAGGTTCGGGCTTTTCATCAGAATCAGCACTGGACTCACTCTCTGATTTCGCTTCCGGCTCATCGTCAGCTCCACCCGCAGCTCCGCCAGCGTCCATCATTGCCACCACGTCGCCTTCTTTCACCTTGTCCCCAACCTTCACGGAAAGCTTGGTGATTTTACCGGCACCAGGGGATGGCAAATCTACAGAGGCCTTATCGGTTTCAACGGTCAGTATCGAATCCTCCGCCTCCACCGAATCGCCAACACTGACCAGAATCTCGATTATCTCAACTTCATCTGCCCCGCCAAGATCGGGAACCTTGATTTCCTGTTCGCTCATGACGGTCTCCTTAGCAGTGCGCCGGGTTCGTTTTATTACGATCGATACCGTACTTGCGCATGGCTTCAAGAACCTGCTCCTGCTTCACCTCGCCATCTTTGGCCAAGGCCGACAGAGCAGCTACCGTTACGTAATAACGATCCACCTCGAAGAAGCTTCTCAGCTTCTCGCGAGTGTCACTGCGACCAAAACCATCTGTACCCAGTGTCAGGAATGTTTTGGGGATGAACGCCCTCAGTTGCTCGGAGTGCAGCTTGACGTAATCTGTCGACGATACGACAGGGCCTGTCTGTTTCTCCAGGCACTGAGTGACGTGAGCCTTACGGACCTTGTCATCCGGATGCAGCAGGTTCCAACGTTCAACGTGCTGACCGTCTCGGGCAAGTTCGTTAAAGCTGGTGACGCTCCAGACATCGGAGGCTACACCCCAATCGTCTTTTAGCATCTGAGCAGCTGCTCGCACTTCGTTGAGAATGGCTCCGGCGCCCAGCAGCTGTACACGCAGCTTTTTCTTGCCGCCTTTTACCTCGACGGATTCGAATTTGTACATACCTTTGATAATGTCGTCTTCCACGCCCTTGGGCATGGCCGGCTGCTCATAATTCTCGTTTTCCATGGTGATGTAGTAGAAAACGTTTTTATTCTCTTCAAACATTTCCTTCATGCCGTGGTGAATCACTACGGCCATCTCATACCCGAATGCCGGATCGTACGCTTTACAGTTGGGGATGGTGTTCGCCAGCACATGGCTGTGACCATCCTGGTGCTGCAAGCCTTCGCCATTCAGCGTAGTGCGCCCGGCGGTGCCTCCAATAAGGAAACCACGCGCCTGCATGTCGCCTGATGCCCAAGCCAGATCGCCCACGCGCTGGAAACCAAACATGGAGTAGAACGCGTAGAACGGAATCAGCGGGAAGTTGTTGTTGCTATAAGATGTCGCAGCCGCCATCCACGCGGCCATAGCACCACCTTCGTTAATACCTTCCTGCAGAATCTGTCCTTTCTTGTCCTCCCGGTAATACATGATCTGTTCACGGTCCTGGGGTACATACTTCTGCCCCTCAGACGTGTAGATCCCCAGCTGACGGAACATACCTTCCATACCGAAGGTACGAGCCTCATCCGGCACGATTGGCACTATCCGCTTGCCAATACGCTTATCTTTAACGAGCGCTCCCAGCAGGCGCACAAACGCCATGGTTGTGGAGATTTCACGGCCACTCGAACCTTCCAGAACCTGTTTGAAAATATCCAGATCAGGAATTTGAAGAGGCTGGCAATCCTTGCGGCGCCGGGGATAAAAGCCACCCAGTTCCTGCCTGCGCTTATTCATGTACACCAGCTCGGGGCTGTCTGGCGCTGGGCGGTAATAGGGTACGTCTTCCAGCTCTTCATCTTTCAGCGGAATTGCAAAGCGATCGCGGAATGACTTGAGGGTTTCAATATCCAGCTTCTTCAGTGAGTGAGCCGTGTTCTGAGACTCGCCCGCCGCACCAAAACCATAACCTTTAATCGTGTGCGCAAGAATAACCGTAGGCTTGCCGTTCGCCTCGGTCATCGCCTTCTGATAAGCGGCGTACACTTTGTAGGGGTCGTGACCACCCCGGTTGAGCTTGTTGATATCTTCGTCCGTCCAGTCTTCTACCAGCTTGGCCAATTGCGGGTACTTGCCGAAGAAGTGTTTGCGGGTATGGGATGGACCGTTATGGGTAAAGTTCTGCAGGTCACCATCGCAAATCTCGTCCATGGCTCGCTGCATAATGCCGTGCTCGTCGAGGTCGAACAGCGTGTCCCAAACCCGACCCCAAACCACCTTGATCACGTTCCAGCCAGCTCCCCGGAAAGTGCCTTCAAGCTCTTGAATAATCTTACCGTTACCACGTACCGGACCGTCCAGGCGCTGCAGGTTACAGTTCACCACGAACACCAGGTTGTCGAGATTTTCCCGACCGGCTTTTGAGATACACCCCAGGGTTTCCGGCTCGTCAGTCTCACCATCACCCACAAAGCACCAAACCTTGCGATTACCCATTTCCACGAGTTCGCGGCTATCCAGGTACTTCATCACGTGGGCCTGATAAATGGCCTGAATCGGCCCAAGCCCCATAGATACGGTGGGGAACTGCCAGTAATCCGGCATTAGCCAGGGGTGCGGATACGAGGAGAGGCCGTCTCCGTCCACTTCCTCGCGATATTTATCAAGCTGCGCTTCTGTAAACCGTCCTTCCAGAAAAGACCGCGCGTAGTTGCCCGGCGAGGCGTGACCCTGAAAATAGATCAAGTCGGACTCGCGCTTTTCATCACCACCATGGAAAAAGTAGTTAAAGCCAACGTCGTAGAGCGTGGCTGCAGATGAGAAGGTCGATATATGGCCGCCCAGATCGCCCGGTCGCTTGTTGGCACGCACAACCATGGCCATAGCGTTCCAGCGGATCAGTGACCGAATCCGGCGCTCCATAAACAGGTCGCCCGGCATCCGCGCTTCCTGGGTTGCCGGAATAGTATTTCGGAACGGTGTAGTAATTGAATACGGTAGCTCGGTGCCATCACGACTGGCACGCTCAGAAAGGCGCTCCAGAATGTACTTAACCCGCTCTATGCCTTCGTTCTCCATGAGCGACTCAAGTGCATCAAGCCATTCGCTCGTCTCTATGGGATCATCATCCTGGTACATCAAACCTCCCCCTTCGCATCCAAAAGTGCTGCAAGTGCCAATCGCGGCACCCGCGCATGCGGTATCAAGTTAACTGCAACAACGGCAACGTCTTCGTTATGTATTTTTTGCCGGTAGACACACCGGTCAAGGTTACTAACTGCATCCATCAAGCATAGAACAGCTTTTCTGTTTTTACTGCCCGCCCCTGTTGGATGATCAGACTGTGGCGCAAAACCAGCCAGGTATTATTCGGTCAGCATGCAAAATTCGTAGTATTTTTACTACGTATTTACTGTAAACATCAACAAAAAGGCGAAATCTACACGCCAAACACAATCACAATTACGATTAGTTACGCAATAATGCCTTTTTTAAGAGCACCAAACAACCAGACTCAGACCAACGTCTTAGTCGCGATAACACCCAAGCTTTCATTACCACGCTAAACGATATGGACATTCAAACCTGTCACGAAATAATATTTATATGCTTATATTTCAGATAGTTAGAATCACAAAAACAAAATAACCGAATTTTCTTCTACGCACTTTTAATTAGACCTGAAACTAAACAATAATTTATGTATACTCGCCTGCCCATTTTTTGACCACCGGAGCGGCGTTTATTTTGCCCTCCTGACAATTCATACCTTTAATTACTGAGGGCGAACCATGAACTCAATCGTCACTTTTCCAAACCGGATTCCTACAACAGAATTCGAGGAACGACGCTTCAAGGTTTATACAGACCGCCAGCTAGACAAAATCGAGATCATCCAGAATCTTCCGGAAGAGACCCTGTTTGAAATGAAGGTAGTAGCCAGCGTGCTGCCCTTCCGTGTGAACGAGTACGTGATCAACGAGCTGATTGACTGGAACAAGGTACCCAACGACCCCATTTATCAGTTGGTGTTCCCGCAGAAGGGCATGCTGAAAGACGAGCACTTTGACCGCATGGCCAAGCTGCACCAGGAAGGTGCGGAGAAGAAAGAGATTCAAGCGGTAGCCAAAGAGATCCGCGACGACCTGAACCCGCACCCGGCTGGCCAGATGGAAATGAACATGCCGGAGCTGGAAGGCGAAGTGCTCGACGGCGTGCAGCACAAATACCGTGAAACCGTGCTCTTCTTCCCGGCCCAGGGCCAGACCTGCCACTCTTATTGCACCTTCTGCTTCCGTTGGGCGCAGTTTGTGGGCGACAAAGACCTGAAGATGTCCAGCACCGAGGCAGACAAGCTGCACGGCTACCTGCAAGAGCACACCGAAGTATCGGACCTTCTGGTTACCGGTGGCGACCCCATGGTGATGAAAACCAAGAGCTTGGCCCAATACCTTGAGCCTTTACTGCGGCCAGAATTTGACCACATCCAGACAATCCGCATCGGCACCAAGGCTTTAACCTTCTGGCCCTACCGTTTTGTGACGGACAAAGATGCAGATGAGCTGATCGATTTGTTCGCCAAGCTTGTGGATGCAGGCAAGCACATTGCGATCATGGCCCACTACAATCACTGGCAGGAAATCACCACTGACATAGCCGAAGAGGCCATTCGCCGCATTCGAGCCACCGGTGCTGAAATCCGCGCACAAGGCCCGCTGATCAAGCACGTTAACGACAATGCAGATGACTGGGCCAAGCTCTGGAAGAAAGAAGTGCAGCTGGGCATCATCCCCTACTACATGTTTGTAGAGAGGGACACTGGCGCCAAGAACTACTTTGAAGTGCCGCTAGCCGAAGCCTTCCAGATTTACCGCGAAGCCATGAAAAAAGTCAGCGGCCTGGCCCGCACCGCCCGCGGCCCCAGCATGAGCGCCGGCCCTGGAAAAGTAGAAGTTCAGGGCATAGCAGAAGTTGCTGGCGAGAAAGTCTTTGTATTGCGCTTCCTGCAAGGCCGCAACCCGGACTGGGTACAGCGCCCGTTCTTCGCCAAGTACAGCGAAACGGCCACCTGGCTGCATGAACTTGAGCCTGCGTTTGGTGAGGAGAAGTTTTTCTTTGAGGATGAGTTTGAGGCGATGAAGAAGGGGAATGGCTGAGGCTTGGCAAAGCGGAGGCAGGCTAAAACCTGCCTCCGCCCTTAATCAACGCCCGATTTTCTTATCCAGACTCGCCAACTTGGCCGCGCTGAATACATACATAGACGCGACCTCAACTGAGCCATCAGTCAGAGCAGTCAAAGGCGCCAACGATACCTGCCCTGCCTCAATGCTATCCGGGAAGCCTCCGGGACCCTCCACATCAACCGACCACAGTATCTCAAACGTATCCGGATCACGGCGCTGTAATGCAGATGCGGTAACCACCAGTAAGCGGCCTTCTGCATCCGTAGCAACATCGTAAATATCAGCTCTTACATCATTCGCATAGCGCCAGCGCTTATCGATCAACGCAGTTAGATTGCCACTATCCGTGTCCACGCGATAAACGCTGTAACGGGACATACGATCACCATTTGTCACTATATTGTCGTGCACACTGAAATAGAGCTGGTCATCTACTTTTCGGAACAGACTGGAGGCGACAATTTCATTGCTGTCACGCAGCACATCAATCTGCTTCGACCACTCTAGACTGCAAGCTTGGCTCATTTTACTGACCAGCCCTTTACCGTCACTACTGAAGCTAAAGGCATAGATATAGCCATCATCCCCCAGAATAACCGTGCCATCCTCCTTTGCTGAAGCGGTTCTCTCCCAAAACCCAGAGCCGAAGTAGTTCAATGGCATATAGCGCATATTGTTCGAATTACCCAAAGAGGCAGAGCAGATCTCAGAGCCAGCTCCATTCTTTAATGTAAGCTTGCCTTTTGCAGCATTAAATATAAGGCCTGCCGTCAAGTGACTGACTGATTTCCGTCCTATTGCTCCGTTGTCATAACTGGACGATGCCAACCGAAACCCGGATGAGTCAGCGGTATAAACCTTGGTGCCGCCAATTGTGAGTGTATACGTGCTATCAACCTCGTCGTATCGAATGCGCTGTGCTCCCTCGACGCCGCTATAGGGCTTCTGAGCGGCACTGCTCCAAATGCTTCTATTTGCGCTGGCACTTGATAGATCGCTATCTGAAATCCTTACCTGACCCACACTCACACCAGCAGCATCCACACGACCCAAATAGAGGCCGTTTTCATTGGCAGCAGCACCGCTTGCGCTGAACATGTAAAACTGAGGGTCTCCAGCCTGCTTATCAAACAGCCACTCAATGGTGGTGCCCTCAGCGAACTGATTATTCAAAATCTGATTTTTATCCAGCTTATCCGGGAATGCGGCAACCTGATTGTCAGAGCCAGGAGTAATCCGTGGGCCATCGCTCAACGGCATGCCGATTATTTTGTAGGTACCCGAACTACCTCCACTATAATTCGATGCAGTGTAGGTGCCAGCACCTGCACTTTTTGGTGTCAACACGAAGGTATCTACCACCTGGCTGCCTGCATAATCCAGAACAATTTTATAGTTTGAGCTGCCCGAGCGCTGCCAGTTATAGCTGTCAAAATCGGACGCATCGAATACTCGCATGTCACGAGTGTTAAAGCCCGCCGGAGCATAACCTGATGGGTCGGCGGATGACGGCTTCATAAACAGAATGATTTTTCCGACGTCGGTTCCCGAGCCGGACGCAGACTGAACAGTCATCTCAATCTGCAGATTTTTAGGGGACGCTGGCCAAGCGTAGCCGGCAGAGCTTGAACCGCCCCCACCTGCGCTATCGCCGTCACCACCACCGCCACAGGCGGCTAGTGTCAAACTGCACAATACAATAGGGATAAAAGAGCGTGATTTAGTCGTAAGAGGGAAGTTGGTCACTAGTCATAACTCCGAATAGGCAACAGCAACTTCAAAGGTGCGCAGGACTACCCTTCGAAACAAAAGCTAAAGGCAGCTTTGTTTCCAAACAACTCTGCGTGCCGGTGCAGTAATAAGGGAAACAGCGTCACCAGCTTACGCAATGCTCGGAACAGCCCACTACCCTCATATAAGGGTAATTGGGGACGTTTTAACGCAACAACGCCGAAAGAATTGTACTGATCAGCTGGCCTTGTCGCGCCCAACCGGTTTTATGAAAGATCTGTTTCAAATAACTACGAACTGTTGCCTCGCTTTTGTGCCTCTGCTCGGCAATTTTTTTCAGACTCCACCCCTTAACAAGATCCTCGCAAACCTGGGCTTCTGCCGGTGACAGGGAAAAATATTCGGCAATTGCTGCAGCATCAGGAAACGCTCTTGTGTCAGCATCAACCACCGTCACTAACACCCCACCCGTGAGAAGATCACTGTGCTCAAGCGGCCGTATAGTCATCACCAAAGGGGAAGCTGAACCATGGTTAATGACCAGCGTTTCCTGGCAGGTAATACCGTTCTCAGCAGTTGCAGATGAGGCCCGCGTAATGCTGCGCAGGAACGTTTTTTGTGTGCTTTCAGATGGGAAAGAAAAGCGCTGATGCCGAACCGAAAGCCCCGCGTTTCTCGTTAGGAGCTGCTCGCCACGCTGATTGGTAATCACTAATAACCCACGATTATTCAGTACAAAAGCGGCTTCAGGAATTAGCTCGGCAATTGCAGAAAGCGACTGCACGGTGCTGGGGTGTTGGTGAAACGTTTTAGCCAAGCCCACCGTTTGCCGTATGAATGGCACAAGTCGATCCATAGCCGCAAGCTCTGCAGGCATATAGGCACCCTGAGCAATAGTGCGCTGCACGGTCAGAAGGACGATGTGCGTGTCGGAAACATCAATCACCAGCCACGCAGAATCGAGCATGCTCTGGTCGGATTCCCACCGATCGTAATCATCACCAGGCGGTCCGTTTGCCAATAGAGGTAAAGCTGCGCTGAAGAGCCCTGGTTGCTGTGTAATAGCATGATTAGTAACCGCATCGTGGGCAATCATGTTGTTGTCCAGGTACCAGCCCAAAAACTCATCGGATAAACCAGCTTGCCATATGTGCTCTATGGCTCTGGGGCTTTTTCTTATAAAGGAAAGCTGGGCTGCGCACCCGTTAACAGCAGAAGTCAGTTTTGCTAAAAAATCATGGAAGCCGGCTTGGTGCTGTAACGACTCATACAGGCAGCGAATTAGCCCGGATTCATCTGGCAGGATATCTTGAGGTTTTAATGCCCTATGAAGTGATTGATCCTCCACCGGCTCTCCCATTTGTTTGGTTTTTTTTATTGGAGCACATTACCTGCTTCCAGAAACCAAACTATAGAAGAAACTCAACAATATGTAGAGGAAAACGGGCCATCCCCAGGATGGATAGCCCGCTAAAGGATGGAATCAGTGCATCAGTGTATAAAGCTTACGCCGGTAGGTCCGCACATCCGGGTTGCCATTTCCGAGCTTCTCAAACAGCTCAACCAGGGTTGTTTTGGCCACCTCGTCTTTGTATTTACTATCCACCTGCATAAGCTTGATGAGCAGTTCCATCGCTTCCGCATTTTTTTCCTGCAGTACATGGTGAAGCGCCAACAGGTGCAACGCATTAGGATCTTTCGGATCCTGCTCCAGCGCCATTTCCAAATCCTTCACTGGCGGTAGCTCCGCAGACTGTTTCAGAAACTTTATTCTGGCCGCCAGCTGCTTTGCCTGGTGCTGAAGTTTTTCTTCAGGCGGAAGGCTTTCGAGTACCTGCTCAGCGGTATCGATATCACCGCTTTCGGCTTTCAGCTGGGCAAGGTCGATCAGCACTTTCAGGTTTTCGGGGTCTTTCTGGTTCATTTCAGAAAGGATTTCCATGGCGCCGTCGACATCGCCTTCGCCCCATAGGCGATGGGCTTTTTCGTATGGGTCCTCATCGGGAAGTTCAATGTGCTTTTCAAGCACCTTACGGATTTCACTCTCGGGCAAAGCCCCGTTAAACCCGTCAACTGCCTGCCCATCTTTGACCAGAATAATCGTTGGCAAGCTGCGCACACCCAGGCTGGAGGTGAGCTGCTCCTGTTGGTCCGCGTTCACTTTCGCAAGCCGAAAAGCGCCCTGGTATTCAATAGCCAGTTTTTCCAGCAAGGGCATTAGCTGCTTACAGGGCGCACACCATTCGGCCCACACATCTACAAGCACAGGTGTGGTTGAGGAAGCCTCCATAACCTCCTGCTGAAAGTTTTCCATGGTGGCTTCAAAAATATGGGGAGAGCTGCTCATGTAGGGCACCTGAAATGTTCGTATATTGGTTAAAGCGTAGATGGGGCTATAGGGCCGGAATTCAAGAGTGGCAGACCAAGGCTTGAGTGCCCCTGAGCTTGAAAATACAACTTTAGACTCTAGTTAGTGACTAGACACTCCTCATATCAGGAAGCACTAGCAGCATGAATCACGATAATGACAAAGACTCTCTGGAAGATTTCGAGGAAGACATCACCGAGTACATTGGCAAAAACGAGCACAGCAAAGAGCTGGCACTACCGGAGCAATCTTTACCCAAACGGATGTATGTGCTGCCGGTATCAAACAGGCCATTCTTCCCGGCCCAGGTACAACCTGTCGTGGTCAATCAAACTCCATGGCAGGAGACCCTCAAGCGCGTAGCCGAAACCGACCACAAAATGCTCGGCATCTGTTACGTCGATGATCACCAGCCCGGACAGAGCATACCCGAGAGCAGCGAGTTAGCCACGATTGGCTGCGCCGTGCGAGTTCATCATGCACAAAACAAAGACGGGAATGTGCAGTTTATCGCCCAAGGCCTGCAACGGTTCCGGATAGTGCAGTGGCTGCGGCGCAAACCACCGTATCTGGTGGAGGTTGAATACCCTCAGGAGCCCGAGGAAGATGCGGGTGAAACCAAGGCCTACACCCTCGCCATCATCAGCGCCATCAAAGAACTGCTACGAACCAACCCGTTATACGGCGAGGAAGTAAAACAGTACCTCTCCCGTTTTGGCCCGGAAGACAGCTCGCCACTGACCGACTTCGGCGCATCCATGACCAGCGCACCCGGCTTGGAGCTACAGGGCATTCTGGACACGGTTCCCTTGCTCCGGCGTATGGAAAAAGTACTGTTGTTGATGCGTAAGGAGCTTGAGGTTGCACGCCTCCAGACCGAAATCAGCGAAGAAGTGAACGAGAAAGTGCAGAAGCACCAGCGGGACTTCTTCCTGAAAGAACAGCTCAAAGTGATCCAGCGCGAACTGGGCGTGTCGAAAGACGACAAGACAGCAGATGCGGAACGCTTCGAAGCCCGCATGGCAGAACTTGATCCACCTGAGGCTGTTCAAGAACGCTTTGACGAAGAACTGCAAAAGCTGCAAATACTGGAACAGGGTTCGCCGGAGTATGGCGTTACCCGCAACTATCTGGACTGGCTGACCCAGGTTCCCTGGGGCCAGCATTCCGAGGATCAGTTTGACCTGGCGAAAGCCCGCGGCATTCTGAACCGGGACCACGATGGCCTTGATGATGTAAAAAACCGGATCATCGAGTTTCTGGCCGAGGGCACTTTCAAGGGTGAAGTCAGCGGTTCTATCCTGCTGCTTGTTGGCCCACCGGGCGTAGGTAAGACATCCATCGGCCATTCAGTGGCCGATGCGCTTGGGCGCAAGTTCTATCGGTTCAGTGTTGGCGGCATGCGCGATGAAGCCGAGATCAAAGGCCACAGGCGCACCTACATTGGCGCCATGCCGGGCAAGTTCGTGCAAGCATTGAAAGATACCGAAGTCGCCAACCCGGTCATCATGCTCGACGAGATCGACAAGATTGGCGCGTCCTACCAGGGCGACCCGGCTTCGGCGCTGCTGGAAACCCTGGACCCGGAACAGAATAAGGAGTTTCTGGATCACTATCTGGATGTGCGCATGGACTTGTCCAAGGTTCTGTTCATTTGCACAGCCAACCAGCTCGACACCATTCCCCGGCCGCTGCTGGACCGGATGGATGTTATTCGCCTGTCCGGATACATCACCGAGGAAAAGCTGGCAATTGCCAAACATCACCTGCTGCCGCGCTTGCTGAAGCGAGCCAAACTGCTCAAAAAGCAGTTCAACCTTACTGATGCCGCCATCCGCCAAATTATCGAAGGCTATGCCCGGGAAGCAGGCGTGCGGAACCTGGAAAAAATGCTTCACAAAGTCATGCGCAAAGGCATAGTAAAACTGCTCGAATCCCCGGACGAACCAATAAAGGTAGGCATATCGGACTTGCAAGAGTATTTGGGCCAGCCTGCGTTCCGGAAAGAAAAAGCCCTGAAAGGGATTGGAGTGGTCACAGGATTGGCCTGGACATCCATGGGCGGCGCAACGTTGAGCATTGAGGCGTCACGAATTCATAGCAGCCAGCGTGGCTTCAAGCTGACAGGCCAACTTGGTGATGTCATGAAGGAATCCGCTGAGATTGCCTACAGTTACGTTGCCTCGAATCTGAAGCGGTTTAAGGGCGACCCTGCATTTTTCGACAAATCTTTCGTGCACCTCCATGTGCCAGAGGGCGCAACACCTAAAGACGGCCCCAGTGCCGGCGTCACCATGGCAACCGCCCTGCTTTCCATCGCCCGCCGGGAAGCACCTCAGCAAAACACAGCGATGACGGGAGAGCTGACACTAACGGGGCAGGTGCTCCCCGTGGGAGGTATTCGCGAGAAAGTCATTGCGGCTCGCCGCCAGAAGATCAGCAACCTGATTCTACCGGAAGCAAACCGCGGCGATTATGAGGAACTACCGGATTACCTGAAAGAGGGCCTCACCGTTAACTTTGCTCGCCACTATAACGATGTGTTCCAGGTGTGCTTTGGAAACAAACCCAAAACCGGCTCAGTGGTGCATTGAGCCCAAGGAAAGAAAAGGCTCAGGCCTTTTCTTTCCAACCATCGTCCTTCAGCACGGGGCCTACGTCCAGTACGGGTGAGGCGTCAATGTCGTCCGCATCCATCATGTTGGCGACCCGCTGAATAGAGGCCAGAATCATATTCTGTTCCCATTCATGAAGGCTCTGGAATCTCTGAATAAAGTCTTCTTGCAGGGGGTTGGGGGCGCGAGAAAGCAAGTCTGCACCGCTTTCTGTCAGATGCGCATGAACTTTGCGCTTGTCTTGCGTACTGCGAACGCGATACACCAACTGCCGGTGCTCAAGACGATCAAGAATGGTGGTGACTGTTGCCTGGCTCAGACTTACCTTGTCGGCAATGGTGCCAATCGTGACCTCACCCAGATCGCGGATGGTCCGCATAATCAGGAGTTGCGGCCCTGTAAGCCCGGCATTTTTGCTGAGTCGTTTGGAATGAAGATCTGTTGCCCGGATAACTCGCCGGAGTGCGACCAGAACATGCTCATAATTCTGCACTGTATTACTGCTCCAATTAGGCCTGCCGGCCACTGTTTACACCACTAACTATTAGAGGTCTTCGCACTCCTGAATGCAAGTAAATACATACACCTGCTTCCTTTTAGCCCCGCTCCGCGCAATACTTTTTTGATGTGAGCCTTGAACAGTTGCGTGACGACGAAAGCTTCCGCACACTGGCACTCACAGATCATCTCTACATTACCGGAATGTTGACCGGGAAATGTTAAATGATCACCGAAGCCTCGGGCTAGCTTGACAAGGCAGGATGTGTAGTGTTTGTTTAGCTTTCTGAGAACATAAGAATAACCCTGAACCTAACAGGACAGACTCAATGACAACTTCACTAAAAAAACTTGCAACCGCCGTTAGCACTTCCGTTGCACTTATGGGCGCAGGCTACGCAGCTGCAGACATCCAGATTGGTATCGCCGGCCCCGTAACCGGCCCCGTTGCCCAGTATGGCGATATGCAGTTCTCCGGTGCCCGCATGGCGATTGCACAAATCAACGCCGCTGGTGGCGTAATGGGCGAGAAGCTCGTCGCAGTAGAATACGACGACGTGTGTGACCCCAAGCAAGCCGTTACTGTTGCTAACCGGCTGGTAAATGATGGCGTTAAATATGTCATCGGCCACCTTTGCTCAAGTTCAACCCAGCCTGCGTCTGACATTTATGAGGACGAAGGCATCCTGATGATCACGCCTGCATCAACCAGCCCGGAAATCACCGAGCGCGGTTATGAGCTGGTATTCCGCACCATCGGCCTCGATAGCATGCAAGGCCCGGTTGCCGGCAACTACATCGCCAGCCAGAACCCGAAACGGGTTGCAGTTATTCACGATAAACAACAGTACGGTGAAGGTATTGCTACCGCAGTACGTGACACCCTTAAAGACAAAGGCATCGAAGTTGCCATGTTTGAAGGTGTTACAGCTGGCGACAAAGACTTCTCCTCTCTGGTGACCAAACTCAAGCAAGCCGACGTGGACTATGTGTACTTTGGCGGCTACCACCCTGAGCTGGGCCTGATCCTGCGCCAGGCACGTCAGGCAGACCTGAAAGCCAAGTTTATGGGCCCTGAGGGCGTTGGTAACAAAGACATCAACACCATTGCCGGCGAAGCCGCAGAAGGGCTACTGGTCACTCTGCCGCCCAGCTTTGACGAAAAGGCCGAGAACAAGGAACTGGTTAAGGCATTCGAAGCCAAAGGTGAAGACCCTTCAGGCCCGTTCGTACTGACATCCTACGCCGCTGTTCAGCTGGTCGCCCAAGGCATTGAAGCTGCGAAATCCAAGGATGCATTCGACGTTGCAGCCGCACTTCGCAGTGGCAGCTTTGAAACGCCAATCGGCACTGTGCAGTACGACAAAGCCGGCGATATGAAGTCATTCGAGTTTGTTGTGTACGAATGGCATTCAGATGGCAGCAAAACTCCGGTAAACTAAGCCAGATCGTTACTAAACGGTAATCAAAGAGCACCTTCTCACCGCGATCCGGGAGAAGGTGTTTTTCTAGGCTCCCGTTAATTCTGTCTCACTTCTGGCGTGGTTATCCTGCGCCAGGCTGATACAGCGGAGGGAGCGGGCCTCCGGAGTCAAACAATAATGCAAGATCTCCTTTATTTCTCTCAGCAGCTCATTAACGGGCTTACGATCGGGAGTGCCTATGCCCTGATCGCCATCGGCTATACGATGGTTTACGGCATCATCGGCATGATTAACTTCGCCCATGGTGAGATCTACATGATCGGCGCCTACACCGCGCTCATCGCCATTACCGGCCTGACAGCGCTCGGCCTTGCCTGGCTTCCACTGATTCTTATCGTTGCGCTTCTGTGCGCCATGCTGGTTTCCAGCTCCATGGGCTGGGCAGTGGAACGAGTCGCCTACCGGCCAGTACGGGGCCGTCATCGCCTGATCCCATTGATCTCTGCAATCGGCATGTCCATCTTCCTGCAGAACTATGTTCACCTGGCTCAAGGTTCTCGCAACATTGGCTTTCCTGCGCTCATTGAAGGCGGCTTCAACTTCAGTGCCGATGGTGCGTTCGAGATGTCCCTCTCCTACATGCAAATCACCATATTCATAACCACCCTGATTTGCATGACAGCCCTGTCGCTGTTCATCTCCCGCTCCCGTACAGGCCGTGCCTGCCGGGCAGTTTCTCAGGATATCGGCATGGCCAGCCTGCTGGGCATAGATACCAACCGCATCATTTCTGCCACGTTTATAATCGGTGCAGCACTGGCCGCCGTCGCCGGCCTGCTCCTTGGCATGTATTACGGGTCGGTTGACCCGCTATTTGGCTTCATTGCAGGGCTAAAAGCGTTTACCGCAGCCGTACTGGGAGGCATCGGTAGTATACCTGGCGCCATGCTTGGCGGCCTGATCCTCGGTGTGTCGGAAAGTATGACCTCTGGTTATCTCAGCGGCGAATACAAAGACGTGGTCTCATTCGGCCTGCTAATCCTCATACTGCTGTTCAAACCCACGGGCCTGCTTGGCAAACCGGAGGTTGAGAAGATCTGATGGCTGCTAACAACATGAGACACGCCCTGTTCTGCGCGATTGTCACACTCATTATTTCCTTCCCCATTCTGGGTCTTAGCCTCGAAGCCAAGGGCGTCAACATCACGCTCTCCGGCGCGAAAACCTCAACCTACGTCGCCATTGTGTTGGCTGCGGTTGCCGTGTTTGTGTTCCAAACCTTCCGTGACACATTCATGGGCGCACTGGGCAAACTACCCAACTTCAACCCGTTAGCCGGCAGGGAGCCGATGGAGCAAACAAAGCGGGTAAAGCTGGAATCCTGGTTACTGACCGGCATTGTGGTGTTTGCACTGTTCTGGCCATTCCTTGTGTCACGGGGCTCGGTGGATCTGGCGACGCTGGTACTGATCTATATCATGCTGGCACTAGGCCTTAACGTGGTCGTAGGCCTCGCGGGCCTGCTGGATCTCGGGTACGTGGCATTCTATGCAGTTGGCGCTTACACCTTCGCCTTGCTGTCCCAATACACCGGCATTTCATTCTGGATGGCTTTGCCCATTGGTGCGTTGCTGGCCGGGCTGACCGGGATGATTCTGGGTTTTCCGGTTTTGCGTCTCAGGGGGGACTATCTCGCGATCGTCACCCTGGGCTTTGGCGAGATCATCCGCATCCTGCTGAATAACTGGACAACCCTGACTGGCGGCCCCAACGGCATTGGCGGCATTCCTGAGCCTACCCTGTTTGGCATGGAGTTTGGCCGGCGCGTGAAGGAAGAAGGCAACACCTCCTTCCACGAAACCTTTGGCATTGCATACAGCGGCGAACACAAGGTCATATTCCTGTATCTGATTGCGCTGGTGCTTGCAGTGATTACTGCGCTGATCATCCGACGCTTTATGCGGATGCCAGTTGGCCGAGCGTGGGAAGCCTTGCGGGAAGACGAAATCGCAGCTCGCTCCCTCGGCCTCAGCCGCACGGCGGTCAAGCTGTCAGCCTTCACCATCGGCGCTTTCTTTGCCGGGTTCGCGGGCACTGTATTTGCTTCCAAGCAGGGCTTTATCAGCCCCGAATCTTTCGTGTTCCTTGAATCCGCCATCATTCTGGCCATCGTGGTTCTGGGCGGCATGGGGTCGCAGCTTGGCGTCATATTGGCGGCTATTGCGGTAACAATCCTGCCGGAACTGGCCCGGGAGTTTTCCGAATACCGCATGCTTATTTTCGGCGCTGCCATGGTGCTGATGATGGTATGGCGTCCACAAGGTTTACTGCCTGTGCGCCGTATCCAAATCACACTGAACAAGCAGGGGTGACAGACAATGCTTGAAGTAAAAAATCTGTCCATGCGTTTTGGCGGCCTGCTGGCAGTTGACGGCGTTTCACTGGACGTGCAGGAACGGGAAATCGTCTCTATCATCGGCCCTAACGGCGCCGGAAAAACCACCGTATTCAACTGCCTGAGCGGGTTCTACAAGCCCACGGGCGGCAAGGTGATTTTTGAAGGCAGGGAAATACAGGGCACTCCAGACTACAAAATTTCCCGCTTGGGCATGGTGCGAACCTTTCAACACGTGCGCCTGTTTACGCAGATGACCGTTGTGGAGAACCTGCTTGTAGCCCAGCACCGCCACCTCAACACCAACATGCTTGCTGGCCTGCTGGGCACCCCCAGCTACAAGGAACGGGAACAAAAAGCACTGGACCGAGCCGCCTATTGGCTGGAGCGTGTTGGTCTTCTGGATCTCGCCAACCGGGATGCAGGCAACCTGGCTTACGGCCAGCAGCGGCGGCTTGAAATTGCACGTTGCATGGTCACCGAGCCCAAACTGCTCATGCTCGACGAGCCCGCGGCTGGCCTGAACCCGGCGGAAACCAAAGAACTCAATCAGCTGATTGTGAGCCTGAAGGAGGACTACAACGTTTCCGTAGTGCTGATTGAGCACGACATGAGCCTGGTAATGGATATTTCAGACCGGATTAACGTCATCAACCAGGGCAAGCCCCTGGCTAGCGGCACACCGGAAGAAATCCGCCACAACGACGACGTGATCAAAGCTTACCTGGGCGAGGCCTGACCATGAGCATGCTAGTACTAGAAGATGTCCACACCCACTACGGCAAGATCGAGGCCCTGCACGGGGTTTCTGTTGAGGTTAACAAAGGTGAGATTGTCTCCTTGATCGGAGCCAACGGGGCGGGGAAAACCACCCTGCTGATGACAGTGTGCGGAATGCCTCAAGCCAGTTCCGGGCGCATCATTCTTGAGGGTCGGGATATCACCAATGAACCTACTGCGCAGATCATGCGCTCAGGTTTAGCGATAGTGCCCGAAGGTCGGCGCATATTCTCCGGCCTGACGGTTGAAGAGAACCTGCACATGGGCGGATTCTTCACCAGCAAATCCGAGATCCGCAAAAACCAGGCTCATGTATACGAGCTTTTCCCTCGCCTCAAAGAGCGTGAGCATCAACGCGCTGGCACCATGTCGGGAGGTGAACAACAGATGCTGGCCATAGGCCGGGCGCTGATGAGCAACCCCCACATGATCATCCTGGATGAGCCTTCCCTTGGACTGGCGCCGCTGATCATCAAGCAGATCTTCGAGATCATCGGACACCTTCGTGATGAAGGTATTACCGTGTTCCTGGTGGAGCAGAACGCGCACCAGGCACTGCATCTCGCAGATCGAGGATACGTGCTGGAAACGGGAAAAATACGGTTGCACGATACGGGCAAAAATTTGCTTGAAAACCCGGACGTGCAAAATGCCTATCTTGGAGGCTAAGCGACCATTCCCGTAACATAAAAACCGGAGCCTGCTCCGGTTTTTTTATACCTCCTTTTTATTCCAGCAACATAAAAAATAGAAATAGTCTGGTGAAATCAAATAGTCGCAGAGGTATAGACTTGCCTTTGTCAAATCTGCACTATACTCAAGGCAACGGTCTTAATGCCTGTCTCCACGGGAGCCCGTCAGGGCCGTTCCCCACTGCCAGCAACCAAGCTGGCCATGTGGATTTTGCGACGACTGTATAAAATACAAAGGAGTGGATAATGAAAAAATTGATCGCAGGTGCAATTCTTCTGGGTGCCTCTTCCATGGCTTTCGCCCAACCTGGCTGTGGCGTTGGCGCCATGATCTGGAAAGGCCAATCAGGTATTGCTCCCCACGTACTGGCTGCTACGACTAACGGCACATTTGGCAACCAGACCTTCGGCATGACCTCCGGCACATTGGGCTGCACGACCAACGAGTCTGTTCAGTCAATGGCCATGTACATGGACAGCAACATCGATAAAGTAGCTCGCGATATGTCGCGCGGCAACGGCGAGAACCTGGAAACTCTGGCCGTTCTTCTGGGCGTTGAAGCAGCAGACCGTGGCGATTTCCGTCAGGTTCTGCAGGACAACTTCGCTGCTATCTTCCCAAACTCCGACACCACTTCTGGTGAAGCAGTAGACGCAATCGTCGCTCTGCTGGAGAAGAATGAGTCGCTGAGCAAGTACGTAGCGGCCTAATAGCTATGCTGCAGGGATGCACCAAGCGCCAAGGATGGCGCGCTCCCCTCGCTTGACAACACCCGACCGGAACTCGTATTTACCCATGGGCAACACGCTTCGCATTGGGCCAGTGGTGCTCTGGCTCACCGTCAGTTTACCTCTACAGGCTCAAACTCAAGCCAGTGACCTTCCGCTCCACCTGGATCCGGCCTGGCTCACGCTCATTCACTACCAACCCGACCTGCTCGGTAAGGGCCACACCAGCCAAGCCGACGACCCGGACTTTTTTCTGAGCAAAGAAGGCAAAACCTCTCCCAAGGCCGAGTTGGAAGCGACTCTGGAAGCGATACAGCAAACTGGCGGTGGCGACAGCCATGCCCGATGCCGTTTCCCCGCACGGGATTCCTGGCTTCGCGAGCACCTTGATCTACCAACAACAGAAATAGAATGCCCCGGTTATGAAAAATGGACCGAAACGCTAAATACTGAAAGCGTTACTCTGGTTTTTGCGGCGTCTTATCTGAACAGCCCATCGTCAATGTTCGGGCACACATTCCTGCGACTGGATCCGCCCCAGGAAGACGATCAAACCAATCTGCTGCTCGCCAATACAATTTCCTACGCGGCTGATGCCGCTGCCCACGACAGCGAACTGCTGTTTGCCTATCGTGGAATTTTCGGCGGTTACCCCGGCATTACAACTATTCAGCCCTATTACGAAAAAATCCGGCTCTACTCGGATATAGAGCACCGGGATCTTTGGGAATACAAACTGAACCTGAATCAGCAGGAAGTAGACTTCATGCTGGCTCATGCCTGGGAAATCCGGGACCGTAATTTTGACTACTACTTTTTCGATGAAAACTGCGCCTACCGCTTACTGGCACTCATCGACATAGCGCGCCCGGGCACCAACCTACTGGGCGAAGTCAGCACTCATGCCATACCATCTGACACCGTTCGCTGGGTAGTCGATAAAGACCTGGTTGACGAGGTGTACTACCGCGCATCAGCAGCCACGGCTGTGGCCCACAGTTTGTCTGCGCTTCCCAAGCCACAACAGACTCTTGCCGCTGCAATCGCAAATGGCTACGTGGCTCCGAACAGCGACGAAGTACTTGCCCTACCACCTCAAGAACGAGCCCACCTGCTTGACGCCACTTACGATTACGTACGCTATCAAAGCGAAGCAGACAGTTGGCCAAGAGAGGTCGCAGCGCCTTTATCCCATAGCCTGCTGCGCGAGCGCAGCAAAATTGACGGCGTAGCTTCCCTTGATCAACCACCAGAGCCGAAAATTCGTGACGATCAGGGGCATGACACCTTCCGCATCAGCTTGGGAGCCGGGCAACTGGACCACCGCGAGTTTACCCAACTCACGTTCCGGCCAGCCTATCACGACGTTCTTGATCCTCCGGCCGGCTATCGCAGCGGGGCCCAGTTACAATTCCTGCGGCTGGATGCTCGTTATTACACCAACAATGACGAACTGCAACTGGAACAGCTTACGGGTGTTGAAATCCGCTCCCTGAGCCCGAGAGATGCGTTTTTCTCACCTTTATCCTGGCAGGTGGGCTTCGGTGGACGCCGTACCGATACCGGTACCAAACGGGTTCTGGCGCCCTATCTCGAAGGTGGTGCGGGTGGAAGCTGGCGCATGGGCCAGCATATACAGACCTTCGCCGTCTTCACTGCAGATGTGGAAATCGATGATGACCTTCGTCGCGGCTACGACGCGGCACCCGGTGCTGACATCGGCCTGCTGCACCAGAACAACCAGTTCAGCCTGCTGGCCGGCGCAAAAACCAAAGCCTGGATCGTCAGCAGCCAACACCGGCAAGATCAAATTTACGCCAAGGGTGACTGGCACTTCGGTCGCGAATTCAGCCTCTTCGCTGAATTCACCCGAGAAGAACACTACGACAGGTACCAGAGCACATGGCACGCCGGACTCCACGCTTACTTCTGAAACCACACTCGCTAAAAGCGCCCCTGCTGGCGCTTTTGGTCACAGCCGCAGCATTAATGCAAAGCGGCTGCAGCAGCCTGTTTTTCTTTCCGGACAGGAACACCTACATAACCCCTGACCGCCTCAACCTTAGCTACGAAAACGTCCACCTGGACACAGCCGACGGCGAAACCCTCCACGGTTGGTGGCTACCCGCCAAAGGCGAAGCACAAGGCACCGTCTACTTCCTCCACGGCAACGCCCAGAACATCAGCAGCCACCTGCTAAACATCGCCTGGCTGCCCGCTGAAGGCTATAACGTCTTCACCATCGACTACCGTGGCTACGGTAAATCAACAGGCGCACCCGACATAGAAGGTGCGCTGCATGATTCCGAAACCGGTTTACGCTGGCTAGCCACAAAGGCAGAAACCCGAAATACCCCCATCTTCCTCCTCGGCCAAAGCCTCGGTGGTGCATTGGGGCTTACCCTCGCCAGCGAATGGGTACAAAGAAACGAAACCCCGGAACTCAGCGGCGTCATCCTCGACGGCACCTTTTCCGGCTTCCGCGGCATTGCGAGAGAAAAGCTCTCCGAGTTCTGGCTAACCTGGGCCTTCCAGGTCCCCCTGAGCTGGACCATACCGGACGATTACGAAGGCTTAGATCTTATTGCCAACATTAGTCCCACCCCCATTATGATCATCCACAGCGTGCGTGACGGCATCATCCCTTTTCATCACGGCCAGGCGCTTTATGAAGCGGCTAGAGAGCCAAAGCAATTCCTGCCGACAGATACACCACATTCGGCAACGTTCATCATTCCTGCTTATAAGGACGCCGTGTTAGAGTTTTTAGAAGGCAAATAGGCAACTTAGATACATAAGCCTCAGTCGGAAGAACCTTTTCAAAACTGTAGAGGGCCAAGGACGGCCCGAAACAAGCGCACATGGATGTGCTCGTAGCGTGTTTTGAAAAGGTTCTTTCGACTGAGGCCACCACCCAAGTAGGGAGACAAAAAAAACCCGCCAATCCATAGGAAAGGCGGGTTTTTATTAGCTGCTAACTATCAGTCAGAAAAGTCAGTCGGCTGCTCGCCTTCCTTAACTTCCTTCATGGACAGCTTCACACGGCCACGGTTATCAACATCCAGAACCTTGACCAGAACTTCCTGACCTTCACTTAGCTCGTCAGTCACGTTCTCAATCCGGCGCTCAGAGATCTGGGAAATATGCACCAGACCATCCTTGCCAGGCAGAATGTTAACAAAGGCACCAAAGTCCACAATGCGCTCGACGCGACCCTTGTAGATAGCACCAACCTCAATCTCAGCAGTGATTTCCTTAACACGGTTAACCGCAGCCTGAGCCGCTTCCTGGTTATCTGCGTAGATCTTCACATTACCGTCGTCATCCAGATCAATGGAAGCGCCAGTCTCGTCACAGATAGAACGGATCATGGAGCCGCCCTTACCGATAACGTCGCGGATCTTCTCGGGGTTGATCTTGATTGCGGTGATGCTCGGAGCGCGCGGAGACAACTCGGTGCGCGACTCAGAGATAACCTTGTTCATCTCAACCAGAATGTGCTGACGCGCTGCATAGGCCTGCTCGAGCGCAAGCTCCATGATCTCGTCAGTAATACCCTGGATCTTGATGTCCATCTGCAGAGCAGTAATACCGTCTTTGGTACCGGCAACCTTGAAGTCCATATCGCCCAGGTGATCCTCATCACCCAGAATGTCGGTCAGGATGGCAAACTTGTCGCCTTCCTTGACCAGACCCATGGCGATACCGGCAACTGCTGCCTTCAGCGGAACACCAGCATCCATCAACGCCAAGCTTGAGCCACAAACAGAGGCCATAGAGCTGGAGCCGTTGGACTCAGTAATCTCGGACACAGAGCGAACGGCATACGGGAATTCTTCCAAGGTCGGCATAACCGCCATCACACCGCGTTTGGCAAGACGACCGTGGCCAACTTCACGACGACCAGGGGTGCCAACACGGCCCGCTTCACCTACCGAGTACGGAGGGAAGTTGTAATGGAACAGGAACGGATCCTTACGCTCACCTTCCAGTGCGTCGATGGTTTGCACGTCGCGAGAAGTACCCAGAGTCGTCGTAACGATTGCCTGAGTTTCACCACGGGTAAACAGTGCAGAACCGTGTACGCTTGGCAGAATGCCCACTTCGATTTCGATCGGACGAACGGTTTTGTTGTCACGGCCGTCGATACGTGGCTTACCATCGATTACCTGCTGGCGAACAACGGTCTTCTCAACTTTTCCGAAGTTCTTTTTAACTTCGTCGGCGGAAGGCTGGCCTTCCTCTTCGCCTGCAAGTTTCTCAACTGCAGCCGTTTTGATTTCACCAAGACGCGCGTAACGAGCCATCTTGTCGTGAATGCCATAGGCCTCTTCAATAGCACCGGCAAACTCAGACTTGATCGCGCCCAGCAGTTCGGTGTTTTCAGCAGCTGGCTGCCAATCCCAACGAGGCTTGCCATGTTCAGCGGCGAATTCTTTGATCGCTGTTACAGCAGTCTGCATTTCCTGATGCGCAAACAGAACGCCACCCAGCATCTGATCTTCGCTCAGACCTTTGGCTTCGGATTCAACCATCAGAACCGCGTCTTCAGTACCCGCAACCACCATGTCCAGCAGGGAGGTTTTCAGATCTTCAAAACTCGGGTTCAGGAAGTAACCGCGCTCATTGGTGTAGCCAACACGGCTCGCACCAATAGGACCAGCGAACGGAATACCAGAGATTGCCAGGGCAGCCGAAGCGGCCAACATAGCAGCGATATCCGGATCCTGTTGCTTACTGGAAGACATAACCGTACAGATAACCTGAGTCTCGTTCATGTAACCGTTCGGGAACAGTGGACGAATCGGACGGTCGATCAAACGGGATGTCAGAGTTTCTTTCTCGGAAGGACGCCCTTCACGCTTGAAGAAACCACCGGGGATTTTGCCCACGGCGTAGGTCTTTTCAAAATAGTTAACGGTCAGCGGGAAGAATGGCTGACCCGGCTTGGCTTCTTTGGCGCCAACAACAGTACCGAGAACCGAAATGTCACCCACGGTGACCAGAACGGAACCTGTAGCCTGACGAGCAATACGGCCCGTTTCCAGAGTGACGGTTTCGCCACCCAGTTCAAATGATTTCTTACGCGGTTGCAGATCCACAACGAACTCCTGCGTTATCTGTTCAGAATGATTGAAGTGTGATTCTGAAGACACTCTGCCTGAAAGCTAACAGGCTGTTGTAAAACCCCGGCTGGATTATCGGTACGCTGACAGCGCGTACCGCCCGGGCTTTCAACAACCTGCTATCTAATTCAGCTTTCCAATACGACAGAAAAGCCCAGTGTCACAAAAGTACTCAATGCAGTGATGAAAAGCACAACCGGCAGGCCCCCTGAGGAACCCGCCGGCTGGTGACTACTTCCGGAGCAATACCGGAGCAGCCGTCAGGTCGTAAGACCAGATTTAGCGACGCAGACCCAGGCGCTTGATCAGCTCCAGGTAACGGTCGCCGTTCTTCTTACGGAGGTAGTCCAGCAGCTTACGACGCTGGTTTACCATCCGAATAAGACCACGGCGGGAATGGTGATCCTGCTTGTTGATCTTGAAGTGGCCTTGCAGCTTGTTGATGTTGGCGCTCAGCAGTGCAACCTGCACTTCCGGGGAGCCTGTATCACCTTCAGCTTGCTTATAATCTTGAACGATCTGTGCTTTTTCGCTGGCAGACAATGCCATAAATCACCTCAATGTTTGCGATGCTGTCAAATCCGGCCGAACCGCGCACCTCTACAGCCCGGCTAAACAGCGGTAAACCTAACGCTTTCCGCTGTCACTCACCAATCGACGTGGTACCAGTTTGGTTTCCTCGCCTTCCGGCAATGCTTCTGCCAGCCCTACAAAACCTTCGTTGCCATAAATACGAACGAAGCCATCATAAGCCTGACCCGGTATTCTAACCGGTTGTCCATTCAATATCGACACCAACGGCTGCCCCGACAGACGGTGCTCCGGGAACATGGAGAGCGCTGCATCCGGAGCGACCAATAAGCCATCCAGACTTTCATCACGCTCTCGCATAGCCTCAAGATCAGGCACTGCGTGCACATCCTCCAGGGTGAACCCGGCCGCCAGCGTGCGCCTGAGCTCAATTACATGAGCACCGCACCCCAAGACCTCGCCGATATCTTCGACGAGTGAGCGAATGTACGTACCTTTGGTGCACTTAACTGCAATATCCAGTTCATTTTCACGGACAGCCAAAAGCTCAAGCTCATAAATGGTTACCGGACGTGCCGGGCGCTCAATTTCAATGCCTTCACGGGCATATTCATAGAGCGGACGTCCATTGTGCTTGAGCGCGGAATACATGGAAGGGACTTGCTGGATATCACCACGAAACTGCTCAAGCACAGGCTCAAGCACTTCCGGTGAAAGATTTTCTGGTACTGGTTTTGTAGCGATCACGGCGCCTTCACTGTCACCGGTCTCGGTACGCTCACCGAGGCGCGCAGTGGCGATATAGGCTTTATCGCTATCCAGCATCATCTGGGAGAATTTTGTTGCTTCACCGAAACACAAGGGAAGCACGCCAGTTGCAAGCGGATCGAGAGCGCCGGTATGGCCAGCCTTGGCAGCACCATAGAGACGCTTAACCTGCTGCAAAATGCCGTTGGAGGTGATACCCAACGGCTTATCGATTACCAGAATGCCATTAACTTCACGGCCTTTGCGTCTGCGGCTCAAGCGTTTGACTCCGGATTACTCTCGTTATCACCCTCATTGCCACCCTGGCTGGCATCATTCCGCTCAACGGCCGACTTATCACCGACCGCTTCGCGAATGAGATTGTCCATTCGGCGGCTGTAGCCCTGGAGTGCGTCGAAGTGAAACCGAAGCTGCGGTATAACCCGCAGTTTCATAGCCCTTCCCACTTGCCCCCGCAGGAACCCTGCTGCTCTGTTCAGCACAGAAATCGAGTCCACGACTTCAGGAGACTCAGCAGTGAGCTCCTCGGTAGTCAGCAGCGAGACATAGATGTCGGCGTAGCCAAGGTCACGACTGACCTTGACTGCATTAACCGTTACCATGCCTAACCGCGGATCCTTGACCTCACGCTGAATCAGCAGGGCAAGCTCACGCTGCATCTGATCGCCGATGCGATCAATACGACTGAACTCTCTAGGCATTAGGCCCCCGTGGATTCGAGCTTACGCTCGACCCTGACACGGTCAAAGACTTCGATCTGGTCACCGACCTTCACATCGTAGCCCTTAACACCGATACCACACTCCATGCCGTTACGGACTTCAGGCACGTCATCCTTGAAGCGACGCAGGGATTCCAGCTCGCCTTCAAAGATAACCACGTTATCCCGCAGTACACGAATCGGCTTGTTCCGGTATACGTTGCCCTCGGTCACCATGCAGCCAGCTACCTGGCCAAACTTTGGTGAACGGAACACGTCACGAACGTCAGCAATACCGACGATGTCTTCGCGGAACTCCGGTGCCAGCATGCCGGTCAAGGCGCCCGTCACATCGTCCAGAAGGTTGTAGATGATGCTGTAGTAACGCAGATCCAGACCTTCCTGTTCAACCAACCGCTTGGATGCTGTATCAGCACGAACGTTGAAACCGAAGATAACAGCGCCGGTCGCCATCGCAAGGCTCACATCTGTCTCGGCAATACCACCAACGCCGGAAGATACGATCTTCACCTGTACTTCTTCGTTACCCAGATCCTGCAACGACTTGGTGATCGCTTCGAGCGAACCGCGAACGTCTGTCTTCAGAACAACGTTGAGGGTTTTAACCTCGTCCTTGCCCATGTTCTCGAACAGGTTCTCCAGCTTGGCTGCTTGCGCCCGCCGTAAACGCTGCTCGCGCTCACGAATGTGGCGGAATTCAGCCAGCTCTTTCGCTTTGCGCTCATCGGCTACGGCAAAGAATTCATCGCCGGCGTTCGGCGTGCCGTTCAGACCCAGAATCTCGACCGGAATTGAGGGGCCAGCTTCCTTGACTTGCTTACCGGCTTCATCGGTCATTGCACGAACCTTACCGAAGAAAGAGCCAGCAACAACCATATCGCCCTGGCGCAGGGTACCGTTCTGAACCAGTACGGTAGCTACAGAACCACGGCCACGCTCGAGACTGGACTCAACAACGACACCGTTAGCCGGCGCATCAGGAGACGCTTGCAGCTCAAGAATCTCGGCCTGCAGCAGAACCGCTTCCAGCAGAGTATCTACGCCTTCGCCAGACTTTGCAGAGATGGGCACAAACTGCACATCACCGCCCCAGTCTTCAGGGATAACTTCGATGGCAGCCAGTTCGTTCTTCACCCGATCCGGATCTGCCTGCTCCTTGTCCATCTTGGTGATAGCCACAACAATAGGCACACCGGCAGAGCGGGCGTGCTGCACCGCTTCTTTGGTCTGCGGCATTACGCCATCATCAGATGCAACTACCAGGATAACGATATCCGTACACTGGGCTCCGCGAGCACGCATCGCGGTGAAAGCCGCGTGGCCCGGGGTATCCAGAAACGAAATCATACCGTGGTCGGTTTCAACATGGTATGCACCAATGTGCTGCGTAATACCACCGGACTCACCTGAGGCAACCTTGGTACGCCGAATGTAATCCAACAGCGATGTCTTACCATGGTCAACGTGGCCCATCACACTCACAACAGGGGCACGTTTGGCCTTTTCCTGGCCTTCCACTTTGAATTCGCTGAGCACGTCGTGCTCAAAGGCGTCATCACTGATCGGCTTGGCCTTGTGGCCCAGCTCCTCAACAACCAGTGTCGATGTTTCCTGGTCCAGAGGTTGGTTAATGGTTGCCATCACGCCCATGCCCATCAATGCTTTGATGACATCACCGGATTTAACGGCCATCCGCTGGGCAAGATCGCCAACGGTAATCACTTCAGGAACTTCTACTTCTCTGACCATTGGTTTGGTCGGCCTCTCGAAGCCATGACGCTTCTCTTTGGGTTTCTTTTTCGCCCGCAGCGGTTTGCGCAGCGTGGTGTCATCATCGTCATCAGAGACTACCAGCGGTGCATCTGCAGGACGACTGCGTGGACCACGATGTCCAGCCTGTTTCTTCTTGGGCTTGCCATCTTCGGCATCGTCGCCACGTTCGCGAACTTTTTCTTTCTTTTTCTTGGGCTTGCGGTCTTTACCTTCGCCCTCGGGCGGTGGCATCGGAATATCTTCCGGAGCGACCACAGGCTCAGGCTCTGCCGCCTTCTTGGGCTCAGCCTTTTCAGCGGCAACCTGCTCTTCTGCAACCGGCACTTCTGCCTTCGCTGCCTCGGAAGGAGCCTCTGCATCAGCCTGCGGAGCAGTCACTTTTGGCGCTTGCTCTGCCTCAGGCTGTTCCAACTTCTGCTCTTCCGGCAACTCTTCTGCTACTGGTGCAGGCGTCGCCACTTCTGGCTCCGGCTGCAGCTCCGCACGCTTAACATAAGTGCGGCGCTTGCGTACTTCCACATTGACAGTCTTGGCCTTACCAGCCTTGAGCGTTGTTGTGGTCTTACGCTTAAGAGTAATCTTGTTCGGCTCAGCGCCTGCTTCACCGTGGGTCTTTCTCAGATAGGTCAGCAGCTGCTGCCTCTCATCACTGGATACAGCGTCGTTTTCCGAGCGGGCCTTCAGGCCAGCTTCCACGATCTGTTTCAGCAAACGATCCACGGGAGCGCCTACATCTTCGGCCAGTTGTTTTACCGTTACTTCAGCCATACTGGTCTCCTCCCGAATTAAGCCTGGTCTTCAAACCAGGGGGCGCGTGCTGCCATAATCAATTGGCCTGCACGCTCTTCATCCATACCTTCGATATCGAGCAAATCATCAACCGACTGCTCAGCCAGATCTTCCATGGTACGTACACCCATACCGGCGAGTTTAAACGCCAGGCCACGATCCATTCCGTCCATGCCCAGAAGATCTTCTGCCGGTTCTGCACCGTCGAGAGCCTCTTCACTAGCCAGTGCCTGGTTCAACAGGACATCTTTGGCCCGGCGGCGCAGCTCGGTAACTGTGTCTTCATCGAAACCTTCAATTGCCAGCATTTCTTCCATAGGTACGTAGGCAACCTCTTCAATCGAGGTAAAACCTTCGTCAATCAGCACACCGGCAAACTCTTCATCCACGTCAAGGTGCTCGGTAAAGGTGCCAACCAGAGTATTGTACTCCTGCTCCTGACGCTCACCGGCCTCTTCTTCCGTCATAACATTCAGAGTCCAGCCTGTAAGCTCGGTCGCCAGGCGTACGTTCTGCCCATTACGGCCTATAGCCTGCGCCAGGTTATCTGCCGCTACGGCTACTTCCATGGTGTGGCGATCTTCATCCATCACGATCGAGGCTACTTCGGCCGGGGACATCGCGTTAATAACCAACTGTGCAGGGTTATCGTCCCACAGCACGATATCGACACGCTCACCGCCCAGCTCATTGGAAACAGCCTGAACACGGGAGCCACGCATACCTACACAAGCACCAACCGGGTCAATACGGCGGTCGTTGGTTTTCACTGCAATCTTGGCACGGGAGCCAGGGTCACGGGCAGCGCCACGGATCTCGATCAAATCTTCGGCTATCTCTGGAACTTCAATACGGAACAGCTCAACCAACATCTGCGGAGCCGAACGGCTAAGAATCAGCTGCGGGCCACGGTGATCCGTACGGATTTCCAGCAAAAGCGAGCGAACCCGGTCGCCCATACGGAAGGTTTCGCGCGGGATCAGGTGCTCTCTGGGCAGCAAGGCTTCCGCATTAGCGCCAAGATCCACAATGACGTTATCGCGCGTAACTTTTTTGACGGTACCTGAAACCAGCTCACCAACGCGGTCGCGATAACTGTCGACAATCTTGCTGCGCTCAGCTTCACGAACCTTCTGGAATATAATCTGCTTTGCAGCCTGAGCCCCGATGCGACCGAAGGCAACCGACTCTGCCTTTTCTTCGTAGGTATCGCCCGGCTTCAGCTCGGAATCAATTTCTTCGGCTTCCTGAAGTGTCAGTTCAGTGCCCAGAGCGGGAACCGCATCGTTATCAACAATCAGCCAGCGACGGAAAGTTTCATACTCTCCCGTGCGACGGTCGATAGAAACACGCACATCTGACTCTTCGTCTTCATAGCGTTTTTTTGCCGCGGTGGCGAGTGCCAGTTCGATTGCCTCGAAAATCACTTCCTTCTCGACGCCTTTTTCGTTCGAGACGGCCTCAACTACCAGCAAGATCTCTTTACTCATTGGATTGCCCTGCCCTGAAAATAAACTGTGCATCTACTGAGTTGTTCAAATAGCTCACTCGAATACCGGAATGATTTGGGCTTTTTCAATGCTGTCAAAAGGCAACAAATACTCATGATCGTCTACAACAATCACAACTTCGTCGTCTTCCACACCCTTTATAAGCCCTTGAAACTTGCGTCGACCTTCAAACGCCATGCGCAAGCGAATTTGTACTTGATGCCCCACAAACGCCTGATATTGCTCAGGCCGGAACAGCGGTCGATCCATTCCCGGTGATGAAACCTCAAGCGTGTACTCGGTCTGGATGGGGTCTTCTACATCCATAACACCACTAATCTGACGGCTGACTTTCTCGCAATCGTCGATACCAATGCCTTTCTCGGCATCGTCTATAAATACCCGAAGCATGGACTGATAGCCCTTGGAGCGATACTCAATGCCCCAATACTCGTAACCCATGCCTTCGACCACAGGGCGAAGAATGTCTTCCAGTTGTTTAAGCTTGCCTGACAAGTTAGGCGGTCTCCGTATGAAATTTACCGGCCCAAAAAACAAAAAAAGGGCTGTTGATCAGCCCTTTTTACGCACCAGGGCCTGTTGCGCCAGGCCCCTTAATCAAAAAGCCCCGATAACCGGGGCCTTTTGTTGCAAGAACTCGCAGGAAGCAAACCGGTAAACCGCTTCCTGCTGACAGACACCTGGCCTGCCAGAAGCCCAACAACAAAAGATGTCAGACTCCAATATCCGCCGGAGTATAGAGACGCCGAACGGACTGGTCAAGGACTGCTCAAAAAAACGGCCTGGATAATCCAAGCCGTTTTCTCATTCAATTGGTGCCCAAGGCCGGACTCGAACCGGCACAGCTTTCGCCACTACCCCCTCAAGATAGCGTGTCTACCAGTTCCACCACTTGGGCAAACCTCACTCGAGCTCGGGAAGATCAGACTCCCCGCTCCCGGTTTCGCTTCCAGCCGCATCCTGAACCGGAGCCTGGCGGGATTCCTTAACAGTTGGAATACCGGCTTCTCCAGCCACCTCAGCGCGCTGCTTGGCAAATACTGCCAACGAAAAACTTGTTACAAAAAACACGATTGCAAGCAAGGTTGTCATGCGGGTCAGGAAACTGCCACTACCCTGACTACCGAATACCGTTTGCGACGCGCCGCCACCGAAGGCCGCACCTGCGTCCGCACCTTTGCCTTGCTGGATCAGAACAAGACCCACCAGTGCCACCGCGATAACCACGTGCACAACGACTACCAGCGCCTCCATCCAATCCATATCGATTCTCGCAAACCTTTAACTTTATGCACCCGCCGGGAAATACCGGCAAATACTAACAAAATCTTCCGCGACCAGCGATGCGCCACCGATTAAACCGCCGTCTATATCGGGCTCAGAAAAAAGCGCCGCTGCATTATCCGCTTTTACACTGCCGCCGTAAAGCAATGAAATCTTCTCGGCCGGGGCGCCCATATCTTCAAGGACACCGCGTATTGATGCGTGCATTGCCTGAGCGTCATCTGCGGTCGCCGTTTTACCGGTACCAATTGCCCAAACCGGCTCGTAGGCGACTACGATATTCTGCCAAGCCCTACCATCTGCTGCGCGAACAACTGATGCCAACCCAGCACGCACCTGGCCGGCAACGACCGCTTCTGCTTGCCCGGACTCACGCTCTTCAAGCGACTCGCCAACGCACACAATAGCCGCCAAACCACTGGCGAGTACAAGTGACACCTTTTCGGCGACTTGCTCGTCGGTTTCACCGAAAAGCTGACGACGCTCTGAGTGCCCAACCAGCACATAGCGACAGCCGGCATCTTTTGCCATTTCCGCAGAAATCTCTCCGGTATAGGCGCCTGACTGCCACCGCCCTACATTCTGGACGCCAACTGAAACTGCATCCTGAGCCAGTCTCAACACATCCCCGACATAAAGTGCGGGAGGAATAATAACAACCTCCACGCCATTATCAAGAGATCCGGTCTCAGACCGGACATAGCCAACCAGTTTTTCCGAAAGGTCTTTCGACCCGTTCATTTTCCAGTTACCGGCTACAATCCTGCGACGCATAACAGTTCCCGAATGTAAGGGAGGGCGCACTATACAGCAGTCCCTCATAACAGACAACCGCCTGAAATCAACAAAATCAGGGCGTTGAGTTTTCTACAACTTTCACCAGTTTTTCCGCAACGCGACGTATATCGTCGGCACTCCGGCCTTCCGCCATCACGCGAATCAAGGGCTCAGTTCCCGATGCCCGCAGCAAAATCCTGCCTGCATCACCAAGCTCCAACTCTGCGCTCTTCACGGCCTCGACAATATCCGCACGACTGAATGGATCAAAACGCTGCTCTACACGCACGTTAATCATGGTCTGGGGCAACTTACTCATGCCTTTGCGCATTTCAGCAAGGGTTTTTCCAGATTTCCAGATCGACAAAAGAACCTGAAGCGCCGAAACGATACCATCGCCGGTGCTAGTGCAATCCCGTATGACCATATGCCCGGAGCCCTCGCCACCAAGCACCCAATCATTTGCGATCAGCCGCTCCATGACATAGCGGTCACCAACATTGGCACGCTCGAACGATATCCCCATTTCTGTCAGGGCCAACTCAACCCCAAGATTGGTCATCAGCGTGCCGACCACGCCACCCTTCAGGCGACCCTCTTCAAACCTTTGCGCTGCCATTACATACAGCAGCTCATCGCCGTCGACTTCGGAACCGTCGCGATCAACCATCAACACCCGGTCGCCATCGCCATCGAAGGCGATGCCCAAATCCGCGTCTTTGTCGATAACTGTCTGCTTCAGGGCATTAAGATGCGTAGACCCGACATTCAAATTAATGTTCAGTCCGTCTGGCTCAGCGCCAATAACAAACACCTTGGCACCCAGCTCGCGAAACACTTTTGGCGCTACGTGGTAAGTCGCGCCGTGCGCACAATCAAGAACGATCTTCATGTTCTCAAGAGTGAACTCGTTTGGAACGGTGCTCTTACAAAATTCAACGTAACGCCCTGGCGCATCCTCTACTCTCGAGGCCTTACCCAGCTCTCCCGGGCCACAGACCTCAATAGGCGTCTCTAGCCAGCGCTCAATTTCCGCCTCCAAAGCATCGTCGAGCTTGGCACCCTCAGCGGAGAAGAACTTAATGCCGTTATCGTGATGGGGATTATGGGAAGCACTGATCACAATACCTGCTGACGCCCGAAATGTTCGCGTCAAGTAAGCAATCGCTGGCGTAGGCATAGGGCCCAGCAGCTTTACATCCACGCCCGCCGCCGATAAGCCCGCCTCAAGCGCAGACTCGAACATATAACCTGACAAGCGGGTATCCTTGCCAATCAGCACGCTGTTGCGCTGACCGGTTTTTTTGAAAGCCTGCCCAGCTGCCCAGCCCAGATGCAACATAAACTCCGGCGTAATCGGGTGCTCACCAACCCTGCCGCGTATGCCGTCCGTTCCAAAATACTTTCTTCCGGCCATTAACCTGCCCCCTTTACGGCCGTCGCAATCTTGACGGCATCCATAGTTTCCCTGACGTCGTGCACACGAATAATACTGGCACCTTTCATTACAGATATTGTCGCGGCCGCGAGGCTCGCCGGCAACCTTTCATCAACATCTCGGCCCGTAATATGCCCAAGCATGGACTTTCGGGACATGCCGACCAGCAAGGGATGCCCCAAAGCCCGCAGCTGCTCCAGATTCGCAAGCAAACGTAAATTATGCTCAAGATCTTTCCCGAACCCAAAGCCCGGGTCCAGAATAATATTCTCAGCGGAAATTCCGGCCTGCGCAGCAAGGCGAACACGCCGGGTTAAAAACTCCCCGACCTCTCGCATTACATTCTGATATTCGGGGCGCTCCTGCATGGTTTGCGGCTCGCCCTGAATGTGCATAATACAAACAGGCACAGCGGCAGCTGCTGCCGCAGCCAGCGCCCCCTCTCTTTGCAGTGCGCGCACATCGTTAATAAGCCCGGCTCCCAGCTCTACCACCTGCGCCATCACTGCCGGAGTACTGGTATCCACAGAAACGACCACATCGAGCTCACGCGAAATCGCCTCAACTACAGGGCAAACCCGATCAAGCTCCTCCTGAACCGACACAACTGCTGCGCCAGGCCGGGTTGACTCACCACCAACGTCAATAAACGTGGCGCCATCAGCAACCATCTGCCGGGCCTTCAGAAGCGCCACATCAAGCTGATTGAACCGACCGCCATCGGAGAATGAATCTGGCGTCACATTGAGGATACCCATCACATGGCAACGGGACATATCCAACGTTCGTCCGGCAAACTTCATTTCCATAAAAAACCTTTCTGGACTGGCATACCTGAACCGGGGAAACAGCAACTTGCAAAAACAAACGCCGCCCGTAAGCAGGGCGGCGTTAATCAGCTAGAGCACTTTGAAGCCAGGAAGCTTAATGCTCTCCCGCCGGACGACCAACATCTGGCCTTTTACCATCATCAGCCGGATTGGATTCAGAAGCTGTGCCAGACCCACCAGCTTTGGCGCCCCCTGCAGACCCCCTGTCATCCCAGCCTTTGGGCGGGCGCGGGGTACGACCTTCCATGATGTCATCGATCTGATGACGATCAATGGTCTCGTACTTCATCAAAGCCTCAGCCATGGCATCCAGCTTATCCCGGTTTGCGACCAGAATTTCTGTTGCCTTCTCATAGCAGGTATCAATGATGTTTCTTACTTCCTCATCAATACGCTGCGCCGTTTCAGGAGAGTAGACGGTTTGCGCCTGACCTGCAGAACGACCAAGGAACGGCTCCTCGCTATCGGTATCGTACTGCAAAGGCCCAAGCTTCTCGGACAAGCCCCAGCGAGTGACCATATTACGGGCCAGACTGGTGGCACGTTCGATGTCATTCGAAGCACCGGTGGTAACGCCGTCAAAGCCCAGGGTCAACTCTTCCGCGATACGACCGCCAAACAGGCTGCAAATGGAGCTGATCAAGAAGCGCTTACTGTGGCTGTACCTGTCCTCTTCAGGCAGGAACATGGTTACACCCAGAGCGCGGCCACGAGGAATGATGCTCACCTTGTAAACCGGATCATGCTCGGGCATCAACCGGCCAACAATCGCGTGACCCGCCTCGTGGAATGCCGTATTCAGCTTTTCCTTTTCGCTCATCACCATGGACTTGCGCTCGGCGCCCATCATGATTTTGTCTTTCGCGAGCTCAAACTCTTCCATGGAAACCAGGCGCATGTTCCGACGAGCCGCAAAGAGCGCTGCCTCGTTAACCAGGTTCGCAAGGTCGGCACCGGAAAAGCCTGGAGTACCGCGCGCAATCAGCGCAGGTTCAACGCCCTCGTCCAGGGGCACTTTTTTCATGTGCACCTTGAGGATTTGCTCTCGACCAATGATATCTGGCAACCCAACAACCACTTGGCGATCGAAACGACCCGGGCGCAGAAGCGCAGGGTCCAGAACGTCTGGGCGGTTAGTAGCCGCAATAACGATAACGCCTTCGTTACCCTCAAAGCCGTCCATTTCAACCAGCAACTGGTTCAGGGTCTGTTCACGCTCGTCGTGACCACCCCCCATACCCGCGCCACGATGACGACCGACCGCATCAATTTCATCAATAAAGATGATGCAAGGGCTCTGCTTCTTCGCCTGCTCAAACATGTCCCGTACGCGCGATGCACCAACACCCACGAACATCTCAACGAAGTCCGAACCGGAAATCGAGAAGAAAGGAACCTTGGCTTCGCCAGCAATAGCCTTGGCCAATAGGGTTTTACCTGTACCTGGTTGCCCCACCATCAATACGCCTTTGGGAATACTGCCACCCAGACGCTGGAACTTGCTGGGATCCCGAAGGAAGTCCACCAGCTCCTTAACATCCTCTTTGGCCTCATCCACACCGGCGACATCAGCGAAGGTGGTTTTGATTTGATCTTCGCTCATCAGACGCGCCTTGCTCTTGCCGAACGACATGGGGCCTTTGCCGCCACCGCCGCCCTGCATCTGCCGCATGAAGAACACAAACAGCGCTATAATGATCAGAATCGGGAAAGCCGCGACCAGCAACTGCGTCCACAGGCTCTGGCGCTCGGGCTCTTTGCCGATGACCTCCACCTTGTTCGCCAGCAGATCGTCCATCAGCTTGTTATCCGCCACCTGGGGGCGAATTGTCTGAAACTGGGAACCATCGCCACGGGTGCCCTGGATTTCCAGACCATCAATAGTGACTTTGTTGACCTGACCCTGCTGGACCATTTCAACGAATTGGGAGTAATTGACTTGCTGACCGGTGGTGGTGGGAGAGAAATTCTGAAACACCATCAACAGTACCGCGGCTATTATCAGCCAGAGAACCAGATTTTTTGCCATATCGTTCAAGGATCATCACCTGTGAATTGAAGAGCAGACCATCGAAGGAACTACTCTTTTCTGACACCTTACACCAATTATACGTCTATCCACCAGAAACGGCCCATCCGTAACGGCCACAGAAAAACGTAGCTGCGGATCAACCTGAAAACGTTCCTGAACGCCGGATAAATCCCCATGTTCCTTGTATGTGGGCCTTATCTCGGAAATTACAACGCCTGCAGGGTGATCTGTATACAAGGTTGTCTGCTACAATCCGCCGATTATACGACGTTGCCAGCGATTATGCCGCTGACCTTTTGTTAATTGCACCGATAAAGAGATTAAATCATGAGCCTTTCAGCGGAACAGCGCCGGGAATACCGGGCCATCGCCCACAACCTGAAACCTGTCATCATCGTGGGCGACAAGGGCCTTACGGAAAACCTCCAGGAAGAACTGGAGCGCGCCCTGAACGACCACGAGCTTATCAAGATTAAAGTGGCAAGCCAGGATCGGGAAGCCCGCCAGGAAGCAATCACCGCCCTGTGCGAAGCCAGTGGCGCCGAGCTAGTGCAAACCATCGGCAAGATTGCGGTTCTTCTGCGTAGAGCCAAGAAGCCAAATCCGAAGCTATCGAACCTCTTGCGCCTCAAGAACTGACGCTCTTGTAAGCCAAAAAGCAGAAAGCCGACTGTGCAATACACAGCCGGCTTTTTTGTGCCCTGGATTTACCAGCGCTGCAACATCAGATGTATTCAACCTTTCCGATTTCGTACTCCACAGTGCCGGACGGAACACGGATGGCAACAACATCATCTTCGCTCTTGCCTACCAACGCTCGAGCGATGGGTGAAGATATCGAGAGCTTACCTTCCTTGATATCCGCCTCATCCTCACCGACGATCTTGTAGACCACCTCTTCATCGGTATCCACATTCAACAGATGAACCGTGGTACCAAAGATCACTCTGCCGGTATTTTCCATTTCTGTTACGTCGATCACCTGCGCTGCAGAAAGCTTGCCTTCAATCTCCTGAATCCGGCCTTCAATAAAGCTCTGCTGCTCACGAGCTGCGTGGTACTCGGCGTTCTCTTTGAGATCGCCGTGCTCACGAGCATCCGAAATCGCCGCGATAACCCGCGGACGATCCTTGGATTTCAGCTGCTGGAGCTCCTCACGTAAGCGGGCTTCGCCCACTTTGGTCATAGGCACTCTATCACTCATAATCTTACTTCCCTGCGTGGAGGTCTTGCAGGCGGCGTACTGTACGCTCCGGGCCAAACTTGATGGCCCGACAGAAGGCTTCGCCGCCCGCCAGTGTTGTTGTATAAGCTACTTTGGTCTGCAGGGCCGACTGGCGAATTTGCGCCGAATCAGACACAGCCTTGCGACCTTCGGTAGTATTAATAATGAGCTGAACCTGGCCATTCTTGATGGCGTCCACAATATGCGGGCGCCCTTCGCCAACCTTGTTCACCCGCTCCACTTCGATACCCTCAGCACGGAGCGCTTTCGCAGTTCCAGTGGTAGCAACAAGTTCAAAGCCAATAGCCACCAGATCACGAGCGACCTGAATTGCACCAGCCTTATCTACATCACGAACCGACATAAACACGGTTCCGCTGGACGGCAAACGCTCGCCAATCGCCAGTGACGCCTTGGCAAAGGCCTCATCGAAGCTATCACCAAGCCCCATCACTTCACCCGTGGACTTCATTTCGGGCCCAAGAATCGGGTCAACCGACGGGAACTTGTTGAACGGGAATACGGATTCCTTTACTGCATAGTAGCTGGGTACCACTTCTTTCGTGAAGCCCTGCTCGGCAAGTGAGGTGCCCGCCATCACACGCGCCGCGACCTTGGCCAGAGACACGCCGATAGCCTTGGATACAAAAGGTACCGTTCTTGAAGCGCGCGGGTTAACCTCGATCACATAGATCTCGTCATCCTGCCACGCCAACTGAACGTTCATCAGGCCAACAACCTCAAGCTCGAGAGCCATCTTCCTGACCGCATCACGCATGGCATCCTGAACTTCCGGTGGCAGCGTATAAGGTGGCAAGGAGCACGCGGAATCACCAGAGTGAATACCTGCCTGCTCAATATGCTGCATGATGCCACCAATGACGACATCTGTACCGTCGCAGATGGCATCGATATCTACTTCAATGGCAGCATTCAGGAAGTGATCCAGCAAAACCGGGCTGTCGTTAGAGACCAGCACAGCGCTGCGCATGTAACGCACCAACTCATCCTCACCGAACACAATCTCCATTGCCCGACCACCCAACACGTAGGAAGGGCGAACCACTAGCGGATAGCCGATTTTACTGGCCGCAACAATTCCTTCTTCGAGGCTGCGTACGGTGGCATTTTCAGGCTGCTTGAGCCCAAGACGCTGAATCATCTGCTGGAACCGCTCACGATCTTCCGCGCGGTCTATCGCATCCGGGCTGGTACCAATAATGGGCACACCGGCTGCCTCCAGGCCACGGGCCAGCTTCAGAGGTGTCTGCCCGCCATACTGGACAATCACACCCTTGGGCTTTTCTATGTGGATAATTTCCAGCACGTCTTCCAGCGTAATCGACTCAAAGTACAAGCGGTCAGAGGTATCGTAATCGGTGGATACCGTCTCCGGGTTGCAGTTGATCATGATGGTTTCGTAGCCATCTTCACGCATGGCCAATGCCGCGTGAACACAGCAGTAATCGAATTCGATGCCTTGGCCAATCCGGTTAGGCCCGCCACCAATAACCACGATTTTCTCGCGATCGGTCGGCTCAGCTTCGCACTCTTCCTCGTAGGTGGAGTACATGTAGGCGGTATCGGAGGCAAACTCTGCCGCGCAGCTATCCACGCGCTTGTATACAGGCCGGATATCCAGATCGTGCCGCAGCTTACGCATGCTCACGTCCGTAATGCCCAGCAATTTCGCCAGGCGAGCATCCGAGAAGCCTTTGCGCTTCAGACGGAACAAGGTGGTGTGATCAATATCGGCTTTACCGGCAGATTTCAGAGCCTGCTCTTCCCGAATCAGATCTTCGATCTGCACCAGGTACCAGGGATCTACATGGGTGTACTCAAATACATCGTCCACGGTAAGCCCGGCACGGAAAGCATCACCGATGTACCAAATACGCTCGGCACCGGGAACGCTAAGCTCGCGGGTAAGGGTTTCACGGGAATTCTCTGAGGTGAACTCTTCGAGCTGCTCATCAAAACCATCTGAACCCACTTCCAGCCCGCGAAGGGCTTTCTGCAGGGATTCCTGGAAGGTACGACCGATGGCCATAACCTCGCCCACAGATTTCATCTGAGTGGTAAGGCGTGCGTCAGCCTGAGGGAACTTCTCAAAGGTAAAGCGGGGAATTTTCGTAACGACGTAGTCGATGCTGGGCTCGAAAGATGCCGGCGTGACACCACCGGTAATTTCATTGCGCAGCTCGTCCAGGGTGTAACCAACGGCTAGCTTGGCAGCGACCTTGGCAATCGGGAAACCCGTTGCTTTGGAGGCCAGCGCCGATGACCTGGAAACCCTTGGGTTCATTTCAATAACAACCATGCGACCGGTGTCCGGATGGATACCAAACTGCACGTTGGAACCACCGGTTTCCACGCCGATTTCACGCAAAACAGCCAGGGAGGCGTCCCGCATGATTTGATATTCCTTGTCGGTCAGCGTCTGCGCTGGCGCGACGGTGATGGAGTCGCCGGTGTGGACGCCCATGGCATCGAAGTTCTCGATGGAGCACACGATAATACAGTTGTCTGCCTTGTCGCGAACCACTTCCATCTCATACTCTTTCCAGCCAATCAGCGACTCATCGATAAGCAGCTCTTTGGTTGGCGAGAGATCCAGCCCGCGGGTACAGATCTCTTCAAACTCGTCCCGGTTGTACGCAATACCGCCACCAGAACCACCCATGGTGAACGAGGGGCGAATGATGCATGGGAAGCCGATGTCGTCAGCAACCTTCCAGGCCTCTTCCATGGAATGCGCGATAGACGCGCGGGGACACTCAAGGCCAATTGCCTTCATGGCCTTGTCGAAACGGCTGCGATCTTCTGCCTTGTCGATGGTGTCGGCGTTAGCGCCAATCATTTCCACACCGTGCTGGGCCAGCACGCCGTGCTTTTCCAATTCCAGCGCACAGTTCAGTGCTGTCTGGCCGCCCATGGTTGGCAGCACGGCATCAGGCTTTTCTTTTTCAATAATCTTGGCAACGGTTTGCCATGTAATCGGCTCGATGTAGGTGGCATCCGCCATCACCGGGTCGGTCATAATGGTGGCCGGGTTCGAGTTAACCAGGATGACGCGGTAACCTTCCTCACGCAGGGCTTTACAGGCCTGGGCTCCGGAGTAGTCAAATTCGCACGCCTGCCCGATTACAATCGGGCCTGCGCCCAGAATCAGGATGCTTTTAATATCGGTCCGTTTTGGCATGTCTAGGTAAACCTGTCAGCAACATTTAAATTCTTGCAGCGCATAAACGCGGCGCGTGTCTGGTGTGGCGCTTTTGCCATGAATCGGCTTTAGGCCGTTCTGGCTTCCATCAGCTGGACAAACTCATCAAACAATGACGCCACATCACCGGGACCCGGGCTTGCTTCGGGATGCCCCTGAAAACTGAATGCTGGTTTGTCAGTACGACGAACGCCCTGCAAAGTGCCATCAAACAGCGACTTGTGGGTAACTTCCAGCACATCAGGCAAGGATGCTTCATCCACTGCAAAGCCGTGGTTTTGGCTGGTAATCATGACGGTGCCATTGGGCATCCGCTGAACCGGATGGTTTGCACCGTGGTGGCCATGTTTCATTTTCATGCTTTTCGCACCGCTGGCAATGGCCAGTAGCTGATGACCCAAGCAGATACCAAACACTGGGATTTCGGTTTCGAGCACTTCCTGAATTGCCTTGATTGCATAATCGCAGGGTTCTGGATCGCCCGGGCCGTTAGACAGGAAGATGCCATCCGGACTCATGGCCAGCACTTCTGAAGCAGGGGTTTGGGCAGGCACAACAGTGACTTCGCAGCCGCGGGAGGCAAGCATGCGCAAGATGTTGAACTTAACGCCGTAATCCCAGGCCACTACTTTAAACTTGGTCTCGCCACCTTCTGCGTATCCTTTACCTAGCGTCCAGTCTCCCTGGGTCCACTTGTAAGGCTTTTCGCAGGTAACCACTTTTGCCAAATCCATGCCTTCGAGCCCGGGAAACGCTTTGGCAAGTTCCAGTGCGCGTTCGGCAGTGGCATCAGCACCAGCCACAATGGCGCCGCTCTGTGAGCCTTTGTCGCGGAGGATGCGCGTTAGGCGACGGGTGTCTATATCGGCTATTCCGACAATGTTGTTGCTTCGCAGGTATTCGTCGAGCGATCCGGTGCTGCGCCAGTTGCTGGCAACCAGTGGCAGGTCGCGGATAATCAGGCCGGCAGCCTGTATACGGTCTGATTCTACGTCTTCTTCGTTTACACCTGTGTTTCCGATGTGCGGGTATGTCAGGGTAACGAGTTGGCGGGCGTAGGACGGATCTGTCAGTATTTCCTGGTAGCCGGTCATCGCGGTGTTGAACACCACTTCGCCGCTGGTTTCGCCGTCAGCGCCAATGGCGGTGCCGTAAAACAGGCTTCCGTCTGCGAGTGCAAGGATTGCGGGTGTGCTCAAGGCTTGTATCCTCATCGAGTGGCGTTTCGTTTCGTCACGTGCAGGAACGCAAGCGCAAATTCAGGTCGCAAAAAAGCGAGAGGGAGTAAAAACTCCGTCCCGCTTATTGTTATCCGGGGACTTTTGGTCCCTTGGGCTTTTCGAAGCCTACGCTTGGTGCAGTTAAACCGCCTTATTGTATGAAATTTGCGGTTTTGTGTCCATGTAAAATGTCACATGGCTCTTGCACCGGTGGCGAGCTGGGCTCGTCGTCCGGGAAACGCTACAAGCACTTCCCTGTGCGCTTGTCTCCGGCCGTCCATGGCCTCCGACATTCCCGGACGACGAGCCCAGCCCGCCACCTCAGAGTTACCTGAAACTCACTTCAAGCTCAAAACATCCTGCATGTCGTACAAGCCAGCAGGCTTGTCTTTCAGCCACAGAGCGGCACGCATGGCGCCTTTTGCGAAGGTCATCCGGCTGCTTGCCTTGTGAGTAATTTCAATGCGCTCACCTTCGGTGGCGAACAGGACTGTGTGATCGCCCACTACGTCACCGGCGCGGATGGTTTCGAAACCGATTTCCTTGCGGGTGCGCTCGCCAGTGAAACCTTCACGGCCATAGACTGCACACTCTTTAAGATCGCGACCCAGTGCATCAGCAACCACTTCGCCCATGCGCAAAGCGGTACCAGAGGGCGCGTCTTTTTTGTGGCGGTGATGGGCTTCGATAATTTCGACGTCGTAGTCGTCGCCCAGCGTTGCTGCAGCAGTGCGCAGGAGGTTCAGCACCACGTTAACGCCTACGCTCATGTTGGGCGCAAACACTACCTGGGTAGATTCTGCCGCCAAGGCCAGCTGCTGCTTTTCGGCATCAGTCAGACCAGTGGTTCCGATAATCAGCATTTTACCGTTGGCTGCGCAGAATTCGGCGTTTTCCAGGGTGAGATCCGGGAAGGTGAAGTCCACCAGCACGTCGAAATCGTCTCTTACGTCGGCCAGGGTACCTGCCATCTTGACGCCGGTTTTGCCGATGCTGCTCATTTCGCCGGCATCGGCTCCGATGAGGCTGCTACCTGGCTCGACGATAGCCGCGCCCAGTTCAAGCCCTTCTGTGCCGTCAACTGCTTCAATCAGCACTTTACCCATGCGCCCGGCGGCGCCGATGATTGCTACCCTCATGGCCTTTTCCTTATATGAAGCTGATCAGAATTTCATTTCGTCGAAGAAGCTCTTAACACCCTCAAACCAGGACGTTTTCTTCGGGGCATGGTTGGTGCCGTTATTGCTGCCATCGAGAGTTACCTGGAACTCCTGGAGCAGTTCCTTCTGGCGCTTGGTCAGATTAACCGGTGTCTCGATAATCACCCGACACAAAAGATCACCCGATGGGCCTCCGCGCACCGGGCTAACGCCTTTGTTGCGCAACCGGAACAGTTTGCCTGTCTGGGTTTCGGGCGGAATTTTCAGTTTCACGCGACCATCCAGCGTTGGCACCTCAAGCTCACCACCCAGCGTGGCATCAATAATGCTGATAGGCACTTCACAATAGAGGTTGCGGCCGTCGCGGGTAAAGATTGAGTGCTCACGAACCGACATCTGCACGTACAGGTCGCCAGACGGGCCACCATCTATACCCATCTCGCCTTCACCGGAGAGCCGTATACGGTCACCGGTATCAACTCCGGGCGGCACTTTAACGGATAGGGTTTTCTCTTCCTGCACCCTCCCCTGACCATGGCATGACTTACAGGGGTTTTTAATAATCTGGCCTGAACCACGACATGTGGGACACGCTTGCTGCACAGCAAAGAAACCCTGCTGCATGCGAACCTGACCCATGCCTTTACAGGTACCGCAGGTTTCTGGGCGGGAGCCTTTTTCCGCGCCACTGCCATCACAAGTATCGCACTCCCGGTGACCGGGAATGGTTATCTTGACTGTTTTACCTTTTACCGCTTCTTCAAGATCCAGCTCCAGAGTGTAACGCAGGTCCGAACCACGGGTATTGCGGCCGCCTCTGCCACCGCCACCAAAGATGTCGCCAAACACATCGCCGAAGATATCGGAGAAGTTACCACCACCGCCGAATCCACCGCCGGCCTGCCCATCTACTCCCGCATGACCATACTGGTCGTATGCCGCACGTTTGGACTGGTCTGCCAGTATTTCGTAGGCTTCGCTGGCCTCTTTGAACTTGTTCTCGGCGTCTTTGTCTTCCGGGTTGCGGTCGGGGTGGTACTTCATCGCAAGCTTTCGGTAAGCCCGCTTAACTTCTTTTTCGTCCGCGTCCCGGGAAACTCCGAGAATGTCGTAATAATCGCGTTTGGCCATGCTTCAAAACCCTGTTTTTTAAACGCGGAAAACGCGGATCAGCTCCGCGTTTTCCAACCAACTACTTGATAAACGTCCGAATTACTTCTTTTCGTCGTCTTTAACTTCTTCAAACTCGGCATCCACTGCATCGTCGGCGGACTGAGCTTCTTCCTGCCCACCAGCTTGCTGTGCCTGCCCATCCTGGTCTGCGTACATCTTCTGAGCCAACTCACCCGACACTTCTGTCAGCTTCTGGGTTTTAGCTTCGATGTCATCTTTGTCGGAACCGGCCAGTGCCTCTTCCAGATCCTTGATGGCAGCTTCGATAGACTCTTTCTCGCTGTCGCTAACTTTGTCAGCGGCGTCTGCCAGAGTCTTACGCACAGCGTGAACCATGCCGTCACCCTGGTTACGAGCCTGAACCAGCTCTTCAAACTTGCGATCTTCCTCAGCGTTCGCTTCGGCGTCCTGCACCATTTTCTCGATCTCGTCATCGTTCAAGCCAGAAGAAGCCTTGATTACGATGGACTGCTCTTTGCCGGTAGCCTTGTCTTTCGCAGACACGTTCAGAATACCGTTGGCATCGATATCGAAAGTTACTTCAATCTGCGGCACACCGCGGGAAGCCGGTGGAATGTCGGCCAGATCGAAGCGACCCAGAGACTTGTTCTGTGCTGCCTGCTTACGCTCACCCTGAACAACGTGAATGGTAACCGCTGTCTGGTTATCTTCTGCCGTAGAGAAGGTCTGCGACTTCTTGGTCGGAATCGTGGTGTTCTTGTCGATTACCGGTGTAGCCACGCCACCCATGGTCTCAATACCCAGGGTCAGCGGAGTTACGTCCAGAAGCAGAACGTCTTTCACATCGCCAGACAGTACGGCCGCCTGAATCGCTGCACCCATTGCAACAGCTTCGTCCGGGTTTACATCTTTACGAGCTTCTTTACCAAAGAACGCCTTAACTTTTTCCTGAACCAGTGGCATACGTGTCTGACCACCAACCAGGATAACTTCGTCGATCTCACCAACGCTCAAACCCGAGTCTTTCAGGGCAACCTTACAAGGCTCGAGGCTACGCTCAACCAGATCTTCTACCAACGACTCAAGCTTGGAACGGGTCAACTTTACGTTCATGTGCTTGGGACCGCTGGCATCTGCAGTGATGTACGGCAGGTTAACGTCGGTCTGTTGGCTGCTGGAAAGCTCAATCTTCGCTTTCTCGCCCGCTTCTTTCAGGCGCTGCATGGCCAACGAGTCGCCGCGCAGATCAATACCACTGTCTTTCTTGAACTGGTCAGCCAGGAATTCGATGATTTTCATATCGAAATCTTCACCACCCAGGAAGGTGTCACCGTTGGTAGCCAGAACTTCAAACTGGTGCTCGCCATCAACATCAGCAATTTCGATAATGGAGAGGTCGAAGGTACCACCACCCAAGTCATAAACTGCAACCGTGCGGTCGCCGGTCTTCTTGTCCAGACCATAAGCCAGGGCAGCAGCGGTCGGCTCGTTGATGATGCGCTTTACTTCCAGACCTGCAATTCGGCCAGCATCTTTAGTGGCCTGACGCTGACTGTCATTAAAGTAAGCCGGAACGGTGATTACCGCTTCCGTTACCTTCTCGCCCAGATAGTCTTCTGCAGTCTTCTTCATCTTCTTCAGAATTTCTGCAGACACCTGGGGAGGCGCCATTTTCTGACCTTTAACTTCTACCCACGCATCGCCGTTATCTGCTTCGGCAACTTTGTAGGGCACCATCTTGATGTCTTTCTGAACAACGTCATCTTTGAATCGACGACCAATCAGTCGCTTGATGGCATAAATGGTGTTCTGTGGGTTAGTGACCGCTTGGCGCTTGGCTGACTGACCCACCAGAATTTCATTGTCATCGGTGTAGGCAATGATTGACGGGGTAGTGCGATCACCCTCGGCGTTTTCGATAACCCGGACCTTGTCGCCATCCATGATGGCAACACACGAGTTGGTGGTTCCAAGGTCAATTCCGATAATCCTGCTCATTTAATCACTCCAGTTCTTCTGAATGCGGTACTTAATGGTTGCCCGGAAAACATGAATCCGGTTAGTTTTGCTTAATGGCTATATTGGCGCTTTGGGTAGCTTTTCAAGCCTGCTCGTCAATTTTTGGTGCATCCTGAGCCTTGGCCACCATCACCATTGCAGGACGCACTACGCGCCCGTTCAGCAGATAGCCTTTCTGGATTACCGCTACCACGCTGTTTGGCTCAGCATTTGGTGCAGGCACCATCGACATGGCTTCGTGCTGCTGGGGATCAAATGGCTCACCCACCGGGTTCAGGGGCTCAACATTGAACTTCTTCAAGCTCGAAACAAACAGATTGAGCGTCATTTCAACGCCCTGACGGATAGAAGCCACCAACTCACCAGCACCTTCCTGGCCTTCCGTGCTCTCAACCGCCTTCTCAAGACTGTCTGCTACAGGTAGCAGCTCTTTAACGAACTTCTCCAACGCAAACTTGTGCGCCTTCTCAACATCCATCTCCGCACGGCGACGCACGTTCTGCATTTCCGCATGCAAGCGCAGCATTTGCTCTTGTGAATCCTGCAGCTGCTCTTTCAGGGAATCCAGCTCGGAAACCTCTTCCTGCTCCACTCCCTGCTCGCCAGACTGCGCATCTTCAGCAGCGGCATTGGCGGCTTCATTCAACTCATCCAACTGTTCGTTGCGGTTTTCTTCGGTGCTCATGGATACTCCTGCCAGATCTTCGGCGGCCGGCCTAAACGCGGCCAATTGAACATAGGCTCTGACTCGACGGAGCCAGAAGAATGCTATTGCGAACCGATATGGGGCTCACCGCTCAGGTTTCAACCATTAAATCCCCCATTCCTGAAGAAAAAATCAGCCAAATGATTGCAAACCCGAAAACCCCTGTATATATTCACAGTCACTGTATGAACGAACAGTACATTTTCAAGAGCGGAGGTTTTCTGCATGCTCACACAGCTCACTGTTTCCAACTACGCGATCGCCGAAAGAGTAGAACTGCAAATCAGCAAGGGCATGACGGCCCTCACTGGTGAAACAGGAGCGGGCAAATCCATTGTGCTGGATGCACTGGGGTTAGCCATGGGTGGGCGCGCCGATGCCGGCGCTGTGCGCCATGGCGCCAAGCGTGCAGACATTACGGCCACCTTCGATGTTTCGAGCATCCCGGACGCTCTGCGGTGGCTGGAAAGCCATGAACTGGATGACGACAGCGATTGCATTCTGCGCCGGGTCATCAGCAAGGACGGACGGTCACGCGCGTATATTAACGGCCAACCTTGCCCTTTGGCGCACCTGAAAGACCTGGGCGGACTGCTGATGGATATCCATAGCCAGCATCAGCACCAATCACTCCTACGAAAAGAAACCCACCGCAAGCTGATCGATGAATACGCAGGCGCTGAAGATCTTGCCAATCAGACCCGTGAAGCATGGAAAAGCTGGAACCAGATTCGCACAAAACTGATCGAACGCCAGCAAAATGCGGAGGAGTCGGAAGCCCGACTACAACTGCTGCGCTACCAAGTGGAGGAGCTCGATCGCCTTGCACTGAATGAAGGAGAGCAGGAGGAACTTGAGCAAGAGCAGGCACAACTGAGCCAGGCCGATGCCATTCTTCATAATAGCCACCAGGCAGCTTTGCTGTGCACAGAAGATGAAACCAGCGCCGCAGGTTTATTGCGCCAAGCGCTGCAGCAACTAGAACAGTTGCCGGTCGAAATACCTGCGCTGGCCGACACAATTCAAATGCTCAACGAAGCACAAATTCAGATCAGCGAAGCCGGCGACAACCTCCGCCACTTTGTGGATGACTATGAAGCAGACCCAGCCCGACTGACCGAAGTAGAGGACAGGCTGAGCGCGATCTACCAGATGGCCCGCAAACACCGCATCAACCCCGAGGAACTCCCGGAATTTCACTTGCGGCAAAGTGCAGAACTGGCGGAACTGGACGGCGGCGAAGGCAGTCTGGAACAACTGGGAATGGATCTTGAAAGCCACCGCACGGCGTTCAATGAACTGGCCGGCAAGCTTTCTGGCATTCGTTCCAAAGCAGCAGGGGAGCTGGATCAACGCATCGCAAGTGAGCTTGCCCAGCTAAGCATGCCGTCGGTTCAGTTTGTTACTCACCTGAGCAATAACAATCAGAACGAGCCAGCACCTCACGGGCTGGAAGAAGTAGAATTTTTGGTAAGCGCCAACCCAGGGCAACCGGCAAGGCCTTTGGCAAAAGTTGCTTCCGGCGGCGAACTTTCACGAATCAGCTTGGCAATTCAAGTGGTGGTTGCGCAAACATCCACCACACCAACCCTGATCTTTGACGAAGTTGACGTGGGCATTGGCGGCGGTACCGCAGAGGTGGTCGGCAAACTGCTACGTTCGTTGGGTGCTAATGGACAGGTTATCTGCGTCACGCACTTGCCGCAGGTTGCAGCGCAGTGTCATCAACACTTGTTTGTAAGCAAATTTACCCAGCAAGACGCGACTTTCTCAAAAATCGAATCTCTGGATGACCAGGGAAGAATCAGTGAAGTGGCAAGAATGCTTGGGGGTGTTGATATGACAGAGCACACACTGGCCCACGCAACGGAAATGTTTTCTAAAGGACAGGCTACCCACCACTGAACGAGTGGCACCAATCCCTTCCCCTCTCGACCCTGAGAGCTATTGGGGCAGGCTTATCGGCCTGCCCCTTTTTTTGAGTTGTTGACGCTTAGGTAATTACTTGAGGGGCTTAACGTAAAGAATCAGGCTGTGCTCTACAATTTCATAGCCGTGCTCTTTCGCAATTATTTTTTGACGCTCTTCGATGATCTCATCGACAAACTCAACCACCTGCCCTGTCTGCGTGCAAACCATATGATCATGATGATCTTCGCCGGCCATTTCGAATACGGCATGGCCGCCTTCAAAGTTGTGACGCAACACCAGCCCCGCCGTCTCAAACTGAGTAAGCACGCGGTATACGGTGGCCAAGCCCACATCATCACCCTGATCCAGAAGCCGTTTGTACACATCTTCTGCGCTGAGATGATGGTCCTTGGCGTTTTCCAGGATGTTGAAAATTTTCACTCTTGGCAGAGTTACCTTGAGACCGACTTTTCGTAGTTCGGCGTTTTCAGATGACATGTTACTATTCACTCTTTGGTGTGCCTCACGGCTTCCGGTATGATGAAGCCGCCATTTAACGGTTAACCCGTGCCACACCTGCCCTTGGCAGGCGATTTCAAGATAGAGGATTTCCTCCGGCGATGCAAAAGCTCACAGCTCTCATTCTCACTATCATTCTCTCCGGTTGCGCTTTCCCGGGCGTATACAAGATCAATGTTCAGCAAGGCAACATTGTTACCGATGAAGAGCTGTCCAAACTTAACGAAGGCATGCCCCGCAGCCAGGTTCAGGCGTTGCTGGGGAGCCCTTTGATGCTCAACCCGGTTGATAGCTCCCGGGAATACTATGTATACACATTCCAACGCAGAGGGGGCCCTATCGAAGAGCAGCGCATCATCGTCTATTACGACGCTGACCGTTACACCCACTATGAAGCAGAACTCCTGAACGAAACCCCGGCTTATTAATCTGCCACAGATTTCTTTTTAGCCCGGTTTAACCGTGCCTGCTTCGGATCAATCTGGAGCGGGCGATATAATTCGACTCTATCCCCGTCTCGCAGTTCGTGATCCGCAGGCTTTTTAATTACCTTGCCAAATATCCCCATATTGATGGAATCAACATCAATCTCCGGGAAAATAGTGGTTATTCCTGACAGCCGAGCCGCTTCCACAGCCGTCGCGCCATCAGGCACTTGTACCGATATTATTTCCTGCTTGTCGGGCCGTGCGTAAGCTACCTCAACTCGAAGCATCACACGCCTCCCTTGTATATAACGTCGGCACGACGACAGAATGCATCCACCATGGTTGTCGCCGCCTGATTGAAAACCGGCCCGAAGGTCATACGCGAAAGCGAGCCTGAGAACTCAAACTCCAACGTCAGAATCACCTTGCAGGCATTATCATCCAGCGCTTTAAAGTGCCAGCGCCCCTTCAGGTTACGAAACGGACCATCCACCAGACTCATTTCAATGGCTTCGGGCATCAGCAACTGATTGCGGGTGGTGAGCTTGTGGCGAACGCCTCCCTTTGCAATTTCCAGCGACGCCATAATCTGCTCAGGATCTTGCTGATGAATCTCGGCGCCTGCGCACCAGGGGAGAAACTCGGGGTAGCGGGCAATATCATTGACCAAGTGAAACATGCGCTCCGCAGAGTGCATAACCAGAGCTGTTTTATCAATCTGATGAGCCATCGGAACCGGTTGTCCTGCTTACGAATACACTTTAAGGCTGATTACAGGCCCTGCGGCCGCAAACACACCTGTAATCAAACGCTATGATAAAGGATATCACCGTCTTTGGGGGCATTTTCCGGGAGGGACTGCGGCAGGTCGGACTTGTTGTCAGTCGTTTGCTCTGCGGGCACCAACTCACCTGCTTCATCATCGACAGCACCCACGCCACTCTTTTCAATTGGCTGTGGTGATGTGCCATGTTGCTCTTGCAGCACCAGCCCCGGCCCGGGCTCACACCAAAGCGCCTCGCTACCGGTATTGCACATGTTTACCAGTGAGTTTGCAGTGTAGTGAATACCTATGTACGCAACGACAAGAGGCAGGACCAGGCGCATAACCCAGAACCAGATTGTGCCAAACAGCCCCGGCGCTTTTCCAAGCATGCTTTTTGAAAGGTTGCGTGTCAGGCACCAGCCGGTAAAGAGCGCAATAAGAATCGCGACTAACGGAATCATCAACCCGCCGGTTAACAACTCAAGCCAGCGGAATACCGTGGCGCCACCGAGCCGGTATTGCGACCATAAATTGAACGAAAACAGCGAGGCGAGCCCGGCAAGCCAAACGGACAACCCCACCAATAACACAGACAACCCGCGAGGCGCACCCGTCCACTCACGGAACCATCCAACGACCGGTTCCAGCAATGCGAGAGCCGTTGACCAGACAATCATCACAACCATCAGAAAAACAGTTGCGATAACAAACTGACTTGCCGGCAGCTCGGCAAGCGATACCGGAAGCGACACAAACAACAGGCTAAAACCGCGCTCCCCATCAAAAACGCTGCTTTGCGTAGCCATGGCGAAAATCATTAACCCTGCCAGAATCGCAACCAGGGTATCCATCAATACAACAGCCAGAATGGATCGTTTGAGCTGCGTGTTCGGAGTGGTGTAAGCACCCAGAACCGCCCACACACCCATTCCCAAGCCCAAGGTATAAAAGGCATGAAACAACGCCGCACTGAGGCTTGTCCATGTGAGATCCTGCGGATGCATCTCGAGTATTTGGGTCATGGCGCCGTCAATCCGGCCGTACCAGGTGGCAAGCCCAAATAGCGCCAGCATGAGTATCAACGTACCAGGCACAACAATTCTGAACGCGCGCTCAAGCCCCCCAACCACGCCCTGCCCAGACACCCATAAAACCATCACCAGAAAAAACCCGTGCCACCCCATGAATACACGAAACTCACGAGGATCAGAAACCAATGCGGCAAGCACGCCTGTCGCCTCCGCCTGCCCTGCTCCGGAAAACCGACCCACGGCGCCATAAAACACGTAAGCCAAGGCGATCGACCCGAAAACCGCCGTAAACGACAGAACCAGAAATGCGCTCAATACACTGAGCCGACCTACAGCCATCCAGGCTCTGGAACGTTTCGCACTGCGTATCAATCCATCCATCGCCAGCACAATTCCGTGACGGGCGTTTCGGCCGATGGCCGCCTCAGTAATCATCAAAGGCAGTGTGACCAGCAACAGGCAACCGAGATATAGAAGAATAAACAGACCGCCACCATGCAGGCTCGCCAGATACGGGAATTGCCACAGGTTTGCCAAGCCGACAGTTGCGCCCACTGCAGCCCAGAAGAAGGTTGATTTTCGGGTAAACGACCCGATATGTGTTTGGTATGGCGTAGGCATTTTCGCCTCGGAAAGTGTCTGGTCCAGTATTGTAGCCGAAGGACTCCTCCGCGCACGAACCATGCATGCCTTCGAGGGCGATTTCGTGACCAGTCTGGCACTCCTGAGCTACAATGCGCTTTTTGCCGACCTGCGATTGGCCGGCCCGTTCATTCGTCCGCATCCGGATAATTGATTCATGAGCAAGAAAAAACCCGGTACGCCGAGCAGTACCATCGCCCTTAACAAAAAGGCGAAACACGAATACCACATAGAAGAACGCTTCGAAGCGGGTATGGTTTTACTCGGCTGGGAAGTGAAATCATTGCGAGCCGGCAAGGCCCAGATAACCGACGCCTATGTATTGTTGAAGGACGGCGAAGCTTTCCTGCTGGGTGGGCACTTTCAGCCCCTGACCGAAGCCTCTACCCATGTTATTGCCGATCCTACTCGCACCCGCAAACTGCTGCTGCACGCCAAGGAGCTGGCCAAACTGATCGGGGAAACAAGCCAGGCAGGCCAGACTTGCGTGCCTTTGGCGCTGTATTGGAAGAAGAACAAAGTGAAGTGCGAGATTGCCCTGGTAAAGGGCAAGAAGCTGTTCGACAAGCGCGCTACCGAGAAAGAGCGTGACTGGGACCGCCAAAAACAGCGCATTATGCGAGAAAACACCACTTGACGGTACAAGCCGCAACAAACAAACCTTGAAGTTGTGGGATTAGCCCACATATACTGTGAGTAAGGGGACGACATGGCTTCGACGCTGGTGGCGAACCCTTGGGTGCATGTCGAGATGGCAGCGAATCTCGTTAATCCAAAGCTGCAACGCAATAGTCGCAAACGACGAAAACTACTCACTAGCAGCGTAAGCTGCTAGTCGTCCTGACTGGGTCGCCCGTAGCCCAGAGCTACATCTCAGGACGTCATCGCTTACGGGATGCTCCGTTATCCAGAGTTCACTGGCTAACGGCTAAGATTTAAAGAACTCGCCTCTTACACCCTGGCCTTCGGGTCGTTCGAGGTTAAATCAATAGAAGGACATAAACATGTAGATCTCAAGGCACAGTGCTGGCGGACGCGGGTTCAATTCCCGCCGTCTCCACCAACCAAGAGTTTTAGGGGGGTCCACCAAGATCCACTGAAACGCCCTAAAGCCCCGGAAACGGGGCTTTTTTTATGTCTATCACATTCATATTGATCCAAAAGCCAAATTACATCCCACTCCGTTCAAACCATGCATCATAGATCCGCTTATCCCATTTACTCTGGAAGAATGCGATCGCGGCTTTTTGATCCTCCTTGGAGAGTACATCTCCAAAGGCGGGCATTTGGCCACCCATGGGAGCGCCACCTTGATTGATCGTGCCTATCAGCATGTCGAATGGATGGTGCCAGGCGTGCCCCGTTCCGTTAAGCGGTGGCGGCGGGAAGGAGCCATCCTCAAGCCGCTTTCTCCAATTAAAGGCACCTTGTGCGCTGGATCCGTGGCAACTCGCGCAGCTGTCGTCGAATACGATCGCGCCACGCTCGACCTGGGCCTGGGTGTACCAGCGGCCATCTACCGTCCCGTCACTGCAACCACTGATCAATCCTACTAAAAGAATTCCAAATGAAATTTTTACCTTACGCATTCAATTCGTGCACCTAAGTTATTCAGTGGTGGTGTTCATCTATCTTCCTTTATGCTTCTTCTCTTAAAAGGAGAGCCTCGCCCCAACGACTACAAACCAGTCCTCCGTGCTACCGCCATCTGCCCTGGCAAAATCCGCTGTATCACCGTATTTGCGTTCGTGAACAACACCAACGTAGGGCGAGAAAGCGCGGTCAATCACGTCGTAGCTCAGTCGTAACCCGGATTCCGTTGATACCAGGCCCTTCCCTACCCCAACTTCACGGTCCTCACTGAACGCAACCGTTGCTTCCAGCGTCGCCGTGAGTATCCAGTAATTGGTGAGCAGCAATTCATACTCCGCATCCAGATCAGCAGAGGTGTCGCCGTCCTTGCTCACGTAAAGGTTCGCATCGATTTCAAACCACTGCGGCGCCAGGCCTGCCACACCGAGAACTGCATAGGTTCGATCCGGGCCTTCCGGAGTGTCGAATCGTACCCCGGCCTTTGCATCGAATAATGTTGATATCGGGATTTGCCCCACCAACTGGTTTTCGAGTTTTTCGTAAGCTTGCTCTTCGAAGGAATACTCCCCACTGGTAAGCCAGCGAGCTTTGAAATTGTCAGTGCCATAAAAGAAATCCGCGTCCCAAACACCTATTTCTTCATCACTGTCACTGTAACGGTATTCAAGTTCTTCGAACTGCGCGCCCCACACCTTCAGCGGCTGCTTGCGCTGGGTGGTATCCGGCATCCGCTCTTGAGCAGACGCCAGCGCCGGTATGACACTCAAGCTAACAACCGCACTTGCAATCAACGGCATCCAAAGCTTCATACGTCACCCCCAACTTCGCTCGGCTGCTCACTGAATGCGGCCTGTGTAGATTCCGGCCCACCTTCAACAATCACTTTTCGGAACATGCCAGCCGCCATGTGGTAAGTCAGGTGGCAATGGAAGGCCCACTGCCCAGGCGCATCCACTTCGGTTTCCATGTAAACCGTGGTACCAGGCTGCACACTGACTGTGTGTTTGATCGGATTCCATTGGCCCGCGCCAACATCGAGAATCGACCACATACCGTGCAGGTGCATGGGGTGCGTCATCATGGTTTCGTTTACAAATTTGAAGCGAACTCGTTCGCCATATTTCAGGCGTATGGGCTCAGCGTCCTCGTATTTAACGCCATTGATACTCCAGGTGTAGCGTTCCATGTTGCCGGTAAGCCGCAACTCGATTTCTCGTGCGGGCTCCCGTTCTTTATAAAGCGGTTTCTGTGCTTTCAGATCGGCATAAGAGAGGAACTTGCCGCCATTGGCTGCGGTTGGAACCAGCCCACTGCCTTTGGCGTAGAACGGATCACTTGCACCACCTTCGGGCATCATCATTGAGCTATGATCCATACCCTCCATATTGGAATTGTCCATATCAGGCATCTCAGCCATTTTGTTTGCACTGCCCATGTCACCGTGATCCATTCCGGGCATATCCCCGTGATCCATTCCCGGCATGCCACCCATGTCCGCCATGGTCAATCGTGCGGGCTCACGTAACCCGGGAACAGGCGCTTCCATTCCTTCCTCTGGCGCCAGCGTTGCTCGCGCATAGCCAGAACGCCCCATAGACTCGGCAAAAATCGTATAGGCTTGCTCGTCCTTGGGCCGAACGATCACGTCGTAGGTTTCCGCAACACCAATACGAAATTCATCCACATTGACCGGCTGTACGTTATTGCCATCGGCCTGCACAACGGTCATTTTCAGGCCCGGAATCCGGATGTCGAAATAGGTCATTGCGGATGAGTTTATAAAACGCAGCCGAATTCGCTCGCCGGGCTCAAAGAGACCTGTCCAGTTCTGTTCCGGACCTTTGCCATTAATCATGCCGGTAAAACCCTGCAGATCCTCAACATCGGCCTGCATCATGCGCATGTCGCCCCATGCCAGGCGTTCTTTCACCGTGCTCAGAAAGCCGTTTTCCGAAGCGTCCGAAAAGAACTCCCCCACGGTTTGCTGTTTACGGTTGTAGTAATCCGGCGTTATCTTGAGGTTGCGCATAACCCGTTCGCTGGCGTGCGGGTGTTTATCCGTCAACTGAACCACGTATTCGCGATCGTAGCGAAACGGCTCTCGCCCTTCTGGTTCGATGATAATGGAACCAAAGGCCCCCTCCGGCTCCTGAAAGCCCGAGTGGCTGTGGAACCAGTAGGTTCCCGATTGTGTAATGGGGAACCTGTAGGTGAACGTCTCTCCGGGTTTGATGCCAGGAAAGCTGATCCCTGGAACACCATCCTGCTCAAAGGGAAGAATCAAACCGTGCCAGTGAATAGAGGTCATCTCGTCAAGGTTGTTGGTGACGTTGATAGAAACCTCTTCTCCCTCTTTGAAGCGTAAAGTGGGGCCAGGAGATGTGCCGTTGTAACCAACCCCCTCTTTCACAAATTCCCCGGTATCGATTGTCACTCGGTCCACGGTCAGGTTGTACTCACCCGCTAAGCCAATAGCGGGCAAAAGCAGGCTCAATGCGCCTGCGACAAGGGTCATCTTCATGATCAACTGCTCCCGAACTACTTCGTCGTATTCAAAGATCCCGACGCGCCGGCTATTGAGCGGGCGCGATAAACTCTTACTTGTTCAAAAGGATTCAGTTGAAATTCACTTCGCCGTACATGCCTGCCTGATAGTGCCCTGGAACGTTGCAGGCAAATTCGATATTGCCCTTTTCGGAAAACGTCCAGATAATTTCCTGGCTCTCTCCCGGCTCTAAAAGCACGCTGTTCGGGTCGTCGTGCTTCATGGACTTGCCGTGCCCCATATCCATTTCCATCATGTCGTGATTGAGCTTACCGCCCTGAATAGCGCCGTGCTCAACCATCATCATCATTTCTTTTTGATGTGCTTCGTGCATATCGGGGGTGCCAATATTGAATTCGTGCACCAACTGCCCTTTGTTCTGAACGACAAAGCGCACCGTTTCTCCTGGCTTTACCTCGATTTTTTCAGGCTCGTAGTAGTTGTCATACATCTCCACGGTGATGCTGCGGCTGGCGTCAGAGGCTTTACCCGGTTCGCCGCTCTTGGCGCTGTGACCATGCCCACCTCCGTGGGTACCTGCTCCAAGTGCTGCCAAGGGCATTGAAATGGCAACTGCTGCAACTGCGAACTTTGCTAGACTCATCAAATCTTCTCCTGTGGTACGGCGTAACGTGCGTTAAAAACCTGTGTTTGCCCCGCAACGTGAATGTTGTGCTAAAACGCTTGATACCATCGCGCACGAACCTGAACTCTTTCTGAAAATCCGGATTTATTTGCAGTTCAGGCTCAGTTCAGTTTGATAAGCGACACTGCTGCCGACTGTTTTGACGTAAGAAGGAAGCGACACATGAGACTACTGCTGGTAGAGGATGATCGACTGCTTGCGGAGGGGCTTTCTAGCCAACTTGAGAAGGCTGGATTCAGTGTGGATATCGCCCACACAGCCAAAGAAGCGGTGGTTTTAGGTGAGCAGGAAGACTACAAGGCAGGCGTGCTGGATCTCGGGCTGCCAGACGGAAATGGCCTGGATGTGCTGAGACGGTGGCGCGCAAACAAAGTTGCCTTTCCGGTACTGATCCTGACCGCAAGGGGGGACTGGCAAGATAAGGTAAACGGCCTCAAAGCAGGCGCGGATGACTACCTGGCCAAACCCTTTCAAACGGAAGAGCTGATTGCCCGTTTGAATGCCATCATGCGCAGAAGCGAAGGCAGGGTTCACTCAACAGTAAAAGTGGGGCGGTTTGAACTCGACGAGAACCGGCAATGCCTGCAAATCGAAAATGGCATCGAACACAGCCTGACCGGTACGGAATTCCGGTTACTGAGATGCCTGATGGGCCGGCCTGGTCACATTTTTTCCAAAGAGCAGCTCATGGAGCAGCTCTACAATCTAAACGAAAGCCCCAACGAAAATATCATCGAAGCTTACATCCGGCGCCTGCGAAAGCTGGTTGGCGCAGAAACCATCGCAACCCGGCGCGGGCAGGGATATCTGTTTAATGACTCTGTTTAGAAAGCCTGTTTCCATAAAGGGGGCACTTCTGCTCCTGCTATTACCCGCAGGCATAGGCTTGATGGCCATCGCATGGTTTGTGCATGGATTGCTTCTGGAACGAATGTCCCGGGAATTTGTCGAGAGCCGCCTAAAGGATGAAGTGGCTTTTCTGGAGCATCATATTCGCCAGGCTGATGGCCAGACAGACATGCTCAAGACTGGGGATTATTTTGAGAAAGTATTCCATCATGCTTTTGCTATCCAGTCTCCGACTCAAACAGTCATATCTCCACAATCCTGGCAACCGTTGCTGATCCCCATGCTGTTATCGAATGACCAGAACAGCATCAGGGTACACGGTGCAGAGATTCCGAATGCGCCCTCCGACATTCTCGCCTATCGAAAATCATTTTTGGTAAACGATATACCTTTCACCGTGATCGTTTCAGAAGATATGGGCGCGCTGCAAAACAGCCAAGCCGAACTGCATGCCTGGACAGCAATCGTATCGATTTTGCTGATCTTGTTGCTTGTGGGGATTATCTGGTTCGGCATCAATCTGTCGATGCGCCCCGTGGTCTCGCTCCAAGCTGCTCTCAAGCGCCTACAGAGCGGTGAAATTTCCCGGATAAACGTGGAGGCTCCGGAAGAATTCCGGCCACTGGTGCAACAACTCAACCAACTTCTGGACTCCCTGGACCAACGGCTTGAGCGCTCCCGGGAAGCGCTCGCAAACCTGTCTCACAGCGTTAAAACGCCCATCGCTGCAGTCAGGCAGGTTCTCGAAGATACCAGCCGCCCGCTGGAAAATGATCTGAGGCACGAGATGGGATCGCGCCTGAGTGATATTGACCGGCAGTTGGAAGCGGAAATGCGGCGCAGCCGGTTTGCGGGTCCACAGGTGGGTAAAAGCGCCTATCCCGTTCAGCAAGCCCGCGATCTCCTGTGGATGCTGGGCCGGCTCTATCCAGAAAAGTCATTTGAGCTATCAACGTCGCTCACCGACGAGTCTCGCTGGCCCATTGAGGAACAAGACTTGAACGAGATATTGGGCAACCTTCTCGATAATGCCGGGAAATGGTCGACCTCTTTCGTTGAGCTTTTCCTGACGCAGAGCAATGGGGTTGCTCGTATGTCTGTGTCTGACGATGGCCAGGGAGTTAAAGCAGATGAAATGTCCAGTCTTGGTCAGCGTGGGTTGCGTCTGGACGAGCAAACACCCGGACACGGTCTTGGGCTCGCCATCGTGAGAGAAATCGTTAATCGTTACGGCGGGAATGTTACCTTCTCAACCACTTCGAAAGGGGGGTTGAGAGTGGCCGTCGAAATCCCCAATTAGGCTCACCCCCTGCCGCCTATACTTATTCGGCGACATCCCCGTCCACCGAATAAAGCTGCGTGTGAAGGCACTGTGCTCCGAATAGCCCAGTATCAGCGCAATATCGACTAACCCAAGATTTGTCTCTCGCAAATAGCGCTCTGCGATTTCACGCCTCACTGCTCCTACCTCTTTCAGAAAGCTGGTGCCTTCTGCCGCCAGTTGGCGTTGCAGAGTGCGGGTAGAGACACCCATACATTCAGCAACAGCCGCAATATCCAAATGCTGATCAGATAACAGTCTGCTTATTCGCCGGCGCACATCGTCAACCAACGGGGATTCTCGTGGCAGGCGTGCCAGCAACGAATCGGCTTGTGCCTCCAGCATGGTTAACATGGCCGGGTCTGAGGTTGTTAGGGGGTGCGCCAAGGCGCTCGCGGGAATTCGGATCACTGTTTCAGGCTGCTCGAACCGCACGGGGCAGCCAAAATAGTCCATATAGGCCGCGCTGCTCTCTGGCGTGGGGTTGATGAAGTCCACCCGCTGCGGCGGGAGATCAGGCGAAGTCAGGCGGCGGAGAAAGTTGACGAGGGCCGTCACGGCTGTTTCGTCTACCAGCGGGCCCGGGCGACCATGCTGCGCATCCCATACCAACTCCATCGCGCCGCCCTCTTCTCTCACAATCAGTGGCGTAACGTCATAGATCAGTCGCTGGTATTGATGGAAGCGGGCGATGGCCTCGCCAAGAGTTTTCGACGCCATGATCACATAGCCCAGCACACCGGCATGGCGCGGGATGATGGTTTGCCCCAGGTGCAACCCCAATCGCGGGTCGTCCAAATAAACAGCTGCACGCTCAAGTAGCTGACGCCAAACGTCGATGGGCATCTCGGCATTTAACAAGGTGTCCTGAGGCGGCCTGGGCAACTGCAGTAGCTGGTCGCTGTGGATACCTTTGCGATCCAGATACTCGTAGAGCGCCAGGGCAAAGCTGGCCGGAATGGATCGGCGGCGAAGGGTCATATCACTCTCAACATCGGTAGGCTGGCGTAAAGTGTTAAAAACGTGGCAGTCTGTGTCAAGCATGTGACCAGGCACTTTGTCACCCTTATCCTCAAAAACTGCCGAACACTTACGACCATTCCGGTCACGGAGTAACTTCGATGTTGTTATTGGTAACGGGCGCAGCCTGTGGCATAGGCGCTTGCATAGTTGAACAGGCCATTCAGGGTGGCCACAGTGTCATCGCAGCCGATATGGACGCCGATGGCCTTGCCAGGCGCTGGGCGAATCATGAAAAAGTACGCTGCGAAACCCTCGACGTTCGTAAAGACGCACAGTGGCAGTCCATGTTCCAGCACCTTGCCGATGACAAAGTGAAAGTAGACGTGCTGATTAACGTGGCAGGCGTGCTTCGCAGTGGTCGCACTGGAGAGCTATCCAGCGACGATGTTGACTTGACTATCGATGTGAATGTAAAAGGCGTGATTTTTGGCACCAATGCAGCCGCAGCCCACATGCTGGCCAGCGGCCACCGTGGACACATCATCAACATTGGCTCTCTGGCCTCCTTGTGCCCGTTGCCGGGTAACGCCGTTTACGCTACCAGCAAATTTGCGGTTCGGGGCTTCAGTATCGCTGCCGCAGGTGACCTTCGCCCCCGCGGCATTGCAGTGTCGCTTGTCGGGCCCGGCCCGGTTAAAACGGCGATGCTGGATCAGCAGCGGGGCGACGAGAATTCAGCCATGACCTTTGCCAGCAGCCGCGCATTGTCTGCAGATGAAGTTGCCAGAGCTGTGTTGGGGCCAGTCCTGCGTAAGCAACCTCTGGAGTACTATCTGCCCTGGCAAGACGAGATTCTCGGCAGGCTGTCCAATACCGTGCCCGCCTTTTTCTTGAGCATGGCCCGCCGCGCCATGGAGCGCGGTCGCAAGAACTTTGAATCCGACAACTTCCGTTGATAACAAGAAGGGGAACCCGATGACACTTTTCAAACAGATCAAGGATTTTGACGGATCACGCAGCGCATACGGCCAGCAGGCCAGAGTTGAGGACACCCGCGCAGCTGCCGAGGGCTTTCGTAAAACCATGTTGGCGGGACCAAAGGCGCGTTATTTCCGCTCGTTTGATCTGATCAAAGTGCCTTACCCTGCCCGCTACGGGCTACGGAATGCGTTTTCACGGGAACGCTTTGTAGAGTACGTTCACATACAGAACCGTGTGTTCGTGGTGCAGTTTGATACCGAGGACGGCGTAAAAACCATGTTGGTGTCGCCATCAGACTATGAGCGCAACGGTGAGACGCCTTTCTTCCGCCGCCTGCAGGACAACACCCCGAGCTTTTTCACGAACATGATTGTTGATCGGCAGAGTACGGCGCCGGATATTGTCGCCAGCCTCGGCCTTAAGCCAGAAGACATCGATTACATTACCTACGACCATCTACACACTCAGGATGTGCGCCGCTGGCTCGGCACGGATACGGAGCAGGCGATCTTCCCCAATGCCAAACTACTGGTGCATTGGCGCGAATGGGAATCTGCTCAGGATCTGAACCCGTATCAAGCGGACTGGTATTGCCCCAGCGGCATTGCCGGAATTGCCGACGACAAGATCATCAAGTTTGACGGCTCGATCATGCTGGGTGATGGCGTGGCGCTGGTACACACCCCTGGCCACACTGAAGGCAATCACTCCATCGTGGTACACACAGATGAAGGCCTGTGGGTAACCAGCGAGAACGGCGTTAGCGTGGATTCTTATGCACCTCATCTCTCCACCGCCAGTGGCGTGGCTGCCTATGCAGAAACCATCGGCACTGAAGTCATCATTAACGGCAACACGCTGGAAAACTCCGTAGATCAATACATTTCCATGGTTCAGGAAAAAACCATCGCTGGGCCATCCCAACGGGACCCGCGCTTTCCCAACGTATTCCCCTCCTCCGAGATGACGCCTTTCTGGGCCTTCCCCGGAACCTCTCCTGCATTTTATGTAGGTGAGGCACAGCATGGAAAATTACACGTCCCCGGCTGCACCGGGGAAGACTCCTGAGTGGCGCTAACAGCAACCATCTACTAGCTTTCAAATCAAGCAACGAGAGGAAACCGCATGGAGTTTGAGCATGTAGTGCAAGTCAACGATCTGAAAGATTCCTCCATTCCGGATCTTACCCGGAAACAACTGTGGGATGGTTTGGTGTTGCGGGCCGAGGCCCCTCATCATTTTGTGATCGGGCTTGAAGAGTACGAATTGGACTGGCAGGACGATAAAAACCTGAAACGCAGCCTGGAGCTGCCAGGCATAGCGGTCGAAGACCTGGTCACCTTCGATGAAGACCAAAGCGTACATTATGAGATTGTGCCCACAGCCTCGGTTCCCGGGGGTAGTCTCACTATGACCATCGAAGAGCCAGAGCCGCGGTCGCTGTTCGTGCGCTTCAGGTATTGCGCCCGGTATCTCAACGATATTGGGGGAGAATTCCCTTACGACCTGTTCGTACAGCAGGCGTACATTGCCGCAGACATAGACACCATTCGAATCATTCGAAACCGGTTCGCCGGGCATTAACCGAGACGGGATGCAGACCGTATGTCCAGCTATGCATTGGTAATAACAGGCCATTTGTGGCAATGTCCCGCGCCGGAATTTATTAAAAAAGGTTTAGTTTATGATTAAGGGTAACGACAAATCAGGCGGAGACTATTCAATAGCTCAGCTTGGCGACCCGGTAGTACTCACGCTCAGCGTTGGTTTTATTGCGCTGTTTGTTGGCTTTTCTCTGTTCGATCTCAAAGGCGTAGCTGAGCTGATTGGTAACGGTTTTGCCTGGACTGCCAAAGTGTTTGGCACTTACTTCCAGATGTTGTTGTTGGCCACATTCTTTATCGCTATTGGTCTGGCTTGCACACCGGCGGCGAAAGCTAAAATTGGTAACCTCGACAGGCCAGAGATGAGCACCTTCCGCTGGCTCTCTATCATTATGTGTACGCTGTTGGCCGGTGGTGGCGTTTTTTTTGCGGCTGGCGAGCCCATCTATCACTTTGTAGTAACACCGCCAGCCTACACGTCAGAGCCGGGCACTGCTGCAGCAGTTTCCAATGCACTGGCTCAGTCCTTTATGCACTGGGGGTTTCTGGCCTGGGCTGTGCTGGGCACCTTGGCCGCAATCATTCTGGCACACGCACACTATGTACAGGGCAAGCCTCTGCAGCCACGCACACTGCTTTACCCGGTATTCGGTGAGCGCGTTATGAGCGGCTGGCTGGGCAGTGTTGTGGATGCCTGCTGCGTAATTGCCATTGTGGCCGGCACGGTTGGCCCCATCGGTTTCCTCGCGACCCAGATGAGCTTTGGGCTCAGCGAACTGTTTGGCCTGACTGATGGCCTGGTAACACAAATGGCCATCCTGATTGCCTTGGCTATGATCTACGTGACCTCAGCGGCAACCGGCGTTCACCGTGGCATTCAGTTTTTGAGCCGGATGAACGTGTTTTTGGCATTGGCCATCGGAGCCATTATTTTTGTCTTCGGCCCTACTTTGTTCCTCACCAACACCTACTTTCAGAGCATGGGCCAATACGTTTCTTCCTTCATGGCTATGGCAACCATGACGGCCGATACCGCCCCGGGCTGGTGGATGCAGTGGTGGACTGTGTTCTTCTTCGCATGGTTTATTGGCTATGCTCCGCTGATGGCCATTTTTGTTGCCCGTATCTCTCGCGGCAGAACTATTCGTGAAATGATTCTGGCGGTTGCGGTTATGGCACCTGTTGCCACTACCATCTGGTTTACCCTGCTGGGCGGCTCAGGCATCTACTACCAGATGACCGGCGTGATAGATCTGACTGAGGCTCTGAACAGCTTCCGCTTTGATATAGCAACTCTTACGGTTGCCCAGGCTCTGCCAGGCGGCGGCTTTATGGCTCTGGCTATTCTGGTACTGACCACGGTTTTTGTTGCCACCACCGGTGACTCCATGAGTTACTCCATTGCGGTAGTGAGCACTGGCCACGATCAGCCGAATACTTTTGTGCGCGCATTCTGGGGTTTGGCAATGGCAGGCATGGCAGGCATTCTGCTGTACATGGGTGCGGGGCAGATCAGTGTGCTTCAGCAGTTCATTGTGATCACGGCCATTCCGGTATCTCTGATCTTGCTGCCTTCTCTGTGGCTCGGCCCCAAGGCTGCTTATGCCATGGCGCGGGAACAGAAGCTGATTCCTGAATAAACAAATACTAATCAGCAGTCTCGGGAGCGTCGCTCTCGGGCTGTGAAAAATTCTTGCTCCTCCCGACAAGCGCTTTGCTTTGCGGGAGGGGCAAGCACATCAGCACCCTGCCCCGTCACACCACGTCATACTGCAACTTCTCCAGAACAAAAGAGTGCATAGCTTGAGCTGCCGGGCTGAGCGTGCGGTTTGCTGCCTGCACCAATCCAATTCTGCGCACAACATCCGGATCACTTAACGGGATAAAGCACAGGTTAGTGCTGTGTTCCGGGAAGGCTAATCTTGGCAGGGTTGTTATACCCGCACCTGCTTCCAGCATGGCAATCAGTGAAATCATATTGGAGATGTAAAAGGCGCTGTTCTCCACCAGCTCAGTTGCGGCTGTGCCCATTAATAGCCGGGATGTTCCGTTCCGAATCAACTTTTCACCCTGCAAGCTGCGCCAATCCAGCGACGTTGCCGCAGCAAAGGCATGTTCCTTACGACACACCACCCCAACCTTGTCCTCAAAGAGGTGGGTGTATTCCAAATCGTCCGTATTTTGCCAAAGACTGGTTATTCCCAGGTCAACTTCACCATGGGCCACCATCTGGCAAACATAGTGGGCGTTTTCATCATGCAAACTGATATTGAGACCGGGAAACTGCTCAATAAACTCCGCCAGGAACGACGGCATAATCCGGCTGGCCACCGAGGGCACGGTGGCAATGTGTATGTGGCCCTGCTGCCCACCAGCCTGGCTCACCACATCTTTTGCAGTGCGGTCATGCTGGCCTACCAGATCACGGAACCTTGGCAGGCAGTACTCACCAAACGGCGTTAACTTGTTTTGTGCGCCACGCTCAAACAGGTTCTGCCCAAGGCGGTTTTCCAGCTCACGCACGGCCATTGAGATGGCTGGCTGGGTACGGTGCAATCGCCGGGATGCCCCGTGAAAACTACCCTCTTCCACAACCGTGATCACATAGCGTAACTGCTGAATTTTCAGCTCTGGCAATATTGCACTCACCTGATAAGCACTCCTTATCGCTCAATCTTTATAATTGATTATTCTTATTATTACATCTTGACTAGTATGCATGCATCGTAAATAAGGAGGTCGTCATGTCCACTTCGCATCCGCTTTATATCAATGGCCAATGGGTAACCGGGGCTAGCAGCATCACCAACACCAGCCCGTCTGATCTCAGCGATGTTATCGGCGAGTATGATCAGGCTACCAACGAGCAAACCAAAGAGGCCATCAGTGCCGCTCAAAGCGGTTTTGCCCAGTGGAGCCAAAGCGGCCTTGAGCAGCGCTATAACATTTTGATGGCTATTGGTAACGAGCTGATTGCCCGTCAGGATGAACTGGGCGAGTTGCTTTCCAGAGAGGAAGGCAAGCCTTTACCAGAAGGCAAAGGCGAGGTTTATCGCTCTGGCCAGTTTTTCCATTACTACGCCGCCGAAGTACTGCGCCAGATTGACGAGCGTGCAGATTCTGTTCGCCCTGGCGTGGAAATCGATGTTCGCCGCGAGCCCTTGGGCGTGGTTGGCATCATCAGCCCATGGAACTTCCCGATGGCAACCGCCGTTTGGAAAATTGCCCCGGCATTGGCCTTTGGCAACGCGGTGGTATTCAAGCCCGCCAACCTGGTTCCTGCCAGCGCCTGGGCCCTGACAGAAATTATCAGCAGGCAAAACCTGCCTGCTGGCACCTTTAACCTGGTGATGGGCTCCGGTGGCGAAACCGGCGAAACACTGATCAACAGCCCGGATGTACAAGCCATTACCTTTACCGGTTCCCTCGAGGTAGGCCGCAGAGTTGCAGCAGCTACCGTAGGCAATCTGGTTAAGTGCCAGCTCGAAATGGGCTCAAAGAACGCCCTGATCGTGCTTGATGATGCAGACCTCGACCTTGCAGTAGAAGCCGCATTCAACGGTGCCTATTCAGGTAGTGGGCAAAAGTGCACCGCATCCTCGCGCTTGATCGTGACAGAAGCTGTTCATGATGAGTTTGTATCAAAACTGAAGGCACGGCTTGAGCAGGCCAAGGTCGGTCACGCGCTTGAAGAAGGTGTACAGATTGGCCCCATCGCAGACAAGCGTCAGCTGGAATCCAACATGGCGTGGATTGAGCGCGCCAAGGCCGACGGCGCAACACTCGCGTTTGGTGGCTCCAGAGTAGACACCAAAACCGATGGCTACTACATGCAGCCTACGCTCTTCACCGACACCACTAATGATATGGAAATCAACCGGGATGAGGTATTCGGCCCCATTGCGTGCGTCATCAAGGTACCCGACTACGAAACCGCGCTGTCCACCCTGAACGACACCCAATATGGGCTGACAGCCGGCATCATCACCAACTCATTAAAAATTGCTTCAGACTTCAAAGCCCGGGCACAAACCGGCTGCGTGATGGTGAATCTGCCAACCGCAGGTACGGATTACCACGTTCCGTTTGGAGGCCGCAAAAACTCCAGTTTCGGCCCCCGTGAGCAGGGTCAGTATGCCCGCGAATTCTACACCGTTGTGAAAACCTGCTACGTGCGGGCCTGATAAGAGGATGAACTCCATGCTCACCATTGATGGACTTCAGTACTCCAACTGGTCCCGGGAGATATTCGAGCAGATGCGTGCCGGCGGTGTTTCCGCTGTGCACGCCACTCTGGTTTACCACGAGAACACGCGGGAGACTCTCTCACGGTTTGGTGACTGGAACCGGCGCTTCGAACAACATAGCGACCTGATCATGCCGGTCTATGAAGCCGAGGATATCCAGGTAGCACAGGAAGCTGGCCGAATCGGCATCTTTTTTGGCGCCCAGAACTGCTCGCCCATCGAAGATGACATCGACATGATTGCCGTGATGCGCCGCCTTGGCCTGATGATTATGCAGCTCACCTACAACAACCAAAGCCTGCTGGCTGCCGGTTGTTATGAAGCTGAAGACAGTGGCGTGAGCCGGTTTGGTCGACAGGCCATCGCGGAAATGAACCGTGTGGGCATGATCATCGATATGTCCCACAGTTCGGAGCGATCCACGCTGGATGCTATTGAGCTATCCAGCCGGCCGGTAATTATTTCCCACGCTAACCCGGCTTCGTTTCATCCGGCGAAGCGTAACAAATCAGACAGGGTACTGAAGGCCATTTCGGAAAGCGGCGGGTTACTTGGTTTCTCCGTATACCCCTTTCACCTGAAAGACGGGCCGGACTGCACCCTCGAAAGCTTCTGCAACATGGTGGCCGATACCGCGGATTTGATGGGCATAGACCACATCGGCATTGGCACGGATTTGTGCCAAGGGCAGCCGCAGTCGGTTCTGGACTGGATGCGGAACGGCCGCTGGTCGAAAGAAATGGACTTTGGTGAAGGCAACAAGAACAACGCTGGATGGCCCAGGCCTCTGTCGTGGTTCAAGGACAACCGCGATTTCCCCGCCATTATCGAGGGCTTGCGACAAAAAGGATTTAACGAGACAGAGATAGAGAAAATCATGGGTCTTAACTGGCTGAACCAACTGAAAATTGGTACCAAGCCTTTGTAATGATCCTGAAATACCAGCATGCACAGATGGCCAAACAGCACAGATAGAGCAAGGTGCAAAAACAACAAAGGTAGGCATCATGAAAAACAACAACATCAAGGCCGGTGGAGACTACTCCATAGCTCAACTTGGCGACCCCATTGTCCTTACGCTAAGCGTGGGTTTTATCGTTCTGTTTGTCGGGTTCTCGCTGTTTGATCTCAAAGGCGTGGCCGATCTGATTGGCGGCGGCTTTGCGTGGACTGCCAAAGTGTTTGGCACTTACTTCCAGATGTTACTGCTGGCAACCTTCTTTATCGCCATGGGCCTAGCTTGCACACCGGCTGCCAGAGCCAAGATCGGCAACCTCGACCGGCCGGAGATGAGCACCTTCCGCTGGCTCTCGATCATTATGTGCACCTTGCTGGCCGGCGGCGGCGTGTTCTTTGCGGCCGGTGAGCCCATCTATCACTTTGTTGTGACACCTCCTGCGTATACAACAGAACCTGGTACCGCAGCGGCGGTGTCCAATGCCATGGCACAGTCCTTCATGCACTGGGGCTTTCTGGCCTGGGCGGTTCTGGGTACTCTCGCAGCGATTGTTCTCGCCAATGCTCACTATGTGAAGGGCAAGCCGCTGCAGCCAAGAACACTGCTATACCCGGTATTTGGTGAGCGTGTTATGAGCGGTTGGCTGGGCAGTGTAGTAGATGCCTGCTGCGTGATCGCGGTGGTTGCCGGAACCGTGGGCCCCATCGGCTTTCTGGCCACCCAGATGAGCTTTGGGCTCAGTGAGTTGTTCGGCATGACAGACGGCCTCGCCACACAAATGGCCATTCTGGTGGTTCTCGCAATTATCTACGTGACCTCCGCGGTAACGGGTATTCACCGCGGCATACAGTTCCTGAGTCGGCTAAACGTGTTTCTGGCGCTGGCTGTTGCCGCGATCATTTTCGTATTTGGGCCAACACTGTTCCTCACCAACACCTATTTCCAGAGCATGGGGCAGTACGTGTCTTCATTCATGGAAATGGCCACCATGACCGCTGAAACGGCGCCCGGCTGGTGGATGCAGTGGTGGACCGTATTCTTCTTCGCCTGGTTTATTGGTTATGCACCGCTGATGGCAATCTTCGTGGCCCGCATCTCTCGCGGCAGAACCATCCGCGACATGATCCTGGCGGTTGCCGTGATGGCGCCTATTGCCACCACTATCTGGTTTACCTTGCTGGGCGGCTCAGGCATTTACTACCAGATGACCGGCGTGATTGACCTTGCCGAAGCACTGAACAACTTCCGCTTTGATGTAGCCACCCTGACGGTAGCCCAATCCTTACCGGGCGGCGCATTCATGGCGCTGGCTATACTGGTACTGACCACCATTTTTGTCGCAACCACCGGTGACTCCATGAGCTACTCCATTGCCGTGGTGAGCTCCGGTCACGATCAGCCAAATACCTTTGTACGGGCCTTCTGGGGCTTGGCGATGGCAGGCATGGCCGCCATCCTGCTGTACATGGGCGCCGGGCAGATTAGTGTGCTTCAGCAGTTTATTGTGATCACGGCCATTCCCGTGTCACTGGTACTCCTCCCATCGCTGTGGCTTGGGCCGAAGGCAGCCTATGCCATGGCACGAGAGCAGAAACTCATATCCTGATAACTTTGAACACTAGCCTGTAGATATGCCTGTAAGGGCAAGGGTGAGATCATGATTTCAGCAACCTCAGCATCAGCACCACAAGACAACCTACGCCCTGCAAGCGAGGTTATGAAGCTGGAGCGTCTAGGCAGCATGTTTGCCAGCAGGCTCAGCTTTGTACGATCACTGATGCGAAAAATGATCGCTGAAAGTTGGCAGATTACCAATACGGTGTTTGACCTGGACTCAAAGGGCCACGGCCTGGCGATCTACCGCATCACAACACCGGGTAACTACTACGAGTGTGTGATTTTTTCCAGGGATCTGGAGCCAGAACAACGGTCCGACCGGGTAATAGCGGAAGCATGGGATGTCACCTTTGCCCTGGTTGAAGGCGAAGCAGAAAGCTCGCTGCTGGAACAAATGGCGGCCAACGTGCCCTTGCAGGAAGCCGGCCGCCAGCACCCGAGGGTACTCGTGCTCTCACGGGCCAACAAAAGCCTGCGCAATTTCAGCCAGTTTTTAGCGGCTCTTGCGGCGGGCAAACAACCCGATCCCGCCTGGCTAACAGCTGTGGGTTACCTCTACAGAACCACAGCGGTTTATGGCAACGGTAAATTTGGCATTGCCGACTTTGCGCGGCTTGAACGCAATCCGGATTTCAATCGTCCATTTGCGGCCCAGATGCTGGCCGTTTACGTACTTCGGCAGTTCTCAATCGAGCAGCTGAATCATCTGGCAAAGGTACAGTCACCCGATCAGGCCGTGCCTTTGCACCCGGCGCTGCAACGCTATTTGGGCATTGGCAACTCCACGGGGCTTGGTATGGCTCCGTTTCTTATCAATCACCCGCAACTGATTCAACAGTGGGTTTACGGTAGGGAGCGCGCCTTGGCTTTTGCCCGCGCAGAGCCTGCAAATGAACAAACCCACAAAGCGCTTCGTTCCTTGATGGCTCGCGCTCTGAAACACTTGCAGCAGACCATCACTGAAGATGAAGAACAGACCCTGCGCAATCGGGAAACAGCCAAGTCAGTCATCGAAGTCATTGAGTGGCTCGACCGTACCCAAGCGCACGAAGGGCTTTATGAAGAGCTTATAAGTTGGGCAGGGAAACACTGCTCACTTGAGGCTCAGGAACTCATCAACACCATGCTGATAGAGCTGTACCCGGAATTGGTTGAGCCCATTGATGACGAACTGGGATGCCAGGAATCCATGGATCTGAAGCCAGACATGAAAGCCAGGAAGCTGCGCGATCTGATTCACGAGAAATTTGATTGGGCTCTGAGTTACCGCGAGGACTGCCCTGATGATAACTACTGGTTCTGGTATCGCTCCGTCGAAAAAGAAGAACCCAGGTTAGGCATTCGCGGAACGGAGTCTGGCGCCGAGAAGGAACTGGCCCTCGCGGTTGGCCCACGGATTAGCCGCTGCCTTACAAAGCTCGATGAGTTTCTGGAGAACAATCCGAATGCCATTGTGGTGGAGTTCCTTATGGCCAATCCGGGGCAGAAGGAATGCGTGCGCCGCATTCAGACCATCGGAGATACACCTTACGGTGAGATTCGGGCAAACCTCTGGCACAGAGGCATGAAACCCATGCACCTGTTAAGAACTAAACTGTCGTTTTTTGGCGCCAGCCGGTTTGATCCAAAGTCTGACCGCTGGGTACGCATTACATTGTTTCAGGGAGCGCCACTGCCCCGTGAACTGAACGATCCGAATCTTTCGTTGCACCAACTGGATGACTGGGGTTTTCCTCTGGAACCTGGCCTCGAAGGTATAGAGAACGGCCAGAAAGCCCGAGGTGACAAACTATGAAAGTGTCATACAACGAGCTCCATGGGCTCTCCCGAAAAGCGTTCATTGGCATTGGCTTTGACGACGGCGACGCCAGCGATGCGGCTGACATGGTGGCCTGGATGGAAGCCCATGGCCTTAATGGCTTGGCGGCTCTGGGGAAAGGGCTGGATTTTCTGCTTAACGAAGATAAATCCCAGCCACCCAAATTGATTTATCAGGATGCGGATTTATGCGTTGTAGATGCCCAGAACAAGACGATTCTGGGCCACGCCAGCCTGGCAATTGAACTGGGCTATGCAAAATGCCGAGCCAGAGGCCTCTCGGTTACGAAAATTCGCCACTGCCATAACCGAATGCTGATTGTGGGATACCTTTCCCGCATCGCCCGCCGTGACATGAGTGTTACCGCATTCTGGCGCAACTCTCACGAGCCGTTGACGGAAATTCTCGTGAGCTTTAAATCAGGCGAGGCAGAGCCGGAGATATGCATGTACGGCTTGCCCGCCACGCCAGACGATACCGAGCCCAACGATGGCATAACACTGGTGATGGTGAACCACGTAGACCTTCTGCCAAACCTTAAGCCAGAAGCGCCGGCAAATGATCTGATTTTGCAAAATCGCGCTGCGATGCTGGACTGGCATGAACGATCACTCGTTGATGGCATCGAAGTAGACACTGCGCTTTGGGAGCGACTCAAAGTACTGGCAACGAACATGCTGGTGGAAGCTTCCGACGATTCACGTCAGGGCGCAGGCGCCGGAACAACCGATAACGACTAAGGAGTCACTGATGAACCCATATCCGGTTAAAACAGACTTACCTGCTTCCACGTCCCCTCTGGCTTGGGCAACCGTGGGCAATGGCATGCTGTTTACGGCACAGATTCCCATTGATGCAGAAGGAAAGGTTGTGGATGGCGGTATCGAGCCTCAGATTATCCAGACCCTGGCCAATCTGAAGCACACACTGGAAAGCGCGGGGAGCCGTGTATCCGACCTGACCCAGGTTGTTATATACGTAACAGACAGGGAACACCTTGCCACCGTGAACCGGGTGTACGCCGACTTCGTATCTGAGCCCTACCCAAATCGGGCGGCTATTATTGTGTCGGGCTTTGCACGGGAAGAAATGCTTGTAGAAATTCTCGCATATGCGGTTGTACCTTAAGCCGCGAACGCTCAGGGCCATCAAAGCCCTGACTTTTCAGGTGATAACAGCTTGTAAGCTTGCTATCGTTACCCGTATCGAATTTGATCTGCCCTCGATATCACTTTAGCTATATGAGAGGGCTATTTTCAAGGATCCGGGTGTTATGTCCAGTAAAGCCAAACAATCCCAGAAGTTGCTGTTATTCAGTCTATCCGGCACGCGGCTATTCGGGATTGGCACATTGAAAATCCGCGAAATACTGCCCTTCAAACCGCTCACCCGAATGCCTCACAGCCACCCTGCTGTTGTTGGGGCCACCAGTTTCCGAGGCGCGACCGTACCGGTAATTGATATGGCGGCGGCAATTGGCTATCCGGCGTTAACTGCAGACGAGCAAAAAACGGCGACCATCATTATCACGGACGTTCAGCGGCAGGAAACAGGCTTTCTGGTGCGTGGTGTGCAGAAAATCATCGAAACGGACTGGAAAAAAGTAAAATCGCCACCGTCCATACTGGGCGACAGGGCATTTATAACCGGACTGCTGGATGTGGAAGGCGATATCATTCAGCTGTTGGATGTCGAGTTGCTGCTGGCGAACGTATACCCGGAATCACTGGAAACCCGCGATGTTGCGCTCACTGACGTACAAAGCGAAGCCCTTAAAGCCCTGAACATTCTTTTGGTGGACGACTCCAGGGTTGCTCGCAAGCAGCTGTCTGATGTGCTGGACGCCAAGGGCATCTCCTATCAAGTAACCACCAACGGTGACGATGCGTTGCAAATCCTGCTGAGCGACAACGAGCTCGGGCGACCTATCGACATTCTGGTGAGTGACATCGAGATGCCCGGTCTTGACGGCTACGAGCTGACATTTAACGTGCGGGACAGGGCAACTCTGAAACAGCCGTTCATCATTCTGCACACATCGCTGAACAGTGAAATGAGCCTGAGCTACGCCAACCAGGTAGGCGCTAACGAGGCCTTAACCAAGTTTGATGCAGACGAATTGCTACACGCCATGCTCCGGGGTTGCCAGCCTCGGCAATAGCAAAAAAGCCGGTCTATTCCGTTTGAGGTGGTTCAGCCTGAAGATAATTGACCGGCACCCGGCCTTCACCCCAACTGCGATAGACCCGCGCCATTACCCGCTGCAGTTCTTCTTCACCGACATCCGCCGGCTCGCCCCGCTCAAGCGGATCAAAGTGAAATATGTATAGCCGGGAGGTAAACTGTTCGAAGGGCAGAGACGCCTCACCAAACCGCTCCCCCATGCCTTCTGTGCTCACGTGTACATCATCCCCCCAGCTCTGGCCACTGTCGTTATTGGGGTTATAAAAATACACCCGCATCTCGCCTTCCGGATCCAGCGCTACCCTCAGAATCGTGATCGCGTGCCAGCCGATGAAACGCGCGGCCCTGTCGGTTACTGCAATTCCTACAGGTTGCGGGTGTATCAGGGGCTGGTTGCCGTTGTAGTAGGGGTGGTAACTGGCATAAAAGTGCCGGATAAACCCCTCAAGATCGTGAAGGTTACCGGTCGCCACATCCACATTGATGGCAAACCCTCGCCCGGCAGACCAGCCGTGGAATTCCGGGTTCACCCAGCGGTGCGGGTCGCCTTCGCGCCCTAAGCACATGCGGCCCATTTCACCGTATATCCGGTCAAGATGCGGCACCACTACCAATGAGACTGGATCCAGGTCCAGAGTGACTTCCGAAGCGACACCGCCAAGACTCTGTGCTGAAGAAACCGGTTGTCCTTCAAAATGCATGACCACTTCGTTGTCTCTGGCCGCCCAGGCAACCATCTGCAAGAGATAGTCAGGGTCGTTGTAGGCCCACATGGAGAGAGCCCGGGCAGACTGACAGGTTGGGTTATTCCCCTGCCCTACGCCCAAAGGTTGCCCCAGCATATTAAGCACACCCTGGATCAACCAGGCACCTGCCTGGGGTTGATAGCCGTATGCAAGCTGCAAGCGTTCACGGGCATGCGGGCAGAGGTTCAATCGAGCTTGACGCCAGAGTGCGGGCGCCACTGGTGGCTGGTAAAGAATGCCCCGCTCCAGCATCAGTGCAAGGCCATACAAGCCCTGCGCTGTCTCGGGGAAAACACCCTCGGTGATAAGGGCGCACACCAGTTCCCGATAGCACATCAGGCAATCGCGGCCGGTACTTGAGAGCCCCAGAGCTTCGCTGAGCAGGTAATCCTGCCCCTCCAGTATGTAGCGCACAAAGCAGGCATGGTAGGGCGATACCAGGCCGGTATCGTGCATAGAGCGGGCAAACCCGGTGGCTTCGTTCTGTAACGTTGGGCCATCCATGGATTCCAGCCGCTGCTGGTACACCACAATACCCGGGTCTTCGCTGCACGCCCGGGTTGGCCCATACAAGCTGGAAATCAACCGGTCCGCACCACGCCCCGCACTGCCAAGATCAACATTCGGCTCAGCCCGGCAAATGGCAATCTGGGTGATCATCTTGCGCACTTCACCCACCTGAATCGGGCGCTGCTGCAGAATGCGCCAAATCTCTTCAATCAGACTGTCTATAACGTGCTCGTAGCCAAGATGCTCGGCTACGTGCTGCACAACGTGCTGACTGATAAGTGCCAGTTTGCCTTGCTCGCGCTCTGCCTCGCCGGCCATACCGAACAGCAGGCCAAGGTTGATTGCCAGAACTTGCGTCAAATAATGGTGTGCCTGCTCAGCAGACACCAGGGGGTGCACATACGCGCCACGAACTACCGCCAGCAAACGAAGTTCACTAAGCGCTTCGATAATCACCGTATCTGCGTTCGGACTTTGTAACGAATGGGTGGTTAATGAGGGGAGCAAGGTGGCGGGCTCTGCCCAGTCCGAGCCTGTAAATACACCGGCTTTTTCCAGGCGTTCCGCACGCGCTTCAACGAACGCGCAGCCTTCCGGCTGCACGAGTATCTGGCGTACAAGGTCGAACACAAGCGGGAGCTCGCCAAATTTGGCTAAACCCTCGCTTTCGTCCATGGCACGGACAGCGTCATCCAGCTTGTGCGCCAAATCATGCAGATCCATTGCGGGGGCTGCATGGTTCGATGGGTGATCGTTCAAACGATGTTCCTCGAGGTTTGCACCAAACCTCTTAGATATTAGTGCATCGCCCGATTATACATAGATATCCCGATCGTCCGGATGTTTCAGCGATTATCCGTTCAGCTTCAAGGTAGAGAGTGTTCTTTCTCGCACCTTCGCCAGCAACGCCCCATCATTCACCAACGACTGACCGTAGGAAGGCACCATCACCTTCATACGCTCCTGCCATTCAGGCGTCTGAATGCTCTTCGGGAAGCAGCGCTCAATAACGCTGATCATTGCGTTTGCGGCTGTAGACGCACCCGGAGATGCTCCAAGAAGGGCCGCCAGGGTACCGTCTTTCGAGGCCACGATTTCAGTCCCGAACTCCAGTTTTCCGCCGCCGCCTTCCGCCTGCTTGATTATCTGCACGCGCTGTCCAGCATTGCGCAACTCCCAGTTTTCTTCCTCAGCTTCGGGGAAGAAGTTACGGAGCGCTTCTACCCGATCGCTGTGAGACTGAAACACCTCACCAATCAAATAACGGGTCAGATCCATGTTGCTCTTACTCACCGACAACATGGGTTTGAGGTTGCTGGTGCGCACCGAGCCAAACAGATCGAAGATAGAGCCCTGTTTGAGGAAACGGGTAGTAAAGCCGGCAAACGGGCCAAACAGCAGCGCTGGTTCGCCATTGATAATACGAGTATCCAGATGCGGTACCGACATGGGCGGCGCACCAATGGGTGCCTTACCGTACACCTTGGCATGGTGCTGTTTTACAACATCAGGCTTGCGGCATACCAACCACTGGCCACTAACCGGGAAACCACCATAGCCTCGGGCTTCTGCAATTCCGGATTTCTGCAGCAGCGGCAGTGCGCCACCGCCGGCACCCAGGAATACAAACCCGGTTTCCAGTTTGGTCAGCTCACCGGTGTGCTGGTTTTTAACTCGAACTTTCCAACGGCCATTGTCGCGCTGGTCTATGTAATGCACAGGACAACCAAGCATCAGTTCGAAGTTAGGCTGGCTTTGCAGGTACTCAACCATGCTGCGGGTAAGCGAGCCAAAATCCACATCAGAGCCATGGCGGATACGCGTTGCGGCAACCCGCTGCATTGGGTCTCTACCTTCAACAACCAGAGGCATCCAGTTTTCCAGCTCGCGCGGGGACTCTGTGTATTCCATTTCGCGGAACAGGTGGTGACCGCTCAGAAGCTCATAACGGCGCTTAAGGAAAGCGACATCTTTTCCGCCCCAAACGAAACTCTGGTGCGGCGTGCGGTTTATGAACTTTGAGGGCTCGGGCAACAGGCCCTGCTCTACGAGATGCGACCAAAGCTGAAGAGAAACCTCGTATTGCGCATTGATCTGAAGCGCACGTTCGATCGTTACATCGCCATCTTCGGTCTCGGGCGTGTAGTTCAGCTCGCAGTATCCTGCGTGCCCGGTTCCTGCGTTGTTCCACCCGTCTGTGCTTTCATGGGCAACGTGGTCTAAACGCTCCAACATGATAATTTTCAGGGACGGATCCAGCTGCCTGAGCATTACGCCGAGAGTGGCGCTCATGACGCCACCCCCGACCAGCACTACGTCTGCCTGTTTAGCGGCCATTGGCTTTTCATCCTAGCTAGTATTGAGCTTTTCACCCCTTCAAGATCAAAGAAGGGATCTAACAGGCGCAGGCAAGTCGCGAGGTATATGGCGCTGCCTTGTGCGTCCGTTTTGAATGAGCGCGTAATTATCCGGGTTTTCGCAAAAATATAAATTGCGATTATTAAGGAACCCGGACCTGTGCGTAAACTGCACATTAGTTTAACGGTTGTTTGCCCTGCATACGAACGGTGGCTTGCGCTGAATCATAGGTAATAATCCTGATGCAGCTCGCAGCATGCCGCTGTGCACCTTTGATCACGCTACTCCATCAGAAAGGGGCTGACCTCAACTGCCTATATGCGGTATCTTGCACACCGTTCTGGTGCTTGTGTCTCCTGTTCCATGGAGGGCTCAAGTGCCTGCTTTTTTCAGATGCAACATGACTGGGGCTTATCTATGGTTATGGCTATTGGCGCTATTATCGCCGGCCTTGTGTTACTGGTCTGGAGTGCAGACAAGTTTGTTGAAGGGGCTGCAGCAGTTGCCAAGCATCTGGGCATGCCCGCGCTGCTTATTGGTATGGTAATCATAGGGTTTGGTACCTCGGCACCCGAGCTGGCCGTATCCGCCATGGCTGCGGCTGATGGCAACCCAGGACTCGCTCTGGGTAATGGTTACGGCTCCAATATCACCAATATTGCATTAATTGTTGGCCTTACGGCCGTGATTGCTCCCATCGCTGTACACTCCCAGGTTATCCGCAAAGAACTTCCCCTGTTGGTGGTTCTCACTCTGATCGCCGGTGCGCAACTACTGGATGGCGAACTCTCACGGTTTGATGGCTGGGTGTTGTTAGGTGTATTTGCGGTAGTAATGGGCTGGTCGATCTTTCAGGGCTTACGAGGCAAAGGCGACACTCTGGCTGGCGAAACCGACGCTCAACTGACCGATGATCTGATGGCGATGAAATCAGCCATCATCTGGTTAATCGTTGGCCTCATCCTTCTTGTTGTCAGTTCGCGCCTGCTGGTTTGGGGCGCTGTTACTATTGCTCAAAGTCTCGGGGTCAGCGATCTGGTGATCGGCCTGACCATCGTAGCAATTGGCACATCTTTGCCGGAATTGGCCTCGGCCCTGGCCGCCGTGCGAAAGAACGAACACGATCTGATTTTGGGAAACATTCTAGGCTCTGGCATCTTCAATACGCTTGCCGTTGTCGGGTTGGCTGCGGTCATTCAGCCGCTGTCAGTAGCCCCCGAAGTGCTTTATCGGGATTGGACTCTGATGTTGGCCCTAACGGTTGGCTTGCTGCTTATGGGCTTCGGTATGACAGGCTGGCGTAAGCTTATCAGCCGCTTCGATGGTTCCATTCTTCTGCTGGTTTACGTTGCCTATACCGGCTACCTGCTCTCTACAGTGGTTGCTGCCAGTACAAGCTGACTGCAACATTTGCTCATTTATTAGCCATCACCTATAACTTATAGGTGATGCCCCCTCACAAGAGCAGTCCCCACCGTCCAACAACAATCCCTAATCGGAGACGGACCATGAAACAGGAAGCAGCTCTACAACCTCCCCTCACCAAATCAGGTCTTGAAAACCCAACCCGCAGAACGCTTCTACTCGGGAGCGCCGGCGCCATGGCCGCCGTAAGCCTGCTTGGTTTCTCCCCCCTCGCCAAGGCAGACGAACCGAAATCACTGCCAGATTACGCAGCCTGGAAAGAGCGCAATGCACTGATAGTACATAGCGCCAACACTATGGAGACCGAGCGTGGCGCTATTGGTAATGGAGTGATTACACCTAGCGACCGCCTGTTTGTTCGCAACAACCTTCCCGCCCCTCCCGCCTCAATCACTGACGACCCGGATGCCTGGGAGGTGCACATCGAGGGTGTCAAAAACCCTCGCACCTTAACGGTGGGTGAGCTGAAAAAAATGGGTGTTACCACTGTCGCGTCAGTGCTTCAGTGTTCCGGTAACGGCCGCGCCTTCTTCCCTCACGGTGCCAGCGGCACTCAATGGTCTGTCGGTGCTGCAGGTTGCGTAATGTGGACGGGAGTGCCTCTGAAGGATGTGGTAGAAGCTTTGGGCGGCCCTGCAGATGGCGCAAAATACATCACCAGCAGCGGCGGGGAATCCCTGCCGGACGGCCTGGATCCTAAAACCATCATTGTTGAGCGTTCGGTGCCCACCAAAGCAATGAACAGTGCGCTTTTAGCATGGGAAATGAACGACGAACCGCTGACCCACACCCACGGCGGCCCACTGCGAATGGTGGTACCGGGCTACTACGGTGTGAATAACGTCAAGTATGTGAAAAATGTCGCCCTTAGCGAAAACCAAACCGATGCCAAGATTCAAGCCTCTGGCTACCGCATTCGGGATGTAGGTGTAAAAGGCGCAGCCGATCAGCCTTCCATGTGGGAGATGAACGTCAAATCCTGGGTAACTTCACCTCTGGAAGATGGGCGCAGCGGGCGGACCATGATCTATGGTGTAGCTTTTGGCGGCACCGTGTCATTGAAAAAAGTGGATGTGTCCGTAGATGGTGGCAAAACCTGGAAGCAAGCACGCTTCCTGGGCCCAGATCTTGGCCCCTATGCCTGGCGCCCCTTCGTAATTGCAGCTGATCTGCCAGCCGGCAAACACCGTGTTGTCAGCAAGGCTAGTGATGTAGATGGCAACACACAACCTGAGGGCCGTACCGAAAACGAACGTGGCTATGGCCACAATGGTTGGAGCGACCACGGGGTTACCGTCACTCTCAGTTAGTTCGCAGCTAATTGCATACGGGCTGCCCGGGATAAACGGTAGCCCGGTTTCTACGGGATTCAATATATGAGAGAACCTGCCGTATTATTGGCCCTGGCATTTATGGGCTTTGCATCGTTGGCGTACGCCGACGAGACTAAAAGAGGAAAGGAGATATTTACTCGGGTGGCGCAGCCGTCCTGCACTATTTGCCACACCTTGGCAGACGCGGGTTCAGCAGGTGCTATCGGGCCAGATCTGGACGACCTGAAACCGTCGCGGGAGCAGGTTATCAATGCGGTTACCAGTGGTGTTGGCGTTATGCCAGCCTTCAATGAGTCATTATCGACAGAACAGATAAAAGCGGTGGCACACTATGTATCCACCGTAACAGGCGGGGGAAAATAGAATCCGAGGCAGGGATTACCCCTGCCTCTTAGTACTCAGGCGTTTTCTTGGAACACCATGGCAATGGAGTTCAGGCAATAGCGTTGCCCGGTTGGAGGTGGACCATCCGGGAATACGTGCCCAAGGTGGCTGTCGCAACGGGGGCAGCGCACTTCCGTGCGAGACATTCCCAGACTTGTATCCTCAATGTAGCGGATGTGTTCCTTATCGAATGGCTGAAAAAAGCTGGGCCAGCCGGTTCCGGAATCAAACTTCGCGTTTGAACTGAACAGCGGAAGATCACACAGCCGGCAGTGATAAACCCCCACCAATTTGTTATCCAGCAAGGTGCCACAAAACGGGTGTTCTGTTCCATGATCCAGCAATACTTGACGCTCTTCCGGTGTCAGGCTCGCGGCTTTCTCTTGAATCTGTGCCTCTGTGAGAGGTGTCAGGTCATAACCTGCAGCAGAACTGCTCATTACCTATCTCCTCAAGCCAGGTTGTCGTTGGAATCGGTGTACTCCGGTTTTAGTCGATCACTGAAACCATCAACCAGCTTTTCCAGTTTAGGGGCGGCTACAGCCATGATGTAAGGCTGGTACGGATTCCTCGCCGCAAAATTCTGATGATGTGCCTCAGCCGGATAAAATGCCTCCAGAGGCTCCAGGGTCGTTACAACAGGATCAGGATACACCCCGGCTTCATCAAGCTGGCGAATGTAGGCTTCCACTACTCGCCTTTGCTCCGGTGTTTCATAAAAAACTGCAGAGCGGTATTGCGTACCTCGGTCGTTACCCTGTCGATTCAGCTGGGTTGGATCATGAGCCACCGAGAAAAACACTCTGAGTATCTCTCCGAAGCTGATCCGGCTGGGGTCGTAGTGCACGCTCACAACTTCTGCGTGCCCAGTGGTGCCAGAGCACACGGCGTCGTAGTTAGCTGTACCTGCCGATCCGCCAGCATAGCCGGACTCAACCCGCGTAACGCCATCCAGTGCCAGAACCACAGCTTCCACACACCAGAAGCAGCCACCGGCAAGAACCACTCGTTGCTCACTGTCTCCAGCTGGCAGATCCTGCTCCGGCTCAGGAAAACGGCTACGGGGTACCGTCAGGCCTGGAATGCTGCAAGATGATGTCATAAGGACCTCTGCTAGGAGTGTACATGTCTTTAGTGTACCGATTGTGGACGCAAATGGATCAGTTTATCAATGATTTTACCATCAATCATCGCCTCCGCCGCGCGTCAGTTTAAGTGGGTCCATAAGCTCTTCCAGGTGCTTTCGATCAAGACCACTTCTCTCCTCGGCTACATCAATAACCGGGCGGCCTGTTTTGTAGGCTTCTTTGGCAATCTCCGACGCCAGGCTATAACCAATCTCCGGATTCAGTGCTGTTACCAGCACCGGGTTGCGGCCAACGCTGGCGTCGAGCGTGCCGGCGTTAGCAGTAAAGCCCCGGATGCTTTTGTCCGCCAGCATGTTCATTGCATTTGTGAGCAAGCCGATCATATCCAGCAAGTTGGCGCCAATAAGTGGCAGCATAACGTTGAGCTGAAAGTTGCCAGACTGCCCTGCAATCGCATTGGCGCTGTCGAGCCCGATCACCTGCGCGCCAACCATGGCTACTGATTCGGGCACCACCGGGTTTACCTTGCCTGGCATAATACTGCTACCCGGCTGCAGGGCTGGAAGGCTGATTTCCGCCAACCCATGAATCGGGCCGCTATTCATCCAGCGTAAATCATTGGCAATCTTGGTGAGCACAATGCCCAGCCCGCGCAATTGGGCGGACAGCGCAACCGGACCATCCACGGCGCTTATACCTACAAACTTGTGTTCCATAGAGCGGAACGAGTATCCGGTGTTGGCCTTGAGGAACTTCACAAACTGCCCCGAAAACTCCGACAAGGCATTCACGCCGGTACCTACGGCAGTGCCGCCCTGAGGTACCGCAAGCAGTTCATTTGCTGCGCCATTCAGGCGCTTTTCCACCGCCAGTAGCTGCTCGCGCCACGTGCGCAACTCCTGCCCGAGTGTAATCGGCATGGCATCCATCAGGTGGGTACGGCCTGTTTTCACCTGTTCACAGAACTGGGCTTCCCGTTCGTAGATAACGCCGCACATGTGCGTGAGTGCGGGAATGAGCCGCTCACGAATCCCTATCACTGAACTCACGTGAATAGCCGTCGGGATCACATCATTAGAGCTCTGGCTCATGTTCACATGATCGTTAGGGTGCACCTCCACGCCATTTCTGCCGGCGATAGCCGCAATCACCTCATTCACATTCATATTGGTACTGGTACCCGAGCCAGTTTGGTAACGGTCAATCGGGAACTGGTCGGCAAATTCTCCACGAATGAGCGCTTGGCATGCGTCGGTAATCGCATCGCAAGGGCTATTGTCGAGAAGCCCCAGGCTGGCATTGGCTTCTGCGGCGGCCTGTTTAACGCGGGCGACCGCCGCAATAAAAGCCGGTGGCATGGGCTGGCCACTAACCGGGAAGTTATCAACGGCACGCTGAGTCTGGGCGCCCCAAAGAGCGTCTGCCGGCACGTGGACATCGCCCAAGCTGTCGGTTTCTGTTCTGTACTCGCTCATCACTCCCTCCTATCCATCCGTTTACGCATCAGGTTATGCATCTGTATGGCACGACCGGGTCAGTGTATCAACTAAAGCTCGGCATATTTTCTCACGATAAAAACGCCGATGCGGTCACATAACCCCGACGACCAGCGGACTCCCTGCACGTTTGTAGGAATTTCCTACAGCAAAGCCTGCTGAGATTGCTAATCTTCTTGTCAGGTGAGATCTCAGGACAGTACCCACGATGGCCATTACGGAAGAACCACACATTTTCCTTCGTTACGACTGCGAAAATGCGCGCAGAACGTTTGAAGACGAACTCGGCAACGACCTGCGCATTGATGCATTTCCAACGGATCAAGCCGCTATCTCGGCCCTGGAACACTGCCCCACGCCACCAAACGCATTGTTCGTTTTAGCAAGCCAGTCGCCGATCCAAGCCAGCCCCCCGCTGCTGGTGCATGCGCGAGATACACACCCCGACCTGTTGAAAATCCTGATCAGCGACACTGTTCCGCTGGATATGCTGGTTTCTTTGCTGGAACAGCGGCTGGTAGATCGCTGCTTTGAACAGCCGGTGGACCCGGACCTCATACGTTCCCACGTTCTGACCTCTGCGCTGGCCAGTAAACCCAGTTTGCAGGGCGTGGTTTCAGTGCCTGCTGCCGAAGCACCGATCGTCCTGATCGTGGATGATGAATCGACGGCCACAAAGTACCTTGCCCGCCAGTTGGAGCGCATGCAGAACGATTTTCGCGTGCTGTGCGCCGACAGTGCCGAGCAGGCCCTGGAAACCATCCGCTCACACAGCGCAACAGTGGCTGTCGTAATGACAGACCAGCGAATGCCGGGCATGCAGGGCAAGGAACTCATTGATGAACTCAAACAATCACACCCGGCAACGATCCGCATCCTCACCTCGGCCTACGGCGAAGTACACGTGGCGCTTGATGCTGTGAACGAGGGGGAGATTTTCCGCTACCAGAAAAAACCCTGGCGCGCGACGGAATTGCTACCCCTTTTTCAAGAGGCCGTATCGCGACACCTGACCTTGGCGTCGGCGAGGGAAAACACACTCTCTCAACTGGAACGCCAATTTTCGGAGCTACGCAGACAGCGCCGTGCACGGCTTCTGGAAAATCTTTCAGGCCCTGTAAATTCCGCCGCTGGCGCACCGGCCATGTCGCTTTTTTTACAGGCGGTGGATGCCATCCCTTGCCTGGCGGCCAACTCATCACACCTGAGAGCTAGCCTGGAAACCAGCCTTGAGAAGGACCTGGTTCAGCAATTTGCTGAACAGGTACAGCAGCAGCTAACACGATTGCAAGTAACAGCCTCTGCCAGCACGAAGCTTGACGAAGCGTCTGTTCTCGCGGCACTGCAAAGCGCCGGGCTGGCCAAAGATGAACGCCACAACGCAACGTCAACACTGTCGGTGCTCTGCCAGACGCTCACAACGCTTTTAGCTGCTTCCGGGCAGGACTGGCGCAATCTGCAATTGAGCCAGCCCTCGGACAATCAACTGGTACTGGCCAGCACAGCTCCGCTGAAGCTCTATGCACACCTGCTAGCACCACTGACCAGGCTATCCCGACCATTACTGGAGCAACAGGTGGCGCTTCTCCTGCTTTTCGTAACCACGCACCAGCTGGGCGGTGAGCTACAAATCAGCGGCGCTGCCCAGTCCTACGAGCTTGTGCTTTCCTTGCCGCTGGCTAAAGCAACGGTGGCCTGATGTCGCAGGGTAACCGCAAGCTAAGACTCTACGTAACCATTGGCCAGCGATTGTTTCGGGACAGCCTGCTGTTCCAGCTCCTGTTGCACAACGAAATTGATCTGGTGGGTGAATCCGAAACCGGAATCGACACCTTGAAAAGCCTGGAATCTGCCCGACCTGGCGTCTTGATTATTGAAGAGAATTTGCCAGACAACGATGGCCTGACCATTGCGGAACATGCACTGAGCGAGCACCCCGCCCTTGCGGTGTTGCTGATTTCAGATACCCCGGTCAGCGCCAACCGGCTGGCAATTTATCTCGAAGCTGGCATCAAGGCGGTTGTATCGAAACATCAGCCCATTCAGGATCTGGTTAAAACCCTGTTCTACATCCGCAACGGGCAAGTATATGTGGGGGCCTGGCAAAAGCCGGACGCGCCATCGCAAGGTATGCTGAATGCCTACAATGCGTTGTCAGGCCGTGAACGAGATGTCGCCCGGTTGATAGCCAGCCGGATTCCCATCAAGGATATCGCCGAACAGTTAGGGGTGTCCTGTAAGACGGTGCACTCCTACAAGGACAGAATTTTCGTCAAGCTCGGGTTCGAGCGCCTGCCAGAACTGATCCTGTTCATGAAACGCCACCACAATGGAACCGCGGCATGACATTGCTCTCCGGCATGGATCAGGTTCGACAGTTGCCAGCACACCAACAGCGACGTTACGAGCGCTTCTATCGCAGCCAGTCCAGGTTCCGGGTGCTGCCACTTTTTGCGGATGTGTCTCTGGGCATCACCTTCATCGGGACTCTCATATTCCTGTCTGGGCTTGCCCTATCGCCCACAGCGCCGGGCATTAACGGTACCCACCTGTTTTACACCGCGGTGCTTGCGGGGCTGATAGCCGTCCACCGTTTTACACGGCTAAGGCGAACCTCGCCTCTGATTGTCTATCTGGTGTTTTTCCACATGGCACTATTTAGCTATCTGGGCTACATCGTAACCGGTGCTTCGCTGCCCCCTATCGTAGGCCTGCTTCTGTTCATAAGCTCCGTAGGGATCATCACCCTGTCCATGGTCCATACCATCATCATACTGGTGGCTAACCTGGGCCTGTTGACGGCGGCTACCGCACTGGCTGTGCCGGCCAGTGAGTTTGGCAGCGCGCTAACAGCAATACTCACCAACTGGCTGGTGTTGATGTGCCTACTCATTGCCCCTGTATCGGCTCACTTTTTTCGCATGTTCTTGCGCAATCTTTTAGCCCTGCAATTCCTGCTCAAAGATCGCAACCGCACACTATCTCGCACCTTGCATGCACTGGAGATAACCGAAGACCGGCTGGCCCAGGAACAGAAACATCAAGCCCTGAGCCATATGGCAAAAGGCCTTCTGCATGAAATCATGAACCCGTTGAACTGCGCCAGCCAGGCCGTGGACTACGCCAGTGCCATCAACCGAGACAGCGACTTGTCAGAAGCACTGGACGACGCAGCGCTGCACCAGAAACGCATCGCTGACATAGTGTCTGATTTGATCGATTTCTCGCGGCCTGAGCCGGATCACAGTATAGAGACAGCCGGTTTGGGCGCTCTCTTTGAAACGGCTCTGCGCTTATGCAAACACCAACTCAGGGGCACGGAGGTGCGCCTTGGCATTCCGGAAAATATGCCCATAGCCTGTTATCCGTCGGCGCTGACCCAGGTTTTTGTAAACCTGTTGCTGAATTCGGCATCCGCATTGGAAAAGGGGCGGGCGTCGCGGCGCATCGACATAACAGCTACGACAAAGGGTGAGAACCTGACTATAGGCATACGGGACAATGGCCATGGCATAGCACCCGAAGACATCAAACGGCTGACAGACCCCTTCTACTCCACCAACAGGACACCGGACAATCTTGGCCTCGGGCTAAGTATCTGCCAGACCATCATGCGCCATCATAACGGCCAGATGGAGATTTGCAGCGAGCCAGGTGAGTGGACGGAAGTTATCCTTACTCTGCCTCAGTCACCACACTAATACCGGAAAAGCACTCTCAGCGTGAACGCATTGCCTGTCGGGTCTGGTGCGAGGATAGTGCCCTCCACCTTTGGTACCAGCCAGTTCAGCCGAAGCTGAAACTGGTTACCCAGATAATAGTTTGCCCCGACCAGCGCAATCGCCGCTCGCGCGCCTAAATCCCGGTCCTGCAAGTCGACCGCACTATAGCGAGCCACCAATTCAACGGCCCCCGCCGGCCCTGGCGAATCGGGGCCCTTGAACTCACCGTGTTTGTATCGGCGGTGGTCATTGGTGAGGAAAAAACCTGCTTGCAGGTAAGCACCGCTAAACCGCCAGCGCTCTCCGTTCTCACGTTCAACCTGCTGCGCCATCGCCTCACTCACCACAGTTAACCGCCCTGACGACCAGGCTGCTTCCAGCCCTCCCACGGCAGTGTGCCGGGCATCAAAGCGCGGACTGCGCAGGATATTGTCAGCACTGAACACCTCGCCTCTATCCTTGACCTGAAACCGAGCGCCATTCAAATCGCGCCAGGATGCGGCGATGCCGAAATGCAGTGTGCGCCGATGATTCTGAACGGGAGCAACGGTGTAGCGGCCCGTCACTGCATGGGTCTGCTCCCCTTCCGGCTCTTTGGTGAACACGCCGAAGACCCAGGTGTTGGCTTTATTCAATTGCCCAATCGCCAGGCCTTGCGAACGGCCTGGCGCAAAGGCCGATGTCACCATCGAGCGCTCACTGGTGCTGATGTTTGTATAACCAGCAAGACGCTCAAGCCCGAACGGCTCTTTGAAGCGGCCCAGCGTTGCCTCAAACCCATTTGCGCCCTGGTATTGCACATAGGCATCACCCAGCTCGGTTTCCTCGCGATCACCCCGAGCCTTATAGCTTCCGTCTATTTCTGCTGCCCAATTGCTCCCCCACTCCATTTCGAGTTCCAGTTTGGCGTTTCGCACGATGCCCCTGGTGGTGTCAGGGTCACCCTCCTCATTATAAAAAGGCCCAAACCGGTCAACTCCGGCGGCGATATACCCACCAAGATCCAGTTCCAGCGGGTCAGCCCTCAACGTTGGTGGCGGAAGCAAAACAACCAACGTCAACCCTGCTATCAGCCAGGTCCGGCGGAGGTCAGCAAGCATTGTGCCCTTCCAGACGAAAATGCATCCGGAGCATAGCGGTATCCCGCAGATAGCTAATGGACACCACATCTACCCGAAACACATCCAGCCCGGTGCGCTCGCGCAAATCTGCAATCAACACTGCCTGCTGTCTGGCGTGCACATTCTCAATTTTTTCGTACTCAACCTCCTTCTCGCCGTGCCTGGGCAGTAACACCCGGGTTTCAAGCAGCCGTGCCAAAAGAATAATCAGCAGGTTCAGCCCCGCCAGTTCGTAGTGCTGCATACTGCCTACGGCTGCCAGCAGCGCCATGGCAATCACCAGAAAGAGATAGGTCATTTCCTTGATGCCCAGCGCTTCCGTTCGATAGCGCAGCATTGAAAACACTGCGAACAGACCGAACGCAAAACCCATGGTCACCGTAACCGAGTGCAGTAGCGAGGTAACAAGGAAAACACCCACCCCAAACAGAATGAAAGAGGCCGCGTTCTCCCTGTGACGAGAAAAGGCGTAATAGCACCGAATCAGAACAAATACTGAAACCGTGTTGATGATAAGCCGGATCACAAAATGGAGATCAACTGCAGATTCCATAAAGACTCCTTAGCAACGGTTTGAAACGATTGGTTTTCAATTGAGACCCATAGAGCAGGCTGGTGCCCACGCAGTATTTGCTGAATGCCACCGGGCGGCAGCCCTGCCTGGCCAGGCTTTGCAGCATGGGGGAGCACCCTGAGTGACGATCATGCTTTACTTCCACAATGGCCACGCCAGGCAGGTCGACAGACAGGGTTCGGTCGGGGGAGTGGAAGGCAAGCTGAGTGTCTATCGTGATCCGCTCAGTGTTCTGGGCGCTAATAAGAGTAGTGCGCTGATAGGAAACAAAAAGAGCCGGCTGCATCCCTGCGGCCGGCAGGCCTGACTGCTCCTTCAGAAACCTCGTGGCTGAACCATCCACGAAGGATTCAAACGTAACCGGCACCCGTGTTTTTACCGTGCGCTGGCGATTGGTTTTCATTTTCACTTCCAGAAACATGATCTTGCCATGGCAATAGTGCCTTAGCCGAACCTTGAGCCGATTGAGCTTGCCGTTGTGGTGGTCGAGAAACAGACGCCGGTCCGGGCTATCAAAATACAAGGTGTCGTAGCCAAAGCGCCGGCACCCATCCATATCCAGTATCGTGTAGGCACCTCGCAGGCCCTGCAGACTCTGCTCCAAAACCCCAGGCCGCACCACAAACTTGGCATCGACCCGGTCCATCAACGCAACCCGCATCTGGTCGGCCAGTCCGTGGCCACAAAAACCTGCCAGGGGATTGAGAACAGCCATATTCATTGCGCATCAGACCCAAACTCAAGTGTGGCATCCAGCGTCAACTCAACATCGCCTGCGCTGGCACCTGTACCAACCTTGATGAAAGTAACCTTGCCCGTTGCCCCAAGAGCCAGGGTGCGCACATCGCCAGGCAGACTCTCATCCACTTCGAACAGCAAGGCATTGGTGGCAAAACCATGAAATTCATGGGAGCCTGGCTCATAGTCTGATGCTTCGATAAACAGTTGCAGCACGTATGGCTTATAGGCATTGCTTGCATCCACACCAATCAGCAACAAGCTAACAACTTCCGGTGAGGACTCAGCGTCCACGGAGTAAACCAGACTATCCACACCGAAGGACGCAAAGGTCAGGCTGGCCGTTACAGGTTGCCCGCTCGGCAGATTGAACTGGAAAGCTCCGCTATCCGTGCCGTTCAACGCAGCCACTCTGCCGGTTAAAGGTGTGGTACCCGGCGCACTGCAATCGGGCCGGGTATCCGCAAGCCGGTATACCGTGCCAGAAGGTGGGTCTTCCGCCAGCGCCTGCTCCAGTGCAACTCTGCGTGGCATGCGATAACTGTCATCGGCAGGCTCACCCTTGCCCGCTATAAATGCTTTGAGGCTGGCCACACTGGCCTCAGAGGTACCCGTCAGGGCCCGGATCTGCTCCAGATCCTGCAGCAATTGACTCTCGTTCCATTGGTTGGCAAGCAAATCCTCCAATTCAGCTTCGTATTGAGCCCGGTATTGCGGAAGATTAAACAGGCGGTCGGCCAGAGAAAAGTTTCTGTACAGCACCCCGGTGCCCGGTTTCAGCGGGTGCTCTCCACGAAAGGCGGTATCTGCACCCCAGGGAATGAAATGGAAGCGTCCGTCAGCCGGGGATCGATAGATATGAAAGTTATTGGCATTGCCTGTAGCAGAGTCCCAGGCGCCGATGAGGGTTTCCACTGCCCAGAAACGGATAAACTCATCCACGTCCACCAGTTGCGGCAGCACATTCATCAGTTGGTCGTCTGGTAGCGCCAGTGCATCGGTAACCGATTGCAAATCACTGCGGTCGTTTTCTGTCTTGTTGGTCTTCTTCTCGAACCTCTGGCTCAGCCAGGTACCAAAATCCGACGTCTGTGCTTCATACTGATTACCTTCATCGTTACCAAAGGCGCGCGCAAGAAATGGCTTTTTGATGGGCTCTACGTTGGTGAAGATGCCCAGATCCTCGCCATTTACCCGAACCCGGGCGTAATTACACCGAGGGGCAGCAATGCCAGCCTGGTGAAACTGCTCATAAGCCAGGCATTGCCGGGCATTGGATGGATCCTGGCGATTGTTGTTAAGGGTCATCCGGGAGCTGTTCTGATACGTCCTTCCATCCCAAAGATCATTGAAATCCAGCTTGAGGGAGGGAATGCTTGGGCTCAGCGAGCCTATATAGCCTTTCTTGCGAACCACCACATCCTTCATAGCAACACCATCGATGGTGACGCTGGCTGCAAACTCGGTGTATTCGTAATCGCTCAGGCATTCCCGTGCTGTACTGGCCAGTGTGCGGCCTTCCGCACGGAGCTGTTCAAACTCGCTGGCGGCCATGGATATATTCACTTCCAGTAACCGGTTCGGCGCGTAAAGATCCCCATCGCCGCCCAGGTTTACTGGCTCTCTCGGTGCCTCGAAACCGGATGGGCTGGACACCTCAGTGTCACCCCCGCATCCGGCAAAAAACAACGCGAACATGGCCACCACCAGGTGCCGGGTCGGTTTACAGCCATTGCCGCGCATACTCGTTCTTGTTTTCATCTGCTTCTCCCTCAGATGTTTGTAATCAATCCGGTATCAGGGCCGGTTAGGAGAAGTATTCCCCGGCGGGAGTGCAGGTGTCTGTAAGAATGTCTTACGTGGGGCGTTTCAGGGCAGGATGGTCAGCGCAACCGAGGCCCACACCTGTGTATGGGCCTGTTTGCTATTGCTGGCTCAGAAAAAGCCAAGCGGGTTGATGTCGTAACTGGTCAGCATACACTTGGTCTGCTGATAGTGCTCCAGCGCCATTTTGTGGGTTTCACGGCCAACCCCGGATTTCTTGTAACCGCCAAAGGCAGCGTGTGCCGGGTAGGCGTGGTAGCAGTTCATCCAGACCCGACCAGCCTGAATGTTACGCCCCACACGGAAGGCGCGATTGGTGTCGCGGGTCCACACACCAGCCCCCAGCCCGAATTCGGTATCATTGGCTATCGCCACGGCTTCTTCTTCGGTTTTAAATGTGGTTACACCCACAACCGGGCCGAAGATTTCTTCCTGGAATACCCGCATGTCGTTGTCACCCTTGAACAGGGTGGGCTGAATGTAGAAGCCGTCTTTGAATTCGCCTTCCATTTCTTCCTTGAAGCCCCCGGTGAGCACCGTCGCGCCCTCCTGCTTACCTATATCCAGGTAGGACATGATCTTGTCGTACTGCTCCTTGCTGGCTTGTGCACCTACCTGCACATCGGTATCCAGCGGGTTGCCCCGTTTGATGGCCTTGGTGCGCTCAACCACCTTCTGCATAAATTCGTCGAACATATCCTCCTGCACCAAGGCCCGGGATGGGCAGGTGCATACTTCGCCCTGGTTGAAGAAGCCCAGCACCAGGCCTTCCACGCATTTGTCGATGAACTCGGGCTCGGCTTGCATAACATCCGAGAAATAGAGGTTGGGGGACTTGCCACCCAGCTCCACCGTTGACGGAATGATATTCTCAGCTGCGCACTTGAGAATGTGCGAGCCCACCGGTGTAGAGCCTGTAAACGCGATTTTGGCGATGCGCTTGCTGGTGGCCAACGCCTCACCTGCTTCAATGCCGTAACCATTCACAATATTGATCACGCCAGGCGGTAGCAGGTCCCCAATGATTTCCATCAGCACCAGAATACTGGCCGGTGTTTGTTCTGCCGGTTTGAGTACGGTGCAGTTGCCGGCAGCAAGGCAAGGGCCAAGCTTCCAGGCTGCCATCAGTATCGGGAAGTTCCAGGGAATGATCTGGCCAACCACCCCGAGGGGCTCGTTAAAATGATAGGCCACTGTATGTTGGTCAATCTGGCTCATATGCCCTTCCTGGGCACGGATGCAGCCAGCAAAATAGCGGAAGTGATCTGCGGCCAGAGGGATATCAGCATTCAGGGTTTCGCGAATGGCCTTGCCGTTATCCCAGGTTTCTGCAACCGCCAAGGTCTCCAGATTGGCTTCAATGCGATCGGCTATCTTGAGCATGATATTGGAGCGCTCTGCCGGAGACGTTTTGCCCCAGGCCGGTGCAGCCTTGTGCGCCGCATCGAGAGCCAGATCAATATCTTCAGCGGTAGAGCGGGGAATTTCGCAGATAGTCGCGCCAGTCACGGGGGTTATGTTTTCAAAATACCCCCCTTTAACCGGAGCAACCCACTCACCACCAATGTAGTTTCCGTAACGGGATTTGAATGAAACGACGGAACCGTCTTTTCCTGGTTGTGCATAAATCATGGTCGTCACCTTTTGTTGTGGTTGTGAATGACAACGCGGTCATGCGCGTTTACTCATTCACTGTAGACCTCAAACAACAATAGGTGAACCTCCGGGGAATTCCGACAGCTCCTGCACACAGTCGTCAAGAAACCCCTGGGGGTCTGACAACACCGCTTCATCTGCAACTACCCCGAACTGAACCTGCCCGGCATAGCTGACAATGCTGACTCCCAGCCCGATATCCCCGGCCTGGGGCACCCAGAACATCTGTTCTTTAATGCGGCAACCGGCAATGTAGCGCGCCTCGGGGGTGCCGGGAACATTGGATACCACGGCGCTGGCCTTGCGATAGAACATATCTGACAGTGGCTGTCGCAATACGTCTGGTATAAGAGGGGCGCAGGAAGACAATCCCCAGGCTATGCCGGGCTGCCAACTCTTTTTAAGGCGACGGGTTTCCTGTTTGATGCGATAAAGCCGCTCCAGTGCACTCTCGCCATCAATGGGCAGAGGCACAAACACCGTGCCGAAATAATTGCCAAGGGCACCCTGCTCTGGCTGTAAATCGTCCGGCAGGCGATTACGAATATCCACGGGAACAGCTACGTGCAATATGGCGTCTTCCAGCGCCGGCCCCACAAGCCCAAGACGGGGGCGAACCGCAGCTGCTACGCAACTAAGCAGAACATCGTTAATGGTGACGTTCGTCGCCTTGGCGATTGACCGGAACTGGTCGAGAGGTACCGGCACGGACCACCGGCAATGGCGCTGGCCCAGCAGCGGGCGTTTCAGATCCGATGGTGTATCCTCCGGCTCCGCCAGAAAATCACTCAGTTCGTTAATCAGTTTCAGCCCGTTGTGCGCCAGTTTCTCCAATAAGTCCCCGTAGCCGGCCTCATTGCTGCCAAGCTCAGGGCTCTGGTTTTCCATGTCCGCCTCGGGCGCCCTGCCCCCGCCAACTAACTGTTCAAGCCGGCTTTTGGCGGCCGATACCCAGGGGGAAAAACCTTCCGTGTGCCGGGCTCCGTATATTGCAGGGTATTGCTGTGGCGAGGCCGAACACAGGTGGTCGAAAATGCCCGTGAGCGAAACCCCATCGGCATAGCAGTGGTGTATTCGAAGAAGTAATGCAGCGCCACCTTCGGCATTCGGTACCAACCAGAATTTCCAGATGGGGCGATAGGCAGGAAGAGGCTGATTAAGACGCTCGGAAACCCACTCCTGAAGATCCGATTCCGTGAAGCGATCAAGTACCACATCCAGATGGTGCTGAAGGTCAAACACAGGGTCGGGCTCCCAGTACCAAGCCGCTGTGCGCTTAACCGGCATGTACCGAAAGCGCTCCCAAGCCATCCAGTAAACCTGCAGAAACTCCCGTAGCCGGGGTGCTGTCAGGCCATCGGCCCGAAACATGACGGTGATGGTCATGGGGTTTTTGGGGGACTCCAAGGCCAGCCAGGCGGAATCCGCAGGCAGCATGAGGTGCGTTTGCTCGTGACTCAAACCCGAACATCCCCGGAAGTGGTGAAGTGAAAAACACAGAGTCAGGCATTGTGCCAGACATACACTACTGGCTCCACAAAGCTGCACACCGCCCAAGATTACAAAATATTACACAGATACATACCTTCACCCTATACTGGTTATAAGGCTTGATGTAATAGTTATTAGCATTAGGTTTCGACTGTCTATTGGCCGCGAACATGCAAAAACTGCGTTACCAGTGCCAATAAAGATCAAAGCGAACCCATGTACAACAAGGTTACCAGCGCAACCTAGGTCCAATGACCAAGCTCTAAAAACAGGCAACCGCCGTGCTGGGAGGAGATGCAGTATGAAAGCAAGCCACATTCGCAAGCTCATAAGGCCAATCGACAGCGCCTATTCAGAGATGTTCTCAGGGCGCGTATACCGCGTTGGCGAAGGGGCGGTTTCTGTTCGCAATCACAGTGGCGAAGCAGAGCACACCGTTATCGGCGTGCATGGCTTTCTGGAAAATCATTGCTATTTCACCCAGACCTACGACGCACCAACAACAGAATTGATTCTGCTTACCTGCAGTAACTACCACATTCCGGTAAACGGCGTAACACCGGAAACCCCGGAATGGGAAGTGCCGATCAAGCACCTGGAAGGCACCATTGAATACGATGCCTGCATCTTGAACCAGGCACTTTCGAACCTGCCCAGCACCCGAAATGTACGTATTCACGGCCATTCCCGGGGAGGAGCAGTCACGCTTGAGGCAATAAAACAACGCCCCGAGCTATACGAAGACGTTGAAGTCGTGCTTGAAGCTCCAGCGCTGCCGCAGGGCAAAATTCACCCTCTGGTAACCACCCTTCTTGAGCCCGTCAGCCACGGCATGTGGCCTTGGCTGATCCGCCTGATTAACAGTGCGCCTTCATCTGCTTACGGCCAAACCTTCTTCGGAAAAATGAATCCGCGCAAAAAGCAGCTGCTAAGCAAGCTGTTTTACTCAACCCGCGACCACCTGACCATTGTGCGCAACATAGAGAACATATTTGACTGGATGCAGCGCACCGACACCGATGTGTACAAGCATGTACGCCACGGAACCTTCCTGATACCAGGAGTGGATCGCATTCTGGATCGGCAGGCCATGCTTGCCAGCGCGCGGCGTAGCCCAACCACCATGCGCATCATTGAAACCGAGGCACCCAGCCACTTCGTCACTCTCGACAGCAAGGAATGGCTACCGGGCTTTGAGTCTCTGCCTTCAGCCGCCCAAGGCTAACACCAGACAACCCCATGAACTGGCGCCCGGCAACCGGTCGGGCTTGCTGCACTTGGGCACCCCCTCCGGTAAACTAATCGTCTTTACGCAGATCCACCGGAGTTGGCACCATGTATCGTGAGCGCCTTGTTGGCACAGACGCGCGCTCAGAAAGCGCCCGCCGCCTGCAACAGCTTTTGCTGGAATATCACGACTTTCGCCACCATAAGGCAGGCCATCGGCTGTTCGATAACACCTTCGTTGTCGCCGACTGGCAGGCAGAGCGCCTGAAGGCAACCCATCAGGACTTGTACCAGCACCCTGGCTATCACGACGGCCTGGAATTTCTGCTCACCGACCTTTACGCACCCACCGGCATGACCCGCCGGGACGACAACATTGATCGGGTATTCCCGAAGATGGTTAAGTGGCTGCCAGACCAGCAACTTGAAGTACTTGCCGGGCTGGTCGAACTGAATCTGATTACCCAGCAGCTGGATCTTGAGCTGGCTGAGCTGCTTGATGAACGCCAGATACCTGCACACATGATCACCGCTGAGCAATACTGCGACGTTTATCGCGCCAGCCAAAAGCTGGAGCAGCGCAGAAGACAGGTTATGTTAGTCGCCGACGTCGGGCAGCAGCTGGATCGCTATGTGCGCAACCGAACCTTAGGCTGGTTGCTTTCAATGAGCCGGGCGCCCGCGGAGATGGCCGATCTGAGTGATCTGCACAATTTCCTCCACCGGGGCTACTCTGCATTCCGGAAAATGGATAAGGTGGATGTGCTGATTGAGCGGCTGGTAACCCGTGAGCAGCGGGTGATGGACAACATTCTCAACGGCCACCCCGAACCCTTTATACTCCCGGGTGACCTTTGAAGCATCAGGCCTTCAGAATTTGATCCAGCTGGCTGTGAATCTCCTGCTCAATCCTTGATTTGAATGGCCGCAGCAACATGCCCAGCTCCAAACGCACGTTGAGGTCGTCATTGGTAATGTTCAGATGCCCTTTAACGCCCGAACGCTTGAACTTGAGCTGATCACCTTCCCACTGGTAATCAAGTTCGAACTTGCTGGATAGATCCTTGGCAAGCGCTTCTGCAGCTTCACGAGCATGTTCTTTATCAAGAGTGTGAGCGCGATGTACATCAATTACAGACATGAATCAGTTTTCTCTTCAAAATTGAACGGTTTTACAGTGTAAGGCGGTATTAAACGTGTAGCTACCCTTGTAGCAACTCCGTCAAGCGTTAGAATACGGAGTTCAGATTCTGACAGGACATGCCCCATGAGTGAGCAACAAACGCCAGCCACCGCCGGCAACGGCCAGGACGAGGTTACCCATTTTGGCTTCAGCAATGTGGCCAAGAGCCAGAAAGCCAGCCAGGTAGCTGAAGTGTTTCACAGCGTGGCGGGAAAATACGACCTTATGAACGACCTAATGTCCATGGGCGTTCATCGGTTGTGGAAGCGCTTTACCATTGAGCTTTCCGGTGTTCGCCCGGGGCATCAGGTTCTGGACATTGCCGGTGGCACCGGTGATCTCACCATGAAGTTTTCTGACCTGGTTGGGCGCGACGGCAAGGTGGTTCTAGCCGACATCAACGCCTCCATGCTGCAGGTTGGGCGCAGCCGCCTGACCGACCGTGGTTACGCCGGCAACATTGAGTACGTGCAAGCCGATGCGGAACACTTGCCCTTCCCGGATAACAGTTTCAACGCCGTATCCATCGCCTTTGGTCTGCGCAACGTAACCGACAAGGATCAGGCTCTGCGGGACATGATGCGAGTCCTCAAACCCGGCGGCAAGCTGATGGTGCTGGAGTTCTCCAAGCCCACCAACCCGCTGCTCAGTAAAGCCTACGACACCTACTCGTTTACAGCTCTGCCCCTGATGGGCCAGCTCATTGCCGGCGACAGCGAGAGCTACAAGTATCTGGCTGAATCCATCCGTATGCATCCGGACCAGGACACGCTCAAGGGCATGATGGAAAGCGCAGGCATGGTGAACTGCAAGTACTACAACATGACTGGCGGTATTGTTGCCCTGCACGTGGGAACCAAACCCTGATGTTTCCCGGCCCGACCCTGCTTACGGCGCTCACCGCCATAATCGAGCGGGCACTGAACCAGGCGCTTGAACTGGATCCTGCTGGTCAGCAGGCGCTGCTGGGCGCTCTTGAAGGGCCGGTACAGTTCCGCATCACCCACCCGATTTCCCTTACCTGCTCACTGCACAGAATGGGCAATCAAGTGCAGGTACGCAGCCAGCCAGTCGAAGACCCCGCACTGGAAATCAGCGGCAAGCCCCTGGCGTTTGCTGCACTGGCCACAGGCGATGACCGTGTATTCACCGACAACCGGTTGAGCGTTAACGGTGACACTGCTTTGGCACACCAATTCCAACGAGCATTGGATAAGCTAAACCCGGACTGGGAAGCTGCCATGGCAAGGCACATAGGCGATGTGCCAGCCCACTTCATCGGCAAGCGTATTCGCAGCTCAGTGAGCTGGAGCCGCCAGGCCTTCACCTCCCTGAACGCCAACATTGAAGAGTATGTGCACGAGGAAAGCCGCGCCCTGCCCGGCCGCCGCGAACTGGAAGCCACGTTCGAGGACGTAGATGCCTTGAACCTTCGCACTGAACGCCTGGCAGCACGCATATGCCAGATCGAAAGCCGCGGCACTACTGACAAACCGGAGACTCCGTGACCCGCCTGCAACGCCTGATTCGCATTTCCTGGGTATTCTGCCGCTACCGGCTGGACACATTTTTGCCAATCGCGGAGCTTCCCGCACCTTTGAAGGTGTTTTTTCTGCTGGCGCCCTGGCATCTTTTTCCGCAACCAAAGCTCAGCCGCGGTGATCGCCTGCGCTTGGCTCTGGAAGAACTTGGCCCGGTTTTCGTCAAGTTCGGCCAGATACTCTCTACCCGCCGCGACCTACTGCCAGACGACATGGCGGAATCCCTCAAACATCTCCAGGATCGCGTTCCGCCCTTCTCCAGCGACGTGGCCCGCAACATTATTGAGTCCTCCCTTGGAGCACCAGTAGCGGAGCTATTCAAGGAATTCAGTGCAGAGCCTCTAGCCTCGGCCTCCGTCGCACAAGTTCATGCCGCGACACTGTTGAACGGCCAAGATGTGGTGGTCAAAGTACTGCGCCCAGGCATCAACAAAGTAATCCGGCAAGACCTTGCCCTGATGTACTTTATGGCCAACCTCCTTGAGAAATACTGGACCGAAGGCAAGCGACTGCACCCGGTAGAAGTCGTTGCAGATTACGACTCAACCATCCACGACGAGCTGGATTTGCAGCGGGAAGCCGCCAACGCGAGCCAGCTACGCCGTAATTTTGAAGGCTCCTCGCTGATCTACATTCCCTTTATCGACTGGGACTACACCCGCAAGAACGTCATGGTAATGGAACGCATCTACGGCATCCCCATTGCAGACGTTCCTGCACTGGAAGCGGCGGGCGTAAACCTGAAAGTGCTGGCTGAAAAAGGTGTCGAGATCTTCTTTACCCAGGTATTCCGGGACAGCTTCTTCCACGCCGATATGCACCCGGGAAACATTTTTGTAGACGTTTCCAACCCCGCAGACCCGAAATACATCGCCATCGACTTTGGCATTGTGGGCACCCTCGCGCCAGACGATCAAAGCTATCTCGCGCGCAACCTGTTGGCCTTCTTCCGCCGGGATTACAGGCAAGTGGCGCAGCTTCACATCCAATCTGGCTGGGTACCACCCGATACACGGGTAAATGAATTCGAGGCGGCTATCCGTACCGTATGCGAACCGATTTTTGAGAAGCCCCTGAAAGACATTTCCTTCGGTCACTTCCTGCTACGCCTGTTCCAGACTGCGCGCCGGTTCAACATGGAAGTACAGCCGCAGCTGGTTCTATTACAAAAAACCCTGCTGAACGTAGAGGGCCTTGGCCGCCAGTTGTACCCGGAACTGGATCTTTGGAGCACGGCCCAACCTTATCTGGAAGGCTGGATGCGCAAGCGGATAGGGCCAAGCGGCCTGATAAAATCCCTGCAAACCCACCTGCCCTCGTGGCTGGAACAGTCCCCTGAAATGCCCCAACTGGTTCACGACGCGTTACTACAACTCCGCAGCGCCGGCCCCACCGAGAAACAGAACCAGGACACCCTGGCACTGCTCCGCGAACAACAGCTCAGAAGCGACCGCCGCTGGCGCCGCGGGATTGCAGCGATAGCACTGGTTGCCGCAGCTGTTATCGGAACCCAGCCAGAAGCCCGTGAGTGGGCAGAACACGCGCCAGTGTGGTCTTGGGTGTTGCTTGCAGCAGCCGGGGCGTTGGTTTGGCGTGGTAGCCGCTGAGAGCGACCATGGGACTCAAGCAGGTCAAAGAGAAGCTATTAAGCACCGACTATCCACAATGGCGAAACCTGCTCTCTACCGCGGCTTTCCTGATTATGGTCACAGGAACAGCGGCTGCCTGGATTTACACCTATTACACATCGCCTAATGCAGCATGCCACACGGGTTTTCTCTACCTCACATATGTGTGGCTGTTTATTCAGTGGGTCGTCATCGGCTATCTTTATCAATCCAGCGACATCCCGTCATTCGCCAGAGATGCGATAAAAGTTTTGATCTTGCTCGCGAATGTCTGGTTCGGGCTTTTCCTGTTTTCTTTGCAGCCCTGTGCCCAATAGCCACGAGCTTTTTCTCCGAGGAGCAACAATGAATACTGATCGGTGGACGCAACTGATGGCTGCTTGGGGGTTTTCTTCGCATCAGGAAACCTACGACTCCCTGATCAACGCCTATTCTGAGAAGGGCCGGCACTACCACACGCTGGAGCATGTTTCTGCGTGCCTTCGGCATTTGGATAACTGCTCGGCCAAGATTGAGCATCCGCGGGAGGTAGAGCTTGCACTTTGGTTCCATGATGCCATTTACAAGCCTTTATCCAGCAAAAATGAACTGGAAAGCGCCGATTGGGCAGCTTCGTTTTTGGCAGAGTCCGGCGCAAGCGCTGAAGAAATCGATCGTGTTCACAGGCTCATTATGGTCACGGAGCATGATGTTCCTACCCAATCCCGTGACGAATCGATTCTTGTGGATATAGACCTGTCAATTCTGGGGGCCGCTCCGGAACGCTACGAGATTTTCGAGCAAGGGGTACGCAAGGAATACAGGCTCGTCCCGGCGTTCATCTACCGAAAGAAGCGTGCCGCTGTGCTCCGGGGATTTATAGAGCGCCCGCAGATTTACACGTCGGGGATATTCCCGGAAGCGAGTGAGCGCCAAGCCAGAGAGAACCTTTCAAATGCGGTGTCCAAGCTGGAAGGGCGCGCATAGTCCCGGCATTCCCTCTGGTGATCAAAGGCACGCTTCAATCCTGCCTCCAAAACTAGGGTGTTAACACCACCTTGCCGATATTGGCACGGTTTTCGATATAGTCGTGGGCCAATGCGGCATCCTCAAAGCTGAAGGACTCGGCGACGGTGGGATTGATCCAACCCTCCTCCACACCGGCAATGATTTTATTCATCCACACGCGGATTTTTTCAGGCTCATGCCAAAGCCGCCCCATATTGATACCGAACACAGACCTGTTTTCGTTCATCAAACTGATGGGGTGGAATATGGGCATCATCACTGCGGTTTTCGCCAGCGCCAATTTGCTGCCAATGCCATTGCCAGATGCAGCCGAAATTCCGAACATCGCCAAGCGCCCGGACGCGCGCAAAGCCTTGTAACTCTTACGCCAGCTCTCTCCACCCAACGGGTCGAGAATCAGCTCAGCGCCTTTCCCATCGGTCAGGTGCATCAGCTCTGTGTACCAGTCGCTATTTCGGTAATCTATGGCGTGGTTAAGCCCGCGAGACAGTAAGTATTCATGCTTTCCAGGGCTCGCTGTCCCAATGGTAGTGGCACCAATGTGTTGCGCAATATCCAGGGCAGCAAGGCCTACCCCGCCCCCAACGTTGTGAATCAAAACTGTGTCTTCCGGTTGCAGCGCGCCACAAATAACAAGCGCTTGCCAGGCGGTCAGATAGTTCACGGGGATAGCTGCCGCTTGCGCGTAGGAGAGCCGGCCTGGTTTCTCGAAGATCTGGTTGAGCGAAACAACTACCTGAGAGGCATGACCGCCAAACCGGGTCAAAGCCATTACAGGCTTACCCATCCACTTTTCTTCGACACCGTCGCCAACGGAGTCGATCACACCTGACACTTCATACCCGGCCGTAAAGGGAAAGCTTGGGGCATCCTGATACAAACCTTGGCGCGCCATAATATCGGCAAAATTCAGCCCCGAGGCTTTAACCGAAATTCGCACCTCACCTGGGCCAACCGCCAGGCTTGGAAACTCCTTGAGTGCCAGTACGCTGCTGTTTCCAGCTTTAGGTATGATCACGCGCTTCATAGAGGCTCCGGTATCGTATTCCAAGTATTATCTTTGTTCATCGGATATGACATAGTTCGAGCAAACGCTAGGAGTTATATCACAAGCATGTCGTCATTAGAGCTGAGAATCCCCCCTCCCGCAGTTACCGCCATTGTGGCGTTTATCATGTGGGGCATAAACGTGGTGACGCCGTCACTTCAATTTCACGACACTACTCGAGTAGTCGCAGCCATCTCAGTCGCATTACTCGGCGGCTGCATCAGCTTGGTTGGCGTAATCTCTTTTCGCAGAATGAAAACCACCATCAACCCAACCAGACCCGAAAAGGCGTCTCTCCTGGTAGCATCCGGAGTATTCAAGGTTACGCGCAACCCCATGTACGTGGGCATGGTGCTGGTGCTGTTTGGGTGGGCAATATTTCTTTCTTCTCCTTGGGCCTTACTCGGTCCTATCGCATTTACGCTTTATATAACCCGATTTCAAATCATTCCGGAAGAACGCGCCCTCGATGCGATCTTCGGATCCGAATATACTTCCTACAAAGCGCGTGTTCGGCGCTGGATTTGATTTGCAGCCCAATGACTTTAATCAAAGCAGATAAACTATGGATTTTTCGATCACATTTTTTAAGTTGTTTCTTTGGGGAATGTACTTTTCACTCCCGATTTTACTTTCGATCTGCGTATTTATCGTTGGTTTCGGGTTGGTTGTAGGCCGCCTGGAATCATGGGGGAGGTTCGATGCGCTTTATTGGGCGTTTATAACAGCGTTTACCGTAGGCTACGGGGACATTCGCCCATTACGAAAATCGTCGAAAATCCTCTCGATAGTCATTGCCTGGTGCGGAATTATGCTCACAGGTCTATTTGTGGCGATTGCGGTAAAGACAGCCTCTACTGCATTTGAGATCCATATTGACCCTGAAGTTTTGAGAAGTGTCGGCCAAGGGTTTGCCGGATAATCTAGGTGTATGTCCAGGCCAACACCCTCGTGACCTTGTTCCCCTGTTTCATTTCTATTTCTCGCACATCGGTCGCCCCGAGTTTACGAATCAATTTCGTGGAAGGCTTTACGTTATCAGCTTTCGACACCAGGCTGGTAAACCAGCGGCATTGAGTTGCAAATACCCGGCTTTCCTTTATGAGCTTTTTGAGGAACATCTGTTCGCCACCTTTGCACCAGAGCTCCGCTTCCTGCCCCCCAAAGTTCAGAGTTTGTGAGGCAGCCACGGGCCTTTTTTCACCGCGATTACGGGCAAGGTTTTGCAACTTTAACTGACTACTCTTGAGCGCCTCATCTTGTGAAGCATGGAAGGGGGGATTGCACACACTGACATCAAAAAGCTCCCCTTTTCGAATAACCCCGTCGAAGATTTTATGTCTGTCGTTTTGCATGCGCAGGGTGAAGCGGTCTTTTAGCGTAGGGTTCTTGGCGATAACCCCGGCCACGTTTTCAAGCGACCGGGCGTTTATATCACTGCCAACGCAATGCCATCGGTACATTTGGCATGCCAGTATCGGATATACACCATTGGCCCCGGTGCCTATATCGAGCAAGGTGATTTCCGGCTGGGTGCTGACCCGTTTCGCAAAAGGCTCGAACTCTCCCAGGAGCTCAGCTACGTGATGGATGTAGTCTGCTCGCCCCGGAATGGGTGGGCAAAGTGCCCCTTCCGGGATATCCCAATCAACAATGCCGTAGTAGTGCTTCAACAGGGCTGCGTTCAGCAATTTTACTGCCTGTGGATCTGCGAACTCTATGGAGAGGTTACCGTAGGCGTTTGCTTTAACGTAGGGCGCTATTGCCGGGTGACTTTTTATGAGGGATGGAAAATCGTAGCCTTGCTTGTGCAGATTTCTGGGGTGTAAACCTTTTCCACCAGGCTTAGCCTGATGCCTGTTACTTCGCTGGGAACTGCTCACAGTTTTTTTTCCGGGGTGTGTAAATCAAAGCCGGTGCCTGTGTCTATGCAGGTACCGGCTTCGGAGATTATAACAGCTGAGGATGCTCAGGAATGAGTGAGTTTCCTCCACTCTTTCAATGAATACGCTCCGCTCTGGATAGATTGTCGTTTTAGCGGGTATATTGGCGGTAAAGTCACAGATTCCGGCAGGAGCCCTGGATGTTGCAGGCCCATGAGTTCTGGTTGTTTTTTAGCGCGAGCTTTTTGCTCTGGATAACGCCAGGGCCAGACACCGTGTACATTTTAGCCAGAACCCTATCCCAAGGGCGCGTTGCCGGGCTGTTATCGGTATTCGGTGTAAGCACTGGCATACTGGCGCACACCCTGTTTGCGGCAATCGGGCTTTCCGCGCTGTTGGCAACTTCTGCACTGGCATTTACAGCAGTTAAAGTTATCGGTGCCGGGTACCTGATCTATCTTGGCGCCCAGGCCTGCCGCCGTCAGAACGAGCTGGCACCATCCTCTGAAACAGCTACCCAGAAGCGTTCACAGCTTTTTTACCAAGGCTTTTTGACCAACCTGTTGAACCCGAAGATCGCTATCTTCTTTCTCGCGTTCCTGCCGCAGTTTGTGGCGTCCGGGGCCAACAACAGCACCACTGTATTTCTGTTTTTAGGCGGTGTTTTTGTGCTGGGCGGCACTTTGTGGTGTCTTTTTCTCGTCGCGTTTACTGCCAGCTTTTTAAACGCAGCCAGGTCGGACTCGCGTCTGTCTGAAGTGATAAGCAAAGTCACTGGGCTTGTGTACATCGGGCTTGGTTTGAACCTGCTTCGTGCAAAGCTATAAATCATACAAGGCCAAAACTCCATGAACGCATCCCCACGAGCTGCGCTGACCCGGATATTCGTCCTTCTACTGTTTGTCTGTACCCTGTCTTTTGTGTGGGAAACCTCAAAGCATTTTGAATCGCAGCCGACTATTGGCCATGTAACCGCCCATCAGTACAGGGATTACACTATCAGTTATAGTGTTCAGGGCCAGACCCATCAGTTTGCGACAAGACGAGGGATTCTGGACTTTCTCGGGCGCCTTAAATCACTACAAACAGGAGACGAGGTGCCGTTGTTGGTCAACCCGAAGCCCCCCTACGAGGCCGTGATCGACACTCTGAATGGCCGGTATCAAATTACCATTACCTTTGTCGCGCTCACGCTCGTGTTCGCTGCGACGGCCATGGTGTCGGGTTTGCGGCGACAAAATGCTCAGGATTCATAAAAATGAAAGACTTATCTGATAATCTAGGCACCCTCGATTGGCTCGATACCATTCGCTGGACTGCGGACGGTCTGGTTCCTGCGATTGCACAGGATGCAGCCACGGGCGATATCCTGATGATGGCCTGGATGAACCGGGAATCCCTTCGCCTCACGGCCGAAGAGGGTCAAGCGGTTTACTGGTCACGTTCACGGGGTAAACTCTGGCGCAAGGGCGAAACTTCCGGACACCAACAAGTGGTCAAGGATATCCGCCTCGACTGTGATGAGGACGTTATCCTGCTAAAAGTAGAGCAAAAAGGCGGCATTGCATGCCACACTGGCCGGCGTAGCTGTTTTTACCGCTCATTGAAGGGCGACCAGTGGGTGGGCGTTGAACCCGTCATTAAAGATCCGGATGCCATTTATGGCAGCAACTGAGGAGTGGATGTATTGAGTGATGTTCTGGAAAATCTGACACGGGTTCTCGAAGCCCGTAAATCAGCCGACCCTGAGAAATCCTACGTCGCCAGCCTCCACTCCAAAGGTCTGAACAAGATTCTGGAAAAGGTCGGCGAAGAGTGTACAGAAACACTGCTGGCAGCCAAGGATGCGGAACACTCGGGGGAAACTCGCGCAGTCATCAGCGAAACAGCGGATCTCTGGTTTCACTGCATGGTTATGCTCTCCAACCTGGGCCTGAGCTCCAAGGATATACTGGATGAGTTGAGCAGCCGGTTCGACCTTTCCGGGCTGGAAGAAAAGGCGTCCAGGAGCAAGTGAGCAGGTAATACCCCTAACGGGGGGTTTCCGCCACCCTGCTCTGGTAACGTATAATGTTAATCTACGAAAACATCGAAACGAGGATCCCGTAATGGGCATCAGCATCTGGCAACTTCTTATTGTTCTGGGCATTGTGATTCTGCTGTTCGGAACCAAGAAGCTTCGCAACATTGGCACCGATCTTGGTGGAGCCATTCGTGGCTTCAAAAAATCCATGAATGACGAAGACAGCAAACCAGGCGACCCGGATTCGCTGGAAGGTACTCAGGAAGAACAGGCGCGTCAGGCGACTGAAGATAAGCCCAGGGAAAAAACCAAAAGCTGAGACCAGACACCATGTTTGATATCGGCTTTCTTGAGCTGCTGATTTGCGGCGTTATAGCTCTACTGGTGCTTGGCCCCGAACGGCTCCCCACGGCTGCAAGAGCGGCTGGGCGCTGGGTTGGCGGTGCACGCCGTATGGTCACCCAGTTTACCTCTGAGCTGGACCGCCAACTGAAAGCCGAAGAGCTGAGAAAAGAACTGAGCGAAGCTGGTGATGTGGGCCTTGATGACGTAAAGAAGACCGTGCGCGGCGCTCTGGACGAAGCCAAAAAGTACGAGCACATGATCCTCTCGGATAAACCTGCCGGCAAATCAGCGGGTGAGCAAAAGAGCGTGCCAGATCAGCCAGACGCCGCACCAAAACCGTCGGATAAGCCTTCATGAATTCAAAAACAGATGGAGAACAGCCGGGTCATCAGAACACCACACCTGAACAACCGGAGATGCCTCTGGTTGCGCACCTGTTGGAACTTCGCGACCGATTACTGAAGATGGTTTTGGCGGTAGTGATCTGTTTTGCCGTCATTTATCCGTTCGCCAATGAGCTATATCTCTGGTTATCCGAGCCTATCCGATCACTGTTGCCCGTAGGCCAGACCATGATCGCAACGGATATCACCTCACCGTTTTTCGCGCCCCTGAAGCTGGCCCTGTTTTTATCGGTATTCGCCGCTATCCCTGTGATTCTTTATCAGCTGTGGAGTTTCGTTGCGCCCGGGCTCTATGCCCATGAGAAGCGCCTGGCGTTTCCACTGCTGTTTACTTCAGTAATCCTGTTCTATCTCGGTGCGGCGTTTGCGTATTACGTGGTATTCCCGCTGGTGTTCGGCTTTTTTACAGCGATCGGCCCGGAGGGCATCGTTGAGCTGCCAGACATCAGCAGTTACCTGAACTTCGTGCTGAAAATGTTCTTTGCATTCGGGATTGCTTTTGAAATCCCCATCGCGACGATTTTGCTGATTCTCAGTGGCGTGACTACGCCGTCAGACCTTGCTGCAAAACGCCCCTACGTAGTGGTGGGCTGTTTTGTAATCGGCATGATGCTGACACCCCCGGATATCATTTCCCAGACACTTCTCGCGGTTCCTATGTGGATACTGTTCGAGCTGGGCATTTTGTTTGGCAGGCTGGCGGTGCGCGAAGTAGTAGAGACGGACGAGTCTTCCTCTCAATGAATCTCGCCTTATTGTTTGATGAGGATTTTATTGCGCCCAACCGTGTTGTGCTGCGGGGCCGCAGGCTCGAGCACATCCGATCTGTGCTAGGCGCTACCCAAGGTGACCAACTGCCAGTTGGCCGTGTAAACGGTCTGATGGGGCAGGGAGTCGTTGTAACGCTCACTGATTCGGAAGCTGAGTTGCTTGTCACTCTGGATCAGGCACCACCCTCACCACTCCCCTTTACACTCATTCTGGCCATGCCACGACCAAAAATGTTCCGCCGGGTTCTGCAAACCAGCGCCACACTGGGGGTCAAGGATATCTGGCTGATCAACAGCTATAAGGTGGAAAAAAGCTTCTGGCAAACGCCTTGGCTGTCAGATGAGAATCTGCGGGAAAACCTTACTCTCGGCCTGGAACAGGCAAAAGACACAACGATGCCGAAGGTGCATATCCGCAAGTTGTTCAAACCCTTCGCGGAAGATGAACTGCCTGCCTTGCTGCAAGGCAAGGTGGCCCTGGTTGCGCACCCTGGCACGGCCACCCCTTGCCCTACCCACCTGAACAGGCCAACAGCGCTGTGCATAGGCCCTGAGGGCGGATTCACACCCTACGAAGTAGGTAAACTTGAAGAGGCAGGCTGCCAAAGCGTTCACCTTGGGCCTCGCATTCTTCGGGTGGAAACAGCCGTTCCCGTTCTCGTAAGCCGTTTATTCGACGCTTGTCTCTGATCTGGATGCCCACATCCGAATCAGTGGAGTAAGTACGGCCACCAACAATGCCCCCGCCAGCAAACCAACCAGCCCATTAGCAACCGTAGTGAACAGCACAGCGGGAACGCCACCAAATCCTGCGGCGAAGTTTTCGATAGCGGTATAAAGTGGAGCTACCCCGTGAACCAGAATGCCGCCGCCCACCAAAAACATGGCAATGGTGCCGACAATGGACAGGGTTTTCATAAGGTAAGGCGCAAACCAGAGTATGCCGTGGCCTATCTTCTGAGCCACCGCACTCTCTTGTTGGGTAAGGTAAAGCCCGCCGTCATCCAGCTTTACTATGCCGGCTACCAAGCCGTAAACACCGACTGTGATCAGCACTGCGACCACCGCCAGAACAGCAAACTGTATCCCGATAGTTTCTGCGGTCACCACCCCGAGAGTGATGGCAATTATTTCTGCCGACAAGATGAAATCGGTGCGTATAGCGCCTTTGATCTTTCGCCTTTCTACAACTCTCAAGTCCACATCAGGCTGCTTTAATGCCTTGAGAAGTTCGTCCTTCCGTTGCGCTTCTTCCTCTGAGTGGAAGAATTTGTGAATGATTTTTTCAGCACCCTCAAAACACAAAAACGCACCGCCAAGCATCAACAGGGGCGTAACCAACCAAGGCACAAAAAAACTGATTGCGACAGCAGCCGGCACCAGTATGGCTTTGTTCGCGAATGAGCCTTTGGCAACAGACCAGACTACAGGCAATTCTCTCGCCGCTCGCACGCCAGTTACCTGTTGGGCATTCAGTGCCAGATCATCTCCTAATACCCCGGCAGTTTTTTTGGCCGCCGCTTTGGTCATCATGGAGATGTCGTCGAGGATCGTGGCAATGTCGTCGAAGAGTGCGAGAAGACTGGTTCCTGCCATAAGTGTAAATCCTTTAGTGTGTTGATCGTTTAAATATCAAGGCCCATGGCCTCCGCAGCAATACGGTTCTTTACCGGGCCCCGGCCGTCAAGCCAGCGCATTCCAGTGTTTCTCAGCCATCTCAGTGGCAACTCATCACGACCAAACAGCTGCTTGAAGCCTTCCATGGCAACCATCATGGCCAGGTTTTCGCCTTTGCGGCGGCGCTGATAGCGCGCAAGAACCAGCTCATGAGCTGGATTCAAACCCGTGCGCTTAGCCTTGGATAGCTCCTCCAGCAACACCCGAACATCCCCATACCCGAGGTTGGCACCCTGCCCCGCAAGCGGATGAATGGTGTGGGCCGCATCGCCCACCAATGCAAAACCGGGCGCAATATAATCTTTGGCATGGCGTTGCCGCAGAGGAAAGGCAAAGCGTTTGGACACTGCCCCAAGAACACCCAGTTCTCTTTCGATTGCCCGTTCCAGTTCCGCAGTAAAGGCTGCATCATCCAGAGCCATCAGGCGGCGGGCTTCTTCGGTGTCCTGCGACCAAACAATAGAACAGAAGTGCTCATCATTGCTTTCCGTTGCCAGTGGCAAAAACGCCAAGGGCCCGGTTTGGGAAAATCTCTGCCAGGCTGTGTATCCATGGCTTTGAGCCGTACGCACGGTACATACGATGGCCTGCTGATCGTAATCCCATTCACGGGTTGGCAAGCCTACCCACTGGCGTAACCGGGAGTTGGCGCCATCGGCCGCAATAACCAGACGAGCCCCGAGTGTGCGACCATCGGCAAGCTCAATGCTGCGCTGGTCGCCATCCTGGGAGCAGCCGGCAACCTGCACACCATCAATCAGCTCAACGCCACTGGTTTCCACAACCTCGAACAGCGCCCGAACCAGGCTGCGGTTTTCGACGATCGTGCCCAGAGCGCGGACTTGTAGTTCGGCAGCATCGAAGTGAATACGGCCAGTGCCATCGCCGTCCCACACAGTCATGCCCTGATAAGGGCAATGGCGGCCGGCTACAACACCTTGCCAGGCGCCTAGTGACTCGAGCAACTGCTGGCTGGCCATGGAGATAGCACTGACGCGTGGTTCAAAATCTGCCACGCTTTTGACCGTCACCGGGGCCTGCAACAAAGCAGCGCGTTCACCGGCCTCTACCAAGCCCACATGCCAACCCTGCTGTGACAGGCCAAGCGCCAGAGCTGTGCCGGTCATGCCGCCGCCAACCACAAGAATATCGAACACCCTGGTATCGCTCATTGCTTATCGCTCATTGCTTATCGCTCGCTACAGACCCATGGATGACAGCACGGCGACCGGCGGTTCCCATCGCTTTTCGGGCAAACAAACGCTTTGCACCGGGGAGCAAATCCAGCCCGACCAGCCCGGCATCCCGCGCTGCGGCAACGGGTGCCAGTGAGTGACCAAAAATGCGGATCAATGAATCCGAGAACTGCACGGTTTGCTGCCAATCCGGCTTATGCAACTCGTGATAGCGGCGCAAAATCTGGAAGTCGCCCGGCGACCGCCCTTGCTCAATAGCCCACCGGAACTGTTCTACCAGAGTCATCAAACCCCGCAGCGCCAGGTTGAAGCCCTGCCCCGCCACCGGGTGCAAGGCATGGGCAGCATTGCCTACGAGTGCAACGCCCGGCCTTATTGGCTCATTTACAGTGGTCAGTGTCAGCGGGTAGTGGTTGCACTCACCTATGCGGGTAAACCGCCCCAGGCGCCAACCAAAGCGCTCCTGAAGCCGCTGGCACTTATCGCTATCGGGCATGCCCAGAACCTCTTCAAGCCCCTTATCGTTCAGAGTCCAAACCAGTGCAGACTGATGGCCTGCGCGGGAAGGTGAACCATGGGGCAACAATGCCATAGGGCCGGCATCGGTAAAACGCTCGAAAGCAGTGAATTCGTGGCTGTCGCTGGTGGAAACGTTTGCGATCAGGGCATTCTGATCATAACCGTGGTGATTTGTCTGGAAGCCGAGTTTTTCTCTCAGCCCGGAGCGGCCACCGTCTGCGACAATCAGGCATTTCGCCTTCAGGGTGCTGGTCTCGTTGCCAGCTTTTATCTCAACGCTTACGCCCTGCTCGGAAGGCACCATATCAATCACTTCAGCGGGCGCCTGCCACTGGATATTGGTTTCAAGCAGCTCCCGCATCAAGCAGAGCCCCATCCAGCGGTTATCGACCACATAGCCCAAGGCTTGCTGCTGGAACTCGCTGGCATTCAGACGGGTCGCACCGAACCGGCCCCTGTCAGACACATGAATGTGCTGGATGGGCGTCGCATGCTCCGATATCCGCGGCCACAGCCCAAGCTCGTCAAAGATTAGCCGGGAACCCCAAGCCAACGCTGTGGAGCGCGCGTCGTAGCTGGGCTGATACGCATCCGGCAAGGCATCCGCAGACAACGGAAACGCCTCAACCACGGTTACCCTCAACGTGGGAGCAACCTTGGCCAGTGCCAGGGCGAGCGTTGCGCCAGCCAGCCCGCCGCCCGCAATGATCACATCGGTATCAGAGTGTTTCACAGGCTCATTCCGCCATCAGGGCTTCGATCTCGTCAATGGTTTTGGGTACGCCGTTTGTCAGCACCCGGCAGCCATCCTTGGTCACCACTACGTCATCTTCGATACGAATGCCGATACCACGCCACTTTTCATCCACATCGGTATTGCTCGGCGAGATATACAAGCCAGGCTCAACCGTCAGCGCCATCCCCGGCTCGAGCAACCGCCATGCGTCGCCAATTTTGTAGTCGCCTACATCGTGCACATCAAGGCCTAACCAGTGGCCGGTGCGGTGCATGAAGAAGGGCTTGAAGGCTTCGTTTGCAATGGCATCGTCAACAGTGCCAGACAAGAGCCCTAGATCAATCAAGCCGCCGGTCAGCACTCTCAATGCGGCTTCGTGGGGGTGATTCCAGTGATTGCCCGGGCGAACCGCATCAATGGCCGCGTACTGGGCTTCCAGCACTACTTCGTAGACTGCCCGCTGCTCAGGGCTGAACTTGCCACTGACCGGAAAAGTGCGAGTTATATCAGAGGCGTAGCATTCCACTTCACAGCCCGCATCAATCAGCACCAGGTCACCATCTTTCAACGGCGCTGTGTTCTCAATGTAGTGCAAAATACAGCCATTCGCACCGCCACCGACGATAGACGGATAAGCCGTGGAACGGGCACCATGATCCATAAACGTATGAATCAGCTCGGCTTCAAGGTTGTATTCGTAACCGCCCTTACGGGCGCGCTTCATGGCACGGCAATGGGCGTCTGAACTGATCTGACCCGCCTTGGCCATAGCTTTGATTTCGTTTGCGCTTTTGAAAAGCCGAAGGTCATGCAACAGGTGCTCCAGCGACACAAACTCACCGGGCGGGTGCGCACCGCTTTTGACCTTGCTGCGGATAACCTTCACCCAGTCCATTACCCGGGTATCGAATCCCTGATCTTTGCCCAGCGGGTAATACACCCGGCTGCGGCCTTCAATCATGCCGGGCAGAATGTCGTCGATATCGGCAATCGGGAACGCATCGTCCAGCCCGTAACGCTCTATCGCGCCCTCAGGCCCCACAAGAAATCCATCCCACAATTCTTTTTCGGGATTTTTCTCTTTGCAGAACAGCACTGACTCGCCGTGTTCTCGGCCGGGAATCAGCGCCAGAACAGCCTCGGGCTCCCCGAAGCCGGTCAGGTACTGGAAATCACTATCCTGCCGAAACGGGTGCAATACGTCGCGGTTACGAACTCGTTCCGGCGCAGCTGGAATAATGGCAATACTGTCTGGCGCCATGCGCTCCATCAGTTTGCGTCGGCGCTCGGCAAATTCCTTGACGGGTATAATGGACGACATAGGTTCTCCCGCAGTGTGAGACATGATCAATGCAGCGTTGATGCTTGTGGCGCCGGCCGTTCCGGCGGATTGAACTCGGTAAACACGGCTAGAGCTCCAAGCCGGATGTATTCGGTTATTTCCACCAGCTGCTGTTCGCTTTCCTGATCCGATTCCTGATCTTCAGACACCTGGCTGATGGCCACCATGTCCTCGATAAGCTCGCGGATTTCCTCCGGCGCTTCACCCAGAGACTCTCCGGCAGACAAGGCCATGCCCTCCAGAAAGCCACGCACCCAAGCTACAAGGGCTTCAAGACGCTGATCGATTGCATAATCATCATCAGGCAGCAAAGGATGAAAGCTCATATCCGCCGACTTTAAAAACGCCAAGGTCTGTTCGTAGGCTTGATTCATGAACACGGACAGATCATCAGCCTCCGCGGCTGCACTTTCAGGCAACCCCATGTGTTCGCAAACCATGGCTAGCCACTCATCTTCCTCAATGCGGGAACCGGCAGCCAGCCGCCCACAAAGGGCGCCATGAAGCTCGGAGGGATGACTGAACGCTTTGTGAGCGGTAAAAACGTTCGCCCAGCGTTCGAATTCAGCAGCGTGGGGCGCGCCCGCAGTGTCGGTTTCTGACATGGACCTGAACCATCCTGTATTGAGAAGTTAGGGCACTATCCTAGCATTCAGGCGTCTTCAAGGCACTGACTGGTTGATTTTCGCGAAGCAACAGATCACCATGTTATAACATAACACTAACCACTAATGGACATGGGCATGTTCTCAAAAAAATACCACGCACTTTCCTTCACCTTGTTACTGTCCAGCGCGCCATTGATGGCCGCAGACAACCCAGGCTCACACCAACACGGCCATGCGGAAATGCAACTCGCATTCGCGGATAACCAGGTTGAAATACTACTCACATCCCCAGCTGGCAACATGCTGGGGTTCGAGCACCACCCTCGCACACCTGAGCAGCACCAGACTGAAGAGCGTGTTACTCATTGGTTAGGCGAAAATCCGCTAGTTAATACTCCGGAGTCAACCTGCCAGATACAGGCCACCACGGTTCAGCATGAGGTTGCAGGCGGTCACGATCATGGGGGGCACAGCCACGGGGACGAGAGCCAGCACGCTGATATCACTGTCACCCAGATTCTGAACTGCACCGGGCTGGATAATTCAACTTCTCTGACCACACCACTCATCGCCCACTTCCCGGCTCTGGAGCATCTTGATATTGCCTGGGCCGGCCCGGATGGCCAGGGTGCAGCTCGCTTAGGGCAAGGTGAGAGTTCTTTCAGGGTCGGGCGCTGACCCTATTCCTCATAGGGCTCAACCGCCTCCGCCACCATTGAATAGGATGACGTACCAACACCTGTTTCTGTTCGGTCGATAACCAGCGTGCCTTCAATCCAGACAGGATCGTAGAGAGCCTCGAGCTTGAACCCCTGTTTGTATTTAATATGGATGATCTGATTGGGCGGCGGAGGCGGCACGTGGATGCAGGCACCGTAATAGGGCACAAGAAAGAACTCCAGAATGCGCATATCGTTGGTGGTTTTTAGGGGCACCACAAAACCCGGTATACGGCCTTTAACACTGGCCATCTCGGGGACAACCCTGCCGGTCATGATTTCGTCTGGCAGCAAGGCGGGGCCGTCGCCCTCATGCTCCAGTTCGGGCATATTTTCCAGCAGGGCCAGATCTTCTGCTGGCATGAGCTCCAGCCAGTCGATTTCCCGGAGTTCTGAGTATGCTGGCATGGGAAAGCTCAGCAAGAGAATCAACACCGCCGAAACCGGAGCCCAGGCAGAGGAACGTGAAGTAGAGATCATTAACAAAGCTCTCCGGAAAACCAACAGCCATTTCAGTGCACATGAATAGTAGCCTGACATAATACACGGGGCAGATAGCAATCAACATGAACAACCAGTCAGAAACCAACGCGCACCTTCGAGAACATGCGCCAGCGGCGATCGACGTCAAAAATCTTAGCTTTTGCTGGGGTAACCAACAGCCGACACTGCTGTTCCCTGATCTCACACTACCTCAGGGCGAACACCTCTTTCTTCATGGCCCGAGCGGCACGGGGAAAAGTACGTTTCTGAGCCTTCTTGCCGGCATGCTCGCACCAGCTGCGGGCGCCATCAAACTGCTGGGCAATGACATCCACCAACTGGGTGCGGGCAAGCGTGACCGCTTCCGGGCAGACCACATGGGCGTTATATTCCAGCAGTTCAACCTGGTGCCCTACCTCACAGCCGAGGCCAATGTGACCCTGCCCTGCAGGCTGTCACATCGGCGCAAGGCTGCCACCGGCGAGGCGCCAGCTGCCGCCGCTCAGAGGTTACTGGCGGCTCTGGCCATTCCACAGAGCCACTGGCAACGCAAGGTTACTCAGCTCAGCATTGGTCAGCAGCAGCGCATTGCCGCTGCACGGGCGCTGATCGGTGCGCCGGAGATTATTCTGGCGGATGAGCCCACATCCGCGTTGGACAGTGATAATCGCGACCGCTTTATTCAGCTATTGCTAACCATGGCTGAACAACGCAACACGTCCGTGCTGTTCGTCAGCCATGATCGCTCGCTGGCCCAGCACTTTCATCACCAGCTAGAACTCGGGCAGGTAACCGCATGAAGGCTCGTCTCGCATTATCACTGGCAAGTGCCAGCCTGTGGCACCGGCGCAAAGTGCTGGCCCTGGTGTGCCTCACCCTCACCTTGAGCGTCACCCTTCTGCTCGGAATCCAGTATCTGCGCACGGAAGTGAAGCAGTCCTTTACCAGCACCATCAGCGATACCGATCTGATTATCGGCGCCCGCAGTGGCCAGCTTAACCTGCTGATGTACACGGTGTTCCATATCGGCGATGCCACCAACAACATCCGCTGGTCCACATTTCAGGATCTCAAGCAGGACACGCGCATTGACTGGCTGATCCCCATTTCTCTGGGCGACAGCTACAAGGGCTTTCGGGTTGTCGGCACAGACAAAGGTTTTGCCGAGTATTTCCGGTTTGGCAGGGGCCAGCCTCTGAACCTTGCTGCCGGCCATTGGTTTGACGGAATTTTCGATGTGGTACTGGGTGCCGGCGTTGCCAGAACCCTGACCCATGGCCTCGGAGATAAAATCATACTGTCCCATGGCGGCGGGCGCACAAGCTTCTCGAATCACAAAGACACCCCCTTCACCGTGACCGGCATTCTTGAGGCCACGGGCACACCGGTTGATCAGGCGGTCTATATCAGCCTGCAAGGCATGGAGGCTATACACGTTGGCTGGGAATCGGGTATCGCCATTCCCGGTCGCACGCTCACCCCGGAGAAGGCACAAAACCGGGACTTAACACCCAAAACTATTACCGCTGTTTTTGCCGGTCTGGATCGCAAGATCCTCACGTTTCGCGTGCAGCGTGATCTAAACCAGTACGCGGGCGAACCACTCTCGGCCATTTTGCCCGGCGTGGCCTTGAGTGAACTTTGGCGACTGATGAGCCAGTTTGAGCAGGCACTGCTTGGCATCACCGGATTCGTAGTGGTGACTAGCCTGATCGGTCTGATTGCGGTACTGCTCACACTGCAAACCCAACGCGCCCACGAAATCGCAATTTTGCGTGCTACAGGTGCCTCTCCCGGCCTGATTGCATGCCTCTACCTTATGGAGTGCCTGGCACTTGCCCTTGGAGCCTGTGTAATTTCGCTGGCATTGGGTGCTTTGGCGATTTCAATGTTTGGCCCCTGGCTGCTGACAAATTATGGAATTCAGCTTCAATTACGCCCATTAACCTTCGAAGAATGGTCTCTACTGATATCCGTGCCGCTGGCCGCCCTGTTAGTAGCGCTTATTCCGGCCTTCAGCGCTTGGCGGCAAAGCCGTTCTCAGGGCTTTGGAAGCCCCGGTGAGACGTGACAAAATCGTGCGCAGAAGCGTCAAAGAACGGAAGGCTTCTACTTATGACACGCGTGTAAATTGACCGCTATGGCGCGCGCACTTATAGTTAGTCGCAATAACTTCAACCTATGCTGGGCACGTCATGGAACAGTCCGAAGTACAAGCATTAGCGGACAAGCTGGACAAGCTGATCGAACACTGCCAAAAACTGGAGCAGAATAACGCTGCTCTGAGGCAGTTGCAGGATGACTGGAACCGGGAACGGGCCCAGCTTATGCAAAAAAATGATCTTGCCAAAAACAAGATCGAAGCCATGATCGGTCGCCTTCGGGCACTGGAGCACCATTGATGTCCAAGCAACCTACTACCGTTGAGGTGAAAATTCTCGACAAGGAATATCTGGTCGCCTGCCCTCCTGAAGCACAGGAGGCACTGATTCGGGCAGCCAGACACCTCGACAGCAAGATGCGGGAAATTCGTACCGGCGGCAAGGTATTCGGCACCGAGCGCATCGCCGTGATGGCCGCACTGAACATGACCCACGATTTGCTAGAACGGGACACCATGTCAGAAGCCACCAGCACGCTCCTGAAAGCCATGGACAGCAAGCTGGAAAACGCCCTCGGCGAGCCTTCAAACCACTGATTTATGGTTGTTTCCCCGATAGGTGTTGCAATCGCACCCGGATCTGGCCCTATAATGGATTCACTTCCTGGGCTGTTCGCTGGTCGAACTCGTCCTCGAGCCGATGCGCTTTACCCAGGTGGCTACTCTAGGGCATTGTGAGCATGTCCCCGCAGGGGGAAAGCCTAATATGTCACAGCGGCCGCCGACCTTGAACTTTGGGTTCAAGGGCCACGTTCGATAACGGCAGCTCGGGAAGCTTTATTTTGAGCCAGACTACCGACTCACACCCCTCCGAATTCGATTTACCCCCCTCGTCCCGCAACGCATTACGAAAGCATTTGCGCCAACTCAGGTGTGCACTGTCAGCACGGGATCAGGAACAGGCCTCGGCTTCTCTTGCTCTGAATCTGCTGAAAAATCCGGACCTATACAGAGCCAAGCACATTGCCATCTATCTGCCCAACGATGGCGAGATTGACCCACATCCTTACATGGCCATGGCTAGGGCCCGTAGCAAAGAAGTTCACTTTTACCTGCCGGTACTGCACCCGATCCATCCTGGCAGGCTGGTTTTCAGCCCCTACTACGATGGCATCGAACTGAGGGCCAATCGCTTTGGCATCCCCGAACCAGCTTTCAGCAAAGGGCTCAGACGACCAGCATGGGCGCTAGACGCGGTGATGTTTCCATTGGTGGGATTTGATGCAAACGGCGGACGACTGGGAATGGGAGGCGGATTTTACGATCGCACGTTCGCGTTCACCCGCCTGCGCCCGCGGCTGGCACCGAAGCTCATAGGCTTGGCTCACAACTTTCAGAAGGTAAACAAGCTACCCATTGAGCCCTGGGACGTACCACTGCATAGCGTGGTGACGGACTCGCAGGTGTATCGGGTAAAGTAATGCGGAGTGCGTTAAGGGGTCAGCGGAACTCTGACCGGGTAGTGGCCGAATACGCGGAAACTGGCTCAACAGAATTTTTCGTTGCAGTCGCGGGCCTGCCTTCCGATGCCTGTAGCGACGTAAACCCTGTAATTACAAGGCCGACAGCAAAGATCAGCACAATGGCCCGGATAATATCAGGCTTGCCACCCATGACACTTATTCCTGTTCCAAATAATGTTAAATCTGCGAGAAATCAGCCCTCTATTCTTGTTTCCAAGAATTGCTCGAAAGACTAACACGCATTCTGAGTTTTACAATTTTTGACAGGTTAAAGTTCAGTAAGAAAAACAGGGGCGTGCGGATAAAGAGGAGCCAGCCCGGGAGCTATCGCCCGGACCAGCTAATCAATAGAGTCAGGATGCCTTTCCGTTGCCGGCACCCAAAAACAACTGGTAAGCCTCGTTGTCCGTCATGTTTTCATAACGGAAACCTACTTTGCCCAGCATAGCTTCAAAGTCTTTTACCTCATCATCCTCTACTTGCGCACCCAACAGCACACGGCTATATGCGGCGCCGTGGTTGCGGTAATGGAACATCGAAATATTCCAGCGCGTTCCCAGCGACATCAGGAGTTTCAAAAGCGCCCCCGGGCGCTCCGGGAATTCGAACTGGAACACCTTCTCATTGGTGATGGTGGGCGCGTGGCCACCCACCATATGGCGAATATGCTGCTTGGCCATGTCACTGTCTGTGAGGTCGAGAACGGAATAGCCGTTTTCGCGAAGATCCTGCACCAACTCGTCTCTGCCCAGGCCGCCGGCCTGAACCTGAACACCCACAAAAATCGTTGCCTTGCCTGCATCAGCGTAGCGATAGTTAAACTCGGTAATGCTGCGCTTGTGCAAGGCGTTAATGAATGTTTTGAAAGCCCCCGGCTTCTCCGGAATGGTCACCGCAAGGATGGCCTCGCGCTTCTCCCCGATTTCCGTGCGCTCTGAAACGTACCGCAGGCGATCGAAGTTCATGTTGGCGCCGCTCAAGGTGGCAACCAGGTTTTCATTCTCGATCTTTTCCCGCTCGATGTACTTCTTGATACCGGCAACGCCCAACGCACCCGCGGGTTCGGCGATCGAGCGGGTATCTTCAAAAATATCCTTGATGGCTGCGCAGATCTCATCGGTGGAAACTGTAATGACCTCATCCACATTATCCTTGCAGATTTCCCATGGATACTTGCCAATCTGCTTTACTGCCACACCGTCAGCAAAGATGCCCACCTCGTCCAGAACCACGCGCTTGCCAGCCTTCATGGCGGCCTGCAGGCAATTGGAGTCTTCCGGCTCTACACCAATCACTTTGATTTCAGGGCGCAGGTATTTGATATAAGCCGCCATGCCGGCAATCAAGCCGCCACCGCCCACACAGATAAACACCGCATGAATTGGCTTGCTGAACTGCCAAAGCAACTCCATGGCAACCGTGCCCTGCCCGGCAATAACATCGGGATCATCATAGGGCGGTATATAAGTGTAACCATGTTTTTCTACCAGCTCCCGGGCATGGGTAGCAGCCTCATCAAAGGCATCTCCCCTCAACACGACCCGCGCGCCATGGTCCCGCACTGAACGCACTTTGATTTCCGGTGTAGTCTGGGGCATCACGATAACGGCTTTGATACCCAGCTCTTTGGCAGCAAGCGCTACACCCTGCGCATGATTGCCCGCGGAAGCACAGATAACCCCTTTGGACTTCTGCTCTTCCGACAACTGAACAAGCCGGTTATACGCGCCGCGAATCTTGAAAGAAAACACCGGCTGAAGGTCTTCCCGCTTGAGCATAATATTGTTGCCAAAGCGCTTGGACAGGCTGCGGGCTTCAGTTAGGGGTGTTTCGATGGCCACGTCATAGACGCGCGCATCGAGAATCTTCTTGATGTAGCGTTGCGGCATGTTGGTTCCGGTTGCTGATGGGATGAATGGTCGAGGAAAACCCACAGTGTAGGAAGTTTGCACCACGGTCGTCTATAAGCAGGCGCCTCTTAAGCGCTATAATGGCCCCGAACTCACACGATTTGCACCCGGAGCGCCTAATGACCCAGGACGAACTCAAGAAAGCCGTTGCCAAAGCGGCTGTGGATTACATCGCGCCGCGCCTGGAGCGTGACAGTATTATTGGCGTAGGCACAGGAAGCACCGCCAACTTCTTTATCGACATGCTCGCAGATCTGAAAAACGATTTTGACGGTGCTGTAGCGAGCTCGGAAGCAACGGCAGAGCGCCTGAAAAGCCACGGCATTCCTGTATACGACCTGAACAGCGCCGGTGAGCTGGAGTTTTATGTAGATGGCGCAGACGAAACCAATGGACAGCTTGAGCTGATTAAAGGCGGCGGCGGCGCGTTGACCCGTGAAAAAATTGTGGCCGAGGTGGCCAAAACCTTCATTTGCATCGCCGACGGCTCGAAAAAAGTAGACATTCTGGGAGACTTTCCCCTCCCGGTAGAAGTACTGCCAATGGCACGCAGTCTGGTCGGCCGGGAAATCGTCAAGCTGGGGGGCGACCCGGTCTATCGCGACGGTTTTACAACCGACAATGGCAATATCATTCTCGATATCTACAACATGGATCTGTCTCGCCCCATTCAGGTGGAAGAGCGCTTGAATAACATTGTCGGCGTTGTGACCAACGGCCTGTTTGCCCGGCGCCCTGCAGACTTATTACTTCTGGGCACCGACTCCGGAGTGCAAAGCATCGCCCGCGCAGGTACATGAAACCCAAGCACCAACCCACGATAAAAGCCGGCAACTTCTGCCGGTTTTTATTGTGGCGCACACCAAACCAAGCGCTTGCTTGGGGTATGAAAATCAGTAACACTGACGGCATCAACAATTTATATAGCCAATGTAGAGGTGCTTTCAGTGTCTGATTACTTCAACGATACCCATGAACAGGCCCGCTTGACCGCCCGCAAATTCATTGAAACCCACGTGCGCCCATACATCGACGAATGGGAAGAAGACGGTGAGTTTCCCCGGGAAATCTACAAAAAAGCCGGGGACGCCGGCCTGCTGGGCATTGGTTTCCCTGAGGCTTTGGGCGGAGTGGGTGAAGGCGACATTTTCCTGAAAGTAGCGGTTTCTGAAGAACTGATGCGTTCCACATCCGGCGGTTTTGTTGCCAGCATTGGCTCTCTCGACATTGGCTTGCCACCCGTTGCCAAGTGGGCCAAGAAAGAGATCCGGGAGCACATTGTGCCCTCGGTTCTGAGTGGTGATAAAATTTCTGCGCTGGCGATCACTGAGCCGGGCGGCGGTTCCGACGTAGCCAACCTCAAAACCCGCGCCGTAAAAGACGGCGATCACTACATCGTGAACGGCAGCAAAACCTTCATCACCAGCGGCACACGGGCCGACCACTTCACCGTAGCCGTAAGAACCGGGGGCGAAGGCCATGCTGGCATCAGCTTGCTACTCATCGACCGCGACATGCCCGGCTTCTCCAATGGCAACAAGCTTAAAAAAATGGGCTGGTGGGCCAGCGATACAGCCGAGCTGTTCTTTGAAGACTGCCGGGTACCTGCAGACCGCCTGATCGGCGCAGAGAACGCCGGCTTTATCGCCATCATGAGCAACTTCCTGGCGGAGCGCCTCAGCCTGTCCATCATGGCTTACATGACCGCACAACTCGCGTACGAAGCTGCCATAGAGTACGCAAAACAGCGCCAGGCATTTGGCCGACCGGTTTCCGGTTTCCAGGTGACTCGCCACAAGCTGGTCGACATGGCTACCCAAATCGACGTGGCTCGTGAATACACCTACCGCTGTGCAGCATTGATGCAGGCTGGCAAAAACCCCATCAAACAAGTGGCCATGGCGAAAAACTTCTCAGTGGACATCTGCGAAAAAGTCACGCGGGAAGCGGTGCAGCTTTTTGGCGGCATGGGCTTCATGCGGGAATCCGTGGTGGACCGGCTTTATCGAGATACGAAAATCCTGTCGATTGGCGGGGGTACTACGGAAATCATGAAGGAACTGATTGCAAAGCAGATCAAGTTATAAGTTTCGTTCATCGGCATCAGGCGTATACAGATGCTTGGGCGGCCCTCTGGGCGCACTGCCTGAAAACGTGGAGCGCCAGGGATGGCGCGACCGAGCCCTACAGGGAAGTATTTACGGGCGCTTTTCAGGCAGTGCGCCCAGAGGGTCGCTTGCACGAAAGCCAGGCCCACCCACCAAGGTTTAGTTTCGAATAGCGACAGAGTCCCGTATAATCGCGCTCACTTTTTAAGCGCAGTTAACGAATCCCACAGATCAGGAAGGACGTCTCATGCAATTCGACAACATCCCCGCTGGCAAAAACCCGCCGGAAGACATTTACGTTGCCATTGAAATTCCGGCCTTCAGCTCCCCGGTCAAGTATGAACTGGACAAAGACATGGGTGCCCTGCTGGTAGACCGCTTCATGGCCACCCCCATGTTCTACCCCGCAAACTACGGGTTTATTCCGCACACGTTGGCTGACGATGGCGACCCGATCGACGTGCTCGTTGTTACCCCGCACCCGGTGGAGCCAGGCTCTATTATCCGCTGCCGGCCTGTCGGCGTGTTGAATATGGAAGACGAAGCTGGCGGTGACGTTAAGCTGCTTGCTGTCCCCCACAGCAAACTGACCTCTGTATACGACCACGTAAAAGAGCTCGAAGACCTGCCGGAATTGCTGCGTGCGCAGATCAAGCACTTTTTCGAAAACTACAAGACTCTCGAGAAAGGCAAGTGGGTCAAAGTACAAGGCTGGGGCAGCGCTGCCGAAGCCAAGCAAGCCATTGTTGATTCGATCAAGGCTTATTCCAACTAATCTGCCTGATTGAACATAAAAAAACCGGGCCATGCCCGGTTTTTTTATGTCTGAATGAAGCCCTCAACCCCGGGACAGAAGATCCCGCATGTCGCTAATGGCCGCATTGGCCCGCGAGAGATAGGCCGCCATCGTCAGCGAGTGGTTAGCCAGAACGCCAAACCCGCTACCATTAAGGATAACCGGGCTCCACATTTCACCCTGAGCACCTTCCAGTTCAATGATTACCTGCTTCACGCTGGAAATAGCATTCTTGTCCTGTAGCACCTTACGGAAATCCACTTCAATAGCGCGGAAGATATGCAGCAAGGCCCACGAACTGCCCCGAGCCTCGTAAAACACATCGTCAATCTTGGTCCAGTCGGTTTTAATATCACCGCCACCGGTTTCTTCATTTAGCGGATTGTCGGCATCCACATTGGCCACAGCTTCCGAAACCGATGCCTTACCAACGCTCTCGCCAAGGGTACGCGAAAGGCTGCCCAGGCGGGTTTCCAGATCACCAAGCCAGTTGCTCAGGTTATCAGCTCTGGCAAAGAACTGGGCGTTTGCCTGCTCGGGGCTGGACAGACGATTAAGGTAACGCTTCAGCGCTGCAATACCACGACGATACTCTGCCTCGGTGGACGGAATAGCCCAGCTTCCGCTATCAAAGTGAAACTGCGGCTCCGCTATGATCAAATCGGGATCTTCCGCAGATTGGCTCTGGGAGCGGCTTATATCCTTACGCATGGCCCTTGAAAGGTCACGAAGCTGCACCAGTACGCCGTATTCCCAGTTTGGCTGGTTATCCAGCCAAAGCCCGGGAGGGAAAATATCATTGGACAGATAGCCTCCGGGCTTATCCAAAAGCGTTTCGGCTATGCGGATCATGGTTACCGTTGTGGCGAAGCCGGTGATTGGCTCCCGCTGCATCTCATTGGCAACGGCCCGCGTGTGCTCGCGCACTGAAAAAGCCTCGGGTTCACTGCTCCAATAGATCCCCAGCACAATCGCCACCAGCAAATACACCAGCAAGACAACAGCTACAAACTTGCCTATCACGCCGTTGTTGCCGGCATAATCCTGGGCGTCTTCTTTCTTGTCTCTGAAATACTGTCTGATTTTGCCTGGCATATTACGTTAAGCCCCTTATCTGTTAATTGACTGCATTACCGTCTGTATGGATCCTAACCCATGGCGCTTTCTATATACACACCTCAGAATTCACAAACAATTACACGGTGCAACCTACGCCGACAACTCTAAACACTATAGACTCCAGAAACAGACTAAAGTTGGGAAAAACGTCCTCGCCCCTAAGGACGGCCCATAATGAAAAGAGGCAGCCCGGAGAATAATGAGCGACGCAAGCCAGAAAGAAAAACTCAGGCAGCATTTTGCACGCCGCGTGACAACTCAGGCACGGGTTGTACTGGACACTTGGCAGAAAATTAATTCCAACAGCGGGTCGTTTCCCGCGCTCCGGGAGGAACTCCTCGGAGCTTCCGAAAAGCTGGTGCGGTACGCACAAAGATTCGAGATGGCAGACCATGCCGAGGCGGGCAACAAGATCCTCACTGCTGTAAACAACTGGTCAGCCGACGCCGCTCCAAACGACACTACCGAACTGCAGCTTCAGGATGCCATCGACGCACTTGCACGAAGCACCCAGAGACGAACCGACCAGAGCGACACAGAAACACCCCACCAGTTCCGGCGCACCCCGGTGTATATCGCACTCACCAACTCCGAGATGGCGAACCGGCTAATCCGCCAGCTTGAATTTTTCGGCTTCCGTGCTGCCGCATTTGATTCTGCACAGGAACTGTCGGAGGCCTGCGCCCTGCATAAGCCCGAAACAATCCTTATGGATGTGAACTTTGGCGGCGGCCCAAACACCGGCATAGCCACCATTGAGCAGCTGCAAGAAAGGCACGACACGCCCGTTCCAATTATTTTCATGAGCGACGAAGACGGCACTATTGAAACCCGCCTCCGCGCTTCCCGCTGCGGCGGCGAAGAATTTTTTTACCCTGCGGTTGATCCCGGCCAGCTCATCGAAAAAATTGAAACCTACACCCACGGCAATACTGTGGAGCCATACCGGGTGCTTGTACTGGACGATTCCAGAGCGCAGGCCAAGTTCATGGAAACGGTTCTCAAGAAAGCGGGTATGACTGCCCACATCATCACCGACCCCATGGAAATCATTCACGCGCTGGACACCTTCTCACCAGAGATCATCATCCTCGACATGTACATGCCGGGTTGCACAGGCATGGAGATTGCGCGAGTAATTCGGCAGCAGGACCGGTTTCACAGCGTGCCGATTATCTATCTTTCAGGTGAGGAGGATGTCACCAAACAATTGCACGCCATGAGCCTGGGCGGCGACGACTTCCTGACCAAGCCTGTAGACCCCAAGCACCTGATTGCCACACTCCATAACCGTGGCCGGCGCGCACGCTCACTCCTGGCACTGATGATCCGCGACAGCCTCACCGGGCTCTACAACCACACTCATACGCTATACTTGCTGGACCAGGAAATCGTGCGTGCACGGCAGAAAAACCAGCCACTGTGCTTTGCGATGATTGATATTGACTACTTCAAGAAGGTGAACGACACCTACGGGCACCCGATCGGCGATCGTGTTATTCGCAGTCTTTCTATGTTTCTCAAGCAGCGCCTACGCAAAACCGATCACATTGGCCGTTTCGGTGGCGAAGAGTTCGCAATCATTCTTCCCAATACACGGCCAAGCGATGCCCGCAATGTTCTGAATGAAATTCGGGAGCGTTTCGGCGAACTCCAGCAGCCTGCCGGTGACCGGGAGTTTAATGTAACCTTCAGTTGCGGCGTGGCTTCCTGGGTTAATGAACCCTCCCATACCCTGTGCGAACGCGCCGACCGCGCACTCTATGCCTCCAAGGATCACGGGCGCAATTGCGTCACTCTGGCAGACAGCTGATCCACCCGGGCAACTAACCGGGCAGCTCCCGCAGAGCTGCCCGTATGAAACCATCGTCGTATAGAAGTCCCTCTCCCTGTTAACGACAATGATTAGTATCAGCAAAAAGATCTTGCTGGCGCTTCTGGCTTCTCTGGTTGCAGCCAGCAGCTGGCATGCAACATTGTCAATAAGTGTTGATCTGAAGAATAAAAGCACACACCATGGGTGGAAAATGCCGATATATTCGGCGATCCTGTTTCTAAAGTGACAAAGGCAGACGCAACCATGTCTACAATTCTTGTGCTCCATGGCCCCAACCTGAACATGCTCGGCACCCGCGAGCCTGAAGTCTATGGCCACGAGACATTAGCGGACATTGATGCGCGATTAAGGGAACAAGCAGAAGAACGCGGTCATCACTTGTTACACCTACAGTCAAACGCTGAATACGAATTGATTGATAGAATCCATGAAGCTCGAGCAGAGGGCGTAGATTTTATTATTATTAATCCGGCAGCTTTCACGCACACCAGTGTTGCTCTGCGGGATGCCCTATTAGCTTCAGGCATTCCGTTTATTGAAGTACATCTTTCCAACGTGCATGCGCGGGAAGCCTTCCGCCATCATTCGTACTTTTCTGATATCGCCGTGGGCGTTATCTGCGGATTAGGCAGCCAGGGGTATGAACTCGCCCTTCAGGCCGCCATGCAACGAATTCACCGACAGACCTGACACAACGGGATTGGACTGACCATGGATATTCGCAAAATCAAGAAGTTGATCGAACTGATTGAAGAATCTGACGTCGAAGAGATTGAGATTCATGAGGGAGATGACTCTGTTCGCATCTCCAGACGTCGTGAACAAGCCTCCGGCACCCAATACATTAGCCAATACGCGCCACCCGCACCGCAATATGCGCCGGCACCAGAAACACCTGGGCCCGTGCAGGACGATAGCCCGCAGCAACCGGTCCACAACGGGCACGCGCTGCGTTCTCCGATGGTTGGAACCTTCTACCGTGCGCCATCGCCCACTGCCGATTCGTTCGCCGAAATCGGCCAGCAGGTAAAAGCGGGCGATATTGTTTGCATTGTAGAAGCCATGAAGATGATGAACCAGATCGAAGCCGACAAGAGCGGTACGATTACTGAAATTCTGGTTGAAAACGGTCAGCCCGTAGAGTTTGACCAGCCGCTGTTAATCATTTCCTGAACTCGGTGATAGCTACTCATGGCCATGTTAGAAAAAGTTCTGATCGCAAACCGGGGTGAAATAGCCCTCCGGATTTTGCGTGCCTGCAAAGAGCTCGGCATCAAGACTGTAGCGGTTCACTCACAGGTTGACCGCGACTTGATGCACGTGCGCCTCGCCGATGAATCTGTCTGTATCGGCCCCAACAGCCCTTTGGAAAGTTACCTCAACATTCCAACCATTATCAGTGCTGCTGAAGTCACAGACTCCGTAGGCATACACCCTGGTTACGGCTTTCTTGCTGAAAACGCTGATTTTGCCGAGCAGGTCGAAAAAAGCGGTTTCCGTTTTATCGGGCCCAGTGCAGAAACTATCCGCCTGATGGGCAACAAGGTTTCTGCAATTAACGCGATGATTCGTGCCGGCGTTCCCACCGTGCCGGGCTCAGACGGCCCGCTGACCGAAGACGACGAGCGCACCCTGCAAGTAGCGCGCAAAATCGGATACCCGGTAATGATCAAGGCGGCTTCAGGCGGCGGTGGCCGGGGCATGCAGGTGGTTCATTCTGAAGCAGCGCTGCTCAAGGCTGTGCAGATCACCCAGACCGAGGCTAAAAATGCCTTTGGCGACCCCACGGTTTATCTGGAAAAGTTCCTTGAAACGCCGCGCCACGTTGAAGTTCAGATTCTCGCCGATATGCACGGAAACTGCATTCACCTGGGCGACCGAGACTGCTCCCTGCAGCGTCGAAACCAGAAGGTAATTGAAGAGGCACCTGCGCCCAATATCAATCCGGAAGCTCGCGAACGCACCCTGAAAGCCTGCGTGGATGCCTGTAAAGAGATCGGTTACGTGGGTGCCGGCACCTTCGAGTTTCTGTATCAGGACGGCGAATTCTTCTTCATTGAAATGAATACCCGGGTTCAGGTGGAACACCCAATCACAGAAATGGTGACAGGTGTCGATATTGTTCGTGAACAGCTGCGCATTGCCAGCGGCTTACCCCTCGCGTACAAACAGGAAGATATCCAGATCCGGGGCCATGCGATGGAATGCCGCATCAACGCAGAAGACCCGGATACCTTCGTGCCAAGCCCCGGCAAAGTGAAGTATTTTCACGCCCCTGGAGGATACGGTGTGCGGGTGGATTCTCACCTGTATAGTGGCTATACCGTTCCACCGTTTTACGACTCCCTGATTGCTAAACTGATTACCTGGGGTGACGATAGACAGGTGGCACGCCGGCGCATGAAAATCGCTCTGGACGAGTTACTGATTGAGGGCATTAAAACCAATCAGCCTCTGCATCGGAAACTGGTGCGCGATGGCGGCTTTAAAACGGTAGACTTCACTATCCATTACCTTGAAAAACTGATGCGGGACTAACCTCCTGCATCACAATGCAGGAAGAGCTATGCCCTGGATACAACTTCAGATCCCGGCTGATCCCGATACCGCGGATCAGCTTGAAGATCTGCTTATGGAGATAGGCGCTGATGCCGTCTCCATGGAAGACGCAGCCGATCAACCCCTCTACGAACCAGACCATGGCACCACGCCTTTGTGGAGCCAGACCACCGTAACCGGGCTTTTTCAGGCCGACCGCGATATAGATCAGCTGTGCTCAGACATACGCAATGCATGGCACCAGCAAACCCAGCAATCGCTGACTGATATAGACGTCACCCTGGTAGAAGACAAAGACTGGGAGCGAGCCTGGATGGACGATTTTCATCCGCTGCAATTCGGCGAGCGCTTATGGATAGTGCCAAGCTGGCATGAAGCACCGGATCCGGATGCCGCTAACCTGATGCTGGACCCAGGTTTGGCCTTTGGCACAGGCACACATCCCACCACAGCTCTTTGCCTGGAATGGCTGGATGGCGCGGATGTTACAGACAAGCAGGTAATCGACTATGGCTGCGGCTCCGGCATACTCGGTTTGGCAGCCCTGCTTCTTGGCGCCGACCATGTTACCGGCGTAGACACCGATCCTCAGGCTCTGGAAGCAAGTCGTGAGAACGCCCGTCGCAACGGTGTGGATGAGGCCAGGCTGGATCTGTACCTTCCGGAAAATGAGCCAGACGGCAAAGCCGATGTAATGTTGGCAAACATTCTCGCACAGCCGCTAATAGGCCTCGCGCCTCATCTGGCAAAGCTTACAAACCCTGGGGGTGACCTGGTGCTTTCGGGCATTCTTTCTTACCAGGCCCGTTCGGTAATGGCTGCCTATGAGCCCTGGTTTATTATGGATGAGCCGGCACAGCGTGAAGAGTGGGTACGCCTCACAGGACGACGCAACGACAGATGACGGAGGCTGTCTTAAAGACTAAACTCCCAACTCGTATTTCAGTTCATAGCTCCGTCGCTTTCAGGAACAAAGCATGACCCAGAGTAGTCTGCAAACCGAATGCCCAAAATGTCATACCCGCTTTCGGGTGACCGATGAGCAACTTGGCCTTGCCAAGGGAAAGGTGCGCTGTGGTCATTGCATGGCTGTTTTCAACGCAATTGAACACGAGATAGCAAGCGTTGCTCAGAAAGTCCCCTCTGACAAGGGCAGCAAAATGCCCTCAGAGGGCGCTTCAACTGAACAGTCCGCCAGCGGTTTCGAAAGCGATGCATCGGGAGACGATTTCGTCTTCGCGGATAACCCCGAGGAAGATGCTCAAGAAGGCCGCTATGCCGGAACAAAACTGACGTTCTCGGATGACGAACTGAGTGACAGCTTCCGCAGTTTCGACGACCGAAATCCCTCAGCTCTGGATGAATCCAACGCCGACGACCTGACTGAGGACGTTGATGAAAGCTGGGCCGAAGCGATTCTTTGGGAAGACGACGCGCCGGCCGATACCGCCGAGAGCACTCCAGAGGCAGAAGACGCCAGCGCAACCCCAACTGAAAGCCCTCCGGAATCGCAACAGGACGAAACACCGGGCTTTTTCGTCGATGAGCAGGCTGACCCGGCATTCGAATCCTTTGCCAACGAGCATAAGGCAGACGCTGAGCCTGAGCCCGAACCCGAACTCGAACACCAGCCTGAAAAACAACCCTTTGAAGCGGGTGCCCCCTTTGGCGACCTCAGATACGAGCCGATATCCATGGGTGGCAGCAATAGAAGCTGGCTACGCACCCTGACTTGGACTGTGGTTGTGCTGGGCCTTATCGGCGTACTGGTTGCGCAAGTCACCTGGTTTCAGTTTGACCGGCTGTCGGCAATACCGGAACTACGGCCGTTTTATGAAAAGGGCTGCGAGCTGGCAGGTTGTGAGCTGAAGCCTTTGATCGACGTTGAGGCTATTCAGAGCCGCAAGTTGGTCGTTCGCACCGATCCGGACAACCGAAACCAGCTGGTGGTAGACGCAGTTATCATCAACCGGGCAGTATTTCAGCAACCCTTCCCAGCCATTGCCCTGACATTCTCCAACCTGAACGGAGATGTCGTTGCCCAGAGTATTTTCGCCCCCTCGGACTATCTTGCTGGCGAAGCAGAAGGACTCGACATAATGCCCGTGGAAACCCCCGTGCGCATTGCTATCAGCATCCGTGATCCGGGCCGGGACGCGGTCAATTACAACATAATTTTCCGCCCCTACACCCCCTGAGCGAACCTGCCGTAGACCACCCGGCAGGTACTCCACTCGTCACCCCGTAGAACAAAAGTCAACCAAAAAGAGCGAAAAATAATCAGTTTTTTCGCTCCCTTGCCCCTTCAATCAAAGTGCCCCCAGCGGTATCATTAGCGCCCTTCGGAACTGGCATCGGTTATTTATTAAACAACCGCACCACTCCGACTTTTGCATTCTCTGCTGTGATACGGGTTCAAACCATGTTGCCGACGGCAAAAATCGGGCCGTACACGCTGCCCAATCCGCTGATTGTTGCGCCCATGGCCGGTGTAACAGATCGTCCATTCCGGCTGCTTTGCCGAAAGATGGGCGCGGGTCTGGCGGTATCGGAAATGGTGATAGCAGACAGCAAGCTATGGCATACGCGCAAATCCAGAACCCGCATGGATCATGCAGGGGAACCCGAACCTAGGTCTGTGCAGATCGCGGGTGGCGACCCGGAAATGCTGGCCAATGCGGCGCGGCTTAATGCCGAATCCGGTGCCCAGATAATCGACATCAACATGGGCTGCCCGGCTAAAAAGGTGTGCAACAAAGCCGCCGGCTCCGCGTTGATGAAAGATGAGCGCCTGGTTAGAGATATTCTGGAAGCGGTGGTCAGTGCAGTGGACATACCCGTTACCCTGAAAATGCGTACCGGGTGGGACCAAAGCTACCGTAACGCACCAGCAATAGCGCGCATGGCAGAAGATATCGGCATTCAGGCGCTGGCCGTTCATGGCCGCACCCGAGCCGACAAGTACAACGGTGACGCCGAATACGACACCATCGCTGAAGTTAAAGCCAGTGTTGGCATTCCGGTTTTCGCCAATGGTGACATCACGTCACCGGAAAAGGCTCGTGAAGTTTTGGCATATACCGGTGCCGATGGCCTGCTTATTGGGCGCGCGGCTCAAGGTAGCCCCTGGATTTTCAGGGAAATACTGCATTTCCTTGAAACCGGACAACACTTGCCAGCACCCCCGCTAAATGAAGTGGAAAAGATTTTAAGCGAACACCTGGTTGCCCTGCACAGCTTTTACGGCGAACTCATGGGCGTGCGTATTGCCAGAAAACACGTGGGCTGGTACCTGCAGTCCCACGACCCGGACAAACAGTTCCGCAGTCGCTTCAACGCGTTCGACACCGCGCTGGAGCAGAAAGACAGTATCCAACAGTATTTTTCAGGCTTACGAAACGGAGAGGAATTCGCAGCATGACCGCTGAGACTTTGGTAAATAACACCTTGAACACCCCAGCCAACGATGATCTTCACCAATTGCAAACGGTGAATAGCAGCGGCAACACCGTTACCCTGCGCGACAACGTTGAAGTGGCTCTGAAGAACTACTTCGCCCAACTAGATGGCGCCCCCGTTACAGAGGTTTACCAGCTGGTACTCTCGGAAGTGGAAGCGCCGCTGCTGGAGCAGGTAATGAAATACACCCGCAACAACCAGACCAAGGCATCCACCATGCTCGGTCTGAACCGCGGAACCCTGCGCAAGAAGCTCAAGCAGTACGGACTGCTATAATCGAGACACCCTGACTTGAAAGAGGGCCTCCCGGACACCCTTCGCGAGGCCCTTGTTCGTTCACCCCAAGTGAAGAATGTGACCCCATGGCAAACCAGGCTAATACCCCCGTCCGTCGCGCACTAATCAGCGTTAGTGATAAATCCGGCATCGTCGAATTCGGCCGTGCCCTCACCGACCGCGGCATCGAACTGCTCTCCACCGGAGGGACTTTCCGCCTCCTGAAAGACAACAGTGTTCCCGTTACTGAAGTCTCCGACTACACCGGGTTCCCGGAGATGATGGACGGCCGGGTAAAAACCCTGCATCCGAAAATCCACGGTGGCATTTTAGGCCGCAGAGGCACCGACGACGCCATCATGGGTGAGCATGGCATACACCCGATTGACATGGTTGTGGTGAACCTCTACCCGTTCGAATCCACCGTTGCCGATCCGGATTGCGACCTTGCTACCGCCATTGAGAACATCGACATCGGCGGCCCAACCATGGTTCGCGCCGCTGCCAAGAACCACAACGATGTCGCCATTGTGGTCAATGCATCGGATTACAGCCGCGTTCTGCAAGAGCTGGATAACAACGATGGTCAACTCAGCCATGCCACACGCTTTGATCTGGCGGTTAAAGCCTTCGAACACACCGCAGGTTACGACGGCGCCATTGCCAATTACCTCGGTGGCCGCACCGCTGATAACGACAACGCCGATTTCCCCCGCACGTTTAATGCCCAGTACGTGAAAGTGCAGGACATGCGCTACGGCGAAAACCCGCACCAGCGCGCGGCCTTCTATGCCGAGCGCAACCCGAAGGAAGCCAGTGTTGCCACCGCAAAACAGCTTCAGGGTAAAGAGCTTTCCTACAACAACGTGGCGGATACTGACGCGGCCCTGGAATGCGTCAAGCCGTTCGCAGATCCGGCCTGTGTAATCGTCAAACACGCCAATCCCTGCGGCGTGGCGATCGGTGCGGATATTCTCCAGGCCTATGATCTGGCCTTTGCAACAGACCCCACCTCCGCATTCGGCGGCATTATTGCCTTTAACCGGGAACTGGATGCAGAAACCGCCAAGGCAATTATTGATCGCCAGTTTGTTGAGGTCATCATTGCCCCCACCATCGCTCCGGAAGCGGTAGAGCTGGTTGCAACCAAAAAGAACGTCCGGCTACTGGCCTGTGGTGATCTGGATGGTGAGCGCGCCCAATCCATGGACTACAAGCGCGTAACTGGCGGCCTTCTGGTACAGGATCGTGACCTGGGTATGGTGGCCATGGCCGATGTAAAAGTCGTCACCACCCGCCAGCCAACAGAACACGAACTGAACGACCTGCTGTTTGCCTGGGAAGTAGCGAAGTACGTGAAGTCCAATGCCATTGTTTATGCCCGCTCAGGCCGCACGATCGGCGTGGGTGCAGGCCAGATGAGCCGCGTATACAGCGCCCGGATTGCCGGCATCAAAGCCGCCGATGAGAACCTGGAAGTAAAGGGTTCGGTTATGGCTTCTGATGCATTCTTCCCGTTCCGGGATGGCATTGATGCCGCCGCTGAAGCAGGCATTACTGCGGTCATTCAGCCCGGCGGCTCCATGCGGGACCAGGAAGTCATCGACGCCGCCAACGAACACGGCATTGCCATGGTCTTCACCGGCATGCGCCATTTCCGGCACTGATTACAATTCTTTATGACAGCTCTTTTTAAACATACGGGGCAATAAGATATGAATATTCTGGTAATTGGCAGCGGCGGTCGTGAACACGCCCTGGCATGGAAAGCAGCTCAGTCTCCGGGTGTGGGCACTGTTTTTGTAGCGCCTGGCAATGCGGGCACTGCTCGCGAGCCGGGCGTTGAAAACGTCAAGATTGATGCTCTGGATATTGAGCGCTTGGCCAAATTTGCCTCCGACAACAACGTTGGCCTCACCATAGTTGGCCCGGAAGCACCGTTGGTAGCCGGCATAGTAGATTTGTTTGAAGAGCGTGGCCTGCGCGTATTCGGCCCCAGCGCCAGCGCCGCACAACTGGAAGGCTCCAAAGCCTTCACCAAGGATTTCCTGGCTCGCCAGAACATCCCTTCCGCCGCCTACGGAAACTTCACCGATGTAGATGAAGCCTTGGCCTATGTTCGCAAGCAGGGTGCGCCCATTGTCGTAAAAGCTGACGGCCTTGCCGCTGGCAAAGGCGTTATTGTGGCCATGACTCTGGAAGAAGCTGAAAACGCCATCCGCGACATGCTCGCAGGCAATGCCTTTGGTGAGGCTGGCAGCCGTGTGGTAGTTGAGGAATTCCTGGAAGGCGAGGAAGCCAGTTTTATTGTTATGGTGGATGGCGAGAATGTTCTGCCCATGGCCACCTCACAAGACCACAAGCGCGTAGGTGACGGCGACACCGGCCCCAACACCGGCGGCATGGGAGCCTACTCCCCGGCCCCCGTGGTCACCGCTGAGGTGCACAAACGCATTATGGACGAGGTTATCTACCCAACGGTGCGCGGCATGGCCTCTGAAGGCCTTCCTTACAAAGGCTTCCTGTACGCCGGCCTGATGATAGACACCAGCGGTGCCCCGAAGGTTATCGAATTCAACTGCCGTTTTGGCGATCCGGAAACCCAGCCAATCCTGCTGCGCATGAAGTCAGACATTGTTGCGCTCTGCCAGGCGGCGATTGATGGCAAACTGGATGAGTGCAGCTCTGACTGGGACGAGCGCGCAGCCGTGGGCATTGTGCTTGCAGCGGGGGGCTACCCTGGCAGCTACAACAAAGGCGATGTTATTTCCGGCCTGCCGGAAACGGATACCGACGGTGAGAAAGCATTCCATGCCGGTACCAGCTTGAGCCAGGATGGTGACGATGTCGTTACCAATGGCGGCCGGGTACTCTGCGCAACCGCGCTGGGCCATAGCGTTACTGAAGCTCAACAGAGGGCTTATGCTCTCGCGGAAAGAATACGCTGGGACGGTGTTTTTTATCGCAAGGACATTGCCTACCGTGCGATCGCGCGTGAAGGATCGTGACGACACACTGAAGATGAAAGCCCGGCCAATGCCCGGGCTTTTTTATAGGGTAGTGTAAACGCACTCGCCCAGCGGGCAAGAAACACAAACAATCAGGATTCGCCCCAAATGTTGAGAACGCCCCCGTTTACTGCCGTTTTTTTACTATTTACTGTTCTGTTGCTAAGTGCCTGCTCCCGCCAAGGCATATATGAAACCGCCATTGGTTATGAACGCTCCTCTGCCGGCCTCGAAGCAGACAATATCACCGTGGGTAATCTCGAAATCGCGTACCTGCGAAATACCGAAGCAAACAACGGCGACACCATTGTTCTGGTACACGGTTTTGGGGCCAACAAAGACAACTGGACACGCATTGCCCGAGAGCTCACAGATGATTTCAATGTCTACGCCATAGACCTTCCAGGCCACGGCGAAAGCAGCAAACCACTGGATCTTGGATACCGTTTTGAAGAGCAGGTCGCCCACCTTGCCGGCATTATTGAAGCCTTGGGGATCAGCGAGATGCATATGATGGGCAACTCCATGGGCGGCGGCATTACCGCCCTTTACACGGCTACCCATCCAGAACAAATTAAAACCGCGGTGCTGTTCGACCCAGCCGGCATCCTGGATTTTGAAAACGACATGGTCGACATGGTGCTGGCAGGTGACAACCCTCTCATCCCCAGCAAGCCCGGAGATTTCGAACGCCTGATGGATTTTGCCCTGGAAGAACGGCCCTTTGTTCCCTGGCCGATTCTGGGGGTTATGGAAGAAAAAGCCATCGCCAATCAGGAAGTGAACAACGTGATCTTTGAAGCCATTAAAGAGGTTGGCTTTACAACGGACTTTCGCGACGCCATCAAACGGATCGAAGATCCTGTTCTTATCGTCTGGGGCAAAGAAGACCGCATACTGGACTACCGTAACGGTGCCATCTTTCAAAAGACCATCCCCGGTTCACAGCTGGAGATACTGGACGGCATCGGCCACGCACCGATGATTGAGGCACCAGAAGAATCTGCTCGCCTATTCCTTGAATTTGCCGAACCCTTCCTATCAAAAGTCGACTAAGTCAATTGGGCAGGAGGTTCCACCGTTATTGTCTTCAACGGTCAGGGAAAACAAGGTAGCTTACACGGAAGCTAATTTTCCCCTTAAAGAACCTCCCATGCCTGAAGCTATCTGGATTTCTTTTGCATTCGGCCTTGGCCTCCTGATCAAATCCATCGGTCTGCCACCACTGGTTGGGTATCTGGCGGCAGGCTTTGTGCTCAGTGGTCTCGCCGCCAGCCCTTCTATTGGTATTTCTGCAGAACCCACAGCGGTACTGGCACATATCGCTCACCTGGGCGTATTGCTCATGCTGTTCACTGTGGGCCTCAAGCTTAAACTCAAGTCGGTTATCAGCCCCGAAGTCATCGGCGGCAGTCTTCTGCACTTTGCCATCACCTGTTTCGTGTTTACCCCGGGCCTTTATTTGCTGATGGACATAAGCTGGTACGTAGCATTTATGCTGGCTGTTGCCCTGTCTTTCTCATCGACTGTACTGGCCGCCAAGGTGTTGGAAAACAAGCGCGAGCTCAGAGCCTTTCACGGCCGGGTAGCCATCGGCATTCTGATCATGCAGGATTTGATCGCACTGCTGGTGATGAGCCTGGCAGCAGGCCAGACACCTTCAGAGTGGGCATTGATCGTCTTTGGCTTACCGCTGCTGCGGCCGTTGTTATACAAATTGCTGGACGCCAGTGGGCACGATGAATTGTTGGTGCTTCTGGGATTACTGCTGGCTCTGGTTATCGGTGGCTTGGGCTTTCAGTCGGTCGGGCTTAGCTCGGAACTGGGCGCCCTGGTATTCGGCGCCATTCTTGCAAATCACCCCCGCAGCCAGGAGTTGGCGAAGTCTCTGTGGAGCGTGAAGGAAATATTCCTGGTCGGCTTCTTTCTGCAAATCGGCATAGGCGGCCTGCCGGATACCAATGCGATTATTTTTGCCGTGGTGGCCGCTTTGGTGCTGCCCATAAAGGGCATTTTGTTCTTCTTCCTGATGTTGCTGTTCCGCCTGCGCGCCCGCAGTGGTTTTCTGACCGCACTGGCACTCACCAACTACAGTGAATTCGGGCTGATCGTAGCCAGTATTGCGCTGCCGGAGTGGCTGGTGCCTCTGGCCATTACAGTTGCCCTCTCTTTCCTTATCTCTGCTCCACTGAACCGGCTTGCGCACCCACTGTATGATCGCTTGAGCAATCGACTTGTCCCCTTCGAGAGCAAGCAACGACACCCCGATGAGTTACCAATTTCTCTGGGTGACACCCGGGTTCTGGTAATGGGCATGGGCCGCACAGGCACAGCCTCCTATGACTGGCTAAAAGTTAAAGAGGCAAGGCTGATGGGGCTGGATTCTGACCTTGCGAAAGTCATGCGGCACCAGAAGGAGGGGCGAAACGTAGTTTATGCCGACGCCGAAGACAAAACCTTTTGGGAAGCGCTCCATATGCCAACGCTGGATGCTGTCATTCTGGCAATGAGCGACATAGAGGCGAAACTCATCGCGGCACAAAAGTTACGGAAATATGGTTTCACAGGCTATATTGTTGCACACACTATGTTCGCAGATGAAGCCAAGAGCATTTGCGAAGCCGGTGCCGACGAAGCCTATCTCACCATGAGCGAAACGGGTGTTGCCCTGGCCAGTCACCTTCTGGACAAATGCCCGGGCCCGGCCCAGCTGCCGCCAGAGAAGGCAGGCTGAGCGCAACGTCAGGCCAGTGCACAGGTCCGAAAGCCTGTATACACATCGTTCCTCTGTGGCAGATACGCCTGACGATAGGTTCCTCGAATCAAGCAGGATGAGGTGGCGCAACTGCCTCCACGGCTGACCTTGTGATCTCCGAACTGGAGCGTAGACATGAACGGGTACATGTCGGTGCGGAAGCCATCATAGGGCAGAAACTGGCTGCTGGTCCATTCCCATACGGTACCGATCATCTGCCGACAACCAAACGGACTGGCTCCCTCCTGGTAATCGGTCACCGGGTTCTGGGCCATGGCACTGGCATTCATATCGGCGCGCATGGTATCCGGCAGTCCGTTACCCCATGGGAATTTACGGAATGGCTCATTTTTGCGGTTGCCAAGCGCAGCCACCTCCCACTCCTGCTCGGTAGGCAAACGCCGTCCTGCCCAACGGCAATAGGCTTCGGCTTCCCAGTAGCTCACATGGGTAACGGGTGCGTCGAGGCTCAGTGATTGCCACTGATCGAACACGCGCTCCTGCCACTGGCCTTCATGCCGTCGCCAATACACGGGGTGCTTTGGTGTTTGCAGCATGGGTTCCGACCTACCTTGAGCCAGCGCAATATCAGCTTCGGTTCGCAGCCATTTCTGCCCCCCGAAGGACCATAGATCCGGCGCTTCATAGCCGCCATCATCAACAAACTCCGCGAACTCACGGTTACTGACCAGGTATCTGGACATCGAAAACTCGCTCAGTGTCACCGCATGGCGGGGTTTTTCAGCATCGAAAGCAAAATCCTCAGCGGCATACTGTTCGGAATCGCCCGGCATGCCGATCAACCAGTCACCCGCAGGAATCCTGGCATCACCCCCTAATGAGTCGTCTGGTTTGTTACCTGGCGCAGGACGCTCGAACTTTGTTCCGGGTGGTGGCCCGTACCCAACTGTCTGACGGCACCAAACCAACGACTCTATGTGCATATTCTGGTGATAGATGGCGTAGCGGAAGAGGTAGAGTTCCTGATCGCTCAGTTGAGAGCTTTTAATACGATGCGCCATTTTTTCGTAGACGTGATCGAAGTAATTTAACGTTTTTTCGAGGCCGGGAAACATGTCCCGGCGCCAGCGATCCTGATGATCAATATGGAACGAATCCCACAGATCGTCCATGGAAGGATCAAAGCTGGCATCGCCGTCCAAAAGACTGAACACAAACACTTCATAGAAAAAAGCAGCGTGGCCCATTTCCCAAAGCGGTGGATTCACACCAGGATGGTAAGGCACGTCAAGCTGGTGTTCACCTAACGATGTAATGAGGTCCCGCGTTCGCTTTCGCGTGTTCTCAAGCTCTGTCAGCAATTCAGCTTTGTGCATCGGCTTTGCCTCCATCTTGATTCGTTTTCGTAGGGTCAGGTCCAGACCAGCATAATCATTGGCACGGCAACGATGGTTACGATGATCGTCAGGGGCAAGCCCAGGCGCCAGTAATCACCAAATTCGTAGCCCCCCGGCTCCATAACCAGCGCGTTGGACTGGTGCCCTATCGGCGTCATAAAGGCACAGGAGGCACCGACAGCAACCGCCATCAACACCGCATCAGAGGGCATCTGCAATTCACTGGCAAGGCTCAAAGCAATCGGTGCAACCACAATCGCAGCCGCCGCGTTGTTTACTACGTTGGATAACAGCGAAGTGCCCACCAGTATCATTACCAGGACAGAAGCAATCGAGAGATGTTCACCTAATACCAGCATTTGTGACGCTATCAGCGCTGCGCCACCCGTCGATTCCATCGCCTGGCCGACAGGTATCATGGCCGCCAGCAAAACGATCACCGACCAGTCAATCGCCTTGTAAGCTTCAGAAGCAGACATCAGCTTCACCAGCACCATTGCCACGGCGGCTGCCACCAGTGCAACGGGAGCAGAGAGAAGGCCTGAGACAATAACCGCAATACTGACGAGAAAGATGCCAGAAGCCATCACCGTGTTGCGAGGAGAACCCAGTTTTAACCCTCGCTCCGCCAGTGGCAGGCACCCGAGTTCTGCCAACGTGCCGCTCAGAGAATCCTCAAAGCCCTGCACCAGCAATATATCACCCGCATTGAACCTTATATCGCCAATGCGACGCTTAAGCCGTTGGCCCAATCGTGCTACGGCAACGATGTTGAGCTGATTGCGCTCCCGCAATCTCAGCCGGTTGGCGGTCTGCCCTACCAACGACGACTCCGGAGCAATAACGGCTTCCACCAGATACAGCTCGCCTTTCTCTATCCGTGCTGCCGCATTTTTGTCGTCCTTCCCGTTGCTCTTGCCAGCGCTATCGCTCACATCGCTAACGCTTTGTTCTTCGCTGTTTTTATCGTCGTTTATTTCTTCATCTTCGACAGCCTGATTCGCCAGCTCAAGCTTCGTTTTGTCCAGAAACACCTGCAAGCTGGAGGTGTCGGCTTCAACCAACAGCACATCCCCCTCACGCAGAATTTTATAGGTGGACGGAACCGCGTGTAAGTTCTCATCACGAATCAGGGCGAGAACAACAATATCCACTTCGTCTCCTGCGGTTTCCAGCAGACTGTGCAACGTCGAACCCGCGTGGTTTGAGTCTTTCGGCAGACGAAGCTCAGTCAGATATTCGCCAACGCTGAACAGTTTGGCATTCGCAGAGTTTTCTTCCCGACGAGGTGTGAGACGCCAACCTACCAGAGTAATAAAGGCGATCCCCGCCAACGTAATCGCCACGCCAACCGGAGCAAAGTCAAACAATCCGAAGGTACCGCCTTCACGGTAGGAGGCAATGATGATGTTGGGCGGCGTGCCGATTAGGGTCATGGTGCCGCCCAGCAAGGACCCGAAGGCCAGGGGCATTAGCAGCAGTGAGGGCGAGCGCCCTGCCTCCCGGGACATCCAGATAGCCACCGGCATCAGTAACGCCAACGCGCCCACGTTGTTAATAAAGCCGGAGCATAGCGCGACTACACTGGTCAACGTGAACACCTGAAGTGTAGGCCGATGGCCGATCTTTCCCAGAAGCCGAGCGATATTATCCACCACACCGCCATTCACGAGCCCCTGGCTGATCACGAGAACAGCAGCCACAGTGATCACCGCCGGATGACCAAACCCCGCAAACAACTCTTCAGTTGGGACCAGCCCGGATATGGCAACCGCCAGCAAGGCAAGCATAGCCACCACATCAAAACGGATGCGGTTCCAAACAAACATGGCAAGGGTGATTCCGAGCACCGCAAACACAATGCCTTGCTCGATACTCAAGGGCGCTCTCCTATTACTGGGCTGGTACCAGAATATAGCAAAGCCCAAAAACAAAAACCCCGCAAACTGTCTCCAGTTGCGGGGTTTTCATGCCCCCGGAACAAGTCCGGGAGCGGGCTATCTCAAGCCGTAAACCGTTCGATTAACCGAACTGGTTCATCGTGTTGTCAGAACCACCGGCTTTCAGCGCAGCATCACCTGCGAAGAATTCCTTGTGGTCATCACCAATGTTAGAACCAGCCATATCCTGGTGCTTAACAGTCGCGATGCCCTGACGGATTTCTTCACGCTGTACGCCTTTAACGTAAGCCAGCATGCCTTCAGCACCGAAGTAGCCTTTGGCCAGGTTGTCGGTAGACAGGGCCGCAGTGTGGTAAGTCGGCAGAGTGATCAGGTGGTGGAATACACCAGCTTCACGGGCTGCGTCGCGCTGGAAGTTAGCAGTCCACTCGTCAGCCTGCTTGCCCAGTTCAGTGTTGTCGTACTCTACGCTCATCAGCTTGGCGCGGTCGTAGGCAGATACATCCTTGCCTTCTTCCTTCATTGCGTCGAATACCTGCTGACGGAAGTTCAGAGTCCAGTTGAAGGACGGGCTGTTGTTGTAAACCAGCTTGGCATCGGGAACAACTTCCTTGATGCGGTTTACCATGGCAGCGATCTGACCAACGTGAGGCTTCTCAGTCTCGATCCACAGCATGTCGGCGCCGTTCTGCAGGCTGGCGATACAGTCCATAACAACGCGGTCTTCACCAGAGCCTTCCTTGAACTGGAACAGGCCAGATGCCAGACGCTTGGGCTTAACCAGCTTGCCGTTCTGCTTGATCACAACGTCGCCGTTGTTGATGTCTTCAGCCTTCTCGATAATGTCGCCATCGATGAAGCTGTTGTACTGGTCACCCAGGTCGCCTGGCTCGTTGGTTACAGCGATCTGCTTGGTCAGGCCAGCACCCAGTGAGTCAGTACGTGCAACGATAACACCGTCGTCAACACCCAGCTCAAGGAACGCCAGACGTACAGCGTTGATCTTGGACAGGAAGTCGGCGTGAGGAACGGTTACTTTACCGTCCTGGTGGCCACACTGCTTCTCGTCAGATACCTGGTTTTCGATCTGGATTGCGCAAGCACCCGCTTCGATCATCTGCTTGGCCAGCAGGTAAGTCGCTTCGTCGTTACCGAAACCGGCATCGATGTCGGCAATGATCGGCACAACGTGAGTTTCGTGATTGTCGATCTGCTTGATCAGCTCTTCTGCCTTGGCAGTGTCGCCTGCATTTTCAGCAGCTTCCAGATCACGGAACAGGTGGTTCAGTTCCCATGCATCAGCCTGACGCAGGAAGGTGTACAGCTCTTCGATCAGGCTGGAAACAGCCGTTTTCTCATGCATGGACTGGTCAGGCAGAGGCCCGAACTCAGAACGCAGAGCAGCAACCATCCAACCAGACAGGTACAGGTAACGACGCTTGGTGGTACCGAAGTGCTTCTTGATAGCGATCAGCTTCTGCTGGCCGATAAAACCGTGCCAGCAACCCAGAGACTGGGTGTACTTGGAAGAGTCGGCGTCATAAGCAGCCATATCTTCACGCATGACCTTCGCAGTGTACTTGGCGATGTCCAGACCAGTCTTGAATTTGTTCTGGGCACGCATGCGAGCAGCGTGCTTAGGGTTAATCGCGTGCCAGGTCGGGTTTTGCTTCAGTACTGAAGCGATAGTATCGACGTCTTTTGCGTATGGCATGGTCTCGATCCTTGGTGTGTTGATGAATGGGGTTGATGACTTTAGCCCGGGCAGATCACCAGGCTGGATATCAGTGTTGGCAGTACTTTAATGCCTCAGATCTTATAATTGAAATTTATATGATCTATTTTCAGCATTCACCCCATGAATGACTGATGCGATCATTTTTCCAAACAAGCGGTCAGGACTGGCACAGCACAACCAGCCGATCCCCAGGCTGCAACTCAAGATACTGCCTGCGTGGAGGATTCAGCAGTAGATGCCTGCCACGAGCATCTGCAGTGGCGCGGAATACGCCAAGGGCCACTTCACCCTCAGCAGCCAGCACCTTTTCCAGCACGTGGAAGTCGGCACTCGCTGGCAGCGGGTAATCGTCTGGATTGCTGAACCGGATCTCACCGCCACCTACCGTAAACAGCTCGTCCAGTACCGCTCTGAGTTCCCGACGCAGTGCTACCTGCGCCAGTATATGGCTGAGTATCATCGGGCTGATGAGCACTTCACTCTGATGGCCATAAAGCAGTTGGCGGTTGTCCGGATCACTCAGTTCCATAATCAACTGAGGGCGCCCGGGCGACTCTGCCAGTATGTCTTCTAGCTGAAGATAGCCAACCATGGTCCGTGCATCTGCCTCTTCTCCAGAAGCCAACCGATCACTACTAAGCAGTATAATCGTGTCGTAGCTGGCGGGGTTGATCAGGCGCAATTCATCCTCAACCATGTAGTCCGCTTCGATATGACTGTACGCATCCAGAAGTTTGCCTTTGGCATAACGGCTGAGCGCCTGCTCCCGCTCAGACACTGGCACAGCGGAAACAATATCCAGCACGGGTTGCCCGGGGCCATAACTGGCAAACTCAGCCATCAGACTGGGCACCCTGCGATTCCAGCCAAGCAACAGAACACGATGCCCCTCCAAACCTTCGCCGCGCACAGAGCGTTTCGCTTCCCCACGATTTATCCGGGGTAATGCCTGGGCTTTCGGATTCGCATCCGTTTCAGAATAATCCCGGGCCATCATGACAACCCTATCCTCAGCCTCTATTCGGGTATCAGACGGCGCTGCCAAACGGATATCCCAACCCTGCTCACTGCTTCGAAGCAATCCAAGAATGATCACATTCGGGCGCTCAGCTGCCAGCTCTCCGAGGGACAGGCCCGCCACTGTTTCGCCACCCCGAACGTAGATTTCGTTACCTTCGCCCGCCGTGAGCAACTCGTTGTATATTTCAGACAACCCCGGATGCATTACGTTTTGCACCATCAGGCGGCTGATCGTCGCATTACCTGCGACCACTTCGATGGGGCCGGGATAGGCGCGCTCAACCACGGGAAGCTTGCGGACATCCTGAATCTCTGCGACTACAAAAGGCAGGGGCGCCTGGTACTGCCTTGCCTGAGCGGCAATCGACAGCAGGGCCTTAACGGTTTCCACATCCGAGGTGATCAAGCTTCCCGCTTCGTAAACCGCGCTGGGCACTATCACTGCCGCTGCATCAAGGCAGGCGACCCGGTGCAAGGCATCCGGTTGAATGGCAGAACCGGAGCGCAGGATAACCTGCCGGGCACGGCGCCCGATGCCGGGTTCATTGCGCAGTTCATGGACCTGTTCCGCAGAGGCTTCTTCCGATAGCACCACCAGATTCAATTTTTGGGTGTCATGCTTCTCGAGAAACCGGCGCATACGCCCGGATGAGCCCAGCAGCTCTGAGAGCAAAGGCAAGGTTTGGCTGGTCCAGCCCAGCACAACCACGTGCGCCTTCAGGGTAACTGGCGTAAGACCGCGCTCAAGCTCTGCCATTTTGGCAATCAGCCAGCGGGTCAAAATAGCCACCAAGGTGCCCATGAACACCACGTATCCGCTGATGGTTAGAAGTGTTGAAACAAAACGCTGCCAGGTGCCCACATCATCACCCAGATATCCCGGGTCCGTCAGGCGCAGGAACGCCCACCAGACGGCCGATCCCGGATCATCGAAGTCACCGCCTTGAGGGACCACCAGAAGCCCACCAATCAACGAGATCAAACCGATAAAAATACCCACCACCAACAGCTGGAAGCCTGCACCCTTCACCAACTGCCGCTCAACAATAAATTTTACTCGATCAACTACGCGAAACGGCAATATGGCGGTTTTTTTCATGTTTGGGCTCCGGTGAGCGTTGGGTTCTGCTTAGCCATGGGTAGCAAAGGCAGCTCAAGGGCTTCCCGCAGAGTGGGCGTAAACTGCAAAACGCCCTCCACCGGCCCAAGGCCGCTGCGTGCGAGCGCGCGCTGGGGCTGGGACTGCAAATCAGCAATCACAATACGGGTGCCGTCACTCCTGCAGGTGCCAACCAGTTTGTTGAGGGCCGACAGGCCACCCGCATCCAGAACCGTAACGCCATCCATGTACAGAATAATGCCCTCAACATTGCGGGACAGCTCAGCAAGCTCTCCAAAAATACGGTCCGCCGCTGCGAAAAACAGCGGACCATTGATTTTAAACACCCGCCAGCCTGCCGGCAGGTTTTCATCACAGACCCGCTTACCGGTAGTGATGTCTGTAACCTTGGTCATTTCTGCCATTTCACGCATGAATAGCACCGCCGCCAGCAGAACGCCGGTGGTAATGGCAATAACCATGTCCAGTGCCACAGTGAGGGTAAAACAGGTGAGGAATACCCACACATCGCTGCGCGGCGCGGTTTTCAGCAGGCGCACCGCCTTGGGTGCTTCGCTCATATTCCAGGCCACCATAATCAACAAAGCTGCCATGGCGGGCATAGGTAGGTAAGCCAAAATACCCGCCAGCGACACCAGGGCCAGTAGTACCACAATGGCATGGATCATGGCGGCGACCGGTGATTCAGCACCAGCACGGTAATTGGCGGCAGAGCGTGCAATGGCAGCTGTTGCAGTTATACCCCCGAAAAACGGCACAATAATATTACCCAACCCCTGCCCCATCAGTTCGCTGTTGGCGCTGTGGCGCTTACCGGTCATGCCATCGAGCACCACAGCACAGAGCAGGGATTCGATCGCGCCAAGCATGGCTATGGCGAAAGCAGCCGGTAAGAGCTCCCTCACCATGCCCCAGGAAAAGCCGAGGGCGTTACCACTGGCATCTGCCTGCTGCCAGGGCCAGGCGAATTCCGGCAAAAACGGCGGGATGCCCGCGCCCGTGCCGCCACCAGGCAATAAATAGCTGAAGCGCGACCCAATCGTATCCACTGAGGCACCATTGGCGTTTAACCATATGGCAAGGAGACTACCCACAATCACAGCTGGCAGGTGCGGCGGAACCGGGGTTCTGAGCCGTGGCCAGATCAGCATGATCGCAAGCGTAACCAAGGCCACCAAAGCGCTCATGCTATCCAGAGCAGGAAAGCTCTGCGCCAGCACCGCCAGCTTGTCCCAATAATGTTCCGGCATACTCTCAACAGGCAAGCCCAAAAAATCACTCACCTGCAGAGTTGCAATCACCACGGCAATGCCGCTGGTAAATCCAAGAGTGACGGATTCAGGAATGTATTCTATGAAGCGACCCAGCCGCATGAGTGCCATGATCACCAACAGCACACCCGACATCAGCGTGGCGAGCAAAAGTCCCCCAAGACCATAGGTTTGGGCAATGGGGTAAAGAATAACCACAAACGCCGCCGTCGGGCCCGAGACACTGAAGCGGCTACCACCCGTCAGGGCAATGATAAAACCGGCAATGAACGCCGTATAAAGACCGTACTGAGGCGCAACGCCACTGGCGATCGCCAAGGCCATGGCCAGGGGTATGGCAATAATCCCCACGGTAACGCCAGCCATGAGATCACGCAGGAACCTGCGACTGTTGTAAGGCTGGTCAATGCAGGCCTCCCGGAAAGCATGGGCAAGCCGGAGAGAAAAAAGATGGGCGCGATGGGGCATACTGGCCTCGAGTCTGGAAATACATACAAGTAGCGAGGCCTTACATCATATATAATTTTTTCATGAAAAGTTTGTTCATCACCGCACTGGCACTACTAACGGGCACCCTGGCTGGGTGTGCAGCCACATTCCATTCCAGCAAAAGCAGCACAGAGACGAGGCCAGAGACTCTTTACGAGACTCGCTTGGTAGATGCCAATAGCGGCATGCAGCTGAGCGTTGAAGCCCTCGCTCAAAAGCTTGCCCATACCGATGTAATTATCATTGGCGAATACCATGGCCATCAGGCAGCCCATTTTCTGCAATCGCGGATTCAGGCTGCCCTCTATCGCCAACAACCTCTACAAGTGCTCTCCATGGAACAGTTTAATCTGGACAACCAGACCGCGGTTGATGCCTACCTCGATGGTAAAACCGGCGAAACTGAATTCATTGAAGACAGCGGTGCCTGGGATAATTACCGAGCCTCCTATCGGCCGCTGGTGGAGTTTGCACGGCAGCATGGCCTGCCCATAGTGGCTGCCAACGCGCCTGCAGCCATCGTGCGCTGCGTCGGCCGCAAAGGGCCGGACTACCTGAACAAGCTGCCAGCCAACGAACGCGCACAGTTGCCCGGCAATGCATTTATGGACACCCCTGCCTACCTGGACAAATTCAGCGCCGCTATTGCTAACAGCCACAGCGCTGCAGGCGAGGCCATGAGCGAGCGTATGCTCAACACCTATAAGGCCCAGTTACTGCGCGACAACACCATGGCCAGCCGCATATTAAGTGCCCACAAGGAGCACCCCAACGCACAGATTATTCACACGACCGGCACCTTCCATAGCGAAGAGCATCTGGGAACCGTTGCACTTCTCCGCCAGCGGGCACCGGATGCTTCAGTTGCAGTGATTTCACCGGTAGTATGGCCAGCGGATGCAGAAAAGGCGCCAGTGGAAAAATTCAGGAATAAAGGCGACTTCCTCTACTTCATCCAGCCTTTGCCGCAGGAGTTTCTTGATGAAGATCGCGAACGCAAAGCGATGTCCGCAAGGTTCCAGCGCCCCAACAACGAAACGTGTCAGGAAGATTCCCCATGAAAGTTCTAGTTGCCCTGATTTTGGGTGTTAGCGCCATTATTTCAGCCTCACTCATCAGCGATGGCCTCACAGACCTGCGCACCGGTGATCGCTATGTAACCGTGAAAGGCGTGGCGGAACGGGAAGTGAACGCCGATCTGGCCTTATGGCCAATTCGGTTCGTAGCGACTGGCGCCAGCCTAAGTGAGGCCCAGGACAAAGCCCGTAACAGCCGCAACGCCATCATGGCATTTCTGAAACTGCAGGCCATCGGTGACAACTCAGTGGAGCTGCAGCGCCTTGATGTAACCGACACCCGCGCCAACCCATACCAGGACAACAATAACGAACAGAAATTCATCGTCAGCCAAACCCTGATGGTGCGCAGCGACGACATTCAAAAGATTCGCCAGGCCGCACAGGGCGTAAGCGAGCTGGTGGATTCCGGCGTGGTGTTGTCTTCAGACTACGGCCCAAGTGGCCCAACCTATCTGTTCAACGGCCTGAACGACATCAAACCCGCCATGATTGCCGAAGCCACGGCCTCCGCACGCGAAGCCGCCAGCCAGTTTGCCGAGGATGCAAAGACCGAGCTGGGCGATCTTCGCAGGGCCAATCAGGGCGTATTCCAGATACTGGCCAGGGATCAAGCGCCAGGGGTGTCTGAGCAACAGCACCCGGTAAAGACCGTGCGGGTGGTTTCTACCGTTGAGTATTATTTGCGGTAGCTTACACACGGACCAGCTGGAAGATCGCATGGTTCGGTGTTATTGCAATAATGAAGAGGTCACGCGATTACATAGCCTGAAAGCCTGAGCACGCATAAGGTATTGTTATTAGATGTTATTTTTGCAGCGGCCAGAAAGGGGCTGAATGAATTGTGGAAGTCACGTTTGTGCCGTGAAAGTTACTTCCACCTAACCACTGTTAACTGTCTGGAGAAGCATGCCGAGCACCAAAAGGTTGAGAAGCGTCGTTCATAGTACAGCACACCACAGTGTTAGTGGGCTCTGCTACGTGCACCCTCATCTTGGTGCTATCTGTAAGGAGCTTGGCTATAGAGAAATATTAATCGATCTTCTTCGTCCAGGCTTTGAACCGGGGTTAGTAAACATCACTCGAGAGCTTGAGCGTTCGACCGACGCATTGAGAGAGTTTTTTAGAGACGTGCTGGGATCGGAGAAAATCGATGAATCTGCACTTAAATCAGCCGAAATCATTTTTTTCTTCCAAAAAGGTCGTTGGCCGTCGGGTAGTATCGTGAGAGTCGTTACAGATCAGAATAAAATCGTCGAGAGTTGTGTTGATTCATCGGGCAGGCGCAGCAATAGCCTGTAACCAAACAGTTAACCAGTGCAGGCACGGCGACGCCCACTACATTGCGCCTTCGGCTCCATTTCGTGGGCGCGCATGCTGCAAGCGTTATGCAGTCATCCCCAGGCGCTGTTGACAGCCGTCACGTGACGCGATACATTTTAGGTCATGATTAAATCCTTCGCCGACAAACGAACTCAAGAACTGTACTCCAAGGGCAAGTCAAAGAAGTTTCCCGCGGATGTCACATCAAGAGCTGCCAGAAAACTTGAATATGTGAATCTGGCAGAACAGTTGGAGGACTTAAAAGTGCCGCCCGGCAATCGCCTTCATCCACTTTCGGGAAACAGGCAGGGACAGCACTCGATTTCAATAAATGATCAGTGGCGTATCTGTTTTCGTTTTGAGGATGGCGATGCGTATGAAGTCGAAGTGTGTGACTACCACTGAGTGAGGTGATGACTATGGCTATTCTTAATACTACCGGCATGCAGCGCAAGCCGACTCATCCTGGTGAAATGCTGAGAGAGGATTTCTTGCCGGACTATGGTTTGACTGTTGCGAGGTTGGCTGAACTTCTGGGTGTTTCTCGCCAGTCTGTTAATGAATTACTACGTGAGCGCCGCGCTGTCAGTCCTGAAATGGCGCTCAGGCTTGCCCGTTTGTTTGGAAACTCTCCAGAATTCTGGTTGAACGCGCAGCGGTCTGTTGACCTTTGGGTGGCGGCTCAGTCTGTCAAGGTAGAAGTGGACCGGATCAAGCCGCTACATGCTGCATAACCAAGCCATGCACCGGATGCCAAAACCTCTGCTTCGCGCCGGCTTTGTCACCGGTGATGGCAGGCGTTATGCAAAAGGAGTAACGGTCGACTAATGGAAATTATAATTAATCCTTTTGGTGACCCATCGCAGCACAAAGTTGAGCGAGAGAAGGAGGAAGTTGAGAGCCTTCTTCAGAAATTTGAAAGCTATCCGGGGGGCTATGTTCCTGCTGAGGTAGGCACCAAGAACATCGGCAAAGGAGCAGACTGGCTCGTTGTCTCCGTGACGATTCTGTCTGGTGCAACCGGCCTATTTTTTGCCATTCCCGCAGCTCATAAGAAAGTCAGAGAAACACTGGAAGAATGGGACAGGATCTTCAATGAGTTCAAACGATTGCTTGAATGGCTCTCTATTAAAAAACCAGTGATGCTACCCGATGAGTACCTCTTTCTAGAGGCATTATCCAGATTGGATGAGGAATGCGAGGCTTCTGAATTGATGTTCTTGGGCGCCAATAAGATCCCAACAGACAATCCGAGCCTCCAAGGATTCGAAGACATGGTTTTTAGCTTCCAAGATGGAGGCATGATTGAGAGTGTAGCTGTGTCTAAATCTGGCAAAGTTCTCTGGCATCATAGCGTCGAGTCTGCCGGGAATGAATAACAATTCGCGGCACCCGGACGCACTAAAGTGCGCCGGTGCGCTCTGGCGTTAATAAATGTACAGAAGGAGATCCCCTCATGGGGCTGAAGGGAAGCTGTTTGTGCGGTGAGATAAGTTACGAAATAGACTCTGTGGATATGCCCATTGTGCATTGCCACTGCCAAACTTGTCGTAAAGCCCACGCTGCTCCATTTGCCTCTACGGCTGGCGTAAAGCGCGAGAATTTCCGCTGGCTGAAGGGTACAAGTTCCATTTCAACGTTCGAGTCCTCGCCAGGGAAATTGCGTCATTTTTGCAAATGCTGTGGGTCTCAGTTGGTGGCAGAGAGGCCGGCGCAGCCACATGTAATCGTTCGGGTAGCTACTTTGGACATTGACCCTGAATTGAGGCCAGAGGCTCATATTTGGGTTTCACATGGCGCTCCATGGCTTGAGTACGAGGGTGTGCGCAAACACCGAGAATGGCGTGACGACATTTAACCAGTCAATCAAGTTCGTTCCGGCCTGCGGCCTCCACCGGACGCCACTGACGTGGCGCCGCCAAGCTCAGCGCTAACGCTCACCCCTCGCGGCCAAAGTAACCCAAGATGCCTCTGCGTCTACAAGGTATTTATAGAGCCCCCGGATTGTGCTCTCATCGAACATCCTCATTTCCGGTGTTGAATGGCACTCCTTGAGTTCAGCCAGTTCTGCATCACTCAGTTGTTCCAGCATAACGTAACTGACTAATTGGCTATATTTTGTCGTTTCACGGGACATCTCTTCGAACTCGGCCTCATTATAGTATGAGTCCATCATTTCCCGGGTTCGCCCTAACATCGGGTACTTTTCCTTCATATCCAGATTCATCAGCCAGAACATCTGCTTCGTGGCCTTCAGCCAGATTTCCGGGTTGCGATATTGGCTCTGCAGAGGTTTCATTTTTTCCATTCGATCAGGGTCTGGCTCGGTAATGCCCAGGTCGAGGGGCACCAGTTTATCGCGAAAGGCCTGTGCGCCCTGCCTGGTCAGTCGCTGGTATTGAGCGAATTGGTATTTTTTCATGGAATCACTGGTGAAGCATTCCATTAGGCCCGCCAGATGCTTTTGTTCCAGGGATTTGGTGAACTCCTGCACCGAATAGCTATAAATCGCCTGGATATCGAGCTTACCGGCGAAGTCGCGGAGAATCCGTGCAAGCTTTTCGGTGGGCACTCCCCGGGCAGTCCGGTTGTTGGCCTCAGAAACGCTCAGGCGGAAAGATAATACTTGCAGGTCAAGTCGACTGGCTTCTACGAGCTTTTTTACGTCATCCGGTGAGACTTCTGCTCTGGCCAATGGCATGGTGACCAGTAACAACAGCACAACAAGGTACTTCATAACGACCGCAAGCACTGATTAACTCAGAGCACTCCTTTGCGTTTTTTGAAAAAGCAGGGCGCAATGGTACCACCTGAACCTTAGTTAATGTGGAAGTGGCCAGCAAAACAAAGAGTCTGCGTGGGGGTTAGTATCGGGCTCGTGAAACGCACCTCACTGTGTCTGAACCATCTCATCCGTCACCTTGTACTCACCCACTAGCCACCGCAGAATTTCAGTGGCTGCCGGGTGATCATAGGCATCGTATGTGCGCATTAAGCTTTGCCGCTTTTCCTCGCTGATTCGCCCAAGCCCTGCGTCCTGAAGTACCAGCAAATCACTGTGAAGCTGCTCTGCCAACTCCCTTCCCAGCACTTCCTTGGCAGCATTGAAAAACGCATGTCCGTACTGGTATTCAGAACCCTGGCGATAGGATTCCGCCAGAGTTATGGCAGGTATCCTGGTTAACGTAGGCTGAAGCGCCGGGTTGATGCCATGGCCAGAAATATAAGCCCCGTTAGCCGCCGGCCGGCCTGTAAACCCTCGCAGGTGGAGGTGCTGCGACATGCGGTCGCCATCGTTCACCGGGTAGTTGTCCCAGAGCACAGGTTTGCGCCCAAGCTGCTCATTCACCCGTTTGAGGTGCCCCGGAGAAATCTCTCGGGAACAGACCTCCTCTCCGGTCCAGAAAACCTGGATGTCATGATCCAGCAGGCGGCCAAGGGTTTCCAGATAACCCGGTGGGCGTTCACCGAACACACGGTCCAGCACCGGATCATCCGAATAGTAACTGGGGCATATTGAGAGAACCCGAGCCTGAGTGCGCTCCCGAATCCAATGCATGATCTCTACCTGGGTTTCAGCAAGCCCCGGGGTGTCGGCGCGCATGTCATCAAACAGTATGGCCAGCTCATCAATCCCGATACGATCAAGCTGTTCGAGTTTTGTGGCCAGCGCACTACGGGCGGCATCATCAAATTTATTGAAGACTTCAAAGGGGCTCAGGCCAACACCAAACCGCAGGCCTTGTTTGCGACAAAACCGACCAAACTCCGCCAACTCTGACACCATTTCCGGCGGGTGAGGCTCTTGCCAGCGGCGGCGCAGAAAAGCGTCGGCCTTGGGTGCATACAGATAAAAGCCGTATCCATGGGGCGCCAGCGCGCGAACCAGCTGCTGTCGCTCCTGCCAGTTCCATACTGGCCCGTAAAAGCCTTCGATAATGCCAAGTGTTGTACCCATGGCGCTCTCCCTATCAGCTCGGTGTGTTAACACATGGTATACCTACCGCAAGCGAATGGTATATCTCATCCGTATTGTCGGGCGCAAAAGCAAGCTACTATAAAGCGAAATCCCGACGGAACCGGCTATGAACCCATCTCAGGCAAGGCTGGGCAGTCTTGATGCATTGCGCGGCCTCGCAGCTCTGGGGGTGGTGCTTTTTCATTACCTGCCCTATTACGACAAACTCTTTGGCCATTCCTTCGAGTTGCCACAGCTGCTGACAGACACACTGCTCTTTGGCCGTTACGGCGTGCATCTGTTTTTCATTCTCAGCGGTTTCGTTATCTTCATGACCCTTGAGCGCACCCGTAATGCCGCCTGGTTTGGTTTGGCTAGGGCGGTGCGGCTGCTGCCAGCACTGTGGGCCGGCATTATTCTTACGTTCACATCTGTGCATTTTCTGGGCCCCGAAAGCCGCGCGGTCAGTTTTGAAACGGCCTTGCTCAACGCAACCTTACTTCATGAATATTTTGGCGCTGAGCATGTGGACGGCGCTTACTGGAGCCTTGTAATAGAGGTGACGTTCTACAGCTGGATGGCGTTGTTGTTTTATACCTTGCGAGACTGGTCACGGCTGCGCCTGGCCTTCTGGGTGTGGATGCTGGTGAGCTACGTGGGCGTGATCTGGTGGAAACAGATACCCGAGAGTGTGGAGTTCCTGGTCAAAGACCTGATGTTTGTGAAATACGCCCCACTGTTTATCGGTGGCATGCTGATTTACCGCCTATACCGCTACGGCCGCCCGGTGGTGGGAGATGCCGTATTGCTGGCACTGGCGGTTTGCCACGGGCTACTTGCCTACAAAATGCCTTACAGTCTGTTTGTTGTGGGCTGCTTCGCGGTGTTTGCTCTGGCCGTTGCCGGGCAGCTGAACTGGCTGGCCAACCGGCCTTTACTGTGGCTGGGCGGTCTCTCGTACAGCCTGTATCTGGTGCACCAGAACATTGGATATGGGGTGATTAGCTGGAGCTACAGCGCAGGCCTGCCGGGATGGTTGGGCGTAGCTCTTGCGCTCTGCACAGCAATCGCGCTCGCCTCACTGATTCATTACACCGTTGAGAAACCCGCGCAGCGTCGGTTCAGAAGCTGGCGCAACCGCAATAGCACAGCGCAGACAATCGGCACCGCAGCAAAAGTAGCCGAATAGGCTAATCTGTGATCACTGGCTTGAACAACCACCCGATTAACGGAGTTCGACCATGGAAATAAAAACCTTTGAAGACCTGATTGACTGGACTCGCCAACTGCACTCCCACTTGGCAAAGTGCCTGCACGATGCAGCGGAAAAGCACAGCAATGAGCGCGCAAGTGCGCTGATGGATTACGTTGCCAGCCATGAAACCCGGTTGGCAAATGCGGTTGTAGAATTCGAAAAGCAGGCCGACCCCAACGTGATGCAAACGCGCCTTTATGATTATCAGAAGCACACACCGTTTACCCCTGGAGCGGCCTGCGACCCTCGGCTCACCACCATGAGCTTTGATGACATAGCCAGAGAAGTCTTTGCCTTCCACGATGAGGTTATGGAACTGTACAAAACACTCATTGGCAAGGCGGAAATCGAAGGCGCAAAAACACTACTTGAGGACTTACTCGCCCTTGAGCAACACGAAGCCATGCAGCTTTCCAGCCAGATCGGGCGAATGGCCGACCTTTGAAGCCGCCCTACGACCTATGTCGTACCGGGTTTGTTTTTCATTTTACTGTGGTGAGTTACTTGATAATGTAAACTAGTTGAAAGACCTCTCCAAAGAAGGTCCGGCTCGATCCATAACAATGACAAAAGGACACAAGAGCAATGAAAATTCGTTCTGTTCTATCGGCAGCCGTACTCGCCGTAGCTGCTACGCTCACCTCAGCACAAGCATTTGCACAAGACACTTTCACCCTGAAAATGGCAGAAACCTGGGGCCCTAACTTCCCGATTTTTGGTGACACCACCAAAAACTTCGCCAAGTCCGTTGAGGCCATGTCTAACGGCCGCCTGAAGATTCGCATAGATTCTGCCAACAAACATAAAGCGCCTCTGGGCGTATTTGATATGGTGAAGGCTGGCCAGTACGACATGGGTCACTCCGCCTCTTATTACTGGAAAGGCAAGGTTCCCGAAACTCTGTTCTTCACCAGCATGCCCTTTGGCATGAATGCCATGGAACAGTATGCCTGGTTTTATCATGGCGGTGGCATGGAGCTTATGCAGGAAGTGTACAGCCCTCACAACATGCTCTCCTTCCCCGGCGGTAACACTGGCGTTCAAATGGGCGGCTGGTTTCGCGAGGAAATCAAATCACTGGATGACCTGAAAGGTCTGAAAATGCGCATCCCGGGCTTCGCGGGCGAAGTCTTTGCCGAAGTGGGCGTTAACCCTACCAACATCGCACCGGGCGAGCTGTACACCGCACTTGAGCGTAACACCATTGATGCGGTTGAGTGGGTAGGTCCAGCCCTGGATTTGCGCCTTGGCTTCCAGCAGATTGCCGATTACTACTACACCGGCTGGCACGAGCCCTCCACCGAGCTGCAGTTCCTGATCAACAAGAAAGTTTGGGAAAAGCTACCGGCTGATCTTAAGGAAATCCTGCGTGTCGCCATGCGCACCGCGTCCTACGACATGCTGGTGCTTTCTCAGCACGCCAACGCGGAAGCCTGGGCCAACATCAAGAAAGACTACCCGAACGTGCAAATCAAACAGTTCCCGCAGGACATTTTCCAGGCTATGTACGATGCCAACAAGAAGCTCCTGAAAGAAGCATCTGAAAGCAACGAGCAGGCAGCCAGAATTGTAAAATCCCAGCAGGACTATTTGGAACAGAGCCGCGCTTATACTGATATTTCTGAACGCGCCTACCTGAACACTATGGGCACAGTGCAGTAAGATAGCGTCTGAAAAGGAGCCGGGATCGCTCTGAAGGTGATCCCGGTTTTATTGTTTATAGCAACAGCAAAATCGCCAGCCCCCAGGCGGAGGATAGTGAATGCAGTGGATTATAAAGCTGGATGAGGGCCTCGCCCGTGTGTCCATTTTTTGCGGCTGGATTGCCTGCGGCGCAATGCTACTGATGACGGGCAACGTGTTTTACGATGTTGTCGCTCGATACGCGTTCAATGAAGTATCCATCGGCATGCAAGAAATGGAATGGCACCTTTACTCAGTGGTATTTCTGCTCGGCATCCCTTACGCATTACGCACTGACGGCCACGTAAGAGTTGACGTGTTTTACACACGCTGGAGTGGCAAGGCCAAAGCCTGGGTGAACCTGATAGGCGCCCTTCTATTCGTTGTGCCATTTGCCTGGTTGATAGGGATTTACGGGTATGATTTTGCGTTGGACGCCTACGCCATGGGCGAAGGCAGTGGCGATCCGGGGGGATTGCCCCATCGGTGGATCATCAAATCTGTGATCCCGCTATCGGCGTTTTTTATCGCTATTGCCGGCCTTAACATGGCCACTTTTGCCTTGCGCGTGATGGCGGGCGACAAACTGTACGATGTTGAAAACAGCGGAGGTGGCCTCGCATGATCGGCATGATTATGTTCCTCGTCGCCCTGTTCATGCTGATGCTGGGCTTCCCTGTTGCGTTTACATTTGGCGGCGTAGCATTGTTCTTTGGTGTGTTTGCAGAAGGCATGGAGCTATTCGCCTTCATGCCCTATCGCATCATGAGCGTTATGCACAACACGGTGTTGATGGCCGTGCCCCTGTTTATCTTTATGGGCGTTGTTCTGCAGCGCACACGCCTGGCAGAGCAATTGTTAACGTCCATGGGCCGTTTGTTTGGTGGCCTGCCTGGCGGTTTGGCCATATCGACCATTCTAGTGGGCGCGCTGCTTGCCGCCTCCACGGGTGTTGTAGGGGCCAGTGTGGTTGCCATGGGATTGATCTCTCTGCCTGTCATGTTGGCTCACAAGTATGACAAGCGCCTGGCAACCGGCACTATTTGTGCGGCGGGAACCTTGGGGCAAATAGTTCCCCCGTCGATCATCCTGATCATCCTGGGCGATGTGCTTGGGCTTCCCGTTGGCGATCTGTTCAAAGCTGCTGTCGGGCCGGGCGTCGTTCTTATCGGCCTCTACATTGTTTATATCCTGGTCATGACCCGCTTCAAGCCGGAGACTGCCCCGGCCATGCCGAAAGACAACAGCGTGTCCCGTAAAAAGGAAATCATGAACGCCCTGCTGGCGATCATCCCGCCACTGGCATTGATTGTTATTGTGCTTGGTTCGATCTTTACTGGCATTGCGACACCCACAGAATCTTCCGCATTGGGCGGCGTCGGCGCGATTGTTCTGGCCATTATCTATCGTCAGTTCTCATTCCAGATGGTTTGGGATGCATCGAAAGATACGGTCAAAGTAACGGCCATGGTGTTTGCCATCCTGATCGGTGCCACGGCCTTCTCCATGGTGTTCAGCTACACTGGCGGCGATTACCTGCTGGAAGAATGGATGCTGGCACTTCCGGGCGAGAAGTGGGGCTTTATCATCCTCGCCATGTTGGTAATTATGATACTGGGCTTCTTCATCGACTTTGTGGAAATCTCCTTCATCATCGTGCCTATTCTGGCGCCGGTAGCAGAAGCCCTGGGTATCAATATGCTCTGGTTTGCCATACTCATCGCCATGAACCTGCAAACCAGCTTCCTCACACCGCCTTTCGGGTTCTCCCTGTTCTATCTCAAGGGGGTTGCGCCGCCAGAAGTGCGAACCGTCGACATCTACAAAGGGGTCTTGCCGTTCATCCTCCTGCAGGTATTGGTACTGGCAATGATTGTGATATTCCCGGAGTGGTTTGGCATGAGTTCGTCTTACTGAGCCTTTCTGCAGCCGGGTCGCCCGACCCGGCTGTTACTCTTATCCCCGCACCGACCTGACAAACGCAAAACATTTTCTATACTGAACAAACGATCAAACATTCTCAGATGAGTATTCGGGATTAGCCTTGGCGGCGAGCTGCCGGCCTGAACAGCAATGTTAAGGTAAAGAGGAAGAGTCCGTGAACCAGAACAGCGTCCCAAAGAGCATTAAACGTAACGCTCTATCCACTGGGCCAAATGAACATTCCAATCAGCGTCATGTCCTGAACCTTCCTTTACAGGACACTCATGTAGAGCGCGCACCCCACACCCACGAGCGCTGGCTGATAGCCAAGCTGTTGCGCATGGCTGGGTCTCCCCCGGTCCGCTTCCAGCTATGGAACAGCGATGTGATTGAACCGCCGGAGCAACCGGCCCGTTTCACCATAACGCTTTCAGACCCAAAGGCGCTCTATGCGTTGGTTACCAATCCAAACCTGGCTTTTGGAGACCTGTACAGCGCCGGGCGCCTGGATGTTGAGGGCGATCTGCCGGAACTCATGGTCGCGATCTACCAGTCTATCCATCAAGCCCGGCAAAAATGGCCTAGATGGCTTGAAGCCTTATGGCGAAACCACAACCCCCGCTCAACCGGCCTGATGGAAGCTCGTGACAATATTCACCATCACTATGATCTGGGTAACGACTTCTATCGGCTCTGGCTGGATCAAGCCGAAATGCAGTACACCTGCGCCTACTACGAGCGGCCCGAGCTGAGCTTGGAGCAGGCACAACTGGCAAAGATGGAGCATGTGTGCAGAAAGCTCAGGCTCAAGCCGGGCATGACTGTGGTTGAGGCCGGCTGTGGCTGGGGCGGGCTTGCACGCTACATGGCTCGGAACTATGGGGTAACCGTTCACGCCTACAACATTTCCAGAGAACAGATCGCCTATGCGCGCGAACAAGCGCGCCAGCATGGATTAGAAAGCCAGATTGAGTACATCGAAGACGACTACAGAAACATCCGGGGACAATACGATGCATTCGTTTCGGTGGGCATGCTGGAACATGTAGGCAAGGAGAACTACCTCGCGTTATCCGAACTGATAAAGCGTTCACTCCGTCCCAACGGCATGGCGCTGCTTCACAGCATTGGTCGAAACACGCCCATGCTGATGAACGCCTGGATTGAAAAGCGCATTTTCCCCGGGGCCTACCCCCCAAGTATTGGGGAAATCATGACGCTGTGTGAACACAGCAGTTTTTCCGTGCTCGATGTAGAAAACCTCCGCCTCCACTATGCCCACACCCTAAGTGCTTGGCTGGAACGCTTTAATGCGGCAGAGGCGGATATCGCTGATATGTACGACGAGCATTTCACCCGTGCCTGGCGAATGTATCTGGCCGGATCCATTGCCGCCTTTCGAGCTGGCTCACTGCAGCTTTTCCAGGTTGTATTCACCCACGGCGACAACCACCAACTGCCAGCAACCCGACAGGACCTGTACCACTTCCCCGCGGCCCCCGAAAACGTTTGAGGTTACCGGCTATGGAGACTTATGACCTGATTATAGTTGGTGCCGGCCCGGCGGGGTCGACTCTGGCTAAAGCTCTGGAAAATAGTGGCAAGCGTATTCTGCTGGTTGATAAGCAGGATTTCCCTCGGGACAAAACCTGCGCCGGCTGGGTAACTCCTGCCGTTATTGAAGCCCTCGACATTGATTTGACTGAATACGGAAATGCTCGAACGCTTCAGCCTATACGCCGCTTCCGAATTGGAATGATGGGGCAGCCTGCAGTGGAAAACGATCATGGTAGTACCATCAGCTATGGTATCCGGCGCTGTGAGTTTGACGATTACCTTTTGGAGAGAACCAGCGTGCCAAAACAGCTTGGCACGCCCGTAAAAAGCATTGTTCGAAACGACGATTACTGGCTGATCAACAACACTTTCAGCGCCCCATTGCTGGTGGGTGCAGGAGGGCACTTCTGTCCGGTTGCGAGACTGATTGGCGATGGCCCGGGAGGCCATGAAACCGTCGTGGCCGCCAAGGAGATCGAATTCGAAATGACTCCGGAGCAGGCCAAAGCCTGCAAAGCCCGAGGCGACACTCCCGAGCTCTGGTTCTGCAAAGACCTCAAAGGATACGCATGGGTATTTCGCAAAGGCAACTTCCTGAACATTGGCCTGGGCCGCGAAGACAACCACAAACTCACGGAGCATCTACAGGATTTTGTAGAGAGTATGAAAGCGGCAGGCAGGATTCCTTCCGACCTGCCCGGGCGCTTCAAGGGTCATGCGTATTTACTCTATGATCATGCAGCACGAGCGCTGGTAGACGATGGCCTGCTGCTTATTGGCGATGCGGCGGGGCTTGCCTATACCCAAAGTGGCGAAGGAATTCGTCCGGCGATTGAGTCCGCACTACTGGCGGCCGACGTCATCCGGGATGCACAGGACTTCTCCGCCGCCTCCTTGCAGGCCTATGGCGATGCAATAGCAGCGCGCTTTGGCCACCGCGGATCTGTTACCGAAGAGGGTTTTCAGGTGCCGGACTGGATCAAAATGCCGCTTGCAGGCACCTTGATGCGATCCCACTGGTTTACGCGCAGGGTGGTGACTGAAAAGTGGTTCCTGCACCAGGAGGTACCAGCTCTGGCTGCAAATTCGTGATACACCCACTGTAGGCGATTGTAAAAATATCGGGCATAAAAAAGGCGGCCGATTGGCCGCCTCGCAATCGCTTCCTGAGCTTAGTGCCCCAGGTAACTGCGATACATCCAGACCGTTTTTTCCTGCTGGGATATGTAATCGCTCATCAATGCCACTGTGCCTTCATCTTGAGCATCGCCTGCAAGATTCAGCAAATCCCGCTGCTTGCCAATCAGCTTGGCAAAGCTATCGACGATATTGTTCATGGCCGTTTTGCCATCAGCAACGTCTTTCTGCTCCGGAATTTCGGACCGCTCAATATAGGTGCTGTAAGCGTGGGAAGGACGGTGCCCAAGCGTAAGAACGCGCTCTGCAATTTCATCAATCTTAAGCAACAGGTCGTCGTACAACTCCTCAAATTTCACGTGCAACTCGAAAAAGTTATCGCCTTTGATGTTCCAGTGATAGCCGCGCACGTTCATGTAAAAAATCTGATAGTTGGACAGCAAATCGTTAAGAGAGTCGGCCAGTTTTACGGTTTTTTCTTTATCCAGACCAATAAAATTCTTAGTCATCGTACATCTCCTTCGTGGCTGTTAATTCGAACCTGAAACCAATATAACCAAGGCTTCAGGTGTGCGTGAAGTTAACTTATCGCATACACGCCATAGCGGGAATCAATCTTAGAAAGCAACAACCTAAACGCCAGGGCCGCAATCGGTGCAGTCGCCCTCTGGAGCCGGGCCAATATTGAGATTTCGGTTGAGGTCTCTCAATGCAGTCCTCACACCCTCTTCAATCACCGGGTGGTAAAACGGCATTTCCAGCATTTCACTGACCGTCAACCGCCGTTGTGCCGACCAGGCCAAAAGGTGCGCTATGTGCTCGGCAGCCGGGCCAAACATCTCGGCCCCCATAAATAGCCCGCTGCCATGTTCGGCATAGACCCGAAGTAAGCCGCTGTTTTTGCCTATTACCCGGCTACGCCCCTGATTTTCGAAAGACACTTCACCTACGGCGAAGCAGCCACCGCACTGTTTATCCACCTCATCGATCGTCAAACCCACACTCGCTATCTGAGGGTCAGTAAACACAACAGCAAGGGGTGTGCTTCGCTTACCGGCCCTTACCTCCGGATAAGACGCTGCGTTGTTGCCGGCAATACGCCCTTCGTCGGCGGCTTCGTGCAGCAGTGGCAGATTGTTATTGGCATCGCCGGCAATAAAGATGTGACTCTGGCCACAGCGCAGCGTGTGCGCGTCGAAAAAAGGCATTCCTTTGTCATCCAACTCTATATCTGCATTCTGTATGTCGAGGCTATCTACGTTAGGTCTACGGCCCGTGGCAGCAAGCAGATACTCAAAGGTTTCAGTTTTTTCGCCGGCATCACCATCAACATATGTGACAGCCACTCCACCATCCACACGTTCGACCCGCTTAACGTCTCCATTCGGGTCCAGAGGAAACTCTTCATTGAAGCGTTGGAGTGCATACTCTCGAATACTGTCGTCCTGGATTGGGCCTACCGCACCGCCCACTCCGAACATGCGCACCCGAACCCCCAGGCGACTGAGTGCCTGACCCAACTCAAGTCCGATCACCCCTGGCCCGAACACCACCACCGACTCTGGCAAGTCCTGCCAATCAAAAATATCATCGTTAACCACCAGGCGATCTTTCGCTTCCTTCAGAAAACCTGGGATATTCGGGCGGGAACCGGTTGCGATGATAATGCGCTGTGCGCTGATTTCGATTTTGTTATCGACGATGAGGCGGTTGGGCCCAGCGAAGCGTGCATGACCCTTAATCTTATGTCCCTCGGGAAACCCCTCCACTGTGCGGATAACCGAAGCAACAAAACGGTCGCGCTCTGAACGCACCCGCTCCATGACCTGTTTACCATCCACCGAAATTTTGCCCGCTGACACTCCGAACTGACCTGCCTGCGCCATTTGATACGCGCTGTCTGCAGCGGCAAGGAGGAGCTTACTTGGCATACAACCCACTCTCGCACAGGTAGTGCCGTATTGGTCGCCTTCAATCAGCACTACGCTATCAGTGACCTTTCGAACACGACTGTAGGCAACCATTCCCGCCGTACCTGCACCGATAATGGCAACGTCAACTTCTCGCTTTTCCATAAAACAGTCTCCAGAACGTAATTCCCGCAAGCCGGGAACCGGGGTGAATTTCTAAATAGTAGTTCCACTAGTATAGAAGCCGGGATCATTTAATTCGGTACGTGAAAAAACCGACGACTGGATTTATGCTGACAGGCCGGTAAAGGTTCTGACAAACTCTGATGCCTAATACAGCCTAGCCCAGATACCCAACCTAGAGAGAAATTTCCGTATGAACAGTTACTGGCCAGAATTCCTTACTGTGGCGCTCGTCCACCTGCTCGCTGTAGCGAGCCCAGGGCCAGATTTTGCTGTGATGCTCCGGCAGGCATTGTGCCAAAGTCGCAAAAACGCTCTGCTTACAGCAACCGGTATCGGGGTCGGCATTCTGGTGCACGTAAGCTATTCACTGTTGGGTATTGGCTTGATCATCCAACAGTCGATTTTGCTGTTTACCGTTCTCAAAATTGCGGGCGCACTTTACCTCACCTGGATCGCCGTACAATGCCTGAGAGCCAAGGCAGGCGGAATCTACGTGGACACCAAAAGCAGCTCCCAACAGACAGGGTTTGCTGCCCTCCGGTTGGGTTTTCTGACCAATGCCCTGAATCCGAAGGCAACGCTCTTTTTCGTTTCGCTGTTCTCGGTTGTCATCAGCCCTGGCACGCCGGTGGCCATCCAGGCCGGCTATGGCGCATACATGGCACTGGCAACAGGACTTTGGTTCACCCTGGTTGCGGTGTTTTTCACGCTGCCTGCCGTACGCAAAAACTTTAACCGCTTCGGCCATTGGCTCGACCGGCTCATGGGCGGTGTTCTGTTGCTACTGGCGGGGCAGCTCTTGCTTTCTACAGTGAGCGGAGCAGAGCCTCCGTCTGATCCCAGCTCAGGCATGGGTCAGTAATAGAACAGCCGTAACGCAGGTCGTCGCCATCGTTTTGCCGGCCTGCTTCCAGAAAGCTTTCCAGCATCAGCCCACGAATTCCGGTATTGCCAGCATGCTTCTGTCGCATCACTTCACGGGCTACGTCGATCTGTCGTTCTGACTGTTTGCAGGCATTATCATGGCTACAGTCCACCATGATTGCGGCACACACACCCGCATCAGCCAGGCTTTGCGTGGCATGTTGAATGCTCACTTCGTCGTAATTGGTAATACCCCGGCCGCCACGCAGCACCAGGTGTGTGTCTGGATTACCCCGGGTGCTGACCATTACTGGTGCGCCATGGCTGGACACTCCCAGATGATGGTGTGGGTGTGCCCCAGACTGCATGGCATTAATCGCAACATTGATTCCGCCGTCGGTCCCGTTTTTGAACCCGGCAGGCATGGGCAAACCACTAACCATCTCGCGGTGAATCTGGGATTCGGTGGTACGGGCTCCGATGGCAGTCCAGCTCACCAGATCGCCCAGGTAATCCATGGCGAAAGGGCTCAGAGCCTCAGTGGCAAGCGGTAATCCCATTTCCGCCAGGTTCAGAAGCAGACGGCGCGAGCGCAGCAAGCCTTCGTTAAGGTCGCCAGCCCCAGTGCGCTCCGGATCGTACAGCAACCCCTTCCAACCCACTGTGGTTCTTGGTTTTTCCAGGTAGGCCCGCATAACAATCAAAAACCGATCGCTGACGGCGTCAGCGAGAACTTTAAGCTTTTCGCCATACTCCAGCGCAGCCACTTCGTCGTGAACCGAGCAAGGCCCCACCACAATTAACGTACGATCATCTACGCCGTGCAGAATGTCCCGGACAGCTTGGCGGTGCCTTTCCACCTGCCGTGCAAGTCGCTCATCCACAGGTAAGCGCTGGCGCAGCTCAGCCGGCGTTGGCAATGCAGTTTCCTGTCGGTGTGTTGCGGCGGCACTCTGCGCCTGGTCCATCTGGCGTTCCCCGGCAGTGTTTAAAGGCATGTTCATGTCTGTGTTCCCGTTTCCTTGCTTCAGAATCAAAAAAGCCCCGGCTGGGCTACAGTCGGGGCTTTTTGATTCCGACGGCAGCCTGGTTTTTCGCCGGGCTGCCATCCTCGTTGTTCGTTTGGTGAAGATGTTATGGGCGGCCCTGGCTCTGGCTAAAATAGCCATAACCAAACCACCAAAAAAACACAGCAGCGACTGTCGCCAACGGTTTTTGGCCGAAAGCTTGCAGAACATTCAATTGACAGATCGCTTGTGTCGTCTTCATGCTTATCAATATATACCCCGGGTTTTCAACTTGGCAACCCGTAAACCGGATTATTTAACAAACAAACCGGATTTATCAGAAAGATGGGAACCAACTATGACACTGAATTTGCGGAATCTCAGCGTGCTGTTCCTCTTTATATCTGCGCTGGCACTTCTTTCGGGCGCAGGCTCGGCACTCGCTGAATCCCGGGCGTATCAGCTCAACAACCGGCCCGCAGCAGATGTTGCCAACCAGGTCAGAGAGCTTTATCAGGGCGAACCTGTTTCCATTACCGCCCAAGGGCAAAAAGTGGTCGTTCGCGGCGAGCAACATCTGCTGGATGAAATAGCTACCCTGGTAAACACCCTCGACGTGGCTCCGGCTCAACTCCGGATCACAGTGCGGTCTACAGAAGATATTGGTGGCAAGCGCTCCGGCGCCGGTGTCACCTCAACACGTAACGAGATTGGCGTAACTGCAGAGCACAGGGTTACCAGCACCGGCGGCTCCCGGGAACGCAGCCTTGTAGTTATGGACGGGCAATCTGCTCATATCAGCTCGGGCCAGGTACGCACTCTGCCCTTCGCAGTGCGCGGTGGCCGAAACCCCGCCGCCATCTTGACCCAAGTCGAAACGCGCAGCGGATTTGTGGTTAGCCCACAGGTGATTTCAGATCGCTCGGTGGAACTGAACATCGTATCTTTCGAAGCCGACCCTGCTGAGCTGAAGGGTTATGATACCCAAGCGGTTGTCACCATTCGCAGAGTAGAACCTGGACAGTGGATTTCCCTGGGTAGCACGTCAACGGAATCTACCAGCAAGCAGTCAGGCATTGCCTACAGCGTAAATAGCAGCCGGTCGGATAACCGAAGTTTTGAGGTCAAGGTCGATGTCATCCACTAACATTTACTCCCTGGTGCGCAGCAATACACTTTTGGCTTCGTTAATTTTTGCGGCCAGATAATCACTCCCGCCACGATCCGGGTGCAGCTTCTGTATCAGGCGGCGGTGCGCCAACACGACGTCTGCTTTCGAACACGCTGCTGTAACGCCGAGGATTTCGCAGGCCTCTCGCTCTGTCATTCCATTAAAGGGTGCTTGCCCAGCTCCGGCGTGCCCTTCATTTGATCCAGCATCGCCAGTATTATCTTTTCCGGTAAACAGCCGATTCAGCGCCGGAAAGAAACGAACGAGCTCGGGCAACTTCCGCAACAGCGGGATTAACGCCGCAATGGCGGCAGTCAGCACGTGCACTCGGCCGGTTAAAACCATTACCAGCAGAAACACCCCGCCAACAATAAGTACGAGCTTCCAGGTTGCAGCTTTCTTCTTTTCCGCCGACAATCCGCCCCACTGTTTCAGAATTACAAAGACGGCCGCCGCCAGCGCAATTCCCAGTATCCAATGCATGAATGATCCCTTACTGCTGAAAGAACGTAGTTCTGGCACCTAGTGTAACGACAATGTTCGCCAAAAGTACCTACAAACCGGTGACAACAGCACCCTGAATTTTGTAGCATGCTATGTTTTGTCGCGAATCAATCCTTCCCGCATCCAAACAGAGATTTCCAGGACCAGACTTATGCGCACTGCTTCCCGCTTCCTGATTGCAATTATTTTCCTCGGTGTGGTGCTTGGTGGCATCTTCGGCTACAAGTTTTATCAATTTGGCCAAATGGGTGAAATGCTCTCCCAGCCTCAACCACCCGCGGAGATATCCGCTACCAAGGCTCGCACTGAGCAATGGACACCCTCTATCAAGGCTGTAGGCAGCATCAAGGCTGTTAACGGCATCGAAGTGGCAAACGAGGTGCCCGGCGTCATCGAGAAGATTAATTTTGAGTCCGGCGACACTGTCAAGCAAGGCGATATTCTTATTCGCCTGAACGCCTCGATCATAGAAGCTTCCGTGCGCACCCGCCGAGCCGAAGCACAATTGGCCGAGCAGGAATTCAAGCGCATTTCCGATCTGCTACCAAAGCGCGCTGTTTCCCAGGCCCAGTATGACGAGTCCAAGGCAAACTTTGACGCGGCCCAGGCCCGCGTTAATGAAACTGAAGCACAGCTGAGCAAAAAGGTCATCCGTGCACCTTTCGACGGCACATTGGGTATTCGCATGGTAGACCAGGGCCAATACGTTCCCACGGGCACGCCCATCGTCGAAATCAACATGCTTGATCCGATCTACGTGGATTTCACGCTTTCTGAGAAGAACCTGCAAAGCGTTGCCCGGGGTTACGATGTTTCCGCGACGGTTGCCGCTGTGCCGCAACAGGAGTTCAAGGGCAAAGTCAGTGCCATCAACACGTCCGTCAACCCGGAAACACGCACTGTGCGCGTACGCGCCACTCTGGACAACCCACAAAAACTGTTACGCCCGGGTATGTTCGCAACCATTCAAACCCTTCAGCCAGACGATAGAGACGTGGTTACCATACCGCTCACTGCGATCTCCTATAACACCTATGGCGACTTCGTATTTGTTATTGAAGAAAACGACGAAGGTAATTTGATCGTTAATCGCCGTTCTGTCGAAACCGGCGAAACCAGGGATACGCAGGTTGCTATTACTTCCGGCCTTGAAGCCGGTGAGCAAGTGGTTTCCAAAGGATTGCTGAGACTCCGTGCCGGCCAACGGGTCACCATTCAGGATGACGGAAATGGCGAACAGAAGCAGCCGCAGGAGGCATCTGAGTAATGCGATTCACTGACATTTTCGTCCATCGTCCCGTATTGGCGACGGTGGTTAGCCTTCTTATTCTACTGCTCGGCGTTCGGGCAGCCATGGAAATGGAAATCCGGCAGTACCCGGAGCTTGAGAGCACCACCGTTACGGTAACGACGGCCTATCCCGGTGCCAGCTCAGACCTGATCAAAGGTTTTATCACCACGCCTTTGCAGCAGGCTATTGCTGAAGCCAGTGGCATCGACTACCTGACATCTACCAGTTCTCAGGGCCTTTCCACCATCCAGGCCAAAATGAACCTGAACTACGACGCTAACGCCGCACTGGCAGAAATACAGGCAAAAGTGGCCAGTCAGCGTAACGTTTTACCTGCGGAAGCTCAGGATCCGGTTATCACCTCCACAACAGGTGACTCAACGGCACTGATGTACATCGCCTTCTACAGTGAGGATCTCGATGTTCCGCAGATTACCGATTACCTGACACGGGTTGTTCAGCCCAGAATCCAGGCTTTAGCCGGCGTTGGTAAAGCAAACATACTGGGTAGCCCCTTTGCTCTGCGGATCTGGCTTGATCCAGAGCGCCTGGCCGCCGTGGATATGACGCCTACGGAAGTCGTCGCAAAACTGCGGGCTAACAACTACCAGGCGGCCGTCGGTAATACCAAGGGCACCTATACCGAAATCAGTATGACCAGTGACACAGATGTGTCCGACCCGAACGAGTTCCGGAATCTGGTTGTCAAGGAAAAAAGCGGCACCCAGATTCGCCTTCAGGATATTGCACGGGTAGAGCTGGGCTCGCAAACCTACGACAAGCTGGCACTGTACAAAGGCAAGCAGGCCACGTTTGTAGCAGTTGATCTTGCACCCGGTGCAAACCCTCTGACGGTAGCCGGACTGGTTAAAGACGATCTGCCAGATATCGAAAGCCAGCTGCCTGCGGGTATGAATGTTCGGCTCGCATATGACGCGTCTGATTTTATTGAAGACTCTATCAACGAAGTTATTCGCACCCTGATTGAAGCCATGGGCATCGTGCTCGTGGTCGTATTCTTGTGCCTGGGCTCCATTCGGGCATCCATTGTGCCCTCGGTTGCGGTACCACTATCGCTGATCGGTGGTGCGTTTATCATGTTGATGTTCGGGTTCTCGTTGAACCTGCTCACCTTGTTGTCCATGGTTCTCGCCATCGGTCTGGTGGTAGACGACGCCATTATCATGGTGGAAAACATCCACAGGCACATTGCGGAAGGTGAGTCACGATTTGACGCCGCGCTACATGGCGCACGGGAAATGGCGGTGCCCATTATTGCCATGACCACCACGCTGGTTGCTGTGTATGCGCCAATCGGTTTTATGGGCGGTCTTGTAGGCTCGCTCTTTACCGAGTTTGCGTTCACCTTGGCAGGCACGGTTGTGATTTCGGGCATCATTGCACTGACACTGTCACCCATGCTGTCCGGTATGGTGCTCAAGCCCCACGGCAGCCCCGGCAAGTTTGAAACTCTGGTTGAAAACACGTTCAACAGCATTGCCTCCGGCTACAAAGCCATTCTCGGCTCATTGATGCAAACCAAATCAGTGGTCGTGTTCTTTGCATTGGTGGTTCTGGGCTCGATTTACTTCATGGTGATGATGAGCCAAAACGAACTCGCTCCAACGGAAGACCAAGGCATTCTTTTCTATCAGGGCCTAGCTCCCCAAACGGCGACCATGAAGTATCTGACAGAGCACGGTAGCGAAGTGCAGAACCGCATTGCGACGGTGCCTGGCTATCAGGAAGACTTCATGATCATCGGCATCACCGCCCCCAACGCAGTGTTTGGCGGTTTCAAAATGGAGCCTTGGAGCAAGCGGGATATCTCCCAGTTTGAAGTACAGCCGCAATTGGATGCCGAACTGAAACATGTAACTGGCCTGCAAACTGCGGCATTCGCAATGCCGGCACTGCCAGGGTCGGGTGGTGGGTTGCCCTTCCAGTTTGTTGTCACTACCGGTAGTAGCTACGAGCAACTCGACCAGGTGGCCGATGAGCTGCTAGGCAAGGCAATGGGTAGCGGTAACTTCATGTTCCTGAAAAAATCCATCAACTTTGATCGTCCGGTTACGCGCATCAAAGTGGATCGCGATCGAGTCGCCGACCTCGGGCTCTCTATGCAAGACGTAGGGCAATCACTTTCAAGCATGCTAGGCGGTGGCTATATCAACCGCTTCAGCATGGAAGGCCGGTCTTATCAGGTTATCCCACAGGTGGACCAGGAGTTCCGGCTGGATGAGCAAGCACTCAATGATTACTACATCCGTTCAGGCAAGGGCGACCTTGTGCCGCTGGGCAGCGTTGTAAGCTTTGAACACGGTGTAGAGCCCTCAGACCGCACCCAGTTCAACCAGCAGAATTCCCTGACACTGGAAGGTGTTGTCATGCCGGGCGTGTCTGCGGGTGCAGCCATGGACTATATTGAAGCAACTGCGGATGAAGTATTCCCGCAAGGCTTCACCTACGACTACACTGGCCAAAGCCGACAGCTGGCAAACCAGGGGAGTGCTCTGATTGTAACCTTCTTCCTGTCGCTGCTGGTTATCTATCTGGTCCTTGCCGCGCAGTTCGAAAGCTGGAGAGATCCAATCATAATTCTGGTCTCTGTGCCTATGTCCGTAGCGGGTGCCATGGCGTTTATCGTGCTTGGTTTCGCAACCATGAACATCTACACGCAGGTCGGCTTGATTACCTTGATCGGGGTGGTCTCGAAAAACGGCATACTGATTGTAGAGTTTGCCAACCTGTTGCAGAGAGACAAAGGCTTGAGCAAGGTAGAAGCTGTTATTGAAGCAGCCGCCATTCGCTTACGACCAATCATCATGACGTCATTGGCGTTGATCTTTGCCATGGTGCCACTGCTCATTGCAGCGGGTCCTGGTGCCGAGAGCCGGTTTGCTATTGGTCTGACGATCACCGCTGGCCTTGGTATAGGCACGCTGTTCACGATCTTCGTATTGCCAGCCTTCTACATTTTGCTGGCCCGTGATCACAATGAAGGAAAAGAAGAGCAGGACGTTAGCCCAAAGCCGTTACCCGCGAATTCGTAACGGGTAGCGGATAAGGTTAAAAAAACCGGCTCACTGAATGGTGAGCCGGTTTTTTTATGAGCAAAATTTGATCACGAGGAAGCGGCAATGCCGACGGTGGCAGCTACAACTCAAGCAGTGCTATTACGATAGGGATCAGAAATCATGTCTTGTAATTGCTGCCAGCGCTGGGGCCGAGCCATCAAAAAGCCCTGCCCGCGCTGACACCGCAACTCGCATAGCTCCTGATACTGTGCCTGAGTTTCGACGCCTTCTGCGACAACCTCAAGACCCAGGGCTTCGGCTATTCCGAGGATCGCAGTTACAATCTGCGAGCCACCACTTTGGCCACCAAGACGGCTAATAAACTGACGGTCAATTTTCAGAACTTGCACTGGAAGGTTTTGCAGATAAGCCAGTGATGAGTAACCGGTTCCAAAATCATCAATCGCTATCCCCACGCCCTGCTCCCGAAACGCTCTCAGTATTTCCAGACATTGTTCAGAGAGGTTCATTACGTGGGTCTCTGTGATCTCTATTTCCGGGCGCCAGCCGAGCTCACGAATACGATCAAACAATGGACCAATCGCTACACCCAGCCGTGCATCCGTAATCTGGCGGGCAGATATGTTGATTGCCAGGCCATACTGGCCCTGCGAGGGCGGGGGTGCCTCGCGCAAATCCGCCATAATCCCTCGCACCAACTGATAGGTGATCTCATGGATCTGGCCACGGCGTTCTGCCAAAGGAATAAAATCGCCAGGGGACACCGCACCAAATTCAGGGTGTTGCCAGCGCAACAAAGCCTCAACGCCCACAATCTGACCTGAGCAGAGGTCGTACTGCGGCTGGTACACAACATGGAACTCATCCGATGCGGTTTTAAGAGAGACTGTCAGAGCTTCGGAGAGCTCATGCTCACGGCGGCCCTTCTCATCGTCCGCCTCGCTGTATATGCGATAACAAGAACGCCCTGCCAGCTTGGCCATATGCATGGCACGATCTGCATTTTGCAAAAGTTCTGTACCAATTTCCCCGTGTACCGGATATACCGCTGCCCCTGCAGATGCTGAAATGAAGCATTCGCGGTCGCCAACAATCACAGGTGCACGGAATGCCTGGATCAAGCGCTCGCATAATTCATGCAACATGTCGTATTCCTGAAGCTCCACAATGACGGCAAATTCGTCACCTGAAAGCCGGGCCACTATGTCATCCTTGCCCACCACGCTCTGAATACAACTTGCCGCCTGCTTTAACACCCCATCGCCACGCTCATGCCCATGCAGGCTATTGATCATCTTGAAAAAATCCAGATTCACAAACAGAACGGCGAAGCTGGTATCACCACGCGAGCGCCGGCTGACGCGAGCGTTTAAAAACTCCTTGAATAACGAGCGGTTGGGCAGTTCCGTAAGCGGATCATAATAAGCAAGTGACGCCAGGCGCTCATCTGCCCCGCTTCTCTCCCCCATATCCATAAACATTCCGACATAAACCTGCTGGCCTCTGTCTTCCATGGCGTAAATGCTGAGCCACTGCGGGTAGTCTTCACCGCTTTTCTTCCGGTTCCAGATCAAGCCTTCCCAGCGCTCACCATTGGCCAGAGACTGCCACATCTCACGGTAGAACTCAGGCGTATGGAGCCCGGAACTCAAAACAGAAGGGGTCTTCCCCACCACCTCGTCAGACTGATAGCCGGTGATAGTATGGAACATGTGGTTTACATAGGTAATTCTGGGCTCTTTAGTGGCAATCATGATTGCGCGTGGATACTGCGCCACCAAAGCCTCAAAATCGTGGGGTTGCTCAATCGGCATAAATCACATGCTCCTGGTACTTCTAGTCCACAATGGTCTCATCTGCGCACCAATCAGTACAGCGGGGCGCCGCCCGCTGCAGGCCCGTGTTCGATCAAAACCATAGTAATTCCCCATGCCCCCACAATTAAGATAGGCTAAACTCTAATCCGTTACACAATTCGGAAAGCTGTCACTATCGTGCTGTTATCATGACTCTAGGAACACTGTTCTGGCTTTTTACCGCTGGCTTTGCCATCTGGTACTGGTGGCGAGCCAAGGCCATTAAGGACTCGGTGCTCCAAGCCGCTCACCGCTACTGCAAAACCATGGACGTCATGCTGCTTGACGATGCTATCTATCTGCGCGGCATCTGGTTCAAACGGGATGACCAAGGCCAGCTCCGCGTTTGGCGGCGCTTTATGTTCGATTTCACATCCACGGGCGAAGAGCGCTATAGCGGACGGATTATCATGCTTGGCCCGCGCATATTGCAAATGGAACTGGACCCTCACCGCTTTTCCTGACGCTCCTGAATTGCCCGCCTATTATTACAATCACCCACTCCCACTGAAACATTCCTGTAATAGTTTTGTAGCATTCTTCATGCAACGCTAACTATCTGTTGCTATGAGGCTTTCCGATGATTCAAATCCGCCGACGCCATCTGCAGCGCACCCTTCTGGGAGTGCTCTACCTGCTTTCTATTGTCAATGCACCTGCCAGCCACGCCGAAGATATGGAGATTCATGGCTCCAATACCATTGGCGCAGAACTCGCCCCCATGCTTGTTGAAGGTTTCCTGAAAAGCCGTGGTCAAGGCCCTGTAGGCTCCTTTAGCAACGGGACGGATAACGAGAAACTTCTGATCGGCAATCAGGATGGCTCCGCACTTCGAATTCTGGTTGCCGCCCACGGCTCCAGTACGGGATTCAAAGCGCTGCAAACCCAATCTGCAGATGTGTGGGCCTCATCACGCCCAGTCAAACCAGCAGAAGTGCAGCAAATGGCGGGGCACGCTAACCTGAAGAGCATTGAAAGCGAGCATGTAATTGCCATTGATGGCCTCGCGGTGCTGGTTCACCCGTCAAATCAGATTAACCAGCTGGATACCAACACTCTGGCCAGGGTATTTTCGGGTGAAATCAGTAACTGGTCCGAGGTCGGCGGCGCCGACCTGCCCATTAGCCTGTACGCACGGGATGACCGCTCCGGAACCTGGGACACCTTCAAGAGCCTGGTTCTGGGCAAGCGATACCCGCTCCACGCATCGGCCAGACGCTATGAATCGAACGACCAGCTTTCTGACGATGTGAGTGTCGACCCGGGAGGCATTGGATTCTCCGGGCTGGCTTCGGTACGCAGTAGCAAACTGCTGGCAATCTCAGAGGGTGAAGCACCCGCTTTGAAGCCCTCAAGGCTGACCGTGGCCAGCGAAGACTACCCACTTGCGAGGCGTTTGTTCATGTACACATCTGGTGATAACACAGCCGCCATAGCGAAAGACTTCGTGGATTTCGCATTGAGTGCCGAAGGCCAGACTATCGTCTCCAGGTCAGGGTTTGTCTCCCAGAATCCACTCGCGATCAAACCCGATTTGGACAATAGCACCCCAGCCACATTCAAGTTGCTGACACAAGACTACAGCCGGCTGACCGTCAATTTCCGGTTCTCGGAAGGGCGTACCAAACTGGACAATAAGGCGCAAAGAGATTTAAGGCGAGTGGCTGAATTCCTGATCAGGGAAAACCGCAGCCCCGATGACCTGATGCTGATCGGCTTCGCCGACCAACAAACTAACGAGCTGAGAGCACAGATGATCTCGGAATTACGAGCCCTTTCAGTGCGCAAAGCTCTGCACAACTTAAACGTTCTTGATGTCAGCTACACCGGCTACGGGCACTACATGCCGGTGGGCACTTCAGGAGGTGAAAGCGGCCAACTGCGAAACGGGCGAGTAGAGGTATGGGTTCGCGACCGTTAAGTGACGCTATGCTTCGGCAATCACCTATCCTTATAGCACCCACAGATATGTTTGGGTTTCCTATACTGTCGGGGCCACCCCCAACCAACAGACTGAGACAATGGACATCCATAACGACCAGCGCTTTGCGATTAACCTGAACGTTCGAGGCATACAGCCTTCCGCCACGCTTCGGATCAACGAGCTAAGCAACCAGCTCAAATCCGAAGGCAAGGACATCATCAAGCTCGGGCTCGGGCAATCCCCTTTTCCAGTCCCCCAGCGCGTAGTGGATGCGCTGAAAGAGCACGCCCACGAAAAGGACTATTTGCCGGTCAAGGGCTTGAAAAGCCTGCGTGAATCCATTGCCGGATATATCAACCGCAGCGAGCGCATGCGATGTACCTGGGAAGACGTATTGATCGGCCCAGGCTCCAAGGAGCTGTTGTTCATATTGCAACTGGCTTACTACGGCGACCTGCTCATTCCACGCCCAAGCTGGGTTTCCTACGCACCTCAGGCACGCATCATCGGCCGCTCCGTGCACTGGCTACCCACCCATGCAGAAAACAACTGGCAGCTGACCGCTGAAGAGCTGGACATCATTTGTCGGGACGACGCTTCGCGCCCGCGTATTCTGATCCTCAACTACCCCTCCAACCCAACCGGGTGTACCTACACGGACGACCAGCTGCTGGCGATTGCTAATGTGGCCAGAAAATACCGGCTCATCCTCCTCTCCGACGAGATCTACGGCGAAGTGCACTTCGAAGGAAAGCACAAATCCATCGCCCGCTACTACCCGGAGGGCACCATTATCAGCACTGGTCTGAGCAAGTGGGCGGGCGCCGGAGGCTGGCGACTGGGCACCTTCATCTTCCCGAAGGAGCTGCGCGCCCTGCAGGACGCCATGGCCATCATCGCCAGCGAAACCTACACGTCCACCAGCGCGCCCACTCAATATGCTGCGATTACCGCGTTTGACGGTGGCGATGATATTGAGGAATACCTCAAACAGTCCCGCCGCGTGCTGAAAGTGGTGGGTGAGTACATACACACCCGTCTGAGCGCCATGGGCGCGGTTGTGCAAAAGCCCGAAGGTGCATTCTATGTGTTCCCGGATTTCTCCAACTTCCGGGACGAGCTTGCAAGAAAAGACATCAAAACCAGCCAGGCGTTTTGCCAGTCTTTGCTGGAGAGCACCGGCGTGGCCATTCTGCCAGCCAGTGACTTCGGGTTTGCTCCCGATCACTTGGGCGCGCGCCTGGCGTTCGTCGACTTTGACGGTGCTGGCGCCCTGCAGTTGGCCGGTGAGGATCAGGCCGATCAAGAGTTGGGGGATGACTTCATCGAGAAAGCCTGCCCTCGCCTGGTGAAGGCTATGGACAAGATGGAAGCCTGGCTGAACAGCCTCTGATCAAGCCGTGGTAGACTGGCGCCCTCACTCTTCAGAGAAGTTTTAAAGGGGGCGCCATGTCTGATTCTGTTTCCCTGCGGGACATTACCGATTTCGCAGAAGATCTGGCTATTGAAGCCGGAGAGCTGATTCGTCGGGAGCGTGACAACAACACCCTCCGTACTGAATACAAATACCAGGCTGAGTTAGTGACCCACGCCGACATCATGGCCGATGAGTTCATCACCAGCGCCATTCAGAAACGCTTCCCGGATCATCGAATTCTGTCAGAGGAAAACACTCCGGACCTCAGCCAGGCCGAGAACCTCGAAACACCTCTTTGGATTGTTGACCCGATTGATGGCACCGTAAACTACGCCTACGGACATCCGCAGGTTGCTGTGTCCATTGCCTACGCAGAAAACGGCCGCGTGCAGGCCGGCGTGGTACATGCACCTTTCCCCGGCGAAACCTTCCGCGCAACCCGCGGCGACGGTGCCACGCTCAACAGTAACCCGATTTCCCACAGCGGTGCGACGGTTCCACGGGATTCTCTGTTTGCGACGGGGTTTCCTTACACCAAAGACAACCTGGCTCCTCTGGTTAACCGTCTGAACGCGATGATCCATGAGTGCCGCGACCTGCGCCGCATTGGTTCGGCTGCCCTGGACATCTGCTGGGTAGCCTGCGGCCGATTGGATATCTACTACGAAAACGTCAGCCCCTGGGATTTCGCCGCCGCACGCCTGATTGCACTGGAAGCCGGCGCCACAGCCGGCCACTTCAGCGAAGTGCCCGACGGTTATCCGGCCGACCTTTGGGGGCGCGACATTCTGATATCAGCGCCTGCGATCTGGGACCCCATACGCCAGATTCTTCGTTCTGCTTCTGGATACGAATGAGGCTTATTCAGGCCAAATAGCCTCAGCAACCAAGTCCCAACTTTCGTCAAAATCAGCCGTGGGCAATCGGGAGAACGATGAGCGTACAAATCGCTGAATGCGGCCTTCCATGAACACCAGAACAAAGTCCGCACCCCGGGTAGCACTGGTGCGTGGCCGCAAGCCCTGACGAATCTCGCCTTCTTTCAGGGTTTGCCGTACCTGGGTTTCCAGGCGCTCGAAAAACTGGGAGGCACGCTTGCGCAATGCCTCGTTTTCGCCGATCAGCGCATCGCCCGTGAGAACACAACACAAACCCGGATTACGTTCGGCAAACACCAAAACCAGATGCGCCAACTGCTGCAATCGCACGCGCACATCGTCCTGCTCCTGCAGGATTACCTGACAGCGGGAAAACACCGCATCTTCCGCAAACTCCAGAAGCGCTTCAAACATCTTCCGCTTGCTGGGAAAATGGCGGTACAACGCCGCCTCAGTCACACCAACGGATTTAGCGAGAACAGACGTGGTGATTCTGGCTCCGGGGTCCTTTTCCAGGAGCTCCAAAAGGGCGTGGAGGATTGCCTCCCGGCGACTGGGCTTCTGATCGTTTATGGCCATACTGCAGCGCTCTTAATCAGAATAGAAATTAAAAGAAAGTGCCATCAAGGGGCGAGGATGCACTTGCGTAGAGCTTTTTGGGCATCCGGCCTGCCAGATAAGCTTCTCGGCCAGCGTCAATCGCCAGGCGCATGGCATTGGCCATCTTGATCGGGTTTCTGGCTTGAGCAATGGCAGTGTTCATCAGAACACCGTCGCAACCCAACTCCATGGCAATAGTAGCGTCGGAGGCTGTACCTACACCCGCATCTACTAACACCGGAACCTTGGCATTTTCGACAATCAACCGGATGTTGTAACGGTTCTGAATGCCCAACCCGGAGCCAATAGGTGCGCCCAGAGGCATTACGGCAATACAGCCCATTTCCTCAAGAATCGTGGCCAGCAAGGGGTCGTCGGAGCAGTAAACCATCACTTTGAAGCCGTCTTTAATCAGCTCTTCCGCGGCCGCCAAGGTTTCCGGCATGTTCGGGTACAGGGTTTTGTGCTCACCCAGCACTTCCAGTTTGACCAGATCGCGACCGTCGAGAAGTTCCCGTGCCAGTTTGCAGGTGCGCACTGCGTCTTTGGCGGTATAACAACCGGCCGTGTTGGGCAGGATGGTGTAGCGGTCCGGGGAAATCACATCCAGAAGATTGGGCTCATCCGGATTCTGGCCCAGGTTCGTACGGCGAACCGCCACGGTTACAATTTCAGCACCACTCGCTTCAATAGCACGGCCTGTTTCTGCCAGGTCGCGGTATTTCCCGGTGCCAACCAGCAATCGCGACTGGTAAATGCGACCAGCAATTTCAAGCGGTTTATCTTCGGGCAGCAGGATTTCTGGTGTGTCGGTCATAGTGTTTCCGGGTTGGTAAAACGTAAGGATGTAATCTTTTGAAAATGCATATCACAGCCAGGCTCCAGCCTAGCCAGATGGGGATTAGCCGCCCCCGATGGCGTGTACCACCTCAACGCGATCTCCGTCGTTAAGGGTAAACTCGACGTGCTGGCTGCGAGGCACTATGTCCTCATTTACTTCCACTGCCAGCCGTTTGCCGGTCAGTGCCATTTCTTCTAACAATGAGGAAACGGTGGCACCTTTTGTGAGTACCTTGGCTTCGCCATTTACTTGAACCTGCATAACGCTCCTAACCTCTCTCTTGATTCGTTTGCTGGCCCACGCCAGCGGTCAGCAACAATATCCAGCCGATCATAAAACAGACACCGCCCATAGGCGTAACCGGGCCAACCCAGCGTATGTCAGTCAGCACCAGTGTATACAAGCTGCCGCTGAACAACAGAATGCCCGCCACAAAAAAGCCTGCGGCCAGCCCGAGCAACCGCCGTGAAAGCCCAAAGCCTGCCAGCAAAGCAACCAGCACCAACGCGATGGCGTGATACATCTGGTAGCTAACCGCCGTCTGGAAAACATCCAGGCTGCGCTCGCTCACCAGGTTACGCAGGCCATGCGCACCAAACGCCCCGGCCATCACAGCCGTGAGCGCAAAGAAGGCACCAATCATAATAGGCAAACGCATAAGGCCGGAGGTATGTGGCTTGGCCGATTCAGCAATCACAATGGATTTTCTCTCCAGTATCCAGGTTCATCATGGTGAGCGCTCCGCCCCAAACGCAGCCAGTATCCAGACCTATAAAGCGGTCTTTGCCTGTTTCACCTTCAATCGCAGCCCAGTGGCCGAAAATCACGCGCAAGTCATCCGTGCGGGGGAATTCAAACCAGGGGGCATAGCCCTCGGGCGCGCTGCCAACAGACTCTTTAGCAGTGAGCTCAAGTCTGCCATCCTGGGCAATAAAACGCATTCGGGTGAAGTAGTTGGTGATCACCCGCCAGCGATCCATGCCTGTGAGGTCTTCATTCCAGCCTTCCGGCTGGTTTCCGTACATCAGTGCAAAGTATTCCCCGGCCTGCTCCCCGCGAATCACCTCTTCCACTTCCCGTGCGCTGGTCAGGGCCTGCTGAATGCTCCAGATGTGGGGCACCCCCGCGTGGGACATAATGAGGTTCCGCTCAGGGTCGTGTACACACAAGTGCTGCTGGCGCAGCCAACCCACCAGCTTGTCGCGGTCGGGGGCCTTCAATATACCCTTGAGTGTATCCTTGCGCTTTGGCTCATGGCCACCAAGGGCCAAAGCCAATAGGTGCAGGTCGTGATTGCCGAGAACCACCACTGCGGAATCGCCCAGGCTTTCGATGTAACGAAGCGTTTTAAGTGAGGAAGGGCCACGATTAATCAGATCACCTGCCACCCATAGGCGATCACGGGAAGGCGAAAAGTCCACCTTCGCCAAGACGTCCTGCAAACGGTCATAACAGCCCTGAATATCGCCTATGGCGTAATCAGTCATGGCTATCTCCGCTTAAGTCTCCCGCATCATTTTCGCCGACCTGGACACCCGGTGGATCAATGCCTTTTTCAGTGACCAGTAAGTCCGCAATGCTCACAAAATCCGCCAGGCTGAGATTTTCGGGCCTAAGGCCGTCATTGATCCCCAGAGCCTGCAACTGCTCTACCGTTACCATGCCAGCCAAGGCCTTACGCAAGGTTTTCCGGCGAGCATTAAATGCGGTTCGTACCACCGCCTGCAATGTGACGAGATCCTTGGCCGGATGCGGCAGTTCCTTATGGGGAACCAGCCGCACAATGGCGGAATCCACTTTTGGCGCAGGGCGAAATGCACCGGGGCCCACTTCAAACAAAGGCTGAACCTTGCAGAAATACTGGGTCATGATCCCCAGCCGGCCATAATTATTATCGCCGGGTACAGCGCCCATACGTTGCACCACTTCTTTCTGCAGCATGAAGTGCATGTCTTGCACCACACCCGACTGGGCCAGCAGATGGAAAATCAGCGGCGTAGAGATGTTGTAGGGCAAGTTGCCAATAATGCGCAGAGGCTTCTCATCCACAAGCTGGTTAAAATCGAACTTGAGCGCGTCAGCTTCGTGAATGCGGAATTCCGGGTAGTTGAAAAACTTGGTGCGCAGCACAGGGATCAGGTCATGATCCAACTCCACAACCTGCAGTTTTGGATTAACCGCCAGAATTTCCTCGGTGATCGCTCCGAGGCCGGGGCCAATTTCAACAATGGCATCGTCCGGCTTTGGGTGAATGGCGCGAACAATGCGTTCAATGACGCCCGGATCGTGAAGGAAGTTCTGGCCAAACCGTTTTCTGGCCTGATGTCCGGCTTTTTTACTCACTCAGATGTCTCTTTGTTGGGGGCTTTGCGATTCGCAGATTTGAGGGAGCGAGCCATTTGCCCGCCCACCCGGATAGCCGTGTACAGACTGCCGGAATCTGCCTTGCCTGTACCGGCAAGATCCAGAGCAGTGCCGTGATCCACCGATGTGCGCACAATGGGCAAACCCAGAGTAATGTTTACAGCACGCCCAAAACCCTGAAACTTGAGCACAGGCAGGCCCTGATCGTGGTACATAGCCAGAGCTGCATCGGCATCATCAAGCCAATGCGGTGTGAACAGTGTATCTGCCGGTAGCGGACCGATCAGCTGCATGCCTTCAGAGCGAAGCTTCTCAAGCGTTGGTTCGATAACGTCAATTTCTTCCCGGCCAAGATGGCCGCCTTCCCCGGCGTGGGGGTTCAGGCCGGCAACGAGAATTCTTGGTTTCTCAATGCCGAAAAACTTTTTCAGGTCGGCATTCAGAATGGTCGCGACTTGAGTAATCCGTTCCGGCGTAACCGCGGCGGATACGTCCTTCAGGGGTAAGTGAGTTGTTACCAACGCCACTCGCAGCTCTTCTGTGGCGAGCATCATGACCACTCGCTCAACCTCGCAGAGCTCCTGCAGGAATTCGGTATGGCCACTGAATGCAATTCCGGCTTCGTTGATGATGCCTTTGTGAACGGGCGCAGTAACCATGCCATCAAAATCACCTGCAAGGCAGCCCTTAGCAGCAACCTTGAGGGTTTCCAGCACATAGTGACTGTTGGCAACATCCAGTTTGCCCGCATGAAACGATGCACAACCCTCAACATGCAACACCGAAAGCTCACCCGCATCTTTTTTTGGTGCCATGCCGGGCTGCCAAGGATGCAGATTAACATTGAGGCCCATAAGCCGGGCCCGAGCCTCCAGCAGTGGCAGGCTGGCGACAACCACCACACCGGCATCACACGGTGCTGCCGCCAGTTGCAAGCATAGCTCGGGGCCTATGCCGGCAGGCTCACCCGCCGTGAGGGCCAGTACAACCTCATCGCTCATTATTCCGCAGCTTCCTGAGACTCACCGGCCTCTTCTTCCGTAGTGTCGGTTGCATACTCTCCTTTTAGCTCAACAAAGGCTTCATCCCGGATTTCCCGGAGCCAGTTTTGCAACTCGGAGTCGAATTTGCGGCGATAGATAGTCTGGCGCGCCTCCGCCTCTTTCACTTCAACACTGATGTCTTTCTGGCGACGCTCTTCAACCAAAAGGATGTGCCAACCAAACTGCGAGCGGAACGGCCCTTTGAACTCACCAACTTCGGCTTCCTGCATGGCTTGCTCAAAGGCTGGCACCATTTGCCCGGGGCTTACCCAGTCAAGATTGCCGCCGTCAGAACCGGACACGGGGTCGTCTGAATACTGCTTTGCCAACGCGGCGAAATCAGCACCGTCCTGCAGCTGCTGAAAGAGATCCCGAATAGTGGCTTCCGCCTCTGCATCCGTTACCGCTCCAGAAGGCCGAATCAGGATATGGCGCACAAGGTTCTGCTGTATGACCTGCTTCTGGGCACCACCGCGCTTGTCCATCACCATAACCATGTGGAAGCCGCTGTTGTTCTCGAGAACCTCCGAGGGCACGCCTACTTCAAGCGCTGGCACAACCGGCGCAACCAGTGATGGTAACTGGCGCTCGGCACGCCAACCCATATCTCCGCCTTCAAGAGCGTTGCTGGCATCGGATTCCGCAACGGCCACTTCACGGAAATCGCGACCGTTCACTATGGCAGTGCGGAGTGCTTCGGCTTTCTCGCGGGTAGCATCTACCGCGGCATCATCAGCGGGGTTATCCAGTTCGATAAAAATATAGGCCAGTCGATATTCCGCGTCGTTCCCGCCGCCGGATTCCAGCGCCAGAAGATAGTTCTCAACCTCCCTGTCTGTTACACGAATACGGTTGCCAACCTGCCGCTGCTGAACGCGACCTGAAAGCATTTCCTGACGAATCTGTTCCCGTGCCTGGCGGTAGCTTACGCCTTCCGCTGCCAGCTGGTCTTCAAACTCGGTCAGGCTCATACCGTTATTCTTGGCAATGTTGGCCAGGGTTTCGTTCAGCTCGTTATCACTGATGCGCATGCCCATTTTGTCGGCCATCTGCAACTGAACAGACTCGGTAATCAACTGCTCAAGAACCCGTTCTTCAAGAAGGCGACGTGGAGGCAAGCCTGTGCCTTGAGCCGCCAGGCGACCAGTAATGGTGCTGACTCGCGCCTCCAGCTCGGATTGAAGAACCACATCGTCATCCACGATAGCAACCACTTGGTCGAGCAGCTTACGCTCTGCCTGAACCGAAAAAGACAGCGCCACTGCCAACAGCATCAGCAGTGTCTGAAAACCTTGGCGAATCGTCGCCTTCATAATCACCTCATAATGAAGAAATAAGCCTGCGGATAAGGTACCGGAATGGCACAGTTGCCGTCAGGGCAAAACGAATCAGCGGGTTCCGAAACGGCGCTGCTCGCGCTCATCGAACCCATATATAGCTTCAGAGATCGACGAAGAGGACCCGCCACTGCCACCCAGGCCTTTTAGCTGAATCTGGAACAGTATACGGCTGTCCAGCTGCTGATCATCTGTCAGGTAATTCTGGTGAACCACCTGAACACTCCAGCAGCAATTGTTGTACTCGATCCCTGCCAAAGAGCCGACGGTACGATCGAGATCCGAATCGTACACCCAGCGGCCGATCAGACTAACACGGTCTGTTGCCGGGAGAACCGCCGCAATATCAGACTGGTCCAGCTCCCCTTTGCTGTAAGTATGGCCAACACTCGCCAGATACCGATAGTCCTGCGAATGGAAGATCAGCTGGCTGCGACCCTCTTCCGTATCACCGGTTTCAGGATCCCAGAGCCCCGAAGACCGGATTTGCAAGTTCTGCAAAGGATTCAACACCACCTCTCCGGCAAGCGGCGAACGGCTGCGATCACTTCCGCCTTCACCAAACAGCGTCACCTCACGATCCTCGAAGTACTGAACCTGACCAATGCTGAAGCGAGCCCGTTCCGCGCCGGTAAGCAAATCGTTGAACCGGCTGGTCAACGCCACGGTGAGCTGGTTGGCTTCGCCTACCCGGTCGCCGCCCACAAAACGATCAGGCTGGAACAGTTGCTCAAAGCGAAAGGTCTGCACTGCGGTATCAAACGACGGGATGTAGTTCTGATCTGCTTCTGCATCAGCCCAGGCGTAATACAGCCGGGGCTCAAGGGTCTGGTTGTAGGGCACATCAAACAGATTAGTCTGGCGATCAAAATACAGGCCGTTGTCCCACTCCACCACAGGCACCGTGCGGTCGAACCCTTCCGTTCCGGCGCTATAATCTTCCAGCTCGTAGCGGGTGTAGTCCAGGCTCACCGATGGGCGGCTATAACCCCATAGGGCGCGCATTGGTAATGCCAATTCTGGCCGTGCACGAAAGCGCTGACCATTCGCTTTATCGAGCCCCGTCAGCGTATCGTTGTCGCGATAGAACCAGGTGTACTGGCTCTCCAGCCCGGCCTCAAACAAGCCGGCTTTGGCGGTTCCGGCATACACAACATCCGGCAGCTGAGCGTATGGCCTATCCGCTTGGGCAATTCGGTCGCTGACGGTCTGATAGTCATTGAGATACACATCAAAATACTGGTTTGGCCCCTGATAGCGCACGCCTCCAATACGCTGCAGGTGCGTGGCCTGATTTATTGCCAGACTACGGTTCAGGTCGCTCAGATAGTCTTCATCACTGACCACAGAAAAATCACCATAGCCGTTCCAGCCACCCCCAAACTCTGCCCGGGTGGACGCATCCAAAGCCCAGCGCTGGCCGGATTCGTCAGGGTTGTCATCTGCATAGGCCGAATCATTATCTATATATCCCACCTGCAAGGTAGTCTCGCCAAGCCCACTGAGGTATCGGCCTTCCACCTCATTGAACAACCCGCGGCCATGGATGTACTGCGGCGTGAACGTGGCATCGTAATGGGGTGCCAGATTCAGGTAATAAGGCGTGGCAATGTATGCACCACTACCCGCGCTGGAGGAACCAAACTGCGGGTACAGAAAACCCGTTTTGCGTCGGTCATCAATGGGGAAGCTGGCGTAGGGCCAATAAAACACCGGAACATCCAGAACCTCCAGGCGAACGTGCTTGGCGGTTCCAAAGCCTTCGGTCTGATCCAGCTCGATTTCGGAGGCCACAATCGCCCAGTCGTTTTGCTGCGGGCCACAGGTGGTGAGCATGCCGTCGTGAATTTCTACCCGGGAATCATCCACCCGGGAAAGGCTTCCGGCACTGCCCCGCATTTCCGGACCATGCAGCAGAAAGGTCGCCGTATTGATATCGAAGCGCCCGGAATCCACGCTGTATTCGGCGCGCTCGCCGGTCAATAAAAAGCCCTCGCCACGGCTCACCAAGGGGCCTTCAATCGTAAGCTGGCCGGCACTCTGGCTATACCGCGCCTCAGAACCGTTCACCCGGAAGTTGCCTTGGCGCACCTTTACATCGCCTTGCAGATACAGCTCGCTGTCAATTTCGTAGCGGGCATTCAGGCCGCTGGCTTGCAGGGCCTCAGCCTCATCCGCGCTTCCTCCAAAAACGGCCGAACCGTTTTCGTCGCCACCCGATGGCAAATACCCACCTGAGCAAAAGGTTGGCAATGAATTCCTGACCGCATCCGGGAGCTGACTTTTCGGGCGCCAATCCAGCTCTGCCGCAGACGGAGCAAGCGCCTCAGCAGACACTCCGGTTGCTGACATCAGGGCAAGCCCCGCAAACAGGCTCGCACACCGGCGTTGCAATGTGCCTTTCTGCGCCTGCAGATAGCTGTCGGACATTGGCACGGTAGCAAGGTTCCTGTTCCAGATGCGTGAAGGCGTGTGAATAGCGCAACAGGGCATCTAAACACACACAACAGCGGCCTAGTTTACACGTGCCCCGGAGGCTTGTTAACGGAAACGGGGCCGGATAAGCGAAACTCCGCTGCAAATCCGGCTTAGCCTCTTTATACTCCTTGCAAAGAAGCCGACAAGAGAGCGCATTTTATCGGCGCAACTCCGGCTAACTGACGCTATGTTTCAATGCACACTTTTCCAGGATAACAGCCCGAGCTATGGATAACCGCCTGCAGACGCTGACCGCCTGGGTCAGCCAGTTCCCCGGCTTTGAGAACGCCGAAGCCCAACCCGTTTCCGGCGACGCCAGTTTCCGGCGCTACTTTCGGGTCTGCAAAACGGATGTAAACGGCAACCAAACCCCATTTATTGTTATGGATTCGCCCCCTGAACTGGAGGACTGCGGGCCTTTCGTTCACATTGGCAGGCACTGGCGACAGTCCGGAATTACAGTTCCCCGGATATTCGAAGCCGACCCGGTGCGCGGTTTTCTCTTGCTGGAGGACTTTGGTGACCAGTTGATGTTGGGCCAGTTAACCCCGGATACCGCAGATTCCCTCTACCAGGGTGCGCTGGACGAGCTTGTGCTGATCCAGCAGATTCCCGCACAACCGGACTACCCTCTGCCAGCCTATGATGCAGCACTGCTGAACCGTGAAATGGCACTGTTCCGGGACTGGTTGCTGGAAGGCTACCTGGGACTGGAGCTCGACAACATCGAGAAATCCATGCTCGACACCACCTTCGCATTGCTCCGCGAGAGTGCTCTGGCCCAGCCGGAGGTCACCGTACACCGGGATTACCATTCCCGAAACCTGCTGGTGCGGGAACAGGGCACTCGCCCCGGTGTGATTGATTTTCAGGATGCTGTATCCGGACCGGTGACTTACGACGCCGTATCGCTACTAAAGGACTGCTACATCCAGTGGCCTGAAGAGCGTATTTGTGAGTGGTTGGAAAGCTTCCGCAAACAGGCCCTTGAAGCAGGCCTGCACCGTGCAGACCAGGACACCTTCCGCCAGTGGTTTGAGTTGATGGGCATGCAGCGCCATCTGAAAGCCGCCGGCATTTTTGCCCGCCTGGCCATGCGTGACGGCAAGACTCGCTATCTTGAGGACATTCCCCGCACTGTCGGCTACCTGCTCACCGCCAGCAAGCAGCAACCTGCATTGAGGCATTTCCATGACTGGCTGGCTGCAATCGCCGTACCGCGAATTGAACAGCTGATTGGCCCAATTCCGGCTCAGGAGCATATTCAGTGAAAGCGATGATTCTAGCAGCCGGCAAGGGAGAGCGCATGCGACCACTCACCCTGACCACCCCAAAGCCCTTACTTAGCGCAGGCGGCAAACCGCTCATTGAACATCACCTTGAGCATCTGAACCGTGCCGGCTTCCGCGACGTGGTCATCAACCACGCCTGGCTCGGCGAGCAAATCGAGTACACCTTGGGCAACGGCGAACGGTTCGGTTTATCGCTGCATTATTCACGGGAAGGCGAGCCACTGGAAACCGCCGGCGGCATCGTTCGCGCCTTGCCGCTACTCGCATCCGACGACACCCAGTGGTTTATGGTTATCAATGGCGACATCTGGGCCGACTTTGACCTGACCCGGTTACAACCGCCGGCACCCGGCGATCAGTCTTCTCTCGACGCGATTCTGGTGATGGCAGACAACCCGGTGCATCACCGAAAGGGTGATTTTTGTCTGAACGACAACGGCCTGCTTTCCGAAGAGTGTGCCGGCAAGGAGGGTGAGACGCTGACCTTTACCGGCATCAGCCTCCTGCACAGACGGCTGTTTGAGGGGCTGACTGATCAAGCCGGCAAGCTTGGGCCCGTTCTACGAGCGGCCATGGCAAAAAGCCGGGTAGCCGGCCTGCACCATCTTGGCAGCTGGGTTGATGTCGGAACGCCTGAGCGGTTACGGGCGCTGGATCAGCAACTGGCGGCTCAGGAGCCTTAGCCCGATGGCGACTCATTCAGCGCAACCCGCCCTGCCGCCGCGAATGGAAGCCGAATTTTCCACCCTGCTGCATAAGCTTTCAGCGTCCAGCCACCAGGCACACACGCTGATTGGCAAAACCAACCTGCCGCGCTGGTGTCGACGCCCTCTGTTTTTCTTTCTGGGTTACATTGCGAAATCGGAGGGGCGGGTTTCGGAGCTGGACATAGAATTTGCAGAAAACCTTATTACAGCGCTAAGGCTGTCAAAGCGCCAAAGACACAAGGCCATCAGCAGCTTTCAGCACGGCAAAGCATCGGAAAGCCTGCCGCCACTTACCGGGCTGACACTCAGGCTCAGCCATCGTGCCTGGCCCACCCCTGCACTGAAGATGGCGATATGCCTGTGCCATGCCGCCCAACTCAAAGGCCGACCTGGCAAACCCCGCCGTTACCGCTGCGAGGATACGATTGACCACATTGGCATGCCGGTCAGCATCAGCGAAGACATTTTCGACAGCTACGCCAGCCGGGTATGGGGTGATATGGGCAAGGCGCCTTCCATGCCGGTCAATCTTGAAGAGGCCTGCGCCCTGCTGGGTGTTACAAAGCGAGACCCTGTGGCAATAATCAAGCGCGCATACCGAAAAAAGGTGTCCGAGTGCCATCCGGACAAACTGGCACAACAGCAACTCACCTCCACCGAACGGGCATTGGCCAAAGAGCGGTTGCTAGCCTACCAGCAGGCCTGGGACTTGATTCGGCGCCGCCTCTGATACCTCAGCATCCGCTATTGTCGCGCATCCTGTGTTAACCAGGCAGCTATCCTGCTCGCAAGCGCTTTTCCATCCCGTGGCAAAAATTCCGTGCCGGAACCCACAGCCTGCAGACTAAAACCTTGTACCCCAGCCCTAGCCAAGCTCACCTTTCGCTCCCCGCTTTCACCGGATGCAGATAACTCCAGAATACGCGGCACAGCGGCTTTCTCCAGTGTGGCTGACAGCCGCCCTGCATCGCTTGGGTAAAATTTTGGCCCCGCCCAGATCAGCGCAGGGGGCGCTCCCAGCTCCGCTGCGTAGGTCACCACATGATTACTGCCCCGCCCTATACCGACCACGGCCACCAGCTCATATTCACGCTTTTTGAGTTCCGCGGTCCCGGCCGCAAGCTCCTCGCGAATACGCTCCCGATAGGCAGTCTCCTGATCCCCCGGGGCCTCCGCAGCCATAACGTCAATCGTGGCAGGAACACCAGACTCCGAGCCCTGCCCTTCAAGTTTGGCCTCGGGTGCAAGCTGCGGGCGCTCCAGTATCTTTTCGAGGGCGGCTGGAGGTGCTTCTAAACCTAAGCTAAGCACCGCCAGTTTGCGATGGGCTAATTCCCGAGCCAAAGCCCCAGCAAGACCGGATTCCGCGTTCTCGCCTTCATCCGCCAGAATGATCACGGCACCTCTTGCCGGCGTTTCCGTCTCGGGCCAGAACAGCGACAGTGTGCGGGCTCCGTCCTCAAGCTCAAGCCAGAGCGCAGAGTCTGGAAAACGCTGGCTCAGACCCCATTCACCCAATCCGGAAGAAACAACACCCCGTGCTTCGGTTGCTGCAGATGACGGGGGCTCAGCATCGGCGCCCTGATCCTGCGCAATTGCGGGAGCACTGCCAACTGCCAGCATAACGACCAACAGGCAACCGGAAATGCGCCAGCGATACATGCTTTTACTAATTGTTCTGATTCGGCGCACAGTTCCAGCTCCTCTGGCTACGAAAACACGCTCTGGTACTGTTAGACTGTCATTATTATTAATGGCTGCCAATTGTTTGCGAGAACCGTGATGAATCCTTATCTGATTGCCCCATCCATTTTGTCTGCTGATTTTGCCCGTTTAGGCGAAGAGGTGGATAACGTACTGGCCGCAGGCGCAGACGTGGTGCACTTCGACGTTATGGACAACCACTATGTGCCCAACCTGACCATTGGACCGATGGTATGCGAAGCCCTGCGTAAACATGGTGTTACCGCACCCATCGATGTACACCTGATGGTATCGCCGGTGGATGATCTGATCCGCATGTTTATAGACGCCGGTGCCAGCTATATCACCTTCCACCCGGAGGCGTCCCAGCACATTGACCGCTCCCTGCAACTGATTCGCGAGGGCGGCTGCAAAGCAGGCCTGGTATTCAACCCCGCCACACCACTGCATTACATGGACCATGTAATGGATAAGCTCGACATGGTGCTGATGATGTCGGTCAACCCGGGCTTTGGCGGTCAGAAGTTCATTCCCGGCACCCTCGACAAACTTCGGGATGCCCGCAAGCGCATCGACGCCAGCAATTACAACATCCGGCTGGAAATCGACGGTGGCGTAAAAGTCGACAATATCCGTGAAATTGCCGAAGCCGGCGCAGATACCTTTGTTGCCGGCTCTGCCATCTTCAATACCGACGATTACAAAGCCACCATCGACGCCATGCGTCAGGAGCTGGAGCAGGCCCGCAACACACTGGGCCACCAGGTGCCAAACCAATGAGCCTGGCCGGCCTGTTTAATGCCCGCTGGCCCGGGGTTGCCCTGTTTGATCTTGACGGCACCCTGGTGGACAGCGCGCCGGACCTTGCCGCGGCGGTTGATCGCACCCTTGAACAGCTTGGGCGCAAACCCGCCGGGCTTGAACAAGTGCGCCAATGGGTGGGCCACGGCTCTCCCATTCTGATGCGGCGTGCCCTGGCCGGCAAAGCCGACTGGGAGCCTGCGCGCCCTGCAGATGAAGCCCTGTTTGACGATGCTCTGGCGTTATTTTATGCCAACTACCGGGAGCTCAATGGCCAACATGCTGCGGTATACCCCGGTGTGAAAGCCTGTCTGGAATCCCTGAGCGAGCGCAACTGCCCTATGGCCGTGGTGACCAACAAGCCAGAACAGTTTGTTGGGCCGCTATTAAAGCAGTTGGGGCTGGATCACCACTTCAAACTGGTGATCGGTGGCGACACGCTGGAAACAAGAAAGCCAGACCCAGGCCCCTTGCTCCATGCCATGAAAGCCTTGAACGGCAGCCGGGGGACCACCGTTATGATTGGCGACTCTGCAGCGGACGTCAGTGCCGCTCAAGCTGCGGGCATTCCCTGCGTTGCCGTCACCTATGGCTATAACTTTGGCCGTTCGGTGCAGACACTGGGTGCAGACGCCGTAGTTGATTCCCTGAGCGAGCTTTTGTAACCTCTCAAGGCTTGGACTTTAATTCTTTTCAATTCGGGAGATTCCTGCCGTGCAGGGACTGAATTTGACTGCCGCGCGAGGCGTCCTAACTACCCGCGCAACACGATGGTGGCGATGGCGTACCGGCTGAAAACACTCAGCCCGGCGAAAAGCGCGCCCCTGCCCGCTCAACGCCACCACCCGACAGGCCAAACCTACAATACTGTTTGCCTGCTCGAACGCAGATCAGATCCCAGGAAGCACGACCATGAACTCCGAGCAATTCCACAAGCTGGCACAGGCCGGCTTCAATCGTATCCCCGTGTATCGCGAAGTACTTGCGGACATGGACACCCCCTTAAGCACCTACCTCAAGCTCGCCAGCGGGCCTTACTCCTACCTGTTTGAATCCGTTCAGGGTGGCGAAAAATGGGGCCGTTACTCCATCATCGGCTTACCCAGCCAGGAAGTGCTCAAAGTATTTGACCACCGTGTAGAGATTCGACGGCACGGCGAAGTGATAGAAAGCGCGGAAGTGGATGATCCATTGGCATTCGTGGCCAGCTACCAGGAACGTTTCCACGCCCCGGATCTGGAAGAACTGCCCCGTTTCAATGGCGGCCTTGTGGGCTATTTCGGTTACGACACAGTGCGCTACATCGAAAAGCGCCTTGCCAGCAGCTGCCCCCCGGATCGCATTGGCACGCCGGACATACTGCTGATGGTGTCCAACGAACTGGTGGTGTTCGATAACCTGCGCGGAAAGCTGCACCTGATTGTACACGTAGACCCGGCTATAGAAGGCGCTTACGAACAGGCGCAGCAGAGGCTCGACGAGCTGGAGCAGAAACTGCACCGGCAAACGGCTAATGCCCCGCAAACGCCAGCGCACCTGCGCGGGAAAACCGTGGATGAAAGCGAGTTCGTATCTGGCTTCAGCCAGGAAAAGTTCGAAGCGGCGGTGGATACCATCAAGGACTACGTGCTGGACGGCGACGTAATGCAAACCGTCATCTCCCAGCGCATGTCGATTCCGTTTGAAGCGCCACCGTTGAACCTTTACCGCTCGCTGCGGGTATTGAATCCCTCGCCGTACATGTATTTTCTGGACCTGGACGACTTCCACATCGTCGGCTCGTCGCCAGAAATCCTGGCGCGCATGGAAGACCGGGAAGTCACCGTTCGCCCCATCGCCGGCACCCGCAAACGCGGCGCTACCGATGCCGAAGACCGTGCGCTGGAAGCAGAGCTGTTGGCCGACCCGAAAGAAATCGCTGAGCACTTGATGCTGATTGACCTGGGCCGGAACGATGCCGGGCGCGTGTCAGAAACTGGCACCGTAAAGCTCACTGAAAAAATGGCCGTGGAACGCTACTCCCACGTAATGCACATAGTGTCCAACGTGACCGGTCAGGTAAAAGACGGCATCAGCTGCCTCGATGTGCTCAAGGCTACCCTACCCGCCGGCACCCTGAGCGGTGCACCAAAAACCCGGGCCATGGAAATCATCGACGAACTGGAGCCGGTCAAACGCGGTGTATACGGCGGTGCAGTGGGCTACCTCTCGTTCAACGGCAACATGGATACGGCCATCGCCATCCGTACTGCCGTCATCAAGGACAAGATTCTGCACATACAGGCCGGCGCCGGCATAGTCGCCGACTCAGTACCTCGCCTTGAATGGAAAGAAACCATGAACAAGGGCCGCGCCATCTTCCGCGCGGTGGCCATGACCTACAACGACTTTGACCACTGAGGCGAGGGACACATCATGCTATTAATGCTGGATAACTACGATTCCTTCACCTACAACGTGGTGCAATATCTTGCCGAATTAGGCGCCGACGTTCAGGTGCACCGCAACGACGAAATCACTGTCGAGCAGATTGAGGCACTGAACCCGGAACGGCTGGTGATCTCCCCTGGCCCTTGCACACCCAACGAGGCCGGAGTGTCCATGGACGCGATCCGGCACTTTGCCGGGAAAATCCCCATCCTCGGAATCTGCCTCGGCCATCAGGCCATCGGCCAGGTGTTTGGCGGCAACATCATCCGTGCCGGGCGCGTGATGCACGGCAAGGTCTCCCCGGTTTTTCACAACAACTCCGGTGTATTCCGCGGCCTCAACAACCCTGTGCAAGCCACCCGCTACCACAGTCTGGCGATTGAACAGGCCAGCCTGCCGGAATGTCTCGAAATGACGGCATGGACTCGCAACAGCGACGGCACCGTGGAAGAAATCATGGGCGTGCGCCACAAAACCCTAGCCATCGAAGGGGTACAATTCCACCCGGAATCGATCATGAGCGAACAGGGCCACGAACTGCTGCGCAACTTCCTGCGAACCCAATAAGAAGGCAACAGCTAATGAACATGAAAGACGCACTGAACCGGGTTGCCGAAAATCTCGACATGTCCCGGGAAGAAATGAAAAGCGTGATGCGCATCGTGATGAACGGCGAAGCCACCGACGCCCAGATCGGCGCCCTGCTCATGGGTTTGCGGATAAAAAGTGAAACCGTTGATGAAATCACCGGCGCTGTGGAAGTCATGCGCGAGCTGGTCTCCGGCGTAACCATCAAAGCCGAGCCACTGGTTGATATCGTGGGCACCGGCGGTGACGGCGCCAACCTGTTCAACGTTTCCTCTGCCTCCGCTTTCGTTGTTGCTGCCGCTGGCGGCTTTGTTGCCAAACATGGCAACCGCGCGGTGTCCTCTAAGAGCGGCAGTGCCGACCTGATTGAACAAGCAGGCATCAACCTGAGCCTCACGCCTGAACAGGTCGCCCGCTGCGTAGAACAAATCGGCGTCGGCTTCATGTTCGCCCCAAGCCATCACGGTGCCATGAAACACGCCGTGGGCCCGCGCAAAGAAATGGGCTGCCGCACCCTGTTCAACATACTGGGCCCCATGACCAACCCGGCGGGCGTTAAACGGCAATTGGTTGGTGTATTCAGCCGAGCCCTCTGCCGCCCCATGGCCGAAGTACTGCACAAGCTGGGCTCCGAACACATTATGGTGGTGGCCTCCAAAGACGGCCTGGATGAAATCAGCCTGGCCAGCGTTACCCATGTGGCAGAACTGAAAGATGGCGAGATCACCGAATACCAGATCACCCCGGAAGACCTCGGCATAAAGAGCCAGACTCTGGTGGGGCTGTCCGTGGATACTGCAGAAGAGTCCCTGAACCTGATCAAAGCCGCCTTCGGCCGAGGCCACGACGAAATGGCCGAAAAAGCCCGAGACATGATCGCCCTGAACGCCGGCGCAGCAATCTATGTTGCCGGCCTGACACCAACCCCGAAGATGGGCGTTGAAATGGCCCTGGATGCCATGGGCTCCGGCCTCGCAGCTGGAAAACTCGCAGAACTCGCAGATTTTTCACACTGCTTCTGAGTCAGGAAAACTCGAATGAACAAGCAAAACGACAAAACCCCCACCATCCTGCGCAAAATCGTAGAAAGAAAGTGGGAAGAAATCGACTTTCGCAAACGGCAAACGAGCCTGGAAGATCTCAAGGCCATGTCTGGCGACCAGCCTGCGACAAGGGGCTTCGCCAACGCCCTGCGCCGGCGCATCGAAGCCGGCACACCAGCCGTCATTGCCGAAATCAAAAAAGCCTCACCCAGCAAAGGCATACTTCGCGACCCCTTTGAGCCCGCCAAAATCGCCGAAAGCTACGAAAAAGGCGGCGCCGCCTGCTTGTCAGTACTCACTGACCACGACTTCTTCCAGGGCCACGAAGATTACCTGGTAGCCGCCCGCAACGCCTGCAGCCTGCCGGTTATCCGCAAAGACTTCATGGTCGCGCCTTATCAAGTCTACGAAGCCCGCACCATCGGTGCCGACTGCATACTCCTGATTGCCGCCTGCCTCACCAAAGACCAGATGCAGGAACTCGAAGGCATAGCCCACGAAATTGGCATGGATGTATTGGTAGAAGTGCACAATAGCGAAGAAATGGACGACGCCCTCACCCTCAGCACCCCACTGGTGGGCATCAACAACCGCAACTTGCACACCTTCGACGTGTCGCTGAACACCACCTTCGATCTGCATCAGCGCATTGGCCCTGACCGTTTGGCCATTACCGAAAGCGGCATTATGACCCGCGCAGACGTGCAGGCCATGACCGAGCGCGGTATTTACGGATTCCTCATTGGCGAGTCGTTCATGCGTGCGCCGGAACCCGGCGAGAAGCTGCAAGAGCTGTTCAGCTGATTCATCGAACCACGGCAACCCCATGACTCACCCTGGCGACCAAGCCAACGATCCGATCCTGGCCGGCCCCTATTGGCCGGCCTTTTTCCGCTATGCCCTACCCTCAGTGGCCGGGTTGCTTGCGCTGACCACCGCCAGCATCGTGGATGGCATTTTCATCGGCAACTTTGCCGGTGCTGACGCGCTCGCGGCGCTAAACCTGCAGATTCCCTGGTTTACGTTAATGTTCGGGCTGGCGTTGGCGCTGGCCATTGGCGGCACTGTGCGGGCCGGTCGTTATCTCGGTGAAGGGAACCGGGCTGCCGCGTCTGCAATCTTCAGCAAATGTATAACGGTAACTCTGGCGCTGGCTTTAACCGGCGCACTCGTCGGGCTGCTGTTCCATGAACCCATTTATCGATTGCTCGGGGCTTCTCCCAACATCTTCTCGCTGATGTCCGAGTACTATCTGGTGATCATCTGGGTGATGGTGCTGCAGCTGTTCACCATGGTGCTGTATTACTTTGTGCGGGTAGACGGTTTTCCAGGGCTGGCCACCACGGCACTGGTGCTGGGTGCAGCGGCCAACATCGCACTGGATGCGTTGCTGGTGGGGTATCTCGATTACGGCCTGCGCGGCGCAGCCATCGCCACCGGCATAGCCCAGGTGCTGCAGCTCTCCGTGTTGGCGCTTTACTTTGCCAAGCCCGCGCGCAAACTGACGTTCCGGTTGCGGCAACAGAACTGGCGCGAAGTGACCAAAGCCTTCGCCAATGGCGTATCAGAGTGGATCAACGAGATGTCGGTCGGGCTGGTGATGTTGTTGATAAACTGGCTGCTGATGAGTTCGCAGGGGCTGGCCGGTGTAGCCGCGTTCACCGTGGTGAATTACCTGATATTCCTCAGCTTGATGGTGTTTTACGGCATTTCAGACGCCATGCACGTGTTGATCAGCCACAATCTGGGGGCCGGCAACGCCGAGCGCATTCGCCGGTTTATGGGCTGCGGTGCCACGGTGATTATAACTCTGGCCCTGGCATTGGTGGGCACTGTCTGGCTATTCGGCAATGATGTCGTTCGCCTGTTCCTCGACACCTCCGCAGACCCGGCCACGGCGCAGCTGGCCGATCAGTACCTGGTCATCCTCTGGCCGCTGTTCCTGGTGAACGGCATCAATGTATTGCTATCAGTGTATCTCACTGCCACCCACCAACCCCTGCCCTCCGCGGTGGTGGCCTTCTCCCGCAGCCTGGTTCTACCGGCTTTGTTACTGGTGGGCATCGCCCGCTTTGCGCCGGACTGGCCACTGCTGTTGGCGCTGCCGATGGCGGAATGGCTGACCTTTGGCCTGGCGTTGGCGCTGTTTGTTCGTTTTCGACCCCAGCGCTTGATCATGTCACCCACGGCCTGATACCAAATGTAAAAGATGTAAATAAGTTTCAATTGCGCATGGTTCTCATTTAGATTTACTCCAAATTCTGACTTTGGAGTGTCGACATGGGACCGTCCGCCCGCGCGATTGCCGAACAAGCCAGCTTGCAGGCTTTTCTTCATGGCTATCTGCAAGAGATAGACCCCGGCCAGTGGCGGGAAAATACCATTTCAACTCGCCAGTCTGGCCAATGGACTTGCGAGCTGTCGCTTGAAACCCAGCGCTCCCGCCTCGGCATCGATATCCTTTATCATTCCGACCTAGGTCGCCACCGCTACGGCAAGGTGCACCAGTGGCTGAACGGCCGTTATTGCTGGGCCGAGATTGAGCCTTTTCAGGCCATGTGCCTGCTGGTACGGGAGCTCTACGCTCGTTCGGCGGGCATGGTGCCAGAGCTCCGCAAACTGCGGGAACTGGAGCTACTGCACCGGCTGACCGACAGCTACGGCGTGATGACCCGCTACATTGCCAAACGCCAGCACGACCCACGCCTTTACCTGAACCGCTTTCTTGAGACCGAACAATCTCTGCTGTTCGGCCACGCCAGCCATCCCACCCCAAAAAGCCGGCAAGGCATGTCGGAATGGCAGCAAGACGCTTACGCCCCGGAATTGGCGGACCAATTTCAGCTGCATTACTTCATGGCTCACAAATCCTGCGTGGTGGAAGATTCCGCAGCCGCTGTGCCAGCTAGCGCGATGGCTGAGATGCTGATCAACGGTGGCCACCCCACACTGAACCTGCCCGACAACCACATTCTGATACCCGCCCACCCGCTGCAAGCCCAGTGGTTATTGCTACAGCCCGCTGTCCAAGCCGCCATTCAAGCTGGTGTAATTTTCCCTCTAGGGGCGCTGGGGCCGGAATTCTCTGCAACGTCTTCCGTGCGGACGGTGTACAGCGAGCAAACGGACTGGATGCTGAAGTTCTCCATTCCGGTCAAAGTGACCAACTCCTTGCGGGTGAACAAGGTGCCCGAACTTCGCGCTGGCGTAGTGATGGCCCGGCTGCTGGCACAAACCGGCTTTGCCGAAAGCGAGCCTGGGTTCCGTATCCTGCAAGACCCAGCCTACTTAACGGTGAACCTCCCCGGGCAGGCCGAAAGCGGATTTGAAGTGATTTTTCGGGAAAACCCGTTCATTGAGGGGCAAAACCAGGATGTGATCAGCATTGCGGCCCTGACGCAAGACCCGCTCCCCGGGCGCAATTCCCGATTGTTAAGCCTGATCGAAGGCCTGGCACTGAATGAAAACCGAAGCCTGGCGTCGGTCAGTCAGGACTGGTTCCAGCAATACTTCTCCTGCGCCATCGCACCCGCTCTTCGGCTCTATGACGAGCACGGTATCGCGCTGGAAGCCCACCAACAGAACAGCCTTCTTGACCTGCGGGGCGGTTACCCGGACACCTATTATTACCGGGATAACCAAGGTTACTACTTGTCGGAAAGCCGTCGCGAATTACTGACCGATCTTTGCCCGGATGTTGGCCACACCCCGGAACTCTTCTATAGGGACGCGATGATTCGCGACCGCTTTTGCTACTACTTGATCGTGAATCAGCTGTTTTCAGTGATCGCACGCTTTGGTGTAGATGGGCTGGTTTCTGAGGCGGCGCTGCTGCGGCAATTGCGCGGCTTCCTGCAGTCGGAACTTTTGCGGCTTGATGGTCCGGCGCGCCCCTTGGTGGTCATGCTGCTCGAAGCCAGCTGCCTACCCTACAAAGGCAACCTGCTGACCCGCGTGCACGATGTTGATGAGCTGAATGCCAAACTGGAGATGGCAGTGTATACCAGCATCCCCAACCCGCTGTGCCGTCGCGCCCAAGCCGCATCGCCCAGCGAACATCGCAAGCGATCTGTTGAGGTGCACCATGGCGCTGCGTAACCCGGTTGCCGAGGCGGCCCTGACACCTGTGCGTTCGGAATCACCCAGGCAACGGGTGCTTCGGCAGTTGTTGGAAGCCTTGCTGTTTGAAGGCATTACTCCCTGCTGCAACACCGATTTCCGCAGCGAGGGCTGGCAGTGTCTGAACTTTCCGGTGGGCACTTTTCAGGCCCGCTGCCGAGGCCGGGTGCGAGGGTTCAGTCGCGTACGTTTGGACATCGACACCCTGAGTTTTTACCGCAATGAGCGGCCGGTCACGGTGGACCTGCCAGCGCTTATTCACGAGTTACCCGGCTCCCGCTCACAGCACCAGATACTGTTGAAAGAACTGGCCGCCACCCTCGCGAACGAAGAACAGCTTCGCAACAGCCATCAAACCCGCAGCTTGCACAGTCGGCGCTCGCTGCATGGCGAAGCGCTGGACCGTGCCATTCATGAAGGGCACCCCTACCACCCGTGTTTCAAAAGCCGGCTGGGGTTTGGCGCCGACGATTTGATGCGCTATAGCCCGGAAACCAGCCCCGGTTTCCGGCTGTATTGGGTGGCCGTACCCCGCCACTATCTGGACAGCCAGCTGCCCGCGCCAGATCTGGCATTCTGGCAAGCGGAGCTGGGCGAGGAACCCGCTTTTTTGCTGCGCGCAGCGTTTCATCGGGTGGGTATTGATTGGCAAGCCTACGGCGCAGTACCGATGCACCCCTGGCAATGGCAACACCTCAGTACCGGCCCGCTGGCCGAACAGCTTGGGGATTTCGATATTCGCGATCTCGGGCCATTGGGCGATCGCTACCAGCCCAGCCAGTCCCTGCGCTCGCTGTTCAATATGAATCGCCCCGAGAAGGCTTGCCTCAAGCTGCCTCTGGGCATTCACAACACCTCGTCGCGCCGGCACCTAGAGCCGCATTCGGTGCCGTCGGCTCCCGCCATCAGCCGCTGGCTGGAGGCAATTATTGAATCAGACCCAAGGCTATCGCGAGACTACCCGCTACGGCTGTTGCCGGAATACGCCAGCCTGAGCTTTAGCGCGCAGCCCGGCACTCTGCCCGGGCAGCACCCGCTTGAAGGCGAGCTGGCCGCCATCTGGCGCACCAGCCTCAGTTCGCGGTTGCACGAGGGCGAACAGGCGGTGCCGCTGAACGCGCTGTTTCAATGGCAACCAGACGGCCAGCCGTTCATTGAGCCTTGGGTAGAACGTTACGGCTTTGAACCTTGGCTGAACGCCACGCTTTCGGCTCTGATTCTGCCGGTCTGGCACATGCTGGTCGCCCACGGCGCTGGCTTGGAGGCCCACGCGCAAAACAGCCTTCTGGTGATGCGAGACGGCTGGCCCAACGCGCTCTTACTTCGGGATTTTCACGACAGCGTGGAGTACGCCCGCAACTATCTACCATCCACCACGCCAGAGCCGGATCTGGGCGAACGCCAAGCCGGTTACGACCAGGCACCGGATGATCTCTATTACCGCATGACCGGCCCCGAAGCCCTGCGGGAGCTGGCCGTAGATACTCTGTTCATCTACAACCTGAGCGAACTGGCGCTGCTGCTTGAAGACGCTTACGGGTTTTCTGAAACCCGGTTTTGGGCATGCGTGCGCAAGCTGCTGGACCAATACACCCAACAACACCCGGACCTTCAGCACCGACTGGCGCAGCTCGGCTGGAACCAGCCAAGACTGAAAACCGAATCGTTACTGACCCAAAAACTGCAACCGGACCCCGGCAATCTCAGCCATTGGGTACCCAACCCCCTGGCCATCAACCCGACCGGCTCCTCCGTGCCATTCACAGATCACCAGCAAGCGAGGTTATCGTGACCACTGCTTTTCCTTTGTTTTACGTTGATAACACCCCATACAGCCAGGACGATTGCGACCGCATTGTGGCGCCATTGGCCGACTCCGGGCCGTTCCAAAACCCTGCCACCTGTCGCCTGGCGGTGTGCTTGCAAGATACCGCACACTGGCTGGCCCTGTGCCTTTGGCTGAAACCGCTGGGAGCCACTGTCTTGCCCATTCATCCCGGCACGCCCCGGCAGGCAGCAAAAACGCTGGCCATCGACACCGGCTGCAGCCATTTGCTGTTCGGTGACAACCTGCGCGATGCGGCCCCGGAGGCTCTTGAAACACCCGAAAATCCGGGCCAGGCCGCGGGTGGCGAGTTGATTCAACTCAGCTCTGGCACCACCGGTAAGCCCAAGACCATCACCCGATCATGGCGGGATATTGACCGGGAGCTCACGGCCTACGTTGACCACTTCACCGAAGCCCAGCCACTCACGCCGGTGGTGGCCTGCCCGGTCACCCATTCCTACGGTTTGATCTGCGGCGTGTTGGCGGCACTGGAACGGGGGGCCACGCCGCATGTGGTGACCAACCTGAACCCGAGGTTCATATTGTCCCGGCTGCGGTCGGTGCCGGAACATCTGCTTTATGCTTCGCCCACATTGGTCAGTCTGTTGATCCGGATACTGCCACAAAGCGAGACGCTGCATACCGTGATGCTGTCCGGCGCGCCTTTGCCCGCCCCGGTATTGAATCAGCTTCGGAACCGCTGCCAACGGTTATGCCAACAGTACGGTTGTTCAGAAGCCGGCTGTGTTGCCCTCACCGCGAACGTGACCGAGCCCGGTTTGCTGGGTACCCCCCTGCCCCACGTATCGCTGGATGCGGGCACCTCCGCAGCGCAACCCGATGACGTAATGATTACCATCAAAGGCAGCGGCCAGCACATTAATACCCGGGATCTGGGCTATTTCGATGCCCACGGCCAACTGCATTTTCTGGCGCGCACCGACGACACAATCAATGTGGCGGGGATCAACGTATACCCCGGCGCGGTGGAAGACGTATACCTTAGCTATCCGGGTATTCGCGAAGCAGTGGCTTACAAGCAAGCCGACAGCTTTGCCGGTGAGCGTGTGTGCCTGCGTTTCGTGGCCGATGCCGAACTGGATATCGATCAGCTGAAACAGTGGAGCCGAGAACACCTGTCGCCTCATCAGGTGCCCGCCTTCATCGAGCAGGTCGAAACCATTCCACGCCTGCCCAATGGCAAGGTCAGCAGACGGCTATTGAGCGAAGCGCCCGCCCATACGCTTGCTGAGGAGGTGCCCGCATGAGTACCAACCGCCACGCTGCCATCAAGGCCGTTCTCCAGCAGCATCTGCCCAACGCGCGACTGTCCGCCTTCACGGGCAGTGCCCGGCTAAACGCCGACTTGGCCATTGATTCCATCATGCTGTTGCAGCTAATCGTGCATCTTGAGTTGGAACACGGCCTCAACCTGCCGGAGGAAACCTTACTGACCCACCAACTGGAAAGCGTGGATGATCTGGCCGGACTGCTGGTTGCTAACGACCACAAGGAGCCGTCCCTGTGATCAAGGTGCACTGTTTTGTCAGTTGCGTGTGCGAAATCATCAAACGCACGCCCGGGGTAGACCACCGCCCGTTTTACTTCGGCGTTTGGGATGCCGATTTTTCGGTGAATGATGCCATGGAGCTGTCGTACCACTCACCCCACACCCGCCATAACGAATTCCGAGATTGGTACAAGCTGTTGTACGGCATCAGCATTGAGCCTTGGTACAACCATGAGGCCGACAAAGAAACCAACATTCAAACGCTGGTGTCGCTGGTGGAAAACCGGCCCTCGGATCGGCAGGTGATGGTGATGCTCGACTTGTACCGGCTGCCCGAACGGGAAAACAAGTTTCACCAGAATCCGTTTCCGCACTACGTGATGCTGGAAACCACCGACAACCCCGATGAATGGTTCATGTCTGACCCGGATTTCCGTTGGGAAGGGGTATTGCCAAAAACCCGAATTCTGGAATCAGTGCGTTCTCCGGCCGCCGCCGGTGGCTTCTATTTTGATGGTTTGAACATACGCCACACGCCAACAGAAACCGTTGCCGCTTACTTCGCGCAATGCATGAAGGCCAACCACAACCCGTTCACCGATGCTCTGCGGCGCATCCTTCACGCTCACACCGGGCCGGACGCCAGCCAGACACTGGCAAACCTGCCCCATGCCTTCCGGGAAATTCCGGTGATGGCGATTCGCAAGTACGCCTATGAACACGCCTTCGCCTGGCTGCTCGAAGATCAGGGTAAGCAAGCGGAAGGCGCGCCCTGGTTTGAAGCGGTGTGTGAAGACATCCAACGCTTGGTGAAAACCTACACTCAGATCCAGTTCCGCGCCTTGAAGCTGGTGATGTCCGGCAATAAAGATCTGCTGGCCAGCGTTGGGCAACTGTTGGATGAACAAGACGAGCGTGAATTCGCCATCAAAGCCAGCCTGCTGGGATTGTTCGATGGCTGGCAGCGTTACCGCAACGTCGGTGTGCCACGAACCAATACCGAACAAGCCCCTTTGGAGGTACTGTGATGATCCGTTTCCACCTGTGTACCATTTCGTTCCGGCATCATCTGGTGTCGTTACCGGAGCTGGCCGACTGGGCCAAACGCAACGACTTCGACGGTATTGAACTCTGGGCCGTGCACGCGCGCCATCTGGACCGGCAGCCCGCCTTGGATGGCCACTGGATAGAACGCCAAGGGCTGCGCATTCCCATGGTCAGCGATTACCTGCCGCTGGATGGCAGTGAGGCGGAAGCGCTTCGCAAAACCCGCGAGGCCTGTCGATTGGCAAAGCGTTGGCACGCAAACAAGGTGCGCACCTTTGCGGGACCATTGGGCAGCGACGAGGTTTCACCCAGCCAGCGCCGGGCTATGACCCGGCGGTTAAAAACACTGACCCAATGCGTGGCTGATGAAGGCTTGTCGCTGATGCTGGAAACTCACCCGGGCACATTGGCAGACACCGTGGGCTCTACCCTCGAATTGCTGAGCGACATTGACCACCCGGCCCTGGGGATTAATTTTGATGTACTGCACGTTTGGGAATCCGGTGCGAACCCTTTGGTTGCCCTGAAGCAGCTGGCACCTTGGGTACACCATTGTCACTTCAAAAATATTCAACAACACAGCCAGCTGGGTGTATTTGGCCCCGCCAATGTGTATTCACCGGCGGGTACCCGTGAGGGCATGGTGCCGGTTTTGGAAGGTGCCTGCGATTACCGGCCAATACTGGCGGAACTGGGAGTTTGGCAATCGGAAGGCATCGCCATGGACGTGTCTTTGGAATGGTTCGGTGCAGACAGCTACCGGGTACTGAACAGCGACCTCCGCCAGCTACGCAGGGTGCTGGCGGAGCAATGCACTCAACCTCAAGCGGTCGCGGGGTTCCACTGAACCTCGGCCACCTCATCGCCGGCAAAGCGGATGAGGTGGGAGGACACCACCTGCCCAAGCTCTCCCAATTCTTCTGCAGTCGGAGACTGGCATTCCAGGGCCAGCGCTCCATCGAGGGTAGTCAACCTGCATTCTCCGATGGAGAAGGTGAGCAACCCGTTGGTTTCGCTCCATTCCGCTTCGATCTTGTGGCTGAAGTGTTTGCACAAGCGGTTGATCAAACGGCCAGGGTTATCGGTGGATACGTGAGCGTTCATAAACGGCATAACAATCTCCGTGGGTTCAGCGAACACTGGCGGGCAACGGGCGGTCCGCCAGCACAATGGGTTGGCCCTGCGAACAGCGTTCAATACGGGCTTCAATGCCGTAGGTGCGGGCCAGCAGATCCGGCGTTAACACCTGTTCCGGAGTGCCCAGGACAGCCAGTCCATCTGGCGACAACACCAGAACCTGATCGCAATAGCGCAGAGCCAGATTGAGGTCGTGGCACGCCACCAGAGCAATAGTGTTTGCATGGGTTGTGGCATCGCGCACGGCGTTCAGAACATTCAATTGCCAGTGCAAATCCAGCGCACTGGTGGGTTCATCCAGCAGCATCAGCGGGGTCTGGCGTACCAACACCTGGGCCAGACCCACCATTTGCCGCTGACCACCGGACATTTCAGACAGACGTCGCAGGGCCAGTTGCCGTATGCCCAGTGTGTCGAACACCTCTTCGATGGCCTGTTCGGTCTCTTCGCGGGACCAGTCGCCCCGGGCCGAGCGGCAGGCACTGAACACGGTTTCGTAGGCCACCAGCGGGATAGCTTGCGGCAACGGCTGAGGCAGATAGCCAACACGGCGGGTACGCTGATGGGATGTGAGCCCCGCCAGATTTTCCCCGGCGAAGGTCATGGTGCCGGAGATGGGCAGTAAACCCGCGATGGACTTCAGCAATGTCGACTTACCCACCGCATTCGGCCCAATCACGGCCACCAATGCACCCGCAGGTATTTCCGGCAGTGACAGGTTGCTGAATACAGCGTGATTTCGATAGCCTGCGGTAACGGACTTCAGCTTCAGGGTCACAAGGCGACCCTCCGGCTGCGGCCAATGATCAGCAGGATGAACAGCGGAATCCCCACCAATGCGGTGACAATGCCCACCGGCAACACTACGCCCGGCACCAGCAATTTACTGGCAATGGATGACAGCGACAGCAGCACCGCACCGGCAAGGGCACTGCCCGGGAGCAAAAACCGATGGTCTTCGCCCAGCATCAGGCGGGCAATATGGGGCGCCACCAAGCCAATAAACCCTATTTCCCCCACAAAACACATGGCTGCGGCAGTGAGCAGGCTGACGCGCATCAACACCGTCAGGCGCAGCCGCTCAACGCGAATACCCAGGCTCCGGGCCTGTTCTTCACCGCTGCGCAACAAAGTCATGGCCCAGGCATTACGCAATGAAAAGGGCAAACAGATTGCCAGCACCAACGCCACAATCAGTACTTTATCCAGACTCGCCCGGGCCAGACTGCCCATGGTCCAGAACACAATTTGCTGCACTGATTCGGCATCTGCAACAAACTGGATCAACCCCACCACGGCGTTAATACCAAACAGCAGAGCAATGCCGAACAACACTACTGCATGCACCGAGGCGCCCAGAGAGCGCGACAGAATCAGAATCAACAGCGATGCCACGGCCGCAAACACAAATGCCGACAACGGCAACAAAATATGGGCCGCCAGCCCAAGAAAGGAAATATTGAAGGCAATCACCAGCGACGCACCAAGCGTAGCCGCCGCCCCCACACCCAGGGTAAAGGGGCTGGCAAGCGGGTTGTTCAACACCGTTTGCATCTCTGCCCCCGCGAGGCCTAAACAAGCCCCTACCACCACGGCCATCAAGGCATAAGGCAAACGAATGTCCTCAATGATGACGCGGGTACCGGCGTCGATGCTTTCAGGGTTCAACAAACCATGAACCACATCGGCCAAGCCCAGCATGGAGGGCCCACTGGCTATGTCCACCAGCAAGGCCGCCACCGCCACCACTGCCAAAGCCACCAGACACACAACACGGCGCAAGACAAAACGCCGGTATTCGCTTGCCAGTGTTGTGCGAGGGGCAGAGTCGCCCAATTTAGTCATTTGCGCCGGAGACACTGAACTCATTCAGCTGGCTCCCGGGCGCGAACCCAGTAGATACCATCCAGTTCGATCGGCTGAAAGCGCTGGTAGAATTCCGCCAGTGTGGCCTCCGGATCCAGTTCCGAAAAGGCTTCCGGGTGAAACCAGCGGGCCAGTGCCTGCACTGCGACGACGTTCATGGGTGTGTTATAAAAGTGGTGCCAAATGGCCATCGCGCGGCCTTCGCGGATGGGTTCTACCGCTCGCAGTCCGGGTCGATCAGTGGCTTGTGCCAGTGAAGCCCGGGCTGTCGCCGTATCGATACCAGCGCCCAGCATCACGTAGCTATAGTCGGACTCCGAGGTGGTGTATTTGCGGGAGCCGATAGCGGTCGCCACATAGTAGTCCGGCGGGTTGCTGATCAGGTATTCCAGGTTCAGCACCCCGCTCACACCCGGCACCTTCCCTTCCGCCACGTTGCGCGCGCCCGCGGCCTTGAGAAAATGCCCCATCATGCCTTCCACCATGGTTTCACAGCAGCTGTCGTGCAGTCCCAAACGGCTATGGAGGAAGACCCTCGGCCAGTCAGTTTCAGGAATCTGCGCAACCACATCGGTCACCTTTGCCAGTTCCCGCTGGTAAAACCGGTTGAATGTTTGCGCTTCTTCCTGTCGCCCGAGCACCTCACCCAGAAGGGCCATGCTTTTTGGCGTGTTCACCAGCGGGTTCTGGCGAAAGTCGATGAATACCACAGAAACACCGGCACGCTGCAGCTGATCGATCAGCATCTTGTTCCGAGCCCCAGGGCCGTGTCCCTCCAGGCTGAAGATAGCCAGATCGGCACCCAGACCAAGCACGCTTTCCAGGCTGAAACTGTCGGCTGAGGCGTGCCCTACCCGGGGCACATCCGCCAGTTCGGGGAAGGCTTTCAGATACTGGGCATAACCGCCCGGATCGGTCATCTCGAAATCCGGCAGCATGCCGGCCAAGCGGTCGGGTAGCGCGTCTCCGTCCAGTATGGCAAGCGCCGGGATATAGCGGCTTTCACCCAGCACGATCCGGTTCACCTCACTTGGCAACTCAACCGAACGGCCTGCTAAATCAGTGACCGTGCGGGCAGCCAGAGAGAGGTCAGCCCACAAACAGAAAAGGCCGCCCACCAGGGCGGCTATGCATCGAATGCGTAACATCATCGGCCTCAAAAGCGCATGGCCAAACCAAGGCGAATATCCCGACCGGGTGCGGGCATACCCACAACACCTTCGTATCCTGCTATGCCCTGATAATCGGCATTACTGGCATGGTCGAGGTATTGCTTGTCGCCAACATTCTTCACCGCCAGAGTCAGACGCAGATCTTCATTACCCGTTGGCAGCCAGTTCACGAACAGGTCGTGCACCCCGTAACCTGGCTTATCGATCGTGCCCACAGTGGTTTCAAGGTCGTCGATTCCCTGCACAAATTGGCCCTGCCACCCAAATTCCAGGTTATGGCTCCAGAGGTAGGTCAGGTCAGCGACCCAGGTATCACCGATGGTGTTGCCCAGCAGGTTATGCTCGTACACGGTCAAAGGCTGGCCGTCGACTTCGGCGTCATTGCTGTGAAAGCTCAAGCCGGCACTCAAGGCATTCCACTGGTAGCCGGTTGCAATGCGATAGCCATCAGATTCCAGGTCGCCGATGTTCTGGTAAATGGCAGGCCCGAACAGAACATCGGCGATAGCATCCTTGATTTCAGACCGGTAAACCTCCGCCGACAGGGTGAAGTTCTGGTAAACATAGTCAAAGCCCACTTCGGTATTCTTCGCCCTTTCACCTTTCAGGTCAGGGTCGTTCTGCGCAAGATCTACCTTGAAGGCGTCACGCGGCATAGGCCCACGGAAAGCTTCGGCGTAGCCAGCTTTCAGCGTCAAACCATCCAGAACTTGCCAAGCCAGACTTGCATTCGGGCTAACGGCATCCTCACTGAATGTCTGGTCGTTGTTATCCTGCAAGTTGTACTCGTCATAACGGGCGCCTGCGCTGAGCAACAATTGCTGCGTAAGCCAAACGTCCGCTTGCAGGTATACGCCCAGAACATCACCGGTTTCTTCTTCAGCCCGCTTGTCAGCTTCCCCACCGGCATTGACTTTGTCTTCACGGTAGTCGACGCCGTAGGTCAAGTTATGGTCGCCCAACTGGCTGGTATTGCGGAGATCCCCACCGATGCTGCGAGTAAAACCGAAGTATCGGCCCCAGCGATCTGCCACATTCTGCTCCAGCTCCGCGCTGCTCTGATACAAAGTGAATTCTGCGTCCAGCCAGGGATTGCCTTCCGGCGCCACACCGTAGTTAAGAGTGGTCGTATCCCGGCGGCCATCAAGGTCGTAGAGTTTATTGAAGCTGCTGATCGCCCACTGGGGGCGCTGCGGCCGCTCACCCTCATCGTTGCGAATTTCGTGGCTCAGACGCAGTGTCTGGCCATTGGCGAAGTGCCCCACCAGTTTCGCCATACCAACTTGTTGGCGGGCATCGGTGCCGGGAACCTCGTCACCGTTACCGTCTTCATAACGCTCATGATCGCTCTGATTTACGGATACCAGCGTGCTCCACTGATCGTTAAGGCGTCCAAATATTGTGGTGCTGGCGCTGTAGCCTTTGGTGTTGGAGAAGGAACCCAGTTTGACCAAAGCACCGACAGTCTCACCTTCACGCAGGAGATCTTCCGGATCTTTGGTAATAAAGCGGATCGCACCACCCAGAGCACCGGCACCCGCCGTGGCTTTCCCGGCACCGGTATCCACTTCCACTCGTTTCAGCAGGTCCGGATCAACCGCGATTCTGCCGGTATGGTGAAACAGCACGCCTGCTTGAGTGGCACCATCCACACTCACGTTCAGTAGTGGATCTTCCAAACCACGAACGTAGACTTTCTGGGCGACGCCTACAGAGCTGCCTACACTCACTTCCGGCTCGCCAGCAAAGATATCTTCCAGGTCGGCGGAGAGAAAACGCTCAATACTTTTAGCGTCCACCACTGAGTCTGCGTCGGACTCTGCCTCGCGATCGGCTGTTACCTGAATCGTATCCAGGGCAACGGGTTCAGCATACACAACAGGGCTGGATACAAGAGCCAACCAAAGAGCACTGCGGCGAAAGTGTTTCGGTTGTGCGACTGTGGAAAAAACTGCCATAGCGACCAAACTCCATCATGATAATGATTCGTATTTGGCATGCATTCTCGATAACTTGTGTCGCTAAGGAAACCGGTTTTACATTTGTTACATCTGCTCTCGCTCTGTCACGTATCTATCGCTTTACAGAAAGCAGTAACCTTTGCCGTGTACGGTTTGCAGGCGGTCACTGGCCACCCCCGCCGCAACCAGCTTGCGGCGGATGCGGCTAAGATGCATATCCAGGCTGCGGTCGTACCGATTGAACTCTTTTTCGAGCACCACTTGGTACAGGTAGGGCTTGCTCAGAGACTCTCGTTGATGCAGAACCAGAATCCAGAGTAAGCGAAACTGAATGGGGGTGAGGCTCACCAGCCTCCCCTGGAAGCTTACCTGTAGTTTTTGTCGATCCAGCTTCAGCTCACCGATCAACAATGTTGATGGCTCAGCTCTTTGGTCGGTATCGCCTCGCGTTCGTCGAAGCAGCGCCTCAATTCTCAGAAACAATTCGGTAAAGCTGAAAGGCTTGGGCAAACAGTCATCGGCGCCTTCCCTATAGCCCATGATGCGCTCATCCTCGGCATCGCACGCAGTCAGCATCATGACTGGGGTTTGACTGGTTTTGCGAAGCCTTTTGAGCACGTCAAAACCCGTCATCTTTGGTAAAAGAACATCCAGAAGGATTAAGTCGAACCGTTGAGCCAGAGCGGCAACCAACGCCTGATCACCTTCATGGCTTTGTAGTACTCGATACCCGCGGGAGGACAGCTCGTTTGCCAGCTGGTCCCTCAGGATCAGGTTACTTTCGGCAATCAGGATTTTTGGGTTGTTATTGGCAGGCACAGCCATTTAATGATACCGAATATCAAATGATAATGAGTATCATACGCACCAGATGAAGGTGCCTCAAGTGTCGTGTTTAATCACCTGTCTCAGGGGTCAATGCTTCCTGTAACAACGCCTGCAGATGGCTCGGCAGGTTCACCGCCAGCGCCAACGCTCGCTCATGGGCGCGTTGAGACATTTTTCCCCAGGTTCGTCGCACAATCCGGAGCCATTTTTCCCGATCATATTCCGCGTTATCCGCATAGAACTGGGCAAAATACTTCTCGAGAAACACCATACAGGCGACGTCTTCCAGCAGTTGTGTGTCTGCGTCTTTACGCAACTCCCGCTTGGTCACAATCACCTCAACCCGCTCACATTCGCTCTCGGGGTAGCCACACTTTGCCATGATCTCAGCGGCCCTGCGCCCGTGCATGCGCCCACAGGCCAGACGCCACTCGTAATAGGACTTTCGGCCCTCCGGGTAATCACTGCGGGGCATCTTCCAGCGTTCAAGATGCTGGGCACGGCAGGCTATCTGCATTCGTTCTGAAGGGTCTGGCTCCAGCTCATAAAGCCAGCGAGTCATATGCAAACTGTAGGCATACTCTCTGGGCACGGATTCACCTGCCACAACCTCCTCATTGGGGTCAGCGCGATTTGCTTCGTCAATTGCATCCAGAGCGCACTTAAGAGCTACAGATTCCATATTGTCTCCTTTAACGACAGGTCTGCCCACAAAGGGCGGTTGCTTCAGGCCACAGGTTGGCTGATGATTAGAACTACTGGCACCCGGATTAAAAGCGTGATGAGCCCCCCAAACCAGAAAGTACTCACCAGAAAGGTCCCGGCCAAATGGCTTCCCGCCTATGAAGTGCACATCCAGAGCGTGGAACGAAAGATAGCCGTTGTGGCTGCTTGGGCGCTTCTGGCAACGGTCATGTTCTATCAGTCAACCCACCAATTGCGCGTTACCCACCAACCCGATCTGTGGCTACCGGAACTGGGGTTCCGAATCCCCGTGTTGCTGAGTGCGTTAATCACGCTGTTCGCACATTACACCAGAAAGCCCAGACTCCAGAGTCGTCAGCTGCTCAGGTTTATGGGCTTCTCGATCATGGCCATGATACTTGCGCTGTTCCTGTTCCACCATAAGGGACAGACGTCCAACATCAACCAGATCACCAACATGTACCAGATCAGCAACATGATGATCATCAGCTTTTTCGTGGTTTCTGCGTTCTCGGTACGGGGTATTGGTGAATGGCTGCTGATGCTCGCCCTGCCTCTTGCGCTTTTTTGCCTTGCTGCATGGGCCAAGGGGCTGACCATGGAAGAGTTGCTTCCCTTCATGTTCGATCCACTGGTGATGATGGTTATCGGATTAGTCATGAGTGAAGCCTTGAGGCAAATGCGGCTGGGCGAGTTTATGGCCAGGCAGCAGCTGCAGGAGCAGGCGACCACCGATCAGCTGACCGGATTGCTGAATCGCAGAGCCATGCACCATTTACTGCAGCAGGAGCATGCCAGAGCCCAACGCTACGGCACCACATACAGCCTGATTCTTGGGGATCTTGACCGATTCAAACGGGTCAACGACCGTTACGGCCACAACATCGGCGACATAGTGCTTGAGGAATCCGCACGCCGGCTCGGCCGTCACATACGCGCGGAGGATGCTTTATGCCGTTGGGGTGGCGAGGAATTCCTTATACTACTGCCGCAGACCAATCTGGATGGCGCCATGCATGTAGCCGAGAAAGCCCGCCTTTCACTTGCAGACGTGCCCATGGATACCGGGGAACACAGCATTCCCCAAACCATCAGCCTGGGAATGACTAGCTGCTCCGGGGTTGGTGACATCGAAAGCGCCATAAAGCGCGCCGATGATGCCTTGTACCTCGCCAAAGAAAATGGGCGCAACCGCATTGAAGCGATAGCCGCGCCCAGCTTGGACCCGGCTGTAACCGCAATCGATATCAAGCCTGCGCAGACGGACGAGCCTTGACGCGGTCATACCATGCCTGAAGGTGCGTGTGTTCCGGCAGGATGCGGATATTCACCACCCGGGCAAAGGCTACCGTAGTGAAGGCATTGATATCAGCGGCGGTTAACCGGTCGCAGCAGAGGTATTCCTTGTCCGCGAGGTGGTTGTTCAGAAATGCCATGAACTTTCCAACACTCTTCCCGCAGTCTTCACCCCATTCCTTGATCGGGTTCATCCTGTCTTTGAAATAGCCACTGGTGTGTTGAAAGCACATGCCTGTTGGCATAAAGAAGTAAAACTCGACCCACCTTACCCACTGCTCTATGAGCGCCTTTTCGAGAGGAGTGTTCCCCAGAAGCGTTGGAGTCTCAGGGTAACTTTCTTCAAAATAACGGCAAATGGCCATGGTTTCGGCAATACAGGTGCCGTCGTCCAACTCCATCACCGGCACTTTCTTCATAGGGTTGCGTGCGGCATATTCTGGCGTTCGGTTTTCACCCTTCAACAAATCAATCTCGATGAATTCGGCCTTCTCAAGCAGCCCTTTCTCTGCCATAAACATACGCACGCGGCGGGGATTCGGGGCGGTTTTTGTTTCGAAAATCTTCATTATTATCAGCTCCGTTCCATAAAAATCAGTGTAGGTCATGGGTATAAGCAATCGAGAGATTGGCCCGAAAACAAGGTTGCGTCAAGCAACTGTACAGAAACTCCACCCGCCACCAAAATACGTCTTCACAAGTGCCATATTCTCGTTAAAACCTTGTAACTGAGCTCAGGACCCTTATGCTTGTAGCTACGTGATAACCGAGACGAGCCGCTTTGTTTTACTCCCAGCACTGCCAGAAAACTGCAAACCAGAGAGCCTTTCCCGGTTACTCCATATCAGTAATAGAACAACCATTAAAACCACTGATACCAGAATTCACCAACCCTCAAACGGAGAAGTGACTATGCGAAAGCTTACGTCTGCTGCACTGCTATGTGCACTATCTGTGCCTGCCATGGCACAAGCCAACTGTGGCGAAGTATCCATTACCGAAATGAACTGGGCCTCCAATACAGTGGTCACCAACGTAGCCAAGTTCATCATGGAGCAGGGTTATGGCTGCGATGTAACCGTTGTACCTTCAGACACTGTGCCGGCGGTAACATCGGTTGCTGAAAACGGCGAGCCGGACATTGTGACTGAACTGTGGCTGAACTCCGCAGGCGAGGCTTACCTGCGCCTTGAGGAAGAAGGCAAGATCGAGCGGCTTGGTAAAGTACTGGATCCCGGCGGTGTAGAAGGCTGGTGGATTCCCACATACCTGGCCGATGCCCATCCTGAGCTGAAAACCATCGAAGGCATTATGGCCAATCCTGAACTGGTCGGCTCACGCTTCAACAACTGCACCGACGGCTGGGGCTGTCGAATTGTCAACGACAACTTGATCCGTGCTCTGGACCTTGAAGATTCCGGTATCAAAGTGTTCAACCACGGTTCAGGTGAAACGCTGGCGTCGTCAATGGCCTCTGCCGTTCAGGATGGCGAGCCCTGGTTTGGCTACTATTGGGGCCCAACTGTGCCGCTTGGCAAGCTCGATATGACCCGAGTAGAACTCGGCGAATACAATAAAGACGTGCACCAAAAGAATCAGACGGCCGATGCAAACAACCCCAAGGTGTCTGAGTTCCCTGCAGCACCTGTTTACACCTCTGTTACCACCGATTTCAGGGATCGTGAGCCAGAAGTAGCCGAGATGTTGAGTAAAATGACGTTCAAAACGGACACCATGAGCTCACTGCTTGCCTGGATGGACACCAATAACGCTTCCGCAGAAGAAGCTGCCGTGTACTTCCTTAGTAACAATCGTGATGAGTGGTCCACCTGGCTGAACGACGAAGCCCGCAAGAAGCTTGCGGGCATTCTTTCGAACTGAGTAGCCTGCCCGAGACCCGGACGCGGCATTCGCAAGGATGCCGCGTCCGGGCACTTATTCCAATAAGAGCAATTGAATTTTGTAGCGCATAACTCCCAATGCGCAGAAGAGGCTATACGAAGATGGCAACCTACGACTCCCTGTTTTCAGCACTTGGGTTAAAAGACTGGTGCGCGAAAGGTAAAGAAGACGGCCCGATGTCGATGGCTGATCTGCTCGCCAAGGCCAAGGGCAAAGATGCAGAGCCAGAATCGCTATGGGACGTACCATTCCCATCGTTGGATACTCTCAACGACTCCTGCGCCGCATTCCCTCAATCGAGGGAGCTTACAAAAGGCCTTGAGGAGGGGTTTCTCGCAGTAAAAGACAACCTTAGCCTGGTGCTTGACCCGCTAACCCAGCCACTGAGCTGGGCGCTTGACGGCGCCCTCTACGGCATGCTCAATACCCCCTGGTGGATCGTTATTCCCATCATGTTGGCGGTCGTTTTTCTGGTCACAAAATCCTGGAAACTGGTGCTTTTTGTGGGCGTCAGCATCTGTCTTTTGGCGTTCATCGATTACTACGAATACGCTATGCAGACCCTTGCCATCATTTTCGTCTGCGCCTTTCTTTGCGTGCTGTTTGGAGTGCCCATAGGCATAGCCATGTCCAGAAGTAACACCATGGAGCGACTTACGATTCCGGTTCTGGATATGCTGCAAACCTTGCCGCCGTTCGTCTATCTGATCCCACTGATTTTCCTGTTCAGCGTGACCGAATCCAAGCTCTACGGTATCGCAATTATCCTCTACGCCATTGTGCCGGTGGTGCGGCTAACCAATCTTGGTATTCGGCTGGTCGACAAGGATGTGATCGAAGCAGCTGATGCCTTCGGCATGACACCACGGCAAAAGCTGTACAAGGTTCAGATTCCTTTGGCTCTGCCTAACATCATGGCTGGCGTAAACCAGACCATCATGATGAGCCTCGCCATGGTTGTTATCGCTTCGCTTGTGTCTGCACCAGGCCTGGGTGTTCTGGTACTTCGCGGCATCCGTAATCTGGAGCTCGGTGTCGGCCTGGTTGCCGGCCTCGGCATCGTTATCCTGGCCGTGGTTCTTGACCGGGTTACCAAAGCATCTCTGGCACGCATCAATGCCACCCAAAAGCAGTGAGGACAGCACGTGGCAAATGACATAAAGATTTCCATCAAAAACCTCTACAAGATCTTCGGTCCTACGCCAGACGTAGCGCTTGAATATGTAAAACGGGGCATGAACAAGGCGGATCTTCTGGATCAGCAAAACCACGTTCTGGGCCTGAGAGACATCAACGTGGATATCTATGATGGCAAGATCACCGTGATCATGGGGCTCTCGGGTTCCGGTAAATCAACGCTGATCCGCCATCTGAACCGCCTTATTGAGCCTACCGCTGGAGAAATTCGCCTTGATGGCAAGAACGTTCTCGAATTGAACGAAGAAGAACTGCGCCAACTAAGGCGCGAACAAATGTCCATGGTGTTCCAGAAGTTTGCCTTGCTGCCCCACAAAACGGTGCTTGAAAACGCTGGCATGGCGCTCAACATTCGTGGTTCAAAAGTCGCAGACTTCGAAAGTGAAGCGGTTAAGTGGCTGGCCAGGGTTGGGTTAGAGGGCAACGAGAACCAGTTTCCCCATCAGTTGTCCGGTGGCATGCAGCAACGGGTGGGCATAGCCCGGGCGCTGGTTTCCAACTCACCCGTGATGTTGATGGACGAAGCTTTTTCTGCACTGGACCCCCTGATCCGTTCAGACATGCAGGATTTGCTGCTGGAGCTTCAGAGCGAACTTCAGAAAACCATTATTTTCATCACCCACGATCTGGACGAAGCACTGAAACTGTCCGATCACCTGGTGATACTCAAAGACGGGGAAGTGGTTCAGCAAGGTGACCCCCAGGACATTCTGCTCAACCCCAACGACCCTTATATTGTCGCCTTTATAAACGATATCAATCGCGCACGGGTTCTTCGGGTACGCTCTATCATGAGCCGCGATGTTGATAAGGATATAGATTATGCAGGTGATCTTTCCGAGAAGGACAATCTTGAAACTGTGCTTTCTCTATCTGGCGGCGATACGGATAAGGTATTCCGGGTAGTACGCAACGGCGAGGCAGTGGGCAGCCTGTGTATGAAAGCACTGACACGCGCGCTGGTTCCCTCAAACGGCTAACCAACGCCACTGCAGCTTAGACGCATTGTTCGGGGCCGATACGAAGTGCGAGTGCGTAGTCTATTATTTCAATATGCTCCTGCCCAAAAACACTCTGGCCACTGACATGTTTCGAGCGATACTTGCAGCCTTACTCATCAGCCTGGCTGGCTGCTCTCCCCCGGATGAAAAGCCAGCCAGCGGTGTACCTCAAACCTCTGACAAGCCTGATAACTCCCTGGCTGCGGATCGCGACAAGCTGACCGTTATTATTGCCGCAGATCCCTGGTGCCCCCATAACTGCACCGCTGGCTCTGACCGCGAGGGCTACGCCATAGATATAGCAAGAGCGGTCTTTGCTGAGGCTGGATACCGCGTCGAATACATAAATACAGGCTGGGCAAGAGCTATTCAACTCGCCAAAGATAACCACGCCGATGCTGTGGCAGGCGCATTTAGAGGGGATGTGCCGAATTTCGTATTCCCCCAGGAACCCAGCGGCGTTTCACGCACACACCTGTACACTAACGCTGAAAGCCAGTGGGTCTATAAGGGTATAGCCTCTCTGAAAGGGCACACACTGCTCGCAATTAACGGCTATTCCTACTCACCTGAACTGGATAGCTACATTGAGCGCAACCGCGAAAACCAAGGCAGCGTATGGCTATTGTCCGGCCCCGATCCCTTGGCCCGCGCGATTATTCTGCTTGATCAACACCGGACAGACGTTTTTGTAGAAGATGAGCTAGTCATGAACTGGGCACTGCAGAACCAGGCTGATTTGCCGGTGCCGCGCAACGCCGGCGAAATTTACCGGGCACCCTTCTTTATAGCATTTTCACCTGCAAACCCGAACGCTGCTGAGCTGGCCCGCATTCTGTCGGGAGGCATTAAAAATCTGCGACAGTCAGGCCGGCTCAATGACATTCTTGCAGGCTACGGGGTGCCTTTGTTCTCGGTTGACTGAAACGCCGTGATTGTCTCCCCCGTGTCCGTTGTCAGCACCAACTCACCGTTGCGCCCAATAGCTGCGAGCTTCACCTTTGACAGGAGCTCCAGAAAGCGATCTTCCTGGTTCATAAGTGCTGGCGCGCAAGCCATTTTCGTTGCAAACATGTGGTCAAAACTCACCCCTTCGGCTGTGAGTTCGTACTGCCCCCCGTAACGGTTGCATGAAGCTCTGCCGGCAACGCGGTTGTCCTCAGAAAACTCGACGGTTATACGGGAGCGATCAATAATGCCTGCGCCTGCAAGGTCTTGAACCACCCACTCAGCACCGCGGAACAGGCGGTCCGGATCACCACCACAACCTTGAAATACCTCTCCATCCAACTCCAGACGAACCTGAGCCGGAAACTGGGCACCAGACATATTGTCTTCACACAGCTGGCGGGCTACTTTCATGGTGAGTTCCTGGCCTTCCAGTTCACCACGAAACTCCCGACCGTGGCGGTTGGCAACGGTTGTTTCCAGAGCAACTTTTTCGGGCTCTCCGGTGTCATAAGGGCGGTTTAGCACCAGCTCCGCGCCTTCTACACGAATGTGCCAAAAAGGCTCATTTCCAGTAGCTTCAAACGGCATTTCCAGCGCACCCGCCTGCAAACACTCGGGATAAGTCTGACCTTTTACAGTAAAGGTGGCCCGCTCACCTTTGCTCCAGAACTGGGTCTGATCATCTCCGGTGGCCACATAAAGTTCACCAGACGCGCTTTGCTTTGGTTTCAGGAGTAGCCGTTTGCCCTGGTAATCAACACCCAGTATATCGCCATCGCCCGCGCTGGCAACCGTGACATCCAGCTGACCACACTGGTAGCTGCCAATAGCACCCGAGGTCTTTGGCCCCGAGGCACACGCGGAGATAAAAAGCCCCGTCGCGGCGACGGCAGATGCCTTCAAAAAGCGCTGCAAGTGCATAGAAAGCCCTTTGCTGTTATTTCGTGAATGAATGCCGGCATCTTAATGTCTCGTATGCCTAAAAACCAATTTCCGCGGCCCAGCACCCTTTAAAAACACGCACCCTGACTGCCCCTTTTACTTTTTATCTACACAACGCGACGCTATGCTAAGCCTTCTCACTCAGGAGGCAGCCCATGGCTCTCAGGCTTTATCAATTTGCTATATCCCACTACTGCGAGAAAATCCGCTGGGCACTGGATTACAAGAATCTCAGTTATGAAACCACAAACCTGTTGCCGGGACAGCACATAAAAACCATGCAAAAGCTCACCAAAGGCGCGGGCGCATCTGTGCCGGTGCTGGTGCATGATGGCGAGGTTATCCAGGGTTCCTCTGACATACTCGACTACCTCGAAAAAACCTATCCTGAAAAGCCTCTCACTCCGATGGATGAGCCTGAAAAATCCGCGGCTCTGGCGTGGGAAAAGCGTCTGGATAATCTGGCGGGTCCTGCCGTGCGCTGCTACTCCTACCACCACTTTTTGCAGCGCCCGAAAATAGTAGTGCCGCTACTGGCCGCAGGCACACCCTTCTACAATCGCATTCTGCTTAGCCTGGCATTCAGCCGCGTAAACGAAATTATGCGGAAGTGGATGAAGATCAACGAGAAAACTGCCGAAGAATCGAGGAAGGTACTGGAAGAGTTACTGACTGAATTGGCAGAAATCTACAGCCAGCAGCCGTTTCTGGCGGGTGACTCATTCTCCCGAGCAGATCTCACAGCCGCATCCCTTTTTGCGCCGCTTTTTCAGCCTGAGGCCTACCCGGTTCCCTGGCCAAAGCCTGCGCGAATTCCGAAGGAAATCAAGGGCTGGCTTACAGAATGGCAGCCCCAACTACAGGTGCTTGCCAAAGTGTACAGCGATAACCGGTAACCCTTTGGCGTAAACCGCTACTCCCGGTGGCGCGATACGACTCTCCCGATTCCACAGGCTCATGCCAGAATGCTGTGGAATCGAAAAGGAGGGACGAGCTGTGTCACTGATCGAAATGATGTTCGCTGTACTTGAAGAAAGTGGCATGCTGCCGATCTGGCAAGCCGTATCCCCTTGGCTGGCGCTGGATGAACGGCAACTTATATTCATGATTGCGACGCCGGTTTTCATTGCGGTAGCAGCCTTTGAGTACACGAAAATAAGGCACAACCCGGCACTGATGGATACTCGCGAAGCCATCCGGAACTTCACGCTAGGGGCGGGTTACCAGGCAACGGAGTTATTGTTCGCGGGCATTATCGCCTTTCCGGTTTACGCCCTCTGCTACCACTACCGCCTGTTTGAACTGGAGCTGAATTGGCTCACAGGCGTCCTTACCTTTCTGGGCGTCGATTTCTGTTTCTACTGGATGCATCGCGCCAGCCACCGCATGCGCTGGTTTTGGGCCGCCCATGTTGTCCACCATTCATCAGAGCGCATGAATTTCTCCACCGCCATGCGCCAGAACGCCACCAACATATTCAATGGCGGCTGGGCATTTTACCTACCCATGGCGCTACTGGGGTTCAATCCGGTCTGGATTGGCATCGTTTACGCGCTGTCTCTGGTGTATCAGTTTTTCGTTCACACCACACTGATCGGGCAGTTGCCCCGTTGGATCGAACAGGTATTCAACACCCCTAGCCATCACCGTGTTCATCATGGCCGCAACCCGGAATATATTGACCAGAATTACGGCGGCACCCTGATCATCTGGGACCGTTTGTTCGGAACCTTTACAGCAGAAGATGCCAACATGCCGGTGGAGTATGGTATTACCCGCCCGGCGCCATCCAACAATCTGCTTGTGCTATGGACACATGAATACGTGGATCTGTTCCGTGACATGGCCCGCCCGGGTAAACTAGCCTCTCGAATAAGCCATCTCTGGAAACCACCAGAGTGGGAACGCCCGACTCCAACAGCGTCCGGAACACACCATGCAAGAGCAATCTCTGAGCCTGAACGGCCAAAATAACCACACCATCACGGGCAGGATTTTTTCCCCAAACATGCCCCGGTCCGTTCTGGTTATCGCCCATGGCATGGCGGAACACGCCGACCGTTATGCTGATTTCGCCCGATGGCTGACCCAACGGAACATTGCTGTTGTGACCATGAATCACAGGGGGCATGGCCCGGCCTGCACTGCTGACCAGCTTGGGCACTACAGTGATACAGGTGGCTGGGAAAAAGTCGTCGACGACCTGAACCGCGTATTACTGGATACCCGGGCGCGCTTCCCCGGAATCCGTCTTGCCCTGCTTGGGCACAGCATGGGGTCGTTCATCGCTCAAAGCTGCGCACAGCAATATCCAGCCTCTCTGGATATGTTGATACTCAGCGCCACCAACCGCATTCACCGACCACAGCTATGGGTATCCGGAATCCTGATTAACGGCATCCGGCGATTCCACGGCAAACATCACCGAAGCCCAACGATTGCAAAAATGTCCTTCGGCAAATTTAACCGCATGTTCAAGCCCAACCGGACCGACTGCGATTGGCTAAGCCGGGATACTGCCGAGGTAGACAAATACATTGCAGACCCGTTCTGCGGATTCGAGTGCACCACAGGCCTGTGGCATGATTTCATTCAAGGAATGCTAACAATCAAGCCTTCCACGTGGCGCAAAGATCTTCCGGTTCACCTGTTTTCCGGTACAGATGACCCCGTAGGGGAAATGGGCAAGGGTATTGCCCGGCACTTTGAAGCCATTCGCCAAGCCGGCGTAAAAGATACCAGCCTTCGGCTATTTGAAGGCGGCCGCCATGAGATGCTGAACGAAACCAACACCGATGAAGTTCGGGAGCATATACTATCGCTACTTGCTCCCAGGGAACCCGAAGCCTGAAATGCCACCCGCCGTGGGTCAGAAAATCAGTCAGGCGAAACATTCTTTACATACTTCGAATAAAAGACCATAAACCATGTCCCGAAAGCCTTATCGTTCATTGGCATGTCTGTTCCTCTTGCTGGCATTCGGCGGCACTGCCTATGCGGCCGATGTGCGCATCGCCGTGGCCGCCAACTTTACCGACACAACACGTGAACTCATTGCTGCCTTTGGTGAAGCAACCGGGCTGGAGGCAGTTGCAAGCTACGGCTCCACCGGCAAGCTTTACGCTCAAATTGATAACGGCGCGCCGTTCGATGTGTTTCTTGCAGCAGACAGCCTTCGCCCGGAGTTGCTTGAGAAAAATGGCCAGGGTGTAACAGGCACCCGCTTCACCTATGCCCGCGGCAAGCTGGCGCTCTGGAGCCCGGTACCCGGTACTTTTGATGATCCCAAAGTCTGGCTTGAGTCTGGCGAGTTTGCGCGCCTGGCGATTGCGAACCCCAAAACAGCACCCTACGGCTTCGCGGCCCAGGAAGTTCTCACCAAACTGCGCCTTTGGGACGCTTTGCAGGATCGCCTGGTTCGCGGCGACTCGATTGCTCAAACCTTTCAGTTTGTCGCCACCACCAATGCCCAGTCCGGCTTTGTTGCTCTCTCACAGGTGCGCGCTTGGGACAACAAAGGCGGTTCGCTCTGGATGATTCCACAAGCCGACTATTCCCCCATCAACCAACAAGCTATTCTTCTGACTCGCAGCGAAAAGAACCATGCAGCCCGGCAGTGGCTTGAGTTCCTGCGCGGCGACAAAGCCCGAGGCATCATTGAAAGTTTTGGGTATGAGACCGACCACTAAAACGTAACCCGGCCAACTCCATGGACATATACTGGGAGCCAGTGTGGCTCACCTTGAAGCTTGCAGGTTTTACCACCGCCATACTTCTGGTGGTGGGAACGCCCATCGCTTGGTGGCTAGCTCGTAGTAATCACTGGGTAAGGCAACCCATTGCAGCGATTGTTGCCCTGCCCCTGGTATTGCCGCCTACGGTTCTGGGGTTCTACCTGCTGGTGCTGATGGGTCCGAAAGGCATGGTTGGCCAGATCACCGAGCAGTTGGGGCTTGGCTTATTGCCCTTCACCTTTGAAGGTCTGGTCATTGCATCGGTTATCTATTCCCTGCCATTTACCGTTCAGCCCCTGCAAAACGCATTCGCCTCCATTAACCAGCAGCTTCTTGAAGTCGCATCCACACTTCGGGCGTCGCCCCGGGATCGCTTTTTTTCTATCGTGATTCCCTTGGCAAGGCCGGGGTTTCTGACCGCCAGCGTGCTCACCTTCGCCCATACCATCGGCGAATTTGGCGTTGTACTTATGATCGGCGGCAACATACCCGGTGAAACCAAGGTGCTTTCGGTGGCCATTTACGACCATGTGGAATCCCTGGAGTATACCCAGGCCCACTGGCTGGCTGCGGGCATGGTTGTCTTCTCCTTTGTGGTGCTAGTAACCCTGTATTCACTTAATGGCCGACTGCAGTCCGGGCTGGTGAGATGATGGGCACCTCAGGAATACAGGCGCGTTTCGCCTGCAAGGTTGGGACATTTGAACTGGACGTTGATCTGAACCTCCCGGGTAGCGGGCTCACCGCCCTGTTCGGGCATTCAGGCTGTGGCAAAACAACCTTGCTGCGCTGCATGGCAGGCCTGCAGGCGGCAGAAGGCACCATGCGCGTTAACGGTGACGAATGGCAGAACAAAACCAGTAGCCGCCCCGTTCATCAACGGCCGCTGGCCTACGTGTTTCAGGAAACCAGTCTGTTCCCTCACCTCTCGGTAAAGCGCAACCTGATGTACGGGTACAAACGCATTCCGCAAAGCGACCGCCAAATATCCTTCGATCAGGCGGTTGAATGGCTGGGGCTCTCGCGCCTGCTTGGCCGCATGCCGGAGAAACTCTCTGGCGGGGAGCGCCAGCGTGTAGCCATTGCCCGCGCACTGCTCACAAGCCCCAAATTGCTGCTGATGGATGAACCCCTGTCTGCCCTCGACCAGGCCAGCAAACAGGACATCATGCCCTACCTGGAAGCCCTGCGGGACAACCTTGCCATCCCCATGCTCTATGTGTCCCACTCCACAGCCGAAGTTGCACGGCTGGCGGACCACATTGTGATGATGAATGGCGGACGGGTTGTTGCAGAAGGCCCACTGCAGCAGATTATGGCTCGCACGAACCAGCCCTTTGGGCTTGAGGACGATGCAGGGGTAATTCTCGATGCCACCCTGTCGGAAAGGGATGAGCAGTGGCATCTGTGCCGTGCGGATTTTGAGGGAGGCCACCTCTGGCTGCGCGCAGATGAACGCCTGATGATCGGGCAGAAAATTCGGCTACAAGTGCTCGCAAGGGATGTCAGCCTGGCCCGGAGCGAGCAAACCGACCAGAGCATCCAGAATCTGCTGCCTGCGATCGTTGATGAAGTAGCCTTGGAGGTCAGCCCGGGCACATCCATTGTGCGCTTACTGGCTGGGAAAACCCCTTTTCTTTCACGCCTGACCAGCCGGGCCGTGCACGCTCTGGCCATTGAGCCCGGGCAGCACGTCTGGTTGCAGATCAAGTCCGTCGCCATTGTTGATTGATCAACCGGACCGGGTTATGGCCCTTTTGGCCACAGCCTCTGCGGATTCAGACACGTAAGCTTCTTTGCACACACCGTTCAACTCCTGATAACGGGCCTGCAATGATGTACAGCACTCACCGTATCACCAGTAACAACATCTCACTGCATGCCGTGACCGAAGGGAATCCAGACGGCATACCTCTGGTTCTGGTTCACGGGTACCCGGACAACCACCGTGTGTGGGACAAGGTTGTTGACGCTCTGGCGTCAGATTTCTTTCTCGTGCGCTACGACGTTCGAGGGGCTGGCCTTTCAGACAAGCCGGTTCGCACGCGGGACTATCGCTTATCGCTGCTGGCAAAGGATCTTGAGGCCGTTGTGGATCAGCTATTGCCCAACCGTCAGTTTCATATAGTCGCCCACGACTGGGGCTCCATACAGAGCTGGGAGTCTGTGGGCTCAGGCCCACTTCAGAATCGCATTCTTTCCTTCACATCGATTTCTGGCCCCTGCCTCGATCATGTCGGGGCCTGGCTAAGAACACAGTCATCAAACCTGACTGGTGGTGGGCCAATGAGAGTGGCCAAGCAGTTGCTTAAATCCTGGTACATTTTTCTGTTTCAGCTGCCCGTTATACCGGAAGCCATTTGGAGTATGGGGCTTGATAGAAAGTGGCCAGTTATATTGCAGAAGCGGGAGGGGGTGGCAGATGCATGTTTCAGCGGCGCGCAGAAGGAGGACGGGCGTTACGGAGTGCAATTGTACCGGGCCAACTTTTTGTCCCGCCTGCTCAGGCCGCAACCAAGGTTCGCAAGCTGCCCGGTGCAACTGATTATTCTGACGCAAGACAGTTATGTGGGTGCCGACTTGTTCGGGCAGCTAAACCAATGGGCGGGCAAACTTACTCAAGTGCAATTAAACGCACCGCACTGGGCGCAGCTCACAGAGCCAGACGCCGTTGCCAGTGCAGTACGCAGCTTTATTCGCTCTTAGCGGGTTCCGAAAACCACCATGGTTTTGCCTTTCACCCTCACAAGCCCCTGATCTTCCAGGGTTTTAAGCACTCTGCCAACCATTTCCCGGGAACAGCCTACAATGCGGCCAATTTCCTGACGGGTGATTTTGATCTGCATGCCATCCGGGTGAGTCATGGCGTCTGGCTCCTTGCACAGGTCGAGCAAGGTACGGGCAACCCGGCCCGTTACGTCCAGGAATGCCAGATCGCCCACTTTACGGGTAGTCTGGCGCAGGCGCGAAGCCATTTGCTCGCCAATAAAGTAGAGAACCCCAAGATCCTGCTGGGCAATTTCCCGGAACTTGGGGTAACTAATTTCCGCCACCTCGCACTCGGTTTTCGCCTTCACCCAAGCACTGCGGGAATCCATATTATCGAACAGCCCCATCTCGCCAAAAAAGTCTCCGGCGTTGAGGTAGGCCATAATCATCTCGCGGCCATCATCATCTTCAATGATTACCGTGACGGAACCCTTAACGATGTAAAAGAGGGAGTCGCTTTTGTCGCCCGCGTAAATAATGGTGCTCTTGGCCGGGTAGCGGCGGCGATGGCACTGAGAAAGAAAATAGTCGAGATGTTTGGTTTTCTGCTCAACTGGCTTAATGATAGTGGCCATAGTGCGGGTAGTGCCTCCTCAAATACTGGCGGGATCCGATGTTTGTTGTTCACCCGGCTTTCCCTGCGGGTTTATTTTTTGCCAAATAACATAACAACTTATAGCAAGAAGGTCTGCTTCGGGCAACTGGAAACAGTATACCGAATGTATCAAGAGCATTCGCCATCGACTGCCACAGGCTATCGGTTATGCTAGCATCCTGTCCATTCGATACCATCCAGGTGGGCCCTTGCCCGCCACCGCGCTAAAGGAGCACACCCTTAATGAAAGCAACCGTCGACTGGACCGGCAACGCCAGCTTCCGAGCTACCAGTGGCACTGGCCACTCTGTGCAGATGGATGGCCCACCCGATCACGGTGGCGAAAACCTCGGCCCCCGCCCCATGGAGCTGTTGCTGATGGGCCTTGGTGGCTGTTCATCTTTTGATGTGATGAGCATTCTGAAAAAGAGCCGCCAGGATGTTACCGCCTGCCATGCCGAGCTGGAAGCCGAGCGCGCGGATGCTGTGCCTTCAGTGTTCACCAGGATTCACCTGCACTTTGTGGTGACCGGCCACAACCTGAAAGAAAGCCAGGTAAAACGTGCTGTTAGTTTGTCTGCTGAGAAGTATTGTTCTGCTTCGATTATGCTTGAAAAAGCCGGTGTGGAAATCAGCCACAGCCATGAAATCCGGGCCGCAGCCCAAGCCTGACCCACAGCACTATTCAATACTCAACGGGGCGTGCATAATACCGCCCTTTCTCCGCCGGCTTGAACAAAAGGTGAACAACCTGAATCCTTGCCGGTGGCGGCCTGCGCAGAGCGTGTAACGACCGCCCTGCCGTCATTCATCTCCATAGATCGGAGGGCCTGAGCATGGAATCAAAACTCCAGTTGCACGGTTTCAACAACCTGACGAAATCCCTGAGCTTCAATATCTACGACATCTGCTATGCGCAGACTGAAGAGCAGCGCGAAGGCTATATTGACTACATCGATGAGATGTATAACGCAGAGCGCCTTACCCAGATTCTGACCGATGTGGTCAAGATCATTGGCGCAAATGTGCTCAACATCGCCCGTCAGGATTACGAGCCCCATGGGGCATCGGTGACCATGCTCATCGCCGAGCATGAACTGACCGACGGTGAAGAGCCCGACAACGAAGAGTCACCCGGCCCGCTACCCGACACCATCGTAGCTCACCTGGACAAGAGCCACGTGACGGTACACACCTATCCCGAGAGTCACCCCCACGAGGGAATCAGTACCTTCCGGGCAGACATCGATGTGTCCACCTGCGGCCTGATATCGCCCTTGAAGGTTTTGAACTATCTGATTCACAGCTTCGATTCGGATGTGGTGACCGTTGACTACCGTGTACGTGGCTTTACCCGCGATGTAGACGGCACCAAGCATTACATTGATCACGACATCAACTCGATCCAGAACTACCTGACCGAAGATACGCAGAATGCTTATCAGATGATCGATGTGAACGTGTATCAGGAAAACCTTTTCCACACCAAAATGATGGTGAAAGAGTTCAACCTCGACAACCACGTTTTCGGTGAAAATGCGGAAGATCTTGACCCTGAGATTGCGCGCACGATTGAAGAGCGACTTCGCCGCGAAAAGCTGGAGATATTCTACTCACGCAACATGGAGTAAGAGTACCCGGCAAGGCCTCTGCCAGGCGAAGCTCTGGCAGATTCAGGCGAAGGACTTCTGTGCGATCAGGCGCTGCACCATCGGTCTTACAATAAGATCCATGGCCAGCGCCATTTTTGTGCCTGGAATAACCAGAGTGTCGTGGCGTGATAGGGTACTGTTCTGAATCGCTTGCAGCAGGTAGGAAAAATCTACTTCTGAAGCATCCCGGAACCGGATAACAAACATGCTTTCGTCTTCGGTAGGCACATCCCGGACCACGAACGGGTTGGACGTATCCACCAGAGGGATGCGCTGGAAGTTGATATGGGTATGTGAAAACTGCGGCACTATATCGTGAACGTAGTCATCCATACGGTTGATAATGGTTGTAACCACGGCTTCCTGACTGTACCCGCGCTGATGGGTGTCCCGGTGTATTTTCTGAATCCACTCCAGGTTTACGATAGGCACCACGCCAATCATCAAGTCCACGTACTGGGCAATATTGTAGGCTTCACTGACTACCGCCCCGTGCAAGCCCTCGTAAAACAGCAAATCCGTGTCTGCCTGCAAAGATCCCCAAGCCGTAAAGGTGCCCGGCTTATGGCCTTCGGCCTGCAGGTCGCGATCTTCATCGTGCACATACTGCCGGTACCGGCCATTGCCTGTGTGGCTGTAGTCGTAAAACAGCGCTTCCAACTTGTCGATGTGATTGGCGGCAAGGGCAAAGTGGTTGCGCTCACCAAACTGACCCTTTGCAGCCAGCCGAGCCATCTGCTCACGGTTGTAGCGGTGAAAACTGTCGCCGCTGACCATCGCCGCCGCTAGCCCCTCATTCGCAAACATGCGCCGAAATATCTGGCCTGTGGTACTGGTGCCCGCACCGGACGAGCCGGTTACGGCAATAATGGGATGACGTTTTGACATGGCTGAAGTGCGCCGTCGGTTGTATATAATTCTGGTGAATGTTGGATGTTCGCCATGAAGACGTCAGGCAAGGCTGTCGAGCGAGCGGGGCTTTTCAATCACAAATCCCTGAGCGTAATCCACGCCCAACTGCCTCAGTGTATCCAGAACGTCGCGGGATTCAACCTGGCTGGCAATCACTTCCCGGTCCATGTAATGCGCCATATCCACCATGGACTGCACCATGGCACGATCGGTTTCGCTGGTGCTGAGCTGGCCAGTGAAGGCGCTGTCTATCTTGATCAAATCCACCGGGAGCGAGCGCATGAACTCGAACGAACTGGGCCCACTGCCGAAATTTCCGAGGCAGAACCTGCAACCAAGCTCCTTCATCTCGATAATAAAGTCTGCCACCGCCTGTACATCATTGATTGCTGAGGCTTCTGTTACTTCGAACCAGAGACGCTCGATGGGCGCGTCTTTTTCACTCAGCTTTTCATAGATATGCTCAAGCAGCGACTGGTCGTTCAAAGAATAACCTGAGAGATTAATACACACTCCGCCAAGGTGGCGGGGATCAGGCGCCTGCACCCGCAGCCAATCCAGCATATGGCCAACCACCCAGCGATCTACCGCTTGCATGCGATCATACCGCTCTGCCATGCGCACAAAATCACGCCCGGTAATCAGCACCCCGGCGTCATCGTACATGCTGATCAGCACTTCGTACTGTGCCGCCATTTTGGTACGGCTGTGCAGTGGAATAATTTTCTGGCAACGCAAGAGCATGCGCTCTTCGTCGAGATCACCAAGGCTGGCGACTTTCGCCGCTATCTGCTCCTGCCGCGCCTGATCGCCGGCATCCAGAGAATACTCCACCACCTTGCCAAGACCTTTCGTTCTGGCGCTACCTAAAGCCTGTTCAGACGCTCGCAGCCAGCGCTCGGCGCTAACCAAACCAGGCAACTCCGGCACAACACCTATACAGGCAGACAACTGATAGTTGCGCTCACCATAAACAAACTCAGCCGCTTCGACAGCCAGAATAAGATTGCGGGCTGCATCGTCTGCGTTTTCCGCTGGCACCAGCATGCCAAACTCGTTCCCCGCGAGCCTTGCCAGAGGCATTCCGTCCCCTACATGTTCTCGCAACAAATCCGCCACACGTTTGAGCGCATCGTCACCCGCCTGATAACCCGCTGTGTCATTCAATAACCGGAACTTGCGCAGATCCAGCCTGAGCAGCGAGCGCTCGTCTTCGCGTCTTGCTAATTGCTGGTCAAGCATTCGCTCAAATTCACGGCGACCGAGCAGCCCTGTGAGCTCGTCGTGGGTGGAGGCCCAGGATAACTGGTCATAAACTTTGCGCACCATTCGGTCGATGCTCTCATCCACCAACGGCCGCTCGTATTGGCCATCGGGCACGATAATTCCTTTGCGCATCTGGCGTGCCAGGGCTTCCAGCTCAAGTTCCACGACCCGCATACCCTGGTGGTTCACAAACACGAACCGGGTGAATCCACGAGCCACCCAGACCAGACGGATATACTGCGGCTCGTCGGGCTTTTCCTGATCCCGAAGCCAATCACCCGTACGCAGCCTCTGGGCGCGATTTATCCAGCGCTGCAGACTGCGCTGTTCGCGCTCAGACAGCGACTGCTTAAGATCTTTGACAGGTTGTGTTTTAGGCACTTCCACCATTTCCGGCGGGCTCTCAGGACTGCGCACCAGAAACTGTTTCAGCTCATCCCGTATCTGGGATGATGGCAGGTGGTTACTGGAAATAGACGCTAGCCCATCCTGAATAACCCGGAGCAATTCCGGCAGGTTTATGGCGGAATCACGATCTTCTGAAAACGTCAGCAGCGAATCGACAACCGCAAGGTAGTCGTCCCAGATCTGGCTGTCCGGGCCCTGGCGAATCCAGGTCAGTGACAGCAAATCCCGCCAGCCGCCATCCAACAGACTGAGCACCGCTTTCGGAACCTTCCGGCCCGCCAGGTTCTGGCTCAACATCTCCGCTACGGCAACCTTCGATTCCGCTACTTTTTGAGCGCCTTCGGCTGCGGCAGTTACCCGTTCGACGTTGCGCCGATAAACAAGGTTCTGCCGGTCAATCAAGCCATCCAACTCTTGCACAGTGTGTTCAAAAACGCCGGTATCCTGCTCAAACTCGGTAGTGATACGCTGGACAAGCTCATCAACCTTACGCTGCACCACCGGGTTCAGACGACCACCCTTGACACCCAACTGGGCCAGTCGGTTCATAACCCCTCTAACCGGGCTGTTTTTGTCGTCAAAAAAGGCGGGGTCGCGCATCACCACTTTCAATACCGGAACCTGAAGCTGGCGCATTCGCTCTTGAGCGTATTCGCTGAGCTTCGGGCTCTCAGTAATCGAGTGAAAAAAACGGTCTACAACATCCAGTGTACTTTGTTGTTCATCATCCAGTTTCTTGCCGCCCATCTCGCGGACTTTTTCCACCACCCGCTCGCGCAGGGGGACAACATTATTTGTCGCTTCAACCGGCTCCGCCTGCAGTTGTTGGAGTTCGCGCTGCAATTCACCGGGGGACATAGGCTGGGCGTTAACGGGAAAAGGTGCTGGCGCAGCACTATCGCCTTTGGCCCGGGTAGCTGAGAGTGTTCCCAGCAGGTTCCGCACGGTCGCAAAGGCTGTTTGAGCCGCCTGGGCATAGCCTCGGAACTCACTACCCACCCGGGATTTTCCGGCGCCGGCGTCACGGGGCACTGACGGTTCTGTGCCGGGCTGAGCCTGATTATTTTGCCGCGCAGTGTTACGCGTTGATTCCAACGGCGCAGACACAGGCTGTGGCGGGCTTTGCTCCTCTGCTGACTTACCATCAGGACTACTGGCGGTTTGCTCACTCAGGTACTTACTGAGATCGAGATCCGGCAGTACGCCATGGCGAATCAGAATATTGTTCAGTTCCTTATAAAGTGGACCAAGGTGGTGCAGGACTGACTGCTCAAACACCTTCAGGCAAATTTTCTCGACTTCTCTGGAAGCCTTGAGCTGAGAAAGCCCCCCATGAAAGGACTCACACACGAGCGATGGTCCTAGCGGATTGTGGTGCCCGGTCGCGTTGGCTATGCCCAGCTTGTCCAACCGAAGCTTGAGCTGAAGAAGGTCCTTGCGATATTGGGTGTCGGCTTTTGTCACCATTACCCGGATAGTCAGCCAGTCCTCAAACTCTCCTTTGTCCACAACAGACAGTTCGGAACCCGGGAAGCCTTTAGGCGCAGGTTTAAGCGGCGATTCGAGACTACGAGCCATCTGATGCCAGATAACCCGTTGCCGGGCCTTAACCTGGCCCGAAAAATCCATTAACTCGTTCGCCTGCTGATCATTTGTAGCTTTCTGCGCCGCTGCTTTCAGGGTATCGGCCATTTGCACAAAGCAGGCATCCATAAGCGGTTCTATGTGCTGGATAACCGCCCTCGCCGACTGGTGCAGGACAAACTGGACTCGCTCACTCGGAGCGCGTAATGAAGCCCGTGCCTGGCTATCGGACCCGCCACATTGCTGCAGCATAGACGCAACGGCTTCCGGGTTATTGCGGGTGAAACTGACGCCCATAGCACCATCAATACGCCTGGCAACACTAACGCGAAGCTCATGTCGCTGCTTACCATCGGGGCCGCGGAATCGCACAGTCAGTTCAGGTCGACCTGCCGTGGCAAACGCCCGGTCCAGTTTACGGGATGTCTCACCGGAGTAGCGGACAAAAAGCCCTTCAGGGCAAAAATCCGCAATCTGGCACGGCCATGTCTCACCCGTGCCCAGGTCAATCTGGGCAGCAAGCTTGATAGGTTTGCGTGGGCTGCTTCGACGTTCTCTCGGATCCATGAACTACCTGATGTTGCGCAAAGCCGGGGCGGCCGGAAATTCTGCTCGCCAGCGACTAACGTCCCTGAAAAGTGGCCGCTGCCACCTGCTTCTATAAATTAATGCTGGTGCTTAATACCAATACGATAAGTGTACTATAGCGATCAGTGACGGACACATATACCGCCTAACCGTAACATCTTGGTCTATGAAACAGCTTAGTCAGATATATACAGTTTTACTACTGATAACACTACTGAATGGCTGCACCACAATCAGCTACTACACTCAGGCCGTTCGCGGCCACCTGGCTCTAACTATAGCGGGTAAACCGGTCGACAGCCTGATTGCCAGCGAAGACACGCCACCAGAGCTCCGGGACAAGCTTGCCCTATCCCGCGAGGCGCTGCTGTTTGCAAAGGATCGCCTGCGGCTCACGCCCGGAGCGGCCTTTACTGACTATGTGGTTCTTGAACAGCCCTGGGTTGTGGTCAATCTTGTGGCGGCACCTGAATTTTCCCTGCAACCTCACCAATGGTGTTATCCGGTGCTGGGTTGCCAAGCCTACCGGGGTTACTTTCACCTTGAGGATGCCCGCAAAGAAGAGCAAAACTACCGCGCCAAGGGCTACGATACCTTTATAGGTGGGGTCACCGCCTATTCGACTTTGGGCTGGTTTGACGACCCACTGCACTCCGGTTTTACCAATCTTGCAGATGATCGCATGGTGGCCCTGATGTTCCACGAGTTAGCCCACCAGGTGATTTATATCAAAGGGGATACTGCCTTCAATGAAAGCTTTGCCACTGCGGTTGAGCTGGAAGGCCTGAGGCTGTGGCTGGATCAAAGAGGCGATTCAAAGGCGTTCGACCGGGCCTTGGCGCAGCTTGAACTGCGCAACGAAACCCATGCCCTGGTGGCTGCTACAAGTGCTAGGCTGGAACAACTCTATAAACAACACGCTGTAGTTTCGCCGAGCAGTCTACGTGAGCGAAAACAACGCCTGTTTGATGAGCTCAATAAACGCTATGAACAACTGCTAACCAGCAGGTCAACCAATATTGGCCCGTTCGGACCTCCCCCGGTGGCTTTCAACAACGCCAGGATTGCGCTTTTCGCCCAATACAACCAGCACGTACCTGCCTTTCGACAGCTAATAAAGCAATCCGGCTACGATTTTCCGGAATTCTACGGGGCCGTAGAGACCCTCTCCCGGAAACCGGATGATCAGCGCCAGCATGCACTGAAAACACTGTCAGAGCGGTTTGAAGAACACTTTTGAATTGCGCTGGGTGTTGTAAGTCGCAAGCTTTGGCCCAGGCAATGCCTGAACCGTGCTGGGCAGGAAGCCGCGTTCACGGAACCAGTGCTCGGTTTGTGTGGTGAGCACAAACAGCTTCTGGATGCCCTGGCTGCGGGCGTGCTTTTCCACCATCAGCAGTATATCGTCGCCCCTGCCAGCCCGCCGATAAGCGGAATCGACCGCGAAGCACGAGAGCTCACCTGCCCCCTCTTCCGGGTAATTGTGCAGGGCAGCGCAGCCCACAATGGTGCCGTCACGCTCTGCAACAACATAGTGCTCAATATCCGTTTCCAGCATTTCCCGCGAACGCCGCACCAGAATGCCTTGTTCTTCCAATGGCTCGATCAGCCCCAGAATGCCGCCAATGTCTTCAGCTCGGGCCTGGCGGATTTGCTCATAGTGGTCGCCACTGACCAGCGTGCCTGTGCCATCCCGGGTGAACAGCTCCTCCAGCAAAGCACCATCGTTCACATAACTGATGAAATGTGCCCTCCTGACGCCCTTTACACATGCGTCGCAGGCGGCGCGCAACAGATCTGCGTCATGCCCGGTAACCGTGCCATCCGCCAACCGCTCGGGCGCCTGGCGGGCCGAGAGTTCGCGAATCAGGGAGCCATCCTGCTCAAGCAAGCCTTGGTCATCAATGAATACGATGAGTTTCTCCACCTGCAAAGCCGCGGCGACCTGACTACCCACATCTTCATAGGAAAGATTGAAGGCGTCTCCGGTGGGCGAATAACCCATAGGCGGAAGCAAAACGATGTGTCCCTGCTCCAACTGCTTTTCAATACCGGCTACGTCAACACGACGCACCTTGCCGGTGTAGCCGAAGTCGATCCCATCCAACACCCCAACCGGCTTCGCAGTAACAAAATTGCCACTGCTTACCCGTATACGTGCATTGTGCATGGGTGAATTCACCAGCCCCATGGACAACTGACTTTCGAGGTGAGCACGGAGGCCACCGGTTGCCTCCATAACCAGAGGCAAATGGATTTCGGGCGTTATACGAAGGCCGCGGGAGAAAGATGACTCCAGACCAGCTTCATCCAGGCGTTTCTGTATCTGCGAGCGGGCGCCATAAGCAACAATCAAGCGCACACCCAAGCTGGCAAGCAGCGTGATGTCATGGATGATATTAATAAAATTTTCGTGCTCAAAGGCATCGCCAGGAATGGTCAGCACTACCGTACGGCCCCGGTGTGCGTTTATATAAGGCGATGAATGGCGAAAAGAATGCAGCCAGTCGTTTGGTTTCAAATGTTATTCCCCAATCGTATTTTTACGTGATTTTCCGCGCGTCCGCACACTAGAAGAAACTTAAAGGCAAAACTGCCGGATGAGCCCCTGAAGGATTTTCACAGTGGGCTCCAACTGAGACATTTCTATAAACTCATCGGGCTGATGCGCCTGGTCGATAGAACCCGGGCCAAGAACCAGGGTTTCCATACCGAGCTTTTGCAGCCAGGGCGCTTCGGTCGCAAAAGCGACAGCATGGGCAGTGTGGCCGGTTAACGCCTCACAGGCTTTCACCAGAGCCGCATCTGCGGGCGTCTCGAACGGTGGCACGCCGTCAAACAGCGGTTCAAATTCCATCGTTAATTCGCGCCGCTCAGCCATTGGCCTAAGCCTGTGCAGAATATCCTGACGCAGGTTTTCCATGCTCATACCGGGCAGTGGGCGCAGATCAAAATGCAACTCGCAGCGGGCGCAAATACGGTTCGGGTTATCGCCACCGTGGATGCAGCCGAGATTGAGGGTTGGCACCTGCACCTCGAAATTCGGATTGCGGTATTGCGCCTGCCAATCGGTGCGCAGGGCCAGAAGCTCACCAAGAGCTTCGTGCATACCTTCCAGCGCATTGCGGCCAAGGCTGGGGTCAGAAGAATGGCCAGACTGGCCCTCAAACGTCAGCCGCTCCATCATAATGCCTTTGTGCATTCGCACAGGCCTGAGGCTGGTGGGCTCTCCGATAACCGCATAACGGGCTTTCGGCTTGCCGGCCTCAGCGAGCGCTCTGGCGCCATTCATGGAGGTTTCCTCGTCGGCTGTCGCGAGGATAATCAGGGGCTGTTTCAGGTCCGCGGCCGTAAAGGCTTTGGCGGCTTCAATAGCCAGAGGGAAAAAGCCCTTCATGTCGCAAGTGCCCAGGCCGTACCAGCGATTGTCCCTTTCTGTCAGGGTGAAAGGGTCGCTTTGCCAGCGCTGATCATCGAACGGCACGGTATCCGTGTGACCGGCAAGCACCAATCCACCGGAGCCGCTGCCCAGCGTTGCAATCAGATTATACTTGCCGGGCGTGTCAGGCACCGCCAGAAGCTCAACGGCAAAGCCCAGAGCCTCAAGCCACTCCCCCAGCCGCCGCACCACTGGCTCGTTGCTGTGATCCCATTCCGCCGAAGCGCTGCTGATCGACGGCAGCGAAACCAGCGTGGTCAGCATGTCACGCACGCCCGGAACCGAGTTGGCCCTGTTGAACGTTTTACGACTGTCGGTATCGTCGCCAAACTGCGGCATTGTGTCTCCTCGCTCCTGCTGGAGCGCTATTGTGCCTGGCCGCGTCGCCAGACCTCGAACCCTGCAATCGCGCGCATCACGATCGGATAGGACACCTCGCCTCCAGCGACTTCACGCGCAACTTCCAATTCCTGTTCGCTAACGCTCGCCAGACGACCTTGCACCATATTCCCATTCGAGAGTGTCACCCTCACCTTGCGACCAACCCACTCAAGTGCGGTTTCAAGATCCTCCGCGTGCCAGCTGACTGCCGCTGGGTTTTCACGGGGCACAAGCGGCTCAAGCGCTTCCTTGGGAAGTTCTGGCACAACAGGTTCGACCTTGCGAAGAAACACATCCGGCACCCTTGCGCCATTGTATTCTACGGCCCAGGCCAGGGAGCCATCCGAACGTTCATCCTCTTTGTGCACCGGAATACCAAGGGCTTCGGCGTCCAACCGCACAGTCGCGGTTATTTCTCCACCCTCAAGTAACCACTGCTGGTACAGCGCCAGTAACTGCTCACTGGGGCGCCAGCCGCGAGCGTTCAGGCCAGTTTCGAAGGTTTCCAGTGCGCGCCCAGCCCACTGCGAGGTCCCCAAACCGGACTCTCGGGCACAATAGGCCGCCACCCGGCGCATGAGCCCTCCGTCTCTGACAGTAACCTCCAGAGGCTGAGATGAGCTCGTCAAGGTTGTTTCTGGCGAGATCAGGTTAATCCGGGCACCCGGCCAGTTGAGCTCAAGGCTGCCGGTATTTGCCGAGTTCAGTTCAAGGTGAAGCCGCTCAGGTGTCTGCTCCAGCACCAATTCGCCGGATAAGCGGGTAATTCCCATGCGTAACAGGTCGCCACTGCCAAGATGCTGGCGCGGGTCCGGAGCACAGGGAAGAGCAAATAGTGCAGCCTGTTCACGACCGCTGGCGCCGTCTGCAGTTACCCAGTTGCGGAACATGGTTGCCTCAAGCACCAGCGCCAGCCCTTCGGCCTGCAACGACCAGCTGGCCGGCAGCTGGGCTGGATCGACGAGAGCCTGAAGCAAAGCAACAGGCGACCCGGCCTCAAATTCAGCGCGGCCAATAACCAGAGGCTGGGTCAGTTCGAAGCCCTGCCAAGATGCCTCAGTGAATACCAATCGCCCTTCCACGCCGGAACCAATTTTACCCCGCTCCAGAACGCCGCTTTCACCAAGCGCCTGGCGCGCTTCTGCCATGCGCTGGTCCGCCAGCCACCAGACCCCGGCCTTGAATACAGCAAAACCAATCAAAGCTGCCAGTATCAGAGTTGTGAGCAGGCGTTTCATCCGGAAAGTCCTCAGGCAGCGCGTCAGTTACAGAAAATCATCAGTTACGGGATATCAGGGTGCCAACACCCTCATCGGTGAAGATTTCCAGCAGGCAGGCATGGGCCACGCGGCCATCAATGATATGAGAGGTGCGCACACCGTTCTCCACGGCGCTCAGTGCGCAGCGAATTTTCGGCAGCATGCCGCCGTGAATGGTGCCATCTTCAATCAGATCATTTACCTGTTGCGCCGTTAACCCGGTAAGCACTTTGTCTTCCTTGCTCTTGAGGCCAGACACATTGGTCAGAAGCATGAGCTTTTCAGCCTTCATAGCTTCTGCAACTTTACCGGCTACCAGATCCGCGTTGATGTTGTAGGAGGTGCCATCCGGGCCCACTCCAATGGGCGCAATGACCGGAATCACGTTGCTGCGGGTGAGCATATCAATCACGTCCACATTGATACTCGCCACCTCGCCAACACGCCCGATATCGATAATCTCGGCGCGCTCCAACTCCGGTGAGCGATCCACTACTTCCAGCTTGCGTGCGCGAATGAGGTTGGCGTCTTTTCCGGTCAAGCCGATGGCGGTACCACCCTGAGCGTTGATCAAGGACACAATTTCCTTGTTCACCTGGCCGCCCAGCACCATTTCCACCACATCCATGGTGGCGGCATCGGTCACTCGCATGCCATTCACAAAGCGGGACTGAATATTGAGGCGCTGCAGCAGCTCGCCAATCTGCGGGCCACCACCATGAACAACAATCGGGTTGATACCCACAAGCTTCATGAGCACCACATCACGAGCGAAGCTGCTTTTCAGCTCCTCGTTTTCCATGGCATTGCCGCCATACTTAATAACCACTGTTTTCCCGGTAAACCGTTGAATATACGGTAAACCACGGCTTAGAACAGTAGCCACTTGCATTGCTGTTTCACGATCCAGCGTCATCTTTTTGCCTTAATAAATCAGAATAAAAACAGGATTCCTACTGGGCTGTCATCAGAAGTCAGCCACAAGATCCGGTGCTACTTTCTGGAGCTGGGCCCGGAAAACATCTTTTATCCGCTCCAACGCCTCTTCCGTTTCAGCTTCAAAGCGAAGTACCAGCATGGGTGTGGTATTTGAGGCGCGGCACAAACCCCAACCATCGGTGTAATCCACACGAATACCATCAATCTTGCTGATATTACCGTCGCCAAAATCACCCTCTGCACCAAGTTGCTCCATTATGGTGAACTTGCTGCTTTCAGTGACTTCAACGTTAAGCTCCGGCGTGCTTATATCCTCGGGGAAGTCTTCAAACACTTCACTACTGTGCCGGTCTTCTATGCCCAGTATTTCCAGCAGCCTGGCCGCAGCATATAGCCCGTCATCAAAACCGTACCAGCGCTCGGCGAAGAAAATATGGCCGCTCATCTCTCCCGCCAGCAAAGCGCCAGTTTCCTTCATTTTTGCTTTCATCAACGAATGGCCAGTTTTCCACATGATGGGGCGCCCACCCGCTTCCGAAATCACGCCAGCAAGCCGACGGCTGCACTTCACATCGTAAATCACGTCGGCACCGGGATTCCGTGACACCACATCACGGGCAAAGAGCATCAATAAACGATCTGGCCAGATGATCTTGCCGGTATTCGTCACCAGGCCCAGCCGGTCGCCATCGCCATCAAACGCCACACCAAGATCTGCGCCTTCGGCCTTCACCCTTTCGATCAGATCCGCAAGGTTGGCTGGTTTGCCAGGGTCCGGATGGTGATTCGGGAAGTCCCCGTCCACCTCGCAGTACATCGGAATAACTTCACAGCCAAGTTCTTCAATCAGCATCGGCCCCAGCTCGCCTGCAATGCCGTTGCCGGCATCTACAACAACCTTGAGCGGCGCGGCCACGGCGATATCGCCCACAATCCGATCAAGGTAAGCCCTGCGAACATCTTCAGTAGACTGTTCACCACGGCCAGCCGCCAGATCACCTGTCTGCACTCGCTTGTACAGCGCCTTGATGGCATCGCCAGAGAGGGTTTCATCGCCCAGCATGATCTTGAGGCCGTTGTAATTAGCCGGGTTATGGCTTCCTGTCACCATAACGCCTGACCCATTCTCAAGATGATGGGTCGCAAAATACAGCACCGGCGTTGGCACTGCGCCCACATGAATAACATTACAGCCGGAAGCCATAACACCACGAGCCAGCGCATCTGCAAGCCCAGGGCTGGAATGGCGGCCATCGTAGCCAATACACAAAGATGACAGGCCTCGGCTGATAGCCTCTGACCCTATGGCTGTGCCTATCTGCAGCACAACAGACGGAGATAAGGTCTCACCAACAATGCCTCGAATGTCGTAGGCCCTGAAAATGTCCGGCGACATCTCAACAACTTGCTCATCCATCTCTTCTACATCTGGCATTTCTCCGCCTGTAAAGAATGAGCTGTCATTATTGCCGCTGCCAAAGCCCAGAACGTCTTCATCGCCATCCAACATATCAATATCAGGTATGTCGCTATCCTGAAACAACGGCTCAGCATCGCCAATCTCGGCCGCCCCACTTTTTTTGGCGGGCTTCGGCTTCGCTGTCTCTGCAGCTTTTGTCAGGCGCTTTTCTACAACCTGGGAGAGCCTGTAAAGCACCTCGGCAGCGGAGGCGACTATATCCCACTGGAAGCTGGGCAACTTTTGACGCTCACCACCAAATACCTTGTGAGCCCACTGAATCAAGTTGGTCACTTCCTGGCGCAAATTCTTCTGGGCGCTAATCAGCAATACCCACACCAGTATGGCGGCTATGACAGATGGCACACCCATCAACAGCGCAACCCAGATGATATTGATGGGAGGCTCTGGTGCAGCATTCGGTGTATAGCGCAGAACCCAGTCAGGGTTAGCTAGAGTCCGGGTTTCAGCTGTACTTGCATTTGCTCCAGTACTGCCGCCGTTACTCGCGAACGTGCGGGATGCTCCGGAGACTGTCTGCACCAATGCTAACTCGCCTCCAAGTTGTGTGTTGTTAACGGAGAGAAGCGGCTGCAACTGAGTGGCATCAAATACCAGCAAAAGACTGCCCACGACCGCCTTACTGGATGGGTTGCGAACCGGAACGGCCATCTGGACATACCAACGATTTTCACGCGGGAACGCATCCGGGTGCAGAAGTTGAGTGTTCTCAGCGCGACGAGCCAACTCAAGACCCGCAAAACCAAGCAAGCCGTTTGCGTCACCAGTTCTGGGAATCTGGCGATATGGAAACAGGTAGGCTGCCTGCACGCCGGGTAAGGCGGTCGCCAATCTTTGCTGGACCATGGCGGGATCTGCGCGATCCATCAGCGCATCCACAACATGAGGTTGGGTAGCCAGACCATTCACGCTCTGCTGCATCAAGGCAAGGTACTGACTTATGCGCTGAGCCGCGGCATCGGCTTCAGCGGCTTTCCAGGCGCTATAACGTTGTTCGGCCGCCGGCAGCAATACCAGAAAATAAACGAGAACCACTGCAGCAATAGCAGCCACCAAAACAACCAGCGCCTGCTTGATCGCCGTCTGTCCCAGATGTGTCATCTTAGAGCTTGCGGAAGCCCGGGGTTTCAGTTTTTTTTCTGCTTTAGCTGCCGATTGCTCATCAACGGGCGCCTCAGACACTTTCTTCTTACCCAGTTTCATAGTTCATCCTGCAAATTATCTTTTTTGTCCTGGACAAGCACTTGTCGGAAAAGTATAGACGCCACAGCGGCTTTCTGCGCTAAGGCTACCGGGTTCCGGTAGAGCCAAAGCCGCCTTCGCCCCGGGAGCTGGCATCAAACTCGGAAACCACTTCAAAATCCGCCTGAATTACCGGCACCAGCACCAGCTGAGCAATCCGCTCGCCTACTTCCACAGTGAAGGCGGTGCTGCCGCGGTTCCAGCAGGACACCATCAATTCGCCCTGGTAGTCGGAATCGATCAATCCGACCAGGTTACCCAGCACGATGCCGTGTTTGTGACCCAGCCCGCTTCTGGGCAGGATCATGGCAGCCAGAGACGGGTCTGCAATATAAATGGACAGCCCGGTTCTTATGAGCTGGGTATCCCCGGGATTCAGGGTCAGGGGCTCATCAAGGCAAGCCCGCAGATCCAACCCAGCCGATCCTTCAGTGGCATACTCGGGGAACGCAATCTGGTTGCCGATCCGATCATCAAGAATACGTACCTGTAAATTCTTTTTGCTCATATTAGTCCTGCTTCAAATGTTCGCCAATCAGCGCTACGAGGCGCGATGCAATAGCTTTTTTGGTGTCTGGTCCTATCGCCTCTTGCCCATCCGGCCAGAATACCGTGACGGCGTTATTGTCGCTGTTGAAGCCAAGGCCGGGAACAGAGACATCGTTGGCGACAATCATGCGCAACTTCTTGCGTTGCATTTTGTCCTTGGCGTAGCTGGCCACGTCAGTAGTTTCAGCTGCAAAGCCCACAGTAAACGGCGCATCGTCGCGCCCGGCAATGGTTGCCAGCGTGTCAGGGTTACGCACCAGTGGCAGAGCCATGGACTCACTGGACTTTTTGATCTTGTCATCAGCACGGCTTTCTGGCCGATAATCCGCAACAGCTGCCGTTGCGATAAACAGGTCGCAGCCTTCATCTACTGCGTCCATGGATGCCTTCAACATGTCTTCGGCTGTAACTACCGGGCGTATTTCAATTCCCACAGGAGCAGGCAGGTTGACCGGGCCGCTCACCAGCACAACGCTGGCACCCGCATCCCGCGCCGCTACCGCCAACGCATAGCCCATCTTGCCAGAACTGTGGTTAGTGATATAGCGCACAGGATCTATGGGTTCACGGGTAGGGCCGGCGGTAATTACGACACGCCTGCCTGCAAGCTCTCCAGCCCCGGAATGCGTATTCATGATCAAGGCAGCGATTTCCGCGGCCTCAAGCATTCGCCCAGGCCCATTGTCACCGCAGGCCTGTTCACCCTGTGCCGGGCCCCAGAGCGAAATTTGCAGATCACATTCCAGCAAACGTATGTTGCGCTGGGTACGCTCATTGCCGCACATAGCCTGGTTCATGGCAGGGGCTACCGCGATGGGCGCCTCAGTTGCGCAACAGACAGTGGTCAGCAGGTCATCAGCCATGCCCTGTGCCAACCGCGCGATAAAATCCGCAGAAGCAGGCGCAATAACCACCTGATCGGCCCACTTGGCCAGCTCTATATGCCCCATGCCAGCTTCGGCTTCAGGATCCAGCAGAGACGTCCGCACTGGCTCACCACTAAGCGCCTGGAAGGTCAGAGGGGTTACGAAGGCTTCAGCGCCTTGCGTCATGATAACCCTTACCTCATAGCCAGCCTTTTTCAGCAAGCGCACAAGCTCGGCACTTTTATAGGCTGCAATGCCACCGGTTACACCCAGCAGAATTTTTCTGACGGCCATCATAAGGCTCCGTATCCGCTTAATATGAAAGGCTTATAAGATAGCATGCCCAGCGGATACCGACAGCCTGCAAGGTAGCTCCCTCGTTTACCATTTGTTGCTTTTTGAAGTAGTCTTCGTAACTGAAAGGCGCAGGAAGCGCGAAAACCCTGGAAATTCCCGAAAACAATTCGCAAGGAAGCTGACATGACCGACCCCGCCTGGCCTATGGATGAGCGCCCCCGCGAGCGACTACTCGCCCACGGCCCCGAAAGCTTGTCTGACGCAGAACTGCTGGCCATTTTTCTACGCACCGGCACCACCGGCATGCCGGTTATGGAACTCTCGCGCTTTCTTCTGCAGGAGTTTTCTGGCCTGCGCGGATTGCTGACAGCCTCCCGTCGGCAATTCTGTGGCGTGAGAGGGCTGGGCACCGCGAAATATGCACAGGTTCAAGCCGCCATGGAAATGGCCCGCCGTGTAATGGACGAGCCTCTGCGCCAAGGCGACCCACTTCGCTCACCGGAGGATACCCGGCGCTTTCTCACCAGCCGGCTGGGCACCTACCCTCACGAAGTTTTTGCGGGTCTTTTTCTGGACAACCGGCACCGGGTCATTCAATACCGCGAGCTGTTCAGAGGTACTATTGACGGCGCAGCCGTGTATCCAAGAGAAGTAGTGCGACAAGCGCTGGAAGATAATGCGGCGGCCGTTATTTTCGCCCATAATCACCCCTCCGGGGTCGCCGAACCCAGTCAGGCAGACATCTCGCTGACCAAGCGCTTGAAGGAAGCACTCGGATTGGTGGATATCAGGGTTCTTGACCATATGGTGATTGGCCACGGTGAGGTAATATCCCTCGCAGAACGTGGATTAATGTAAGCCGTCGCAGGCGAATGCGCGAAAACTGGACAAAATCCCAACAATTTTTTGCGTTGAGGTGCTGGTTCTGGTATAAAAGCGTCCCTTTCTGGCGGCGTCTGGCGAGCAGCGTTCAGTTCAGGGGCGCAAACAGGAGTCTAATCACTCCTCGGCAACCAGAGACGCAATTAAAATCGAATTCGTATTTATCAAGACCATTGCTCAGGTCGGAGGCAAGTATGTCCAGAGTTTGTCAGGTAACCGGTAAGCGTCCGGTTTCCGGTAACAATGTTTCTCACGCGATGAACCACACCCGTCGTCGTTTTCTGCCTAACCTGCAAAGCAAGCGCTTTTGGGTTGAGTCTGAAAAGCGTTTCGTACGGCTGCGCACGTCTACCAAAGGCATGCGCATCATCGATAAAAAAGGTATTGACGCTGTATTGGCCGATCTTCGTGCCCGCGGCGAGAAAGTATAAGGAGCTGCATCATGCGCGAAAAAATCAAGCTGGTTTCATCAGCAGGCACGGGTCACTTCTACACGACCATGAAGAACAAGCGTAACACTCCGGAAAAAATCGAGATCAAAAAGTACGATCCGGTTGTCCGTAAGCACGTTGCGTACAAGGAAGCCAAGATCAAGTAATTCCTGATCCGGCACCCACAAAAAAACCCGGCAATGTGTCGGGTTTTTTTGTGGTCTCTTTTCAGAAAAACGCGTCAGAACTTTTCCAGATACCCATCGGGCAATGCTATGTCCATGGCGATCGGCAAGTGATCTGACATGGGATAGCTCACCACTTCCGAATTCCGTATCTGCAAACTCGGGCTCACCAGAATATGATCCAGAGCCTTCTCGGGCCGCCAGCTTGGAAAACTGTGGGCGCTGTCCGGTAGAGGTATCAGATCTGTGTCTTTCAAGGGCGTCTGGGTCAATAACTGCTCCGCATGGGCGTTCATGTCCCCCATCAGCACCACATGTCGGTACTTTGATATCAACTCACTGATAAAGCCCAACTGTCGTTGCTGCGCTGACTTGCTAAGGGCAAGGTGCATCATCACCAACACCAGCGGGTCCTCTTCGGTGCCATAGCGGGCCACAATGGCGCCTCGCCCGGGGAGCCGCCCAGGCAATTTGTATTCTTTTACGTCCAGGGGGCGGAACCGACTCAGCAAACCATTGCTGTGCTGGGCAATCTGCCCCAGGTTGCGGTTGAGCTGCTGATGCCAGTAGGGAATGCCCGCTGCTTCAGCGAGGTACTGAACCTGATTGATATGCCCGCTGCGCAGGCTCCCACCATCACACTCCTGCAGCGCCACCACATCGTAGTTTCTCAGTAGTGACGCTATGCGATCCAGATTCTGGATACGGTTACGATGGGGAAGAAAGTGCTGCCAGCTTCTGGTCAGGTAGTGGCGATAAGACGATGTGCTGATGCCCACCTGTATATTAAACGTGAGCAACCGAAGGTGGCGCTGGGGCTCGAACAAGGGCACATGCTCAAGCCCCGAGTTAGAGCCTTTCGGCTCGTTCCGGGCGCTGATAATGCCATCGAGCTGCTTTCTGAAGCGTTTATACATGATACTTCTGCTGCTTAGCTCCGTTTCCCAACCCTAAAAGCAAGAAAGCCAGGCGAGGCACCGCTTAAGGGTTCGCAGCCTGCTCTTTCTCCACCAGATAATCCACAACGGCCAGCATCGCTTCAAGGCTACCCGCCATCGATGCACTAACTGTGTACTTACCATTTACCAGCATAGACGGTGTGCCCGTAATCCGCGCGCCCCGGATTTTCGCCTGCGCCTGCTGCATACGCGCATTAACCCCAAAACTTTTGAAATTATTCAGGAATTCATCACGATCCACGCCATAACCTGCAACAAAATCAGCCAAAGATTCAGCATCATTCAACGGCCGACGCTGGCCCGCCAACGCCTCGAAGAGAGCGTCGTGCACCTTATCCAGCGAATTCATGGCCTCTAGCGCATAAAATGCCTGTGCGTGGGGAACCCAGGAACGACCCAGCGCAGCAGGGATACGCACGTAATTTACATAATCCGGAGCATTGGCTTCCCAGGCTTCGGCAAGGGGCTTGAAGTTATAGCAGTGCGGACAGCCGTACCAGAACACTTCGCCTACCTCGATACCAGGGCCACTGTCTGTACGTACCGGAGTGTCCAGCTTTTTATAATGTACGCCTTCCTGCCAGTCATCCGCATTGGCTTGGCCAAAAACTGCCAAGGCCGCCAACAGCAGTCCGACTGTTCTGAGTGCTCGAAACATGAAATATCTCCAGATGTTGTAAATATCGTTATAAGGGAATTATGACCCGCCAAACCTGAAAAGTTCCACCGTTAGTGGATTACAGGTTCGACAGACGAAAAACCCCGCACTAGGCGGGGCTTTTTATCAGGCTGCGAACAATTGGATCAGTTCAGTCCAGAAATATAGCTGGAAACAGCCTTGATTTCTGCATCGGTCAGCCTGGCAGAAACATCCATCATAATCGCCGCGTTTGATCCGCTTGCACGGGTGCCATCGCGATAGGCTTCTAACTGCTTAGCCAGGTACTCGGCATTCTGCCCACCAATGTGCGGATACCCGGCTGGCTCATTACCTTTACCCTGCGGGTTGTGGCAAGCAGCGCAAGCGGGAACACCAGAAGCCAAATTGCCACCACGGTAAAGCGCGGCGCCCTTCTCTACCAACTCCGGGTCGGCCTGACTGACTACCATCTCCTGCTGCGCAAAGTACGCTGCCAGATCTTGCAGGTCCTGCTTGGACTTGCCAGTGAGCTGGCCTGTCATCTCAGGAATTGAGCGCGAATCTTCCTGAATGGCCACCAACTGGTCAAACAGATACCTTTCGCCCAGCCCGGATAGCTTCGGATAAGCCCCCATAATCGGCTTGGCTCCACCCTCACCATGACAGGCCTGGCACGCGGCCGCCGCCTGCTTTCCCGCTTCAGGATCACCTGCCCCATGCGCCATTGCTGTAAGGCCAACGCCGAAAACAAATCCTGCGATCAGTTTCTTCATGCTCGCTCCGCTTCTCTCATCTCGAATATATTCTTGGTTTACAGCCGGCAGGCGCTGTTCAGTCAGGCTCAAGACCAAGGCTGACAGCGGTTACGCCAAGCGTACCGCCCGGAATTGGTGTAGCATTATACATTAATCTCTAATAACTGAAATCCAAAGGAAAGCCAACCGCTGTGGACTCTGACCTGACTCAAAAAAGCATCTCTTTTAACAGCGCTCGCTTCCTGATTAGCGCGCCCCGGCTGGAAGACTGCCCAACAGATATTGGCGCAGAAGTCGCCTTTGCCGGACGTTCGAACGCAGGGAAATCCAGCGCCATGAACGCCATTACTGCAAACGGCAAGCTGGCCCGAACCAGTAAAACCCCCGGCCGCACGCGCCTGATCAACTTTTTTTCCCTGAACCGCGAGCACGCTCGGCTGGTGGATTTGCCCGGATACGGCTACGCGAAAGTATCCCGGGATATGAAGGATGACTGGCAAAAGCACCTGGGACAATATCTGAACCAACGCCAATGCCTAAAGGGCCTGGTTCTGGTGATGGACATTCGCCACCCGCTCACCGAATTTGATCAGATGATGGTGGAATGGTGCGAACATAACAAGTTGCCACTGATGATTTTGGCAACCAAGGCCGACAAGCTGAAATTCGGGCAAGCCAAAACTACCATGCTGGAGATCGCCAAAAAGCTAAAGGCATTCACCTGTGTTGAGCACCTGATTATGTTCTCGTCAACATCCAAGCGCGGGGTTGATGAGTGCCGGGCGGCACTGACAAACTGGTTGGAAGATTCGGCAGAAGGCAGCCAATAGCGCAGAAAAAACCGGCCTGTGAAAACAGGCCGGTAAAAACGTCAGGGTTTGCGACGTGTTAAAACCTGAGAACTCACTCAGGGAGGCGCCAGAAATGTCCGAATTGCCAGCGCCACTAATTAAGACACACCCTGTCCGGAAAAGTTCCGCGCAGGAAATCCGAGCTCAGCCTGCTGAAACTTCACGCCCATCTTCCTGCTCTGGCATGGTTGGCCGGTATCTCTCCCGAAGCTCCATAACCTGCTCACGATAAACCGGCGTCACATACGGTAGTTCCAGCGTCAACACTTGATAAATACCCTGCTTCAACTCATGCAGCGTCAGGCATGCGGACGCTTTTTCACCGTGGGCGGTTTTCAGAAAGGCCATCCAGTTGGTGACAATCAACCAGACGTTCAGCGACATAGCGGCCCGGAGAGCATCGGGCTGAGGCTCCAGAATGCCACCCTCGGCCAGCTTTTCGAATATTTTGCTTATGGCCGCCAAGCAACGATCGGTGAACTCTCGATAGTCATTGCGCAAACGCTGATCTCTATCCAGCAGGTTTTCAAGATCCCTGTGGAGAAACCGATAACTCCACAGCCCGTCAAAAACAGACTCCAGATAGAACGTCATGTCGTCCAAGTTCAGGGGCCGGTTTTCGGGGATATCGAGGTAATAATCCACCAGCTTTTCGTATTCCTGGAATATCTCGTAAATGATGTCGGACTTGTTGCGGAAATGGTAATAGAGATTGCCCGGCGAAATCGCCAGGTACGCAGCAATATGATTGGTTGTTACGTTACGCTCGCCCTGCTCGTTAAACAATTCAAGGCTCGACAGTAATATCTTGTCTCTGGTCTTCATAAGCTCATCGGCGTTTGTTGTTTTGCGGTTCTCAGATGGCCTCATTGGCCATTGGACTCGCTTGACTACCTAGAGTATATACTCTAATAATACCCTACAGTGCAAATTGAGCGTTTTTTCGCCACAACAAAACATCAGGCCGCCGCCGTTACGCGACGAAGCCAAAAGGAGGACACCATGGGTGCCAGCGTTGTTCAGCCCACAGAGAGCAAAAGTCACATTCAACAGACCCACAGGGTGTTTGAGCTTCAGAAAAAAGCGTTTCACGATCACCCGGCGCCTACGCTGGCGGAGCGTCAGGAAAACCTGGAACGCCTTAAGCAGGCCCTGTTGTCCTATCAGGATCGTATTCTGGACGCCATTGACCGGGACTTTTCCTGTCGCTCACGGGATGAATCGCTGATTGCAGAGGTCATGCCTTCCATTCAGGGAATCAATTACACTCAGAAAAATCTCGGAGGCTGGATGAAGCCTTCGCGTCGGCACGTATCCATCCTGTTTCAACCTGCCAGCAACAAAGTCTGCTACCAGCCTAAAGGTGTCGTAGGGGTAATCGTGCCCTGGAACTACCCACTTTATCTCGCAGTCGGGCCTCTCGTTGCCTCACTTTCGGCTGGCAACCGCACCATGGTCAAGATGTCTGAGTTCACCCCTCATACCTCGGCCTTGTTCAAAGAGCTTATTGAAGCCACGTTCCCGGAAGACCTGGTTGCCGTTATCAATGGCGAAGCCGACGTCGCAGCTGATTTTTCAGCGCGGCCTTTCGACCACATGCTGTTCACCGGTTCCACCTCCGTAGGCAAGCTGGTAATGCGCGCCGCGTCCGAGAACCTGACGCCGGTTACCCTGGAGTTGGGCGGCAAGTCACCGGCCATAGTTTCCCCGGATGTTCCACTTGAAGACGCTGCCCAACGCATCGCCTTCGGCAAGGCGTTCAACGCTGGTCAAACCTGTGTAGCACCGGATTACGTGCTCTGCCCGGCTGACCGCACCCAGGCCTTTGTGGACGAGTTCAGGGCCCAGCTTTCTAAAATGTACCCTTCTATAAATGACAACGACGATTACACCGCGATCATCAATGAACGGCAGTACAACCGTCTAAAGGGTTACCTTGAAGATGCCAAAGCCAAAGGCGCTGAGCTGATCGAGATCAACCCGGCAAAAGAGAATGTGAGCGTTAGCAGCCGCAAGATTCCGGTGACCCTGGTACTGAAAACCACGCCCGACATGAAGCTCATGCAAGATGAAATTTTTGGCCCGATCCTCCCGGTTGTCAGTTATGGCAATCTCGATGAAGCCATTCAATTCATCAATGACCGCCCGCGCCCTCTGGCTTTGTACTTTTTCGGTTACGACCGCGAACAGCAGAGCCAAGTGACCAATAAAACGCTGTCTGGTGGGATGTGTATCAACGATTCACTGATGCACGTTGCTCAGGACGACCTGCCATTTGGCGGCGTGGGGGATTCCGGAATGGGCCATTACCACGGCAAGGAGGGCTTTTTGACCTTCTCACACCAGCGCGCCATTTTCGCGAAACAGAAGTTTAACAGCGGCAAATTTGTATATCCCCCTTACGGGACATCTGCCCACAAAATGATCTACAAGCTGTTCATCCGCTAAGCGCTTCGCACAGCAACCGGGGCCCTACGCCCCGGCGATCGCCTAATCCAAAACAAGAGCGAGCCGATTATGACCGACCCTCTCACCCCACCCGAAGGGCTGGATGCTCTCTCCCTGGACCGACGCAGTTTTCTTCGCACCGGGCTGGGGGGCGCTTTATTTCTGGGCTCCGTTAGTGTCACTGCTGGCCTCAGTGGCTGTGCAACAGCGCCCGCCGGCCGCCTTGGCGCTGTCGCCACTCGCATGGATGCGCGCTACCAATTCCAATTTCTATCCGCTGATGACATAGAACTATTAGAAGCTCTGCTCCCGGCCATCCTCGGTTCCGCACTTCCGGAACAAGCTAACAACAGGCGCATCGCGATTGCGGGCACGGTCGAACGCATTGATATGGGCATTCACAAATTTGGCCCCGCGAACCAGAAAGAGCTCAGGCAATTGTTCGACCTACTCAACTTTGGTCTTACACGGGTCACCATTGCTCGGGTCTGGCCAGCATGGCGCGACGCCACTACAGAGCAAGCCGATGCGTTTCTACAGCGATGGCGCTCGAGCAGCATTGGCCTTTTCAACAATGGCTACATGGCGCTGACCAAAATAAGCAACGTGGCATTCTATGGCTACCAGGAGAACTGGCAGCTTTCGGGCTATCCGGGACCACCCGACTGGGCCGTTAAAGCTCTGCCACAATTCCGCAAAGCCTGACACTCAGCCTGCTATTTTACCCAAAGGGGAACCACCAACCATGTCGTTCAGCGATCGCATTGCCCAAGGCCTGGAATCCGGCTGGAAAGTTATCGACGGCGCCACGCTTACCGAAAATCATACTGCTGAGGCGGATGTGGTTATTGTGGGCACTGGAGCGGGTGGCGGCACCACCGCCGAGATACTCGCCAAAAGTGGCTTCTCAGTTATCCTGGTTGAGGAAGGCCGCCTGTACTATCAAAAAGATTTCAAAATGGACGAACTCACGTCCTACGCAAACCTCTATCAGGAAGGCATGAGCCGCACCACAAAAGATGGTGCCATCGCTATTTTGCAGGGGCGCTGCGTGGGTGGTTCAACAACAGTCAACTGGACCAGCAGTTTTCGCACTCCCGACGAAACACTTAACTACTGGGGCAAGCGATTTGGCTTGGATGCCCTGAGCCCGGCGGCTATGGCGCCCTGGTTTGACGGCCGTGAAACTCGCCACTCCATGTCGCCCTGGAACATGGATCCCAACCTCAATAACGACGTATTGCGGCAGGGATGCGAAAAGCTCGGCTTTAGCTGGCAGATTATCCCGCGCAATGTGAAAGGCTGCTGGAACCTCGGATACTGCGGCGTAGGCTGCCCGACCAACGCCAAGCAGGGCGCGCTGATGACCACCATTCCCGGTGCGCTGGATAACAACGCCAGCATGTACCACGGGCTGCGCGCTGAACGGCTGGTGATGAATCAGGATCGAATCGAGTCCCTCGAAACCACTGCGATGGCCAGCGATGGCATCACGCCTACCCGAGTTACGGTAACCCTCAAAGCCAGGCACTTTGTGGTTGCTGCAAGTGCCATAGGCTCGCCCGGCCTGCTGCTGCGCTCCAAGCTGCCCGATCCTTATGAACGGGTTGGCAAGCGGTCATTTATTCACCCCGTTAACGCCAGCGTTGCGCAAATGCCCAAACTGGTCGACCCATTTTACGGCGCACCGCAGTCAATTTATTCCGATGAGTTCAATTTCCGCAACGGCGTGGATGGCGAGGCAGGTTATAAGCTGGAGGTCCCCCCTCTGCACCCGGCCATGTCGGCAGGCGTTGTCCCCGGCCACGGCGATGAGCAGGCTAAGAACCTGGCCAGCCTGCCATGGATGCAATCGGTTATTGCTTTAGTTCGGGATGGTTTTCACGAGGACAGCCCCGGCGGTACTGTGTCCCTCCGGGACGATGGCAGCCCAATGCTGGATTACCCTGTCAGCGACTATCTCTGGAAAGGCCTTCGTAGCGCGTTCTACACCATGGCAGAAATCCAGTTTGCCGCCGGCGCGGACAAAGTGCGTTTGATGCACCTGGATTCTGATTGGTACTCCAACTGGGCGGACGCGAAGGCAGCCATTGACCGCTTTTCCATGGAGCCTCACCGGGTTCGCTTGTTCACCGCCCATCAGATGGGCGGCTGTGCTATGGGAAGCAATCCGGAAGAGTCTGTGGTTAACGGCTTTGGCGAGCATCATCACGTGAGCAATCTGAGCGTTCACGACGCCTCGATTTTCCCCACCAGTATTGGTGCAAACCCTCAGCTCTCGGTTTATGCCCTGGCCGCGAGAAACAGCGCACGATTGGCACAACGGCTGAAAGCATAATCACCATGGCTCTTCGCTTTGGTGAAGAGCTTGCAACCCGGTCTACAGAAACTCCTGGAATACTGATACTCTGGGCGCCTGTTAAAAAAGGAGCTGTGAATGCCTAAAGTTATCTATCCGGGCACCTTTGACCCTATTACCAACGGCCACACTGACCTGATCAGACGGGCCAGCAATCTGTTTGATGAGGTAGTAGTTGCCGTCGCCTACAATTCCAAGAAGCAGCCATTATTTGATCTGGAAGAACGCTGTGAGCTGGTGCGGCAGGCAACCGTCGGCATTCCGAACGTGAGTGTGACCGGTTTCAGCTATCTTCTCGCCGATTTTGTCCGGGACCAGAATGCCACGGTGATTCTCCGGGGCCTACGGGCAGTTTCCGATTTCGAGTATGAGTTTCAACTTGCAGACATGAACCGCAGTTTGGCTCCGGAACTGGAAAGCGTGTTTCTAACGCCCTCCAACCACCTGTCTTATATTTCCTCAAGCCTGATCCGGGAAATAGCCTCTCTGGATGGAAATGTATCGGATTTCGTGGATCCGATTGTGGCAAAAGCGCTGAAAAAGAAATTCAGCGAGCTCTAACACACAGTGTTTAGCAACAAAAAAGCCCCGTTATGGGGCTTTTTTTGTTGGCTTTGTCCCGTTAAAACACCGGAGGCAAAGGAATTTCCTGGCCATTAACCTCAACAACCATGTTGGCCAGTTTCGCTGACAACACCAACCGGTCACCATCGGGCACCAACAGGCCTTGTTTGACAAGCGGCGCAAGCTGCATACGCACAGCCGGATACTCATCCACCAGCACGGCAGGTACGCTCAAGTTCATATCTCCGGTGAGTTGCTGCATCACCATCAACATGTTCTCTTTCTGCTCGCCAGTCAGTTCCGGATGACTGAGCACCAGGTTACCGGTTACAGCGCCTTCTGGCGTGTCCAAAGACACTTCCGGAACACCTATCGAAAATCCTGCTGCCGCCAAGTTCCTCATGGCCGTATTCACCTGTCCCATGGCTTCCATCTGCCGCTCAAACGTTTCGCGGCCTCCGGCATCTGGCGCAAAGACCATACCTTGGAGTTCGGTCATGCTGGTGCTCAAACTGTTCCAGCTCCCTACATCGAGGTTTTCCAGTGCGAACGCCAGTTTATGTGGGCCGTAGGTTTGATCTTCAAACCGAACCTTTTTCACCTCGATCGACAACCGGGAATCCAGGCGCTCTGCCCTGTCTTTCGCCTCAGCGCTACTGCGGGCAAGCAAACCTTCGATGGTTAAAGGGGCGGCGTCAGGAGGCGTCAATTCAACAGAGGCTATCGACGCGTCCATGGTACCTGTCCAGACGCCACCAATCAGATGAGCCATACTCTGCTCAATCCGGAAGTTATTAACCCGGATGTTCATATCCGGCCCGGAGAGACTGATTTGTGGCCAAACGACCAACGCTTCAGCCTGAGAGCCTGCGTCACTTACTTCAATACGAGCAACACCAGAACTGGCTCTCAATGATTCACCGGTCTCCGGGTTATTGATGGCCATGGCTGGCGCTTCCAGCTCAAGCACAACTGTACCCCAAAGACGCGTTTCCAGAGTCAGCCTTGGCCGCTCCTGAAACCAGTCAGTGCCCTTCGGCGCCCAGCCTTCAACGGGCACAAAATCCATAAAGCTCCCGGTGATGCCATGGGTCACGCCGGCACGGTAGGCTATCCGGTGTGTTTGTCCACTTTCCGGATCAACCATCGTGACCGCACCGCTCAAGTCGGAGCCAAAATAGCCCCGGCGATAGTCGTCCGTCTGCATCTGGATAAATGGCTGCGACTGATTCAGCTCATGGGTAGCTTGCTGCCACTGCTGTTCAGTTACATACCCCACGACCCAAGGCATTGCGCCGGCGACAACCAATACACCTACACCGGCAATGATCCATTTTGCTTTCAAAAAACGCTCTCCGTCTGAAAATGTCAGGATTTGCCTGTCAGGCGATCCAGAAGAACCAGTTGCGAGGCCACTCGTTCCTCACCTTCGGCCAGCTGATTCTGAACGTAACTGCCATCGGGCTGCAACATCCATGACTGGCAGTTATCCGCCAGGTACGTATCCAGGTCTTCGCGCACTCGCGCTATCAGCTCCGGGTCTTCAATTGGAAACGCAATTTCAATCCGGCTTAGCAGGTTGCGCTCCATACAGTCTGCACTTGAGCAGAACACGTCGGGCTTACCGTCATTACCAAAATAGTAGGCTCGCGTGTGCTCAAGAAAACGCCCCACAATGGAGCGCACACGAATGTTATCTGACAGACCCGGAACCCCGGGCCTGATGCTGCAGATACCACGCACAATCAGATCAACCTGCACTCCCGCCTGGGAGGCTCGATACAGCGCCTTGATAAGCTGCACTTCTGTTAAGGCGTTGATCTTTATGATGATCTGCCCTCTCTCCCCCAAGGCCGTTTCACGTTCAATCAGACTGATCAAGCGTTTATGGAGGGTAAACGGGGCATGGAACAATTTTTTGATTTTCAGGGCCTTTCCCATACCGGTTAGCTGCTGAAAGATTTTATTGACGTCGTCCCCAATGGACTCGTCACAGGTCATGAAGCTGTAGTCGGTATAGAGCCGCGCATTCACAGCATGGTAGTTTCCGGTTCCCAAATGAACATAACGGAGCAGCCTCCCTTCCTCACGACGCACAATGAGGATCATCTTGGCATGGGTTTTATAGCCCACAACGCCATAGACCACGATCACACCGGCTTCCTGCAGCCGGCTGGCCAGCTCCAGGTTCTCCGCCTCGCTGAATCGAGCCCGCAATTCAACAACTACAGTGACTTCTTTACCGCGCCGGGCCGCATCTGCCAGCGCTTCTACAACCTCTGAATTGGCACCCGTGCGGTATAGCGTCTGGCGGATAGCCAAAACCTGCGGATCTTTCGCGGCCTGGCGCAGCAAATCCACCACAGGGCTGAAATTCTGAAATGGATGATGCAGCAATATTGGCCGCTTACGGATGGCATCAAAGATGGTTTCTTTGCTGCGGATTTGCCGGGGGATGGCAGGCGAGAAGCTGGAATAGTGCAAATCAGGACGATCCACCAATCCAGTAACTGCCATCAACCGCGTGAGGTTCACCGGCCCGTTGACCTGGTACAAATCTCTCTGCCCAAGGCCGAATTCCGTCAGCAAAAACTGCACGAGTTCCTGAGGACAGTTGTCCGCAACCTCCAACCGAACCCCATCACCAAAGCGGCGACTGAGAAGCTCGCCACGTAGCGCAGATGCCAAATCTTCCAGGTCGTCTTCCAATTCCAGATCGGCGTTGCGAGTAAGCCGAAACTGATAACACCCTTTGACCTCCATCCCCGGGAACAATTCATCGGCGTGAGCGTGGATTACAGATGACAGGAAAACCAGATTCTCTCCACCGGTGCAGACTTCGTCCGGTAAGCGCACGAGCCGTGGCAAAGAGCGCGGCGCAGGCACTATGGCCATGCCCGTCTCGCGCCCAAAGGCATCTTTGCCATCCAGCTCAACAATAAAGTTGAGGCTTTTATTAACCAACCGAGGGAACGGATGCGAAGGATCCAATCCAATGGGGCTGACTACCGGGAGAATTTCTTCATCGAAATAATTGCGCACCCACTCGGCCTGCTCCGGCGTCCATTCTCTGCGGCGCACAAAATGGATGTTTTGCTTTTCCATCTCCGGAATAAGCACATGATTCAGAATGTCATACTGCTCATCAATGTACTCGTGGGCAATACGGCTGATCTCACCCAGCGCCTGTTCCGGCATGATGCCGTCAGCACCCAGAGTTTCCCTGCCGTACTTGATCTGCTGGCGCAGGCCAGCCACACGAATTTCAAAGAATTCATCCATGTTGCTGCTGAAAATGCAGCAAAAAATCAGCCGATTGATCAGCGGATGAGTGGTGTCCAGCGCCTGCTTCAACACACGGTAATTGAACTGAAGCTGGCTCAGTTCACGGTTAAAGTAGTTTTCACTGGCATCCAGATCGACCAATTCTCCTTCGGATGGCAGATCTATGGGAGCAGGTACACTTTGCCCACCACCCGTTGTGAGATTTCTGACGATTTCCGCTCTCATGGCCTCTCAATTCCTATCTGATTATCCGCTTGCCGCTTCCCGGCCCGGGGTAGTCCGTTAACAGCTTCAGCGCTGCCTGGCCCGCATCAATCGGGCTGCGCGCACTGCAAAATAGGTCAGGATGCCGTCTGCTCCCGCGCGACGCATGGACATCAAGCTCTCCATCATTACGGTGTCACCATCGAGCCAGCCATTCTGCTCTGCTGCCATATGCATAGCGTACTCGCCACTGACCTGGTACACGAATGTGGGCACCTGCAATTCGGTTTTTACCCGATGCACGATATCCAGGTATGGCATGCCGGGCTTGATCATCACCATGTCCGCACCTTCAGCAAGATCCATCATCACTTCCTGAATCGCTTCGTTACTATTGGCTGGGTCCATTTGATAAGTGGTTTTATCACTTTTCCCCAAATTGGCGGCGGAACCAACAGCGTCCCGGAACGGGCCGTAATAACCGGAAGCGTACTTGGCAGAGTACGCCAGAATACGTGTATTAATATGCCCCGCAGACTCCAGCGCCTCACGAATGGCAGCAACTCGGCCGTCCATCATGTCTGAAGGCGCAACGATGTCGGCACCGGCGTCAGCGTGAGAAACCGCCTGATTCACCAAGGCTTCGACGGTAACGTCGTTCAGCACATAACCTTCATTATTGATGATGCCATCTTGCCCGTGAGTGGTGAATGGGTCCAATGCGACATCCGTGATAACGCCCAGTTCGGGATGCGCCTTCTTCAGCGCCCGGACGGCTCGCTGTGCCAGCCCGTCTGAATCCCAGGCCCCGGAGCCAGAAAGATTCTTTCTGTCCGCCGCAACCACAGGAAATAGTGCTATCGCGGGGATACCCAGCTCCACCAGTTCTGCGGCCTGCTCCACCAACAAATCAATACTCAGGCGGTCCACCCCGGGCATGGACGGCACCTGTTCGCGCTGGCCTTCGCCCTCTAATACAAAAACCGGGTAAATCAGGTTATCCGGCGTCAGTTGGTTCTCCCTTACCAGCCGACGGGTAAAGTCGCTGGCGCGGTTGCGACGCAGACGGGTACTTGGGAAGACTCGTGGCGTTGATAAAGGCACAGAAAACCTCCTGAATGGCATAACAATGAGTAGGATTGAAAATCCTGACACCCTGGCGGCGCCGTTTGCACCATCATACACCTCCGGGGCCTCTGGTTGCAGGCTACCAACGTATGCAGGCAATGCGTCTGAAGCGATAATCGATCTAAAGCAGGTCCCGGACGGCGCCTTTTGCACAAGCCCTGTTACTGAATGGAATCCAGCGCCTTGGCCCGAATACGTTCAGTTTCGCTGAAATATTTCTCGCGTAACTGGCTCAGGCTTTCCTCCTTTTCCGGCTCTGCCAGGCCTGAAGTCTTTAGGGCTTCACGCTCTTCAACGTATGACCGCCACCGACGATTCCAATCCTTTTGTTCTGCGTCCAGGGCCTCCAGCCTTTGGGCTGCTTCATCGCCAAATTCTTGCCGACGCCAGGCCCGCAGCGCCTCCGGATCGTTTGCCATCGTCTCGCGCGCCTGCTCGTAACGGGCGAATTTATGAGTATTCTCCCGCGCCTGCCGCAGAGGTTCTGGCAAGGCCATTTCGGCCTCAGCGAAGGCTGCCTCGCGCTGTTCAGCCGTCAGGCTGCCGTCACCTCCAATGCGTCGCTTTTCGAGTTGATACCGATCTATAGCTTCCTCATCCGCAAAGAAAGCCTCCGCAGTATCTGCATTCATCCAGGTTCTGCGCAGAGCCTGAATCTCCAGCATCCGGCGCTCCATCTCACCCGCACCGGACACCCCTGCCTCACCGTATGCCGCTTCCAGATCAGACAATGCGAGTTTGTAATCCAGGTAGCGACCAAGGATATCAAGCGCCTGGCCCCGCGCAGGCTCCTCCAGCACAGACAGGGTAAGCCGAACTCTTGCCACCAGTTGAGACAACTCTTCTTCGCCCAGTGCCGATAGATAGTACTCAAACAACTGCCGCAATTCCCCTGTAGGGATGAGGTTGCCAAAACGGTCTGTTATCGCCCAACCGCCGGGCTCCGTCGTGCCTTCCAGCGAAGGCGGTAGATGATCGGGCACGGTAAGTTCAGCGGAGTCATTAACCAGCCTGGAAGGATACTGCGGGCGGCCTGCAGAAAAACCTGCGTCATCCGTTTTCAGATTGTCTGGGCGTTCAACAGTGCGAACGGAGGTGGGCTGATGCTGGGCGCTATCAGCAAGCAGCCAGAGTGCAATTACAACTGCTATGATTACAGGGACGGCAAACGAAAGTTTGGAAACAGATTTCATGATGATGAGCAGCTCCGGCCATGGGTGGCTTGGCTACGACCTGGGTAACGAAGATCGAGGCGCCTATGCGGGCCATAATAGGCGGAAACTGGACGTTTGACCGAGACAGACCGCAAAAACAGGCCGGAGCATAAACCCCGGCCTGCAAAGACAACACTCAAAGTGCGCGGTTATTAAAGCCCGTCTCCACCTTACGAGGGGAGTCAACGCGAAACGATGTCTCAACTTCCTGGATTCTGCCTCCCTGACTCAGGAAAGCGTCGATATCCTGCTGTAGTTGCGCCCGCACCCGCGCCCTGCCAGCGATTGAATGTGTATCGTCACTTTCGCTGTTTGAGTTAGCCCAGTTACCGGATTGCTCCAGATTGCTTTCGTCGAACTCGCTCATGGTTATCTCCATCAACGAAAACAGTGTTACAAGCGCGGCAACCCAAATTAAGCAGCCGCACTCCGTCTCGACCAGCCGCTACTGCGGCGCCGTCTTGGCGTCTTTATAATCTGCTTTTCATGGCAGAGCTATTACCACCAATAAGTTTTTTGTAACTTTTTGTAACTAACCGCATCCTCATGAATTTAATGGATAAAATAAAGGTGACAAATAAGTGTTTGCACCAAACAAAAGAATGAATCAATATTCACTAATAGCGGGAGCCCGGAATGGCTTATCGTGAAACAGAGAAGATGCGACTGCGTAAAGCCGCCGCGCGTCAGCGGATCGCTGAATGCACCTACAAATGCGTTGCGGAGGGCGGCTTTCGCAATGCACGAATTACTCGCATTGCCCAGCTCGCTGATGTTGCCACAGGAACGATTTACCGGCACTTCGAGTCGAAGGAGGACCTGTTCGCTGAAATATTCAGGCAAGCCACACAGCGCGAAATAGCCAAGGTAACAAAGGCCCTGGCAACGTCGGGAAGTGCTACTGAGCGACTGGAGAAAGCATTGCGGCAGTTTGCCGAGCGCGCACTGAAGGGACCTGTTATGGCTTGGTCCCTCATTGCAGAGCCGGTGGACCCTAAGGTTGAAGAAGAGCGGTTGGCTTATAGAAAGGCCTACGCCGGCCTGTTTGAACAAGCTATCCGGGAGGGCATCGAAGAAGGGTGTATTCCGGATCAAAACGCCCGCCAAAGCAGTACTTGCCTGGTTGGCGCTATTGCGGAAAGCCTGGTTGGCCCTTTGTCACCAACCCAAACCAACCTGGCAGCCGCGACAGAAACTGAAAACAACGACCAGCTGGTCAACACAATCATCTGCTTTTGCTTACAGGGGTTGACCGGCATCAGGAGGTAGTTATGAATACCCCACAGCCCGTGTCCGGAACACCCGAAAAAGCACCCAGTGATCGCTATTTGGCGATCACACACGAAGTACTCAACCAGCCGCCAGCGCTGGAAAACTACAACCTGTATGAGCAGGATATTGCCCTGCAGAATGCGATTCATCGCGAAGGCGCCGGAAAAGCGGAAAGCGATCTGAAGGCTTTCGGCACCCTTGCCGGCAGCGCTGCAACGATCGACCTCGGTTTCCGGGCCAATAACAACAAACCGGCACTCAATACCCACGACCGCTTTGGCCACCGCATCGACGAAGTGGATTTCCACCCCTCGTACCACGAATTGATGAGCATTGCCTTCGAGAGCGGCCTTCACAGCAGCCCCTGGACAAACCCCGGCAAAGGCGCTCATGTAACCCGCGCAGCAAAGTACTATATGCACTCCCAGGTAGAGGCTGCACACTGCTGCCCGGTCACCATGACCTTCGCTGCAATACCCTCCATCCGAAAACAACCGGAACTGGCGGCGCTCTGGGAATCCCGCATACTGGCCAACAGCTACGACTCCCGCAACCTGCCCGACAGTCAAAAACGCTCGGTATCCATCGGCATGGCGATGACCGAAAAACAGGGTGGCAGCGACGTACGCTCCAACAGCACCCTGGCTTACCCGGTAGGAGCCAAGGGCCCCGGACAGGCTTATGAGCTGGTAGGCCATAAGTGGTTTGTCTCGGCTCCCATGTGCGATGCCTTTCTGGTCCTGGCCCAAGCGCCCGCCGGATTGTCTTGCTTCCTGATGCCACGCTGGCGCCCGGACGGAACCAAAAACCCCTGGCAGATCCAGCGCCTTAAAAACAAAATGGGCAACGTAGCCAACGCCTCCAGCGAAGTAGAGCTGCGCGGGGCCTTGGCCTGGATGATCGGCGAAGAAGGGCGAGGCATACCCACCATCATAGAAATGGTTGCCATGACCCGCTTCGACTGCATGATCGGTAGCTCTGCTGGCATGCGCCAGGCCGTGGCTCAGGCCACACACCACTGCCGCCATCGCAGCGCCTTCGGTAGCCGACTGAACGACCAGCCATTAATGCAAAATGTACTGGCTGACCTGGCTCTGGAAAATGAAGCCGCCCTTGCCTACACCATGCGAGTCGCCCGCGCCCTCGACAACCAGGATCAGGAACACGAACGCTTGTTTGCCCGCCTGGCAACACCCGTAGGCAAATACTGGATCTGCAAACGCGCACCCAACCACGCCTACGAAGCTATGGAATGCATCGGTGGCAGCGGCGTGATGGAAGACTGCATCATGCCCCGCCTGTTCCGTGAATCCCCGGTGAACGCAATCTGGGAGGGCAGCGGCAACGTGCAGTGCCTGGACACCCTGCGCGCCATTCAGAAAGAACCCGAAACCCTCAACGCCTTCTTCCTCGAAGCCGCCAAGGCAAAAGGTGCAGATCGCCGTTTCGACCAGTTCCTTGCGCAGCTGCAAAACGACTTCGCCGACATCAGCGACTTCCAGTACCGCGCCCGCAACCTGGTAGACCGGCTGGCCTTGGTCATGCAAGCCTCCCTGCTATTACGCAACGGCGACAAAACCGTGGCCGACGCCTTCTGCGCTTCACGGCTGCAGTCCAATGGAGGCATGAACTACGGCAACTTACCCTCGGGCATTGATGCTGCAGCTATTATCAAGCGGGCAACGCCTGTAGTAGGCTAGAGCTGGTGTTCACCAAGACATCAATATATGAGCTTGGTGGACTCCACTTGAATTGTTCGAGAACCGGCGAGGCAAGGCTTTCCAAAACTGTGCGGAGCCAAGGATGGCGGAGCCCAAGCGTCACATGGATGTGCCGCAAGGAGCGTGTTTTGGAAAGCCTTGCCTCGTCGGTTCCAGCACCAAAGTCGGAAAATCTATGTCTGAAACTCTCAGAAGACTGCTGAAAGAGGGCAATGCGCCCCAACACAACACCGCGATCACACCCCACGTAGGCGTGCTCACCCTGCACTTCCAGCTCTACGGCTGCGAAGACCTCAAGGCCAAACGCAAAGTCTTCACCCCACTTCGTGCCATCTGGGGCAAAGAGCCCGACCTGGCCGTAGCAGAAACCGCCGATCTGGAAGCCCTCGATTGTGCCACCTGGACAATCGCTGCCCTCGGCATGTCGTCGCAGCAAATCACCCAGCGCCTCGACCAAGTAGAGAAAGCCATACAGGAAAAGGTCGATGCCGCTATACTCGACATTCACCGGGAAATTCTCTGAAAAAGCTCAGTGGCACAACATTTAAGCAGCCCGTATACTACGCCCCCTCAGGGATGCCAGTGTGCCTGGAAGCGACAGGTGACAAGTAACCAATGCCGGAAACAGACCCCGGCTGTATCCGTTGGGCATCGGGAACAGGCCCTGCGGTGACCACTGATTGTGTGTGGTATCTATGACCGGCAAGAAAAAAACGGCTCAGGCCTCAGTTGAAGCCATGTATCGCGTGTTCACCGTGCCCGAGGCACCGGAGTCCACGCTCAGCCGTATTGACCAGAACATTTCCCGCAACCTTGCAGGCTTCCTGCAGGAGCATATCGTTGCGGTTGAACGGGATCTTGCAGACGTCGAGAAAAACTTCTCCGACTACACCATCCCGGAAAAGCCCGTGTTCGTTTCAGAGCAGGCGCAATTCCTGCTCGACAAACTGGTTGCTAACTCCGTTCACACTGCATCACCCGCCTTTATCGGCCACATGACCTCAGCACTGCCATACTTCATGCTGCCGCTGTCCAAGATCATGATTGCCTTGAACCAGAACCTGGTAAAAACTGAAACCTCCAAGGCCTTCACGCCTATGGAGCGGCAAGTGCTGGGCATGATTCACCGGTTGGTGTATCAGGAAGACGGCGCCTTTTATCGCAAATGGATGCACGACCCCCGCCACTCCCTGGGAGCCATGTGCTCCGGGGGCACCGTCGCCAACCTCACCGCACTCTGGGTTGCACGCAACCGTGCTTTCCCGGCTGAAGGCAGCTTCCGCGGCCTGCACCAGGAAGGCCTGTTCCGTGCATTGAAATACTATGGCTACGAAGGCGCTGCCATAGTGGTATCCCGCCGCGGGCATTACTCTCTGGGTAAAGCCGCCGACGTGCTAGGCCTTGGCCGTGAATCTCTGGTTGCAGTAGACACAGACGATGACAACCGAATCCAGACAGACGCCCTGCGCGACAAGTGTCTGGAATTGCAGAAACAGAAAATCAAGGTTATGGCCATCTGTGGCATCGCCGGCACCACCGAGACCGGCAACGTTGACCCTCTGGATGCTATGGCAGACATCGCACGGGAATTCGGTGCCCATTTCCACGTAGATGCAGCCTGGGGCGGCCCAACACTGTTCTCCCGAACCTACCGTCATTTATTGCGCGGCATAGAAAAGGCAGACTCAGTCACCTTCGATGCCCACAAGCAACTGTATGTTCCTATGGGTGTTGGATTGGTGGTGTTCAAAGACCCCAGTCTCGCCAGTGCAGTTGAGCACCATGCCCAATACATCATCCGCAAAGGCTCTCGCGATCTGGGCTCTACCACACTGGAAGGCTCACGCCCCGGCATGTCGATGCTGATCCATTCCGGCCTGAAAATATTGGCTCGGGAAGGTTACGAGATACTGATTGATCAGGGCATTGAAAAGGCGGCAAGCTTTGCCGAAATGATTGATGCTCAACCAGATTTTGAGCTGGTGACCCGGCCTGAGCTGAACATTCTTACCTACCGCTACTGCCCGGAAAACGTGCAGCAAGCCTTGGCTCTGGCGGACCCGCTTCAGGCGGAAAAGCTTAATGCATGCCTGAACAGCGTCACCAAATTTATCCAGAAAACCCAACGGGAACGGGGCAAGGCGTTTGTTTCAAGAACCCGGCTGGAGCCTGCCTGTTACTACAAGTTTCCGTGCATCGTATTCCGGGTTGTTCTGGCGAATCCTCTGACCACGCCGAAGATTTTGGCGGACATTCTGGAAGAGCAGCGTGAGCTTTCAGGAGAAGAGGGAATTCAGGACGAAATCAGGATATTGCATCAGATGGCGAATGCGGTGCTGAAACAGCATGAGCAGGGTCAGAAGCAAGCCTGACGTAGTGGAATTACCCTTCAGGAACCGCAAGGGAGGGAATCAGGCTTCCAAAACACGCTGTAAATACCTCCCTGTACGCTCGGCTCCGCCATCCATGGCTCCGCACGGTTTTGGAAGCCTGATTCCCTCCCTCGCTCCGTGCTAGCCTCTAATACCGGATTTCCGGGGGCAACTAACTCAGTAAAGTGCCTCTTCGTCATCCAATACTTCATCAATAATTTCCAGAAACATTCGATCCGCATCACTCCACTTTTCCGGGATACGGATGGTTGTGTTAGCGCTGATTTCCCGGGCGATTACTTCGTCGGAGCCGGGCTGAGACCGATACTTTCGGGCAATGTCGATAGACTTTACCGCGATAGTCGGATCACTTAACACCTTCTTGATAAACACTCGAAGCTCATCAATCACCTTGGCCTGGCGACGGCTTTCAATCGGTGTACTCATACCTCACCCTCCGGGGCAAATAAATTCTGAGGGAGCGCACAGCTCCCGTAACATATACACAGTATGGCCAAACCTAAGCGTTACAACCAGCCACTACAATCAGACGAACAGCCCACGCAAGGTGAAAAACAACAGAGCCGCCATAATGGCTGAGGCGGGCACGGTGATAATCCACGCAGCCGCAATCCGCACAAGGTGTGAGCGTTTAACCATTTCTTCTTTGTAGATTTTCTTGAGCCGCTTGCGGTCCGATTTGGTCAGGGGCACGTGCTTCTTTTTCTTGGCGCGCTTGAGAAGCTTCTCCATTTCTTCAACAGAGGCGTTACGGAAGTCATCCAGGAAGGGCTTGAGGCGCTCAAGATCGTCTTCATCGCGCTCTTCCATGATCTTGTGCAATTGAGTCGCATAATTGGACTTCAGGTACTCACGCAAGAAACCAACACCAAAAACGCCACCAATGGCAATGTGCGTAGAGCTCACTGGCAAGCCCAGTTGCGATGCCAGAATAACCGTAAGTGCCGCCGACAGTGCGATACAGAAGGCACGGGTCTTATCCAGCTCGGTAATTTCGCTGCCCACGGTTTTGATCAGACGCGGACCAAAGAGCATGAGACCGACGGTTAAGCCCAGGGCACCAATCATCATGACCCACAGAGGAATGCTTGAAGCTGTCACGATCGCACCGTTTGATAACGCGTCGTTGATGGCCGCAAGTGGGCCGATGGCATTCGCTACGTCGTTTGCACCATGGGCAAAGCTTAGCAGAGCAGCCGCAAATATCAGTGGCCAGGTGAACAGGGTATTCACCCCCCCTGCACTGTTTTCCATAGTGGCCGCGCGACGGGAAGCCAGAGATCGCACGATAAAAAAGGAGACTACCGCAGCACCCAAACCGACCAGGGAAGCTTGAAGGAAGTCGACCTCAACAATTTTCTTTACGCCTTTGATCATCAAGTAGGTGCCGAAGGCCCATGCCATGATGGCGACAAGCCAGGGTACAAAGGTTCGCGCTGCAGGTATTACGTTCTTCCGATAAAGCACTGTCTTGTTGATAATAAATAGCAATAGGGCCGCCAAAGCCCCCCCAAGAACTGGCGAAATAACCCAGCTGGCGGCAATCTTGGCCATAACACCCCAATCTGCAATACCCCAGCCGCCCGCAGCAATGCCGGCGCCGAGCACGCCGCCGACAATGGAGTGGGTGGTGGATACAGGCGCACCCATCCAGGTCGCCAGATTGAGCCAGAGGGCGCCTGCAAGCAGAGCTGCTGTCATCAGCCAGACAAAGGCGCGGCCATCTTCAAGACTTGTGGGATCAATAATGCCGCCCTTGATGGTAGAGACAACATCGCCACCCGCAATTAACGCACCAGCAGATTCAAAAATGCCTGCCAGAATAACGGCAGCACCCAGAGAGAGAGCACCAGAACCAACCGCAGGACCAACGTTGTTTGCAACGTCGTTAGCACCTATATTGATAGCCATATAGCCGCCGATGACCGCTGCAGCCATAAGCAAGGTGCTATTGGGCAGCCCTTCACTGAAGGAACCTACCGCCAGCCAGACGCCGAGCAAGAACAACAGGCTGAGCCCGACCCGGTATCGCTCTGTAGAGTTGCTGGTAAGAAGAGTGTCCAGAAATCCGCTTGAACGGGCCATAACAGAATAAGTCTCATTTGGTCTGAATGGGGAAGGATCCACCGTGTAGCGCGCAACTATAAATTTTTTACCCTGAAATTGAAACTAATGTGCGTCTGCGCGAACCGGTCACACAATACACTTGAAATAGATGCATACCTACCGTTGCCTGATTCATAATGGGCAGAGAGCCAGAGTAATAAACAACAGCGTTGTACATAACAACAAGGCCGCTATGACAAAACACTCATCCTTGGGCTATCAAGCTGCACAGGAACGCGAAAGCGCGCAGATTTCGCTGGTGCTGACCTGGCTGTCACTCGCGGCGATTTTGACCCTGCTCGGCATTGGCGCAAAAGCCTGGAGTTCAGCACACTACAGCCACGCTCTTGCCCTGTGGGGATTTATCCTGCCCGTGGTCGCGAACATGGTCTGGTTTGCCTTCTCCCGGAATCGCGAGATACAAAAAACCGGGCTTCTGGTTATTGTAAGCTTTCTTTTTACTTACCTCATAGCCTCCGGGGGTGAGAGCAATACCGGCCCTCTGTGGTTCTACGTGTTTCCGCCTCTGCTGTTTTTCCTGACCAACCTGAAAACCGGCACCATGATTCTTCTGCTGGTCTATCTGGTTGCCCTTATTGTGTTCCAGTTTCCCGGCCTGTCCTTTGTGCAGGCGGAGTACAGCGGCGACTTCAAGATCCGCTTTTTCGCAACACTGACCTTTGAATCGATCTTCTGTTTTGTCCTCGAAGCCAGCAGACTGAAGGCTCGTAACGAATTGCTGGATCTCGCCCTGACTCACGAACATGCGGCCAAAACCGACGAGCTTACCGGGCTGTCTAATAGGCGAGACATCCTGAATCGGTTATCGGAAGAGTTTTCACGGTACCAGCGTTCCGGGCACCACTTTTCCATTGTTCTGATCGACCTCGATCTTTTCAAGAATATCAACGACCACTATGGCCATAGCGCTGGCGATGCAGCTCTGAAGCAGTTTGCCACAACGGTGCAGTCCGTCATCCGCCAAACCGACGTGGCGGCCCGCTGGGGCGGCGAGGAGTTTCTCCTGCTGCTGCCGGATACATCCCTGCTTCCAGCTCTCACGTTGGCCGAACGCTTACGCAGCGAGGTAGCGCGGGAAAGCTTTAGCTTCCACGGCGAGGATTTACCCATAACCATGAGTGCGGGCGTCTGCTCTATTTCTCAGGCCGACTCCATTGACAACATGCTTCGCCAGGCGGACTTGCATCTATACAGCGCCAAGGAATCCGGACGCAACCGGATTGCACCTCGGGTACGCAGCCAGGCTGCAAATGCCCAGGATGCACCAAGCGCTTGAGACTGCATAGCCTGGCCGCTACTATCCGGCGCTAAATAACACTTGGAAAATCGATTTGCACTGAACGGGAAATCACATGAAAGACATTCGAATTCTGGTGGGTAGCGTCTATGGCGGGGCACTGATGACCGCCAAAGCCATCAAGCAGGCTCTGGATGCCGAAGGCTATACCGTTAAGGTTCTGGAGAACCCGACACTGGAGGATATGACCTCTGATACGGCCCCTTTGCTGGTTTGCACATCGACCACTGGCGAAGGAGAAGTTCCCGGCAACCTTCTACCCTTTTATGTGGATTTGCGTGATCAGTTACCACAACAGCCAGGACGCCCCTTTGGCATCATTGTTCTGGGGGATAGCTCTTACGGTGATACGTATTGTGGCGCCGGCGAGCTGATGGAAGAAGCACTTTATGAAACCGCTGCCCGAAAGGTTGGCGACACTCTACGCATTGATGCGCTGGAAACCCAGGAGCCGGAAGAAGAAGCCTTGCCCTGGGTACGTGAATGGGTATCCGCTGTACTAAACTAGGAGCACTTTGGGCCGCTATTAGCTACAGTCCACACTGGTTTTGAAAACAACCACAACTTTCGGTGAATCGTGACAAGATTCAAATGGTTTCGCACTCTGACAGCAGTTGCGCTGTTTTTATCCCTGGCGTTTAGCTGCCAGGGCGCTGAGGCGTTCCATTTTCCCAGTGTCGAGTTTCTCCGCCTGTCTCCCGACGCTGAACTGTCGCCCGCCGAAGCATCAGCCTCTGGTGACTGGCAACCTCTCGCAAACAGCAGCGCAAATTTTGGCTACACCCGGGATACCATTTGGTTCCGTTTTGATGTTCCTGTTAACCGCCAGATTAATTTGCTTGAGATCGGGTACGCCCATTTGGATCACGTTGCCTTTTATCTGATGGAAAACGGGCAGGTTATTGAAGCGACCGTTACTGGCGACCATCACCCCTTCAAAGAGCGCCCCATTCTCAACCGACACTTCCTGTTCCCATTCAGCGCGGACACAAGCACTGATCGGCAAGTTTTGCTCGAAGTGAGAACAACAGGTACTTTGCAAGTACCCTTGGCTCTATGGAATGCTCAATCATTTTTCGAGCACGCCTCCGTTGAGGAGCAGCTCCATGCCATCTATTACGGCGTACTGATCAGCGTTATCTTTTTCAACCTGTTTGTATTTTTTGCTCTGCGCGAGAACGTCTATCTTTTCTATGTGCTCTCGACGCTAAGCTACCTCCTGTTGATCAGCAGCTTGAATGGCACGGCCTTCCAACTACTGTGGCCAAGGAGCCCCGAGCTTCATAGCTGGGTCACGTTGCTCTCCATCCCCTTTGCCGTCATGTTTACCCTGTTATTTTCGCGTTCATTTCTCCAGCTTGAACATTCCGGGCCGGCTCTGAACCGGGTCGTCATTGGCTTTATTGCGGCAAACGCACTCCTGATCGCAGCCTCCGGCCTGCTTGATTTCGGCACTTCCATACGGTTATCGGTGGCTGTCGCGATCCCAAGCACGCTGCTTCTTACCATCATGGGGCCATTACAATGGATACGCGGCAACCCACAAGCTGGCTATTACACAATAGCCTGGTGCGCTTTATCCGTTGGCAGCGCCATTACCGGTGCCAACAAAGCAGGGTTTATGCCCAACAACTTTATTACAGCTTACGGCATGGAGATCGGGTCGGCACTTCAGGCAGTTTTGCTGGCACTGGCGCTGGCCGCGCGGCTTTACCAAGAACGCCAAGGGAAGGTAGAAGCCCGCGATGCGGAGCTGAAAGCCATGGCAGCCCGGCGTTCAGCCGAGCTGAAGCTAATAGAAAACGCGCTACACAACTCGCTTACAGGCCTTCCCAACCGAACCAATTTTGAGATGCAAGTGAATGACCTGATTCGCCGGACTCCAAATACCCGGCACGGCATTGTCATCATCCACCTGAATAACTTGCAGTCTGTGACCAAGACTCTTGGGCACCGAAACAGCGACCTCATATCAGAGGTAACCGCGAAAAACGCGAATGCTATCGCCCGTCAGATTCCAGGCGTTATTTCTCTTGGTCAGCATAACGGGCGCAGCTTTTACACAGCCTCTCTCGACCTGGAGACATTGGTCTGCATAGTGGATGCCGACACGACTGAGCAGGCACGCAGAGCGGTTGTCCGTGCACTGGAAGCTATCCGTGCCCCGGTCGATTTTCTTGGCATGAAGATTCCACTGAACGCCCAGATTGGTATCGCGGTTTCCCCGGTTGATGGCACTGACGCATCCACTTTGATTCGCAGAGCTTCTATAGCGGAGGGCTCAGACCGCGCCCGTGAGCGCGGAATTGCGTACTACAGGCCATCCCTGGACTCATACAGTGCCAGCCGGCTTACGATGGTTTCAGAATTACAGAAAGCACTTGTGAATAATGAACTGGCGCTCCATTTGCAGCCAAAGCTGAATTTAAGAACCGGCCGGATCTGTGGAATGGAGGCCCTCATTCGCTGGCCAGCAAGAGAACAGCCCGTGCCTGCGGATGAAATCATCACGCTGGCTGAGCAGACAGGGCTGATAAAACCACTCACCCGCTGGGTGCTGGAGCAATCACTTGAACTCCGGAGCCGCCTGCTCGAAAACGGCCACCTTCTGGACCTCTCGGTCAATATCTCACCGAATAATCTCCGGGAGCCGGATTTCCCGATGTTTGTAAAACGCTTGATGGGCGCACACTTGGAACACAGGGGCTCGATCATCTTTGAGGTTACAGAAACATCGATGATGCAGGACCCCGCTAACGCTCTTAAAGCCCTTAACTCACTGGCCAGCGCCGGAATTCCGGTTTCCATTGATGACTTTGGTTCTGGCTACTCCTCGCTTTCCTACATCAAGCAGCTGCCCGCCAGCGAAATCAAAATCGACCGATCGCTTATAACGGATCTGGCTACCCGCGAAGAAGACAGAGTGATTGTTCAAACGACCATCAATATGTGTCACAGCCTCGGCTACCTGGTTGTGGCCGAGGGCGTGGAAGAAGAAGCCACTGCAGATCTGCTGAAAGGGATGGGCTGTGACATGATTCAGGGCTACTTCCTGAGCCGGCCGCTGCCACTTGAACGCATGCTGGGCTGGCTATCCCAAAGGCGTGAAGCCGTCACCAGAAAGCACTCCCCCGGATAACACTCAGTCGACATTAGCGCCTGCGAATCAGTGCTTCCTGAGTGGCCGATGCCACCAGATCACCCTTCTGATTAAAGAAGTTGCCCCGATTGAAACCTCGCCCTGCTGAAGCACTCGGGCTGTCTTTGTCATAAAGCAACCAATCCTCCATGCGAAAATCCCGATGGAACCACATGGCATGATCAAGACTCGCGACCTGTAGACTCTTATCTATAAACGATTTGCCGTGGGGGTTCAGCGACGTACCTAAAAACGAAAAATCCGATGCGTAGGCAAGCAGGCAACGATGCAAAACCGGATCGTCAGGCAGAGGGCCCTGAGCACGAATCCAGCTTTGTTTATGGGGTGGGCGCTTCTCAGGCTTAAACGGATTTGTGGGATCCACCGGGCGGATTTCGATGGGCCGGTCGCGGGTCATAACTTCCCGCATGGCTTCAGGCGCCTGCGGTGCCATCAACTTGCCCCAGTCCTGCTCGGAGCGCAGGGTGTCGGGATCTGGTGCTTCAGGCATCTCTGCCTGGTGCTCAAAACCTTCCTCAGCGGCATGAAACGACATGGAACCTGTCAGTATTTCCTTGCCATCCTGGCGGGCAATAACCCGGCGAACAGAAAAACTGCCGCCATCACGCACCCGCTGAACCTCGTATTCTATCGGCATTTCCTTGTTGCCTGGCCGCAGGAAATAGGCATGCAGAGAATGGCAGAGGCGGTCTTCGACCGTATGGCTAGCCGCCATCAGCGCCTGCCCGAGAACCTGCCCTCCAAACACGCGGGGGAATCCCAGATCCTGGCTCTCGCCCCGATAGTGATCATCGCCAGTGGGGGCGAGATACAGCAGTTCTACCAGTTTTTTTGTAACGTCAAGCATGCCTGCTCCTGTTGATTCGTTAGCTCACGAAGGGTTTTCTACCGCAAGCGCGGAACTTTCGCAACGAAAAGCGCCAACAGGGGGCAGCGCATTCAAGAATGAATGGGCGGTACCACTTTGGAGAGCGCCTGCTTTTCCAATGCAAACCGGCCGGTAACCGCAAAACCCAGAACATCTCCCTCCGGGTTTTTGAACAGGGATTTTACATGAGTGCCATCCTGCTCGGTTTCCCAACTGCCTTCGGCATCTGATGGCGGCGGGCACACTGCTGTCGGGCAACACGGGGTTTTGATCATCACAGGCATGGTGCCGTAGATTACCTCTGTCGGCGCTCCCGTCAGGGTCTTTGCCAGGGCACGGGCACATGCCATCAACGGCAGAACGTAGAGCAGCACATGGCCATCTACTTCAGCACAGTCCCCCAAGGCATAAACATCCTTGGCCGAGGTTTCCAGCAGTCTGTTTACTTTAATCCCCCGGCCAACGTCGATCCCGGCCGCTCTTGCCAGTTGCGTGCGGGGCCGCAAGCCAACTGCAGAAATGACAATGTCCGCGGGCAGTGTTTCATCATTAGCGAGGAACAGTTTTACACTCGCTCCATCTGGCTCTAAACGCTCCACCACGGTTTCCAGATGAAACCGCACCCCCAAGGCTTCCAGTTCCTGCTGCACCGCGTTCGCGGCAACTGGAGGCAGCAAGCTCGGCATAACAGCATCGGAAGGCGCAATTACATCCACCTCGTAGCCGCCATTACGCAGGTCGTTGGCAAACTCACAGCCAATCAGCCCGGCACCCATAATGGCCACTCGACCACCCGGCATCAGTGCCTTGCGGAAAACCCGGTAATCTTCCAGATCGTTGATCGGAAATACCCGCTCCTGACCCTCACCGGGTATCGTCAGCCGAATCACATCTGCGCCCCAGGCCAACACCAGCTTGCTGTATGTCAGGCTACCATCACCCAGCAATAATCGGTGGCCGTTGGTGTCTATGCCGGTCACAGTGGTGAAGGTACGTAGCTCCAGGTCCAACTGTTCTGCCATTGCAGCAGTGGCTGCCTGAGCCAGGCCGTCTGCATCCTTACCTTTGGAAAACCCGGTAGAGAGCATGGGCTTGGAGTAGCTGACGCCATCATCGGCGGTCACCATTACTATCCGCACGTCTTTGTCCTGCTTACGGATTTCACGGGCCAGGGAGTAACCTGCCAAACCGGTTCCGACAATTACGATGGGTGTCTGCTCTGTCATAGCCATGCTCCGTTCGGGTTCAACCGATCTCGATCATTTCAAAATCTTCCTTGCCCACACCGCAGTCGGGGCAAACCCAATCTTCGGGCACATCATCCCAGGCAGTCCCGGGCTCAATACCATCTTCCGGCCAACCTTCTGCTTCATCGTAAACCAGGCCACACACTACGCACTGCCACTTCTTCATAAACAATCTCTCCACCACACATTTTTATAGGATGCGTCGCAATGATACGCGGCGCGTAATGATTGACCAATGCCAACAAAGACGCTCACACCGAGTTTTTCTGCCAATTGTCCGTATTATACCCCCTCCCCTCCGCTGTCCCTCTCCGGTATAATCGCCCGTTTTACGACAGGACCGACCGTTATGAGCGATACCGTCGCCGAAATGAATCAGGTTATGGCCGAAGCTGATTGCCTGGTTGATGAGCAGCGAGTACAGACTGCCATTCGCAATCTTGCCGACGACATTACCGGCCGCCTCAAAGACAGTAATCCCCTGCTGTTTTGTGTGATGAACGGCGGTCTGATCTTTACCGGTCAGCTGTTGCCTCGCCTCAACTTCCCGGTTCAGGCGGAGTACCTGCATGCAACACGCTACAGGCAGGAAACCACCGGCGGCATTCTGGAGTGGACACTTCAGCCCAAGGCCGACATGAAAGGTCGCACTGTCCTGGTTATTGACGACATCCTTGACGAAGGCACCACCCTCTGCGCGATAGCTGACTATTGTTTGAGCCAAGGGGCAAAAGAGGTTCTGACGGCCGTTCTGGTGGACAAACAGCACGACCGCAAAGCCCGCCCGGATCTGAAGGCTGATTTCACAGGCCTGTATGTTGAAGACCGCTTCCTGTTTGGCTACGGCATGGATTACAAAGGGTACTGGCGCAACGCTCCTGGAATCTATGCCGTTAAGGGCCTTTGAAATCGAGCCCCATATAGACAAGCCGGGCACGGCTATACCACCAACCAATTGGTATAGCTCTTTTGCCGCTGCCAGACTGCGCAACCCGGAGGTGCATGGCCCGGCGAGTTACTGGCTGAAAGTTGAAGGCTCCTTCACACGGGCGCTGCAAAAGCAATGTGCAAGCTCGTTTCACGTAGAAGTGCAGCGCGAAGGCTTTGCCACACCCACCCTAGAAGAAGCCCGGCGCCTGGGCATCCCTTTTCGCCAACTTGCCTGGATTCGCGAAGTGCGCCTGTGCGGCGATGGCAAGCCCTTGGTTCTAGCTCGTACCGTTATCCCCCTTGCCTGCCTCAAAGGTGAAGGCAGGCGACTGCTTAATCTTGGCAGCAAACCTCTGGGCGCTTTCCTGTTCAGCAGCCGCGACTGGCAGCGAGGGCCCCTTGAGACCGGGCTTTGCACCTCGTCAAACCGCAGCTCATCAAAAACCGGACTGCCTGAACCTGAACTTGCACGCCGCTCCCTGTTCAGCAACAAAGAGAGCGCATTGCTGGTAGGCGAATATCTGCTTCCAGTGCTTTATCGCAGGAGCTGACGGGCTGCGGAGGAAGCTCCGACTTTCACCCTTGCCCGCCCACTGGCTATAATCCCTGCACGTTTGCTTTCCACACATTCTGTTCCATGCCCCAAACGGATAGACCCATGCTGCCTGACGCCGTGCCAGAACACATACGGAGCCGATTAACCGATTACGCAAAACTTCTGCGCATCGACCGCCCAATTGGCACTCTCCTTCTGCTCTGGCCCACATACTGGGCACTCTGGCTTGCCGGTGAGGGCAACCCCGGCATAGGCAATATCATCGTGTTCACCCTGGGCGTTTTCTTTATGCGTGCCGCCGGCTGCGCCATTAATGATTTTGCCGACCGGGACTGGGACAAACACGTAGAGCGCACCAAAGACCGCCCGCTGACCACCGGTCGAGTAAAGGCCTGGGAAGCAGTCGCCCTGTTTGGCGGCCTCTGTATTATCTCTTTCCTGATGGTGGTGTTTATTACCAACACCTTCACGCTCTACCTTTCCTTTGGCGGCGCCCTGCTGGCGTTTATTTACCCTTTCTCCAAGCGCTTCACCCATTTACCCCAGCTGTTCCTCGGTGCTGCTTTTTCCTGGGCCATCCCCATGGCATGGGCGGCAGAAGCTGGCGAGCTCAGCCAGGTTACCTGGTTGCTGTTCACGGCCAACGTACTCTGGACAGTAGCTTACGACACCTTCTATGCCATGGTGGATCGCGACGACGATCTGAAAGTCGGCATTAAATCCACAGCCATCCTGTTCGGCGATGGCGACCGTGCAATCATCGGCGCACTTCAGGCCATGGTGGTGCTCATCCTGATAATTGTTGGCAACCGCTGTGAGCTGGGAAGCTTCTATTATCTTGGATTGGTTGCCATGGCCTGTCTGTTTATCTACCAGCAGTATCTGGCCAAAGATCGTGAGCGCGACGGCTGCTTCAAAGCCTTCCTGAACAACAATTGGGCGGGGTTCGCGGTATTTACCGGGCTGATTATCGACCTGTTTGTGTCGTAGGAAAGGAATCACCAAAGAAATCTGGTAACGGCGGAATGGGCCGGGCTGTCACACAGCTGTAACACTCTAGCGTTGTAATAGTTCAGCAACACATCATGGTCTGAAACAGGTTAGAGAATATGTCTGGAAAAACCGTCCTGATTGTCGATGACGAGCCCGCTATCCGCGAAATGATCGTTGTGGCGCTGGAGATGGCTGATTACGAATGCCTCGAGGCCAGCGATGCCCCCGAGGCCCACGCCCTGATCGTCGACAGGCAACCCGACATTATTCTGCTGGACTGGATGCTGCCCGGCACCAGCGGCATAGAACTGGCAAGACGGCTGAAAAAAGAAGAAACCACCTCAGATATACCCATCATCATGCTCACCGCCAAGGTTGAGGAAGACAACAAGATCCGCGGCCTGGAAATCGGGGCTGATGACTACATCACCAAACCTTTCAGCCCAAGAGAACTGGTCGCCCGCCTGAAAGCCGTGCTGCGCCGGGCAACGCCTCCTGGCATCGACGACCCCATTGAGGTAGACGGCCTGACACTGGACCCAGCCAGCCACCGCGTCACTTCAAACGAGCGCCCCCTGAATATCGGGCCTACGGAGTACCGCCTGCTGCAGTTCTTCATGACTCACCAGGAGCGGGTTTACACACGCTCCCAGCTTCTGGACCAGGTATGGGGCGGCAATGTATACGTTGAAGAGCGAACGGTTGATGTGCACATTCGGCGGCTGCGCAAAGCCCTGGGTGAACATCACGACTATCTGATTCAAACTGTGAGAGGCGCAGGCTACCGGTTCTCTACCCAGCCCGCTTGATCTACGCTTGCCGCTCACCAAAAGCACCACAAGGCTGCCTTTAAATGCAGAAAATCTGGTCGCGACATCTGCGTCTCACACTTGCCGGGCTTGCAGGCAGCACGCTTGCTGGCCTGTATTTGGGTTACCCGGTTTACGGTTTGACCGCCGGCCTTGCGCTCTATCTGTTGTGGACGCTCTACCAAACCCGGAGCCTGGCGCATTGGCTGTCAGACCCGAATAGCGCCAGTGAAGCGCCTCAAAGCATAGGCATCTGGGGCAGCTTTTTTGAAAAACTGCACAAGCTCACCCAGAGTTCTCTGCAAGCCCAGAGCAGTCTGCGATCGCGCATAGATCGCATACAGGAATCCACAAACGCCATGCGCGACGGCGTCATCATGACCGACGCTCTTGGCGCCATGGAATGGTGGAATGGCTCTGCAGAGCACCTATTGGGATTTCAACGCTCTACGGATCAAGGGCAGTATATTTACAATCTCATCCGAACACCGGCTTTCAAAGCCTACTTTGACGCAAAAAACTACCGGGAACCCCTGGAGCTGAGCTCGCCCGCGAAACCTCATATTCATCTGCAAATCCAGATCAGCCTGTTCGGAGAAGACGACCGCCTAATTGTGGCCAAGGATGTCTCGCGCCTGCATCAGTTAGAGCAGATGCGCCAGGATTTCGTAAGCAATGTTTCCCATGAAATGCGCACACCACTAACGGTAATCAGCGGTTATCTGGAAACCCTTGTGGACAACGCCGATGATCTGCCCGCCAAGTGGCGGAGAGCGGTCAACACAATGGCTACCCAATCGTTCCGAATGGAGACACTGATTGCCGATCTTATTCTTTTATCCCGTATCGAAACCGGTAAGCAATCCGAGCAGGATGTACCAACCAACGTTGACCGGTTAGTGCGGCAAATCTGCCAGGATGCAAGAACTCTCAGCGGTGAAAGCCAGCATGACATCCGCTTTGAAGTAGCCAGCGAGCAACTGATAAGCGGCGATGAAAACCAGCTACGAAGCGCTTTCTCCAACCTTATCTTCAATGCGGTTAAATACACGCCTGCTCGGGGCAAAATCAAGGTGCTCTGGTTCACAGACAATGAAGGGGGGCATCTGTCAGTTAAAGACACAGGCTCCGGCATTGATGAGGTTCACATTCCCCGGCTCACGGAACGCTTTTATCGTGCAGATCCCAGCCGACACAAAGACACCGGCGGAACCGGGCTAGGCCTGGCCATCGTCAAACATGTACTGATTAACCACGATGGGAATCTGGAGATAAAAAGCCGGCTTGGTGAAGGCAGCGAGTTTGTGTGTCACTTTCCCCCAGAACGGCTAGTGTCGACGATTACTGAATAAACTATCGCTTACCTGCTCTGAAACGGGCGATGAACCGGGAAAGATCCTCCATTTTCTTTGGATCCTCGTCCACAAACCGAATGGACACACTCACAAAATCGGTATCCTGCCGCTTATCAACCGCTTGCAGCTGATGCACGTACCCATTCAGTCGCGCCATCTGCCCCTCTCCGGTTTCTATATCGACCACCGCCTGATCCAGAATGCCCGGAAACTCTTGATCCCGCCGGGCAATGACTCGTACTTCCGTCAGGTTAATGTCTTTAACGACCGATTTCAGAGTGCTCTCTGCAAAGCGGATTGACGCAAGGCTCATAGTGCTTCGGGTGGCCGCGGGCTTGGAAGACTGCTGAACCGGCGGCGCGAAGGCACCGGCTGCCGGGGTGGGCTGAGTTACTGGTGCGGGTATTGGCTCCCTCTTTTGTGTCAGCAGTGCCGCTGACTCCTTGAACGCATCTGCTGGCCCCTCCATGGATTTGCCCGTGCGGCCCATAGCCGTTGTCAGCGTGCTGCCCATTACCTTGATGATCTTCTTGCTCAGGCCCTCCGGGCTGAACGGCTTGCCAAGATATTCAGATACACCTTCCTTTACAGCCTCAATGACATGGTCTTTGTCGCCACGGCTGGTAATCATGATAAAAGGCACTTTTTCGTACTGAGGCTGTTGGCGCATCCACTGCAGCAGCTCAAGGCCAGACATCTCGGGCATTTCCCAGTCACAAAGAATCAGATCAAACATGCCGCGAGACATCAGGGACTGCGCCCTGCGACCATTCTGGGCGTCGGTGGTTTCTATAACGGGAAAACGCTGGCGTATTGTACGCTTGACCAGATCCCTTACAAAACTGGCGTCATCAACCACCAGCGCTTTCAGCATTGCCATGTTTTGAACTCTTATGAATGTATGCCTCCAACTATAGAACAAAGGCCCGCAGGGGAAACCCGCATGCTACAAAAAACCACAAACTTCCAACCTGAAAGCCACCAACTGCGGTATTTGCGCCCCCCTTGCAGCAGCATGTTAAAGAACTGTCACCCCCATGGGCCTTGTAAAGTGTTTCACCAACTGAAAAACACGCTACCATGACCTTTTACAGTCCACACCTTCTTCTATTACCGAGGTTTTCCGTGCTGACCAAGCTTGCAAGGATTCTGCCCAACCGGCGTATAGCGTGCCATGTCTCTGTATCCGCGTTTCTGGCTATCTCCGCTCTGCCTGCAATGGCCAAAGTGGCAGACAACGAGGCCGTACTGGCGGCGCCGGTTGGCTTTGAGGAGTGCAAACTGCAACTTCAGGAAAAAGCCATTGCAGCCGGGGTGAGCGCAAAAACCGCTCAAGACGTTATGACCGGGGTCAAGCATTTAGACCGGGTAATCGAGCTGGACCGCAGGCAGCCCGAGTTCACCACCACCTTTGCCGACTACCTGAACCGTCGGGTTAACGACGACAGGGTGAGCAAAGGCCGGGTGCTGATCAAAGAACACAGCGAACTTCTGGCTCGGGTAACTGAAGAGACCGGCGTGCCCGCGCCCTATCTCGTCGCCTTCTGGGGACTGGAAACCAACTTCGGCAGCTACTTTGGTAAAATGTCCGTGCCGGACTCGCTGACAACTCTGGCCTGTGATGCCCGACGCAGCAAATTCTTTACCGAACAGCTGATTGCCGCGTTGCGCATTATTGATGAAGGCGCAATCCCGGTGGAGCAAATGGAAGGTTCCTGGGCCGGTGCAATGGGGCACGTACAATTCATGCCCACCGTATTCCTGAAGCATGCGGTAGACGCCGATGGCGACGGCCGCCGCGACCTGTGGAACAGCCTGCCAGACGCCATGATGTCTGCAGGCAAGTTCCTTCAGTCCATGAACTGGGACGGCGACTACCGTTGGGGCCGTGAAGTGCTGCTGCCCAAGAACTTCGACTACTCATTGGCTGATGGTCGTCGCCTTGAGTTGAGCAAATGGGGCGAACTGGGTATTACCGATGCGTTCGGCAAACCTCTTGCCCGGGAAGAGATTACCGCCGCACTGATTGTTCCAGCCGGCCACAGCGGGCCGGCATTTCTTGCCTATCACAACTTCAAAGTGATCATGGGCTGGAACCGGTCGGAGTTCTACGCCATAGCCGTAGGCCACCTGGCTGACCGCATTGCGGGCGCGGGAATGTTGCAGAATCCGCCACCGGAGGATACGCCGGCCCTTTCTCGAGATACGGTTCTTGCACTTCAGGCAGCTCTCAACGAGCGTGGGTACGATGCGGGCAAGCCTGATGGTATTACCGGGCCAGCAACCCGCTCTGCGATTCGTAAATATCAGCACGCTGAAGGGCTGATCGCCGACGGCTTCCCGGGGCATGAATTGCTTGACCGGCTCGGGCTTAGCATTTAGCACAGGCTGTCAGCTTTTTTTACAACCAAAAAGAAAGCAACTCATAACACACTGATATATATAGCGATACCTAGTTGGCACGGAACTAGCTCAATGGTAGCAACTGACGACATAAAATGAATTGTGTCATTTCACTGTTAAAGCTAGGAGTTATGCCATGAAGATGTTGGCGAAGGGATCCATTGGTGCGTTGTTTTTGACGGCGGCTATGAGTGTAGCTGCCTATCCAGTAAATCTTGACTCTGTGAATGGCGAATGGCAATCGCCTGTCGGCGGATCAAATATTCAAGGGGTTGGATCAGAGAGCATTCGCTGGGGTACCGGCGAGGAGTCGTGCTCAGGGATCCTTTGGTGGAGAGAGTGCTCAAATGGGCCCCAAAGTGGTTTCAGCTTTGAAGGTCCTAACAATTTGCCGCAAACACTGACTTCGAACGACCCGTTCGTGTTGGGAACCTTCACCCATTTTAACAACCGCATCACTGGAGAAAGCATCTCCGGCGCCGCGCTTGACGTGTACGCTTCGTTCTCCACAAACCCAAGCAATGGCAACATCACCGGTCCGTACACGTTTGATTTCAGTCATACTGAAACGCCAAACGTTCACTGCGGCCCACTTGCGTTTATTTTTGGCTGCTCAAGTCGCGACGTGGATGACGTTGTTCGTTTGGACAACATGATCGAAAGTTCAGAGTTCCAGTTTGGCTCCAACATCTACTCGCTATCCCTCCTGGGATTCGACGGTGGAGCCACTGAGATATTCACCCCTGAAGGCGACGCAACCTCCGTCGACCTTCTAGCGAAGCTAAATGTACGCTCTGTAGCAGTCCCCGAGCCAGGCACTCTGGCACTGCTCGGCCTTGGCCTGGCCGGTCTAGGCATGGCACGTCGCCGCAAAGCCGCTTGATTGGTTAGTACACTAACAGGAACTCTATAGCCCTGTTGTGCACATAGTACAAAACCGACACCCCGCGCTTGCATCAAGTCCGGGGTGTCGGTTTTTTTAACACACGTTTTTTCAACACATCCTTCTTCCCGTGATCTGAACCCGCATTCCAAGCATAATACCCACCATCACCCTCTACTTTTGCGGAATTCATGGACTCAATCACTCAGGCGGCTCTTGGCGCCTCAATTGCTGGCCTTGTGGCAGGCAAAACCCTCGGGCGACCGGTTCTCCTCATCGGCGCGCTGCTGGCTACGCTTCCCGATCTTGATGTGCTGATTGATTACGGAACGGCGGTGGCTAACTTTACCCAGCACCGGGGTTTTAGCCACTCTCTGTTTGTGCTTGCGCCTTTGTCACTGTTGCTTGCCGCTTTGCTCTGGCGCTGGAAGCCTGAACCGGGGTTTCCCCGCTGGTTATTACTAACGGCTTTGGCGTTGATGACGCACCCGCTTCTGGACACCTTTACCACTTACGGCACACAACTTTTCTGGCCGTTTGGCCGACCCCTTGCCATAAGCAGCATATTCATCATCGATCCTTTGTACACACTCCCGCTGTTGGCAGGCTGCATTGCTTTTTTAATACGCCCTCCAGCGGCGCGTGCCATAGCGGCGGGACTGGTTCTGTCCACTGCGTATCTCGGGTGGTCTTTCGCGGCCCAACAGATCATTACCGAACGAGTCCAACCGGCTCTCGCAGAGGCGGGCTTTGAGAAGGCCGAACTGCTGGTACAGCCCATGCCGTTCAATACGGTGTTATGGCGTGCCACGGCCATCAAGAATGATCAACGAGTCGAGATCGTAACCGGGTTTCTGGATGGCGGCGCTCCTTTAACCCTTGAGCATTTCCCCCGTGAGCCAGAATTGGCCAAATCTGTCGCGCAATTACCCGAAGCCCGTCGCCTGGAATGGTTTACGAATGGCTTTCTCGACTACCAGGCACGCAATGGCGAAATCACCGCAACCGATGTTCGCCTGGGCATCCCCGGGGCACACCCATTCACCTTCATTCTGGCGGATGATCAAGATGGCGCGCTCACGCCAGGCAATGGTGAACGTGCCCCGCGGCCTATCATGAATACCGGCGCACTGCCTCTGCTCTGGGCCCGCTCCACCGGCGCTATTCCTGTGCTGTGTCTTGCCAATCTTGCAACGCCAGCCCCTGGCCAGGAGTGTTAACAACCATGCGTCTTGATCAGTTCATTTCGACAAGCTCACCGCTTTCACGCAAAGAGGCCAGGCGCGCCATACATGCCGGGAGAATTGAGGTTAACGGCAAGGTTTGGAAAGACACGGGAAAGCACGTCCCTGCGGATGCTGAGATATCTATGGATGGCGCGCATCTGACGATTCAGGGTGAACGCTATCTCATGCTGAATAAGCCTGCTGGCGTTGTTAGTGCTACTCGCGACAGTGATCATCCCACTGCTTTGGACCTTATCTCCGCGGAGCTGACCCAGGATCTGCACATTGCGGGACGACTGGACGCCGACACCACGGGCTTGCTGCTACTGACAACCGATGGAAAATGGTCTCACCGGGCCACCTCCCCAAAAGTAGACTGTCCGAAAACTTACCGGGTAAGCCTGAACACACCTATAACAGATTCAGCCATCAAGGAACTGGAAACCGGCATCCTGCTTAAAAATGACACAAAGCCCACAAAGCCTGCCCAGGTGAAGGTTGTGGAGCCTCAGTTGATTGAACTGACTATTTCAGAAGGGCGCTATCACCAGGTCAAGCGCATGTTGGCGGCGGTAGGGAATCATGTGGAGGCCCTGCACAGGCAGCGCATTGGTGATATATCCCTCGACCCGGCATTGGAGCCGGGTGCGTATCGGGACCTGACGGAGCAGGAAATCGCTTCGATTGGCTGAGTTCAGGAACGCTCGAAGCGTTGGGCTTTCAGGTTTTTACGCACAGCGCCGGCCTCGAACACTTCTCCATTCATGGCAACATAGACGCCGGGGGGCAAAAGCTGCACCGCCGCCCAGGCAAAACCTATGTTGAACACCGCATCGCTACGACGCATCCGTGCGGGCTGCATGGCTCCCGTCAGCACAATGGTTTTGTCTTTCAGAGATGACAGCACCTGAGCGGTTTCCGCCATAGTATCAGTGCCGTGGGTAATCAGAATGCGGCTGTTATCGCAGGCATTAACTGCAGCAAACACCTTGTCACGATCTGCATCGGTCATTTCCAGGCTGTCTTTGCGCAATAACCCCTGCAGGCTGTAACCTTTGTGGATATTCGATTCCGCCAGCAGCTCCGGCACCAGAGACTCACCGATTTCAAACTCGCTGTTTGCGTCAAAGTACACCTTATCGATGGTGCCGCCAGTAGTGAAAATCCGGATCATGAGGTTCCTGCCTTATTCAGCGCATTGTGCAATGTCGCTCGGGTTCTATTTCAGAGCGGTTGCAGTGCTCTGTGCCAAAGCGTTGTAGGCCGCGTTCTTTTCCTCTGCGTATTGCCGCGCGGCTTTAGCTACCTGCCCACTGGCACCGGTATCCAGCCAGCGCTTTATGCGGCCGGCATCGCCCATGGGGGATCGAGTGCCCAGGGAGTCGAGCAGTACCGTGACCACCTGCTTACCGTTCATTTCAGAGATCATAACAAGACAGCGCCCTGCTTCCGAAAGATAGCCGGTTTTGCTCAACCCTACGCCCCAGCTTTCACGGTGCACCAGCGTATTGGTGTTGCCAAACGACAAGCTGTAACGGGGGTTACGGAAGTTGCCGCGAAAATAACCTGTTGTGGAATATTCTCGAATTTCCGGATGCTTTGCAGCAGCATTGACCAGCTTCACCAGGTCCCCTGCGGTTGAAAGGTTTTCTGCCGAGAGGCCAGTTGGATCCACAAAGTGGGTGCCCATCATGCCAAGGGCTTTCGCTTTGGCGTTCATGGCAACAATAAATGCATCGAAGCCACCCGGGTGGCTTCTGGCCAAGGTGTAGGCCGCAAAGTTCTCAGACGACATAAGCGCAATGCGTAGAACATCGGCGCGACGCATCGTTGAGCCGATCCGGATGCGGGTATAGGCATTGGCAGCAGCAGCTGTGTGGCGCTTCTCGAACACCAGCCACTCATTCAGCGGAGCACCAGATTCAAGCACCACTAGAGCTGTCATCACCTTGGTTATGGAAGCGATGGGCACAGGCCTGTTTGCATTCCGGCCAAATACCAGCTCATTGCTACCAGCCATCGCCACGGCCGCATTGACCGATGCCAAATTCAGGTTCTGAGCACCAGCCAAGCTGGCGCTCTTCTGCTGTGCATTTACTGCAAGTGGCAGGCATAACACCAGCCACAGCAGCATCCGCACGATGTTCATTATATGCATGTTGCACTCTGTTTTTGCGTTATCGATGCATCATGGCAGGTCGGTAACCGCGCCGGTGGATGCAGAGCTTACTGTGCGAGCATATTTCGCAAGCACACCACGGGTAAATCGTGGTTCGGGAGCAACCCAGGCTTTGCGCCGGCGCCCAAGCTCTTCGTCAGGAACATCCAATACCATGGTGTTTGCGACGGCATCGATGATGATTGTATCGCCATCCTCAACCAACGCAATGGGACCACCTTCTGCCGCTTCCGGGCTGATATGCCCCACCACAAAACCGTGACTGCCCCCGGAGAAACGTCCATCCGTAATCAAGGCCACGTCGTTACCAAGACCCTTGCCCATGATGGCCGACGTAGGTGTGAGCATTTCACGCATTCCTGGCCCACCCTTCGGACCCTCGTAACGGATCACCAGTACGTCGCCAGCAACCACGGTTCCATCGATAATCCGCTCTTGCGCTTCCTCTTCCGAATGAAACACCCGGGCTCGTCCGGAAAAATGAGTGCCCTCTTTACCGGTGATCTTGGCAACAGCGCCTTCCGGTGCCAGGTTACCGTGAAGAATGCGCAAGTGGCTATCTGCTTTCACCGGGTTATCGAATGCCCGGATAATGTCCTGACCTTCCGGGTAAGGGTCTACTTCAGCCAGGTTTTGCGCCAGCGATTGTCCTGTAACCGTCAGGCAGTCACCATGCAAAAGCCCCCGCTCCAACAGCATCTTCATCAGCGGCTGTATACCACCAATCGTCACCAATTCCGACATCATGTAGTGGCCGCTGGGGCGCAGGTCTGCAAGAACAGGAACGCGCTTACCAATCTCTACGAAGTCTTCCAGGCTCAGCTCCACATCGACCGTGCTGGCCATAGCCAACAGGTGAAGAACCGCGTTGGTTGAGCCGCCCAAAGCGATCACGACGGTAATCGCGTTCTCAAATGCTTCGCGGGTCATGATGTCCGAAGGCTTGATGTCTTTATCCAGAAGATTCAAAACCGCCGCTCCAGCAGCGCGACAGTCATCCAGCTTGTTATTGGATACCGCATTCTGGGCAGAACTGCCCGGAAGGCTCATGCCCATAGCTTCAATCGCCGATGCCATGGTGTTGGCGGTGTACATGCCACCACAGGAACCCGGGCCGGGAATGGCCGTTTCTTCAATCTGTTTTACTTCGATTAAATCAAGATCGCCTCGGGCGTGGGCGCCTACTGCTTCGAACACCGACACAATATCGGTGTGATTTTCACCGGGTAGAATCGTACCGCCATACACAAACACCGATGGCCGGTTGAGCCGCGCCAGCCCCATAATGCAACCGGGCATATTTTTGTCGCAACCGCCGATTGCAACCAGTCCGTCGAATCCTTCACAGCCCGCGACGGTTTCAATGGAATCCGCAATGACTTCCCGGGACACCAGTGAATACTTCATTCCCAAGGTACCATTGGCGATACCGTCAGACACTGTAATGGTATTGAAGATCAATGACTTGCCACCAGCTGCATCCGCACCCGTCGAAGAGGCTTCTGCCAATTCGTGAATGTGCATGTTGCATGGCGTCAGATTGCTCCAGGTAGAGGCGATACCAATCTGCGGCTTACGGAAATCCTCATCGGTAAAACCGACAGCTCGGAGCATTGCCCGGCTGGCAGACTTGCCCACTCCATCCACCACGGGGGCGGAATAACGGCGGCGTTTGTCATCAGTCATCGATCTCTCCCAAAAATATGGTTCTCAAACAAAATTAATGCCAGAAGCGAGCCCACCTGACCTGCATCAAACAGCAGATTGCAGGCGCCCTCTACAATAATTGCACAATTTTTGTGCATTGGAGGCACATTATGCCATCACACATCTCGCCATCCACGGCCTGTTCCGAGTATGAACTCTGGCGCAAGGGCTATGGCGTTATCCAACATACCGAGACCACTTGCGAGCGTGTTCAGCATCTGGCGGCACACCTTGTTGCCAAAGGTCTTCAACCTGATTCAGCAACAGTCTACCGCAAGTTGGCGGATCTTGACCGGTTAACCAGCGCTGGCATGTGGCTGGTAGTACACATGACCTACGCAAATCGCGTAGACACCTCCGGTGCACCACTGGCCCCAACGGACTTCAAAAGCACTCCGGAAGGTCACACCGGCGGAGCGTTGAATATGGTGCCGGCTTACGCAGCTTATATGGCACTCAACAACCTGACGGGCCAAACCCGCAGCTGGCTTATGGGCCAGGGCCATTGCGTAGCCGCCATTGATGCGTTGAATGTGCTAACGGGCAATCTCCTTCCGGAGCAGCATAAACGCTACACCGGAACAGAGGGGCTGTCACGGATGGTAGCGGATTTTTACAGTTACCAACAAAAACCGGACGGCAGCGTGGCAGCGCCGCTGGGTAGCCATGTTAATCCCTACACAGCGGGAGGCATTATTGAGGGTGGCTATCTGGGCTTTGCCGAGCTTCAGTACGCACACATGCCATTGCCCGGAGAGTCTCTGGTCGCCTTTCTATCCGATGGTGCCGCCGAAGAACAGCGCGGCAGTGACTGGATTCCCCGTTGGTGGCGGGCAGCCGATTGTGGTCTGGTAACCCCCGTTATGATTGCCAACGGTCGCCGCATTGAGCAACGTACTGAGTTGGGCACCCGCGAAGGGCTGGAGCGATTCGAGGCCAGACTGGAGGCCCTTGGCTTCGAGCCATTCAGGTTTGACGGCCGCGACCCGGCAGCCTTCGTGTGCGCCCTTGCAGAGATGGAAAATACACTGCAACAAAGAAGTGAGGAAGCACTGGCAGGCGCGCTGGGCTATCCGGTTCGAATGCCCTACGGTATTGCCGAAACCGTAAAAGGCTTTGGCTTTTATGGCGCCGGCCTGAACCCTGCCCACAACCTGCCGCTACCAGGCAATCCACGCATGGATATTCGCGCCCGGGAGCTGTTTCAGACGCACGCGCACCGCCTTTGGGTTGCGCCAGAAGAACTTGCGCAAAGCGTGCAGCGGCTAAAAGAACACACCGAGCAATCCCGCCCCTTGGAGCGCGATCACCCGCTGGCAAGGCGCGATCCGCCCGATCTTGTTATTCCCGCCATCCCTGACCGGGCTGACTCGGTTTCTCCCATGCAGGCCGTGGATGATTTTTTCTGCGCTCTGGTTGCGCAAAACCCGAATCTTCGAGCCCGTGTAGGCAACCCGGATGAACTTGCCAGTAACCGCCTGACCTGCGTTCTGGAAAACCTGAAACACCGGGTGAACGAGCCGGAGAACGATTCTGAGTCGGTTCATGGCAACATCATCACGGCGCTGAACGAGGAAGCGGTTGTATCTGCCTGTCTGGCGAATAAAGCCGGGATAAACCTGGTGGCCAGCTACGAAGCATTCTGTGTAAAAATGCTTGGCGCTATCCGCCAGGAACTTATCTTTACTCGCCACCAAAAGGCCCTGGGCCGCCCGGCCCGCTGGCTTGGCCTGCCGGTTATTGCCACATCCCACACCTGGGAAAATGGCAAAAATGAACAGTCCCACCAAGACACCACTTTTTGTGAGAGCCTGCTGGGTGAAATGAACGATGTATCCCGGGTGCTCTTTCCTGCCGATTACAACAGTGCGCTGGCGGTTCTTCCTTCAGTATTTGCCAAGCGAGGCAGTATCAGCTGCATGGTTATTCCTAAACGCAATCGGCCGTGCGTATTCGATGCGCAGGAAGCAGAAGCACTCGCAAGGAGCGGGGCGCTGGTGGTAGACGAAGACACCTCCGGGGGAGAGCCGATATTGCTGATTGCGAACGGAGCCTACCAGCTTTCGGAAGCAATCCGCGCTTGCGAGCGGTTGCGCGATACCAGCACCTCGTTTCGTTTGGTCTATATTCAGGAACCCGGGCGGTTCAGGGAGCCAAGAGACACCCTGGAGGCGGAGAATTGTGCTTCAGAGTTTGAACGGGAACGCCTGTTTCCGGGCCGGTTACATCGTAGAGTTGCTCTCACCCACATGCGCCCCGAAGTATTTCGCGGACACATGCACCCGCTGTTCCCCGATCCTGCCCACAGCAGGGTGCTGGGCTACATTAACCGGGGCGGCACACTGAATGAGGCTGGAATGGTGTTTGCCAACGGCTGCTCCTGGGGCCACGCTTTAGCAGCCTGTGCCAGTGTTCTGGACAAGCCACCCGGGGAGTGGCTATCCAGTGCTGAACTTGCGGCAGTGGAAGGCCGCGGTGACCCTGCATTGATCACCCGCGGCTTGTGCTGATGATCAGGAGGGAACAGATTCCACGTAACGATTGCCCGCACCGGGCCGAACTCTCCGGCTTGTGCTGCGGGCGGTATCGATGGCGTAGTCACGGGATTTGATGGTATCGACAAAGTACCAATCAGACCGGGCTTCCTCGGCAGTGAAGGTCACGATCATAAATCCGCGCTGGTTGATGTTCAGGTAGTCCAGATCATCCGCCAGCAGGCTAATACCCTGCTCAGCGCCTGAAATCTGATCCTCGTCAAGCTCAAGGTATTCCTCCAGACCCGGCGATGATACCGACGGCGCAGCAAACTCCACTCCAACCTGATCCCCATAGATGTCTTTCAGGTTATTGGCCCAGGCGTTGTGGGTATCGCCGGCCAGTACCACCAGGTTTCTCTCCAGCGCTTTGGCTGTGCCCAGCACCACTTCCCGCTCATACTGGTAACCGTCCCAAGCGTCCAGGTTATAGGGTGCTACCGTTTCAATCCGTGCCAACTCTTCAGGGGTGAGCGACAGGTCGTTTGCCAGCTTACGCCCCTTGAGTACTGCTAATTCTCCAAGCGCCTGCGGCAAACCGTCAAACTGCTCCGTCGCTATAGCCATCAACAGCTCTGCGGGCAGGTTCATACGCCCCATCAGTATCTGCTGGCCCAGCACCTGCCAGGTCGCTGTGGAGTAGCCCATGGAAGCTTGCAGCCAGAGCAGTTGTTCGGCACCCAACAATGTGCGGTTGGTGCTTCCCACATCCGCTCTGAAGCTGGCCTCATCAAGCCCCGTCTGAGTGAAATAATCCTGGTAGTCCAACTGTTTATCCCGCCCCATGTGACGGGTATCCAGCATGTGCAGATCCACCAGGTTACCGAACCGGAAGGTGCGGAAAATTGCCTCATCATTACCTTCGATCACTGGGCGGATGGGCATCCACTCAAAGTACGCCTGCAAGGCTTCAAGCTTGCGGGTGCCGTAGTCGCCTTCCCCGGCATTGTGGTTTTCGGCTCCGTTTTCCCAGGCATCGTTGGCGATTTCATGGTCATCCCAAACAACGATAAACGGCACTTTCTGGTGCAGTGCCTGCAGATCTGCGTCGCCACGGTAAATTCCATACCGGCGACGGTAATCCTTCAGCTCTATTAACTCCAGGTTGTTATCTGCCGGGAAGGTGCGACCCAGCGCAGCGGCATCAGACGCAGCGTAACTGCCAGATTCACTGCTGTACTCGTAGATATAGTCACCCAGGTGCAAAACTGCATCCAGATCATCACGCTTGCTGAGTTCGCGATAAACGTTGAAATAGCCTGCAGGGTAGTTGGCACAAGACACCACAGCCAGCCGAACGGAGTCCACAGCACCCTCTGGCAAGGTCAGCGTTGTGCCCGAAGGGGACCGGCTATCCGCCGTGCGGAACCGATAATAATATTTTTGTGCCGGGGCGAGCCCACGCACATCCACTTTAACGGTAAAGTCGTGGGCGTTTTTGGCGTCGGCCGTGCCAGAGTGGACCAGTTGCTCAAACCCGGGGTCGGTTGCCACTTCCCAGGCCACACTTACCGGCTTTTCAAAATCCCTGTCTGGCACTACACGGGTCCATAGAACCACACCGTTTGCCAGCGGGTCACCACTTGCCACACCGTGAGTGAAATCCGTGGTGCGTTTATCGTCGCTATCAAATACGCACCCGGCCAAGCCAGTTGACACTACTACAGCGCCCATACCCATAGCAGAGGCTTTCAGGAAATCCCGTCTCGTCAGTTTTGTCATTGTTATATTTCCTTTGAATTCTTGGAGGCTGGGCGCCCGACGCCCAATACGCAACAGCTTATGCCGCTGAAGGAGTCACAATGAAATCTAGTCTGCTTGCATGCAAAACGCACTGCTAAATTGCGACAACGCGATGCCAAATTGCGACACGCAATCAGCCATCCAAAATGCATTCACAATGAAAAAGGTTAACAGGCAGGACTAACGGGAATATGCGAGGTAACAGGTGCCCGGCTGGGCGAGCACCTATGGTGCGGTGCCTAAGACTGCCGTGGATCGGTCTCGGCTACCCATGGGAGGGTGTTATGGCTATCCCGGAAGGCAATCAAGCTTTCGATACCGGTGAAGTCCACAAGATCACGAAAATCAAGCCAGTCTACCAGGCAATAGAGGCAGATGGCCGGGTAGTTCCATTCTTCAAACTGGCCATCTTCCACTTGCGCCGCAAGCGTGCGCAGAGTTGTCATAATACGCTCACGCTGCAAATCAAAAAACAGTACGCCGGGCGCATCTACATCCACGCCGGACCGTCTTGCTAGCAACAGGGTAACTGCTGAGTCATTAGCGCCATCAATCAGGGTTAGCTGGTTTTGCTGATCCCATGTGAGTGGGTCTCTTCCCTGTTTGGAGCTGAGATAGCGGGCAATAATCCGCGAGTCATAAATTTCCTGACCATCGCTTTCCAGCACAGGTATTTTCAGTGCGGGATTGGCTCTTCTGATTTCGTCACGGTCTGCGCCGTAAATATCGAGATTCACAAAGTCGTAGCGCTCCTCGTCCAGCAGAATGCGGATGCGCCGAACATAGGGCGAGGTAGTTGATCCAATCAGCTTCATAAGCTCTCCGGTTGTGTAACCCAGTGATACTCTTTGTTGACACTCATGGGTAACGATCGCCAGCAATTCTCTTTAAACAACTTACTGTGCTTGGCTGAAAATGTACCACATTAGTGCTTCAGTGCAGGAAAAGAACCGAGCCCTTATAACGAAAAAAAGGCAGCCGAAGCTGCCTTTTTGGCGGTTACTACTCTATCCGAGTGGGATTAGAGAGGAGTAACGTTTTCCGCCTGAGGACCTTTCTGGCCCTGGGTAACGGTGAACTCAACTTGCTGGCCTTCAGCCAGAGTCTTGAAACCGCCGCCCTGAATTGCGCTGTAGTGAACAAAAACGTCCGGGCCGCCTTCACGAGTGATAAAGCCAAAGCCTTTAGCTTCGTTGAAGAACTTAACAGTACCGGTAGTAGTAGACATACTTAAACTTCCTGAAATCAATCATATTAACTGCTGCCATTCACTGAATGTGGCTGGTCAGCGTTGTACGGAAATACAGAACTCGCGGAATCAAAAACAGGACGGTCACTACTAACTGCGGAGTACGTCTTATTCATGAAATGCTTTGCTGAATCTTTCCTTCCAAAACACTCTACTACTGAATCACCAACTTGCCAAGTAGATTTAAAATAAATCCACTAGGTAGTCATACCCATTTAGCCTTTCATTAGACTAAAGGTGTAAATACCCAATGCAGTCATGAGTATAGAGCCAATTACATGGGCGAGAATCCCGGTTATGGCCATTGCCCATTTGCCATCCTGGATAGCGGAAACCATTTCCAGTGAAAAGGTAGAAAATGTTGTCAGTGCGCCACACAAGCCGGTGATAGCAAACAGGCGCCACTCAGGCGCCAGTGTGCTGGCATGACTGAAATAGCCAATGAGCAAGCCAACCAGCCAGCCGCCGCCGAGGTTGGCTGCGAGGGTGCCATAGGGAATCGCGTGGTAACTGGTGTTCAACCACAGCCCCAGCAACCAACGCAGGTTGGCGCCAACAACGGCGCCAACACTCACGGCCAAAAAAGACAGCCACATATTAGCGGCCTGCCCCGTTACGCTGGGTTGTGATCAATCACCGTATCCTTGTTGCGGGCAAACTCATCAAACGGGAAGTCGTCCACGGTGAGCATGTCGTACACCACGGCTTCGTACTCATCCATGAACCTGGCTTCTTCTTTGGTGAAAATGCCTGCCTCTAACGCAGCGTCAAAACGCTGCTCCGGATGCAAAGCCGTCATTGGCAGTTCGCCTTTAGCGTATGCCTTGGTGGCTTTGCGATAGAGCTGCTCAGCTTTGTCATAATCTTTCAGCAAACCGTTGTAGCGCGCCACCGGATTCTCCACTGAGCCTTCGCCATCTGTGGTCCAGGTGCCCGCAAGCAGCTTGTGGCGGATAGGCGTATCGGTGGATATAAACCGCGCGATTTTGCGGGCAAGGTCATCATGGGGGTTACCCCAGCGCCGGCCCAGGGGCAGAGTGACCCCTCGCAGAACCAAAGCGACTGCACGATTTGGCAGGTTTTGCAGGAAGCCGTCCAACGCTTCTTCTGTGCGATGTAGCAATAAGCCAAGGCTGTACTGCATGACCTCTTTCTCACCTTCTACAGGCTGGGTTTCATGCCAGTTCTTGAGCACCATGGAGGCGAGATACAGATTCGACAGCATGTCACCGAGGCGCGCTGAGATCAGCTCGCGCATTTTCAGCTCGCTGCCAAGGGTGGTCATGGCTGCGTCCGAGCACAGGCCAAAGGCTGCGCTGAAGCGGGCAACTGCCTGCGCATATTTGCGGCTTGCGCTGTCAAAAGGCACGTCTGCACGGCCGATACTCAGTGCCTGGGTAAAGGCTCTTGCGGCGTTACCAAAAATCAGGCCCGCGTGGCCAAAGAAGGCGTCGTCAAATGCGTTGATGTCGTCATTATCCTTGGCCGCCAATTCTTTAAGTACATAGGGATGGCAGCGGATAGCGCCCTGGCCAAAGATCATCAGGCTGCGTGTCATGATATTCGCGCCTTCCACCGTAATGGAAACCGGTGAACCGCTATAGCCTATGCCCAGATAGTTACGGGGCCCCAGAGTCACCGTTTTCCCACCGTGAACATCCATGGCATCAGCCAGAATGCCGCGCTGGAATTCAGTCAGGTGATACTTGAGAATCGCCGAGGGCACGGCCGGCTTCTCGCCCTTGTCGATCATGTTGGCCGTGTGATTAACCGCCGCCTGGGAAATATAGGTTTTGGCAGCAATACGAGCCAGAGGCTCCTGCACGCCTTCCATATCGGCCACTGGCGTATTGAACTGGCGGCGAATGCGGGTGAAACCACCGGCAGTACCAACAGCATAGGCCGCCGCGCCTGCAGCACCGGAAGGCAAGGTGATGCAACGACCAACCGAGAGGCATTCAACCAGCATGCGCCAACCTTGGCCGGCCATATCCAGACCACCAATAATGTAGTCCAGGGGTATGAACACATCCTTGCCAATGATTGGACCGTTCAGGAAAGGACTTCCTATCGGGCAATGGCGACGACCAATCTCCATACCTTTGGTATCGCGGGGGATCAGCGCGCAGGTAATGCCATAATCCTTGGTCTCACCCACCAGCCCATCCGGGTCAAACATACGGAACGCCAAGCCCACAACCGTTGCGATGGGTGCAAGTGTGATCCAGCGCTTTTCAAAATTCAGTCTTATGCCAATAACTTCCTTGCCGTCTATCTCCTGCTTACACACGGTGCCGACATCCGGCAATGAGGTGGCATCAGAGCCTGCACGAGTGCCGGTAAGGCCAAAACAGGGAATTTCCCGGCCATCCGCCAGACGCGGCAAATAGTGTTCTTTCTGCTCTTCCGTACCGTATTTGAGCAGCAACTCGCCCGGCCCAAGAGAGTTGGGCACGCCGACGGTAACCATGAGCATTTCATTGGCCGCAATTTTTTGCAGCACGGCAGTCTGGGCTTTCGCGGAAAAGCCGAGTCCACCATATTCTTTGGGGATGATCATTCCGAAGAACTTCTCTTTCTTGAGAAAGTCCCACAACTCTTTTGGAAGGTCCGCTCGCTCTACTGCAATGTCCCACGCATTACACATGGACACTGCCTGAACGCACTGGTTATCCACAAACGCCTGCTCTTCTTCACTCAGGCCAGTGTGGCGATTGATCAACAGGTTGTGCCAATCCGGCCGCCCGGTAAACAGCTCACCATCCCAACCAACCGTACCTGCTTCAAGCGCCACTTTTTCGGTATCAGATACTTTGGGGGCAACTTTCTTGAAAATGGCAAAAATGCGTGGTGTGAGCCAGCCCTGACGAAGACCGGGCAGACCCGCCGCTGCGGTAACTGCAGCACCGATAAATAGAATCAGCGCCAGCCATCCAGATGCAAAGATCATCGACAGAACACCAACCATTACCATTACGCCAATGGCAGGCTTGGCACCGGATTCACGCCGCATGACAATCAGCAGGCCTGTCAGCGCTGCTATCAACAGAATCAAAGTCATCATAGGGTCTCTCTGTCATCCATGGGTCAACTTACAAAATGTTACGTCAAGGATATCGCAAAAAACAGCCTCACGCTGTGACGATAACCCGGATCCCTTCCAGAGCCAGACTGGCATGCCCAATGGCTTCTCGCGCAGCACCCAGCTGGTTGCGGAAATAATCAATTTCCTCGTCCCGGATAGCCGGGTTCACTTTTTTCAATGCTTCCAGCCTGCGAATCTCCGGCTCAAAGTTTGCAGCCAGCTGTTCCAGCGCCTTTTGCTTCATTGGCTCCAGATGCGGAGCAGACAGGCGCTCCACGTGATCCACCATAGTCTCTACCTGGGGCCGGATCTGCGGCACAATCGCCTGGGCGGTGCGCCGGCGAATGTTGGAGCACAGATCGTTCAGGCGATCATGGGGCAGCGCGGCGGAAAGCTCCTTTCCGTTCACGTCCACCAGCAGCCGCAATGGCGAAACCGGGAGGTAGCGGGTCAACTGCAGGGCTTCCGGCGCCGGGCAGTGCACGGTAAACAGTGCTTCCATTAGCAGGGTACCCGGTGGCAACGCCTTCACCGACAGGCTGGCCAGGGCCGCCTTGCCCAAGCCGGAGCTGGTCACCGAGTCCATCACGCCGGTCACCATGGGGTGCTCCCAGCTCATGAAGGCGATGTCTTCGCGCTCCAGCGCATGCTGGCGATCCCAGGTCACCGTTACACCGTCGTCCGGCAGCTCGGCAACGTGGCCGGCCTGATACTGCTCCCCGGGGCGCAGAATATCCGCATGGTCAGAATGATCTTCGATATCCACCCCGAGAATATCGAAGGCTTCGATCATGTAATCACGCACCTCGGCTGAACCTTCTTCCTCCTCAATTCCCGCAATCAGAGCATCAGCGATATCACGGCGGCAGGAGTTAAGCTCGATCAGCGCATCGCGACCATTTTGCAGCAGTGTTTTTAAACGGCCAGTCTCGGCAGCCGAGGCTTCAACCAGGCCATCCAGCACCGACAGATCGCCTTCAATGGCACTCGTCCATTGCTCGCCAACCTTCTCCTGTACCGCAACACCAACGGCGCAGCTTTCAGAGAACGCGTTCAGGCCTTCCTGGAACCAGCGGTACTGAACCTCTTGCGAGGTGCCCTGAAGGTAAGGGATATGAATGTCGATGGTTTCGGTTTGCCCAATACGATCCAAGCGCCCGATGCGTTGCTCGAGCAAGTCCGGGTTTGCTGGCAAATCAAACAGTACAAGGTGGTGAGCAAACTGGAAGTTGCGGCCTTCGCTGCCAATCTCTGAACAAATCAGCGCTTGGGCACCTTGTTCGTTATCAGCAAAGTAGGCAGCAGCACGATCACGTTCCACCAGGCTCAAATGCTCATGAAATGCCGCACTGCGAATACCGGCGCGAAGCTGAAGGTAGTGCTCCAGCGCCATAGCGGTTTCGGCCAGAGCGCAGATAACCACAACCTTGGCTGGCCGTAAGCTCGCCAGTTTTTTCTCCAGCCAGGCAACCCTGGGATCATCCGCCAGCCACAACTCTTCTGGCACGGATTGCTCCGGGGCCAGGCCGGGGTAACCGAACTCTTGCCCCAGATACATTTCGGGGCACTCAAGAGGAACTGCATTGGCCCGCCGCTCAGGAAACCCCTGAATGGCTGCGCGAGTATTACGGAAAAGAACCCGCCCGGTGCCATGGCGATCCAGCAGCGCATCTATAACAGCCTGCCGTGGTGAATCCCCCGCCAACAGCTGCGCCAGCTCATCACCTAGCCAGGCCTGCAATGCTTTGCGGTCATCCTCATGAATGTCTGAACTCTCATCCTGCAAGCGCCGCACTACGCCGTTAATCGCCTCGTACTGCAGCTCTTCGTCCTGAAACGCCTGCAAATCATGAAAACGTGCCGGGTCGAGCAGCCTCAACCGGGCAAAGTGACTGGCCACTCCCACCTGTTCCGGCGTCGCAGTCAGCAACAGAAGGCCTTCGCTGATTGCTGAAAGCTCCTCCACCAACTGGTATTCCGGGCTAACATCGTCTGGGCTCCACGCCAGATGGTGGGCCTCGTCCACAACCATTAGATCCCAGTCTGCTTTCAGCACATCTGCCCGAGCCTTCTCGCTGTTCACAAGAAAATCGAGGCTACACAGAACCAACTGGTCACTTTCAAAGGGGTTAACAGATGAGTCGCCGCCAAAGATATGATCCATCAAGGCGTCCACATCATCTTCCGAGTCTTTCAGGGCGTCGTAGCGGCTCTGGTCAACAATGGAGAAGCGCAGATTGAAGCGCCGGAGCATTTCCACCAGCCACTGATGAATCAACGAATCCGGTACCACGATCAGGGCCCGGCGGGCCCGGCCAGTTTGCAATTGATAATGCAGAATAAGACCGGCTTCGATGGTTTTACCAAGGCCAACCTCGTCTGCCAGAAGTACTCGCGGTGCATGACGTTTTGCGACCTCATGGGCGATATAGATCTGATGCTGCAAATGCTGTGTGCGAGCGCCAATCAGCCCCCGGGCGGGAGACGCCCGCAACCGGTCCATGTGCTGCAGTGTGGCGAAGCGCAGGCGGAAAGCGCCATTGCGGTCAAATTGGCCCGCAAACAGGCGTTGATGGGGCGCAGAGAAATTGACAGAGCCGGCAAGTTTCACCTCAGAGATCTGTTCCAGATCTGCCTCAGGCTGCTCGTCACCCTCCGCCAACGGCTCCCCGTGGTACAAAAGCACACCACCGAGATCCTCGACCGCCCGCACCAGATACCTGGAGCCATCGAAGGTCTCGATTTCCTCACCAAGCTGATACACGATGCGGGAAAGCGGCGCGTTATCAATTGCATAGGTGCGTTCTTCGTCGGCCGCAGGAAAACCCAGGGTAATCCGACGGCCAGAAATGTCTGTTACTATTCCCAGCCCGAGCGCTGTATCGCTGTGGCTGACCCAACGCTGGCCAATAGCAAGTTCCGATGCGTCCAAAAAACCTCCAAACTCTTTAATGTCGTGTTGCGCCGTTTTCGCGCACCCAATAAGCAGTCGCCCCGCAAACAGCGGCAGGAACCACAATAAGATTCAAAACAGGCACCATGGCGGCCAAAGCCACGGGCAGCCCGAAACCCAAGGCAGACAAACGGGTATTGGCAAGCAGCTGGCGCAAGGCCTTGAAACTCACTTTGTGGTTGTCTGCGGGGTAATCCACATACTGCAACGCCATCATCCAGCTGTTGAACAGAAACCAGAGCACCGCCGCAACCAGATTGACCACCGGGATCAAGCCAATGATGAACAGCCCAATAGCCCGTGGCAGGTAATAGACAATTTTTTGTACTTCCCGCCAGAGCGCTCGCGGGATGTCTTTTATGATGGCCGCCCAGCCATCATCAGTGCTGACTTCCTGGCCGGTGAGGTGCTTCTCCGTGAGTTCTGCCAGATAACCGTAGAAAGGCGAGCCAATCAGGTTGGCGATTATCACAAAGCCGTATGCCAGCATGAGCAGGATCACAGCGCCGTACAAAATCCAGAACAGCCAGTCGAGCGCCTGCAGCCAGGCCCAGTCAGGCAGCCAGCCCATGGCAGTCGCAATCAAAGCGCCGAAAAGTTCGCCCAGAAAATAGAACAACAATCCGAAGAGAAAAATGTTGATAACAAGCGGAATGACGACAAATAGCCGCAAACCAGGCTGGCGAATCAGGTGAAAGCCCTCACCCAGATAGCCCAGTCCACGAAAAAAATTACCTCTGAGCATCGCCGAATGGCCCTCCGCTTCAATGACAGTGACGGGGCGCAAAGCATATCATGTTGAAAACCTTCACACAGCCAGAGAACTCTGACGGATTTCACCAATGGGAACACTGAAACATCAACTGACAAGCCTGCTGAACTTCCGGCCGCTGTGGCGCTTTGCCTTGCTGCTGTCGGTCATTGCTATTGGCTTTCTGGCAACCACAAGCAACAGTTACCCGATCCCCTCAGCCCCCAGCGACAAAGTGAACCACTTGATCGCATTTGTTGAACTCACGCTGGTTACGCGGTTAGCCTGGCCGGAGCTCCGCGCCATCTGGTTCGCACCGGCGTTGCTGGCTTTTGGGCTGGCCATAGAAGCAGTTCAAGCCCTTCTTCCCTACCGGGACTTCTCGCTGGCAGACGTGGCCGCTGACGGCGCAGGAATACTGATTGGCCTCCTACCCTGGCCCGGACTCCCCTCAAGCAACAAAAGAGATTTGAGAAATTCGCCCAAGTCAGTGTGAGATATATCGCACAAACGTGTGCGATCTTGCAGCAATTGCTCGTGCGCACCCACTACAGCCATCACCGGGAATTAGTTAACACACTGATATGATTACGCTTCAGTAATCTCTTTGGGAAAACTCCAAACACAAGCGTGCACAGCTCACACATTTCCACACTCATCCATTGGTATAGTGGCTTCGTCAAGGATGACAAGGATAAGGACGACGCACTGGATGCACCCCGGCAAGGAATGCAGGGAGAAGCAGGGATACAGGGATACCTGGCTTAAGGGATAACTATTCGGATCGCTGGCTCGGACGCCGGCACCACGGAGTGGCAAAAGGATTCGCAACACGGTTGTTGCACTCAGCGCAAGGATGCGCCGACCTGTTCCGGTAAAGGGCAGCCTCAGGGCTGCCCTTTTTTTTCACGGATTTTCTACACATCCGCTATACTGCCGCCTCATTCTGGCAAGCAATTGAGCCCTGAAATGCCAAGCAGACCCGATACCGAAAACTACCTGTCGCTGTTCCTGAACAACACGCCTCTGATGGATGTCCGGGCACCGGTAGAGTTTGCCAGGGGCAGCTTCCCTGGCGCTGTAAACGCACCGCTGATGAATGATGAAGAGCGGCACCGGGTAGGCATCTGCTACAAGGAAAAAGGACAGGATGAAGCCATTCGGCTCGGCCACCAACTGGTTTCCGGGGATGTTCAAGCTCAGCGCATCGAAACCTGGAAGCGATTTATAGCGAACCATCCAGAAGGTTATCTGTTCTGCTTCCGTGGCGGCTTGAGATCAAGGCTAACCCAGCAGTGGATCAGGGATGCCGGCATTGATTACCCCCTCGTGAAAGGCGGCTATAAAGCCCTACGTCGGTTCCTCATCGACAGCCTCGACGAACTCATCAATTCCGCGGATTTCCGCATCATCAGTGGGCGCACAGGGACCGGCAAAACCCGCGTGCTGCATCAACTTCCCAACCCGGTAGATCTGGAAGGCCTGGCAAACCACAGGGGCTCCAGCTTCGGGCGACAAGTAACGCCGCAGCCATCCCAAATAGACTTTGAAAATCGCCTGGCCGTTGCCATGCTGAGAGCGCGCCACTTGAAGGGTGGCCCGATCTATCTCGAAGACGAAAGTCGCCTGGTTGGTCGCTGCGCACTGCCCGATGCGCTGAAAGAGCGCATGGCCCGCACACCCCTTCTGGTTCTCGAGGAATCGCTGGAAGACCGCACTCGCATTATTCGGGAAGACTATGTAGAAAATATGGCTGCTGACTACATGAGCCGTGATGGCGATGAAGCCGGCTGGCTGAATTTTCGTGACTACCTTCTGGGCGCTCTTGAACGTATCAGTAAACGGCTGGGGGGCGAACGTCACCGCCAGTTGCAGCACCTTATGGAGCGCGCGCTAACCCAGCAGGAAAGCAATGGTGACCTGGAAGGCCATGATGCCTGGATTCAGCCGCTGCTGCAGGATTACTATGATCCTATGTACGATTATCAGCTCCGGCAGAAACAGGGGAAAATCCTGGCTCGTGGAAATTCCGGCACCTTGCTCGAGTGGGCTGGAAAAGCGAACCCCGCCTAGATCATGTGGGCGCGCCCTGCAACCCACATATACCTCTGTGGCTTTGTCTGCTATATAAGGGTTTTAACCTATCCGGACATGCCGGATTTTGACTATAAAAAGCTGTAAGCATTAATCATCAGGAAACAATAAGGAACCACTATGGAAGAGCTATTCAGCGCGGACGGACGCGCCGCAGAATACATGGATCAGGCCATCGCATTGGTTATGACCTATGCCCCGAAGGTCCTGCTGGCCATTATCACACTGATTGTCGGTATGTGGCTGATCAATCGCTTTGTAAACGTACTGGATGCGAAGCTTGGCAAAAAAGACCCCACCCTGAACAAGTTCCTGTGCGGTCTTATCAGCGCAATTCTGAAGATCCTCCTGCTCGTCTCTGTCGCCTCCATGGTTGGCATTGCAACCACATCCTTCGTTGCCATCATTGGTGCTGCCGGTTTGGCTGTTGGCTTCGCGCTGCAAGGAAGTCTGGGCAACTTTGCGGGCGGCGTGCTGATCCTGCTGTTCAAGCCTTTCAAAGTAGGTGACGCGATCGAAGCACAAGGGTTTCTCGGCTCAGTGCGCGAAATCACTATCCTTTACACGATTATCGATACCTTCGATAACCGCCGTGTAGTGATCCCTAACGGCCAGCTATCCAACTCCAGCCTGACCAACATGAGCGTCTATGAAACACGTCGCTGCGATATGTCCTTTGGCATCGGTTACAGCGATGACATCGACAAGGCAAAAGACATTATTCTGCGACTGATCTCTGAAGACGAACGTGCCTTGAAAGACCCGGCGCCGCTTATCGTTGTTGGCAGCCTGGGCGACAGCTCAGTCAATCTGACCGTGCGCGCCTGGACCAAGGCCGGCGACCTATGGCCATTCAACTGGGCCATGCAAGAGGCTGTGAAGAAAGCGTTTGATGCAGAAGGTATCTCCATCCCCTTCCCCCAGCGCGACGTGCATTTGTACAAGACCGAGTGAAGTAGCAATTCGTATCGCATAGATACAACCCGTTACTCGCATTCGGCACAACCTCAGCTAAGCTGACGATTAATGACGGGGCCTGGTGGCCCCGCCAGAACGTCGTCGGAGTGGAGCTCATATCAAGCCATTCCGGGTTGCTGTCCATGCTGGTAGGAGGCTGTCACTATGCCGATTCAGCAGTTAAAAGAATTTCTGGATGGGGCAAATGTTGAATACATGTGCCTCACCCACCCCCCTGCGTTTACCGCTCAGCAACTAGCTCACCACGTGAAAATTGCGGGTGACAAGGTTGTCAAAACAGTCATTATCGAACTCGATGGAAAAATGGCCATGCTGGTCATGCCGGCAACCTGGCGTGTGCGCTGGGAAAGCCTTTCCCGCATTCTGGATACGGACTTTGTAGACCTTGCCGACGAGCAGGAATTTCAGGATCGCTTCCCGGATTGTGAAGTTGGCGCCATGCCACCCTTCGGCAGTTTGTTCGGGATGACGGTGTATTGTGCTGAGCCGCTGACAGAACAGCCGGAACTCGCCTTTGCCGCAGGCAGCCATACCGAAACCCTGCACATGAAAACCCGGGATTTCCTGAACCTGGTACAGCCCATCGTGCTCAACCGGGGCTTCATCAAGCCAGGCGCCCAGAAGCCTGCCTGGCTTAAAAAAGGTCGGCGCCAGCCAGGAGAGACCTCCGAGCAATTGGTCTCGGGCATGATAGGTTGATGGAGCTTTCGTAACCGGCTTGATCCCGGTCGCTTGTCTGATCTTTGCCATCGCGTAAACTGTGGGACATCAGACAGGAACCCGATATGACTCAAGCTTTTGATATTGTGATTGTCGGTGCCGGCATGGTCGGCGCCGCACTTGCCACTGGCCTCGGGCGAGAGGGCTTTAGCGTCGCGATGGTTGATCGCGCCCCTGCCCCCGGTTTCGACCCTGATTCGGCCCCCGATATCCGCGTGTCAGCTCTCAGCGCAGGCAGTGAGCGTTATCTGCAAAGCCTGGGCGCCTGGAATCATATCCTCGGCATGCGCGCCACCCCCTATCGCCGACTCGCAGTGTGGGATGAAACCCGACACCCTTTGAGCAACCTTCTCCCGCGAACATCCAACCAGGTGGAGTTTGATGCGAACAGGTTGAACACCTCTCACCTTGGTCATATTGTGGAAAACTCAGTTACCCAGCAGGGCCTTTGGCAGGCTGCGGAAGCTGAATCCTCAGTCACCATACTCGCCGGCAATGGCGTTACTGGCATTACCAAAACAGGCGAGCAGGCCATCGTTGCGCTTGAGAACGGTGCGCAGCTGAGTGCCCCACTGGTTATTGGTGCAGATGGCGCACAATCCCGGGTGCGGGATATGGCAGGCATTGGCGTTACACGGAATCAGTATGGCCAGCAGGCCATGATCATTTCCGTTCGCTATCAGGGGCCGGTGCAAGACATTACCTGGCAGGGGTTTCATCCCTCAGGGCCCAGAGCCTTCTTGCCACTTTACGCCGCCGGCTCTGATCACCCGGGTGAAAGCCGTGCGTCGCTGGTATGGTACGACTCCCCTGAGGAAATCGTCCGGCTGAAAAGCCTCAGCAGTGAGGCACTGATGGCGGAAATACAGCAGGCTTTCCCGGCAGAGCTGCCACAGCTGACTCATATTGAAGATCGCGCCAGCTTTCCCATCGCCCGCCAGCACGCGAAGCACTACTCGGCGGGGCGCATTGTGCTTGTGGGGGATGCGGCTCATACCATCAACCCCTTGGCGGGACAGGGCGTGAATCTTGGATTTCAGGATGCCCAGTGCCTGCAATCTATTCTGAAAGAAGCACGGAGAGCTGGCAGGGATCTGGCCGACGCCTCGGTATTGGCCAACTACGAGGCACAACGGCGCCCGGCGAACCGGCGCATGATGTATGCCATGGATGCCTTCTATCATATGTTCAGCAACCAGATTCCGCCCGTTCATCTGCTCCGCAATCTGGGCTTGGGCGCCGCCCGCGCCCTGCCCTTTGCCCGTAATCAGGTGGCGCGCTATGCCATGGGCATAGACGATGGGTTGCCGGTGGTTATTCGGCAACTCACAGCCCGCTTACCTGGGCTGAACCAGCTTTAAATGCTCAAATCACAACGTGATCTACATAGAGTGACGACAATAAAAGGAAGCCAAAATGTCTGAAACCCTTTTCACCAAAATCATCAATCGCGAAATCCCGGCGGATATCGTTTATGAAGACGACATCAGCCTGGCATTTCGTGATATCAACCCGCAGGCGCCAGTGCACCTGCTGATCATCCCGAAAAAGCTGATCGCCACCATCAATGACATTGAAGAAACAGATCGCGAGCTGGTCGGCCACCTGTACTGGGTCGCTGCCAAGCTCGCAAAAGAGATGGGCTTTGCCGAAGACGGCTATCGCACCGTGATGAACTGCGGCGAAAACTCCGGCCAGACGGTGTTTCATATTCACCTGCACTTACTGGCAGGAAAACCTCTGGGCTGGCCGCCTTATACCGACAAAATGAAGCAGGCCTGAGCAGTCCAGGCTTGGCTAAAGTGGGGCTTAACGCCCCACTACCCGCTCCGCCTCTTCCATGGGTGAATGGCGCACGTCTTCGCCTTTGACCATGAAAATCACGTTCTCGGCAATGTTGCAGGCGTGATCCCCCACCCGCTCCAGCGACCGAAGTACCCACATCACTGACATGCACCGTGAGATGTTACGGGGGTCTTCCATCATGAAGGTCAGCAAGGTGCGGGCCGCAGCCTGGTATTCCTCGTCCACCCGTTTGTCTTCTTTCATGACGCGCAGTGCCTGCTCAGAATCCAGGCGTGCAAACGCATCCAGTGAATCGTGAAGCATGGTAATTACATGGGCACTAATATGGCGCACCTCCACATAGCCCTGTGGCGACTGACCTTCATCCAGGAGTTTGATGGCAAATTTGGCGATTTTCTTGGCTTCATCTCCTACCCGCTCCAGATCTGCAACCATTCTGATCACCGAAATCACCAGCCTCAGATCGCGAGCTGTCGGCTGGCGGCGGGCAATGATCAGCATCGCCTCTTCGTCGATATCCATCTCCATGCGATCGACCAACTTGTCTTTAGCCCGTATCTCTTCCGCAGTGTGGCCATCGCCATCAATGAGTGCCTTAACAGCACTGTCGATCTGGGTTTCCACCAAACCACCCATTTTCAGGAATCGGGTTTGCAGGGCCAGCAACTCATCATTGAATCGATTGGAGATATGATCTCCGTATACGTCATCTTTTTTCGTAGGCATTGTGACTCTCCCTTGTTCTTTAAACTCTGGATCAGCCAAACCGGCCAGTGATGTAGGATTCCGTCAACTCATGTTCCGGCATGGTAAAGACCTTGCTGGTGTCGTTTACTTCCACAAGGTGGCCTAAATGGAAGTAGGCGGTACGGTTGGAAACGCGCGCAGCCTGCTGCATGGAGTGGGTCACGATCACTATGGTGTAGCTTTCGGACAACTCGGCAATCAGTTCTTCAATGCGCGCGGTTGCAATCGGGTCCAGCGCCGAACAAGGTTCATCCATCAACACCACTTCCGGGCTGACCGCTATGGCTCTGGCAATACACAGGCGCTGCTGCTGTCCGCCGGACATGCCGGTTGCCATGGCATCAAGGCGGTCTTTAACCTCATTCCACAAGCCAGCCTTACGCAGGCTGTTTTCCACTATGTCGTCCAAGTCAGACTTGCGATTGGCCAGGCCATGAATGCGGGGCCCGTAGGCGACGTTATCGTAAATAGACTTGGGGAAGGGGTTGGGCTTCTGGAATACCATACCCACCCGGGCACGCAACTCCACCACATCCCGTTTGGGGTCGTAGATGTCCTGGCCGTCCAAGAGCAAAGAGCCCTTGATCTGGCAGCTCTCGATACTGTCGTTCATCCGGTTCAGGCAGCGCAAGAAGGTGGACTTACCGCAGCCGGAAGGCCCGATAAACGCAATAACTTCGTTGCGGGCGATATCCAGGCTGATGTTTTTAATGGCCGGCGATTCGCCATAGAACACTTCCACATTCCGCAGATGAAATTTGGGGTCGTCGGAGAAGGGAATGCCAACGGTTTTGCCTTCTTCAATCGTGGTTTCTGCTGGGCTCATACTAATACTCATAAGTGTTGTCTCTTTACCAACGGCGCTCAAGGCGTTTACGCAGCCAGATGGCGAACGCGTTCATGGTGATCAGGAAGGCGAGCAGAACCATAATGCCGGCGGACGCCAACTCCACGAACCCCTGCTCTGCGCTGCCGGCCCAGATGAAAATCTGTACAGGCAACACGGTGGCGGAACTGAAGAAGCCATCCGGTATCTCCACAATAAACGCCACCATGCCAATCAGCAGTAGAGGTGCCGTCTCACCCAAGGCTTGTGCCATACCAATGATGGAGCCGGTCAACATGCCGGGCATGGCCAGGGGCAGAACGTGGTGCAACACCACCTGCATTTTCGAGGCACCTATGCCTTCGGCCGCCTCCCGAATCGACGGGGGCACACTCTTGATAGCCGCACGGCTCGAAATAATGATGGTGGGCAGGGTCATCAGCGCCAGCACCAAGCCACCCACCACGGGCACCGAGCGGGGCATACCGAACAGGCCGATGAATACCGCCAGCCCCAGCAACCCGAAGATGATGGAGGGCACGGCTGCCAGGTTATTGATGTTGACCTCAATAAAGTCCGTCAGGCGGTTGCTGGGTGCAAACTCTTCCAGATAAATCGCCGCTGCCACACCCACCGGGAAGGCAATGACCAAGGTGATACCCATAGTCAGCAAGGAACCGATCAAAGCACCGAGAATGCCGGCGTTAGAGGGTTCCCGTGAATCGCCATTGGTGAAAAACACATCGTTAAACCCGGTATCGATCACGCCTTTGCTGAGTAGTTCATCTGTCCAGCGCTGTTGTTGCTCAGTGAGGCGTATGGAGTACCCGGCGTCGCCGGCATGCTTCACATAAACGGACACCGTATCGTGGGCCGGGAACTCAATGGTTCGGGTAGTGCCCAGCCAATCCGGATTCTCCTTCAGCAAGTCGCGAACCTGGTTACTGGCATAGCTGCCGGTCATGCGGCTGAGCTCACGCATATCTGCCCGGCTGGAAGCCTCCGGGAAATACGCCTGCATGGCCCTGATGATGGGCGCCTGAAAGTCCGCCATGGCGATCTGTTCCGGATCTGAGGCATCGTTCAGGTACATCAGTTCGCCATCCAGATGCACCTCAAGGGTCACGGTGGTTTTGATGAAGCCTGTGTATCCCTTGCTGATAATGTCGGTAAACAGAATCACCAGCGAGAAGAGCGCAATGGAGATGGCCGTGATGCCATAAAGGCGGAACCGGCGCTCCTTGCGATAGCGGCGCTTGAGCGAACGGCGAATCAGCTCCGCCTGCGAGCCTTCACGCTCCGCGTGTGAACCTGGCTTAGTCATATTGTTCCCTGTATTTACGCACGACTTTCAGTGCGATCACGTTCAGCAGAAGCGTTACGATGAAGAGCATCATGCCCAGTGCGAAGGCAGCCAGCGTCTTGGCGCTATCGAACTCCTGGTCACCGGTCAGCAGGGTGACAATCTGAACTGTCACCGTAGTCACTGAATCCAGAGGGTTGGCCGTCAGATTTGCAGCCAGGCCAGCGGCCATCACCACAATCATGGTTTCACCAATGGCACGGGAAGCGGCCAACAATATGCCGCCCATAATGCCGGGCAGCGCCGCCGGGAAAATCACGTTTTTCATTGTTTCGGACTGAGTGGCACCCAGCGCCAGGGATCCATCGCGAAGGCTGCGCGGCACTGCGTTGATCACGTCATCAGATAGCGAAGACACAAAGGGGATGATCATAATGCCCATCACCAAGCCCGCGGCCAAAGCGCTCTGGGAAGAGGCTTCAAGGCCAAGCATCAGGGCCAGATCACGGATGAAAGGCGCTACTGTGAGCGCCGCAAAAAAGCCATAAACGACGGTGGGCACCCCCGCCAACATTTCCAGCAATGGCTTTACCACCGAGCGCATCCTTGGGCTGGCGTATTCTGAAAGATAAACCGCAGACAGCAGGCCCACCGGCACGGCGATCAGCATGGCAATGGCGGAAATCATCAGGGTGCCGGTGAAGAGCGGAATAACGCCGAAGGCACCCTCTGAACCTACCTGATCCGCCCGCAACGCAGTTTGTGGGCTCCAGTTGGTGCCAAACAAAAACTCGCTCATCGGCACCTTGCCAAAGAAGCGGACAGTTTCAAAAATAACGGAAAAAACAATGCCGATGGTGGTCAGAATCGCCACAGCGGCACACACAAAGAACAGGCGCTGAAGCGTGCGCTCCACGCTCTTGCGTGCATTAATAGTCGGAGCTACGCGTGTCCAGGCGAAGGTGCCGCCAAGAACCGCAATCAAAACAACCAAAAGACTTTTGAAGCGACTGCTTTGCTCTCGCAACTCTTGCAGCAACACGGCCGCACTGGAAATGCCATCGGGCACCATAGCAGGATTCAGCTTACCTGCCGCCAGGTTACTGATCTGGGAAAGTGTCAGGCTGGCGTGCCCTGCAGATTGCGGCGTCAACTCTGCCGGCAGGGAAGCCATCACGATGTTCTGAATAACCTTGCCTTCAAAAGCGGCCCAGGCACCCAGGATGATCAGGGCTGGTATCGCACACCAAAGCGCAGCCCTGGCGGCATAGTATGCCGGCAGGGCCTTGAGGTTACGTATGCCCCCCAGGGGCGCTGCCACAGCCCGGGAACGCATATAAGCGGACCCGTAAGCTACTGCGGCAAGCACCAGAACCAGGGGCAATAAATCAGCCGTCTGCATTAAAGCTCATCACCTGTCATTGGTTTGAGTTCCCGAACGGCTTTCGCGGTTTCCATGCGAACGTTGCGGGGGTTAGGGATCAGCCCCACATCCACCAGGTAACCGTTATCGCCCCAGGCGCCTTCAGTGGTGAATTCCTGCGCATACTCCGCAATGCCTGGAACCACACCTGCGTGGGCATTTTTGATATAGAAGAACAGAGAGCGGGCAACCGGGTACTCCTCATCGGCAATGGTGTCTGGTGTAGGCGCCACTCCGTTGATGGTTGTTGCCTGAATTTCACCGCTGTTTTCCATCAGGAAGCTGTAACCGAAGATACCAAGAGTGTCTTTGTCCTGCACCAGGCGCTGTACGATCAGGTTATCGTTTTCGCCGGCCTCTACGAATGCGCCATCTTCACGCATATTGTGGCAGACACCGCGCATTTCCTTCTTTTCCATCGCCTTGATGAAGCCATAGGTCTTACAGCCACCTTCCATCGCAATTTCTACAAAGGCGTCGCGGGTGCCGGAAGTAGGAGGCGGTCCCATCACACGGATGGCTTTACCCGGCAGGCTGGAATCGATATCGCTCCATTTCTCATAAGGGTTGGCAACCAGCTTGTCACCGCCTTTTGGATCGGGAACTTCTTTGGCCAACGCCAGGAACACCTGCTGCAGGCTTAGATCCATCTGGTCAGCTTGCTTGGAGTTTGCGATTACAATGCCATCAGCGCCGATTTTCACTTCGGTAATGGCTTCCACGCCATTGCGCTGACACATCTCGAATTCGCTGGTTTTCATGCGGCGAGAGGCGTTGGTGATGTCCGGGTGCTGAGTACCAATACCCGCACAGAACAGCTTGAAGCCGCCGCCAGAACCGGTTGATTCCAGCTTGGGTGTAGGGAAGCTGGTATTGCGGCCAAAGCGCTCGGCTACAACCGTGGCAAAAGGATAAACCGTTGAAGAACCCACAACGTTTACGGTGTCACGGGCCAATGCCGGAGCGGAAAGCATGGATAACCCGCCAGTCAGTGCAACGATAGCAAAAGCTGTATTCGGTTTAATCACGTTAAATCTCCATCAGTCACTAAAATTGTGTACAGCACCGGTTTACTGATGGCTAAAGACTAGAGCTTGTGTGTGACAACTTTGTTACACCTTTTGAAATATTGTACCCAAGCTGCAAATAAGCTTGCAGCCGTGCGGCAGGTCGTTACCATGCTAAGAAAATAATTCCAGAAATCTAATAAAAGGCAGGCTTCATGACGGCGTACGATGACGATAAACCCAAGCCCCGCGGCGACTTGATCCTTCAGATTGTTCCCCTACCACAAGATACCAACGCCAATGGCGACGTATTTGCAGGCTGGCTAGTCAAGCAGATGGATATAGCTGCAGCGACTATGGCTGGCCGTATATCTCTGGGCCGCAATGCCACTGTGGCAATGGATGGAATGGAGTTTCTTTCACCTCTGCGAGTGGGTTCACAGGTAGGCTGCTACTGCGAGCTGGTAGACATCGGCCGCAGTTCCATGAAAATTCACGTGGAAGTGTGGACCCTTGATCGTGCGGCCAAACACCCTCGCAAGGTGACAGAAGGTCGGTTTGTATACGTTGCGATTGATGAACAAGGTCGTATACGGGAAGTTCCGGAACAGCGCAGCTAACCCGGAAACTCAGGTGCCCTGGGCCATCGCGATTGGCAAGACAGCCAGAGTCTGTAATGATTATCCCATAACGGCCGACCCGGCATTCTCAGGAAATCAGGGATTCTCAACCCATGAACTTCAAGCAACCATTCATATTTACAACAGCCCTTTCCCTGATGTCGACATCCGTAGCCGCTGATATCGGCATCACGCCTTTCATGGGCTACCGCGTGGGCAGTTCTGTCGATATTGAATCCTCCGTGGCCAGCACACAAGATCAAATCAAGTTCAAGGATTCTGCAAGCCAAGGGTTGATTTTGAACTTCGACCTGCCAGAAGCCGGTACGCAGGGCGAACTCTATTTTGGCCGGCAGGATACCTCAGCAAAGCTGGATAACGGTGTCTTTGCACCCGGCACACAGGAAATCGACGTCACCATCTACCAACTGCAATTCGGCGGCCTTTACTTTCCGGGAGGCAAAAGCTACGGCGGGTTTGCATCTGGCGTACTGGGGTTGACCCGCCTGGAACCAGACAATTCAACCTACGATACCGAACACCGCCTGGCCCTATCCCTTGGCGGTGGTTACCAGTTCCTACTCAACGAGAGTTTGCGCCTGCGGCTTGACCTTCGTGGTGTCTATACAGCCCTCGATTCCGGTGGTTCTGTGCTCTGCTCCGGCGGTTGCGAGCTCACCTACCGCAGCAGTGGCTACCTGCAACTTGAGGCAGGTGCAGGCTTGGTCCTGCGCTTCTGAATCCACCTGCTGTCATGCTCTAGCCACGCGCCTTTCGGGCAGCATCAATGACAACAACGCGGCGGCTGCCAGCAGACCCGATGATATCCACAAGCACGCCTCCAGCCCGTAAACCTGATACACCCAGCCAGACAATATCGTACCCAGCAACCGGCCTGCGGCATTGGACATGTAATAGAAACCCACATCCAGGGATACACCATCACCTCTGGCATAGCTGACAATCAGGTAGCTATGCAGGGAGGAGTTGATGGCAAACAAGATTCCGAACAGCAACAAACCACCGACGACCACAAACTGTGGTGACCAGCCGACCATCAGACCAAAGGCAATCGCTGCGGGAACTAATGCCAGTGCTGCGGCCCAGAATGCGACAGGCTGCTTGCCTTCGCCTGTTCCGGTAATCCGGGGTGCCATGGCCTGGATAAAGCCATAGCCGATGACCCAGGTGGCCATAAAACCGCCAACCTTCCAGAAGTCCCAGCCAAAGACCGCATGCAGATAAACGGGCAGAGCCACAACAAACCACACATCCCGGGCACCAAACAGAAACATACGGGCTGCAGACAGCACGTTAATGGCACGGCTTTTTGAAAGAATCTCCCGGAATTTTGGTTTTGCGGTGCTCTTGCCCAACTCCTGTTTAAGCAAAAACAGACTGGCGAGCCAAACCAACCCGAGCGCCACGGCCATGGCAAGCACCGCGCCGGTGAAGCCCACTGACATCAGCAGCACGCCACCCAGAAAAAAACCCACGCCCTTCAGGGTGTTCTTGGACCCCGTCAGGATGGCGACCCATTTATACAAAGTGCCCTGCTGCTCATCTGGCACCAGCAATTTGATTCCACTTTTGGCAGACATTTTGTTCAGGTCTTTGGCAATACCGGACATAGCTTGCGCCGCCATCACCCAGGGCACTGAGAGCATGGTCGCCGGAACAGCCAGCATGGCCAAGGCCGCGATCTGCAGGAACAGCCCGATATTCATGGTGCGATTCAAACCCATGCGAGCGCCCAGATACCCGCCCAACAGATTGGTCACCACCCCGAAGAACTCGTAGAAAACGAATAGCAGGGCGATTTGCAGCGGCGAGTAACCAAGCTGGTGGAAATGCAGCACCACCAGCATGCGCAACGCCCCATCCGTCAGGGTGAAGGCCCAATAATTACCTGTGATCACCAGGTACTGACGAATGGCAGCATTCATATCAAGCCAAGCCTACCTTGCGCGCCAGTTCCGCGGTGCGATTGGCATAACCCCACTCGTTGTCATACCAGGCGTAGATTTTTACCTGAGTGCCGTTGATCACCAGCGTGGACAAGGCATCGACAATGGATGAGCGCGGGTCTGTTTTGTAATCGATAGACACCAGCGGGCGTTCTTCGTACCCGAGAATCCCCTTCAACTCCCCCTCTGAGGCTTCTTTGAGCAGCCGGTTTACCGCATCGCGATCTGTAGGCGTTTCCACCTCAAACACACAATCCGTCAGGGACGCGTTGGTGAGGGGAATACGCACTGCGTGGCCATCCAAACGCCCTTTCAGTTCCGGGAATATTTCGATAATTGCCGTGGCAGATCCAGTGCTTGTGGGAATCAGCGAGCTGCCGCAAGCCCGCGCCCGCCGCAGGTCTTTGTGGGGCGCATCAATGATTGTCTGGGTGTTGGTCAAGCTGTGGATGGTGGTAATGGAGCCGTGTTTGATACCCAGTTTCTCATGAATCACCTTAACCACTGGCGCCAAACAATTAGTGGTGCACGATGCCGCGGTTACAATTCGATCCTTGGCCGGGTCAAAAATGTCTTCATTCACACCCAGTACAATGTTCTTCGCGCCCGCTTCTTTCACCGGCGCGGTGACCACCACCCGTTTTACGCCTTGATCGAGATAGCCCTGCAGCGCTGCCACTGTTTTGTGCGCACCGCTGGCTTCAATCACCAGGTCGCAGCCAGACCAGTCGGTATCCGCAATGGCTTTATTGCGTGTGACACGGATGCGCTGGCCATCAATCGCCATGTCATCGCCATCAGCAGCTGCCTCACGGCTCCAGCGGCCATGGATACTGTCGAAGTTCAGCAGATGAGCCAAAGTGTGCGCGTCTGCGCCCGGGTCATTAATCGCCACAAATTCCAGTTCAGGCCACTCCCAGGCGACCCTTAACGCCAAGCGACCAATACGGCCAAACCCGTTGATGCCTACTTTGATTTTACTCATGGTGTTCTCCTTGCGAGTTTCGCAGGTGATGTATCCAATGAATGTTCAGGGGCACTGCGGTGCCGGGCGCTCGGCCATTGCCTGCAACTTCGCCATAGGCGTTTCGATCAAGGCTTTATTATTTTCCGCCGTTTCATCCAGAACCCGTGCTACCCAGTCCGGCAACTGTGGGTTCACTGAATAGTAAATCCATTGCCCACGACGCTCTGTTTCTACCAGCCCGGCCTCCCGTAATGCGGCAAGGTGGCGACTAACCTTCGGCTGGGACACATCAAAGGCTTCCGTCAGTTCGCACACACACAACTCTTTCTGCCCCCGAATAAGCAATAAAGCAGCCAGCCGCAACTCGTCGCTCAGGGCCTTGAATACGGTGACCGGGCTGAAGTCTTGGTGCGTCAGCGCAGTTTCCTGATGTGGAACAACGTCTCTATTCATGAAGCTTTCCAATCCTGAATTTTTGGCATATTCGGTTTTCCGTATATGCTTTTTTTGCGATACTAATTATCGAAGATGACAAAGTAAAGACACCCGGATAGCGAGATTATAAATTACACCATGAAGCCGACCGTACCTCCCAACATCGATTCTGAGCTGTTCCAGCCACCGACTGCAGAGCAAGTATTTGGAGCGGCGCCTTCAAACCATGCACCTCGCATCTTGCTGCTCTATGGTTCTCTGCGAGACCGTTCATTCAGCCGGCTCGTGGTGGAAGAGTCCGCCCGTTTACTGGAAGCCATGGGCGCGGAAACCCGCATCTTTAACCCTTGCGGCCTGCCTTTGGCCGATGCCGAAGATGACTCGCACCCCAAAGTTCAGGAGCTGCGAGAGCTGGCGCAATGGGCTGAAGGCATGGTGTGGTGCTCCCCGGAGCGCCACGGCGCCATGACCGGCATCATGAAAACCCAGATCGACTGGATTCCGCTGTCTATGGGCGCCGTTCGTCCCACTCAGGGCAAGACCCTTGCGGTGATGCAGGTGTGCGGTGGCTCCCAGTCGTTCAATGTGGTGAATCAGTTGCGGGTGCTTGGCCGGTGGATGCGAATGGTGACTATTCCTAACCAGTCGTCCGTAGCCAAAGCCTTTATGGAGTTCGATGACAACGACCGCATGAAGCCGTCCTCCTACTACGATCGCATCGTGGATGTGATGGAAGAACTGGTGAAGTTCACCCTGCTGACTCGCGACCGCAGCGACTACCTGACCAACCGCTATTCCGAGCGCAAGGAAAGCGCTGAAGAGTTATCAAAACGTGTTAACCAACGGTCCATCTGAGGGGTAGTCATGAGCCAAAATACAGAAGCCGCAAGCACTGCCTCAGAAGGCATGGACCTGTTCGGCCGCTACCTGTCGGTCTGGGTTGCTCTGGCAATTATTGCCGGCGTAGCCTTGGGCCAGCTTGCGCCTGGAATACCCGAAGCCCTGTCCCGCTTCGAATACGCCCAGGTGTCTATCCCTATCGCCATACTGATCTGGGCAATGATCTTTCCAATGATGGCGCAGATCGATTTCGGTGCGATTGTTGGTGTAAGAAAGGAGCCTAAAGGACTGGCGATTACCACCATCGTGAACTGGCTGATCAAACCCTTCACCATGTTCGCCATTGCCTGGTTCTTCCTGATGGTGGTGTTCGAGCCCTGGATTGCTCCGCAATTGGCGAGTGAATACCTGGCGGGCGCCATTTTGCTGGGTGCGGCACCTTGCACTGCCATGGTGTTCGTCTGGAGTTACCTGACCAAAGGCGATGCGGCCTACACACTGGTGCAGGTATCCCTGAACGACATCATTATGCTGTTTGCCTTCGCACCTATTGTGGTTTTCCTGCTGGGCATTTCCGACATTCAGGTGCCCTGGGATACAGTGATTCTGTCGGTTGTGCTGTACATCGTGATCCCGCTGGCTGCCGGCTATCTCACCCGCCGCACATTGATCGCCCGCCGTGGCGAGCAGTGGTACGACGAGGTATTCATGAAGCGGCTGGGGCCTATTACGCCCGCAGCGCTGATTGTCACTCTGGTGTTGCTGTTCGCCTTTCAGGGCGAGGTCATTCTGGAAAACCCGCTGCACATTGCGCTGATTGCCGTACCACTGATCATCCAGACGGTGCTAATTTTCTTCATCGCCTACGGCTGGGCCAGACTGTGGAAGGTTCGCCACTGCATCGCCGCACCCGGCGCCATGATCGGTGCCAGTAATTTCTTTGAACTGGCAGTAGCCGCAGCCATTGCGCTGTTTGGCCTGCAATCCGGGGCAGCATTGGCCACAGTGGTTGGCGTGCTGGTGGAAGTGCCTTTGATGCTGGTTCTGGTGCGTATCGCCAACAATACCCGGGATAAATTCCCGGCTTGACCCCCGCGCAGACCCCCGGTGACTGGCCGGGGCTAGCTTACAAAGCACAGTGCCGGGGCTCACGACCTGTTCAGCTAACCACCACCCTGCTAATATCCCGCCCATCTTTCTTACCATTGAACCGCAAACCTCTGACCCGAACGGAACCAACAGAATGGATTTTCTCCAGGCTTTTTTCCTTGGCCTTATGCAGGGACTGACCGAATTTCTGCCTATTTCCAGCTCAGCCCACCTGATCCTTGTACCCGCATTTTTTGACTGGGTGGATCAGGGCGTTGCGTTCGACCTTGCGGTTCATGTGGGCACCTTGCTGGCGGTGGTGATTTACTTCCGCACGGACGTGTTCAGCATCGCGCGGGACGGCCTCATGTCCATAGGCCGGCGCCGCGTAGTCGGCCAGGGCGCTCTGGCGTTATATATGGTGATTGGCACAATCCCGGCTGGTCTTGCAGGATTGGCGTTACTGGACATTATCGATAACGAACTGCGTGCGGTAGAAATCATCTTTGCCACCACCCTGTTCTTCGGTCTGCTGCTGGGCGTTGCGGACTGGATGCCAAAGCGCCAACGTTCGATAGACTCTCTGAACTGGAAAGACGCTTTACTGGTAGGTATCGCACAGGCCATCGCCCTTGTACCGGGCACTTCTCGTTCTGGAATTACCATAACTGCTGGTTTGTTCCTGGGCATGAGCCGGGAAACCGCCTCCCGCTTCTCGTTCCTGCTGGCCATTCCCATTACCGCTCTGGCATCTGCAGTTAAGCTTCTGGAAGTAGCGACTTCGGATATTGCCGTGGACTGGAGTGCATTTCTGGTAGGGGGCGTTACATCCTTCGTTATTGCCATTACCGCTATCCACTTCTTCCTGAAATGGCTGAACAAGGTGGGCATGTGGCCTTATGTTATCTACAGAGTCATTCTGGCTGGGGTTATTTACGCGGTGTTGATGTAGGCACTGTGAGGTCTTGCTGAGGCCAGCACCGTGTCCGAAGCAGATAGCGGGCTGCGCCTCCCAAAAATGTGCGGAGCCATGGATGGCGGAGCCCAAGCGCCACATGGATGTGCCGAAGGAGCGTTTTTTGGGAGGCGCAGCCCGCTATCTGCAAACACCAAAGCCTAGCAGGCCTCCAACGGCGCATAAGCCAGCACCAACCACTTGGCACCTTCATCAAAATTCACCTGCACCCTTGTGTGGTGCCCGGTGCCTTCAGCATTCATCACAACACCTTCGCCGAACTTGGGGTGCCGAACACGCTGCCCCAGGCTGAAACCGGTCTGCTGGGCAGAGTCCTGGCTGAACAGGCCTTCGTTAGGGCGATCCATCATGGCCGGGCGGGTTACCGTATTACGTAGGCGCACCTCCTGCAGGCAATCGCCGGGAATCTCCCGAACGAATCGGGAAAGCGCGTTGAACTTCTCCTGACCGTACAAACGGCGGGATTCGGCGTAGGTAATCACCAACTTTTTCATGGCCCGGGTGATGCCTACATAGGCCAGCCGCCGCTCTTCCTCCATGCGCCCCGGCTCTTCCAGAGACATGCTGTGAGGGAACAAACCCTCTTCAACACCGGCAAGGAATACCAACGGGAATTCCAAGCCTTTTGCAGAGTGCAAAGTCATGAGCTGCACACTGTCTTCGTGATCTTCCGCCTGAGATTCGCCAGCATCCAGAGCTGCCTGAGCAATAAACTCCGAGAGCGGGTCCACACCCTCTTCCACATCAAAATCTGCAAGGGCGTTAACCAGCTCTTCCAGGTTCTCCACCCGCGCCTGAGCCTTCTCGCCTTTTTCACTGGCGTGGTAGTCCTTCAGGCCGCTGGCTTCGATGGTCTGCTTCATAAGCCCATGAAGCGACGCGCCTTCAGCCATCGCAGACAGCTCTTCTATAATATCGAGGAACGCCTGCAGCCCGGTTTTGGCACGACCTTTCACCTGCCCGGCCGCCAGCAATCGCTCGGCCGACTCCCATAGAGATATGCTCAGGTTGCTTGCATATTCACGCAGCTCCGCCAGGCTTTTTGCGCCTATGCCACGGGTGGGCAAGTTCACCACTCGCTCGAAGGCTGCATCGTCCCGCCGGTAGTGCACCAAGCGCAAGTAAGCCAAGGCGTTGCGGATTTCCTGGCGGTCGTAAAAGCGCAGGCCGCCGTACACCCGGTAAGGGATGCCCTGGCGCATCAAGGACTCTTCCAGCACCCGGGATTGGGCGTTGGAGCGGTACAAGATGGCGGATTCGCTACGCAGGTTGCCTTCATTGACCCAGCTGGAGATGCTGTCGGCGATATAGTTGGCTTCGTCCTGCTCGTTGAATGCTGCGTACAGACTGATGGGCTCACCTTCCACGCCATCTGTCCAAAGCTCTTTACCGAGCCTGCCCTGGTTGTTGGCAATTACGGCATTAGCAGCTTTCAGAATCAGCTGTGTAGAGCGGTAGTTCTGTTCCAGGCGCACCAGCCGGGAGTTCGGAAAATCCCGTTGGTACTGCTGGATATTCTCTATTTTGGCGCCACGCCAGCCGTAAATGGACTGGTCGTCATCGCCCACCACAGTCAGTGGTACACGATTACCCGCAAGAACCTGCAGCCAGGCGTACTGAATTGTGTTGGTGTCCTGAAACTCGTCCACCAGAATATGCTGAAACCGCTGTTGGTAATGGGCCAGCAATTCCGGCCGGTGCAGCCAGAGTTCGTGGGAACGCAGCAGCAACTCGCCAAAATCCACCAGCCCACTCTGTTGGCAAAGTTCTTCGTATCGGCGGTACACCTTCACCATAGTGGAAGTGAAGTGATCCCCCGGGTTTTCCTGAATATGATCGGCCCGCAACCCTTCGTCTTTCTGGCTGCTGATAAACCATTGAGCCTGCTTGGGCGGGAACTGGCTCTCATCAATCTGGGCCTCCCGCATCACCCGCTTGACCATGCGCAGCTGATCATCGCTGTCCAGCACCTGAAAGTTCTCCGGCAGCCCGGCATCCTTCGAGTGCGCTCTTAGCAAACGATGGGCGATACCGTGGAAGGTACCAAACCAAAGCCCCCGTGATGGAATGTTCATCATCTCTTCAATGCGATAACGCATCTCTTTGGCGGCCTTGTTGGTAAAGGTCACCGCCAGAATCCCCGTAGGCGGAACCCGATCCACCTGCATCAACCACGCAATCCTGTGCACCAACACCCGGGTTTTGCCACTGCCGGCACCGGCTAGCACCAACAGGTGGTCATTTTGTGCCGTAACCGCCTCACGCTGGGCATCATTCAGGGAATCGATAATGTGGGAGACATCCATGGAAAATCACTATAGTCCGGAGAATGGGGAATTCAGATAAAAGATTATAACAAGTCAAAGCCGAGCCTGCCCCGCTCCCGCTCGATGGTTTATCGTTTAGACTCGCCTCACTATAAAGTTACTGCAAAATCAGCCGACAACAGAAGATAACAGTACGAAACACAATCACCATTTCGTCTACCCATAGCAACCTATATGATCGTGCCGCCACACTGGGTTGTTCCGTCAGGAAAAGACTATGCTGTCATCACTTAAAATCTCACAAAAACTTGGCTTACTGGTCAGCATTGCCATCCTCGCATTCGTGATCAGTCAGGGCTTCGCATTTATAACAGAACGCTCCAACTCTGAGCGCCTGAGCGAGGTAAAAGATCGCCTTTATCCAACGCTGGAGCTGACCACCATCAACGAAGGCCAGTTGAAGTTGATGGAGCAACAAATCAGTGGTGCAGTTACCACGGGGGACGACCAGCAACTGGAAGCAACCCAGGCGTATCGAGACACCATTGCGACCAACCTGGAAAAAATTGCGGAACTGAGCCCCGCCCAAGCCAGCAACATCCAAAAGCTGAGCCGAGACCTCGACAATTACTACGACAACGCGTCGCGCCTTGCCACCTCCATTATTGACGGCACCGCCGACTTCACTCGCATTGGTGACGACGCGGCCCGCAACGCAGCGCGCCTGGAGCAGCTACAGGCCGGCCTGAACACCATGCTTGAAAACAATCGGGCGCGGTTCCAGAGCGCTATTTCGGAAACCGCCGAAGCCTCAAGCAACGCCCAGACTCTGGCACTGATTATCCTGGTCTCTACGGTTGTTGTGCTGATTGCAATCAGCCTGGTGATCGGCCGCTCCATATCCGCCAGCCTTACCCAGATTATCGACTCCCTGAAGAACATGGCTTCCGGCGAAGGTGACCTGACCCGGCGCCTGAACTACGAAGGCCGGGATGAGCTTCGGGAGCTAGTGAACCAATTCAACCTGTTCGTTGCCAAGCTGCATAAATCGTTTGCCACTATCAGCGATGACGTGAACGGACTGAACACCGCCACAGGCCATCTGACCAATGCCAGCCGAGCAAACCTTGAGCGCATCAGCAGCCAGGCCCAGGCCATTTCATCCACCCGAAACTCGGTTGATGAGCTGGTAAAAAGTGTTGAGGAAGTTGCCGGTTTTGCTTCAAGTGCATCGGATCAAACCCAGGACGCTGCGCGCTTCGCCCAATCGGGCCAGGAGAAAGTGCAGAATAACGTCGCGACCATCCGCGAGCTGGTCGGCGACATTGAAAAAACTGCGGGCCTGGTGAACCAGTTTGATGAGTTCTCCGCCCGGGTTGGCGGCCTTCTGGACACTATTCAAACCGTTGCAGAACAAACCAACCTGCTGGCTTTGAACGCTGCCATTGAAGCCGCCCGCGCGGGCGAACATGGCCGCGGTTTCGCAGTTGTGGCTGATGAAGTGCGCGGGCTTGCCGTGCGCACCCATAAAGCAACGGAAGAGATTCAGGGCGTAATTTCCGAACTTTCCAAGCTTTCGTCTTCCGCGGTCACCTCCATGAAAGCCAGTGTGAACAAGGCCCATGAAGGCGTGGAAGCGACCACTGAATCCGGCGAGATCCTGTCCCGCATTCTGCAAAACGTGCAGCAGATAAGCGAACTGAACGAACAGATTGCGGCCGCGACCTACGAACAAAGCACCACATTTAATGAAGTAACCACTTACATGACGGACATGCACCGGAATGCCGAGGCAGTCATGGAAAGCACCGATGAGCTGGATAACGTGAGTCGCGATATCCAGAGCGTCAGCAACGGCCTGCAAACCGTTGCCAGCCAGTTCCGCGTGTAAATTAACCTCGATAATGTACGGATTAAAGCCCCTATGAAGAAATTGCTACAACTCGCACCACTGGCGCTCGCTGTTGCGGCCGGTTCCGCTTCTGCCCAAAGCACAGAAGACACATTGGCCCGCATGCAACAGCAGCTCAACGCTATGCAGCAACAGGTTAACTCGGCTAATAATGACAGTGTTCGTTTTAACGGCTTCTTCAGCACCGGCGTAGCACGCGCAAGCAACGATGCCGGTTACGCTGGCATAACGGAAACGACCAGCGTGAACGATCTCAGCTTGATAGCTCTGCAGGGCACCTTTGACGTGACTGAAAAGAGCCAGGCAGTGCTACAGCTCGTTGGCCGTGGCGCTGATGACTGGGAGCCGCAAATAGAGTGGGCCTATCTAAGCCATCGCCCCACCAACAATCTGCAGTTGCGAGCAGGTAAAATGCGCATTCCGTTCTTTATGTACTCCGATTCATTGGAAGTCGGTTACTCTCAGCCTTGGGCTCGCCCGCCACAAAGCGTTTACGGCCCTATCGCAATCACCAGTTATGTGGGTGCTGATGCGACATATAACTTCAATTTTGATGACTCATCTCTTACAGTAAACGCTTTCACCGGATTTACTGATGAGGATGGCACAACCGGGGAAGTTCAGCTTCGCAATATCGGGGGTGTAAACCTGACATGGACTGATTATGTCTGGACTTTGCGTGCTGTTGCAGCGACAGCTGAAGCAGATATTGATGCAACCCGCTTAAAAGCGCTTGTCCCACCAACCATCACCGTTAACAGCGTGTTGGCCGACGGTGAACGAGGTAACTTCTATGGCATTGGCGCAAGCTATGATGACGGCAGCTGGCAGATCATCTCGGAAGTCACTCGAGTAGAATTAGACGGCAAGTTCGCTGATACCGATTCTGCGTATCTGTCGATTGGCCATCGTTTTGGCAGCTGGACGCCCTACATCGCCACTGGCTGGACAGAAAGCAAGGATGAAGACGAGCGCAAAGGTCTCTTCATCAATATTCCGAGCCAGGGTGTTGTGGTTCCTGAATCAATCCTCAACTATCAGCGTACGGATTACAGTGTCGGCACACGTTGGGACATCACCCCCGGGGTTGCGATCAAGGCAGACATAACGCACGTTCGTGGGCTTGATAAAGGTTATGCCAATCTGAATACCCAGTATATGCTCTCGAACGATACTAACAGCACCAACGTCTACACCATTAAACTTGACTCGGCATTTTAACGGAGGCACCCATGAAAAAGCTTAGCCTGATATTTGCGGCCAGCTTGCTGGTCAGCCCCCTTGCTATGGCCGACGTCGTCGTAATTGGTCATAGTGCTGGCCCGGACAGCATCACCGAAAACCAGGTCCGTGATCTGTACCTCAACCGTAGCAACCAACTGCCCGACGGACAGAAAGCGACCCCGTTTGAAATGACCGGAGGCGATCCGGTTCGCGCCCAGTTCCACGACAAGGTAACCGGGCGCAACGATGCCCAGCTCAAAGCCTTCTGGTCAAAACAGGTATTCACTGGCCGCGGCCAGCCACCCGCAGAAGTGGGCAGCGCTGCGGCAATGAAAGCCCAGGTCTCATCAACACCCGGCAGCATCGGCTACATTGATGAAGCCGACGTAGATAGCTCTGTGAAGGTTATCCTTACGCCTTAAACAGCTGTCAGAAACAAAGAAGGCGAGCCCACGGGCTCGCCTTCTTTGTTTAAACCTCAGCCTTCAGATCAGAAGCCTCTGGGCACCGTTTGCGCTTCAACAAACTCGAACAACCCTTCAAGCCCACCTTCGCGCCCGGTTCCTGACGCTTTCATGCCACCAAAAGGTGCCTCAGGCGTCGGCCCTGTGCCGGTATTCCAACCCACATGGCCAAACCGCAGCCCGGCAGCAACCCGCTGCGCACGCTCTGCATCCGCTGTGAACACATAGGAAGCCAGGCCAAATTCCGTGTCGTTACCTGCCGCGATCACCTCGTCCTCGGAGCGGAAGCTCGCTATAGGCACCAAAGGCCCAAAGGTCTCTTCCCGGGAGCAGCACATCTCCGGCGTTACGCCAGAAATCACCGTGGCCGGGAAGAACAGGTGGCCCTCGCCCAGATCGCCGGGCTGTTTGCCTGCAACCAGTGAGGCGCCTTTGTTCAGGGCGTCTTCCAGATGGCGCTTCACCTTGTCGAAGCCGGCTTTGTTAATCAGTGGGCCAAGATCAACATCGCCTCCAATGCCATCGCCTACCGTCATCTTGTTCACGCGCTGCGCAAGCTTCTCACCAAAGGCATCCATTACCTTTTCGTGAACAAAGATTCGGTTTGCGCACACACAGGTCTGCCCGCTACCACGGAATTTGTTGGCAATCAGGTTGTCTGCAGCTGCGTCCAGATCCGCATCGTCGAACACGATAAACGGCGCGTTACCACCCAACTCCAAAGCCAGCTTTTTAATTTGGTCAGCGGTATCCACAACCAACTTACGACCCACTTCTGTGGACCCGGTAAAGCTCAACATGGGCACATCCGGGCTCTCGCATAGAACCTTGCCAATCACACTGGCCTTGCCCATCACCAGGTTCACCATGCCATCAGGCAGGTTCACATGCTTGTCGATCAAATCGAACAGCGCAATCATGGTCAGCGGTGTTTCGCTCGCCGGCTTGATCACGGAAGGGCAACCTGCCGCCAGGGCAGCCGAGAGCTTCTTGGCAATCATGCCAATGGGAAAGTTCCAGGGCGTGATGAGTGCGGTAACGCCAACAGGGCGGTAATGGACTGTCCAGGTGCAGTCACGGGGTTTCCCCGGGAGTTCGTGGGCATCCAACGCTTGAATGTTTTTGGAGCAGTAGTCAAAAAAACCCGCGGCGTAATCTACTTCACCCTGGGCCTCGTTCAGCGGCTTACCGTGCTCCAGGCACAGAATCCGCCCAACCTCTTCCTTGTTCACCCTGAGCGCATCGCGGATCTCTTCCAGCCATTTCCTGCGGGTGTCGATGCTGTAGGGGCTGGTCAGTTGCAGTGCAGACATGCCCGCTTCGATCGCCGCCTTCACCTCACTTTCAGGCATGGAAGCAACCTGCGCAATCACCTTGCCCGTTGCCGGGTTGTATACATCAAAGGTGTTGCCCTGTTCATTGTCAGTCCAGCGACCGCCGATGTAGCCAGTCATCTTTCCCAGCATTGGTGACTCGATCATTTCGGCTCCTGCTCAGTCAGTAACGACACCCACAAAGGTGCACGGTTATATGAATTGAATCCGACCTTCATCTTGGATGCTGAATCACTACCTGTAAAGTCGACAGCTCGGCTTTTGACCATTCCCAATCTGTGCCTATACTCCCAAGTGCCTATACTCACAGTGTCTGCATTCACAGCAACTGAGTCATGCCGCTGCAGCACCGGAAACCAGGAGGTCGGATAATGAAAGCGTTTTTCCATCCAGCTCAAGACAAGCATGCCCCCCAATCCTACTTCACCCGGGGTCAGATGCGTCAGCCTCAGGAGGTGCCGGATCGCACCCACCAAATGCTGGAGGGTTTGAAAGCGGCAGGCATACCGGTATTACAGCCTTCTGATCAGGGCGCCCGGCCGATTGCCAAGGTGCACGACCTGGGGTATCTGCGCTTTCTGGAATCTGCTCATCGTCGCTGGAAGAAAATGGACGACTGGGGGGAGGAAGTCATGTCTAACATCTTCGTTCGCTCCCCGAACCACCTGACAGGCATTCTTGCCGAAGCGGCACGGTATCAGGCCGACGGCAGCAGCCCCATTGGAGAGCACACTTGGGAAGCGGCCTACTGGTCGGCTCAGACTGCTCTGGCCGCAGCCGACGCGCTGATGGCGGGGGATCGCACCTCTTACGCCGTGTGCCGCCCGCCCGGGCACCATGCCCGCAAGGATTCCGCGGGTGGTTTCTGCTACCTCAATAATGCCGCCATTGCCGCTGAGCACATGAAATCCCGGTTCCCTCGCCTGGTTATTCTGGATCCCGACATGCACCACGGCCAGGGCATTCAGGAAATCTTTTACGAGCGCAATGATGTGCTCTACATCTCCATTCACGGCGACCCAACTAACTTTTACCCGGTGGTATCTGGTTTCGAGAATGAGCGTGGCGAAGGCGAGGGTTACGGTTACAATATCAACCTGCCCATGCCCCACGGTTCATCAGAGGAAGATTTTTTCGTAAAAGTCGAGGAGGCTGCGGCGGCTATCAAGCTGTTCCAGCCAGACGCACTGATTCTGACGCTCGGCTTTGACATCTATAAAGATGATCCGCAGGCCAAAGTGTCAGTAACGTCGGAAGGGTTTTGCAGGCTCGGCACACATATGAACCAGCTCGGCCTCCCTACACTGGTCGTGCAGGAAGGCGGCTATGATCTGGATAGCCTGAGCGAGAACGTACAACAGTTCTTCAAAGGTATGGGCTGCTGAAACTCTATGAGGCGGGCGCGTAAACTTTAACGTTTTCGTGCCCTTCTGCTTTCAGGTGCACCGCATGCATCCGGCTCATTGCGCCGCGGTCACAATAAAGCAGGTACTGGCGGTTAATGGGAAGCTCAGGGATCCTGCGGTTCAACTCGTAAAACGGGATCTTCATAATCTCGTTGCCGGTGAGCATTAAAGGAGACTGCTCCCCCTCAGACGGATGGCGCACATCAATTATCACGTCGCTTACTGCGGGCGTCTTTACCAGCTCCACATCTTCGGGTGTGGTGGTGGTATCCAGCAAATCACTTACCAGTGTTTCTTCACGGGCTTCAATAGCTTGCGCCAGAACCAGCGGATCCATCTCGGCCTCATCGGCCTCGACCCGGTACAAGCGGGCCCGGGTAGTCGGCTTCTGGGAGATAACACCACAATACTCAGGCATGTTGCGCGCGTAGGCCTCAGTGCCAATTTCCCGCGCGAGCTTTATGATGGCTTCCTTGTCCATCGCAATCAATGGACGCAAAACCACTTCGTCGCTGGCCCGGTCAACAACATTCAGGTTGGTCAAAGTCTGGCTCGATACCTGGGCTACCGCATCGCCCGTCACCAGCCCAGCGGCGTTATTGCTGCGCGCAAGCTCACTCGCGGCCTTCAACATTTGCCGCTTGAGCACCACGCCCCAATGCCGGTGACTAACCGACTTCATGATTTCTTCCACCACGCCATCAAAAGGCACGGAGATAAACTTGGCCCCATGGGAAGCTCCGTAACGGCTCCACACATAGTGAACCACTTGGCGCACACCCACTTCGTGAGCTATGCCACCAAGATTGAAAAACAAAAAGTGACTACGCATACCCCTGCGCAACATCAGGTACGCGGCGACCGATGAATCGTAACCGCCCGAGACCAGCGTCAACACATTCTCGACACTGCCCAGCGGATACCCCCCCAGGCCACGGTGCTTGCGATTGGCAATGTGGAATTCGTCATCCCGCACCTCGATGCGCACCTCCACCTCGGGTGAACGCAAATCCACACTGGCACCGGAAGCAGAAAGATACAGCTCGCTGCCCACAAAGCGCTGGAGATCCATTGAGCGGAAATCATGCTTTCCATGGCGGCGCGCCCGTACCGCAAACGTTTTTCCGTCGAGGCGGCCAGCAAAAGCTGCCACTGCTTTTTCGGCAATGTCCTCAAGGCTGACAAGCGGGAAGGCGGCTATTTCCTGAATGGTGGAAATACCAGGGATGCGCATGAGCTCATCCACAGCCACACCCTCCAGACCTCGGCCATCGGGCACATCAACATCCACTCGGTCCCAGCTGCCTTCAACTAAAATACTCTCATCAAGCCGGGTCAGAATTCTACGGATGTTCTGGCGCAGCTGACGCATCTGGCGACGACGAACAGGCTTGCTCTTGATAGCAATCTCAGAGGCAGGACGGATAAGAAGTTTCATAAATGGGCGTTTTGTCGAATGGTGTATGATCAGGAGAGCGCATAGTGTAACGCTTTGGCGTTATGCCTCAAAATCGGGTATTACCGCAACACTCAGGAGCTTTTCCATTCATGACCGCACCCACCATCAATGCTCTCGTATCCCCAGAGGGCAGCTTGGAAATACTGTCCAATCACGAAGTCAATCTGCTCAAAGACAAAAGCGTGGGCGGCCTTTACCAGCTGTTCAGACAATGCGCTCTGGCCGTGCTGAATACGGGCGCGGTTACAGATGACTGTCTGGACTTGATGGAGACCTATGCGGATTTTGATATACGACTGATTCCACAGCCCCGGGGCCTTAAGCTGGAGCTGATTAATGCCCCAGCGCACGCGTTTGTGGATGACGAAATGCTTCTGGCCATTCGGGAGCACCTGTTCTCGGTTCTGCGAGATATTGTTTACACCCATTCCACACCCAAGTTTGCGGGGATTCTGAAAGGTAATGGGCCTGAAGACCTGACCAACATGGTTTTTCATATATTGCGGAATGCCCGGGCTCTGCAAACCGGCCGCCAGCCCGATCTGGTTGTATGCTGGGGCGGGCACTCCATCAGCCATGAGGAATACCAGTACAGCAAGGAAGTGGGCCACCAGCTTGGCCTGAGAGAGCTTAGCATATGCACCGGATGCGGCCCGGGTGCCATGAAGGGCCCCATGAAAGGGGCCACCATTGGCCACGCAAAACAGCGGGTTAAAAACGGTCGTTATATTGGCATTACCGAACCAGGCATTATTGGTGCAGAAGCGCCCAACCCCATCGTGAATGAACTGATTATCATGCCGGATATCGAAAAGCGCCTGGAAGCTTTTGTGCGCTGCGGGCATGGCGTTATTGTTTTCCCCGGGGGTGTTGGTACCGCTGAAGAAATTCTCTACCTGCTGGGTATCCTTCTGCACCCGGACAATGCTGACCTGCCCTTCCCGGTGATTTTTACTGGCAGAAAGGAAAATGCTGAGTACTTCGAGATGATCGACAAGTTCATCCGCACCGCGCTCGGGGATGAAGCCGCCAGCAAGTACGAAATTATTATCGATGACCCCGTGCGGGTGGCGCAAACCATGAAAAAGGGCCTAAAAGACGTCGAAACCTTCCGTCGTGCCATGCAGGATGCATATTATTTCAACTGGATGCTGAAGATCGATCCGGTATTCCAGCTGCCATTCGAGCCAGATCACGAAAACATGCTGGCCTTGGAACTACACCGTGATCAGCCAGTGCATCTGATCGCTGCCAATCTGAGAAAGGCATTCAGTGGCATAGTGGCCGGAAACGTAAAGGATGGGGGTATACGAAAGGTGCAGGAGAAGGGGCCTTTTGAGATCACTGGGGATCCGTCTTTGATCGAGCCTCTTGAAGCTATGCTGGAACAGTTTGTTGCGAATAACCGCATGAAGCTGCCCGGGTCTTCGGCTTATCGGCCAAGCTACCGAATCGTCAATACAGCAGCCTGAACTGCTGTATTGACATCATAACGCTTACTTGCCGCCAGCGGGCAGGCTTGCATAGTACGCTGCCAGGTTAGCAATATCTGCGTCACTGAGGGCAGCTGCCTGGCCTTGCATGATGGCTGCCATTCCGCCGTTGCGCTGCTTATCCTTGTATGCTTTCAGCGACGAGACCAGATACTGCTCGTGCTGGCCCGCCAGGTTCGGATACATTGGAATCTGGGCGATTCCGTTCTGGCCATGACAAGCTGCACAAACTGCTGCTTTTGCCTTACCTGCCGCCACATCACCGGCCGCGGAAGATACTGCAGGAACGGCAGCACTCAGGGCGAAAAGACCTGCAACTGCATAGTGTTTAAGTTTCATTATGGTTAACCTCTCATCATCGTTTTAAGTATTGCTTCTAGGTATTCTAAACCTAATGGAGAACTGGCCAGAAGTTATAGCACAGACGTAACATGGCGCAAATGCCATAGATCAATGCGATACCTTCAAGAATCGCCTTCCTTGACGTTTATCCAGTTACAGGCGCCATGCAAACAAAAAACCGCACCAGAATGCGTTTTACCGCCCGGAGACACCACTAATGTCTGTAGAGGTTCAAGAGCTTCCCTGTCGTGAGGGCCTTATCGGCTCACTGACCCTGAATTCCCCTACAACGCTGAATGCTTTATCCGAGGCAATGATCGCCCAACTAAGGGATTGCCTTGCGCGCTGGGCTGATGATGAACGCATCTGTGTTGTATTGATACGCGGCTCTGACAAAACCGGATTCTGCTCTGGCAGCGACCTGCGCGGGCTTTATCAATCGATAACGGAATCAAAAAACAACGAAGCTGCTTTCAGCATAGTGAGGCACGAATACGAACTGATTTATGCTTTGCGCAGATTCCCCAAGCCGGTCGTTGCGCTCGGGCATGGGCTCATTATGGGCAGTGGGCTCGGCCTGTATTCTGCTTGCCGGTACCGATTGCTTACACCAGACGCTGCACTCGCCACGCCGGCCATGTCTATTGGGCTGTTTCCGGGCGTGGGTGCCAGCTGGTTTCTCAATCGCTTGCCCGGCCGTCTCGGGTTATTTATGGGCCTGACCGGTGCCCACCTGAATGTGAGCGACGCCCTGCGCGTTGGGCTGGCAGACATGGCATTACCAGACTCCAATCATCAGGGATTGCTATCAAGCTTGCAGGCGGAGCGCTGGAGTGGCAACAGAGCTGCCGATGACAGCCGCCTGTTTCGCTTGTTAAGCCAGGCTGAAACTCAGGATTACCCGGCGCTGACCGCCAGCCAACTGGAGTTGCACGAACGTGATATTGCGAGGCTGTGCGCGGGCTCCAGTTTGCCCGAGATAGTAGATCAACTGCTGGCTGCCCGTAACGATTCTGAATGGTGGCAAGCCAGCGTCAAAACTCTCAAAGGCGGTTGCCCGGTTTCGGCTTGGCTAATCTGGAACCAGCTTCAAAAAGCTCAGCAGATGTCATTGAAAGATGTATTCCGGATGGAACTGGCCATGGCTTGGGAGTGCGTGCGCAGGCCCGATCTGGCAGAAGGTATTCGGGCCCGGCTGATTGATCGGGACCAAAGCCCGCAATGGTCATTCTCCCGCATCCGTGACGTGCCCGATGCGGTTATTGATGCGCACTTCCTGCCCGTATGGGATGATCAGACCGACCCCATGCACCTGGAATGATCCTTGGCATTGCTGAAGTCTTTATAAGTTAGCGCCGGCCTGTACCAGCAACATTTCCAGGTCCTGGTGGTTATTTGTGCGAGCCACATCGAGCGCTGTTTCGCCGTTCTCTGCCCGAAAGTTTACATCAGCACCTGCAGCAAGAAGCATTTCTGCGGTCAGCAGGTCGCCAGTTGCAACCACCTTCATCAGCAGTGATTCACCATCCTGACTGACATTAACGTTTGCGCCAGCTGTCAGCAGAATTTTCACGACCGAGAGCTGCCCCGTCTCCGCAGCGCGTATAACCGGTGTAAAGCCCTTCATGTCGGTCGCGTTGACCTTTGCACCACCAGACAGCAGCAAGCGCGTAAGCCGGCGATCACCTTGTTCCGCAGCAACCATTAACGGCGTAACCTGATCGCTCTCGGCAAGATCGGGATTCGCGCCCTGGCTTAGCAGGTACCATACAACACGATCCGCCTTCCCTCGCACAGCCGCCATTAGCGGTGTGCCGTTTCCGGTCAAGGTATTCAGCGGCGCACCCGACTCCTTCAGCTTTTTGACTGCATCGAAATCTGCTTCCGCTGCTGCTTGATAAAGATCCGACCCCAAAGCATTTTCCGCCTGTTGATCCAGATTTGCAGGCGTTTCTCGGGAAGCACATCCCGTCACAGACAGAAGGCCTGCCGCCAGTAAAAGAACAGATAGGAGGAGCGAGCGGTGGGAGAAGCCGATTCCCTTGGCCATAACGAGCAGTCTCTATCAGGAAAGTGTGGCCTATTTTGCGCAGGTGGCCCTGACAATTAAATCGAGCGGGTCACAACTCTGGCCCCTTCTGCAGAAGTTCACGGGTAACCTGACGCAAACGATCTTCACCGTCACGCTGCCCCGAACATAACCCTTCACGTTGGAGCTCCGGCCAATCCAGGCCTTGAAGCACTGCCCGACACCACAAATTCGCCTCATCATGCCTTCGAAGCCTGCTTGAAACACCGGAAACCATGCTCAATTCCCGCAATACCGGAAGCATCAGCCGGAAGCCCCGGTGACCCTCAGAAAAATTTTGCAGGTCCCGTATATCTGCTGCATCTGGCCTGCACTCTGATGGCAAGCCGGCCGTTACATCGAGCAGCAGCTCCGGCTCCAAATCTTTCCAGCTTAGTGGCACAAGTGTCAGCCAGTGTCGCGCCAGCCGAGCCCTCACCTGCGAAACCAAAGTGACAGCTCCTGCGCTGTGAGCCTGAAGCATTTGCACCGGATACTCTCCGCTGGTCGCCTCCTGCTGGAGCCCAAGGCGCACAAACTCCAGCCCGCAGGAAGCCCAAAAGGTGTAAAGATCGGAATTACCACCAAAACTGGTGCCCGTAAAATCCAGACCTTCCAGTTCTGCACTCTTGGCCGCTTCAGCAACCAGCCGGTTTCCAAGCCCTAAGCGCCGGGCCTGAGCAGATACCGCTATGCGGATAATCCGCAAACCTCGCTGGCTGGCGGCTTCAGGGAACCCACTGTGGCTGGCCAGAGATTGGGGCAGAAGATGCCCTCGCACCCTGCGCTTGCCGCTGGCGACCAACTCTGCCAGTTCATCACTTAAACCACCTTCCACAGCACCCCAAAGCACGCCCAGTGTCTTACCGTTCACGGTAGCTCGCCAACTTCTGGCTGCAGGATCATCCAACCACTGCCGAAGGTCTGCGGGCGTTGTGCGGTAATGGGCGTCCACCAGCAAGCCAAATGCCTCCGCCAGCTCGGCCTCTGAAGCCCGGGCTGGTTGCCAGGGCTCAATCACAACTTCGCTCGCTGCTATGTCTGGCAGCCCAACCGGCTGGTACTCAGCGCCCAACAAGAAAAGATCAGATACAAGAGTTTCCAATGGATCACCATCTGCCCAGCGCACCGGCTCAGAAAGCGCTTGTGACTGCCACTGAGGCGTCTTCTCATCAAGAATCAGGCGAAAGCGGATAGCAAATCCCCGCCCAGCGCCTTCGTAGCCATGCACGGTGGAGGCAAAGGCCACCCGCGGCCAACCCAGAAGAACACGCTTTAACAAGGGCACGGGGATTGCGGCGGCTTCATCCACCATAACCACCTCAGCCTCCGGCTTTTCCCGCAGCAAATCCCGGATCGGCAAAAACCGTAGCTGGGCGCCGGTCACGGTTTCAATCAGATCGTTACCCGCTTCCAGCACGTCTGCGCCCAGGGTTTCCCGAGCGTGCTCAAACAGTGTATTTACATTATCTCTCGAAGGGGCAGTTACCAGAATGTTCCGACGCCCCTGTTGCAGCAGTTGTGCCGCAGCCATTCCCAAGGCAGCAGATTTGCCTCGCCCCCGATCGGCTGTCACCACTATTGGTCGCCGCCTGCGCCCAAGCCCGAAGGCTACCAGCTTACCGATCAACGCTTGCTGATCCGGTGTTGTGGTAACAGTAAATTCAGAGGTTGCGCTGAGCAGCTCCGGCAGGACCAATGCCAGCGGCGAACCGAGCTGCACCCGGATCACCGACGAATCTGCAGCCAGAATGCCCGCCAGCCGCTCAGCGAAAGGATGCGACTGATCGTGATCCAGACCCGTTCGGGAATAATCCGGATCAGCAAATTGCCCCCACTCCTCCAGCGAAGGCATTAGCCAGAACAAAAAACCACCCGCCTTCAGCGTGCCCGAGAGCGCCGCAAACCCATCCGGCGGATTGCCCCGCCAGCCATCCCAAACAATGACCGACGTTTCCCGACCCAGCCACTGGCGTACTTTGGCAGACTGAATGCTGGTCAGGCGGTCGTCCGGGACATCACCAGCCTCGCCAACCCAAAGCCCGCCTTCCAGCTCCAAAGCAGGCAACAATGCCTGCAACCACTGCATGGCAAGATCGCGGGCGCCTTCCACCAACACCAGCCGCCGCTGCCCTGCAGCCGCAAGTTCGGCTTGAAGAGAACGCCATGCGTCCAGGTCTGGCGAAAAGGTTTTCGTTTCCGGACTCATTAACTGAGGTCTATTCCATGAGACTTCAGATCACCAAGATCACAGTGTGCTAACGCCGCCTGATGCGTTGCACGCAACCGCACCCGAGGGGCCTTGCCCGCCTCAAAAGCTTCATGCCAGCGAGCCGCACACAGGCACCAGCCGTCTCCGGCTTTCAAGCCGGGGAACCCGAACGCAGGAACCGGCGTACTCAAATCGTTCCCGCGAGCCTTGGAGAACTCCAAAAACTCGGCGGTCATCACAACACATACAGTATGCGATCCGTGATCATCCGGCCCTGTATTGCAGCAGCCATCCCGGTAAAAACCGGTTTCCGGATCAGTGCTGCAGGTTTCGAGCTTTTCACCGAGTACGTTTATCGATTTTTCAGTTTGCATATCTACTCTCTCTAACTTTGGGGGTTAGCAGCGAGGCAGACCCTTCTCCAAAATACGCTGTGAATACATCCATGTACGCTCGGCTCCGCCATCCATGGCTCCGCACGATTTTGGAGAAGGGTCTGCCTCGCTGCCCTCCAACTAATGAGGTGGATTCGCTGAGTTGATCAGCCATGTTAACGGCACAGGTACCCGCGCTACCAGTTGGCCAGTACAATAGCACCTATGCCAACAAAGACCCTTGAATCCCCCGCCCTTGATCTGCCTGATTTTCTCACCGACGAACAACGGGCGATTATTACCGCCGGCTACGAGCACTCGGTAATCACAGCTGTCGCCGGCAGTGGAAAAACCTCCACGCTGGCCTGGCGCATTCGCTACTTGCTGCAGCAAGGGCACGACCCTGCGCGCATGTTGGTGTTGATGTTTAACCGCAGCGCTCGGGTGGATTTTGAGCGCAAGCTTCAAGAGGTGTGTCACCAAAGTGGGTTAGTACTGCCTGAAATACGAACTTATCACGCCATGGGGCTGCGACTGTATAAGCGGTTTGTTCAGGACGGTTACCTGCCGGGATTCTCTGAAAAAATACTTACCGAGCAGGAAATCAGCTTTCAGGCCTGGCTTTTAATACGGAGGCTGGCGCCGGAAGATTTGGCGGATGAAATAAGGCGCAACAAGAAAGATTTTGTAGAGACAGCCACCGGGTTTATCGACATGGTGAAAACCACACTGTCGCCCGCCGAAATAGTGTTTGAAGAGCTGGGCTACTCAGAAAAACACCGATACCTGATTGATCTGTTCCACAGCTTCGAACAATGGCGCAAAGGGCAAAGCCGGATCAGTTTTGCGGATATGCTGTACGAACCAGTGATGGCCATACACCAGAATCCGCCTTTACAGCGACTGGTAGGCAACAAGATGGATCTGATTCTGGTGGACGAGTATCAGGACACCAACGAAATTCAGCACCTGCTGCTGCGTTATGTGGCAGGTGATCGGGCCCGGGTAACCGTGGTGGGAGATCCGGACCAGACTATTTACGAATTCCGCGGTGCCAAGCCGGAATTCATTCTCAAGCGCTTCAGCGACGAGTTTGAGAGCCCTCTGGAACAAACCCTCAGCTACACCTTCCGCTACGGCCATCGCGTGGCTCTGCTGGCCAACCATCTGATTTGCCACAACACCGGGCGCAAGGATGTACTGTGCCATTCCCACCCTTCCACGCCAGCTACGGAAATTGCCCTGCACCGGGTGGAGAATGACGCGGATGCCGTACTGCAGATACTTGGCGAAGAAGCAGAGAGCGCACTGGCCGATACTGCGATTCTGTTCCGGGTCTGGAGTCAGAGCGTGCCTATTGAGCTCAAGTTGCTGGCAAAGCAGATTCCCTATCGCATTGATGCGGGCAAAGGGGCGCTGTTCAGCCGTGAAGTTCAGGCCATCACAGCATTGCTGAAAGTGGTTTCCGGCACACTGGAAAAGCTACCGGAAGAAGACCGGCTGGAGCTGGCTCGCCTGCTTCTGCGCTTCCCCCATGTTGGTCTTAAAGAACCGGAACTGGAGCAGTTAGCGCGCTTTCTCGCGGGCTTCGCCGGAGGCTGGCACGAGCGCTTGCTGGCGCTGGATTTTGGCGCGCTGGCGCCCATGGCAGCACGCAAACTACGAAAGCTGGGTGAGGTTCTGGCGCAATTGCGTGGCTATGCAGGCCCGGCAGCGGGGTTGATTACCGTTTATGCGGAGCACACAGATCTGTATGAGGGCGTTCGAAGCCTGGCGCTGACCCATGACAGCGCAGAGGAACGCATTGATACCATTCACGGCTTCCGCGAGTATCTGAAAGGCCTGGGTGAAGACGCAAAAGGTGCTCTTGCACACCTCAAAGCACTGCGCCAACAGGCCAGCGAGAAGCAGGCCGGCGGGGGTGTTTTACTCTCCACCATCCATCGCACCAAAGGGCTGGAATGGCAAAGGGTGATCATACCCGGGCTGCAGGAGAAGTACCTGCCACACAGCCCACGCCCTCAGGACGACGCAAGGTCCATTCTCGAAAGCGAGCGACGCCTGCTGTATGTCGCCATGACTCGCACCCGGCAATCATTGCATCTGATCACCCGGCCAGTAAGCAAGCAGCCCCATCTGGATGGCGATCAAGGGCCCAGTCGGTTTGTAGAAGAGTTCTGTTTTGATCTGGCGAGGGAGTTCGGAGGCTGGCTGGATGAGCGGACGCCAGATACCGATCGCTCACTGACACTGCAAACGACACTTACGCCAGTCAGCTCGCGCTATGCGCTGCAGGAAGGCATCGCCCTTGAAGGCGAAGGGAATACAAACACTGTCAGCAACGCTCCCCTATGGCACCTGTCGCGTCTCACTCATACTATTTTCGGCACAGGCACCGTCGTTGCTGAAGACGAAAGTTCTTTTGAGGTTCATTTTAGCGACGGTGAAAAGATGAACTTCAGTAAAAAAAGCGCGCATCTTTACTTTAGTGCTCCACCCGCGTGAAAGACTGCACAGCACGGTGCATCGAAACATTCCCGCGTGGGTTTTCTAATGTAATCTTAATCATCAATTCTTTGTTTTTTCTAATTCTTTAGCCTAAATTGTTTCGATAAGTGAGCATCTTGATTACTCAGCATGTTTAATAACAATCGAACAGGAGGTTCTGCATGAACATCATGCGCCCGATAGCAATGGCGGCCATCGCCAGTAGTTTTGCCGCCCCAGCCTTGGCTGAGCGCACAGAGACGGTTTACATCAACCCGTTTGCCGCCTTTCAACTTTTTGACGATGACCGTGATCTGAGCGAGACAGGTACATTTGGCGCGGGACTGGAATACCGGTTCAGACCGAACTGGGCCGTTGAAGCAATCTATTCGCGCGCGGATGCTGACCGAAAATATGTCGACGGCTCCTCTGATTTTGAAGAGCTTCGCATCGACGGCATCTACTATTTCGCACCTCAAAATGAAGCCTGGAACCCGTACGTTTCTCTGGGCGCCGGACACGCCGAGTTTGGCAAGGGTGATACCATCAGCTATCGCACAACGGGCACCGACCATGATGAGACCCGCGTAAACGTGGGCACTGGTTTCCGTTATAACGTATCAGATTCCATATCTGTGCGTGGTGATCTGCGTGAATTCCACGGCATCGACGAAAGCACGTTTGATACCCAGGTTTCTCTCGGTGTCAGCTTTGCGTTTAACCGCACTACTGGTAGCACGCCTGCTCCCGCGCCCCAGCGTACAACTGATTCAGACGGTGACGGCGTACCCGATTCCCGTGATCAATGCCCCAACACGCCAGCGGGTGCAACCGTTGACAGCACTGGCTGTGAACCGGATGCAGATGGCGACGGCGTAGCAGACGCACGGGATGCCTGCCCTGACACCCCACGCGGTGCCATGGTAGACAGCCGCGGTTGCGAACTGGATAGCGATAACGACGGTGTGGTCGACAGCCAGGATCTCTGCCCCAACACGTCTGCCGGCGCTACAGTGGACGCAACCGGGTGTGAAGGCGTAACCGAAACTATCGAGACCTTTACCATTGAGGTTCAGTTCCCGACCAACAGTTCTGTGATCGGCAATGCCTACGATGATGAGATTCGTCGTGTTGCAAACTTCCTGAAGGAAAATCCGGAAACTCTCGTGGAAATCGCTGGCCACTCCGATAACACCGGTAAGGCAAGCTACAACCAGTTCCTGTCACAGCGCCGCGCTGAAGCCGTTGCAGGCCGCTTGACTGGCCCTCTGGGAGTTGACCCGGCCAAAGTGAGTGCGAAGGGCTATGGTGAAGAAGAACCTGTTGCCACAAACGCCACCGCTGCAGGCCGTGCGGAAAACCGCCGGGTTGAAGCGCGCATTCAGGTTCGTCGTTAATTCGGCACTAATCTGAACACAGGCAAGTGAAGACAGCAAAGGCGCCCTAGGGCGCCTTTTTTTTAACGGCATCCAGCAGCAGATTTCTGGGTGTCAGAGATCGCTCACAAAAATGACCGAGCCGCACCTGATAGCCCTGCTCCTCCAGAAAAACCGCATAATCCAGAACCATCCATACCTCCAAAGGCCGGCGAAAAAGATGTCGGATAAGCTCATAGCGATGAACGTCCCGGTGGCGTTGCACGCCATAGGAAAGCCAGAACTCGAAATCCGTGTCTTTTGGCAAACAAAGCTGTTTTTTACTGGCAGCCCAATGGCAAAACTCAGGGAACCCATTTTTAATGAGCCTGGGTGGGTATGAAGGCGCGGAAAGATACTGATTCACCTCGCGCAGGGTCCGTTGTAGCCCGTCAAAGCCCAAGCGCCACTGACTTAACGTTTTCGTTTGTGCCCTGACTCCGGCCGGTGCTGTTACCGTTTCTCTTACTGCCAGGCGCAGGTCACTGCGATCCAGCAAAAGCTTTGGCTCATGGGTAGCCGAGCCTTCTGAAAGAGCGCTGTAAATGCCCTCAACGGTTTTGTGATAGCAACAAGGTGACACACTTAGTCGTGGAAGCGAACCTGCAACGCCCTCCTTCAGCAATTGCCGGTGCAAGTCACCACAGGCATGGAGTGCGACCCCGTGAGCGTTCGTTGGAACGGGCACATCCTTCGCCATGACATCCTGGCAGGCTATTTGAACGGGATCTGCGAAACGTCTGGCGAGCCGGTTACCATCAGCTACCAGCTTCGGGTTCCATTCAAAGCCTGCAACGTCGTCTTGGCTCTGTGCAGCCAGGGTTCGGGCAAGATGCCCCTTACCACAGCACCAATCCAGAATCGGTTGCTGCAGAGGCTTTAGCGCGGCGGCAAATGCACCCGCCTGCTCCCGTTTGCGCCCAGGCATATCGGTTGCTCTGATTTCGGGCAGCGTTGCCGCCAAAATATCCGAATGATCGGGCGCCAAGTCTGGAAAATCTGTCAGATGACCATACAGAGCCAGATCCGATACATGCCGGGAAGCGATCTTTGCCAGCCTTTCAGGTGCCTCAGCCAACTCAGCGCACTCGTCATCGGTGAACCCAGCCATCATCTGAGCCAACCCGGGATATTCTTCAACCCAGGCCGGCTGTAGTTCCGTAAACGGGGCTGGCTGCCAAATGGTGCGGTGCTTTATCAACCAATCATTGAGGGTTTGCCACCGAGAAAAAAAGCTCTCGGTGGCCGGTCGAGCAGTCACTCCTGATAACGCCCCGGGCGGAACGCATCCAGGCAAACCGCCGGTTCTTCGCCGTCAATCACCTGTGCAATCACATCCGCACTGGCCGCTGCCAACGTCCACCCGAAGGTACCGTGCCCGGTATTCAAGTACAGGTTTCGGCGCGGGCCGCGACCAATAATGGCTGGGCCATCGGGCGTCATAGGGCGAAATCCTGTCCAGGTTTCTGCAAGGTCCAGATCTGCACAACCGGGATAACGGGACTCAACCGATTTTCGAATGGTCGCTATTCGCGCTTCCGGGATGTCGCGATTGAAGCCCGCCAGTTCCACGAAGCCCGTTGCACGTAATCGATCGCCCAAGCGGGTAGAGACAACTTTGTAGTTGTCGTCATGAATGGTGGAAGCAGGCGCTTTGGCCGGGTCTTTCAAGGGCACCGTAATGCTGTAGCCTTTGATTGGGTATATAGGCAGCTTCATGCCCAAAGGTCGCACCAGCTCAGGGGACCAGCAACCCGCGCTGATTACGAAGGCATCCGCAGCCAAAGCCTCTGTCTGTCCACGCTCGTTACGAAGAACCACCATTTCAACATTCTGGCTGCTCGCGGTTAGCTGCTCCACCTGAACGTTGTAGCGAAACTTGACGCCTTTTTCTTCACAGGCCTTGGCAAGCGCCCTGGTAAACAAGTGGCAATCGCCCGTTCCATCGGTGTCGTAGCTGAGCGCGCCATACAATGGCCCGGTTCTCGCCATTCCCGGCTCCGCTTCATAGACCTGCTCCGGTGTCAGCAAACGGGACGCTACGCCCATTTCATTCAGAATTCGATGTGTGCCGCGGTGCACTTCCAGATCCTCCGGAGTACTGGCCAGATGCAGCAAACCCTTATGCGCACCATCGAACTTCAGGTTCAGCTCATCTTCCAGTTTCTGATATCGCTCACGGGAGTGAGCACCAAGGCGCATCATGGCGCGCTTGTTCAAACCAAACAGCCCGGGCGACCAGGCGTAGCGCAACGTTGTAAACATGAACTGTATAGCCGCTAAGGACGGTGGCACCTTAAGCTTCAGTGGGCCGTCCTGCTTCACAAGCCAGGGCAGCGCCTTGAACACCATGCTGGGGTCGGCCCAGGGATACACCACGCCATAAGAACGCTGGGCCGCATTGCCCTTACTGGTCTCATCCCCAGCCACGCCATGGCGTTCAAGTACCGTCACCTGATGTCCGCGACGGCAAAGCTCCCAGGCTGTGGTTACACCCACAACGCCACCACCAATCACAACAACGTGCATCTGCATCTCCACCTGTTTCAAACCCGAGCAATAAGATCCATCAAGGAAAGCCCCTACGAGCCGATGTAGGCCAATATACGGGCAGCTGATAAACTTGAACGCTTCGAACACCAGAATAGCAGTTGAACCCACTGCCTGTATTGGAGCCTAGCATCAGCCCATGAGTAAGAAACGTCGCGAGATTCCCGTATTCGACCATCCGATTATTGAAACCCACTGTCATCTTGATTACCTCAAGGATCGCCCCCTGGAGGAAATTCTGGAAGAAACACGCCGGGTGAACATCGAGAAGGTGATTACCATTGCTGTGGCACCGGGTAACCTGTCGACAGTACGTGAGCTCAGCACCATAGCGCCGTGGCTTTATGGCACACAGGGCATCCACCCCCATGAAGCGGAAAGCTACGACGATGCAGTAGAAAAAGAAATCCGCACCCACGCCCAGGACGACAAGATTGTTGCGGTTGGCGAGATTGGGCTGGATTATTTTTATGACAATGCAGACCGCAGCATCCAGCGCGATGTGTTCCGGCGCCAGCTTCAGATTGCCTGTGACAGCGACCGCCCGGTGGTTATCCATAGCCGTGATGCAGACGAAGATACAATCACTATACTCAAAGAGTTTGAGCACACCCTTAAGCGCCGAGGCGTGATTCACAGCTTCACATCCGGCCCTGGTCTTGCTCGCTACGCGCTGGATCAGGGCTGGAATCTGGGCTTTAATGGAATCACCACATTCAACAAGGCAGAAAACGTGCGGGACATAGTTCGTATGACGCCCATCAGCCAGATACTGCTGGAAACCGATGCGCCGTTCCTCACGCCGGTGCCCTACCGTGGCCGTGAGAATGCACCTTACTATCTGCCGTTCGTTGCTGAGAAAATAGCAGAAGTGAAAGACCTTCCTTTGGACGACGTGATTATCCAGACTTACCAGAACAGCCTGAGAACGTTTTTCCCGAAGCCATGATAAAGCGCATCCCCGTCTCCGCGTTGAAGGTCGGCATGTACATTACCGACCTGAACAACGATTGGATTCCCCACAACACGCAACGCAGGCGGGGTGTTATCAAGCGCGATGAAACCATCGAAAAAATCCGCAAGATGGGCGTGCAGTTTGTTTATATCGACGTGCAAAAAGGTAAGGACAGCCAGGACTCGGAAACCGCGACAGAAGTAGATTCACGCAATGAAGCAGCACTGCAAAAGGCAGGTGAGCAGAAACCGGGCATAAAGCCCAGGGTGCCGCTTTCTGAGGAAATGGTACACGCTCTGGGCGTTCACACTGAAGCCCAAGGGTTGGTCGACAGCTTCATGAAAAACGCAAAATTGGGCACGCCTGTCGATGTCGCTCCAATCCACAAGCTTGCTGGCGAACTTCAAAACTCTGTAACCCGAAACGCAAACGCACTGGGCTGCCTGGGGCGTATTCGCGAAAAAGACAACTACCTGCTTGAGCACTCAGTTAATCTGAGCGTACTCATGACCATATTCGGACAATATCGAAAGCTCTCCGCCGATGTGATGCATCAGATTGTTATGGGCGCCCTGCTCCACGATCTTGGCAAAGTCCTCACTCCCGATGAAGTACTCCACAAGCCGGGCCGGCTCTCGCCGCAAGAATTTGAGATCATGAAGCTTCATGCGCGGCACTCCCGTGACATTTTGTCGGCAACGGAAGGAATCGGCCAACTCACGGTAATCACTGCAGCCCAGCACCACGAGCGCATGGACGGCTCCGGTTATCCGGAAGGCCTGAAGGGCGACGAGATTTCCGTTTACGGCCGCATGGTCGCCATTGCAGACGTGTATGATGCCATTACAGCCGACCGCGTGTACCACAAGGGAATGACACCCTCTCAGGGCCTGAAGAAGCTCCTGGAATGGAGCGGGAGCCATCTTGACCCTACCTTGGTGAAACAATTCATCCGCTGCCTTGGCTTGTACCCGGTAGGATCCCTTGTTCTGCTGGACAGCGGTCGGCTCGGCGTTGTGGTCGAAATCAATGAACAAGATCAACGATTGCCGGTGGTCCGGGTGATGTACCACACCAAGTTCCGGATGCCGATTACGGTAACCACCATCGACCTGTCGAAAGCCGGAAATCAGGACCGGATACTGCGCGCCGTTGACCCTGAGCAGTACAAAATTGATGTCCGGAAATTTCTCAGCTGAGCCATAACAACCTTTTTTCCGTCTAGCCAAAAGACAGAAAAACACCCATAAAAACCGGCGACAAAAACGACAGCAAAAAACCTGAGGCAATGGCCACAGGCACACAGCTCAGCCCACCGTTGCTGCGGATGACCGGCAAGGTGAAATCCATCGAAGTGGCTCCGCCATAGCCAATAGCCATGGCAGGCCGGCTGCCAATCACCAGTGGGATAATCGCCAGGGCAATAATTTCCCGCAGCACATCGTTCATGAAGGCCACACCACCCCAGGCCGGCCCTAGCGCGTCACCAATCACAATGCCCGAGAGCGAATACCAGCCAAACCCCGAGGCCAATGCCAGCACATCGTGCCATGGCAGTCCCAATACGGGTATCAACACGGCACCCGCCAGCAGAGAACTGACCACAAGCATCAGGGCGATCCCCAGCCCCTGGGTGTTCATAAGGAGCTTGCGCAAGGAGAGCCCGGCATTGCGCAGCTGAAGGCCAATTAAAAACAGCAAGAGCATCAGCGACCAGGTAGCAAGTTGCTCCGCTTGCGGCAGTGGTGGCAAAAGAAAATAGCCTGCCAACAACCCCACCATAACCGCCATCAATGGCTTGAGAGCGGCCATAAACAGCCTCACATAGCCCGCGCTACCGGCAGGCTCCTCCCGATGCTCTGGCACCATAGGCCGCCAGCGGTGGAACAGCCAAAGCCCAGTCATATTCGCCATAAACAGAACGGCCACCAGAACGGACGTTTGGCTGGCCATAGCGCCGAGCTGGCTCGCCAGGCCTTCCATCTGACCCAACCCCAGCCCCAGCAGCGCCAGAATAAAGTACACCAGAGCTTCTACCGTGTAATGAATAACGGTCATCAGGCGGCGGTTTTCGAGGGACAGGGCAAAGCCAAAAAACAATGGCGCAAGAATCAGCAGGGCACCCGTAAGCATTAATGCACTGCAGCGTCAGAGGGCTCAGCGCGATCCTGAACCAGCACCCAGGGTGCCACAACCACAGCCCAGAGCTCTGCATTACGGTCGTACCAGGCACGAGCCAGATCGGGCGACACATCCCCTACATCGCCTGTTGCCAGCCATTGCTCGAACAGAGCGCGGTTATCCGCGGTGAGTTCACAGGCCACATCCAACAAATCCAGCGCTTTGCCAACACGCACAACCTGCCCTCGGGCGTAGTAGGTTTGCAGCTCGTGCCAGCGGATACGGGAGGTTTCCAGATTGAGCTTGGCTTTGGTTTCATCGTTGTTTCGGGAGGACGACATAACAACCTTTTGCAGTAGCGACAGTAAAAAACCGGAACGAGCTTAACCGATTGCACGGGCCTCGTTCCAGATATCCCTTATCTGATCTGCCAACGTAAGCGGATCGAATGGTTTGGGAATAACACCGGCTGCACCCAGTTCCAGGTAACCTTGCACCTCGTCACTCTGAACCTTGGCCGTCATAAAAACCGCCGGCGTGTTGGCGTAACCTGTCAGGCTGCGTATAGCCTTCAAGGTTGCCGGGCCATCCATCCCCGGCATCATCACATCAAGAACAATCAACTGGGGCCTGCACTCCTCGATCTTGTCCAGCGCTTGTTGCCCGGATTCACAGGCAGTGAGCTCAAACCCGCCGATAGCCTCCAAAGCCAGCTCCGCAACCGTTCGAATATCCGGTTCATCCTCAACCATCAGGATTCGTTTCAGATTCTCAGGTGGCATCGTGGCTTTCCTCCTTGTGCTCAATCCCCAGTCGTCTCAACAGCGTGAGACACTCAGGATCATCTGCTTGACCAGCCGCGAGCAGGGCCGCGGCTCGCATCACCAGCTTTGATTGACTGACATTGCCCCTGCTTACAAAATAGACAGCTCCAATCAACTCCCTGAGATCCAGCGGCAAGCGCCACTGTACCTTGATTCGATTGCCAAGCTTTTCTGCCCAGTAGGCAATGGCAGAATCAACCAGCTCAATCTCCGGCATCTCTCCACTATCATCGCACTGATTTTGCAGCACTTTCAGAGCTGCCAGCTCCCCTGCACGGCTCAGCAATCCAGCTGTGTAATAGGGCGCAGGGTTATCGCCAATTTTTCGCGCCAATGTGCTGGCCACCTCGGCAACCCGCAACGCTTGCTCCTGCTCTATCAGCGCCCTCTCTGCCAAGCGCGGGCAGGATAGTTTCCCTGCAATATCCAGAGACAAAGCCAGCGCCTGGTTCAATGCCATTGCGATACCGATAGTGCTGACGGCCTCGCGCACGGTCTTTACTGATGTTCCTGAGCGGCGAAAAGACGCGCTGTTCGCCACGTCGAGCATCTTTGCACTCAAGGCTGGCTCGGCCTTCCACTCGGTTGCGAGCGCGATAGCACCCAGCTCGTCATGCTTCTCGATCAACGCCAGGATAGCACCCGTGTCAATCTGGCCAGGCAACTGTATCGGCGAGTTACAGGCAGCCTCCATTTTCTCTTCCAGGGTGCTGTTGGCGCTCTCACCCTGACCACTTGAGAGGGGCGCTAATGCCAAGAGCTTTTGGTGTAGTGCTTCTACCTGAAACGGCTTACTGATGTAGGCATTAATGCCCAGATGAGCCGCCGCAAGAATGGAATCACGATCTGCGCGACCACTGATCATCACTACGGGTACTTGGCCGCTGAGTTTTCGAACGGCACGAATCACCTCAAGGCCGGAGCCATCTGGCAGGTTCCAATCAGTAATAACCAGATCTGCAGGTTTTTTCTGCCAGCTATCAAGTGCTTCTGCTACCAGCGCATGAACCCGGACTACGGCTCCTGGATATGCGCCTGCCACAACAGTTTCCAGAAGAGCGCCGACCAGTTCATCATCTTCAAGTATCAATACATCCATCGCGACGATCTCAATTTCCCTTTGATTCAAGAGTTGCTTTCTGAAGCCACGGTAACGCCATTCCGCCCTGCTCGCTTGCGCTCATAAAGAGCCCGGTCGGCGGCGTCTATAGCCTGCTCACCAGACTCATAAGCGTTAAGTTCGGCAACGCCAGCACTGAAAGTCACTGAGAACTCCTCGCTGCCGCCTTTAAACGCCAGTTGGGCAAAATCCTTGTTCAGTGCTTCCAGCACCTCAACCGCCTTGACCAAGGAACACTCCGGCAACACGACAACAAACTCCTCACCACCATAGCGACCGATAATATCCGTATCCCGTAAGCGGTGGCGCAACAAGTTGGATAAAGCCTTGATCACCATATCGCCAACACCATGACCGTATGAATCGTTCACCCTCTTGAAGTGATCCAGATCCAGCATGGCGACAACTGAACTATGCCCGCTGCGCGCCGCACGCGCATGCTCACGATTAAGCTCTGTTTTGGCCAGCGCATGTTTCAACAAGCCCGTGAGGCTATCCAGCGAAACAAGCTTGCCGAGCTGCCGGGCACGGAAACAGCGTATTCTCACGGTGCGCAGCAAGTACTCATCAGAAACAGGCTTGGTAACAAAATCATCACCACCACGAGCCAGGACGTCCAGCTGAAGATCACGATCTGCTTCAGACGAAAAGAAAATAATGGGCAGGCTTAGCCACTCAGCCTGAAACCGGAGCATTCGGGCCAAAACAGGGCCCTCGTACTGCCCCATCTGCACATCCATGAGCAGTATATCGGGCCGGAACTCCGCCAACTCAGACAACATCCGTGAGGGGTCATCAAACGCGCGCACTTGCATGCCGCCACTGGTCAGTACAACGCGATAGTGTTCAAGCAGCTCTCTATCGTCGTCTACAATCATAACCTTGCCGCTGAGCGTTGCCAGACCTTCTGCCAAAAGCTGCTCTACCTGATCTGCAAGGGCCGGAATGTCCAGAGTAGCATCAACACAGGCATCGACATTCAAACGCGCCAGCCTGTAGCGGGTGGCAAAGTCATGGGCTTCACTGAAGCAAATCACCGGTAGCTTGTGCAGCCTGGACAGCCAGCTGGCTCCCTCGTCTTGCAACAGGGTATCCCGAATCATAACCAGATCCACATCACCCATGCTGTCTGGCCACTGATCAGCGCTACTGAGGCTACGAACCTCATAGCCATAGAGCGCCAAACCCTGGGATACCAAATCGCCATGCTGTTGATCCGGATCCAGAATCAACAATACAAATTGGTTATCAGACTCCACTGGCACCGGCTTGTGCCAACCGGTTGATACCGGGTCAGCCACACCCAAAAGGCTGCCAAGACCCACCAGATCCTTTTCAAAACCGCCTGCCAGCAGCTGCCTTAACTGCTGCCGGACATGCTCTCTCTCAGCCCCTTCCGTAACCTGATCTGCCAAAGGCTTGATAGCCAGCTCAAGTTTTCTGGCCTGCTCCCCCAGCTGTGTAAAACCCAAAGTGCCGGCTGATCCTGCAAGTCTGTGCAACAACTGATAGGCAGCCACCAGCTCGCCAATGGCCTCGGGGCGTTGGGAGGCACTGAAGATGCTGGCAACCAAACCTTCGATTTCATCAATCGTTTTATCCTGAAAACGATTACGAAGAGTCTCCAGTTTTTTCCGCACCTCGGAGGAAGGGCTTTCGGGCATAAGGGCTCTTGCTAATTAACGCGCGTAAACGCTGTGAATTCGGTTTGAATTACGGTTCAATCAAAGCAAGTTTTAACGCAAATTGCCAGACAGGAGCATGCATTGAATCATTTATCTCTGGGCACCCGCCTGGCCATCATCATCCTGACGGGCTGCCTTACCACCGTTGGCGCTGTCATATATGCCGCCTACAGTGCACTGCTCGAAGACTTCTCAACAAATCTGCTGGTGCAACAGGAGAACGAAACAGCTCACATCTCCAGTTTGGTTAGCCAGGATCTGGAGTTCCGCACCAATGTGCTGTCGCAATTTGCATCGATTCTAAGCACCGAGGGCCAATTGTTTTCCCCGGAAAGGCTTACGAATTTACTGAAGAAACAGAAAAACCTGGAAGAGTTGTTCCCACACAGCCTGAGCGTTTTGACGCCAGAAGCCGTCTTGATTGCTGAAAACATCTTCTCTCCAGGCAGATTGGGCACCCATTACGCCGACCGCCCCCACTGGCAAGAGGCCATCAACACTCAACGCCCCGTTATCAGCCGCCCCCTGATCGGCCGGGCAACAGGTGTGCCCTTAATGGTATTTATTGCGCCCATTAAAGGTGATAACGGGGAGCTCCTGGGCTTCCTCAGTGGCACTTTAAGAATGCACCAGTCGCTTTTGATTCCCGGAAGCGTGCGGGATAGTGCCAGTGAAGATGCAATTTTCCTGGTGGTAGACTCTGATAACTTCCTGTTCATAGAGGGCGCCCCTAACGGTAAAGCCATTGAGGATCTTCCAGACCCCGGGGAAAACTTGCTGATAGATGCGGCCCTTTCAGGTGTCCGTTTTGGCGAGGTTGAAACAAACACAGGCGAAACGCTGATCTATGCAACCAACCACCTGCACCGACTTGGCTGGCTGTTTATACGCGCGGTTCCAAAGTCCCTTGCGACTGCTCCCGCAAAGCAAGCCTTCAGCCGGTTCTTTATGATCAGCATCGGTGTCACCTTCGGCATATTACTGATGACCTACATGGCGCTTCGCTCAACAACCGCTTCTCTCACTCAGATGACCCGTCGTATCCGCTCGATGATCCAGAAACCGGAATCTTCCCGCCGCCTCACAGAACAAGGCGCTCCAGAGGTTCGGGATCTGGCGCAGGCATTTAACCAGCTTATGGATGGGCGGGATGCCAACAACCGACTCAAGGACAACTTTGTTGCCAATGTCAGCCATGAGCTGCGAACACCCTTGACCTCAATAAATGGTGCCATGCGACTGCTCCAATCCGGCACCGCAGGCGAATTACCGGTGCGCGCCAAAGAAATGGTGTCGCTGGCACTGCGCAACGGCGATCGCCTGCAATTACTCATCGGCGACATGCTCGATTTCAACAAGCTGTCCAGCGGCAAGATGCGGGTGAGTTTTCAGCCTGAGGACCTGCCAAAGCTGCTGGCGGAAACTGTCTGTGGGAACGAAACCATGGCCAGGGAGGTCGGCGTCAGCCTGGCCACTCCAGACGTCCCCGAGATACCCCTGCACACCGACGGCCATAGATTGCGGCAGATTCTGGATAACTTCGTGAGCAATGCCATCAAGTTTTCACCAAAAGGTGGCCTGGTCACGCTCCATGCCGAAAAAACGGATCAGAACACACTGCGAATTATTGTGAGCGACCAGGGTAAAGGCGTTCCTGAGACATTTAAATCCCAGATATTCAGTCGCTTTTCCCAGGCAGAGGTTGGCACAACCCGCGCAACGAATGGCACTGGACTGGGCCTGGCGATCAACCAGCAGATTGCAGACCTTCTGAACGGCTCTGTCGGCTTCTACAACAACAATGGCGCACACTTTTGGGTTGAACTACCCTTGGACAGCAACGTCTTATCAGAGGGCACGACATCATGAAAGAGCCCGAGGTGCCTGCCAACGAGAGCAACCGACAAGCCGCACTGGATCAACTTCGGATTCTTGACACTCCTCCGGAAGCCCGGTTTGACCGCCTCACCCGCATGGCCGCCAGGCTTTTGGATGCCCCCATTGCCCTGATTTCCCTGATCGACCGAGACCGGCAGTGGTTTAAATCCATTGTCGGGCTAGACGTCAGCGAAACCCCGCGATGCATTTCCTTTTGCGGACACGCCATTCTGACCGATCGGCCGCTGCTGATAGAAGATGCCTGTGCCGATGAACGTTTCCGCGATAACCCTTTGGTAACCGGCGCGCCGAACATTCGTTTCTATGCCGGCACGCCGCTGCGCAGCTCCGATGGCCACGCCCTGGGAACCCTGTGTGTTATTGACAGGGCGCCCAGAAAGCTGAACGAAGAAGATCTCCAGTGCCTACGAGATATTGCCGACTGCATAGAAGAGCAGATCAGCGCCCAGGAGCTGGCTATTCACTATCGGGAACAGGAACTGCAAAAGCAGAATGAATCCCTGATCATGCTCAAACAGCTTGCGGATCTGGTGCCCGGCGGCCTCTACCAGTTCCGGCTCTTCCCGGATGGGCGCATGACCTTTCCTTTCAGCAGCAAAGGTATAGAGCGCACCTTTGGCGTCACCCCGGCACAGGCTCGGAATGATGCCGCGGCACTTTTCACGATGATAGATCCTGAGGATTACCCAGCGGTAGTGGGCAGTATCAAAGAGTCATCGCAACACCTGTGCACATGGTCTATCCAGTTCCGCATTCGCCATCCAGAAGGCAAAGTACGCTGGATTGAAGGCCACTCCACACCTCAAAAACTCTCTGATGGCAGCATCATCTGGCACGGCTACCTGGAAGACATAGACGATAAAAAGCGGGCGCTTCTGGGGATCGAGGAAAGCGAGCAGCAGCTTCGGCGGCTGTTTGAACTGGCACCCAGCGGTATCATTCTGGCGGACTACCGCACCGGTGAAATCATCGATGTGAACGCTTCGATGCTCAAGTCAACCGGCTATCGCAAGGAAGAATTCCTGGAGCTTGGTTACCGCCAGCTGCTTTCCCCCAACCATGTATCCATGCAAGCAGAGGTTCTGGAACAGCTACAGCACTCAGGCTATTTCGGGCCCATCGAACAAGAAATTGTGGACCGCTACGGCAACAGCTACCCAGCCATCGTTCACGCCATGCTAATACTCGATTCTGCTGGCCGAAAGCTGCTCTGGGTTCTGCTGGACGATATTTCGGAGCGTAAAAAGATCGAGCGCATGAAGAACCAGTTTGTATCGACCGTGAGCCATGAGCTCCGCACGCCGCTCACCTCAATTACAGGAGCGATCGGGCTTCTGGCCGGGGGGGCGGCGGGCACGATACCTCAAAAAGCACAAGATATGATGGCCATTGCCGAGCGCAATGCCAAGCAGCTGGCCAGGTTGATCGACGACCTTCTTGATATCGAAAAGCTGGTAACCGGAAAGCTGACCATCAGCATGCAATACCAGCCTCTACTGCCGTTACTCGAGCAGGCAGTGAGTGAAAACCGGGCCTATGGTGCGCAGCGGGAAGTTACCATTCACCTTGCTTCAGACATACCCGCCGTTGACGTATTTGTAGACGGCCAGCGCCTGCTGCAAAGCCTTAACAACCTGATATCCAATGCCATGAAATTCTCCCCCGATAGTGGGCGTATTGGTGTGTCGGCGAAACAGCAGATCCTGGAGGGGGCTCAAACGGTCACTATTTCCGTGCAAGACAGTGGAGACGGTGTTCCGGAAGCCTTTAGAAGCGCAATTTTCCAGCGCTTTGCCCAGGCCGACAGCTCCGACACCCGTAGCCGGGGTGGCACAGGCCTTGGGCTTGCGATAACTCGCGAACTGATAAATGCCATGGGTGGCGATGTCGGCTTTGAGTCTTTGCCGGGCCAGGGCGCAACCTTCTGGATACGCCTGCCTGTGGCAGTTATTGGTGAACCATAAAAAACCGGCAACCCGAATGGGTTGCCGGTTTCAAGTCTGAACCCGTTAATCAGCTAGTTCAGGCAGATTTGAGCATTTCACGCACCACATAGTGCAAGATGCCGCCGTGATGGAAGTAGACAGCTTCATTTGCAGTATCAATCCGCGATTTCAGATCGCAAGTCGCGGTTGAGCCGTCCTTGTAGGTGATCGTCATGGTCAGCGTTTGGCCCGGTGTTATATCTCCGGACAACCCACTGATACTGATGGTTTCTTCTCCAGTCAGTTTCAGGCTCTTTCGATCCGTACCTTCCGGGAACTGCAGGGGCATCACACCCATGCCAATGAGGTTGGAGCGGTGGATTCGCTCATAGGATTCTGCCACCACCGCACGAACTCCAAGCAGGCGAGTGCCTTTGGCTGCCCAGTCGCGGCTTGAGCCGGTTCCGTATTCCTTACCAGCAATCACAACCAACGGTGTGCCCTGCTCCTGGTACTTCATGGCCGCATCATAAACCGCCATTTGCTCCCCGGTGGGCACGAACTTGGTGAAACCGCCCTCAACACCATTCAGCATTTCGTTACGAATACGTACGTTGGCAAAGGTGCCCCGCATCATCACCTCATGGTTACCCCGGCGGGAACCATAAGAGTTGAAGTTGCCCGGCTCAACACCGCGCTCCTGCAGATATCTGCCTGCGGGGCTATCGGCGCTGAATGAGCCGGCCGGCGAGATGTGATCCGTTGTCACGGAATCCCCCAGCAGTGCCAAAATATTTGCGTTGGAAATATCCTCAATCGGATCTGGCTCCGGGCCCATACCTTCAAAGAAAGGCGGATGCTGGATGTAGGTAGAATCTTCTGACCACTTGTACACCTTGGTTTCAGGCACCTCTATGGCCTGCCAGGTAGCATCGCCATCGAACACCGCCGCGTACTCAGTCCGGAACATGTCAGTTTTGACTTTCTCCACAGCCTCAGCAACTTCTTGCTGGCTTGGCCACAGGTCTTTCAGGTACACCGGATTACCATCCTGGTCTTTACCCAGAGGATCCTTCTGCAGGTTCAATCGCACGTTACCAGCCAACGCATAGGCAACAACCAAAGGAGGTGACGCCAACCAGTTGGTTTTTACCAGCGGGTGTATGCGCCCTTCGAAGTTACGGTTACCAGACAGCACAGAGGCTACTGTGATATCACCGTCCGTGATGGCTTTTTCAACCGAATCCGGCAACGGGCCAGAGTTACCGATGCAGGTTGTGCAGCCGTAGCCTACCAAGTCAAAGCCCAGCTTGTTCAGATCATCCTGAAATCCGCCTGCGGCCAGGTATTCTGTGACCACCTTGGAGCCCGGCGCCAGTGACGTTTTCACCCAAGGCTTGGTGGTCAAGCCCTTCTCCACCGCTTTCCGGGCCACCAAACCAGCCGCCATCATCACACTGGGGTTAGACGTGTTGGTACAGGAGGTGATAGCCGCAATCACGACTGCGCCCGGATCCAGGCGGGTATCCTGCCCATTCAGAGTGATTTCCCGACTGCAGGGATGATGATAGCTGTCATCAACGCCCACGGCGGTTTGCCCGCCTTCCGATTTAAGCTCCATTTCACGCTTATCGGGCGCATCCGGGCCACCCTCAGATGTTTCCATCAACAGTTCGAACGCCGCTTTCATGTTTTTCAGTGCGACCCGATCCTGCGGCCGTTTCGGCCCGGCCATACTGGCTTCTACATCGCCCATGTCGAGTTCCAGCGTCGCCGTGTACACCGGCTCGTGGCCTGGCTCACGCCACAACCCCTGGGCTTTGGCATAGGCCTCAACCAACTCGATTTGCTGGTCGTCACGACCGGTCAAGCGCAAATACTTCAGGGTTTGCTCATCCACTGGGAAGAAGCCACAGGTCGCGCCATATTCCGGAGACATGTTGGCAATGGTGGCACGGTCTGCCACGGGCATGTCTTTCAGGCCGTCACCATAGAATTCCACAAACTTTCCAACCACGCCTTTTTTGCGCAGCATTTCGGTCACGGTAAGAACCAGATCCGTAGCAGTGATGCCTTCACGCAGCTTGCCGGAAACCTTGAAGCCCACTACTTCCGGTATCAGCATGGATACTGGCTGGCCAAGCATGGCGGCCTCTGCTTCGATACCACCAACGCCCCAGCCAAGAATGCCCAGGCCGTTAATCATGGTGGTGTGGGAGTCTGTACCTACCAACGTATCCGGATAGGCAATGGTTTTATCACCCTGCTCCTTGTGCCAAACAGTTTTGCCCAGGTACTCGAGGTTTACCTGATGGCAAATGCCGGTTCCAGGTGGAACCACACGGAAGTTATCAAAGGCCTGCTGGCCCCAGCGCAGGAACTCGTAGCGCTCCTGGTTGCGCTCCATCTCGATTTCCACGTTCCGCCCGAAAGCGCTTGCCGTGCCGAACTCGTCCACCATCACCGAGTGGTCAATCACGAGGTCCACAGGGGACAGGGGATTGATCACGGCCGGATCTCCACCGGCCTTTTTGACAGCCTCGCGCATGGCTGCCAAATCCACCACACCGGGTACGCCGGTAAAGTCCTGCATCAGCACCCGCGCTGGGCGGAACTGGATTTCGGTGTCTGAGCGCTTATCTTTCAGCCACTGCACCATGGCATCAACGTGGCTTTGATCCACGGTTACGCCATCTTCGTTGCGAAGCAGGTTTTCGAGGAGCACTTTCAATGAGAAGGGGAGTCGGTTTAGATCACCGAGGGATTCTGCCGCTTTGGGCAGGCTGTAATAGTGAAACGTTTTACCGCCTGCACTCAAGCTGCTGAGTGTGTTCAGGCTATCTTTTCCAAGGCTATTGTTCGACATACTGTGCCTCCATTGTTCGCCATGATCCGAGCACTTTTACAAGCTACACTGCGACATCAGACAAGCAGGCTGGCGCAAAAGTCAGGGAATGTGAAGTCTTGTATAACTATTGCATCGAATAATTATAGTTCAAGGTCACGCCCATGAATGTTCGGTATTCAGGGGGATGATTGCCAAACTACAAAATTTATACAAAATTCGATTTGCGGCCCCCCCACTGAGAGTTAAGGTAGGCTTTTCCTACACACTTAGCCCCCTGAAGGTATCCCGCTTGCTGGCGCTTGATAACTTTTTCGTGCTCAATCCGGCAGCCGACAAGCTGGTGTCGGGCCAATATGAGACTGGTCTGGTAGTGCTATCGCTGGCCATTGCCATAGGTGCTTCCTATCTGGCGCTCACCCTGGCGGCAGCGGCCCGGCGCAGCACAACTGTGCACCTGCAGCGTCTGCATTTAATCAGCGGCTCAGCCTCCCTGGGTTTCGGTATCTGGTCCATGCACTTTATAGGCATGTTGGCCTTCGAGATGCCTGCCCATGTTCACTATCACCCCTGGATCACCGCCCTATCGGCAGCACCCAGCCTGTTCGCATCCTGGGTGGCCCTCAGCCTGCTCGCTCGACATGACCTTAACCCTGCGCGTTTGATTGGTGGAGGCGTGATCGTTGGGGCCGGCATAGGCACTATGCATTATCTGGGTATGGCAGCGATGGAGATCGGGCCGGCGCTTAGATACGACCCTCTGCTGTTCGTGCTCTCTATTGTGGTTGCGGTGCTACTTGGCACCTTAGCCCTGTGGATCAGCTTCGGTTTGCGGCGCAGAACCCGCATGCGCGGATACAAACGTCGGCTCCTGGCCGGTGCCGTAATGGGTCTTGCCATCGCGGGTATGCACTACACGGCCATGGAAGCCGCTCGCTTTATCGGCGAGCCGGAGCCGGGGTTCCTGCCCGGCAGCAACCGCCAAACTGCACTTGCCTTCACCATTGCTTTCATTACGGTGAGCCTCAGCTTACTGGCCGCCAGTGTGAACGCTGTGGCGCGCTACTGGGCACTCATGAGGCGCAGCCAGGAAGCCACGAGTGAAATACAGGCCATTCTGGATGCGGCGGTAGATGGCATAGTGAAATTTTCCGACCGCGGTATTGTGCTGTCGTTCAGCGAATCTGCCGAGCGAATTTTGGGTTACCAGGCAGAAGAGGTCCTCGGCAAAAACGTGATGATGCTGCTGCCCAACCCCTATAGGGATGCCCATGACAGCTATCTGAAAAACTACCTGCGTACCGGTGTGCCCAAGATCATCGGCTCCAACCGGGAGGTGTGGGCCCTTCACAAGAATGGCCACCAGGTTCCCGTACTCCTCGCCATTGGCGAATCCCGGCTGGGCGGCATAAGCACCTTCGTTGGCTTTTTAACGGACATTTCCGAACGTCACAAGATGGAAACCGAACTGCGGCAAGCCAAAGAGTTGGCGGAAGAAGCTGCTGCAGCTAAAACCGCCTTTCTGGCCAACATGAGCCACGAGATTCGCACGCCCATGAACGCCATCATTGGCTTCACCGATCTGGTACTGGACACGCCCCTGGAAGAGCGCCAGGCACGGCATTTAGGCGTAGTTAAGGCTTCCGCCAGGTCGCTACTGAGCCTGCTTAACGACATTCTGGACTCTGCCAAGCTGGATGGTGGTCACATTGAGATTGAATCCCGAAGTTTCAATTTCAGGCACCTTTGTGAACAGGTCATCGCCACCCAGTCGCTCCTTGCAAACCGCAAGGGTCTTTACCTTAATCTGGATTTTGAGGCAGGGGATTATTTCAAGGGCGACCCTCTACGCATTCAGCAAGTAATACTGAATCTGCTAAGCAACGCAGTGAAATTCACGCAAACCGGAGGGGTCACCCTGCGGGTCAAGCATCCAGAACCACAGAAAGTGCTCATTCTGGTGGAAGATACCGGCATCGGCATCTCTGCCGACCGCCTTGATAAAATCTTTGAGCCCTTCACCCAGGCCGATTCCAGTATGACCCGCCGTTTCGGGGGCACCGGGCTTGGCACCACCATCGCCCGACAATTGGCGGAACTCATGGGCGGAGAGATTACCGTCACCAGCACCCCCGGCAAAGGCTCCACTTTCCAGGTAACCCTGGCTATTTCCGAAGGTGAGCCGGTGGATGACGATCAACATTCCGAGCAAGAGGTGATTCTGCCACCGTTGCGAATTCTGGTGGCTGATGACGTAGCACAAAACCTTGAGCTTCTATCGTCACTGCTGACCCAGCGAAACCACCAGGTGACCACTGCCAACAATGGCAAGCAGGCTCTGGATCTTTATCGCCGCGAAGCCTTTGATCTGGTTTTGATGGATGTGCAGATGCCCGAAATGAATGGCCATGATGCAACCCGCGCCATTCGTCAGATCGAAACTACCGAACACCGAGCCTACACACCAGTGATAGCCCTGACTGCCAGCGTATTGGAATCTGATCGCCGGGAAGCCGCAAAAGCAGGCATGGACGGCTTTGCAACCAAACCCATAAACATGCCGCAGCTGACCCACGAAATAGCGATCGTGTTAGGCATCGATAGCGCCGGCCCCGAACAAATCACAAGCCAAAATATGGGTGCAGTCATCGACCAAGGCACAGTGCGCCACCTCTGGCCGGACGCTGCCAAGCATCAGAACGCAGCTACGCGCTTCCTGAACGAGCCTGGCAACCAACCCCGTGCACTTCGTAGCCAGGCAGGTGATCAGGCTGCTGCCGCCCACAGACTCAGGGGTATTGCCGGCAATCTTGGGTTCAACCAACTCGCCAGCGTGTTGGCAGAGCTGGAAGCCGTACTCAAAACCGGGAATCCTGCACCTGAATCCTTATGGGAAAACGTGCAGTTACGCTTTGACGCTGCCATTGTCTGGCTCAAACAACAGCCCGCCCCGCCTGAAATAGTGACGGAAACACCGGTGACTGCCTTGGATACACGCTTGCTAAACCATGTGATCGAACGCCTGAGCCACGGCGAATTGCCCGACGAAGATATCAAGAGCCTCAAGCCAGGGCTTCCAGCTGACTGCTCGAAAGCCATGGACCTGATGCTGGATGAGTTCGAGCCGGAAAAAGCCGCGGAAATATTAATCAGCTTTCGAAAGACCCTGGAATTCTCCTGATGTTGAATGACACCAAGACTCTTCTATTGGTAGACGACGAGCCTGCAAACCTCCAGGTGCTCCGCAACATACTGTCTGATCAGTATCGTTTGCTGTTCGCAAAAGACGGTGAGCGCGCGCTGGAGCTAGCGCGGAGTGAAAAGCCGAACCTGATTCTTCTGGATGTTATGATGCCGGGTATGTCCGGCTACACTGTGTGCGAAACACTCAAGGCCGAAAGCCGAACCAGCACCATCCCGATTATCTTTGTCACCGCTCTGTCAGGTTCTGACGACGAAACCCGAGGGTTTGAGCTTGGCGCTGTGGACTACATTACCAAACCCGTAAATGCAGCCATTGTAAGGGCCCGTGTAAAAACCCACTTATCGCTGGTGCGAATGGATGAACTGGTGAAGACCCGCTTGGCCGTAGTGCAACGTCTGGGCCGCGCTGCTGAATACAAAGACAACGAAACGGGGCTGCACGTTATCCGCATGAGCCACTTCTCCAGACTGATCGCACTGCAGGCAGGGTTTGGTGAAACCTGGTCTGACACCTTGTTGAATGCGGCACCCATGCATGATGTGGGCAAAATCGGTATACCCGATGCCATTCTTCAAAAGCCGGGAAAACTGGACGCAGATGAGTGGGCTGTAATGCAGACACACCCAACAATAGGGGCCGAGATTATTGGCGATGACGGCTCAAGCCTGCTCGATATGGCCCGGGAAGTGGCATTGAACCACCATGAAAAATGGGATGGCAGCGGTTATCCCAAAGGCCTCAAGGGTACAGACATCCCCGTATCAGCCCGGATTGTTGCACTGGCTGACGTATTCGACGCGCTCACCAGCGAGCGCCCGTATAAAAGCGCCTGGCCCATAGACAAAGCCACCAGGCTAATCCGCGAGCAGGCCGGCAAGCACTTTGACCCGGATTTGGTTGAGGCATTTTTCCAGTGCCTGCCCGACATATTGAAAATTCGCGCCCAATGGCAGGATGCCTAACATGAAACACGATTGTCACTATCACCCAGGCGACCCTGCCAAATGGCAGTGCAGCGAGTGCCAGATGCATTATTGCAGCCGCTGCATGCCCGATGCCGACACACGCCAGCGCCGTGCACTTTGCCCAACTTGTAGTAAGGCCATGCGCTATATGGGAGCCGCCACCGAAGTGGTGCCTTTCTGGAACCGAATCGGCGCGTTTTTCCGCTACCCGTTTCATACAGATCCACTGATCGTCATTGCGATCTGCACGTTGGTACCCCTTGTTGCTCCCGCCAACCTGATCGGCATACTGATCTGGCTGGTTTTGGCCTTGGCACTCTTCAAGTACACCTATGCGGTGATCAATCACACAGCCGAGGGCCATCTGAATCCACCCAGCGTGTCAGTCGCCTTTACTGGCAGTGGGTTCAATATTGTTATTCTCCAGCTGCTGGTTTTCATTGTAATGGGCGGTCTGATAGGCGCAGCCGCTATGGTGGGCGGCCCCTTGCTGATGTTGCTGGCGCTCGCATTCGTGGTATTGGCCATGCCCGCGAGCATTATGGTGCTGGCCATGGAGCGCTCTGTGGGCGCGGCGGTAAACCCAATGAATCTGGCGGTGCTTATTTCCCGTATCGGCACCCCCTACTTCCTGCTCTACGGTTACCTGATTTTGCTTACCCTGGCCTCGGGTGTGGCTCAGGATTTTGCCTACAACCATTTTCCTTTCTGGTTTTCACAGCCGTTATCCGGCTTTCTGAACAGTACCTTCACGCTGATTCTGTTCAATATGCTTGGCTACCTGTTATTCCAGTACCAGGAAGAGCTGGGTTTCGCCTCAGATATTCAGGATGATTCCACCGATGTGGATATGCACCAGCGGGATCGTGGTGCGCGCTTTGACGCCGACATTGATATGAACCTGAAGGACGGCAACTACGACCGGGTACAGGGCATGCTGAAGGAAGCACTGAAGCGCAACCGTGAGGACCCTCTGCGTATTGGCCAGCTATACCAGCTATTGGTCGCCCGGAATGATGCCACTGAGCTCTACCAATACCACCCACGGATTCTTGGCTGGCTGGCAGACCGCAACGACGGCGAAGGTATTGCGTCTGTTGTGAGCCTGCTTGAAGAGGCTGAGCCTGGTTTCAAACTGGATGAGCCGGAACTGGCCGTTCGCTCCGCGCGCTGCCTGTATCAGCGGGGGCAATACAAGCTGGCTCTAAAACTGCTACAGGACTTCCACAAGCGTTTTCCGGAAAGCGACGAGCTGGCTCCTGCTTATTTGCTGGTTGCTCAAACTCTTGCCAACGGAATGGGCCAGTGGGAAAAGGCAACGGCCTTTCTGACGTTTATCCAAAAGCGTTGCGTGAATCACCCGTTGCATGAGCAAGTTCCGGTGTTTCTGGAGCAAGCTGAGAAGAAAGAACTGCTTAAAGGCCCAAAGGCGTCATTCGCAGTGCCAGATTAGGGAGGGTGAGGGGAGGCCCTTCCAAAACCGTGCGGAGCCATGGATGGCGGAGCCGAGCGTACAGGGAGGTATTCACAGCGTGTTTTGGAAGGGCCTCCCCTCACCCTCCTGGCTACCTCCGAATTTAGCCAGCCTGCAGCAACTGGCGATAATGCCTAGCCTTCGGTGCCATTTGGAGCTTTTCAAACTCTTCGGCGAGCAATCTGCACGCCTCAGTTGTCAATAATGGATCATCCGCTCCACGCAGCCGCTCAAAGGCTTTCTCTGCGGCTTTCAGATCGTGCTGTTTGAGGCTGGCGAATAACACCCGGTTATGATCTTCCGCCGCAAGGGGATTATGGCTTTCGCCTTTACTCAGGTACTCCTGCCACACAGCTATCATCTGCTCTGGCTGACGGCGGCTCAGCGAATCGTTCATCAGATCGCGGGTACGGACCTGGTACTCGAGTAAATCCGGGCGCAGTTTGGCGAGGTTGTAAAGGTGCTCTAGCAAGATGGGCCTGTCGGGGTAGGTTTCACGCAGGGCCTCAAACTGGCGTCGAGCCAGGTCGAAATCCATGCGGCCAAGGCTGGCCATGGCTTGGGCATACCCGGTAGTGAAACGCTCGTCTTGCTCATCTTCTTCCGGCTCAAAAAATTCCTCGCGTACCTGCAACCAGCTTTTACCCAGCAGCCATACCAGGCCTGCACCTGCAAGCAACCCGCCAGCGTGGGCCATGTAGGCAATGCCAGTTGCGCCGGCAAACCAGTAGTCGTAGATTTCCTTGCCCAGCCACACCGGCAGTATGGCTATGGCAGGTGCCCGGAAGTAGTTGAAGTACACGCCGAGGAAATAGAAAAAGCGTATTTTCTGCAGGCCGTAGATGGCCACATACATTCCCATCAGCCCGGAAATAGAGCCGGAGGCGCCCACCAAGGGAACAAAGCTCCCCAGCGAGAAGGCAGTAAAAACAACCCCCGACAATGCGCCACAGGCCAGATAGGCCAATAGAAAGCGGCCAGGGCCGAGGGCCTTTTCTACGGTAAATCCAAGCAGGAACAGGAAGAGCAGGTTGCCGATAATATGCCCCCAGCCGCCGTGCAGGAACTGGTAGGTAATCAGCGTGTACAAAGACAATTTTGCGGGAATCAGGCCTAACTGCTGGGCACTCAGGCGCTGAATATAGGTTTCTTCAATAAGGGCGCGCTGCTCGAACCAGTGCCTTCGCTCTGCGGGGGCCCAGATCACATCACTATTCTGAAGCAAATACTGATAGAACTCGCGATCCATCAACAGGCTGGCGGAGAGCCAGAAGTCTTCGCCCTCTTCCCTCAGCTTCTGAAACTGTTGCAGTTCAAAAACCCGGTCTTCCTGGCCTTCAAAGCGAATTTCCCGCTGCAGGAAGTCCTCATATGCCGGTGCTTCCAGCTGGTGCAGCCCTGCATCCAGATACTCACTCACAGCTTGCTCAAGCTTGCGGCTGTCCCCTCCCTGATAAAACAGGAAAACCAGCATGCAGGTGAGCATCAACCCGAGGGTAACCCAGGGCGGGCGCTTCCAGTTAATGGCGTTCTCAGCAGGAATAATCAACATGGGCGGTCACAATTCATCATAATCTGTCCCTGAAAAACTGTTTTCTATCATACCAGTGTCTTGTTTTCGCGCTTAAATGATTTTCAGCGAGATGGCACACTACACCATCCGCTAATTACCGTTATTTCTGTCTCGGGTAATAGTGAGCGGGAATAACAAGAAAAACCAGAGGTCTGAACCAAGGATACTGCAGATGACTGTACTCGTATTGGACAACCCAGAGTTGATTGCCAAAGCTGCCGTCGCTTCCGGCTTTAATGCAGCTACCCTCATGGCCGAAGGCAAGCGCCCACACCGGATGAGGTTTCACTACGGTTTCAACAAACACACACTGGATAGCCAAGACACCGAAATTATCAGGCAACACGCTGCCTACCTGAGACTGCACCCGTCGGTGAGCGTTCGGATTCATGGTCACTCTGACAATTTTGGAGCCGAGGATTACAACCACTTCCTGTCCCGACTGCGAACAAATGCGGTTGTGAAGCTTCTTGTACAGGAGGGGATTGCTGAACCCCGCATTCTGGTTGCAAGCTGGGGATCAGCCCGACCCTTTACAAAACAGGAAGATAGAGCCGCTAACCGCCGGGTTGAGATTGAGTATCTGACCAGAGAGATGGCGAAAGCGCTTTAGGAAGAGAGATGCCCGGGGCCAGCAATTTGAGCAGCCCCGGGCCGTGTCTCTGGATCAGTTAGCCGTGTACCTGCCACACGTTCCACAGCAACAAAATTGCCGCAACCAGCATGGACAGCCAAGTTAGAACCATGCCAAGAGCCCGCGCTTTGTGCTCCTCACCATGGCCGTTAATCATTCCCCAGGCATGAAGAAGACGACCTACCACCAAGGCCATGCCTGTCCAGTAAATAAGACCGCTCGCCACACCGTTCATTTCCGCAATACCAAGCATAATCAGCCCGATGGGAGCGTACTCCACCAGATTTCCGTGGGCGCGAACCGCCGCCTGAAAATCAGCGTCATCAGTAACGCCTATGCCTTTTTTATACTTCAGGCGAAACTTCACAACGTATCCTGAAAGCACCAACATCAATATACCGAGTACAGCAGCAAACACTCCGGTAACTGGTAACAACATGCTCAGCTCTTCCTTATTTGACTGACAATCGCCAATAGTAATACCGCACCTACTGTCGCAGTTACCAGCTCTCCAATAGCGCCTTGGGCTGCCAGGCCAAGCAGGCGAAACACAAAACCGCCAAGGAATGAGCCAACAATACCAATACCCACATTGGCCAATACGCCAAAACCGCGGCCTTTCATAATCACACCGGCAAGCCAGCCAGCTAAACCACCAATAATCAGAAAGAAAATCAGGTTCATTGTTCGCACCTCCTTGAGGGGGGTTGTTTAAGGAGTTCGTTAATCAGAGCCATTACGCCCGACCCAGTTCAGCAATCGCCTCTGCCATCTCTTTATGGCAACGTGTAATCAGCGCTGGAACATCCTCGGTGGTCAGCCCTGTGGTTTCTACCGGAGGCAGAATCCGCATAGGCACAGGCTCGCGCCTACCCTGCCAACCAAACGTTTTATTGCGATATTCAGCAGCACACACCATAACAATTGGCGCCCCGGCCGTCACCGCTGCATAGAAAGCACCTTTTTTGAACTTCTGCAGCCCACGCCCCTTGCTGCGGGTACCTTCCACGAAAACCCACAGGCTCTTATTCTCGCGGGTGATTGCCTCGCTGGTAGCTTGCATGACTGCAACAGCTTTGCGGGAACGGGCACGGTTCAATATCACATTCCCCCCCAGCCAAAATGCCCAGCCAAAAAATGGAACCCAGACCAGTGATGACTTGCCCACCGTTACGGTGCGCGGCGCCACCAAGTCTCCCACCACAAAAAGATCATCGTTGTATTGGTGATTACAAATTGCCACCACAGGGCGATCCTGAGGCATGTTCTCCACACCTTCCACCGGTCGCTCCATGCCCAGTATTGCGCGGCCGGTTCGCGCCAATGCGATGGCCAGAAGCCGGTTATTGTCCGGATTGAACGGCCGGACAATAAAAAATGGCAGGGCGAGTATGCAAAGCACTGGAACACTCAGCCAAGCCAGAAAATTTCTGATAAAGCCCATACGAAAAACTCTGCCTCAGGATTTTGGCGCACAAGTGTACGCCAAGTTTATAGGCCTGCAACAGTGTCAATTTTATCCAATACGGCCGGACTATACCGGACTTGGCTATGAGCACCTTCTACACCGGCTACTCGGGCTGCATCGTCTGCATGGGCCTCCACCACATAACGTAGGGGACCGCCCGCATCCATGCTATCGAAGGGATAACAGGTAACCAGCAAAAGAGTGCCCGCAGGTAACTTATGAGTATCGATGAATTCCGAACGGCTATCCACAATTCTTGTTGCACTCACCCGGTAGCCCTGCCAGCGCCCGTCCCGGCCTTGCAACCGAAGCTCATTGCCAGGTTCCAGGTGTTTGAGAGGCCGAAAGTGGGTATCGCGGTGGCCGGCAATAACAACCGCACTCCCAGAGCCGCTGCCACCCATCATTTGCCCCGGCCCGAAGGCCAGGCTCTCCCCATGAACACCCGCCAGCACGATCATCGAATCACCAAGCTCCGGCATCGACAATTTTGCCACCGGCCAGGTATCTGCCCAGGGCCAGGGCCGTGATTCAGTTTGCCTGGCCTGGCTCTCAGCCCAGGCAATTTCCAGCAGTTCCTGAGCCACAACAGCCTTGATCGGTACCCAAAGCCCGAATACCAGCAACAAGGCAGAGCTTGTGATCAACAACAGCAGCGAACGGCTCATGGGTATACCCGTCTTTGAAGCATGGCAATTGCGAGCGAAAGCATCAAACCAAGCAAACCCAAGGCAATCATCAGAGGCGCAAAGGTTGCGGTTTGCGGGTAGCGCGCCATGCCCGGCTGACTTCCTGCAGGTAGCAGCGTAGGCAGATTATCTTTCAACAAAGCGCTTTCAGCAGCCCGCACCGGTGTTTTATCCACCGCCACGAAACTCGTATAGGGCGACATCAGGTTATGGGCAACCGCCAGCTTGGTGATTCTCTCTTTATCCGGCTCCTGCCCCTCTATCCGGGCATCGTCCAGAAGGCTGTCGATCTTCTCCCGCGCCCAGTAACGATTCAGCCCTGCACCTGAAGCCGCCTGCTGCAACTCCAGGCTTTGCTGCCAGCTTCCACCACCCGGCAACCGACCAGACACACTCAGCTTACCGGCAGGTGTTACTCCACGCACAACCTGCAACAAGGGTTCACCTTGAAACAAATCACCGGGCCGCTGCGGAAAGCTGTCTTCCATTGCCGCTGCAGACTGCCCCGGCCAGGTAACCTGAATATCCGTCATCACCGGCGCTTCCATGGCTGCAAACAACCTGGCCAAAGGACCGCTCATATCGGCCAGATCCTGCACCGAGGTATAACTGCCACGCCCCCAGCGCGCGGCCTCACGCATAAAGTGCATATTAGGCGCCGACCCTATTGCCACGGTAAACAGCCTGTGATCACCCAACTGGCGACGAATCTGGCTGAACAGCGCCGACTCATTGCCAACCGCACCGTCCGTCATAAACACAACTTGACGCACTCTTACTGCATCTTCCTGCCGTTCACCTGTGCTCTTGCCTTGCCCCTGCAAAGCCAACGTAAGCGCTGAGGCCATTTCCGTTCCACCGTCAGCTTTCAACCCACTCACATACTGCCGCGCTCGAGCCAGATTATTGGCTGTGGCCATTTCCGGCTGCATAAACAAGGCGTGGGGCTGTGAATTGAACTGAATTACATTGAACCGATCACCCGGCGCCAGCGTCTCCAACCCCAGTTGCAGCGCTTCCCTCGCCTGCCGAATGGATTCCCCAGCCATGGAGCCCGAGGTATCGATCACAAACGTAAGCTCCCGTGGCAACCGGGTTTTACCCGCCCGTCCCGGCACAAGCATCGCCAACAAATAATCTTCCCCTTCCCACCGCTGATGGAACACAGCCGCGCCCGGCTCCTGCCCCGCAAAAGGCTGCCAACGAATCACAAAATCCTGATTCATCACAATATCCCCGGCTTGTGGCTCTACCGTCACCACCTGACCATCCTGCTCAGTCGCCACCTGATGGCTGGGACTGAACACCTGCGCCAACGGCAGCCCGGCATCAATCGTGAACTTGACTGAAGCTCTGTGACTGTCCGCTGCAACATCCGCCACATCCACCGTAAACGGACTGATCGCATCCGCATCCAGTACCTCGGTAGTAGGCACAGCCCAACCACCCTGCCACTGCTGCGGCGCCACCGCCAAAGGCTCACCCGGCATATACCGGGGCGTCAGCGTAGTCGGCACACTCAACTCAAACACCCCATCCCGATAACTCACCAACTGCTGATAACTGAGCTCCACACTCACCTCAGCCCCCGGAGGAATATTCGCCACCCGAGTGGTAAACAAATTCGGCCGCTGCTGCTCAACCGTCGCCGCATGACGCCCGGAATCCCGAGCCGCCTCATAAGTCTTCTTCGCCTCTTCGCGGGGCTGAACCTCCCCCACAATCGTGCGCTCCCCCACCTTCATGGTCAGCCCATAAACACTGGCCTTCTCCGGCAGCGGAAAAACAAACACCCCTTCTCGCCAGTCATCACTGGTGTTCTTGAACGTTCGCACCAGCTTGCTGTCTGCAATCAGCCCACTAACCCGAACATCAAAGTCACTCCCCAGCACCAAAGCGGGTTCCTGCCACTGCCCTTTACCGTCCACAAAGTGCAGCGTTCCTGCGGAATCTTCATTGCCGGTGTTGGCTTCTGCATAAATCGGCTGCACAAACAAAACCAGCAACATAGCCATCCACAAACTAACCCCTTCCATAAAGCGCCGAACACGAATCGCGCGCCCTGCACTGAGCCCGCGCGAGCGGCTGAAGCCCCTCCCGAAACCGTGCGGAGCCATGGATGGCGCAGCCGAGCGTACACGGACGTATTCACAGCGTGTTTCGGGAGGGGCTTCAGCCGCTCGGGTGGGCGGACTAGAGCAAAACGGGAAGGCACTATGCTGAGAGGACAGAGAAGAAAACATCATGGCAATAATCCTTTGGCTACATGACTAAATCAGACACAGCCATTTCACCAACCCAAAAAGGCACCCCCATGGCAGAATCAAACATTCCACGAACAAAAAATGATGAATTATGGCAACACCGCAAGCTACCCTTGTTCTAAACGCCTCCCGTGTTTAAATAGACCCCAACGCCCACAAACAACAGCCAAAATCATGAAAAAACACCTCGTCCTGATAGAAGACGAACCCGCCATCCGCGACAACTACCGCGCCGCCTTCGAACGCCGCGGCTATCGCGTATCCACTTACGGTGATCGCTCCTCCGCCTGGCAGGTCCTGCGCCAAAGCCTCCCGGACCTCGCCATCATCGACGTAGGCCTGGGCAACGAACCCGAAGGCGGCTTCACCCTGTGCCAGGACCTGCGCTCGCTATCCGCAACCCTGCCCATCATCTTCCTCACCGCCCGCGACAGCGACATAGACTCAGTACACGGCCTGCGCCTGGGCGCGGACGACTACGTCACCAAAGACATGAGCATAGAACACCTGCTGGCAAGAGTGACCGCCCTGCTGCGCCGGGCAGACGCCTGGGCAGAAGCCCTGCAAAAACCGGATGAAATCGTGAAACGTGGTCGCCTCGACCTGAACGTGGATCGCATGACCGTAGCCTGGGATGACAACGCCATAGACCTCACCGTGACCGAATTCTGGATGCTGCACTCACTCGTACAGCACCCCGGCCACGTGCGCAGCCGCGATCAACTGATGGAAGCCGCCAACACGCACCTGGATGACAACACCGTCACCTCCCACATCAAACGCATCCGCAGCAAATTCCTGCAGATCGACAGCGCCTTTGACAGTATCCAGACCGCCTACGGCATGGGTTATCGCTGGAACGCCCGTGAGCTATAAACCGTGACACTCAAACGCCAGCTCTTTATTGCCAGCTTGCTGATGCTACTCATCCCCTGGGCCGGCTTGCAGTTCGTGCTGGAGCTGGATCAGGCACTTCGGCAGCAGGCGCTGCAACAACTGCAAGATCAAGCTGACCGGCTGGCAAACACCGCCGGCGACCTCAGCCTGGGGCTTCCCGCTGTTAAGCCCCAAACACCCGCCATTTACATGGAAAGCCTCACCAGCCCGATCAATCTCGACGGCTACGGCCATGACTGGCCTGGTTACGATGAGGGCGAACAATCCCGGCTTTGGCAGCCCTCTGCCTATTCAAAACAACCCACAGAAAGCTCCGACAAACCCACCCTGCACTGGCAAGCCGCAACCGATCAACGCCACCTGTACCTGCTGATACGTCTCAGCAACCGCCAGCCCGAATTCTTCAACCCCGGCGCACCCAATCAGCCCCACGACCAGCTCTTATTATGGCTCGAACCTGCAGGCAGCAAAGCACTCAATCCCGATGCCCAAACCACCTCCTGGCTCATGCGCGCCTCACCACCAGGCACGGTGTATGCGACGACAATTGATACAACAAACAGTGCACGTAGCAACAACCCCGATTACCGGGTGAGCGGGCATTGGAACAGTGTAGGCAACGGCTGGCAGCTGGAACTGAAATTACCCAAGCCGCCACAAGGCAGCCATTTCGGTTTTGCTGCGAAATGGCAGGACAGTTCCGGATTAGCGCAAGCCGGAACGTCTACCGCCCCACTGCCGGTTCTGGTGGAACGCCAATCCGAACTTGAGCGGCAACTGGTGCCCGGAATGAGCAAAGGCCAAATGGCGCGGCTGATCGAGCCGGCGGGCTGGGTGATCGCCCAACAGGCAACACCGTCCCGGCAGGCAGCCCCGGAGTTTGATGAACTCAGCCCGCTGCAAATTGTGGAGCACATAAGCCTGAACGCCCTACGGGCCTTGGTGCAGTTTTACCAGCCCTCACCTGCACGCCTCTCCATTCATACCAACCGACTGGATGTGAGTAGCATTCCCGAAGAAGGGCTGGTGCGGCATGAAGACGACCATGTTTGGCTGATGACAACCAAACCCGTCTTTGGGGGCCGGACCCTGATACTTGAGCAATCCCTGGACCAGTTATTAACGCTGGCGGGCTCCACGCTAGGTTCCGTTATTGCCCGCAGCACGCTGATTATTATTGGCCTGACGCTGGTTTTGCTGGGTTATGCCAGCTGGTTATCCTGGCGCATTGCCCGCTTACAGCGCGCAGTCAACGCCACCATAGATCAGGATGGGCGGATTATCGGTACCCTGCCCGGCTCAGGGGCCAAGGATGAACTGGGCCAATTGCAGAACCATTTCGCGCAAATGGCCGACCGGCTACACGGCTACAACCGGTATCTGGAAAGCTTTTCAAAGCGGCTTTCCCATGAACTCAAAACCCCGGTGGCCGTGGTGCGCTCATCCCTTGAAAACCTCTCTCACGCCGAAACTGAAGATGAACGTTCGCAATACATCGGGCGTGCGACCGCAGGTACTGAACGTTTGCGGCAAATCCTCAATGGCATGAGCGAGGCCGCGAGGCTGGAACAGAGTTTCGATCATGCAGACAAAGAACCCTTCGATCTGGCCGAGGTGGTTAGCCAGGCAAGCGCGGCCTATCAAACGCTGGATCCGCATCATCACCTTAGCTACACCGGACCGGAATCCGGCATCAACCTTGTCGGCTCCCCGGAACTGCTGGTACAGATGCTGGACAAACTGGTCGACAACGCCCGCGACTTCACACCCCAAAAGGGCAGAATTGAAATACGTCTGGACCAACACACTGACCACTACCAAATCGAAGTGTTCAACGAAGGTTCAAGCTTGCCAACCAGCTCGGGCGTGGACATTTTCGAGGCGTTTGTGTCCCAGCGTGAAGGCAAAACCGAGGGGCATCTGGGCCAGGGGCTGTTGATCGTGCGTTTGATTGCCGACTTCTTTGGTGGCCGGGTTGACGCTCAAAACCAGCACTTTAATGGCATTGACGGCGCATCCTTCCGCGTTATCATCCCAAAGCTTACGGATAAACCAAGGACAGACTCTTGACCGCCAAGACCGTCGCACTGGAGTTTCACCCCCTGCGCCCTGACCTGTATCAGGAGCTGCACTCGCGCCCTTTTCAGGTATTACCATCACAGGCAAGGGTAAGCCATATCGCCGTTCTGACCACGTCAGAGCAGCGCAACAGCCAGTTTAAACATCTGCAAAGCCTACACCGGATGCTGGGGCAACCCTGGCCAGAGGAAGAGGTTACTTGCTACGAGCAAACCTTTGATCAGCTGCGCATTCGCCGTGAAGTGCATCTGGAATTCACCGCTTACACCTTTACCAATCTGGCGCCTTCCGATGCTGAGCCGTTTGAGGAAACCGGCATCAGCGCCCTGCCTCATGGCTGGCTCGAACAATTGGAAGGCATAGTAGTCGCCGCCTTTCATATTGACGTTAGCCCGTCAGTGGAACATGCCCGCAACGAACCTGCGTTCATGCGCCGACATTTTGAGGGCATGCGGCTAATAGGCAGCAGCCCACAGGAAGGGGCGGCGCGGGTACTGGGTACGTTTCAGCTGCATTCAGACAATTTCGGCCGTTTCATGGTGCTCAACTACAGCATGTCTGACAGCCAACTAGGCCGGCTCGTGCAGCGGTTGATGGAAATCGAGACCTATCGCTTGATGTCTCTGCTGGCATTGCCCGTGGCTCGCGAAATCACACCAGTCCTCAATGATATGGACCAGCAACTGGCCGTCATCACTCAGGCGCTGGCTGATAACGAAGCGCAGAACGAGCAAACCATTTTGGCCAAACTGACTCACATTGCAGCCAAAATTGAAGCCTTTCGTGCTCATTCCACCTTCCGTTTTTCCGCCACCAAAGCCTACCATCAGTTGGTGCTGACACGCCTTGAAGAACTGCGAGAAGACGAAGTGTCAGGCCACCTCACCATCTCTGAGTTCATGACCCGCCGGCTGACCCCTGCCGTCAAAACCTGTGAAGCTGTCAGTGTGCGGCTGGAGGACCTTTCCCGCCGGGTAGATCGCACCTCCGACATGATGCGCACTCGGGTAGAGCTGGCTATCCAGAGCCAGAATCAGCAGCTGCTCAGCTCCATGGACAGGCGTTCAAAAATCCAGTTGATGATGCAGCACACGGTTGAAGGCTTTTCCGTGGTTGCGATTACCTACTACCTGATTGGCTTACTAAAACTGGCTCTGGACTCGGTTTACGAAGCGGGGATCATCTTCAACAAAACACTGGCACTGGGCATTGCTATTCCCGCCACGCTTGCCTTGGTGTATCTATCCATCCGGGTTGTTCACCACCACTTTATTCGCATGGCAAGACGGCAGTAACAGGCTTCAACCAAGGTGTTCATCACCCGAAAACTGGCGGTAAAACTGCTGCGCCGTGCGGCCATTGCGCACGCCTTTTTGGGTGGCGAAGCGAATGGCTTCGCGGTGCAACTGCTCTCTATCCGCAACTTCCGGGAACAATGCATCCACTGCCTGCAAATATACTTCTTGGGGAAACGCGTAAAAGGACAACTGCAAGCCAAAACGGTCAGCCAGAGACACCTGCTCCTCTATAGCTTCAGCCGGGTGAATTTCACCATCCTGAGTATGGCCTTTGAGGTTATCAGACATGAACTCCGGCATCAGGTGGCGGCGATTCGACGTGGCATATACGCGAACGTTTTCAGGCGGCAGCTCCAGTGACCCTTCGAGCACGCTTTTCAGAGCCTTGTAACCGGTTTCGCCAACGTCAAAGGACAGGTCATCACAGAAGATGATGAAGCGGTATGGAAGATCGCAGATGTCATCAACGATCTCAGGCAGGTTCACCAAATCGTCTTTGTCCACTTCAATGATTCTCAAGCCTTGCTCGTGGTAACGGTTCAGCAACGCCTTGATCAGCGATGACTTCCCCGTACCTCGCGCTCCCCAAAGCAGCACATTGTTGGACGGCTCGCCGGCAAGGAAGCGTTCTGTATTGCGAGCAAGCGCCTGTTGCTGACGATCAATACCCGTCAGAGAACCCCACTGAATCGGGTCCAGCCTCCGCACCGCTCGCAAGCCTGCACGATGGCGACGCCACACCGCTGCCGGTATTGATGACCAGTCGAAGGGTTGGTTATCAGACATAAGCACTTTTCCTGTTCCGCTATTTACCATTTTACATTCCGGATCACGCCGGGAAACGCAGTATCAGTATATCGGTATGAGCTGCAAACAGGCTATTAAGGGGCAGACAAGAAAAAAGGTGCAGAAGCCAAGCCTCTGCACCTTTTTTGGGGGGCATACCACAGATAATCAGAACTGGAACTTAAGGCCGACCTGAGCGGTATCAAAGTCGGGGCCGTCGTTATTCAACTGACCATTGAAGTCGTTTTCATCCACATCCACGTTGTAACGGTTGTACTCCAGGAATGTGGTCAGGTGCTCCGTGATGCGGAAGTCGACACCTGCACCTACAACAGGGCTTACCTCATCATAGGTCTCGTTTTCATCGAACGCATCCACATCAAGTGCCGCTGCGAAAGCACCTGCCTTGGCGTACACACCAAAACTGTTTGTCACAGGCAGACGACCAATCGCTACCAGTGAGCCACCTTTGAGTTTGCCCTCAACATCGTCTTTGCCGAAGTTGCCAAAGTCTATGTAAGCCGCTTCCAGAGCAAAAAACTGGTTAAACTGATAACCGAGACCCGCGCCGTAAAGATCGTTGGAGTCGTCAAAGTCACCACCGTGGGATTTATATCCACCATAACTGCCTTTGATGTATGGGCCGGAGGCGTCACGATCAGAAGTGCCTTGGGCGAAAGCTACCGGAGCAGCAAATACACTGGCAGACAAAATCGTGGCACAGGCAATACGAGCTTTAGAGTTCATAATGCTTTTTCCTCGCTAGTTAAGAAATCCATTCGTCAAAGCGTTCCTCGGGTGACTGCGTCGATTGATGCATCGCCCCCGAAACACGTGACACTACCCTAGCGCCCCTGATCGCCAATTTGGGTTACATCCAGACTAAAATCTCTTCATACTCTCTTAATACTTCCACTAAAAACACCAATAAAACAATACGTTACCTCATATGAAACCACGCATGCTCATTGTTGAAAAGCACAGATGAAAGGTATTCAAGAACGTAAATTTCGAGACGCTCTGCGTGGCGCAGAGGATTAATCGGTGGGAGTGTTATCTTCGGAAGGCGCGGCACTATCTCCGGAGTTACTGGCTCCCGAGGTGCCGGAACCGGAAGACTGACGCATCAGAACCATACCGCCCTGGAGCAACAGTTTCTTCAGCCTCGGGTCACCCTGCTCGGCTACGCCAACGGCAAAAGCCAGTGCTGCCGCCTCCAGAGGGTTACGAGCAATCAACGAGCGCAGTATCTCTATGGGTGAAGTTGAGTTAAGGCCAGACTGGTTGCTTTCCGACCCGCTGCGGGTTTTGGGCGTGCGTGTCATGCGATAGAAAAACAGCGCAAGCAAACACAGGCATGCAAACCCGGTGATCGCCATGGCCCCCGGCTTACCCACCAGGGGTGCCAGGGCCAGGGTCGCTGCATTGACCAGCAGGTAAAAGCCGGTCACCAGCAGCGCAGTGAGTAGCACCAGAGTCAACACTATGCCGATAATAGCTGCGACGGCTTTGCGAAGGATACCCTGGATACTTGCGGAATCAGGCAGCATCAGCGATCAAGCATTTTGCCCACAATGACACCCGCCAGAAACATGAGGATAATACTGAGAAATGGCCTTTCCTCTATTTTATGCTCCACACTCTCTACAGTGTGTGAGCCCGCTTCTGTTGCACGAGTAAGAGCTGCATCGCCGCGTTTTCGCAGGTTTTCAAACACCGATTGGGCCTCACGGCTGATTTCATCCTTCAGGTTATTGGCACTGGTCTTCTGGTTGTCCGCAAACGCTTTGGTCAGGGATGCAATGTCATCACGCAGTACCTGAAGATCGTCTTTCACGCGGGCGTAATCATCTTTGGTTGTTTGCTTTTCCATGGGCTGTCTCCTGATTCGATTCATGATTTCATTCGACAACGGGCTGGATCAGGCCTATTTGCCCTTCAGCCCGCAAGACTGCTCACAAATCACTCTAGCACAGGGTCGGGAATTCGTAACTGTACACAGACTTCGCAGAAGACAACTTGTCAGGGTTCAAGCCCTGTGACCTTTGGCTCATCGTCACGCACACGCAGAAAACTCGCAAAACGTGGCAAGCCGGTAGCAGTGAAACCGTAGTATTTGAAGGTTATGCGCGTTCCCGGTGCGGGCGGCCGGGTGCGCAGCTCATCGCTGAACCCGGTTCCAATGCGGAAGCGACGACCGCTCGGTAGCTCCACCTGTAAGGCCCCCATCATGTTCTGCAGACGGCCTTTGCCGGGTATATGCCCGACCACCACCGCCTCGGCGTCCGCGAAGGTTTTTACCTTCATGAGGTCATCCGAGCGGCCTGCTTCATAAAGACTATCGCGACGCTTCAGCATCAAGCCCTCGCCGCCTTCCGCAACGATCTTATCCAGGTCCGCCATCAGCGCAGCATGAGTGGAGGCCGGTGTTTGCGTTACCAACGCCAGGTAACGGGTATCCGCTTTTCCGATTAGCGCTACCAGCTGTTCATATCGCTCATAAAACGGCCCGGGGGCCGGTAAGTCAAAAACATGAAACTGGATGCCCCGCCACTCACCTGGTACCGGAACACCTTTGCGCACGGCTCCGGAAAGTTCTGCAAAGCGCTGTCGCCCCATCCATAGCTCCCCGTCCAGAGGTACACTGGGGAAGCCTGCAATAAACCAGTCCGGCGCATTGTAGACGTTACCATTGCGAGACAAGAACTCCCGGCCATTCCAGTAAGCTCTTACACCATCAAGCTTTTCGCTGATCCAGTAATTCTCCAGTGCAATCCCTTGCTGATAGGTAGTGGCAAGCGGTACTGGAGGCGGGCTGGCCTCACTGACCCTTACAAACACCACCAGAGCCAGCACTGAAGCACACAGGAAAAGCCTGCAAATACTCCCTTTTGGGCGGGCCTGCATCCCTTGCCAGCCCGCTTTCTCCCGCAAATTCATTATAGGCACCTCCATTGCCCGTTAAAACACGCCCGGGAATCAGTACAAGCTGCGCGGTATCCGATACCCCGATAAAAGCTGCTGTGTGAACGGATTTATATTGCTTGCCGCATGCAGGCGGTAACGCATTTCGCCGTCATCTACCTGAAAACGCACATCCACAGCACTGCTGCTGACGCCGGTGATATCGGCCTTGTCCAGCAAGCGGAACAGTGCCCAAGGGCCGTTCTCCGAAATGCTGCGAGGTGAACGGTTAACCTGCACTGGCACCAGTGTAATTCTGCTTTCAACTGCTTCTCTCAGGGTGTTGGGCCAAACCAGTGGAATGCTCTGGCGCGGGCCGTGGCTAAACTCCACCAGCTGGCCGTCAAGGTTCACAACACTGCGGCGCTTGTTGGAGGATAGATTCAAGGGCTCAAGGGCAAACTCCACATCCAGCGTGCCGCTGCGTGTGAAGTAAGCGCTGCGGATTTTATCCGCATTGCCTAAGGACGCCAGTACATCCCGGCGCACCAGCCCGGCTCGGCGTGCATCCCCTACTTGCTCCGGATGATCCTCCAGGAAAAGCTTGAGGTTGTCCTTGTAGAAGGTGTCCAGCACGCCATCTGGCGCAAAAAACCGCTCAAAATCCTGCAAGGCCACATCGCGACCGGCACTGGCATTAAATGGGTAGTGCCTGGCGAGATTCTGCTGGAAGGGCTGGTATACTTCCCGATACCACTCCCGCTCCAGCTGCGCCACTGCTTGGTCGAGCAGTACACGCCAGCTTTCCGTGGCTAACCGGTTCAATAGCCTGTTCAGTGGTTCTGGCTGATGCCCTGCCATTCGTTGCAGCGTGAAAATCGGGTCTGCCCCCTGCAGTCCCATTCTGGCCCGAGCCGCATTGAGTGCTGCCCTGCCCTTATCTGGCGCCTCCTGGATATTGCGCATGTATTCGTGCAGATCGTTAACCACAAGCATGATTTGCTCCAGCCCACTCGGCTGATCTCCATTCTTACGGGTGACCTGGTTCAGATCAGTGAACTGGCGTTCGATATTCTGCAACATGCGGAAGTGCGCCGACTGCTCCAGCAGTTCTCGTGCCACGGCGGCATCTCCCTCTGCCGGAGGGATCAGCTGCGTGTTCCGACGTACCTGACCAAGGAACTGCGCCATGGGCTGGTGGCCGCTGGTAAGGCTTTCCAGTATCCGCACCCCGTGGTTGAGGTCGTCAAATTGTTGAATGTCGACCCGGCTCAGGGCCGTGCGCCATGCGTTGGCATAGTGTTCCGCATAAAGGTTTTGCAAGCTGGCTAATAGTTCTGCCTCATCAGCTTTGCTGAAGTCCACATTGTCCCTGCGGCCCAGTACCCAAGCGTCAACCAAAGCCAGGTCAGTTACCGTGGCAGACTTTCTAAGGAACCATTTTTCGAGACCGTCCCGGGTCAGCAAGGCAGGAATGCTCAAGGGGTCCTGTGTCACTTCCGACGGTTGTCCTGGCTCGCCAAACTGGTCCACACGCATAAAAACATTACTGAACGCGGGCCCCGATGTGCGGGCCAAATCGTTTGGCTGGCTGAACTCGCGGCCAGCCTCAACTTCCAGATCCCGGTACACACGATCAGGCGTCGGCATGCGCCCCAGTTCGTGTTGCGACCACTGCACGCTGCTTTTGAATGGCGCCAAAGCCATATCAGCCGTTACATCTCCGTGCTCGGCCTGCTGAGCAAGATCGGTGTATGTCATGGCATAGTCGAGGTGTGCCATCAGTCTCTGCTGAACATCCCGACGGCCCGGAAAGGTTTTCTGCCAGTACTGGGTCATGTAGGTGGTGACTATATCGCTCCGGCGGCCACTGGCATCGTAGAGCATTCGCAGCACTCGCAGGTGCTCAAGCCGTTCCGGGCTGTTGTCTGGCGCGCGGCTCATCTCACCCATGACACCGAACATGAGCGCTGGCAAATACTGGTATGCCAGCATGTCGAGGTAAGAGGCTTCCACTTCCGGGCCTACCTTGTGGCCTTGGTACAGGCCCATTTCGCTGACGAGCGGCCACTGTTTACGATGGTCCCCAAACGCCAGTGTTGCCTGGCGCAGCTGATCCAGGGGTTCAAGCAGATTACGGCCAGTGGTATCCGGCTCAAAGCCTACGGGTTGCCAGTTATCGATGAATCCGTTAACCCGCGCTTCAACCGACGCAGCCGCTTCCGCATTCTTAATGAAGAAATGCTGCCAACCTGCGGTTATACCCGCTCCGGCACACACAGCAACAACAGCAGCAACCGCCACCCTGCGCTGGCGACTACGCACAATCCGCCGGTTATCTCCGGCAAGCCCCGCTTCAGGATAGATAATCCCCGGGAAGAGCGTCTGGGTGAACAAGCTTGCAGACTGGCCCGTGCGCTGGGCTGGTTGAATCGGGCCAGATACCTGGTAATGGTTGGCGGCGGCTGAGACAAACGCATCTTCCGGAACACCTTCCTGCACGACCGAGGTGAAGTAGGTACCGCGCACCAATGCGGGTGTGGAGAATGCATCTGCCGATAAAAGGCTGGTGAGGAAGCTTTCAAGCGCGGGCTTCATGCCAGCCAGCTGACGGGTAAACGAATATGCCGCTGTGCGATCTTCAGAGTCACGGGTGCTGGCTAGTACGTCGGGCAAACGCATGTTCAATCCCGCGACCATCTCGCTGTAACGCTCGGCAAACTCATTCAGCCACTCATCGTTATCCAACTGACCTTCCAGCCGGAAAGTGAACCCCAGCGCCTGCTCTTTCTCCTGCTTGCCGAGCGTGCGAACAAAGGGCCCAAAACCATAGAGCAAATCCATTTTGGTAAACGAAACATACACCGGCAGGCGCGAACCTATCTGCTCCATCAGCTCTCTCAGGCGGGTGCGTAGCAAAATAGCATGAGCTTCACGCTGCCCCTCGCTGGCCGTGCTCAACTGCGCCAGATCAATCGCAAGGATCACGCCGTTGAGTGGACGTTGCGGGCGATTACGCTCTAGCCACTGGATAAAATGTGTCCAAAGCCGCTGCTGTATTTCCCCAGCTGCGCTCTGGTTTTGGTTCTGACTCAACAGCTCGCCATCGGGATCGATCAGTACGCCGTTATCGCCAATCCACCAGTCGAATCCGAACGGATTGCGATCTGCCCGATTATTGCGGGTAACGTTGGTGAGAGTGTATGTCTGCCCGGAACGCTGAATGAGGCTGGTTTTCCCCGCCCCTTCCAGACCCATAACCAAATACCAGGGCAAGCGATAAACACCCCGACGACCCGGCAGATTGTTCTTCAGGGCGGCAAGCTGGCGATCCAACAAACGCTGTTGTCTGCGTTCCATAGGCAGAATCGGATCTTCCTGCTCTTGCTCCTCCTCGGCTTTAGCGGCATTAACCTTGCCAAGACGACGGGCTAGCACCGTGCCCCAGATCAGCACAACCAGTAGCACAACACCGAGGGTAACCAGCGACCGCATTTGCCAGGCTGCCAGCGGGAACTCACCACGCACCTCCCACTTCGGGCCCAGCCACCAGGTGGCGATCAATAGTGCTATCACGCCAAGGGCCAGGGTGACCGGTGCCGCGTTTCGAATGTATGGCAGAAGCCAGCGCCCGATGAGTAAAGCTTTTCTCCACATGGTGTCCATTCCTGCTGTGTATTCGTAATTAATTAGACAGTATTCCGACTACGCCCTCAGGCCAGCCGTTCAAGTTGCTTCAGGAGCGCAGGCTCCCAATCTTCGATAACCAAACCACTTATCTGTTGTCGCAAGTCCTGAATTTGCCGTGACGCCAGGCTCACCAGGCCGCTTTCCTTCATCAGCCGTGCCGATGCCAAGCGCCAGTAGAACTGCTCTCGTGGCTCGCGGGCGCCCGCAAGCCCGTCTTCAAGTAGCTGCATCGCCGGCGCCAGTCCTTTCTGGGCAATCAGCTCTCGCGCTGTGTCATAAGCTTGCTCCCACGGGCTGGCACTGCCACCAGACTGCCCTTGAGTATGGGTAGGCGCAGACCAAAGCCACTCCTGGGCTTCGGGGGATAGAAACGGCGTGCCATCGTTAAACGTCAGTTCCGCCAGCTGCGGCAGTCTTTCCACGAATTCGTTAACGGCTGTACGAATGGCCTCAGCGCAGGCATCGCATCCCAAGGCCGTCGCCACACCAGCACTGAGCCGGTGGCCATCGAGCCAAAAGGGGCTGACCGACAGGCTTTGTTCTATGCGCTGCCAAAGCGCCTGATCGGGGGCTTTTTCAAGGGCTTCACGGTATTCCGCAACACGATCCCCGCTCACGGCGGCCAGGTCAGAGCGTTTGCCATCCCGGGTTGGCGGTACCGCAGTAATGCTCTGCCAGATAGCGTACCGGCGAATCTGGTAGCCCAGGGGCCGTTCGGGTTCGGTACCGGTCAGTAAATCTGCCACTTTCAGCAAACTCTGGCGGGTGGCCCGCTCATTACCCGGGTCCAGCGTCAGGGCACCAAGTGCCGGGCTGGCTGGCGCAGCGGAAGGCGCTGGCCCCGATTTGGCATTATCACTTGCCGCATTAGAGCGCTCAGAGGTCGCCTCTGCGCTCGCCCCGGATGGACCACCAACCTCCTGGGCCTGGGGTAACTTCTCAACAGCTCGCTTGAGATCCACCAGCGCATCGTCAGGCAGCTCTTTTTGTTGCGCCTGCACCTCTATTTTTGCCAGCACCTCAAGGCAAAAAAGTCGGCCATCGCCCACACTGGCATCAAAGGCGCTTCCTGCCACAGCTTTGGCTGCCCGCTGGAGCATCTGCGTGAACATCATTTTCCGCGCCCGCTTACCCTTATCCCCCGGATACGGCCAGCCTTCATCCCACCAGCTGTCCAGTACGCGCTGGAGCAGATACAGCGAAAGTGCAAAGCGCTCTCCATCAGCGCCTTGCTGCAAGGCAATCAGGAGATAACCAAGAACTTTAAGATCTTTACTGCGAGCAGAAAGTATTTTCAGGGATTCGCTCTCAACCTTGCCCCAATCAATATCGGTATGGGCAAGGGAGCCGATTTTCATGATTTCGTCTTCAAGGAACCCGAGCGCCGCATCCTCTCCCAGCCCTTGCCCGGCAGGCAGCTCGCCTTCCAGGAGGGTGGCGACCTGCTCAATGTAGGGATGCTGCTCTATTACCTGCATAACCTGCGCTCCTCGCGTCCTTGCATTTTTACACTCACAACTCGGCTACCAACCACAGCTTTCACGGAGCGGGCGAATGGCGTTTTCAAAACCGGTCAGATCGAATAGCAGGCCGTCTATACGGCTGTTTTCGGAATAAACGCGGATATCAGTTTTCTGCTCTATCGCCTTGACCGCCCGGATAGCTGGCAGGCCGCGCCCAATGCTGAGCACGTAGCCGTTATCGCGCACTCGCCAGGCACCCTGGCCGGCGGCCTCTGTGGTGCCAAACCCAAGGTTTACACGCTCTGCATCCAGCGGCTCAGGCAACATCAGGGTCAGCTCGGTAATGTTGTTGTGGCACTGGAGGGCAAGCAAAGGGCGAGGCGGCTTTGCTCCCAGCGCGGGCACGGTCACCAATAGGCCGGCGGCCTGCCCGGTATTGCGGTAGCTAAGGTTGCCAGAAGAAGGTTCGGCACTGTCCTGCGCATAAGCCTCTCGCCAGCGAAGGGAGCCGACCAAACGGCGCACTCTGGCATCGGGCCCGGTTACCAGTTCGGCTTCCGTCAGTGGGGTGCGAAAAACTTCGTCAAAGCACGCCAACCGTTTCAGCCGCTGGGTTTCGCCGGTGCACCCGCGGGCCTCCTCCAAAAGGTCAGCCTGTGCTTGCGTATTCTGATCCGCAAAACCCGGTGCACAGAAACAGAGAAGGCCAAGTGCGACAACACCGACAGTGAGTGGACGCAAACTTGAGTACACCGAAACAGTCGGGTGTATCATGATTCGGCAACCTGATATTTCAGGCATTTGTGAGCGAGCGTGCGCTTGGGCAGGCCCAAGCTTTCCGCTGCTTGAGCGCGGTTACCGCCGTACTGGCGCAAGCGATCACGGATAACCGCAGCTTCAAATGCCTGGGCGGCGGCTTTGAGGTCCCGGATATCTTCGGTGCCAGAGGCAATGTGTTCATCGGAACTGCTTGGTAGCAAGTCAGGCATTTTCGGGCCTGCCAGATCTGGGAACATATCGGTGAGCCGGAGTATTTCCGGTTGAATGTCGTCTCCTGCAGGAGTCTGCAGGCAGGCTAGCTCGATAATATTGCGTAGCTCCCGGGCATTACCGGGAAAGTCGTAGGCTGCAAGAGTGCGCAGTGCGTGGCTACTGATGCCCAGTGGCCCAACGCCCTCGCGCTCTGTATACAGGCGAATAAAGTGGCGGCTGAGCGCTTCAAGGTCGTCCAGGCGTTCACGCAGTGGCATGATCTGCAGCGGGAACTGGCTCAGGCGGTAGAACAGATCCCGGCGGAAGTAACCGTCTTCGATACTCTGGCGCAGAGGCTGATGGGTAGCCGCGACCAGTCGGAAGTCGGAGTGCTGTTCCGTTTGCGCACCAAGGGGGCGAAATTGGCGGCTTTCCAGCACCCGCAAGAGTTTGGATTGCAGCGCCATGGGCATGTCGCCGATTTCGTCCAGAAACAGGGTGCCGCCATTGGCTTGAGCCAAAAGCCCTTCTTTAGCCTGATCAGCGCCGGAGAAGGCGCCTTTGGTGTGGCCGAAGAGTTCGCTCTCCAGCAGGCTGTCCGGAATAGCGGCGCAATTGACCACCACCATGGGACCGTCGGCACGATCTGATAGCTCATGAATGCCTCTGGCCACAACGTCTTTGCCGCAACCGGTTTCACCCTGCACCAGAACAGACAGCTGGCTACTGGCGGCGCGAACAATTTGCGCGCGCAGGCCTGTCATGGATTCCGAGGGACCAACAAGGGTGCGGGACAGGGCTTCGCAGCGTTTGCGCACGGTTTCTGCATCGTGCAGGTTGTCCAGCGAGCGTTTGAGCAGGCGGCGTTGCCATACCTGATCACGGCTTTGCAGCTGGGCGATCCATTGGTGAGCGAGCAGCTGCAGCAGGCCGCGGTATAGTGGCTGGTCGTTTATTCCGCTCCAGTCAGTTTCGTCGCGACAGAGCACAAGTATACCCAGGGTTCTGCCGTCGTCGCCTTTTAGGGGTTCGAGCCAGAGGGATTTCGGGCGGTCGCTGGCCTCGATGAGGCTCTGGAAGCCGGGGTGATCGAGGCGGTAGCTGGCGGCGCGGGTGAGTTCGCGGGCTTTGCCGGTTTGCAGCAGGTGGGCGAAGGGGTGGCTGAAGTCGCCACAGTCGAATTCGCCAGTTTCAGCCAGGTCGCTGCAGTGCAGTGTGCGGCCGCTGAGGTCGAGTTCGAGTGCCCAGCAGCGGTTCAGGCCGAAGGCATTTTCCAGCTGTGTTGTGGCGGTTTTCAGCAAATCCGGCAATGTGGCTTGGCGTGTCAGCGCGACTGCCAGCTCTATGCCGGTGTGCAGTTCCATCTGCATCCGTCCCATTTTGGTTCCCTGTTCTGTTTTTCTTTTCCTGCGACCGTTCAGCAAGCCGTCTGGCTCCCGAAACACGCTGTGAATACTTCCCTGTACGCTTGGCTCCGCCATCCATGGCTCCGCACAGTTTCGGGAGCCAGACGGCTTACTTCACTACTTTGGGCTCGGCGCGGCACCAACCTCGATGGGCTACGCAGGGTTTCGGAAAGCAGAACCCCACGCTGCGCTAGATCTCGGTTGGCCTAAGCTACGGTGCCTGAAAATCTGTTTTCGGAAACGCTCAGTGTTACCTGCTTAACCGGCTCTTTCGCCGCCAGCTTCTCCAGCAATGCCAGTGAGATCGGTGGCAGCAACTCGCCTTCGATGATCGACTCCAACATGCGCGCACCGTTTTCGCTTCTGGTTGCTCTGCTGCGGATGGCTTCTACCAGGCCTTCTTCCATCACCACTTCGGTGTGGTAACGGTCGCGGATTTGCTGGGCCAGGCGTTCCAGTTTGTCGCCGACGATGCGGTTGAGGGTGTCTTCGCCCAGCGGCAGGTAAGGTACGACTTCCATTCTTGCCAGCAACGCGGGTTTGAAGAAGTCGGCCAGTTCCGGGTACAGGGCTTCTTCGATTTTCTCTGGCTCCTCGGCGTGGTTGACGATGGTCTGGTAGCCGAGGTTGGAGGTGAGGAAGAAGACGATGTTTTTGCAGTCGATCAACCGGCCTTCGCCGTCTGCCAGTTCGCCTTTGTCGAAGGCCTGGTAGAAGAGGTTGAGGACTTCCGGGTGGGCTTTTTCGACTTCGTCCAACAGCACCACGGAATAGGGTTTCTGGCGGATGGCTTCGGTGAGGATGCCGCCTTCGCCATAGCCGACGTAGCCTGGGGGTGAGCCGATGAGGCGGGAGACGGTGTGTTTCTCCTGGTACTCGGACATGTTGATGGTGGTGAGGAACTGGCGGCCGCCGTAGAGGAGTTCGGCCAGTTGTACCACGGTTTCGGTTTTGCCCACGCCGCTGGGGCCCACCAACAGGAAGGCACCCATGGGGCGGCCGGGGCGGCGGAGATCGGCGCGGGCGGTGAGCAGGTGCTGGTGCAGGCAATCAATGGCGGTGTCCTGGCCTTTGATGTGGGCTTGCAGGTACGTCGGCAAGTGGGTGATTTTTTCCAGTTCGTCGGTGGTCATGCTGTTGACGGGGATGCCGGTCCAGTCGGCGATGACTTCGGCAATCTGGCGGGCGTCTACCCGGGCGTGCACCAGAGGTTCGTCGGCTTGCAGTTCTGCCAGTTCCTGTTCTAGGGCAGCGGCTTCGTTTTGCAGGCTGGGGTGTTCTTCCAGGCCAGTCTGTTCGGGCCTGACTGCGGTCTCCGCTTCGTCTTCTGCAATGGCTTCCTGAACGTCCGCCGGGTTGAGCAGTTGTTCGCGGATGTCTACCAGGCGGGCGACCATGTCGCGCTGGGTGTTCCAGCTTTCTTCCAGTTCAGCGGACTGCTCGTTCAGTTCGGCAATGCGTTGCTCCAGCTCGGCTTCGCGGTCTGTGTCGACGCTCTGGCCGAGGGTGTGCTCACGGTTCAGCAATTCCAGTTCCATGGAGAGCTGGTGCAATTCGCTGCGCACGTGGCTGAGTTTGCGCGGTGGCGTGCTCAGGTTGAGACTAACCCGGGCGCAGGCAGTGTCCAATACGTCGATGGCTTTGTCCGGGAGCTGTCGGCCTGCCAGGTAGCGGGCGGACATTTCGGAGGCGGCTTTCAGGGCGCTGTCGGCGATGAGTACCTGATGGGCTTTTTCATACACGGTGCGCAGGCCACGGAGAATGTGTACAGCCTGCGCCGGGCTGGGTTCGTCCAATGCTACCGGCTGGAAGCGGCGGCTGAGGGCCGGGTCTTTTTCGAAGTACTTTTTGTATTCGCGCCAAGTGGTTGCGGCGATGGTGCGCAGTTCACCACGAGCCAGTGCAGGCTTGAGCAGGTTGGCGGCGTCAGAGCCGCCTTCGCTGTTCCCAGCACCAATCAAGGTATGGGCTTCGTCGATGAACAGAATGATGGGGGTGGTTGAGGCTTTTACCGCTTCAATCACGCCTTTCAGGCGCTTTTCAAACTCGCCTTTTACCGAGGCTCCTGCCTGCAGGGCGCCCATGTCGAGAGTCCACAGCTCTACCTTTTGCAGGCGCTCAGGTACTTCGGCATTGACGATGCGCAAGGCGAGGCCTTCCACGATGGCACTTTTACCAACTCCCGCATCCCCTACTACGATGGGGTTGTTCTTGCGTCGGCGACAGAGGATGTCGATCATCTGATCGATTTCGGCGTCGCGGCACACCACCGGGTCCAGCTTTCCGGCACGGGCCAGTGCAGTAAAATCGGTGGCGTAGCGCTTGAGCGGGTCCATATCCGCCTCAACCTGAGCCCCGCCTGCTTCGCCTTGCGCTATTTCCGGGCGCTCGGCGGAGCCTGTTGTCATGGTGTCGAACTGGCGGCGCAGCTGTTCGCGGTTAATGTCCCGGAGGTGCTGGCTAACCTGTGGCATGAGGTAGCGGTCGGCGTTCATCAGCAAGGCCAGAAAGATGGCGCCGGAGCGCAAATCCCGATGACCCAGCTCGGTGGAGGCCAGTAGCCAGGCGTCCTGCAGCAAGTCGATCAACAATGGCGAAAACGACGGATAAGGCTCTGCGGTTTGCAGCTCGCCGTTCAGGCTTTCTCCCACAATGGGCTGGAATTCCTGATGGTTAATGCCGGCTTGCTCCAGAATCTGGCGCACGTCAGAAAACGGCGTTTCCAGCAGTTTGAACAGCAAATGGGCCGGGGTTATTTCGGCGCCCTGGCGGCTGATGCAAAGGGCCGCTGAGGCTTCCAGGCCATTGCGGCAAATGTCGTTGAGGCGCCCGATGAGCGCTGGCAGTTCTACCCGAATCACAGTGATATCCTTATTTCGGTAGTTGTTCCAATACGCTGAGCACATCCCTGATGCGTTCTTCCAGCGCTATGTTGTATAAGCTATATATTCCCGCCATGGCTGCTGCGAACAGCCCGGCAATTACCCAGATCGGCAGGCCACTGCGTAACCGGTTGCGCGCCGGTGTTACGTTGATCTGCGCGTCTGCCAGAGGCTCGGGGTCAGAGTTTTCGCGGAGCGATTGCAGCTGCTCATGAAGCCCTCTCAAGATCTGTTCGTATTCGTCGCGGCCGTTTTCCATCACTTTGTACCGGCCTTCAAAACCCAGGCACAGACACAGGTAGATAAACCCGAGCATGTCCTTGTAGCGCGCCGGCTCCTGCTCCATGCGCGCAAGGATGGCGAATACCTTCTCGCCACCCCAGGTTTCGTTGTGAAAGCGCGACAGCAACGAATGTTGCGACCAGACACTATGGGCACCCCAGTCCGTACCCAGCACCGCTTCATCAATGAAGGCGCAAAGTACGTAGCGATAGGCCACCACGGTAGGGCGTTCATAGCCCTGCTCGATCAGCTCGCGGTCTATGGCGGCCACTTCATCCACTACCTGCTGGTAGAGGCTTTCAACGGCGCGATAATCCGCCAGCCGGCGAATCCGGATAACCAGCCCGAGTAAGGGGGTGGCGGCATCCGTCAAACGGTTATCTTCCAGCCCTCTGAGCTGGAACTGGTCATTGCCAAAATCGCTGCCGGAAGCGCCGTTTTGTGGCTGCTCGTCGGCAAACAACAGATCACTGAATGCACTGCCGCCGGACTGCCTGCTGCCATTGGGTAAATCCATTACCTGTGCATTGGTCATAATTTAGCTCCTGATTGCCCAGAACTGCATTTCCAGGCCCGGGAAGCTGCCCGCCACGTGGAAGGCAAAACCACTGGCGTTGTCGAGCATCTGCCAGGCCTGGCTTTGATCGTCCAGCCGGAAGTACACAAACCCTGCGTGATAGGGCAACTGACGCGGCGCCACCGGCAAGGCGGATAGCGGAATGCCCGGTAGTTGCAGACTGATGAGATCGCGAATTTTCTCCACGGAGGCCACCTTGCACTGCTGGGTGAATTGCTTGCGCAAATCGTCCAGTGGGATGTCGGCTTTCACCGCCAGAATAAATTCGGCACCATTAATCAGCTGGCCGTCCTGAACCGGCGCGACCGTCAGGCCGTACTGGCGCTGTTGCAGCTGAATAGCCAGAGCCCGTGGCTCCAACACCGTACTCAGGGATTGTCGCAACACCTGCATCAGTGGCGTAAAGCTGTCTTCCGGAAGGTCGTGGTCGTAGGGGGGATATTCCCGTGGCAGCCGGCTTTCGTCGGTGAATGTCACCAACTCGCCGCAGAGTTCCAGAAGAACTTCGTACAGACGCTCCGGGTGCAGCTGGCGCAATCGAGCCAGATGCATCAACCTCGGGTGGGCCCGATTGAGCATCTGGAGCAGCATGAAATCCGCCACATCGGCAACACCGCCCTGCCCTGGCGCACCAACACGTTCCGCAATGTTACGCGCACGTTCGCGCATCAAGCCTGCCATTTCGCCGACAAACCGCTGCAATTTGGGCGCTGACCGAACGCTTAGCATGGTGGGTATAAAATTCGGATCCATCACCAGGCTGCCATCCGGACGTTTTTCCAGAATCCGGCCAATGGCCACAGCCGCATATGCGCTGCGGTCGTCCCGCTCAAGCATCAGGCGCGGCGCGACCCGAGCCACGTCGATGATGTGGGCGTCGCCGTCGATCGAATGCAAGTCGCGGATCTCGGTGCTCTGGGCCCGGAATCGCCCGGCGGCAGGCGCATCTGGCCACTCTACTTCGGCCAGACTGTCGTTGCCCAAAGGCAAAGCCAGGTACACAACCTGATTCGCCACTGATGCATCGGTGATTTCCAGAGGCTCTGGCATCACATCGTCCTGGGGCAGGTTGAAGCGGGTGCCATCAGGGAACAGGCCGCTGGCCCGCACCAGACCTACACGCCCGAAACTGAGGTATTCCGCGTTCAGCTCCAGATCGCTAAATCCGTACAGGTAGTCAGAAACCGCCAGAGACCGCTCGTTGATCTGGTGTTCCAGATACCGTTGCTGCTGCTGAAAGTGCTGGGGTTTGATAAACAGCCCATCACTCCAGACCACTCGATTTGTAACTGCCATCAGGTTTCTTCCGACCGCTTGAGTTTGACTTCCCTGTCACGCAGATTCACCAGCAGGTGGTAACGGCCACCGACAGGATCCACCCTGACTACCTTCTTCCACTGGGACAGGTTCGGGTAGGCGTAAAAGGCAATCACACCGATAAACCGGGTGTCTTTGCTGATTTCAAACGGCTCAACAAACTTGAACTGACCGGGCAGCAGTGTGTAGTCACTATGCTCGATGTAGTTCCGACCAAGGGAGTCTTTCAGGTTGTTCAGAAGCTGGTCGAAATCACCGGCCATCAACAAGGAGCTGTCGCGCATTTCAATGATCTGAAAGGCAATCGGTGTCGGTGCCAGAGACTCGTTCGGGTTCACACCCGGCTCAGCCACCATGGTCAGATCCACCCGGCTGGGCAGATCTTCCGGATAGCCCACAGGAATGCTGGGGTCCCAGAGTACTTTCGCGGTTTTGGTGACGGCGTTATAGGGTGTGCTGCATCCTGCAAGCACAAATACTACTGCCATCGTCAGCAACTTCCATTTGCAGGTTTTCACACCAGGTTCTCCCTTTGTAGTTGACGCAAATGCTGGTCGTAAGCCTGATCGAACACTTCCTGAAACAGGCGCTCAAAACCCTGCTGACGACTCGATTTCAATTCTTTGTAGTAGTGCTGGTACATATCCCATGCCCAGCGACCTTCATCCTCGTTCTTCTGCAAGCCGCGGCGGTAGCCATGGAAGCGGCGCAGCAGAGCTTCTGGTGAAAACGCATGAAGAATGGCTTCCAGCGCTTCGCTGATGGCCGCGCCAGTGGCCTGCTGATGGTGATTAAGGCTTTGCAGGCTTTCCTGTACAGCGGCCGGCGCCGACAAGTGCACCGGGCTGCGCTGGCTGGCAAACAGGGTTTGTACGGTTTCTTCGTAATCCCCGCCAAGGCGCAAGGGGTTGTCTTCAATGGGCTGCAGCCGCGTGCGCAGAGCCTGATGGCGGCTGTCTTCGCCCTGGTGCAGAGCCAGCAAGCCATCAATGGTCGCTTTCAGGGTCTGCCCGGCTTCTTCGAGGAACAACTGCATCCCATCACTATCAGCAAAGTCGAGCCCCGTTTCCATGCCCTGCATCAGCGGGGCGGCACTGATATGTTTGCGGCTCTGATCACTTTGGCGGTCATTTTTCTCACCAGTATTCTGGCTTGATGCGCCGTTATGGGTTTCTGACATCCTGTCTCTCTCTCCATTTCTTACCGGAAGACCCATCGCCACGTCGCGATTCTCCCGGTATTCATCCGTTACGTCGGTTTCAGTTGCAAACCAGGCGCGCTCGCTTGCCATCAAGGTGCGCTCTTCCTGATTCACATGAGCTGGCTCGTTCTGCCAGTGCTGCAGGGGGTCAGCGCTCGGGGTTTCAGCAGCTGTTGGCGCCAGCCCCTCCATCGGCTCAACTACCTGTATATCATTATCGCGCCCAGCTCCACGTACCAACTCTCCTTCTGCTATATCCACCAATTTTCTGTCTTCCGCCGCCTCGTGGAGTACCAGTTCCTGTTCGGTGGACGAACCTGATGACACTGCTATTAACTCTGCCCGTATGCGGTAGCGACCAATACTCACCGTGTCGCCCTGATTCAACCGCGCCCGGCGGCCACGCCCAACAGGCTGGGTTGCACTGTTAATATAGGTGCGGCCACTGCGATCAATAAGACAGTAACCACCGTCAAAGAGACGAATCTCAGCATGGCCAGCAACCGCGCCGGTGCGGTGCGCCGACAGTTGCCAGGTATCACTTTCGGCGGTGCCAATGGAGCCACCTTTGGGGCCAAAGCTGTGCTCAACGCCTGCCCCACTTCGTGTTGTACCGGGGTTGGTGACCGTCAGCTTCAGTCTGGTTATCTGCCGCTCTTCCATGATTGCGTTCCTTTTCATATTAACGGCGTATCTGAATCCGCACGGCGGGCCGGGTTTCGGATTTCTCAGGTGTCACAAACGAGTTCCAGCCCAGCCGTATGTCCTCTCCCATCTGCATGGGTCGGATATCCTGACCACGCATCTGCAGCTCCAGGTCGTAGGCCAGTTGCTCGCGGGTGGCAAACTCAACCAGCTTCACCAGGCGCTGGTGATCCTGCCCGTTAGGCAAAAAGTCGGCAAAACGCTGACGACTGAGATTGCGAATCCGCAGAATGAACTTGCCACTGCGATCACGAACCTGAGAGCCCACCAGGGTGTCATTCCCCAAGGTGGCGTTGCTTCTGCCAAGCTGCGTTTGCTGATCCTCGCCAATGGCCACCTTGCGCAACACCCACTGTTCGATGCTCACATCGTCCAGATCAAAACAGTGCCCAATGATGCCGCTGACCACCTCGGGAGACCGGCTTCGACCTGCCATCAGGCCGGAATAGGCCAGCATTTTTGACCAGTTAACCGGTGTAGCTTCCCGCAGGCGGCTGTCGCCAAGCCCGGTCAGGGAATAAATCAGTTTGGAAAATCCATCCGACGCGCCGGGGCGAAAGCGCACGTAGTAGCGGTATTTGCGCCATGACCGATGAAACAGGGTAACCAGCCGGTGATTGAAAAAATCCAGAAAATGCCGGCGAATACCCAAATCCTGACCCGCCTCCCAGGCCAGATCCTCAAGGTAATAACCCGGCAGCGGCGACTGTGAACCGTGCAGGCCCAGAAAACTCACTTCCATCTGGTAGGGGCCGTGCTCATGCTCCGGCGACAAAGCGGAAACCACATCGCTACCGGGAAACCCGAGGCCCGCCGAGGCGGAAAACCGGATACGCTCCTGCTGCGGTTGCTCGTCGCGACCGCCTTCCAGATCGTCACCGTGGTGCCGGTGAATGAGATCCACCAGCTGAAAAAAGCTGTAGCGCCGCGCATTGCCCAGAACGGGTTGCAGGCCGGCTACATCAGCGGCTGCTGACCTTGCTGTAACGTCCATGTATACCGTTCCTGATTGTCTGTATTCACCACTTCCAGTTGGTGAAATGCGTTGATACTGGCATAAAGTGCAAAGAACTGGCTGAGTACGGTGCCGAACAGGTACAAATCGCCTTCTGAAGCAAAAGCCTGCTGATCCAGCTTCATTACCGAACGAATCCCGCGCACCGGCAGCCCCCGGATCATCTTGTCCACCGGGTTGGTTTCAATGGCGCTGATACCCGCCAACCGCTTCTGGGACACCCGCTCCGCCTGGCGATCCACCAGTGCGCGGAAATCATACACACGCAATACGGTGCGCAGGGCATCCACATCCAGCATGGAAAGATAGTTCAGCGACAGATTGGAAATCAGCGTCCACAGAAGACTGCCATCCAGAGTCGGCCTCAAGGTAGCGGTGGGACGGGTGATATTGCTGAAGGACGCAAACGCCGGCGTGGTTTCGGTAGCCATGCAAACTTCCCCAACCGCCAGCTGTTGCGGCAGTTGCCGGTTGGTGCAAGTCAGAGTCAGGGAAATCGCTTCCTGCCGATCCATACACTCGGATTCATCACCGCGGACGAACGACATATAGTGATCAAAGCCATCACCACGCACGCTGTCCTTCGCCCGAACCCGGTAATACAGGGCTGTGCGACCGCGATCCCGCTCAACTTCGTGCTGAAAACTCTCGAAAGCCGTATAAAGCCGACGCTCACCGCGCCCCGAACGGCCTTCCAGCCAGCCTTCCACCTGCTCAATGCTGAACACTTCAAAATGATCCGGCGAGCGACTCGATGCCAGAATACGGTACTCGGTCTGACGCCCATTAAGATCCACCGGCTCACCCTCATGGGTAAACAGATTCACCGCCGGCGTGCAGTAAAGTTGCATATTCTCCGCCCGAACCCGGGCATCCGGCGGCAAGATCCGGCTGAAATGAAAACGTAAGCTAATTTCATCTGCCTGGACTGCAGGCAAACGATTTTTAAGACCGGTGATGTCTACAAACCGGAACGCCTCGGGAAAGCTCAGGTATTCCTGCAGAATCCTGTAGCCGGAATAGGCGTTCTTCGGATAAGGCAAAAGCGCCTCATCACTGGCGAAGCCAACCGGCTTCAACAACGACGTCGGCAGACTGAAAACGGAATCTCCAACCACTAGATCCATGCGGCTGAGATAGTGGTTCAGCCAAAGATAAAGCGTTTCAGCGGTGTGGTTATCACCACCCAGATAGAAACGCAGGCTATCAAGATCCAGGGCATTCAACGGTTGATCAGTATGCAGCGCCAGATCCACGGTCATCGACGACACTTCCCGTGAATGCTCCGCATGAGCGTCCGCAACACTGATGGGAAACACATCCACCGCCCGACAAGTACGAAACCGGCACTGAGTCTGACGCGTAGAATCTCCCAAAGGACGACTCTTGATTTCGGTGTGCCGTTCTACCCTTTGTCGTTCACTGATGGAATGTAGCTGCGGATCAAACCGCATAATCGTGCAGCTGGGAACCGGGCGCAGGTAGTTCGGCCACAACATGTTCAAGAGCGAGTGCGTCAGCTCCGGAAATTCGTCCTCGACTTTTTCACGTAGCTTTCCGGTGAGAAACGCAAAGCCTTCCAATAAACGCTCAACATCTGGATCGGTGCTTTGTTCTGACAAGAATCGGGTAAGCTGCGGGTGAGCCTCAGCAAACTCCCGCCCCTGCAGCCTCAAAAAACTCAGTTCGTCCCTGTAAAATCGGTTTAACTTCATACAACTACCGCTTCCTTGGGAGTATGATCCGGTCGGTATACTTTTCTTCCGGGAAAAAACAACTCGCTGCGCTCAGACATTTTTTTCCCTGCAGAAAAGCATCCCCACCGGCTCCTGCCATCCATGGTGTTTGCTGATCGTTTCGTTACATCACTCGGTAGTAACGTTTGTCATCCAGTAATAAATCTATAGTTGTCTTGTCGTCTTTGGAGCCGACATTCAGGTAGACCGTTACCTGAAACCGCAACTGCAAAGGATCCGGCCCCTGAGGCAAAGCAACCACATCAACCCTTTTTACTCTGGGCTCGTACTTCTCAATACACTGCCGAATCGCGCTGCGGATCTGGATACTCAGATCGTGGGTACCCAGTGTCGCATCGTTGAAGTCCAGCAGTCCCAGTTCCGGCGCGCAGGCACTATTGCCGGGGTGTGCATTGAGCAGGCGAACCAGATGGCGCTTGATGGATCGCACCACGTGGGTTTCTTCGCCCATGCTCTGCCCTTCCGGAGAGCCAGCCTGCTCCAATCGTTCGAACAGGCTGCCTCCCATGGTTTGCGCGTCACTACTGAACACGGATTAATCCTTGTCCAGACGGCCTACCAGCGACAGCTCAAAGTTGGCCCCCATATACTTGAAGTGCGGACGCACGGCCAGAGACACCTGGTACCAGCCCGGATCGCCCTCTACATCGGAAACCGTTACCTGAGCTGCGCGCAATGGGCGGCGGCTGCGTACTTCGGCCGGCGGGTTTTCCTGGTCAGCCACGTACTGACGAATCCATGTGTTCAGTTCGCGCTCGAGATCCTGCCGCTCTTTCCAGGAACCGATCTGCTCACGCTGCAGCACCTTGATGTAATGAGCAAGGCGGTTAACGATCATCATATAAGGCAGCTGGGTGCCCAACTTGTAGTTGGTTTCCGCTTCTTTGCCTTCCTTGGTGTTCGGGAACTGCTTGGGCTTTTGTACGGAGTTGGCTGAGAAAAATGCGGCGTTATCGCTACCCTTACGCATGGTGAGGGAGATAAACCCTTCGTCGGCCATTTCGTATTCACGGCGGTCGGTGATCAGTACTTCGGTCGGGATCTTCGCTTCCAGCTGGCCGAAGGATTCGAACAGGTGAACCGGCAGGTCTTCCACAGCACCGCCGCTTTGTGGGCCGATGATGTTCGGGCACCAACGGTACTTGGCAAAGCTCTCAGTCAATCGCGTAGCCAGCAGGTAGGCGGTATTGCCCCACAGGTAATGCTCGTGATCGCCGGAGACATCTTCCTTGTAGTTGAAGCTGCGTACCGGGTTTTCGCTTGGGTCATAAGGCACCCGTAGCAGGAAACGTGGCGAAGCCAGGCCAAGGTAGCGGGCGTCTTCGGATTCACGCAGGGAACGCCACTTGGCGTATTTCGGGCCTTCAAAAACGGCTTTCAGCTCTTTGATCGCCGGCAATTCCTGGTAGCTGTCTACGCCAAAGAATGATGGCGCAACCGAGGACAGGAAAGGCGCATGGGCCATAGCACCAACAGACGATACATACTGCAGCAGCTTCATATCCGGGGTAGACGGTGTGAACGCATAATTACCAACAACCGCACCGACAGGCTCGCCGCCGAACTGGCCGTATTCTGTGGAATATATATGCTTGTAGAAGCCGGTCTGAGTCACATCGGGAGCAAACTCGAAGTCTTCGAGAAGTTCGGTTTTCGTGGCGTGCAAAATATCCACTTTGATGTTTTCGCGGAAGTCAGTGCGATCAACCATCAGCTTGAGGCCGCGCCAGGAGGACTCCAGTTCCTGCAACTTGGGCGCGTGCAGAATTTCATCCATCTGGGCGCTGATCTTGCGATCCAGCTCTACCACCATCTGGTCAACCAGTGCCTTGTTGACCGGCTGGCCTTTCTCTTCGCTTTTCAGCAGGTTGGCAATAAACGTTGCGACGCCTTTGCGGGCTACATCATAGCCCTCGTCAGCCGGCGCCATACGGCTATTGGCCATTACCTGGTCGAGCAACGAGCCTTCCATTACAGATTCGGAGGCAGCGGATTGCTGCGCAGCAGTATCAGACATACCACATCCCTTCAGTACGTGATTGATATTTGATGTTGTGTACCGCGTACAAGCGGCAGCATCGATTACTCGCCGTCTGTCGCCAGTTCCAGCTCAGACAACAGGGTTTCACGAGCTTCGTCGTTATCCAGCAATTCCTGCAGCTTGGAACGGAACGAAGGCACATTACCCAACGGGCCTTTCAAGGCAACCAGCGCTTCCCGCAGCTCGATGAGTTTCTTCATCTCGGGAACCTGGCGGGCAATGCTATCGGGCGAGAAGTCATCCAGGGACTGGAATTCGAGGTTGACCGGCAGTTCGTCGGCTTGATCTTCCAGCTGGTTGGATACAGTAGTGGATAACGTAAGGCCGGCTTCCTTCATGACAGAACGGAAGTTGTTCTTGTCGACGGAAATGGCTTTGCGTTCTTCGATGGGGGTTTCTTCGGCGTGTCCTTTAAAATCACCAACGACGAACATCTTCAGCGGCAGTTCGGTTTCAGCCTGCTGATCTCCGGTGGCGGGGACATACTTGATATTGATGCGCTCTTTAGGCGCGACAGAACCGTCTTTAGACGACATGGCTTGCTCCCTGTGCAAATCATTTGCAGTTGTTCAGTCCTTCGTGCGCACCATCCTGGTACGCAACGGCAAAACTGTACACACGTGGATCAGGTTTCTCAAGCAAAAATTGGCCAGCAATGCCGCAAACTGTGCGCGCGGGCAAACTTTTGCCAAAGTGTTTGTCCCCATGTGTGTACTTATGACCTACTGGCCATAGCCTTGGTAAACTTGGTCAATGACGGCACCTGGCGTCGTAGTTATACTCCTGAAACCCATAGTTAAAGCTTCAAAGTACTTTCACAATAACCAAGGAAGAGATTGATATGAGCGACGTGAAAACCCGTTTCGAAGAAGCAGTAAACTACATTCAAAACGCCGAAGGCGATTTCAAACCATCCAACGAGATGAAGCTGGAGTTCTACGCACTGTACAAGCAGGGCACCGAAGGCGATGTGTCCGGCAAGCGCCCGGGCATGATGGATTTTGTTGGCCGCGCCAAGTACGACGCTTGGGAAAAGTGCAAAGGCATGTCGAAAGATGACGCCATGCAGAAGTACATCGACAAGCTCGAAGCCCTGAAGTAAGCCGTCGCTGCTTTTCGATCCCGGCAGAAACACTGCCGGGATCACAACACCTTTTATTCAACGCATCCCTATATTTTCCGGACCTGTCAGCGGCCGTTCATATTCACATTAAGGGCTTCGTAGGTGCGATTTTCTGGCGGACGAATCACATAGTTATTACTGTGTGTCTGCCCGGGAAGAGATTTTGGATTGCTGAAGCGAAACTCTACCGGTATCTGAGAACGCCCGAGATCCGTACGGCCATCCCCAGGCTGTATCGCCAAGGGGTCGAGATAGAAGTCATCAGCACCCGCTTGTTGCACAGGGACACCCTCAGCTGGCGCAGCCAAACCGCCCTCTATCACCGTGTCCGACAGCGCATCTTCAGCAATGGAGCGAAAAGGGATAGTTTCCAGCGTTGACCGTTGTTCAACCTCAAACAGCTGGCTCTCGCCAGGACTGGTCTGCGCACTGGCCAATCCTGTTACCATGAGCAGGAAAACGGCAGAAACCAAACCGGAACGCATCAATTCCGGCGCTCTGATAAAACGATGCAAGAGACTCATGAGATTCACCCTCGAAGACACGCTTTTTATTAATGTGTCAATTTTCGATCAGTCTATCGCCAAACCGGGCGTGTTTCTCAGTTAATTGACCGTTTTGTGACAACTTTCACTGGCCCTGTTAAATAGGACCGCCAGTTACGCACCCTCTTTGAACAACAGGAGCAGCCTTGAAGACGCCACTTATCACCCGGCAGGGCTACGATGATCTGCAAAAAGAACACGACGAACTCTGGAGATTTGAGCGCCCGGAGGTCACCAAAAAAGTTACTTGGGCGGCCAGCCTTGGCGATCGCAGTGAGAACGCAGACTATCAGTACAACAAGAAACGACTCAGAGAGATTGATCGCCGAGTACGCTACCTGAGACGCTGCCTGGACAATCTGAAAGTAGTGGAGTACCACCCGGATCAGGAAGGAAAAGTATTTTTCGGGGCCTGGGTAGAAGTTGAAAACGACGATAGCAAAACCCTGAAGTTCCGAATCGTTGGCTACGATGAGATATTCAACCGCAATGACTACATTTCCATCGACTCACCGATGGCCAGGGCCCTGCTAAAAAAAGAAGTGGGCGACGAGGCCGAGGTGCGAACCGATGCCGGCACAATCACCTGGCATATCAACTCTATTGCATACGATAAGTAGCGCGCCCGGGTAGATATTCTCGCCTGACGCTAATCGCCAGACATAAAAAAACCCCGTAAAAACGGGGTAAGGCTAGCGCTGTACTGGAGGGAGAAGCAAGCGGCTATTAATGCTTGCTTCTATCTACAATGCCCATTCTCCACACCCGGTATTACCTGGCCCTTGCCGATGAATTACCTTTTGGTCAGGGTAAGCTCGGCAATTCTGCGCAGAAAATTAGGTTGTACACTCTAGGGGACGGGGATAGCGTTATGGCATCAAACCTTAGATTCCCTTCCAGTTATGGAGATAGCACAAATGAACACACAGAAGCTGCTGAACATGGCTCTTGAAGGCGTAGATGCACTGGGCTTTCGCCTCGACCAAATGGGCATTACCGGAAAAATTAACCGTCACAATATTGCGGCGTTTCTGATGACAGAGCAGAAACACTTGGAAGGTGAGTGGGACAGCATTCAGGTGCGCCTAAACCTTCGCCGTTCTCAGTTTGAGCGCATCACCCAGCAATTCGAGACCCGCACCGATGCGCTGATCGCACCGGTTATGTCGCAAGTGAACCGGTTCCGCCCAAGCCACTGATGCTCAGGCGCGGTCGGCCTCTTTGGCGCCCGTTGCGTCATCGGTGGTCGACGCGAGTGCCTGCTCCGCTTGAGTAGCCCGTATGCGTTTGCGCACACGGGTAAGCGCGGGCATGTACACAGAAACTGTCAGCCCTGGCGGTTGCTGAGTTTCATCGGTATCGCTAAGTATAATCCGCCCCTTATGGATTTCCGCTACGGCACTTACCAAGCTTAGCCCCAAGCCATTGCCGGGTAGCGAACGGCTTTTACCAACCCGATAAAATCGCTGGAATACCTGATCTTTCTCATCGTCCGGAATACCGATACCACTATCGCTGACTTCGAAAACAGCATCATCGCCCTCTCTCCGCACAGCCACACCAATGGCACCGTGCTCAGGCGTGTATTTTATTGCGTTGTCGATCAGGTTACTGATCATCTGAAATAACAGGTCCCGGTCGCCTTCAAGTACCACACCTGGCTCAAGAGACTGCTCAAATGCCTGATCTTTGTCCTCTGCCACCGCCTCATAGAGCTCACAGGCATCAGACACCAATTCGTCCAAAGCCACACGCTTCATATCAGACGAGTTACCTTTCGTCTCCAGACGCGCGATGCGCAGCAGTGCATTAAACGTTGCCAGAAGCTGATCTGCCTCTGCAACAGCGCGGCCTGCCTGCTCACGGGCCTCATCGTTGTCGACGGACATCAGGGTGTTTTCAAGCTGGTTCCGCAATCGCGTGAGAGGCGTACGAAGGTCGTGGGCAATGCTGTCAGACACATGGCGGATACCTTCCATCAGATAAACAATCCTGTCCAACATCTGATTCAGGTTTTCTGCCAGCTGATCGAAATCGTCCTCAGTGCCACGGGTAGGTATACGCAGGGAGAGGTGTCCGTTCATTATTCGCCGGGAGGTATTGTTGATGACCTCTATGCGGCGAATGGTATTTCGGCTCATCAAATAGCCACCGAGTAGTGCCAGCGCAAGGGTGATCCCCATGCCCCAGTTAATGGCCGTCTCAATTACTCTTTTGAGGCTGGTGAGTTCGTCAACATCCCGACCCACCAATAGCCGCAAGCCGCCCTGAACTTCAAATATTCGGGCCCGGGCCAGGCGCTCTGGCCCTTTCCAGCCCACAGCTGAGCTGAGCGTAAAGTTAACCCAACCACCCTCTGAGGGACTGCCCTCTGGCCAGGTTTCCAGATTGCCGGCCAGTTTGAGGAAGTCTTCGGTGGTCAGCAAGTAGATGGTTTTTGCATTGGGATCGCGGGCAACCCGCTCACGAATAATCGTGATCAGGCCGTTTACACCGCGCCCTCTGTATTGCTCCGCCAGTCCGGCGATTTCCGCTTCAATGGTTTCGTCGGTCTGAGCGGTCATAAAACCCGCTGTACGCCAGTAAATAAAGGCCAGTAATAAAAATACCGAGGTGGCAAACACCACCATATACAGCAGGGCAAGCTGGAAGGACGATGTCCTGAGCTGGCTAAGCAGTTTCACGTAACATGTACCCTGCACCCCTGACGGTTTGCAGCAAGGGTGTTTCGAATTCCTTATCAATCTTTGCCCGGAGACGGCTTATATGCACGTCGATCACGTTGGTCTGGGGATCAAAGTGATAATCCCAGACTTTTTCCAGCAGCATGGTCCGGGTGACTACTTGGCCGGCGTTGCGCATCAAATACTCCAGCAACCGGAATTCCCGGGGCTGCACATCAATATTCTGACCGGAGCGCTTCACTGTGCGGGCCAGCAGATCCATTTCCAGATCGGCTACGCGCAGCACGGTTTCAGTTTCCGCCGACTGGCGGTTCCGGCGAACCAGCGACTCAATCCGGGCAAGAAGCTCAGTAAAAGAGAAAGGCTTGGTAAGGTAATCATCACCGCCACCCCGCAGACCTTCAACACGATCGTCTACATCGCCCAGCGCGCTGAGGATAAGAACCGGCACCTGGTTTCCAGTTGCACGAACCGTTTTGATAATAGAGAGCCCGTCCATGCCTGGAAGCATGCGATCGACAATCATGATGTCGTACTCTTCACTGGCGGCCATCATCATGCCGTCTTTGCCATCGGCAGCATGATCAACCACGAAGTCTGATTCTTTCAGCCCTTTAACAAGATAATTTGCTACGTCCTGATCGTCTTCGATTACCAGCGCTTTCACCGGATCCCCTCCTGATAGCGGATTACATTAACAACAGAGTACGAATAACTTGGAGCACCGGCCAGTTACGATCTTGTAAGAGGGTGTCGCCAATGGCGACGGTCGGTTCTATGACCGCAACCAGTGCAAGCTATCTGCCGTAGCCCCGGAGGGCAGGTACTCTGCACTTACCCAGCCGTCATAATCCATTTTATCGATGGCAGAAAAAACATTCGAAAAGTTAATCTCACCGGTTCCCGGCTCATGTCGCCCCGGATTATCGGCAAACTGGATGTGCCCGATCCACGGCAGCAAACACTCCATGGATCGCACCAGGTCACCCTGCATGATTTGCATGTGGTAGATGTCATATTGCAGGCGCAGGTTATCGCCATCCACTTCCTCAATCAGCGCCATGACTCTGGCGGACGTATCAAGAAAGAAACGGGGCATATCGACCCGTGAATTTATGGCCTCAACGCACAGCGTAATACCCTCGCCCTCCAGCTTATCCGCTGCCCAGGCCACATTCGCCACCAGCGTTTGCCAGGCCGTACCGTCATCCAGCTCCACCGGCTTCAACCCAGCCAGACAGTTCAGCTGCTTACACCCCAGCGCCAGGGCATACTCGATGGCCTGGTCCACCCCGGCGCGGAACTCATCGACCCTGTCTGGCAAGCAAGCAATACCGCGCTCACCTGCAGCCCAGTCGCCCGGGGGTAGATTGAACAAAACCTGAGTCAAACCATTATCTTGCAGCGCTTTACTCAGCTCCTCTTTCGGCCACTCATAGGGGAAGAGATACTCCACACCCGCAAACCCGGCCTCCGCCGCTTTGGCAAAACGCTCGGTAAACGGCACTTCTGTAAACAACATCGAAAGGTTTGCAGCAAAACGCGGCATGGCAGTTACTCCTTCGAACCTGAGCCGGCAGCACCAAGACGGGTGCGGTTAATATGCTCCAACTCCAGCAGCAGGCCGCTGTGGTCTGCATCACTGTGGCCATTAGCGACCAACGAGAGGTATTCGTTGTGCACTTGTTGTGCCAGCGGTAGCGTTAATCCTTCTGCCCGAGCCTCGTCCAGAATCATCCGCATGTCCTTCAGCTGTATCCGTGCCGGCGCACCGGGCGCAAAATCCCGATCGATCATACGCTGACCGTGCAATTCCAGAATCCGGCTACCAGCAAAGCCGCCCATCAGTGCCTCCCGCACCGCGGCCGGATCAGCCCCGCCCTGGGCAGCCAGCAACAAAGCTTCAGACACCGCGCCAATAGTAATTCCAACAATCGCCTGATTAGCCAATTTGGCAAGCTGCCCGGCTCCAGCCGGCCCGATTCTCGTGCACTTACCCAGCACCTCAAACACGGGCAAAGCTCTGGAAACATCTTCCTCTGAGCCGCCCGCCATAATACTTAACCGCGCTTCCTGAGCACCCAGCGTGCCACCAGAAACCGGCGCATCCACATAGCCAGCGCTCTGCTCCATCGCAAGCGCAGCATGCCGACGAGCGACCGATGGCTGAATGGAACTCATATCAATCACCAGGGCACCCGGCTTTAAAGCTGCCATGGCGCCACTGGCAACCAACACCTGCTCAACCACATCGCTGTTTTCCAGCATAGTGATCACTACATCGGCAGTTCGCACTGCATCAGCGGGGCTCTCAGCTACCCTTGCCTCACTGGTAAACGACTCACACTTGCTGGCTGTACGATTCCATAAAGTCATGGGGAAACCTGCATCCAGCAGATTACGGGTCATGGGAGTACCCATGAGGCCGATGCCAAGAAATGCGATACGGGGGAGTTTCTCAGTCATTTTAGAGGTCTCGGTTTCAAGTATCGGGAAGAAGCAATTGGGCAGGCCCTTCCAAAACCGTGCGGAGCCATGGATGGCGGAGCCGAGCGTACAGGGATGTATTCACAGCGTGTTTTGGAAGGGCCTGCCCAATTACTTCGTGCACCAAACTATAAGTCACAAAGAACACAAACAAAAACGCCACCAACCGGAACCGGTGGTGGCGTTTTCAAAGTACTTTCAGATCAACAGCCTGGTCAGGCAGCTTCTTCAGTCATCTGCGTACGGATTTTCTTCATGGCATTCTTCTCTAACTGGCGAATACGCTCAGCTGAAATACCGTACTTGTCTGCCAACTGATGTAGCGTTGCCTTGCTCTCGGACAACCAGCGCTCCCGCAGAATATCCTGACTGCGTTCATCAAGCATTTCCAGAGCTTCCATCAGACGACCGTTGGAATCCTCCGTCCAATCCGCTTTTTCGAGCTGAACGGCAGGATCGCTACGATGGTCTTCCAGATAATACGCCGGCGCCTTGTATGCACTGTCGTCATCATCGTCCATCGGGCCATCAAAGGCTGTGTCGTGGGAGGCCAGTCGACCTTCCATTTCCCGCACAACCCTTGGCTCAACACCCAAGTCGTCTGCCACCGCGTGCAGCTCGTCATGGCTTAGCCAAGCCAGCTTCTTCTTCTGGCTGCGCAAGTTGAAAAACAGCTTACGCTGGGACTTGGTCGTCGCCACTTTCACAATACGCCAGTTGCGCAGAATGAACTCGTGAATTTCAGCCTTGATCCAGTGCACGGCAAAGGACACAAGCCGAACGCCGTACTCCGGGTTGAAACGTTTGACGGCCTTCATAAGGCCGACGTTGCCTTCCTGAATCAGATCAGCCTGCGCCAAACCATAACCGGAATAGCTGCGGGCAATGTGAATAACGAAGCGCAGGTGCGACAGAACCATCTGGCGGGCTGCATCTACGTCTTCATCGTAGTGAAGGCGCTCGGCCAGCTCTCGCTCTTCATCCACGGTCAGCACCGGAATGCGGCTCGCGGCCTGAATGTATGCCTCGAGATTGGCGCCCGGAACCAGTCTTTCAATAAGCTGTAAACTCGTACCCATGCTTTAACCTCCGAACCTGACGGTCGCATAATATAGCGAATAAAGATTGGACCGCCAAGAACCTTAAAAGTTCCCGAATCTCTCCAGTAAAACGTTTTAAATCAACAAAATGGAGAATTCGCCCTGACTTTCGCTAACTTAGAAACTACCCCGGAACCGATCCGTATTCAATACGCTTTTACCGCAATCCGGATCACTAACCGCCAGCAATTTCACCTGGCTCAATATCGTCCAGATGGCGCTTTACCGCTATCCAGGCGCCCAGCCAGCCTAGCAGCATCGCTGCAATAATCAATGCAAACGCACCATCAAAACTCAGGCCGCTCAGCGAGAAGTCGCTACTGTATAAACCAGCAAGGCGCTCAATGGGGCCACTAAGCCACCAAAGAGAGAGTTGCAGCAGTATCCAGGCAACAACACCACCGCCCAGACCAAACCATGCACCCGTGTAGAGGAAGGGTCTGCGCACAAAGCCATCCGTTCCCCCGACAAGCTTAGCCACCAGGATCTCATCGCGGCGACTTTCAATGGACAGCCTTACCGTATTGCCGATCACCAGCACCACCGCTGCCGCCAGCAGTATTGCCAGCGCCCACACGGCCCGCGCCAGCAGATCTGTCATGGCATTGAGCCGTTGCAACCAGCCCAGATCGACCTGAACCCGCTCAACACCTTCCATGCTTTCAATAAACAACAGCAGGCTTGCTACGCCATCTGCCGTCCTCGCACTCTCCTCAGGCGTGATCAACAGCGTATGAGGCAAGGGGTTTTCTTCCAGATAATCCAGCGCATCATCAAGCCCCGACGATGCACGAAATTCTGCCAGTGCGCGATCACGGTCAATCAATTCAATCTCATCTACACGACCATCTGCGCCAATTTCTTTGGCCAGTTTGCGGGTCTGCTCAAGACTGGCGTCCAGGCTCATATAAGCGGTCACCCGGGCACCACTCTCCCAACCCGCGCTCACCCCCTGAAGGCTGGTCAACAAAAGCAGGAGCGCAACGGGTAACGCCAAGGCAACGCCCATGACCGTCCAGGTCATCAAGCTGGCCACTGGGGTTTGCCAGAGGCGCGAAGCACTGTCACGGGCCACTTTTCGATGATGAATGAAGTACGATTCCGCCTGCTCGCGCCAGGGTGAGCGGGAGGTTTTGGCGCCCCTGGCAACATCCGGTTTACGGGGTTTGGTTGAAGGATCAACGGCCACGGAAACCTCCTTGTAGCGGGGTACCGCCCGCAATCAGGTTGCCGTGATCGAGAGTCAGAGTGCGCCTATCCATTTCATTTATCAGGGCAAGATCGTGACTGGCGATCAGCACCGTTACACCTACCTGACTGAATTGGGCAAACAGATTCATGATGTCTGCGGACAGCTCAGGGTCCAGGTTACCTGTAGGCTCATCTGCCAGCAGGAGCGGTGGCTTATTCACCACAGCCCGGGCGATACCCACGCGCTGCTGCTCACCACCCGATAACTGCAGGGGGTTCATTTTTTCCTTGCTGAGCAATCCCACTTTATCCAGCGCTGCACGTACACGCCGGCCCACATCGCGGGGAGAGGCGCCCATAACTTCCAGGGGCATAGCCACGTTATCAAACACTGTGCGGTCAAAAAGTAACTGGTGATTCTGAAAGACCACACCGATGTGCCGGCGTATGTAGGGAATCTGCCTTCTTGGGAGGCGGTTAAGCACTTGGCCACCAACCACCACTTCACCGGCAGTGGGGCGCTCCATAACCATAAGCAGTTTCAGCAGGGTGCTTTTGCCCGCACCTGAATGTCCGGTCAGAAACGCCAACTCACCGCGATCCAGGTGAAAATTCACCTGCCGCAACGCCGTATGGTCACTGTCATACCGCTTGGTAACCTGGCGGAATTCAATCATAACGGGCTACTGCTCCAAAAATCCGGGTTGTTTAGCAAACTAGTCTGCAAACAGTGCGTCCACAAAGGTTTCAGCATCGAAGCTGCGCAGGTCATCAACCTGCTCACCAACCCCGATAAAACGGATAGGGAGCTGCAACTGGCGGGCAATGGCGAACACGATACCGCCTTTGGCCGTGCCGTCCAGTTTCGTTAGGGTAATGCCACTCACGCCAACCGCTTTCTGGAACACTTGCGCCTGACTCAAGGCGTTCTGCCCCGTACCAGCGTCCAACACCAGCATGACTTCGTGGGGTGCTGTGTCATCCAGCTTTTTCATAACCCGGACAACCTTTTCCAACTCACCCATCAGGTTATCTTTGTTCTGCAATCGACCTGCAGTATCGGCGATCACCACATCCACTCCCCGTGATTGGCCCGACTGGATCGCGTCAAAAATAACAGATGCACTGTCGGCACCCGTGTGCTGAGCAACCACTGGAACGTTGTTGCGCTCACCCCAAACCTGCAACTGCTCAACGGCGGCCGCACGGAAGGTATCACCAGCCGCCAGCATCACTGACTTGCCTTCTCTCTGGAGCTTTTTAGTGAGTTTGCCAATGGTGGTGGTCTTGCCTACGCCATTCACGCCGACCATCAGGATCACATAGGGCTTGGTTCCTGCATCAATCGTCAACGGTTTGGTGACGTCTTTTAGCAGGCCATGCAACTCATCACGCAACGCCTTGCGCAACGCTTCGCCATCTTTAAGCTGGTTACGCTGGAGCTTGTCCGTAAGGGATTCAATAATTTCAGAGGTGGCCGTCACGCCCACATCCGCCATCAGCAGTGTGGTTTCGATTTCTTCCAGCAGGTCTTCATCAATCTTCTTGCCAACCGAAAACAGGTCGGCCATGCCGCCAGTCAGGCTTGCACGGGTTTTACCCAAGCCTTGCTTGATGCGCTCAAAAACACTGAGTTGTGGTGCAGCTTCCGGCTCAGGAACCTTCTCTGGGATAGGCTCTGGCACCAACTCAGGCTCAACAGCCGCAGGTACCACCTCGGTTTCTTCTGACAGGGGTTCAGGGGCAGCATCAGGAGCCTTCTTCTCAACCGGCTTTTCCGGCTCAGGGCCTTTGACCGCCTCGGGCTTGCGCTGGGGCACGGGTTTCGGCCGCGGCACACGGCGACGATTGCTGGCGATGTCCAGAAAAAACACACATACAAGAAGGGCCAGTAGGCCGACCGAAATCCACTCTGCCATCATAAAGTCATACCATCAGTCTGATTGGGCGGGACAAATAAAGCGCATATTCTAGCAGACTGTCCCAGCGAAGTGAGACCGCTGTGGATTATCATGAAAGGCACGATTTCCGCTAATATACGCCAGCCACAAATATTGCAGCCCGCTTCCGGAGCCAACCATATGACCCGCAGAAATTCCTCAGGCCCGCGCTTTTCAAACAAGCCCTCCAAAGGAGCCACCAAGAGCAAGGGTGCCGGGGGCGAGCTGCGCATTATCGGGGGCGACTGGCGCAGCCGAAAATTACGCTTCCCGGATGCCGGAGGGGTTCGCCCAACACCCGCACGCACCCGGGAAACCCTGTTTAACTGGCTATCATTTCACATCGCGGGAAGTGATTGTCTGGATTTGTTTGCCGGCTCCGGCGCCTTGGGACTCGAAGCACTTTCCAGGGGTGCAGCCCAGGCCACGCTGATTGATAACAACGCCGCTTTAGCAACCGCGCTGCGAGGCAATCTGAGGCTGCTGGGCACCGAATCCGGGACTGCAGTATGTGACGATGTGAGCACCTACCTGGGCGAGCGCAATCGGCAGCCGTTCGACATTGTGTTCATGGACCCGCCGTTCCACCAAGGCTGGCTGACGACGCTGATTCCACTACTGGATTCTCAGGGCTGGGTGAAACCTGGGGGCTGGGTGTACGTTGAACATGAAAGTGACCTGCCTTCACCGGCTGCACCCGCCAACTGGCAACTGCACCGGCAAAAAACCGCAGGTCAGGTCACTTACTGCTTATATCGGGTGGCTCAAGCCGCCGGGCGCAGCGAATAAGCCCGCAAATGGGCGGCAAACTCTTCCAGATAGCGGATGCCGCTGGCCTCAGCATCTTTGCACCATTCCATCAGCGCCTGCAGTTTATCCTGCGGCTTAAGACCGCGCTGGCGCCAGAGTGCCTGTAACTCGTTGCTCATTTCATAAATCTGACGCAACACGGCGTTGCTTTCGAGAACCGACTCCAGCGTCTCTTTATCACGCGGTTTTATCAGCGTTACCTCCCGCGACAGAAGCTGCTTGAGCTTACGATACCTGGGCCGGATTTCATCATCCATCAGGCTCTTTTGCTGACGTAAAACTGGCTCTGTCACACGTTTACGGTACTGGCGCATGATGTCAAAACGATTGTTGGCAATAGCCTGCACGGTTTCTACATCCACATCCTGCTTGCCCGGAACGTAATGGGCAATTGGCCGGTAGCCTTTGGGCTTAGCAAGACCAAACGCCTGGAACAGGCGAATGTAACCCCAACCAATATCCACTTCGTACCAGCGGCGTGAGAGCTTGGAAGAATTCGGGTAAGTGTGATGATTATTGTGCAACTCTTCACCACCGATCAGAATTCCCAGAGGAGAAATGTTGCGCGCGTTATCAGCGCACTCAAAATTCCGGTAGCCCATCCAGTGACCGATTCCGTTCACCACGCCCGCAGCCCAGAAGGGTATCCAGACCATTTGCACAGCCCAAATCCAGATGCCGTTAACACCGAAAAGCGCCAGGTTAATGGCCGCCATCAGAATAATGCCCAGCGCCCTGTGGCGACTGTATATATTGCGCTCTACCCAATCATCCGGCGTTCGCTGACCATAGCGCTCAAGATTCTCTGCGGTCGCTGCTGAGGCATACAGCTCTGCGCCTTCAAACAACACCTTCTTTATACCAAGTACCACCGGACTATGTGGATCTTCAGCGGTTTCACACTTGGCGTGATGCTTACGATGGATCGCAGTCCATTCTTTGGTATTCTGCGCTGTGGTCAACCACAACCAGAAGCGGAAAAAATGCTTCAGTGCAGGATGCAGATCAAGCGAGTTGTGGGCCGAATGGCGATGCAAATAAAGCGTTACACTGATAATCGTGACGTGGGTCATGCCCAGAACAACCAGAATCAACTGCATCACCGACAGGTCAAGGAGACCGTTAAACCACATAATTAATCCTCAAATCAAAACCAGAAGCGACCTTTCAGGCGCCTGTCAGGAGCAGTTTAGCGTACAGGTGTTAGCTAAAACAACAAGCTTTAAAGGCAAGTTTGCTACCGTTCACATTTGCACTACATTGCACCTCAAAATTTGACCGGAGACTGGTTGAATGCCCGAATTACCCGAAGTTGAAACCACAAGGCGCGGCATCGCACCCCACTGCGAAGGTCAAACCATTGACCAGATCAAAGTACGAAATGGCCGTCTGCGCTGGCCCGTGCCCGGCGATATTGCCGCGCAAATGGACGGCCAGGTTATCCGCACTGTGGAGCGGCGAGCGAAATACCTGTTTCTTAACCTCGACCATGGCACAGCGATCGTTCATCTCGGAATGTCTGGCAGTCTTCGCATCATCACCGATGGCGCACCGGCAGAGAAACACGATCACATTGACCTTGTGCTGCGTTCCGGCGTTATTCTGCGATTTAATGACCCCCGTCGCTTTGGCTGCTGGTTGTGGGCCGACACGGCAGTGGCGCACCCGCTGATAGCCAACCTTGGGCCAGAACCATTGTCGCCAGAGTTTAATGGCCGAATGCTGTTCCAGTTATCCCGCGCTAGAAACACCCCGGTTAAATCCTTCATCATGGACAGCCATGTGGTGGTCGGCGTCGGCAACATATACGCCAATGAAGCACTGTTCCACGCGGGCATTCACCCCAAACGCAAGGCTGGGCGCATCAGTCTCGATCGCTACGAGCGCCTTGTTGAAGCTATCCGGGAAATCCTCAGCGCCGCGATCCTGATGGGCGGCACCACTCTGCGAGATTTCGTGAACAGCGATGGCAAGCCAGGCTATTTCGCTCAATCATTACTGGTTTATGGCCGCGCCGGAGAGCCCTGCCCGAACTGCGAAACACCGCTGAAGGAAATCCGCATGAACGGGCGATCTACCGTGTACTGCACAGGATGCCAGCGGTAGCTCTGGGCCGCAGACCTGTGCCCAACATCCGTAATATCCCGGCTTGCCTCAAACCGGGATCTACGGCAGCCTGAGGAAAACATTTAAGGCTGGCTTTGCATATGATCAACTGGACGTCCCTCGAAACCGTATTCCTGGATATGGACGGAACACTGCTTGATCTGCACTTCGACAATCATTTCTGGCTGGAACACCTGCCCCGGCGTTACGCTGAGACTAACGGCATGCACCCCGAGAAAGCCAGAGACAAAATCATCAGCATGATCATGGCCCAGAAAGGCACGCTCAACTTCTATTGCACCGATTACTGGAGCGAGCAGCTTGCCCTTGACATCACCGGGCTCAAATCCGAGCTCGGTGATCGCATCGGCTACCGCCCACATGTGGCGGACTTTCTTCAATCTCTCAAGAAGGCTGGCCTGCAATCCGTCATCGTAACCAACTGCCACCCCGATCCTTTGGAGTTGAAACTGCAACGCACAGGCCTCGACCGCTATGTGGATGGCATTGTTTCCAGCCATCAGTTAGGCAAGCCCAAGGAAGACACCGCTTTTTGGCGAGATTTGCAACAACTCGCGCCCTATCGGGCTGCCTCCACACTGATGGTGGATGACAGCTTCCCGGTACTCGAAAGCGCCCGGTCCGCCGGAATTGCCCAATGCCTGGGAATTCTGGCCCCGGATAGCAAACGGGCAGCCAGTGAAAGCCATCCCGAAATACCTTGCGTGCACCACTTTGATGAAGTTCTGACTGCCATCCATCAACAACGACCCCCTCATCAGAAAAGCGCTCTGCCATCTGGTGACTGAGGGCGCTATAATCCAGATATACGCCCATCAGGTGAGGAGATATGGCGGCATCCGCTTCGGACGATCAAAAGGTAAGACTCGACAAATGGCTCTGGGCTGCGCGCTTTTACAAAACACGCGCTCTCGCAAAAGAAGCAGTAGAAGGCGGCAAAGTCCACTACAACAGTCAACGCTGCAAGCCCGGCCGACTGGTTGAACCCGGCGCCACGCTTACCCTGCGCCTTGGCTATCTGGAAAAAGTGGTCATTGTCGACGAAGTGAGCGAGCGCAGGCGCGGTGCACCCGAAGCCCAAAAGCTTTACCACGAAACCGAAGACAGCGTGAAAAAGCGGGAAGACCTCTCGTGGCAACGCAAAACCATGCAGGCAGCACAGTTGCCGCCGGCCAGGCGCCCTTCCAAGAAAGATCGCCGCGACATTCAACGATTCCGTGACCAGAACAGCATCTGAGCCAGTCAGTTCTGTTGTCACCTACCGATTCAAGCATCCAGCTTCCAGGAGAACCAGCATGGCATCCCGCGACCAGTTCCAGCGTTTTATATTTGAACACAGCCAGGTGCGCGGAGCCTGGGTGCAGCTTGACGAGAGCTTCCGTGAAATCACCGGCCAGGCACCCTACCCCGAATCCGTTCGAGGCCTTCTGGGCGAAGCACTTGTAGCCAGCATTGTTATGAGTAGCAGCCTGAAATTTGAGGGCACCTTGTCGATTCAAGCACAGGGCGAAGGCCCGCTGCGAACGTTAATGGCTGAGTGCAGTCATGACCGTAAAATTCGCGGTCTGGCGCGATTTGATGAGCATGCGGTAAGCGAGGACAGTTTCCACAACCTCCTGGGTGATGGCCGCATGGCCATAACCATCACTCCGCAGCAGGGTAACCGCTACCAGGGGGTTGTACCCCGTGAACGTGACAGCCTTGCAGGATGCCTGGAAGAGTACTTTGAACGCTCGGAACAAATACCCACCAGTTTGTTCCTGTTTTCCAGCGACCGTGGGGCCGCGGGCTTGATGCTTCAACGCATGCCTGGCGCTACGCAAGAGGACGACGAACTCTGGGAGCGCGTCAACCATCTTGCGCGCACGGTTAAAGCTGACGAATTATTGGAGCTGGACAGCGAAGCCCTGCTCCACCGCCTCTTTAACGAAGAAACAGTGCGGCTCTTTGACGCCGAAGCCGTGGCATTCCAGTGCAGCTGCTCCAAAGACAGAACCCTTGTAGCCCTTGAAGCCATTGGCAAAGACGAGTGTTACAGCATACTGGACGAACAGGGAACCATAGATATGGACTGCCAGTTCTGCCATGCGCACTACCGCTTCGACAGGAATGATATTGATCAGCTTTTTTCCGGCCATACGCTACACTAGGCGTGGTTGCGAAATCACCCGGAAGCCAGCAATAACGCGACTTCCGGCGTAGTCGTTTTTTATCGGCGCCTCTGGCATAATAGCGCGCCTGAATTGATCCGATTGTTCAGAATTCCGTCAATTTCCGGGCAGACGGCCTGAGCAGTCACTAAGACATCCCGAGGGCGAGGTCGAAGTGAGCAACACTTATAATGATCTGAGTACAGCACGACTGGTAGAACAGGCACTGGCGCGTAATGAAGGCCAGCTGGCATCCAACGGTTCGCTGGTCGTAGAAACTGGTCATCGCACCGGTCGATCCCCCATGGATCGTTACATCGTCGAAGAGCCAAGTACCTCTGACGACATCCACTGGGGGCCGATCAACCGCCCGTTCGACGCCGATAAATTCGACGCCCTGTGGGAACGCGTAGAGGCCTACATTGCTGAAAAAGACAGCTTTGTTTCCCTGGTGCACGTAGGTTCCGACCCTGAGCACTACCTTCCGGTGAAAATGACCACCGAGACCGCCTGGCAAAACCTGTTCGGCCGCAACCTGTTCATTCGCCCGGAAAACTACAACCAGGCAGACAAGCAGGAATGGCAGATTCTCAACGCTGCCAATTTTGAATGCGTACCTGAGCGCGATGGCACCAACAGCGATGGCTGCGTCATCATCAACTTTGCCCGCCGCAGAGTGCTTCTGGCAGGCATGCACTACGCCGGTGAGATGAAAAAGGCGATGTTCTCCGTGCAGAACTTCTTGCTGCCGGAAAAAGACGTGCTACCAATGCACTGCTCCGCCAACGTTGGCGAAGATGGCGAAACCTGCTTGTTTTTCGGCCTATCCGGCACTGGTAAAACCACCCTTTCTGCCGACCCGCACCGCTTCCTGATTGGTGACGACGAGCACGGCTGGGGCCCAGGCACTGTCTTCAATATTGAAGGCGGCTGCTATGCCAAGTGCATCGATCTGAGCAAGAAGAACGAGCCTATTATCTGGGACGCGATCCGCTTCGGCGCTATTGTTGAAAACGTAACAATTGATCCGGAAACCCGCGAGCCAGACTACACCGACGTTTCCCTGACTGAAAACTCCCGGTGTGCCTACCCGCTCGAGCACATTGAAAAGCGCGTACTCGAAAACCGTGCCGGTGAGCCGACTCACATCGTGTTCCTGACCTGCGACATGACTGGCGTACTGCCACCTGTGTCCATTCTGAGCCGTGAAGGTGCTGCTTATCACTTCCTGAGTGGCTATACAGCACTGGTTGGCTCCACCGAAATGGGCTCATCGTCCGCACTGAAATCCACCTTCTCTACCTGCTTTGGCGCTCCGTTCTTCCCGCGTCCGGCAGGCGTGTACGCTGAGCTTCTGATGAAGCGTATGGATGAGTACGGCAGCAAGGTTTTCCTGGTGAATACTGGCTGGACTGGCGGTGCCTATGGTGAAGGAACACGTTTCAGCATACCGACCACCCGCGCGATCATCAGCGGTATTCAGAATGGCGAGCTGGACAATGTCGAAACTGAGCACCTGCCGACCCTCAACCTGAGCGTACCCAAGCAGGTACCCGGCGTTGACTCTGCATTACTGAACCCGCGCAACACTTGGGCCAGTACAGATGCCTACGACAAGAAGGCAGCGGAACTGATTGGTCAGTTCGTCGAAAACTTCAAGAAATTTGATGTTTCCGATTCCATTGTGGAGGCAGGGCCGAAGCTCTAAGCCTGCCCCTCCCAAAAAAAAGCGCCCTACTGAGAAGCAGGGCGCTTTTTTCGTTTCAAGGCTGGAGCATTTTGCATCCTGCGTTGTTCAGGTTTAGATTCAGGCGTAGAACATCAAAGGCACAAAGGCCACCAGCACCAGCGAAATACCCATAGCAATCAACGGCATAATGATGCGCTCATGGCGCTGATAGAAGGTGCCACCTTCCTGCTGGGCAGCCAGCACTTCGGCTTCTCCCACCACTTGTCGTGTTAACAGGTGGTTAAGCGCCACCGGCGGGCTCAAGTAACCCAACTCAAAAGCCACAAGGGTCACCATCCAGAAGTGAATGGGGTGAATGCCGCTGGAATAGGCAATGGACGCTACGGTGGCAGTCACCAGAATGACCGCACCAAAGGCATCCATAATCATTCCAAGAATGACCAGGATCACAACCATTAACAACATGGCAGACCAGGCACTATCGAACGCCTGAGGGAATGCCTCCATAATCTGAGAACGCTCGATCACGCCACCAATACTGACCGACAGGCCCAACAACAGCAGCAACGCGCCAATTTCCGCCGTTGTATCATTCGTGGCCCCGCGCACACTGCGCTCCAGCCCCTGGTGGTTGATCTCACCCGTCGCACTGCCCTTCTTGTTTTTGAAGCTTACGTGCTCGTATACCAGAATGGACAGCATAATGACCGGCAACAACCGTGGCGCCGAAAACTCATCCATACGCACATCCAGTGCAAAACGGTAGAGCAGAACAACACCCACGATGACCAGTGCGTAAGGAATCAAGGAGCGAAGCGCTTTAAGCGTGGCTGGCAAGGCTTCGGAAACAGGTGCCAGGTTAAATTTACTCTGCCGGTTTACGGTGAGCGCAACCGCGCTGAACATCGCAGCGGTCAGCACAAACACCCAGATACCCCAGCCGAACAGGTCGTCTGTGGTCACTTCCCGGTTCAGGTAAGCAATCACAACAACCAACAGGCAGGGGCGCAACACAACCCCCAGAGAGCCCGACATGGCTGTAGCTGCCAGAGCCAGTTGCCTACGGGCACCGGCCGCTCGCAACTCACTGTATATAACCGCGCCCGCAGCAATAACAAAAATCCCCGATGCACCGGTATAAGCAGTAGGAACAGCGGCGACAAGAACAGCAACCACCGCCAGCATTTCCGGAGGCATACGCCAGGGCCGAAACAAGTTGAATACCAGCGTAGCCAGGCGCGTTTGTTTGAGCATCATGCCAACCCAAACATACAACCCCACATTAAGGAACATGTCCGCTAGCTCGACCATCTTGCCGAGATAGATACCGATGCCTGAGGTGTGTCCAATCAGCGCAAAGTAGCTTCCCGAAATCAGACACATCACCGTATAAAGCGGCACCGCCAGGAATGCTTTGTTCGGTTGCCCGCCGGGAGCCAGACCTGCCGGCACGCGAACCAGTCGGTAAAGGCTGGCCAAGGTAAGGCACGCAAATCCTGCGACCCAAAAGTTATGGAGCAGCAGATCGTCGGATGAAACCGCCGTTTCTGTACCCAAACTGGACTGGCGGAAAATCAGGCTGGACCCCAGCAACATAGCGTTAGCAATCGTTTGGAGCGTCAGAGAAACCGTATAGTCCAAACGGGTTTCCATAGCCCGCATGGCTATGTGGTGGCGCGTAAGTGTAGCTGTGGCAGCACACATCATCACTAGCAAAACCAGAATGTAGCGTTGCGACTCAAGGCCAAAGGCAATCAAATCAGCAACAAACAGCTCCACTGCCCGGTAGGCCTTCACGCCAGGGGTAAGCTTATCCTGCAGACTGTCATAGCTTTGGTAGGCAGCTTTGCAATCGGCAACGGAGCGCTCAATCGCAAGCCGGACGTCCGCAGGGTTTTTCTCCTGGGCGCCCAGCAACATTGCCATGGGGTCGTCGTCGGCTGGCTTTTGAGCAAGCTCTTGCGCCACTGCCGCATCAATATCCCGATCCGCGTTACAGGTTGGCGCAACCGGGTCCATCCGCAGTTTGTAATAGCCACTCCAGAGCTGCTCACCACCGCGCAGCATCTGGTTATGGATATCGCTGCTTGTGGAAAAAAGCACCACAGACAACAAAAGCAGACAGGCAGGTAGTGATGAAAACCACTCCAGACCACTCCGACGAAAACTACCCTTGGTCATAACTCTACACTCTGGAACATTAACAGGTTACAGCAGGCCATCCAGGCTCATGGTTTCAACTTCTTTCTGCTGGTCATCCCAGAAGGTGCCAAGCTGGCCCAAGGGGGTGCGGTGGCCGGTGTTCTCTACCCAAAGGCGGTCGGAGATTGAGACGATGATATTGGTCGCCATGGCATCCACGAAGGCCCACTCTTCATTTGCAGGCTGCTCTTTGAGGGACTCAGCGTGCCGACGTACCACGGACTTCACCATTGCCTCGTCACCCTTGTTGGTGGCAGAAATTGCGTGGAAAACGTGGCTGAGGCGTACACCCGCCTCTTCACCCTTGCGGTCTGCTATGGCAAGCCGCTCGAAGGCATCTTCACCTTCCGGCTGTGCGCCCGGTATCATGGCCCATACCGTTGCTTTCAGCGCCATTGGCGCACCCCACCACTTATCATTCTCAAGACAGCTGGACGCTCTGGCTACAATTGACCCAATGTTCTTGGGAACACCAATAGAAGACGTTGACTGGATCTCAGCATTAAGTGCCTGCAAGCCGGACAACAGCCCGGCAAGGTAAATAAACTCATCAAGATCGTCGTCAAAGTCCGGGCACTCACCGGTCCCGGGTTCTCCGTAATAGGTGTTGTGATGCTGCCACGCCTTGAAGTAGCGTTTGGATGCCAGAGTGTAGGCCCGTTTCTGGCGAATCATAGCGTCTTCCGCGGCATTGCCTTTTCTTTCGTACATGGCTGCCAGTGCGGCCAGTTCATGCTCACGGCCTTGATCTTCTGCGCAGCCACCCGCTGAGAGATAAAGCATTACCGCCAGTTGGTCGGGCTCATCGGTCACTCGGCCGAAGGACATCAGTAGAGGAGCAGTGGCCTCACTCATGGCGCAACCCATGGCTAGATCGCCGCTTTCCATCAAGTAGGGAATCGTGTGCTCCCTGGAAAAGCCCTGCATTACATCGCCAGTGGTTTTGTACATCATGTTGTTAATCACGCCACAGCCTGACAGCAGTGTACCGAGACTCAATGCAACAACAATGCCCTTGCAGCGGGCGAACGAATGCCGAATTGACTGCCCGACAGATAGCGAGCGGGAATGATTCGGGTTGGAGGGTGCTGCTAATGGAATCCCGGTTTGCTTCATGGTTTTTAAACCTTCTTAACGTTTTAAATTATTATTCTGAACGCGCCGTTAGCCGGGCATTATGGCCCACAGCGCCCACTCATTTTGAGACCGGCACCGCAAATGACGCCTATGTACACAGATTTTATGGCCCCTCGGGTTTGCACAAAATGCCGCAAGCCGCTATAGATTCAGGCAGCCGCACTCTCGTTGAGTTGTGACTCCGTTAGATAAAAACAAAAAGGAATTCCCGATGCGCAAACCTGAACTTGCTGCAGCTATCGCCGAACGCACTGGCCTCACTCGAGAAAAAGCCGGCGAAGTGGTTACCACTATTACAGACCAGATCTCGGCGGCGGCTGCTCGCGGAGAAGACACCACCCTTACGGGATTTGGCACCTTTAATATCCGCACCCGTGAGGCACGGGATGGCAGAAACCCTCAAACTGGAGCAACAATCCGTATTCCTGCCAGCAAAACCGTTGGTTTCAAAGCAGGTAAAGCATTCAAAGATGCGCTTCGCTCAAACTGAGAACCATATCGACTGCCAAAGCTGAAACGACCCGCCAGCATTTCATCATGCGGGTCTGTTTCAGGTTGCACGTTAAATCAGGAAGCACACTCGGAACGTGTGGCGTCCACACGACACCGAATAGCCTTCATCAGCTTGATTGCACGCTCGTCGTACACACCATCGTCGACCAGTGACAAACGTACTTTTCGCAGCATTTTGTCGTACTCAGCTGTCACCTCCCTTGGCAAGGTCATCCATACACTTTCCGGCATTTCGGCTTCTGCCTGGGAAATGATGTCATAGGCCTCACCCATGCGCTTGACGGCCTCGTCACGCACCATCTGGCCCGCGCTATCAGGGAAGCGATCGCGGTGGAGGATAATCTGGAAGTTCATATAGGCCAGTGCGTACTTAAGCACGCCGCCGTTTGGCTCAACGCCCTTGTACAATTCCAGTGGCTGATATGCCACAGCAGGGGCGTATGCAATATCAACACTGCCATTATTGAACTTGCCGGCAAAGTTGGCGGAGTTGGAGCCAACAACAGACGCACCCACATGACGAACCATGCGAACCGACGCCTGATCGAAATCCAGCGTTGCAACACGCTTGCCCTGAAGTTTCTCTACGGAATCAATGCTGCGATCACGGGTGTGGAGGTAAATCGCACCAGCCGGGAACACTCCCGCCACTTCATAGGGGCCATCTATCAGCAATGGGCGCGCGTTGGGCTGACTGAGCGTGTTGTACAACAAGCGCATTTCTTCTTGGCCCGGCACAGCACCCATGGCCTCCAGGCTGCCAGTGAATTTGTTGAACTCACGTGCGCGGGTTCCGGTAAGGAACACTGCATCACACTGACCAGCCTTGAAATCTTCTGCAGCAACTTTCTCGTCGGTGTAAGCACTCAGGTTCAGCTTGATACCGTTCTGAAGAGCAATAGGCTGAAAGGTTTTGGTAATGGTGAAAAGTGGGCCGTTGGCGCCAACCGGATCAAATACACAAAAGCTTCGCTCAATGATTTCATCGGCTGCTTTCGGGCTGGTTTGGGCATTACCCACTGAGGGGAGCAAAAAGCTGGCACACAGGGCAGCCGCCAAGGCCACCTTTTGCGGGAAGAATACTGACGTCACGGGATGACTCCTGAATCATTATTGTCCGGCAGCAGTGCTTGCTATCTGAACTGACACGCTGCGCATTTTATTGAAGTCGACATTATGCCGAAAGGCATAAGAATACGTTGGCACAGGCGCCCCTTCTCAAGGGTTTTTAAGCAACATTTTGGATTATGTGATGGCGTCGACAAAGATTGGCGCAAACCCGGGCACTCTTTTCATACCCATCCAGAGACTTCAGGCGCTACGCCAGGCCTCTCGCCCTTCTACCAGCGTAAACCGAACAACGCCCGGCAACGGCCGATCGAGCACGGGCGCGTGGTGACCGGCCGAAATCAGGGTCTGCTTGCTCGGAGTCCAATGCGCATCAGGATCAAATACACACAGATCCGCTACATCATCCTGGCCAATCGTAGCATTGAGCCCGGCCACCGAGGCCGGACCCGAGGTAAGTCCACGAATCAGCTCGGTAAGGGTTAACTCACCTCGCTGCACCAGTTCAAGCCCGAGGGAGAGCAGACTTTCTATGCTGGAAAGACCAGGCTCAGTGTCTGGCAGCGGCGCCTGCTTGGCAGCGCTTTCATGGGGCAGATGCTGACTGACGATGGCATCAATTACGCCTTCGCGAACGCCGGCAACCAGCGCTTTTCGGTCCGCTTCTGAACGCAGCGGCGGGCGCAAATGGAAACGGCTATCAAAGCTCGACAGCGCCTCTTCCGTAAACACAAGCTGATGCATGGCTACATCAGCGGTGACGGCAATACCCCGGCGGCGTGCGTCGGCAACCATTTCAACGCTGCGGCCGCATGAGAGCTGGCTCAAGTGCAGCCTTACGCCGGTTTCTTCAGCCAATAAAAGCATTTCCATTACGGATGCGGTTTCAGCCACTTCCGGAATACCCAGCAAGCCCAAACGAGCTGACACCAGACCATCATGGGCGTAGCCATCTGCGGCCAGGGACTGATTCTCCGGGCGCAACATCACAATCAAACCAAAAGTCTGGGCATAGGCCATGCAGCGGCGCAGCACCCGGGCATTGCGCACACCGCGGGAACCGTTACCCACCGCAATACAGCCAGCGGCGGTCAGGCCCGACATATCGCTGAGCATTTCCCCATCAAGCCCACGGGTCAGAGCGCCCACAGGCAACACCCGAATCGGCGAGCTGACATAAGCGCCATCCCGAATCAGGTGAGTCACGGCCCGGGAGTCGTTAACCGGGGACGTTTCGGGAGACACGTATACGGTGGTGAAGCCGCCCCGTGCCGCGGCACGGGTCTCGGACACCATGTTGCCTTTCTGGCCATTGCCCGGCTCACGCAGGTTGCAGTACAGATCAACAAAGCCCGGTGAAATCACGCAGCCTTTGGCATCAAATAATTGGTCTGCGTCGGCTTTTTCGGCCGCTTCGCCAATGGCCGCAATGCGCCCGTTCCGGATCAACAGGGCAGAATTTGGTGTTTCACCGCCATGGCCATCCAGCAGTCGGCCGCCAGTAATTTTCAGGCTGGCACCGGAGAGTTGGTCGTTTCCGCTCATGCCAGGCCTCTCTCATTCATTTCGTTCAGTTTCTGCTGTCGTTCAGCCATCTGCCCACCCATAGCCATGGACATAACAGCCATGCGGATGGCGATTCCATTGGTAACCTGGTTAAGAATGACCGACTGCGGGCCATCCGCCACCGAGGATTCAATTTCGACGCCACGATTAATCGGGCCTGGGTGCATGACAATGCACTCGGGATGCGCCATCGCCAGCTTCTCCTGACTCAAGCCGTAGAGCCGGTAAAACTCACGCTCGCTGGGCAGCAAAGCGCCTTCCATTCGTTCTTTCTGAAGGCGCAGCATGATCACCACGTCCAGATCCTTCATGCCCTTGGCCATGTCGTATTCCACTTTGCAGCCGAGGCTTTCCACATCTTTTGGCAACAGGGTTCCAGGGGCAATAACCCGTATCTGCTCGGCGCCCAGCTCGTTCAGCGCACGGATTTGGGAGCGCGCTACCCGCGAGTGCAGAATGTCACCCACTATGGCCACTTTAAGACCCTCAAAACGGCCTTTGTGCTGACGAATGGTCAGCATATCGAGCATGGCTTGGGTTGGGTGTGCGTGGCGACCGTCGCCAGCGTTGATGATGGCGACGCCGGGAGTCACACTTTCAGCAATAAAGTGCGGCGCTCCGCTTTGGGCATGGCGCACAACAAACATATCGCTGGCCATGGCCTCAAGGTTGAGAAGCGTGTCTGAAAGCGACTCGCCCTTGGACGTTGCGGAGGTGTTTATGTCGAGGTTGAGTACGTCGGCAGAAAGCCGTTTGGCAGCAAGCTCAAAGGTACTACGAGTGCGGGTGCTAGCCTCAAAGAACAGGTTGACCACAGTTCGGCCTCGCAGAAGAGGCACTTTTTTGATGCTTCGCTCACCCACTTCGATAAAAGAATCTGCCGTATCCAGAATATCGGTCAGCAGCTCCCTGTTCAGCCCGTCCAGAGTCAGAAAATGCCGCAACTGGCCATCCCGGGTGAGCTGCAAGTGGTTGGGGGAAGCTGCGTTTGCGGTCATGGAGTGCCTGCTATCGGGTTCGGGGGTTTACTGTTCGGCTGCTTGAATTTCTATCCGGAGTGGATCCGGGCCTCGAAGTTTTATGCGCTGGGTCGCATCCAGCGTCAGCGATTGCCCGGCCACATCGGGCTGGATGGGCAGTTCACGGGCACCGAGATCAATCAGCGTGGCGAGTATGATACTGGCTGGGCGGCCATAATCGAACAGTTCATTCATCGCCGCACGTATTGTGCGGCCACTCATAATAACGTCGTCGATCAATATAATATCCCGATCTTCGGTATCAAACGGCAGGCTTGAGGGTGTGACCTTGGGATTCAGCCCAATCCGGCTGAAGTCATCCCGGTAGAATGAAATATCCAGCTCACCGAACGGCTCTTCGATTCCCAGGCGCTTGCCAATGATATCGGCCACCCATACGCCGCCGGTACGGATGCCAATGAGTACTGGCGACTTGATACCTCGCTCTTCAAGCAGATTACGCAGCCCCGCCTCCAACTTGTCCAGAAGCTGGTCTACATCAAGCAATGCGCTCATTAAATCCTCACTTTATTATTCTGTTTGCAGCCGACACCAGGTTTCCAGTATCAGCACCGCTGCGCGATCGTCTACACCGTGACGACCATAATCCCGACTACCACCGGCAGCCATTACCTGACCTTTCGCTTCGTAACTGGTCAGGCGTTCATCGACCATTTCTATCGGAACATGGAAGCGCCCGTGCAGGCGTTTACCAAACTTTCGGGCGCGGCCACACATGTCATTTTCGCTGCCATCCATGTTCAGGGGCAGGCCCACCAGCACCAGATCCGGCTGCCACTCCACCAACAGCTTTTCGAGCTGAGCCCAATCCGGGGTTCCGTTGTCGGCAGGGATCATGGTCAGGGGCTGGCCTGTACCGATCATCTCCTGCCCCATAGCCACGCCAATACGGCGGAGACCAAAATCGAATGCCATCACACTGCGCTGTCCGCGTTCAGGCATGCCCCACCGTCTCACTGAGCTGATTAATATCTATCCCTATCAGGGCAAGAACAGCCTTATAGCGGTCAGCCCACGGTGTCCTGAACAGAATATCGGTGGTGGCAGGGCAGGTTAGCCAGGAATTGCTGCCCAACTCCTCCTCCAGTTGTCCTTCGCCCCATCCTGAGTAACCGAGAGCCATCAAAAACTCTTCCGGACCTTCGTTGAGTCCAATGCCGGCCAGTATATCGCGGGAGGTTGTCAGCATCACGTCGTCGGCGACCTTGGCGGTACTCTGCCAGTCTGCTCCGGGGGAGTGCAGCACGAATCCTCGCTCTTGCTCCACCGGCCCCCCGCTGAACACAGGCAAATCAAGCTCGCCACCCTGAAGATCAAGCTGTTCGAGAATCTCCCCCAAATGAATATCCAGAGGCTGGTTGACCATCAACCCCAAGGCGCCGTCACTGGAGTGCTCGCAAAGGTAGATAACAGCGCCGTGAAAGCGAGGATCCGCAAGATAGGGCGATGCCACCAGAAAGTGATGTCGCAAGCTGTGAGGAGAATGCTTAGATGCCGTCATCCAGATGTCAGCCCCCTTTGCTGGAAAGACCAGGTGCGTATGATTTCCAGTTCATCCACGTCTTTTCGCATATCGTCAGGAAAAGGCGCGAAGGGCGCGGCCATCCTGACGATACGAATGGCTGCATCATCCAACAGTGTACTGCCCGACGATTGCAGAATAGCCACTTCCTTGATTGTGCCATCTTTCTGCATGGATACCAGCATTCGCAGGGTGCCATAAACGCCGGCGCGCCGGGCTTCGGTGGGATAGTTGATATTGCCAACCCGCGTAACCTTGCTTACCCAGTTCTGCACGTACCATGCGTTGCTGGACTTCAGAGTAGAAGCTGCGGTCACCCGCATCACTCTGGGTTTGCGGGCATAGGCCTGCTGCTGGGCATCAAAGCGGGCTTCCAGACTGGCAATCTCCAGACTACGCTCCATCAGGCTTTTCTTTTCTTTAACCGGCAACGGCTCGTCTTCTGGCTCAGCGCGCTGCTCAGGCTGCTGAACCTGCTGAGTCGATCGCCCCTCCGTTTGCACTACCGCGCGCTCCTGTCGGCGAACAGGCTCCACCTGGGCCAGGGGTTCCGGCTGCACCTGAGCCACTTCCGGCTGGCTGATTTCCGCAGGTTGCGGCGAGGTCATCTCCCTGGGCTCATCTTCCGTGCCACTGCCCTGCTGGTTGGTCTGCGCCAAAAAATCTGCCTTTTCCGGCGCCTGCTCATCATCAAACTGCGACAGGGTGATTTCCATTGTCTGGGCAGAAGAGCGCGGAGACTCCGGGGCAAAGGTAATTCCCAACACCACAACTGCATGCACCACCAGCGCCATAAACAGCGTGAAGGAAAACCTGTCAAAATCGCTTACCTGCACCGCCATGACTAAACCCGTTCCCGTAGTTGACCCATAATACTCACGTCAGCCCCGGTTAAGACGCTTCGCAATGGCATCAATCAACATTCCGCCAATATCTGTCCCGAAGGTGTCATCCAGCTCCCGGATGCAGGTGGGGCTGGTGACGTTGATTTCGGTAAGGTAATCACCGATCACATCCAGGCCTACAAACATCAAACCTTTTTCTTTGATTACCGGCGCCACCCGCGCACAGATCTCACGGTCACGGTCCGTTAGCTCACGACCCTCGCCCCGACCACCGGCCGCAAGATTTCCGCGATTTTCACCTTGCGATGGAATTCGTGCAAGGGAGTATGGCACCGCCTCACCTTCAATCATCAGAATGCGCTTATCGCCGTTGCTGATTTCAGGAATGAACTTCTGGGCCATAGCCTGGCGCGCACCATAATTGGTCAGGGTTTCAATAATCACACCCAGGTTAAAGTCGTTTTCCTTAATGCGGAAAATGGAATGGCCACCCATACCGTTCACCGGCTTCATAATAATGTCGCCGTGCTGCGCATAAAATTCCCGGAAACGCTTCGACGACCGGCTGACCAGCAGAGGCGGCGTAAGATCTTCAAACTGTGTAGCAAACAGCTTCTCATTGCAGTCCCGCAAGGTGGCAGCCGGATTAACCACCAGCGCGCCTTGTTGCTCGGCGGACCCAAGAATATAGGTAGCCATCAGGAATTCATCATCGACCGGCGGATCTTTGCGCATCAGGATCACATCAAGATCCCCCAGGGGCAGATCCCGCGCAGGGCCATAGCTGAACCAGTCTTCGGGATCCTTGCGCACCGTCAGGCTGCGCATTTGGGCCATGGCCTTGCCACCATCCAGATAAAGGTCAGGTAGCTCCATGTATTCGATTTCCCAGCCGCGGTTTTGCGCAGCCAGCAACATCGCCAATGAACTGTCTTTTTTGAAATGGATATCCTCGATGGGATCCATCACAATTCCAAGTCGAACGGTCATAGTGTCTCTGGCGCTCCTGAGGGGTGAAAAACACGAACCGGTATGCAGAGTAAACCGGGTAATAAGTGCTATGCTGAGAAATCAGATGGTATTGTACCCGAGCCTTGAATGCATCCGGAGAAATCCTGGGTAAATTACGTGATGTTGCAGGCAAAAGTACATTTGGACACAAAGTAATACTTTTTATCAGGCCACTGATAATCTATAAATGAACAGGGTTTATAGAAGAACCTTAAGGTTTATGCTAAAAAGCCCCCGTTTAAAACAATGACAGTCGCTGAGCGCAAGGCACCTGGACAATGGATGACAACTTCGAGAACTTGAAGATCATGGTGATCGACGATAGCAAAACCATCCGTCGCACCGCAGAAACCCTCCTGAAGAAGGTAGGCTGTGAGGTTATCACCGCGACAGACGGTTTTGACGCTTTGGCTAAAATTGCCGACTCACAACCCGATATCATCTTTGTGGATATCATGATGCCCCGCCTGGACGGCTACCAGACCTGCGCGCTCATCAAAAATAATTCCTCATTCAAGAAGACGCCGGTCATCATGCTATCAAGCAAAGACGGGCTTTTTGACAAGGCCAAGGGTCGCATCGTCGGCTCTGACCAGTACCTGACCAAACCGTTCAGCAAGGATGAGCTGCTCAATACCATTCGCCACTATGTACCTGTGGCACCACAGTAAACCCTGCTGACATATAAAGAACCATCGAGGAACCAATGGCTCGCATTCTGATTGTTGACGATTCTCCTACCGAGGTTAAAAAAATCTCCACCATTCTGGAAAAGCACAAGCACGAAGTGCTTACTGCCGATAACGGCGCAGATGGTGTTGCCAAGGCCCGTGCCGAAACCCCGGATCTGGTACTCATGGATGTGGTTATGCCTGGCCTCAATGGCTTTCAGGCAACCCGCCAGCTTACCCGGGCTCCCGAAACGGCTTCCATTCCGGTGATTATTGTCACCACGAAGGATCAGGAAACTGACCGTGTTTGGGGTACCCGTCAGGGCGCCAAAGGCTACCTGGTCAAGCCGGTAAACGAAGACGACCTGATCAACACAATCAACAGTTTGATTGGCTGATCCCAACTTCGGAGAAAGCATGTCCGCACAGGCCGCCCCCTTTGCCGTACTGACGGATATCGCCCGACGCAGCCGATCCATGGCCGCCGGTCTGCCCGAACAGCAAGAAGCCGTTGAACTTTGGAACGGCATCGGCTTTGTTCTTGCAGGCGAGCGCTATGTGGCTCCCATGGGTGAGGTCACTGAAATACTGCACGTTCCCCGGTTTACACATATCCCGGGCGTACGGCCGTTTCTGATGGGCGCTGCCAACGTGCGCGGTCGCCTCCTCCCCCTGGTTGATCTAGCCGGCTTCTTTGACATCCCCCGCTCATCCCGCAGTCAGCGAGAACGGCGGGTGCTTGTGATTGAGCAAGGCGACATCTTCAGTGGCCTGGTGGTCGATTCCGTGTTGGGCATGCAGTACTTTGCAACCGATAGTTTCAAGGCAGCACCCCCGGGTGTGCCTGAAAGCGTTCAACCGTTTGTCGCAGGCGGATATGAACGAAACGAAGAAGTCTGGAAAGTGTTTTCCGCAGTCGACCTGCTCGAAGACGAACGCTTTCTTGACGTCGCGCAGTGGTAAGGGTGATGACAGTGGCAGGAAAAACACCCTGACTGCCTGAAACCTCATTAAAACAACTTGCCAAATTCCAGAAGAGGCCGGGAGCCAGAAAATGAAAAACAGAGCCGGAAGAATCGGTACGGGTCAGGGGGGCAACAAACTTGTTGCCGGCCTGATTACCTCGCTGATCGCACTCACTGTCCTGCTCGTTGTGGTCCTGTTTATCATCAACAGGGACAGCCAGAACGACCAGGAATACATTGCCAACGCAGCTGAACTCAGGGTGTTGTCGCAGGAAATCGCGAAAAACGCGACTGAAGCCGCCGGCGGTACCGCCGAGGCGTTCAACCAGTTGCGCCGTTCCCGCGATGAGTTCCAGCAGCTCTGGTCTAACGTGACCGAAGGCAACCCCGAAACCGGCCTGCCTCCCAGTGAATTGGCCCGCGAAAGTGGTGTTCAGCAGCATTGGAACTCGGTACGCGAGAACGCAGACAGCATTCTATCCACCCGGGACGCCGTTCTTGGTCTGCACGAAGTGGCACGCACCCTGAACGAAACCATCCCCCAGCTTCAGGTGGAGTACGACGATATCGTACAAATCTTGCTGGATAGCGGTGCACCAGCCGAACAGATTGCACTGGCTCAGCGCCAGTCATTGCTTGCAGAGCGTATTGTGCGCTCGGTAAACAACGTACTCTCCGGTGACGAAGACGCCGTCATTGCCGCTGACCGCTTTGGTCGCGACGCGAGCCTGTTTGGCCGCGTACTCGACGGGCAGCTAAACGGCAACCCGGCGATGGGCACTACCAAGGTTGATGATGAAGACGCGATCTACGGCCTTGAGGCAGTTGATGAGCTGTTCGAATTTGTCGCCCAGAACGTAGACGCTATCCTTGAAGCCTCTCCCGACCTCTTCAAGGTACGTAACTCTGCCAGCGACATCTTCCAGAACTCCGAGATTCTGCTGTCTGAACTGTCTGTTCTTGCCGAAAGCTTCCGCGCCCAGAGTGGCTCACGGCTGGTAAGCCCAACTCTGGCCTTTATTATCCTGGCCGCCATGGTCGCCATGGTTGTGTTCATCGGCCTCGCCCTGTACCGGGAAGCCCAAACGCGGCTATCCACTACCCAGGAGCAGAACGAGCAAAACCAGAATGCGATCCTGCGACTGCTGGACGAACTGGCCGATCTGGCTGATGGTGACTTGACCACGGAGGCCACGGTAACCGAGGACTTCACCGGTGCCATCGCTGACTCCATCAACTACGCGATCGACCAGATGCGCGGACTGGTACAAGCAATTCGTGGTACTGCGGTTCGAGTGGCCTCAGCGGCCCAGGAAACCCAGTCTACCGCCATGCACCTGGCCGATGCTTCCGAGCACCAGGCCCAGGAAATTGCCGGTGCATCTGCTGCTGTTAACGAAATGGCTGTCTCTATCGACCAGGTATCTTCCAACGCGGCGGAATCTTCTGCGGTTGCGGAGCGCTCGGTTGCCATCGCCAAGAAAGGCGCAGAAGTGGTACAGAACACCATTCGCGGCATGGACAACATCCGTGAGCAGATCCAGGAAACCTCCAAGCGGATCAAGCGTCTGGGTGAGTCTTCCCAGGAAATCGGTGACATCGTATCCCTGATCAACGACATTGCCGACCAAACCAACATCCTGTCTCTGAACGCTGCTATCCAGGCCTCTATGGCCGGTGACGCGGGTCGAGGCTTTGCGGTAGTTGCGGACGAAGTTCAGCGCCTTGCGGAACGTTCCTCTGCTGCAACCAAGCAGATTGAAGCGCTGGTTAAGACAATCCAGTCTGACACCAACGAAGCCGTTATTTCCATGGAACACACCACCGCCGAAGTGGTACGTGGTGCACGCCTGGCACAGGACGCGGGTATTGCTCTCGAAGAAATCGAGAACGTATCCATGAGCCTTGCAGAACTGATCCAGAACATCTCCAACGCGGCACGCCAGCAGTCGTCTTCTGCGGCACACATTTCCAACACGATGAACGTTATCCAGGAAATCACCTCCCAGACCTCGTCCGGTACCAACGCGACCGCGAAGTCTATCGGGAACCTGGCGGAAATGGCTTCCGAGCTGCGGTCCTCCGTTGCCGGCTTTACGCTGCCCGAGGAAGATATGGCAGGCCACGACGAAGAGGAAGACAGCAACGTTCCGGTGGTGGGCTGATTTACAGCCCGGGGCTAATGGCGGTTTATGTCTGAATTTCATAACAATCCGTCAACTGCCGAAAGTTCCTGGTGTCTGCGCCGTCTTCCGGAAATGGATGAGGCGCAGTTCAGCCAGTGGCAGACCCTACTGGAACACCGTACTGGCATGACACTGCCTGCAGAGCGCCGCTCGTTTCTGGAAACCAATCTGGCCATCCGGATGCGGGAAATAGGCTGCAGTAGCTATCAGGCCTACTACGAAACGATTATCTCGGGGCCGGATGCCATTCGGGAGTGGTCAACGCTGGTGGACCGGCTTACGGTGCAGGAAACCCGTTTTTTCAGGGACCCTGATGCCTTTCGACTGGTCGCCGATTACGTTCTCACACGACCTAGGGAACAGTTCCGAAAACGGCCAATTGAGGCATGGAGCGTCGGTTGCTCGTCCGGTGAAGAGCCTTACACCTTAGCCATGGTGCTGAACGAGTGTATGACTCAGCTGGGACTGCAGCCGCTCTATGGCGTTACTGGTTCGGACATCAGCACACCGGTTATCGAGAAGGCCCGGACAGGCCAGTTCAACGCCCGCAAATTGCTGGGCATGGACGAAGACATGAAAACCCGGTATTTCCGCCCGGCCGAGCGGAACACCGTTGAAATTGTCGAAAGCATCCGGGAGCGGGTCTGCTTTACCAGACTGAATGTGTTGGATCTGGATAAAGCGCCCATGCACGGAATGAATATTATCTTCTGCCAGAATTTGCTGATTTATTTCCGTCGCTGGCGCAGACGGGACATTGTCAGGCGTCTTGCAGAGCGGCTGGCGCCCGGGGGACTACTGGTTCTGGGCCAGGGAGAGCTGACCGACTGGCAGCCCCCAGGCCTACAAAAAGTACCCTCGGAACATGTACTGGCGTGGATCAAGCGCCAGACTGACGAAGAATAACCGGAGAGGTTATGGGCAACCACCATGACAACATCGCCCTCGACTGGGTTCGGGGCGAGATACAGGACACGCTGACCCAAGGTCAGCATGCGCTGGAAGCGTACGTTGAAAATCGTGACGATACAGCACGCCTGCGTTTCTGCCTGAATTATCTCCATCAGGTGCATGGCACCCTGCAGATGGTTGAACTATACGGCGCAGCCCTGCTGACCGAGGAAATGGAAAAGCTCACCCAGGCGGTGTTGGATAACAGCGTCGTCAGTGTGGACGAAGCCGTTAATGTTCTGATGGAAGCCATACTTCAGCTTCCTCAGTATCTGGAACACCTGGCCAGCAGCCAGGATGATTTCCCCATGGTACTGCTGCCTCTGCTGAACGACCTGCGGGCTGCGCGGGGCGACTCCCTGCTGTCTGACACCTCTCTGTTCAAGCCAGATCTCGCTCCATCACGAATGCAGGTTGCAGACAATGTGTCGCAGCGCCTGCAAGATCCCAAAGTACTCGGCCACATCCGCAAACTGCGGCAGATGTACCAGTTTGCCCTTGCCGGGATCATTCGCGAAGAAGACCTCGATGCCCAGTTCGTCTACCTGCAAAAGGTTATTCACCGGCTCACCCGCCTTTGCCAGAAAACGCCCCGTGGCGAACTCTGGAAAGCTGCGGCTGCCTTTGTAGAAACACTTCAGGCAAAGGCGAACCCGGTCAACGCAGCGGTCAAGTCCCTGCTTCGGGAGCTCGATAGCGAAATCCGCCGCCTCACCGACGAGCATGGAGATATCCTCGCTCAACCAGCACCCGATGCGCTGCTCAAGCACCTGCTTTATTACGTAGCACGGGCGCGGGATCTGGATTCCGAAAATGTAAGGGATCTGCGTAGCCGCTACCAGCTTACAGAGGCACTGCCTTCAGAAGACGATGTGGATGCGGCCCGAAATCGCGTCTCCGGCCCCGGCCGTGAAGCCATCCACTCCGTTGTCAGTGCACTGAATGAAGAACTGGCCAAGCTGAAAGACCAACTGGACCTTTTTGTACGTTCAGAGCTGCGAAAAAACAGCGAGCTTGAAGATCTTCTTCCGGGCCTGGTGCAGGTGGGTAATACGCTAGCGGTGCTTGGCCTGGGTATTCCTCGGAAAGTTATTACCGAACAAGTTGAGCTGATTGAAAAGCTGGGAGCCCAAAGCGAACTGGTTGACGACGGCACTCTGATGGATATTGCCGGAGCTCTGCTTTACGTGGAAGCCAGCCTTGCAGGCCTGGATAGCGAACGGCAGCCTGAGCCTTCCTCGAGAAACGTCGACAGCCTTCCTGCCAACCAGGGTTCCCGCGAGCTTGGGGAAGCCAGCAGTGCCCTTCTGAGAGAGTCCCGCAATACGCTGGAGCAAGTAAAGTCAGCGGTTATCAACTTTATTGCGTCCCAGTGGGACACCCGTGAAATCGAACACGTCCCCGGCCTGCTCCACAGCATCCGTGGCGGCCTGAGCCTGGTGCCGCTAGAGCGTGTAGCCAGCATGCTGGCGTCTGCCGAGCGTTATATTTCTGATGTTCTCCTCAGCGACAAGCATGTTCCCGATTGGAGGCAGTTGGATACCCTCGCAGATGCCATTACCAGTATTGAGTATTACCTTGAGCGACTGGCTGAAGGCATAAGCGACAATGCAGACATTCTTCGGATTGCTGAAGAAAGCCTTGCAGGCCTCGGATTCCCGGTAGGCGAAGAGCCCACTTGGGGCACTGAATTGGCACAGGATGATGTGCCCGTTGTAGAGCCCATGGCGTCAGAAGATGCTGCGGCGCATAGCGGCAGTACCGCCTCCAAAGCTTCGGATGAGGAGCTTCTGGACGACGAGATCCTCGGCATCTTTGTGGAAGAAGCGGAAGAGGTTCTGGAAACTATCCACGAATTCTACCCGCGCTTGCACCAGAACCACGACGACCGCCCGGCACTGACCGAAGTCCGCCGCGCTTACCACACACTTAAAGGTAGCGGCCGACTGGTTGGTGCCAGAAGCCTTGGAGACCTGGCTTGGTCAGTGGAAAATCTACTGAACCGGGTAATTGATCAGAGCATCAAACCGACCGACGAACTGTTCTCGTTTATTGATGAAGCAAATGCCCGCATTCCCGCCCTGATTCATGCATTCCGTGACGGCCAAGCCGCCGACGATGTCGCAGATTTGGTTGCGCGCGGGGAAGCCATGGCAACAACCCGTCGCAGCGACAATGAACAAGTGGCCGCCGCGGAAACTGCCGAAGTCACTGAGCCGGAAGCAGTGGTTGAAAGTGCTCCTACACCGGAATTGACTGGCGATAGCGAGCAGCAAGACGACCTGATAGACGACGAAATCCTCGAAATCTTTGTCGAGGAAGCCGGTGAGGTTCTGGAAACCATCCGGGAATACCTCCCCATGCTGTTGCGTCAACACGATGACCGCAGCGCGCTTTCCGAAGTGCGCCGTGCATTCCACACGCTCAAGGGCAGTGGACGCATGGTTGGTGCAATGGTGGTAGGTGAGCTGGCCTGGTCTATAGAAAACATGCTGAACCGCGTAATCGACGGCAGCACCTTCATGAATGACGACATTGCCAGCCTGCTGGATGAGGCTACGGGCGTTCTACCATCTCTGGTCAGTGATTTTGAGAACAAACAACCGCCGTCAATGGACCCTTCCAACCTGGAAGCCCGCGCCAAGGCTCTTGCGAATGGGGATATCCCTGACGCAAGTACGATGCCCTCAGCTGAAGATGACAGCGCCTTCGCCAGTACCGCTATAGAGCTAACGGAATCCGATTACGATACGGATGATGATCGCGACGTTGATCCAGTGTTACTGGATATCTTCGAGAGTGAAACAGAAACCCATCTGCAAACCCTCAGAGAATTTTTGGCTGCTGCAGGCGACAAGGTAACCGTATCTTATACAGACGACCTGTCACGCGCTCTGCACACTCTCAAAGGCAGTGCCCACACTGCAGGTATCGCGCCGATTGCGGCAATCATTGCCCCGCTTGAACGTTTCATAAAAGAATCCCGCGCCCAGAACCTGCGCGCAGACCGCGACGTGCTGTCACTGATTGAGGCGGCCTGCGACTTCCTGACACAGGGTTTGGCGCAGATACGCAATGAGCCTCAGGCGTCGTTGCCAAGCACTGAAGCGTTCCTGGAAAAGCTGGAACGCATATCCAATGACCGGCTTCGCACCTACAGCGAAGAGATCAGCCACGACGGCACACAACCAGCGCCGTCCCAGCTGGTGCAACTGTTCCTCAGTGAAGGGCTCGATGTCGTTCTGGATGCTGACCTTATCCTTGCCCAGTGGGCGGAAACCCCTGAAGACCGAGGCCCGCTCCAACGCCTGACTGCAGAATTGGCGCAGCTTACCGATGCAGCATCCGACGCCGGGCTGGCCGATGTCGCCGCTTTGTCAGAGGCTCTCCACGAAGTTTATGTAGCCGCCGCAAACCAGAGTGAGGCACCAGAGGATTGGTTCTTCTTATCCGTTCGCAATGCCCACGAGCACCTGATCAACATGATGGATCAGATTGCCGCAGGGTTGGCCACTGAGTCCGGTGACGAGCTGGTGGCTGAGCTTGAAGCGCTCACCCAGTCCCTGCCCGGTGCCGAAACCGAGACCACAAGTGCATTCGACCAGGAATTCACCGAAGACCTGGAGGAAATAGACCTCAGCTTCGATATGGAAGAGCTGGAAGCCACTACAACCAGCGACCTGCCACTGCCTGAAACTGATGAAGGCGTTGAGGCATCCGACAGTGACATGGATGACGAACTCGCGGAGATCTTCCTTGAAGAAGCTCGCGAGCTCATCGACAGCACCGCAGAGGCTCTGCAAAACTGGAGCGAAGACACCGGCAACCTCGACATTTTGCGCCTGCTGCAAAGGGATCTTCACACCCTTAAGGGTGGTGCACGCCTTGCCGAAATTGTTGCTGTAGGTGATCTGGCCCATGAGCTAGAAACCCTGTTCGAGGGCCTGACAGATAAGAAACTCTCCGTAAACGACGAGCTGTCTGACCTTTTGTTCCGCTGCCATGACCGTCTCGCCGGCATGGTGGACAACCTGGAAGCCAAGGAATCACCTCGCCCGGCACCTGATCTGATCAGCGAAATCCATGCCTACATGGACAACACGACCCGTTCACGACCGGTTACAGATGTGGCAGCACCGGTTGAGCCGGAAAGCCCTGATTCCGCAGATGATCTGCCGCCGTTGCCTGAGCTTGAGGGTGTTGATGAGCCGGAAGCTGCCGACGTCGGCACCGATCTCTCGCACATGGACCCGGAACTTACCGGCATTTTCCTTGAGGAAGCTTACGACCTGATCAACTCCACAGGCAGTGCCCTGCATGCCTGGAGTGAAGACCCGTCGAACCGGTCCGTGGCAGCAGAACTGCAACGCGACGTTCATACGCTGAAAGGCGGCGCCCGCATGGCGGGGGTTGACGCCATTGGCGATCTGACCCACGTGCTCGAAGACCTGTTTGAAAAGGTAGCCGAAGGCCAGCTTGCTTCCAGCAGTGCAATGAACGGCCTGCTGTTTGCATGCCACGACCGACTGGCGCAGATGGTTGAACAGGTTGCTACCCAGAAGCCTTGCCCGCCCGCCAACGATCTGGTGGATCAGGTTGAAGCGATTCTCCGTGGCGAATCGTCGCCCATAGAGACAGTTGTTGAGACTGAGGTTGAGTCAGCAGACATTGATACTCCGGCACCACTTTCGGAAATCACGCAAGCTGACACAAGCCATGACGACGACATTGCCAATATTTTCCTGGATGAAGGCCATGAGATCCACGACGCCATCAGCGAGTGCCTCGACCAATGGCGTGAAGACCCCCAGGCAATGCATGGCGTTCCACAGCTTCAGCAAGAGCTGCACACACTCAAAGGTGGCGCTCGACTATCCGATGTCGACCCCATCGCTGAACTGGCGGAAGTTTGGGCTGGCGCCCTCGAAGCGGTGACATCGATCCCTGGGAACCAGCGACTGCTATTAGCCCTGAGCACCCGTGGACTTGATAACCTGAAGTCCATGCTCGGTGAGCTGGCGTTTGGTACAGAGCCAGCGGCAGACCCGGATCTTCTGATGTCCTTCAGCAGTGCCCAAACTCTGGAGTCAGGCAATTTTGAGGCGTCACCAGAAGAAACGGCCACCGCTGATCAGGAAGCGATTGATCCAGAGATTCTGGAGATCTTCCTGGAAGAGGCTGGCGAGATCATGGACCAGCTGGAGCACCTTCTTGCAGATTGGCGCAAGGATCCTGCCAGCAAACACTTCAATCAGGAAGCTCAGCGCGCACTGCATACCTTGAAGGGCGGTGCCCGTTTATCCCAGCTCACGCTGCTGGGTGATAAGGCCCACAATTTTGAAACACGCTTGATTGACCTGGCAGGCAAGTCACCTGATGACACCCAGTGGCAAGCCATTACCGAAGATCACGACGGTATCATTGCCCTGGTTGCTGACATACGCGAACGCTACGAGTCTGGCGCAGTGGCGGCCGCACCTGTGGCCGAAGCCGCACCGGAGGTACAAGTACCCGAAGCGCCAGAGGCCCCAGCAGAGCCCACACCAAAGCCTGCGCCTGCCAGGGCCAAGACCTCCAAGCGCGTTGTTGATGCACAGCGTGCAGCACAGGAAACCATTCGGGTATCTGCTCCCTTGCTGGATGATCTGGTTAACCTGGCCGGTGAAACCAGTATTACCCGTGGTCGACTGGAACAGCAAAGCAGCGACTTCAGCCATACGCTGGATGAAATGGCTGCCACCATCGAGCGTCTGCGGGAACAGTTGCGCCGGATGGAAATCGAAACCGAAGCACAGATTCTGTTCAGTGCCGAGAAAGAGCATGGTCCAGATTACGGGGACGATTTCGATCCGTTGGAAATGGACAGGTATTCCTCCATTCAGCAGTTGTCGCGGGCTCTGACGGAATCGTCTTCAGACCTCGCAGATCTTCGCGAAACTCTTGCCGACCGGGTGCGGGATACAGAAACCCTGCTGGTTCAGCAGTCCCGTATTAACACGGAACTTCAGGAAGGTCTGATGAAGACCCGAATGATTCCGTTCTCTTCCATGGTGCCGCGCCTGCGCCGGATTGTTCGCCAGATCAGCGGTGAGCTGGGCAAGAAAGTTGAGTTTGATGTACGCAACGCCGAAGGCGAAATGGACCGCACCATACTCGAGCGAATGATTGCGCCGCTCGAACACATGCTGCGTAACGCCATTGACCACGGCATTGAAATGCCGGCTGACCGGAAGAAGAGCGGCAAAGCGGAGGCAGGTGCAGTCACCCTGTCGCTGGCTCGCGAAGGTGGCGACGTGGTTCTGCGCATGGTAGACGACGGTGCTGGTATCCCTTCAAATGTCATCCGGGAAAAGGCCATTCGCCAAGGGTTGTTGCGGGAGGATGAAGAACTCTCCGAACGCGAGATTCTGCAGTTTATCGTGCAGCCCGGGTTCTCAACCGCACAGAACATTACCCAGATTTCCGGTCGTGGCGTTGGTATGGACGTGGTCGCCAGTGAGATCAAACAGCTGGGCGGCAGCCTGGACATTGAATCGCAGGTCGGTCGCGGCACCGTGTTCACCGTCAGGTTACCCTTTACCGTTTCGGTAAACAGGGCCCTCATGGTATCCACGGGCGAAGATTTCTACGCCATCCCGCTCAACACCATTGAGGGTATCGTGCGGGTCAGCACTTACGAGCTTGAGGAATACTACAAGCCGGATGCGCCCATGTACGAATATGCTGGCCAGGAATACCGCCTGCAGTACCTTGGCAGCCTGCTGAACAGTGATCACCATCCGAAACTTCAGGGCCAGGCCCTGCCGCTTCCGGTAATTCTGGTACGCGGTGCCGAGCAACCTATGGCTCTGCAGGTAGATAACCTGATGGGCAGCCGTGAAATCGTGGTTAAGTCGCTGGGGCCGCAATTCGGCACCGTTCGCGGTGTGTCCGGTGCCACCATTCTTGGTGATGGCAACGTGGTGGTGATTCTCGACCTGCCCGCCATGATTCGTTCCGACATATTGTCTGAACGCCAGCGGCTGGCCAACCTGGACAAGACAAGAGAGTCTACCCGCTACGAAGAGCGCGCCACGGTTGTCATGGTGGTGGACGACTCGGTTACCGTGCGCAAGGTTACCTCGCGCCTACTCGAGCGTAATGGCATGGAGGTCATCACTGCAAAAGATGGCTTGGATGCGGTAGCGCAGCTGCAGGATCATAAGCCGGACATCATGCTGCTCGATATTGAAATGCCACGTATGGATGGCTTTGAGGTAGCCAGCTTCGTAAGGCACGATGATAACCTGCGTGATATGCCGATCTGCATGATCACATCCCGAACCGGCGAAAAACACCGTGAGCGGGCATTGGCCATCGGCGTAAACGAGTACCTGGGCAAGCCGTTCCAGGAGACGGAACTCCTGAAGACCATTGCACGGCTAACCGGTAAGCAGTGATGGCCGGCCAAACCGGTCGGGCTCAGGTCGGCATCGTTTCGGACGTTGTCCTGCAGCGACACAGACTGCAGGCGGCGGCCGCCAAATTCGGCCTTGAGGTGTGCTTCTCAGGTGATCCGGAGCGCCTGCAGAGCCATCGTGAGTTCCCGGAAGCCGGGCTCTGGCTGGTGACACTGGAAGACGAGGCAGATCATCCTGCCTTGTTTGATTACCTTCTGGATAACACTGAGGCTCCGGTTCTGTTCGGGTTGGATCAGGCACCCGGGGCTGGGAGCACAGAATATTTTCGCTGGGAACGGCGATTGCTGGGCAAGCTGGAACAAGAGCTGGGAGACCTGTCACAGCTGGATTCCAAAGACAGTATCGAAGAGCTTGAAGCAGAAGCCCCACTATGCCTGGAATCGTCGGAGCTTCCGCAGTGGCTAACCCCTGCGGCACCGGGTTCCGTAGCAGAAGAGATTTGGGTGTTGTGCGCATCGCTGGGTGGTCCGGCGGCCGTGAAAGCGTTTCTGGACTGCCTTCCACCGGGTCTGCCAGTGGGCTTCGTTTATGCCCAGCATATTGACGGGAATTTCGCCGAAGTGCTCACACGGGTGCTTGGCCGCCATGCGCATTACAAGCTGCAGCATGCCGAAGAGAATTACCGGGTTAAAAACGGCGATGTGGTACTGATGCCGGTTGAGCATGAGTGGAGATTCTCTGCCACTGGCGCTCTGACTGAGCTGGATACACCTTGGCCCGGGCCTTATAGCCCGTCGATTGACCAGGTGTTGCTCAATACTGCAGACCACTACGGCTCCCATTGCCATGCCGTTCTGTTTTCCGGTATGGGCAATGACGGCGCAATTGCAGCACCTCTGCTCAAAGCCTATGGTAGCCGAATCTGGGTTCAGGAGAGCTCCAGCTGCGGCAATAGCTCAATGCCGGATTCCGTGGCTGCCACCGGCTGCTCCAGCTTTACCGGCACACCAGAGCAACTGGCCCGGGAACTGGTCAAAACCATCGAAAAATCCTGCCTGCTGAAAGGCCGGCAGAAACGGGGCTCCGCCTGAGGACATAAGCAATGAATGACAACAGCCAAACCCTCTCCTGCGTCATGATTCCCGTGAGCGGGCGGCAACTTTTACTGCCCAACGTATCCATTGCCGAAGTGGTGGACTACGCCAGCAGTGAGGCCGGTGTCGGGGCACCTGACTGGCTTGCTGGCCGCCTGGAATGGCGAGGCCTTAACCTGCCTGTTATTTCCTACGATGCAGCCAATGGCGGAACCTTGTCAGTGCCTGGTGAAAATCGGGGCCGAATCGTGGTGCTCAATAGCATCACCGACAACAACAAAAAGCTGCGTTTCTTGGCACTGATTACTCAGGGCATTCCAAGCCAGGTTCGCATTACAGAAGAGCAGATCAAGAAAATGGAGGCAGAAAACGGGCCTGCTGATCTTATGCTCGTTGACGTTGACGGCGAAACGGCCTGGATTCCTAACCTGGATTACCTTGAATCTCTCGCCAGCGATTCCCTGGTATAAGCCGTCTCGATTCTTACCCTTGGCAGTCGGGCTCCTGCGGATGTTATAATGTTACAAATTCTGCAGGATTCCGATCATGTCCGCTCGCGCGCTACCTTACCGCCCTCACAACCACGATGACTGTGTCAGCCAGGCTTTGGCTGAAGCCAGAGCCATCTGCCAAGAGCAGCATGCCCGCCTGACGCCCACCCGTGAGCGAGTTCTTGAGCTTATCTGGGAATCCCACAAACCACTCGGCGCCTACGATGTACTGGCGAAACTGGCATCAGAAGGCCACAGTGCTGCGCCTCCGACGGTCTACCGGGCACTCGACTTCCTGCAACAGTACGGGTTGGTGCACCGTATAGCCTCCCTGAATGCCTTTATCGGCTGTGCCCATGCTGGCGAGCATCACACAGGGATGTTTCTCATCTGCCGCTCTTGCGGCAATGCTCTGGAGCTAACAGACACAACCGTCTCCAAAGCCATACACGAAGCGGCCGGCGCCGAAGCATTCGTTACCGAAGCCATAACTCTTGAAATAGCAGGCCTGTGCCCCAGCTGTCAGGGAGAGCAACCCAATGGATGAACCGCTGGTTGCCATCGAAAACCTTACCGTCCGGTTTGATGATCGCCCGGTTGTTGATCGGGTCAGCCTGGCGCTGCACCGGGGCGATATCATTACCATCATTGGCCCAAACGGCGCCGGCAAAACCACCCTGATCAAGGCGGTTCTGGGCATACAGGCCGCCACAAGCGGCCGTATCCTGCGCGCAAAGGGCTTGGTGATCGGGTATGTGCCCCAACATCTAAGCCTTGAATCAACGCTTCCCCTGAGCGTAGAGCGCTTCATGTTGCTCAGCGGCCAACCTCTTGCAGCCTGCGTCGCTGCGCTGGAGCGAACCGGTGTCAGCCATCTGCTGAAGGCATCTGTCCACCATTTGTCAGGTGGAGAGCAGCAACGCCTTTTACTGGCCAGGGCACTGGTCCGGAAACCGGATCTCCTGGTGCTTGATGAACCGGCACAAGGTGTCGATATCAATGGCCAGGCGGCGCTTTATGATCTGATTCGTCAGCTTAGAGATGAACTCAACTGCGGCGTCATCATGATTTCTCACGATTTGCATTTGGTTATGGCCGCAACCGACAAGGTGATCTGCCTGAACCAGCACGTGTGCTGCAGCGGGCATCCTGCCGATATCTCACACGACCCTGCGTTTATTGAAACCTTCGGCCGGCCGGTTGCGGAGTCTCTGGCGGTGTATCACCACAACCATAACCACAGCCACGACCTGAGCGGCAACGTGGTTGGCACAGGTCATTCGGGTTCAGCGAACGAACATGGGGAGTGCAACCATGAGCATCATTGATACAGTGCTGAACGACTTCTTCTGGCGCGCCCTCATTGGTGGTTTGGGCGTTGCCTTGATTGCCGGGCCGCTGGGCTGTTTTGTGGTATGGCGGAGGATGGCTTATTTCGGCGACACGCTCGCGCATTCGGCGCTGCTGGGCATAGCGCTGAGCTTTCTGTTCAGTCTTCCACTGAACCTTGGCGTCCTCATCACCAGCGTTGTTCTCGCCATGGCGCTGTTGCTGTTTTCCCGCAACAAAACCTTGGCGACAGACACTTTGCTGGGAATTCTTGCCCACAGCGCCCTGGCCATTGGCCTGGTCGCGCTAAGCTTTATGCCGGATGTACGGATTGACCTGACCGGCCTGTTGTTCGGCGATCTGCTAGCCATGAACCGACACGACCTGCTGTGGATTTATGGCGGCGCTGTTGTGATCCTGACACTCTTAGCCGTGCTTTGGCGCGGCTTGCTGATGAGCACCATTCACGAAGAGCTGGCGAGGGTGGAAGGGGTGCCGGTTGAGCGCCTGCGCCTGCTGCTGATGTTAATGTTTGCGCTGGTGATTGCCGTTGCCATGAAGATGGTGGGCGTATTGCTTATTACTGCTATGTTGATCATTCCCGCCGCCACCGCGCGCAGGCTGGCCAGCACCCCGGAACAGATGGCAGCGCTGGCGGTTGGATTCGGGTTTGTTGCGGTAGCGGGCGGCCTGAGTATGTCGTGGCACCTGGACACGCCCGCAGGCCCATCCGTGGTGGTAACGGCTTTTGCAACATTTCTGGTTGTTTACGGCGGCGCTGGCCGGTTCTCTGCAAGCCGTCCTGCCTGAGCAAGCAGGTCGCCATGCATCACAAAGGCTGGATAACGTCCATCAAACGGCCGGTTTCAAGTAGCTCAAGAAACTCGTCTCCCAGGCGTTCGCTTTCGGCAACTGCTTTCTGCCATGAGCGCTCACGGCCTTTGTCATTGCCCAGATAGGTTTCGAAATCCTTACGGTCTGGCAGCTTGCGATCCGGTAAGTGCTCCAGAAAATCCTTAGAGGGCGCCACCAGGAGCACATCCTGCAGACGAGTTCCGTCGCCGCGACGCCATGGCAGGGTCTTGTCAAACCAGCCAGGCACAATTCGATCGGTGAAGTGCGGATACAAAACCACACCCGGCTGTTCATAGGGCAGATCGAGGTGGTAATCCAAAAGCCCACCATCTCTGTAGATACCCTCCGGGGCGCCGGGAATATTCCGGACACCGGACATCACCATAGGTATGGATGCAGAGGCTAACAATGCAGAGTGCAAGTTGTCGCGGCTCAAAGGCACTTCATGGCTTGAAAAATCCGCCAACGGCGACAATGGCGCCTTCAATCTGGCATCGTGAAGAATACCCCGCTCCATGAAACGCCCAAGGTGTCGTCGGCCAACGGCATTAGCACTTATGGCGCTCATCAACCCGAGGCTCAGGCGCGCTTTGGTGTCTGGTTCGAGCATGCCCAAGCTGCGAACCACCATCACATTCAGGCGATACCAAGGGTGTTCAAGAATATAGTCCTCACGTCCGCCAATCAGTTCTTCGAGGAATTTAACACTTTGGCGCGTAACCTCAGCCGCACTGACCCCTTTTTCGAAGCGCTGGGCAGTGTATAGCTCCGCCAGCCGGGTAAGCTGTGCCCGTGGGTTGTCCGAGGAAGCAATTGCAGCAAACCGCCAGCTGCCGATGGAGGAGCCAATCAGGGAGCGCTCTTGTTCAACCCGGAGCAGCCAGTCCCCAAAAATGGCTTTATCCAGACCGCTGAGCCCAAGGGCTTTGGGGCCGCCGGCAGCACCGGGAATAACGTGCACATCATCCGGCGTCAGGGGTTTTTCCTGCAACCGCTGCAGGGTTCGACGGCCTGCCCGGATAGTCAGTGCTGGGGCACGGGTATGGATGGCGATCATGGCGGCGTTCCTGTCAGCGTTCAGTATGAATAATAATAGGTTCAGACGAGGTGTGGATTTTAACGAAGTGGTCACTATGGGCCAACATAACAAAACTAATACTATCGATACTCAGATACTTCAGCTCCACTGGAGAACACCCATGCTAGACTTGAACACACGCCCGTTTTCAGCAGCTGGGCGATATCACAAAAACAGCCGGAGCTTGCTGTGAGCGCGTTTATCTCGACGGATTCCACCTCAACCAACCCGACCCTCGCGGTGCTTGGTTTCAAGCGGCAACTGGTCTATCACCTGCATTTTTGGGCTTTCATTGCAGTCGCGCCGCTTGTTGTCGTGCAGTGGCAGCATCACCACTTTCTGCTCTCCGGAATGCTGATTCTATTCTGTATCAATGCTCTTGCTGTCATGGCCCTGTTGCGGTTTCGTTCCACCTATTTCCTGAAAGGCCGGTTGTTTCCATTGCTTGCAGTGGTGTGCGCGGCCTATTCAACGGCCATTAACGGGCATGCAGGGTTGTACTGGGCATACCCTGCTGCTTCAGCGCTGTTTTTCCTGCTTCCAATCCGGGAAGCCATTGCCAGCAACACCATTTTTGTGACCGTCATGGCAGTGGTTTCTTTCATGAAGTTTCCCGAAGCAGATTTCTGGCGCATTACCTTCTCGCTGGGGCTTACCTGTCTGTTCTCCATGATTTTCGCCTGGCTGGTGGGCAAGCTACAAATGGAACTCACCCGGCTGGCAACCACCGACCCCCTTACCGGCTGCCTCAACCGATCACAGCTGGCTGACATCCTGAACGGCCAAATCCAGATGCGTGAGCGCTACGGGCGAGTATCCAGCATGGTTCTTCTGGATCTGGATTACTTCAAACTGATCAACGATCAGTGGGGCCACTTGGCGGGGGACAGAGTGCTAAAAGAAATGGCGTTGCGACTGCGTAAGCGCCTCAGGGAAAGCGACCAGATTTTCCGGATCGGTGGTGAAGAGTTCATGATCGTTCTGCCCGAAACCAATCAGCATGAGGGCAATCTTCTTGCCCATCAATTGCTCACGAGCATCAGCGCTCGGCCGTTTCTTGAAGATATCAAGGTAACAGCAAGCGCCAGCATTGCCGAGGTCAGCAAGGGTGAAACCTGGTCTGTCTGGCTGAACCGTGCCGACCAGGCGCTCTACGATGCCAAATCAAGAGGGCGCAACCAGGTCGTGAGTGCAACCAGCCTGGCAGCTGGCGACCAGAATACGGACGCCCCTCCAACACCCGCTTCCAGCTAGCGGCTATTTTCAACCCGGTCACCGTCGCTTGCGAAACTCTCTGTAAGCGCAAAATACTTCCCACGGGCTCTCGAAGTGGGGGTAATGTCCCACATTCTTGAGCTGCACCACATCGGCCTCCGGAATCATCTCCTGATAACGCTGCGCCGTGGCCGCGCCCGATACAGGATCCGCAACACCTGAGATAAGACGCATGGGTTGTCTGGCGTTTTGCAGGGCAGAGACCCAGCGATGCCGATGGCACCGGCGTTCTTCCATGAAATGGATCAACTGGTGCAGAATCCCGCGGCCGTTGTTGTAGGTGATCAGATGCCAGAAATCATCCAGATCCTGCTGATCCGGGAGGCATTTACTGCCAAACAACTTCATGAAGCTGCGCTCAAAACTACGTCGGGTCAGTGCCCGACTGATCAACCCTCCCAGCGGGCTACGCAACAAGTTCTGAATCAACAACGGGCTGTGCACTTCGGGGAATAATGCGCCGTTCAGAAAACACACGCTGGGAATCTCGAAAGGTAGCGCGCCTTCCTGCTCTCGGGCCAGAAGCTCCTGAGCAACACTGCAGCCATAATCATGGGCCAGAAGATGAACCGATGTGAGACCAAGGCCCTCCAGCATGCCCTGGATGAGATCTGATTGATCTTCGATGCTATAGGAATAATGTCGGGGTTTGTCGGAGAAGCCGAATCCCAGCAGGTCCGGTGCAAGCAAATGATTACCCTGAATCAGCATGGGCCATAGGCGATGCCAGTCCCAGCTTGCGGTAGGAAATCCGTGAATCAGTAACAACGGCTCCCCCTGCCCCGCCATGCGGCTGAATATCGCATGACCTTCATAGGTAAACCACTTGCCGCTCTGTTGCCACGCCTCTTGCGCAGCCACCTCACTACCAACGGGCATTCCCTTCCATGTACCCGATGTATGCTGATCCATGCGATGTCCCCGATGTATTCTTCACAGCCTGCGACTTTAGAATAAACCCGACCCTTCGGCCAGAACCACACCACTGCCGCCCGTAAACTACTATCAGCGTTTGGTCTTTTCCGTGCCCGGCGTCGTAAATCGTAGAGATACAGGGCAAATTCACTTAAGCTTTGTCCCTTGTATCTACCTCAGCATTTTCAAGAGAACCGGAAAAGACTATGACCAAACTCCTTGACGACCTCGCGGGCCACTACCGCGCCATCATCAACGGGCTGGGTGAAGACACCAACCGTGAAGGTCTGCAGGACACCCCCATGCGTGCGGCCAAAGCCATGCAATTCCTTACTCGCGGCTACGAGCAGGACCTCGGCGATCTCGTCAACAACGCTGTTTTCGAATCTGCAATGGATGAGATGGTCGTGATCCAGGACATCGAACTCTACAGCATGTGCGAACATCATGTGCTGCCCTTTATTGGCAAGTGTCACATCGCCTATCTGCCACAGGGTCGTGTTCTGGGACTGTCCAAGTTTGCACGCATTGTGGATATGTATGCGCGTCGCCTGCAAATCCAGGAAAACCTGACCCGGCAAATTGCAGAAGCGGTAGAAAGTGTAACCAATGCCAAAGGCGTTGCTGTGGTTATCGAAGCGCAGCACATGTGCATGATGATGCGTGGCGTGGAAAAACAGAACTCGAAGATGAAAACATCCATGATGCTGGGCCAGTTCCGCAAATCCCAGGCAACACGCACAGAATTTTTTAATCTGATCAGTGGCAATCGCTGATCACAAAGGTCGGATGGAGGCGGTATGACAGAGGTTTCCTGCAACCACCAGGCAAGAATACAGATCAAGAACCTACTGCTGCGAGCCTATATCGGCATCAAGGAAGAGGAAATCAACAACCAGCAGGATGTGATCATCAATGTATGCCTGACCTACGATGCGACGGAAGCAATCAGTCGCAACGAAATTGCAGCGGCACTCAATTACCGCACCATCACCAAGCAGATTATCGGCCACGTGAATGGCAATCGCTTCGCTTTGTTGGAGCGTCTGACTCACGAAGTGCTCAACATCGTTATGGAGCACTCTGCCGTACAGTGGGCGCAGGTAGAAATCGATAAGCCCCACGCGCTACGCTATACCGAATCTGTGTCTGTCTGCCTTGAAGCGCACCGTTGATTCCTTTCCGTTAATGCCACACAGGGGCTCGTTACCATGCCAAGCAATCAGCCTGATCAGATGCGCGCGATCCTTGAAAGGGTCCGCACTATAGCCCTCGTTGGCGCCAGTGAGAAAACACATCGGCCTTCCCACGAAGTCATGGCGTTCATGCAACAACAGGGCTACCGGATGATTCCGGTTAACCCACGCCTTGCCGGCCAGAAAGTACTGGGCGAGACGGTTTACGCTGATATAGCGTCACTGCCTGAGCCGGTGGATATGGTGGAGCTGTTCCTGGCTCCGGAGCGCACGGATGCGGTAATTGACCAAGCTATTGCATTGAAGATCCCGGTAATCTGGCTGCAGATTGGGGTGATTAACGAGGCAGGTGCCGCCAGAGCCGAAGCCGCAGGGCTGACATTTGTGATGGACAAGTGCCCAAAGCAGGAAATCCCACGGCTGGGTATCCCGACAGTCAGCTCCTGAATCCGAGCCTGTCGCAGCCGTGCAAAAGCGGCTAATGATTTTCGGCCATCAGCCGTTAACTTTTCTGGCCGGTTTTCTGATCAACGGAGTAGCTATTGGAACATTCACCTGTAAAAGGCAGGCTTTTTTTAAAGCGCATATTACACCCTGCCTTTCCAGTGGTTATCTTCCTTGTTTTTCTCATTACTGCCTCAGGGCTTCGTTACGGCCTGACCCACCAGTACACCGAGCAAATCCAGGCAAACCTCGAGAATGAAGCCCAAAGCATGGCTCACAACCTCGAATGGGAGTTCAAGGCCCATGCCAGCGCTATCCAGAGAATGGCCATGCGCTTGGCAGCAGACCCAAATACGCCAGAAAGTGAATGGCGCCGAGATGCCCGCAATTATCTCGATGACTTTCGCATCTATACCGTCATTGAATGGATAGACCGAGACTATTTTATTCGCTGGCTGGAACCATTTTCATTAAATGAGGCCGTTCTCGGCTTCAACGTAGCCTTTAATGAGCACCGACAACAGGCTCTGGAGGCAGCCCGGACTTCGGGCCACTATGACATTTCTGATGTATTGGAACTTCGCCAGGGCGGCAAAGGCATTGTTATTTACGCACCCGTAGGTACAGGTCCCGATAACAACGGATTTATCGCCGGGGTTTTCAGAATGGAAATACTGGCCCGTGAATTGTTGGCCACACGGGAACAAGCTGCGTTCCGCATCGTGCTAAGCAGCAATGGTGGCCCTGTCTACACACAGGACTCGCATCAGAATGCTGACAATTCCATGTCTTATACCCTACCAATCAACTTGCCAACACTAGACTGGCAACTAACCCTAGAGCCGTCTCAGGCCTGGATTGATAAACAGCGCAGCCCCTGGCCCCGGTGGACCTTTGTCGCGCTTCTTTTCATGGGGTTGGTGACCAGTATCGCTACGCTTCTGCTGCAGCTAATGCTAAAACGCAATCAGGATTTTCTGGCAACACGCAGGGAGCTGGATGTGGAAATTGCACAACGCAAAACCATACAGCAAGACCTGATGCGGTTGGAGTCTACCGATGTTCTCACCGGCTTGGCGAACCGCCGCTTCTTTATGGAAGATCTGGCTCATGCGCTAACACTTGCCGATCGCCAGATGCGACAAGTAGCGCTTGTTATGCTGGATCTCGACCGTTTTCAGATGCTGAATGACTCTCTGGGCCACCAGTTTGGCGATGAGTTATTGGCTCAGGTTGCCAAGCGTCTGAACCAACTCAGTGATGAGCGTGTTTCTGCGGCCTACTCTGGTGGTGACGAGTTCATGATCTGCCAACAGTATGTGGAAGATATTGACGACGTTATTCACCTGCTGGGGCTTATCAAGCAGTGTTTTGAAGCGCCTTTCGACGTTCAGGGCGAAGTTCACAGCATTACCGCAACCCTGGGTGTGGCCGTGTACCCGCAGAGTGGCACGGATGCAGATACTCTGTTGCGCAATGCTGATATCGCTCTATACCGAGCCAAGGACCAGGGGCGTAATACCTATCAGTTTTACACAGAGGGTATGCAGGAGCGCGAAGTGATGCGTCTGGAGCTGGAAAAGGATCTCAGTCAGGCTCTGGCCAATAATGAATTTGTGCTGCACTACCAACCACAGTTAAATCTGAACAACGGCGAGATCACCAGCGTTGAGGCGCTGATTCGCTGGCAGCATCCCCGTCGTGGCCTTCTGGCCCCGGGTGAATTTATTCCTCTGGCGGAGGAGAGTGGCCGAATTACGGATATCGGCCACTGGGTAGTGATGGCAGCCTGCCGCCAGCTGGCTGCCTGGAAAGACACCCGTTTTGAACACCTCAGAGTTGCCGTGAATCTGTCCGGGCGCGAGCTGGACAACGAGCATCTGGTGGATCATATACGCGATGCTCTGAACGCTGAAGGTATTCCACCTGAGCGGCTTGAGGTGGAACTTACGGAAGAAATTTTCATTCAGAATATTGAACGCAACCGGGATCAGCTGTCCCGCCTGCACGATCTTGGCGTACATCTGGCGATTGATGATTTCGGCGTGGGTTATTCTTCTTTGGCATATTTGAGGGATTTCCCGGTTGATCTTCTGAAAATCGATCGTTCGTTCATTACGGAGGTGACCGAACGCCATGATGATGCTGTAATCACCCGGGCTGTGATCAATCTTGCCCATAACCTTGGGTTACGGGTAGTTGCCGAGGGCGTGGAGACCCAGGCACAGTTGGATCTTCTCAAGGGCCAGGGTTGTAATATGGCTCAGGGGTATTTAATCAGTCGCCCGGTTCCAGCTGCTGAACTGGAGCAGGCTTTAGTCGGTGGCACGCTAGACAAGTTTGCGGCGACTGAGCGGGGGCTTGAAATTTGAATTGTCCAGGTAGGGTTTTATGACCACGGGGTATCTGACACCGGAACAGGATGCGAAGCTTCGGCGCTGGGAGCGCTGGAATCGGAATTATTTCATTTTCGCGTTTTTGGCGTTGGTGATTGTGCTGGTGTTCAGCAGTCAGCTTGGGCTTTCCAGTGGTGATGAGTGGGGGCCTTTGGGGCTTTTACTTGTGGCTTTGGTTACTCCCATTATTATTTTGCAGTTGCGCCTGGCTTGCCCGGCGTGTGGCGTAAAGATTGGCTGGCAGGCCAAGTTGATGGCGCCTGATCAGTGCAAAAGCTGCGGTACCTTCCTTCGGGCGAAAAGCCCCTCTTCCTGAAAACCATTGACCTGTGAGTAGGTCATAGGTTTTAGGCTATCCTTAAGCTTCCAACACTCTCGGCTTTACTATCAAGCATCTCAGTAGGCCGCATGAGTGTGGAAGGTGTGTCCGAAAACCGCTGTGAATACGTCCCTGTACGCTTGCTCTGCGCCATCCATGGCTCCGAGCATTTTCGGACACACCTTCCACACCCACGCTCTTAATCATTTGGTGGGGCTGCTGCCTATGAAAGTTAAAGAACTTGCTAACGCTGCGGGAGTTAATCCGGACACGGTTCGTTTTTACACCCGCGAGGGGCTGCTTAAACCCACCCGGAACCCGGATAACAATTATCAGCATTACGATGCCGAGGACCTTCGGCGGCTGCGTTTTGCCCGCAAGGCGCGGCAGCTGGGGTTTTCGCTGGTCGAGGTTCGGCAGATTCTCGATCAAGCGGATGACCATCACTCGCCCTGCCCTATGGTTCGGGATGTGTTTCAGCAGAGGTTGGCAGATGTTGAGCGTGAGATTAAGGAGTTGCAGCAGCTACGCAAACGGATGAAAACAGCGCTGGGCGCCTGGCAGGATATGCCGGACGGCACACCGGATGGTCAAACTATCTGCCGCTTGATTGAACATTGGGATGACAACGCTCCCGCAAAGCATGTTGAGGAGTAGATCGTTATGAGTGAAGCAGCTGAGCTAAAGACCACTCTGAGCATTTCTGGCGCCACCTGTCAGGGCTGCGTGAAGAAGATTCGCAATGCCCTGGAGCCGTTGATCGGTGATGCGAGTCTGGTTGAGGTTAATCTGGAAGATCAAACGGTCGCCTTGCCGGAAGGCATTGATTCCACCGAAGCTGCCAGGATTGTGTCGGAAGCGGGTTTCCCGGCAGAGCTCGTGGGCGCAGCTGAAAAAACCGCCAGCTGTTGCGCGTCCAAAGCGAAAAAGCAGGACTCAGAGCCTGATCCAAACGCCGGAAAACAGGCCAAAGCGCCAGAGAGCAAGCCTGAAAAACCGGCAGCGCCTGCGCATGGTGACGATCCGGTGCTACTGGCGGTAACCGGCGCCACCTGTGCCTCCTGTGTGAATACCATTGAGAAGGCGCTGAAGTCGGTGCCCGGCGTTACCCATGCCCATATGAACCTGGCGGACAATACCGCTACAGCAACCGGTGTGTCTGACTCGCAGGCTCTGATCAAGGCGGTGGAAAGCTCCGGTTACGGCGCCAGCGTGATTGAAGATGCCGATGCTGCAGACGATCAAAAGCAGGAAGAGGACAAGAAGCAGTACAAAACCCTGCTGGTGAAAATGGCGATCAGCCTGGGCCTGGGTGTTGCCATGATGGTGTATGGCATGACCTTTGGCTCGATGAATATAACCGGCGCAAACCAGGGCGTTTGGTTTGGCCTGGGTGTTTTAACTTTATTGGTTATGGCTGGTACTGGCGGGCACTTTTTTACCGGGGCCTGGAAGGCGTTTCGGCACCATAATGCCAATATGGATACGCTGATTGCGCTGGGCACAGGTACTGCATGGCTGTATTCCATCACGGTTGTCAGTATTCCCGAAGTTTTACCGGAAATGGCGCGGCATGTGTATTTTGAAGCCTCCGCCATGATCATCGGCCTGATCAATCTGGGTCAGGCGCTGGAACTCCGGGCCAAAGGTAAAACCTCCGAGGCGGTTCGTCGGCTGCTGGATTTACGGGCAAAAACGGCACGGGTGATTCGTGACGGGCACGAACAGGACATTCCGGTAGAAGATGTACGCAAAGGCGATCACATTCGGGTTCGCCCAGGCGAGAACTTGCCGGTGGACGGAGTTGTTGTTGAAGGCAGCACCCGTGTAGATGAAAGCATGCTCACCGGCGAGCCCATGCCGGTTACCAAAGCAGAGGGTGACGAGGTGTCTGCCGGTACTATGAATACTCATGGTGCGATTGTGTACAAGGCAACGCGGGTGGGCAGCGAAACAGCATTGGCCCAGATTATTCATCTGGTGAAGAAGGCCCAGGGCTCGAAGCCCGCCATTGGGCGGCTGGCGGACAAGATATCGTCGGTGTTTGTGCCCAGTGTGATGCTCATTGCCGTGGCTGCGGCGCTGGTTTGGTACAACGTCGGGCCTGAGCCCGCGGTAGTGCACATGATCATCGCGGCTACGACCGTTCTGATCATTGCCTGCCCCTGTGCGCTTGGCTTGGCCACGCCTATGTCGGTAATGGTAGGCGTTGGTAAAGCAGCAGAATACGGCGCCCTGATTCGCCAAGGCGATGCCCTTCAAACTGCGGGGAAAATCGACCTGGTAATTCTTGATAAAACCGGCACCATTACCGAAGGCCACCCTGCTGTGACCAGCGTGCACGCGGTGAACGGTGATGAAGCCCAACTGCTGGCCTTGGCCTCAGGCCTGGAGATGCATTCCGAGCACCCGCTCGCAGAAGCTATTGTGAATAAAGCAAAAGAACAGAACGCGCAGCCTCTGAACGTCACCGGGTTTGAAGCGCTGAACGGCAAGGGCGTCGTCGGCGACTTTGAGGGTGATGCGATTCGTCTGGGCAACCGTCGTTGGCTGGAATCCGAGGGCATTGCGCTTGACGGGCTGGCCGATGCCGAGAAAGCCATCACCGAACAGGCTGGCACGCCGCTGTTCCTCGCAAGGGGCACCGAATTAGTGGGCGTGATGGGCGTTGCCGATGCTATCAAGGCCGATTCAGAGGCTGCCATCCAGCGCATGCATGATGCAGGAATCAAAGTCATGATGGTTACCGGCGACATCGATGCCACTGCCAAGGCCATTTCCGCAAAAACCGGCATTGATGAATACCGCGCGGAAGTTCTTCCGGAAGACAAAGCCGACATAGTCAACGAAATGCGCGCGAAGGGTTACACGGTGGCCATGGTGGGTGACGGCATCAACGATGCACCAGCACTGGCCGCATCCGATGTGGGCTTCGCCATAGGAACAGGCACCGATGTTGCGATTGAAAGCGCCGCCATTACCCTGATGCGGGGTTCCCTGCACGGTGTTCCGGATGCCATTGAGGTCTCCCGGGCGACGGTGAGTAACATTCACCAGAACCTTTTTGGCGCCTTTATTTACAACGTGCTGGGCATTCCTGTCGCAGCAGGCCTGTTGTACCCGATTTGGGGCATATTAATGAGCCCGATTCTTGCAGGTGCTGCCATGTCGCTGTCTTCGGTTACCGTAGTGACCAACGCCAACCGGTTGCGCCTGTTCAAAACCAGTCATAAGCCAGCTCAAACGCGGGAACAGAGCCAGCACCAGCAACAGAAAGAGGAGCGGAACTGATGGAAACTTTATTGGTCAATGCCGGAGGGCTTTTTCTGATGGCCGCCATCGTTTGGTGGTTCTGGCTTTCGTCATCCAGTAGCGACGCACCTGCACAAGATCACAGCCATCACTGAACACCACATTAAAGAGAGAAACACCATGAAAAAGCAGATTCTCGGAATGGCCCTGACCGCCACACTTGGCTTCAGCACACCTGTATTAGCCGCCGGCGCCGCACAGAGCATCCATGTTTACAAATCACCCACCTGCGGCTGCTGCACCGCCTGGGTTGACCACATGAAAAGCAATGGCTTTGACGTGGAAACCACCGATACCCACGACATGAACCGCATCAAATTGGAAGCCGGAATCAGCCGCAATCTGGCCAGTTGCCACACGGCTTTTGTGGGTGACTATGTAATCGAAGGCCACGTGCCCGCCGCCGATATTCGCCAGCTGATCGCCGACGCTCCGAAAGCCAGAGGCTTGGCCGTTCCCGGCATGCCAGCCGGTTCACCGGGTATGGAAATGGGCGACCGCAAAGATCACTATCAGGTGCTGATGTTTAACGATAAGGGCCAGACCAAAGTGTTTGCCGAGCACAACTAGCCTTCTGCCGGGCGCTGAAGCAACGCAACGCCCCCTAAGCGCCAGGTAAACCGTATCGGTGTCGTACAGGCACCGATACGGGCCTGCTGCCAGTTCCCGTGACTTCCTTACGCCTAACCTCGTAATATTTCCTACAATCTTGCCAGCCAGTGCACTATGATTATTTCCGATCCCCCCTTCAACGGAGACGGAATTGCTTGCGCCTTAAAACCCGGTTCCTCAGCATCGCTGCCGGCCTGATCATTATTGCTGCATGCGCTTCCTGGTTAGCCTACCGGGAACTCTCCGCTGACCTCATTGAGCGCTGGGGGCGACAGGTGGCCGAAATACAGGTGCGCTATGACAGCGCCCGTCTGTTGCAGTCGCTGGAGCGCGAAATTGGCCTGGCCCGGCAGATGGCCAACTCTACCGCACTGATAAACTGGGCAGCGGAGCCGGAGAACAAGGCCCTGAAAGCGAATGCCATCCACGAAATGGAGAGTTTTCGTAGTAACTTCCGGGACAACAGCTATTTTGTTGCACTCAGACAAAGTGGCCACTACTACTTCAATAACGAAAAAAATGAGTATGCCGGCAAGCAGTTCCGCTATGTCCTTAGCCCCGAAGAGCCCAATGACGCCTGGTTTTACCAGCTGATAGACGAAGGGCGAGACTTCCATCTAAACGTTAATCCCGATACCGAGCTGGGCGTTACCAAGCTCTGGATTGACGTACTGATGCGCGACACTGACAAGCAGATCGTCGGCATGGTTGGCACAGGTATGAATCTCGACACGTTTCTGCAGGATATCGTTGATATTAACCAGGAAGGCATCACCACCCTGTTTGTCGACTACAACGGCGCTATACAGCTGTATCGGGATCGAAACTACATTGATTTTGCCAGCGTCATAAAACCCGAAGGCCAGAAAAATACCGTCGACCTGCTGTTTGAAGCCCCCGAGGACAAACAGAAAATTCTTGGCATGCTGCAGTTACTCAAGAAGAACTCGGGCAAAGCGGGTCATGTCGAAAGCGGGTTTGTCACCGTAGAGGGTCGCCAACACCTCGCCGGAGTGGCCTTTTTACCCGCGATTGGCTGGTTTGAAATCACCCTGTTGGATCTGAATACGCTATTACCCAAAAGCTATCTCTGGCCTCTGGTGGCGGTATTTATCGCTAGCCTCCTGATTACGCTGATGGTCTTTCACCTCATTATCCAGTCGCGCATCGTAAAGCCCATCGTGGGGCTCGAAAAGGCGGTGGAAAAAGTTCGCGGCGGCAGTTTTATCCTGCCCCGCCTGGACAAGCCGGACAACGAGATTGGCCGTCTCGTGGACCACTTCGAAAAAATGACCGAAAGCTTGCGTGACTCCACGAGGGAACTGGAGAACAAGGTTGCCCAGCGTACCGACGAGTTGAATCAACTCGCCCGGATTGACCCTCTTACGGGCTTGAAAAACCGCCGCGGAATAGACGAAGTCATGGATGATGAAATTCAACGCTCGGCCCGTTCGGGCAACGGCTTTGGCTTGATCTGGCTCGACATAGATCACTTCAAAGCCATAAATGATCAGCTTGGCCATCAGGCGGGTGACGAAATCCTATGCCGCGTGGCGCTGTGGCTGAAAGCCAGCCTTCGCCCCTACGACCACCCGGGGCGCTGGGGCGGTGACGAGTTCGTCATCCTGCTTTCTCCCTGCGATCCGCCAACTCTGGAACACATTGCTAAACGCATTCGTGAAAGTGTCGAGGTTGAGAGCCGTAAGACCGGCACACCCGTCACTATCAGCGCGGGCGGGTATTTCTCCAAACCCGGGGACAACATCAACAAGATTCTGCGAAATGCAGACCAGGCTCTGTACCGCGCCAAGAAAGAAGGACGCAACCGCATTTGCATCAATACTCGGGAAAATACTGAAATTAACCCAGCGTAACGGGTCTGACTCGCATCGCCATAACCGTTATACTCCGCCCCATCATTCATTTTTTAAGCCAGGTTAACCCATGCTCAACGCCGACGCTCTCAGCCAGTTGCGCCAGCTAAAGTCTGACATTGAGGAAAGCAAAGTTGTTTTCCCCGGAACTGTTAAAGCCACCAACGGCCGCTTCGGATTCGTCGCACTGGATGAAGGGCGGGATGTATTCCTGCCACCGGAGGAAATGCAAAAAGTGCTCCCGGGTGACCGGGTTAGTGTTACCGAACAGGAAGTGGAAAAGGGCAAGACCCAGGGTGTTGTGGACGAGCTTATTGAAAGCCGGCTCAGCACGTTTGTTGGGCGTTATCTGGTAAAGGGCAAAGGGCATTTTGTGGTGCCGGAAACCCCGGGCATCAACCGCTGGATTTTTATTCCGCCAAAAGAGCGCATGAACGCCCAGCCTGATGATTACCTGTACTGCTGCATGCACAAACACCCAATCAAGGATGGTAAGGGCCAGGCAAAGGTTCTGCGGGTTATTGGCAAAGCCGGCGAACCAGGCATTGAGCGCGCCCTGACTCTCGCCACCTTCGATCTTTCAGACACCTGGCCAGCCTCGGTTGTAGCGCAGGCGGAAAACCTGAGCGAGGCCTCCATTGAAGCCCTTGGCGACGGCCGGGAAGACCGCACCGCCCGGGACTATGTAACCATCGACAGCCCCGCCACTCAGGACATGGACGACGCACTTCTGGCCGAACCCAATGCCACCGGTTGGGCTTTATCCATTGCCATTGCCGACCCGGCTGCAGTTATTGACCAAAAGAGTGCGGCCGAACTGGAAGCCTTCAAGCGCGCCACCGCCATTTATTTCCCGGGCGACCCCCTGCCCATGCTTCCAGACACCATCAGCACTCGTTTATGCTCACTGATGCCTGATGTGAAGCGGTTGGCCCTGGTGTGTGACCTGCAGGTCAATAACGACGGCAGCCTGGGCGATTACAGCTTCCACCAGGCGGTCATCAGCTCCAAGGGCAAACTCAGTTACGATCTGGTCTCCAACCTGATTGAAGGCCGCGAAGACGAAGATATCAAGGCTTTGCCGGATTCCGTGTGCAACAGTCTGGATCAACTTCATCAGGCCGCCACCGCATTGCGCAAATGGCGTAGTGAACATGCCTTGCTAAGCGGCGACCGCCCGGAATTCCGGCTAAGGCTGGATGAAAACCGGCGCATTCGCAGTATCGAGCCATCGGTGCAGAACGAAGCGCACCGCTTGGTTGAAGAATGCATGGTTGCGGCCAACCGCTGCGCTGCGGATTTTCTGTCCAAGCAGGCATCTGGCCTGTTTATCCAGCATCCGGGGCTCAGGGATGACCGCGCCGACAACGTTCGAGCATTGCTTGAAGGTTATGCGCCGCACCTGGCGGATATAGATGCCACCACACCGGAAGGCTTCAAAGCACTGATGAAGGAAACATCCACTCTGGAGGCAGAAGTGCCAGTGAAATCCATCCTCTCGCGCCAGTTGGCCCGGGCAGAGATGACGTTTACTGTAGCACCCCACCAGGGCATGGGGCTAAACGCCTACACCACGTTTACCTCTCCACTGCGCAAGTATTCTGACCTGTATGTTCACCGGATGATTAAAGCGGCGCTTTGGGGCACCCCAATGAAAGCCTTGGGCAGCGACGAACTCCTGACACTCCAGACCACTCAGTTCAAAGCAAGACAGGCCGCCAACAATCTGGAAACCTGGCTCAAGAGCGATTTTGCCAAAACGCTGGGCGAAGACCCTCTGGACGGCGTGATCAGCCGAACCATTCCTGCAGGCTTTTTTGTGCGCCTGGAATCCAACGGGCTGGAAGGCTTTGTCAGCTGCAAGGATCTTAACGGAAAATATAGCTTTGATCCGGTAACACTGCGCCTGATTCACAACAAGAACGGGCGCATATTCCAGCTGGATCAAGCTGTGAAAGTGACTTTTTCCGGAGTGGAAGAGGAGCGGCGGCAGATCAACTTCAAATTGGTAGAAGCGGTTGAAGTGGTAAAGGCCAATGCAAAGGAAAGTGAGCAGGATACCGTGAAGGTGAGCGACGACAGCAAAAGCTGACGTCGCTCGTAAGTGCTAGCGGGTGAGCATTTCCTCAAGGCGGGCATCCTTGGCCTGCCACTGCTCGCCCAGCCAGTTCTTCACGTTGCGCCGGTGTTCTGCATCGGTCGCATAATCCCGACCTTTCAGGTGTTCGGGAATCGTCACCGTATGAATCTCCATTTTCACTTCCTTCACCCGGCCACAAATAAAGTCCCAGAACGACGGGGCACCGCCGGGGTAGGCAATGGTGACATCAACCAGCGTCTGTATTGAATCGCCCATAGTGTCCAGCACGAAGGCAGCACCGCCCGCTTTTGGAGTAAGCAGGTGCTTGTAGCGTGATTTTTGCTTCGCGTGCTTTGCCGGCGTAAACCGGGTGCCTTCCACAAAGTTCATCACGCTCACTGGCGTATAACGAAACTTCTCGCAGGCACGACGAGTGGCTTTAAGATCCTCCCCGCGCTTCTCCGGGTGCTTGATCAGATATTCCCGGGTGTATCGCTTCATGAACGGGAAATCCAACCCCCACCAGGCAAGCCCGATAACCGGCACCCAAATCAGCTGCTGCTTCAGAAAGAACTTCAAGAAAGGTGCGCGGCGGTTGAACACCCGCTGCATGGCAAAAATATCCACCCAGCTTTGGTGGTTGCTGAGTACCAGGTACCAGCTTTCGCGCCGCAGGTTTTCCGCACCAGTGACGTGCCACTTCGTGCCGTGGGTAAGCTTCATCCAGCCTGTGTTACAGGCCACCCAGGACTCTGAAATCCAGATTATGATCTTGGTACAAAAAACCCGGAAACCCTTATGTGGGATAATGAGTTTCAGCAGGGCTGGGATATAGAGCAACACACACCAGAACAGTGTGTTGATTGCCAGCAAAATGGAGTTGAGCACGCCGATAACGGGAGCAGGTAGGAAACTGAGCATACGGTTCCTGTTGTGATTGTTTAGCCAGTGGTTAGCAATCATACCAATCAGCACCGGCTATGGGCAGTGGCTGATTGTGACCTCTCTGCCAACCAAAAGTGACAGTATTGCCATGGCGCTGCCAAGGGTTTGGCATTAGCCTCACATCTTTTATCACGGATCTTCCCGATGCCCAATATTATCAACGCCGCAACCAAAAAAGCTGCCGGGCTAGCACGGCAAACATCACGTTATGCCGGCAATGCCTTTGACCGTGTATTCCGTGCGGCCAGTCTGGTGCAAGCGGGGCAAACACCTTTTGAAACCCTTCATACCGATGGCCTGGTCAGCTTGCGCTATTACCCGCCGCTGAAAGAAGACTTTATCGACCTTGATGGCATAACCATTCCAGTTGAGCCAAACAGGCATCGAACACCGGTGGTGATTGTTCCACCGCTGGCCGTAAACATGTTGATCTACGACCTTTTTCCCCAGCGTAGCCTCGTTAGATTTCTGCGGGCGAAAGGCTTTGAGGTGTATCTCATAGACTGGGGCATCCCCACGCGGGCACACAGTCATTACAACTTGCATACCTATGTGGCTGAGCTGCTACCCGCCTCTCTCGACAGAGTTCGGCAGCACAGCGGCCAGCAGGAATTGTCGCTGCATGGCTGGAGCATGGGCGGCATGTTCACCCTGTTTTATACGGCTTTGAGCAAAGACCAGCATATCCGTAATGTCATCATTCTGGGCTCACCCATCGACAGCCACGCGTCTGGCATTCTGGGTTTGTTGAACCAGCGTATGGCCGATGTTGCCGGAGCCATTTACCGGCGCACCGGGCTTCAGATTCACGATCTCCGACCACACTGGTTTCACAGCCCGGGTTGGGCCAACACCATTGGCTTCAAGCTGACTAATCCCATTGGCAGTTTCATGGGTTACTGGGAGCTACTTATCCGCTTGGGCGACCGGGAGTTTGTGAGCAGCCATGCCACAACCTCTGCCTTTCTTGACCGCATGGTGGCTTACCCCGGCGGTGTTGTTCAGGACACGGTGGTTCGCATCTGGATAGACAACCAACTGTCCCGAGGCACCGTGCAAATTGGTGACGATAAAGCCCAGTTGGCCAACATTAACGCCAACCTTTTTGCTGTAGCAGGCAGCGAAGACACCATGGTAACGCCGGATGCGGCCAAGACCCTGATGGATCATGTCAGCTCTGCGGACAAAACATTCCGAATTGCCCCGGGTGGGCACATGGGCATTCTGGCCGGCAGCAAAGCGCCCCGGGAAAGCTGGCTGGAAATCGCACAGTGGCTGGCCCAGCGTTCAGATTGATGGCCTGCCCGGTTCCGGGATCGGCAGTTGTGGATTACACTGCTACCCATGAACCTTATTGATACATTCAACCTAGATATCCGCGCTCTCCACACCTTTGTTGCTGTCCTTGACGAAGGCAGTGTTTCCCGCGCGGCCGTCAAGCTTGGCGTCAGCCAATCCGCCGTAAGCCACACACTCGACCGCCTGCGTAAAGCCCTCGGCGACCCCCTGTTCGTCAAATCCGGGCGCGGCATCACACCCACGCGCTACGCAGTGCAGGCCGGCTCCCACATTCGCCAGATCCTGGATGACCTGCATTCTCTGGCCTCCGGCCCACCCTTCACGCCAGAAACCACCGAAATCTCGTTCACCATTGCAGCCAACGATTACGAGCGGGATTTGCTTCTTCCGCAACTGATGCAGCGCCTGCGCGTACAAGCACCTGGCGTTACGCTGCAGGTCATTGCCTCCGGCATTCCCACCGCAGACATACTGCGCAAGAACATCTGCGACCTGATCGTCTCCCCCCACGCCCCGGAAGCCACCGACATTATGCAAAGAGGGCTGATGGGCGACCGCATGGTGGTTTTTTACGATCCAAGCCAGCGCGAAGCACCAGAGACGGTTACCGATTACCTGAAAGCCGACCACATCGCTTTGGTGTTCGGCACTGGCGAAAAACCCGCCCTGGAAGCCGGGTTATCTGCGCGCGGCCTAACCCGCCGTAACGTCATTACCGTCTCCAACTTCTCCGGCCTACCAGAATTCCTCCGGGGCACAGACATGCTGGTTACCGCACCTGAGCGCATGAGCAAACACTTACTCCGGGATTTTTCCTGGGTGCCTTTACCCTTCAATTTCAAGCCATTTACCCTGCTGATGGTCTGGCACCGCCGCAACCAGAACGACCCGGCGCACCGCTGGTTGAGAAACCAGGTGAACGCTGTCGCCGCCACCATGAATGGCCTCAACGAGTAACCCATCTGTTTTGCTCATATATCCTATGAGCAGCGCCCCTGTTATTTTTTCGCAAGGCACCCCCTAGAATCCCCTCCAAAGTTGACAGCGATTGAGGGGCGAGGCTTCCAAAACTGTGCGGAGCCATGGATGGCGTAGCCAAGCGTACACCGACGTATTCACAGCGTGTTTTGGAAGCCTCGCCCCTCAATCGCCCCCCCTTAAAGTATGGATAGTAGATGCTAGCACTCACCAGTATATGGACAACCATACTGCTCGCCGCCGCCGTAGCTCTCGGGCCGCTTGCCACCGACATGTATTTGCCGGCATTGCCGCAAATCGGCAGCGACTTTGGCACAGGCACCAGCCAGGTACAGCTAACCCTGAGCCTTTACATGGTTGGCTTTGCCATAGCACAACTGGTGTGTGGCCCACTGGCTGACCGATTCGGCCGCAAGCCCATCATGATTGGCGGTTTTGTAGTGTTCGCCCTCGCCAGCATTGGCTGTGCGCTGGCCAGCAACATCGAAACCCTGATTCTTTGCCGCTTTTTACAGGCGCTGGGCGGATCAGCCGGGCCCGTTCTTGGGCGTGCAGCCATTCGGGATATTTACACCCCCCGCGAAGCCGCAAAAATTATGGCACTGCTGGCCAGCATCATGGCTCTCGCACCAGCTGTCGCACCGACACTGGGCGGCATCATGGTCGCCGGATTCGGCTGGCACTCTATTTTCGTCGTATTAGGCGGCTATGCCCTGATCATGGCCGCGGTCGTGGCCTTCGGCATCCCCGAGCCCATGCGACCAGAGTACCGCCAGCCCCTGAAGCTCTGCAGCCTGCTGCGGAATTATCGTGCCATAGGCACAGACATCAGCTTCTTAGGCTATACCCTGACTAACGCACTGCTATTCTCTGGCCTGTTCGCGTTTCTTTCCGGCTCCTCATTCGTACTGATCGATTTTCTTAAAGTGCCGCCCCAGCAATTCGGCCTGTATTTCGCCGGTATTGTCGTCGGCTATGTCACCGGCAACATCACCGCAATCCGCCTCGGCAGCCGCTTGGCACCGGATCAGATTCTGGTTCGCGGGCTGATTATTGCCGTTGCCGGTGGTAGTTTAATGGTGGCTTTGGCGCTGACCGGCGTGTTTAGCGTGTGGGCGGTCATCCTGCCCCAGGCCGTATTTATGGCGGGCACCGGAATGGTTATGCCGCAAACCATGGCAGGTGCCATGGCCAACTTCCCCCGCATGGCAGGCTCGGCTTCCGCGCTGTTCGGGTTTGCACAAATGGGTATCGCGGCCTTTGCGGGCATGCTCGTAGGCATTCTGCACGATGACACCTCACTGGTTATGGCAACCGCCATCGCCATCAGTGCCATTGCCGCACTGGCAAGCTACCTGCTACTGGTTCAACGCCACCCCGCTCCCGGCTTCGAACCCCAGACGGCATCCAGTCAGTAGTCAGCTTCAAACGGACCAAAGGGATGCAATCTCATCCAAAATGGACTAAACAGGGTAAGTTGTTCCAGACTATTACTGTTTCGCTATTTCCGTATCACCTTCTGTATCACCCAAGGAGCACTCCATGAGCACAGTCACTTTTGACGGCAACCCCATCGAACTGAGCGGTGAATTTCCAAAGAACGGCGACACAGCACCCGCCTTCACACTCACCAGCAGCGGCCTCGAAGAAGTAACCCTCGACAACTGGGCAGGCAAACGCAAAATCCTGAACATCATCCCCAGTATCGACACAGGCGTGTGCGCCACATCTACCCGTAAATTCAACGAAAAAGCAGGCTCCCTGGACAACACCGTGGTTCTGGTTGTCTCAGCCGACCTGCCCTTCGCTGCTTCACGCTTTTGCGGTGCTGAAGGCCTGAAAAACGTAGAAACCCTCTCCACCTTCCGGAACTACAGCTTCCAGCAGGATTACGGCGTAGCCCTACAGGGCGGCCCACTGGCCGGACTCTGCGCGCGGGCGGTGGTCGTTCTGGATGAAGACAACAAGGTTATCCACAGCCAGCTTGTGAGCGAAATCCACGACGAGCCAGATTACGACGCGGCACTAAAAGCGCTTTAATTCAGACTGTGCATTGCCATGGATGGCAATGCCAAACACCAAAGCACCCCTCAACCCTGTGAGCAACACCATCCATACCGCAAGCCTACCCCGACAGCTTTACACCATGACCTGGCCCATGCTGTTTGGCGCGCTCTCACTGATGACTTTCCAGCTTGCCGACAGTGCTTTTATCGGCCAGCTTGGCCGCGACCCCCTGGCCGCCTTGGGCTTCACCTTGCCGATGCACCAACTCATCATCGGGCTACAAGTTGGCTTAGGCATTGCCACCACCGCCATCATTTCGCGAACACTTGGGGTAGGGGACGAACTCAGGGCGTTCCGCTTAGGCGGTTTGGTAATAACCGTTGGCAGCGCACTGGTCTTCGTACTCTGTGTCGCCTTGTGGCTTTTCCAAAACCCGATCATGACCGCACTCGGCGCAGACGACACCCTGCTCCCTATGGTGCGCAGTTACTGGTTACCCTGGCTATTCTCCGCCTGGATCGGCGCCTTTTTGTACTTTGGCTACAGCATTTGCCGCTCCCACGGCGACACCAAACTACCCGGTTATATGATGGTGGCTACAAGCCTCGCCAACATCGCTCTGGACCCGCTCTATATCTTTGTATTTGGCTGGGGCCTGCCCGGTGCCGCCTGGGCCACCATAACCTCCTTCGGAATCGGCTGCCTGTTCATCTATCCAAAATTGCTAAAACGCGGCTGGGCTCGCTTTGATCTTCGCGAACTGGCTCTGGGCAGCGCCCTGAAACAACTAAACAGCATCATGGCACCTGCCATGGTCAGCCAGTTAATGCCGCCCGTTTCAGCCATGCTGGCAACGGCCATGGTTGCTGGTTTCGGCTCAGCAGCCGTTGCGGCCTGGGGCCTGGGCACGCGCCTGGAATTCTTCTCCATTGTGGTGGTACTCGCACTCACTATGTCCATGCCGCCGATGATTGGCCGCCTGCTGGGTGCCGGGGATATAGAACAGATCCGCAAACTGGTGCGTATTGCGGTGCGCTTCGTGGTGGGCTGGCAACTGGCCATTGGCCTGCTATGGCTCATTGCCTCCGGCCTGGTATCTGACCTGTTCAGCAGCGACCAACAGGTGCAGGAGATTCTTGGTGCCTATCTTGTGCGGGTGCCACTCAGTTACAGCGGCCTGGGGGTGTGCATGTTGATGGTGTCCATCTGCAACGCCCTTGGCCTTGCCGTGCGGGCGCTGCTGGTTTCAATGCTGCGGCTGTTTTTATGCTTCCTGCCCCTGCTTTGGCTGGGCAGCCAGCTCAACGGCATTTACGGTTTGATGAGCGGTGCCCTGGTGGGCAACCTGCTGGCCGGCATTATGGCTTACAGCTTCTATCGCGCGGGTATGAAGCAGCTTCGCGAAAGTGCGTCAGGCAAAGCGTGAGCGGAAGCTTTCTGGCACAGGGGTTACTTTCTTCTGGAGGTAATCAAAAAACACAAATCCATACTTTGCCAAAGCAACAGCCTGCCCCGTCTCGGCCTTGGTTACCCTGAACACGAAATCCCCACCGTATTTATTAAAATCCATCACCCCCACTTCAAAACGCAGCATTTCCGGGAAAAAGGATTCCGACTGATACATGGTCGCCAGGTCCGTCACAATAATGCCCTGACCGCTGTTGTTACCTTCAGAAATACCGTAGCTGATCAAAAACTGGGCTCGCGCTTCCGAGAGCATCGAAACCAGCGCATCGTTACCCAGGTGATTAGCACCGTTTATGTCCGTTGTTCGAACCTGCAACAGAGTTTCAAAACAGAACGCATCGTCGGGGAAGGAAAGCTTGATTCGGGCCACTTCAGGTACCTGTATAGCAAAGGGTCGTGTGCGGCACTGAATGATACTCTCTTGTGCAGCGACGTTCATCTCAATGATCTTATTGCACAAATCGGTTATCGTCAGTACTGATCTTTCAGCGCTGAATTCAGCTTTTTCGCGCTGGATGCAAAGGCAAGCGGAGGTTACGGCTTTGAACAATGGAAACTCTATGGATATTCGCCCTGCGGCCACTCTGGCACTGGTAAGAGATACCCCCGAAGGTATCGAAGTGTTGCTGCTACAACGCACCTGGAGCGCCGTTTTTCTGCCCGGCTTTTATGTGTTCCCAGGCGGCGCGGTAGATGAGCAGGAATCCCAAGGGCGCCTGCACGCAGCGGGCGTGAAAGACACGGAAATCAGCCACACCATGAGCCTGAGTGAAGGCGGCGCGGATTATATGCTGGCGGCTGTTCGCGAATGCTTTGAGGAAGCCGGCGTACTGGTGGCAATGGATGCCGACCGGCAGCTCATCGGCGGAGACCACCCGGCCCACGATGACCGCAAGGCGGTATTCAAAGGTGAGTTACCCCTGGCTGAACTGTGCCAGCGTCACCAGCTTACAATCCCGCTGGATAGACTGGCTTACCTGAGCCACTGGATTACCCCTCCCGGCCCTCCCCGGCGTTTTGATACCCGGTTCTTCGTAACCGAAGCCCCCGAAAACCAGTACGTGAGCCATGATGGCGAGGAAACCATCGATCACGTATGGATACGCCCGGAACAAGCACTGCAAGAACAGCGTGCCGGCACGCGCCTGATGACGCTACCCACCCTGGGAACACTCAGGGTTCTACGGGACTTTGATTCTGTAGACAGCCTCATGCGCTACGCCTGGGCCAACCCGCCCGAACCCTCCCCAAGCCAGCCCTGGCCGGCGATTCGCCGTGGCAAGCCGGTGCTTCTGGAGCCGGATTCGCCGGCTTACGCGGAGGCCGTCAAGCTGGACCCGGAAGGGGAAGGCAGTACCAAAGCAGACATTGTTCCCGGTGAGGCGGTTGAAGTCGCCGCAGGCGTGATTCGCCTTACAGCACCTAACCCCGGCGTGATGACCGGCCCAGGCACCAACACCTACATTCTGGGCCACGACCGCTTTACCGTGCTCGACCCGGGCCCAAACCATGCAGGGCACATAGAACGTATTCTTGAGGTCACTGGAGGCAAAATTGATTCGGTGGTGGTCACCCATACCCATCTGGACCACTCCCCGGGCACCCGGGCGCTGAAGGAGAAAACTGGCTGTCGGGTTTACGGCCGATCTGCACCAGATGGCCCGGGCCAGGACCATAAATTTGCACCCGACCAACAACCCGAGCACGGGGATTTGATCGAAACCGATGCGGGCACTCTCAAGGTTCTGCACACACCAGGGCACGCCTCCAACCACCTGTGCTTCTTGTTGGAGGAACAGCAGCTTCTGTTTTCGGGGGATCACATCATGCAGGGCTCAACGGTGGTTATAAACCCTCCGGACGGCGACATGAAGGCCTATCTGGAATCGCTCTACGACCTGTTTGCCGAAAAAATCCGCTTCATTGCCCCTGCCCACGGATTCGTGATGGGGCAACCGCAAGCGATCATCGACTACCTGATCACTCACCGGCTGGCGAGGGAGCATAAGATTGCGCGCGCACTCGACCAGCTGTCACCGGTGAACCTGAAAGACCTTACCAGCAAAGCCTATGGCGATGTGCCAACGGCCATTCATGGCATTGCAGCCCGCTCTGCGCTGGCGCACTTGTTGAAGTTGGAGTCCGACGGACGAGCCTTGCAGAAAGACGGGCTCTGGCGGGCCATAAAGCCTACCTGAGCCCAGCCCACCGGCAGGCGTGCAATGCGCCTGCCGATGCTTATTTTTTGGCAATAATGTATACCGCGTGCACGATACCGGGAATGTAGCCCAGAATAGTCAGCAGTATGTTGATCCAGAAGTGTTTTCCGATACCCACCTGCAAAAACACACCCAGTGGCGGTAACAGAATGGCAATAATAATTCGCAAAAAGTCCATATAGTTAACTCCCTCAGTCGGATATAACTGGATAGATCAGGTTCGCATGTACCCTGCGTACCATAACTATTATTGGCAACAATGTTCATGTCTGCACCATGAAGATGGCATTAAACCTGTGTTATTGCCATTTCATGACCCTCGGCCAACCTTTATCCTTGGGCCTTCGTGAACGACCCGTGAGGAATCATGCTGTTTTACAGGCTGAAAATGCTGACCGCTCTGACAACGCCTTTTTGCGTGCTCATCTTGGCCATGCCTTCTGTTTCACTGGCAGACCCACCGAAAAGCAGCAGCCAGAAGCCGGCAATCCAGGAGATTCTGCTGGCAGAATTGGCGGACGATGAAAACGTTGAGGATGTAGAGCGCTCAGAGCCACGACGGGAAACGCCCGATACGCCCTCAGCGGAAGCGCTCCCTAAAGCTGAAGAAGCCGCACAGGCACCCAAACCAAAGCGTTCACCAAAGCCGAAAAAAGTAGCGCCCAATATTGATCTGAAGGAAGTTGCGCCTGCACCTACTCCTGAACCGCCGAAAGACCCTGCCATCCAGGAAAGCCCAAGCACCGAAGAGCCAGTAGCCGTCGCCGACGCCGACGCTCCAGAAGACACAGCACCCGAACCGGAAATTAAAGGTCCACAGCCCGCAAAAAATCTGGCTCTGCTTGGCAGCGAAGTGTTACCGGGTACATCAACGCGCCTGGCCTGGTCGTCGGGCATTCAGATTGCCGGCCTGTCGCAGCCCACACCGGTATTGGTGGTTAACGGTGTCAACGCCGGCCCAACCCTGTGCCTGACAGGCACCATCCATGGCGACGAGCTGAACGGCATCGAAATTATCCGCCAAACGATGTACGACCTTGATCCGGAAAAGCTCAGTGGCAGCGTGGTGGGCATCCCTATTGTGAACCTGCCCGGATTCCAGCAGGGTAGCCGCTATCTGCCGGATCGCCGCGACCTGAACCGGCACTTCCCCGGCCGGCCGAATGGCAGTCTGGCAGACCGGATTGCCTACTCGCTTTTCGAAAATATTATCCGGCACTGCGACATGCTGGTGGATATACATACCGGTTCACTGAAGCGAACCAATCTGCCGCAGCTTCGTGCTGATATGAACAACCCCACGGTGGCAGAATTTACCCGCGGGTTTGACCGCATGGCGGTGGTGCACAGCAGTGGATCGCCCGGAATGCTTCGCACTGCTGCGGTTGATGTGGGCATTCGTTCAGTAACCCTGGAAGCTGGCGAATCCCATCGTATCCAGGAGCATCAGATCAAGGCAGGCGTGAACAGCCTCACCAGCCTGATGGAAAAGCAGGGCATGATCTCGCGGATGTTCGTATGGGGCGACCCACAACCCGTGTATTACAACTCTGCGTGGGTGCGGGCAAACGACGGCGGCATTCTGTTCAGCAAGGTTAAATTGGGCGCGAAAGTGTCCAAGGGGCAGATTCTTGGCTATGTCGCCGACCCGATCACCAATGCCCAGTACCCCATTCATTCCAACAGTGATGGCCGAATAATTGGCATGGCGGTAGATCAGGTGGTCATGGCCGGCTTTGCCGCCTACCACATAGGTACAGAAGCCAAGGTGCCAGGAGAGTAATAATCAGGGCTAAAGCTGGCCGCCTTCTAAAGCCGACTCAATGCGCTGCAACACGTCGGCCAGCACAGCCCTGGGACAGCCAATATTGAGCCGCATGTAACCGCTGCCCTGTTCACCAAATGAGACGCCAGGGTTCATCCCCACTCCGGCTTCCTGCACGAAAAACCGCTTCAATGCCGCATCGTCCAACCCCATTCCTCTGCAATCCAGCCACACCAGATAGGTTCCTTCTGGCGCACGAGTTGTTATACCGGGCAAGCGTGCATTCACCGTGTCGACCACAAAATCCCGGTTCTTCTGCAAATATGACATCAGATCGTTCAGCCAAGGCCCACCAGAACGGTAACCCGCTTCAAATCCTGCAATGCTGAATGGATTGCACTGGGGCAGGTGCAGGGAATCGAACACCGCCTGCATGGCACTGCGCTTTTCTCTGTCCGGAATGATAAGCGCAGACAGCCCAAGCCCTGGTATGTTGAAGCTTTTGCTGGGCGCGATAGCCGTAATCAGCCTATCGTTCGGTTGCGCAAGTGTGGCCAGCATCCGGTGCCTGGGCATATCGGCAAAGGTAAGGTCGCAGTGGATTTCATCTGAAATGACCACCAGATCATGGCGCCGGGCAATATCCAGAACAGCTTCCAGTTCTTGCTCCGACCAAATGCGCCCAACAGGATTATGGGGTGAGCACAGCATCAGCAGGCGGGCATCCGGGCGCGCAGCGCAAGCTTCCAGATGCTCCAGATCCATCCGGTAGTAACCGGTTTCATCGCAAACCAACGGATTTTCAATAATCTCGCGTCCGCTCAAGCGAACCGAGCTGAAAAACGGCGGGTACACTGGCGGCTGAACAATCACGCCTTCCCCCGGTCCGGCATACGCCATACAGGCTGCATGCAAGGACGGTACAACCCCCGGGGCCATTAATATCCAGTGGCGTTTGATTTCCCAACCGTGCCGTTCACGAAACCAGTCCATCACTGACTGGTACAGACTATCGGGGAAAAGCGTATAACCATAAACCGGATGCGCAGCGCGCTCTGAAAGCGCACGAGTAACGGCCTCTGGCGCGGCGAAATCCATGTCTGCCACCCACACTGGAATCACATCCTCACGACCAAATACCGCCTTGCGAACATCGAGTTTTACCGAGCAAGTATGTTGGCGATTAAGAGGCTGATCAAACGGGCTTGTCACTGGTAAACTCCATAACCGATTAGCAATCCAGGTATCCGGGCTATTGTGGTCGGGTAACACTACCACCGCAACCAACCTGCGGCGCCTATTGGAGCTTTTGATGATTGGCCAGATTCTTTCAACCCTGCTGCCGGTATTCCTTATTGCTGGCTGCGGTGCCCTTTACGGCCGGTTTCGCACCCCGGATATTCGTGGATTAAACGTCCTGAACATGGAACTGTTTGTGCCCATGCTGGTGTTTGCAGTACTAGCCGACCAGCAAGCGCCTCTGCAGGATTATGCCGGGCTTGCCCTCGCCGCGACGGTTGTGGTGCTCGGTTCCGGCATTGTTCTGTATCCGCTGGCCCGGGTGCTCAACCTGAATCTGAAAACCTTTTTACCCCCCATGATGTTCAACAACTCCGGCAACATGGGCATTCCGCTGCTGGTTCTAGCCTTTGGTGAAGCGGCGCTGCCCGCAGCCATCGTGCTATTCATTGTGGAGATGCTGCTGCATTTTTCTGTGGGGCTGTACATGCTCGACCCACACACCTCCATTTTGCAGCGCCTGAGACTGCCCATCGTATTTGCCAGTATCGCGGGGCTGGCGGTTAACCTTGGAGGCGTTACTCTGCCAGGCTGGCTATTGCATTCCCTGAACATGCTCGGGGAAATCTGTATTCCGCTGATGTTGTTTACCCTCGGGGTGCGCATGCTGGATATCGACTTCAGCGATTGGAAACTAGGCATGCTGGGCGCCATCGCCTGCCCGGTCAGTGGGCTATTGCTGGCCTGGCCGATGATTGCACTGCTGGATCTCCCCGGCCTTCAAATCGCCTCACTTTGGGTATTCGCCGCGCTGCCTCCTGCGGTGCTCAACTACATGGTGGCTGAGCAGTATCAGCAAGAGCCCCATAAAGTGGCTTCTCTCGTACTAATAAGTAACCTCGGCAGCCTTATTGTTATGCCCATTGTGCTAGGGCTGGTTTTTGCCGCGGGATACATCTGAGGACATAGTGAATGCCTGAAACCATTACCGTCTATACTGTGATTAGCAACGGTGCCCTTGCATGTGGGGAAACTTTGACCGAAGGTTAAACTGAAATTCGCCGAATCTTATCCACGATATGGAGGTCTGCCCGTGAGTGTACTTTTTCTGCTCATCAGTGCCCTGATTCTGATCTATGTGGGAGTTGGCGGCACTACAGCCGCTGTGGTGATGTCTATCGCAACCCTGGTTGGCCTGTTTCAGGATGACTGGCATATCGCCAGCATTCTCTTTGGTGGTCTGTTTCTCGCCCTGGCCCTGATTCTGGTTATTCCCAGCGAGATACGTCTCAATAAATTTAGCCGACCACTCCTCGGATGGGTTCGCAGCCGCCTTCCCAAGCTGTCTTCAACGGAAGAAGAAGCTCTGAAATCCGGCTCTGTGGATTGGGATGGCGAACTGTTCTCTGGCAAGCCTGAATGGTCAAAACTGCTGGATGCAAAACCTGCACACCTGACCAGCGAAGAACAGGCGTTTCTTGATGGCCCGGTAGAAAAACTCTGCGGCATGCTCGATGACTGGAAGATAACCCACGAAGAGTACGACCTGCCGGACAAGGTCTGGAAGTTTATCCGTGAGAACGGCTTTTTCGGCCTGGTGATTCCGAAAGAAGACGGCGGCATGGGCTTCTCCAACACGGCCCACTCTGAAATCGTCATGAAGATTTCTACCCGCAGCGTATCCGCTGCGGTCACCGTGATGGTTCCCAACTCCCTCGGCCCGGGTGAGTTGCTTATGCATTACGGCACCGACGAACAGAAAAAGCACTACCTGCCAAGGCTCTCCGGTGGCGAAGAGATTCCCTGCTTTGCACTCACATCGCCCATTGCAGGTTCCGATGCGGGCGCTATTCCCGACAAAGGCATAGTGTGCAAAGGCCAATGGAACGGCGAAGAAGTTCTGGGGCTGAAAGTTACCTGGAACAAACGCTATATCACTCTGGCACCGGTGGCGACGCTGATTGGCCTGGCCATCAAGGTGTACGACCCGGAAAATCTGCTGGGCGATAACGAAGACATAGGCGTGACCTGTGTTCTGGTGCCCCGGGAAACCGAAGGCGTACACGCAGGCGCTCGACACCTGCCAATGAATACCGTGTTCATGAATGGGCCGACGTGGGGCACCGAGGTGTTTATTCCCATGGATCAGGTCATCGGTGGTCAGGACATGCTCGGCAAAGGCTGGACCATGCTGCTGGAATGTCTGTCTATCGGACGCTCCATTTCCCTGCCCGCGCTGGGCACCGGTGCCGGCAAGGTTGCCAGCCTGGCAACCGGCTCCTACGCCTATACCCGCGAGCAATTCGGCCGTTCCATCAGCCAGTTTGAAGGTGTTCAGGAGGCTCTGGAACCCATTGCCGGCTACACCTACATGATGGATGCAGCGCGCTTGCTGACCTCCGGCATGCTGGACAGAGGCGTGCGGCCGGCGGTGCCGTCTGCCCTGCTGAAATACCGCAACACAGACCTGATGCGGATAGTGATCAACCACGCCATGGATGTAGTCGCCGGTCGCGGCGTTATTACCGGCCCCCGCAACTTCATGGCCCGCGCCTATAACGCTGTACCCATTGGGATTACTGTGGAAGGCGCAAACATTCTGACCCGCAGCCTGATGGTGTTTGGCCAGGGTGCGATTCGCTGCCACCCGTTTATTGTTGATGAAATCGCAGCGGCCGACATGGAAGACGAAGATCAGGCGGCGAAGAAGTTCGACGGCATCTTCTACAAACATCTGGCTCACACCACGCGGAACGCTTTAAGGGCTTTTGTTCTTGCCCTCTCCGGCGGATTGTTTGAAACCGTGCCACGGCAAGGAAACATTCGCTCATATTACCGCCAGCTTGCCCGCTTCTCGGCGGCGTTTGCACTGATGACAGATGTAACCCTGCTCTCCGTGGGCGGTGGTCTGAAAGCCCGACAGCGCCTCTCCGGGCGCATGGCAGACTGCCTGGTGCAGCTGTATTACGCGACGGCCGTAATCAAGCAGTGGCACGAGGAAGGCTACCCTGCCGACCAGCGCCCGCTGGTGGAATGGTGCCTGCAAACCTGCCTGCAGGACTTGCAGCACTCGATGCGTGAAGCCATCACCAAATTCCCGGTACCTGTTCTACGTTGGCCAATGCGTCTGCTGGTGTTCCCGCTGGGTGCGACCGGTCTGAACGGGCCGGATGACAAGCTTGGCGCCCAAGTGGCTGCCAGCATCGTTAAAGACACACCGCTGCGCCAGCGCATCAGCCGCGGCGCTTACACCACAATGGATCCGAAGGACCCACTTGGTCGGGTTCTGAATGCCTACAAGCTGGCAAACGAAACCGCCGATGTACGCGGGCGCCTTCACGAAGCCATTCGCAATCGTGATAAAGATGATCTGGACGAAATTACGCTACTGATGGGCCATGAGCGCAAAAAACTGGTGGACTGGGCCTGTTCCGAAGGCTCGGTGAAGGCAGAGGAGTGTGAAAAGCTTGAGGAAGCTCTGACCGCCCTGTACGACGTTATACGGGTAGATGCCTTCGATGAAGAAGGTCTAAAGGCACTGTCTCGGTGCGCCAAGGGCAAGCGAAAAGTGGTTGAGCGCCCTGGAGTCAAGTAATCTCAAGGGCAGTGGCCAGCATTTGAAAACGCTGACCACTGCCCTTATGCCTTAGCGACTATGCCCGGGAACCGTCCTGGTATACCGGCCAGTGATCAACAATCTTTCCATTGCGCACCGCCAGTATGTCGCCAAACTGCAGCAATACCGCCTCACTCTGTTGCGGGCGCAAAAATACCTGGTCGTTCACATCTAGCCCCACTCCCGGCGAGGCCGTCACCAGCTCCTGGTTCGAGCTCCTGCCATACAGGCTATTGCTCTGAAGCCCCTCTGGCGCAACAAAGTCCGCTAGCCAGTTGCCGCCATACATAAAGTAGCTGGCGCGCTGGTTAACATCCCACCATGAGAAGATTCTGGATTTCCCATCAAGCGCTGGGATATTCACCGGCCCAGTGGATTTCAGCACCGGGCTGGCAATAAAGGCCGCGGGAATATGATCGCTCAATGAAGGCAAATCAAAGTGGGTGGGCATTACCATGGCAGAGCCCACCGCCAGTTCTGTACTCAGGGTTTCAGTTTCATGCAGCCGATAGCTGGGGCTGCCAGCCGTATTGAGTGCTAGCCCATCCTTCCATAATGCCGGGTAGTGGTTTTTGGTAAAATCAACAAAGCCCTGATAGCGGGTCATCACCTTGCCTAGCAGCGTATCTGGAGAACCAAGAACCGAGGGCAACTCCATACCCACAAACGGGTCGTAACCCATAAACCCGGAGAACTCGAGATGCTCCGGGTTATCGGCAATCAAACCAAGTAACGCATTCAAGGCATCCATATCTGCCACACCGCCGCGGTGCAGGCCTACGTCCAGCTCAATGTTGATCCGGAACTTGCTGTTGCGTGCTTGTGCTATCTGCAGGTACTCCTGCAAGCGCTCAGGCGCATCAATCAGCCACTGGATTCGCGCTGTGGGGTCAGCACGCCCTTGATGCTGCTGGTAGAACACCTCAACGGATCGGGCTGGCAGCGGCTTACCCAGCAATAAATCTGCTTGTGGAAAGTACTCGGCGGTCTGATTCAGGAAGGGTTGGTGAAACGACATCAGCTTGTCTGTGCCAGTACGGTTGGCAATGTACTCCAACAAACCACGCGCCGGCAGCGACTTTTCAACCAGGCGTAACGACTTGCCGCTGCGCTGCAGGGAGGCTTTAACCACATCAATGTTGTGATCCAGGCGGTCCAGATCCACCAGCAATACAGGCCGCATGGGCCCGGCACGTTTCAGCTCCTCGTTCAGCGCCTCAAAGTAAGCCGTGTAAGGTTTGCCCTTGTCAGCAGGACGCAGCAAGGCAGCGCCGGTCAGTATGGCCGCACCACCCAGCAGGCCGGTGAACAGAAAACCACGACGATTCACAATACTGTCTCCTTTAAGCACTCAGTATTGAGCGCAAGTGGGCATTCAGGAACCTGCCCTGAGGGTCGAGGCTCTCGCGCACCCTCGTAAACTCACGCCACTGAGGATATAGCTTCTCAAGATGGCGGGCATTCAGCGTATGCAGTTTGCCCCAGTGGGGTCTGCCGTCGTACTTCCAGAAGATCGGCTCTATGGCCGCAAACAGGTTGTGATAATCCATGCTGTAATGCTGGTGCACAGATATGGCACAGCTATCGCGCCCCTGGAACATGCTCAATGGCACGTCATCGGCCTGCACATAGCGGTATTCCAGAGGAAACCAGGTGGGCAAGTCATTACGCTCGATAAGCTGCAGAATCTCGCGCAGACAGGCTGGGCCATGCTCCGCAGGCACTGAATATTCCATTTCATTAAAGCGCACCGAGCGTATGTTGGAATAGATCTCGTAGGACTCTCCAATACGCTCATCAAAGGTGGCAAAGTGCCGCAGGTTATTCAGCAGGAACCTGCGGGCTGATGGGAAGTCACTGCCGTATTTATCCAGCTTTTCCAGCAGTGTGACAAATTCATTGCCGCCGCTTTCTGCCTTGTTAACCGCTGGTGTAGCCGGCTCTTCGGTTTCATTCAGGGCAATCGCCAGGGCATAGTCTGAATGGGTAATCACCAGCATTTCCCAGTGCTGGTTTTCGGAAACATGCTTATCGATATCCGCCAACAAGTCTTCTGTTTTGGCCACCCGCATGGTTTCCCGCAGACGGTAGCCTGGCCGGTTCTGCATGGAGAGTTTAGTGATTACCCCGAGCGCGCCCATAGACACGCGCGCGGCGTTGAAAACTTCCGGGTTACGGGTGGCATCGCAGTCCAGAACTTCACCGCCTGCAGTCACCAATTGCAAACCTGTTACGTAGCTGGAATAAGAACCATAGTTAATGCCTGTACCGTGGGTAGATGTTGCAACGGCACCGCCCAGGGTCTGGTGATCAATATCGGCCATATTGATAAAGCCCTGGCCTACATCGTTCAGCGCCATGCCCATAAGGGCCATGGAGGTACCCGCGCCAAACTCCGCCTGATGGGTTTCCGAATCATGGCTTAACATGCCGCCGAAATAGCCCAGGGAAAGCAGGGTGTCGTCAGTGGGCACCAGAGGGCTGAACGAGTGCCCAGCTCCAACCGGGCGAATGGTTCCCGTACTTTGGGCAATAACACTGACCAACTCGTCGAGTGATTTGGGAGTTATCTGATGTGCTGGCAAGCAGGTCTGCACCCCCGACCAATTGCGCCAGGGCTGCATGCGTTGAGGGTTTAAAACTTGTGCAAGTGCGGCCTGGCTGCCAAGCGCACCCAAAGCTCCGAGGGCGCCAGCGTATTGGAGAAACTGGCGACGATTTAATGACATGTTGGGTTCCTGTTTACAACGGCTGCGTGAAGCGCAGTTTTATTTCTGTTAAGGCAAGGATACCCGCTGCAAGATTATTCTCCGATAGCATTAGCGCCGGAAAGGCCAACACAAAGGGTCAATTTCATATCATTGTGACCTGAGTCCCCCTCTGATGGCCTCATCCACCAGCCAACCTCTCAGCAACTGTATGCTTCGCTCTCTTCTTCGGCTGGTTTTCCAGGCAAAATAGAACCGGTCGCCGGTCGCCAACGGGTGGCACGGCAAGCGCACAAATTCTTCGGAATCCTTGCGGGTACTCAACATGTAATCGTTGGTCAGAGCGATACCCTGATGGTGGCGCGCCGCCTCCAACGCCAGCAGCATGTGACTAAAGTGCTGAACGCGCGTGCCGGAAGGTATGGACTCATCCACAGTTTGATACCAGGCTTCCCAGTCTCCAGCGGCCTTGTCGTAAATGCTGTGAGTGGATAGCAGCGGAAAGCGGGCCACTTCCGCCGTGGTCATGGCCGGCTCATCGCGCCCTGCCGCATTCGCTTCCCGACCCAACTCTCTGCAAATGCGCTGCCAATAATCCTGGCTGCATACGGGAAAGAGCTGCTCAACGTACAAAAGCTCGTAGCTGTAGGCCGGAGAGCCCCGATTAATCGTGATAAAACAGTCTGCCACTCGATCAGACAGCACTGGGTTTTGGCTGGTCATCTCCAACGCCAGCTCTACTTGCGGATGTTGTCGCTGTAAATTTGGCAGCCGCGGCACCAGCCAACGAACAGCAAAGGAACTGAAGAGCGCAAGCCGCAACCTGGATTCTTCATGCCCCAGCAGTTTTTCACTGGCCCGTTCGATTTGCAGCAACGCCGTACTGACGGCATCGAGATACTGCCGCCCCTCGTCGGTTAACGAGAGCGTGCGCCCACCTCGCCAGAACAGCTGCTCGCCAAGATAGGTTTCAAGCTGTTTGATTTGATGGCTTACGGCGCTCTGGCTTACCGACAACTCTTCAGCGGCCAGTGAAAAACTATTGAGTCGGGCTACAGCCTCAAATACGGGCAGCGCTCTTAATGGTGGCAGCTTCATTATCTATTTATCTAATACCTCGTCAATAAACATCATTTTATCGGATATTAAAACGCAAGTAGACTGTAACTGCCACTTTCCATGTGCGCGCTTTATCCATCACCCGTGTATCAGGTAATAAAACGATGTCAGGTAAAACTGTAAACAGCGCAATTCTTCTGCTTGTGCTTGGCAACGCCATGGCGCTGATATCTGACGTATTTATCAAGCTCATGGAGCCGGGCGCACCGATTCTGCAGTTCGCATTCTTACGCTGCCTCATCACCCTTGTCTTCCTGGTTCCGCTGGCCCGCAAGATCGACCGGAACAACCTGTTTTCCGGCATAAAAGTACACGCCATCAGGGCGCACGTTCATCTGGTAGGCTTGCTGTGCATGATCGTTGCCTTAAGCAACCTGCCACTGGCCACGGCCAACGCCGTATTTTACGCAGCGCCGATTCTGGTGATGGTGTTTTCAGTGGTTATCTTCCGGGAGTCACTGTCGCCACTGAGTGTGCTTGCAGTCTTCAGCGGTTTTGCAGGCATCATCGTTATCCTGCGCCCGGTGGAGTTCAACTGGGCGGTTGTGGCGGCGCTGGGATCTGCCCTCACACTGGCAATCAACGCGGTGATGGTGCGCAAGTTACCCAAGGGCCAGAGCACTGTGCACAAGCTGTTTCTAAACTATTTACTGGTGATTCCCGCGGCCGGTCTGCTCGCTATATGGGAATGGCAACAAGGTGCTACCTGGCATCCAGAGATTTTGTTTACCGCGGCGGCTTCAGCATTTTTTATTCTGGGCTACAACATCACCGTTCTATTGGCCTACCGACAGGTAGACGCCAATCTGGTGACCAGCGCCGAATACACAGGGTTGATTTGGGCAGTAGCTATTGGCTGGATCTGGTTTAACGAGGTGCCCGACTGGTGGTTCCTGGTGGGCAGCTTGATGGTTGTTGTGCCGCTGGTGATGATCGGCCTGAACCAGCGCCGTAAATCACCTCCCAGAGGTTTTAATCCTGCTACCCGAGATGATCAACAAGCGGCCACCGCCAAAGCCTGACGCAACTGAGGGCGGGGCACCTTCCGAAACTGTGCGGAGCCAGGGATGGCGGAGCCAAGCGTACACGGACGTATTCACAGCGTGTTTCGGAAGGTGCCCCGCCCTCGGTTGCTTACTCGGAATTACAGGTCTTCCTCAGGAGCTTTCTTGAGGCACGACTCAATTGCGAAAGTATGAGTACACTCATCACCCAGTGCGCGCAATGACTCAGCGAGCCTGAGCAGGTATTCGGAGTTTGGGCCACTCGGACCAACCGCAGAAGCAATCTGGCGGGCTATATCCGCATCCGGCGCCTCGCCAAGGAAGGCTTCGTTGTCCTCAGTGGCAATGTAAACCAGCCCCTCACCATGACTGCCGTTATCGAACGTCAACGTTGTGGTGAAACGCAGGTAGCCATTCTTTTCCCGCACATCCAAATGCTCGAACACTTTCGGTGATACCCGGAACGCCATGCCTTTGCAGGTAGCTCCGGGCGTCTCAATCAGTGTCACCACCCTGCCCGGTGCTTCCGGCGTACCCCGATGATCGTGAGAACCCTGCCAGAACCGGCGAGCCCAACCCTGAATAGAGGCGGGGCGTTTTTCCAGGTACGGGAAATCCACTTTGTAAATCAACGAGCCATAACCAAACAACCAGATCGAGTCGATACCGGAGAAATCCTGTCGGTTGCGGTTGTGCTCTGTGGTGTCTGCAGACATCTCGGTTCTTTAGGCCCCCATCAATCCCGAACTGGCGATAAAACCCGTAATGCCTGTCAGTACAATTTCAGCAGCCATGGCTGAGAGTACCAGACCGCTGATTTTGGAGAGAATGTTTAGGCCGGTTTTGCCCAAGGCTTTTTCCAGATACCCGGACAGGTGCAGCAATATACCCAGTATCAATAGGCCAGAAAGCAAGCCCAGCAGGCCTCCTGCAACTTCCGGGGCGTTCTTGAGCTCGGCACCGTAAACCAGAATAGCACCAATGGTGGCAGGGCCAATCATCACCGGAACGGCCAGGGGCACAACAGCGATGTCGTCGCGTTCCTCCTCTGGCAAGCCGGTGGCATGATTGCGGGTGCCGCTGGTGACCAGGCTGATGGCAGTGAGGAACAGCAGTGTGCCGGCACCAATACGGAAGGAGTTCAGAGTAATACCAATGGCGCTGAACAGAACCGGGCCGCCGAAGAACAACAAGACACCCATGATAGATGCTGCAATGCACGCCCGGCGAATGATCGAGGCTTTTTCAGCTGCGGGCAAACCGCGGGTCAAGGCGATAAACATGGACACCGCAAAGAAAGGCGCCAGCAGAAACAGGAAGCGGATGGTACTGCTGATATAGGTGCTGAAAAACATCTCAATCATCGAAAAAATTCCGGTATGTGCAAAAGCGCAAAGCATAGCGCCTTATCCGGATTTCTGCCGTACGCAACAGAACGTATGGCAGGCAAAGTCCTGAGCTTACACTAGGATGAAGGTAGTTCTCCTTCCGTTCATCGGTTCAAACAAAGGGCGTTTGCATCATGAAGATCGGCATTCCAAAAGAGATATTCACAGACGAGCGGCGAGTTGCCGCTACACCACCTTCGGTACACAAACTCATCAGCCTGGGCTATGAGGTTACGGTTGAATCCGGTGCAGGCGAAGCCGCCCACTATCGCGATGAAGCCTATGAGACTGTTGGCGCTTCCATTGCGGCGGACGCTCAATCCCTTTGGCGCGAGGCAGATATCATTCTGAAAGTTCGCGCACCCATGCTGAACCCGGCGCTGGGCAAGCACGAGGCCGACCTGATGAAGGAAGGCGGCTTTCTCATCAGCTACATCTGGCCCGCTCAGAACGCCGAGCTTCTGAACCAATTGGCTGGCCGGAACATCACCAGCTTTGCCATCGACAGCCTGCCCCGCATAAGCCGTGCCCAGAAAATGGACGCCCTGAGCGCCATGGCGAACATCGCCGGGTATCGTGCGGTGGTGGAAGCCGCCAATCACTTCGGGCGTTTTTTCACAGGCCAGATAACGGCAGCAGGCAAGGTGCCGCCAGCCAAGGTAATGGTAATCGGCGCCGGCGTGGCCGGGCTCGCAGCAGTGGGGGCCGCCAATAGCCTGGGCGCTATTGTTCGGGCCTTTGATACCCGGTTGGAAGTGAAGGAACAGATTGAAAGCATGGGCGCCGAATTTCTGCAGCTGGATTTTGGCGAGGAAGAAGGCAGCGGCACCGGCGGTTATGCCAAACAGATGAGCGATGAGTTCATCAAGGCAGAAATGGCGCTGTTTGCAGAGCAGGCCAAAGAGGTGGATATCATCATCACCACCGCCCTGATTCCCGGTAAGCCGGCGCCGAAACTGATCACGGCGGAGATGGTGAAATCCATGAAGCCCGGCAGCGTGATTGTGGATCTGGCCTCAGAGCGCGGTGGCAATTGCGAGCTTACCGAGCCCGGAAAAATTGTCGAGCACCACGACGTTACGCTGATCGGCTACACGGATCTTCCCAGCCGCATGGCCAAGGTGGCCAGCGATCTCTATGCCACCAACCTGTTTCATCTGGTGACTGAACTGACACCAGAGAAAGACGGCCAACCAAAAGTGAACATGGAGGACGACGTGATTCGCGGCCTCACCGTCGTGCTGGGCAAGGACGTAACCTGGCCGCCACCGCAGCCGCAAACACCCACCAGCCCCAAGCCTGCACCGGGCACAGAAGAACCTTCGGCAGAACAAAAAGCGGCTGCTCACAAGGAATCCCAACGCCGCAGCCTGATCGGCAAGGGAGCCGTGTTAGTGGTCACCCTTGCGGCACTTTATGGCGTTGGCGCCTATGCTCCGGAGAGCTTCCTGCGCCACTTCACCGTGTTCGTGCTGGCCTGTTTTATAGGCTGGCAGGTGGTCTGGAACGTCACCGCTTCCCTGCACACACCTCTGATGAGTGTCACCAACGCCATCAGTGGCATTATCGTGATTGGTGCCATGTTGCACCTGGCCCAGGCAGAGAATGCCGTGGTCGGAGTTCTGGCGTTTGTGGCGGTGCTGATTGCCAGCATCAACGTTGGGGGTGGCTTCCGGGTTACCCATCGCATGCTCAAAATGTTCCGCAAATAGGAGGCGACCACTATGAGTACAGGACTCGTTAGTGTGGCCTATGTGGTCGCCAGCGTATTGTTTATTCTCAGCCTGGGTGGCCTGAGCAATCAGGAATCTGCCCGCCGCGGCAACCTTTATGGAGTTGCCGGGATTCTCATTGCACTGATCGCGACCATGGCCAGTGTGAATGATAGCGGGCTCGTTGCAATCGTGATTGCAGTGCTGGCTGGTGCCACCATTGGCATCGCCATCGCCAACAAGGTAGAAATGACACAGATGCCACAGCTGGTGGCACTGCTGCACAGCTTTGTTGGTTTGGCCGCTGTGCTGGTGGGTTTCACCGGTTACGTTGAACCGCTGGTTCACACCACAGGTGCCGAACACACCATCAAACTGGTGGAAGTATTTGTGGGTATCTTTATTGGCGCCGTCACTTTCACAGGCTCACTCGTTGCCTGTGGCAAGCTGGATGGCCGTATCGACAGCAAAGCCCTCACCCTGCCCGGCCGACACTTCATGAACCTGGCTGCCATTGCCGTATCCGTGCTGCTCGGCGCCTGGTTCCTGGGCACCGAAAGCATGGGGCTGGGTATACTTGCTTTAGTGCTGATGACTGTCGTGGCGGCAGTGTTGGGCATTCACCTCATCATGGCCATTGGCGGTGCCGATATGCCGGTGGTGGTGTCGATGCTCAACAGTTATTCGGGCTGGGCTGCAGCCTCCATCGGTTTCATGCTGGGCAACGACCTGTTGATCGTGACCGGCGCATTGGTGGGCAGCAGCGGTGCAATACTCAGTTACATCATGTGCAAAGCCATGAACCGGTCGTTTATCAGCGTGATCCTTGGTGGTTTTGGCCAAACCAGCGGCAGCTCAGCAGCAGCTGGCTCTGGCGACCAAGTGGCTATAGAGACCAGTGCAGATGAAGTATGCGAGGAATTACGCAATGCTGACTCTGTCATAATCGTCCCGGGTTACGGCATGGCGGTGGCGCAGGCTCAGAGTGGGGTCAGCGACATGACCAAGCTGCTGCGGGAGCGTGGCGTAAATGTACGCTTTGGTATCCACCCCGTCGCTGGTCGACTCCCCGGCCACATGAACGTACTGCTGGCGGAAGCCCATGTGCCCTACGACATAGTGCTGGAGATGGACGAGATCAACGGGGATTTTCCGACAACAGATGTGGTGCTGGTTATCGGCGCAAACGACACGGTAAACCCTGCCGCAGCAGAAGACCCTGGCAGCCCGATTGCCGGCATGCCAGTGCTGGAGGTGTGGAAGGCACGGCAAGTGGTGATTTTAAAACGGGGTATGGCAACGGGTTATTCCGGGGTGGAAAACCCGCTGTTCTTCAAGGACAACGCCCGCATGCTGTTTGGTGATGCCAAAGACAGCATCGACAAACTGGTCATCGGGCTGAGGGAATAAACCCGCTTACTCAGTGGTGTTGTAAACGTAGGAAGAAACCGTGCCGTCGGGGTTGAAACGTACGACCAGATCGGTGGTTTCCGCATCGCCAAAGGCTGACCAACGATATTTACCGTAGGTCCAGGTGCGCTTTCCGTCTTCAACACCCGTGCGCCAAGGTTCACCAAACATTTTCTGAATCTCGGCCCGGGTGGTTTCACCCTGGGTGATCTGGTCAACATTGTGTGTAGAAAAATCCTTCCCCACCGTCGCACAACCCGCAAACGCCAGCAGGCTCGCAAGCATCAACACTGACAGACTATTCTTTAAAAACATTGCCGCCTCTCCTGTGAAATTCTTCCCATAAAAAAACACCCCCATCATACGCTCAGGCAATGGGGGTGTGCTGTTACAGAGAGGAAATATTCAGTCCAGTCTCAGTACAGTCTGGTGAGTGATTTACGGGCGAAATCGTCCACTTCGCCAAGCCGCCCTTCCTGCACTTTGGTCAGCCATTCAGGGTCTTGCAGAAGTGCGCGGCCCACAGCAATCAGTTCAAATTCGTGGTTGTTCATGCGCTCTACCAGTTCATCGATACCCGACTGCTCTACCGACTCTTGCTTGCTGGCCATGGTGCCGCTGATGAAATCTTCCGTCAGGCCAACGCTGCCAACCGACATGGTGGGCTTGCCAGACAGCTTCTGCGTCCAGCCTGCCAGGTTAAGGTTGGAACCTTCAAACTCCGGCTCCCAGAAACGACGGGTTGATGCGTGGAAAATATCCACACCGGCTTCAACCAGCGGCTTCAGGAACTGTTCCAACTCTTCCGGGCTGTTAACCAGTTTTGCTTCGTAATCCTGCTGTTTCCACTGCGAGAAACGCAGCATGATGGGGAACTCCGGGCCTACACGGTGGCGAACCGCTTCTACTATTTCTACAACGAAGCGCAGGCGATTTTCCATGCTGCCGCCGTATTCATCATCCCGCTGGTTGGTGCCTTCCCACAGGAACTGGTCAAGCAGATATCCATGAGCACCGTGAATCTCTACACCATCAAAGCCCAGTGCTTTGGCGTCATGTGCTGCATCAGCAAAGGCTGTGACGACATCTGCGATATCGCCCTTGCTCATGGTCTTGCCATTGGGCTTGCCTGGCGCAAACAAGCCAGAAGGGCTATAACCAGGAACCGAAGGATCTGGAGCTGTACCTTCCTTGCGCACGGCACCCACGTGCCAAAGTTGCGGGAATATAACACCACCGGCCTCATGCACCGCATCTACCACATTTTTCCAGCCTGCCAGTGCTTCATCACCATGAAACTGGGGCACGTTAGGGTAGCCATTGGCGCCGGCATGATTCACCGTCGTGCCTTCAGTGATGATCAAGCCAACACCCGCCTCCGCACGGCGCTGGTAATAGGCCACCACGTTCTCACCGGGCACGCCTTTGGGCGAAAAGTTGCGGGTCATCGGTGCCATGGCGACCCGATTGCGCAGCGTGAGGTTGTGGATATCAAAGGGTTGAAACATGGGGCCCAGGTTCGTAGTCATCAGTGGCTACTCCGTAAAATTCGATGTTGGCGATAACAAGTAATTAGCGTGGTATGGCTGCTTGGTAGCTACCTTACTAATTCGGTCTCTTAACGCAACTTTATTTAATCTGGTTTTAAGATGCAACCTTATTATGTACACTTCCTCACATGGCCAGAAAACGTTTTGATGACTCCAACTGCTCCGTCGCCCGCGCCCTGAACCAGGTGGGTGACTGGTGGTCCCTGCTTATCGTACTGCACGCTATGTACGGTACCCGCCGCTTTGTGGATTTTCAGCAAGAGCTGGGCATTGCCAAAAACATCTTGTGCGATCGCCTGGCCCGATTGGTGGATAACGGCGTTCTGAAAAAAGTGGATGTGGGTGAGCACGGTTCCCGCTTTGAGTACCGGTTGACCGAGAAAGGCCGGGATCTGTTCCCTGTTGTTATTGCTCTGCGTCAGTGGGGAGACAAGTGGAATCCGGCACCCGACGCCCCCCCCCTGGATCTGCGTGACAAAGCCACAGGGCAGCCGATACAACCCGTTCAGGTGCAAAACGCAGAAGGTGATCCAATAACCGTGCGAGATGTATTTGTTTCCGGTGACGGCATACCTGCCAGCAAAAAAGATTCCGCCTGACAATCCGCAAAACTACACTCCTGAACCTTTTCTTGAGTTGCGTCAATCTGGCACTGCAACGCCGATCACTCGCCCGCAATTATTGCGCTATATCAAGTTCCCTATCTCCATGATCTTTAATCTGAACGCATCAACGATTCAGGTTATCAGGAGATGTTTATGTCCCGTACGTTCAAACTCAGTGTTATGGCTGCTGCCATTATGGCCGTTGCACCCGCTGCTCAGGCTTTTGAAGCTGGTGATTTCATTCTGCGTGCCGGTGTTGTGCATGTGGCGCCAGATGATTCCAGTGATGTCATTAAAGTGGGTGGCGCACCGATTTTCGGATCTGACGCTCGTGTTTCCGTAGATTCCGACTCGCAACTCGGAATTCGCGCAACCTACATGTTTACGAGCAATCTGGGTCTGGGCGTACTGGGTGCCACTCCGTTCAAGCACGATATCAATGGTGCCGGAGACTTGGCAGGTGCAGGAAAGTTGGCCGAAACCAAACACCTGCCACCAACAATCACACTTCAGTACTATCCAATGAGCAGCAGCTCCGCATTACAGCCTTTTGTTGGCGTGGGCATCAACTACACGACGTTCTTTGAAGAAAAGACCACTGACACTCTCAACAGTGCCGTTGCGGGCACAGTCAGCCTGCCCGGTGCCACCACCAAACTAAACCTGGATGACAGCGTCGGCATCGCTTTTGAAGCAGGCATTGACTACATGCTGAGCGAGAACTTCGGATTGAACGCTGCCGTCTGGTGGGCAGATATCAACACAGACGCCACCATTAAGGTCTACGATGCCAGCGGCAACTATGCCGCCCAGACCGACAAGTTCGAAGTCGAAATCGACCCCATGGTTTACATGGTAGGTTTCACCTACAAGTTCTGATGTTGGATTCTGTAATCTAAAACCAAAAACGGAGCCATCGAGGCTCCGTTTCTGGTTTAGCGTATGGCTATAGAGCACCCGCTTAAGTTTTCGGCTTAGCTCTGGCTTTGGCGTTGCCCGGAACGTCCGCGCTGGCCTTGACCACCTTGACTGCGACCACCACTGCGCCCACCGGGCTGGTCACCAAAGCTGCGGGGCTTACCACCGGGCCGGCCATTTCCTGCGCCATTTCCACCACTGCGGTTGCGTGCGCGGCTTGGGTCTGCCTTTGCCTTGGGCTTCATAGCTACGTGGTTTTTTGGCTCAAAACCTTCCACTTCCTTGCGCGGCAACTGCTTCTTGATCAACTTCTCGATGCCAACCAGCATCTTGAGCTCATCCGCACTTACCAATGACAGTGCATGCCCACTTTCACCCGCACGACCGGTGCGGCCGATACGGTGAACATAATCTTCTGGCACGTTGGGCAGCTCAAAGTTCACCACTTGCGGCAGCTGCTTGATATCCAGACCGCGGGCTGCGATGTCGGTTGCTACCAACACACGCACTTCCCCTGCTTTAAAATCAGCCAACGCACGGGTACGAGCACCCTGAGACTTGTTGCCATGGATAGCGGCTGCCGTAATACCGTCATTTTCCAGTTTCTGGGTCAAACGGTTTGCACCGTGCTTGGTGCGGGTAAACACCAGCACCTGCTCCCAGCTGTTATCACGCACCAGCTTGCTCAGCAGCGCGGTTTTCTGGCTCTGGTCAACGGTGTAAACCGATTGTTTTACTGACTCAGCGGTGGTGTTTCTGACCGCCACATCAATCTGAACCGGGTTGTTCAGAAGGCCTTGAGCCAGAGCGCGAATTTCACCAGAGAAGGTCGCTGAAAACAGCAGGTTCTGACGCTTGGCTGGCAACAGCGCAAGGATCTTTTTGATGTCACGAATAAAGCCCATATCCAACATACGGTCGGCTTCATCCAGCACCAGGATTTCCACTTCGTTGAATTTCACAGCGTTCTGCTGATACAAATCCATCAAGCGGCCAGGTGTGGCAACCAGTACATCCAGACCTTTACGCAGCTTCATCATCTGCGGGTTGATTTTTACACCACCGAAAACCACTGCGGCTTTGGTAGGAACATATTTGCTGTAAAGGTTTACGCTATCGTGAACCTGTGCGGCCAGTTCCCGTGTGGGGGCCAAAATAAGTACACGGGGACCTTTGCCCGTGCGAGGCTTCTCAGCCAGGCGCTGCAGCAATGGCAGTGTGAAACCGGCGGTTTTCCCGGTGCCCGTTTGAGCTGCAGCCATAACATCCTTACCTGAAAGTACGGCAGGAATGGCCTGAAGCTGAATGGGTGAAGGGGTATCGTAACCTTGATCGGCGGTTGCACGGACAAGCTGCTCGGACAAACCGAGTGAAGAAAAACTCATATATGATTAACTCTTGATTGTTCTGCCTCCACGAACACCGTTCTCGGCGAATGCGGGCAGATGCCATGAAGATTCATGGAATAAAAGACGACTACAGTCACGCGCCGGTAATCGGGGTGACGTCCTCTGACAGGTCGTATGGAGGTTCGCAACGCGGCTTAAAGCCGGAAACTGCAGAATCCTTAGAGGCAGGATGCGTGCACAGTAACAGAGGCAACAAGAATTAGCCATAAGGAATTGGAACCGGTGAACGGGGTATTACCGTCGATTTTAATCAGGCCCCAAACAGCGCAGAGCGCAAAGGCTGCAAAAAACCACGGAGATTTCGTTCACTGGCATGGGTTTTCTTGCCATCGAACTCTATGTAGCCATCCTCGATGGGGTCAAACCGCAGCACTTTTACATCCGCCTGATAATCCTGTGAGGCTCGCCATGGGCCATGCGTGCCTTGCCGCGGGAGGCGGTCCGCAGCACGCTTGACGTAACCGGAATCCAGGGCGCCCATTACGGTATCCTCGCCCAGACTGTTTTCATTATCTCTGGCGACCGCCACGCGCAACCTCCGTTGATCCATGTGATTGATCAGGCGGCACAGATATTCACTGGCAATATCGGCCTTCAGGGTCCAGGAGATATTGGTGTAACCAAAGATCATGCCCGCATTGGGTACGCCTTCAACCATCACATTCTTGTAAACCACCTTGTTTTTCAGAGCCACTTCCTGGCCGTCTACCTTCGGCTTGATACCCCCAAGCATCTGAATATCCAGGCCAGTGGCGGGAACAATAATGTCTGCATCCAGATGTTCACCGGATTTCAGGCGAATACCGGTTTCTGTGAAGCGCTCAATATGATCGGTTGCCATGGATGCCTTGCCCGCCTTCAAGGCGCGGAAAAGGTCACCGTCTTTCACCACACACAGGCGCTGATCCCAGGGGTTGTAGCTCGGGGTAAAGTGGCGCATGTCGGTTTGGTCGCCCACCTGATGCTTGATAATGCCCAGAAACAGGCGGCGCATGAGCTTGGGGTTCTTGCGGGAACGCTGGTACAGAAACCGGGACACCGTAATATTGCGCGCCCGGGTCAGCCGGTATGCGGCCTTGGCAGGTAGCACTTTCTGAATGCCCATAGTCACCTTATCCGTCGACGGCAGGGGCATCAGGTACGTGGGCGAGCGCTGCAGCATGATTACATGCCCGGCTTTCTCCGCCAGCGTGGGAACCAGTGTGACCGCCGTGGCACCACTGCCGATCACCACAATTTTCTTGCCGGTGTAATCAAAGCCTTCTGGCCAGTGCTGCGGATGGACAACCTGGCCTTTGAAATCCGCTTCGCCGGGGAAATCAGGCTTATAGCCCTGATCGTAGTTGTAGTAGCCAGTGCAACCAATCAGAAAACTGGCCGTATAGGTTTCGCTTTTACCCGTAGCCTCATTCGCCGCAGTCAGCTTCCAGCATTTTTCTGCACTGGACCAATCTGCGGTTTTTACAGCAAGACCGTAGCGAATATGCGGCTCAACGTTGTGTTCTTTTGCGGTTTCGCTGACATAGTTCTTGATGGAAGCGCCGTCTGCCAGCACTTTTCCGCCAGTCCAGGGGCGGAAATTATAACCAAAGGTAAACATGTCAGAATCGGAACGAATGCCCGGGTAGCGGAACAGATCCCAGGTGCCACCGAGTGATTGACGCCGCTCCAGAATAGCGAACGACTTGCCCGGACACTCACGCTGGAGATGGCAGGCCATACCGATCCCCGACACCCCGGCACCGATGATCAACACATCAAAATGCTGCTCGCTCATATCCGACCTCTCAAAGTCATTGTCGTTCTTCTGGTATCTATGAGAGTTACGATAGCGCAGCCGGGTATGCGGGGTGGTTAGCCAGCGGGGTCTAAAACTACTGATTTTGGGCCAGTTTGCGAATACTGGCCGCGGAATGCTCAGCCCAAACGCTGTATGCGTCCAAGCCGGGATGAAAGCCATCCGAGGCCATATAGCCATGCTCCAGAGGAAAGGACACACACAGATATTCAAGGCGCCCTTTCTCGAAAGAGCCGGTATCGCACAGGCCTTTCATCAATGTGTTCAACTGTTTGGCCCGCAGGCCCAGGTACCAGCGCAAAGGCTGTGGCAAGGCGGGAAAGAGATGCATGGGCGGGATGGCGGTGAACAGTACGAGTGTTGCCCCCGTGTCGTTGATCAACCGGTCCGACAACTCATTCAATGCCGACACCCACTGCCCGTTGCGGGTGCGGCCCGTCACATCGTTTACGCCAACAGACACGAGGACAACATCGTACTGGGCTTTCGGTGCTGCTTTGAGTGCCTCGAGAACACCGGCTACCGTGCGTCCGGTTTCTGCCAATAACTTCCAGCTCACGCAGTGATCCCTGGCGAGTTCCCTGACCAACTGGCCCGCCAGTGCATTCTGTTGATGGCTCACACCTACGCCGGCGGCGGCAGAGTCACCAAGAATCAGCAGCCGCAGCTCCGGCCCGGAGCCCAGGGTACCGCAACGCTCACCCTCGGGTTCCGGCAAGCGCGGGGTAACCTTGCGCACATAGCTTCCCTGCCCGATAAGAACCGGAGCCAGTGCAAGCGTAGATAAGGGGTACAACATAAGTGCTTACGCTCGGTCAGTCATGGTGGCCAATCGGGCCTTCCGTAAACAGGAATTCCCGCAGGTGCTTGTCCATCACCGGATCTTTCCTGCGAATCCACTCAAGCACCATGGCTGCGTGCTCCTTTTCCTCGTCGCGGTTATGCTCAAGAATCGCTTTCAGCTCAGGGTCCTTGCAGGCATCCACTCGCTGGTTGTACCAATCTACCGCTTCAAACTCCTCCATCAAGGAGCTGACTGCGCGATGCATTTCGCGGGTTTCATCGGTCAGTTCGCCAACCGGTTCATGATAACTGTCGTTCGCCATATAGAAAGTCCTTTATCTGATTGTCAGTGAGGTGCTTTTTTACATGTTGGCACGCTTTGACAATAGACTAAAATATGCAATCCAAACACTCGGGGTTCGTTTGAGCCACCGCAACGCCTGTGGCACAGTCGAGTGATAAACCAATCTGGGTAGTGCGCCATGAAGACTGTTTTCTCACCCCTGCACAGCCTCCGCTCTGTCAAAACCGAGTTGGACGGTGGCATTCTGATTACGCCCCACGAAAAGCCATCACGGGCAGAGACCATTCTGGCCAGAGTGAAATCACAAACCCTGGGCGAGGTGATCGAGCCTGAGGATTTCGGCCTCGAACCCGTAAAGCGCGTGCACACAGCAGATTACGTGGCTTTTCTTGAGCGCTGCTGGGCCGACTGGGTGGCTGAGGGCAAACCAGGGGAAGCCATTCCTGCTGTGTGGTGTGGCCGCGGTATGCGCCCCCGCATGCCCAAAGACATAGACGGGCGCCTGGGTTACTTCAGCTTTGCCGCCGAGACCTCCATTTCGAACGGCACCTGGCAAGCAGCCTGCGCCTCTGCCAATGTCGCATTAACAGCCCAGAAGCTGGTAGCAAACGGCGAACGTGCCGCCTTTGCCCTGTGCCGCCCCCCAGGCCACCATGCCCACGCAGATCTATTCGGTGGCTACTGCTTTTTCAATAACGCCGCCATTGCAGCACAGGCATTTCGCGATCAAGGCTACGAGCGTGTTGCCATTCTCGATGTTGATTTTCACCACGGCAACGGCACCCAGGCCATTTTTTATGACCGCAGCGACGTACTGACCGTCAGCCTGCATGGCGATCCAGACCTGGTGTTCCCACACTTTCTGGGCTTTGAGGATGAAACCGGAGAGGCTGAAGGAGAAGGCTACAACCTCAACATTATTTATCCTCCCGGAACGCCCTACAGCGAGTGGAGCAAGGGGCTGGAAACCGCCTGCAAGCGCATTGCAGATTTCCAGCCAAGCGCTCTGATTATTGCGTTGGGTGTGGATACCTTCGAGGAAGATCCGATTTCGTTCTTTAAATTGAAATCAAATGACTACTTTTCTCTTGGCCAACGTATAGAACAACTCAAACTGCCCACCGTGTTCACTATGGAAGGTGGTTACGACGTGGATGCCATTGGCGTGAACGTGGTGAACGTGATGCAGGGCTTCGAAGGGCGAGCCATTTAACACAAGCCCACCGAGCTTTTTTTTAAAATTTACAGATACAACATTAAGGATTCCATGTGAATAACTTCAACTTTTACAACCCAACCCGTATCGCCTTTGGCGAAGGTAAAATTGCCGAGCTCGACAAACTGGTACCCAAAGACGCCAAGGTACTCGTTCTGTTTGGTGGCGAAAGTGCACGCCGCACAGGTACGCTGGATGAAGTTACCAAGGCACTCGGCGACCGGACGGTAACAGAGTTTGGCGGCATTGAGCCAAACCCGAGCTTCGAAACCTTGATGAACGCGGTTGTACAGGTACGCGAACAGAACATAGATTTTCTGCTCGCCGTAGGCGGTGGGTCGGTCATCGATGGCACCAAGTTTGTCGCGGCAGCCGCTGTTTTCGAAGGTGACGAGTGGGATATCCTGCTCAAAGGTGGCCGCAATATTAAGCGCGCCCTGCCCTTTGGTTCGGTACTGACTCTTCCTGCCACTGGCTCCGAGATGAACAAGGGCGGTGTTGTCACCCGCCGCTCCCTGAAAGCAAAACTACCGTTCCAGAGCGACCTTGTGTTCCCGCAGTTTTCAATCCTTGATCCCACGAAAACCTTCACCCTGCCTCTGCGTCAGGTGGGCAATGGCGTGGTCGATGCCTTCGTTCACGTGGTGGAGCAGTATCTAACCTACCCGGCCCAGGCGCCGGTACAGGATCGTTTTGCCGAAGGCTTGTTACTGACATTGACCGAAATCGGCGAGCAAGCTCTGGCTGAGCCCGAGAACTATCAGGTTAGAGCCAGCCTGATGTGGACCGCAACACTGGCCCTGAATGGTCTGATTGGCAGTGGCGTACCCCAGGATTGGGCCACACACATGTTGGGCCATGAACTGACTGCGCTGCACAACCTTGATCACGCCCAGACCCTGGCCATTGTATTGCCGTCCATGCTGCGTGAACGCAAGGCATCCAAGCTCGACAAGCTGGTTCAATACGGCGAACGGGTTTGGGGTATTCGTGAGGGAAGCGCTGAAGAGAAAGCCGAAGCCGCGATTGCCAAAACCCAGGACTTCTTTGAATCACTGGGCGTTAAAACCCGCCTTGGCGACTACGACCTTGGCGAAGAGCACATTGAACCGCTGATCAAGAGCCTGGAAAGCCATGGTATGACGGCGCTTGGTGAGCACGGTGATGTCACGCCCGACGTGTGCCGCCGGGTGCTTCACGCAAGCCTGTAAGCTAAGACCGTTTCCTTTTGCGGGGCCCTGAACTTCAGGTGCCCTTTTTTTTGATCATAAGGTCGGCAGACTCAGCCCTTGAAACCCTTGCCCACAACGTACACTTCCCGGGAACGGGCGCGGGAAGAATCCGGCTTACGCACCACCACCTTGTCAAAGACCTCTCGGGCCGCTTTCAGATACTCATCGTAGCCTTCGCCCTGAAACACCTTGGCCACAAAGCTGCCTTTGGGTTTCAACACCTGGCTGGCCATATCCAGTGCCAGCTCCACCAGGTACATGGAAGAGGCCTGATCAGACACAGTCACGCCACTAATGTTCGGAGCCATATCGGAAATCACCACATCGACCCGGCTGTCGCCGAGCGCTTCCATAATGGCCTCAAAGACCGAGTCTTCGGTGAAATCTCCCTGAACAAACTCCACACCGGCAATGTTATCCATCGGCAGAATATCCGAAGCTAAAACTCTGCCCTTGTGGCCCACCAGGTTGGCCGCCACTTGTGACCAGCCGCCCGGCGCAGAGCCCAGATCCATCACCACCATGTTGGGGTGAATCAGCTTGTCCTTCTTGTTGATTTCAAGAAGCTTGTAGCTTGCCCGTGAGCGATAGCCGTCTACCTGCGCCTGCTTCACGAAGGGATCGTTTACGTGCTCATCAAGCCAGCGGCCACTGCTTTTGGAACGTGCCATAAGAACTCATCAAAAAAAGGAAGTCGACCGCCCATTCTACGTGGCTGGCCCGCTGGCGGCAAAACCCTGACATCCGGGCCCGGCGCACGTACAATTACCGCAACACGTTCCGATCCCTTTATACCCGGCAAATGATCCGCCCACCGCGGCCTACCCGGGCAGGACAGACTATGATCCGCCTTACCGAACTGGCACTGCCATTGGACCATCCCGAAAGTGCCTTGCGGGCCGCCATCCTTGAACGGCTGGGCATCGGCGACGCCGATTTGGTGGACTTCACTGTATTCAAGCGCAGCTACGACGCACGCAAGAAGAATACCGAGATCAAATTCGTTTACATTATTGATCTGAGCGCGCGTAACGAAGACGCCATTCTGGCCAGCTTCGACAAAGACCAGCACGTGCGGCAAGCACCCGACACCGCCTATTATCCAGTCGCTCAGGCGCCCTCCGACCTGACCGAGCGCCCAATCGTGATAGGCTTGGGCCCATGCGGCCTGTTTGCCGCCCTGGTTCTGGCGCAGATGGGCTTCCGCCCCATTGTGCTAGAGCGCGGGCCAGACGTTCGCCGCCGCACCAAGGACACCTGGGCCCTCTGGCGGAATAAAACCCTGTCGCCAGAATCCAACGTGCAGTTTGGCGAAGGCGGCGCAGGGTTGTTCTCGGATGGCAAGCTCTACAGCCAGATCAAAGATCCCAAGTTCTACGGCCGCAAGGTAATGCATGAGTTTATCCGGGCCGGTGCACCGGAAGAAATACTCTATGTGAGCAAGCCCCATATCGGCACCTTCCGGCTGACCGGCGTAGTGGCCAAAATGCGTGAGGAAATCATCCGCCTTGGCGGCGAAATACGCTTTGAAAGCAAAGTCTCCGACCTGCTCATACAGAATGGCCGCGTTGAAGGTGTGGAACTGGCCAGCGGTGAACGGCTGAACAGCCGATACGTGATTATGGCCCTTGGTCACAGCGCCCGAGACACCTTCCGCATGCTCCAGCAGAACGATGTGTTTCTTGAAGCCAAACCCTTTGCCATTGGCTTTCGCATCGAGCATCCACAATCGCTTATTGATAATGCCCGCCTGGGCAAATACGCCGGTCATCCGGCCTTGGGCGCAGCAGACTACAAACTGGTGTACCACGCCAGCAACGGCCGCGCCGTGTACAGCTTCTGTATGTGCCCGGGCGGCACGGTGGTCGCGGCAACCTCGGAACCCGGGCGGGTCGTCACCAATGGCATGAGCCAGTATTCCCGTAACGAACGTAACGCCAATGCCGGTATAGTAGTGGCCGTGCACCCGGAAGAAGACTTCCCCGGCGGCCCGCTGGCCGGCGTGGAATTTCAGGAGAACCTTGAATCCAAGGCCTATACGCTCGGCGGCAGTGATTACTGCGCCCCCGCCCAGCTGGTGGGGGACTTCATCAAACGTACACCCTCTACCGAGCTGGGCGAGGTTGAGCCCTCCTACAAACCTGGCATCAAACTGGGCGATCTGGCGCCTTCCCTGCCCCCCTACGCCATCGAAGCCATCCGCGAGGCTCTGCCAAATTTTGGCAGGCAGATCCGGGGCTTTGACCGAAAAGATGCCGTTCTCACTGGCATAGAAACCCGCACTTCCTCACCGGTACGCATCACCCGGGATCGCACCAGCCTGCAGAGCCTGAACACTCGTGGCCTGTACCCGGCTGGCGAAGGAGCAGGCTATGCCGGCGGCATTCTTTCGGCCGGAGTGGACGGCATCAAGGTTGCCGAAGCGGTGGCACTGGCCATGCTGGACGATCTGGAAAGCAACGGCGGAGCCATATCGGGAACCCCATCGTGAAGCTGGACGACATTAAAAAACTGCACCAAAAAAAGTACCGTCAGGCGCTGGGTCATTATCTGGTGGAAGGCGAACATCTGGTGCTGGAACTGCAGAAGGCTGCCGCCAGTCAGCCCGCGCTGAGGGCATCAGAGCTGTATGTGACCGACGCGTATGAGCATTGGTCTGGCCCGTTTAAAACCCATCTAATCAACGACCGCCAGATGGCCCAACTTGCCGACACCCGCACGCCCCAGGGGATTTTGGCGGTCGTGCCCATGCCGGCTAACGCAGCTGAGCCCGCTCCGGAGCCTGGCGAACAAGCCATATACCTGCACGAAGTTCAGGACCCCGGCAATCTGGGCACAATCTTACGCACCCTGGCCTGGTTTGGCGGGTTTCGCTGCCTGCTCAGCCCCGGCAGTGTCGACCCCTACAACCCGAAAGTGGTGCGCGCCAGCATGGGTGCGATCTTCCACACAGCTCTGGAAACCGAGGTACCGCTGGCAAGCCTGTCCAGCCGCTATAGCTCTATCGCCTGCCTCGACCTGAACGGTGACGGGCTCACGGCAGAATCATTCCGCCAGCACGACTGCTACCTGTTCGGCAACGAAGCCCGGGGGGTGCCGCAGGAAGCCCTGGCACAGATGGCCGCAAAACCCTACACCATTGCGGGCAATGGCGAGATCGAATCCCTGAACCTGGCCTCTGCGGTCAACATGTGTGTCTATGAACTCAGGCGAGGCCAATAAGCCAAGAAAGGAGTGAATCATCGAAGGCTAGCGAATGATCCATTTGGGCACTCAGGGTGATGGATATCGTTATTGCGTGTAGCAAGCTAATCAGAGATGATCGGAGACCTGTTCCCCTAAATGGATAGACAACAACAATGGAACGCTACCTCCAGCCCACAGAGTATTTCGATTACAACCAGCCCGAACTGAAGGCCTGGATTGCCACCCAATTGGAAGGCGTACCTGACGGCAAGGTAGAGCAGGCGAAAGCCCTGTATCTCGCCGTTCGGGACAGCGTAAGCTACAACCCTTACGTTTTTCGCCCGGAACCCGAAACCTTCAGTGCCAGCCATGCTTTGAAAACAGCTGAAAGCTACTGCATTCCCAAAGCAGTATTGCTAGGCGCCGCTGCGCGATCCGTTGGTATACCAAGCCGCCTGGGCCTTGCCGATGTGCGTAATCACCTATCAAGCCCAAAACTCATTGAATGGCTGCGCTCGGATATTTTCCGCATGCACGGATTTATCGAGCTGTACCTCAACGGCAAATGGATAAAGGCCACCCCGGCTTTCGATAAACGCCTGTGCGAGCTGATGAAGGTTGAGCCTCTGGAATTTGATGGTGTTAACGACTCGATTTTCCAGGAATACACTGAAGCCGGCGAAGCCCACATGGAATACGTGAACGATCATGGCGTTTTCGACGATGTTCCCCACGAGTTCGTTCTGTCTGGAATAAAAGCCGCTTACGGGCACCTGTTTCCCGATGGAAAAGCGCCAGACGCCATCGAAGGCAGCCTGGTGCAGGATATTTCCGGCAACTGAAACGCAAAACGGCACTCGCCCACCAAGGCGAATGCCGTTTTCCAAGCTGTTCAGCCTATAGCCAGGGCATAGACCCCGGCTATAGCTCCCCTCTTATTCCACAGAGTTGCGGATCAGGAAATCAAAAGCACTCAGTGCTGCTTTTGAGCCTTCGCCCATGGATATCACAATCTGCTTGTAGGGCACTGTGGTGGCATCACCTGCCGCAAACACACCCGGAATTGAGGTTTCGTTGCGGTCGTTGATGATGATCTCACCGTGCTGGCTCAGCTCAATGTCGCCCTTCAACCATTCGGTGTTGGGTACCAAGCCGATCTGAACGAACACACCTTCAAGTGCTACATGGTGATTTTCACCTGTTTTGCGGTCTGTGTAGTTCAAGCCGCTTACCCTGCCATTTTCACCAACCACTTCAGTAGTCTGGCCAGAGGTAATGATGTCCACGTTCTTCAGGCTGCGCAGCTTCTTCTGCAACACTTCGTCTGCGCGCATTTCATCGCCAAACTCGATCAGTGTTACATGGCCAACAAGCCCTGCCAGGTCGATAGCGGCTTCTACGCCGGAGTTACCGCCGCCAATTACTGCAACATGCTTGCCCTTAAACAGCGGGCCATCACAGTGTGGGCAGTAGGCCACACCCTTGTTGCGGTATTCGTCCTCACCGGGAACGCCCAGCTGACGCCAGCGAGCGCCGGTAGAGAGCACCACTGTGCGGGCCTTGAGTGATGCGCCATTGGCCAGACGAACCTCGTGGGGCTCACCACGCTTGGCTGCCGGAATCAGCTTCTCAGCCACCTGCATGTTCATGATATCCACGTCGTACTCTTTCACGTGCTGCTCCATGGCCGCAACCAGCTTCGGGCCTTCGGTGTAAGGCACAGAAATCAGGTTTTCGATGCTCATGGTGTCTGCCACCTGGCCACCAAAGCGCTCCGCCGCGATGCCAGTGGAGATACCCTTACGAGCGGCGTAAATAGCAGCGGCTGAACCAGCGGGGCCACCACCAATCACCAGTACTTCAAAGGTGTCTTTCTCGTTGATCTTCTCAGCTTCACGCTCGTCCGATTTGGTATCCAGCTTTGCGACAATCTCTTCCAGGGTCATACGCCCCTGGCCCCATGGCTCACCGTTCAGGTAAACGCTGGGTACCGACATAACCTCACGCTTTTCCACTTCGTCCTGAAACAGGGCGCCGTCAATAGACGTGTGGCGAATATTCGGGTTGAGAACGCTCATCAGGTTCAGAGCCTGAACCACATCAGGACAGTTCTGGCACGACAGCGAGAAGTAGGTTTCAAACTCAAACTCGCCATCCAGCTGCTGAACCTGCTCAATCACATCCTGAGAAGCCTTGGATGGGTGGCCACCAACCTGTAACAAAGCCAGTACCAGCGAGGTAAACTCATGGCCCATGGGAATGCCCGCAAAGCGAACTCCCACGTCGGTGCCCACCCGGTTGATGGCAAAAGACGGACGTCGCACGTCGTTTGACTCTTCTGTGCGCAGGCTGATTTTCTCAGACATGGACGTGATTTCTTCCAGAAGTTCCCGCAATTCCTGGGATTTGGGGCCATCATCGTAAGCGGCCACCAGCTCAATCGGCTGCTGCAGCTTTTCCAGGTAGGCATTCAGTTGCTGCTTGATGTTTGCATCCAACATAATAGGAGTTCTCCTTTTGAAATCTTTAAGCTGATCCTTTGAATGCGGCATTCAAAGTGATCTTTGTTTGGGGTATGTATAAACAATACGGCTTGGCAATCGAATGCTCAAATCAATAGATACAAACTGATTGATAGCCGAATACTATTAGTAGGCACCTGCCAGGGTATTAAAAGGCGCCTGAAAACCTTTCTGCCAATGCGAATGGACAAATAGCGCATACCCATGAACGCCGTACCTCGGTACCATGGTCAGATAGATTTGGCGTTACCCATTGCACTCAGGACAAACAGCACATGTTTCCAGACCGTTTTCATTCAATTCAGGACGGACGTGTACATATCTCCGCATCTCAGGCCAGCCAGTTTGCTAAAGAGATAGCCGGAGATTTCAACCCGATCCATGATCCCGATGCTCGCCGGTTCTGTGTCCCCGGAGATCTGCTTTTTGCCGTCGTGGTTTCACGCTTCGGGCTTTCCCGGCATATGACGTTCCATTTCCGCGCCCTGCTGGGCGACGGTATACCACTGGAATTTCGGGAGGATGGAGATGACACCATCCTGGTATGCGATCAGGCCGGTAAGGTGTACATAGAGATAACTCGCAGTGGCGAGATTACCCATGATGAACAATTTGTTGAGGAGTTCATCCGTGGCTACGTGTCAGCCTCAGGTAAAAACTTCCCGCATACGCTCAAACCTTTGATGGAATCAGAGGGTGTGATGTTCAACCCCGACCGCCCCATGGTCATGTATGAGAGCATGAGCTTGACCCTGGAAAGCCTCGACGCTTCATCACCCGATCTCGAACTACACAATGCCGACCTGGTGGCGAATGGCAAGCGCGGGAATGTCACCCTGGAATACCGGCTGAACTCCAATGGCAAACCTGTGGGTGAAGTGTCCAAGCGCCTTTTATTGGGCGGGCTCAGGCCCTACTGCCCGGACGCCATGGCGGGTGTTATTGAAGAATTCTATCGGCTGAAAGCCCGCGGATCGCAATACGGCGTTATTACTGCAGAAAGCTGAATCAATTTCGTCAGCTGCAGATAAAGAAAACCCCGGTAGATCCGGGGTTTTCTTTTAGTTACAGGCCCTTATAGAGCCTGAACTGATCGCTTCCCGGTTAAAGGGCTGCTTAGATCTTACCAACCAGATCCAGTGAAGGAGACAGAGTAGCTTCGCCTTCCTTCCACTTGGCCGGGCAAACTTCGCCTGGGTTGTTGCGAACGTACTGAGCCGCTTTCACTTTGCGCATCAGGTCGTCTGCATCACGGCCAATACCTTCTGCAGTGATTTCCATCGCCTGAATGATTCCATCAGGATCGATCAGGAAGGTAGCGCGGTCTGCAAGGCCCTGACCTTCACGCATCACACCAAAGTTGTTGGTGATGCTGCCGTTCTGGTCGCCAACCATGAAGTAATTGATCTTGCCAATGGTCTCGGAGCTGTCGTGCCATGCTTTGTGGGTGAAGTGCGTGTCGGTGGACACGGAGAATACTTCAACGCCCATCTTCTGCAGTTCTTCGTAGTGGTCTGCCACGTCGCCCAGTTCAGTTGGGCAAACGAAGGTGAAGTCGGCTGGGTAGAAGAAAAAGATCGCCCACTTGCCTTTCACATCTGCTTCAGAAATTTCAACAAACTCGCCCTGTTTAAAGGCGGTTGCGTTAAACGGTTTAATTTCGCTGTTAATCACGCCCATGGAATTCTCTCCTTTGGTTCGTTTGTATGTTGATGAATCTACGGTATTAATACTAACCAACGTGGAAGCTTAAGTGAAATTGATTAAATTCAACCCATCGATAGCATTTACCTATATCTATCGATTTCTTGGTGTTGCTGCCTATTACCAAGGCCCCACGACATAGCCAAGCTGCTCAGGAAGCCAGAGTGCTATGCCTGGCATGAGCATAACCAGCAAAAGGCTAACGCTCATGGCGGCGATAAACACCAACGCCCACCCAATGGTATGTTCCAGGCGAATATTAGCAATACGTGTTGTAACCATCAGGTTAACCGCCACTGGCGGCGTAAACTGGCCGATGGCAATGTTCATGGCCAGCAGAATGCCAAACCAGACCGGGTTCCAGCCAAAGTGATTCATCAAAGGCAGTACGATGGGAATAAGAATCAGATAAATCGATATGGCATCCAGCAACATACCGGCAATTAGCACCAGCACCATAACCAGCCCCAACAATACCCAGCCATTTTCAGACAGCGACAAAAGCGCATCGGCCAGATGCTGGAAGGTACCCAGGGTTGTCCCTGCCCAGGCAAAAATACCCGCCAGCGCAATGATCAGCATAACCACACCGGATGTCACCGCAGCATCGGTCATTAAATCAAACAAGCTACGTAAGCTCAGGTTCCGGTAAATAAGGGTGCCTACCAGCACGCCATAGGTTACTGCCACCACAGCGGCTTCGGTGGGTGTGAACAAGCCTGAGCGCAAACCGCCCAGAATGATAACCGGGGCAAAAAGAGCCGGCAGTGCCGCTTTGAAGCTGGGCCAAAAAGGCGGGCGCTCAGATTCCTCCGGGTTCTCCCAACCGTATTTTCGGGCAAGGTAGAGTGCGGGTACCAGTAGCGACAAACCCGCCAGAATGCCCGGGAACAGCCCGGCTGCAAACAAGGCACGCAGATCCACGCCTGGCACTACAATGGAATACAGAATCAAGGCTATGGATGGCGGAATCAGTATCGCTGTAGATGACGAGGCAGCAATAAGCGCTGCTGAAAACGGCTGTGGATAACCTGCTTTGCGCATACTGGGCAACATAACCATGGCCACTGCCGCCGCATCTGCAGGCCCTGAACCGCTCATGCCACCCATAATCAGGCACACCAGCACCGCCACAACCGTAAGGCTGCCATGCCGCGGCCCTATAATCGCCTGGGCAAAACGCACCAGGCTGGCCGCCACACCCGCACGCTCAAAAATAAGACCGGTAAGAATAAACAAAGGGATCGCGATCAACGGATACTTGGCCACGCTGTTGTAGGTATTGGTACCGAAGGTCGCCAGCATATCCGGAGACAACCCCGATACTATGCCCACCAATCCACCCAAGCCCAGAGCGATAGCTACTGGGACACCCAGAAGCAGCGCCAACAAAAAGCTGCCGATCATCAAAATATCAGGACTCATGAATCACCTCCGGGTCTTTTTTTCCGCGAAGACGATCAATGAGGTTTTGAGTCATGCGAATAACGATTGCACCCGATAACACAGGCAACCAGATAACATAAATCCAGTTTGGCAGGCCCAGACCCGGCGACAAGGACTCCCAATCGTATTCCTGCATCGCAAAAATACTTCCGTACCAAGTGGTAACACCCATAACGGCAACACCGGCAAGCCACTGCAGAACAAAAAGCCCCTTCAATGCAACAGGCGGCAAATAGTGTTCAACCAATTCAATACGAATGTGCTGATTGTCCCGGGCAGCAACGGCCGCTCCGCCAAACGTGAGCAACACCAACAGAAACACCGAAAACTCCTCGGTGAATGCAAAGGAAGCATCCGTGGTGTAACGGACAACCACGTTGCCAAGGCTGATCAGGCAAATAGTAATCAGGGCAACGGATGCCAGCCAGGCTTCCGGGCGGAACTTGGGGGGTCGGGAGGGCATGAATACTCCGGGTTCTGGTATCAGCATCCGTCACACAGGAGCGAATGCTGATACCACGGGCAATTACTGGTTACGGTTGGCTACAGCTGCTTGAGCCTGTTTCACCAAGTCGTCACCAATACGTGGCGTCCACTTCTTGTATACAGACCGTGTGGCGTTCACGAACGCATCGTGCTGTTCCTGGGTCAGCTCGGTCACCGTCACACCACGATCCTTGATAGCTTGCAGTGTTTCCGCCAGCTCAGCGCGGGACTTTTCAATTTCCCACTTTCCTGCGTCCACGGCAGCCTGCTTCAACAGAGCCTGGTCTTCTGCGTTGAACTGGGCCCAAACGCGGTTGCTAACTGCAAATACCAGCGGGTCAGCCATGTAGTGCCACAATGTGAGGTGTTCCTGCCCGACCTGATCGATGCGCGCCACATCAAACACTGAAAGTGGGTTTTCCTGGCCATCTACAGCCCCCGTCGTGAGTGCTGGCTTGGCGTCTGCCCAACTCATTTGGGTAGGGTTGGCGCCCAGCGCTGTGAACGTATCCTGGAACAGCGGTGAGCCTACAACCCGAATCTTCAGGCCTTCCAGATCGGAGGGTTCACTAATCGCAAGCTTGGAGTTGGACAGCTCCCGGAAACCATTCTCCCCCCAGGCCAATGGCGTTACACCGCGCTTTTCAATCGCCTTGAATACCGCTTTGCCCGCCTCACCCTGGGTGATGGCATCAATGGCGGCGTTATCCGGCATCAGGAACGGAAGGGAGAAGAGGTTCAGTTCAGGCACCTGAGGCGACCAGTTGATGGTTGAACCCACAGCCATATCAATCAGCCCGGAACGCATCGCTGAAAACTCTTTGGTCTGGTCTCCAGATACCAATTGGGAGTTGCTGTAAATCTTCATATTAATACGCCCTTCCGAGCGCTCGTTTACCAGTTCCACCCACTTATCTGCAGCCTGTCCCCAGGGAAACGCCGACGGCAAAACAGTAGAAACTGTGTATTCATCTTTGTATTGAGCGTTCGCCACAGAGCCCAACAGCAATGCCGCCGCTGCAACTGCAACCAAAGAGCAAGACTTCAACATTTTGTTTTCCTTTTTTATTGGCAAGAGAGAATTCAAAAATCAAGGTACCCAGCACATCGCAGTATTGGGGATTATAGGAGTGGGCGCTATCACGACGCAAAATAAAAGCACCTGAGGAAAAGCCAGGCTTGCTTGTTTTTGCTCGCAAGTCGCCAGAGCAGTCTACAATTGATGACATACAGACCAGACACCCATTACTGTGGATACCATGGCAAGCAACGGACAGATTGAGCCCAGCCTCGACAATGAACAGGAAAGCCAACAGCCCGAGAAAGCGCTGATCAAAGCGGTCAGTATTCGCAGCGCGTCGCTCGTTATTCTCGCCAGCATAGCCACTGTGTATTTTATTAACTGGGCGCAAGCGGTGCTTTTGCCTCTCGTGGTCTCAGTGTTGATCAGCTACGCGCTTGATCCGCCGGTATCTGCGCTTGACCGCCTCAGGCTCCCCAGAGCCCTGAGTGCAGCCCTTGTAATGATCGCATTGCTTAGCGCTATTGCTGCTTCCAGCATCCCGCTGCAACGTGAAGCCATGGCCATGCTGGACAAGATTCCTGTGGCTATCAGCAAATTTCAACGTAAAGAAGCAAGCTCCCCCAACGACGAACAAGGGCTGATGGAAAAAGCTCAAACGGCGGCAAGAAAGATCGAGGAATCTACGGCACAGGATCAAAACGATGAGCACCCGCGATTCAGGGGCATTACTTCTGTTCGCATCGTGGATAAACCCCTGGACATTCAACAATACGTGCTGAGGGGATCACCCGCCGCACTGGTGCTGATCTCACAGTGTTTCTCCGTGTTGCTGTTGGTGTACTTCATACTCGCAGCAGGGTCGCTATACAAACGCAAAATCGTGAAACTCTCAGGCCCAACATTCGGGAGAATGCGAAAAGCCGCCCGGATCATGGTCGACTTCCACCACCAGGTTCGGCGATTTCTTTTCGTGATGCTGCTCGGTGCGCTGTTTGTAGGCCTGGTCACTTGGGTGGCATTTCTGGCACTCGGCGTGGAGCAGGCCATGCTGTGGGGGGCAGTTGCCGGTATCGCTAGCGCTATACCCTACCTTGGGCCTTTCCTGGTCTTTATTGGTACCGGTTTTGCAGCGTTTATTCAGTTTGGTGAAATGGACATGGCCATTATCGTCGCCGGTACATCCTTGGCGATCACCAGTGTTCAGGGATACCTTTTGACACCTTGGTTGACCAGCCAGATTTCCAGCCTCAATGCTGTAGCGATCTTTATCGGCCTTCTGTTCTGGGGCTGGCTCTGGGGGCCTGTTGGCTTGATCATAGCGACGCCTATACTCATGATTATAAAGTCTTTATGTGACCACGTTGTGAACCTGCGCCCAGTCGGTGAGCTACTGGGAAAATAAACGGGAGGCACCCCATGTTCGATACAGAAATTCCAATACTGGATATGTTCATTCGGCTCCTTGCCGCCGCCGGGCTGGCCCTCCTTTTAGGATTGGAGCGAGAGTTCAGAGGCAAGGCCGCGGGGTTGCGCTCTCATATGCTTGTGTCGCTGGGGGCTTCTGCTTTTATCATCATGGGCATGCATATACTTTTTGCGACGGCAGAAGGGGACCCTTCCGCGAGAATTGACCCCACCCGGATTGTGGAAGGCGTTGTCGGCGGCATTGGATTTCTTGGGGCAGGTAGCATTATCCAAAGCCGGGGCAGCATTCAGGGCATTACCACCGGTGCTTCTATCTGGATTTCAGGTGCTATTGGCGTGGCTTGCGGCCTGGGAATCTTCGCGCTAGCAGGCATGGTGACCTTAATGGCATTAGTTATTCTGTCTGTGCTCGGCCGCTTTCAGCATGAAGTAATCAATGACGACTGAGACGACAAACTGAAAACTGGAGCGTGTCAGATAAAACGTTGATCACTGAGGGCTTGGCTTCTATGTGCAGCCAACCAACGCTCATAGTCCGGCAACGTAAGCGGTTTGGCATATAGGTAGCCTTGCACGAGATCACAGCCATGAGCCCGGAGAAACTGCTCATCTCCGATAGTTTCAACACCTTCGGCCACCACCTGCATGCCCAACTCATGAGCCAGGTTAATTGTTGAGCGCACAATAGCTTGATTGCCGAGAGACTCCTGCAGATTAGACACGAACGTGCGGTCAATCTTGAGAACAGAAGCCCGCAGGCTCTGGAGATACGCAAACGAGGAGTAGCCAGTACCGAAATCATCGATAGCGATCGTTACGCCACTATCCACCAAATCGTTGATCATTGCCTGGGCTCGATCTCTATCGCCCAGCAAAGCGGTCTCCGTTATCTCACATTCAATATTGAAATAGCCGCTGCTTGAGCTCAGCAAATCCTTGAGACCGGCAATGAAGTTGCGATCCTGGAAAAGGCGCGCAGATAAATTCAGCGCCAAATTGCGCGGCCACTCCTTTTTCTCCCACTCAGCTTCCTGGACAAGAAGGGCCTCTACCACCCAACGCGTTAATGGTGCAATTTGCCGGGAGGTTTCAGCGACTTCAATTAGCTTGGTCACAGGAACAACCTCACCGGCATTCTGCGGCCAGCGCAGGAGGGCCTCACAGCCAAAAGGGGCCAGGGTATTGAGATCCAGCTTGGGCTGATATACCAGATAGAAAGCATCGTTCTTAATATGGGTGCGAATAGCCGGTACCAGCTCAAGCCTGTGCAAAGCTGCCTGGCTGTCACTTTTGCTATAGCATCGAACAGCTACCCCTTCCCGCTTCCCGATACGCATGGCATCCGTCGCCTGAAGCAGCAAAGCTTCAGCCGGGTTAGCAGAATCATCATCAGCCGCTTGATAGCCTATGCCGTCACCGCTTCCAATCTCCGCGGCGCCGGCAGTTGCAGATACCTGCAGCGGGACGTCACCAGTAATGGCGAGCAGAAGTGGTTGCTCAACATGCTCCAGGAGCTGCTCACAGAACTGATTACCACCCGCCGAAAAACGCAGACCCGGCAACCACAGTGCAAAACCATCACCACCAATCCGCGCACAATGCCCAAGTTTCCCAACAAAGGTTTCAATATGCTGTGCCACCGCTTTGAGCAGCTGGTCACCCGCCACGTGGCCGTAGGTATCGTTTACTTCCCGAAAGTAATCAATATCAATACAGATCAGGCAACCAGGCTGGTTTCGATCCAGAGTTTCATTAACTCTCTCAAAAAATGACGACCGATTAAGCAGGCCGGTGAGGCTGTCGTACGCAGCGCGATATTCAAGGTCACGCTCCCGGGCGACGCGCTCACTCATGTCTCGAAGCACAACGGTAAAAATGGCATCGCTGGATGTCGCCACCCGGCTAACCGTCGCCTGTGCAGGAATGTGTTTGCCCGAGCGGGTAACCAGATAGGTATCAAACGGTGCATCGGGCAGCGTCAACAGCCCGTGCCGAGCATCAGGAAGAAAATCAATCAGAGAGGAATTCTGCATATCGCTTTCCGAGATATCGCAAAGCGTACGAATTGCCTGATTAGACTTGGTAATCAAGCCATTGCGGTCCACGCATAGAATATAATCATTGGTCGTAGCAACAATGCGATCGAGTAATGCTTCGTTATCCCTAAGGCTGATTTGCAGCCAGAGCCGCTCCAGAGTGGCGCTGTCGAGCCGAGCGAGACTAATCGCCACATAAACGATGGCGCTCAGGAGCAAAGGCTTGAACACGTCAAGAAGTAAGTTGGCTTCTGCGTATATAAACGCAAAAGCACCAAGCCAAACAATGATAAGCAATCCAAGGACCTGTAGGCCCCGCTGCCATGTGCAACGACTGAATACCACTGTCGCACCGAGCCAGAAAAGCACAAGAATGATAAATCCAACCAAAGGAGTGGCCGCATGCAGGCCACCATTTCTAAGGGTTTGAGCGCCCAGTGCTTGAATAACGGCACCAGGAAGCATCTTGTAGATTGGCGTGGCCAGATTATCGCCCAGTTCCACGGCTGTTGATCCAATGATCACATCCCGGTCAAGCAATGCGTGTTTTGGCACCCGCCCCTCAAGAAGATCAATGAAACTAACGTAGCGAAAGGACTTTGGCGAAATGGTGTAATCAATCCAGGTGCCTGCATCGGGCTGTTCCGCCAGGGCATTCCATGCACCCTGATAAAACATGTCCTGCCAGGCAAAGCCCACAGAAAGAAACCGCACCAAGCCATCAGCCGCCGGATACATGTTTACAGAAACCAGCTCAGCGCTATCAGCTAGGCCCTGAAGAGGGCGCCGTATCATAAGCTCTGAATCCACCTGACTGCGACGCTGAACAAAAACCGGAAGGTATGTGGGAGTTGTGGCGGAAATCGACCGGATAGCGCTTTCTATCTCTGCGTCCCCGCCCAGACTTGATGAGGCGCTGAAGTCCACATCAATCATCAACGAGCGAATGCCCGCATCATTGAGTGCGTTGATGGCATCGGCATACACGTTACGAGGCCAAGGCCACTGCCCGATGGCTTCAATGCTTGAAGAATCAATCTCAAGAATCAGCAGGTTGCTGGCTTGCTCTTCTACCATTAAGCCAACAATGCGATCGCGAAGCCCCGCCTCCGCGCGCTCCAGCAAACCTGGCCACGAAAGCAAAGCGAAAACGACAGCGGCCAGCAAGGCAGAGAGAACAACCTTGCTGGCCGGGCGTAAATTGGATAAGAAACCTGTCTCAGCAGGCATGCTCATCAATCATCGTCGTCGTCGTCATCGTCGTCGTCGTGATCATGCCCATTCCCGTGGCCATTTCCGTGACCGTTTCCATGACCATTCCCGTGGCCATGACCATGACCATGACCGTTGCCGTTGCCGTTGCCGTTGCCGTTGCCGTGATCATCGCTACCTTGATCACTGCCTGCTACCACGGCCGCCTGCTCAGAGGCCACTTCGGCGATTTCTTCCAGCTGGCTCTCAAAGCTGGATGGCTCACCCTCCATAGCTTGCTGAAAACTACCTGCCCCGGAACCGGCAGGGGTAGCCGACTTCGACGTTGTTTGATTGAGGGGCTGAACGCCAGCCTGCTCGGCGCTAATTCCGGCCACATCACCAGGCGCAAGCATCATGGTTTCGCCGCTGGCGATGTCTAGTACCTCCAAAGATCCCTCTGTCAACGTCACAGTGGAAGAGGTCTTGGTAGACACGATAACGAAGCGGGTACCTTTCACCGTTGAAACCATAAACGGCGTTTCCACACTGAACTGATCAGGCTGGCGCTCGATATGATAGAAAACCGTACCGAACCACTGCTTGATCCGGGAAACCAATCCGCCCGACGACACACCATCGGATTGCAAAGAAATGTGAGAACCCGCTTTGAGTTCGAACTCGGAACCGGATTGGCTCAGTAAACCGGAGCCACCAGCCAACGTCTGAAACTCCACAGGGGCAACCACAGACATTCCAGGGGAAGCGTCTTTCCAGGCTTCGCTTTCATTAGCACGAAACTGCACCTGTCCCGAGACCTCCTCAACGCGTACCTGCTCTGCAGATACAGACGCCGTTGCAAACAACAAAGCGCAACAGGCCAAGAAAATTCGAAGAACGCCGTGCTGGGCACCACTGCTATAGGCGCGCATTTTTTCACTCCCGCTTGATCGATAATTGCACTGTAACGGACAAGGCTGTTCTGGCTTAAACTTTTAAACAATGTTTTACAACATTTTATATCTTTAAACGCTAACCTCTATACATATTAGACGGACGAACGGCAAACGCTGTGCATGCAAGTGTAACGAGTTGTATCATCTTCCTACTGGCGCTCTGTCTGCCTGCCGTAAGCTCATCGGCGCAGGAGCGAACTACAGGCGCGGTCGTTTTCGACGGTGTGTCTGTGTTTGGTCCTGCGCAATTGCTCCCTCTGTATATGGAAAGCCTCGGCAAAACTCCAGACACCGACCTGAAAACTCGCCTGACCACACGAACTCGCGACTACTACATCAGCCAGGGCTATCTCGCACCAGCCGTTAGCATTACGGACCACCCCGATAGCGAAAACATCCTCTTAGTGCTCGTTAAAGAGCCTCAGGTGGACAACGTTCAAGTCGCCGGAGGCTCTTCTGGTCAGCAATCTGCTGTTCGCGAACGTTTAACTCCGTTGTTAGAGCGGCCATCGGTTTCACGAAAGGATATCGACAGATTCGCCCGTGCCCTTGAGCAGGGCATCGGTGTGGGCCTGAATACACACATTGTCGAAACAGCTCCTGGGCGTCATAGGGTTACCCTCACCATTGCTCCCCAAGTCCGGGGAGAGCTTACTTACAGTGCCGAGGGCAGCCAAAGCCTGGGGCAGCATATGGTTGCCGGCAAGGTGAGTGTTATCGGCCCCGGAGCTGGCCTTAACGAGGTTTACCTATCTGGTCTTCATACAATCGAATCGGGGGGCTATCGCAATATGGGCGCGGGCTTATCTCTCCCCTCCTCCGAGCGCGATACTGTTTATGCCGATATCAGCGCGTCCCGTGCCGTACCCCAGGATAATAACGCCAGCCCGAGCAGGGTGTACCGGCGTATTTGGGCAAGGCTGATGTGGCAGCACGAACTCATTGAGTCGAACGACCTGACTTTGTCTCTTGATGGCAGCCTCATTCTTCGTGACTACACGCGGGAAAGGGGCTCTGAAACCGAGGTGGATGAGCGGCTTCGCATGGCCAATGCGCGCGCTCTTGCGTATGTTAAGGGTGTAAACAGCACGTCCAGGTTTGGACTTGCAGGTCGGGTTGGCGTTGATGCTCTGGGCGCCGAGCGCAGCGGAACCGGGGCCAACGATGCCCTTGATCTCGACTTCCAGATTATCGATGCGCGCTACACGTTCTGGTACGGATTACCCGCTGACTTTTCGCTAAAACTGGATGTTGCTGGCCAGTACTCTGACGATAATCTTCCTTATTCACAGCGCTTTTCAGTCGGTGGAAGTCAATTCGCCCGAGCCTACGAACCGGGAGAGTTCAGTGGCGACTCGGGCATCGGCTCAAAGCTTGAGCTAAGGCGAGGGTTTAACAGTGACCGCTGGATACAGGGCGCGCGCTGGGTGCCCTATATTTACTATGGCATCGCCACCGCGCACGAAAATGAAACCAGTGAAAACAGCTCCGGCGCGGCGTCTGGCATCGGGCTTAGAATGCTTACCCGTGAGGTTTCAGCCTATATAGAATTAGGCAAGCCACTGACTGCGGAGTCTGAGTACCTGAGCAAAGACCCCAGATTAACCGGTCGCCTGACGGTTTACTTCTAGTAAATCTTGTCCGCGCCCTCCGGGCGTGATTTAAAGCGCTTGTGCAGCCACAGATACTGATCAGGCAGTTCGCGAACGGTGTCTTCAATGTATCGATTCCACACCTCCGTGTCCTTTTGGCTATCGACCCCAAACCCTTCCTGTATTGGCGAGTACACCACGCGATAACGCCCATCAGGCATCCGCAGATGGCTGACGCAAATAACCGAAGCACCCGACACCTTGGCAATGTAACTCGGAGAGGTAATACACCCGGTTTCCACTCCAAAAAATGGCACATACAGCTCGGTTTTGTGGCCGAAGTCTTGATCGCAGGCAAACCAGACTTCGCCCCCCTTTTTCAGAAAACCCACCATTGGCCGCAGCTCGCGCTTGGTAAATGGCCGAATACCGAAGTGACGGCGGCGGCCATTTTCAATCATGCGATCAATAACCGGATTATTATTAGGACGATAGACATATCCGGGCTTCTTCAAGTGCTGGGCCAGCAGAGGCAAGGCGAAATCAAAAATGCTGTAATGGCCTCCGATCAGCAAGACACCCTTGCCCTTCTCTTGGGCTTCCCTGAGATGCTCCAACCCCTGCACGTCGGTCATTTCATAATAGGGAGACATATCACGCCACCAGGCATGAGTGCTTTCCAGAAAACCACGGGTGCAAGCAATGAAGTTATCCTCCACCAACTGTTTGCGGGCAGCCTCATCCAAGTCAGGGAAGCAGACTTCGAGGTTCCGGTCAGCGACCCGAGCACGTGATTTGAGTTTTCGGCTCAAAAATCGGCCCAGGCGCGCACCAAAGCGCTGTTTGGAGACCATTGGTAACAAAGACAGCAAATAAAGCAGGAATACAATCGCCCACGAGAGCCAAAAGCGTGGATGCCAAAGGTTCGGGTTTTTCTTCTTAGTCATTCGGGCTATACGTCCTTGCCTGAAAAATTGGCCCGTGAGCCTGACACAATTTCAACTCACAGTGTAGATGAGACTGTGAATTAGTAGATGAATCCATTATCAAACCGCAAAGAACAACAATTACTTTCCGCTGCCCAGCATTGGGGCCATACTGATTGATGCTGCATGGCAGCTTGCACTGATGGCGGTGCATTGATTATTGAGGTAGGTATGATGAGTAAAGGGCAAGATAAGAAAAAGGATACGAAAAAGAAACCGCTTTTAACGGCAAAAGAGAAGAAGGCGGCCAAAAAATCCAAGAAAAGTGATACCAATGTTCTAGGGAACTAATCCAGCAGGCTTGGGGTCAACCCGAATGTGTGTTTACCCTCAAGCCGCCAACCTATGAGCTGATAAGGTTTACTGTGCTTTTGCCATTGAATAATGTTGTTTTGATAGGAATGCCCGGCTCGGGCAAAAGTACCCTCGGCGTTCTCCTGGCCAAGATGGCGGCCTTGGGGTTTGTGGATACAGATCTGCTGATTCAATCCCATTCTGGCAAAACGTTGCAGGCCATTGTTGATGGCGAAGGCTACAAGGCTTTGCGCAGTATAGAAGAGCACGTGTTGTGCAATCTGGATGTGAGTGGCCAAGTTATTGCGACCGGCGGCAGCGCCGTATACAGCGACCGAGCAATGCGGCACCTCAAGAAAAACAGCATTGTCGTATTCCTGGACATCTCACTCGCAGCGGTGCGCCAGCGCATCGGCGACTTCAGCCTGCGGGGCATTTCAAAGCGCCCGGACCAATCATTGGAAGACTTGTTTGCAGAGCGGTATGAGTTATATACCCGCTATGCCGATGTGGTTATCCAAGGTGAACATAAAAGTCAGAATCAGGTTTTGGAAGAATTACTCAAGGTCAGTGCCAAGCTTCAACCCGGGCTCAGCTGATCACCAACATACACGATCCCTACCTTGCCGCTTGGCTTTATACATAGCCTCGTCAGCGCGGGCCAATATACTTTCAACAGCTTCATCCTTCTCGAGCATGGCGAGCCCCCCGCTCACAGTCAGGGTAATAAACTCTCCGTTGCCAATATCAATCGGCTCGGCCGCTAAACGTTCCCGCAGCCCGTTTCCAAGCGCCTCGCCCGCCTCCAGATTCGACCCAGGAAGTACAAAGACAAACTCCTCTCCTCCAACCCGGCCGCAGAAATCTGTTTTACGACCTATGCCTGAAGCCACTCGAGCAAAGCCGGCCAATGCTCGATCGCCTGCTGCGTGCCCCCACTTGTCATTGATGTTTTTGAAATGATCAACATCCACTGCAAGAACCACCAAGTTTGTAGCGAACCGGTTTGATTGATCTACCGAGTCGCTCAAGCGTTCCAATGTTGCACGGCGGTTTGGCAAGCCAGTTAGCTCATCCACTCTGGCCAAAGCCTCCAATTTTTCCTCAGTCATCTTCGTATACAGTAGATAGCTAACGGTGTCGGAGAGCAGCTCCATAAGGATATAGTCATCCTTGCAAAAGGGCTCAACCGGGAAGGGACTTGAAAAATTGATGGTACCGTACAGCTCCCCTCTCAGTCTTATGGGGGTTCCTATATAGGATTCCAGTTTGAAATTTTGGTAGCAGGGATGATTCTGAATGTCACTTTTGCCCGCAAAATGAAAACCCACCGTCTTATTCTCACTCAATGTGTGAACACAATAAGTGCCTGATACATCAAACCTGGTTGATGGCTCCAGCTCGCCTTTCAGATCAACGCAGGCTTCAACCGTATAATCGTTTCCTGAAATGCGTGACAGTATGGCGATGTCCAAACCAAAATGGTCAAGACCCGCACGCAACAGCGATTCTATTTTCTGATCGTGAGACATCGCCACATCAGACGTAATGTTGTGAATCTTCTGGAGGGCATCCAACGATTGCTCCGCCGACCGAGCCGGGCGAACAATGCCCATAAACCCAACGACTTCACCTTCAGCGGAGCGCATGGTTGCACCCGTAGTCACACCAAGAAAAGCCTCCCCATCCGACCGGCGATACACAACCCTGTAGTTCTCCGCCGCTAACCTGCTCGCTACGTTAAAGCGCTTTTGGCCCTGCTCCAAAAAATCACTGTCATCGGCGTAAAGTATTTTCGTTTCCTGGCCGTACAGCTCGTCTCTTGTATAGCCAAACAGTTGTTCTGTCGCAGCGTTCACATAAACCATGCGTCGGCCAGTGTCGGTAACGACAACAGCATCCTCAAAACTATGAAATATTTCGGTGAGCAGCAAAGGTGAAATTGCGCTGATACTGCTAAAAGCAGATAAGGCTGATTCTGTATCGCCGGGCTTAGGTTCTTTCATAGCTTCATCCCATTCAAATCCAATTCCATAATAACCTGCTATGCCACGGGATAGAGTGAACGCCTCAAGTAAAAAGCCATAACTGCGAGACACTTGCGATCACGCACCAAAGCACCACCATGAGCGGGGATACTCGCCACACAACAAGCAGGGCGAATGCGACCACCGCAATGGCCAAGTCTGCCAGGCTGGTTATTCCACTAGTAAAGATAGGGTTATAAAGGGCTGCTGCCAAGAGGCCAACAACCGCTGCGTTGACTCCGGCAATGGCTCGGCCTGCGGTCGGATTGCTTGAGACAGCACTCCAGAAAGGCAGAACTCCAGCCATCAAAAGAAACCCGGGAAGAAACATGAAGACCAACGCCGTAGCGGCCATAAGGTAGGTGTTCTCCTCAGGTGAAATAACAGCACCCAGGTAGGCCGAGAAGGAGAACATGGGCCCGGGAACCGCCTGGGCGGCACCGTAGCCAGCCAGAAATTGCTCGGGTGCAACCCAGGCCGTTGATACAACCGAATCCTGAAGCAGAGGCAGTACAACATGCCCACCGCCGAACACCAGTGCACCCGCCCGATAGAACGCCTCTGCAACTGAAGCAAAATCCGGATCGCCCGTTGCAATAAATGGTAAGCCAAACAGCAGCCCGGCAAAAATCAACAGCAGAACCCCGCCGGTGCGAGGGCCGTAGGAAATCAAAAACCCACTCTCACTCTTTGGTGCGGATACTCCACGGAGAAAAAACACACCAACAACACCAGCGATCATGACCACGGCAAGCTGGGAAAATGCCGAAGAGGCAACCAGTAACGCTGCCGCTGACAACACGGCAATAGCCCTTCTGGGCATATCGGGGCACAACTTCTTGGACATGCCTAAAACGGCATCGGCAACCACCGCACAGGCTACAAGCTTTAAACCGTGAATTGCGGCCCCTCCGACAGCACCGGAGAGCAAAGGCAACGCAGCTGCAAAAGCCACAAGCAGAAGCGCCGACGGCAAGGTAAACGCAACAAAGGCCGCAAGCGCGCCCAACGAGCCGGCACGAAGCAAACCAAGCGCAAACCCTAGCTGGCTGCTGGCCGGGCCCGGCAGGAACTGGCTAATGGCAAGCAATTGCCCGAATTGCTCATCACTCAGCCAGCGGCGACGCTCAACTATCTCCGTTCTGAAGTAACCCAAGTGTGCGACTGGCCCACCGAAAGACGTCAGGCCGAGCTTCAAGAACACCAGGAAAACTTCAGAAACTCGCATCAGTTCCTAGCCTTTCGACTTGTGATCACTGGAAGCCAGCGCGTAATCAATCCCCGCACACACAGCTGCTACCTGCGCGGCATTGCATTGCTCAGGCGTCACACTGGCACTGTCGGGATAAACTTCGGTGGTGGTTTTGTAGGGTGCACTGGTGATACTGGCGCACAAACCCAGCTGCGAAAGCGGGTACTGAATAACGCCTCGGGCAACCACTGGCGAACCGAATATCTCGCCTTTGGCATCAGCCGGAGCAATATGAGTAACCTGCTCCACCGCCGCGATCAACGCCTGCTGGAATTCTGGCTGCGGATTCTCGCTGTCATCAACCAGATAGAAGCCATCGGGAATCTCACCCGGCTCGAACGGCTTGCCATCCCGGGCTGCTAACGCAGGGCGAAACTCGCTTTCATCAGAATCGGTCGTCTCGTGCAGATCCATGTGCAGTACCACACGGTCGCGGATCGGCTCTATCAGCTGCATAAGTGCCGCCGACTCCCCCGCTGCGCTGTTTTGGTGGAAGGAGCGGTTCGGGTCGATGGCATCTGCGTTCCAGCGGTGGATACGCTCATATGCCCAAGGGCTAACACAAGGGGCGACCAGCAAGTTGATGCGGCCCGCGTAATCTTCCCCGTGCTGATCCACAAACTGCAGCGCGCCATGCACACCGCTGGTTTCATAGCCATGTACCCCGCCGGTAATCAGGACAACCGGCAAATTGTCACGCCAGTCGCGGCTTCGGATCGCCATCAGGGGATATGTCTCAGAGCCATAGTTCAGGCGGCCATACTCCTCCAAATCGAAGCGGGAGCCCAGGCCTTCGATTACACTCAACACCTCAGCTTCATAGCTGCGTTGATGGCTCTGCCGGGACAACCACTCGGCGCGTTCCTCATCGCCCCAAGGCGTGCCGGGGGTTCCGATGGGATAGGATTCTGGGGCTGTATTCATCTTACGCTTATCCTCCTTTGGGGGTGTCGCTTGGAAATATCACTAATTCATCGCCTTCCTGCCAGGGCTGAAACTTGACCATGGCCTGCAGGAATACCGGGTGTTCCAGCCAGCTCTTCAGCCATCGCTGAAGATTCGGATAAGGCAGACTGTAAAAAACGTCCCGGTCTACATGGGCGAACTGGCGTACAAAGGGCATGATGCCCACATCTGCGACGCTGATGCTATCCCCAAACAGATAGGTGTTCTCGGTGAGCAGCTTCTCTAACGCCTGCAAAAACACCTCGCCCTGCTGCTGGTATTCCAGCTGGCTCAATTCCGGGTGGCGATCGGCGTATTTATAGCGGTCTAACCAATGCTTGAATTCATTATCGTTACGGTCGATCAGGGCGTTAGCGCTGACCAATTCGGTGCCTAGCAAACCTTGGGGATCACTCTGTTGCAGAGCCCATTCGAGTATTTCCCGACTCTCCTCGATAACCGGCCGGGTAGAGCTGTTATCTGCTGCCAACTCCAGAACAGGAACCGTACCTTTAGGGCTGATCGCCAACATCTGCGCTGGCTTGTTTTTCAGCACTATCTCGCGCAGCTCCACCTTCATTTCGGCAAACAGGATTCCGAGCCGGGCGCGCATGGCGTAAGGGCAACGACGAAAGGAGTACAAACGGTGCAATGAAACAGTGATAATGTTCCTCCAAGTTTTAATGGAAAAATAATACAGTATTAAAAATTAGCCAGGGCATAAATAAACGCAGATAAAAACCATCAAACTCTAGACTAATATTCACCTATTTTTAAGTTATACCCACCCTCATCATCTTCAACTGCATATAAATTAGTTTTATATTCAAAAGTTGATGGATGTGCGTCTAGAACTCTGTGCTCAGCCCAAAACACATGGTTGGCGTCTTTTGAAAAGCGGTCTGCAACAACAGTGAAGGTCTCTGGATCTGCACCAGGAATAGCTGTGCCGTAGTAAAAAACTTGTTTTCCTATGCGGGTAAATGCTTTTTCACTCTGATCCAGAACAACAACATCTTCAGGCTTAACGCCTGCCAGCTTTTCAGTCCTCGAATAGACGTCGTTGTTATAGGTATAGTAGTCGTTAGTAATGTCTTCAACATCATCACTCGGAACGAGAATTACCAATTTCTCGTCTAGATGGAGTGATCTCCACATCCATAGCTTTTGCAGTTCATCTGCGTCGGAGCGACTTATCTCCGATGGCTTTTTATTTTCAACGATACTCCCGTTGTAATATATATGTTTTCTATCTTTTGAAACGGCATCATTGAGTACTTTAAAGGTCTTCGGATCGCTTCCCGGAATAGGTAAATTAAAGTAATAAGCTTGATGTTTATCTTTCCTGTAATATGGAGAAATAACCGTGAAGCCTTCAGGTACCATGCCGTCAACTACTTTCCCATGAGAATAAACACGAAAATCGTCCTTCGCATATTCGTCGTTGATAGGTTTGAAGCTGCCAGCTTCATCACTAATAACCTCACCATTATAAAGTACTTGTTCACCATGCCTGATGTATCTATCGTTAGCATCAGAAATTACCGCAGGGGTCACTTTACGTGGGATTTTTATGTCGATGTAATAATATATGTAATTCTTATCCATGGCGTATGAGCCAATAAGGTAAGAGAAAGACGCTGGATCGGCTTCATCAATGACCTCTCCATAGCAGAAAACTTTACCATTACTAATAAGGTAGCCTGAATTAGCACTGTTTTTTTCAAATTCTGATTCAACAAACTCTACTGAGCTTGGGTTAGCCCCTGCAACAGGTTTTCCGTCGTAATAGACATTATTTATGTCCTTTGCGTAGGACTGATCAACCACCTCAAAAGTGTCAGGATCCGCTCCCTCAATTTCTGCACCCCCAATTTGAAAGAAGTTGCCATCCATAACATAAATTACTTTGTTGTCGCGCATGTAATATTGATTACTGACTTTACTGTCATAAGCGATAGCGTTATATGTACCTGGATTACTCACATAAAATGAAAAAGCAGCAAATACAACAGCACAAACTATAAATATAACTAAAAATGCAATTCCAATCCAAACTAGAACTTTCATTCAATTATTCCAAATGTTATAGATTATATTGGCACGCCAGACAATGCGAAGATTTCATGGGCGGCCAGCACCAACTGCAGCTCCCCAGGCTCATTCATGAACGTCGCTTTCGCAGCTCGAGCCCCAGAGCTCATATCTATTGCAAGCTCCGCCAGATCCCGAAGGCTGTCATGCAAGCAAGACACGTCGCGCGCTATCTCTCCATCACCATCAGAAATAGCTATTTTGGCCCACCCCGCGTCTTCAACAATATAGGATATAGATAGACTCAATTTTTTTCCTGGATAGCGCTTAGGTAGCCGGCACCGTAGCACCAGCGAAGGGAACCAAAAGCGGCGAGCTTGTTAAATTCTTACCCGACAACGGTAGGTGGCAGGTAGATGGTAAATTCATTTATTGGCTCTATTAAAACGCTATAAGGAGCGCTTTGCTCTTCTGCTTCAACGATGCCCAGATCAGACAAAAGCTTGAAGTTAGCCGACTTTAGTTTAGCTGGCTTAGCTTTAAGCTCTTTGTGCCACACCCGATATGTACCTAGCTTGTTGTCTCTTCGATAATAGAAACCGGCAAGCGGGTGTGTGAGATAAACCAATGCCGACTCAACATCAGGAAAACCAGGAAATTGAAACTCGTCGGATTCTGATTGAACCAGTTCAACTGAAGCTTCGGCCCAACTGGATGATGTTTCCATGCGGTACTTTTCATACAACCCGGTTGAGTCATTAAAGCAACAATCGAAATGTACGCTTCCGGCATGCCACGGCAAATTCCATAGATATCTGGGGACCGCTAAAGCCCACGAATCAAGCGTTGTGCCAAGGAACCATACGCAACGTTCACTAGTCGCAGTATCAATAATATAAATACGATAGTTTGTCTGCCCCATAGTAAATTTTGGGAACGGGAACACAGCTGAAGTGAAATCGACATCAATAAAGGGGACTACTGATATTAACCCCATATCTTGACCGTCCACTTCTACTACATCTAGTTGAAATCGGTCAGGGAATATCCCTTTGAACCTCTCCGCTGGAACAGCATAAGTTATGATCGCGAAATGCTTCAGGCCACAGAGCACGTCTATGCCTCTCGGCTTCGGTCTCTCTATCAGATAATCTATCAGCTTTCGCGATTCTTGCACGATGCTTCCTTGAATTTGGACTTTGGACTTGCACTTCCCCCGATGCGTGTCTACTGAAGTGGGGGAAGTCCAGAACAACCTTCATGGCCTTGTTATGTTTTTAATCTGGAACACAGTCATGAGTCCAGAAAATATCGTCTATTTCGAGGGCTTCCAGATCGCCTTCAATTTTTTCATACAACTTTATCTTTGGGTGTGCCTCAATATATGCACGGAGGTGCTGCCTAAAGTAAGCCATTGCATTGACTAACACATCAAAATCAGACCATGCCTCAATGGTTTTTTTAATGCTTGGGTATGCTGGGTTAGTTTCGTTCTTCTCTCTTTCTTCAATCTCTACGCAGCGCGTCATGCTGCGATTATGAATTTCTGGAAAGCCCGTTATCTCAGCTTCAATTGTGTAGTGATCAGAACATAATTTATTAATGACTGACATCTCGAACCAAAGCTCGTCTACTTTGCGGCGAGTTTTACCATAATATAATGATTTCTTGATGCTCATGCAGTCCTCGCTAGAACATAACGCCTTGCTCACCGGTGGAGAAAATTGGCCCGTACTTTTACTCTGCAAAAATCGGGACAGTTTGCGGAATCCGTGTGCAGCAACTTGTTAACTTTGTTGCTTCTTATTTTTAAATATTTTGGCTAATAAATCAGCCCATTTTGATACTGAAGATTCAAGCCCACTATTCATGCTATCCATGATGGTTTTATTAAATTTCAGTGTCGTAGCATCATTTAGAAATTTTCCATATTTTTTCAAATTGTTCGTTTCAATATTTCTATATGAATATAAAAAAGAAATAGTAACCATTTGCTTTATTGCTGCACGTGTTTGCTCGCTTGCAGCGTCCATTTGAGCTTTAAATGGTTCTATATTTAATGGTGCGTCTGGCTGCATTGCAGTCATGATTGCTGAGTAAACTGCAATACCAGTATGTTCTTGTATACCCATTGTCATCTCAGTTGCACCCATTAATACATCAAGTCTGTTGGCAAATTCGACTCGCTCTGAATTTTCCAATAGAGATTGTGCCGATTGCATCATCTTTTGGTATGCTTCAGGGGTAGATGCACTTTCTTCAGCGCGTGTAATCTCTCTCCCTAAATCAGACTCATACCAAGCCAATAGTTTCTTTGCCTCTTTTTCATTAATCGATTTTTTTTAAAGAGATCCTGATTCCCTCAATGATTTCTGAGGGTACAATCGATTCATCTGCACTGTTTACCATTGAACGATATTGAGCATCAGGGATTGGAGTGCCTTGTTGTTTAGCTTGCTCCATGCCTGCATTGATCAAGCCTGGAAATTGATCGACTTGCATTGCTAAGCCTGACAAGTCCAACAATTTATTTATTGATTCATCGGAAACATCAGCATAGCTTAAAGACGACGAAAATAAGAATATTGCTACTAGCAATAGTTTGTATTGATGTTTGATCATGGTTAATCCATTTAGTGTGATTAAAAGTTAACGCCTGCCATCACCGGTGACAAAATCGCAGCGAAGCGGAGGGTTTGGCATCCGGTGCATGGCGTGGTTATGTGGTGACTTACTCCTACGGTTTCGGGCCTACAACCTTACCAGCCATCTAGCTTCACACCGTTCTCTTTGAGGTAGTCGCCTTCCCTCTCGAGATACTCATTTACCCACTGAGTATAATCTGATTCTTGGTTATCATATGGTTTGGCTTTAAAGCGACCAACTTCGATAGCATTCTCATGCCGGTTCATAATCCATACTACAACCGTTCCCCCTGGGGCCAAGCCAAGAACCAAAACGTCTCGCGGACGCTCTACTATCTTGCCATAGGCTTCAAAAGAGGCAGTCTCCTTCATTTTCTCCTCGATTTCATCCGGGTTTTCCAGCCGGATCAAAGCCTCATAGGATTGCTGCTCCGCGAACGAGAACCAACGAATTAAAAAAACCTCTGGCATGGTTTGCCAATCCGCCATTGCCCCAAAGGGTTTGTCCCAGCAACAGGACACGATACCAATAGGTGCCCGCCACCCAATGTCCTCAGACAAGGATTCAACGAAAAACTTATCTACCCAGACATCGTAGTGTTTCGGTGCCACCACGCCGATACTTCGGTGGGTTCCATTGGGACCATATTTTTGTCCTTCTGATTCCGTTGGTTCGGAACACCCGACTAGTATCAGAATACAGAGACTGACCACCCAACCCTTGATACTCATAGAAGTCTCCATTTATTCACTCGCTTTTATTCGGGTGAACAGCCCGACGGCCATTTTTCGCAGGCCTGAACGGGTAAAGCGGCCCCATTTCCAGATAATGATCGGAATGATGAATGTATCGTTGTTTGAGTAGAGCTTTTGACTCGGGTGAAAGCAGCAACTCTTGACCGTGCCAGACGTGAGCAGCAATGTTCCTGGCAACGGTTACAAGTTCTTGTGGTATTGAAAAGCCTTTTACATCAGGGTTAATGGACTGGAAAGGCACACCGGCATCGAGAGCCAGCTTGTGAATCAGGTACAGGGGAATTCTGGAGTATTCGCCCCGAACCTTCCGATCAAGCCAAAGGTGCAAAGCGACCTTATTTCCGCTCAGGCTCGGCTGGGTGGGAAGCATGGGAAGGCGCTTTTGTTCGATGTCCAGGCTGGCCAATGGATTGTGCGATCCGATCCAGCCCTCAGCCTTGATCAGGGATCGTTGTTGCAGCATACGGGAAAACTCAAAGCTGGCCTCTGGATTCCGACGGTCTTTACCCGTGATGACTTCCGGAGGGCGAACTTCAATTCGCTCCTGAAAGCTGTCTGGATATCCCCCTCCAATATCCGAGTGAACGCCCGGCAGAACCCACTCACTGAAATTTTCTGGCAAAGTGCCTGACTCACTTCTCAGGCTGTTTAACGAAAAGTTGTGCCGGCGCTCATCCCGCGCAACAAACTGGACGGCCCGCTGAACATGCTCCGGTTTTACGTTGACGTTGATGCGCCCCGTTTTTCCGTCGTGAGCGGAAAAATCCAGATTGCCGACATCGGCAACGCCGGCAACGGTGTCGAATAACCCCAGGAACCGAACTGTCACTTTCTTAGGCCATGGGATATCCTCTCGCTCGAACGCTCTGACCAGCGCACCTTTGTACTCACCGTATAAAGAGCCCGTGGTGTCGTATACTTCTCGGCTGACAAAATGCCGTGCTGTTGCCGCGCCCCGACTAAAACCAAAGACATCCAGAACCAGCTCATCTAGTGGCTCGTAAACAGAGCGACTAAGTTGTAATACGAAGTCTGCGGCCCCCTCCTCAACTTTTCTGAGGATGCCCTGTTCCCCAAGACCTAACCCCATACTCAAACCATCGTCGGGCTCACCGAACTTGGTACCCACTCCCGAAACATAAACAGACAGCCGGTGAGTTGGGGTACCGTCTTGTTCTATGGTGTCCTTGAAATAAAGCGTTTCCAGCTTGGAGACATTGGTTTCCGCATTGAGATAACTGCCTTCCATCACCTGCGACAGTTCGGCACTGCACTCGTCTTCGGAGATGGCCCCGGCTGCATTAGCTGTGAGGCATTCATCCATCTGCCGCTGATAGCTTTGGGTATTATCGCGATTATTGCCAGTGCCATCGAAAAAGATGCCAGCCTCTACCCGGACCTTGGGGAGGTTCTCTTCTTCGGGCGAATCCTCTGGCGATTCGTCAGAAACACCTTCGTCGATCAATGCGCCTTTCTGAGCAGCTTTGCGTACAAACTCTTGTGGATCTGTGTCCAGCAATTCTTTAGCGGCAGGAGTAAGCTGGCCTTTGTCATCCAGTGCGCCAGCCATGGCGAAGTCCACAACCGGTGCGGTGGTGGTGGCAACGCCAAGTATTACTCGCTGATTACCACTGACAATGGAACCACCATGACTGGTAGGGCTGCCAAGGTACGCCACAGGCATACCATCGGCCAACGCCAATGGATAGCCCTGGGTAATGACAGCGCCGCAACCGGTGACATCACCCACTCGGGCAATCGGTTTGCCTTCAACGAGGATGCTGGAGCCGTTCGGCATGATGGGGGAAGAGCCGTGCCCTTTGATCGGGCAAACGTGCATGTCGCCAACGCAGGCGGCAATCAGATTGCTCATGGTAAGAGTTCCTTTCAGTATAAAGTAGCTTCCTGGCTACCTGTGGTTAAACCTTGTTCAAAACCCGCGATATTAACATGGTTGGCACCACATAACGCCCGCCATCACCGGTGACAAAACCGTAGCGAAGCGGAGGGTTTGGCATCCGGTGCATGGCTTGGTTATGTGGTGACTTGCTCCCAATTTCTAATCACGACAGCTACCAGTCATCCACTGGTATACCGTGCTCATATATATACTCCTGACTGTCGCGTTTATATCGTTCGGTGATCTCACGGTAATGCTCGGGGTGTGTTTCTATTTTTCGAGCCGAATAGCGCCCCACCTCAATTGCATTTTTCCCAACATTCATGATCCAGAGGACCACCGTTCCTCCCGGTGCCAGGCCAAGAACTAATGTGTCTCTAGGCTCAAGCATTGTTTTACCATATCTTTCATACGGTGCCGGCTCTTTCATCTTTTCCACAATTTCAGCGGCGTTTTCCAATCTGATAACAGCCTCATAGGATTGTTGCTCCGCGAACGAAAACCATCGAATAAGGAACAACTCGGGGGTTGTCTGCCACTCTGCGCGTGATAGCGGAGGGCTTTTCCAGCAACAAGTGACGATCCCAAAGGGACGACGCCACCCGATATCTTCTGACAGCGACTCGATAAAAAATTTATCCACCCAGACATCGTAGTGTTCCGGGGCAACTACCCCGATACTCCGATAATTAGAATTGGGGCCATACGCAGTCACTTCCGACTCACTCTGATCCGAACACCCCAGCAGCGCGAGGACACAGAAGCTAATAGCAAGCGTCTTAATACTCATGATATTCCCCCTCTGACCATTGCCCCTTATTCGGATGGACGGTTCGGCGGCCATACTTGCCGGGCTTGAACGGGTACAACGGGCCAAGCTTCAGGTAATGATCGGAATGGTGAATATATCGTTGTTTTAGCAACGCTTTGGATTCTGGGCTCAGCAGTAGCGGGCCGCCATGCCAGACATGAGCTGCGAGGTTTCTGGCGATAGTCATAAGTTCCGGCGGCAAAACCAGCTGAGGATTTTCCGTGGGTATAGGATCGAATGGCACACCAGCATCCACCGCCAACTTGTGCATCAGATACAGCGGAATACGGGAGTATTCACCGCGAACTTCGCGGTCCAACCAAAGGCGAAGTGTTATGTCACCGCCGGGCAAGCCGGGTGGGCGTTCCTGTTCAATCTCAAGTGTGGCGAGTGGGTTCAGTGGCCCAATCCAACCCTCGTTTTTGATCAGCGCACGTTCCTGCAACATACGGGAGAATTCAAAACTGGCTTCGGGATTCCGACGATCCTTTCCTTTGACAACCAAGGGCGGACGAACTTCAACCCGTTCTCGATAGCGATCCGGATAACCGCCGCCAATATCGGAGTGAACACCCGGAAGCACCCATTCGCTGAAGTGGTCCGGCAAGTTGCCGGACTCACTCCGGAGGCTGTTGAGTGAGAAGTTGTGGCGGCGCTCATCCCGTGCGGCAAACTGAACGACCCGTTCGGCATCCTTCGGCCGTAGGTTGACGTTGATACGGCCGGTTTCTGCATCATGAGCAGATAAGTCGAGATTGCCGATATCGGCAATCCCTGCAACAGTATCGAAAAGGCCGACAAAGCGAACGGTAACTTTCTTGGGCCATGGGATGCCCTGCCGCTCAAATGCTCTGACTAAAGCCCCTTTGTATTCACCGTATAAGGAGCCCGTTGTATCCCGCACCTCCCGGCTAACAAAATGCCGGGCGGTGGCCGCGCCACGGCTAAAGCCAAAAACGTCAAGTATTAGCTCGTCAACCGACGCGTCCACAGCACGTTTGAAACTAACGGCTAAATCATTGCTGCCTTCTTCGATTTTCTTCAGTATGCCTTGTTCGCCCAATCCAAGCCCCATACTCGGACCGTCGTCGGGCTCGCCGGACTTAGTCCCAACTCCCGATACATAAGTTGATAGCCGGTAGACCCTTTCGCCGGTCTCACTTTGGCCTCCTTCACGCTGGTAAAGGTTTTCCAGTTTGGAGACATTGGTTTCCGCATTGAGATAACTGCCTTCCATCACCTGCGACAGTTCGGCACTGCACTCGTCTTCGGAGATGGCCCCGGCTGCATTAGCTGTGAGGCATTCATCCATCTGCCGCTGATAGCTTTGGGTATTATCGCGATTATTGCCAGTGCCATCGAAAAAGATGCCAGCCTCTACCCGGACTTTAGAACGCTCCTCTTCTTCGGAGGCATGATCCTGTGACTGCTCTGGTAGACCCTCATCAATCAAGGCACCTTTCTGGGCAGCCTTGCGAACAAATTCCTGTGGGTCTTTGTCCAGCAGCTCTTTGGCGGCAGGGGTAAGCTGGCCTTTATCATCCAGTGCGCCAGCCATGGCGAAGTCCACAACCGGTGCGGTGGTGGTGGCAACGCCAAGTATTATTCGCTGATTACCACTGACAATGGAACCACCATGACTGGTCGGGCTGCCAAGGTACGCCACAGGCATACCATCGGCCAACGCCAATGGATAGCCCTGGGTAATGACAGCGCCGCAACCGGTGACATCACCCACTCGGGCAATCGGTTTGCCTTCAACGAGGATGCTGGAGCCGTTCGGCATGATGGGGGAAGAGCCGTGCCCTTTGACCGGGCAAACGTGCATGTCGCCAACGCAGGCGGCAATCAGATTGCTCATGGTAAGAGTTCCTTTCAGTAAAAAGTAGCTTCCTGGCTACCTGTGGTTAAACCTTGTTCAAAACCCGCGATATTAACATGGTTGGCACCACATAACGCCCGCCATCACCGGTGGCAAAACCGTAGCGAAGCGGAGGGTTTGGCATCCGGTGCATGGCCTGGTTATGTGGTTGCCTACTCCCAAGCTACCAACCTTCATATCGAATTCCATGTTTTTCCAAGTAATCCCCCTGCCTTTCAAGGTAACTCTTGGTACGAACTGTGTAGTCCTCTCCCTTCTTTTCGTGATCATACGGCTTGGCCTTGAAACGCCCAACTTCAATGGCATTCTCACCCCGGTTCATGATCCAAGCAACCACCGTTCCGCCTGGTGCCAAGCCAAGAACAAGGTTGTATCGCGGGCGTTCCACCATCTCGCCAAAGCGCTCGAATGCGGCAACTTCCTTCATCTTTTCTTCGATCTCGTCCGGGTTTTCCAGTCGGATCAGGGCCTCATAGGATTCTTGCTCTGCAAACGAAAACCAGCGGATAAGGAAGACTTCCGGCATCGTTTGCCATTCAGCCGAAGCCCCGTGTGGTTTTTTCCAGCAACAGGATACAATCCCAATAGGCGCCCGCCAGCCAATGTCCTCGGACAAGGATTCAACAAAGAACTTATCCACCCAAACATCGTAGTGTTTCGGTGCTACGACATTGATGTTGCGATATGTGCTGTTGGGGCCGTGCCTTGGCCCCTCTGATTCCGTTGGTTCCGAACACCCAACCAGTGCCAGAATACAGAGACTGATCATCCAACGCTTGATACTCATAGAAGTCTCCATTTATTCACTGGTTTTATTCGGGTAAACAGCCCGCCGGCCATTTTTTGCAGGCCTGAACGGGTAAAGCGGCCCCATTTCCAAATAATGATCAGAATGATGAATGTACCGTTGCTTGAGCAGCGCTTTGGATTCAGGAGACAGCCGCAAGTCTTGGCCGTGCCAGACGTGAGCGGCAAGGTTTCTGGCAACAGTTACAAGTTCTTGAGGTAGAGAATAAGAAGCATCTGTCGGATCAATTTGATCAAAAGGCACTCCGGCATCGAGAGCCAGCTTGTGAATCAGGTACAGAGGAATTCTGGAGTATTCTCCCCGAACTTCTCGGTCCAGCCATAGGTGCAGAGCGACGTCATTTCCGCTCAGACTCGGCTGAGTGGGCAGCATGGGCAGGCGCTTTTGTTCGATGTCCAAGCTGGCCAATGGATTGAGGGAACCGATCCAGCCCTCGGCCTTGATCAGGGCTCGTTCCTGCAACATGCGAGAGAACTCAAAACTGGCCTCTGGATTTCGACGATCCTTGCCCGTGATCACTAACGGCGGACGCACTTCAATTCGCTCATGGAATTGTTCTGGATATCCTCCGCCAATGTCGGAATGCGCACCAGGCAAAACCCATTCGCTAAAATTCCCGGGCAAATTGCCCGATTCACTTCGCAGGCTGTTTAACGAGAAGTTGTGCCGGCGCTCATCTCTCGCAACAAACTGGACGGCCCGCTGGACATGCTCCGGTTTTACATTGACGTTGATACGTCCCGTTTCCGCATCGTGAGCGGAAAAATCGAGATTGCCCACATCGGCAACTCCAGCCACGGTGTCAAATAAACCCAGAAAACGAACCGTTACCTTCTCAGGCCATGGGATGCCTTCCCGCTCGAACGCTTTGACCAATGCCCCTTTGTATTCGCCGTACAGGGAGCCCGTTGTGTCAAACACTTCCCGGCTGACAAAATGCCGTGCCGTTGCCGCGCCCCTGCTAAAACCGAACACATCGATGATCAATTCATCAACGGGATCATTGACCCTGTTGGCAACCTCCAGAGTGAGCTTCTCGGCACCATCTTCAATTTTCCTGAGGATGCCTTGCTCTCCCAGCCCCAAGCCCATACTTTGGCCATCATCCAGTTCACCAAACTTGGTGCCCACGCCTGAAATATAAACGGAGAGCCGGTAAGTAGGAGAACCGTCTTGTTCTATGGTGTCCTTGAAATAAAGCGTTTCCAGCTTTGACACGTTGGTTTCGGCATTAAGATAACTGCCTTCCATCACCTGCGACAGTTCACTGCTGCACTCTTCTTCCGAGATGGCTCCGGCGGCATTGGCCGTCAGACAGTCGTCAAGTTCCTGCTGGTAAGCGCGGGTGTTGCCACGATTATTACCTGTACCATCGAAAAAGATGCCAGCTTCTACCCGAACCCTGGGGCGATCTTCTTCGGCGGGGGAATCTTCCGGTTCTTCGTCCGGCAAGCCTTCGTCAATCAACGCACCTTTCTGAGCGGCTTTGCGTACAAACTCCTGCGGGTCTTTGTCCAGCAACTGCTTGGCGGCGGGGGTAAGCTGACCTTTGTCATCCAATGCGCCAGCCATGGCAAAATCGACTACCGGTGCTGTGGTTGTGGCAACACCCAGTATGACTCGCTGATTACCGCTGACAATGGAGCCGCCATGGCTGGTTGGGCTGCCAAGGTAGGCCACCGGCATACCGTCGGCCAACGCCAGCGGGTAGCCTTGGGTAATAACCGCACCGCAGCCGGTAACATCCACCCGAGCAATAGGTTTGCCTTCAACAAGGATGCTGGAGCCGTTCGGCATGATGGGGGAAGAGCCGTGCCCTTTGATCGGGCAAACGTGCATGTCGCCAACGCAGGCGGCAATCAGATTGCTCATGTTCAGAGTTCCTTTCAGTAAAAAGTAGCTTCCTGGCTACCCGTGATTAAACATGGTTTAAAACCCGTAAGCGTAGCATGGTTGGCACCACATAACGCTTTGGGTAAGCTGCCGGTGCGGAGCGCAGCGTAGTACCGGTCGGCTTCACCCACTGGTTACGTGTAAATTCTCCGCAGCCTGGAGCCTATCGTACCAATCCCAAAGCTCTTCAAAATGCGCCGTTCTAGGTAGCGGATTATTTTCAATAAATTGAGCTTTGAGAAATTGGTTTATATAGGCCTCTCCTGTCCTACGAGGATGGTTTGCGATCCAGGAGCTATAGAAATCCTTCTCGACTCGGTAATGATGTGTGTGAATGAATGGCGACCAGGTCTCGCGAAGGTCATCCTCATCGCGAATATCGATGATCTCAATCTCTTCCATGTTTCTACTATCCACACTACCCCATGCCTTTTTCAGCAGATCGATTGCACTTGCATCAGACACTGGAGCTCCATACCCGAAAATACTGACCATGAACGTATGCTTTAGAAGCTCATCCAGCGTTGACCACTGCTTGGAAATAAAATCATCTAAGTGATAATTCTTTTCTGAGACTGGATAGAGAAGCTTTGTGGGAGTTAACAAGTCATGACATTCATGGCATTGATTGCCATTAACCCCCATCATATGCCCTTTTGGGCAATACCCCACTTCAACGTTTCCATGGAGGAACAAAACCCGAGGCATTTTAAACCGTTGCCCATTTCTACGGATCGCTTGAACCAAAAACGGGTCCCAGTTGAAAGTTGCTATAAAGTCTTTATCTCGAAGAGACAAAACGAGGTGGTCATAGATAGTAGGAGTGTCAGGAAGCTCCATTTCCCGAAAATATTCGTAAACAGCCTCTTCGAGTTCTTCTCTCAGCTTTTCCAATTCAGGATATTTGTGGATTTCTGAGTAAATATCCTCGAAATTATTTGAAGTGAAAGATAGCCCTGAACGCGATACCACATCTTCAATACCTAGCGTTTCGACCAAGTTGTTCATTAAGGGTAGCTTTCGCCCGTGTCGATCACCGTCTGGAAAGGCCGCGTAACTAGCTCCAGCACCTAGAATGACAACGTGCGGCTTACCCATCTCTATTTGTTTTACTTCTTCTTCGGCGGAAACTTCCATATCTTCACCCTTACACGTAACGCCTAGGTAACCGGCGCCGGAGCGCCAGCGGAGGGAATCAAAAGCGGTACGCTTTTGATGTCCGGTTGACCGTATGGTTATGGCTCAACGAGTCAAGCTCCGCTAGAAGAAGTGCTCTTAGTGGCAATGATAGGGCTTTGATCCTGCATGGCAGCATTGCCCGGGAGGACTGTCTTTGCGACAACCACCCCCATGAGCAAACGCCGTCGACGCGAATAAAATGAGAACCAAACTTAGCATTATTTTTTTCATGGTCATTCTCCAGGATTGAGGCGCTTGCGCACGATAAAACCTCCATGTTCTTTGCCTTCCAACTATCTTGGCATAACCTGAAAAATGTAGACGAAATGTACGTAAAACGCCATAACGCTTTTGTTTAGCGGCGACTACGGAGCGCAGCGTAGTAGGCGTCCGGTGTAGGGCCGCTAGGCCCGGAACGCACTACAACAACTGGTTATATTTTGCTTCGGTTGGCTCGATAGATCACATACCCCCAAAAGACAAAACTACCGGAAAGTATTGCCCCAGCAAACAACATTACAAGTGCTACACCCACGACCTCTCCCGGGCTACCATCTTCGCTAAACCAGCCAGCCTGATAAATCACGAAACTAACTATGGGACTGAGGCCTAACAAGCTTGAAAGCGCGCCCACAAAATAGCCCAAGTACTTATTTAGCCTAAAGAAAAGCAGAGATATCCCGAGAACGCCAAGACCCAGTAATACCAAGACACCGATTATTATGGATAGATACACGCAATATTCCCTGAAATATAACGCTTCGATAACCCGCGCAGCTTGCTGCGTCGGTTTGATTGGTTGGTTAGGCACTGCGTGTTCGTTACCGTACTCGGAGGTAGCTATTGAATAGCCCAGCGAGCTGGCCCTCGGCTTGGGCCATCCACCTCTTTGAGTCCTGGATTGTATAGCGATACGACAACTCTTGTTCAGGAGGTGTGTTTCGAATCATCTCTAGAGACACACTAATGGCTACACCTTTTTCTTGTATATTCGTGAGCGATGTCCATAGCTGCTCATCGAACAAAAACTGTGCCTCCTGCAATGCAGCAGCAAATTCTGATGATATTTGGGGAGGAATTGATGAGTCATAACGTGCTGCTTGGACGTAACGAAGCGTCCGACGATATACATCAAACCGCAGTGCAAAAAGGTCGCTCTTTGCCTTTTGGCGCTGCACGCGGTACTGCCCGTAGGCGACTGCAACGGCGAGAATTGCTACAACTGGCCCCAAGGATGCGTGGCCAATTTCCAAAATATAGTCAAAGGTCAATATTCTTTCCTAACGCCTGCATAAACGGCGCCCGACTAGGGCGTCCGGTGGACGGCCGCCAGGCCGGGAACGAATTTGATGCTCTTGTTACGTTTTGAGTCTGGCACTGAGCTCCGCAGCTGGGTAGGTGAGAGACTCCTGACCATACCGAGGTGATGCCAAAACATCGACGATTTGTAGCCTCGACGAACCCAGCCACGCTACGCCCAAAAAATTATTCAACGGCACGAACACAGGTAACAATCCGCTTCGGTTGAGATTCTGGGCGAATACTTCAGCCTTCTCCGCCGACGACCAAACAGGCAGAGCTTTACCATCTTCGGATGGCAAGGCGTAAAGCGCTTGGCCTGCCATTAGCACCCAAACACCGTCTTGCTCCTGAACAGAGGTGATAAATTCGTGATCACCGATGATTTCTACATTCATCCAATTACTCGATTGGTTGTCGACGACGAAACATAACGCTTGCAGTTGCGGCGGGTACGGAGCGCAGCGTAGTACACGTCCGACAACCTGCACTTGTTATGAGATTTGCGACTTAACATCAGGTAAACAGTCCGCAAATTCTCTTTGAATCCGTGGCATTTTGCCACGCTGCTCACCACCGCCATGCAATATGACTAAGAGCATGCCCACCATTACTAACACACCATTGGATATGCGCACCATCTGCTCAAGTAAAGGAAGTGGATAACCCTTGCTGTGGCGGTGGATTGCATGAATACCGCCGTGGATGAACGAACTAAGGGGCTTCCAAGAGTACTCTTTGAATTCCAGCAACAGATTGATCGGCTCTTGGGGAGCCTTACCCTGCAGTTTTTCTAACATTTCGCTGAGCATTGGAAGCCTATTTGCTCTATCAGCTGCTTCCTGTGTCAGTTCACTGGTTAACTTTGAAACAGCGATGTCAGAGGCTGCATAGAGGAGCCACATTGCTCGGACTAGAGCTTCATATTGAAGACGGACAAGTCCTGTAGCTGAGGTTAAATTACCCGCTGAAATCAGCATCTTTGCACTTTCGGCATGCTCGAAAGAAATGCTGCACATGACCCTGCTCGCCATGACTCTCTCCGAATCATCGAAAGGAGGAAGTGCCAAAAACTCCAAGAGTTTGCTTTCGAGTTCAGCAGATCGTGATAAAAGACGGTTTATCAATGGTGCCCCTTCTCATAACGCTTGCAGCATGCGCGCCTACGGAATGTAGCCGAAGGCGCAATGTAGTAGGCGTCGCCGTGCCTGCACTGGTTATATTTAGTCCTCATCCACAGCCTTAAGTATCCGCTGGGCAAGCTCCACGGCCTGCTCTTTATTCAGCGAAACCGGCAGTGCTTGATAGGATAAAAAGCTCGTGGCGACCACCTTTAGCCCCACGCCTTTATCTCCATTTTCTAGTGCCAGCTCCACAACATCAATTCGTTGCCTCACCGGCCCTTTCTGCAGAGCCTCCACCTTTGCAGGACTGCCAACTTTCCGACCTTTGTAAAAGCTAAACAGGCCCATGGAAACTCCCTAGAAAAATATAACGCCTCAAACACCGGCGGCGTTTAAGCCGTTGGACTTCCCCCAATAAAATGGACACGCCCCATCAGTTAATTCCCTCGAACTCTATCGGAGTCCGGTAACCAAGGCTACTGTGCAGCCGTAGGCTGTTATAAAAGCGTTCAATATAGTTACTTATATGTTTCCGTAACTGCCGCATTGTCACGAAGCTGGTGGCATGCAGCAATTCTCCCTTCAACGTCTTGAAGAAGGACTCCACCTCCGCTTTATCCGTGCACTGTCCAGGTCGGTTCATGCTGTGTCGTACCCGATGCTGATTCAACAGTGCCTGGGTCTTGTGAGCGCGATATTCGATGCCACGATCCGTGTGGAACAACAGATCGGGGGCTGGCTTTCGGGATATAAAAGCTTCCCTAAGGGTTGCCTTAGCAAAGTCTGCACTCAGGTTTTCGCCCAATCGCCAACTGATGATGCGTCGTGAGTAGAGGTCCAGCACGACCGCCAGGAACACATACTTCTTTCCCAACTTGATGTAGGTGACATCGCTGCTCCAGTGCTGATTGACAGCAATCGGCTTATCAGCACCCAGTCGATGATTTGGAAGAGCTTTTAAATCCTCCCTGAGCTTTGTCATACGGCGGTATACGCGCACGACTCGAGCTTTCATGCCCCATTCCTGCATTAACCGGGCAACCCGATTCTCGCCAACCACTTCGCCTTCACGACGCAGCGCTTGATACACCCTGGGACTGCCGTAGCGCCCCTTGCTGTCGTTGTAGACTCTGCGGACCTTCAACAGCAATTCCGCATTCTCGGCGGCTCTCTGGCTGGGCTTCCGGCTTGCCCAAGCGTAGTAACCAGAGCGGGAGATGCTCAGGTGGCGACACAGAGCTTTTACTCCGTGTTCTCCCCGGTGTTTCCAGACGAATCGGAACGCTTCCGTCGTTCCTCGGCCTGAAAACGTTGAAACTTTTTTAGGATGTCGTTTTCCTCCTGAAGCTCCGATACTCGGCGTTTCAGGCGATTGATCTCATCCCGCTCCTTCATCAGCTCTTTGGCACCCGGTGGCGCTTTCTTGACCCGTTTCATGGCGAACTTTCCCTCTCGGTATTCCTTTCGCCAGCGTGACAGCATGAATGGGTGAATATCCAGCGCTTCCGCTACGCCTTTTACGCTCCGGTGCGCCTGGTAGCTCCATTCCACCGCTTTGACTTTGAACTCGACGCTATAGCGTTGGGTCTTCTTCCCCGTGATCATTTTCGGCATCGTACTTCTCCTGTGGCGGAGTTATCGATGCGTGTCCACTGAAGTGGGGGAAGTCCACGTCCTAATTGACGCGTTTGTTATGTTTTTAGTGCATCGTAATTACGCGCAACAATTTTTCTTTCGGCTTATATTCAAGAGCTGCTACCACTCTTGTTGGATATCCACCGTTCAATCTTGGGATTTCAAGCATTACGTTAAACTTTGATACGTCATGTTCAGATAAATAAGACAAATTATAGATATAGCTTTCAGATACCTTTGAGCGAACAAGGTCGGCGAGTTCGTCTTTACTTAAAGCCTCAATTCCAGCCTTTTCAAGCTTGCCGCACTTGTCTGACTTTAAATACCCATGCTTTGCCTCCTCAATCTCTACATTAAACCCTTCAATTGGTAATATCTGAGAAGATATTGCGTTCAAAGAAAGCTCGGTATCTGACTCAAAACCTTTAAATACAGGCCTTTCGATCTTGTAACTTAGCAATACGCCAAAATACATTGATTGAAGGCTATAAACTTTCATTCCATAATCTTCGAATGGATAACCAGCCATATTTACATTTTCTTCATTTGGCCTATCATCCTCATGCCCCATGATCACCTTACTACCGTGCTTTAGGAAACTGTTTGCGAGTATTGTAGATAAGTAAATCCTCGCCCTAGATGAAAATGTACACGGAATATAGCCCACATATGGCTTGAAACTAGAAAGCGATTTATTTATACGATCTAATCCTGATTCAGTTAAATTGTTGATATAGACACAGTACAAAGCGCTTCCGTGAGCAAAATCTAAATTTCTCGAAAGTATCAGTGATTCCTGAAGAGTGGAGAATATAAACTCTTGATCTTCTCCAATTAGATCCCCACATTGCACGCTATAGTTTGATTTGATATCTAGAAGCGGCAACAATTGTTTCATGACTTCAAGTCCATACCAGCTTGACTCGATATCTTGCGTGTCAAAAATAAACCCTGCTTCAAATCTATCAGTTCTCGGAACCAACGCTGTCCGAAGCTCTTGGTATTTAATGCCTTTATCTTTAAGAACCTCGACAGTTGTATTTACCATACCTTGTATTTCACGAAACATTACTTCCGGTGTCGCTCCAAAATAGTCGCGCATAGTTTCAAGCATGACATGCCCACGGGCATCAACTGTGTGTATGGAGGTGCTCATATTCTTCCTTTAACATAACGCTTGCAGCATGCGCGCCTACGAAATGGAGCCGAAGGCGCAATGTAGTAGGCGTCGCCGTGCCTGCACTGGTTAGCAAGTACGCCCAGCCCTACTCTGATAGAAATGTCTAAATATACCCCAAGCCGAAGACAGCAATGCTGGAACTGGCAACACTATGTAATATATGAGCAGAACAGAAAAGCATGTTTTACAGCCCTTTCGGTCGCCGCCTTCTCCTATTAACATCAAGCTCATAACCAATAAAATCACTGCGATACATAACCAAATAGACCTTAAAAAGACTGCATGCCGGCTAAGCAAAACAACAGCGAAGGGAATGAAAAACAGAAGGTTAATTGGGTTGTACAGGGTGTCTCTGCGCCCGAAATACCGAAAAGGGTCTGTTTCCCTGCCTACCTCCAAATCAAGTAGATACCACGCGTATGCTTCCGCAAAATTGAGGGCCATCCAAGCTGAGAAGCAAACGGTGAAAACCACGACAACTTGGCACCGAAACCCAAGAAACTTTTCGCGATTCAGATTCATCTGCTTCCTTGCTAACGCCAATATTCAGCGGCGCCCTGACAAGGGCGTCCGGTGGAGGCCCATTAGGGCCGGAACGAACTGGAATGACTTGTTACATGACGATCTCGGGGTCATACCAAACGTCCTCGTAATCGCCTGCCACCAGGAACCTGAAGCCTGGCGGTAGCGACAAATATTGCTCAATTTCTGGCAAATATTCTCGAACATGAGAAACGTGAAGTGGTTTGAAGAAATCGGGATCTTCAGACATGCTCTCACCGCACCATATATACCAGCCGCACGTGCCATTCTCAGGTTTGTGCCGGAGACCGTTAATCGGAAGATTACCAATGGTCTCAACTGCAATTCCAAGCTTTTCCTCACCGCTGCAAGGGAGCGGTTCCGCGCTGAATCTCATACAAACTTCGGTTGGACTCGGCATAGAGCTTCCCTATTGCATGTAACGCTGAGGTAACCGGCACCGGAGCGCGAGCGGAGGGAACCAAAAGCAGAAGGCTTTTGGTGTCCGGTTGACCGACTGGTTAGTTGGGGGCATCGGTGAAGCCCATTCCCTGGCAATTAACATGATGGCATGCTCCTTTGCCCTTGCACCAAAATCCGCTTATGCACTTTGAATAAAATTCCCGCCAACGATGCGGTGAATGAACCTGAACACTAGATTAGCAGGTAAGCAAGGAACCGTTTACCGGCGGACGGCCCCACGACCGGAACACCCAATTCACTACCCACACCGTTGATCAGTTGAACTGCCAACATGATGCCCAATTTGACGGCCTTGGCAAAGCTCCAAAACGTCCGGTTTTGTTACCCGTTTGCGGCCAAGGCCTATGGCACACAGCCACCAAGAACGACCGAGGCACTACCAACTAACGCCTGGGCTAAGCCGCCGGTACGGAGCGCAGCGGAGTAACGGTCGGCTTGAGCCCCTGGTTAAATGCGATCGGCCGAATGCACATAGTTTCCGATACCCAGGCGCAAACAGTCCGAAAAATTGTCTGGTTCTGAGCCTGCATGAATGGACTGAACCAATAGCGTCTGATCCATAATGCCAGAGAAGCTCAGCTCAAAACCGTGTCCATTCCAAGCTTCACCAATCTGTCTCGCCGAGACCACTCTGTTACCAATGAAAGGATTGAATAGCGAAATACGTACAACGCCAGTGCCTTCAGAGGTTTGCTCTTCCTGCGGCGCGGATTCTCGCTCATGAAACCCCAGTATCTCGCCTCCGATTTCCGGTTGTGCACTGAACCAACGATCTTCAGCCTTCAAATAAAGAACATTGATCTCGTCCGAGACGTAGTTGACCAATGCCTTTTCTAGTTTGAGGCCAACGATCTTAGACAGATCAGCAGTCTTTCTCTTGATGATCTCTGGGTAGTTGTATGAGGTCATTTCATCTGACATTTAACGCCTGCATAAACGGCGGCTTTTACGCAGTGAAGCGGAGAAAAAGCCGTCCGGTGGAGGGCCTTTAGGCCCGGAACGTATTTAATGCACTGGTTAGCTCTTTTCCGAGTTCTCCAATTCCTCTTGGGGCTTGGGCCTCAAATTTTCGTAGATTCTTGAAACAGTCTCTCCAGGGACATGAGAAATGGTCTCTGGGTTACTTGAGTCCTTTAACCAATTTCTTGCTTCTAGCATGCAATTGAAAGCAAACCATGCGGCTGCCACATAAAGCCAATCTGCCTGTAAGAGCGAGTTAATACCAAAAAAGAAAACCATGATTAGAATGCCAAGCATCACCCACCGAGCGGCCAGAAGCATCGCAATTGACGCTCCATAACTGGCTAGCTGAATATTGCCTGAGCGAATGTATTCTTTGTGAAGCACATGCTTATGCACATCAATTTCTGAGTATGCTTTTGAGAAGGCTGCACCACTTGCCTTCGCTTTTTTGACGACTTTTTGAAGTAGCCAAGAGCTGATGGCGAAAACCGCAGAACCGAGAATGCTTTGCTGGAAGGGAGACAGCCCTTCAATCCAACTAAAAATTAGATCCATACTGCTTCCATATTTAGAGCTAACGCTTGCAGTTGCGGCAGGTACGGAGCGCAGCGTAGTAACTGTCCGACAACCTGCACTTGTTAGCGTAGACAGGTCTCAAGCTGATCCTTTGATATCCCACCTGCCGGATGGACAGCATATATAAACCGAGTGTCGCCGCTATAGCCGAGTTCTCTTACTGATTTTCCGGCTTCCGTACCAAAAACGACAATTCGGCGATAAGGCCGTGCCTCAATGTCGAGCTGTAACCAATTAGCGCAGAACTTACGCACGTCGTTTGGGGGCTTTTTGTCACGCCGCCTCCCTGAAAATGCCTCACTCCTCTTACCCGGAAAGCACTGCACTGTATTAGTGATATTGTAGTCGTATCGTGTTCGCTTTAGACGTTGCCATGCACGAGCCAATCGACCACCAGCTGAACTGGGATGCGTGCTACAGACTGGTCTACCCTCCGCCCATTCTTCTACCCCAGGCGCCTGGAAGATAAGAAGCACGTCAGCGCCGTTGTCCTCCATGGAAATTGGAGTTTGCCTAATTTTACGAGCACTCGCGTCAAGGTGATTCGAATCACGATATGGACAAGATTGACAGTGTTCTCCGAAGTGTTGAGGCATGAACTTTACTCGCTAACGCCAGCAATAAACGGCGCCCTGACAAGGGCGTCCGGTGGAGGCCGAAGGCCGGAACGAATTTGATTGCCTTGTTGCAGCGACCGCAGCACTTGCGCTTAGTGCGTCGAAATGATTATCGCTGATCTCCAGTTGTATGCCATAACGACTTTACAAGCTAATCCGTCAAACTTTATACGCTTTGACTCAAGCTCACTCCTCAATTTTGAAAGAATCCGTCGCAGCCACCCCCTTACAAAAAGGCCAGCACCACCAATCAGGCCTACAACCAAGGAACGCATGTTGGCATTGCACCGAACTAATGTTTCAAGGGCTTCTTCGACAGCTTCAACTGTTCTCCCGCTGAACGAGTCTTTTAACCTTGCAATTTCAGAATCATGGCCAAACAACACTTCAATAATTTTGAGCAGATCTTCTTTTTCCGAATTAGACAACGACATTTAAATCACTCCATTGATTATAAGTCTTTCAATCCTTTCTTCCGAAATACTCTCTATTTTTACCACTAAAATTTGATTCGAGTTATTTTCGTCAACAAGGACGATAAATGATTTTTTCTTCCCAAATGCCCAGTATCCCGTGCCACTGGAAGTTTCGAAAATTCTAACCTCCTCGGGAGATATATCGAGATCGATAACAAACTTCTTAGATTTTTTTAATTCAGATATGTAGCTTTCTGGCTCAGGCCCGCTTTCTTTGATGCCAAATAAATACAAAGGCCAACTACGAATGTCGACCCCTTTATAACCGAAGTCTTCGCTTGTCAAAACTTCAAGGGAAAAATAGGAACGGTCGGGGAACATCACAGTTATGCCGGCGCCTGGAATTATTTTTGCTCCTTCTAATTCAGCAACCGGAACATTTAAGCGACCAACGAGGCCAGAGGCTAAAATTAAGGTTGGTCCGTAATCTTTTTTCTCGTACTGAAACTTTATTGCCTCATTGCCTAAGGCGGAATTGAGAGAAATACAAAAAAGCAGAAAAAAAAGTGCGGAACGGTAGATCATTGAAAACTCCTTTTTCAATTTAGTGCGCAATATTATTGAAAGCCGGAAAGGATCGCAACCTCACCCTGTCAACTCCAGATCCATTGAGTCGCTGTAACGCTTGCAGCATGCGCGCCCATGGAATGGAGCCGAAGGCGCAATGTAATGGGTGTCGCCGTGCCTGCACTGGTTATGTGGTGCCTGACTCCCAGGCTATCAGGACATGCACCTACCAGCCATCCAGTTTGATCCCGTTTTCCCGGAGATATTCGCCTTCTTTTTCCAGATATTCATCTACCCATTGAGAATAATCTGACTTCTCGTTAGTAAACGGTGTGGCCTCGTATCGCCCCACCTCAATGGCGTTTTCCGCCCCATTCATTATCCAGACAACCACCGTGCCGCCCGGTGCCAGGCCAAATACAAGGTTGTAACGGGGCACATCAAAAATCTTTCCATAACGCTCATAGGGAGCGATTTGCTTCATTTCCTCCTCAATCTCACGGGCATTTTCAAGCTGGATCAACGCCCGATAAGATTGCTGTTCGGCAAACGAGAACCACTTGATGAGTATCAGGCCCGGCATCGCCTGCCACTCCGCGCTCTTACCAGAGGGGTGTTCCCAGCAGCAGGTGATTATCCCGATGGGTGCCCGCCAACCGATTTCCCCCGACACCGATTCCAGAATAAAGGTCTCGACCCATGCATCGTAATGCTGAGGCACGACAACGGAGATGCTTCGGTAGTCAGGGTCGGGGCCATACCTTGGTTGTTCCGATTCGCTGTGATCCGAACACCCGAGCAACACCAGGACACAGAAGCTAATGGCAAGCGACTTAATACGCATGGTATCGCCCCTCTATCCATTGACCTTCATTAGGATGAATGGTGCGCTGACCATACTTGCCGGGTTTGAAGGGATACAGGGGGCCAAGTCTCAGGTAATGATCGGAATGGTGGATGTATCGCTGCTTCAGTAACGCTCTGGATTCCGGGGTCATCAGTAGCTCACTGCCATGCCACACATGGGCGGCGAGATTTCTGGCGACGGTCATTAATTCTTGCGGTAGAGAAAGGCCGTCCACTTCTGGGTTGATAGATTGGAAAGGCACACCCGCATCTGTCGCCAACTTGTGCATCAGGTACAGCGGAATACGGGAATATTCACCCCGAACCTCGCGGCTTAGCCAGAGGCGAAGCGTAATATCGCCGCCCGGCAAACCGGGCGGGCGCTCCTGTTCAATTTCAAGTGTGGCGAGTGGATTCAGTGGCCCGATCCAGCCCTCGGTTTTGATCAGCGCCCGCTCCTGCAACATGCGGGAAAATTCGAAACTGGCTTCGGGATTGCGGCGGTCCTTCCCTCTCACTACCAGAGGTGGGCGCACCTCGACACGCTCATGAAAGCGATCCGGATAACCACCGCCAATATCAGAATGGACGCCCGGTAGCGCCCATTCGCTGAAATGGTCGGGCAAGTTGCCGGATTCACCCCGCAGACTGTTCAGTGAGAAGTTGTGACGACGCTCATCCCGCGCGGCGAACTGGACAACCCGCTCGGCATCGTCCGGTCTGAGGTTGACGTTGATGCGTCCGGTTTCTGCATCATGGGCGGAGAAATCAAGGTTACCAAGATCGGCAACCCCGGCCACGGTATCGAACAGGCCCACAAAGCGAACGGTGATCTTCTTCGGCCAGGGTATGCCCTGCTGTTTGAACGCGGCGGCCAGTGCGCCGTTTTCATCCTGAACTTCCCGGCTGATGAAATGCCGGGCCGTAGCCGCGCCACGGCTGAAACCGAAAACGTCGAGAATCAATTCGTCGATGGGGGCGCTGACATAGTCACGAATATCAATCGCCAAATCGCCGCACCCTTCGGCAATTTTCTTGAGTATGCCTTGCTCACCAAGACCCAATCCCATACTGGGGCCATCGTCTGGTTCGCCGGACGTTGTGCCTACACCGGAAACATAGGTGGAGATACGGTAAGCTTCCTTCCATTCCTCACTCTGGAATTGACCCTGCTGATACATTCGCTCCAGCTTGGAGACATTGGTTTCAGCGTTGAGGTAACTACCCTCCATTATCTGCGACAATTCGGCACTGCACTCATCCTCGGAGATAGCGCCAGCGGCATTGGCCGTCAGGCACTCATCCATCTGTCTCTGATAGGCTTGGGTGTTATCCCTGTTGTTGCCAGTACCGTCGAAAAATATGCCAGCCTCTACCCGAACCTTTGGGCGATCTTCTTCAGCGGAGAAATCTTCCGGTTCTTCGTCCGGTAAGCCTTCGTCAATCAACGCACCTTTCTGGGCGGCCTTGCGAACAAATTCCTGCGGGTCTTTGTCCAGCAACTGTTTGGCGGCGGGGGTAAGCTGGCCTTTATCATCCAGCGCACCCGCCATGGCAAAATCCACGACAGGCGCTGTGGTTGTGCCGCCCCCCAGTATGACTCGTTGGTTACCGCTGACAATGGAACCACCATGACTAGTCGGGCTGCCAAGGTAGGCCACCGGCATGCCGTCGGCCAACGCCAGCGGATAGCCTTGGGTAATAACGGCACCGCAACCGGTAACATCGCCCACTCGGGCAATGGGCTTACCTTCCACAAGGATACTGGAGCCGTTTGGCATGATGGGGGAAGATCCGTGCCCTTTGATCGGGCAAACGTGCATGTCGCCAACGCAGGCGGCAATCAGATTACTCATAGTCAGAGTTCCTTTCTTTGCTGAGTAGCGTCCTGGCTACCCGTGATTAAATATTGTTCAAAAATCGTGATTGTAGCATGACGGGCACCACATAACGCTTGCAGCATGCGCGCCTACGGAGTGGAGCCGAAGGCGCAATGTAGTTGGCGTCGCCGTGCCTGCACTGGTTAAGTGCCTTTATATGGCCCGACTGTGCACTCCGTCGGCCTGGATTCATCCCATGCTTTGATCAAGAGCGGTTTCGCCTTTTTATGCCAGAACCGAATTTTTCGGTAGTCCTGGGATTCGATATTTCCCTCTAACTTCTCACACGACTCGATAGAGAAGCTGGCGTCCACATTGGGGGACTTTACATGAAAATGCGGTGGTGGATGCTCATTCGAGTAGATCTCAATTTTCAGCCCGTTGACCCTTGCCACAAGTTTGCGAATTTCTATGAGAAACTCGTCTCCATCTTCTTCCCACACGGAACAGGGATTGTGGAGCAGCGCCTCTAGCCACTCAGCAAACTCATCCATGCCCTCAAGCTCGTCGGGATCAACGAGATGGAATCGCCCGAATTTTCGGTGTTGCTCCTTCGTTGGCTTCATGGTTTGCCCTAGCACTTAACGCGAAGGTAACCGGCGCCGGAGCGCAGCGGAGGGAACCAAAAGCGGCACGCTTTTGGCGTCCGGTTGACCGTTTGGTTAAATCTCTCAGTCAATGCTACGCCCCAAAATTTTGGCTATAAAGCTGACGCCACTCTTTTCCTTCCGCTGGGCGTTCGCACCAAAAAAGTAATTGCGAACCGCAAAAAACAGGCCCGATAGGAAACACGCGTTACCCACCCAGGCGGACAGCCGAATGAATCGGCCATAGCGGGCTTCGATCATCGGGTAAAGACGACTACCCTCTTGCGCGGCAAGCTGTGTTTCTAAATAGCCGCCAAGGCCGATAGCAATTAGTAGATATAACAGAGCACCGAGAAGTAAAGCGCTCCACCAAGGAAGGCGGGCCGCAACTTGGACCATCTCGAACACTATTGATACGAGATCATTTTTCCTTCGATATCTGCGACCCATTGGGCCTCCCTGCCTGTAGATTTAACGCCGAAAATAAGCGGCGGCCCGACAGGGGCGTCCGGTGGAGGCCGCGGGCCGGAACGTACTTAATTGATTTGTTAGGGCTTGTACTTCGCCAAACAAAGCTCAGCCTCTAAACTTAAAATTCTGGTCAGAAGAGACAGGACGTACTCGTCATAGTCCTTGAACAGCTGTTGGGCCTTCTCCTCATCCTCAGAATTCACCCGAAATTCGCCAGATGGGTGCTGATCTTTCAGGGCCGAAACTCGGTCATGGGCCGCTAAAATTTCGTCGAGAATTTGGTCAGGGACCTTCCCTCTAAATTGCTCAGAAAACTTATTCTTACTGGGAAAAGGGATTACGTTAGACATATTTTTCCTCGGCTCTTTGCAGCCCTAACGCTTGCAGCATGCGCGCCTGCGGAATGGAGCCGAAGGCGCAATGTAGTGGGCGTCGCCGTGCCTGCACTTGTATGGATAATTTCTCAGATTATTCGCGGTGCTCATCGTCGAGCACCTGCTTGATCTTCCCGTTCCCGACATGACGAGCCCCTTCCTGAAGGCGCCATTCAAGCCCCTCATACAGTGCGATATCGTAGCCTTTGGGAAAGAGGAAAAGGACTTCCGCATCTTTTGACTCGCCGGGGTTAATCCATTTTCCGCCCACCACCGTGATAGTACCCATTCGCATCAGGTGGTTATCGGCCCCCCCGAAATTATGGTTCGGGCGGTATCCAGATGTGATGCCTGTCGACCTACCTGATATCACCATCGGAAATAGCGATATCTCAGCGAGAACTTTTCTAGTTTTGAGGTCTTCATGCTCGACCATGTTTTCTGCCTAACAGCAATTGGATCGATGTCTCAGTGATTGCGAAAATTTGACCGCTTCGTTATTACGGATTTTTCGAACCCCTGCGCACCAATCAAAAACACGTAAAACAAAAGCTTAGCTCAGTTTTTAGAAGCCTACTACGTAATCATTTGACTTCTGTGATCTGCGCCACCAATAATACTGTCTAAATATACAGCCCTGTGGCAGGGAGCCCACAATGCAAGGAAAGCAGCCTCGTTTACGCGATCAGGTTCGCGCGGTTATTCGCGTTAATCATTACAGCATTCGTACCGAGAAAACCTATTGGTACTGAATTCGCTACTTCATTCGTTTCCACCAAATGAAACACCCACGAGATATGGGCCCGCCGGAGGTTAATGAGTTTTTGACCTGGCTTGCCGTACATCGCAATGTTGCTGCAGCCACGCAGGCACAGGCGCTGAATTCTCTGGTGTTTTTGTACGACAAGGTATTCGGGACTCCACTCGGCGAGATTGGAGATGTAGTCCGGGCAAAGAAGCCTCGTAAGTTGCCCGTGGTGCTCACGCACGATGAAGCGATGCGCATCATCAACCATCTCAGTGAACCTAATAAGCTGATAGCATCCCTCATGTATGGCTCTGGTTTGCGGGTAACCGAGGCCTGTCGTCTGCGCATCAAGGATCTGGATTTTCAACAGCAGGTAATCACCGTGCGCGACGGAAAAGGTGCCAAAGATAGAACCACTTTATTACCTGCCACGCTGATTGAGCCGCTTCAGAACCATGTTGAGAGCATCCGCAAAGCTTGGCAGCAGCGCAGTGAGGAGTTTCTGCACCCGGTCAGTATGCCCTTCGCGCTCGCTCGCAAGTATCCCGGAGCAAGCCGTTCGTTAGCGTGGCAGTGGCTCTTTTCCTCTCCGGTTTTGTGTACAGACAATCTAGGCAATGTATCCCGACACCATCGCCATATTTCATCCGTACAACGCTCTGTGCGCGGTGCGGCAAAGGCTGTCGGTATCCATAAACCTGCCAGTTGCCACACCTTCTGCCACACCTTCGCCACGGAACTTCTAAAACGTGGTAACGATATCCGCACAGTACAAGATCTACTCGGCCACGCAGACCTGCGAACCACCCAAATCTATACCCATGTTCTCGGGCAAGGTTTTGCGGGGGTTCGAAGTCCGTTGGGGTGAGCGCCGTTCAGCGTGGGTGAGTACTCACCACTCCAACTGCGCTCCGGTCTGGTACTCAATCACCCGCGTTTCAAAGAAGTTCTTCTCCTTCCGCATGGTGGCTTGCTCATCCAGCCAGGGCGAGACGTTTTTCGCTCCGGGGAACGGTTCTTCCAGCCCTACGGTGCGGGCTCTGCGGTTGGCCACAAACCGGAACTGTTCGGTGTGGTATTCCGCTGAGTAGCCCAGTATCGGGTCGCGCAGAATGTAATTGGCGTAGTCGCGCTCGGCGGCTTCGGATTCTTCCCACATCTCTCGCACGGCTTTCGGGTCGAAGCTGATGTTTTCTTCTTCCAGTATCTGGTTCACCACTTTCAGGCCGAAGGCAAAGTGCATGGCTTCGTCGCGCAGTATGTACTGGAACTGCTCGCCGGTGCCGCGCATCAGGCCACGGCGTTGCAGCGCGAAGATGGGGCTGAAGCCGTTGTAGAACCAGCAGCCTTCAAACACCGCCGCAAAGAACAAGTACGACATGATGAATTCTTGCAGGTCGTCCTTGTTGCGCAGGTTGAGGTCGGAGCGCATAGCGGCGTCTAGGCGGCGGTTGGCCATCTGGATTTTGGCGTTAATCTGCGGCACTACGCGGTAGCGGTTGTAGATTTCGCTCTGGTCCAGGTTCAGGGTTTCAATGCAGTGCTGGTAGGTCCAGGTGTGCAGGGCCTCTTCGTACACCTGGCGCGCCTGGTAAATTTGCAGTTCCGGCGCGGTCATTTTTTCCATCACGGCCAGGCCGATGTTGCGCATGGCCAGTATGTCTGAGGTGGTCAGGTAGGCCACCACGTTTTCGAACACGTGCTTTTCTGCCGGGTTCAGGCGGTGGTGGTAGTCGTGAACGTCTTGCGCCATGTTTACGTCCAGCGGGGTCCAGTGGTTTTTGTTGGCGTTCATGAAGAACTCCCAAGCCCAGGGGTACTTGAAGGGGGCCAACTGGTTTACGTCGGTTTCGCCGTTGATCACGCGTTTGTCGTCTACGTTCACCGGGGCCACGCTGCTGTCTGCAGCGGGCTGGCTTTTTGGTTTGGTTTCGTCGTCCCAATTCAACATGGTTGTGCCTCTCTGAAAAAGTAAGTGGTTACTGACAGGCTTCGCAGTCGGGTTCGTCGATGCTGCACACTTGGGGCTGTGGTGCTGCTACCGGGGCGGCACTTTCGTTCACGCCAGTAGCACCCAAAGAACGCAGGTAGTAGGTGGTTTTCAGGCCACGTTCCCACGCCAGCTGGTACAGTTCGTCCAGTTTTTTACCGCTGGGTTCGGCCATGTACAGGTTTAGGCTCTGTGCCTGATCCAGCCACTTCTGGCGGCGAGAGGCGGCTTCCACCAACCAACGGGCGTCGATTTCAAACGCGGTGGCGTAGCGGGATTTCAGTTCGGTGGGTATGCGTTCAATTTGCTGCACGCTGCCGTCGTAGTATTTGAGGTCGTTCACCATCACGTTGTCCCACAGGCCGACCGCCTTGAGGTCGCGCACCAGTGAGGGGTTCACTACGGTGAATTCGCCGGAGAGGTTCGATTTCACGAACAGGTTCTGGTACGCCGGCTCGATGGATTGCGACACGCCCACGATGTTGGAAATGGTAGCGGTGGGTGCAATGGCCATTACGTTGCTGTTGCGCATGCCGTGCTTGGCGATGAGTTCGCGCACCGGCGCCCAGTCCAGGCGGCTGTCGGTGTTTACGTTGATATCGCCTTCCCGACGGGCGTTTTTCAGCAGTTCGATGGAGTCGATGGGCAGAATGCCCTGGCTCCACAACGAACCTTCGTAGGTTTCATAAGCGCCCCGCTCGGCCGCCAGCTGGGCGGATGCGCGAATGGCAAAGTAGCTCAACTGTTCCATGGCCACGTCGGCAAATTCCACCGCTTGCGGGCTGGTATACGGCAGGCCCAGAGCATAAAGCGCATCCTGAAAGCCCATCAGGCCAAGGCCCACCGGGCGGTGTTTCAGGTTGGAGTTACGCGCTTGCGGCACGGCGTAGAAGTTGATGTCGATCACGTTGTCGAGCATGCGCACGGCGGTGTTTACGGTGCGCTCAAGGCGCTGTACATCCAGCTCACCGTTGCTGATGTGAGCGGCCAGGTTTACCGAGCCCAGGTTACACACGGCGATTTCATCAGCACTGGTGTTCAGGGTGATTTCGGTACACAAGTTAGAGCTGTGCACCACGCCCTTATGCTGCTGTGGCGAGCGCAGGTTGCAGGGGTCTTTGAAGGTGATCCACGGGTGGCCGGTTTCAAACAGCACGGTCAGCATTTTGCGCCACAGCTGTTTGGCCGGGATGGTTTTGAAGAGCTCGATTTTGCCTTCGGCAGCCAGCGCTTCGTAATGCTCGTAACGCTCGCGGAACGCGTTGCCGTATAGGTCGTGCAGGTCGGGCACGTCGCTGGGGCTGAACAGGGTCCAGTCGCGGTCTTGGCGCATGCGCTCGATCAGCAAATCCGGCACCCAGTTTGCGGTGTTCATGTCGTGGGTGCGGCGGCGTTCGTCACCGGTGTTTTTGCGCAGTTCGAGAAACTCTTCAATATCCAGGTGCCAGCTTTCAAGATAGGCACACACGGCGCCTTTGCGCTTGCCGCCCTGGTTTACCGCTACAGCGGTGTCGTTCACAACTTTCAAAAACGGTACTACGCCCTGGCTTTGGCCGTTGGTGCCTTTGATGCGGGAGCCCAGTGAGCGCACCGGTGTCCAGTCGTTGCCTAGGCCGCCAGCCCATTTGGAAAGCATGGCGTTGTCGCGAATGGCGCCGTAGATGTCTTCCAGATCATCGCCTACGGTGGTGAGGTAGCAAGACGACAGCTGGGAGTGGCGGGTGCCGCTGTTGAACAGTGTGGGCGTGGAAGACATATAGTCGAAGGACGACAACAGGTTATAGAACTCTATGGCGCGGCTGTTGGGGTCGTCTTCACGCAGCGCCAGACCCATGGCCACACGCATGAAGAATACCTGCGGCAGTTCCAGGCGGTCTTCTTTCCAGTGCAAGAAGTAGCGGTCGTAGAGGGTTTGCAGGCCGAGGAAGCCAAACTTCTGGTCGCGCTCGGGTTTGATCGCAGCACCCAGCCGTTCAAGATCGAATGCGGCCATGGCTTCATCCAGCAACTCGTAACGAATGCCGGCGTGAATGAAAGCGCTCAAGGCCTGTGGATAAACTTCAGAAAGACTCAGGCTGGTATCGAGGTTGAGTGCGGTGACGCTTTCAAGGCGCAGTTGTTCCAGAAGTAAGCGGGCGGTGACGGCGCTGTAGTCTGGCTCGCGCTCGATGCGGCCACGGGCGGTCATGATTAAGGCGCTCAGTACTTCGGCTTCGTCGATGCCGTTGTAGAGGTTGCGAATGGCTTCTTCCACCAGGGATTCGCCTTCGATACCTTCCAGCCCAAGCGCGGCCTTATCGACCTGTTGCTTCATCAGGCCCAAGTCCAGCGGTGCGGTGCGGCCATTGGCCTGTTTTACAGTAAGGGTTGGGTGGGCTTCCACCGGCTCGTGCAGGGCGCGTTCGCGGGCGTGTTCTTCGCGGTAGAGCACGTAGGCGCGGGCGACTTTCTGCTCTTCTGCACGCATCAGGGCCAGTTCTACCTGGTCTTGTATGTCTTCGATATGCACCCGTCCGCCGGCTTTCAGGCGGCGGCTGATGGCCTGCACAACTTGCTCGGTTACCCTGTGAACAGCGTCGTTTATACGGGCAGAGCCTGCGGCTTGGTCGCCTTCAACGGCAAGAAAGGCCTTGGTAACGGCTACGCTGATTTTGGATGGGGTAAAGCTGACCAGATTGCCGTTGCGCTTGATGACTTGCAGGGCTTCTGTGGCGGATGGCGATGAGGGCCGAGGCTCGGTGAGAGCGGTCGCAGACATGCGGTTTTCTCCTGAATACGCGTTAATTCCATAACCTTCGCGTACGCAGGACGAACACTGGCATCAGCACAGAATGCGCCGAATAGTGCCTTGCTCGTTGCTGCTCACCTTGTAGGGCCAAATGCAGGCGCCTGAGTCGCGAAGGTGCAGTGTGTATTCCCTGGCTTGTCTTCGGACTCAGGGGCATGAACCTGTTGGCTCTGCCTTGCGTGGCGACTTCCCGGCCTAAGCCAGTGTCTTTGTGCCACGCTCGTTCCCCAATACCGCTGCGCGTCAGTTCCGGATTCTCACCGGATTCCCGAATACCATATTTGGTATTCAACCAAGGATGCAGGCACTATATACGGTAAAATTTGGAGAGACAAGGCACCTTTCTCCAATCTGCCGGTCTATCACGAACACACAGAAAAGTGGGAAGGCTTCATGTTTATCTCTAAACGCGCACGTACCTGTCTGGTTTTTGCAGTGCTCAGCCTGGCTTCTCCTCACCTGTTGGCACAGGAAGCCCTACTTACCCCTTTCTCGAAGATGACATCGCTCGCTGATGGCTGGGAGCCGTTGGAATTTCCCAAGATAAATCAGCTTTCCCACTACGAACTTGTTCAACACGGTGGCTCCCAGGTAGTTATGGCACAAACCTCCGGGGGTGCCTCAGGCCTGATTGCCCGGCTGAATATAGAACCAGAAGATGCACCCATTCTGAACTGGCGCTGGAAGGTATCGAATGTGTTTGCCAAGGGTGATGCCCGGAAAAAATCCGGTGATGACTACCCTGCCCGGATCTACGTCGCCTTCGAGTTCGAGCCCGAGAAAGCAGGTTTTTTCGAGCGGGCCAAGCGCAAAACAGTGGAAGTGTTGTTTGGTGAGGAACTTCCGGGCAATGCACTGAACTACATCTGGGCAAACACCCTGCCGAAAGGCGAATTCATAGCCAACCCCTATACTGACAAAACCATGATGATTGCCGTTACCTCTGGCAGCGGGAATGCCGGTGAGTGGGTGACCATAGAGCGAGATATTGTGGCGGACTATCGCAAAGCCTTCGGGGAGAACCCACCACCCATTCGGGGCATCGCGATCATGTCGGATTCAGACAATACCGGTGAGCAGGCAAGTGCCTGGTATGGCGATATCTCTCTAACCAAGGCGAAACAGGATTAGAAATTCAGGCTAAAGATGCTCTTTAGGAAACCCGGGGATAACAAAGCCTGCCTTGAACGCTCGCACGGGCGGCGTCTCACCCCGGCTGACCAATCTGAGGTAGGCATCGTCAAGATCTTCCCGGAGCACTGCTGCGCGGGGATTCGCCAGTGAATACAGCCAGGCCGAGTAGCGCGACCTTACTTCCGAACCACGAATTTTGCTGTCTGATGGGCGAGTCAACATGTCGCCCACCGTTTCGCGGTAATCCAGTACGTAATCACCACGTTTGAGTTTCAGCATCTCGAGCGCAGCTCGGCTGTTGGGGGCTTCGGTAAGTCGAATACGGCCTGACTTTTCAAGCCAGGACAGCAAGCCACCATAAGTGTACCCCCCGATCACAATGACCGTTTTCCCTTCCAGTTGATCAAAGTGGGTCAGTGGTTCTGAATCTTCCAGATGCCAGGCATTGAGCCGTGTTGGATAAACATTTACCCAACTCTCAAGCACCTCGTACTTGAGAGTTGGCACACCGGAAAGGCCGGGAAACAGGTCAACCGCGCCGCTTTTCAGGTACAAATAAACCCGGCTTACAGGCAGGTAAATGAACTCGGCTTCGTAACCGGCTTCCTCGACAACTTTTCTAGTCAGATCAACAAAAAAACCCGCCGGTTCGCCCTGTTCATTCCGGTATTCAGCGGGGGGGAATTCGGTGTACGCAATGCGCACTTTGTTCCCGGCAATATCAGCCAAGACAGGCCCTGCGAGGGTAACTGTCGCCAAAACTGCGACCACCATTACGATTCGGGCTGCCAAGCCCCGGAACTTTGCCGGGGCCAAATGTCGATTCCAGAGTCTGCGCATAGTACCGATACGTTGGTTGTGCCGACATATTGAAGGTATGCGGACTTTTCAAACTACCTGAGATGAGATTAGCAGTGCCCTGTGAAATGGCATCAAATATGATAAATGACCATATACAGACCAACACCACCCATCACGACAGTATAGGGGAACGCCATTACGACCATTCGTCCATATGATAGACGAACCAGGGGCGCAATGGCAGAAGTCAGCAGGAACAGGAAGGCTGCCTGGCCATTCGGCGTTGCCACGCTTGGAAGGTTGGTGCCTGTGTTAATGGCCACAGCAAGGCTTTGGAAATGCTCATAACTGATACTGCCAGCATCCAGTGCCTGCTTGATTTCACTGATGTACACCGTGGCCACAAACACGTTGTCGCTGATCATCGAAAGCAAGCCGTTGGCGATAAAGAACATGCCTGGCTGCTGGCCCTCCGGAAGTGACAGCACGTAGTCGATCACGGGCTTGAACAGATGCTGCTCGTGAATCACCGCCACCACCGCAAAGAACACAACCAATAGCGACGTAAACGGAAGCGACTCCTGAAAGGCTTTTCCTATCTGGTGCTCGCTGGTTACACCGGTAAACGAGGTAATCAGTATGATAACGAGCAACCCGATCAGGCCCACTTCCGCCAAGTGCAAGGCCAGGCCAACCACCAGAATCACCGCCGCTGCCGCCTGCACCCAAAGCGCGGCCTCATCTGCCTTGGTGCGCTTGGCACGTTCCTCATCCGCAAACTCTTCCAACACCCGCCGTACCGGTTTGGGAAGCCGGCCGCCGTAGCCAAACCAACGCATTTTCTCAAGCACCCAGCAGGTTACCAACCCCGCTATCAGCACGGGCACGCTAACCGGCGCCATGTGCAGGAAAAATCCGATGAAGTCCCAGCCCACTACTTTAGCGATCAACAGGTTCTGGGGCTCACCCACCATGGTTGCAACGCCACCCAGTGCGGTACCAATGGCGCCGTGCATCAACAGGCTGCGCAGAAACGCCCGAAAGTTTTGCAGATCGTTTCGGTGCAGTTCGATGACTTCGTCATCACTGTCGGAATTGTGGTCGCTGCTCTGGTAGCCCTTGCCCGAGGCAACTTTATGATAAACCGAGTAAAAGCCGACAGTAACGCTGATAATAACCGCCGTGACTGTGAGGGCATCCAGAAACGCTGAAAGCACTGCGGCAGACATGCAGAACATGAGCGAGAGCGCGGACTTGGATCGCACCCCAACGAGTATCTGGGTGAATGCGACCAACAGCAGGTCTTGCATAAAATAGATGCCTGCCACCATAAACATCAACAGCAGAATAACCGGGAAATTGGTCAGCACTTCCAGATACACCGCATCCGCCGTGGTAAGGCCGATCAATAATGCCTCTATTGCCAGCAAACCGCCGGGCAATAACGGGTAACACTTCAACGCCATGGCAAGAGTGAAAATAAACTCTGCTATAAGCAACCAGCCCGCTGTAACCGGCCCCAAAAGATACATAACGATCGGGTTAACGATCAAAAACAACAGAATAATCTGCTTGTACCAGACAGGAGCTTTACCAAGAAAGTTACTGGAGAACGCGGAAAAAACGGTCGTGGGCATTGCGGGGTTCTTTTATGTTAGCGGTCGACAACAGTATATGGCGCCATGCCTTTATCTTCCTTGACATTCCTGCGCCCGTTAATGCTGCAAAGATACAGGATAGCCCTATCCTTTAGTACTGGCAGATGTCCGTACTACCAAGGCACTGCGAAGTTCGTGATCCAGATCATTTTGCTCCAGCGCGCGGCTGATAATTTCAACCCGAGACTCATCAGCGGGCTCCGTTTCCAGCAGTGTCAGTACGCCCTCAACGGCATTGAACATCCACCAGCCTCTGTTGGTATGCACCACTCCCTTGAAACGCTCAAACTCCCCATTACTGGCCAGGCTTTGCAGCGCGATCGGATCAAACACCCAATCTTTGTGAACACGCCAACCCATACTGGTAAAACCATCGCCCTTGTTGAAGTATGACTGCCAGGGTTCATCCTCCAGTGAGGGTTTCTCCGCCAGGGGTTTACCATGGTGATGGTGGTGGCTTTCAGGAAAATGCGCGGGTAGTCGATCGGAATCCCCTGCTAGCCATTCGAGGGGAAGCTGCCCGCCACTGATCTGTCCGATGCGCCGCTTTGCCGGTTGCCAGTCGCTCGCCCAGGCGTCGAACCGCGCTAACTGCTCATCCGTGCACAGGTCTGCTTTGCTCGCCACCAACAGATCCGCCACTGCAACCTGGTCGTGGAATTGCTGACTGGCAAGCACACGCTCGTCTTCCAGCCGGCGCGGGTCGACTAGGCAAACAGACGTCGAAAGGTGTACCACATCCTTGTAAAACTCTCCGGTCAGCGTTTTGATCACCTGTGCCGGGTGGCCCAGCCCGGTTGGTTCAACAAACAACCGGTCAGGGCGCGCGAAGCTGATCAAACTGTTGAGCCCTATCTGCATAGGCAACCCGGAAACGCAGCACATACAGCCACCAGGTACTTCTTTCACCGCCACGCCCTGGTTCGACAGAAAGGCCCCGTCGATACCGACCTCTCCAAATTCATTCACCAGCACCGCCCAGCGCTCGCCTTCCGGCTTCTGCTTCAGCAGGTTGAGGATTGCCGTGGTTTTGCCAGCACCGAGAAAGCCAAGTACCAGGTGCGTGGGAATGGGTTTCGAGTTGTTTGTCATGGGTTAGTGATTCTCTTCTTTAAATCAATTTATGTGTGCAAGCCTGGAAGTAACTGTCACGGAGCCTTGATCATCCGCCCGTTGGACGGCGTATGTTTCGGTGGCTCATTCTATATCTCCCTGTTGCGTTCGACATCCAGGTCTGTGCGCTGCTTTACAATGAATATGTTATAACATAACATTTCGCGCTTTCCGACAAAACGTCTTTCAAGAATCAACAAACCCGTGGCTCCCCAAGCTCAGTGCCGGGGTTTGATTGGCTTTCCTGACCCCAAGATTGCAATGTTATAACATCAAAAGGAGATTATATGTTTTACCCTTCCCTCCCCTTCTCGTCTGCTCTTCGGCCCTTGGCTGCTTCGGTGATGTTGGCCTCAGCCACACTGCTGTCTGCTTGCGGTGGAAGTGGAAACAGTTCGGATGAAGCTCATCATCACACGAAAATAGAGACCGACGGGCGTCTCGCCCTGTTTGATTCCGATGCATCGGCGCTGAAGTTCCTGAGCTTGGACGATGGCCAAATGCTGACCTCAATAACGATGAACGGTGAACCCCCGAGCCTCTACCCATCGCCCGATCGTCGGCACGCGGTTGCTATTCAGCGAGGAGACGATCGGGTGTCATTCTTTGATAGTGGGCTTTACACCGAAGATCACGGCAATCATATGCACGATTATGCTGAAACGCCGAGCATGCTGTCCCTTACGCTGAATGACCACAAACCGACACACTACACGGCCGGCGAGTCCCACGGTGTCGTGTTCTTTGACGGCGGGACCGCTGCCCGCTCAAAAGTGACCGCTTTCTCTGACGCGACTTTGGGGAACGGAGCGACTCTCGCCAGCCTTGACCTGGAGAACAACATGCACGGCGTTGCCAAGGTGATAGGCGGGCATTTGTTCGTGACTTACCGGGACAGTGGAATCACGGACACCACGCTCCCTGCAGCGGTCGAGCGATACCACCTTGATGGCACCCAATTCACACACGAGCACCGATACGATGAGGCTTGCCCGAAACTCCACGGTGCCGCTGCGAATGCACACAGCCTCGGGTTTGGTTGCAGCGATGGCGTCTTGGTTATCGACCTCCATGGCGCCGGCTATCCCGCTACCAAATTGGCCAATCCTGAAAACCTTGAAGTGGGAGCTCGCATCGGCACACTCGTTGCCAACCACGACGTGGAAGAACTCATCGGCATTGCTGGAAACCGCCTGTTCATTATCGATCCTGAATCAACAACCCCTTATCGCGAACTGAAGATCGGCGAGGGCGTGGGCCTGCTAAAACAAGGCTTCACCACGCACGGTGAGGTGTTCTATGTGCTCGGTAATGACGGCGGCTTGCGCCTGTTTGATCCCGCCGATAACTGGGCGCTGCTTAACACCCTTCCGCTAATGGATGCACCCTTAGAAGGCGATACGGTCGCCACAGCTGTTTCCGCTGCCCAGGAACGCCTGTTCGTGGTGCACAACCAAACTCTTATTGAGGTGGATACGGCAGCGGGCAAGATCGTTCGGTCCGTCGATCTCGGCTTCAAGGCGTCCTCTATTGTTTGGCTAGGTCTGGCAGGCGATGACCATGAGGAGCATTTATGATTCGTCGCATTTATTCTTCTACCGTCCTTACGCTGACACTGCTTGCAACCGGAGCCGTGGCAAAGGAGCTGAACCCTGACGTGAGTCTTACGCTGGATGGCTATTACAAGCAAAATGACAGCGCTCTGTCCCACCGCGAGCAAGGCTTCGGCCTGGGGCATACGGAACTCTCGCTATCTTCCCCCATCGATGATCTGTTCTCAGGGAGACTCACGGCCGTTTTCGAGGAGCATGACGGTCAGAGTGAGGTTTTGGTTGAAGAGGCGTATCTGCAGACCAACGGCCTTCCCGCAGGGTTGAGTGTTCGTGCGGGTCGTTTCCTCTCCCAAGTAGGCTACCTCAATGGCCGGCACATGCACGAAGACGACTTTGTGGAGCGCCCCGCCGCTTACCGCGCGCTGCTGGGAAGCCACTACTATGATACCGGCCTGCGCCTGAACGCCCTTCTCCCCACGCCGTTTTACTGGCAAATCGGCGCTGAGGCATTCAGCGGCGACCAGCTTTCGGAAGGCGACGAGGATATAGGCGTCTATACCGTGAATACCCGAGTCGGTGGGGACGTGTCTGTTTCCCAAAGCTGGCAGGCTGGGCTGTCTTATCTGCACAACCACCAGACCGGTGCTGAGGTCGACGCAGGGGAACATAACCACGATCATGGTCATGATGCCGGTCACGACCACAGTCATGGCGCCTCGTACAGCGGTAAAAATCTCTACATAGCCGATGCCGTTTGGAAATGGTCACCCAATGGCAACACCCGTGAGCAGCAAGTTACGCTCAGCGCAGAATACCTCTATGCCGATGATCTGAACGAGTTCGCGACCTCCGATGACTATCACGAAGGCTGGTACATATCCGGTGTTCACCAATTCGCCCCACAGTGGTCTGCGGGTGCCCGGTATGGCGAAGTGAACCTGCGCGAAGCCCACGGCGACCACTTCCACAGCCAAAGCCTGAAAGAAACCGATGTCATGCTGGCGTGGTCGCGCTCGCACTTTTCGACGGTCCGGCTCCAATATACGCATCAGTCGGCAACCGGCTTCAGCAAGGCGGATAACACCGTTGCGGTGCAGTACGTGATGTCGCTTGGGGCACACGGGGCGCATGGGTACTGATATGCGCGACTCACGAAGCTTCATTCTCGTTTTTCTGTTGGGACTGGTTTCTCTGCCGGCCCGGGCAGATTTTCATGTGTTTGCCTGTGAGCCCGAGTGGACAGCCCTGGCCCGAGCGTTCATGCCAGACGCTCACTTCACAACGGCCACAAGCTATCTGCAGGATCCTCATTACATAGAAGCGAGGCCAAGCCTGATAGCAGCTATGGGCCAGGCAGATATTGCAGTGTGCACGGGGGCGTCTTTGGAGGCCGGCTGGTTGCCAATGCTGATTCAACGGGCAGGTAACCCAAAGGTTCAGCCGGGTCGGCCAGGTCTTTTTTTTGCCGCAGATCATGCCCAGCTGCATGCCCCCCATGATCACGTAGATCGCAGCATGGGGGACGTACACCCTGAAGGAAACCCTCATGTGCACCTGTCGCCGGTTGAACTACCGAAGATCGCAGAAGCACTGGCCAAGCGCTTGGGTGAACTGAGGCCGGAACGCTCGGCGGATATATTTTCCCGCTATATAAAGTGGCGCGTGGATTGGAACCAGCACCGTGCTAAATGGCGAGAAAGTGCAGAAGCCTTACAGGGGCAATCCGTTGTCATCCAGCACACCAGCTTCAACTATCTGTTGAGATGGCTGGGCGTGGCAACCACCTTAGACCTGGAACCGAAGCCCGGATTACCTCCAAGCGCCAGCCATTTGAGTCAGTTGCTAACCGATCCGCAGCTGCCCAAGGCCGCTGCGATTCTGATCGCCAGCCACCAGGCACGAAAGCCTGCTGAATGGTTGACGCAGCGAACGGGAAAGCCGGTTCTTGTGCTACCCGGAACCGTGACCAACGATGGCCATACAGACACGCTGACCGGGCTGATTTCTACGATCGTGAGCAGTCTTGAAGCAAGCGTAACAAAGGTTCCCAATGGCGGGCTTTGAGTGGATGCTTCTGCCAATATTGGGCAGTGCTCTACTCTGCCTGCTGTTGGTGCCGCTAGGGTATCAAGTGATTGCGCGGGGGGTGATCTTCGCCGATCTTGCGATTGCCCAATGGGCCGCCCTAGGCACTCTGGCGGGGTTGTATCTCCTACCAAACCACACGCTTGCCGGTGCGCCGGTGAGCAGCCTTATGTTTGCCCTGCTCGCAGCCATTGCCGTTCACCTGATCTTCAGGTTTCTCAGCAACGCGAAGGAGGCGTGGATTGGCATCCTGTATGTGCTGGGTGCCAGCCTGGCGATACTTCTGGTGAGTGACGATCCTCATGGTGCCCAGGCTCTGCAACGAGCGGCCGCAGGCGATCTGTTATGGGCGAGCTGGGAGCTTGTGATGGCAACAGCGGTGCTGGCCGCGTTTGTCTGGCTGCTCGGTTGGTGGCTGCCAGAATGGCTTTCCGGTGTAGCCTTCATGCCGGTATTTGCGATCGCAGTCACCTACTCGGTGTCGTTAGCCGGCATTTACGTTGTGTTCGCGACTCTGATTATCACGCCGTTGATCGTGGGTTCTATCCAGGGCAAATCGCCATTGGCCGCCGCCTTTTGTGCGGTTGCCGGACACCTGGCGGCCATCGTTTGTTCCGTGATTTTCGATGTGCCAGTGGGGCCCGCAATCGTTATAGCCACAGTGTTTACAGCGCTGCTTTTTAGCTGTGCCCCGATTGAAAAAAAGCCCTGAACGCTCTGTACTCCCTAAGCGCAGCCTCGTGCCCACTGGCAACCAGCCGCACGCGTTGCTTCGGTAAGCACTGGGCCAGCCGGGAGGCTGACAGCGGCGATAGCGAACCTAATCGGGGGTAACCGCCAATGGTCTGGCGATCGTTCAGCAGCACGATAGGCTGGCCATCCGGCGGCACCTGCACGCCACCCAGGTTAATTCCCTCAGACACCAAGCTACGAATGTTGCAGTGCAGCTTGGGGCCGATCAGGCGAACGCCCATGCGATCGGCACGATCATCCATCTGCCACCAGGTGTTGAACGCGTCGAACAGACTGCGGCCGGTGAAATTAGCAATTTGCGCCCCCGGCAGTAAATCCAGCACAACAGGCTGGCTGAAATCAGGTTGGGCCTCCTTAGGTGCCTGCATCGCGCCTTGGCCACAATTCTTTCCGCCAGCGTGAACAGATAACAGATCCCCTTCCGCCAGCTTGCAGCCCTTTCCGCTAAACCCACCCAGCTCTTCCCGGACGACGCTTGCAACACTGCCCAGAACCGGCTCTGCGACAAAACCGCCACAAACCGCCAGATAAGCACGTAGCCCACTCATCGGCCTGGCAAAAGCCAGAACCTCGCCTTCTTTCCAGCGAACCCGCTGCCACAAAGGAACAGGCCCATTGTTGAGGGTTGCCCCCAGATCGGCACCGGCAATAGCGATGTCCAGGTCTCTTTCGGTCACTAGCTGCAAGCCGCCGAAGGTTATTTCCAGATTGGCGGTACCCCAGGGGTTGCCAGTCAGGTGATTGGCCCAGGCCCAGGAGTATGGATCGGCCGGGCCGCCCTGAGTTACCCCCAGATGGCGCACCCCAAACCTACCGCTGTCTTGCAGCAGGGCTAGAGGGCCGGCGCGCAGCACCCGTATGCTTGGCTGCGGCTTCTCCCGGTGGCTCACGATTCCAGTTCCACAGGTGTGCTGTTCCCACCTTCACGCTCAAAGGTTTCGCGGCTGACGGAAACAAAGCGCACCTGATCGCCAACCCGCAGAAGGCTGAACCCTTCACGCTGCCGATCGAACAACCGGGCACTGGTACGCCCCAGCAAGTTCCAGCCTCCGGGAGTTTCTGTGGGGTAAGCTGCAGTTTGTCGGCCCGCCAGCGCCACGCTGCCGGCCGGCACTCGCTTGCGGGGCGTATCAAGCCGTGGGCATTCAAGGCGAGGGTCGGTTAATCCTTTGAAAGCAAAGCCCGGTGCAAAACCCAGAGCAAACACCCGATAAGTGCGCTGGCTGTGGACTTCGATCACATCGGTAGCCGCCATGCCGGTGTGATCCGCCACCCTTGGCAAGTCCGGGCCTACGCTGATGTCGTACCAGGTGGGAAGTTCGTGTACCTGCCCGTCTTCAACGCCGCTATCCGGCTCAAGATCCACCAATACCTGGCACAGCATGGCCCGGGCCTCTGAAGACGATAAAATAATCGGATCAAACACAACGAGAAGCGTGGTGTAGGAAGGCACCAGATCAATCAGTGCGTCACCAAAGGCTTGCTCGCACCTTTTCGACAATGCAGACAGCCAAGGCAAGTTGCCCTCGTCGATCGTTTCAAACAACCGGACAATCCAGCCGTCCAGCCCGGCGGATTCGAGCACTGGTTTCTGGCTCACTGCTTCAGAACCTGTTCCATCGCTTGTGCGACACCGAGCACAGTGCTGTCTGAGCCATGCCGGCCTACCAACATCAGGCCGCTGGGCAGATCCCCGGGTTGGTGGTTCGGCAGTGTGATAGCACACAAGTCGAGAAGGTTCGCGACCGTGGGGTTGCGCAGTACAAGCAGGTTCAGGCGCAGGTATTCCGCGTCACTCTCTAGCTCCGTAAGCAGGGGTGGCTCAATTACCACGGTGGGTGCAAGAAGCCCGTCATAGGCACTGAGCCATTGGTCTGCCTGCTTTTTCAGAGCCACCCGGCGCTGCAGCAGATCAAGATAATCCGCAGCACTGATGCCCGAGCCCCGCAGCATGCGTTCCCGCACTCGCGGGTCGTATTCGTCTCCACGCTGCTGTAGCCAGTGCCGGTGAACGTGATAGCTTTCGGCTGCTGCAAGTCCGCCATTCAGCATAAGATCTGGCAACGCATCCAGCACAGGAATCTGTGCTTCCACAATCTGGGCACCGCTTTCGCGCAACTTGCGGAGGCTACCGGCAAAGGCAGCGGCAACAGCCGGTGAGACGTCATCCAGCATGTAGTTAGCAGGCACGACGAATCGACGACCACGAAGATCAACCGAGTTGTTCTTTTGCCAAGACTCACCTGCCATAACGGCATCCAGGCGCGCGCAGCACTCAACTGTACGGGCAATGGGGCCTATGGAATCCAGGCTTTGGGACAAGGGGAATACGCCATCGCGAGGTATGCGTTTTTGGGTAGGTTTGAAGCCCACCAAACCACAAAAAGCCGCAGGTATGCGCACCGACCCGCCGGTATCGCTGCCGATGGCGGCAGCGGCCATACCAAAGGCAACCGCCGCTGCGGCTCCGGAGGATGAGCCACCAGATATGCGGCTCGGTGCCAGTGGATTGGCGGGGGTGCCGTAGTGTGGATTCAGCCCAAGCCCGGAGTAAGCGAACTCGGTCATGTTGGTGTGGCCGGTGATGACTGCTCCAGCCCGGCGCAGGCGCGAGACAATCAACGCATCGCTTTGTGCCTGCTGGCTCCACCATTTTGAGCCCGAGTGGGTTACCTCACCGGCAACGTCGAACAGCACTTTTAATGCAATGGGCAGCCCGGCAAGCTCTCCCAAAGGCACCCTGCCCTGTTGCAGTGTATCAATAGCGGCGGCTTCAGCTCTGGCAGTGCGATCAAAGCGGGCTGTGTACACCTGATTGGCAGGGTCATCGAACTGATCGATATTGCTGAGGCAGGCTTCAAGAAGTTGGCTGGCAGTGAATTTGTTCTGCTGCAATGCGGCCAGCAGAGATGACAAGCTTGCCTCTGTGAGTTCTATGGGGGGCTGGCCGGGCTGCTGTTTCATGTCGCTCCTTTCACACTCGTCCTTGCAATACTCTAGCTCATCCGGTGCATTTCGGGTAACAGCGCCCTTCATCAGGTTTCACATCACGTAGGTTGTTAACCAGCCTACTTCTAATCACCTTTTCTTAGTGTCCAATAAGGATCGACAAAATCCCCACCAGAGTGCTCCAAGTCTTCCTCGTACTCGCTCAAATCAACGTAGTCGCCATAACATTCAATTATCTGCGCCAGTAACTCCCTGTTAAGGCCAAAGCAGTAGACAACCTTTGCAGCGAGTTCCGGATCAGGCGATGCGGCATTGAGGTACTCGTGCACCCAATGGCTTGCGGCCTTCCTGGCACCCAGCGATGGAAGCTCATAGGTGTGCCACTGCTTATCACAGAGCACATGCATTTTCTCTATCGTGTCCTGTGTATGCCGGCCGGCGCCTTCGTTTATCAAACGCGTGCACAATGAGCCGAACTCATCAGAATTCATAGAACCAATCTGCGCCCCATTACGTTTTTATTTTAGCTGCCAATCCGATATATCATTCTTTTTCATCACGAATAGTAACCACAAGACCTTCCATGCTGCCCATCGCGTTCGAAAAAGCTGACGCTATATCCGCGATAGCACACCTTAACATCGCGATTGATTCGACACATTTTTGCCGGTCGCCTTCTGCAATAGCCACATCAAGATCAGAAAGAATATTGCCAACGCCCTTAGTGCATCCATCGACACTTACTCTCCATCTACTGATGTCACATTCGTCGATGATTGTTTCGAAATCCTCCTTAACTTCTTCAGACACATCATCATTACCAGCCGGGAATTTTTCCGCAGCCAACACAAGCGCCTTCAATATTTCGGAATACAGGTCCTTATTCATAACTATCCGGTCAGCATTTGGCTATTGATCTACGTTTCCTCGTACTTCCGCACTAGCTCAACACCACTACTTTGATCATCTTCTATTTCACTTCCAACAGCACTTCAACTAACTGACCCGCGCCAAGCGAAACGTCGAAGTGTGTGTTTCCGGTCACTACACCGCCATACCGGAGCACAGCATCGCTTTCGTTTATCAGTGAGAAACTCACCGCCATATTCACCCAGGATACCGAAAGCTGAAATTCGTATACTCCGCCAAAAATAATGAAATTATCTTTGGTAACCTCAAACCGCTCTCCTTCGTTCGGCGCCTCGAGACTTAAAACCACTGTCTCCACGATATCGGCTTTACGGCAGTCAACTTGGGTTATTGTAATGACAACACTCATAAGAACCTCAGCGTCGAGATCAGCCTGCACCCCCTGGTTCAGGCGCTCACTCGGTTTCTAGCGTGCCGTGCCAATAGGCAGCTGTTTCGCCACCTACCTTTAAAATTTGGTCTTTAGCCGCGGAGGCTGGCCAGAATTGCAGCAAGTATCGCTGGCCGGATATTGGCACATCCACATCTTCATCATCTTCGGTGTAATCTCGATCCATTCCGGAAATGCTGTAGCGCACCCGATAACTTCCAGGGGGAAGATCCAGGGTATAGGTTTCTTCGTGAGCCCATGAACACAGGCCTGTTTGGTTTTCCGGTACCTGCATGCTGCACTCGGCGGCGTCTTCAAACGTCTCATCCACTGGAGGTTTCGACGAATGCAGGAGCACATCGATCAAGATCGTTCCGGTCTGCGGGCCTGCCACCAGAAAGAGCTTTCCTTTCTGGGCTCCACCACATAGCCCATTAGCCTGACCGCTGAAGGCCCGCTCAACTAACAGGTAGTCGCCTTCGTTTTGTAGAGTGACCTCATCCACATAAAACTGTCCATAGTTGATGCTTAATTGACCGGAGAATAACACCGTCGCATCCGCATGTTGCTTTGCCTCTGACAGAGCCGAGGCTTTCGCTCCCGACTGCTTACGCCCCTTCACCCGGGATTCAGCCAGAGCTTCTCGTAGATGGTGATAGCAATCATCAATAAGGCCTCGCAAGGTATCTGCGAAGTCAGCGGGTAGGGGTTCCCGGGTAACCGGGATCATTTCGTGGAAGTAGAGAAAGTTTAACGCCTCCTGCCCGATGACTTCGCATTTATACTTGGGGGTCTCGGTGAAAGCGTAGTCCATAATATTCTGATGGCTCTCAAAATCGCTCTGAAAGATCTCGTACCTGGTCATGGCGGACGTATAAAAATCGTCCTCATCCAACGCCGCAATAATACGGGATGCTTTATCGGGCTCGCTTGCCCGGTAAATGTGAGCCAGCAAAATCAGCCCATGGCCCACTGAACCCCAAAGGTCTCGGCGTCCTTCAACAGACCGCACATCAAAAACAAAGCTTTCGAGAAGCTCACGTGCCTGATCTACTTCACTCAAAGCAAACAGGTAGTTGGCCAGACACACAGCATTATCCAGACACACTTCACTCGTTAGCGAGAACTTCCTTTCGAGCTTTTTGGCCAGTGCTGCGGGAACTTTGTAGCCAAGGTCTTTATCTTTTGGAAGTGCAAGGCTCATCGTTTCTTACCTCCTATCGGGAGGGTAAAAAGTAGGTTGTTAAACAGCTTACTCTAAAGGATCTGCCCTAACAGTGCCTCTCTCCATTGCTTTGAATTGGCGGCCGTTACAGTCAGTTCATCGTTTTCATCAAATGTAATTCCATTACACGATTCACAAATAAAGGAGATAAACAAAACCGCTGCAGCCAAATCCATTTCGGTGTAATAACAGAGCTCCATCATTAGATCTCGACCTTCAAGCTGACTCCGCTCTACATCCCAAGCTTCAAGATCATCATCGTCAACTTCTTCAATAGAGAATTCAAAACCTGCATCTTCTCCATTGAGTTTTCCTGGCCAAAAGCCATCAACATCTGTTAATGACGAAGCTTTCTCCCACTCTTCCAGTTCTAAGCCTTTTTCCTGCAATCTCAAAACCGCATTATTCAAACCAGGAACCAAATCACTCTTTAAAAAAACCTGCAGTGCATCTGACATGATTATTGACCTGTTGCCAATTTTTTACTTTATCTCCACGCCAAGCTTTGGCAGGTGTCCGAAGTTCACCTCTTCGAAACTAGCGCGTAACCAGGCTCTTTCATCTCTTTCTTTCACTCAACAACTCGCTAAGGCTGCGCCTTTCGCGCTCAATCAAAACAGATAGCTCTGCCACTTCCGGCACAGCGGTATCAGGCATAAAGGCCTTCAGTAGCTGATGGTAGTACGCAAAGAGCACTATTCTCGAATAATGACCCTGCTGCTTTTCCTTAACAGTGAGGTCCAGCACCTCTCCCGCTTGCGCTAACAGCTCGGCACCTTCACGCTCTTCTTTGTGAGCCTCTATCTCACCCCGAGCGTTTTCCAGCAGCCAGCCCAGGTCATTCGCGTCAAAATTTTTACTGGTGATGATTTCAAGTGCTTTTGTTCGCAGGGAGTCGTCGCTGTGGGAGTCCGCATCATAGGCCAACAGCGCCAAACCGTCGCATTTGTGCCCCCATGCGTAGCTGTTGCTCTTATATGAAATATCGTAAATGAAGCTGTCCATATAACGCACAAAATTAGCCCGGGCCGTTAGTACCTGAAGGCAGCACGCCAATTCAATCGCCTTTTCAAGATCCCCGGATCGAGTCAGGTCAAAGCGCTTTTGCAACGATCTTGCGAGACTTACAACCGACTTTGCCAAGGCGAGATCATCGGGAATGCTTATACTCATCTGCTATTTCACTTCCAACAGCACTTCAACTAACTGACCCGCGCCAAGCGAAACGTCGAAGTGTGTGTTTCCGGTCACTACACCGCCATACCGGAGCACAGCATCGCTTTCGTTTATCAGTGAGAAACTCACCGCCATATTCACCCAGGATACCGAAAGCTGTAATTCGTATACTCCGCCAAAGATAACCAACTTATCTTTGGCAACCTCAAACCGCTCCCCTTCATTTGGGGCCTCGAGGCTTAGAACAACTGTCTCCACGATATCGGCTTTACGACAGTCAACTTCGGTTAATGTAACGACAACGCTCATAAGAACCTCTATGGCAGCATCAAATTCACACCATGAGTAATTGCCTTGACACTCACACCACCTGCAGGTCCAGGTTTATACCGCTCTTGGGTGCCATATACTGGTATAAACTCGTATCCATCCAGCGCCACGAACCAGCTTACATCTCTACCTGTATTGCCACCGTAAAAAAGTGAGGATAGCTGGCGTTGAGTATAGGCACCACTCCACGGTGCAATAGATGTCGCATAAGCCCCTCTAGGCTTGGTGATACCGCTACCTAGGCGCCCTCGATAAGGCGGGGTAGTGCGCATAAATGATGTCGCTGCAATCTCTCTGACAGCTATCCTGCTACTGTAATGGTAGACAACATCTCCCCGGCGATCTGCCCGCTCAGCCTTCACTGACACCTTTGTCTTTAGCTTCTCACGCTCAAGATCGAGCATTTTTTGAGCAACAGGGTTACTTTCAATTATTGCAGTGACAGAGTCAGCCACTCCATACCCAATAACGCCAGCAACCAAAAGACGAACGGATACTTGAGAAAGAAATCCGACAGATACAGCTGATGCGCTCATGTGATACCCGATTCCGGTACTCGGGAACATGGCAAGCCCAAAATGACCAGTCGGATCGATGTGGTTCACCGGGTCTGCATTAGTATACAAATACTTGTTGAGTGTTATCGGTTGCGTCGGAAGCCCAGCCCACTTATCCACTTGCGTAAACCGGCCCTGGTCCTGGGCGTAGTACCTCGCCCGCAGATAGTACTGGCCTAGCGAGGCATCGTACTGCTCACCAGTATAGAGGTAGCTGTTCTCGGTCGAGCCCTGGCTGTTCGCCAACACCCCGAACGCATCGTAATGGTAGCTGTCTGTTAAGGAGCCGGTTTCGTCCGCCAGTGCGCGGGTGGAGCCGTGGCCGTCGTACAGATAGTAAGAGGTAATGCCTCCACGAGTCTGTGAAACGAGGTCGTCGCCGTAGGTGTAGCTGACCTTCGAGCTTCCATTGGCGACTTCTGCCAGTACCTGTGCGTAATCGCGGTTGCTGTCCACGACATATCGAGTGGTTTGGCCGCCGTTCGATTTGCGGGTACGGATGCCATCGGCGTTGTAGCCGAAAGTGACTGTCGCGCCCGGCGTCTGTGCTTCGGTCAGGCGGTTGGCGCCGTCGTAGCGGTACCTGGTCACCACACCTGCATCCGTTTCGGTCAGGGTGTTGCCATTGGCATCGTAGGTGAACTGGACAGCACCCTGGGCGGTCAGGCGATCGTTGTCGTCGTAGGTGTAGCTGGTGTGCACACCATCAATGATGCTGTAGGTCCGGTTTCCAACCTTGTCATGCTGGTATTCGGCACTGTAATTGCCATTGATCGGGTCTGTCACCAGTTCCCTGGTCAGCCGGTACAGTTGGTCATAACTGTAAAGAGCCACCCGCCCATTGTGGCGCTCCTCAACGCTGGTCCGCCGCCCGGTTGCATCCAGCATATAGCGGTAGTCTGCCAATACCTGGTTCAGGGCGTTGGTGGTGGTCAGCTTCGTCAGGCGATTGAGTGCATCATAGTCGTAGGCGGTTTCGTTTCCATTTGGATAAGTGACCGACTTGCGGTTGCCCGCAGCGTCGTAAGTATAGGTAGTCGTGCCCTCACTGTCGGTTACTGTTTGCAGCCGATTAAGAACATCGTAGGTGTAATTGGTTGTGACCGAATCACCACCTGCCAGAACTGTCACTCTCGTCCGGTTACCGGCGTTGTCGTACTGGTACTGTATTACCGAACCACCAGGCTGGGTTTCTTCCGTCAGGCGGCCCATGCTGTCGTAAACGTACTGGGTCGTGCCTTCCGTTGAAGTAGCCGTCAGCCGGTTGCCTACTGCATCGTAGGTGTAACTTTCCTCATCTCCACTGGCATAGCGGATTCTGACCAGGCGACTGCGTGAATCGAAGGAATAGCTGGTGGTGTCACCGTTAAAGTCAGTATGACTTACGCGGTTGCCTCCGATGTCATAGACAGAGGTTTCCGTTTGAGCCATTGGCAGCGTCCGGCTCAGTTCACGCCCTTCACTGTCGTAGGTCCAGCGGGTTGTACGGCCTTCGGCATCCGTCTGGGTGAGCTTATTGCCGGCCGCATCGTAGGTGTAGGCGGTTTCTCCACCCGTGGCATCGGTTACCTTGGTAAGGCGGCCAAGCGCATCATACTGATATTCAGTTTTGCGGCCCCTCTGGTCTGTCTCCGATAACAGCCGGCCCATAGCGTCGTAGTTGGAAAGCAACTCCGTGCCATCATGGAAGCGCGTGCTGATACGTTGATCCAGAGTGTTATAGGTATACGTTGTGGTGTGGCCACGGGCATCCGTTTCGCTCGCCAGGTTGCCATCGGCATCGTAGCTGAAGCTGTGTCGGTTACCGAGAGCATTGATTACCGCGGTCCTGCGCCCGGCTGCGTCGTACTCGTACTGAGTAACCTTGCCCAGGCCGTCAGTTTCCCGGATTAGCCGTCCGACGGCGTCATAGTCCGTACTGGTATGGCTACCATCCGGATAGACTGTGCGGACAACCCGATTCAGGGCATCGTAAGCATAGGTGGTGGTCCGGCCCAAGGCGTCGGTTTGCGACACCAGGTTTCCTTCCCCGTCATAGGCTTTGGTTTCAATGGAGCCGTCAGGGTGTAACGTCTCGACCAATCGGCCATAGGCGTCGTACCGGTATTCGGTCCGGTTTCCACGGCTATCTACCGTCGCCGTTTCATTTCCGGCCAGGTCGTACTCGGCAGCGGTCGTACTACCATCAGGGTAAACCGTCTCAGTTACCTGATCATTGGCGTTGTATACATAAGACGTTACATCATCAACGGTAGCGCCACCGACAGTCCGGGAGCGTGTTTCGGTCAGCACGTTGCCGTTAGCGTCGTAGGTATAACGCGTGGTGTTGCCCAGCGGATCTGTTTCCGTCAGCTTGTTGCCATCACTGTCGTAGGTGTAATTGGTGGCGTTGCCGTTCAGATCAGTACTGCGGGTCACGAGCCCCTTGGCATTAATATTATTGCCGGCAATATTGCCTTCAGGATCGGTAACACTCAGCAGGTTGCCTACAGTGTCGTAGGTATTCCGGAACAGGTTCCCACGAGCATCCTGAATGGTCAGTTCCTGGCCTCGGCTGTTATACGTAAACGCGACCGTATTCCCCAGTTCATCCGTGGTGCTAAGCTGATTATTGCGCGCATCAAAATTCGCATGGGTGGTGTTACCCATGGGATCCACCTGGCTGATCTGGTTACCCTGAGCATCGTATGCGTAGTTCCAGGTGTTCCCGGCGGCATCCACCTGGGTAGTAACGTTACCGTGCTCGTCGTAGTAGTAGAAGGTGGTGTAGCCATTGCGGTCGGTGACGCTGGACTGCCGGCCTTCTACATCATGGTTGAACTCGGTGCGATTGCCTTCGTTGTCTTCCTGGGCAATCAGGCGGCCGCTTTCATCAAAAATGTTGCGAACCATGCGCCGGCCCATAGGGTCAATAATATCCAGTAGGCCATGGCTGCGATTGTAGGTGTATTGGGTCGCGTTACCCATGGCATCGGCACTGGCGACGAGGTTGCTTTCGCCGTCATAGCTATAGACCAGCCGCTCTCCGCCTGGCTTCACAATGGCGGTGATACGACCCTCACTATCCCGTTCGAAAACGACGGACTTTCCGCTTGAATGGAAGATTCCATTTTGGGTGTAGGTCAGCGTATTGCCGTTGGGGTCCGTCACCTTCTCGATGCCGAACGTCTGGTCGAGGGTATACTTGTAGCCGGTCTCTGTGGTCAGTTCATACCGGCTCGGATCCACAGGATTCGAGTAGTAGCCATTTTCCACCAGGCTGTCGCCCATGAAGTAGGCATTGTTGTCGTTCAAAGCCCGAAGGGTCGACCGGGTGTCACCAACCGGCGTGAACTTGAGAGTCACATCCCGAATTACGGTTAAGGTATTGCAGGTAGGCGACGCTGAGGTCTCGAATTTCTCCACATCACCGCCAGGCAGCGTGATGGTAATCACTGGCGCACCCAGGGGCTCGATACAGAAATCGGTTAGCATTCCCATGGGGCCACTTCGGTACTCGTTCAGTGTCCAATAGAGACCCGGGACCCTGGATTCTTCTACTTTTATGTCCTGATAGCCCACGCTCCAGCCGTGGCCGAAATCCAGTGCTTCATTGCGTCTGCGACTATCATAAGTCCGGGTCACCTGAATGGGGATGCCTGCCAGCGGAACCTCCAGATCCTGCAAGGTTATGCTGAAGTTACCAACCTTAAGATCGCCCTCAACCTGAAGAGACATCATGTCAGAAGCTGAGAGGTTATTAACATCGATCGCAATGATGGCCAGGTCGTACTGGCCATTGGTCAGCATCGTGGGATCAAAAGTCGCAACGGCGGCCGAATTCTGGTTGGCATCGCCCTTGGCAATCACCTGCCACTGGTCGGTACCGGATGGCGCAACAAGCACTTCATAACCGGCAAGGTTGTCGTCAGTGATGGTGGCAATGATTTCCGTGGGTGCAGTGACAACGGTGCCGTCAGTTGGCCCCTCCAGTGTTACCACAGGACTGGCCGTATCGCCGGGATCGCGCACAGTCACTGTTGCGGTGGTTGTTACTGAGGTTTCAGTGTCACTCACCGTGGCGGTAATAATCTTTACGCCCGTGCCGACGGCGGTCCACATTGCTTCTCCGCTGCCATTGACAGGCAGAGGGGTACCATCAACATTCAAGTTTATTGTGCGCTCACCTTTACCGCCGGTGACCACCGTCAGAATGGATACGATATCGCCTTCATCTACCGTTTGAGGGGAGGCGCTCAGCTCAACCTGCAAGGGCTGTATGGCTTCAACAACTTCAATAGCGACATTCTGGTAGGAGCGCTCCTTACCGTCGTCGGCAAAAAATCTTACGTTCTGAATTCCAACCTGCGCAGACGCGGGCGACCAACCTACCAAACCGGACGTATCTACTGTCATCCCGGCCGGCATGCTGACAGCCCCAAACGTGACGGCATCGCCATCAGCATCCGTTGCCATCAACTGATAGTTGTAAGTTTCGCCAACCACGACCGATGTCGGTGCTGCACTGGTGATGACAGGCGCAATATTGGGCCGCTCTGTGACAACAACCGTAAAGCTCTGGCTGGCACTGCCACCCTTGCCGTCGCTAACAAGCACCCTGACCGAATGATTGCCAAGCTGAGAGGGGGAAGGCACCCATGAAACGACACCAGAATCTGCCACTATGACCATACCAGCAGGCGCCTGAGGCAGGCTGTAGGTCAGAGCATCGCCATCATCATCGCTGGCAATCACCTGATAGGCATAGGTGCTACCAAGCTCCACACCTGGTGCAGGAGCAGACGCAATCACAGGAGCCGTGTTCTTTTCCGTCACAACCAGATCAAATGCCTGCGAAACCCACGCACCTCTGTCGTCTTCTACAACAACAGTAACCGGGTGGGAGCCAACCTGAGCCGTTGATGGAGCCCAGCTTACCGTGCCGCTTTCTGAAACCGACATGCCAGCTGGTGCTTTACTCAAACGATAAACAAGCGCATCACCGTCCGGATCGGAAGCGATTACGGAGTATTGATAGAGCTCTCCCGCAAATGCAGTCGTCACGGGCACTGAATCGATAATGGGCGGGTTCCCGCTAACAACAACCTCAACCTGGAAGGTCTGCGTATCTGACTGGCCAGCGGCGTCTTCCACCTTGACTTCAACTGCGCTTACGCCAATTTGACCCGATGTCGGTGTCCAGCTTAATTGGCCGCTATTCGCATCAACTGTCATGCCCGACGGACCACTAATCAGCGCATAGCTGAGCGAATCACCGGCATCAGGATCATGAGCTTCAATCAGGTAGTTGTATTCAACCCCGGTGGCTGCATTAGCGATCGGTGTCGAGATGATTGTTGGAGCACGATTAACGGCAGTAACTTCAATGCTGAACGACTGTTCGTCCGACAGTCCTGACGGATCTTCCACAGTTACAGACACAGGATTCTGGCCGGCCTGACTGTCTGCCGGTGTCCAGCTTATAACGCCCGTCGCCGAATCGATCAGCATTCCTGCAGGTGCGGTACCAAGAACATAAATCAGCGTATCGGTCGGATCCGGATCAGCTGCTTTTACGGCGTACTCATAGGCTTGGCCAACACGGGCAAAGCCCACGGGCGAAGACGTGATCCTGGGTGCTTCATTGACTTTTGCTACCTGGATAGTCCACAGCTGCGTCGCCCTCAGGCCCAGTGGGTCTTCTACGCCGATGACGATTTGTTGATTGCCCACATCATCGCGGCCAGGGGTCCATTCCACGAGACCTGTATTGCTATCAATCTGCACACCCACAGGCGCAGAATCGAGGTGATAACTCAGTGCATCTCCATCCGGATCCGAGGCCAGGATCTGATAGATATAGCCTACGCCCTGTGTAGCGCTTTCAGACGGGGTACTGGAAATGACAGGAGCATGGTTCACTGGCTCGGGACGATCACGCATGTGCCGCGGAACTGCCGATACGACGCCAGACTCACAGACAGCGGCGCCAGCAGCATCCATTTCGGCAATGCGGTAGTAGTAGGTGTTGTTGTTCTGCACACCGGTATCAAGATAGGTTGAATAGCGGCTGGTGGTCGTCACCAGTTCTTCGAAAGGACCATCGGCAGCATCCGAACGCTGGACAGAGTAATGATGGGCGCCGGTATCCGACCACATGACCTGAACACGACCGGTCTTCGCCCGAGTGCGAACATCGCTGACGCACTCCCGGACGGTGACGCGATCACTGCCCGACACACCTGAAAGCCTCGGTGCGTAAGTTTCAAAATCGTAGGCACCCAGCACATGCCCGGTCACCGTCATATTGAACAGGCGGGATTCCCCTGACGGAACATCCTCACAACCTTCAGCTGAAGCGCATTCGTAAGAAACCGCAATGCCGGATGTATCACCACGAGCCTGCAGCTCAAGATTAACGCGAGAGGTCACGGTGCCGACTGAACTGAGAATGGCATCAACCATGGCCGCATGGCTCTGAACGCCATTGACAAGCACACCACCCGTTGCGGTGACAATATCAGTTGCCTGGTTGCTCGAATCGATTCCCTGTCCCGAACCACGGGTGTTCACCGCGGCGACAGAAACGCCGTTCACCTCAAGAGCGGATATGACCTCCTCCGCGCTGACGGTAGATGTGTGGGAATGGACATCCCCAAACCACACTATGATCTTCGCTGCACCATCACGCCATCCGGTGTCAGCGCCTGTTGAATAACCTCGGTCGGTAGAGCCCTCACCATCGGTGATGCCACCCGACGTTGCTACCTGATGGAGAGCAAAGAAATTCGCTTCTGCAGCGTCTCCGCCACCCCGGGCGTACCACTGATTGATCGCTGCCTGAACATCGTCTTTGTTTTCAGTAACCGGCTGGAGAAGCTGATAGGCACGGTCGGCCGCATTAGCAGCAGACCCGAACTCTCGAGGATCACCCAGATAACGCCCAACCCCAAAGGCAACGTCTACCCCTTCAAATCGTTGGTCCTCTCCTGCAATCGCATCCAGAATTGCGCGTGCGTTATCCTTAACGGCTTTAACGGCCCCCCCCATACTGCCCGTGTTGTCGGCCAGGAAAACCACATCCACACGGTTAGCGGCAGGCCCGGATTCACTTAGTGTGATAGAGCGCTGCACCGTAACACTTTGTCCCTGCGCGATAGAGACGTTTATGGCATCAGGTGATAGCAATGCGGCCCGTAGCAAGCCCATAGGAGCTGCCAGCAACATTGCAAATACAACAAACGATCGGAAAGAAGTCAGGGTGAGCATTATTAACGTCCTTGTCATCAGGCGAATGCCAGCCAGGCGCAAAGGCGTCACCCGGCGGATTGCATTATCTTCTTGGTGTCATCTCAGGCAGGTGTGTAACGCAAACGTCGTGTCGATACGGCTATCAGGCCCAGCGCCATCAATACCAAGGAACCAGGCTCAGGAACTGTAACTGGCACGTCCGCCCCGAAGATCTCCAGGGAACTCCAGAAGTACACCGATGCAGCGTCGTCGAAGCCTGGGCCAGTCTGGGGGTCTACATGTTCAAGATAAAAGCCGGAGGTTGCCAGCATGTCGCTCAGCGTCAGTGTGATGAGTGCCGTTTCACCTTGTGCAAGGTCAAAGTTCCAGCCTAGAGCAAGAGACACATCATCCGGGCGGTCAGATGGCAGATGGTTAGTATTGTCCAAAGCGCCCGCAATCACGTTGTCATAGATAGTGCCAAACGCATAACCCGGCTCGTCAATCTGCCAGCTCTGACCACTAGCAACGGCCCCGTGAGCTAAGCCATATTCGTTAAGATAGGTATTCAGGTGGGCATCAAAATCCAGATCCAGGAACCCGATCCATGAGTGATTTCCCGCGCCAGACAGCTCAAAGGACAAAGAACCCAGACCGGTCGAAGGGTCCAGGAAGCCATCTCCCGGCATCGCATCACCCAAGTATGCCTCGGAGACTACGCCATCAATATTGAATGCCCAATCTGTGAAATTGATCACAGCAGCATGGGCGGATAATGCAGGTACTAGAAGGCTGGCAGAAAGCACAGTCCTGGCAAGCAAATTTGAAAACATAGTCTGTTAACATTCCTTGTTCGTAGAAAAGTTAAATCCTGTTAACTCTACGCACATATTATTACATAATCTTACATAAGGGAATAAGAGCCGCTCTTTTACACACCGCCTTCTTCGAAACTCCACCAGAGGCCAAGCTTTAGTCGCCGAAGAAGGCCGTGTGCTGCAGATTTATTCCACCGTCACGCTCTTTGCGAGGTTTCTGGGCTGGTCCACATCTGTGCCTTTAAGCACGGCAACGTGATACGACAACAACTGTAACGGCACGGTATATACAATCGGTGCGGTGATTTCGTGTACTTCCGGAAGTTGAATCACGTGGATGTTATCTTCCGGCTTTATGTTCGCCGCGCGATCTGCAAACACGAATAGTTCACCGCCTCTGGCGCGAACTTCTTCGAGATTCGATTTCAGCTTCTCGGCCATGTCATTATTGGGGGCAACGGTGACTACAGGCATCTCGCTGTCTACCAATGCCAACGGGCCATGCTTCAACTCGCCTGCGGGATAGGCTTCTGCGTGGATGTAGGAAATTTCTTTTAGTTTCAGAGCACCTTCCATGGCTACGGGGTACTGAGATCCACGGCCCAGGAACAGGGAGTGGTTTTTATCCATGAAACGCATGGATATGTCAGCAATTTCAGTTTCCAGTGCCAAGACGTCATTTACCTGGCCGGGTACCAGATGAAGGGCTTTCACGATGTCTGCTTCACGCTCTTCGCTTAAGCCGTTTTTACGTGCCAGCGCGAGTGTAAAAATTAGCAACGCTGTTAGCTGTGTCGTAAAGGCTTTAGTGGAAGCAACGCCAATTTCGGGGCCCGCCTGGGTCATGATGACCAGATCAGATTCTCTTACCAGCGTGCTGCCCGGCACGTTACAAATAGCCAGTGCCGCGCGGAAGCCGGCTTTTTTGGCTTGGCGCAGTGCTGCCAAGGTGTCAGCTGTTTCACCAGATTGGGAAATACACAAAAACAACGTGTCTTTCTGGATCACATGTTTGCGGTAACGGAATTCGGAGGCAACCTCCACTGAACAGGGTATGCCTGCCAAATCTTCAATCCAGTAACGCGCTACCATCCCCGCGTGATAACTGGTGCCACAGGCAATGATCTGTACGTGACGAACGTCTTGCAGCAGGTTTCCCGCTTCGGTACCAAGCGCTTGTTCCAGAACATGGCTGCCAGTTACGCGGCCTTCAATAGTGGCCTTGATAACTCTGGGCTGCTCATGAATTTCCTTGAGCATGTAGTGGCGGTATTCGCCTTTGTCTGCTGAGTCAGCGGCATGTTCGAACCGATTGACCGCACGCTCAACAGGTTTACCGTCGCGATTGTGAATCTCGATGCGATCCTTGCGAATATCCGCAAGGTCGCCTTCTTCCAGAAACATGAAGCGGTCAGTAACAGGCAGCAGTGCAAGCTGATCAGACGCAATGAAGTTTTCACCGATACCTACGCCAATAACCAGCGGGCTACCTTCGCGGCAAACCACCATGTGCTCCGGCTCGTCGGCGTGCACCACGGCCAGCGCATACGCTCCACGCAGCCGTGTAACCGAGATTTTCACCGCATCGTACAGTTTGCCCAGTTCGCGATAGTTTTTCTCTATCAAGTGCACAACAACTTCGGTGTCGGTCTCAGAGGTAAATTTGTAGCCGTCGGCTCTCAACTCCTCACGCAGTTCCTGATAGTTCTCGATGATACCGTTGTGCACGATTGCAAGGCGGTCACCAGACATGTGCGGGTGAGCATTGAGCTGTGACGGCACGCCGTGGGTTGCCCAGCGAGTGTGAGCGATGCCCAGATAGCCGGTGAGCGGGCTGGCGTCAATGGCGGCCGCAAGCGAGGCGACCTTGCCCACTTCCCGGGCGCGCTGAACGGCGCTCTTGCCATCCAGAACGGCCATACCAGCTGAATCATATCCCCGGTATTCCAAGCGGCGCAGGCCCTCAAGAAGAATGCCCTGAACGTCCCTTTCCGAAACTGCACCTACAATGCCACACATGCTGTTTGTCCTGTTCGTGATAAAAAATCGTGGTAAAAACTGAGAACGAAAATCCGGTCAGTGTTTTTCCGGCTTTTGCCAACCGGAGATGTTGCGCTGGCGACCGCGTGCCACGGCCAGTTGCTGCTCAGGCACATCCTTGGTGATCGTAGAGCCTGCCCCTACGGTGGCACCCTCCGCAACGGTAACCGGTGCCACAAGCGAACTGTTTGAGCCCACAAACACGCCGTCACCCAACACGGTTTTATATTTGTTCACGCCATCATAGTTACAGGTAATAGTGCCTGCGCCCACGTTTACGTTAACGCCCAGCGTAGCATCACCCACGTAACTCAGGTGGTTAATTTTGCTGCCTTCACCCACGATGGTGTTTTTTGTTTCAACAAAATTCCCTACCTTGGTGCTGGCCGCCAATTGCGTGCCCGGGCGCAGGCGAGCAAATGGTCCAACCTTGGCATTTGGGCCCACACTGCTTTGCTCAATGACGCTGTGGGCATATATATGGACGCCATCGGCAATGCTGCTATCGGTGATCACACACCCGGGACCAATGGATACATGGCTGCCCAAGGTAACCTTACCGTTGAAGACTACGTTCACATCAATCAGAACGTCGTTACCAATGGTGAGTTCACCGCGCACATCCACTCGCGACGGGTCAGCCAGGGTGGCACCTTCCGTCATCAAACGTTCGGCTTCCCGGCTTTGGTACCAACGCTCGAGCTCGGCCAGTTGCAGACGATTGTTCACACCCTGCACTTCGAACGGATTGCCCGGCTGAGCCACGTTCACCTTCATGCCAGCTTGAACGGCCATGGCGATAATGTCGGTCAGATAGTATTCGCCCTGGGCATTGCTGCTTGAGAGCTGGGGAAGCCAGGATTTCAAGTGGCGCGCACTGACCGCAAGAATGCCCGTGTTAACTTCATTAACCGCCAACTGTTCCGCGCTGGCGTCTTTCTGTTCAACGATGGCGGTAACCTGCCCCCCTTGATCGCGCAAAATACGGCCATAACCCTGGGGGTTATCCAGGGTCACGGTTAACAACCCGAGGGTGGTCTCGTCCAGATCCTGTACTAATCCCTGCAGGGTTTGTGCAGTGGTCAGGGGTACGTCGCCATAAAGCACCAGAACCCTGGCGTCGTCGGGTAGCTCAGGCAGTGTTTGGGCAACCGCGTGACCCGTTCCCAACTGCTGTTCCTGCATCACCCAGCTAACGCTGTAGGCGTTGGAAGCCGCTTTTACCTGATCAGCGCCATGTCCGATCACACCGTGAACTTTTTCGGCGCCCAATGTCTGGGCAGTCTCGATCACGTGATGGAGCATCGACCGCCCTGCCACCTTGTGAAGTACCTTCGGCAACGATGATTTCATCCGTGATCCCTGGCCAGCAGCCAGGATTACAACGTGCAACGGTGACATGGGGCAACAACTCCCTTACGTGGTCTGGGTTCTATATCAATGGTAGTTCACACAACAAAAAAGCCGCACCTCGGAATGGAAGGATGCGGCTTCTTCGATGCAAGCTCTCGCAATCTGTTCTATCGAACGTTTTTGCGCAGCTTTTGCAGGGTGCGTAGCTGAGCAGACGCTTCGGCCAGCTCTGCAGCCGCACGATAGTACTCAAACTCACCCGTCTTGTTCGCCAATGCGGCTTCAGCGTCTTTTTGAGCCTGCACGGCGGCAGCCTCATCAACGTCTTTCGCACGCACCGCTGTATCGGCCATCAGGGTCACAAGGTTTGGCTGCACTTCCAGGTATCCCCCGGAAACGTAGAGGATTTCCTCTTCGCCACCTTGTTTGATGATCCGGACTGCCCCCGGCTTAAGCGCGGACAGCAGCGGAGCATGGCCAAACTGAATGCCCAACTCACCCTCGGTGCCGGTAGCGATAAGCATCTCTACCAGACCGGAGTAAATTTTCTTCTCAGCGCTTACGACGTCACAATGTACAGTCATAGCCATATCTCTAAGCCTCTTGGGTCAGAAATTGAAAGAGGATTACTTAGCTTCTTTCGCTTTCATGGCCTTCGCTTTTTCGATGGCTTCGTCCATGCCGCCAACCATGTAGAATGCCTGCTCAGGCATATCATCATAGTCGCCATTAAGGATGCCTTCAAAGCTGCTGATGGTCTCTTTCAGAGACACGTACTTGCCCGGTGAGCCGGTAAATACTTCCGCAACGTGGAACGGCTGAGACAGGAAACGCTCAATCTTACGAGCACGGGAAACGATCTGCTTGTCTTCTTCAGACAGTTCGTCCATGCCCAGAATGGCGATGATGTCTTTCAGTTCCTTGTAGCGCTGCAGTACGTTCTGTACACCACGGGCAACCGCGTAATGCTGCTCACCAATGATCAGCGGATCCAGCTGACGTGAGGTGGAGTCCAGCGGATCGATCGCAGGGTAGATACCCTTGGAAGCGATATCACGGCTCAATACCACGGTAGCATCAAGGTGCGAGAAGGTGGTGGCTGGTGACGGGTCAGTCAAGTCATCCGCCGGTACGTATACCGCCTGAATGGACGTGATAGAGCCAGTCTTGGTGGAGGTAATACGCTCCTGCAGCTCACCCATTTCCTGGGCCAGAGTCGGCTGATAACCTACCGCTGAAGGCATACGACCCAGCAGTGCAGATACTTCAGTACCGGCCAGGGTGTAACGGTAGATGTTGTCGATAAACAACAGTACGTCACGACCTTCGTCACGGAACTTCTCAGCCATGGTGAGACCGGTCAGGGCAACACGCAGACGGTTTCCTGGCGGCTCGTTCATCTGGCCGTAGACCATTGCTACTTTATCAAGAACGTTAGAGTCCTTCATTTCGTAGTAGAAGTCGTTACCTTCACGAGTCCGCTCACCAACACCTGCGAATACGGAGAGACCAGAGTGCTCTTTCGCGATGTTGTTGATCAGTTCCATCATGTTAACGGTCTTGCCTACACCGGCGCCGCCGAACAGGCCAACTTTACCACCCTTGGCGAACGGGCAGATCAGGTCGATAACCTTGATGCCTGTTTCCAGCAGGTCGGCAGAAGCTGACTGGTCTGCATAGCTGGGTGCTTTGCGGTGGATAGCCCAACGCTCTTCTTCACCGATAGGGCCGGCTTCGTCGATAGGACGACCCAAAACGTCCATGATGCGACCCAGAGTCTGGGTGCCCACGGGAACGGAAATCGGCTTGTGTGTGTTTTCTGCTTTCAGGCCACGCTTCAGGCCTTCAGTGCTGCCCATCGCGATGGTGCGAACAACGCCGTCGCCCAGCTGCTGCTGAACTTCCAGTGTAGTTTCGCCACCTTCAAGCAGCAGTGCGTCGTAAATGCCTGGAACGGCGTCACGTGGGAATTCCACGTCGATAACCGCGCCAATGATCTGAACGATGTGTCCGCTACTCATGCTCGGTTCCTCGTTATCTTCATAGTCAATAATACCAGTAGGATTGTGGCGAATCAGACCGATGCCGCGCCGCTCACAATTTCCGAAATCTCTTGCGTAATGGCTGCCTGACGAGCTTTGTTGTATACCAACTGCAGGTCTTTAATAATGTCACCGGCGTTATCGGTAGCACTCTTCATGGCAATCATTCGGGAGGCCTGTTCGCAAGCCAGGTTCTCTACCACGCCCTGATACACCTGGGACTCAATATAGCGTGGCAGTAGCCCGTCGAGAATCGGACGTGCATCCGGCTCGTAAATGTAATCCCACTGGGTACCGATATCTTCTTCGATGCCTTCCGGCAGCGGCAGTAGCTGCTCTGATTTCGGCAGTTGCGTCATGGTGTTGACGAATTCGTTGCTCACCAGATACAGGCGGTCAATCTTGCCCTCACTGAAAGCGTCGAGCATCACCTTGACGTTACCGATCAGAACTTCCGCGCTGGGATCGTCACCGATGTGTGTCAGTGCCGCGACCACGTTGCCACCGTAGCTGCGGAAAAATGAAGCGCCCTTCTGCCCGATAGCGCAGAGGTCAATCGCCACATTTTTGTCTTTCCATTCACGCATTTCGCGAACCAGCAGTTTGAACGCATTGGAGTTCAAACCACCGCACAATCCGCGATCGGAGGAGATAACGATGTAGCCTACACGTTTCACCTCACGCTCAATCATGAACGGATGACGGTAATCCTTGTTGGACTTGGCAATGTGTCCAATTACCTGGCGCATTTTCTCCGCATAAGGCCGAGTAGCCCGCATGCGTTCCTGAGCTTTGCGCATTTTACTCGCCGCAACCATTTCCATGGCGCTGGTGATTTTCTGCGTGCTCTTGATGCTGCCGATCTGGTTACGTATTTCTTTTCCGATGGCCATAGATCACTGCCCTTTCAAGTTAGACACTCATTTGGACCTACAGGCCCGCCGCAGCGGGCCGGCGGTGTTACCAGGTTTGAGTGGTCTTGAATTTCTCCAGCGCAGCTTTAAGACCTGCGGCAACGTCATCGTTGTAGTTGCCTTCGGCACCGATCTTCTCAAGCAGTTCTTTTTGCTCTGAACGCAACCAATCCAACAACTGGGCTTCAAACTGAACAACTTTGGTGACGTCTACGTCATCAAGGAAGCCTTCGTTAGCTGCGAAAAGAACACTACCCATTTCAGCCACAGTCATGGGGCTGTACTGGTTCTGCTTCATCAGTTCGGTAACACGCTGACCGTGCTCGAGCTGCTTGCGTGTTGCGTCATCCAGATCCGAAGCAAACTGTGCAAACGCTGCCAGCTCGCGATACTGAGCCAGAGCCAGACGGATGTTACCGCCCAGTTTCTTCATGATCTTGGTTTGAGCTGCACCACCTACCCGAGATACCGAAATACCGGCGTTCATCGCCGGACGAATACCGGAGTTGAACAGGTTGGTCTCAAGGAAGATCTGGCCGTCGGTAATGGAGATTACGTTGGTCGGTACGAAAGCCGAAACGTCACCTGCCTGGGTTTCGATGATTGGCAGTGCGGTCAAAGAACCGGTCTTGCCTTTCACTTCACCGTTGGTGAACTTTTCAACGTAGTCTGCGTTTACGCGGGAAGCGCGCTCCAGAAGACGGGAGTGCAGATAGAAAACGTCACCGGGATAGGCTTCACGACCTGGCGGACGACGCAGCAGAAGGGAGATCTGACGGTAAGCAACAGCCTGCTTGGACAGGTCATCGTATACGATCAGGGCATCTTCACCGCGGTCACGGAAGTATTCACCCATGGTGGTACCGGAATACGGTGCCAGGAACTGCATGGCGGCCGGATCGGCGGCGCCTGCGGCTACTACGATGGTGTGATCCATCGCACCGTGCTCTTCCAGCTTGCGCACAACCGCAGCAATCGATGACTGCTTCTGGCCGACGGCAACATAGATACACTTGATGCCGGAGTTCTTCTGGTTGATGATCGCGTCGATGGCGACTGCTGTCTTACCAATCTGACGGTCACCAATGATCAGCTCACGCTGACCACGGCCAACAGGAACCATGGTATCGATCGCTTTCATACCGGTCTGGATCGGCTGATCAACAGACTGACGCTCGATAACACCTGGCGCTACCTTCTCAACCGGATCGGTCAGGCTGGTACCCAGCTCACCCTTTCCGTCGATCGGATTGCCCAGACCGTCAACAACACGACCCAGCAGTTCCGGGCCAACCGGAACTTCAAGAATACGACCGGTGCAACGAACTTTCTGACCTTCGGCCAGACCTTCGTAGTCGCCCAGTACTACGGCGCCGACAGAGTCACGTTCAAGGTTCAGCGCCATGCCGAATGTGCCGTTGGCAAATTCGATCATTTCACCGGACATTACGTCGGCCAGGCCGTGAATCAGCACAATACCGTCTGCAACAGACAGAATGGTGCCTTCGTTTTTTGCTTCAGAAGAGATATCGAGCTTTTCGATTCTCTTTTTAATGATGTCACTGATCTCGGATGGATTCAGTTGCTGCATGCCTTTGTCCTCAAACCTTTTGCTGAAATCAGGAGCCCAGAGCTTTAGCCATTTTGGCCAGCTTGCCACGGACTGAAGCGTCAATAACCAGATCGCCGGTATTTACCACCACGCCGCCGATCAACGAAGGATCAACAGCGGTTTCCAGGGCGACTTTACGCTCCAGTTTCCTGGACAATGCTTCTGCCAGCTTTTGCTGCTCTTCCGGAGTCATTTCAAACGCAGTACTTACCTTCATATTTACCGTGCGCTCAAGTTCTGCGCGGTAGAAGGTGAACAGGGTTGAAATTTCCGGCAGCAACGCCAGGCGCTTGTTTTCAGCAAGAATCAACAGGAAGTTTCTGAGCGCTTCGGGCATCTGTTCTTCAGCAGTATCGAAAAACAGCTCTGCCTTGCGTTGCTCAGACAGGCCAGGATTGGCCAGAATTTTCTTCACAGCGCCGTCAGCTGCCAGCAAACCAACAAGAGCAAGAGCCTGATCCCAGGATCCTACGGCATCTTGCTCTTTTGCGGCATCAAAAACGGCTTTGGCGTAGGGCCGGGCTAACGTAGTCAGTTCTGCCATGGGACCCTCGCTTAGAGTTGTGCTGCCAGCTTGTCCAGCATCTCGCTGTGAGCTTTGGCATCGACAGAGGTTTCCAGAATCTTCTCGGCACCGGCAATGGCAAGCAATGCCACTTCTGTTCTGAGTGCGTCGCGAGCCTGAACACGCTCCTGTTGAATTTCCGCTCGGGCTTGCTCAATGAGCTTTTCGCCTTCTTTGCGGGCATCGTCTTTGGACGCTTCCACAATCTGAGCGGCACGCTTGTTGGCCTGATCAATTAGAACGGAAGCTTCTTCTTTGGCTTGCTGCATTTGCTGGGCGGCCTTTTCCTGAGCTAGCTCAAGATCCAGTGAAGCCCGGTCAGCAGCGGAAAGACCATCAGCAATCTTCTTCTGGCGCGCTTGCATGGCAGCCGTAATCGGTGGCCAAACGTACTTCACGCAGAACCAGACGAAAATAGCGAAGGCAATCGATTGCCCTATCAACGTAAGGTTTATATTCACGGCAATATACCTCTTGCTATTCGTTGCGTGCTGGAGACCAAAAAACCGGGCGCCAGGCTCTGATTACCAGAGCAGCGCCCGCATTAGTTGGCTGATTAGCCAGCAACAACGAAGATCAGGTACATCGCGATACCAACACCGATCATTGGAACGGCGTCCAGCAGACCAGCCATGATGAAGGTTTTAACCTGCAGCTGGTTAGCCATTTCTGGCTGACGGGCTGTTGCTTCAAGCAGTTTTCCGCCCAGAATACCAAAGCCAATACCGGTGGCCAGTGCGCCCATACCGATGATGATCGCTGCTGCAATAAATACCATTTCCATTGAGAACTCCTCAGTTTTTCAGATAGTTAAGGGTTTGCTTTTTTAACGGGTAAATCAGTGATCTTCGTGCGCCGCTGCAAGATAAACAATTGTCAGCATGGTAAAAATAAATGCCTGCAACGGAATTACCAGAATATGGAAAATCGCCCAAGGCAGGTTCAGTGTCCACTGCGCCCAGAAAGGCAGCAATGCGATCAGGATAAACACCACTTCGCCAGCATACATGTTACCGAACAAACGCAGTGCCAGACTGATAGGCTTCACTATCAGAACCAGAACTTCCAACACCAGGTTAACGGGGATCAACGCCCAGTGATTGAAGGGTTGCATACCCAGCTCCTTAGCGAAACCGGTAATGCCTTTTACTTTCAGGCTATAAAAGATGATCAGCAGGAAAACGCCAATGGAAATACCAAAGGTGGCGTTGGGATCAGTAGTTGGAACAATCTTGAAGTACTCAAGACCCATGGCTGAAGCCAGCATTGGCACGTAGTCCACCGGGATGAACTTGAGCATGTTCATCAACAGAATCCACACGAAAATAGTCAGCGCCAGTGGCGCAATCAGCGGATTGCGGGCATGAAAGCCGTCTTTTACCAGGTTCTCGATGAATTCAACGGTGACTTCCACCAGATTCTGCAATGCACCGGGTACGCCAGTAGTAACGCGCGTTGCCACATAGCGGAAAAGCCCAAGGAACAGGAGCCCCATTGCGATGGACCAGCCCAAGGTGTCCACGTGGACGGCCATGAAGCCCATATCGGAGGCTTCCTGAGCGGTACGGGCGAAGGTCCAGGCGGACTCGCTCATCACGCTGCCATCAAATCGCTCATAGCCCGCTTCAAGCTTGCCATAGGTGAGATTCTGGAGGTGGTGCTTAATATACTCTACTGGGGTATCAGCCATTCTGCTCTCGTCCCATCATCGCCGTGTTGTTGGTCGTACCAGCCAGCGCAACGCGCCACCTGCCATAACCATCACAGCAAAAGTGAATAACAGAGCCGGTACGTATACCGGCTCCATTAAAGTGAAAACGGCCGCGAAAAAAATTGCGGTAAGGGCGATTTTGGTGGTTTCCGCCCGAAAAAAATTTCCCACCATCAGGTGTGCGTTACGAGCACCCTGGTATCGATAAACCCGATATGCAAACCAGGTATTTGGCACTAAAAATATAAGACCGCCTACAAAAGCGGAATAAGCTGCCAAGGGGCTATGCAATAACCACAACACGCTAAAAAGGCTCAACCAGCTAAACTCAATGGCCAGCCAACGAGCTAAAGGAACTTGGGTGATTCGAGATTGCCGAGATTTCATATCACCACCATTCCAATCGCGCGAAATTATATGTTTTAAGCACTAGTTGTTCAACCAGACTCTGAACGAAATCTGACTAAATTTTCAACACATAGGGCTTAAGAAGGGGCATTTACCACACAATTTGTGGCTTCGGTGCGTCACGGTAACGACATCTGGTGTTTGTAGGTCTTTGGGCCTACAAGCTGTTTTTTATCCGCGATTAGCGGATATGGCCAAGAATACCGTCCAACTCATCGAGCGAGCTGTATTCTATGACCAGTTTGCCTTTGCCACGCTGGCCATGGGCAATAGATACTTTTGCTCCCAGGCGCTCTGCAAGATCATCCTGCAGGGCACGAATATTGGGATCAATGGCGCCCGGTTTTGAGGGTTTTCCAGCAACGGAATCCTGCTGCATCCGACGAACCAGAACTTCTGTCTGGCGCACTGACAGAGATTTAGCGACAACCTGTTTGGCCACCTGCATCTGCTGTTCCGGCGTAAGTGTCAGCATGGCCCGACCGTGGCCCATTTCCAGATCGCCATGTTCCAGCATCAAACGCACATCTTCGGTTAACCCAATCAGGCGCAGAAGGTTAGTGATGGTGGAACGGGACTTGCCCACCGCTTCAGCCACCTGGGCCTGGGTCAGGCCAAATTCATCCTGCAAGCGCTGGAGCGCGAAGGCTTCTTCTATAGGATTGAGGTTTTCGCGCTGAATGTTCTCGATGAGCGCCATGGCGATGGCTGCCTCATCAGGAACATCCCGGATGATGGCGGGTATGCTATCCAACTCTGCCATTTGGGTGGCCCGCCAGCGGCGCTCACCGGCAATCAACTCATAGCGGCCTTCCGCAATGGGGCGAATAACAACCGGTTGCATCACGCCTTGTTGGCGAATGGAATCCGCCAGCTCCTGCAGGGCAGCCGGATCCATGTCGCGACGTGGCTGAAAACGACCGCGCTGGATCAGATCGATAGGAACCTGTCGCAACTCGCCGTCGTGATCTTTCAGTTCCTGGTCCAGGTTAACTCTGGAACCGGCCAGCAGGGCTCCCAGCCCGCGCTCGCCCAATCCTCGTTTCTTCGCCGCCATGGTGTCAGTCATTCTTCCCGTTAAATAGTCGTTGTGCTTCTTTGTTAAAAGAGACGAGCCGCTATGTTACACCGCAACCGGAGTCGATGTCTTTTTCACCCCGTGGCGACGCACCATTTCACCGGCCAGCGCAAGGTAGGCAATCGCACCCTTGGAGGTTTTGTCATACTTTAATGCGGGCATGCCATAGCTGGGCGCTTCCGCTAGACGCACGTTACGGGGAATTACCGCACGGTACACCTTGTCTCCGAAATACTCGGTAAGCTGGCCAGAGACATCCAGCGTGAGGCTGTTCCGGGGGTCATACATGGTTCTGAGGATGCCTTCGATTTCCAGATTCGGGTTCACCGTTTCCTTGATCTGCTCTACGGTATTCATCAATGCCGCAAGGCCTTCCAGAGCGTAATACTCACACTGCATGGGGATAAGCACTGAGTCCGCTGCAGACAGTGCGTTTACCGTTAACAGGCTCAGTGAGGGTGGGCAATCGATCAGAATGTAATCGTAGTTGTCTCGAATGCCGTTGATCGCAAGCCTGAGCCGATGCTCCCGGCCAATCTCGTTCATCAGTTCAACTTCAGCGGCGGTCAGATCGCCGTTGGACGGCATGATGTCAAAACCGGAGGCTTCTGCCGGAATAATCACTTCGGCGGCAGTCGCGCGCTTGGTAAGCAAGTCGTAGCCTGAGAGTTCCAGTGAGCTCTTGTCGACACCACTGCCCATGGTGGCGTTGCCCTGGGGATCCATATCCACCAGCAAAACCCGGCGCCTGGTGGCGGCCAATGAGGCTGCAAGATTGACGCAGGTAGTGGTTTTGCCCACACCACCTTTTTGATTGGTCACTGCAATCACGCGCGCCATGTCTCGCCTCCTTGTTAATGAATACCGCTGCCGAATACCGTTGCGAGTACTGGGGTTATTCTTTAATGGAACTACTCTGCCCGACCCAGCACCAACAGGTGTCTCTCACCACCAGCACCGGGAACACCCAGGGAATGTCTGGATGATACCTGCCAACCCGCAGGAAGGGCAGCCACCTCATCATCCGGATACTGTCCTTTCATGGCAAGGAAGCTGCCATTATTCGCCAACAGCTCGCCACACCAGGTCACCAGATTATCCAATGCGGTAAATGCCCGGCTGCTGATCTGGCTAAATGGCTGCTCTGGCTGGCAATCTTCAGCTCGGCCATGGATAACATCCACATTTTTGAGCCCCAGCTCCAGCACACACTGATTCAGAAAACGGGTTTTCTTGCCATTGCTATCCAGCAGGGTGAAGCGCGTTTCCGGCAGCACAATGGCCAGAGGAATGCCCGGCAAGCCGCCGCCAGCACCCACATCGAGAAGATGTTCCGTGGTTACCCAAGGCAGAATACTGAGGCTGTCGAGCAACTGGCGGGAAACCATCTCCCCCTCGTTGCGCACCGCCGTGAGGTTGTATGCTTTGTTCCACTTGTTGAGCAGAGCAAGAAATTCCAACAATCGTTGTTGCTTGTCGTCATCGAGGGAAAGCTGCATTTGCGCCAGCCCTTCCCGGAGTTGGCGCTGCCAGAGTGTTTGAGTCATGGCAGGGTTCAGGCGCTCTGCTTGCGCAAAAGCTCGCGCTTTTTCAGATTTACCAATATCTGCGAGATCGCAGCCGGCGTTACACCCTGTATCCGCGAGGCTTGTGCAACCGTTTCCGGGCGAACTTCTTTCAGCTTCTGCTTGATCTCATTCGACAACCCGCCGATTACATCGTAATCCAGATCAATAGGCAGCGCCGTGTTCTCATTCCGGCGCAAACGCTCAATTTCGTCGGTCTGGCGCGAAATATAGCCTTCGTACTTGATCTCGATTTCCACCTGTTCCGCCACAACCGGGTCTTCTGCTTGCGCAGCCCCGATTTCAGCCACATGGCTGTACACAATTTCCGGGCGACGCAGCAACTCCGCCAGGGTGTGATCCCGGGTCATGGGCTGTTTAAGGAAAAGGTTGGCGCGATCGCCCGCTTCAGTTGCCGGGTGTATACGGGTGTTCTCGAGGCGTTTGCGCTCTGTCGCAATGGCTTCAAACTTGGTATTGAATTTTTGCCAACGCTCGTCATTTACCAATCCCAGCTTGCGGCCGGTTTCGGTGAGGCGTAAATCGGCGTTGTCTTCGCGCAGGATGAGGCGGTATTCCGCTCGGCTGGTAAACATGCGGTATGGCTCTTTGGTACCCATGGTGATCAGATCATCCACCAGCACCCCGAGATAGGCTTCATCGCGGCGCGGATACCACTCGCTCTTTTCCTGCGCGCGCAGGGCTGCGTTAATGCCCGCCAGCAAACCCTGGGCACCCGCTTCTTCATATCCAGTAGTACCGTTGATCTGGCCGGCGAAATAAAGACCCTGGATGAACTTGGTTTCCAGAGTGTGGCGCAAGTCCTGGGGGTTCAGATAATCATACTCAATGGCATAGCCAGGCCGCGTGATATGGGCATTTTCAAAGCCTGGAATGGAACGCACTGCCGCCAGCTGGATATCAAACGGCAAGCTGGTGGATATGCCATTTGGATACAACTCATTGGTGGTCAGGCCTTCTGGCTCTACAAATATTTGATGCGAGTCTTTGTCGGCAAAACGGTTGACCTTGTCTTCAATCGACGGGCAATAGCGTGGCCCAACGCCTTCAATGTTGCCGGCAAACATAGGCGAGCGATCAAAGCCGCTGCGTATAATGTCGTGGGTTTGCTCGGTGGTGCGGGTAACGTAGCAGCACACCTGTTCCGGATGCTGATCCCGGCTGCCAATAAACGACATCACCGGCGCAGGGTTATCGCCCCACTGCTCCTGCATCACGGAGAAATCGACACTGCGGGCATCAATACGTGGCGGCGTGCCGGTTTTCAGGCGGCCTACGTTAAATGGCAGTTCTCGCAACCGTTGAGCCAACGCGTTGGCTGGCGCATCGCCGGCACGTCCGCCGGAATGCTGCTGCATGCCAATGTGGATAACGCCGCCGAGGAAGGTGCCTGTTGTCAGTACGACGGTTTTAGCGTTAAACCGGATACCGGTCTGGGTCACGACGCCGGTTACCTGGTCGTTTTCCACAATCAGGTCATCTGCAGCCTGCTGAAACAGGGTGAGATTTGGCTCGCTTTCGAGAGTATGGCGAATGGCAGCCTTGTACAGAACACGGTCTGCCTGGGCTCGGGTAGCTCGCACTGCCGGGCCTTTTCGGCTGTTTAGTACCCGGAACTGTATGCCTGCCAGATCAGTGGCCTGCGCCATGGCGCCGCCAAGGGCATCAATTTCCTTCACCAAATGGCTTTTGCCAATGCCACCGATGGCCGGGTTACAGGACATCTGCCCAAGGGTTTCAATGTTGTGGGTCAGCAGCAGGGTTTGCGAACCCATACGCGCGGCCGCAAGCGCGGCTTCGGTACCGGCATGGCCACCACCAATGACAATTACATCGAAACGGGTCGGAAAATCCACAGCTCACCTCGGAAATCGGGGGATAAAAACAGGGCCGGGAGTATAACGTTTCGCCCGGAAAAATGCAGTCAGAATGTGCAAATTTTAACCAGAAACACCTGCACATGGCAGCCTCTGGGTCGCTGTCACCGGATAAAATACCTGTTTAACGCTTCGTGTGATGCAGCGAAAAACCTAAATCATCGGGTTTTCATAGGCTTGGGCAGCTCTCCTCAAAAAGTTTTCAATAAAGTTATCCACAAATTCATCGCTTATAAAGCGCCCCTCATTGACAACTAAGCCGTTGTTTTGAAAGATATTATAAAATTATATTTAAGGCTTATCCGCAGCTTATCCAACTATTTATCCACAGAACTCTATCCTGCTCGCCGCCTCAAACGCCACACGGCTATGAGCACAAGCCCATTGACCAGTGAGATCAACAGAAAAAAGCCCGGAATTCCCACTTCGAGAAGCCCGAGTACAACAATGCCGGTGAGTGCGCTTACAACCATGAACAGCGCATTTATTACATTCAGCGCTGCAATGATTCGCGCCCGTTTATTTTCAGGGGTTTCATGCTGGATAAACGCGTAGAGGGGCACAATAAACAAACCACCGCACACGCCGATACCCACCAGATCAGCTAATACCCGGATGTAAGCTGGATCCGTGACCAGTGTCCACCAGGTGGAGGGCTCCGGGCTTGCCGGTACCGCGAAAAACAGATCTACCCCAAAAAGGGTCAACCCAAGGGCGCCCCAAGGAATAGGGGTCAAAGTGATTCGATGCCGTGTAAGGCGCTCACACATCATCGAGCCGATTGAGATGCCCACGATAAACATGGACAGAAGAAGAGTGACCACGGTTTCGTCACCCTGAAGGTTACTCAAGGCGAAATTTGGAAACTGAGTGAGATAGGCTGCACCAAGAAACCAGAACCAGGAAATGGCGAGAATCGCCCAAAGCACCGGCTTGCGCTCGGCGGCCACACCCATCAGGTGCCAGGTTTCCAACACCGGGCGGAAGCGCACCGCCTGCGCATTAAGGGGTACCCCAGTGTCTGGCACCTGTCTTGCGGCGATATAGCCTAAAACTGCCATCACCAAAACGCTCGCAGCCGTGAGCTTTACCGCGCCCTCAAGCCCCATCAACAAGCCGGCGGCTATGGTGCCGAGCAAAATGGCAACAAACGTGCCCATGCTCACCAAGCCATTGCCACCTACCAGCTCATCTTCCCCAAGTACCTGGGGCAGAATGGCGTACTTCACCGGCCCAAAAAAGGTAGATTGGGTGCCCATCAAGAACAGCAGCACCAGCAGCCCTTCGTACCAACCTAGCCAGAGCGCTAAGGTAGCCAGTGCCATAATGCCTATTTCGGCGAGTTTTACTTTGCGGATAATCGCCGCTTTCTCGCAGCGGTCGGCCATCTGCCCGGCAATGCCGGAAAACAGGAAGAACGGCAGGATGAACAAAAACGCAGCCAGATTGATTACCGTGTTCACCGACATCCCCAACAAACCCGTGGTCTGATAGGCAATCAGCAACAAGAGTGCGTTTTTATAGAGGTTGTCGTTGAACGCTCCGGAAAACTGGGTGAGATAAAACGGCAAAAATCGCCGCTGTCCCAGTAAACGGAACTGGCTGGGTATGGCCATAAAACCTTCCGGATTGCAGGGTCACACCAGCCCGTTATTAATCTGACGAACTGGCTTGGGATAAAGAGGCCTGGCGCTCCAGCTCATGTTCAACCGCATTGGCGGATTTAGCAAAGCCTGCCAGCATATTGTATAGCACCGGGATGATAAACAACGTAAGCGTGGTCGCAAAAATCAGCCCGCCCAGAATCACCATACCAATCGCTGCCCTGCTTTCAGCACCCGCGCCTGTGGCAATAACCAGAGGCACCGCACCGAAGACTGTGGATATCGTAGTCATCAGTACTGGCCGGAATCGCAGGGACGCACCCGCCAGAATCGCCTCTTTAACCTCGTAACCTTCATCTCGAAGCTGGTTGGCAAACTCCACAATCAATATGCCGTTCTTCGACATGAGCCCCAGCAGCATGATGATCCCGATCTGGCTGTATATGTTCAGGCTGATGCCGCTCCACCACAATGCCAGCAGTGCACCGGTTACCGCCAAAGGCACAGGGAGCATGATGATCAGCGGGTGAATCCAGCTTTCAAACTGGGCCGCCAGCACCAGGAACACGATAATGAACGCCAGGCCAAAGGTGACATAAATCGCGGAGGAGGATTCCTGAAACTCCCGGCTCAAGCCCTGGTAACTCAACCGGGCTTCTGACGGCAAGGTGTCTACTGCAAGCGTGTTCAGGTAGGTCAGTGCGGAGCCAAGATCATAGCCATCTGCCAGAGATCCGCTGATAACCACGGCCGGCAGGCGATCTATGCGGCGAAGATCGGGGTTTGCCCCTTTCTCTGTAATTGAAACCAGTGCCTGCAGTGGAATCAGGTCGCCACCTTCTCTCGGACGCAAGAATATCTGGCCCAGATCCGATGGTGTCGCGCGGCTGGCATCATCGGCCTGCATGATGACATCGTACTCGCGACCCCGTTCCAGATAGGTTGTTACCTTCCGTGATGCCAGCATGGTTTGCAGTGTAAGGCCCACATCCTCAATGGTAATGTCCAGATCTGCCGCTCGCTCGCGATCAATCGCAACGCTGAGCTCCGGCCGGGTGAGCTCGAAATCGGTTTGCAAGTTCAGCAGGTTGGGGTTTTCCTTGGCCCGCGCTACCAGCTCGTCACTCCAGGCTTGCACAGATTCATAGTCCGGCCCGGCAACCACAAACTCTACTGGCTGGCTGAAACCACGCTGGCCCAGCCCTGGCGGATTGATCGCCACCATGCGAATACCGGAAATATCCGCAAACTTTTTCCGTATCTCGCTGGTAACCTGCTGCTGCTTGATCTCCCGCTCATCCCAAGGGGCCAGCCCCATTATGATGAACGCGCTGTCTTCCCGCTCGCGGAAACCGACAATGGATAACATGCGGCTGGCAGGCCCATCTTCCAGAAAAGGCATGAGCTTTTCTTCTGCCTGTTTTACATAGTGATCGGTGTACTGAACGGTGGCGCCCCGAGGCGCACTGGCGGGCATAATAATCGTGCCTCTGTCTTCGATAGGTGCCAGTTCCTGAGGCAGTTTCGGGTATATCACAACCGCCACAACCAGCCCCACCAAACCAATGCCCAGCACCAGGCCAGCCTGATTGAGTGAAAACCTCAGCAGCCGTTCGTATCCACTGGTGAGTCCGTTCAGCACTTTCTCGATAATGGCCCAAAAACCATGCCCTTCTCCGCTTTTCGGGCTGGGTTTTAGCCACTTGGAGCACAGCATGGGTGCGAGAGTCAGCGCCACCAGGCTGGACACAACTACTGCCGCCGCCAGTGTGAAACCAAACTCCGCAAACAACCGGCCTATGTTGCCGCCCATAAACGAAATGGGCACGAACACAGCCACCAGTGTGAGGGTGGTGGCAATCACCGCAAAGGCTACCTGCCTGGCACCACGATAGGCGGCCAGCAGCGGCGGCTCACCCTTATCAATTCGGCGCTGGATGTTTTCCAGCATCACTATGGCATCGTCCACCACCAGGCCAATGGCGAGTATGACCGCCAGCAAGGTGAGTACGTTGATGGAAAAACCCAGGAAGCCGAGCCCAATAAAGGCACCGATTACCGCTACCGGTATGGTCACTGCGGGGATCAGCGTGGCGCGCCAGGAGCGCAGGAACAGGAAGATCACCAAGATGACCAATGACACTGCAATTGCCAGGGTGATCATTACCTCGCGAATGGAGGCACGGATAAATATGGATTCATCGTAGCTTTCAGTGATGCTGATTTCCGGTGGCAGGGTTTCCCGTATCTTATCCAGCTCACCCCGAACAGCATCTGATACAGCCACGGTATTGGCCTTGGACTGCCGGATAATGCCCATACCAATGGCGGTTTGGCCGTTGGCGCGCAAGCGCCCGATATCGGACTCCACACCCATCACCACATTCGCAACTTCTCCCAGGCGCAGCAGCTGATTGCCATCCCGGCGAATCACCAGCTCACGGAATTCTTCAACCGTTTCCAGCCTGCCTTCTGCCCGCACAGTAAAGTTACGAGTGGACGAATCCACAGAACCCGCGGGTAGCTCTACGTTGTTAGCGCGCAACGCCCGCTCAACTTCGGCCACGGTTATATCCCGAGCCGCCAGGCGTTCCCGGTCAAGCCACACGCGAATGGCATAGCGGCGCTCACCACCAATTCGCACATCGGCGACGCCATCCACCACCGCCAATCTATCTGCCAGAACCCGGTCGGCATAGTCGCTCATCTGGGCTGAATCCCAGTGATCGCTGCGCAGGGTTACCCACATCATGGGGCGGGCATCGGAATCCGCTTTGCGCACCACGGGCGGATCGGCTTCATCCGGTAACTGGTTGTTCACCCTCGAAATAGCATCGCGAACATCGTTAGCTGCAATGTCCACATCCCGACTGGAGGAAAATTCGATAGTGGTATAAGAACCGCCCTGACGGGTGGATGACTGGATAGAGCGAATCCCTTCTATACCGCTGATGGCACCTTCGATGATCTGAGTGATCTGGGTATCAACCACCTCAGCGGCCGCACCCGTATAGCTGGTGGAAACAGACACCACGGGTGGGTCAATGTCGGGATATTCGCGCACCGGCAGGCCGAACAAGGCAGCCAGACCAAACACGACAATCAGCAGGCTGAGAACCGTAGCAAACACCGGACGTTTGATTGAAATATCTGAAAGAATCACGGCTTACGACTCCACAGAAAGGGTAAACCGGTTTTCGGGAATCGCGTTTTCATCATCGATCACCCGGATACGTTCACCACTACTAAGCCGATCTTGCCCTGTCACCACCACCGAATCGTCTGCTGTTAGCCCTTTCGCAATTTCCACACGCCCGGGCATACGTGAGCCCAGCGTTACTGGCACGCGCCGGGCAACACCGTCATCTGCCACAAACACATATTGTTCGGCACCACGAACCATAACCGCCTGCTCCGGGATAACCAGAGCCTGGCGCTCACGCAATGTCAGGCTAACGGACATAAACTGGCCTGGGCGCAACTGCCCCTCCGTGTTATCAATCAGGGCGCGAACCGGTAACGAGCGACTGAGCTCATCAATGCGGGAACCCAATTCAACCAGTTCGCCAATGAATACCTGATCAGGGTAAGCCGGGGAGCTGCCTTGTACCTTCTGGCCCGGACTGATCTGGCCAAGAAAGCGCTCGGGGATGGAGAAATTCAGCTCCATGGGGGATGTGGCATCCAACGTTGTTATAGTGGTGCCCGCGGTTATATAGGCGCCGATACTAATATCACTCAAGCCTGCCACGCCGGAGAACGGGGCTTCAATACGGTGGTTTTCAAGCCTGACCTGCGCCGCGGTACGCTGAGCTTCAGACACCTCTACGGCGGTTCTCAGCTCATCCACGAAGGACTGGGAAATACTGTTGTTGTCTCGCAGACTTTTGGCTCTTTCGTATTTACGCCGAGCGTCTGCCAACTGGGCTTCAATAACACCCAGATCTGCCCTCGCCTGTCGATCATCAAGCCGCAGCAGCAGGTCGCCCTGTTTTATCCGGCGGCCAGACTTCAAATTGATCGCTACCACACGGCCGCTAGTTTCAGTGGTCAGGTTCACCTCATTGACTGCATTCAAGCTACCAACTGCCCTGATTTCATCCCGCACCGTATCCGTTGCAGGCAACACGATGTTCACTGCACTCGCAGGCCGCTCACGAGCAACCTGCGCCTCAGCCGATTCATCCAGGCTGCGATAAACCAAAGCAGCACCCAGTGCTAATACGACCAGTAGAAAACCGATCAGCCATTGTTTCAACATAAAGTCTCTCAGCAGACAGACCGGCTTCCGCCGGGTTCTATTTTTTCTGTATCACAATCACAAGTTCACCGACATCAACCCCCCATTTGCTCATAGTGGTCTGGTTGATCAAGGTGTCGGGCGTTATCAGATACATCCAGTCGTCCATTCGTACATCCAGGGTTCCATCGCCATAAGCTATCCGTAGCACATAGTTCATGTGAATCGTGTTACCACTCCAGCGCATGGTTCCCGGCTCCGCCACATCGCCAGCGTCATTCCAGGATGCCGAGATATCCGCATCAAATGTGCGAATCACCTCACCGGACATGTCCTTGACCACGCCACGGGCGCTAAGTTCACCACTGAAGAACGCTTCCGGAACCAGCTTGGGCCCGCGTTCTGCATAATCTGTCAGTGCAGGGCCAGAACAGCCCCCCCAGCAATGCCAAAACCGCGGTCAACACGAGTATAGAGTGCCGCCCCCCTTTGGGTATCGCAGAACACAGATTTTGCACGTTTTTTACACTATTCATATAGCTCTCCAGAAAGCTTTTTTACCCAGAATTACGACCGGGTTAAACGCGTTCATACCTGATACTTGAATACGCCCGAGGAGAGTTCTTCGATCAGCAGATGGCCTTTGCAAAACCCTCGAACTGTCTTTACTGACACCGTCATGAGCGCTTTTCGTCAATGGATTCCGCAGCACTATGCCGTAAAACTGCAGGCAACTGAGCGCTGCACAAACCCCGCTCGAAGATTTTCAGACCCGTACAGAGGATTGATTATGCCGGTTTACAAGGCGCCCTTGCGTGACATGAAGTTTCTGCTGAATGAAGTATTTGATTACCCAAAGCACTACGCCACATTGGCCAGCGGAGAGAATGCAACTCCGGATATCGTGGACGCTATCCTCACTGAGTGCGCGCGCTTCAGCGAAGAACAGCTAAGCCCCCTATACCAGCCGGGCGATGAAGAAGGCTGCACACTGAAAGATGGCGAGGTAGCCACTCCGAAGGGCTACAAAGAAGCTTACGATCAATATGTGATGGGTGGCTGGCAGGGGCTTTCTGCCCCGGAAGAATACGGCGGCCAAGGCCTGCCGGCGTCCATGGGCCTGTTGAAGCAGGAAATGATGGGCACCGCAAACTGGTCGTTCTCCATGTACCCGGGCTTGTCGATGGGTGCCATGAATACCATATTTTTGCACGGCTCTGACGATCAGAAAGACACCTACCTGCTGCCTATGACAGAGGGCCGCTGGGCCGGCACCATGTGCCTGACCGAGCCCCAATGCGGTACGGATCTGGGCCAGGTAAAAACCAAAGCCGAGCCACAGGCTGATGGTAGCTACAGGGTTACCGGCACCAAGATCTTTATTTCCTCCGGCGACCACGATCTTACCGAGAACATTATCCACATTGTTCTGGCCCGTCTGCCGGGCGCCCCCAAAGGCACCCGCGGCATCAGCTTGTTCATTGTGCCCAAGTTCATGCCCACCGCCGAAGGTGGTGTAGGTGAGCGCAACGCCGTAGTGTGTGGCAGCCTCGAGAAAAAAATGGGCATCAAGGCTTCTGCGACCTGCGTTATGAACTTTGATGGCGCAACCGGCTACCTGATTGGCCCCGAGAACGAAGGCCTGGAGTGCATGTTCACCTTTATGAACACGGCTCGTATCGGTACCGCTATTCAAGGTGTCGGGCCCGCTGAACTGTCTTACCAGTGGGCACTGGACTACGCCAAGGAGCGCCGCTCCATGCGTGCGCTTTCCGGTAAAAAAGACCCGGACTATGTAGCCGACAGCCTGATACACCACGCCGATGTGCGGCGCATGCTGCTCACCCAGAAAGCCATTGCCGAAGGTGGCCGCGCCATGTTGTATGACGCCGCTCGCCTGGCAGACCATATGGTTGAAGGCCATTCCGCGGGAGATGCAGAGAAAGCCGCCAAATACGATGACAAACTGGGCTTTTTAACCCCGATTCTGAAAGGCTTCCTGACCGAACTGGGCAACGAAGCCGCTAACCTGGGAATGCAGGTATTTGGTGGCCACGGTTACATTCGTGAACATGGCATGGAACAGATTGCCCGGGATACGCGGATTGCCACCTTGTATGAAGGCACCACCGGTATTCAGGCACTGGATCTGCTGGGTCGTAAGGTACTGCTCACCACCAAAGGCGGCGCAGTTCGTGAGTTTACCGCCCGGATTGCGAACTTTTCCCGTAAGCATTTGACCGACAGCCGTGTGCGTCCATTTGCGGTAGAGCTGCTCAAACTTACTGCTCAGTGGAACCTGCTCACCGTGCGGATCATGCTGGCAGCGCGCAAAGATCGCGATGTGGTTAGCTCGGCTTCTTACGATTTTCTTATGTACAGCGGCTATGTGACCATGGCTTATATGTGGCTACGCCAGGCTGTGGCTGCCGCAGACCGTCTGGACAACGGGGGTGACGATTCTGAGGCTTTCTACAATGCCAAGTTAGCCACCGCTGAGTTCTATTTCGAACGATTGCTTCCTAGGTCTCAAACCCATGCCACAAGCATGTTGAGCCCAAGTCGTAACCTGATGCAGATCGATCCGGAGAACATGGCATTTACCGGCTAAACCCACATAAAGAGCCACAACTGGCTACCCCCGGGGCACCACAGTAACCTGTAGTCTTCTTGAACCCGGGAGTAGGAGAGGCAGAAAAAAGGGGGAACCAATTCCCCCTTCAAACAACGAGACAATCACAGATCAGGCTTAAAGGCCGTATTTGGTCTCAATAGCCTCGTACATGCCGTTGCTCCTGATCTTGTTGAGACCTTCCTGAAGTTTTCGCATGACCTCTTCAGATGTGCCCAGATTCATAGCCAGATACAATTCAGTTTCGTTAAACGAAAATACCGGCTGAAGCCCTTCCACATCTTGCTGAGAAGCAAAGTACGGCCCTGCCAAGCGGTCGGCAATCCACAAATCTACCTGGCCAAGTTCAAGACGCTTCGGGTTAATATCATCGCTCTCCATAGCAGATACTTCATATCCACGATCAAGCAAATACGTGGTCATGACATCATTGCGATACCCGGCGTATAGCATGCCTTTAGTGTCTTCCAGCTTATCAATCTTCAGGTTGGTTCCACTGGCAGCAAAGATTGTCCAAAGGTTTTTAGTCAGCGGGCCTACCCACTTGAACTTGTTCTCACGTTCTTCAGTGAACGTTGTACAGAAAATCCCATGGTTCGATTTGTCCAGTGCCCGGTTGTAACCATAATCCCAATTACGTAATTTGATCACGTAGTCCAAATCTGTGTTTTTCAGTATGGCCTTAACCATTTCAGTACAAATGCCATCGATTTCATTTGCATTGTGCTCAAAAGCCCGGCCCGAAGAGCTCATGTTATAGGGAGGGAAGTTCTCCGTGTACAGATACAACTTGTCCGATGCATAAGCCAACTCCGACGCAATGCTTCCTATGACCGCAATCACCAGCGCTACGTAACGAATACGTTTAAACACAGATACTCTCCTTTTTATCCTGGATAATATTACAAAGAACTAAAACACAGACGGAACCCGACTATTCGGAAGCTTACCGCAATGTTCAGCACTATTTTAGAAGAAATGTGTGTGTTTTCGTAAAACAACAAAGTGCTATCGGCGATGCTGCCGATAGCAAAATTGATAACCATTAATTTTTAGAGTCCACTGGGCAAGGGGATCAGAACGAGTAGGTGGCAGACAACCAGAGACGCCGGCCTTCTTCGGAATTGGCGTAGAGGTTTCCATAGCTGGCGCCGTTATCGTAAGCCCGATACTCAATAAAATCCTCATCCAACAGGTTATAGATGGTAGCGCTGAAGCCAAGGTTGTCAGACGCCTGATACTCTCCACCCAGATGCACCAGGGTAACGGCTTTGAAGTCGCCCAGATCCGCGTAGGAAGCAGCCCCGCGAATTCTGTCCCGGGCTCGGTAGCGCTCGCTTTCATACTGTGCCTTCACAAAGGCCGACCAGCGCACTGACGGTGCCCAACGCAAGGACAGGTTTGCCATGTGTTCGGGTGTATCGGTCAGTGGCTCGCCCTTGTTCTCTCCGGACTTCTGTTCACTGTCGGTATAGGTGTAATTGGCACTCAAGCGCCAATCCCGGGCGAAGGGTACCGAACCGTTCAGCTCCACACCCTGGGTTATGGCTTCATCGATGTTCATGTCCTGACCAAACACATCCGCCAAAGGCCAGTTGCCTCTGTCGACGCAGCCCGCCCGATTGGGATCCTGTGCATAACTGCAGTTCAGCAGGTCCGGGCCTTCAGCGATCTTGTCGGTGAACTCGTTGTAGAACACAGTTACACCCACCCGATAGCCCGCCGGCTTTTCGTAGATCACAGCCAGTTCCGTGGATGTTGATTTTTCGGGTTTCAAATCCGGGTTCCCGAATAATGGAATAGTGCCCTGTCCGGTAAAACCGATGACACCCGGAGCCAACTGTTCAAGGCCCGGTGTTTTGTAACCGCGGCTTACGCCACCCTTAACGGTTAGCTCGGGTGTAGAGTTCCAGACAAGATAGGCTCTTGGGCTGAACTGGCCACCAAAAGAGTCATGGTGGTCGTACCGGCCACCCAGCGTCAGGGCGAGATCATCGGCCAGAAACCATTCGTCTTCTACAAACAAGGCTTGGTTTTTTTGCTTGAATTCTTCACTTGCCACGCCATCAATCATCCGGGCATCAAGCCACTGGCCGCCGACTGTCATAACGTGATTGGCCAAAGGCATTACCAACTTGCTGTCGATCACACGGTTCTCTGACTTCAGCTCCCGTTCTGAGCCGGGCGTTTTTCCCGGCACCCCATTGGGAATGACCCGGCCACCGGTCTCCGTGACATTTCTCATGATGCTTGTTTCCAGGGTGCCAATGTCGAAACGCCCGGTGTGGCCAACCGCGAATTGATCGCGATCAAATTCCAGCTCCGGGCCATAACCCTGCGTCCCCAAGGTACCCAGCTGACCCTCAGCGTTGTCGTAGTCCTGCCGGCTGCTTTCAATATCCACCCATAGATCGTTGGATTCATCGGGCGTCACGGTGAATCGGCCGCCAACCGTATATTGTGCAGACTCCACCGGGCTGGGTCCACGGGTACTGACTTCGATCGGATCGCCATTGAGATCCAGAAATTCCAACGTAGATTCATCCCGCTCAAACCAACGGCCGCGCAGCTGCATGCCTATAAGGTTATCTACAAGAGGGCCCGTGGTGTAGGCGCTATAGGCCCGGCTGTTGCCGAAGTCGCTATCCTGATTGAGGGTCGTTTCTGCTGTGAGAGAGGTTATCCATTCCGGGCTGACTTTACGGGTAATGATGTTTATAACGCCCCCCATGGCATCTGAGCCATAGAGAGTGGACATGGGCCCACGCACTACTTCTATACGTTCGATGGCGGCCGGCGGCGGTAGAAAATTGGTTGCCGATTGACCAAAACCATTTGGGGTGACGTTACCCGCGGTGTTCTGTCGTCGCCCATCAATCAGGATCAAAGTATATTCTGCCGGCATTCCTCGCATACGGATGTCAAAACCGCCGGTCTTGCCTGCCGAACCACTGACATCCAAGCCTTCCACGTCATCAAGAATATCCGTGAGGCTGAACGCCTGTTTGCTGCGGATCTCTTCACCGGAAATAACAGTGATACTGGCAGGCGCGGCAGACTGGCTCTGTTCAAAGCCGGAGGCGGTTACCACCAGCTCACTCAGCTCCGCGGGTTGCGCTTGTACAGCGGCACTGAAAACAAGCGCGCTGCTGGCCGCGCCCATAGCTATCCGATAAAACAACATACCATCCGTCCTTTTGGTTCATGTCCGAAAGATGCGAATGATATTACTTCTCGTTTACATATAGCAATAGATACTATTAAGTTGTTTTAAACGAAATAAAATCAGCTCCGGATCAGGCTGGTATACTGGTTCGCATTAGCTTCACGCACAAAAGTTATCACCTTATGCCTGATCATACCGCTATCCTATATTGTCCCTGTGGCAGCCAGCGCACCTATGCGGATTGCTGCCAGCCTTACCACGAGGGTGCCACTGCCCTCACTCCTGAGGCGCTTATGCGCTCGCGTTTCACCGGCTTTGTATTGAAACTTGATGACTATCTGCGCGCCAGCTGGCACAACAGCACCCGACCAACGGAGATGGATTTGGATGAGTCGCCAGATTGGGTATCTTTACGAATTCTTAGTAGTGGTGAAACGGGCAACACAGGCCAGGTGCACTTTCAGGCGATTTACAGGCTGGGAACTGGCTGGGGCTACTTGCAGGAAAATTCCGAGTTTGTTCGGGAAGATGGGCGCTGGTATTACCTTAAGGGCCAACCACAGGAAGGTGTTTTGAAACCCGGACGCAATGAACCCTGCCCATGTGGAAGCGGCAAAAAGTTCAAAGCGTGTTGCATCTAGGGATAAAGCACCCTTAACAGCCGGGTCTGTCAATGCACGAGCTTGATCAGAACGGATATTGTCTCGGAGTTTTCTGCACACTCACCCACTGAACTGTGGAAAACTCTTCGATGGCCCAGTTGCCGTTGAAACGGCCCAGACCCGAGTTTTTCTCACCGCCAAAGGGCATGTGTGCTTCATCGTTAACCGGCATATCGTTCACGTGAGCCATACCGGCTCTGATCTTGCGCGCAAATTCCAAGCCTCTGTAAAGATCGCCGGAAAACACGGCACTGGAGAGACCAAATTCCGTGCCATTAGCGAGCTCCAGAGCGTGCTGTTCGTCCCGTGCTTTCTGAATACCCACAAGCGGGCCAAAGATTTCATCGCAGCTGATCTCCATATCCGGCGTTACGTCACCAAAAACATGTGGTGGCATCATCTGCCCTTTGATATCGCCTTCAAGGAGCACTTTTGCGCCCTGCTCTTTGGCCTTGGCAATTTTCTGCTGCAAACCCTCCAGTTGGGATTTATTGATGATGGGGCCAATGGCGGTTTCCATCGCAGAAGGGTCGCCGACGCTCAACTTGCCAACATGGGCAACAAAGCCCTCTACAAATCGATCGTAAACCGCCGAGTCGACGATAATCCGGTTGATAGCCATGCAAATCTGGCCCTGGTGCAAAAACTTTCCAAATACAGCCGCTTTCACAGCGTGCTCTATGTCCGCATCATCAAGCACCACAAACGGGCTGTTACCCCCGAGTTCCAAGGCGACTTTTTTCAGATAGCGACCACCGGTGGCAATCTTGCCGATGTTCTTGCCTACTGGCGTTGATCCGGTAAATGAAATTAGAGAGGGTATGGGGTGGGCCACGAAATCGTCACCGATGGCCGATCCCGGGCCAATCACCACACTCAGCAAACCCGCTGGCAGACCCGCTTCTTCAAAGATGCGGCCCAGTAGCAAGCCACCTGTGATCGGCGTATCACTCGCGGGTTTGATCACCACCGCATTACCCAAGGCAAGAGCGGGTGCAACAGAGCGTTGCGAGAGATGCAAAGGGAAATTCCAGGGGCTGATAACACCCACAACACCTAAAGGCCTGCGATAGACAAAATTCTCTTTTCCCGCAATATCGCTGCCCATGGTGGCACCCTGAGCCCTGGCGGGCATACTGGCCGCTTCCAGAGTGATTCCCCGGGCACTGCCCCATTCGATGTTGGCTTTTAATCGTGTGCTGCCAGACTCACGAATCAACCAGTCGATGATTTCTTCTTTGCGTTCATCGAAGATTGACACTGCGCGAAGTAATAATGCTGAACGCTCCGCCGGTGGTGTTTCTGCCCAAGCCAGCTGAGCTTCTGTTGCTTTACGGTAAGTGGCGTCCAGGTCGGCGGAGGTTGCTGCTTGAATCGAGAGCAATGTCTCGCCAGAGTACGGATTTATGACGGGGCGGGAATTGTCACCGCTGCCTTCTCGCCATTCCCCTGCCAACAGCTGTAAATGGAGATCTTGGTAGCACTCAGACATAAGATCGACCTCGCTATGTATTCGGATTATTTGATACCAGTGTATCTATTTAGCGGAAGTATGCGACCGAGCTGATGGTAACTATAGTTGGCCGGGCGTTCACTTCCCAATACAAAAGGAACCAAAAATCTTACCTAGCAACTCATCCGGTGTTATCTGCCCAGTGATTTCACCCAGTGAATCCTGGGCTGCCCGAAGATCCTCTGCCAGCAATTCGCCAGCACCATAGCCTTCCAGCTGCGCTTGACCTTGGACCAGAAAGTCCTTGGCGCGTTCCAGCGCATCAAGGTGGCGGCGTCGGGCAAGGAAACCTCCTTCTGTGGTACTGGCGAAGCCCATACATTGCTTGAGGTGATCCCTAAGTACGTCCAAGCCTTCAGTGGACTTGGCTGCCAGGCGAATCACCGGTTTATCGCCGTTGGTTACCTCCGAAATACCTATGTTTTCGCCACTCAGATCCACCTTGTTCCGGATTACTGTTACCGGTGCAGCAGCGGGTAACTGATCGATAAAATCCGGCCAGATTTCGTGGGGTGTGGTTTTATCCGTAGTGGTGGCATCCACCATGAGCAGAATACGGTCTGCCTGGCGTATCTCCTCCCAGGCACGGGCAATACCGATTTGTTCCACTTCATCCGGGCTGTCTCGCAGGCCAGCCGTGTCGATAATATGCAGAGGCATGCCATCAATGTGAATATGTTCCCTAAGCACGTCTCTAGTGGTGCCTTCAATGGCGGTCACAATAGCTGCTTCCCGACCGGCGAGAGCATTCAGCAGGCTGGATTTTCCGGCATTGGGACGTCCTGCAATGACTACCTTCATCCCGTCACGAAGAATCGTACCCTGTTGGGCTTCACCCAGAATACCCTCGAGTTGTTCCAGCAACGTCTGCAGATCGCTGCCCACTTTGCCATCAGCCAAAAAGTCGATTTCCTCTTCCGGAAAATCGATGGCGGCTTCTACATATATTCTGAGGTGGGTAACCGCCTCAACCAGAGTTTCGATACGCCGGGAAAAAACACCTTGCATGGACCTCACTGCGCAGCGCGCAGCTTGCTCGGAACTGCTTTCAATGAGATCCGCAATGGCTTCGGCCTGGGCCAGATCAAGCTTGTCGTTAAGAAACGCTCGCTCAGAGAATTCACCAGGGCGTGCCAGCCTGGCACCGTGACGGCAAACTTCCCGCAGTAACAAATCCAGAATTATGGTGCCACCATGCCCCTGCAATTCAAAAACATCTTCACCAGTGAACGAATTCGGGTTCGGGAAAAATAGCCCGATACCCTCATCAATAAGGTCACTGTTCTGATCCAGAAATCCCCCGTAGTGGGCGTATCTGGGCTTTGGGGTGTAACCCAGCATTTTCGTAGCAATAGGCTTGGCCAGAGGGCCGGATACTCGAACGATTCCCACGCCAGCCTGGCCGGGTGCGGTGGCTATGGCTGCAATGGTGTCGGGAGTATGGGGGGTGCTAGCGCTCTGGTTCATGAATCATGCCTCTTACACAACATTTTGTGCATTCCTGAAACAGTAAAGGCTCCGTCACGGAGCCTTTACTGAACAATCAAACGGTCAAAGCGTCAGTGCTTTTTAGTGGCCATTTCCGCTTCAATCTTGCGGGTAATGTACCATTGCTGGCTGATCGACAGAATGTTGTTTACCAACCAGTAGAGTACCAGACCCGCCGGGAACCACAGGAAGAAGATGGTAAATACGACTGGCATCAACTTCATGATCTTCGCCTGCATAGGATCTGGAGGCGTTGGGTTCAGGCTCATCTGCAACATCATGCTGGCGCCCATCAGGATTGGCAGAATGAAGTAAGGGTCCATTACTGAGAGATCGTGAATCCACAGCATGAATGGCGCATGGCGCAGCTGTACGCTTTCGAACAGTACCCAGTACAGGGAGATAAACACCGGCATCTGAACCAGAATTGGCAGGCAACCACCCAACGGGTTGATCTTTTCCTTCTTGTACAGCGCCATCATTTCCTGTGACATGCGCTGGCGATCATCGCCGTACAGTTCTTTCAGGCGGGTAAGCTGGGGTGCAACTGCCCGCATACGCCCCATTGAACGATAGCTGGTTGCTGATAGTTTGAAAAACACAGCTTTAACCAGAACGGTCAGCAAGATAATGGATACACCCCAGTTACCCACCCAGCTGTGGAACCATTCCATGATGATGAACAGAGGCAAGGAGATGAAGAACAACCAACCGAAGTCGACAGTACGATCGAGGCTGGGCGCAACGGCTTCAAGACGATCGATAATCTTCGGCCCTACATATGCACTGGCGCCAATTTCTGTTGTTTCACCGGGTGCGACTGTTGTTGCCGGGTATACGAAACCCATTACATGCAGTGAGCCACGGCGAGTAGTCTGGAATTGTGCAGGTTGATCGCGCTCAGGTACCCATGCAGCAAGGAAGTAATGCTGCAGAAAAGCCATCCAGCCGTTGGTAACTGTCTCATTTATACGTTTGTCTTCCAGGTCACCAAAATCATACTTTTCATAGGGATCTTCAGGTGAACTGGTAACCAATCCTAGAAATGCCTTAATGCCCATGCTGGGGCCAGACGTGGGATCTGGTGACTGGTCACGAACGATCTTGCCAGTAAAGTTACCCTGCCAGTTTTCACTGGAACGGTTATCAATCAAATAACGAACGCCAATTTCATAGCTGTCACGGGCAAACTGGTAACGCTTGGTGATCTGAACACCGTTATCCATGGTGTGAACTAGATTCACGATCAGTTCGTTTTCACCTTCTGCCAGTTCATAGCTGGTTGCATCTGTGCTGTAGACAGGGGCTTGACCATTTTTGGCACTATCTGGTCCATTCTGGCCAATCAGTCCGCTTTCGAGCACATAAAACCGATTTTCAGTGTTATTCAGAAGCGTGAGAGGCTCGCTACCTTCGAGAGATTTGTTATAGGCAAGTAGGGAGCTTTTGACGAGATTCCCGCTAACACGGTCAACAACCAGATCCAGTACATCGGTGCGGATCGTGATGTATTGATCACTTACGTTGACACCTGAAGTAGCAGCACTTGATACGGATTGGCCAGTTTCCGGTGTCGTAAATTCTTCATTTGCACCATTTGTGGCTGAGGTTCCCGGAGACGTTTCACCTGGAAGTACCATCGCATCCGCAGAACTGTTATCTGCCTGAATACGCCCAGATTCAGCAACTTGTTCAGTAGGAACTGGCTGGTGATAATCTTCGTTCCAGGCAAGTACCATCAGATAACTGACAATAGCCAGGCCGGCAAATAATACGACGCGTTGAATATCCATAGAGTTACTGTCTGGTCTGGGTTGTTATTGGGGAATGGTCAGCCTGAGGGCAACAGGAAATTGTTTCTTCTGACTCTGCGTTTACCGTACCGGGTACCGGATCATAACCGCCTTCGGCCCAAGGATGGCATTTCAACAGGCGTTTCATGGAAAGATATAAACCTTTCAGCGACCCGTGATGAGAAATGGCTTCCATAGCGTATTGTGAGCAGGTTGGGTAGTGGCGGCAATGACTGGCCATTAGCGGGCTGATGGCATATTGGTAGAAGCGGATGGGAAAAAGAAGCAACGTTCGCATTAACCTGTTCCCTTACCGGCAGAAGAACCTTCTGCTGGCCGAGATGGCGGTAGCTGATGATATTTCTTCGTTAGCCGGTGCCAGAGACCATCCAGAGAAGCTCGGACTGCTTGATTGTCCATAGCTGCAAGCCCTTGACGTCCAAGAACGATAATATCTATTCCGGGAAGTTCAGGCTGGTTACGGAAGGTTTCCCGTACCTGACGTTTGATCCGATTTCGCTGAACTGACAGTTTCAGGTTCTTCTTTGCGAACACAAGACCGACCCTGGCATGTCCGAGATTATTCGGAGTAGCCAGGATCAGAAAATTCCTGTGCGGAACCTTCAGCTGTACGTCGTTGAAGACTTTGCCGTAATCAGCTGGCCGTAACAGGCGATGCGATTTCGGAAAATTCAAAGCCTTCATAAGGCGAACGACAGATTACGCAGACAGACGTGCACGGCCTTTGGCACGACGACGGGAAATTACCTTGCGGCCGTTGGCAGTTGCCATACGGGCACGGAATCCGTGAACGCGCTTACGCTTCAGTACGCTTGGTTGAAACGTTCTTTTCATGGTGACTATCTCACAATTCGTGTGTTGGACATTCAGGAAATGGCTTAAAAAATTAATAGCCAAAACAGGAGCGGCATTCTATGCAAATTCTGCGGTGGGTTCAATGTTTATTGGTAGGGGCTTATGCCGATGCTGGATTGTACGTTCGGGAAGATTACAAAACAAACCAGCTGTGCGGAGTTGGTGGGCAGAATAATAGTAGTTATAGGTCTTTTTAATATTCTTTAAAGAATTCTATTATTACTGTTATTACAGACGCTTTTTTCTGTGGGTAACTGAAATTAAATCAATAAATTCAGTGGATTGAAGTATTGATAAAGCTCCGTACAAGTGGGGTTAAGCCCTGTGGACCAGAGCATAATGGATTGTGGATAAGTAGGAGCGTCTGAAGAGGTGTGAGTTATCCACCGGATGGCAAGGTGATTACACACAGAGCTGAGGTGCGGTTGTGCACACAGGGCTGTGTGTAACTATTCTAACAGGTATTTTCTGTACACAAGGGTGTATATAAGTTTGTAAAATACTGATAAATAGGTGATTAAATTTCCACAGGGTGTTTATGGAGAGCCATTAGCACTTTCGCTAGAAGGTCTGGCGGGGTAGAATCCGTGGTCATCTTTCGGGATCGGGCAGTTGTTGTCAGGTCCCAGAAATTTATGGGTTATCGGGAGCTGGCTGTCGTGCCGAACAGACTGTGGCATCAATGTCTTGAAGTACTCCGGGATGAGTTTCCCGCGCAACAGTTTAATACCTGGCTCAGGCCCCTTCAGTCTGATCACCGGGAAGGACAACTGATGTTGTTTGCCCCTAACCGTTTCGTGATGGACTGGGTCCATGAGAAGTATCTTCGTCGTATAGAGGAAGTGCTAAAGGATTTAAACGGGGGCCAGGCTCCAAGAGTAGGAATGAAAGTAGGCTCTGCTCCCCGGGAAAGTGAGCCGGTCGTGCGCTCGGAACTGGTTAAACAGGATTCCAGCAAGCGGATTCAGGAAGAGTCCGGTGGCAGAGTGACTGAAGAAGAAAAAGGTGTAGCAGTTACCTCAGGTGGTAATCGGCAATCACAGCTTAATGAATACACATCTAACGGTGGGCGCAGGCCGGTTCAAGTAGAAGGCGATATCAAACACCAGAGCTTTCTGAACGAAGGCTTTACGTTTGACACCTTTGTAGAGGGCAAGTCAAACCAACTCGCGCGGGCGGCCTCCATGCAGGTTGCCGAGAACCCCGGTGGTGCATATAACCCATTGTTCCTGTATGGCGGTGTGGGTCTGGGTAAGACTCACCTGATGCACGCGATCGGTAACGACATCGTGCGTCGCAACCCTAATGCGAAGGTCGCTTACTTGCGGTCTGAACGATTTGTTGCCGATATGGTTAAGGCGCTGCAACTGAACGCTATCAACGAATTCAAGCGGTATTACCGGTCAGTCGATGCGTTGCTGATTGACGATATCCAGTTTTTTGCCCGTAAAGAGCGTTCACAAGAAGAGTTCTTCCATACTTTTAATGCGTTATTGGAAGGTGGCCAGCAGGTCATCGTAACCTGTGACCGGTTTCCAAAAGAAATTGTGGATATGGAAGAGCGTCTCAAGTCTCGGTTTGGTTGGGGGCTTACAGTGATGGTTGAGCCGCCCGAGCTGGAAACGCGGGTTGCGATACTGATGAAGAAAGCTGAGCAAACCAATGTTAAATTGAGTAGCGAAGCGGCTTTTTTTATCGCCCAAAAAATACGATCGAACGTACGAGAGCTCGAAGGGGCGCTTCGTTTGGTGATAGCGAATGCTCACTTCACGGGGTCGGAGATTACGCCACCGTTTATTCGGGAAAGCCTGAAAGATCTGCTTGCCCTTCACGAGAAGCAAGTGAGCATAGATAACATTCAGCGCACTGTGGCAGAGTACTATAAAATTAAAGTTGCGGACCTGCATTCCAAGCGGCGTACCCGTGTGATAACACGGCCTAGACAGGTAGCTATGTCGCTATCCAAAGAGCTGACGAATCACAGCCTTCCGGAAATTGGTGATGCGTTTGGTGGTCGAGATCACACCACCGTTTTGCATGCGTGCAAGAAAATCCTTGAACTTCAGGAAACAGATCCCGGGATCCGCGAGGACTATCAAAATTTTATGAGATTGCTGACCACCTGACTTCTTAGCAGAAGATGTGTTAAGCCTTAAGCAAATTACATTCATCCTTCCAACAATAGAAAGCTGAGTGACATGAAACTGACGATCAGCCGTGAATCCCTGCTCATACCTTTGCAAAGCATTGCCGGTGTTGTTGAAAAAAAGCAGACCATGCCGGTGCTGTCCAACGTGCTGCTGGTAGCCGAAGACAATACCCTGGTTCTGACCGGGACAAACATGGAAGTCGAGTTGGTCGGGCGGGTGACACCTGTCCATGTTGACCAGCCCGGGCGCATCACTGTACCTGCCCGTAAACTTTCAGATATCTGTCGGTCTCTTGGAGACGAAGCCCCAATTGAACTTGTGCTTGAAGGCGATCGTTTGCACGTGCGATGCGGGGCGAGTCATTTTACGTTGTCTACCCTGCCTGCCGAGCATTTTCCCAATGTGGAAGATGAGCCTGAGAGTTTCCGGTTGGAATTGCCACAGAAAGAACTCAGGCGCATGTTCGACGCAACGGCCTTCGCCATGGCTCAGCAGGATGTGCGTTACTATCTAAACGGTTTGCTATTGGAAGTGGATAATGACCACGTGCGCACGGTCGCCACCGATGGCCACCGTTTGGCTATGGCCCACGTGCAGTTGAATACCGGTTGTGCCGAGCCCCGTCAGGTGATTGTGCCCCGTAAGGGCGTGCTTGAGCTGTCGCGGTTGCTGGATGATGTAGAAACTCCCGTCACTCTGGTGATTGGTGATAACCATCTGCGAGCAACCGTTGGGTCATACACGTTTACCTCCAAGCTGATTGAAGGCAAGTTTCCGGACTATAATCGGGTGATTCCCCGTGGCGGTGACAAGATTGTGTTGGCAGATCGCGCTACGCTTAAAAACACCCTTCAGCGCGCCGGAATTTTGTCACATGAGAATATCCGCGGTGTACGTTTGAACCTGGCCACTAACGAATTGCAGGTGTTCGCGAACAACCCGGATCAGGAACAGGCCGAAGACGCGCTGCCAGTGGATTATCAGGGCGAATCACTACAGATTGGTTTTAATGTAGGCTATCTGATAGATGTAATGAACGCGCTGGATGATGAGCAGGTGAAAATCACTCTATCGAACCCCAACAGCAGCGCATTGATCGAATCGCAAACGGATAACCGCTGCCTTTACGTGGTTATGCCGATGAGGCTATAGGAGAAGTGATGGGCACCGTAACGAACGGAATCAAAGGCGCATTCAGAATTGGACAAACACTTTCTGTACTAGGCCGAACCGGTGTCAATTGGGTCAGGGGGGATCGCCCTCCTGCCCCGCGTATGTTGCGCCAGACCTTTGAGTCACTAGGCGCAACCTACATTAAGCTTGGGCAGTTCATTGCCAGTTCGCCGACCTTCTTCCCGAAGGAATATGTGGAGGAATTTCAGTATTGCCTGGATCGCACCCCCAATTTGCCGTATGGCATTATTAAGGGAATTATCAGTAAAGAGCTGGATCGTCCGATTGATCAGGTGTTCTCCGAGATTGATCCGGTAGCCCTGGCTTCTGCCTCCATCGCGCAGGTGCATGCCGCGCGCCTCGTAACTGGCGAAGACGTAGTCATCAAAGTTCAAAAGCCAGGTGTTGAAAATATCCTGCTGACCGACCTGAACTTTCTGTACCTCTCGGCACGCATTCTTGAAACTCTCGCACCTAAACTCTCCTGGACATCTCTCTCAGGTATCGTTGAAGAAATTCAACGCACCATGATGGAGGAGTGTGACTTCATTAAAGAGGCTAATAACCTCAAAGTTTTTCGGAAGTTCCTCCACGATACCCATAATGAAGATGCAACAGTTCCTGCAGTCTATGAGCATGCAAGTACTCGCCGGATACTGACGATGGAGCGGTTCCACGGTGTACCCTTAACCGACCTGGAGAGTATCCGCGGTTATGCAAAAGATCCGGAGCGGACGCTGATCACCGCAATGAATACCTGGTTTTCCAGCCTTACGAAGTGCGAATTTTTTCATGCAGACGTACACGCGGGCAACTTAATGGTACTTAGAGATGGGCGCGTAGGGTTTATCGATTTTGGTATCGTTGGCCGTATTCGCCCAGACACTTGGGAGGCGGTTAGCGATTTCATATCGTCTGTGATGGTCGGGAATTTTGATGGTATGGCTGATGCCATGATTCGCATAGGTATTACCAGTCATACGGTGAAAACAGACGATTTGGCAGCGGATTTGCGCAAGCTTTACCAGCAAATGGATAAGATGGTTCCAGATCATGTGCCTTATCAGGCGGACCAAGCAGAAGACGATGTGAACAATATCCTTATGGATATGGTGAAGGTGGGCGAAAGCCATGGTCTGCATTTCCCGCGGGAGTTCGCCCTGTTATTGAAGCAATTCCTGTATTTTGATCGTTACGTACATATCCTTGCGCCGGAGATGGATGTCTTTATGGATGACCGCCTGAACATGCTTCACTGAAGGCAGTAGTCGCCTTCGCCAGCCTTGTTTTGTACACTAAGGGCAGCACCCCACGTAATCCGTGAGTTGTTGCCTTTTTTCGTGGATACCTTCCATTCCTCTTGCTGCCGCGACGAGCTTTGCTTCCTATGGCGCTGGTAAAACTGCATACCGAGTTTTTTCGTAACCTCTCCCCTGCTGAACCTGTTTCATTCTCACCGTCATTCAACTTTCTTTACGGCGCTAATGGTAGCGGTAAAACCAGCGTGTTAGAGGCGATTGGTTATCTCGGCTTGGGTCGTTCCTTTCGTGTCAGTCGGCATCAAGCGGTTGTTCAGCACGGGCAACAGCGCTTCACTGTTTTTGGTGGTTTGGACCATGGGCTTGAGAAGCCGCGTAATGATCTGGCAGAAGGATCTCTTGCCCATCGTTTAGGTATCTCCCGGGATGTCGCTCAGAAGGAAACCACATTACGGGTCGATGGGGAAAGCGTACGCAGCCTTTCCTCACTTGCGATGCACTTGCCCGTTTCAGTCATAGATCCTGGTGTGTTTGATATTGTTGCGGGTGGGCCGGGAAAGCGTCGGCAATTTCTGGATTGGGCAGTGTTCCACGTGGAACCTTCTTTTGCATCAAGCTGGCAACAGTGCCAGAGAGTCACATCACAGCGGAATCAAACGCTGAGAAATGGTAGACTAGACGAATCCATGTTGCGTATCTGGGATACCCAGTACGTGGCACTGAGCGAACGAATTAGCGAGGCCCGAAAGACGGCCTTTGACCAATTCAAACGTGCCTTCGACTGTCTGGTTCACGAAGTGGATGTAAGTTGGACAGACGGGCTGAAACTTGAGTTCTATCCTGGATGGGACACGAGTCAGTCACTGGCGGATGTATTGGTCCGCCACAGGGAGCAGGAAGCCCGCATGGGGCACACCCTCTATGGGCCAAACCGTGCTGACATCCGCATCAAGTATCAGGGACGACCGGTAGCGGAAACCTTTTCTCGCGGCCAGCAGAAGACCCTCGTTATTCTGATGAAGATTGCCCAGAGTATGGTGTTAAATGACCTTGGAAAGCAGGTTAGCTTTCTGGTCGACGATATTAACGCCGAGTTGGATGAGAGCCATAGAACCATGCTGGCTCGAAAGTTACAGCAGTTACGTTGCCAGGTATTTATTACCGCCATTGAGCATCCTGATCCGGAGATACTGTGGCAGAATAATCAGATACCTGATTACCGAATGTTCCACGTGGAACATGGCAAATTGAAGGAAGAATAAAACCGGCCTACCAACCTTATAGCTGCGCCAAAAGGCGGTTTGAGGATTGCGCCGGCCCTTACGCTTCAGGAGTTACCTAATGAGTGAATCGAGCTACAATTCGGCCAGTATCAAAGTCCTGAAGGGACTGGATGCGGTGCGAAAAAGGCCAGGAATGTACATTGGCGATACCGATGATGGCACTGGCCTGCATCACATGGTGTTTGAACTGGTGGATAACTCCATCGATGAAGCTCTGGCCGGACACTGTACTGAGATAGGGATCATTATTCACCCGGACGAGTCTGTAAGCGTTCAGGATAATGGCCGAGGTATTCCTGTGGATATCCACGAGGAAGAAGGCGTATCCGCTGCCGAAGTTATCATGACGGTGCTGCATGCCGGGGGTAAGTTTGATGACAACTCCTACAAGGTATCCGGTGGTCTTCACGGTGTAGGCGTTTCGGTTGTAAACGCTTTGTCCTCTACCCTTACCCTGACTATCCGTCGCGATGGCAAGGTGTATGAACAGGTTTATACACACGGTGTGCCCAATGCGCCGTTGGCACCTGTTGGTGATACGGAAGCGTCTGGCACTCGAGTGCATTTCATTCCGTCCCCGGAAACTTTTTCTACTATTGAGTTCCACTACGAAATCCTGGCAAAACGCATCAGGGAACTGGCGTTTTTGAACAGTGGCGTTCGTATCCGCCTGACGGATGAGCGTAGTGGCAAAGAAGAAATCTTTGAATATGAAGGCGGGTTGAGAGCGTTTGTTGAGCACCTCAATACCAATAAAACCCCCATTAACCGGGTTTTCCATTTTACCCGGGAGCGTGAAGACGGCATCGTGGTTGAAGTTGCTATGCAGTGGAATGATGCATTCCAGGAAAATATCTACTGCTTCACCAATAACATTCCCCAGCGGGATGGTGGTACCCACCTGGCCGGCTTCCGTGCAGCACTCACCCGCTCCCTGAACAACTACATTGAACAGGAAGGCTTGGGTAAGAAAGCCAAGGTAAGCACCTCTGGCGACGACGCGCGTGAAGGCCTCACGGCTATCATCAGTGTGAAAGTTCCTGATCCCAAGTTCTCTTCACAAACCAAAGACAAACTGGTGTCTTCGGAAGTTAAAACCGCCGTCGAGCAGGAACTCTATCAAAGTTTTGCTGAATACCTGCAAGAGCAGCCTAACGAAGCCAAACTGATCGTTAACAAGATGATTGAAGCGGCGCGTGCCCGTGAAGCGGCCCGGAAGGCACGGGATATGACTCGACGCAAAGGCGCTCTGGATATCGCCGGCCTACCCGGCAAGCTGGCAGACTGCCAGGAGAAAGACCCCGCGCTTTCTGAACTGTTCATAGTGGAGGGTGACTCGGCCGGCGGAAGCGCCAAACAGGGCCGAGACCGCAAAACCCAGGCGATTCTGCCGCTGAAAGGTAAGATCCTGAACGTGGAGAAAGCACGCTTCGACAAGATGCTATCTTCCGCTGAAGTGGGCACGCTGATTACGGCTCTTGGTTGTGGCATTGGTCGGGAAGAGTTCAACCCGGACAAGCTTCGCTATCACTCCATCATTATCATGACGGACGCCGATGTGGATGGTTCCCACATCCGCACGTTGCTACTGACGTTCCTGTTCCGCCAAATGCGAGAAATTATCGAACGTGGTCACGTGTTTATTGCCATGCCTCCCCTGTACAAGGTGAAGCGTGGCAAGCAGGAGCAGTACCTGAAGGATGAAAAGGCTATGGAAGCCTATCTCACCCAGACATCTCTGGAAGGTGCACAGCTCTTCGTGAACCCCGAAGCGCCATCCATCAAGGATTCCGCACTTGAAACTATGGTGAAGGATTATCAGGCCGTGATGGCTATGATTGAGCGGCTGTCCCGCGCTTATCCTGCCAAGGTGTTGGAGCAGATGCTGCATAACGACACTCTGAAATCAGAGCAACTGAAAGATGAACAAGCAGTTGCTGCCTGGGCAAGTCGTCTTGGTGAAGGCCTGGATATAGATACCCGTACCGGTACCAAATTCACCTTCTCAGTCAGCAAGGATTCCGAGCGCGGTCTGTTCCTGCCTAAGGTGACGATTCATGTTCACGGGATTCCTACTGAATATGTATTTAGCCATGATTTCTTTGACTCACCGTCTTATGGTGCAATTGCGCGCCTTGGCGAGACTCTGAACGGACTTATCGAGGACGGTGCATACGTTCAGCGTGGCGAGCGCAAGCAGGCGGTGTTGTCGTTTGAAGGCGCGCTGGACTGGTTGATGAAGGAAGCGCAGCGAGGCCTGAGCATTCAGCGCTACAAGGGTTTGGGGGAGATGAACCCGGATCAGCTGTGGGAAACCACCATGGATCCAGATAGCCGCCGCATGATGAAAGTGAAGATTGATGATGCTGTCGCAGCAGATCAGATCTTTACGACATTGATGGGTGATGATGTAGAGCCCCGTCGAGATTTCATCCAGGCTCACGCTTTGGAAGTGCACAACCTCGACATCTGATCAGGCTTAATCAGGTAATAAAAAAGCGGCCAGAGTAGTATTGCTCTGGCCGCTTTTTTTGTACCTTGAATCCGGGTATCTCGTTGGATTACATCGTGATTGTCGGCAATCTATAGACTAGTGTCTGGATTTTTCTTTCTCCGCCAAATGAGGCGCCATCACGTCTTCAAGGGTGTAGCCTGTAAGACGGCGGATGGTTCTCCAAAGGTAATAGAAGATGAGCATCATCATTACCATAGAGGGAATGGCGATCATCGGGTAGCTCACCAGAGTCATCCTGCCAAGCTCCTCATTAAATGCCTGGGTACCAGAGGGACTGACGACAATCCAGCGGGCCAGAACATAGTTCATAATGGAGGAAAACAGGAAGGTTCCGGCAAAAAAGTAACTGGCTTTCAACAAGCGCCCTTCAAACTCCGCTACGCGATTGTTCTCCTCCAGGGACTCTTGAATTTTGTCCACATCAAGAACGTTGGGGTTATAAAGAAGAGTACGAACCAAGGGGTATTTGGTGCGGGTAGAGGCAAGTACCGCGAGGCCGATTATTGCGGGAATAGCTGCTTCCTTAATGGCAAGCCAGCCGGCGTCCAGTTCAAGCAAGCCGATACCGCCTGTGAGCCCCACACTTATCAGGCCCAGCAAGGCGATAAAGTTTTTCTTCCTGTAGCGGATCAGCTCAAAAAGGCCCCACCCCAATGGAAAGGCCAAGCCAAGAATCAGGGCATTAACACTGCCTAGATGCTCGTCGCCACTGAACTTCATCAGGATAACGGATGGGATAATAATGCTGACCAGAAGATCAACCCAAGGTCTCGGTTTGTGGTCGGGCATTGATGTGGTATTTGGTGCGGTCATGGCTCTGCCTGGTTGGTGAAACAGCTCAGGTCAGTATACGACGAACGCCATAAAAAAGCCGAACCCGGAGGTTCGGCTTAGGTCACATATGATTCAACTAAAACGTATCAGGCGCCGACTTCTTTCAGGCACTCTTCAACGATTGCCAAGCCTTCTTCAAGGATGCTGTCCTCGATGGTTACCGGCATAAGGAAGCGCAAGGTATTACCGTACATGCCACAGCTCAGAAGGATCAGGCCCTTCTCTTTGGCCTTTTTGGTGATCTCCGCAGCCAGATCTGGCCTTGGTGTGCGGCTTTCCTTACTTTCAACCATCTCGAATGCCGCCATGGGGCCTAAGCCGCGAACGTTATCTACATGGGTAAACTTTTCCTGCCATTGGCTAAAGCGCTGATTTAGCTTCTCGCCCAGGCTGATGCTTTTACCGAGAATATCTTCTTCCTTGAATACCTCGAATACTGCAAGGGCAGCCGCACAAGCAGTTGGGCTACCGGTATAGGTGCCACCCAACGAGTTGGGCCCCGACGAGTCCATGACTTTATCGGTACCAACAATTGCCGAAATTGGCATACCATCAGCCATACTCTTGGCCATGGTAATAATGTCGGCTTCAACACCGCTGTGCTCCAGAGCAAACATCTTGCCGGTACGGCCAAAGCCACTCTGAACTTCGTCCACAATCAGTAGAATGCCGTTGTCGTCACAAATCTTCCGGAGTGCTTTCAGGAAGCTGGTGGGTGCTGCATAAAAACCACCCTCACCCAATACCGGCTCAAGCACGATCGCAGCTGTCTGGTCTGCCGGAGAGTCGGCCTTCATGGTCATCTGCAGACCACGCAGCGCTTCTTCCTCAGTCACACCGTGATACGGCACAGGATAAGGTGCGCGGAATACGCTGCCTGGCATGGGGCCAAAGTCTGTCTGGTAAGGTGCGGCCTTGCCATTCATTGCCATGGTCATGAAGGTACGGCCGTGGTAACCACCGTTGAAGCAGATTACGTTGGTGCGGCCGGTGGCTGCACGGGCAATTTTAAGAGCGTTCTCCAGTGCTTCAGCACCGGAGTTGGCCAGCATTACTTTAGCGTGGCCTTTTACCGGCGTGACTTCGCTCAGCTTTTGCGCCAGGCGCACATAGCCCTCATAGGGCATAACGGTTTGGCAGGTGTGCATCAGCTTATCGAGCTGGGCTTTTATCGCCGCCACTACTTTCGGGTGCCGATGGCCGATGTTTAGAACACCAATGCCACCCGCAAAATCGATCATGCGTTTTCCGTCAGCGTCCCACAGTTCTGCGTTGGTTGCGTGATCGGCAAATTGCTCGTTTGGGCTCGCCACGCCCGCTGCAACATAGCGTTCTTTGAGTGCCTGAAGTTCTTTGTTGCTCACTTTGCCATTCTCCCTGTGTCTCTGATTAAAACAGTCTCGTTAACCAGTGTAGGGAGTAGAACGGAATGACACAAACTGACCACATTGAAAAGAGTGATCATACTGACTGCTCCCGGAATTGCAGATCTGCCAAACGGCGATAGAGTTCGTTCTCCTGCATCAACTCATCATGTGTGCCAACGGCTAACAGGCGACCCTGATCCAGAACCGCTATTCGGTCCGCATTACGTACAGTAGCCAGTCTGTGGGCGATCACAAGAGTGGTTCTACCGGATGTCAGGGCAGGCATAGCCTGTTGGATCAAGCTCTCGCTTTCAGCATCCAGCGCGCTAGTGGCTTCATCCAATAGCATTATGGGTGCGTCGGCCAGTAGCGCACGGGCAATGGCCAGCCGTTGCTTCTGGCCCCCCGAAAGCCCTAACCCGGCATCACCCAGCTGTGAGTGATAGCCTTCGGGCAACTTTGCAATGAACTCGTGAGCGTGAGCAATGCGACCCGCTTTTTCTACGTCGGCCTGGCTGGCCTCTGGGCGTGCATAGCGGATGTTGTCGATCACTGTGCCGTGGAACAGAGCGGGGTTCTGGGGCACGAGTGCAAAGCATCTTCTGAGCGCCTCGAGAGAAACCGTGGCACTGTCTGTGCCATCAATATGAATGGTGCCGCTGTCGGGTTGATAGAAATGCAATAGGAGATCAAACAGTGTGGATTTACCGGCCCCGGAAGGTCCAACCAGCGCCAGAGTCTCCCCTGCCCGTACCTGCAGGCTAATATCGCTCAGTGCAGGGTGTTCGCTGCGACCGGGATAACTGAAGTTAAGCCCGTCGATGGTGATTTCGCCGGTAATTTTCCTCGGAAATTCATTTACTTGTTCAGTAGGCCGATCAAAAGCCGGCTTTGTTTGCAGAAGCTCAAAAAGCCTGGCCGCGGAGCCTGCAGCCCGTTGCAGTTCACCGATGACCTCGCTGATCGCCCCAGCGGCTACGCCTACCAACAAACTGTAAAACAGAAATGCAGCCAGCTCCCCCGGGGAAATGCGGCCGTGGATAACATCAAGACCACCAATCCAGATCACTATGCCTACGGCCCCCATCACCAGGGAAATGGCCAAGGTGGTTAGCCAGGCGCGCTGGGTGATACGGGCTCGGGCTATCTCAAAAGCCCGTTCGGAAACCTCGGAAAAGAACCGCCGGTCGTGGGGCTGATGATTGAAGGCTTGAACCGTTTTAATTTGCGTGAGGTTTTCCCCCACGTAGCTACCCACATCGGCCACCCTGTCCTGGCTGAGCCGGGATAGCTGCCGAACCCGGCGACCGAAAAACAGGATGGGGGCAATAACCAGAGGGAAACCCAGCAAAATAATCCCGGCGAGCTTGGCGTTGGTGATGAACAGCAGAGCCAAACCACCTATCAGCATCAGCGCATTACGCAAGGCAATAGAGACAGTTGAGCCGATCACCGATTGCAGAACGGTGGTGTCGGCAGTAAATCGAGACTGTATTTCCAGAGCACGGTTCTGCTCGAAGAACCCCGGGTGCAGGTCAATAAGATGATTGAACACTTGCTTGCGGATATCGGCGACCACGCGCTCGCCTATCCACGACACCAGATAAAAACGCGCGAAGGAACCAAAAGCCAGCCCCAACACCAGTATGAAGAACAGGCCAACCGCCTGGGCCAGGTTTTCGGGTGATTGGGTAGCCAGGCCTTGATCCACTAGAATCCTGAGGCCCTGCCCCAAGCCAAGGGTGATGCCTGCGGTGATGACCAGTGCCACCAAGGCGCCCGCGACCGCTTTGCGGTAGGGACTAATAAAGCCGATGACGAGTTTCAGGGCCTGCCGATGACGAGTGTTAATGATGTGACTCCTGAAGTTGAGGTGGAGTAATATTCACAAGCCCTATCATACGCTTGTCCTCTCCGTAAAAATGAAGGAAGTCTCTTGCGCGCTTATGCTGACAGTGATTACCCCGCTAACCACAAGCCTGACTGGAAAGTGATCGCCGGGCTCTGGCCCTACCTTGCCGAATTCCGCGGGCGAGTAGCCTTGTCTGTTGCCTTCCTGATACTGGCAAAACTGGCGACGGTCGCAACGCCTGTGGCCTTGAAATACATTGTGGATTATCTGGACCAGGGCCGCGAGGCTGAGCTGTTGCTTTGGATTCCCGTGGTGCTGGTGGTTGCCTACGGAACCTTGAGGTTTAGCAGCACCCTGTTCGGCGAATTGCGGGACGCTGTGTTCGCTCGGGTTGCAGAGCGCGCCATGCGGCGGGTGTCGCTGCGGGTGTTCCGCCACCTGCACGACCGGGAACTGGCTTTCCATCTCGATCGAAAAACCGGGGGGCTGGCCCGCGACATAGAGCGAGGCACCACCGGTATCAGCTTCCTGCTACGTTTTACCCTGTTCAACATTTTCCCCACCCTGCTGGAAATCCTGATGGTGGCGGGCATTCTATTTGTCGCGTTTAACGCCAGCTATGTGTTTGCCATCCTCATTGCTGTGGTGGTGTATGTGGTTTTCTCCATCAGAGTGACCGAGTGGCGAACCAAGTTCGTGCGCGAGGCAAACGCTCGGGATAACCAGTCCAACTCCCGCGCCATCGACAGCCTGCTGAACTACGAAACCGTTAAATACTTTAATAACGAAACATTCGAAGCCGAGCTATACGACGAGAATCTGGAAGGCTGGGAGAAGGCACGGCTGAAAAACCGCCTTTCTCTGGCTGCCCTCAACTCTGGCCAGGCCCTGATCATTGGTTTGGCCATGATAACCATGATGGTAATGGCCGTGAGAGAAGTAGCCAGTGGTGCTATAACCCTGGGCGACTTCACCATGATCAACGCCTATCTGCTTCAACTGTTTATTCCATTGAACGCTCTGGGCTTTGTGTATCGGGAAATTCGCCAGTCTCTGGTGAATGTGGAACGCCTGTTTGGTTTGCTTGGTGAAACGCCCGCGATTAAAGACGCTCCCGGGGCTTCGGCGCTCGTAGTGGACGAAGGCGAGGTAGGCTTTCATCACGTCCATTTTGCTTACCGTTCAGATCGCCCGATTTTGCAGGATGTGGACTTCACCATTCCTGCCGGTCACACCTTGGCCGTTGTAGGCGCCAGCGGTGCCGGTAAATCCACCCTCGCCCGCTTGTTGTTCCGTTTTTTTGATGTGGATAAAGGCAGCATCACCATTGATGGTCAGGATATTCGTGAGGTTAGCCAAGACAGCCTGCGCTCAGCAATCGGAGTGGTTCCGCAAGACACCGTTCTGTTCAATGACACCCTGTACAGTAACCTCGCATACGGCAGGCCAGGGGCTACGGAAGCGGAGGTACATCATGCTGCAAAGCAGGCGCGCCTGGACGACTTCATTCGCAGCCTGCCGGAAGGCTACGACACCAAAGTGGGCGAGCGCGGCTTGAAACTCTCCGGCGGGGAAAAGCAGCGCGTTGCTATTGCCCGTGTACTTCTGAAAAACCCACCGTTGTTGATTCTCGACGAAGCTACCTCGTCGTTGGACTCCATCTCCGAACAGGCAATCCTGGATGCCCTGAACGAAGTCAGCCGTCAGCGCACCACGCTGGTCATCGCACACCGTTTATCCACGGTGCGAGATGCCGATACGATTCTTGTAATGGATCATGGCCAGATTGTGGAGAGCGGAGGGCACAGTGAGCTGTTGGCACAGAATGGCTACTACGCCAGATTGTGGCTGCAGCAACAGCATAGTGAGGATGATAGTCTCGAGTGAGACTGATTTTCCCTGGGATCAGATTTGGTGGCTCGCCCGAACAAATGTCTTACATCATGGTTTTTCGAAACAAGAAATCATCGAGTCAAAACCGAAGCTAACCCCGAAGCCCGAACCACCCGCTGCTCCACACTTTCCGAGAACACGCTGGCGTCACCGGTTATCAGGCTAAACCAGTTTTTTGCTCGGGTGATGCCTGTATACACCAACTCTCGCGTGAGCACAGGGCTGAGGCGATCTGGCAGCACCAGGCAGGTATGATTGAACTCCGAGCCCTGGGATTTATGCACGGTCATGGCGTACACGGTTTCCAGTTGCTGCAGTCGGCTGGGTGATATCCAGCGGATGTCGCCGCTGCCGTCACTGCTGGGGAAGGCTACGCGCAACACGGGTTTCGGTTGCTCGCCGCTGGCTTGTGCGTCAGTGCCCCAGGGCAGGCTGAAAGTAATGCCTACATCGCCGTTCATCAGGCCCAAGTTATAATCGTTGCCGGTAATCAGCACCGGACGCCCGGCGTACCAGCCTTCGGCGCGGGGAATGAGTCTTTGTTTGAGCAGGTGGTCGGCGATCAGCTCGTTGAGCCCTTCCACGCCCCAAGGGCCGCGGCGCAGGGCGCAGAGTACCTGAAAATCACTGAAGGCCTCCAATACCGATCTTGCCAGTTTATCCCACTGCTCCGTTGTGCTGTTGCTGTCGAGGCTGTGATTTTGCATCAGCGATAAGTAGTGACGGTAGCCTACCGGTGGCGGCAAGGGCTGGCTGCTGCCATCGATTCGCCCTTCCCCGTTATTGTGGAAAGCTTCCGGGCTGCCACTGACCGCATGGCGGCAGATGAGCACCTGAGCGTCTTCCAGAGAGGGTCTTCTGACACTGCCATTCAGCCACACCACATCCTCAAAACCGGCGCTGCGGGCTTGCTGAAGCATGCTGTCGCTCAGGGTGTTGGTGTTGACCGCTTCGGCCAGTTGGCGAATGCCACTGCCTTCGGCAAAGCGGTAGCTCTTGCGCAACATGGCCACGGCTTGATCCAGCGGTTGGCCTTCGGTGTCCTGAAAGCTTGTCGGGATGTCTGTTCCGGTTATGGCTTTCAGCCACTGGACAGTTTCTGGCAGATAGTGGCCATCTGGCGCGCGCTGGCACAATTCACCCAACACGGCGCCGGCGTCTACCGAGGCCAGCTGGTCTTTATCGCCCAGCAGAACAAGTTGGGCGTTTGCGGGCAGGGCGTCGAACACCGAGGCCATCATGTCCAAGTCCACCATCGACGCTTCGTCGATCACCAGAATATCCACCAGCAGCGGGTTGTCTCGGTTATGGCGGAATTTGCGGGTGTCCGGGCGACTGCCCAAAAGCCTGTGGAGCGTGGTTACTTTGGTGGGAATGTCCGCGAGAGACACCTGCCCCGGCAGCTGTGCCAGTGGCAGACGGCTAACAGCACCGCCGATGGATTCGTTCAGCCGGGCCGCGGCTTTGCCTGTGGGCGCTGCGAGGCGAATACGGTATTTGCGGCCATCTCGTTCGCCGGATTCACCTGCGACGGACTGCAGGGCGGCCAGTAAATTTACTACTGTGGTGGTTTTTCCGGTGCCGGGGCCACCAGTAATAACGGCAAACCGATTACGGGCCGCCAGGGCACTGGCGAGCTTTTGATAGTCCACCGAATCGCCCGAAGAACCCTGTGGTTTGAACAGAACGTTCAAGGCATTGCTCAGTGTTTTTGTAGCCAGTGAAGACGGGTCGGACAGGGTGGATGGTTGTGCCAGACGCTGCAGAATGCCGGCTGCAATTTTCTGTTCGTAGCGCCAGAATCGGCGCAAGTAGAGGCGAGTACCACTCAATACAAGGGGCGTTGTTTGTGAGCCATCACTTACCGCCAGCGCCATACCCAGAGCGTCCAGGCATTGTTCCGTGGACACGCGAGCCAGTACTTCTTCAGGGCCATTGAGGTTGCTATCCGCGTTTTCTTGCTCCTCCGTTGGCAGGGAGAGAGTACTGTTCGCATCAGCTATCAGGTCAGCCAGATCCACACATACATGGCCCCGGCCAACCTGATGGGATGTCAGTGCAGCGAGTAGCAAAACCAGCGGTTGCGGTGCTTCACCCTGCTCTTCTGAAAGATCCTGAATCAGTCGGGCAAAGCGCACGTCCAGCGGGCGAATCCAGCCGGCTTGCTGCCAGCTATCCAGAAGCTCCAGAACATTTTCGGTTTGGTCTAAAGCAAGGCGAGTGTCCTGGCTGGGAGATGTTGGCGGTGTCTTATCCGCATCAATGGCTCCATCCAGATCAAAGGCAAACTGATTATCGGTATTCCGAGTTTTACTCATGCCGCCACCTCCCCGGGGACTGCCTTGCCGTCGAACATGGCATCCAGTTGTTCAATCAACTCTCTGGGTGGTTTGTCGGTAAACGCCCCTGCCCCCGGCGCATTCACGCCGCGCAAAAACAGATACACCGCACCGCCGATGTGCTGGTCGTAGTCATAATCCGGCAGGCGGGCTTTCAGCAAACGGTGCAGGGCCAGCAGATAGAGGATGTATTGCAGGTCGTAGCGCTTCTCCAGAATCGCCTCGCCCATGGCTTGATCTGTGTAGGCGCTGTCGTTGTCGCCAAGGTAGTTGGATTTGTAGTCCAGCACGTAATACTGCCCCTTGTGTTCAAACACCAGATCGATAAAGCCTTTCAACATGCCGTTGAAGCGCCCGTCATCCACTCGCGGGCGGTCCGCGCCGTTGAGGGTGTGTTGAGTCACCAATTTGTCCATGGCCCGGGTACTCACATTGCGGCTCTCAAACCAGAACTCCAGTTCCGGGCGCAGGGTGCCCAGGCCCGCCAGGCTCACGCTTTCGCCACTGTTGCGGCTTAACGGCAGCGGTTGGCGGATGAGCGCAAGTATCCACTGCTCCAGAGTGTCTACCCAGTCACTCCAGCCCCGGGTGCGGCAACGGCGGGTGAGCTGCTCACGCAAGTGTTCGGGGTTATCCACAATGTGTTGCAGCCCCTGTTGCACGCACCACTCCAGCAGATCGTGCAGAAAGGTTCCGGGGCCTGCGCCTTTCGGGAAGCTGTGCAGGCTGTGGCTGAGCGAAATGCTTGCGTTCTCATCCTCAGGATTGTGGGCGCCTTCTTCCAGAAGGTTCTGGGTTTCGGCGTCTTCCACTTCTCCGGCGAAGGCTATGCCGGTTCCGGAAAGCCCGCTGTATTCCAGTGAGGAGTAGCTGGCAATCCACCAGTCTTCCCGGGCTTCGCGGGTTGAGATCAGTGCAGGCCCGAGTGCTGCGGGCGCTTCTTCTGCATAACGCAATCCGGTCGCTTCTGGCAGAGCCTCTGTACATAACTCTGTGTGGCCATCAACCAGATGCTTCAGCGCGTCACTCAGCGGGTGTTGCGCAGCAGGCTCTCCACCCAGTAGATAACCCAGACCGCTGAGGTGCCAGTTATCAATCTCGGCAACGCCCACCCAAGTGGCGAAGCGGGCGCGGGTCAGGGCCACGTAGAGTTTGCGGATATCCTCGCCCAACCGCTCCTGATCTGCCCGGGCAACGTCTTCCGGCGTTGGATCAAATACGGTGATCAGCTTTGCGTTGTCATCGTGATAACGCACGAACGACTGTTTTTCGCTCTGAGCGCGGAAGGCTGTGCCAAAGGGCAGGAACACCAAGGGATATTCCAGACCCTTGGACTTGTGGACGGTAATCACCTTTACCAGGCCGGCATCGCTTTCCAGGCGCAGGGTGCGGTGTTCGTCTTCTTCGTCCGCCGCGCGCAGAATCTGGGTGTAGTGGTGTACCAGAGCGTGTTCGCCGTCCAGTTGCAGGCTGTCCTGTTGCAGTAGTTCGGCAATGTGCAAAATGTCGGTCAGCCGGCGTTCACCTTCCGGGCGCTGCAGCAGGCGGCCGGGTACATCAAAGTCCATCAGGAAGCTGCGCAGCATGGGCAGTACACCCTGGCTCTGCCATTGCTTCTGATAGCCCATAAAGCGATCAATCTCCCGCTCCAGCGCCATCTCGTCGGTCAACAGTTGGTCAAGATAGCGCCAAGGCAAACCCAGCGTGGGCGTGGCCAGAGCAGCCCGGGCGTAGGCCAGTTGCCGTGGCTCGGCAAAAGCTTTGAGCCAGCACAGCACTTCTTTTGCCTCTTGCGAGGTAAGCACCGAATCCCGGTCAGACAGGTACACACTTTTAATGCGCCTTTGGCCCAGCGCATCTCGCACAGCAGCGGCTTCGTTGCGGTTATTCACCAGAATGGCTATGTCTTTGGGTTCAACCGGCTCCAGGTCGCCTTTGTTCTCTTCCAGAGCAAATCCTGCCAGCCCTTGTTGGCCAAGTGTCAGCAGTCGGGCGATTTCGCTGGCGCAGGTTTCTGCCACATCCGTTGTGGCGGCGCCTTTAGCGAGACCTTTACGATTGCCATTTTTGTCTTCCTGATCGCTTTCCAGTGACCATAGGGTGAGGCTGGGCTGTACCTCGCCATTTACCGACCACAGGCGCTTGGTGCCGTTGGCGTCTACGCCCTTAAATGGCAGGGGTGAGGTGTCGCCTTTGCCGAACAGGAAGGCACCTTCCGGGCTGTTCAGGTCGCCATGTTCAAACACCCGGTTGACCGCTTTTACCATGGGCTTGGACGAACGGAAGTTGCGGCCCAGCGTCCAGGTGCGGTCGCGGGCACCGGTGCGGGCGTCCAGATAGGTGTAGATGTCGGCGCCGCGGAAGCCGTAAATGGCCTGCTTCGGATCGCCAATCATCAGCAGGCAGGTATGCAGGTGATTCTCTGCAACCCGGTAAATGCGGTTGAAGATGCGGTATTGCACCGGATCTGTGTCCTGGAATTCGTCAATCAGCGCCACCGGGAACTGCCGACGAATGGTGGCGGCCAGTTGATCGCCACGGGGGCCATGCAGGGCGTCGTCCAGCCGTGTGAGCAGGTCGTCAAAGCCCATTTCCGAGCGCTTTTGTTTTTCCGATTCCAGCCGCGCTGCAATCCAGCAACTGGCGTGCCGAAGAATGTCGGCCTCGGCGCTGGGCAGGCTCTGGCTGAATTCGATCAGCTCTGCAATGGCATCAAAGGCGGGATGATGGGGTGCATCGCCCTCGCCTTTGAGTTTTGTCGGCAGTATGTCCGGTGTCTGGTTCTGGAAACCGGCTTTGTCCAGACCCTCCGGGTAAAGCTCATCGGAGGCAGCCCACTCCAGCAGTTTGTCCCAAGCGGCAATCATGGGTTTCATGCTGCCACCGTGCAGGCGTTTGCTCTTGTTCAGCGCAATCAGCATGTCGGTAACTTCAGGCTTCCAGTCTGCCCATGGGTAGGCTTTCAAAGCCTGAGCCCGCTCCATGCGCTTTTGCACAGTGGCTTCGATGGCCTGCTTTACATCGTCGGTGGCGACTTCAAAGGAGTCGGCATCGCCGAGCAGGTTATGCACAGAGGCGCGCAAGTTGTCCGGGGTTTTCCAGTGGCTCAGTACTTCGTCCATCAGTACCGGCGACAGCGGGTAGATAAAAGTGCGCCAGTAGTCCCGCGCGACCTCATCGAGCAGTTCACTCTGATCGGTTTCCAGAGAAAGGCGGAACAGGCTGCCGCTGTCGAACGCATGCTCAGTGAGCATCCGGTTACACCAAGCGTGAATGGTGGACACCGCAGCTTCGTCCATCCACTCGGCGGCCAGCAGAAGTTTTTTGCGGCAGTCCGGCCAGGTTGCCGGGTCTGGGTAGCTGTCATCCCGGAGCTGATGGATCAGTGCGGTTTCCGGCGTGGACTGAATGCTCCCCCCGTTGCTGGAAAACACCTCGGCCGCTTGCGTGAGCCGGGTGCGGATACGGTCTCGCAGTTCCTTGGTGGCAGCGTCGGTGAAGGTCACCACCAGCAGGTTGGGCGGCAGCATGCCGGAAGCCAGCGGGCTGTCTTCGGGTTGTCCGTGGCCAAGCACAAAACGCACGTACAAAATGGCGATGGTGAAGGTTTTGCCGGTACCCGCACTGGCCTCAATCAGGCTGCTGCCGTTCAGGGACAGCGCCAGTGGATCGAGGTTCGGGTTTTTTGTCACGGTTGTAGCCGTCATAGCTTGCCCTCAATCTGAGCAGCGGCGGATTTATCCTGTTCGGCCTCCCAAAGGGGCACATAAAGCGCGTGCAGCAAGGCTTCAAATTCGCCGCTTTCCATCAGAGCTTCAGGATTTTCAAAGGCACCGCGCAGATAGCCTGTGTCGCGCTCCAGGGCTGTGGTGTAGGCCTGTTGGGCATCGCTGATGGCGCGTTCGTGATCACCGAGAAATTTCTTGCTCTGGTAGAAGCTGTAAATCCAGGCGAAACCGGCTTCACAGTGCAGCGGCAAGGCGCGGGTGCTGGCTTCTATCCAATGGGCCAGTATGGCGTTCAGATGCTTGGCGGCAGTTTCCTTGGGCAGAGGTGCAAAGCGGACTTTGCGACCTTCTTCCTTGCCCAGAATCAGGGTTTCAAACGGTTGTGCTGTCAGTTGCCCTGCCAGATGAATCACCCAATCCCGCATCAGGTTGGCGTAGCGGAGTTTTTTGCTGCTGCCGCTGCCGGTGAGCAGGCTGGAACCGGCGATAACCAGGCGGCAGGCATTGCCGTCGTGGTTGCGGCGCAGGTTGTTAATCAAGTCCAGCACCTCTACCGATCCGGTGCTGTTGGCTAGCCTGTACTCAAACGGTATCGGCTCGTTGATCGTCTCGGGCCACTCGGCCAGAGCGCTCTGATAGCGCTGGAACAGATCCGGCAAACGGCCGGAGAGGTCGCTACGCAATCTGTGTTCGGTGACGCCCATACCCAGGTCGCCACGTCGCGCCATGCGATCCAGCGTGCTTTCCAGGCGTTTGTGCAGGTCTTCTTCATTGCCGGCTTTCAGCAGGCCCTGCTCAATCAGTTCAGTATCCAGACGCCAGCGGTCGAGACCGTTCAGATCAAAGTTTTCGTTATCCGTGTCGTCGTCTTCCACATCCTCAAAGCGTACCTGCAAACGGCGCTGGTAAAAGGTATCCACAGGCTTTTTCAGGAAACCAGCCAGATCGTTGAGGGTGATGGGTTCCTCGGGCTGTTGATATGGCAGGGCTGTTTGTTGCTGACGCGGTTCTTCCGTTTCGTTGCCATGGGCACCGCGCCATTCGTGTTCGTAGGTGAACAGGCTGCGGGTGTGTTGGGCTTCGGGGAAATAATCCCGGCTGAAGGGTTGCAGCGGGTGGCTGGTGGTCAGTGCGGCGGTTACGGAATCCTTTGGCTTTCCTGGCACCTGCCACAAGCTGTCGAGATGATCCTGCAACTGGCCCACCAGTACCGAGGGTGGTCGCGGCGAGTCGTCACGGATGCTGCGCCCTACCCAGCTGATATACAGCTGCTCGCGAGCTGAGAGCATGGCTTCGAGAAACAGATAACGATCGTCTTCCCGGCGGGAGCGGTCGCCCGGGCGGTAATCCTGAGCCATCAGATCAAAATCCACCGGCGGCCGTGAGCGCGGGTAGTCGCCGTCGTTCATGCCCAGCAGGCATACTTTTCGGAAGGGGATCGCACGCATGGGCATGAGTGTGGCGAAGTTTACCTTGCCGGCCAGGAAGCGCTGGTTCAGGCCGCCTTCATCCAGGCCTTCCAGTAACACGTCCTTCACGATATTCAACGGAAGCGACTGTTGATCCAGCCCGGCGGCCATCGTGTCTTCCAGCCACTGCTCCAGCTGCCGGCGAAAGCGGTTAAGTAGCAGGAGGTCGTGCCCTTCTACCTTGTGGAAAAACTGCTCCAGCATGGCCGAGAAGAGCTCTTCCCACTCTTGGGGTGTGCGGCTTGCCTGCAGCTCTTGCCATAAGGTTTCCAAGCGGTAAACGAATTCGCCAAGACGGCCTGCCAAGCTTGCTTGCAGCCCTCCGATTTCACCGTAGGGCTGAACACCTGCCCAAGGCTCGTCGTCGCCCATGCCGTAACCTAAAAGCATGGAACGCAGGCCAGCCTGCCAGGTGTTGCGATCCAGACCGGCAGGCAACTCCAGGCTTTCCCGGTGGGCACCGTGCAGGCCCCACCGGATGTTAGCGCCTTCTACCCAACGACGCGCCAACGGAATTTCTTCTTCGGCAATCTCGAAGCGGTCGCGAACCCCGGGCACTTCCAGCAGGCTGATAATCTCACTCACCCCGAAACGGCTGCGGGGCAGCGACATGAGCGTTTCCAGGGCAATCAGTACCGGCTCGTGGTGGCGCTGGCCTTGATCGGAAATGGTGAACGGAATGTGGCGCTTGAGGCCTGAAGTATAGCGACCAAACACCGCCTGAATATGAGGTGCGTAGACGTTGATATCCGGCACCATCACCATCACATCCCGGGGTCGCAGCGTGGCATCTGCGTTGAAGGCCGCCAGCAGCTGATCGTGCAGAATCTCCACTTCCCGTTGCGGGCTGTGGGCATCGTGGAAAGCTATGGAATGGTCGTGAGCCAGGTCGAGTTCACGCTGTTCATCCCGAATTTCCTGAAGCGGCGTCAGGTTGTAGATGTCATTCTGAAGCTGATGCAGCAGGCAAGGCGCCTGATCCGATCCGTGCTCGGAGAAGATATCGATCTTCTGATCCGGCGTCTGGAAGCTGGCACGATACTCATCGGGATTGTCGAACTCATCCAGCAAGCGAATATAATCCCGGCCTTGTTTACCCCAGGCGGCCAGCAGCGGATTGGCGTGCTGGTGCAACTGGTCGGCATCTTCAATTTTCGACAGGGTCTGGTGGACTTTGCCGCGCTTGCGCTCCGCTTTCAGTAGCTCGCGGTCGCTGACAATATCCGCCCAGTAGAACTGCGACGGGTTGTGTACGCACAGCACCACCTGGCTGAAACGACTAAGCACGTAGAGAGCTTCCAGCGCCTGACGCGGCAGCGAGGATACCCCGAATACTACGATGCGTTTGGGCAAACGGCTTGGGTGAGCGGGCGCAGAGATACGCTGGCCTTCGGCCATAAACCGCGTGTGAATCTGCGAACGGCTGGTGTGGGCTTCAGCGCCTGTATCTTCCACCAGCTTGCGCCAGAGCATCGGCTGCCAAAGAGTGTCTTCCTCAACCGGCTTTTCTTCGCTGCGGGCGGTGATCACCACATCCCGGCCCTGCTCCCAGGCGGCCAGCCAATCGGCGCGGAACACCTGATACTGGTCGAACAAATCCGCTACTTTTTCGGCCAACTGGAATGCTCGCAAATCCGGATCACTGCCTTCCAGAAAGCGCGCCAGCGGATTGAACACCTCGTCGGTATGAACCAGTTCCGGCAGCAGCCGATAAAGCCGCCACACCAGCCGCCGTTTATCAAAGGGAGATTGCTCCGGCACTTCGCCATCCGGCAGCACGGCACGGTAGGCTTGCCAGATAAATCGCGCCGGGAACAGAAAATCCATACCAGCAGCGATTCCGAGCCCACCTTCACTGCCATCTTCCGAACGCTTCTCCGCCAGTGCCAGCTTCAACCACTGGGCAATACCATTACTCTGCACCAGAAAGGTCTCGCTCTGTAGCGGCGGCAGCGGGTTCTGCTGGCAGATAAACACCACAGCCCGGCGCAGGTCTTCCAGATGGTTGGCGTGAACGGCGTGAAAACCGGGGGTGATGGCAGAATGTTCGGGCATGCTTTTCCTTATCGGATTATCGTATCACCCGTGATCAGGGCATTGTGCTGGCGCTAACTAGTAAAGAGTACCGCAACTGGTATAAGAATCAGACCAGGTGCAGTGGACAATATAATAGAGGGTAGCGACAGGTTGTGTCGTTCTAATAGGCTTTGGTTTTATGAGTAAGCATCTTCGGCCTGCCTCGGCCGATCTTGAAAACCCCCTGTACTACCTGCAAAACATGGAAACGGTAGTCGCCTGGGTGGCAAACCATCACTCGGATCTGCTGCTGGAGCCGGAGCGAGGCTGTTTGCGCGATTTTTTTGAGTTGTCTCGCGCTGCCCGTGCCTTGCTGACTCGCATGGTGATGCGCACAGGGGATTTGTTTCGCGCTGATAAGCTGAATTACCCGGAGTTGGGGTGCCCGGAAGCGGAGGCGCTTGATGAGTTGATTGCCGGTGGTTGGCTGGATGCCGATCCCCTGCTGGCTCTGGATGACATTTTCCGTCTGTTTACTTTGGTTGAACTGCGCACGGCTTTTACACCGATACTGGAGCAAGCCGGACTTGCCAAAAATCTTTCCAAAGCCCGAATGAAGGAAGTCCTGCAGGAAACCTTTAGTGATGCTCGCAGGCTGGAGGAGTGGTTTGATGACGCGGTTTCCCCTGTGGTGCAGGTCAGTTACATGGCTTTGTTCGATCGCATTCGCCTGATGTTCTTCGGCAACCTACGCCAGAGCTGGTCAGATTTTGTTTTAGTTGAGCTAGGCCATCACCGCTATGAACAGGTTGAGTTCACCCCCGAAGCACGGGCGTTCTCTCAGCGCAGCGAGGTGGACACTTATCTGGCCATGCACCATTGCCGCGAGAGCCTGGATGCTGGCTTTTCTGCAGCAGAGGTTTGGGACGGGATCCCAGATTCAACAGACAACCCCTGGCTGACCGGCCGCCGCGACCGCTTGTTGCTGGAACTGGGGCGGCAAGCGGAACGACAGGGTGACCGGGAACTGGCACTGCAAGCGCTGGCGGCCAGTGGTCACCGGGAAGCAGGATTAAAGCGGTTGCGCCTTTTGGAGCGAATGAAACGCTTTGAGGAAGCCTGGGCTATCGCCGTTCAGTGGGGAAATGGAGAGCTAAGCGATGCCGAAGCTCAGGGTTTGGCTCGTATTATTAAGCGGCTGGCTAAAAAGGTGGGCGAGCCGGTTCCGTCTGCGCTGGTGAATCCTGAAATCCGCGAGTTCACGCTAACCTTGCCGCAGTCCGCCAACTTGGTGGAAGAAGTGGTTCGAGATCAGCTTTCCACGCCGGAAGCGCCAGTGTTCTATGTGGAAAACACTCTGATTAACGGGTTGTTTGGGTTGCTGTGCTGGCACACCCTATTCAAAGCCATTCCTGGCGCTTTCTTTCACCCCTTCCATACCGGCCCCGCAGACTTGGTGCGGGAGGATTTTGTGAGTCGCCGGCAAGCATCGTTTGATGAGTGTTTTGCTGCACTGAAGAATGGCAGCTATCGCCAGAAAATTCTGGATACCTACGCAGCCAAGCAGGGCATCACCAATCCTTTTGTTGTTTGGCCGGCGCTGGATGAAGAATTGCTGAACCTGGCACTGGATAGAATTCCCGCCGCAGACTTGCAGCCTATGTTTGAACGGATCTTATTGAATATACGCGAACATCGAAGTGGTTTCCCTGATCTAATCAAGTTTTCGACGCAAATCGACGAAGATCGGCCCCGTTATGAAATGATCGAAGTAAAAGGCCCGGGCGACCGACTGCAGGATCATCAAATCCGCTGGCTACACTTCTTTGCCCGCAAGGGCATTGCCGCCAGCGTGTGTTACCTACGCTGGCAAGACAGCGAGGCAACAACATGAGGGTGGCGGTTCGAACCCTTTGCGAATTTGCTGCGAGAGAAGGTGATCTGGACTTCCGTTACACCCCGGCGCCCAGTGCAGAAGAGGGCGTTCTTGGTCATCAAGCCATTCAGGGTAAACGCGGTTACGGCTACAAAAGCGAGTATTCACTTACCGGTGAATGCTGGGGGCTTGAGCTCTACGGCCGGGCCGATGTGTATAACCCCCACTCCGGCTTGCTGGAAGAAATCAAAACCCACCGGGGTGATCTCTCCCGAATTCGGCCCCACCAACGGGCGTTGCACCGGGCCCAACTTAGAGCCTATGGTGCCCTGCTCTGCCAGCAGGAAAAGCGCAAATCTCTTAAGCTTTCGCTGGTGTATTTCAATATCGGCAACAACCGGGAAACACCGGTGACGGAAACCGCCACCGCCAAGGAGTTGTGGCAGGAGCTGGAAACCCTGTGCGGGCGTTACCGGTTATGGGCAGAGCAGGAAGCCCACCACCGGGAGCAGCGGGACATTCGCCTTGGTGCTCTGCGATTCCCGTTCAAACAGTTTCGCCCTCGCCAGCGACAGCTTGCTGAAACGGTTTATAAAAACGCGGTAAAAGGCGAAACCCTGCTTCTCGAAGCACCCACAGGTTTGGGTAAAACTCTGGGTACCCTGTTCCCTGCACTGATGGCCATGCCCACAGCCAAACACGACCGGCTGGCTTACCTCACCTGCCGAAATACTGCCCGGCAACTGGCGGTGGACGCAGTGGAGCGTTTGCGAGCGGCACAGGAAGAACCGCACATCTGGCCCTTGCGCACTCTGGAGTTGGTGGCCAAGAACGACGCTTGTGAACACCCGGATAAAGCCTGTCACGGCGATTCCTGCCCGCTAGCCAAAGGCTTCTTTGATCGCCTGCCGGATGCCCGCGCCGAAGCTGCTCAGGCGGGCTCAACGCTCACTCAGGAGGTGTTGGTGAAGATTGCAGCTGGCCACGATATTTGTCCCTATTTTCTGGCCCAGGAAATGGCGCGCTGGTGCGACGTAATAATCGGTGATGTGAACCGGATGTTCGATCAATCTGCCCTGCTCCACGGCCTCACTCGGCAGAACAATTGGAAAACCTCCGTTCTGGTGGATGAAGCCCACAACCTGGTGGATCGCGGCCGTGGGATGTATTCGGTGCAGCTGGATCAGCAGCGGCTTCTTAACGTCCGAAAAACCGCACCCAAGGCTCTGAAACCCCATCTGGATCGAACCGCCCGAGCTTGGCAGGGTGTTATTCGTGATCATTCCGAAAAAGGTGACACGCCGGTATTTCTCGATGAGCTTCCCGCTGCACTGACTGGTAGCCTGCAAGGCTTGGTATCCGGGCTGTCAGATTACCTTGCAGATAACCCGCCGGATTTGGCGTTGCAGGAGGTTTTGTTCGAGTCCGTCGCCTTCATGAAGTTGGCCGACTCCTTTGGTGATCATTCCCTGTGCGAATTTCGCCGCGAAGGCCGGGGCCGGGCAAGCGTTACCATCCAGAATCTGATTCCGGCGGACTTCCTGAGGGATCGCTTTCAGGCCGCCGCCTCGGTTTTGCTGTTCTCTGCCACCCTCAGCCCGGGCGTGTATTACAGGGACTTGCTGGGTTTGCCAGAGGATAGCCGTTTCAGCTCTTTGCCCAGCCCCTTCAGTGCCGATCAGTTACAGGTGCATTTCACGCCAAAGATCAGCACTCGACAGGCTCATCGCGAGGCATCGGTAGAGCCCATTTCCGAACTGATCGCGAATCAATATCGGGATCGCCCGGGGCACTACTTGGCGTTTTTCAGCAGCTTTAAATATTTGAATGAAGTGAGCGCAGCTTTGGCCAACAATGCCCCGGATGTGCCTCAGCGTTCTCAGCATTCGGGCATGAGCCCGCAGCAACGACAAGAGTTTCTGGCAGGGTTCCGGGAAGAATCCGGTAGCGTGGCGTTTGCTGTGTTGGGGGGAGTGTTCAGCGAAGGTATTGATTTACCGGGCGAGCAGTTGATTGGTGCATTTGTGGCCACCTTGGGCCTGCCGCCGTTTGATGCCTGGCATGAGATTCTCAAACACCGCCTGCACAAGCGCTTTGGTGCTGGCTATGACTACACCTACCTGATTCCGGGTTTGCAGAAAGTGGCTCAGGCTGCTGGTCGGGTGATTCGAACACCTGAGGATCGGGGGGTAATCTGGTTGATAGACGACCGCTTTATACAGCCGCAGATTCGAGGGTTGTTGCCTGGCTGGTGGTTCAAAACCGAGACCACTGATTAGAGCGATCCCGGTTTTAGGATTGGGCGGATTAACCGAAGTGGAAAAACGCCAGCTTGTTGCCGTCTGGATCTTTTACATAAGCACCGTAAAACTGATCTGGAATACGCTGCCCAGGCATACCCTCGCAGGTAGCTCCCAGCTCAATGGCTTTCTTGTGAAAGGTATCAACCGCTTCTTTAGAGCCTGGCTGTAATGCCAGCATATTGCCGTTTCCGGGATGGTTCGGTGAGCCATCAAAGGGCGTGCAAACGGCCAGCATGGGGGCTTTCATACTTTCGCCGATAAAGGCGATGCGCCCCATATCCAGAAGCAGCTTTGCGCCCATATCACCGAGGAGCTCTGTGTAGAACTTCTTGGCTTTTTCCATATCGCTGACACCGATGGTAACGTATCCAATCATGCTCTATTCTCCAGCTTACGTGTGTTCGGCTAAGTAGTGCTTAACGACGGCACTGTTGGTTGATGCACACACCATCATACTGCCGTCTGAACCGTTAAGCATATCCTTTACGAATGAGGCGGTCGCGCAACGCTATCAATAAGGAGTCCTTCCATTGACTAACCGGCCCAAGTGGCTTCATCCGGGTTTCTTGTGCCTCTTTGGTATATTTCTGACTCTAAGTGGGTGTGCCCTGCCGCCCCTGACCGATCGATCTGAAAGCCGGTCGCTACCTGCTGAACAAACCTCAGATACCCGTTTGGGACGTGCAATTGCCCCTCTGAAACAGGCGCACCCGGGTGATAGCGGGATAGTGATGCTTCAAAACGCCTACGATGCCTTCGCCGCCCGGGCGTTGCTGGCTGAAGGCGCCGATGCAACGCTGGATGTGCAGTATTACATCTGGCAGCCCGATATCACCGGCACCATGCTGTTGGATGTGCTTTACCGGGCAGCCGAGAGGGGGGTGCGAGTTCGCCTCTTGCTGGATGACAATGGTATTTCCGGGCTTGATAGCACCCTGGCAGCGCTGGACACCCACCCGAACATAGAAGTGCGCCTGTTCAACCCGTTTGTGGTGCGCAACCCTAAGTGGGTTGGCTACCTAACCAGCTTCTCGCGCTTGAATCACCGCATGCACAACAAATCGTTCACTGCCGATAATCAGGCGGCGATTATAGGCGGGCGCAATATAGCGGATGAGTATTTTGGTGCCGGCACAGGAGCGCTGTTTTCTGATCTTGATGTGCTAGCCATTGGCCCAGTGGTGAGTGATCTTTCCAATGATTTTGATCGCTATTGGGCCAGCGCATCGGCCTTCCCTGCAGCGCTAATTTTGCCCGAAGCTGGCGAGGGTAGCCTCGCAGAGGTAGTGGCAACCGCCAGGGAGTGCAGCGAAAGCTCTGAGGCAAGCCAGTATGTGTGTGCGGTGGCCGACTCGCAATTTTTGAAAAACCTGTTGGATGGCAATCTGGGTTTTGTATGGTCGCCCGTCTCTATGGTGAGCGACGACCCAGCCAAAGTACTGGGGAAAAAACCAAAAAATGGATTAATGAGCCGGCAACTTGCCGAAGCTATGGGTAGGCCGGAGCGCTCTGTAACGCTGGTATCTCCTTACTTCATTCCCACTAAAGCCGGAGTGGAAATGTTCCAGGAACTGGAGCGCCAAGGTGTTCATGTACGTGTGCTCACCAACTCCCTGGAAGCCAACGACGTAGCCATGGTGCACGCCGGCTACGCCAAATACCGCAAGCCATTGCTAGAGGCCGGAGTGCAACTGTTTGAGTTGCGCAAAGTGGCCGGAGAAGAGCCTGTAGAGCGCAAACTACAAGACAACCTGATGGGTAGCTCCTCTTCCAGCCTTCATGCAAAAACCTTTGCAGTGGATGGCAAGCGATTGTTCGTAGGCTCGTTCAATTTCGACCCCCGCTCCGTGCATATCAACACCGAGCTAGGCTTCGTGATTGAAAGCCCGGAACTGACTCAGATGATGGAAAACCACTTCGAAGAGCAAGCCCGCGTAACCGCCTATGAGCTAGTACTGGACGATGATGGCGATTTACAGTGGATAGAGCGCAATGGCGAGGAAGTGACACTTCACAGCCGCGATCCGGGAACCGGATTGATTAAGCGGATGATGGTTTCGATGTTCTCGTTTTTGCCGATTGAGCATTTGTTGTAGGGATGGTTTCTGCTCGAAGTTGAGGCTGGGTGGTTATGGCGTGAAGGTCTTCATAACTTAATTAATCGATCAAACAAATAAACTCACCCACTACGCGATACCGCAGAGCATCATCTTCGTTCAACTCTAGTGTTTGAAAGCTTTCATCGTGGGAGTTTGGTTTGAGCTGAATGCGGGTGTGGTGCCAGCCGTATTCGTCTTCATTTTTGAAGCTTTCATACACTTTTACGGTGTATCGTGAACCTGAGTCAGCATCAATACTGTCAGTGGACTCCACCAGGACTGTCTTTCCGTTTCGGCTACCACCGCTATCTGAACGAAACAGACAAAGAGCCCCATTGGGGATAACCCGATTCATGGACTCACCAATAACCTGACAGGCAAACATTCCTTCACGTACTCGAACCCCTTCAGGGACAGCAACCCAGTCCTTGTGGTCAGCGCTCTGGGTGTCACTGAAATCACCAGCGGCAACTTGGAGATCGAATAAGGGCACTGCATTCACATAAGGCTTCAGCTCAACAATGTTTGGGGCTTTCGGGTTATCTAATTGGGAAGCATAAAGGGGTATGTGCTGTTTGAGGTACTCACGAAGGTTTTCGTCGCACGCATATACAAAGGTGCCCCGGATTCCTCGCAACATAATAGTTCTGTAGATATTGATGATGTATTGCTTCAGCTCCATCGGGTCTTTTATGCCCTGCCCGCCCGTCCGGTCACGATAGTTGGCCTTATCGATGACGATGGACTGAGTTTCCTTGTCAAAACGGATCTCTTCCCCGAATATGATCCCTGCGTAATTGAGGTCATAGCCCTGAGTGGTATGAATGCACCCGACCTCGTTATGTGCACCCTCCTTGTTGATCCAATCGGTATTGGTGCTGTTCCACCGTAGCTGAACGTCGCCAACAACTATGTCATAGGCTGCGCTGTCTTTCTTTGAAATCCATGGCCAGGAATAACCGGCAATCAACCGGGACAGGCCGACATGTGTTTCTTTCGCCTTGATGACATTAACCATATCGCTGAGAGATTCGAAGACGTTGAACTCGTAGTTTTTGGCTTTGAATACTTTTCCTTCTTCAGCGCGGCCATTGAGCAAGTTATCAACAAACTCGACATAGGGTTGCCCGGCTTTTACGCGGAATTGAGACAGTAATGCATGTGTCACCGAATCTTCAGCAGCTTTAAGGCGCAGGAAGACATCAGTGTCGGCATCTGAAGGTTTAATGGACTGCCCTTGGTCATAGAAGAAAATGGCCTTATCGGATTGCTGACGCACCCAGTCAACTTCGCTGCAGGTGTGTTTGTCCAAGCCCAGCGTGGCACAAGTTTTGTCAAAGCCACCGAAGTAAGCACCAAGATTTTTACGTTTGCGCAGGCGGTGAGATTCGTCAACCAGCACAATATCGTAGTGCTCTTTTGCCAGCTCGGACGGGCTAATCACCATGCTGGGGCTGAGACCAGATACATGTTTGAAGGCTTTCTTTAATGTGGTTCGAAAAGAAGTCATTGGAACCACCAGGGCCATTTTTGGCTTGGGTTTGGCAATCTTCAGTTTGGTAAGCAGAGACTGAATCTCCACTTCGTCTTCGGAGAAATCCCGAAGGTCGATCTGATGATTCTCTGAAAGGAGAAGCTTGAACAGGAAGATTGCCAAAATGGACTTTCCTGTACCCGCACCACCTTCGACCACGATGTTTTTAACCCCGGGGTTCAGCAGTTCATGCATGATGGTCAGCAGACCCTGGCGCTGGTCGAAGGACAGGGATTTATAGGGGGAGTATTTGAATACATCGGAATTATCGAGGTGTTCGAGGGTGCGGGAAGCCACTCCCTTCGCAATCAACCGGTTCCAGACTTCACGAAAAACCTCGTTATAGAGCGCATCCCGCTGGTAATAGTTGTGATCGGCAAGCCCGAGATTACCGTTCAGCAGAGAGTATTTACCATCTGCTGCCATGTACTTAATCAGTAATGACTCAACGTCTAGCGTAGCTGACTTGTTGAAGTATTCGCTGGTGATCAGGTGAACAGCCGTCAGCAGTTGTTTTTCGTTGTGCTTGAGATGGGTGCTCATTCGGGTGAGCGTGTCTGTGGTTTCGCCGATGTAAGCGCGCCTATGTTTGTCATCACTGAGGACATACACCAAAGGCCAGCTACCTGCAGCAAAAGCGTTGTCCCGCAATTCACTGAGAGCTTCCTGGCTGAAGGGGTAGCGTTGCACCTCTACCATTGGCGATTGACTCATAGCTCGGTGTATTTCTTCGCTGTTCCCTTAGCTTTACTAACGGGGTATTTCTGCTCATTTTTGGCGATTTTATCCAAGACGATTTGCTCGAGGTTAAGCTCGTAGCTGTCCGCCAGCAGCAGGGCGTAGGCGACAACGTCTGCTAATTCTTCTTTTACTTTGTCAATATCAGCCTGTTCTGGTGATTTCCAGAGGAAAAGCTCTAACAGCTCTGAAGCTTCTATACTCAGGGCCAGCGACAGGTCTTTGGGGTTATGGAACTGTTTCCAATCTCTGTCATCTCGGAATTTCCGCAGCCGTGCGAGAGCTTCCTTCATCGCTATCCCCTTTATCTGGTACAAAAAACGCCAACTTGTTCAACATGAAGTGACTCACAGGCTGAGGCCACGACTGTATTTCGCTAGAACATTAGCAGACTTATCAACGATGCAAAAATACCGGTGGGTTGAGTGACAGCTCTTTACCTATATAGGCACTGTAAGTCAGTGGTAAGGCAGCAACGTGTTGTTGTCGCTCGTCATCAGGTGCAACAGACGTGGATTAAGGAATAGCTTTTCATTTCCAACACTTTTTTCTTGAAGAACGCCTATCTCAACCAGTTGTTTCAGGTAGATAGAAGCTGTTTGTCGCTTGGCGATGTCTTTATCAACCAAGTCACTGATGCGGCAATACGGCTGTTCGAATATTGTCTGAATCAGTTCGTGGCTGTAAGTCTTGGGTAGTGTTTTCCTGACATGGTTTTCTGTTTGAGCAATTAGCTCTCGCATGGCAGCGATTTTGGCACAAGTCCAGATCGATACTTGCTCAACACCGTTTAGCATAAAGATAATCCACTCCTGCCACTCTCCAGTCCGGGTTACCTGAGTTAGTAACCGGTAGTAATCGTTTTTGTGATGAACGATGTACCGACTCAAGTAAAGTATTGGAAGCGTGAGAAGCTCCTGCTCGATCAGATACAGCACATTGATGATGCGACCAGTTCGCCCATTGCCATCGTGGAAAGGATGAATCGCTTCGAACTGATAATGGCTAACTGCCATTTTTATCAAAGGATCTGTGCCATCGTTCAAATGCAGGTAATTCTCCCAATTAGTGAGGTGGTTACGAATGACCTCCTCACCACTTGGTGGCGTGTACACAGTTTCCCCGGTTACTTGGTTGCCTATGATGGTGCCGGGTATTTTTCGGACATTCATATCCACACCCTTCAGGGTTTCACAGATCTCCACAGTAGTGCTTGCGCACAAGGGCTTGTTTTGAAGCTGAAGAAAACCTTGATACAGCGCGGTACGGTAACGAAGGGCTTCTTTGGTAGCGGGATCTGCGCCGTGATCTTCTTTTGAGTACCGGAACAATTTGTCGGTAGTAGTAACAATGTTCTCGATTTCAGAACTATCTTTGGCTTCCAGCAGCGGCAGTAGATTGATAAGAAGTGATTGATTCGGAATTAACTTGCCTGCCTGCTTTAGCTCAGCGAGGGCAGCTCGAGCGGGAATACAAGCCTTGAGAATGTCGATAGTGTCAGTCACTTCTTTAGCGGGAGGAAGTGGTGGTAATTCGTTGTAAGGCTGGTCCGGTAGCCACTTCATGTTCAAATTCCTTCGAAATATCGACATAGGTGGGGGTGTTAAGCAGTCTATGTTTATGGCGTCGACATAGCAAACATCTATGATGATTAAGTCCAGGAAAATCGACATGGCGAGGGGGCAGAGTTATAAGCTTGATGAGCTCGAACTCGAGATATCGGTAGAGGAGCAGTCAGGTAAAAATGATAAGAAAAAACGGGGAAAATGGTCGGCGTGGCAGGATTCGAACCTGCGACCCCTTCGTCCCGAACGAAGTGCGCTACCAAGCTGCGCCACACGCCGACTAACCGCCGGTATTATACGGATTCAATTGGCTAATTCTAGCCCCGAGCCTGATAACAGGGCATCCGCAAATGCACTGAGATCGTCGTATATCGCAACGCTTGCCCCGGGAATTGCGTGGGCTTTCAGGCTGCGTTTTGTGTCTTTTCCATTGCCGGTTCGCACCAGGACAGGCTGGCAGTTTTCGGCAACGCCAGCTTCGAGATCCTTGCGGCTGTCCCCTACCATAATGGCGCCCTCCAGGGTGTCCAACTGCAGGTGATCACGGATCTGTTCCAGTAAGCCGGTGAGTGGCTTGCGGCAAGTGCAATCATCATCAGGATGGTGCGGGCAGTAGGCAATGAACTCGATTTGGCCGCCTTCAGCTGCCAGTAACCGCGTCATCTTTTCGTGCATGCCATCCAGAATATCGGTGCCGTAGAAGCCCCGGGCTATGCCGGATTGGTTGGTGGCTATGGCGATGCGATGGCCGGCTTTGCAAAGCCGTGCCATCGCCTCAATACTGCCGGGAATCGGGTGCCAGTCATCTACTGTGCAAATGTAGCTGCCATCGTATTCGTTGATGACCCCGTCCCGGTCGAGTATGACTAGCATGGGGGTCAGCCAGCAGCTGGGAGCAGTGAGATATCGGCAACCCGTAAAAACAGGTTGTGCAGGCGGTTCAGCAGCGCCAGGCGGTTGTCCCGTACAGCTTCGTCGTCTGCCATTACCATCACTTCGCTGAAGAAATCGTCCACCGGATCATGCAAGCTTGCCAGGGATTGTAGCGCACTGGCGTAGTCGCCCTGCTCAAACAGTGGCAGTACCTTCTCGGCCTGCTGGTTTAACTGCTCTGCCAGGGTTTTCTCGGCGGCATCTTGCAGCAGACTGTCGTTGACGGTTTCACCAACGCATTCGCCACCCTGTTTGGACAGAATGTTGGAAACCCGCTTGTTTGCACCGGCAAGTGCCTGGGCTTCCGGCAACTGGCGGAAAGCTTCCACGGCCTTTACCCGACGGTCGAAGTCCAGCGGGCGAGTCGGGCGGCGAGCATGAACGGCGAGGAATACTTCGGCGCTAATGCCACGCTCTTCGTAGTAGGCGCGGAACCGGTCCAGCATGTAATCAACAACGCTGGCGGCGGTGTTTTCTTCGGTCAACCCGGTGAAGTTCTCTTCTGCCCATTCACAACAAGTCTGCAGATCCAGGGGCAGTTCCCGTTCAATGATGATGCGCAGCACCCCCAAAGAGGCGCGGCGCAGAGCGAATGGGTCGCGGGTACCGGAAGGCGGTTGGCCAATACCGAACAGCCCAACCAATGAATCCAGGCGATCAGCTATCGCAAGTGCGCAACTGGTGAGCGTGGTGGGCAGGCTATCCTTGGCGAAGCGTGGCATGTACTGCTCGTTCATCGCTTTTGCCACATCGGCCGGCTCGCCGTCGTCAGCTGCGTAGTACTGGCCCATGATGCCCTGCAGATCGCTGAACTCCAGTACCATCTCGGTCACCAGATCAGTCTTCGCGAGCATGGCGGCGCGCTCAACCAAGGCTGGGTCACTGCCAATCGCTGCAGCGATTTTGCTTGCCAGTGCCGCTACCCGAACGGACTTGTCGTAGATGCTGCCAAGCTTTTCCTGGAACACGATTGGTTTAAGCCGTTCCACTCGGTCTTCCAGGCGGATCTTCCGGTCGTTTTCGTAGAAGAAAGCGGCATCGGCGAGGCGCGGACGAATCACCTTTTCATTACCTGAGACAACTTGCGAGGGATCTTTGCTCTCAATGTTGGCCACGGTAATAAACAGAGGCAGCATGTGGCCGTTGGCGTCTACCACGTGGAAGTACTTCTGATGCTCTTCCATGGATGAAATCAGAGCTTCCGCCGGCACTTCCAGGAAGCGCTTGTCGAATCGGCCCATGAGTGGCACTGGCCATTCGTTCAAGCCGGTGACTTCATCCAGCAGGTCTTCATTGATCACCACTTTGCCACCCGCCTCGGCTTCGGCAAGGGCGCTGACGCCAGCCCGGATCATTTCACGGCGCTTGGCGAAATCGGCGATTACATAGCCTTCCTGTTCAAGGACGACTTCGTAATCTGCCGGCGTTGGAATAATCAATGCTTTCGGGCAATGGAAGCGGTGGCCCAAAGTTTTGTTGCCGGGCGCCAGTTCCATGATGGGTGTATCAATAATCTTGTTGCCGTACAGCATAACCAGCCAATGAACCGGCCGCACAAATTCGGTGCGGTGAGCGCCCCAGCGCATACGCTTGGGAATTGGCAGGGATGACAGCGACTGTTCAACCAGCCCGGACATCAAATCTACAGTGGGTTTGCCCTTCTCTACTGTGCGATAAACCAGCCAGGCACCCTTGTCGGTCTCCAGAGTATCCAGCTGGTCAGGAGTCACACCCAAAGAGGTTGCGAAGCCGGTGAGTGCGCGCGTCGGGTTACCGGAATCATCGAAGGCAGCTTTAACTGCCGGGCCGCGCTTTTCAACGGGCTTGTCTGGCTGGGCATCGGCCAAATCGCGAATGCGTACAGCCATCCGGCGCGGTGTCGCAAAGGCTTCTACTTTGCCGAATTCGATGCCAGCAGCTTCCAGGCCCTGGGTGATACCCTGAGTGAACGCATCAGACAGTGGCTTGAGCGATTTTGAGGGCAGTTCTTCAACGCCCAGTTCTACCAGAAAATCCTGCTTTGCCATGATTATGCCTTTCCCTCTGCCTGTTGTGCCTGCTTCGCTTTTTTACCTTTCTTGCCGTTGGCCTTGTTGTCGGCGGCCTCGGCGATGGCCAGAACTTCCTGGCGCAAAGCATCCGGCGCCAGCGGGAAGCCGAGCTTGCGACGGCTGTCGAAGTACGCCTGGGCCACAGCGCGGGCCAGAGTGCGCACACGCAGGATGAAGCGCTGACGCTCGGTGACCGAGATAGCGTGGCGGGCATCCAGCAGGTTGAATGTATGAGAGGCCTTCAAAACCTGCTCGTATGCAGGCAGCGCGAGGCCGGCTTCAATCAGCCGTGCACTTTCGCGCTCGTGTACATCAAAGCTCTGGAACAGGAACTCAACGTCTGCGTGTTCAAAGTTGTAAGTGGACATTTCCACTTCCTGTTGATGGAACACGTCGCCGTAGGTGACCACACCATCCGGGCCTTCTGTCCACACCAGGTCGTAAACACTGTCTACGCCCTGCAGGTACATAGCGATGCGCTCAAGACCGTAAGTGAGCTCGCCGGTAACCGGGTAGCATTCAATGCCGCCCACCTGCTGGAAGTAAGTAAACTGGGTGACTTCCATACCGTTCAACCAGATTTCCCAGCCCAGGCCCCAGGCGCCCAAGGTTGGCGATTCCCAGTTGTCTTCCACAAAGCGGATATCATGCACCAGCGGGTCAAGCCCAAGGGCTTTCATGGAATCCAGGTAGAGTTCCTGAATGTTGTCTGGAGAAGGCTTGAGCACCACCTGAAACTGGTAATAATGCTGCAGACGGTTGGGGTTCTCACCGTAACGGCCGTCTGTGGGGCGTCGGCTTGGCTGCACATACGCCGCATTCCAGGTTTCCGGCCCTATGGCCCGCAAGAAGGTAGCCGGGTGAAAGGTACCTGCGCCGACTTCCATATCCAGGGGCTGAAGTACCACGCAGCCGTGCTGCGCCCAGAAGTTCTGCAGTGCCAAAATCAAGCCCTGAAACGTCTTGATGTCTGGAGTGGTGCTGATCGCTGCTTTGTTTTTCGCCTGCTCTGTCACAACGTTTGCCTGCTGATTCGGTCTGTGTGTGGCCCGCTCACAAACAGGGCCATTCGGAAAAAGGCGCATTATACGCGCGCCAAAGCGGTATTTCTAAGTTGTCTTCATGCTGTTGATTTTGAACTAGAAGAAGGTCAGCCCTACGGCAAAGAGCTTCTCAACTTCCCTTACCCGGGATTTATCCACCAGGAACAGTATTACGTGATCATCCGGTTGCACTCGTAGATGGTCGTGGGCGATCAGCACTTCGTTGTGCCGCACAATTGCCCCAATGGTCGCACCCTTGGGCAAATCAATTTCATCCAGACGCTTGCCAACCACTTTGGAGGATCTGTGATCTCCGTGGGCAATGGCTTCGATCGCCTCGGCAGCGCCTCTGCGCAGCGAGTGAACGTTTACAACATCGCCACGGCGTACATGGGTAAGCAAGCTGCCGATGGTGGTCTGTTGGGGGGAGATCGCCACATCAATCTCGCCCCCCTGGATCAGATCCACATAGTCGGGATTGTTGATCAGGGTGAATACTTTGCGGGCGCCCAGGCGCTTGGCCAGCAAAGAGGCCATGATATTGGCTTCATCGTCATTGGTGACTGCGATGAACACATCGGTGTTTTCGATGTTCTCTTCCAACAGAATGTCTTTGTCTGCCGCGTTACCCTCGAGAACCACCGTTTTGCGCAAGCCTTCGGAAAGCAGCACGCAGCGATCATGATCTCGCTCAAGCAGCTTTACCTGATAGCGATCTTCCAGGGTATAGGCCAGGCGCTGGCCGATGTTGCCACCGCCGCAAATAAAAATCCGTTTATAGGTCTTTACCAGCGGTTGCAGCTCGCTCATCACCGAACGAATGTGATCGGCGCCGGCGATAAAAAACACCTCATCGCCATCTTCAAGCACGGTGTCGCCCTTGGGCATAATCGCCCGGTCCTTGCGGAAAATGGCGGCAACCCGGGTCTCGATTTTCGGCATGTGAGTGCGCAGGTAAGACAGCTCGCGACCCACCAGCGGCCCGCCTTCAGTGGCGCGGATGGCGACCAGTCGAACCAGCCCTTTGGAGAATTCCAGTACCTGCAGGGCGCCGGGGTACTCAACCAAGCGAGTAATGTGCCGGGTAACAAGATGCTCCGGGCTGATCATTACGTCGATTGGGAACCCGGTTTCTCTTCCGAACAGTTTTTTGTTTGAAAGGTATGCGCTGGCCCTTACCCGGCTGATCAGTTTGGGTGTGCTGTACAGGATGGAGGCTATCTGACAGGCGACCATGTTGGTCTCGTCGCTGTTGGTCACAGCAATCAGCATGTCGGCATCTTCCGCGTTGGCCTGGCTCAGAACCGAGGGGTAAGACGCCATGCCCTGTACGGTACGAATATCAAGGCGATCCTGCAGCTCTCGAAGCCGTACAGCGTCTGTGTCGATCACGGTTATATCGTTGGCTTCGCTGGCCAGGTTCTCTGCCAGCGTACCGCCTACTTGCCCGGCACCGAGGATCAGGATCTTCATGATTCAGGTTTCTCCAGCACGGCATAGAAGAAGCCGTCATGGCTGATTGGATCGGGGAGAAGCTGTCGCCCTGCGCCCATATCGGACCCCCACTGAACCTCTGGCTCAATAAGAACGGCACTGCTCTGCTGTTTAATAAACCTCTGGATTATACGGTGATTTTCCTGGGGGAACACAGAACAGGTGGCATAGACCAATCTCCCCCCTGGTTTCAGTATCGTCCACATGGCTTCCAGAAGCCCTAGCTGAATGCCCGCCAGGGGCACAATGTCGGTTTCACGGCGCAGCAGCTTGATGTCCGGATGGCGGCGGATAACACCGCTGGCACTGCAGGGTACGTCGAGCAGAATGCGGTCAAAAGCTTGGCCATCCCACCACTGCTCAATATCTGCGGCATCAGCTTCTATCAGACTGGCGTACAGATCCAGCCGGTCCAGATTTTCCTGAACCCTGGGCAACCGCGCTGCGGATTCATCAATAGCGACCACTTCGGCAAGTTCCGCCTGGCTTTCGAGAATTGCGCAGGTTTTCCCGCCGGGAGCCGCACAGGCATCGAGAACCCTTTGCCCCGGTGCAAGATCCAGAAGTGTTGTGCACAACTGTGCGGCTTCGTCCTGAACACTAACGGCGCCATCGGCAAACCAGGGGAGTTGATCCACCTGCACCGGCCGGCCAAGCTGGATGCCGTGAGGTGCAAAGCGAGTGGCGCTGGCTTCAATGCCCGCTTCGTTCAGCAGAGCCAGGTACTCATCCCGGCTGAATCGCAGGGCGTTCACCCTGAGGGTCATAGGCGCCTGGGCGTTATTGGCTTCAAGGATGGCCTGCCAGTTATCGGGCCAGTTATGGCGCAGCTTTTCGACCATCCATACGGGATGGCTGAAGCGGCTGGTGTCATCCTGTGGTTCCGGGGCCCCTTCGCGTTCGGCGGCTCGCAAAATACCGTTCACCAGACCCGTAAGGTGAGGCTTGTCGAGGGCGCGGCAAGCTTCCACTGATTCATTCAGAACCGCGTAGGAAGCTTGCTGGCTGAAGCGGAGCTGGAAAAGAGCGACCAGAATCAGGTGGTGAACAACACGGTCTTGGCTTTTAATGGGCTTTTTAAGCCGGCTATTCAGCTCGCTGTCGAGGCGGTGAAACCAGCGGCAGGTGCCGTAGCACAGGGCTTGAAGCGCTGGGCGTTCGTTGAGAGCAACCCGTTGCAGTGCCGGTGGCAGGCACTGGGACAAAGATTCACCGCATTCCACCGCCAGAAGAACGTCCGCTGCAACGGCGCGCAGAGGTTGGTCGTAATCGCCCATGTCAGCGCAGCTCCTGTCCGGGCAAAAGCAGTTGTTTGCCCCCGTTTATCAGGTCATTCACACTCTGGGCGCGAGATCCTGGCAGCTGCAGGCGGGTCACGCGCAAGGTGCCGGTGCCACAGGCAATATCAATGCCCTCTCGCTCGCGGCTTATCACTGTGCCGGCCGGTTTGGCGCTTTGCTCTTCAATGGCAGTAGCTACGTGTATTCGCAGCCGTTGTTCTTCAAAATCCGTATAGGTGCCCGGCCAGGGGGTGAAGGCGCGAATCAGGCGTTCAATCGCCAGAGCACTCAGCGACCAGTCGATATGGCCTTCTTCCTTGGACAGCTTGTGGGCGTAACAGGCCAGTTCGTTATCCTGTGTCTCGCCTTGGAGTCTGCCCTTTTCCAGTAAATCCAAAGCCTCGATAATCGCTTGGCCACCCATCTCGGCAAGGCGGTCGTGAAGGCTGCCGCCAGTGTCCTCTTTCCCAATAGACGTTGCGGATTTGAGCAGCATATCGCCGGTATCCAGGCCTTTGTCCATCTGCATGATGGTAATGCCGGTTTCTGCATCGCCAGCGGCAATGGCCCGCTGTATCGGTGCCGCACCACGCCAGCGGGGCAAGAGAGAGGCGTGGATGTTGAGGCAGCCATGTGCTGGAATATCCAGCACGGCCTGGGGCAGAATCAGACCATAGGCTGCAACAATCATCACATCAGGCTTGAGGTTCGCCAGCTCTTGTTGTGCTTCCGGGGTTTTAAGGCTTTCTGGCTGAAACACGGGAATGCCATTATCCAGAGCAACCTGTTTGACCGGGCTGGGCTGCAGCTTGCGGCCGCGGCCGGCTGGGCGATCGGGCTGGGAATAAACGCCCACGAGGGTGTGGTGAGTGCTCAGCAGTGCCTTCAAAGCGGAAGCTGCAAAATCTGGGGTGCCAGCAAAAACGAGTCGCACTGTTTGGGTCTCTGTTTCGTTGAATACGAAAAGACCGGGCAGGGCCCGGTCCGATACTTTCTAAGCTTTCACACGGTTCTCACGCGGCCATCAGGCAGGTTTTACGCACTTTGCTTTTGAAGCTTTTCCAGCTTCTTGCGAATGCGGTTGCGCTTGAGGTTGCTCAGATAATCGACGAACAGCTTGCCGTTGAGGTGGTCCATCTCATGCTGAATGCAAACGGCCAGCAGGCCTCGAGCTTCGATTTCAAATGGCTTTCCGTCACGATCCAGCGCACGAATAATGCAATGCTCTATGCGGTCTACGTCTTCGTAGAAGCCGGGCACCGATAAGCAGCCTTCCTGCATGGCTTCGAGTTCGCCGTCCAGTACTTCAACCTCGGGGTTGATAAACACCATCGGTTCGCTTTTGTCCTCAGACAGATCCATCACAATGATCTGCTTGTGCACATTGACCTGTGTGGCTGCCAACCCAATGCCGGGCGCATCGTACATGGTCTCGAACATGTCGTCGATCAGCGTGCGGTCGGCGTCTGTCAGTTCATCAACCGGCTTGGCAATAGTGCGCAGTCGGGGATCGGGGTATTCAAGAATATCTAGTATCATAGTGCTCGTACTTTTGGCCTGTATGACGAATGTCAGTAATTACAACTGACATTACGAATGACTTACGGCTTTGGCTGACTTTTTAACGTTGTCTTTTGTAACTGTGTGAAAGCGATCTCTGAATTGCGACAGCGTAGAGCGCAAATTGTTCCCTTCACACTATAAGATGTGCAGCGCGTTGCCTGTGATGGGTTCATTATCCCCCATATTGTCGATTGAGTACAAACTGACCAGACAATCGCTGAAATCTTCCGTAAATGACATAGAATTTACTGGAGGAATAAAACATAACATCACAATTTGCGAGACTTCTTCTATAGTAAGTTGCATAACAACGTAATAAGCTGCAGAAAACTGGCTGCATCCTTACCAGAATGCATAGAATCAAGGCACGCGATCAAGGACTTAGACAATGAGGAAACTGCTGTACGCTCTGGCAGCCACTACGCTGCTATTAACCTCCTGGGCTCACGCCGCACCAGAACTGCGGTCTGATCATCCTGAGCGTTACACTGTTGTGAAGGGTGACACTCTCTGGGATATATCAGGGCGTTTTCTGAGCAACCCGTGGTACTGGCCGGAAATTTGGCACGTTAACCCACAGGTTGCCAACCCACACCTGATTTACCCGGGCGATCGGCTTGCCCTGGTTTATATCGACGGCAAACCCCGCGTCACGAAGGTAACGTCCAACAACGGCGTTGTGAAGCTGTCACCACAGGTGCGCTCTGAGCGGATTGATACACCAATCCCGGCTATTCCTCTGGATGCCATCAGCAGCTTCCTGACGGATACTCGGGTTGTCACTCCTGAGCAGATCAATGCGGCACCGTACATCCTCGAAGGCAAAGACGCCCGCATCGTGCTCGGCGCTGGTGACCGGGTTTATGCCCGGGGCAAGAAGCCAGCCGATAAAGTTGGCGTGTTCCGTCGTAGCCAGGAATTTGTTGATCCGGATACCGGCGAGTTCCTTGGGCTGGAAGCGCGCAGTATTGCCCGTGGTACTATCGCGGCGGAAGATGGCGAAGTTCTGACGCTGGATCTAACCCGCTCCAGCGAAGAAGTGCGCATCGGCGACCGCTTACTGGTTAATGAGGACCGTCGCCTGACCACCAGCTTTGTGCCCAGCTCTCCAGCTCAGGAGATTGAAGGCAAAATGATGTCAGTGGACGGCGGCGTTACCCAGATTGGCCAGTACAACGTGGTTACTATTAACCGCGGTGCTCGCGAAGGACTGGAAGCGGGCAATGTGATGGCTGTTCTAAAGACTGGCAATCTGGCCCGCGACCCGGTTACCAACGAGACCATTGAGCTGCCTTCAGAGCGCGCTGGTCTTCTGATGGTATTCCAGGTGTATGAAAAAATGAGTTACGGGTTAATTTTGCAGGCGACCCGTCCACTGTCAGTGGGCGACAAGGTTACCAACCCCTGATTCGATGATCGGTTAATCACAAGCCGGGCCAGGATGGCCCGGCTTTGTTGTTTTCAAGGACGATGCTGTGTTTTCCTCACCCTCTGCGCAATGGCTGTTTCTGACTTGCTTACCCAAGTTCGGGCGCACCCGCCGGCGAGCCATGCTCGCAACCATTCCCAACCTTACTGAACTGCTCACTAAAAACGCGGCAACCCTCCGGGCACTTGGGCTGCATGTTGAAACTGTCACGGCAATTCTGGCATGGCAACAACATGATGTGACCGACGCCAGTGTAAGCTCCGTCCAGCAAATTTTGCGGGCTTGTGAGCGACACGCCATCGGTATTTTGTGCTGGCAGAGCCCGGATTATCCGGAAGCCCTTCGGCACATCCACGATGCACCTCTGGTGCTATACACTCGAGGCGATGCCAGCCTGCTGATCCGCGAACAGACCGGCATTATTGGCAGCCGTAACGCCACGCCAGCAGGGTTGGATCACGCACGTCGTTTTGCCGCAGAGCTGAGCGAACGGGGTTTACTGGTAACCAGCGGCTTGGCGCTGGGAGTGGATGGCGCCGCCCATGCAGGGGCATTGGATGCCGGGCACGCAACTATTGCTGTCATCGGCTGTGGCCTTGACCGCATATACCCTAACCAGCATCGCCGACTTGGGGAGCGGGTTATTGCGAACGGCCTTCTGGTTTCTGAATACCCGCCAGGTACTCCGGCAAGAGCTGCGCATTTCCCCCAGCGCAATCGTATTATCAGTGGCCTCAGTCGCGGTATTCTGGTGGTGGAGGCGGGGCTGAAAAGCGGCTCCCTGATTACCGCCCGCCTGGCGTTGGAGCAGGGACGTGAAGTGTTTGCAATTCCGGGTTCAATCCACAGCCCGGTCGCGCGAGGTTGCCATTATCTGATCAAGCAGGGCGCACGGCTGGTAGATCAGGTAGACGATATTCTGGAAGAGCTGGGTGCCTCGTGGACGCAACTACCCGTGCAGCCTTCGCAAGCGCCAGCTGCCAACCCGGTTGCAACTCTGGACAGCAGGGAAATCGCGGTGTTTGAGGCATTAGGGTATGATCCACAATCTACTGATGCACTGTGCTTGGCAACCGGTCTTCCGGCCGACCAGCTTGTCCAGTCTCTTCTGCTTCTCGAGCTTGAAGGGTTGGTGAGTTCTGCCCCCGGAGGTTTCCAGAAAATCGCCTGAGCCCAGTGTGATGATTCATCGCATATTGGTCTGACAACATCAGCATGGCTGCGCCCTACCCACTAAACGATCAGCAGATTCAGCTTGCTTGCAGCGCAATCCTGCAAGGTGGCGTTATTGCCTATCCCACCGAGGCTGTCTGGGGCCTGGGGTGCGATCCCTGGAACCTTCAAGCAGTAACCCGCATCCTGGAACTCAAGAACCGACCGGTTGAGAAAGGCCTGATTCTGGCGGCGGCGTCTGTAGAGCAGATCCAGTTCCTGCTGAACCCATTGCCTGAGCATCTTCAATTGGCGGCTCTGAGTCACTGGCCTGGCCCGGTGACCTGTGTGCTGCCGGATGTTAACCAGCAGATTCCAGAGTGGGTGCGTGGCAGTCACAGTTCCATTGCGGTCAGAGTCAGCGAGCACCCGGTGGTGAAGGCTTTGTGTGAGGGTGCGGGCATGCCTCTGGTTTCCACCTCCTGCAATCCCGCCGGAGAAGAGCCGGCCCGAGATGCGGAGCAGGTAAGCCACTACTTCAAAGATCAGCTTGATCAGATTGTGTCGGGAGCCCTTGGCGGTAACCGGAAACCCAGCCGAATTATTGATATCGTTAGCGGTAAACAGCTTCGTTAGGAGAATTCATGCCACAGCAACCCGATAGCAACGCGGTTAAGCAGTATCTGCTTGGTTTGCAGGATGCCATTTGCCAGCGTCTGGAAGCACTGGAAGGCGGTGCTGAATTTGTACGTGATGCGTGGGATCGACCGGAGGGCGGCGGCGGTGTGAGCCGGGTCATCAGCGATGGTCGTATTTTCGAAAAAGGCGGGGTTAACTTTTCCCATGTAATGGGCGAAACCATGCCACCGTCGGCCACAGCCCATCGCCCTCACCTGGCCGGTGCCCCATGGGAAGCTATGGGGGTCTCCCTGGTGATTCATCCGAACAATCCGTATGTGCCCACCTCACACGCCAACGTAAGGTTCTTTATCGCCACGCCGGAAACTGGCGAACCGGTTTACTGGTTTGGTGGTGGATACGACCTGACGCCCTACTACGGCTTTGATGAGGACTGCGTGCACTGGCACAAAACCGCCCAAAACGCCTGCGCGCCCTTTGGAGACGATACTTATCAGCGCTACAAAGACTGGTGTGATGACTATTTTTACCTGAAGCACCGGGACGAGCCTCGCGGTGTAGGCGGCCTGTTTTTCGACGACCACAACACCGGGGATTTTGAGCAGGATTTCGGCCTGATGAAATCCGTGGGCGACAGCTATATTGAAGCTTATGAGCCCATTGTTCGGCGCCGCATGGATCAGGCGTACGGTGAGCGCGAGCGGGATTTCCAGCTCTACCGGCGCGGGCGCTATGTGGAGTTCAACCTGGTGTACGACCGTGGCACCTTGTTTGGCCTGCAATCTGGCGGGCGCACAGAATCCATTCTGATGTCGTTGCCACCACTGGTGCGCTGGGATTACAGCCGGGTACCAGAAGCGGGCAGCGAAGAAGCGCGCTTGACCGAGCATTTTCTGACCGGGCGCGACTGGCTTGCCGGTAACGCGACGTAAACGGGGTTAGAAATGAGCAACAAGCAATACGCGGTGGTCGGCCACCCGATAAATCACAGCAAGTCGCCAAGGATCCACAGTTTATTTGCAAAGCAGACGAGCGAACCTGTGGAATACACCGCGATTCAGGCGCCCCTCGATGGCTTTGCAGATACCGTACGCCAGTTCTTTGAGGGTGGCGGCATGGGCTTGAACGTAACAGTCCCCTTCAAGGAGCAAGCCTGGGAACTGGCAGATCAGCGCGCGGCACGGGCGGAGAAAGCCGGTGCTGCCAATACGCTGTACCAGAACAGCGAGGGCCAGCTGGTGGCCGACAATACCGATGGCCAGGGCTTGGTGCAGGATCTTACCGTCAATCATGGTATTCAGCTTAAAAACGCAAACATACTGATACTGGGTGCAGGCGGTGCCGTGCGTGGTGTACTTGGGCCGTTGCTGGCACAGCAGCCCGCCAGGCTGACGATCGCAAACCGCACAGTGGCCAAAGCCGAAGCACTGGCTACACTGTTTGCAGATGAGGCTAATGTTACTAAGCTAAGCGCTTGTGGATTTAATGAGCCAGATCAATCGTTTGATTTAATTATCAATGGTACTAGCGCCAGTTTGCAGGGGGACTTGCCACCCATTAACGCAAATGTGATTGCGGTGGATACCGTTGTTTACGACATGATGTATTCTCTGCAGACAACCACGTTTAACCAGTGGGCTCTGGATAGTGGAGCTGTTCGGGTATTTGATGGGTTGGGTATGCTGGTTGAACAGGCCGCTGAATCCTTCCGTGTGTGGCGCGGAGTGCAGCCAGACACAGCGCCGGTTATCGATGTATTGCGAAACGACTAAGACAATATCCCGTAAGGGCTATCTACAAATGTTATCCATGAAGGGCTATGCATGGACATTCTTACCCTCGTAGGGCTTGTCGCCGGCATTCTGATCGTGATTTTGGCAATGCTGGCCAATGCCTCGCTTCTTACCTTTCTTAATCTGCCGGGGCTGGCCATTGTTATTGGCGGTACCTTTGCGGTCACACTCGTAAAATTCCGCATGTCTTCGGTGATGAGTGCTTTCCGCCTGGCCATGAGCGCCGCCTTCACCGACAAAGTTGAGCGCCCTACCGACTTGATTCGCGAGTCTGGTGAGCTGGCCATGGTTGTGCGTAAAGAAGGCATTCTGGGCCTGGAAAACCATCGTACCGCCAATGAATTTCTGCAAAAAGCCATTTACCTGTGTGTAGACGGCCATCCCCCTGAGATGGTTGAAGAGGCGCTGGCACAGGAATCCCAGCAGATGGCAGAGCGCTACGAAGTGGCGGAGCGGGTATTCCGGGGTATTGGCGAGTCTGCACCGGCGATTGGAATGCTAGGTACCCTGGTGGGTCTGGTGCAGATGCTCAACTCCCTGGACGACCCTTCTTCCATTGGCCCGGCAATGGCCATTGCCTTGCTGACAACGCTTTATGGTGCCTTTATTGCTCAGTTGATCGCCCTGCCGCTGGCGGACAAGCTTCAACTGAAAGCGGAAGACGAAAGCCGTAACCAGATCCTGATCATCACCTCCATACGCAATATTATGCGTGGAGAAAACCCCAGAGTGATGACCGAGTTACTCTCCTCGTTTGTAACGCCGGAACACCGCAAAGGGCTGGTGCCGGAGCGGGAGGCCTGAGGTTTTGCAAACTATCCGGAAGGCCAGAAAGCCCAAGCAGACCAATCAAACACCTGCGTGGATCGTTACCTTTGCCGATCTTGCCACGCTGTTGCTGACATTTTTTATTCTGCTGCTGTCTTTTGCGGAAATGGATATCGAAAAATACAAAGCCATGGCCAACTCCATGTCCGTGGCTTTTGGATCTGCGAACGTACTGGGCGACGGCATAGGCGGCTCGCCGATCACCCTCGTAGAGTCTGATACTGTCTCCCTGCCCGAACCCACGGAGTCCCAGACCCGGGAACCTGAATTCATTGATGAGCGAGCGCCAGAAACGGCAGACACCGTTATTTCCGGCGGCGTGCTGGATCTGGCCAGCCGCATGATAAGCGAGCTTGAAAACGAAGTTGCTTCTGAGGCTTTGGTTGTCAATTACGACCAGAACAAAGTTGTTATCCGGTTCTCGGAAGAAGCCACATTCCGCTCCGGCCAAGCAGCTATCAAACCGGAGATGATCCCCATTATCGAACGGGTGGTGGACGTATTGGCGGGTTGTACCGGCGACGTTCTGGTTTCCGGTTACACCGACGACAGGCCCATCTCCAGCAGCCGTTATCGATCCAATTGGGATCTTTCTGCTGCCCGTGCGGTGTCCGTGGTGCACGAACTGGTGATGAGCAAGCAGGTGCCTGCGGAACGCGTTGTTGCAGCTGGGCGAGCGGAAACCAACCCCTTGGCCCCGAACGATACGGCGGAAAACCGTGCACTGAACCGCCGCGTGGAAATTGCCATTCGTGATCCTGAATGTGACGAATCTATCTCAACCGGCGACTTACCGGTGGAAATCCTGCCCTGAGCATAAACTGATCCAGAAAGGAGAGAGTGACTATGAGCGGCCCTGATAAACCCAAGGTTTTAGATGAAGAGTGGAGCGATGAGCGCGTAAAAAGCCATCTGCCACGCGAGCAAAAAGAAGAAGGATCTGAGTACACGGCTCTATTGAAAGCCTACCGAGCCATGAGAGCAGAGGATTTTGGACGCTTCGTAGGTTTCTTTGTGGAAGCTGGCGGTGATCTGAATGCCACCAACGAGGCGGGTGAAACTTTTCTGGACCACGTATCCCAGCACCACAAAGGCGCAGACTACGCCCGGGCGCTGGAACAGGCTGGCGCGAAAAGGAGCGCAGCAACCGAGCACTAAGCCTCGGCCAGATACTCATCTTTGAGCTTCACATAGTTGGCCGCCGTGTACGCAAAAAACGTGCGTTCCTTATCGGACAAAGCACGTGCCTTCTTGCACGGCGAGCCAACATACAGATGCCCGGACTCCAGTGTCTTACCTGGCGGAACCAAACAGCCCGCTGCGACAATCACCTCATCCTCCACTACCGCACCATCCATAATGATACAGCCCATGCCCACCAGCACCCGGCTACCAATGGTGCAGCCATGCAACAAAGCCTTGTGCCCCACGGTGACATCGTCGCCCAAGGTGAGTGGATGACCACCCGGGTTGAAATCGCTGGCGTGAGTGATGTGCAGCACCGAGCCGTCCTGAATACTGCAACGGTCGCCGATGCGGATCCTGTGCATATCACCCCGCACCACGGTCATCGGCCAGATGGAGCAATCCTTGCCGGTTTTAACATCACCGATTACTACCGCACTGGGGTCCACCAGAGTGCGCTCTCCTAAATCTGGCGTGATACCCTTGTGAGAACGTATATTCGTCATTACATATACTCTTAGATGAGATTATTCCCCGAGTCTGGGTCGCCCGGAGGAAGGGCCTTTCCAAAACACGCCGTAAATACATCCATGTAGGCTCGGCTCCGCCATCCATGGCTCCGCACGGTTTTGGAAAGGCCCTTCCTCCGGACTCCACTCCCGGGACCAACAGTCTAGCGTTGCCTCTATCACGCTACTTTACCAACTCATTGCTGAGAAGGGGATCCATGAACAATCCGTTACTGACTGATGATTTGCTGCCGAGGTTTGACCATGTGCGCACCGAGCACATGGAAACGGCCATCGACCAGATTCTCAGCGAAAACCGCGTGAAAATCGCCAGCCTGTCCCAGAATGAAGACCCCACCTGGGATACTCTGGTTCAGCCCATGCAGTCACTGGAAAACAAGCTGAGCAACGCCTGGTCTGTTATCTCGCACCTCAACAGCGTGATGAACAACGACGACCTGCGCAAAGTTTATAAAAACTGCCTGGAAAAGCTCACAGAGTACAGCACCGAAGTCAGCCAGAACTCTGCTCTGTGCGAAGCCTACAAAAAGCTCGCCGCCCGGGATGACTTCAGCGAACTGAGCGAAGCCCAGCGTAAAGCCGTGGATAACACGCTGCGTGACTTCCACCTTGGCGGCGTCGACCTGCCCGATGAACAGAAAAAGCAGTATGCGGAACTCTCCCGCGAGCTGTCGGAGCTGACTAACCGCTTCAGCGACAACGTGCTGGACGCCACCCAAAACTGGTTCAAGCATATTACAGATGTTGAAGAACTGGCCGGCATTCCGGAATCGGCCCTTGAAGGCGCGAGACAGGCCGCCAGCCAGAAAGAACTGGATGGCTATGTGATCACCCTGGATTTCCCCAGCTTCTTCCCGGTGATGACCTACTGTGACAACCGCGAACTGCGCCACGAAGTCTACGAAGCCTTTGTTACCCGCGCCTCAGACGTAGGGCCAGATGCTGGAACCTGGGACAACACCCAGGTAATGGCCGAAATCCTCAAGCGCCGCCACGCACTGGCCAAACTCCTGGGCTTCAACAACTACGCCGAGCGTTCACTGGCCAAGAAAATGGCCCGGGATACCGACGAAGTTCTGGGCTTTCTCACTGAGCTGGCAGCCAAATCCAAGCCAGTTGCAGAGAAAGACTATGCCGAGCTGAAAGCCTTCGCCAAAGATGAGCACGGCCTGGATGACCTTAAGGCTTGGGATATTGGCTACTACAGCGAAAAGCTGCGTCAGCAGCGCTACGACATCTCCCCCGAAACACTTCGCCCCTGGTTTCCTGTAGATAAAGTGGTACCTGGCTTGTTCCGGGTTGCAGAGAAGCTGTTTGATATACAGATTGAAGCCAAACCAGACGTAGAAACCTGGCACGAAGATGCCACCGCCTACTGCATCAGCCGCAACGGCGAGCCTATCGCCTGGTTCTACTTTGACCTGTTCGCACGCCAGGGTAAGCGCGGTGGCGCCTGGATGGCCGATTGCCGGGTACGCTGGCGCGATCAGCGCGGCGCGCTGCAATTGCCGGTGGCGTTCCTCACCTGCAACTTTACGCCACCGGTGAACGGCAAGCCATCGTTACTCACCCATGACGAAGTAACTACTCTATTCCATGAGTTTGGCCATGGGCTGCATCACATGCTTACCCAAGTGGAAGTTATGGATGTGTCCGGTATCAACGGCGTAGCCTGGGATGCGGTAGAACTGCCCAGCCAGTTCCTGGAAAACTGGTGCTGGAACCCGGAGTCACTGGCACTGATCGCCAGCCACCACGAAACTGGCGAGCCATTACCGGATGACCTGCTGCAGAAGTTGCTGGCGGCCAAAAACTTCCAGTCCGGCATGGCTATGGTGCGGCAGTTGGAGTTCTCCCTGTTCGACTTCCGCCTGCACGCGGAATTCACGGAAGAGGCCCCTACCAATCCGCTGCACATGCACCGCAAAGTGCGTGAGGAGATAGCGGTAGTGGAAGGGCCGGAGTTCAACCGTTTCCCCAACGCCTTCTCCCACATCTTCGCTGGCGGTTACGCAGCGGGTTATTACAGCTACAAGTGGGCAGAAGTGCTGGCTGCCGATGCCTTCTCGCTGTTCGAGGAAAACGGCATCTTTGATCCGGAAACCGGCCGGGCGTTCTTGCAGAACATTCTGGAAAAAGGTGGGTCTCAGGAACCAATGGAGCTGTTCAAAGCCTTCCGTGGCCGTGAGCCGCAGGTGGATGCCTTGTTGAAGCAGACCGGCATCACAGACGAAGCGGCCTGACCTAATCCTCTCCGGTGGTTGTTATAGCCACCGGAGACCTATTCTGGAGTTACGTTATGGCGACCCCAAAACGTTTTATAGCCGGTGCAGTGTGTCCCCGCTGCGCGGAGATGGACAAGATCAAGATGTTTACTGACGATGCCGGTGAGCAGATTCGCGAGTGTGTGGCATGTGGTTTTACCGATGCCATATCGGATGCTGAGCAGCCTGAAAATCCCGAACTGGAGACTCGGGTTAATCAGCGTGAGAACACTGACGATCACACGGTTAAGCAGGTTGTTTTCTTTAAGGCTGGGTCTGAGGACTAGGGATTAAAGATTAAGACTTGTAGCCTGCTGGCTTAGCGGGGATCGAGGCCGCGGCGATATATTTTTCTTCTGGGAAAAACAACTCGCTGCGCTCAGACATCTTTTTCCCGGCAGAAAAACATCTCCCCACGGCCTCTTGTTCTTACTGCGAGGATAGATCGGTTTAAAAGATAAAGATGTTTGGATCGTTCGGTACGGTTTGGATTCCGTATTTCAGATTCTAGATTTCAAATTCCAGATTATGGTTTCTCGTATCCGGTGCTGGCAGCACTAAAAATGTTGCAGGAACGTTTTCCCCTTTCCATTCTTTCCCTAGCGATAACTATTCTGTGTGCCTAGAGGGTGCGGTGGGTCTTTTCTGGCGGAAAAAAGATGTCTGAGCGAAGCGAGTTCCTTTTTTCCAGAAGAAAAGACCCACCGTGACCTCGTAGCCCCCAAAACCAGCAGGCTACGAGAAAGGAAGGCTAACTCCAAAATTAAAGAACCATAGCCGCCAACCACCCAAATCCAAGCAACGGCAGGTTGTAGTGCAAGAACGTGGGCACTACGGAATCCCAGATGTGGTTGTGCTGGCCGTCTACGTTCAGGCCGGCGGTGGGGCCCAATGTTGAGTCGGAGGCTGGGGAGCCGGCATCACCCAGGGCGCCGGCGGTGCCGACGAGGGCAACGATGGCTAGGGAGCTGAAGCCCATTTCCAGAGCCAGAGGCACGTAGAGAGCGGCGATGATGGGGATGGTGGAGAAGGATGAACCGATGCCCATGGTGATCATCAGGCCAACCAGCAGCATCAGCAACGCGGCCATGGGCTTGTTGTTGCCGATTACATCTACAGAGCTTTGCACCAAGGTGGCGATTTCGCCGGTTTCACGCATGACTTCCGCAAAACCAGACGCCGCGATCATGATGAAGCCGATCATGGCCAGCATTTTCATGCCTTCGGTAAACAGGTCGTCAGCCTCTTTCCACTTTACGACGCCGGACAGGTTGAACAGCAGGAAGCCTGCCAACGCGCCAAGGATCATTGAACCTAGCCAGAGCTGAACCACGAAGGCGACCACAATCGCGACAACCGCCATGAACAATGTGCCGGAGCTGTAGGACACGTTTACTCGTTCGGTGCGGGTGATGGCTTCCAGATCGTATTCGCGGTCACCGCGGTAGGTGAAGAATACTGCTACCAGCAGGCCGCAGAGCATGCCCAGGGCAGGCAGAGCCATGGCGTGCATAACGCTCAGGCCTTCAGTTTCGCCGCCGTTGGTGCTGATTTTGGCCATCAGGATGTCGTTCAGGTAAATGCCGCCGAAGCCGATGGGCAGGAACATGTAAGGCGTGATCAAACCGAAGGTGAGCGCACAGGCCACGAGCCGGCGGTCCATTTTCAGTTTGGCCATCACGTACAGCATGGGTGGAACAACCAGCGGAATGAAGGCGATGTGGATCGGCAGGATGTTTTGTGACGACAGGGCAATCAGCACCAGCACGCCAATAATCATGTAACGCACGCTTTTAGCCGCGGTGCTGTTTTCCTGTTGGCCGACCATGGCCAGGGTTTTGTCTGCCAGCGCGTGGGCCAGGCCGGATTTGCCTATGGCAACGGCGAAGGCACCGAGGGTAGCGTACGAAAGAGCAACAGTGGCACCGCCGCCCAAGCCGTTATTAAAGGCTTCAATGGTGGCTTCAAGAGACAATCCTGCAATCAGGCCGCCAGAGACGGCGCCTACGATAAGGGCAACTACAACGTGGATGCGGGCCAAACTCAGCACGAGCATGATCAGCACCGCGGCAACGACGGCATTCATGGGAAAACTCCGAGTACGCGTGGTGGATTATCCAGCCTTCTCGCGAAGACAGGCATCATGAAAACGCGGTAATGTGCAGTAATTGGCCAGCTGAGTCAAAAGACTTGTGTAACTGTCAGTCCTTATCAATCCGGGCAAAACGCGGAACCTGTTCGCCTGCCACGTTTACCGTTTCCCTAAACATGCTGAGCGGGCGCACCCACAGGCTGTGATCGCCATACAAGCAACGATAAACCACCAGCTTCTCTTCGGTTTCGCTGTGACGGGCAATATCGATTACTTCGTAATCCATGCCTTTGTAGTGTCGGTAGCGGCCGGGCCGGATATCGGTTTTGCGATCAGTCATAGTGAGTTCCTGGGGGTTCTTTGGATGCGCTTGTTGGAGTTCTTGCGTGGGTCAGGTCTGGCTGGAGCCCAGCGAAAAGCGGATATGATTGCGGGTCAGGAGGTTTTCCCAGTAGCGTCGCATCCAGCTCCAGGCATCATTGTTCACCTGCTCAACGAAGGGGTCCAGATTGAGCTCATAATAATCCGGCGTACCGGCAATTTGCAGCACGGTGACGGTTATTGAGTCGTCCAGTTCGTTTGCGAAGGGTTCGCCAATAAGTTCGTGAACCAGCAGGTTAGCACGAGTTGCTTCTATATCGACAAGGCCGCCGGTTCGGATGGAGTGATTGTTTTCGTGCATCTCTTCCATGAGACGGTGGCAGAGGTAGGCGCGTATCAGAAGGCCGTCCAGACCAGCGTAGTGCACCAGCAGCACCGAGGGCTCTGTGAAGTAGCCGATGGCAGCTTTCACAAAAGGGTCAAACAGCTGGGCGGTGCCGGCTTCCTGTGCACAGGCATCCACACACTCTATGAGCCGTGGCGCCATTTCTATGTATTCAATGGCGAACTGAAACAGGCAGGCTGCAGGCTGGTAGCCCTCAATGGTGACGGCCGATGGCAATGCCGCTGCCTTTTTATGCAACTGCTTCAGAAAGGTTCCAGAGCGGGCCTCCTTGCGCCGCGCGTGGTCAATGATTTCCAGAACTGCCTGTGGAGTCATTTGAGGACATGCCAGTGTCTGAACAAGTTGAGGTCGCAAGGCGCCTCCCGTATCGGGCAGTGGGTAACCGGGCAACTGTGCTGCGGCGGGTTGCCACCAAATACCGGCACGAGGCGCCCTTCTTTTCTGACAAGTGTAGACGAGATTTGGCGTGCTGCGATTTCTGGAGTGTCAGATATTGTTAACATTTACACATCGGCTACTGAATGTTGAACCACCGATCGTTCCGGGTGTGCGACCAGCAGAGCCAACCCATACTGGCTGCGCGGGCAAGCATAAGGCAGATCAGAGAAAACCACAGGCCGTGATTTCCCCAGCCGGTGGTCAGCCACCAGATGGGGGCAAACACCCCCAGCGCCGAAAACAGCATGGTGTTCTGCATATCGCGGGTGCGCGTTGCGCCGATGAAAACGCCATCAAACAAGAAACCCCATACGGAAGTGAACGGCAGCAACCAGAGCCAGTGCAGATATTGCCAGGCTGTGGTGCGAACCTCTTCGATACCGGTCAGCAATGCGATCAGCCCCTGGCCCCCGAGAACGAACAGAACAGTCAGCAACAGCGAGCCCCAGAGAGACCAGCGTAACGCGCAGCGAAACACCACCATAAAGCGGCGCTTGCTGTTTCTGCCAACGGCCTCTCCGATTAACGCTTCTGCCGCATTGGCAAAGCCGTCCAGCGCATTGGAAATCAGGAGCAGGAAAGTAATCAGCACTGCATTGGCTGCCAGAATGGTGTCGCCCTGACGAGCCCCTTGGGCGGTGAAAAATGCCAGCACCAACAACAGTGCAATGGTGCGAACCATGATGTAGCGGTTTACCTGCAAGATGGCCAGGTAGTCCCTAAGGCTTCCGAACAGTTCCCGGCTGAGCCGTTGCCCATCGGGCATGCGCTGTAACACGATAACAAAACCGATGATGGCGGCACCGTACTCGGCGATCACAGTGGCAATGGCCACGCCCCGGCTGTTCCAGCCCAGCACTGTCACGAAGAATACATCGAGCACGATATTCAGGCCGTTTGCCACGATCAGCATGATCATTGGCCCACGAGCATACTGAGTACCAATCAGCCAGCCCACCAGCGTGTATTGGCACAGTACCGCCGGAGCGCTCCAGATTCGGATAGCCGCATATTCGGCGGCGAGCTTGGTTACGTCAGGGCTGGCGTTCATCAGGGTCAGCCCGATTCGGATTAGCGGCTGATGGCACAGAATCAGCAACAGGCCGATCCCCACCGCCAACATCAGCGAGCGCAATAGAAGGGCAACCTGGCTGAAGCTGTCGCGCTTGCCCCAGGCCTGGGCGGCCAGCCCGGTGGTGCCCATGCGCATAAAACCGAAGGTCCAGTACAGAATAGTGAACAGGTTAGCACCAACCGCCACGGCGCCGAGATACTCAGGGCTTTCCAGATGTCCCAGTACAGCCGTATCCACCAGGCCCAACAAAGGAACAGTGAGGTTGGTGAGCATCAATGGCCACGCCAGTGCCCATAAACGCCTGTCTGTAACCGACAATTTGAATGTCATATTCGATTTGCTTCTTAAAGCGTTGTGTTTAGTCGTTTTGGGTTTAATGACTTTTTAGTCTTTTTTTGATCTGTGTCTATACTCGATGGTGATGTATCCATAAGCAGGCTTTCACTCTGCGAATTTCTGGCGAATGCGAGCGCCGGAGAAAGAGCAGAGGGATTACGCAAAATCCGACAAGAATAATACTCTGTGGAGACACAGTATGCGCGTGCACGCTCAGCGGGTAGGTGCCCTTTTAGGCGGTCTATTGTTTCCCGCGTTGTCCATGGCGGACTGGACGGTAAACATGACCCCCGGGGTAACCGGTACCAGTAACGATATATTTAACCTTCACATGACCATTTTCTGGATCTGCGTTGCCATTGGCGTCGTGGTATTCGGGATTATGTTCTGGTCTATCTTTGCCCATCGTAAGTCCCAGGGGGCAAAACCTGCCAATTTTCATGAAAATACGATGGTTGAGATCCTCTGGACACTCATACCGCTTGTCATTCTCGTCATTATGGCGATTCCCGCCACCGCTACCTTGATTGATATGTACGACACCACTGAGTCGGATATTGATATCAAGGTGACTGGCTACCAGTGGAAGTGGCAGTACGAATATATCAACGAAGATTTCGGCTACTTTTCCAACCTCACAACGCCGTCAGACCAAATCAGAAACCGACAGGCCAAGGGCGAAAACTACCTGCTGGAAGTAGATAACCCCATGGTGATTCCGGTGGGTAAGAAGGTTCGTTTCCTGCTGACGGCAAACGATGTCATTCACTCCTGGTGGGTGCCGGATTTTGGCGTAAAGAAAGATGCGATCCCCGGCTTCATCAACGAAGCCTGGACCCGCGTGGACAAGCCAGGCACCTATCGCGGCCAGTGCACAGAGTTGTGTGGCAAGGATCACGGCTTTATGCCGGTGGTGGTAAAGGCGGTGCCGGAAGAGGAATACAACACCTGGGTAGCTGATCAGAAAGCCGCAGCCGAGAAAGAGCGCGAGCTGACCCAGAAAGACTGGACCATGGAAGAACTGATGGAGCGAGGCAAGACAGCCTACGCCACTGCTTGTGCTGCCTGTCACCAGGCAGATGGCAGCGGTGCGCCACCAGCATTCCCGGCACTCAGGGGCAGCGCCATTGCGACCGGAGACATGGCCGCGCACATCGATGTTGTCGTTAACGGTGTGTCAGGTACGGCAATGCAGGCCTTCGGCGGTCAGCTGAACGAAGCGGATCTTGCCGCCATCATTACCTACGAGCGTAACGCCTGGGGTAACAAGATGGGTGACATGGTCACGCCAAAAGAAATCTTCGATTACAAGAACCAACAGTAATCAACGCCAGATAACAGATATCACCAGCCACAATAATTGGCGGTAACGGGGGTTTTCATGAGTGCGGTTGCAGGTACCCACGCACAAGATCATCATCACGGCCCGGCTAGCGGCATCAGCCGCTGGTTGTTGACCACAAACCACAAAGATATCGGGTCTATGTACCTGATATTCAGTTTCACCATGTTCCTTCTCGGCGGAACCATGGCCATGGTTATCCGGGCAGAGCTGTTCCAGCCCGGGTTGCAGATTGTTCAGCCGGAATTCTTCAACCAGATGACCACCATGCACGGCCTGATTATGGTCTTTGGTGCGGTTATGCCAGCCTTCGTAGGCTTGGCAAACTGGATGATACCGCTAATGATCGGCGCGCCCGATATGGCATTGCCACGGATGAACAACTGGAGCTTCTGGCTTCTGCCCTGTGCCTTCCTGATCCTGGTTTCCACTCTGTTTATGGAAGGGGGTGCGCCAAACTTTGGCTGGACTTTCTACGCCCCGCTCTCCACTACCTATGGGCCGCCAAGTACCACCTTCTTTATCTTCGCCATCCACATCATGGGTGTGTCGTCGATCATGGGTGCCATCAACGTAATTGCAACGGTACTGAACATGCGGGCGCCAGGCATGACGCTGATGAAAATGCCCATGTTTGTATGGACCTGGCTGATCACCGCATTTCTATTGATTGCCGTAATGCCAGTGTTGGCAGGTGTGGTCACCATGATGCTGATGGATATCAACTTCGGCACCAGCTTCTTCAATGCGGCGGGCGGCGGCGACCCGGTTCTGTTCCAGCACGTGTTCTGGTTCTTCGGGCACCCTGAGGTTTACATCATGATCCTCCCGGCTTTTGGGGCGATCTCCCAGATTATTCCGGCGTTCTCCCGCAAGCGCTTGTTTGGCTACGCCTCCATGGTTTATGCCACCGGTGCCATCGCGCTCTTGTCATTCCTGGTGTGGGCTCACCACATGTTCACTGTGGGCGTGCCATTGGCCGGGCAACTCTTCTTCATGTACGCCACCTTGCTGATTGCCGTACCCACAGGGGTGAAGGTGTTCAATTGGGTGGCGACCATGTTCCGGGGCTCTCTCACACTGGAGGCGCCCATGCTGTTTGCCATTGCCTTTGTGATCCTGTTCTCCATCGGCGGTTTCTCCGGCCTGATGCTGGCGATTGCTCCTGCGGACTTCCAGTACCACGACACTTACTTTGTAGTGGCCCACTTCCATTACGTACTGGTGCCTGGTGCCATCTTCGGTATCTTCGCGTCGGCCTACTTCTGGCTGCCGAAGTGGACGGGCTACATGTACGACGAAACTCTGGCCAAAACCCATTTCTGGTTGTCATTTGTCGGCATGAACCTGGCCTTCTTCCCTATGCACTTCCTGGGGCTTGCCGGGATGCCGCGGAGGATTCCGGATTACGCACTGCAGTTCGCTGATTTCAACATGGTGTCCAGTATCGGTGCCTTCATGTTCGGCGCTACCCAACTGCTGTTCCTTCTGATTGTTGTGAAGTGCGCCAGAGGCGGTGTCAAAGCGCCAGCCAAGCCCTGGGAAGGTGCTGAAGGCCTTGAATGGGAAGTTCCTTCACCAGCGCCCTACCACACCTTCACCACGCCACCCGATGTGAAATAGGAGGCTGACAAAAATGGCTGAGCAACCGGCAAACAAGACGGTACCTCCGCGCAGTAATGCGCGGGTTATTGGTTGGTGTCTTGCCAGCGTGGCCGGAATGTTTGCCTTCGGCTTTGCGCTAGTGCCTCTGTATGACGTGTTCTGCGAAATAACCGGTATAAATGGAAAAACCAGCGGGCGCTATGAGTCTACCGAGCGTTCAGTAGCAGACATGAGCCGTACCATTAAAGTGCAGTTTCTGGCCCAGAACGGGCCGGACATGCCTTGGATATTCCGGCCGGTTGCGCGCAGCGTTGAAGTTCACCCCGGGGAGGCCACAACCGTGAACTTCTATGCCGAGAACCCGACCGATCGGGACATGGTTGGCCAAGCGGTGCCCAGCCTGTCGCCATCGGAAGGTGCCTTGTATTTCCACAAAACTGAATGCTTCTGTTTTAACCAGCAGCCATTGTCCGCGGGCCAGAATACGGAAATGCCGCTGGTGTTTATTGTGGATCAGGATTTGCCCAGCCATATCACCAAACTGACATTGTCCTACACACTATATGATCAGGGCGAGCCGCAAGCGGCCGTGACAGAGACAACCAGTTCAACAAACAAAACAATAATCGATAACGGATAAGCCATCGGAGATAGCTATGGCGGATTACCAGAACTATTACGTTCCCGAACAGAGTAAGTGGCCTATTATTGCCACGGTGGGCCTTGGGGTCATGCTATATGGTGCGGCCTCGATTATGGTCGACAGCAATCAGGGCGACAGCACCGGTAATGCCTGGATGATTTTCTGGGCCGGCGTACTGGTTATGATTTATATGCTGTTTGGCTGGTTTGGTAGCGTTATTAAAGAGAGCCGATCTGGCCTTTACAGCCCGCAGATGGACCGGTCATTCCGCTGGGGTATGAGTTGGTTTATATTCTCGGAAGTCATGTTTTTTGCGGCGTTTTTTGGCGCCCTGTTCTATGCCCGGGTGTTTGCCGTGCCCTGGCTCGGGGGTGAGGGCGATCGCGGCAGTTCCAACATGCTCTGGGAAGGCTTTCAGGCTACTTGGCCGTTGATCAACAACCCTGACCCGGAAGCTTACCCTGCTCCAGAATCCGTTATCGGCCCCTGGGGCCTACCACTGATTAACACCATTCTTCTTGTTACGTCATCGTTCACCATAACCGTTGCTCACCATGCCATTAAAGCGGACAACCGCAAGAAGCTGAAAATCTGGCTGGCGGCGACCATTGCGCTTGCGCTGGTGTTTCTTTTCTTTCAGGCTGAAGAATACATGCATGCCTATCAGGACCTTAACCTGACGCTGCAATCCGGTATCTACGGGAGCACCTTCTTCATGCTCACCGGTTTTCACGGTTTTCACGTGATGCTGGGAACCCTGATGTTGATCATCATGTTTATACGCATTCAAAAGGGGCATTTCACCGCAGATAGCCACTTCGGGTTTGAAGCGACATCCTGGTATTGGCACTTTGTGGATGTGGTTTGGCTGGGCTTGTTCGTCTTTGTATATGTCATATGAGGTAGCAAGGGCTTACATTCAGGGAGTCGGGTGTAGCGTCAGGCTCCCTTGCCAAAGTGACAGCAGAATAACAGCGAGCAGAAGCACGCTCAGCGTTACCCGTACAGCAAGAGAATTTACCACCCGATTGGTTTTGCCGCCGTCTTTTATGAGAAAGAAAAGGCCACTGAACAGGCTGATGATAACGGCGAGCATAAGGAAAATGATAAGGGCTTTGAGCATAAAAAAATCTCTGGTTTTTGTTCTGGTTGAAGCCAAACGCACTATAGCAGACCATGGCTGAGGCAAAACAAAACTCTCGAAAATGGCAGCTGAACTGGCGGTTGATGGTGTTTACAGGCGCCTTTTTGCCGCTGCTTATTGGCTTGGGTATCTGGCAACTGAACCGGGCCGAGGAAAAGCAGGTTCTGCTTGAGCAGTGGCAGCAAGAAGCACAGGATCTTGATTGGCCGGAACAGGTGGCCAGCGGGCTTGATAGCGGCAGGCCGGTTACGCTTTCCGGGCTTTACGACGAGCGCAGCTGGTTGCTGGATAACCGAACCCGCGATGGCATTGCAGGTTACGAGGTTCTGACGGTGTTTTACCCACTGCAGGGCCCTGCGGTTCTGGTTAACAGAGGCTGGGTCGGGGCACCGAGAACGCGAAATGAATTGCCGGATATTAGCCCTCCCGAAGGTGTCTTCAGCTTAACCGGACGGATAAGCCCTTACCCGGAACCGCCGGTACTGTCCTCAAAATCAGCAACTGACGAACATTGGCCCCGCAGAGTGCAGGCATTACCCGGGTCGGTTGCAAGAGCTGAAATCCCCGAGTTGCCTGGTGCTATTATCCGGCTTGCGAGCAGCGAGCAGCCTGGCGCCTATCGTGCGGATTGGGAACCAGACCTCATGGGGCCACAAACCCACTACGGATATGCGACACAATGGTTTGCGCTTGCACTGGTGCTGACTATATTGAGTGTAGCGGCGAGTTATCGAAAGACAGGAACCAATAATGACAATGACAATGGTTAACGGGTTACCACAGCAAGAAGAAAAAGAAGGCCCAACCCCCGAACAAGTTCGCAGGGGCCGACGTACAGCCATGTTGTTGTTTGCCTTGGGGTTCGGGCCAATGATTCTGGCCACCATTATGTTCTACACCGGCTGGCTGAATCCCGCAGGGCATACTAATCACGGGGCGCTGATCAGCCCGACGGTGCCTGTGGCCGCGCTCAACCTTGAGACGCTTTCGGGCGAGCCGCTGGCCAATCGGTTTGTCGCTGGTAAAGCAGATCCTCAGTGGTTGCTTGTGGTTGCCGCGGGCGAATGCGACACCCGCTGCGAAGAACTGCTCTACCTCGCGCGACAAGCTAATATTGCCTTGGGGAAAAATGCTAACCGAGTATCGAGAGCCGCGGTTTTAGGCGGAATTACCGGTGATCTCGCGGCACGCTGGCCAACCGAGTACCGTTTGATGGAACGCCTGAGGCCTGTACCCGGCAAAACACCTGCCTGGCCTGCTGGAATCAATCCGGAAAGTGAGCCGCGCATCCTGCTCATCGACCCCTTTGGCAATGTGATGATGCATTACGGCCCCGAGAATTCTGGTAAGGACATGCTCAAAGATCTGAAGCACCTGCTCAAACTGTCACAGGTGGGCTGAGCCTTAGCCCGGAGGAGTTACCTTGACGCATCTGTTTACCGGCAACCAGCCTAACGCCAAAGCCATGGCAAACTGGGCGACTTTCTCAGTGCTTCTCGCCATTGTCGTCATCATGCTGGGCGCCTGGACCCGGCTGGTGGATGCAGGGCTGGGTTGCCCCGACTGGCCCGGGTGTTATGGCTTCATAACCGTGCCTCAAAGCGAGTCGCATATAGCCATCGCTAATGCCCGGTTCCCAGACACGCCGGTGGATGTAGCTAAAGGCTGGCCGGAAATGATCCACCGGTATGCCGCTGGCACCTTGGGGCTGGTGGTGTTCGGGCTGGCAGCAAGCGCCGTGCGAAAGCGCCGCAGCGGTGTGCCTTTCAAACTGCCTCTGTTCATTGCAGGGTTTATTCTGCTGCAGGGTGCGTTTGGAATGTGGACGGTTACCTTGAAGCTCTGGCCTCAAGTGGTCGCGCTTCACCTTCTTGGCGGCTTTACCACTTTGAGCTTGCTCACCTTGCTGGTGCTGCGGCTAAGAAAGTTCTCTGCAACACAGGCCAACATCGCCCCCGAAGAGAACCCGAACCCCTCGGCGCCAAGGCCCCACATCGCGAAACTTCGCCCCTGGCTCTATGGCGGCTTGTTGCTGGTTATTCTGCAAATTGCCTTGGGCGCCTGGACGGCAGCCAACTATGCGGCCGTCGCCTGTACCGACTTGCCCACCTGTCAGGGTGAGTGGTGGCCAAAGGATATGGACTTCCAGCATGGCTTCGATATTACCCAGCATGTGGGCCCCAACTATCTGGGTGGGCAACTCACAGCCCATGGCCGGGTAGCCATACACGTAACCCACAGAGTTGGTGCTCTGGTGGTTCTGGGGTATTTCGCTGTTTTGCTGACCCTGATCTGGCGTAGAAGCGCCAGTCGCGAACTGCGCCGCCCGGTACTGCTTGTTTCTGCAGCGTTGGTGGCCCAGATCACCCTGGGGCTCGCCAACATTGTTTTCCATATTCCCCTGCCGATTGCAGTGGCTCACAACGCCATGGGCGCCGGGCTGCTGCTATCGGTGATATACCTGATCTGGCAGCACAATCTGCTGCCCCAGGCACATGCTGCAAGAGCAACACATACAACAATAATGCATCAGGAGATTACGGCATGAGTGAGCAAGTGGACGTACTGCCGGCCCGCAACCCAACCAGCCAATCCGCACGCGCCATATCCTGGCGAGATTATCTGGAGCTGACCAAGCCCAACGTAGTGGCCTTGATGATCCTGACATCCGCCATTGGCATGCTCTTGGCCACTTCCGGCCTGCCCAGCCTGAGCGTGCTGATATGGGGCAACCTGGGCATAGCCTTTCTTGCCGGCGCTGCCGCCGTGGTCAACCACGTGGTCGACCAGAAAATAGATACCGTAATGGCCCGAACCCGCAAGCGCCCTGTGGCTACCGGTAAAATCTCCCCGGTAGAAGCCATAGTGTTCGCTACACTGCTGGCCAGCGTAGGCATGGTGGTATTGATGTGGCAGGTGAACCATCTCACCGCATGGCTCACTTTGGCCTCTCTGGTAGGTTATGCCGGCGTTTATACACTGTTCCTGAAACGGGCAACGCCCCAAAACATCACCATCGGTGGCCTCGCGGGCGCCATGCCGCCATTGCTCGGCTGGACAGCAGTAACTGGCCAGGTAGAAGGCCATGCCCTGTTGCTCGTTCTCATCATCTTCGCCTGGACGCCCCCGCACTTCTGGGCCCTGGCTATTCACCGTAAAGAGGAATACGCCAAAGCCGGCATTCCCATGTTGCCGGTCACCCATGGTAATAAGTTTACTGAACTGCACATTCTGCTCTACACCCTGATGCTGTTGGCAGTCAGCCTGCTACCTTTCGTCACAGGTATGTCCGGCTGGATATATCTCGCTGGCGCGCTCGCTCTTGGCCTACGCTTTCTGCAGTACGCCATACGCTTGCTAAAAGGCGACGACCGCCGAGTGGCACTTAACACCTTCAAATACTCCATCACTTACTTGATGGCCCTGTTTGTGGTACTCCTTGTAGACCACTACGTGTTTTTCTGACTTGGTGCAAACGCGCCAGCAGGAGGGATGCCTTTTCTTCCGGGAAAAACAACTCGCTGCGCTCAGACATCTTTTTCCCTGCAGAAAAGGCATCCCTCCTACTGTCGCTGCGTTACCGTAGAGTTTGCCATTAGGAGTAATAATGAATCGTTCATTGAAGGTCACGCTGTTTGTACTTCTGTTGTTGGTGGTACTCGTATTTGGCCTGGTTATTGGTCGGCAGGTATTCCTGGTGGACAGCGGGGAGCCGACGCCTGCTCCGGATCTGGCTGAAATGAACACCTATGTTTATGACCAGCCGCGGCCGTTGGTCGAGTTCACGCTAACGAACGAAAACGGCGAAACCGTCACCCGTGAGAGTCTCCAGGGTAAGTGGACCTTTGCTTTTGTTGGCTACACCAACTGCCCGGATATCTGCCCGGCGGCCATGGCGAACCTGCGACGCACCGACAAGCTACTTTCGAAAGACTTGCCCCAGCCGGATTACCTGCTGGTCACTGCCGACCCGGAACACGACACCCCTGAAAAACTGAAAGCCTATACCGGGTTTTTCGGCGAAGACTTTCACGGCCTGACTGGAGATCTGGAAACATTGCGTGCACTGGCGCAAAGTTTGAGTGCCGTGTTTGTACACCGAGACGTCGACGGTGAGCTGCTTGTAGATCACAGTGGGCATTTTGCGTTGGTGAATCCCGACGGCCAGCTGGCGGCATTGATTCAGCCACCCCATAATCCGGAACAGCTGGCGGAAGCCTTTGAGCGTATCTACATTTGGGCTAAAGCCAACAGTGAAATCCCGCGCACCTGAGGCGGATAAGCAGCCTGTTCTGCTAAGGTCAGACTGACATAGCGGCGCGACTCGCATAGACTGCCCGGCTGAAAATGCACTCGCCGGAACCGACAGTATGTACAAGCAGAACACCACAACTCTGAAAGAACTCTTTAGCGTTCTGGCTGCGGGTGCCATTGTGCTTATGGTTGTGCACACGCTGGGCCGCTTTGTTTACACCCCACTGCTTCCCTATCTTATCGACGATGGTCAGCTCACCGCGCCGGAAGGCGCAGCTATAGCCACCTGGAACTATTTAGGCTATCTGATGGGTGCCATGCTGGCGATTCGTTGGCATAGGGTTAGCCATATCCGCATTTTGCTGCCCGCGTTTCTCATCGTTCACGTTATAACCACGATCTTCGTTACCCAAACGGACAACCTGACAGCCATCTCCACCGCCCGCTGGTTGAATGGTGTCGCTAACGGAGTCGTTTTCGTGCAGGCACCTGCATTGATTCTGGAATGGTTGGTGCTGCGCAACCGTTCGAGCATGAGTGGGTTGGTCTACGTTGGGGTGGGGCTGGGCTTGCTACTCTCCAGTGGACTCGTTACCGGCACTGCAGATTGGCTGGAAGGTGCTGCACGCTGGTGGCCAGTGGCTCTGGCATCTATTCCTTTGGCCATTTGGGGCGCTCGCCGCTTGATAAAGCTCGACGTGCCAGATCAGGTGCCTGGCAATGATGGCAAAGTGAAAGCCAAAACCCCGTTAATCGATCGCGCCAGCATTCCTCTGTTTCTGTCGTACGCGGGCGCAGGTCTGGGTTACATCCTTCCCATGACCTTTCTGCCACTGCTGGCAAAGCTCGAGCTCGACGCCGAACATTGGCTGCTTGATGGGGCCTGGCTAATCGTAGCCTTGTGCACAATTCCCGCCGCCTGGGTGTGGAATAAGCTGGGCACGAAAATGGGCGATATACCTGCGTTGAAGCTTAATTTCCTGATTCAGCTTGCGGGTGTGCTGGCAGCCGTTATCGTGCCCGGCGCCCTTGGCCTGTTGTTATGTGCAGCACTGGTAGGAAGCACGTTTCTGGGAACGGTGCTGCTTACCCAGCGGCTTGGACGTGCCCTGCATCCACATCAGGGGCCCCGGTTGTCTGCAGCCATGGTCGCCCTCTACGGGTTCACCCAAATGGCTGGTCCTTGGCTAACCAAACAGTGGCTCGACGCCGGCGGCACTCTGGTATCCGCTTTCGGCATAGGTGTCGGGGCGCTGGTTTTCGGATTACTTTTTGTGTTTTTTGTTCCAAGGCCTGAAGCTTGGCACGCAAGAACAATTCCGCACGATTGATAGCCGTGCTCCCAATAGACCACATCCTCCCAGAGCTAAAACACACCCTGCAGCAAGCCACCACGGCCCTGCTGCAGGCACCCCCGGGCGCTGGTAAAACCACTCGGGTGCCCATGGCATTGCTGGATGCACCCTGGTTGCAGGGCCGTAAAATCCTGATGCTCGAACCCCGGCGACTTGCCGCCCGCTCCGCGGCCAGATTTATGGCGTCGCAACTGGGCGAACAGCCCGGGCAAACAGTAGGCTACCGCACGCGGCTGGACACCAAAATATCTGGCGCCACACGCATAGAAGTTGTGACCGAAGGCATACTCACCCGGCTGATCCAGAGCGATCCCATGCTGGAAGAGTACGCCGCTGTGCTCTTCGATGAATTCCACGAACGCTCCCTGCAGGCCGACCTCGGGCTGGCACTGGTGCGCGAGACACAAGAAGCGCTAAGGGAAGATTTGCGAGTGTTGGTGATGTCCGCCACACTGGACACCGCCCCCATTGCCCGCCTGCTCGGCGATGTACCCGTATTAAGCAGCGAAGGGCGAGCCTTTCCTGTGGAAGTGTTCTATCGCCCGGTGCCAAGCACGCAGCGCTACCCAAGGCTGGTGGACCAAGTCGTGGCGGTGGTTACCGAAGCTCTGGCGCAGCAGCCAGGCTCAGTGCTGGTGTTCCTGCCGGGCGCAGGAGAGATTCACCGGGTGGCTCAAGCGTTGGCCGGGCAGGTGGCCTCGAACGTTGTCATCGCGCCTCTGTTCGGCAACCTGAAAGCGGCAGAGCAGGACCAGGCCATTGCGCCGGCTGCAGAGGGCACTCGCAAAGTCGTGCTGGCAACCGCCATCGCAGAAACCAGTCTGACCATTGAAGGCGTGCGGGTGGTGGTGGACAGCGGCCAGCAGCGCCGTGCTGTGTTTGACCCAAATAGTGGAATGACACGGTTGATTACAGGTCGGGTTTCCAAAGCCTCCGCAGAGCAACGCAAAGGTCGTGCAGGCCGGGTTGAGCCGGGTGTGTGTTACCGGCTATGGAGTGAGTCGGAACAGTTCGGGTTGGCAGATTTTACGCCACCAGAAATTCATGAGGCCGATCTGGCGCCACTGGTGCTCGAGTTGGCCCAGTGGGGCGCCCGAACGCCGGATAATCTGGTATGGATCGACCCGCCGCCGCTCGCCCATTGGCAGCAGGGTGTGGAGCTGCTGCAGTGGCTGGACATGCTGGATGATGAAGGCGCAATCACTGAGCACGGCAAGTCAGCTCGGGCCTTGGGCATTCACCCCAGGTTGGCGCACATGGTTATACTCGGGCGATCGCTTGGGCTGGGCAGGCTGGCGGCGGAGCTGGCCGCGTTACTGGAAGACAGGGACTTGCTGGGCCCGGGTGCCGGTGCCGACATGCATGAACGCATTCGCGCCCTTCGTGGAGAACGAGGTTCTCAACGTATAGATCCGCATCGGCTGCAGGCACTGCGCCAGCAGGCCAAGCGTTTGTCAGTGTCTGGCGATCATGGGAAAAGCGAACAAGAACTCATGCCAACGGCCCCGGAAGTGGGGCGTTTATTGGCGCTCGCTTACCCGGACCGTATTGGCAAACGCCGCCCCGGCGATACACCACGCTACCAGCTCAGCAACGGCAAGGGTGCGCTTCTGCGAGACGACGATGGGCTGGCGCGGCACGAATGGCTGGTGGCGGCAGATCTGGACGGCAAGGCCAGAGAAGCAAGGATTTATCTGGCGGCCCCGGTGGACCTGATAACGCTTGAAGCCGATCTCGCGGCTCATATTCGAGAGCAGGATGAAGCGGAATGGGATGATAAACGCGGCACAGTAATCGCCCGCAAAACGCGCCGACTGGGGGCGCTACTCCTCGGTGAGAAACCGCTGGCAAAACCCTCGCCGGAACTGATTCAGCAGGGCATACTCGCCGCCGTTCGGCGCAGAGGGCTGGATAACCTGCCTTGGACGCCTGCTGCCCGGCAGTGGCAGGCGCGAGTTGCTTTACTGGCCAGGCATTTTCCCGGGCAGTGGCCAGATGTCAGTGATCAAGCCCTGACAGACTCTCTGGAAGAGTGGCTTGGGCCCTTCCTGAGCGGCATCAGCCGCTGGTCTGATCTGGCTAAACTGAACCTTCAGAATGCCCTGAGCAGCTTGCTGGACTATCCTCAACAGCAGCAGCTGGGGGAACTGGCTCCAACCAGCCTGACCATTCCCACCGGCAGCTCCGTTACCCTGGATTACACCGCGGAGAATGGCCCAGTATTGGCGGCCAAGTTGCAGGCCCTGTTTGGTTGGATCACTACGCCGACAGTTGCTGGTGGCAAGATGCCAGTGCTGATTCACCTGCTTTCCCCGGCCCAGAGGCCGCTGGCAGTCACGGCGGATCTGGCCAGCTTTTGGGTTAACGTTTACCCCCAGGTGCGTAAAGACACCCGTGGCCGCTACCCCAAACATCCCTGGCCAGAAGACCCGCTAACCGCTGTTGCCCAGCAGGGCGTTAAACGAAAGCCCCGCCAATAACTACTTGATCATCTTCCGGCTGTTGCTGAGGTACTGTTCGCCGGCGGTGCGCACGGTATCCGGGTCTGCATGCTCGGAGGCCTTGTGGACTTTCTCAAGGGTGTCCTCAAGCGCATCAATCTCGTCATCCAGCTTTTGCAGGGCATTTTCAAGAGTGTAGGTGAGCTGGTGCACTTCGTTCATGGCTTCTGGAGTCAGTTCACCGGCCAGCACTTTTTCCAGCTTGGTGTTGTACTCGGAGAAGTTGGCAACGGCCTGCTCAAGGGTGTTTGCTGGCTGGCCTTTGAAGTGGCTGCTGTCGCCGGCAAATGCGGGCACGGCGATCAGCAGGGAGGCAGCTACGGCGGTAAACTGGCGAATGATTGTCATGGTATAGCTCCGTGGTAAGTTAACATGCAATGTAATGCGAATTATTATCAGTTGCGTTACTGAAAGCCATGACCACCGTCAATTTGGCCCACAAAAAAATACTTGCGCCCGAGATGAAACTGCTTAAAAATTGCCCACTTCACTCAGCGCGATCCCGCACATGAATTTCGTATCATTTAATATTTTCCGCACACTTGGCTTTCCGGATACGACGGTATTGAAACCGGAGAATTACCTGCGCCATAAAGAACTGCTGCGCAATGCAGACTGGGTGCTATTCCCCGAATACTGGCAGCTCAATGCGCTGGTGCATGGCTTGAAATGCCGCGTGTTCCCCAGTGTTGCCAGCTACCGTATTGGCCACGACAAAGTGGAAATGACCCGGGCGTTTGAGGCGGTCGCGCCGGAGCATATTCCCTGGACCATCATTGAGGCCAACGGCCCGGAGGAGCGGGAGCACATCTGGAGCGTCATGGCGCTGCCTTTTGTGGGGAAGCTGCCTAAGGCCAGCATGGGCGAAGGTGTGTGGCTGATTGAAACCCGTGACGACTGGAATAAATACTGCGATCGCACCGAGGTTCTCTACGTTCAGGAATACCTGCCGCTGGATCGCGATGCGCGCATTGTGGTGGTGGGCGATAAGGTTGTGACAGCCTATTGGCGCACCCAGGCGGATCAGGGCTTTTACAACAATGTATCGAAGGGCGGCAAGATCGATAACAGCCCGGTACCAGCGGTGATGACTGATCTCGCCCTGCGTCTGGCCCGGGAACTGGAAGTGGATCACGCGGGATTCGATATTGCGTTGGTGGAGGGCTATCCGTTTGTACTGGAATTCAACCGTTTATTCGGTAATCAGGGGCTGGGCCAGGGCAGCGATCTGAAAGATGCGATTCTGGAATACCTGCAACAGCAGAGTGAGCCCCGAGACCCCGGTGGTTCTAACACCCCCGCGCCATTCCACCCTGTGGCGGTTTGAGCCCTGGGTTAGAGAGTTAGACAGCTAAAGGGTTACAGGTTTTTGTAACGGTTAATGTCGAAAATTCCCGCCTGCAGGGGCTGGTGCTCACGGTGCCAGGCGGTAATGTCGTGAAGAATTTCCCAGAACTGCCGGTGAGTCCGGCGCACGCCCCATACACCCACCAATGCTTCAAACGCTTTCGGCTCCTCCACCTTCAGGGCTTTCATTCGGTCTTTGAATAGCCCCAGTTGCGAGGCCGGGATGTCAAAGATGAAGTTGGGGTAGCTGCCGATGATTCCCGGATAAATGGTCAGCTTGTCGTTCTCCGGCTGGTAGCGCGAATCTTCTCCGAGCAGGAAGGCGACGTTGCTGTGGGCGCGGTCGCGGATAACCGTGTACACCGTGCGCTGCCCGTCTCCGTTGTGAACCCGCAAAAAGGTAACGTCTGGCACGTAGTTAATTGCAGGGAGGAATTCGGCCCGGGTAGCAGCTAACTCAGACAGCACCTGATCGGCTTCCCGAATCCACTCTGGTTCGTCTTTGCGGCCACAATCACTGCCGCCACAGCGGTTGATAGGGTCATCCCGTTCAGCATTCAGTTCGTGGAATTTCAACAGCATGCGAGCGCCGAGCTCCTCATTGAAAGCCGAGGTGGCATAGGGCACCTGTGAGGGGGCGGTATCGTCCATGCGGGCGTAGCTGTAATCCAGCTTTAGCGAACCTGAATCCTGATACCAGTTCCGTAAAACTCGATTGCGTTCACCTGGCGGTATCAACCTGAGGTAGTCCTGTTCACCGCCATTCCGGATCAGGTCAAAGTAGAGCCGCGTTTGAGCCTGATGGGCCACATTACCGAACACGTCGAAATTCACCACCAGTTCATAATAGGTGCGTTCAAACAGAGGGTAATCCATCCACCAACTGGTTAGCGGCACCTGACCGATGAGCCCCCGCTGTACTGAGGCATTGTTGTGGTGGCGGAACACCGTTAACAGGGCGTTGGTATTCTTGCCGTCGCCATCCCAGATATGGTCGAGGGAGGCACCTTTTGGGTAAGCCTCTCTGTAGGCCTGGTTTCGCAGTTCATGGTAGCGGTTACGCTTGCCTTGATAGGTAATCCAGTTTTCCCCCAGATCCAGCAGTGCGCTGTCCTGACCAGGCAATGCCAGTAAGGGGCTTACCTTGTCGCGATACTCGGCATCGGTTATGTAAAGATCGTCTTCCGGATCGTGGTAGCTAACCCAAAAGTGATCCCGGATCACGTCGGTGGCAATCTGGCCGCGGCATACCGGCCCGCGAATGAAGGTGCGTGTGAAATACTCTGCGTTATCCAGCATGAACTGGTAGCGAGCTTTTGCGGGTATGTCTGCGAAGGTCACAAACGGGTTGGCGCGGCTATCCCGGCTGTAGTCCGGCAGGGCGTCTACTTGCCAGTCGCCGGCGCCAAACAGCTCCCGGGTGCGTTCAAACGGCTTCTCCCCGAATGCGAAGGTAATGTGGCGTTTGTGCACAATGCTGCCGGCAACCGGGCGCAGGCGGTAATACACCGGGCCTTCGGGGTCGTCGTTGGGGCGTCGGGTTGCAATCATATCAATGGGGGTGCCCGGCACCGTGTAGGAACGCACGATTTCAAAGAAGCGGGTATCGGCTCCCTCATCCTCAAAGTACAGGTGCGCCAGATAAAGGTGTTCGTAAATCCAGCGGCTGATCAATTGCTGGCGGGGGCTACGATCATTAAGCCAGGCTTCCCAGCGGTTGATGTGATTCAGCTCAGTGTCATTCGGCTTGGTAACCAATGGGCTGATAGCGCCACCCTGATTAATCCAGCCAGTGAGTGTGGCGTATTCTTCGTCGGTGAGGCCGGTTACGGCCAGTGGCATGCCTTCATAGGGATGGTCGCTGGCGTAATCTGAGAAATCTTCGTTGCTGACACACTGGTTAGCACGGGACAGCCCCAATTCTAGGTTTTCGGGCAATTTGCTGTTGGGTGCAAACTCATACTGTTTGCCCAGGCGAATCATGTTTTCGAACAGGCTGCGGGTTTGGTCGCCTCGGGCCAGCACGGAGTAAAAGCCCATCTCTCGCCACTGTTGTTCGGTTTGGGCGTCAATGCCCAGGCGAGTGGTTTGTTGGGTGTTAAAGCGGGCGCCGTCGTAAACAGGATCTTTGTGAGCACCGCGAATCAGGCCGTCGGAGTATTCCATTTTGAGCTGGCATGGGGCGTCAAAGCAGCTATGGCAAGCCAGGCACTTGGCTTCCACAATGGGGCGCACGTCTTCGCTGAAACTCACGGGTTGGTGAGTTGCAGTGGGCAATGCCTGTTTGAATGTGGGCGGTGTCGTGTTTTCGGCGCAGCCTGCCAGAAATAGCAGGGCCAGGAATGCAGCTGCAATGAGTTTCGGCATTGGGGGCCTGTAGTCGTCTGAGTTTTGTGAATTATAGACGGTTGAATAGGTGTTCGCTAAGGCCTCTTCATTTGGGGGTAGGCCGAGTAGCCGGGGCCCTTTCTTGAGAGCAGATCGCTGTACAAATTATGGGTAGATGTGCTCATATCTGTGGGGTGGGAAAAGCCTGATTATCGCGCCCATTGCAGGGGGCCAATTTTGGTTTGGTGCCCTTAATAAATATTGCTTTATTACCCCTGGGGGGACCACCATCCATGACCGAGTCAGCCAACGCTAACATCGCCGATTATTACACTGCCGAGACCTTTGAGCGGATCAAGGCGTTTGCGGATACCAAGGAAACACCCTTTGTGGTGATTGATACCGCCACTATTAATCGTCAGTACGACGAGCTGGTGGAAGGTTTCCCGTATGCGAATGTGTATTACGCAGTAAAAGCCAACCCGGCTCCGCAGGTTCTGACCATGCTGCGGGATAAAGGTGCGAGCTTTGATATCGCGTCGGTGTATGAGTTGGAAAAGGTGATGGGTCTTGGCGTGACCGGCGACCGGATCAGCTACGGCAACACTATCAAGAAGGCGCGGGACATTCGCACCTTCTATGAGAAGGGTGTTCGCATGTTTGCCACGGATTCCGAGGCGGATTTGCGTGTTATTGCCAAGGCAGCTCCCGGTGCGAAGGTGTATGTGCGTATTCTGACTGACGGCACGCAAACGGCTGACTGGCCGCTTTCGCGCAAGTTTGGTTGTGAGAGCGATATGGCGATGGATCTGTTGATTCTGGCCCGCGATCTCGGCCTGGTGCCTTACGGCGTGTCGTTCCACGTGGGGTCCCAGCAGCGTGAAATTGGTGCTTGGGACTCGGCTTTGAACAAGGTTAAGGTCATTTTCGAGCGCCTGAAGGAAGAAGACGGCATCGAGTTGAAGATGATCAACATGGGTGGTGGTTTCCCTGCAAATTACATTAACCGTACCAACGAGTTGGGTGTATACGCCTCTGAAATCACTCGCTTCCTGAGAGAAGACTTTGGTGATGATCTGCCTCAGATTATTATCGAGCCCGGTCGTTCGTTGATTTCCAACGCTGGTGTTCTGGTTAGCGAAGTAGTTCTGATTGCCCGTAAATCCCGCACAGCGTTGCACCGCTGGGTGTTTACTGATGTGGGCAAGTTCAACGGTCTGATCGAGACGCTGGACGAAGCAATCAAGTTTCCAATATGGACAGACAAAAAAGGGGAAGGTGAAGACTGTGTGATCGCGGGCCCGACTTGTGACAGCGCCGATATCATGTACGAGCACCACAAGTATCCGTTGCCACTGAATTTGGCCATCGGCGATCGCATGTACTGGCTGTCCACTGGAGCCTATACAACCACATACAGTGCAGTAGAATTTAACGGATTCCCTCCGCTAAAGGATTACTACATCTAAAGACTGAGGGCCTGCTTCATTGGGGTGGGCCGCGAAGCGGGGTGTCTTTTCTTCTGGGAAAAACAACTCGCTTCGCTCAGACATCTTTTTCCCGGCAGAAAAGACACCCCGCTCCGCGGCCTTCGGCCATTGGTGGGGGCGCTTTACTGCCGTTCTAGGTTTAACTTGATAGCTAGCGGAGAGACCAGTATTCCGTAGGCAATCATTACGGCAATGGCGTGTTTTATATCGCCGGTCCAGTCTGAGAGTAACCCACCCAGCATAGGTACCGCGAAAGCTACTGTGTAGCCGACAAGAAAGTTGCCGGCGGACAGTCTGCCGGTTTCGTTGGCGGGTACCAGAAGCGGCGGTAACGCCACCATCATGATCAGCAATATGCCCGCTGTGAAGCTCATGAATGTGGCGCTGGCGATTGCCCACCATCCTGTAAACACCAATAACCCGATTGTTCCCAATAGGCTGAGTATCAGCATGATGAGCAGTGGGGCTTTTCTTCCTACCCAGTAGCGGGCCATTTTCAGCATCAATAGCGAAGCAATCACCTGAGCGAAGTTGTACCAGAACAGGGCTTCGGTGAGGTTGTCGAACTCTCCTCTTTGTTCCAGTAATGCCGCGAGGTAGGCGTTTACGCCGAAAAACAGGGAGCCGGATACGCCGAGTAATAAGCCCAGTTTAAGCGTTAGGGGGTTTTTCCAGTCGGGTAGCCAGGCGACTTTTCGGGTAGGTCTTGCCAGGTCGCGTTTTGGCAGGAACAGGGCTGCGGCGACCAGCAGTGCGGGTAATGACCATACCAGCATGGTTGTGCGCCAGCTGTTGTCCAGCAGCGGCATGATCACAGGCAGGGTGATACCTGCGCCGATGAATTCGCCCATCAGCATGCCGTTCATGTAAATGGCCGAGCCGAGTGCCAGGTTTTTGGGTTCCAGCCAGCGTGGCAGTAGTGCCGGTAGAGCGGGCTGCATCATGGCGATGCCTACACCCATAACGCCGCTGGTGAGCATTAAGGTGATGGTGCCGGGTGCCAACCCACGGCCTGCGGAGCCGATGACCATTATAAGCATGGCCAGTGCCAGTGTGTTGCGTGGGCCTATGCGGGAAATGAATAGAGAGCCAGGCATGGAGCCTATGGCTAGCATAAGGATGGGCAGTGTGGTCAGGGCACCGGTTAAGGTCTGAGACAGTGCCAGCTCGTCACCGATAAACGGTGCCAGCGGTGGCGCAACCAGTATGGGAATGCGCAGGTAGACCCCAGCCAGCCAAAGTAAAACCGCCACCGGCAGCAGGCTTGCTGTCGATGGCGATGTGGATGGCGCGGGGTGTTCAGCTCTGGACAAGTAAGATTAGTCTTCGCTGGTATCCGGCAGGTAGGCGCCGTCTTCGTCGTGTACTTCCTGCCCGGTTACAGGCGGGTTAAACGAGCAGATTAAGCGCATGTCTTCAGTGCCGCCGCGCAGGGTGTGTTGATCGTGCTTGTCGAGGGCGTAAAGCGTGCCGTCTGAGATCTGGTGGGTTTCACCGGTGGCCTTGTCGGTAATGCTGCCATTGCCGGCTACGCAGTAAACCGCTTCCAGGTGGTGCTTGTACCACAGGTTCAGCTCAGCACCGGCAGGGATGATCGTTTCGTGGAAAGAGAAGCCCATGCCGTCTTTTTTCAACAACATACGACGGCTGGTCCAACCTGGGCCGTGCACTTCACGTTCGGTACCGATGATGTCCTGAACTCGTACTATCTTCATGAGCATTCCTCGTTTATTGATGGAATAGCCTTACAGTATAAACATTCATTTCAGGTGCGATTCAACCGCCAGTCGTCATAAACAGCCATGCACTGCTCAATGGCGGTGTTAAAACGTTGCTGCTGAGCGTCTTCCAGAGGCTGCTGTTTACGGCATTTGTCCAAGGTTCTCTGGATGGTTTGACGGCTCTTTTTGTCGAGTCGTTCAAGCCAGTGATGATCGGCCGGCTGCAGATCAAGTAGTTCTCTGCCGGCGTGGTTGCGATGACTGATGTGCCACCAATGATCCACGGCCCGCCCCAGCACTACGTAACCAAATTGGCTGTCTTGCACAGGCCCGAACGTAGCTGTTTTCAGGCCGTCCTGGAGCAGCCCGATATTCAGTACCGGCAGGGTGAGCTTGCCGCCGTAGAAATAGCTCCCGGCTGCGCCGAGCAGGCCGCCCACCAGAGCCCCGGTGCCCAGTGATGAGCCCAGGGTCAGGGCATCCAGCCCTGCTCCGCTGACGGCGCCCGCACCGAAACCAGCTGTGGCCAGATAGCGCCTGCTAACAGCCCAGTGTTTGCGGCTGTCTTCGGAAAACAGGTCATGGTCGCTGTGCCATTCCAGCTCGGCCTCTTGTCGCCGGATACTTTGATGCTGGTACAGGTGCTCGATGTTCACGCGCAGAGATTGTTCCCGTTGGCGTTGGTGCTGGTACCAACGCTGCCGGAGTTGATCTGCAAGGGTGCTGTCGCTGGTGCCCGCGACTTGATCCAGCGTTAGCGTGCGCTTCTCCCGAAACGACATCATGTCATACAGTGCTTTGGCTATGATGCCGGCCGCCTGGTGGCGACGCTGCTCGCGCTGGGCCGAGAGGTGATGTGTTGCCTGATCCAGAGGCTTTTCCCAGTCTGGTTCAAGTTGTCCAAATGCACGCAATAAGCTGAGATGTTGCTCGAACGGGGCGCGAACCGCATCGAACTTGCGTACAACCTGGAAAAACTGTCCAAGCGCGGAGTGCCAGGTGTCGCTGTAGTCGTCGGGCCCGATGCTGTTGATCAGGGCCAGACTAGGCTGGCCGGTCCAGCGCAGTATGGTCATCTCGGCTTCGTGCTCGGCACTGTAGGGCGCCGAGCCGTCCACCACATAGATAATTCCCGCGCCTTCAATCAATGGTGCAAGCAGTTCACATTCGTCAGTGAAGCGGCTGTCGCCCTGATGTTGAAGAACAAATGCACGAACCGTTTCGCCGTGGTCTGATGCAGAAACACTGTGGGCCTCAAGCCATTCGAGCACCCGCCTGGGGCGCTGAAAGCCCGGTGTGTCCACCAGTGTGTAGAGAACCCTGCCATCCACACTCAGTGGGTAGGACTGGCGCTTGCGTGTGGTGCCCGGCTCCAGCGCAATGGCAATGCCATCGTTCTGGGAAAGGGTGGCCACCACACTGGATTTTCCTTTGTTGGGATGGCCTACAACGGCAAAAATGGGCGCTGTATTCATTCCATAACTCCCCCGTTCATACCGGGAACTGCTCCATGAGCCGGTATCAGGCTGACCATTATAAATTCTGGCCCGGCCCGCTTGGCAAATCTCAGCCATTGCTGAACCTGATGTACATCTGGTTCCTGCTCAATGTGGGTGGCCAGTGGCAGCAAAGCGATCCGGACATCCTTTGGCCATAGCTCTCTTGCACTGGTCAGAAAGTCTTCCAGCTCTCCGGTGGGTGGTTCCCAGCTACGAACAACCAGAATAACGGAGCGGCCCGATTCCTGTGCCAGTTGCTCGGCTACTTGCTTCAGCGTTTGCCGGTCTTCTTCCAGGGTCAGCCGGCCACCTGCTTTGGCAATCAGGCTTTTGCCGCTGCTAAGGGCATCCGGCAGCTCCGGGTCGCCGGCGCCGGCCCAACACAGCACAATGCTGGCGTCCGGCAAGGGTTGTAGCTTGAGTTGGGTGTGTGTATCCGGTAAGTCCGAGGCGTCGTTGTGTTCGTTTCCTGTATCCAGAGCCGGGGTTTCCATGCGATAAAGCAACGCCCGTCTGGCTGGGTGGTTGGCCAGCAGTTGTCGAGCCTTGCGCCTTATCAATACGCCCGACAAAAGGGCAAGAGCAAGTCGGGGCAGTAGCGCCCAAGTTGTCCAGAGCATGGCGATAAAGGGCCACCACTGGCCCCAGCGTGCCGGCTCCATGCTGCCCGCGCCCGCACTGGCACGGAAAAAACGTGTGGATTCCACAAGCGCCAAATCCGGTGCAGCGGCCGGCCAAATCGCGGCCCAAGGTGTCGCCATCGCCGCAATCAGACTGTGATAACGGCTGGCATCGGTGTCAAGAGTGGTGCTCCAGCCGAACGCCAGGTCCTGCAGCACCACCATAACAAGTAACGTCGCGAGACCGGCAAGGGCAAAGCACAGCCCGCCCAGCTGCGCGGCCCGAGCCATGAGCACTGGCTGAAGCTTGGTGGTAACCGTCGTTTCCGGATTGTTGTGAAAGCGCCGGAGCAGCGCCCCCCAGGGTTGCCAACCAACCAGAGACTGAACTGTGGTCACTACTGCCAGTAATAGCTGAAAGGCGACAAAGGCAACAATAACGGTCACGTTTATGCGTTGGCCACCGTCGTAAAACAGCAAGCCAATCATGGCAATTAATCCAAACACCGTGCCCGCAACCATGAAACCGCTGTTGATCCGCTGCCAGAAGCGCAGAGTGCCCGCCGAGGGGGGCGTGCCAGCACCCGGGCCACTCAGGTGGTTGATATGGGCCAGCCAGCGTTTCGGGGTAGGGGTTACCCCTTGTTGCTCGCAGGTCAGGGCAAACTTGCGATCCCGCCGGTGCAAAAATGCCGGCGCCTGGCCCTTGTCTCTTTGGGCGCAGGCATCAAAATCCAGCAACAAGCGGAGGGAGTGATCAGTCATGAACGGTTCCGGTGATGAATTCGGTCTTTGGGTCTGTGGTGTTAGAATATCGGCATTACCCCATTTGATACCAGATAACGAGTTGTCATGCCCCACCATTTGATGAATTTGCGCCACGTGCCAGATGATGAAGCCGAAGAAATCCGGGCTTTGTTCGAGGCCCACGACGTGCGCTATTACGAGACCCCGCCTAGCCGCTGGGGTATCAGTATGGGGGGCTTCTGGGTACACGATACGGAAGAAGCCGAAAGGGCCAAAGCCATACTCCATGAATACCAGTACCAGCGCACACAAAGCCAGCGTGAAGCCTATGAAACCAGACGCCTGGAGGGCAAGGGCGGCGGTATCTGGTACATGTTTCGGCAGAAACCCGTGCGCACGCTGGCGGCCTGTTTGGCAATTATTGTGATTGCCGGTTTTAGCCTGCTGCCGTTTATCCGAATCGGTTAATTTTCCCGAATGTCCGAAAATCGCTACGGTGTCCTGTTTTCAGGACAAATAAGCTGAAGCCGCCGCTCGTTAGTACTACTCCCCCTCCTTTGTTCGGTTGTCCCGTGGATGGCAGTGTCCGGGAAGTCGGACAAAATCCGTCAGTGTATTCGATGAATTGTAAAAAATTACTAATAAAAACATAAAGATAAAATAATGGCACAGGAAGCGCATGTGGGTTGATTCGGGCCTTGGGCCCGGACGTGTTCTTAACAACAAAAAACAAGGAACGACCCATGAAACGTATCATGATCTGTACGCTAATCGGCGTGACAGGCATCGCCCTGAGTGCCTGCAATGACAGTAGTGACAGCAATAACAACAACCCACCTGAGGTAAACCAACCGCCTGAATTTATCCAGGGTGACATACTGCACACCCAATATGACGGCGTGACTGACGATCTTCTAACAGCCGGCCTCGGAGCTACGGGCCTTGGCAGTGCCACAGCACCTGCGTTTTCTGATCCGCTTAACCCCTCTCCGGCTGAACTGCGTCAGCTTGCGATTTACAATAACTACCGGGCGCTTGTGGATACATCCCCAGGCGGTGGTTATGGCGAGTTTTTTGGCCCCGGTGTCGGCAATCAAACAGAAGGCCTGATTCCGGGCCATGAATACCTGGCGTTTATGACCGTTAACGGCAGTAGTGTGCCTGTTACGGTTATGGCTCAGGTTCCTGACAGCTTTGATGTTCAAAACCCATGCATGATCACCGCTCCTTCGTCCGGCTCCCGGGGAATTTATGGGGCGATTGGTACAGCCGGCGAGTGGGGTCTGAAAAAGGGCTGTGCCGTGGTCTATACCGATAAAGGCAGTGGCACCGGCGCCCATAACTTGGAAACCAATACCGCGCAGCGTATCGACGGTACGCTCTCGTCTACTGATGAATCTGTTCAGTTTCGCGCGGATCTCACGGCCAGCCAGCGGAATGATTTCAATGCAGATTGGCCGGATCGATTTGCCTGGAAGCATGCTCACTCGAAAACCAACCCGGAAGCCGACTGGGGGCGCCATGTTCTTCAGTCTGTTGAGTTTGGGTTCTGGGTGCTTAACAAACAGTTTGGCAGTGATGACAACACCCGTGTTATTACGCCGGAAAACACTTTGGTTATAGCCTCCAGTGTTTCCAACGGCGGTGGTTCATCGGTTCGCGCGGCGGAGCAGGATACAAAAGGGCTGATTGACGGCGTGGCGGTATCAGAGCCCAACGTGAACCCGGCTGTAAGTACCAATTTTACCATTGTGCAGGGTGGCAATACGCCCATTGTTGAGCACAGTCGTAGCCTGCTGGAATACACCACAGCACTTGCGGTGTACCAGGGTTGCGCCAATCAGGCGCCGGCTATTCGTGATATTGCACCATTGAACGCTGCGTATAACCCGCAAGCTATTGGCGAGAATATCTGCACCTCATTGGCGCTTAAGGGGCTGGTTACAGGCTCCGATACTGATGCGCGTGCCACGGATGCACTGCGTATTCTGAATGAGGAATTTGGTATCCAGCCCGAGCAGAACCTGCTGGCGCCAATACACTTTGCCTCCAACGTAGCTCAGAGCATTTCCATGACCTATGCCAACGCCTATGGCCGCGCGGGTGTGGAGGATCGTGTGTGCGGGCTTAGCCTGGCTGCGACGGATGGTACCGGGGCAGTAACTCCGCTTACCCCGGTTCAGGAAGCCGCAGCATTTGCAGTCAGCAACGGTATTCCGCCCACTGCAAAGGTTAATATTGTTTACGATGACGCCGTGGTTCGGTCGACTCTACTGACTGTCAGCAAATCCCCCAGCAGCGGCCTTACGGATTATGGTCTTGATGCATTGTTGTGCTTGCACGGTCTGGCCTTGGGTCGTGATGCGATCACTGGCGATGCGCTGACGGGAGCTGAAGCAGAGCTAGCCGAAGCCATCGCTGATGGTATTGAAGAGATCAGGGCTACCGGAGATCTCCGCGGCAAGCCGGCTGTATTTGTGACGGGGCGGTCGGATGCTATTTTGCCTATCAACCACACTTCCCGGCCCTATTTTGGGCTTAACCGGCAAGTGGAGGGAGTCGGCAGCGAACTCCGTTACTACGAAGTGCTCAACGCCCATCACCTGGACGTTCTGAACGGATTCCCAGCGATTGGCGCCAGCTATGTGCCGCTGCATCACTACTATTTCCAGGCTCTGGATCTGGTTTGGGATCGCTTGACCAACGACACACCGTTGCCGCCAAGCCAGGTTGTTCGGGCCACGCCGCGAGGCGATGCAACACCGCTGGCCCAGAGCAACCTTCCGCAGATTGCATCACAGCCGCCAGAGGCAGACCTTATCCGGCTGATTGGTAGTGAATTAATCATACCTGATTGACGGCGTTCGGGCCGTCCCCCGTCCCCTCCCATTTGCTCACCTTGCGGAGGGGGCCATATACTTCTGACAGAACATCCGGCATCGCCGGATGTCAGGGCTTTCACGATGAATGAAACTGACTCTGGCGGTAAGCACTACATGGCACAGTTGTTTGGTGAGAAGAATAAGAAAGGGCTTACCCGGGAGCTAATCGAAGCACTCTTTCCCATGTTTGAGGAGGCCAGCGCAGGGGCGATTGCCGTTGATCGCGAGTCCCGCATTACCTGGATAAACGTGAGCTATTCCGAGTTGTTGGGCTTGAAAGATCCGGCAGATGTGATTGGCCGCCAGGTGCGCCAGGTTATTCCCGAAACCCGCATGCCTGAAGTTGTGGAAACCGGCAAACCGCTGTTACTGGATATTATGGAGTATCAACAGCAACAACTAGTGGTTACCCGGCTGCCATACTATGACAATGCCGGCGAGATTGAGGGCGCAGTGGCGTTTGTGCTTTACGACGACCTGCAACCACTTACCCCCCTGGTCAGTAAATACCGGCGCCTGCATCAGGATCTGGCCGCGGCTCGCAAGGCTCTGGCAAAAAAATCCCGGGGTACGCGTTATAGCCTTGGAGATTTTGTTGGCGCCAGCCCCGGAGCCCTCGAAGTCAAGCGCCGCGCGCGGCTTGCCGCCGGACGTGAAATGGCTGTACTGGTACTGGGTGAAACAGGTACTGGCAAAGAGGTGCTGGCCCAAGCGATTCATTCTGTATCCAGCCGCTCCGAGAAGCCGTTTGTGGGCGTGAACGTGGCAGCGATTCCCGACAATCTGCTGGAAGCCGAATTCTTTGGTGTGGCACCGGGTGCCTATACCGGTGCCGATCGCAAACTGCGAGAAGGGAAGTTTCAGCTGGCTAACGGAGGCACGCTGTTTCTGGACGAAGTGGGCGACATGCCATTGCCGCTTCAGGCCAAACTCTTGCGCGTTCTGCAGGAAGGCGAAGTTGAGCCTCTGGGCTCGAATAAGGTGACAGAGGTTGATGTTCGGGTTATCGCGGCAACCAGTCGCAATCTTGAGGCGATGATTGCCGACGGCAGTTTTCGCTCAGATCTGTATTACCGGCTTAATGTGCTGGAAATCCCCATACCACCGCTGAGGGACCGTCTTGCGGACCTGGGGTTGCTTTGCGAAACCTTGCTTTGGGAAATTAGCGAGGGGCTGGATATGCGTGCGGAAATTACCGATGCCGGCGTAGCGGCTTTGGCCAGCTACGATTGGCCGGGCAATATCCGTGAGCTGCGTAATGTGCTTGAGCGAGCCCTGACCATGAGTGAGGAGGGCGGCGTACTGGATGCAGATGCCATGTTCAAAGTGTTGCCCCGCAGCAGCGCGGGCCCAGCTTCCCGAATCACACCGCGCCCTATTCGGCCCTTGGCCAGTATATTGGCTGAGGCAGAAGCCCAAGCGGTTGAAGAGGCTTTGGTTGCGAGCCGGGGTAACCGCACTCAGGCGGCCAAGTTACTGGGTATCTCCCGCTCGGTACTTTACGAGAAGCTGGCAAAAATGTCCTGATTTCCGGACAGGTGTCTTGGTATCAGTACAAGCACGTACGACCAGAGTTCAATGCTGTCCTGATTTCCGGACGATCATATTCGGCGCAGTTTTAAGTTTGTTTTTATGCATTTGATATTTAAGGGAAAAAAATTATTGGCATGGGCTCTGCTTTATCCCAAGTGCAGGACGTCAGAACAATTCAGAAATAAAGGCTGGCGCCAAAAGTAAGACCCCTGATATACCATTGCCAACTTTCTTCTGATTTTTCTGGCGTGATTTCTGCTTGGGCTTACTGAGCCAAAGAGGTCCGGACCAAAGTGGTCCGGACCGACTACAACAACAAGAAGGATCATCTTCATGTCTATCAAACATAAGCTATCGGGTTTGACACTGGGTATCACTGCTGCTGCGTTTATGACTGGCGCCTTGGTCAGCAGCAATGCTCTAGCTGCAGAAAAAGTTCGCTGGCAGGTGCCTCTGGCTTTCCCTTCACACCTTATAGGGCTCACAACGCCTGTAAAACACCTGACCGAAAATCTCAAAGCCATATCCGGTGGTGATATTCAGCTGCGTTACTATGAGCCGAACGAACTGGTTCCACCGTTTGAAATCATGGATGCCGTAGGTGGTGGTAAATACCCCGCAGGCTACACCTGGGTTGGTTACGATCAGGGCACCATTCCCGCCTTGCCGTTGTATTCCGGTGCCCCTTTCAACATGGAACCGCCTGCTTATCTGGCCTGGTATTACGAGGGCGATGGCCGTGCGTTGCTGGAAGAAATCTATGCCAAACGCAACATCCACCCCATGCTGTGCAGCATCATTGGCCCTGAAGGCGCAGGCTGGTTCGCTAATCCAATCAAGGGCGTGGAAGATTTTGACGGCCTGAAAATCCGCTTTGCCGGTATTGGTGGCAAGGTTCTGGAGAAGCTCGGCGCTTCCGTAACCATGGTTCCAGGCGGCGAAATCTATCAGGCGCTAGAGCGCAAAACGATTGATGCAACTGAGTTTTCTCAGCCCGCCATCGACAAGATGCTGGGCCTGGACCAAATTATCAAAAACTACATCATGCCCGGTTGGCACCAAACTCTGACCACCTCCCACCTGTTGGTGAACAAAGATGTTTGGGAGAAGCTGGAGCCGCAGAGCCGCGCGCTTATCGAAATGGGTTGCGAGTCTGCCACGCTTAAAGGGTTTGCACAGAGTGAGTGGGCCCAGCCAACAGCACTGCGCGAGTACGAGAAAGAAGGCGTAAACGCCCAGACTCTGCCAGAGCCGGTACTGCGTGAGCTGCAAAAGGTCACGAATGAGGTGTTGGATGAAATTGCTGCCAAAGATGAAATGTTCAATCGCGTACTGACCAGTCAGCGTGAATTTATGGAGCATCACTCTATATGGCACTCCAATGGCTATCTGCCACGGGATTTCTACAAGTACGACTGATCAACGGATGATGTTCATTGCGGGTAACGGTTGATCGCTGCCCGCTTCCTTCCCTGCATCCGGAAAATCCGAGGTTTTTGTGACCGATACTAATGTCTCAGGGGATAAGCATGCCCCGACATTCGATACTGATTCGCTGCCAGTCAATGCTTTATCCCGGCATCTAGATCGATTGGTTGTTGCTGTTGGCCGTCTGGCGTCCTGGTTATGGATTGCTGTGCTGATCGTTATCTTGATCAACGTGTTTTCCCGCTATGCGCTATCTCAAGGCTCTATTGCCCTTGAGGAGTTGTCCTGGCACCTCTTCGGAACTGCAACCATGCTCACCCTGGGCTATGCGGTTGTGCGGGACGACCACGTTCGTGTTGATGTGCTGAAAGAGAAGTTCAGCCCCAAAGCCCAGGCCATTATCGAGCTTTTGGGGATTGTGCTGCTGGCGCTGCCCATCATTGCGCTGATGATCAGTGCTCTGGTGCCCTACGCCTGGACAGCATGGATTTACACAGAGCATTCCCAGGCACCTAGCGGATTGCCTTACCGGTTTATATTCAAAAGTATGCTGCCTCTGGGGCTGGTGTTCGTGATGATTGCGCTGCTGTCACGCGCCACGCGTTGCACCACCTACCTATTCCGTTTTCCCAGGGCTGTTGAGCCTCCTTACGATGATCGGCGCTCTGCCGGCCATCCTAATCCCTGAACCACGAGGCTAATGTCATGGGAATAGAAGCAATTCTTGTTATCGCCATGTTCGCCAGCTTTATGGTGCTCTTGCTCTCGGGGTTCCCGGTTGCCTGGTCACTGGCGGGTATTGGTCTTATATTCGGTATTGTCGGCCACGTTATGGTCGAGTATCTCGATTCTCCTCTTTGGTTTACCTGGCAGGGAACCATTGGCGTTCTGGACGCCAGAATCTATGGCATCGTTGCCAATGAGCTGATGGTCGCGCTACCCATGTTTATTTTCATGGGCATCATGCTGGACCGATCTGGTATTGCTGAAAAGCTAATGCACAGCCTGGTTAAAGTGCTTGGCGGTCTGCGCGGTGGCTATGCCATTACGGTGGTGCTGGTTGGTGTACTGCTTGCCGCCTCAACCGGTATTGTGGGCGCCTCAGTGGTATTGCTGGGCATGTTGTCCCTTGGCCCCATGATGCAGGCCAACTACAACAAATCACTGGCTGTGGGCACGGCGTGCTCGGTGGGAACGCTCGGCATTCTGGTGCCGCCAAGCATTATGCTGGTTCTGATGGCGGATCGCCTTGGTACCTCGGATGCGTCAGTAGGAAAGCTGTTCATGGGCGCGCTGATTCCAGGCGTCATGCTCGCCATGCTTTACATTCTCTACATCATCATTGCCTCTTACATCAAAAAGGATTTGGCACCGGCGCCTACCAACCGGCAGCGCCTTGATGCCCGCGCCTGGTTTGGTGTGTTCTGGGCAATCTTGCCGCCCATGGCACTGATCATTTCTGTGCTCGGCTCCATCTTTTTTGGCATAGCGACAACCACGGAAGCCTCTGCAGTGGGCGCGGGCGGCGCCTTGCTTATGGCTTTTGTCAGCAAGCGTCTGGATATGGCGACTCTGAAAGAATCCCTTTATCAGACCAGCCGCACCTCGGCATTCATTTTCGGCATTTTTATCGGTGCCACAGTGTTTGCCTCGGTGCTGCGAGGGCTGGGTGGCGACGAAGTGATAGAAGGGGCCATCACCGGCCTGCCTTTTGGCACTACAGGTGTGTTGTTGACCGTTCTGTTTATCACCTTTTTGCTCGGGTTTTTCCTGGACTGGGTGGAGATTACCCTGATCGTTTTACCTTTAGTGGCCCCCGTACTGTTCAAAATGGGTGTGGAGCCAGTGTGGTTTGCCATCATGTTTGCCATGTGTTTGCAGACCTCCTTCCTGACACCCCCCGTTGGCTTCTCGCTGTTCTATATCAAAGGCGTATGCCCGCCGGGTGTTACTACCCGGGACATATATCTGGGCGTGTTGCCGTTCATTATGTTGCAGCTTCTGGCCTTGGCACTGGTGTTCTGGTTCCAGCCGCTGGCGACCTGGCTCCCTAATGAAGTGTACGGCGGTTCCTGATACGCAGGTTTTGCGCAGGCTTTCACTTACAAAAACTGAATAATAACTGGGAGACAAATACCATGCGTCTCGAAAACGATATCGCTCTTATTACTGGCGCAGCGCGAGGCATTGGGCGGGCAATCGCCGAACATTACGGCCGTGAAGGTGCTCGTGTCGCTGTGGCAGACCTCACGCTGGAAAGTGCACAAGACACCGTTGACGCCATAGAAAAAGCCGGCGGCACCGCAATGGCATTGGCCATGGATGTAACTAATGAGGCCGCCGTCGAAGAGGGCGTAGCCGCCATTGTAAAGGCCTGGGGTGGTCTGGATATTGCGGTAGCGAATGCCGGTATCCAGCATATAGATCCGGTACACAATCTGGCGTATGCGGATTGGCGGCGGGTGATGAACGTGCATCTGGATGGCGCGTTTCTGGTCACACGTGCGGCTCTGAAGCAAATGTACGCCAATGGTGGAGGCACTATGCTGTACATGGGATCAGTGCACTCGCTCGAGGCCTCGCCCCTGAAAGCTCCTTACGTGGCAGCAAAACACGGTATGCTTGGATTATGTCGCGCCGTTGCCAAAGAGGGTGCAGAGCACGGAGTTCGCAGCAACATTATCTGCCCTGGCTTTGTAAGAACGCCACTGGTGGATAAGCAGATACCGGAGCAGGCGAAAGAGCTGGGTATTTCCGAAGAGGAAGTCATCAGTAAGGTGATGCTAAAAAACACAGTAGATGGCAAATTCACCACCCAGGAAGATGTTTCCGAAATGGCGGTGCACTTGGCGGCCTTCCCTTCAGCCGCTCTTACGGGCCAATCTTTTGTTGTCAGCCACGGCTGGCACATGCAGTAAGTAACAGGAGCAACGGATGAGCGTTATTGAACAGTCCCCAGTAGTCTGGACTCCATCGGCAGGCGAATTGGCCAATAGCCAAATGGGTCGCTTCAAAACCTGGCTGGAAGAGCAGGGCTATGGCCCGTTTGCTGATTACCACGCGCTGCACCAATGGTCTGTTGATGACCTTGAAACCTTCTGGGCCAGTGTTTGGGACTATTGCGGGCTTGTTAGCGCAACGCCAGCGCTCAAAGTTCTGGGCAAGCGGGATATGCCGGGTGCCGAGTGGTTCCCGGGCATGAAGCTGAACTTTGCGGCCAACCTGCTGCGCCATGCAGAAGGCGAGCATGCCAATGAAGAGGCCGTGGTGGCCTACTGTGAAACACGCCCCGTTCTGCGCCGCAGCTATGGCGAACTGAAAGCCGATGTGGGTGCTTTGGAAGCCTTCCTGCGCAGCAAAGGCATACAAAAAGGCGACCGGGTTGCCGGCGTTGTCACCAACGGATACGAAGCACTCGCTGGCATGCTGGCAGCCACCAGTCTTGGTGCTATCTGGAGCTCTGCTTCGCCTGATTTTGGCGTGGGCGCGATTCTTGACCGGTTTGGCCAGATTGAGCCTTCTGCACTGATTGTTGTGAACGGTTATGGCTACGGCGGTAAAGTGCTGGCCCGCCAGAACGAATTTGCAGAGCTGATCGCCGGCCTGCCCACTCTGAAGTGCGTAGTGAATGTGCAGCAACTACCAGACGCTGAGCCGATTACAGGTGAACGGGTAACCACCTGGGACGACGCCATTGCATTTGGTGCGGGCGAAGCGCCTTCATATGCACCCGTCGACCCCGGCCACCCGGTATACATTCTGTATTCCTCCGGCACCACCGGCAAACCCAAGTGCATCGTACACGGCACCGCCGGCCTACTGGTCAATCACGCCAAAGAACTCATGCTGCACGGCGATGTAGGGCCGAATGACCGCTTTCTCTACTTCACCACCTGTGGCTGGATGATGTGGAACTGGCAGGCCTCCGCGCTGCTAACTGGCGCATCTGTTATCACGGTAGACGGCTCACCGGGCTACCCCAGCCTCAGCTTCCTTTGGGACACCGTAGCCGAAGAGCGCGTGACCCACTTCGGCACCAGCGCAAGATTCATTGCAGGCTGTCGCAAAGCTGAAATGGCACCGGCCGAAACCCTGGATCTGAGCAAACTGAGAGTCGTGTTCTCAACCGGCTCACCCCTGCTTCCCGAAGACTACGACTGGGTCTACAGCCAAGGTGCACCTAAAGCCCTGCTAGGCTCTATTGCCGGCGGCACCGACATCTGCGGTTGCTTCGTAGGCTCTACACCACTGTTGCCTGTGCGCCGTGGCGAAATCCAATGCCGCTTCCTCGGCGTCGACGCCGTAGCCTACGGCGATGACGGCAAGCCCGTAGACCAAGGGCGCGGCGAACTCGTCTGCCGCCAGCCCATGCCCTCCATGCCCGTCGCATTCTGGGACGACGCCAACGGCGAACGTTATCGCGAAGCCTACTTCGACACCTTCCCCGGCGTATGGGCTCACGGTGATTTCATAGAATTCACCGAACACGGCGGTGCCATTATCTACGGCCGCTCAGATGCCACCCTCAACCCCGGCGGCGTAAGAATCGGCACCGCCGAAATCTACCGCCAGGTAGAAACCGAAGCGGCTATAAAAGACAGCCTGGTAGTCGGCCGCCAGATCGACGGCGACGTAGAAGTGGTGCTGTTTGTAGTGCCTGCCGAAGGTCAGGAGCTCAGCGCCGATCTACTGAAACAGCTAAAAGCCCGAATCCGCACAGGCGCCAGCCCCCGCCACGTGCCCAAACACATAGTTCAAGTGCCAGACATCCCCTACACCCGCAGCGGCAAAAAAGTAGAACTGGCCGTCGCCCGCCTGATCAACGGCTCTACCAAAGCCGACAACCGCGATGCCCTGGGCAACCCCGAAGCACTGGACCAGATTCGCGAGCGGCTTGCTGAGGAAAACCTGTTGCCGAGAGGCTAATGTGACTGTTACGTCAAAAGCGTGCAGGAATGGAAGCGGTGACTTCTGGTGTAGATATGTTGGTTGGTGTTTTCTATCTTGAAATGCCGGTAGGCCACCGAAATGTCCGCGAAGCGCTGGGGGTAAGCCCTCCCAAAACTGTGCGGAGCCAGGGATGGCGGAGCCCAAGCGTCACATGGATGTGCCGAAGGAGCGTGTTTTGGGAGGGCTTACCGCCAGTGCGCTACTCCCAAGCCAATAGGCCAAAATGTTAGAAAGTTTCGTAAATTCCCACCAAATGATCCCCCAGATACCGAAGATCAAGGGTTTTTAGTCCGTTCTTATACTAAGATCGTAACCAAGCAGAACAAAAAAATGGTATCTTAGTAGGTCTATCAAAAGTTTTAAAAATCAGTCATAGCAATGCTCGGGCGTTCACAAGATGCTGGATCTAGCCATGACCGTCCTGAACCCACCTATTAGCCTGAGGACGAAAATGAAATCATCCAAAGCGAAGATTATCTACACACTGACCGACGAGGCGCCTGCCCTCGCAACACGGTCACTGTTGCCAATTCTGGAAACCTACGCCAAGCCGGCTGGTATCGAATTTGGAACCAGCGACATCTCCCTGGCGGCTCGCATTCTGGCGACCTTCCCGGACCACCTTGAGGAAGACCAGCGCGTTCCGGACGCACTGACAGAGCTGGGCGAATACACCAAAGACCCGGACGCCAACATCATCAAGCTGCCGAACATCTCGGCATCTATTCCGCAGTTGCGTGCGGCTATCAAAGAATTGCAGGATCAGGGCTACAAGGTTCCTGACTACAACGAAAACCCTGCAACCGACGAAGAAAAAGATGCGACCAAGCGCTATGCCAAAGTGCTCGGCAGCGCTGTAAACCCGGTTTTGCGTGAAGGTAACTCAGACCGCAGAGCGCCGACTGCGGTGAAAGCCTTTGCACGTAAATACCCCCACAGCATGGGAGAGTGGAGCCCGGCATCACGCACCCACGTAGCCCACATGCGCGGCGGCGATTTTTACTCTAACGAGCAGTCCGTAACCCTCGACAAGGCAACCAACGCCCGCATTGTGTTCGAGAACAAAAAAGGCGAGCAAACCGTTCTCAAATCCGACCTGCCACTGCAGGAAGGCGAAGTGCTCGACGGCATGTTCATGAGCAAAAAAGCGCTGTGCAAATTCTTCGAAGAGGTTATCGAAGATTGCGAAAAGACCGGCGTGATGTTCTCCCTGCACGTGAAAGCCACCATGATGAAAATCTCTCACCCTATCGTGTTTGGTCACGCGGTGAAGATTTACTACAAAGAGCTTTTCGACACGTACGGCGACCTGTTTGACGAAATCGGTGTAAACCCGAACAACGGCCTGTCGTCGGTGCTTGAGAAAATCAAGCAGCTACCAGAGTCGAAGCAGGAAGAAATCCAGGAAGCCCTGCACAAGACCTACGAGCACCGCCCGGAAATCGCCATGGTTGACTCCGTTAAGGGCGTTACCAACCTGCACGTACCGAGCGACGTTATTGTTGATGCTTCCATGCCAGCAATGATCCGCAACTCAGGCAAAATGTGGGCGCGCGACGGCAAGTTGAAAGACACCAAGGCAGTAATGCCTGAGTCTACTTATGCCACGATTTATCAGGAAATGATCAATTTCTGCAAAACCCACGGCGCCTTTGATCCCACCACCATGGGAACAGTACCGAATGTGGGCCTGATGGCGCAGAAGGCAGAAGAATACGGCTCCCACGACAAGACATTTGAAATCAAGGAAGAAGGCATTGTGCGCATCTTGGCTGAAGATGGCACCGTGCTGACTGAGCACAATGTCGAAGAAGGCGATATCTGGCGTGCATGTCAGACCAAAGACCTGCCGATTCGCGACTGGGTCAAGCTGGCCGTTACCCGCGCCCGTGCGACGGGCATGCCTGCCGTGTTCTGGCTCGACGACGAGCGTCCACACGATGCCGAGCTGATCAAGAAGGTGAATACTTACCTGAAGGATCACGACACCGAGGGGCTGCATATCCGCCTTGAGTCACCTGTGCGTGCTATTCGTTGGACGATGGAGCGTTTGATTCGTGGTCTGGATACCATCTCGGTAACCGGTAACGTGCTGCGTGACTACCTCACCGACCTGTTCCCGATTCTGGAGCTGGGTACCAGCGCCAAGATGCTGTCGATTGTTCCCCTGCTGAATGGTGGTGGCCTCTACGAAACCGGTGCTGGTGGATCGGCTCCCAAACACGTGCAGCAGGTTCTGCAGGAAGATCACCTGCGCTGGGATTCCCTGGGCGAATTCCTTGCCATTGCTGTATCACTGGATGAGCTGGGTGAGAAACACGATAACAACCGTGCGCGCCTGCTGGGCCAGACCCTCGACAAAGCTACCGAGCGCCTGCTGGAAAACAACCAGTCGCCTTCGCGGGTAACGGGTGAGTTGGATAACCGTGGCAGCCATTTCCACTTGGCTCGCTACTGGGCAGAAGAGCTGGCATCTCAGGATAGCGACAAAGAGCTGAAAGAGTTCTTCGCCAAGATGTCTGCACAGCTTGAAGAGAACAAGGACAAGATTCTGGAAGAAATGAGCGTTATCCAGGGTCATCCTGCCGATATCGGTGGCTACTACCACCCACCCAAAGAAAAGGTGGAGGCAGTTATGCAGCCGAGTGCAACCTTCAATGCAATTTTGAAGGATGCCCGTGCATCGGTGAAGTAACCTCTGGCTTTATCCGGGCAGTGCGCCCGGATGCTTGAGACAAGAACCCGGAAAGCCTGTAATCGGCGCTCCGGGTTTTTTTATGCCTGCTGCAGCGGTACCAGAGTTCCGCCAGTCAGTTTGGCCAGATCGGCCGGTGAAAGCTCAATCTCCAGCCCACGGCGCCCAGCGCTCACGTAAACTGTTTCAAAGTCTTCTGCAGAGGCATCAATAAAGGTTTTCAAGCGGTTCTTCTGGCCCAGAGGGCTAACGCCTCCCAGTACATAACCCGTGCGCCGCTGCACTTCTTGCGGGTCTGCCATTGCAGCCTTTTTGCCGCCGGCAGCCTTGGCAATCAACTTCATGCTTAACATGCTGGTAACCGGCACCACGCCTACTGCCAGGGTTTTACCATCGACAGCGACCACCAGGGTTTTGAAAATACGCGCAGGATCAACCCCCAGCTTGTCGGCCGCCTCATTACCGTACCCTGCACTGGCAGGATCGTGCTCGTACTCGTGGATAGTATGAAATACGCCGGCTTTACTGGCTGCATCGATACCGGGTGTCATAAACTGGCCTCAGAAACAGTTGATTTGCCCTCTGATCAACTGCCTATAATAACAGTCAACACTAGCAAGGCGTACCTGATGAACCCAATAGCCCGTCGTGCACTGCACAGTTGCAAGGTTCCCAAGGATTTATCGACCGTTACCCAGCGCGATACCACCGGTGAAAACCCGGAAGCCGTAGGCATAGACACCCGCACCGTTGACAACATCTGGAAAAGCGTCGAAGCCTTGTATCGCACCGGAGTTCACCCCGGAATCCAGATATCCGTGCGCCACAGGGGAGAGCAAATACTGCATCGGGCCATTGGCCATGCCAGTGGAAACGGCCCCCATGAGCCTGCCGGCACGCCGAAAATAGCCATGACCACCGACACCCCTATTTGTTATTTCTCGGCATCCAAGGCGGTCACTGCTCTACTGATGCACATGTTGGTTGAGCAAGGCCTGGTAAATCTGATGGACCCTGTGTCCTATTATTGCCCGGAGTTTGCACAAAATGGCAAACGTACCATCACGGTGCATCAGATCCTGTCCCACAGGGGCGGCATTCCGTCCATTCCGAAAGACACGCCCATCGAGGTACTGTGGGATCAAGAGGAAATCTGGCGCCTGCTGTGCGAGTCCAGGGCCGTGGCGGTAGACGGCGCCAAGGTGGCCTACCATGCGATAACCGGCGGCTATGTTCTGCAAAGGGTGCTTGAAAAAGTCACTGGCGACACCATCGAAAACTACCTCGACAAGCATATCCGCCAGCCCATGGGCATGAAGTGGTTTACCTACGGGATCGAGGCAGAGAACCTGCATGAGTTGGCTACGAATTACGCGACCGGGCCAACGCCCCGTTTCCCGGTGTCGTGGATTGTAAACCGCGCCCTTGGCGGCGACATCTCAACCGTGGAGCAGGTAACCAACAACCCCCTGTTTCAGGAAGCGGTGATCCCCGCCGGTAATCTCTGCGGCACTGCTGAAGAGATGGGCCGGTTCTTCCAGATGATGCTCAATGGCGGTGCCTGGAACGGCAAGCGCATCTGTAATGAGATTACCGTTCGCCGGGCCATTCAGCAGTTCGGCTCCTTGCAGATTGATCGCACCATGATGATGCCTATGCGCTTCAGTGCCGGCATGATGCTGGGCGGCAACCCCGTTGGCTTGTGGGGGCAAAGAAGCCGGTATGCATTCGGCCATGTCGGGTTGATCAATAAGTTGTGTTGGGCCGATGCGGCGCGGGATATCTCCGTCAGCCTTCTCAACACCGGGTTCCCGATTGTGGGGCATCACATTCCGGCGCTGGGTAAGTTTGTATACACCATTGCCCGCCAGTTCCCGCTGCGCCCGGAAAGCGAGCGCCCTGTGGTCGCCTTTTGAGGCGGTCATTCAAAGGGTTCTGAGCTGATCTTCAAGAATACCGAGTACGGACGAAAGTATGTCCCGGAAGTCTGTCAGCGTTTGAGTGCGCTGAATGACGTCCTCGCGGCTTTCGTCCAGCCTTTCCAGTTTTGGTACAACACGGCGAATACCTTCAGTGATCACCTCATAGGGGTAGTGGTGATCCTGAATGCTGAGCTTGTTTATCTCGGACACTTCCTGGCTGAAAATACTGATGATGTCGTACAGCATGTCCTTGTGCGCGATGTTTGAAGCTTCCCAGTAGGCGTCGTCTAGCAGTTCAAGCAAAGACAGGTATTCCCTGAGGGTGTCGGCAACGGATGTCGGGCTCATACACAATCCTGTTCACTGTGAAATTGATAATGGGAACTATAGCAGCGGATTTGCCGGGATTCTCTGAGTGTGGAGCTGTTGTCTGAATTATTGCGTAGAAGTGAAACTCTGTTCATTTTGTTGCACTTTGTTAGACAGTTGTGCAAACTGCAGTTTGATGAAGGAACCACGGCAACTCAATGGATGAGATACGCAATGGATAAGCCAAGAAATCCCTACGAAGAATTCCCCCCCTCGCCCCGGCAGGTTCGGCTCGACCACCACGACAGTGTGCGTACTCACGTGCATCAACAAGTCTGCACCGAAGTGGAACGCCTGGAGCGCCGAATCGAAATTTTGCGACTGGCCAAAGCGCCCCATGTGGCGGTCATGATTTCAGCTTACGAGCGCATGATCGACCGCAAAAAGGGCTTTTTGCAGAATTGGGAGATGGATGGTCGGCGTTATTACTGACGAGTATCGATTGTGACCATATCGTATTCCAACACTTGTGCGCCGTCTGTTTGGTTGCCGCAATTGTCAGGGTAGTTTGAGGGCTTATCTTTCGATATAAACACCTTCACGCGTGACGTGTTGTATTGAAATACAGCCTTGACGCAATCTGGCTCAGTGCCATCGACTGTAATGCCGGAAGTCCCTGTAAGCATAAGAGTGTCTCTTTGTAGCGATACAAATTCTTGCAAAAGTTCCACTTTTCCTCGGGTGTGGCCCTCAAGACTCGTTGCTGAGTACTCCGGCATATTAAACCCGATCGCGCCAAAGTTTTCTTTTGCGTAGCGCCCACTCCAGGAGGCACTGGCGAGTTCTGGAGTGGAGCTGCTGTTCTGGGCTGGAGGGGTGGCGACAAACAGCATTGCCCGGAAAACTTTCCCCATATTTGCGTTGTAAGTCCAATCCAGCATTCGGTAGATCCAGGTGCGATCTTCCGGAGGGGTGTTCTCATCACTGTTGTATTCCGAGAAACGCGTCAGGACTTGATTTGCAGGGGTGTTATAGGTCGCGGCCCTATTATCTCTGATGCTTGAGATCATGAGTCGCCGACCTTCATTAAAATTATCGACTTGTCCGGAGCGAATGACTTCATTCATCAGGTCGACCGGATTGCGGGTGCTTATGTAGTCGGTGCCACTTTGGGTCGGGACAATATTTAAATAAGCGCCAAGATGCTCGCGCAATTGGGCCGCAAAGCCGTTGTCGTCTCCTGCAACCAAAGGTTCTACTCCCCGGTAAACATCACGGAAAACGGTGTATTTCAATACGGGCTCAACGCCTTCTTTATCTTGAAGTATGAATGTTGCGAGCGAGTAATCCACGTTAGTCGCAGGATTAATCCCTGTAGGCCCGGTATCCGCCATCTTGCACCCGCTGATGCCAAAGAGTGCAATTGAGATAGCGGTGAAAAAGCAGGAGTGTCTCATTTCAGAAGGCCCTGAGGTGCGAAGTCAGCCATAAACGGCTAAAGTAAATACCCGCGGGGCGGTCTGCCCCGATCCGACTGCTGACAATAAACCATAAAACAGGCTCATGCCCGCGCGGAGATCACATTTTGCAGCAACGGTGTAAACCGGCTTCAGGCAACGCAGTGCAGTGGCTGCTTGTTGTGATATGCCTTGTCACGGTTATGGTGCCGGGCTTGGTGAGTGCTCAAGAACAATGCCGTAACGGCCAGCTTGTTCTGGACAGGGGCACGGAAAGTGTCCGCGATTTTGGCGGTTGTATCCTGTATTTGGAGGATGCAGGCCAGCTCTACCTTTTGTCAGACATCCTCGCCATGGAACCAGAACGGTTTACCCGGCATGAAAACGGTGTGCTGAACTTTGGCTATACCGAATCAGCTTACTGGATTCGCTTTGACGTGCATGCTGATACCAGGCGGAACAGTAAAGAATGGATTCTCGAGCTGGCCCTTCCGCTAGTAGATGAAGTTGTACTGTATATGGTGCGCGACGGAGAGCTCATCGATCAGCGCAAGGCCGGCTATCATGATAACTGGGCAGAGCGTGATCTGGCGGTGCCCAACCCCACGTTCCGGCTGGATCTGGAGCCCGGTAGTGTTTCATCTGTGTACCTGCGCATTATCAATACCAATACCTTCCGCCTGCCCATCAGCCTCTGGAGCCCCGACAGCTACATTGAAAAGGTGTCGGTAGACGAAATTATCCGTGGAGCGCTGCTGGGTAGTTTGCTTGCCATTCTGGCTTATAACCTGTTTGTTGCGGTGTCCGTTCGTGAGCGCAGCAACATCTACTATGTGCTTTATCTGGTGTCTGCCGGGGTGTTTATCGCCACCGAGCAGGTTCACGGAATTCAGCTCCTGGACAACCGCCCTGCGTTGTTCAACAAGGAGTACCTGCACCTTCAGATTACGATGACCTGGTTCTGGGGCCTGTTGATGGCCCGGGCACTACTCGAAACCCGCACCCGATCTTTGGATCTCGACCGGGTTTTGATCATGTGCCTGTATTCTGTGCTTCTCACTTTTGTGCTGTCGCTGTTCGTTCCCTATCACATTGCCATGGAATGGATTGTTATAGGGTCGATGCTGCTCTGTCTCATTTTGATCGTGGTCAGCTATTTGTCCTGGCGCTATTACAACCCTGCGGCCCGTTCCTACTTTTTCGCCTGGACGCTCGCCCTGGTGGGCTTTGGTGTATACGCCCTGACGGTCATGGGTTACTTGCCGCTTAATGCTTTCACCGGTTACGCGCCCCAGATAGGGCTCACCGCGCAGATAATCCTGTTTTCTTTTGCCCTGGCAGATCGAATCAAACAGGTCCAGGGCCAGGCACTGAACTGGAGCCGGCGGGCGCTATCCAACTTGCAGCGATACCAGTCACTGTTTGATAACGCCATTGAAGGTGTTTTTCAGATGTCGATAAATCGCCGGTTTGTAACGGCTAACCCGGCTATGGCGAGCCTGATGGGCTTCAGTAGCAGCCGGGAGCTACTGGAAACTAACCCCGATGTATTGGACGCATGTATTGCCGATGACAGACTGCGTGAGCTGGTGGTTGAACAACTGCAAGCGCGGGGCACGGTAAAAGGCGTGGAAGCCCGTTATCTGACCCGGTCAGGAGACGAGCGCTGGGCCATTATCTCGCTACACACCGCATACAATGCCGAAGGCGATCCTACCCATCTGGAAGGCACGTGTGTTGATTCCACAGAAAGTCATCGGCGCCAACGTATTGAACGTGAGCGGGAGCAGGAGCGGCTCGAGAAAGAGCTGGCCCGTAACTCAGCGGAGGCTAAAAGCCAGTTCCTTGCCAATATGAGCCACGAGATCCGCACGCCGCTGGCGGCCATTATTGGCTACGGCGAAACGCTTATGGACCCGGATCTTGATGAGCAGGAAAAACGCAGCAGCGCGGAGACCGTCGTTCGCAGCGGTCGCCACCTGCTGGAACTGGTGAACGACATTCTTGACCACTCTAAAATCGACGCCAACAAACTGGATGTTGATGTGATCTCGGTAAACCTGCCCGAGCTTCTGGATGAAATCCGCGCATTTTTTGCGCCCCGGGCTCGGGAAAAAGGGCTGGATTTCAACGTAGTTTGTGAATTCCCGCTGCCTGAGCAAATTCAGACCGACCCCACACGTTTGCGCCAGATTATTATTAATTTGTGTGGAAATGCGCTTAAGTTTACTGAAAAAGGATCGATCTCCCTGGCGATCCGATGCGAGCGCCAAGCGGAGGTTCTGGTTGCCCGCATTGTGGATACCGGGATTGGTATGAAGCCAGAACAGATAGGCCGGTTGTTCGACCCCTTTGCCCAAGGCAGCGCTGCGATCTCACGGCAGTATGGCGGCACGGGCCTTGGCCTGAGCATTTCACGCAGGCTGGCGGAAATGCTTGGTGGCAGTATCCGTGTCAGCAGCACATATGGAGAAGGCAGTGAGTTCGAGCTATCCATATGCACCGGTTCTCTTGAGCAGGCTCATTTCCTGCGGGATGCCTCTGAGCTGAGTCAGCTCCGCCGTAGCATCCCGATGACTCTGGCACCGCGTCTGTCCGGGCGTATACTCTGTGCGGAAGATAACGATGTGAATCGGCGTCTGGTGTCTTTGCTGGTGGGCCGTACGGGTGCTGAAATAGTGCACGTTGGCAACGGTGCGGAAGCTCTGGAAATGGCCATTCGGGAGCCGTTTGATCTGATTTTGATGGACATTCAGATGCCGGTGATGAATGGCCGCGATGCTACCGTGGCGTTGCGGGAGGCGGGGGTGAATACGCCGGTAATTGCGTTAACCGCTAATGTCATGACCGAGGATATTGCCGATTACCGGTTGGCGGGCTGCAATGAGCACCTGGCCAAACCCATCGACAAACAACAATTTTACGAGGTTTTGGCGCGTTACCTTGAGGTTGAAACAGGTAGTTCCGCAGTGCCCCTGCAGAAACATTGGGGCAAAGTACTGGTAGCTGAAGATAATGCCGGGAATCGGCAGTTGGTAGAGCGAATGCTGACCCGCCTGGGCCTTGAAGTGGTGTCTGTCGCGTCAGGTGACGAAGCCGTGCGCAAGGCACTTTCAGATACAGTGCAACTGGTGCTTATGGACAGGCACATGCCAGAAATGGATGGAGTTGAGGCAACCCAACTGCTTAGGCAGGCAGGTTTTCGGCGCCCAATTATTGCGTTCACTGCGGGCGATCAGCAAGAAACCGATGCACTGCGTGAGGCAGGCTGCGACGGAGTGCTGGAGAAGCCGATTGACGAACATCGATTGCAAGCACTGCTGGGGCGCTTTCTGGATTCCGGCCCCGCTGAAATAGAGGCAGAAGACGAAGCTATGCGTCGCCTGGTAGCCAGATTTCTGTCGGGGCTGGTCACGCGCCAGCAACGAATGAAGCAGGCAATGGCAAACCATGACCGGGAAGTGCTCCAGACGGAAACGCATCAGATAAAGGGGTCTGCTGGCACCATGGGCTACCCCGAAATGACCGTTCAGGCAGGCATTGTGGAAGCACTTGTAAAGGAAGCTGATCCCGTGTGGAGCCAGATACAAAGCGAGTTTGCCGTACTGAATAAGATGATCGAGCGTGAACTAACCCAGAATGAAACAGGATCAGATCAATGAGTGAGCGCCAGTTCCACCGTGAACAGCAGTCCATGAGCATGATGTACGGCACCTATGCCGACGTACTGTTCGTGCTTTTTCCGTTTCTTGTTATTGGCATGCAGCGTCTATGGGACGGCCGCCTCTACGAGATGCTGATGCATGCAGACCTGAGCATAGCGGCGGCCATTCTTGCCGGACTGGCCATAGGGAAGTTCGTTTTGGGGCTGGTGATTAATCGGGATCTTGGCCGTTTCAAGGAGCGTATTGTATTCTTTATCGCTCTGACACTGTTTGTAGTGCTGGGGCCAGCCATCATCCTTATACTGAGCATCATAAGTGGCGCTGAGGTGCCTGGATTCGTGGCGTTTGTGCAGCCGATTCTGCTCATTCTTGCTATATCGCTTTATTCTACGGCGGTGGGCATCAGCAATATTTTGACCCGCGACGATGGCCAGGATGTTTATGGTTCTGGCGCCGACGGGAAAGCCGTAGAGCCGGGCAACCCGGCCAGAGCTGCACATGCGCCTCTGGACCTTCCCCGGCACACAGGCACAGATTCGTGGTAACCCATGCGATACGAAAAACCCGCACAACCTGCGCCCGACGAAAAAGGAGATAACAATGGATAAGCTGACGGTACTGGTTGTGGAAGATGAGCCGGTAATGCGCGAGCGGCTGGTTGATATGCTTTATAAGGCGGGGGCGACGGATGTAACGGATTGCGAAAGCGTCGCATCGGGGCGCAAAGCGTTTGACGGTGGTAAGTTCAACATTATCCTTCTGGATCTTGGTTTACCGGATGGCGACGGCCACGAACTGATGAAAGAGTTCAAAAAAGCGCGGGATGGCCAACATATTGTTCTGGTTACAGCGGATGACTCTATCGACAGTATTCAGCGGGCAATCAGTGCTGGCGCCAATGGTTATGTGGTGAAGCCTTACTCGCAGGAAAAGATACTCGATGTGGTTAACAACTACGCGGTAGTGCATGGCCCTGATGCGGCCGTTATGCTTGGTCTGAACCGGCAGCATTGACCGGTTCAGACCTTCTATTGATGTGTTATGCCACCTGGCGCGCTATCCAGGAGTTGTGGCGCGTAGCGAGTGCGCGAACGTAGCGGGCTTCCGCAGTGCCCAGGGTGGCGAGCACACCGTTAAAGATCCACCCCCGCTCGTAAACACCAAGTACCCTCTGCTCGTCATCCAGATTCACGCGCTGATTCAGTTTTTTGCAGATAGCATCAAGCAGCGGCAGTTGTTCCGGTCGACGAATGGCCCCTGCCCGGTTGTTCATGGGCTGGTTCGCGGCACGCGAAGTGTGTTGTCTTCTCATGGTGATCTCCTTGTCGTTGTTCGACAGCAAAAACAAAACCCCGGAGCCGAGGGCAACCGGGGTTTGCTGGAGACGCTGACCCGGTCGCTTGAAAGGCTCCCGGGAACTGACCGAAAGCCGTTAGATAATTTCTACCATCACACGCACGCAGTGGCCTTTACGGCAGACTGCTGCGGCGTTTATCAAGAGCTGTGGAATCATTCGGATCATAGTCGGCATTTCTGGTGTATTTGATCTGGTAGTGTATCCGTTAGGCCGGCGTTTGCAATAGCTTGGGATCTGCGGCAAACCCCTACAGACGCTGGTAAGGAGCGCGTGTTTTTCGGTAGTGGAAAGTCCGTAGCCACTAACTCGTACAGATATCCGGGTTGCGTTGGGGGATAATTCGTACACTAACCAATCACCCACACTGATAGAAACCCAGAGGTTGAAACCTAAGAAAATGTCCGACGAATCCGGATCTGCCCGTAACAAGTTCCGTTTCCATTTTGTCGTAGAAATCCTTTTAATTGCCGCACTGGCTATGTATATGGTGTTGGCAAAAGAACGAGTCGTCGGTGACGATTTGGCCTTCACCGTAATCGGTGCAGGATTGATGGCGCTGGTGACATACTGGACGCTATCCACCCTGAGAGGTGGTCTCGAAGTGATCGCCCTCAGAATGAGTGCACTCAAGCACTAACGTATATCAGGTCTTGGAACCTTCGCCCGTTTTATACGGGCGTAAACCCTTCCTGGCTTTGCACTGCTACAATACCGCCCCGTGATTACCCGGTCTTTACAGAACCCTTTATCTGCTTGCCTGGAGCCTGCATGACTGACACCGTGGTTGTTATTTATTCTGGAGGCATGGATTCTTTTACTCTGCTGCATCGCGCGCGCGCGCAGGGGCTGAAGGTTCATGCATTATCGTTCAACTACGGCCAGCGCCATGTGCGTGAACTGGATGTTGCGCGGTCGGTGTGCACTGCCCTCGACATACCTCACAAGGTTATAGATATTCGCGCCATGAGTGAGGTTATGTCGGGCTCTGCGCTAACTTCTGATAGCGACATACCCGAAGGCGATTACGACGAAGAAAACATGAAAGCCACCGTGGTGCCTAACCGAAATATGATTCTGCTTTCGCTGGCCACAGGCTATGCAGTGACGGTGAATGCCGGTGCAGTTTGGTACGGCGCCCATGGCGGGGATCATGCGATTTACCCTGACTGTCGGCCCGAATTTGTCGAAAAGATGGACGCCGTATGTCGGGTTGCCAACTATGAACCCGTGGGCATTGAGGCACCTTTCATGCACATGACCAAGGGCGATATTCTGGCTGAAGGCCTGAAGCTGGGGCTCGATTATGCTCACACCTGGACCTGTTATAACGGGCGGGAAAAGGCCTGCGGGCTTTGTGGATCCTGCGTAGAGCGGCTTGAAGCATTTTCAGAGAATGGCCTTGCAGACCCCTTGGCCTACGAGGCAGGTCGCTGATGTACAAAGTAAAAGAAGCCTTCTACACCTTGCAGGGCGAGGGCGCCCAAGCCGGTCGCGCTGCGGTGTTCTGTCGTTTCAGCAAGTGCAACCTGTGGACAGGCCGGGAAAAGGACCGTGCGGCAGCCGTGTGTAATTTCTGCGATACGGACTTTGTAGGCACTGATGGCCAGAATGGGGGCGCGTTCGAAACGGCAGAGGCGTTGGCGGATCACATACGCAGCTTGTGGCCAGACGCTCCCGGCAAGCCTTACGTGGTGTGTACGGGTGGAGAGCCTTTGTTGCAGTTGGACGAAACGCTGATAGAGGCCTTTCACCAGGCGGGTTTTGAAGTGGGTGTGGAAACCAACGGTACCTTGCCTGCACCGGCCGGGATTGACTGGTTGTGTGTGAGCCCCAAGGCAGATGCGCCGGTGGTGATTGAAGCCTGTGATGAACTGAAGCTGGTGTACCCTCAGCCTAAAGCCATGCCGGAACGGTTTGTTCACTTCAACGCCCGGCATTTCTTCCTGTCGCCTATGGCCTCGCCATCGGCACCTGACGGCAGCACGGACCCGGTCAAACAGAGCAACACCCGCAAAGCGACGGATTATTGCCTCGCTAACCCCCGCTGGCGTCTGACGCTACAAATGCACAAAATCATCGGTATTGACTGATTTACGCATGAGCCGGCGTGCTGGTGTGTAGAAACACTCTGCCTGGCTTTTCCACTGCATCCCGATAGCGGCTTGGACTGTTTCCCGTCCAGCGCTTGAATGCTCGGGTAAAGTTTGCCGCGTCGGCATAGCCTAGAACGTCTGCAATCTGGTTCAGGTTCATGCGGGTGCCGGTGAGCAGTTCCCGGGCACGTTCCAGCCGAACCTGATCTACCAAATTCTGAAAACTGGCATTCTCTTCCTGTAGACGGCGTTTTAATGTGCGCTCGGATACAAACAGGGTGGCCGCCACTCTCGCCAGCTTTGGGGGGAAGGGATAGCTGGTTTCAATTACCCGTCGTACCCGGCATCCAAAGCCTGCATCCTCTGTGAGTTGTTGCAGGGCATCTTCACACTGGGCACGGGACGACGCCGCAAGCTGGTCGTCGCTGAAGCGGATAGGCACAGACAGCATGCCATGGGGAATAACCAGCGCATCTTCCTGGGAACCATAGGTTACCGGCATCACGATCGACTGCCTGAAGCGACGGAAATACGAGGGTTCAGGGCCTTTCCGGAGAATCGCCGCGCCGCCGATAGTGGTGCCAGCGAGCTGCTCTCCCATGAAGGCGCAGCCAAACAGCATGGCGTCCACAATGAACCCCTGAAGCGGCCCCGGGTCGCCATCACAGCGAATAGTGTAGTGCATCGCACCATCGTGCTCGCGGCTGCTAACACTCAGATGGGGTGCGCGAAGAGTGAGGTAACGAGTCATCAAATCCAGCGCGTCTTTCAATGTGCGGCTGCTCATGACAGCCACGCCTAGCGCGCCGTGCAAAGGTAGCTTCAGCTCACGGGCCAGCATAATGCCAAGGCCGGGTTCGCCGCTTTCGATGATAGCGCGGGTGACGAACTCGTTGGCTTGCGCGTGGCTAACCCGAACGTCTGTTGATTGCAGCCGGACAGGGTCCAATCCAACCCTGAGCAACAGTTCGCGCTCGTCCAGACCGATGGTCTTTAACAGTTCAGCCAGTATATGCAGGTAAATGGCCGGCATACCCAGATCCTGTGTATTGGAGGCAGAGACACGCATGGTAATCCTTGTTATCCGCTGTTCTTGTTGTCAGTCATTCTGAATGCTGGCTTTGATTATGACCTTTGCAGCACTCCGCCCCCATGACTTCAATGACGCGTCAAGAGGGGCGACAGGCCAATTGGTGGGTATATCAGCGGATTCCCTCAGGAATATGAGGAAGGGGTTAGAACCGGATATCGATAATCACGGGGTTATGATCTGAAGAGCGCCAGGGCAATGCAGCGGTGCCCGGCAAATTGGCCTTGTAGCCGAGGGCTCGTGGTTCGTCGGCGTTGATAGCCCAGGTGCTGGCGTTGAGTACTCGTGGCAGGAGTGACGATGAGGCAAGCGCGTAATCCAATGTGCCCTTCTCGCCTTTGTACCTGAAGGTGTAGTGATCGCACTGCTGTGCAGAGCATGGATGAAAGTGATGCACCATGCTGGTGAAGCCGGCAAGCTTCAGGGTGTGTAGCGGTGCTTCTTTGTAATAGCTATTTAGATCGCCGGTAATCAGTGTGCCGACATGAGCAGACGTTTTCGGTAACTGCCCAAGCCATTGCACAAGGGCTTGAGCAGCCTCTGAACGACGATGAGCGTAGCAGCCCGGCCCATCATTCGTGTCCTGGTTTTTGCCCGTAGCCCCCCTGCAGGATTTAGATTTCAGGTGTGGCACTACTACCTGAATGGAAGAGTGTTGGCCCCTGGGCCTGAACGCCTGCATTAAAGGCGGCCGGCCCTGTTGCCTGAACAGTCCGTTGGTCAGGCGTTCGGGCTGCCCAACAGCTATAACGCGGTCATGGCGGTACAGCAAGCCCGTGCGTATCTGGTCGTTACCGTCAGCGCCCGGGGTCGCAATAAAAGACCAATCAGGGCCGAGGGCCCGAGTCAGTTGCGCTATCGCGCTGGTCTCACTGTATCCGTCGTTTTCCAGCTCTGTGACCGCCAGTATGTCTGGGTCTGGCTGTTGTAGCGCTTCTACCAGCCGCTTATGCTGGAATTTGTAAGCCTTGGTAGTTGGCGCACCCCGTGTAGTGGGAAAACCATTGCCTTCACCATCACCATTGAAGTAATTTTCCAGGTTCATGGTCATTACCCGGATATGCGGGGTGTCTGGCCGTGGCGGAGCCGAAGGGCGAGTGTTCACTGTACTGAAGATTGGGGGGCGTTCGGGCTGTATTCTCCAGGCCCCGAACCGGTAATCGAGAATACCAGCTATATCATGGACGCTATCGCCACTGCGAATGGTGCTGGTGCTCGTCAACCCTCCCGGGGGCCAGGGAATCGGTGTAGGTTGGCGCACGCCGCGGCCATCATCCAGCAGCAATCTTTGCTGCTGATTACGTGCCGCATCCGCTGCCGCCTTGGGCCCAGGCTCCTGATACTCTGTTGGTACAACCTGATCGCTAACAGCCAGCGTCAGCTCGCCGTAACGAGCGAGATTCCAGGAATCAATGATGGTCAGGGGCTGGGCTATACGAACGCGCATGCTCTCCAGAGACTCGAAGGCCCCCGGCTGTAACAGCGATAGAAATTGAGCTTCAGGAAGCCCCGCGGGGCCGCAAGACTGTATGGTTTTTATGTTAACCAGCTCAGTCAGGCCGTGAAATTCTTTTACGGTGCCGGTCACTCGAAGGCGCTCACCGGGTGTGCCGGTTTTCTTGCGGGTATAAACAAACAGGGCTTCTGATGTTTCAGGGTTTTCGTCGGTCTCAGCATCCGCTTGCTGCAAGTAAAATCCGGTAAAACCGCCTCTCATGCGAGCATCGAGAGTGAGCACACCTTCAACGGTAACCCTGTGGCCAACCAGTGGAGAACTGTCAGCTCGGCCCTGAATTTCGGAAATCGGCGTTGCCGGACTGCCACAGGAAGTGGCAGCCAATATCTGAGAGGCCGGCAGCAGTGCCAGAATAAAAATTAAGGCACCAACATTCCCGATGCTTGAGTTCACACTGCTCGCTTTACGGTTAGCGTAGGCCAGCTACGGCTTTCAGGGCGCGTTCACGTTTGCTGCCAAATCCGAGGTGATCCGGATTGGTCAGTTCTAGTTGCTGAACGAGTGGGTCCGGATGGTAATTGTCGAGCGTGATTCCCAGGCGCGACAGCACATAGGGTGCGAGAGCTGCGCGGGTCTCAACGTCCAAGCGGCCATGTTCCATGCCATAGTCCAGCGCGATGATTTTTTGCTGAGCTTCGGTAAGGCGGTGATCCGGGGAGATGGACATGGTAACCGTGCGGTTCCAGTCTTCATCCTGCTGCACGGAGTGTTTCGCCTTTTGCCGCAGCGCCACAGGTGCTGCGTGGAAGCGGCTGAGGGCAAAATCCCGGAACTCCCGGTTGGAATCACACCAGGCGCGCAGGTGCCAGTTATTGCCTGTGCACACCAGAGTGTGCGGCTCAAGAATGCCTTCAACGGCTTCGGGGCGGCTCAGGGAAGAGTAGCTGGCTCGGAGTTGCCTGCCATATCGTGTTGCCGTTACGACAGCGCGCATGGTTTCGGGTGCAATGACGCGGTTAGGGCTGTATACAACGGTGCTGTCTGGCAAACCGATGTCCAGGGCTTCAAATGTACTGCTGAGGCTTTGCTGGCGTGCCAGTAGATCCAGATACTCGCTGACATGCCCGCGGGTCACGACTGGCTGGTAACGGGGAGCCGGCACATAGCCCTTTAGATGGCGGTCATAAACAAGGTTGCCCGGGGCGAGTTCGCGCAGGTATGTGTTTATATCCTTGGATGCTTGCTGCCTACCAATACCAAAGCTGTGGCAAATGTGATTTGTCGTCAGGCGACCTTCCCACAGTGCGATGGTTTCGATGAGACGGTAGCGAAGCAGCAAATCCCATCGGATGGGCCAGTCCGTTTTTTTCATAACCAGACGCTCACGGGTTCGTTGAATAATGATTATCGATGTTACCTCCTATGGACTTGCGGGTCTGTTACGGCGCATTAATGTAAAACACTGTGAAACAGCGCGGTGGCCCCAGTTTGCTGCGCTCCGAGGCTTTTTCCCGCTTCGGGAAGTGCTTAGTAGTCAGGCCCGCTAAGGGCTGCTGTAATAGCTAGTTAGAACCTCCGGAGTTTCCGTCATGACCCGAATGGTCGCCTCTCTTTCTGCTCTCCTTTTGAGTATCGTTTTGCTGGTCAGCGGAAATGCATTTCTGATGACGTTGCTGGGCATTCGCCTGAGCATCGAGTCGGTTTCACCCGACATCATCGGCTGGGTGTTGGTGTGCTATTCCATTGGCTTTGTTCTGGGCACCCTCTACGTGCACCATATTATCGGCCGTGTCGGGCATATCCGCGCGTTTGCAGTTTTTGCGGCGATTGCAGCGGTTACGTCATTGATGTATCCGATGGCTATATCGATGGTGTTCTGGGCGCTCTTACGCGTGCTTTCCGGTTTTACTATCGCAGGCGTTTTGGTGGTCATTGAGAGTTGGTTCTCCAGCCGAGCGACCAACAGCAATCGCGGGGCAATGTTCGCGGTCTATCAGATTATTTTTTACCTTTCTGCGGCGGGAGGGCAGCTCATAATCAACGTGGGTGACCCCGCCAATTTCATGCCGTTTTCCATCGCCGCGATTTTGCTGACTCTGGCGTTGGTTCCTCTGTCGCTCACCCGCATGGAAGCTCCCATCATCGAGCAGGTTCAGCGTATCTCCTTTTTCACCTTGGCCCGAGAGTCGTTTACCGGTGTTGCCGGTGCCCTGATCTGTGGCGTTCTCATTGGTGGGTTTTATGCCATGGGCCCGGTTTACGCGACCTTGATGGGGTTGGATGTCGCCAAAACATCAACCTTCATGGCCAGCGCCATTATAGCCGCCATGATACTTGCTTGGCCTTTGGGGCGGCTGTGTGACCGCTTTGACCGGCGCCGAGTGATGTTCTGGGTAGTGTTTTTTGCCGCGCTGGCAGCTGTTGGTGTCAGTTTTACCGGGGCCGACAACCTTTGGCAGCTCACATTTCTGGTAGGTGCGTTTACCGGCCTTTCGGCAACGATTTACCCGATTTCCGTTGCGATCACCAACGACCGCATGGAAAGCACCCGTATAGTCGCGGCCAGCGCCACGCTGTTACTCAGCTATGGCGTTGGCAGTGTGATTGGCCCCATCGTGATGGCCGAACTGATCAACCTGCTGGGTCCCGAAGGCCTGTTCCTGGGCAATGCCGGGTTCCTGCTGGTTCTCGCCATCGTCACATCCCTGCGTATTACCTACACAGAAGACGTAGCAGTGGAAGATCAGGAACACTATGTGCCAGCCATGCCGGAAACCTCGTCTGTACTGACAGAGCTGGATCCGCGGAATACGGAGTTTTGTGAGTCTCCGGAGGTTGAGGAAATGAACGAGGAGTCCCTGCGTCACACAGGTTGAACCAGGGACTTTGAATAAATTTCAGGTTTTCCGATTTTGTTTTTATTTTTACATCTGTTCTTATTCCAATTGTTAGCTTACTATTGGTAGCTTTCCTGTAATGTAAGCCTGTGGGCCGGCGCAGCACGATACGCGAAGCGCGATTCCGGCCTCGGAACGGAGTAGTCACTATGAAAGATGAGTTCCCTTTTGCCGTCGCTCGAGTAACCCGCCGCTGGCGGAAATTGTTGGATGAACGCCTCAAAGACCTGGGCGTCACCCAGGCTCGATGGACCACCATGGTTTATCTGCAGCAAGGTGGCGAAGGCCTGACACAGCGTGAACTGGCCGGATTGATGGCCATTGAAAATCCCACGCTTGTGCGTCTGCTCGATAGCCTTGAACAACAGAAATTGATTGAGCGCCGGGCTTGCCCCAACGATCGCAGAGCCCGCCGGTTGCACTTGACCGACCCTGGCCGTGAATTCATGGAGGTTCTCACTGCTCGTGCCAATCTGCTGCGGGATGAAATGCTTGAGGGTGTGGATGAAGGCGATATTGCGGTCGCCCTAAAGGTGTTCCACAGAATCATGGAAAACGGCGAAAAGCAGAAGTAATCCGTTGAGTGATAATTCAGTAGCAGGGCTGACGGCCCGATATGGCGATAGCTGGCGTTGGCTAGCGGTCTGTACGGTAATGGTGGGCACCATTGCCACCGTGCTGAGTGCCACTGTAGTGAATGTGGCACTTCACGAAATCATGGTGGAATTTGGTATTCGCCAAGGCATGGTGCACTGGCTCGCAACCGGGTTTATTGCGGCCATGACCACCACCATGCTGGCGTCTTCATGGCTGCTTGATCACTTTGGCGTGCGCAAGACCCTGGCGGTTGCCATGGCAGCATTTACAGTGATTTCCGTGGTTGGCGGTTTTGCCAGTTCACCGGAGCAACTCATTGCCGCTCGCATTGGCCAGGGCGCCATGGCTGGCCTGATGCAGCCCATGGGCATGTACCTTGTGTTCCGCATATTCCCCCGCAATAAACGTGGTCAAGCCATGGGTATCTATGGCATGGGCGTGGTGTTGGCACCGGCACTTGGGCCTGTGCTGGGCGGCTTTCTGGTGGATCAACTGGACTGGCGTTTTGTAATGTTTGCGCCGGCACCGGTCACATTCATTGGCGTATTTATGGCGCTGAGATTCCTGCCGGTACCGGCCTCCCGGCCAGCGCCTTATCGGTTTGATCTGCCCGGCCTGGTGTTGCTGGGCGCCACTATCGGGCTTGCCCTTGATACCCTGAACCGCCTGCAAAATCTGGACGGTCAGGAAGTTCGGGTTGCCATTGAAGGGCTGGTGGCGCTGCTGCTACTGGTTCTGTTTGTTCTGCGTGAAAAGCGCATAAAGCATCCCTTGGTAAATGTCAGCCTGCTGCGTAAGCCCAGCTTCCTGTATGCCAATCTGGGCGCTATGGCGCTGGGATTGGCGCTGTTTGGCTCCACCTACCTGATACCGCTCTATGTTCAAACGGCCTTGGGTTATACAGCGACCCAGGCGGGGCTGCTGATGCTGCCGGCGGGCATTGTTTTGGGCATGACATTTCCGCTGGCGGGCAAGCTGGCTGACCGTGGCGGTGATGCACGTAAACTGGTTATTTTCGGTATGGCGATGTTTGCGTCATCGGCCATACTTTTTGCGCTATCTAACCTTACTCTGGCGTTTGGATGGCTTGCGCTCTGGACCGTATTTGGGCGTATAGGGATTGGGTTCATGTTGCCATCCTTGTCTATTGGCGCGCTGAACCCACTTAAACCCGAAGAGCTGGGCGCAGGCTCCAGTACCATCAATTTTACCCGCCAGTTGGGTGGGGCTTTTGGCGTGAATATTGTGGCACTGACCATTGAGTTTGGTGAGCACAGCGGCGGCGTACCCACAATCAATGCGTTCCATGCGGCCTGGTGGCTGGTTGCTGTATTTGTAGCGGTGGCGGTGTTGCCTGTTTGGCGCATGCGCGCTTAACGGTTTGCCATAATCCGCGTGATTGATTAGCATTAGTTCAACTCTTCAGGGGAGTAGCCTCCGCAACCGGTATCCGGGGCGGACGGTGGTCAACATACTTGGGGCTCAATCCCCATGGCTACCGTGTTTCACTTGGTTTCAGTGAAATTGGCGAGACCTGAGGCAGTTTCACCCCCAAGGGCGGATGGTGAGCTGTCTCATGTCTGACTATCCGCCCCGGAAGAATCCATGGACGCATTTCTCACTTCTACAGTAGCCGTTGCCATTGCCGAAATTGGCGACAAAACCCAGCTACTCTCGCTGTTCCTCGTTGCTCGCTACTCCCAGCGCTTTCCCATCATTATGGGCATACTCATTGCGACGATCCTGAATCACGCACTATCGGCCTGGTTGGGAGCCTGGGTGGCCGCCTGGATTCCTGCAGCCTGGTTACCCTGGATTCTCGCCCTGAGCTTTGTGGTAATTGCCCTGTGGTTGTTGGTGCCAGATAAAGACGACAGCGAAAGCTCACGGTTTCTGGGCATGGGCGCCTTCACAGCAACCACGGTGATGTTCTTTCTCGCAGAGATGGGCGACAAAACCCAGATAGCCACCGTTGTTCTGGCTGCTCGCTATACTGAGACGCTCTGGGTTGTTATCGGTACAACAGCGGGGATGTTGCTGGCCAATATACCGGTTATTATAGCGGGGCACTGGTTGATGGACAGATTGCCGCTGGCAGCTGCCCGGGTTTGTGCAAGTATATTGTTCGCAGTTATGGCGGTTGTGACACTGTCATCAGTGGTTTGGAACTACTGAGGGTGTCGGCTGTCACTGCATGCTAAGAAGCAGGTTTATCTGGAATGGGGTTTATGGGATTTAAAACGTATTCAGTACTGGCGTTACTAGCAGGAAGCCTGGCTTTTCAGCCGGTGTGGGCGGCAAAGCCAAAAAGCACGCCAGAGCAGCCTGCGGCGGTGCAGGCAACGGATCGTAGCCCCCGTGTACCAACGTTCGAGATCAAAGGGGATCTGGCGGGCCGGCTCGACGTGTTTACCACCCAGTACGAAGATACCTTTGCCGAAGTGGGTAGCCAGCTTGCAATGGGCTATCTCGAATTGGTGAAAGCCAATCCGGGGGTCGATCCCTGGCTCCCGGGTGAAGGCACCAACATCACCCTGCCGCGCCAGTACATAATTCCGGATGTCCGCCGTGAAGGCATTGTGATTAACCTGGCGGAATACCGGCTTTACTATTTTGCAGAAGATGGTGTGCAGGTCTATCCGGTGGGCGTCGGCACCTCCGAGAATCCGTCCCCACTGGCCGATGCAAAGGTCACCATGCCATTGGAATCACCGGCGTGGTATCCCCCCGAGAGCATTCGTGCCGAGCATGCAGCCTCGGGTGATTTCCTCCCCCGCATGATTCCGCCTGGCCCGGATAACCCGTTGGGAACCCACGCTCTTTTGCTGAGTGAGAAGGGGTATCTGATTCACGGCACCAACAAACGGTTTGGCGTTGGAATGCCTGTCAGTCATGGCTGCTTTCGCATGTACAACGAAGACATTTCGCGTTTTGTTTATCAGGTGAGCAAAGGGACGTCGGTCCAGATTGTGAATAAGCCGGTAAAGATGGGCATGTCCGGAGGAGAAGTGTGGCTTGAAGTTCACCGCCCCCATGAAGACTACAGCCAGCAGGACAGAGATCGCCTATGGCGAGAAGTAACTCAGGAGGTTGAAGCCTTCCGCTTGAAACACCCGGGTGTAGAGGTTCAGCGCAAGGCGATAGAGCTGGCGGTAGACCAGGCCGACGGTATTCCGGCTATGGTGGGAGAGCAGATTTCACGGGTGGCTTCAGACAAAACGTCTAAAGACAAACAGAGCCCAGTGTCAGATAAGCCGGAACAGAAGCTGTATTTCTGATGTCGCGCGCAGCGCAGTTTTCCATATAACGATAAATCGGGAGAATTCATGAAACGCACCATACTGATCACCGGAGCCAGTTCCGGGCTTGGTGAGGGCATGGCCCGTGAGTTTGCGGCCAGAGGTGATAACCTGGCCCTGTGTGCTCGCCGTACCGAACGGCTGGAAACCTTGCGTGATGAGCTGGCGGGCAAATACCCGCAGATTACTATCAGTATTCGTGCACTGGATGTGAATAATCACGAACAGAATTTTGAGGTGTTCAGGGCCTTTCAGCAGGAATTTGGCAGCCTGGACCGGATTATCGTTAATGCCGGCATTGGCAAAGGCCAGCCTCTGGGTACCGGTGCGTTTAACGCCAACCGCCAAACCGCAGAAACCAACTTTGTTGCCGCCCTGGCGCAAATGGAAGCGGCCATGGAGATTTTTCGTGAGCAAAACCGGGGGCATCTGGTAACCGTGTCGTCAGTAACCGCTGTGCGCGGCATGCCGGGTAATGTGAACACCTATGCGGCAACCAAGGTGGGCCTTGCGGCGCTTTCAGAGGGCTTGCGGGTTGAACTGAAAAAGACGAAATCGCCCATCAAGGTGACAACGCTGTATCCGGGCTATATCAGAACAGCAATCAATGAAAAGGTGAAAAATGCGCCGTTCATTGTGGATGCGCAAACTGGCTGCAAGGCGATGGTGAAAGCCATTGAGTCCGGGAAGAGTGAGAGTTTTGTGCCTTGTTGGCCCTGGACGCCTATTGGCTTCCTCATCCGGCGCCTGCCGGTTTCAGTATTGGCCAAGCTGTTCTAACGAATCAAGCGCAATAAAAAAGGCCGGGAATCCCGGCCTTTTTCTATCATGCTTTTAAGCAGAAGTCTTACTTCTTGCTTGCACGATCGAGCATACGCTTGGCGCGCTCGTTAGCTTCGTCAGCTGATTTCTGAGCTGCTTTAGCTGCGGCCAGTGCACGGTCAGCGGTCTGCTGAGCAGAACGCGCAGCGCTAGCTGCACTGTTAGCGGTGTTCATTGCCTTGTCTGCAGACTGCTCAGCAGAGCTTGCAGTTGCATTTGCTTCGTCAAGAGCGCCCTGATCGTTAGTTGCACAACCTGCAGTCAGAGCAGTAGCCAGTGCGATTCCGGCGATTGTCAGTTTACGCATTGTAAATCCCCTTATTGGTCGAGTTATTTCCTGGTGTTTCAAAAGTCAGTATAGACGACTTTCTAATAGCATCGGCCCGATAGGCATTGACTACCGGAGTCGTGAAACAGTGTAAAACACTCTGAGAGGAATTGTTAACTCAGTATATGTATATTTTCTTAGGATATGACAACAACTTAATATTTGTACCACGGAAAAGTCGTCAGGGAAGGATGCGTATTGGCGTGCCATCGTTGACCAGCTGCCAGATTTCGTCCATTTCCTGGTTGTTAACGGCAATGCAGCCGTTGGTCCAGTCCAGACCTGTATAGGCAAAAGCCATGTCTTCTGAGCCATTGGGCAGGCCGTGTATCATAATGCTGCCACCCGGGCTCAAACCCCAGTTTTCAGCCATCTCACGGTCGGTTTCGCTGGGATAGGAAATGTGAATGGATTTGTAAAAGTCGCTGCCCGAGTTGCGCCAATCCAGCGTGTAGTCGCCTTCGGGAGTGCGCTCGTCGCCTTCATAGAGCTTATGGCCCTTGGGGTTGTCTCCCAGTGATATGCGGTAACTGCGCACAATCTCTTCCCCATTCATCAGGAAGAGCCGCCGTTGTCCTTTCTTCACCAAGACCTTGTTAACCACTAGGGAATCGCCTGGAGAGTCCTCAATGACCGGCATGTAGGTGTCGGCTCTGGCCAGCAACTCTGTGCCATAGGCCGGAAAGCATGCCGTAATAAAAAGTGCCAGAAAACACCGGGTTAATAAGCGGGGAATAGCCATATACTAAACTTACCAATGATTAATCTTTATGCAGTTCAGTTTATAACATAACCGCCCCTGGGGATGTTAAGGGGTTTTGTTAACTTTTATAGCTATCCCGTGCATAGATCACACGTTTTGTGACTTATCCATTTTTAAACCCACCTTGGTAACCTGGTCGGCTTCGGTTGCCCTTGCCACCAGAGTGACTGGCCCCAAAACAACGGTATCGCCAACAACCGGATGACCCTTGGTGCGCTTGGCAAAACATTCAGCCAGTGACAACTCGGGCGCCAACTCATCAAATGCGATGCCGTACACTTGCTCTACATCACCAAGCAGCGCATCGCCGTTCAGCACAAAGTCCCCAAAAAAAGCTCTTTCCGCAAGATACTTCGGCGTGTGACGGCCGCTCAGTGCTTTGCCCAGTTCTTTCAGCACGCTGGGCGTGGCAAACATGGCCACCATGTCGCCACTGGATACCTCCAGATCAGCTTTTGGCTGTAGACACACCCGGTTGCGGAATACGCCGGCAACAGCCGTGTTTTCAGGGAAGCGCAGTTGGCTCAGCAACCTTGGGGTTTCCCAGTTCTCGCCTCGCAACGGGAACAGCATCAATTCGTGGTCGCCCGCCGCAGGGGCGTCCAGGGGCAAACGGCGAAAAGGCTCACCATTTGCCGGGATTTCCAGACGCAACAGGCGCGCAAGCGGTGTTATTGTGGTGCCCTGAACCAACAAAGAAACCAGAACAATAAAGAAAGCCGCATGGAACACCAGTTGTGCTTCCGGTAGGCCGGCTATGATCGGGAATAGTGCCAGCACGATCGGCACGGCACCTCGCAAACCCACCCAGCTGATAAAGCCCAGCTCCCGGCGGTTAAAGCCGAAGGGCCAGAGCGTCGCCAGAACAGTGACCGGCCGGATCACGAAAATCATTGCCAACGCCAGTACCAGGCCCGCGCCCGCCAGTGGCAGCAGGTCGGAGGGGTTCACCAGAAGCCCCAGAATCAGGAACAGGCAAAGCTGAGCCAGCCAGGCCAGGCCGTCGTGCACCTGCAGAATCATCGGCATCATCCGAACCTTGCGGTTGCCGATCACCACGCCGCAAAGATAGATTGCCAAAAATCCGCTGCCGCCCAACAGGTTAATAACGGAGAACAACAGAATGCCTGCGGCTACTACCAGCAGTGGATAGAGTGATGGCATCAGGCGAATGCGGTTGGTCAGCTCGGAAATCAGAAAGCCGCCAAGGACGCCGCCAATCCCACCAATGCTGAACTGCTTGAACAACAGAATCAGTGAATCCTGAATGGCGTGATCGCCGTCGCTGGCAATCAGGGTAACCATCATTAGCGTCAGGAAGATCGCCATGGGATCGTTACTACCGGATTCGATTTCCAGAGTGGCACTCACCCGCTCATTCAGGTGCAGTCCGCGCCCCTGCAGCAACGAAAATACGGCAGCCGCGTCGGTGGATGAAATGATGGCGCCCACCAGCAATGCGGTCATCCAGCTCAAATCGAACACAAGCCAGGCGACAAGCGCCGCCCCCAGTGCTGTTATGGCAACACCGACCGTAGCTAGCAACATGGCGGGTTTCAGGCCAACGCGGAAGGTTTCAGCCCGGGTTCGCATGCCGCCATCAAGCAGGATAACGCCGAGCGCCAGGCTGGCTACAAGGAAGGAAAGTTGGAAATCATCGAATTCGATGCCGCCCGGGCCGTCTTTGCCCATCATCATGCCCACCGCAAGGAAAACAAGCAGGACCGGCATGCCTACCCGGCTGGAAAGCGGGCTCAACAGGATGCTGATGACAAGCATCAGAGCACCGACCAGGGTGAGCATTGGATCCATCAGAACTCCGTATGTGACTGCTTGCCGGGAAATGGCGGAAGCGCGAGTGGGCTAGTCCAAGTTTGCCCATCGCGAGTCCGATAGACAAGTAAGAGTGTTCCTCAATGTTACCGAGTAGTCAGTGCGTCAAAGGTAGTGATTTCGCCAAGGTTGTCTGGCTCATAACCCGGCACCGTGTTGATACGATCTATCAGCGCCGGGGATTTCATTGATGTGGTCAGGTATTCCAGTGTGGCAGCCGGTAAGCGATCCTGACGGTAGATCAACATGTAGTGCTCACACGCCAATTCAATAAAGTTCAGATTGAACTGCTCCGCCGCCGCCTGCACACCAAAGCCCACCTCTGCCATACCCGAAGCCACAAAGGCCGCGATAGCTGTGTGGGTAAACTCCTGCTGGGGCGTGCGATTGATGCTTCGCTCGGCAAGCCCCTGTTGCTTCAGCAACAAATTAAAGAGGATACGAGTGCCTGAGTGGCGGTCCCGGCTCACAAAGCTGAGGCCAGATTCGCTCAGATCCTTCAAGGTGCGAATGTTTTCGTGCTCACCTTTACGCATCATCAGCCCTTCGCGACGGGTAACAAAGCGAATCAGCCGCAAGTTGTTCCCGCTTAGATGTTTTCGATAGTGGCTGATAATTTGCCGGGCAAGCGCCGGGCACGTTGGCAAGTGAAAGCTCGCTACATCACATTCGCCACGGTTTAGCGCAGTAAGTGCTTCTTCCGGGTTCCTGTACTGCAGGTTGATGTTTATCTGTTGGGAGAACTCAGGCAAGAGCGCAACCGAATACCCATGGCTGGCATGCAGGCGCAGAGTGGGTTGTGCCCCGGCCAGTAGTTGCTGAACCTGATCATTCAACTCTGCTGCCATGCTATCGATTTGAGGCCCCAGCCGGGCTTTTACCCGGTGTTCGGCCCACAGCAGAGTTTCCCCCAACGCAGAGAGCTGGCTGCCGTGCCCTTTGCGCATAATCACAAGCGGCAAGCCCAGAATATCCGCAGCCCGGTTCAGGAGGTTCCACGCATGTCGGTACGACACCCCGGCAGCCGCTGCCGCAACCGTTAGCTTGCCGGTATCGCGGATGCTTTCCAGCAAACGAAACAGAACCGGTTCAAAGAATTCATCGGTGTCGGTGCGAAACACCCACGCAGGGGCTATATCCAGTTTCTTGTTATGCATTTGCGTTCATATTCCTTAGCTGTGCGGGGAGTGCTAATTTGCCTGAAGAGAGCTTGATTACTGTATCAGAATAAAAACAGGTAGGAACGATTATGCATATGTCAGAGAACACCAACCATAACGCGCCGGTGATGACCGTGCCCGAGGACTGGAGCCCTGACATCATTCGCCAGGAAGTCGCAGCCCTGCAGCATAAGCCAGGTGCGCTTTTACCCATTCTGCATGCCATACAGAACCGCATTGGCTATGTGCCAGAGGGCGCTGTGTCCATTATTGCTGAAATGCTGCAGCAGAGCCGCGCCGATATTCACGGGGTTATCAGCTTTTATCACCACTTTCGCACCCGCCCGGCCGGCAGCAACCTGCTGGAAGTCTGCCGTGCGGAAGCCTGTCAGGCTCGGGGTGGCCGCGCATTTGAACGACATGTTCAGGAAAAGCTGGGTGTGGACTACCACCAAACCACAGCGGACAACGAGTTCACGCTTGAGCCGGTGTATTGCTTGGGCAACTGCGCCTGCGGCCCCTCTATTCGCGTAAACAATGAAACGATCGGCCGAATGACCCCCCAAAAGTTCGACCAGCTGGCGGACAGACTCACCACGTCTGTTTTGCAGCTAAAATGAAAGCAGGAGCAAATTCCATGACAATAACAGTGTATGTCCCCTGCGATACCACAGCTCTTTCTCTGGGCGCCGACCGTGTAGCGCAAGAACTAAAGCACGCAGCCGCGGCGCAGGGCCAGGAAATAAACCTGGTGCGCAATGGTTCCCGCGGGCTCTTCTGGTTGGAACCCTTGGTGGAGGTACAAACACCCGAGGGCCGAGTGGCTTATGGCCCGGTAGAGCCGGAGCAAGTAGAAGAGTTAGCAGCTGCTGGCTTGTTTGAAGGCAAACCGGATCACCCACTGCATCTGGGCGATATCGAAAAGCACCCATACCTTGCGCAACAGCAGCGCCTGACCTTTGCCCGCATAGGCATCACCGATCCCATCTGTATTGACGATTACATTGCCCTTGGCGGCTTCGCCGGCTTGAAGAAAGCCGCTGCGCTGACACCCCAGAACATTGTGGACGAAGTAAAAGCCTCTGGCCTCCGTGGTCGTGGTGGCGCGGCATTCCCGGCGGGCATTAAATGGCAAACCGTGCTAGATGAACCACATAATCAGCAAAAATACGTGGTGTGTAACGCCGACGAAGGCGATTCCGGCACCTTTGCTGACCGCCTGGTGATGGAGTGCGACCCCTACATGCTGATTGAGGGCATGGCTATTGCCGGATTAGCAGTGGGCGCTACTCTCGGCTTTATCTACCTGCGCTCGGAATACCTGCTGTCGGAAACAATGCTGAACGAAGCTATCCGCAGGGCCGAGGCTCAAGGCTATCTTGGCGAAAACGTCTGCGGTAGTGGTCGCCCCTTTCACCTTGAAGTGCGCCTCGGTGCAGGCGCTTATATCTGTGGTGAAGAAACCTCACTACTGGAAAGCCTGGAAGGCAAGCGCGGGCTGGTGCGTTCCAAGCCGCCACTACCCGCCATCAAAGGCCTGTTCGGCCAGCCCACAGTGGTCAACAACGTGCTCTCGCTGGCGGCGGTACCCTACATAATGGCTAACGGCGGCAAAGCCTACGCCGATTACGGCATGGGCCGCTCACTGGGCACCCTGCCAATTCAGCTGGCGGGCAATATCAAACAGGGAGGCCTGATTGAATTGGCCTTCGGCGTTACCTTGCGCGCCGTGCTGGAAGACTTTGGCGCAGGCACCTTTACCGGCCGGCCAATGAAAGCTGTGCAGGTGGGGGGGCCGCTCATGGCCTACATGCCGGAAAGCCAATGGGACACTCCCATGGATTATGAAGCCTTCGCCGCACTCAGCGCCGGTATTGGCCACGGCGGCGTGGTGGTGTTTGATGACACCGTGGATATGGGCGAACAAGCCCGTTTTGCCATGGAGTTCTGCGCTGTTGAATCCTGTGGCAAATGCACCCCATGCCGAATCGGTTCGGTGCGTGGTGTGGAAGTGATTGACCGCATCCGTGCGGGTGAGAACCAGAACAGCAATCTGGAATTGCTGGAAGACCTGTGTGAAACCATGGTGGACGGTTCCCTCTGCGCCATGGGTGGCATGACCCCCTTCCCGGTACAGAGCGTTATGAAATACTTTCCAGAAGACCTGATGGCCAGTCCGCGCCAGGTGGAGGCTTGATATGTTGCATTACTACGATCCCAGCACCCAAAGCTACGAGCCCGGCAAAAACGGCCTGAACCCTGATTTTGACTCTTTTTCCAGGGATCTGGGCACACCGCCCAGCCTCTCAGAAGAGTTGGTTTCCATATCGGTGGATGGTGGTGATATCACGGTTCCCGAAGGCACCTCGGTATTACGCGCAGCGGCATTGGCCGGCATCAATATCCCCAAGCTGTGTGCTTCAGACAATCTGGAAGCCTTTGGCTCCTGCCGCCTGTGCGCGGTAGAGATCGAAGGCCGCCGCGGTTACCCGGCCTCCTGCACTACGCCTGTGGCGGAAGGCATGGCCGTTACCACCCAGACCGGCAAGCTGGCGAAACTGCGCCGCAACATCATGGAGCTGTACATCTCCGATCACCCGCTGGATTGCCTTACCTGCCCCGCCAACGGCAATTGTGAGCTGCAAGATGTGGCCGGCGTAGTAGGCCTGCGGGAAGTGCGTTACGGGTTTGAGGGCGAGAACCATCTGGATGCGGAAACCGACAGCTCCAACCCTTATTTCAGCTTCGATCCCAGCAAGTGCATTGTCTGCTCACGCTGCGTGCGAGCCTGCGACGAGGTGCAAGGCACCTTTGCGCTGACCATAGAAGGCCGCGGCTTTGATTCCAAAGTGGTCGCCAGCCAGAACGACCCGTTTATGGATTCCGAGTGTGTGTCTTGTGGCGCCTGTGTGCAGGCTTGTCCTACGTCCACACTGATGGAAAAAAGCGTGATCGACGCCGGCCAGCCCGAGCACAGCATAGTCACCACCTGCGCATACTGCGGAGTTGGCTGTTCGTTCAAGGCTGAGATGAAAGGCGACCAGGTGGTGCGCATGGTTCCTTACAAAGGCGGCGAAGCCAACCACGGCCATTCTTGTGTAAAAGGCCGGTTTGCCTTCGGCTACGCCACCCACGAGGATCGCATTCGCGAGCCGATGATTCGCGATTCCATTAACGACCCCTGGAAAGTGGTGCCCTGGGACGAAGCCCTGGCGTTCGCGGCGAAAAAACTCAAAGACACTCAGACCCAATACGGCCGTGAAAGCATTGGTGGCATTACCTCCTCTCGCTGCACTAACGAAGAAACCTATCTGGTGCAGAAGCTGGTGCGGGCTGCCTTTGGTAACAACAATACAGATACCTGTGCTCGGGTATGCCATTCCCCTACTGGTTATGGTCTGAAAACCACCTTGGGCGAATCCGCCGGCACTCAAACCTTCGATTCGGTGATGAAGGCCGACACCATCATGGTGATTGGCGCCAACCCAACCGATGCCCACCCGGTATTTGGCTCGCTGATGCGCAAGCGTTTGCGCCAGGGTGCCAAGTTGATCGTAATCGATCCGCGCAGAATCGATTTAGTCCACACGCCCAATGCCGAGAAAGGCCTGCACCTGCCACTGCGTCCCGGCACTAACGTGGCCATAGTGAACGCGCTGGCCCATGTGATTGTGACTGAAGGCCTGGAAGATCAGGCGTTCATAAATAGCCGTTGTGATACGGAGGCCTACAACACCTGGCGAGCCTTTATTGCGGAAGAGCGGAATTCCCCCGAAGCCATGGAAGCGGTTACTGGCGTACCTGCAAGCAAAGTGCGCGAAGCCGCCCGCCTGTATGCGCAGGCAAATAACGGAGCCATCTACTACGGGCTGGGTGTAACCGAACACAGCCAGGGCTCCACCATGGTGATGGGCATTGCCAACCTGGCGCTGGCCACCGGCAACATCGGCAAAGAAGGCGGTGGTGTAAACCCGCTGCGCGGGCAGAATAACGTGCAGGGTTCCTGCGATATGGGCTCCTTTCCCCATGAGTTGCCGGGCTACCAGCATGTGAACGATCAAGCCGTGCGTGAGCGCTTCGAAGCTGTATGGGGTGTGCCCATCGATAACGAACCGGGGCTGCGCATTCCGAATATGTTTGACGCCGCCATCGCTGGCAGCTTCAAGGCGCTGTATGTGCAGGGCGAGGATATTGCCCAGTCAGACCCCAACACCCAGCATGTGGAAGCGGCGCTGAAAGCTCTGGACTGCCTGATTGTGCAGGATATCTTCCTGAACGAAACCGCCAAGTTTGCCCATGTGTTGCTGCCGGGTTCCACCTTCCTTGAAAAGAACGGCACGTTTACCAACGCGGAGCGCCGCATCAACCGAGTGCGCAAAGTAATGGAGCCGGTTGCCGGCATGGAAGATTGGGAAGTGACCATGGCGTTGTCCAATGCGCTGGGTTACCCCATGCATTACAACCATCCATCCGAAATCATGGATGAAATCGCCTCATTAACCCCCACGTTCACCGGCGTGAATTACGACAAGCTGGAACGGCTGGGCAGCATTCAGTGGCCCTGCAACGATGAGCACCCGGATGGTACGCCCACCATGCACATGGCGGACTTCCCCATCGGCAAGGGTCGGTTTGCGGTAACCGAGTACCTGGCAACCGAAGAGCGTGCAAGCCGCCGCTTCCCGTTGCTGCTGACGACAGGGCGAATCCTGTCCCAGTACAACGTTGGCGCCCAAACCCGTCGCACAAGCAACAGCGACTGGCATGAAGAAGACGTGCTGGAGCTGCACCCCAGCGATGCAGAACTGCGCGGCGTAAAAGACGGTGACTGGCTGGGTATCAGCAGCCGCGTTGGCCATACAGTGCTGCGAGCAAAAGTGAGTACCCGAATGTTGCCGGGCGTGGTTTACACCACCTTCCATCACCCAAGCAGCGGTGCCAACGTGGTAACCACCGACAACTCCGATTGGGCCACCAACTGCCCGGAATACAAGGTAACCGCCGTTCAGGTAGAAAAAGTGTCCCAGCCATCGGATTGGCAACGGGATTTTGTGGATTTCGACAAGCGCCAGCAGGCACTGCTGAAACCGGCCATGAGTAAGCAGGAAAATAGCCATGCAAATACTCTCAAGTAATCAGAGGCCAGCGGCTGTGGCTGATTCACCTGGCAAAACCTCGCCACCAGCAGTGAGCGAGGCCTGGGTAAATGTGCGTGGCGGTATCGAGGGCGCGCGCTCCCACGATCTGGTTGCGGAAGAAGTACCCGTGGCTATGGTGTACAACGGAGTGTCCCATGCGGTGATGATGGCTTCGCCCTGTGATCTTGAGGACTTTGCCCTGGGCTTCAGCCTGAGCGAAGGCATCTTGCAGCGGCCGGACCAGCTGTTCAGTATTGAGATAAAGCCGGGTGAAGACGGCATAGAAGTGCAGATGCACATCGCCGGCGATTGCTATGCCCGCTTGCGGGAGCAGCGCCGCAATATGGCTGGCCGAACCGGTTGTGGGCTCTGCGGTACAGAATCGCTCGCTCATGTGGTGAGAACGCCTGAAAAGGTGGTATCGACGCCGCTGCCCAGTGACGAGGCCGTTCAGAAAGCACTGAAAAACCTGAAAAAACACCAACCGCTCCAACTGAAAACGGGCGCTACCCATGGCGCAGCCTGGTGCGATTCCCGGGGCAGGATTGTAATGGTTCGGGAAGACGTAGGCCGGCATAACGCGTTGGATAAACTGATTGGCGCCCGGCTACGGGAGCATGGCGAACAAGCCTTCAGTGAAGGCTTTGCACTGATCTCCAGCCGTGCCAGCTTTGAAATGGTGCAGAAAAGCGCCAACGTGGGCATAGGCAGCCTGGTGGCAGTATCCGCCCCGACTGCTTTGGCCATTCGCGAAGCCGAAAAAAGTGGCATGAACCTTATCGGATTTGCTCGCCCCGGCCGCCACGTAATCTATGCCCGTGGCGATGAAAAGGCTCAGGAGAGAGAGTTGTGAGTGATCAGCAGTTGAACAACCTGATTAAGATGCTCGACCAGATAATCGCCAACAACTTGCACCACGGTGACGACGAAAAGGTAACCGATATAGCCGCCGATCACCTTCAAAAATTCTGGGCCCGTAGCATGAAGCAGCAAATCATTGCCTATGCCAACCAGCGCCCGGATGAGTTGTCTATTCTGGCGAAGTTGACAGTCGACAAACTCGAGCCTGCTGTGGAGGTATAGCGTGAAACTGTACAGGTTTTAACCGTTTTTAACAGACCCAAAGCACGTTTTACTTATAAACTGCCTGGCGTTGATGTTGGAAATCTCACATTTGAGAAAAACTCATGCGCGGCACATACGTTGAGCTTATTGAAACCCAGGTCGATGTCGCTGACCTGGAAGTCGGAATGCACGTCATCCGACTGGATAGACCCTGGGAAGACACAGACTTCCTGGTTCAGGGGTTTATCATCAACGATATGACACAGCTGCACGCTGTGCGCCGCCAGTGTGAGTATGTGTTTATACAGGGCGTGGCTGAAAGACACCGCGAGCCCATAGAAAAAAAGCCCGGCTCCAATCGCCTTACCGGTTTTTTCAAAAGCAAAAAACAACAGGCAAAAACACCGCAACCCGGCTCGGCTCGGGTTATTCCGAGAAAGCGGGTTTCCTATATTAATCAAGTGAGTGTGGGCCGTGAGCTTCAAACCGTCAGCATGCGATTTGAAGAGGCTCAAGATACGGCCAAATCCATCATGTCTGGCTTGCGGGTAAGCCGTGCTCTGGACATCAACAACGCGCGAGCGGTTGTGAACAGTTGTGTGGAGAGCGTTCTACGTAATGAGAACGCCTTGATGCTGCTCACCAGAATCAAAAACCAGGATGAATACACCGCAGAGCATTGCATCAACGTGTCCATACTGGCGGCTGCGTTTGGCAAATCACTGGGCATGATAAAGGGTGAAATTCAGAACCTGGCGTTGTGCGGCCTGCTGCACGATGTGGGTAAAACCAAAATACCGAACGAAGTTCTGAACAAACCAGGGCGCCTGACCGCCGACGAATTTGATTTGATGAAAAACCACGCAGTTCATGGCCGAACCATACTGATGAGCACGGGCGCTGCGCTGCATTCCGCCGTGGATGTTGCCTTTTCTCATCATGAACGAGTGGATGGCCAAGGGTACCCGCGGGGCCTGCCGGCTGAAAAAATCCCTTATTTTGCGAAGATCATTTCATTGGTAGACACCTACGATGCAATCACCAGTAAGCGGGTGTACCAAAAAGCCCTGGCATCCATGCATGCGTTAGAAATTATTCACAAGAATCGCGGAACTCAGTTTGATGCGGAACTGGCCGATGCGTTTATCCAGATGATAGGGATATACCCACCTGGCTCCATTGTTGAAATGATGAATGGAGAGGTAGGGATAGTAGTAGAGAGTGATCCTGACCATAAGCTCAAACCCAAGGTATTGATGGTACGGAACGCCCATAAATTACCAGTGACACCGGCCAGGATGCTGGACCTGAAAACCGGCCCAACAGACGAGAGAGATCAGGTTTTTCATATATCCAAAGAGGTGCCGGATGGCACCTATGGTATTGTTTTGCAGGATTTTGTGAGGGACGGTTTGATTGTAGCCGCTACTTCACCAGCGCTTGATCCCGAAGAGAACGATTGAGATTACTGAGTCAGCCCTTCCATTCTTTTTAATAAAGCACTTTTGGAAACACATGTCAGATATTGGAATAAAAGAACAAGGGTATGTTAAATCGGCCTTGATCACGGGCCTTCTCTGCGCAGTGGTATTTACCTCTATTGTTTACGGTGCATTAACGTATCAGGCAAGCGAACAACTCGCGGATATAAAAACTGCTGAGCAGGCCAAAGTTAAGCTCACCTCCGGGCTACTCACCCAAATCTATGATTACGCGGCGAATGACCTGCGCACAGTGTCAAAACTGCCAGCGACCGAGGCGTTCAATCAATCCCGCTCTGACATTGACAAAGTGCGGCTTAAGCAGGTGTTTCGTGTCCTGCTCGAGCAAAAATCAATCTATAACCAGATTCGCTTTCTCGACGTTGATGGAACTGAGTTGGTTCGGCTGGATTATTCATCCGGTAGCAGCGTAACTACCCCTGATGGCCAACTGCAGTCTAAAGGCACCCGTTACTATTTCACTGGCACCTTGGCCATGCCTGAGGGCAATGTGTACGTATCCCCTCTCGATTTGAATGTTGAGAACGGCCAGGTCGAATCCCCCTACCTGCCTATGGTTCGGTTTGGTGTACCAGTGTTTGGTGATGGTGGCCAAAAGCAAGGTACTGTAATTCTCAATATGCTAGGCCAGTCGCTTCTGGACACCTTCAGGCAGAGCATGGGGGAAACCTACCCGGCATTTTTGCTTAACAGCGAGGGTGGCGTGCTATCTGCTCCGGATGAAAACGACGAGTGGGGCTTCATGTTTGGCTTGCCTTCTGCATTTCAGCGAGATTATCCGCAAGCATGGGAGTACATATCACAAACAGAAAAGGGCCATGTTGATACACCGGCAGGTCTCTTTGTGTTTGAAACTGTTCACCCGCTTCTGGGGCTGGATTCATCAGCAGAAGGTGAGAGTTACGTATGGAAGGCTGTGTCGTTTTTACCCTCAAGCACACTACCGACGAACGCACTTTTTACGCACCCATGGGTAGTTGGTTTTTACCTGATTGGTGTGGTGCTGATATTAGTGGTGACGTTCTATTTCCAGTTTTCCCTCCACAATCGCCGCCAGCTAAGGCGCGAAAACGCACAGCAGGCCCGGCGCTTCTGGAAAATCTCCAGCGTGCTTGGAGATGGCCTGATCGTTATGGATAGCGAGGGTGTTGTTACCTATATCAACCCGGAAGCTGAGCGAATTTTGGGCTGGAGCTCTGAGGAAATCGTCACCAAACAAGGGCACGATGTATTCCACGTGCATGAGGGAGATGAAACCAGCTGTTCCATCCTCAACGTGATGAATACCCGCGAGCTATACCGCAGTAAAGACGAGGAGTTTCGCCGAAAAGACAATGCCACCATTCCGGTGATCCTGAATGCTGCTCCGCTAACCAGCGATACTGGCGATGAGGGGGTGGTGATCTCATTCCAGGATTTCTCCGAGATGAAAAAGTACCAGGAGAAAATTCACACACTCGCGTATCAGGATATTTTGACTGACCTTCCCAACCGGCGAGCTTTGGACGATCGGTTGAGCCTGGCTATTGCGCTCTCAAGGCGTCATTCCCGCTATCTTGGGCTGATGTTCCTTGATCTTGACCACTTTAAAGAAGTGAACGACACCCTTGGCCACGATGCTGGTGATAGCCTTTTAAAAGAAATCGGGGCGAGGCTGCAGAGCAGCATTCGTGAGACAGACACAGTGGCGCGTATGGGTGGAGACGAGTTCATCGTATTGCTACCGGAAGTCTCCTCACCGGAAAATGCCACAACAGTGGCTGAAAAGATTATTCAGGCAGTTGCAGCGCCCGTTTATATGCCCGAAGGGGTTGCTCGGGTGAGTGTGAGTATTGGAATTGTGGTTGCTCGCGGTGCTGGAATTACCAACGAAGGCCTTATGCAAAGTGCCGATGCAGCCATGTATGAAGCGAAGCGAGCGGGCAAGAACCGGTATTTTATCAGTGAGCATGACCTGCCAATTTCCAATACCGACGACTAGACTGGTCGTGCACTGATCTTCGTTGATAATCAAAAGGGCGCTTCTCGGCATGAGCCAATCGGTTGCCTACTACAACGCGCACGCTCAGCAGTTTATAGACGAAACGCTGCATGTAGATATGTCCGCACTGTACGATGCATTTTTGCCACACCTCCCTGAAAACGCACACATTCTGGACGCAGGCTGTGGCTCAGGGCGGGACTCCCGGGAGTTTCTGGCCCATGGCTACCGCGTTACGGCGTTTGATGCCTCCGAAAAACTGGCTGCCCTGGCAACCAAAGCCATAAGCCACCCGGTTTCTGTTCGCACATTTAGCCAGGTTACTGAACATCAGGCCTACGATGGCATCTGGGCCTGCGCCAGCTTGCTCCACCTCCCCCAGCAGCAGATACCCCAAGCACTCTCCCAACTATGGCAAGCCATGAAGCCAGGCGGCGTTTTATACCTGAGTTTCAAAAGAGGAGAAGGGCAGCGCGAACACAATGGCCGGCACTTTACCGATGCAACAGAGGCTCAGCTTGAACGCTGGGCAGGTGCATTACCCGGGCTTGAGAAGATAACCACTTGGCAGACTGCAGATCGCAGGCCGGGGCGGGATGAGTATTGGGTGAATGGGGTTTTTCATAAGCGCCGGAAATCACTGGGTAAATTAATTAGCGGTGGCCGGCCTGAGCAAGTTATTTTCCTCAGGGATTTAGGAGCCTCTAATGGATTCCGTGCCCCTTAAATCTCATTCACAGGAGGAGTGTTGCCCCAAGCGCTACATTGCCCAGGAAACTGCTAGCCTCAACTACTACTGTGAACTGCTCTCACCTTCTCAATAAAATCGGACATAGAGTACAGCCAGCGCTTCTGATCCTCGTTGAAGCTTCCATGAACACCTGTGGGTATTACCAGTTGCAGGTTTTTAGCTCTCATTTCGTCAGTCTGAGTAGTGCTGATACCCGCCTCGAGTGTTACTAGGAATTTCCGATCCAGACGGTCACCCTCTGATAGAACTTGTCGCCAGCGATCTTTACAAGTTGTTTTGGCGCCTAAAAGAAAGATCTTACTTATCGGGTAAGAAGAGTCGTGGTACGCCTTAAAATCAGGGAAAAGGAAGTCAGGTTTGGCTTTGTTTTCGGTTACACGGGAGCCTCCTCCTTTCTCAAAAGGAAGCCTGTGCTCGCAAAAGACAAAGCCTAGGTGATTCTCAAACGCATGACCAACGCGAGATTTCCTGCGGTTCTGAACGCTCAATGAAAACGTGATGAACTCGTCAACGTCGTCACCAGCAGGGCCAAAACCGAAGCGCAGTCTCTCAGACACTATATGCCGCTCGTAGGCCCTGAAAAGCGCTTCCTCGCGCTCCATCCAGCCCAGTAAGGCTACATCAGGATCAGTAACGCAATCGAAGTTGGTGACCTCTCTGGCAACAGCTGAGAATTCCGATGTTTTCGGAAGTTTGTCAGGGAATCTGGCAAGAAGCATATCAAGGTCATTTTGAGCCTCAGTCTCGTCGAATGCCTGCACACCAAGGTCTTCCAACAGCATCTTTATCGGGAGGATAAGAGTCTGTGTCGGCATGGACGCTGAAGTGAAATCCTTGTCGACATCTGATAACCCGAAAAGGTGCCGTAACTGGAATTCCACTGATGAGCCCGCAGGAGTAAAAAGAAGAAGCAGGCTTCCATCGCGCTTTTTCGCCACGAGGAAAAAATCGGTTGGCTGAATCTGGTCTGTTACAGCGTTCGATTTGTAATATAGACGGTACTCGGGTGAACGCTTGGGGTTTTTTCTCCGTGAGTCGTACCACGTAACCGAATCCTGACACAGCTCAGCTTCTTCCTCGTCAGTGAGATATGCCATAAGACTGGGAAATCGATATTCATCGGATTTGCCGGGGGTGCCGAGGTAGCGCTTGAAGCCAACACTAGGTAGCCCGCCTATTTCGTGTTGGTTTGACCGCGATGAATCTGAATCTACAACACTCAGGTATTTGGCAGCTGCACCCTCAAATATCTCACTAACAGAATCGAGCATCTAGTTACCCCTGTTCAATACGCCGGCATGTCGTAGCTACAGTTGATCAGGCCGTCCGCAGCCCTCAGGCAGCTTCAGTTCTGCGCCCCTCATTTCTGAGAATGGATTCGAGAACATAAGGTTTCATCATCTTCGCCACTGCCCGAAAAACCGGAACGGCGACGGAGTTTCCGAACTGCTTATAGGCCTGCGTATCGGAAACAGGAATCTTGAAAGTCGATTCCCCGGGTTGGTCAAATCCCATCAACCTGGCGCATTCGGCCGGAGTTAGGCGTCTTGGTCTGTTTGCTTGATTGATCATATCGTCAAAACCGGCATCCGTATCCCACCCGCGATCTACAAGAACTTCTGAACCATCTTTGTAGTACCGCGCAGATAAGGTTCTTGCTACATCCCCGGATCCGGTAAGGCCAAACCCGAAACCATTTCCTTTTGCCTTGTGTTTGGCGGCGTAGTCATAGAGGTATTTCCAGAGCTTGGGCGATAGAACATACTTGCTATCCACTTCAGCTTCCGAATCGAGGATTTCGCCAAATGAGGGCACACGGTCAGGAAAGTGTTTACTGATGTCACGCAGAGTAAACCCTTGGTGAACATCAAGATCCCTACGGAAACCAACCAAAACGATACGTTCTCTGTGCTGGGGGACAAAGTTCTTGGCATCAATTACTTTCGGGTCGCGGGCTCCGTCATAGCTAGCGTCTGCAACTTCGTAGCCCAGTTCATCAAGTGTTTCCAGAATTATCTTGAAGGTTTTCCCTTTATCGTGGCTCTTCAGATTTTTCACATTCTCCAGTAGAAATGCGGCTGGCCGCTTGGCCTGAATAATACGTGCAACATCAAAGAAGAGTGTGCCTTGGGTATTGCATTCGAAGCCGTGAGCTCTCCCCAGAGAGTTCTTTTTGGACACACCCGCGATGGAAAAGGGCTGGCAGGGAAAGCCTGCCAGGAGAACATCGTGGTCAGGAACAAGCTTATCGATATGGGCATAGGCCTCGTCCTCTGAAACCTCGGGGCGATCCGAAAGAGTAACTTCGCGGATATCTTCATTGAAAATATGTTCGTCGTCACTGAAATGATTTGCCTTGTAGGTGCGCACAGCGTACTTGTTCCACTCGCTGGTAAACACGCATTTGCCACCAACTTCTTCAAATCCTCTCCTGATGCCCCCGATTCCGGCAAAGAGGTCCACAAATCGGAACTCGTGACCAGATTTTTGAAAAGGTTTCGGCAGCAGCGCCTGAAGATGTTCAAATTCACCGTGACTGAGTTTTCTGTCTACCTTGCCTCTGACCCAGCGATTGATGGTTTCGCGACACCATGAATCAAAGCCCAGTTTGTTGAGAGTTTCAGCAATAAAGCGCTGGTCATAGATTTCAAGTAATTGATTTATAAGAGTCAGACCCTCTTCGTCTTTCATTATCCGCTCCATTCTGGGTCAAACCTGTGACGGTTTGTCACTCAATCGTTCCATATTAGCCAGTCTTGGCTAGTCTATCCAGGAATTTTCTTGAATTAGTCAGCAAAACTCCGGAAGCCAAGAGACTTTCATGTAATAATACTGTTTAAACATACAGTGTCCAGTGGGGGCGAAAATTTTCGATAAAGTGGCGTTTGCAATTTCTATCACGGCCAGCGCACCTACCGCCTGTTGGGGTGGAATGCGGCATATATTGAATATTTTTTGCCAGACAAACGATTCGGAGCAGCAATGACAAAAGCCGACGAGTTGTTGGGTCAAGCATACGAGCATCTCAATATCTCGGGCTTGTGCGACAGCGACAAATACAAAAAGATCGAGGATATAGTGAGTTACCTGGACAGGTTGAATGCGAAGTCAAAAATCCCGCCGGGAACAACAGGAACGATATCTGAGCGCCTTTGCAAACTCGGGCTGACAGAAGTTCCTGAAATACAAATCAGGCCATTTGGTAAAGCATGGCAGTGGGTTGGTGATATTTTGTTACCGGGCCATCCATACGATATCGCGGTTTCCATCAAGAGCTTCAAGGCAAAGGAACGCTTGATTGCAAGTGGCACAGGAAGCATTTTGACTCCAACGCTTGGGTGGGGATTGTTTGACGACCCGGGGGAGTGGGGGCTCGAAAGATGCAACTCCTATCTTTACCGGGGGTTTCTTGCGATCTATATGCCGCGCAATCTTCTGAACCAACTAGGTTCAGAGCAGCGAGAAATCAAGAATTTTAACGGAACAAGGCTGCTGCGGGATCTTCAGAAATTTCCATCTGATGTGCAGTCTGCCATGAGTCCCCAAAAACAGTTACCGCATTGATATGCGAAAAATATGATTGGCGGCAAGCTTACCCTTGAATGGCCTCGAGCGCCCTTTAATGGCGCTTCAGCAGCCAGACCTTTGAATGAATTCCATGTTTAAATGGACACATGGCTGACATTGTTGATAAGCAAACACGCTCACGAATGATGTCCGGAATCCGCGGCAAAAACACCAAGCCGGAGCTTGTTGTTCGACAAGCCCTGCATGCCAAGGGATTTCGATACCGGCTTCATCGCAAGGATCTTGCAGGGAAGCCAGACATCACGCTTCCGCGCTACAACGCCGTGGTTTTCATCAATGGGTGTTTTTGGCACGGCCACAGTTGTCACCTGTTCAAATGGCCTAAAACCCGGCCTGAGTTCTGGCGTTCAAAAATTGGAGCTAATCAGGAGCGTGACCGCAAAAACATCGAAACACTGCTGGAACGAGGCTGGCGGGTTTTCATTCTGTGGGAGTGTTCAATAAAGAACGCACGCGCTGAATCCCTTACGCCAGTCATCGACGATCTATCAAGCTGGATTACTGGGCCGAGCTGTTTTGGTGAAACCAGCCCAGCTCGGCCATGAGTTTTCTCAGTTGAACGAAGCTTCGATATCAATGTAGTCGGCAGCGCTTCCTTTTCGACCTGATGCTAACCACATACTGAGAGCATCTGCGACGGCATTGAAGTGGTCGCATATTTTCTGCACATCCCAGTCCCACTCATAAAAGCTGCCAACTTTGGAGCCGTGTAGGGCTTCGTCCAACAGATACATGTTGTGATCGCAATAGTCTCCAATCGTGGCAAAATCAGGAATGTCATCGGGTAAAAAGTTGAATTTAATATCCCGCTGTATCCAGGCTTGAGCGACGAGCACTCGATAGCGGATTACGTCCTCGGGTGTAACCGTGTCCGGGTTTGGAATCGGGATATTGAGACGAAGAGTTCTGTCGATGCCTTCATCCAGAACGCTTTTTGAGGTTTGAAGTTCCTTCTTCATGGGGGCTCCCTCTAACGGATACTGTGTTTATGTACAGTACTCCGGGGAGTTAATATTTGCAACGTTAAAAAGCCGTCCAAGTCACAAATTCGGGCGGCTTTTTTATCAGGATTTTATTGACAAAAAGCTGGGTTATTGAAAAACCTGATACTTAAGATTCTGGCCCAGAGCCAATCAATGCAACTTCATCCTCGGCTGCATCGCCCGGCTAATCTTATCCATAAACCAGATCACGCCCGTGCGCAGAAAACCGTGCACCGCCACCTGGTGCATGCGGTATAGCGATACGTAAAACAGCCGCGCCACCTTGCCTTCAATGTACATGCTACGGCCAGAGAGGTTGCCCATCAGATTGCCTACGGCGGTGTAGTGGCTGAAGTTGATCAGCGAGCCGTAGTCGTTGTACACGAAGGGCACAGCGTCTTTGCCTTCCAGCCGGTTGCACAGGGTTTTAAACAGGGTGTCGGCCTGTTGGTGTGCCGCCTGGGCGCGGGGCGCTACGGGGCGGTCAGAATCTGGCTGTGGGCAGGCGGCGCAGTCGCCAAAGGCGAAGATGTCTGCATCCTGGGTGGTTTGCAGGGTCTGGTGCACTATTAGCTGGTTGCTGCGGTTGGATTCGAGCCCATCAAGGTTGGCCAAAAACGCAGGCGCTTTGATGCCGGCGGCCCAGATGGTCATTTCCGAGGGCAGTTCGGTGCCGTCTTTCAGTATCACAAGGCCGGGGCGGATTTCGCTTACGGGCTGGCCGTTGAGTACTTTCACATGCTGGCGGCCCAACTCTTTTGTGGCGGCTGCCGATAGCCGGCCCGGGAGTGCGGGCAGAATGCGGTCGGCGGCTTCAATTACGGTAATGGATACATCAGAGGCTTTCAGGTGGTTCATGCCGTATACAGGCAGTTCCCGTGATGCCGTTCGCAGCTCTGCAGCCAGCTCAACACCTGTGGCGCCTGCGCCTATAATGCTTATATTGAGCGCGTGAGCCCCGCCTTGCATGGCTTCGTGGTTTTTTCGCAGAAAGGCGTTGAGCATCAGATTGTGGAAGCGCCGGGCCTGTTTGAGGCTGTCCAGGAACAGGCAGTTCTCTTGTGCGCCCGGGGTGCCAAAGTCGTTAGCGGTACTGCCCACGGCAATCACCAGTGTGTCGTACTTCAGGCGGCGTTCAGGTACTACTTCAATGCCGTCCTCATCAACAAAGGGCGCGATGACCAGCTCTTTGGCTTGGCGGTTGAGGTCGTTCATGCGGCCGAGTTGGAATTCGTAGTGGTGTTTGCGGGCGTGGGCCCGGTAGTTCACTTCGTTTGAGTTGGCGTCCAGCGAGCCAGAGGCTACTTCGTGCAGGAGGGGTTTCCACACATGGGTCAGGCCGGCATCAACAAGCGTAATGCGGGCTTTGCCCTTTTTGCCGAGCTTTTTGCCCAAGCTGGTAACAAGTTCGAGGCCGCCGGCACCGCCGCCGACCACCACAATGTGATGAAGGTTATCCATAGCGTTCAGACCTTTAAGTAATGAAAGCCAAACGCTCTTGCGGAAAAACGCTTGGCTGTCGTCACTGGGGGTGGCTTACAGGTAGGATACGGATGCTGCGAGGATAATACTAACGCGCTGCGGGCAGCCCGCACAATTGGTCGGAAGGCCCATTTATTATTTGAAACACAGCTAGAGACAGAACGATATGAAAGTAGCAGTTTACTGTGGTTCCCGTTCAGGTAATGAGCCGCTATACGTTGAAAAGGCCAGAGAGCTGGGTGAGTTCTTCGGTAATAACGGGATTGATCTTGTGTTTGGTGGTGGGCATGTTGGCCTTATGGGCGTTGTTGCTGATGCGGTGCTGGCCAGTGGCGGCAAGGTTTATGGCGTGATTCCGCAGCATTTGGTTAGCCGGGAATTGGCGCATCCGGGCCTTACTGAGCTTTTTGTTGTCGACAACATGCATGAGCGCAAGGCGAAGATGGCAGAGTTGGCCGATGGTTTTGTGGCCCTGCCTGGGGGTATTGGCACATTAGAAGAAATCTTCGAGGTGTGGACCTGGGGGCAGCTTGGTTTTCATAAAAAGCCCTGCGCATTCTATAACGTGGAAGGCTTCTACAACGCGCAGCTCGATATGGTAAAAACCATGGTGGCGTCGGGGTTCGTCAAGCAGCAATACCTCGACATGATTGTGTTAGCGGATACGCCGGCAGCGCTGATAGAGGGGTTCAAGGGCTACACGGCACCGCAGGAAAAGTGGACCTGAGCCCCAGTGGAGCATTCCATAGAGCTAAAGCCGGCTGACTTTGCTCATTAGCTGGCTCCAACCAATGGGTAATCGCTTTTCCAGGCTGGCCAGTGCGGGATCTTTCGGATGCATGGCCTCGAAGGGCTGCTTGCTGGCATACACGATGGTGTTGTTGGTTTTGCTCTTGAAAACCAGTAACACGGCAAAGTGCTTTTTCAGCTGGCGGAAGTAAGGCCCTTCCGGGTCTGGGGAGCGATGGTAGTTCAACACCAACCAGCCATGGTCACTCAGGGCCCGGCTGCAACCTTCGACAAACTGGCGTTGCGCCTGTGCGGGGCTCATACGGTCTGCACTGTACAGGTCGGCCAGAATTAAATCCGTACTGCTTTCAGGGATGTTGCTCAGGGCGTCGCGGGCATCGGCAATGGTTACGTTCAGGCGCTCGCTGCTCGGCAGATCAAAGTACTCCCGGGCCACGTATAGCACGGCCTCGCGCAGTTCGATGGCATGTATGTGGCAGTCAGGAAACAGATGGTGAAACGCGCTGGCCATTACGCCGCCGCCAAGCCCCAATATGGTGACGTGTTGCGGGCGTTTAAATGCTGCAGGCAGAAACATCGCGCGGTTGTATTCGTGTACCGGAACCTGTGGGTAGCGCCGGTCGATTTTGCTTTGCTCAAACACCGAGTTGAAGGTTAGTACTCGATGCTTGCGGTAGTCGATCACCAAAATGCTGCCGAGCTTATCCCGGCTGTGGTGAATAATATCGCCTTTGTTGAACATGCGTTGCTCTTTGAAAAAATCCGGGGTGCTAGCGGTTCAGGTGCTTGATCGCGTTCTGGTTGCCGTTGGCGCGGGCGAGGCTTAATGCTGTATTGCCCTCAGCGTCCTGGAATTCCGGGTTGGCGCCTTTTTCCAGCAGAAGTTGCACTGTATCTGCATGGCCGTTGCCGGCGGCAAGCATGAGCAGGCTTTCGCCGTTGCTGGTGCGCATGTTCACCGGGACGCCGGCATCCAGCATTATACTGAGGGGGCCGGTACCACCGTTGCGCGCCAGTTCAAAAATACCTTGGGCGAAGGCGATGGCATCTTCATCCAGTTGATTTTCTGGTTGTTGCGGCTGGCCGGGCTTGTGTTCGCTCATCTTGGCTCCATTTAAATAATGTCTGATCGGTCGTTGTAGACATGGGTACGATACCGTTGATACAACCTTTTATCACAGAATGAGTTAGCCTCAGGCACAATCGGTAGAATATATCTAAGCTAACAACAGCAATAACTGACAGGAGAAGGCACCATGAAACTGAACGTTGAGGGGATTGAAGAGGGCAAACCGATCCCGGATTTATTCGCGTTCGGAGTGTTCCACCCGGAAGACCGGATGAGTTTTGGCCCTAACCGGAACCCCGGAATGTCGTGGGAAGATGTACCGGAAGGTACAAAAAGCTTTGTGATTATGATGTTCGACCCGGATGTGCCCAGCGTGGCGGACGATGCGAATCAGGAAGGCAAAACCATTTCGAAGGATATTCCGCGGGTGGATTTTTTCCACTGGCTGCTGGTGGATGTTCCTGCCCGTGTTAGTCGCATTCCGGAAGGCGAAGACAGTGATGGCGTTACGCCCAAAGGCAAGTGCGGAAATTCCGGCCCGTTTGGCGAGCGTGGGGTGAACAATTTTACCCAATTCCTTGCTGGAAACCCGGATATGGCAGGCATCTACTTCGGCTACGATGGCCCTTGCCCGCCCTGGAATGACGAGCTGCTGCATCACTATCATTACGAAGTGCATGCGCTGGATGTGGAGTCTTTGGGGCTTTCTGGCGAATTTGATGGTGAGGCCGTGCGCAAGGCGATGAAAGGCCATGTGTTGGCCAGTGCGAGAGTGACCGGAACCTATACGCTGAACCCGGATTTGCGTTAAGACCCATGGCGACTGGGCAACTTATAGATCTGCCCAGTCGATTGTGCGGAAGTCGAAATCGTTTTCCAGTGTTGGCTTGATAATCTGGAAATACGGGGATGCATCAAAATCCCTTGGCGTAAACAAGGATGTTTGCCGGATTCGATAATGCTCGCGAATGCAGTCCCGGCAATTGGGGTCGTTTGCAGGCAGGGTGTTGACCGTTGGCAGTATTGGGTAGTGCAGGCGCTGAAACCCTTCGGCTATGAAGGTGGAGCAGATGGCCCGTGTAGGATCGCCGCTTCCGAACGCCAGTAGCTTGTGCCTGTGCCGTGATGGAACCGGCGGTGTCTGGATAAGATAGCGAGCCAGATCGAATACGTTTTTCAGATCGTACTGATTACCCAAGCGGCCCAGAGCATACTCAGTGAGCATGTGAATATTCTCGTCATCAAGCCCTACAGGGCGGCAGATACGGGTATGGCTATTGCGGTAAAAGGACAGAGGCAGAGAACGAATGCCAAGCTCCAGATCTGCTTCAATCAGCGTGTGGGGTTCGCCATCTTCGGAAGTGCCCAAACCGGCATCCGGCCCCAGATAGAGAGCCGAATGAGACCAGGTCGACTGGGTCAGGTACTTTATGGCTACGCTGATGCGCGTATTCCCCTCAACCAGCAAAACATCCCCCGGCTTGAGCGCTTTGGCCAAGGCTTCCCATGTTGAGACGGGCACGGAATGTTGCGCCACTTGCTTGGTAAGGTAAGCGGCAAGATGCTTCGCCAGCCAGTTCAGGAACATTCTTCACTCCGGTTGACTTCAATGCCGTTATTGGCAGTGCGCAGGTTTTTTGTAATAAGTTCCCACGTTGTGTGTCTATCTCCTAGCCGCCCCTTCTAGGCGGTGTCGGGCTCAGAGGGCCCAAAATCACGCCATGGGCGGGGAGACAGATCATGTCTACTATTCATCCTTTTGCACAGAAAGTTCAAGTTTCATGCGAGCGCAGGCGCACCGGGCTGTGGTCTGCTGTATTGATGACCACGATGATGGGTGCTGGCGGCATGGCAGTTGCTGCGTGTGCTCCGTGCTCGCCTTGCAAGAATAAATGCAGGGCTGGGCAGCACTGCAAGGCGGGCTGTAAAGCCGGTTGTAACCCTTGCGCCATAAAAAAGAACCCTTGCGCCTCAAAGAATCCCTGCGCAATGAAAAATCCTTGCGCGACCAAAAAATGTAATCCTTGCACAAAGAACGAGTGTAACCCTTGTTCTGCCAAGGGAAAGTGCGGGGCAAAGCCGAATCCCTGTGCTGCGAAAAAGGTATCGCGCCCAATGGGCTATCAACCTTACCAAGGCGATCCTGATGAATTGATGGCATTGGGCAAAAAACTGTTCAACGACACCTCCCTCAGCAGTAACGGCCTTGCTTGTGCCACCTGTCATAACGATGGTGCTGGGTACAAGGCAACCTTTGCCGAGGCGTATCCGCACTCAGTGGCCATGGCTCGGGAGATATTTGGTCTGGACTCGGTGCATCTGGATGAAATGGTTCAGGTTTGCATGGTTCAGCCAATGGCGACGGACCCGCTGGCATGGAGTAGTAAGGAGTTGGCCGCACTGACTGCATACATGGGTGAGGTTCAGCGGGGGAGGTAGGTAACCATGACCCAAATACAGGTCCCAGCGTTGGAGTGTATCGATGACGGGCAGCTACTAGGCAGCCTCGAGGCCATCGAGGATATCCGGGAGTGCTACCGGGTGCTGAAAAAAGGCGGGTTGAATATTGTGGGTGAAGTTCTCAAAGGCCAAGGGGCTTTTTACGAGATGGACCACTACCCGAGCGAGGATGTGTTTGATAGGGAAACAGCGTCCCAGTACTACTACCACGCCCACCGGGATAACCACCCGGAGCATGGGCACTTTCACCTGTTTTTGCGGGCAGAAGCACTGCCAGACGGTTTTGAGCCAGTGCTGGGTCCCAAGGGAGAAAGCAGGGTGGCGCATTTGGTGGCAGTGTCGATGGATGCCTGGGGCTACCCAACCGATTTGTTTGCGGTGAATCGCTGGGTTACCGATGAAAGCTGGCTGCCGGCCGCAGTCGTTATTTCTGCTTTGGATCGTTTTGATATCGACCATGCTTATCCAAGCCTGCCGGTTAACCGGTGGCTGGGTGCGATGGTGCGGTGTTTTACTCCGCAGATTGAAGCTCTGATTCGCCATCGGGATGCCGTCGTCTCACAGCGAAGCGGGCAGAATCTGGAGCAGGTTCTGGAGGATCGGTCGCTGGAAATTACCGGCAGTATTCCAATCAATGTGGAGGTGTGGGCAGCCAGGCTGGAGGCCGAGCAGAGCCGCCGCCAGAACGCGGGGGTCAGAGCTCCCGTGGCTGGTTATCTGCGTCAGATTGCTGAGTGTTGAGTGCTTCTTCTACGCGTTCATCAATTCGGCGCAGCAAGTCCTCGTCTACCCTGCCGGATGAATGGTGTTTCATCAGTTCTGTACTGGTACGAAGGTTGTCGATAAACGTGCGACAGCCTTTGCACATCATCAGATGCACTTTCACTGAGAGGTTTTGTCGGGTGCCGAGCTCGTCTTCTATGTAATCGCTGGCGATTCTGGCCAGATCCCTGCACATTAACATTCGCCTGTCTCCTGGAAGGCCTCCACCATTAGGAATACCTTTTGTCGGGCACGGTGTAAAAGTACCCGCAGATTAGAGGCACTGACATCCAGAATGTTACACACTTCATCGGAAGCGTGTTGATGGGCTTCGTAAAGCATCAGGGCTGAACGCTGGGTTTCCGGTAGCGCTGCAAGGTGTTTGTCGAGGCAGTCATTGAGAGCTTCGGATTCCATAAGAAGCTCAGCCGACTCGTGAAAGCGCATCTGTGGCGGTGTTTTCCAGCGGCCAGAAGGCTTGAATCGATCGGTGAGGTCCGGGTCCAGGCTCTCGGAAAAATCAGTCACCACTTCGCGGTTGCTTGCTCGGAGGTGGTTTTTGCATCGATTGGCGACAATACGGTGTAACCAGGTCTTCAGGCCAGATCGGCCCTCGAACTTGTGGATAGCATCAATCACCGATACCCAGCAATCCTGAACGACCTCATCAGCACTGGCATGATCAAGGTAGAATCTGGCAACTGCGAGCATGCTGGGGGAATATTGGCGAACCGCGTGCTTATAGGCCGGCGCATCGCCATCTTTCAGGCGCTCTACTAGAGAGAGTTCGGTTTCCGTATGCGCTGCGATATCCATGAGCATTAAATTCCTTTGCTGTGCGCCACTCGTCAAGCGGCTGGAATGCTGAAATATGAACCCGAAATGATCGATTGTGCATGCTCTATAGTGTTTCAGTTGCCAGAAAAGTTCCGTCACTTTTGAACGGTTGCGAAAAAAATCAGCTTGTTCACCTTGTAACATTCAGTCAGTGATAGTGTCTGGGTAATAACAACGAATTGTTTTATACACTTTTAACAGGCTTAAACATGAATCGAAGCAAGCTGATACTGATCCTGGTCATTGTGGCCGTTATCAGCCTTTTTGTAGGGCTGGACGGCCACAAGCTGCTAACCCTGGCGAACCTCCAATCCCACCAGGCAAGCCTGGCTGAGTGGATTGACGCCAACCTTCTGTTGGCGGTGGCAGGTTACACGGCTATCTATGTGGTGGTAACGGCACTTTCGCTGCCTGGCGCTGTGATAATGACGCTCGCTGGCGGTGCGTTTTTTGGCAATGTTTACGGGCTTGTGGCTGTATCAGTGGCATCTACTATTGGAGCGTCTCTCGCCTTTCTCGTTGCAAGATTCCTGATGCGAGACACCCTGCGTTCCCGCTACCGTGAAACTGTGGCCAAGATGGATCGTGGCGTGGAAAAAGACGGCGCCTTCTATCTGGCCACCTTGCGGCTTGTCCCTGTTTTTCCGTTTTTCCTGATCAATCTGGCCATGGGTCTTACGTCCATGAAGCTGCGTACCTACGCGCTAGTGAGTTGGGCAGCCATGCTGCCGGGTACGTTCATCTATGTGAATGCTGGAACCCAATTGGGGCAGATACAGTCCACATCTGACATTGTTTCTGCAGGGCTTCTATTCTCTTTTGCCCTGCTGGGCATTTTCCCGCTGGTTGCCAAGTTTGTGGTGGGCTTTATTCGCCGCCGCCGGGTTTACTCTGGCTGGCAAAAGCCGGAATCCTTTGATTACAACATGCTGGTGATTGGTGGTGGTTCGGCGGGTTTGGTGACGGCTTATATTGCCGCCGCAGTAAAAGCCAAGGTGGCGCTGATTGAAAAGCACAAACTGGGTGGCGATTGCCTCAATACCGGCTGTGTTCCGTCTAAAGCGTTGATCCGCAGTGCCAAAGCTGCCGATACGATGCGCCATGCTAATCGTTACGGGCTGGAATCTGTGCCTGTGAAAGGCTCTTTCAAGAACATTATGGGTCGGGTTAAAGATGTGATTGCCAAAGTTGAGCCACACGATTCCCCCGAGCGGTATCAGAAGTTGGGCGTGGACTGTATTTTCGGTGAAGCGAGTTTTATCTCCCCCTGGGAGCTGGAAATAAAGCACAACGATGGCCGCACCGAGCGCCTTACGGCACGCAGTATAGTGGTTGCCACGGGCGGTAAACCGGCCATGCCTCCTATCCCCGGGCTTGAGGATATGAGCCCACTGACCTCAGACACGCTGTGGGATCTGGAGGAAAAGCCGGAGCGGTTGCTGATTCTGGGTGGTGGGCCTATTGGTTCTGAGCTTGCTCATGCTTTTGTGCGCTTGGGCACCAAGGTTATTCAGGTTCAGCGTGGCGACCGCTTGTTGGTTAAAGAGGACGGAGATGTTTCTGCCCTGATCAAGCAGCAGTTTGAGGCAGACGGTATTGATCTACGCCTGAACCATGCCGCTGTGGAGTTCCGTATGGAGGGTCGTGAAAAAGTTGCTTACTGCGATCACAAGGGCGAGCGGGTGCGTATTCCATTCGATCAGGTGCTTGTGGCTGTAGGCCGCACTGCAAACACCGCTGGCCTGAATCTGGAGCGGATTGGCGTGGAGCCTCTGCCCAACGGTGCGGTGGCTGTGGAAGACGACATGAGCCTGCGATATCCCAACGTATTCGCCTGTGGCGATGTGGCTGGGCCTTATCAGTTTACCCACGCGGCAGCCCATCAGGCGTGGTATGCGGCAGTAAACGGTTTGTTTGGGCAGTTCAAGCGCTTCAAGGTGGATTACAGGGTTATGCCCTGGGTTACCTTCACCTCGCCGGAAGTGGCCCGTGTGGGGCTCAGCGAGGCAGAAGCGAAAGAGCGTGGTGTGGCTTACAAGTTAACCCGTTACGGCCTGGACGATCTCGACCGGGCGATTACCGACAGCGAAGACTACGGCTTTATCAAAGTGCTTACGCCGCCGGGCAAGGACAAGATTCTTGGCGCTGTGGTAGTCGGCTCCCATGCCGCTGAAATTCTGGCGGAATTTACCCTGGCCATGAAACACGGCCTGGGCCTGAACAAGATCTTGGGCACGATTCATCCCTACCCCACCTGGAACGAATCGGCTAAGTACGCTGCCGGTGAGTGGAAGCGTGCGAATGCGCCTGAAGGCGTTCTCAAACTGTTGGAAAAATTACACGGCTGGCGGCGTGGCAAAAATCAGCGCCGCCTGCCCGACACTTCAAACGTGACGCCATAGTGTCACAGCACCAAGGAGCATCCATGCCCCTGATTGAAACAAAGCCTGCCAGGCAACGTATCCCCGCGGTAGAAGTGCTGGCGCCCAGAGCCCATGACAGCTGGACTCACACCCGCAATGGTGATCCTCGGGGTTACATTGATGCAGAGAAACTGAAAGAGCTGTGGATTCACACGGGTACGGCCTGCAACCTGGCTTGCCCGTTCTGCCTGGAGGGCAGTCATCCCGGTGATGGCCGTATTCCTGGTATGAAGCTGAGCGATGTGAAGCTGTTCATCCACGAAGCCATTGATATGGGTGTGGAGCAGTTTTCTTTCACCGGTGGCGAGCCGTTCGTGATTCGCGACTTTGTGAACATTCTCAATTACGCCAGTCAGCACCGGCCCTGTTTTGTGCTGACCAATGCCACTGAGCCGTTACTGAAGCGTCGGCATCAGGTATTGCCGTTGCTGGAGAACCCCTACCCGATTCATTTCCGTGTGAGCCTGGATTTTCCTGATCGTGCTCGTCACGACAAGGATCGCGGCGAGGGAAGTTTTGATCAGGCGCTGGAGGGGATTCACTGGCTGATTGAGCAGGGTTTCAAGGTGTCTGTTGCTCGCCAGACTGATGCAGGTGAGGTGCCGGCAGAGGTGGAGGCGGCTTTCCACGAGATTTTCCGGGAATGGAAAATTCCGGAGAATCTGGCGTTCACGGCGTTTCCAGACTTGGGTACGCCGGGTTCTGAGGATGGTAGTCCTGAGATTACTGAGGGGTGTATGGAGAAATATCCAACGCCTCAGAGCCGCGCTCATTTCATGTGCACTTATACCCGGATGCTGGTGAAGAAGGGCGATTCGGTGCGGGTTTATGCGTGCACGCTGGTGGATGATGATCCTGAGTATGATTTGGGTGGGTCTCTGGCCGAGAGCATGGGGGAGCGGGTTATGTTGCGGCATCATCGGTGTTTTTCCTGTTATCGGTATGGGGCTAGTTGTTCTGCGCCGGGTTAAACGAGGAAATAACAAACAGTGAATATCACAGAAGCCGCCCTTTTTTGGGGATTTTTGCTGGTTTATGGCGTGGTTATGTATGTGCTGTCGCCGAAAAGCAGGAACTCGGAGTCGTTCTACAAGGGCGCTGATGATCAGGGTAATCCGGTTAGTCAGTGGTCGCTTACGGCCAGTATTTTTATCAGTTGGATTTTTGCCAAGTCGGTGACCAATGCGGCGAATCTGGGGGCGGATTACGGGGTGGTTGGTGGGCTGGCTTATGCCAGTTACTGGCTTTCGATTCCGGTGGCCGGGTATGTGATTTATCTGATTCGTACGCAGACGGGTGCGCGGAGCTTGCAGGATTTTCTTACGTCGCGGTTTGGGCGTTTTGCGGGCTTGGCGTTTGCGGCGGCTATTCTGATTCGGTTGTATAACGAGGTTTGGAGCAATACGGCGGTTGTGGGTGGTTACTTCGGGCTTCCAGGGGAGTTGGGGTATTACCTTGCGGCCATGGTGTTCACGGCGTTTACGCTGGCCTACAGCCTGAAGGGCGGGCTGCGGTCTTCGATTTTTACGGATGTGATTCAAACGTTCGTGTTTGTGTTTTTCCTGGGGGCGGTGCTGTTCATGATTATCCCGGCCAACGATTCTTCCGCTTTGCTGAGCGAGGGCGAGTTCCGGTTGAATGCGGGCTTCGATCTGTTGCTTGTGGCCCTGTTGCAGATGTTCAGCTATCCGTTTCACGATCCGGTGCTTACTGATCGAGCCTTTGTGAATAAAGAAAAAACCATGCTCAAGAGCTTTGTAGTGGCAGGCTTGCTGGGCTTTGTGGCGGTGTTTTTGTTCAGTCTGGTGGGTGTTCACGCTCGCCTTAACGGCATTGAGGCCATAGGCAATGCACCGGTAGCTGTCGGGCAGTCATTGGGGCTAACAGCGTTGTTTTTCATGAGTGTGGTGATGATGACGTCTGCGGGCTCTACGCTGGATTCCACGTTTACCTCGTTGGCGAAATCACTGGCGGTGGATTTGCCTCGGTTGGTGCAAGGGGCGAAAGACCGGCTGCCGAGCATGCGTGCGGGTGCGGTGGTGATGATCGTGTTTGCGGTGATCGGCAACCTGCCGATGTTCGCTGGCACGGATATTCTCAAGGCCACGACCGTTTCCGGCACTATGGTGATGGGGCTGGCGCCGGTGTTTTTGTTTTATGGATTCACTCGCTGGTCGCCGTGGAGTTTTCATCTCAGTTTCTGGACAGGCCTCGGGCTAGGCGTTTTTCTGGCAGCGGGGCTTATTCCGGCGAGCTGGGCGATTGGGGATGGCAAGTACGCCACGCTGTTGGGCGTTAACGCCTATGGGTTCCTGATATGCACCGCGGGCTTCTTCCTGCCGTTGGCGGTGCGCCTGCTGGCCGGGAAAACTTTGGCGGCCGGAGAAGCGCGATGACGGAAGGCCGCAGTTGCCCTCTGGCGTATCGCTATCAGCCCGCTGCTTTGTGTGCCGACCCTGTGCCGGTGGCTGAAGACGTTATTTATGTAATTGGCGGGCTCTACGGCAATCCGTTTGCGTTGGATGAAATTGAGAACATGGCCCTTGCGGAAGAGCGGCAAGGGCGCAGCGTAAAGCTGGTGTTCAACGGCGATTTCAACTGGTTTAACGCCAGTGATGAGCTGTTCCGCGATATCAACTGCCGGGTATTGAGCCACACGGCCATTTTGGGCAATGTGGATTATGAGCTGGCAACTCCGAATAGCGGTGCCGGATGCGGCTGTGCCTACCCTGAGTTTGTAAGTCAGGATGTGGTTGAGCGCTCCAATGAGATTATGTCGAGGCTACAAAAAACCGCCGGATCGCACCCGGATATTCAGCAGCAGTTGGCTGCCCTTCCCAGATATCAATGCTTGATGTTTGGAGGACTAAAGGTTTTGGTCTTGCATGGTGATCCGGAGTCTTTGGCGGGTTGGGGGTTGGCCCATGAATCCTTTGCTGCCGGCAATGAACATCGTCTTGAAGAGTGGTTCCGGGAATCCGGCGCAGATGTGATGGTCTCTACCCATACATGCCTTCCTGTGCTTTGGTCTGGACTGGTTCAGGGAAGGCTTTGTGCAGTGGCTAATAACGGCTCATCTGGTATGGGCAACCTGAGCGGGGACGCAAGAGGGTTGATCACTCGCATAAGTCGCACCGCATCAACTTTGGGGCCTGTGGAAGGCTTGGTTTCAGTGGCCGGGTTGCACCTGGATTTGATGCCTGTAAATTATAATGTCAGTGCGTGGGTGGAGCAGTTCGATCAGCTCTGGCCTGCGGGCTCGTCGGCCGCAATCTCATATAGACAACGTCTCCTTGAAGGCGCTTCATTAAGCCCCTCTGATCTTGTTTTCCCCTTGTCACCATAATCTTTCCTGCGCTGGCGAAAGCGGTAATTTGGGCTATCCTTGGGGTGGGTATAAGGGTTTTCCGGGGTGTAACTCCCCGGCTCGACTTGAAATATATTTTGTGGTCTATATAATTTAACGCTTAATTTTAATAGCGAACCACTTAAGTTATGACTTCTGAAGGATCGAATACCACCGCCATCACCCTTCGCAAACCGACAAAGGATGATGGCTTCAGGCTCCACCAGTTGGTAGCAGAGTGCCCTCCACTGGACGCCAACTCCATTTACTGCAACCTCCTGCAGTGCAGCGATTTTGCCGATACAGGCGTAGCTGCGGAGAAAGACGGCGATCTGGTTGGTTTTATCTCCGGTTATACCCCTCCCCAAAAACCCGAAACCGTTTTCGTATGGCAGGTTGCCGTTCATGAAAAGGGCCGTGGGCAAGGCTTGGCCAAACGAATGTTGAAAGAGATCGTGTCCAGGGAAGCGTGCAAAAACGTGACCCACATGGAAACCACGATCACCGCCGATAACGAAGCTTCATGGGCATTGTTCCGCTCTTTTGCGCGAGATATGGGCGCAGACATTGAGCACCATGAGCATTTCGAGAAGGGCATCCATTTTGGCGGCAAGCACGATTCCGAGTTTCTGTTGCGCATCGGGCCGTTTACCAGCAATCCCTGAGTGCCCGCACGTCAAAGCATCAGAACGATCGTTTAAAAATTCTGCATAAACATGCCGTAAGGCAATGAGGTAACACTATGGAAATTTTCAAGTCTACTGAATCCGAAGTACGCGTATACAGCCGTGCCTTTCCAGTGATCTTTAACCGCGCCAAGAACGCGCATCTTTACACTGAAGACGGCAAGCAGTACCTGGATTTTCTGGCTGGTGCCGGTTCACTGAACTACGGCCATAATAACGATACGCTGAAAAAAGCGCTGCTTGAGTACATCGAGTCCGACGGCGTGAGCCAGGGGCTGGATATGTTCACTACCGCCAAGCAAGGCTTCATGGAAGCCTATAAAAAGTACATTCTTGACCCCCGTGGGCTGGATTACAAAATGCAGTTCACCGGCCCCACAGGCACTAACTGTGTGGAAGCTGCTCTGAAACTGGCCCGTAAGGTAAAAGGCCGTACTGGCATTATTTCGTTCACCAATGGTTTCCACGGCGTAACCATGGGTGCCGTTGCTGCAACCGGTAACAAGCACCATCGCGGTGGTGTTGGCGCGCCCCTGAGCAATGTGGACTTTATGTTCTACGATGGCTACCTGGGTGAAGACGTAGATAGCCTGGCCATTATGGACAAACTGCTGTCGGATGGCTCTTCGGGTGTTGAGGTGCCGGCTGCCGTTATTGTTGAGGCCGTTCAGGGTGAAGGTGGTTTGAACGCGGCACGCGCCGAATGGCTGAAGGGCTTGGAAGCGCTGTGTAAGAAGCATGACATGCTGCTGATTCTGGACGACATCCAGGCGGGTAATGGTCGCACTGGTGAGTTCTTCAGCTTTGAGTTTGCTGGCATCACGCCGGATATCGTTACTGTATCCAAGTCTCTGAGCGGCTACGGCCTGCCCATGGCACTGGTGCTGTTCAAGCCTGAACTGGATATTTGGAGTTCCGGTGAGCACAACGGCACCTTCCGTGGCAACAACATGGCGTTTGTTACGGCCCGTGCTGCCATTGAGACCTATTGGAAAGATGACAGCTTTGCCAACGAAGTGAAGGAAAAAACCCAGGTGCTTGGCGATGCGCTACAGGCCATTTGCGATAAGTATCCGGGTGAGTTCAAAATGAAAGGACGTGGTTTGATGCGTGGCATTGAAGCGACCAATGCTGACATCACCGGACCGGTCACCAAGCGTGCGTTTGAGCACGGCTTGATCATTGAGACCAGCGGCCCGAATGATGAGGTGATCAAGTGCCTGATGCCGCTGACCACCAGCAAGGATGACCTGAAGCTGGGTGCTGAATTGCTGGCAAAGAGTGTGGATGAAATCATGCAGGAAAGTATGAGCAAGGCGTCTTAAGACGCCTGTTGTTAACCAGGACATTTACACTGCACGGTAAGCCAGGGTAGGACTATGACAAGCCAATTACATACCGTCGAAAAAATCGGCGGTACTTCAATGAGCAACTACGAAGCGGTGCGCGACAACATTATTGTTGGCGACCGCAATAAAGAAGATCTTTATCAACGTATTTTCGTGGTGTCTGCCTACGGTGGCGTAACCAACGAGTTGCTGGAGCACAAAAAAACCGGCGAGCCAGGCGTGTATGCGTTGTTCGCCGATGCCGAATCGGATTGGGCCTGGGGCGATGACCTTACCCAGTTGATCAAGTTCATCACCGATATTAACGGTGAGCTGTTTGAAGACCCTATGCTCAAACAGCAGGCGGATCAGTTCATTACCGACCGCATTGAAGGGGTTCGTGGCTGCCTGATAGACCTGCAGCGCCTGTGTTCCTATGGCCAGTTTCAGCTGGAAGAGCATTTGTTGACCGTGAGGGAAATGCTCGCGGGCATAGGTGAAGCCCACAGTGCGTTCAACACCACCCTGAAGCTTCAGCAAGAAGGGATTAATGCTCGTTTTGTGGATCTTACTGGCTGGCGCGATACCGAATTGCTGCCGCTGGATGAGAAACTGAAACAGGCATTCGATGCGGTAGATTTAAGCCGTGAGTTGCCCATTGTGACCGGCTACGCCCAGTGCAAAGAAGGCCTGATGCGCACCTTTGACCGAGGCTACAGTGAAATGACGTTTAGCCGGGTTGCGGTAATGACCGACGCGCGCGAGGCGATCATTCACAAGGAATATCACCTGAGCTCGGCCGATCCCAACATTGTGGGCGCCGATAAAGTGGTTCCATTGGGACGCACCAACTACGACGTGGCTGACCAGCTGGCAAACCTGGGTATGGAGGCCATTCACCCCCGCGCCGGTAAAGGCCTGCGCCAGGCGGAGATTCCGCTGCGGGTAATGAATACCTTTGAGCCGGAGCATACTGGCACCTTGATCACCGGTGATTACGTCAGTGAAAAGCCGCAGGTAGAGATCATCGCCGGCGCCAAGGGTGTGTTCGCTATTGAGGTGTTCGACCAAGACATGCAGGGAGAGCCGGGTTCTGACCGCCGTATCCTGGATATCCTGAGCCGGTTCAAAGTGCGCTTTATGGCCAAGGACACTAACGCCAACACCATTACCCATTACGTGGGAAGCACGCTCAAGCACGTTAAGCGTGTCGTGAGTGCGTTAAAAGACGAGTTTCCAAACGGTGAAATCAGCACCCGCAAAGTAGCGGTTGTTTCAGCGATTGGCAGTGATATTAAAATACCGGACATTCTTGTGCGGTCTGTCAAAGCCCTAGCTGAAGAGAAGATCAACGTGCTGGCCATGCACCAGTGCATGCGCCAGGTGGATCTTCAGTTTGTGGTGGATGAAGACAACTACGAAAAAGCGATCATTGCGCTGCACGGTGCGTTGGTTGAGCCTCACAACCATGGTTATGCGATTGTTGCCGCCTGAATACTGAAAACCAGGATGGGTTCGTTGCAAGGTGTGGGCGCCTTGTGATGAATCCATCTTTGGCATGAGGACGTATCCGCCCGACGACACCCCTCAAACCTTCCGCGCTGTTATCGGCAGCCTTGGTGATGCTTGTGCATTTTCATCCAAGTGCCGTCGTGCCTTCCATCTCGCAAACGCCTGTCGCAGCAATGCATACCCATGTCTGATCTGATTCAGGATGCCAATGTGGGTTTGATTAAAGGTGCTGAGCGATTTGATCCTACCAAGGGCTTCCGTTTTTCCATCTATGCCTATTGGTGGATCAGTGAAGAGGTAAAGCGCTGCCTGCAACGGGGTGTGCGCCTGGTTCATGCGCCGGAGAACGTGGTGGCCGAAATCGGCAACCTCCAGATCCAACAAGTCACGAATCAACCAAATCTAGGGAGTAAATTTCCAGAGCCGGCATTTCGCCTGAGCTCCCTGATAGCCCTCATAGAGGTAAACCGTTGGCGGTTGATTGACGGTTCCATCGCCGACAACGCCGGTTAGCACATACGGTGTATGTTGCTGGCGTGCCTGCTCCACGCGGCGCCCGTTTTTCCATTCCTCATACTTTTTCTTATAGGCGTCCAAGTACACTTTTTTGCCGTTTACGTTGTTCTTGGAATAGCATTTTAGCCAGAAAAGGGCCCAGTCCGGATGCGCTCCGCCCGTGTCTCCATCCTTGGCATATTGGTTGTCGAACACCGTCATATTTGTATAGTTCTTCATACCGCCAAAGAAAGTACCATTCTTGGCAGAGACTTTCAGCTTGTTCAGGTATTCACCAGTTGGGTCTTTGTAACACTTAAGGTGTGTGGCCATAGCTCTCTTCCTCCCATGAAACGTCGTCAATCGATGGTTTCGATACCATCCCCATCCCCATCCCCATCGCCTTTGCCCTCGCCCTCTCCGCCGTCAGGCGCTTTGGTCGTTGCTTCGGGCTCGTCGTCGGGCTCCTCGGTCGCGGGAGCAGCGGTGGTATTTTGGTTTGGCAGAGACGGCCGGGCATCGAGCTGGGAGACAAAATCCGTCAGGCTCGAAATGCTGTCCAACGCACGCTGACGCATAGAATGCATCTGCGCACCAAAGCCCGCCTCTTCCAGGGTGAAGGTTTCCTGGTTGCGATCTCTTGAGGCCAGACCGTCAATATCCGGTGGCAGAATCGGAATGGTGTGTTCGTGGTGTCGCCAATCCTTGTACTCGGTTTCCGTGTTCTCCGCGGCCATGGAGGCTCCAAGAACCGCTTCCATAAACACACCAGAGGTGGGCAACGTGATCACGCTGGTTTCAGTTGCTGAGCCAGATTGATTGCCAGGCAGGCCGAGCAACCGTTGGGTCACCTTGCTGATCGTTTCACTGGCCTTCTCTACAGGGGATTTGAACAGGAAAGCGATCATATTGCCCGAATAGCCCACGGGCACAGGCTGAACTCCCAGGTCTGCCAGAGAGGAAGCACTTTGCGACCCTGCTTCGGTGACGCTAACCGCACTCAGAAAGCGAAACAACTCGGTCGGATCCAGCCGCATGATGATCTGCTGAGTGAAGTACCCGGCATTCATGGCAAAAATGGTCTGGATGGATACCTGCTGATTACGCAGCCGCCGCCTGCGAGCCTGAAAAATAAGGCGCCTGTCATCGATCGCGCGGACAATATCTTTGCTGGCAATCTCGTACTTCTCTCGAAGCTTGAGGACCGCTGAGGTGTAGTAATCGACGGTGTGACCACTCCCCAGGCTGGCAATCAGCTCGCGATAATCTCCCGATGCGATGACGGGCTTAAGCGTTGCAAGCGTTTCCTGTAACGAGGAGCGGGTATTAATCTTCAGGCGTAGATCGTCCAGTTTGTTAAGAATGCCGGCGAGCTTATCCAGCTCTTCCTGATGCTCTGTGATAAAGGTTTCATCGCTGGAGATGGCCTCCTGAATGCCTTTTATCAGATCATCCTGCTCTGTTTCACCGCCATAGAGAAACTGGACCAGATCAGCGGTTCGCTCGGCTAGCGTTGGATCTTCCTGAAACATCGAAAACAGCTGTGGTGCGAAGGCGATTCGAACGGCCTTTGCGTTAAAGTTGAGTGGCTGGATGGGCACAAACACGCAGCCCTTGCCTGTCTCGCTTTGCGTAGTAATCTGATACTTCTGCAGAATTTCAAAGTATTGCAGGTTTAGCGAGTGCCGCTGGTTATAGTTGGCCACCACGCGGGTGGATAACCGCTCGGCCTCGGATTGCGTGACTTCTTTAACAATAGTCGCGCGCTTTGAACGCTGGGTTTGCGTCAGTTCACGGGTAATCTGATCAACTCGGTTGCTGCCGCTGGCGTTAAGATCAGACGTTGCCGATGCGTAGGAAGCCTGCACTCCATGACTGACATTTAGTGAGCTTTTCAACCCGGCATTCCAGGTAGGGTTGCTTACTCCGGCGCTCACGGTAGTGTTACTGCCGATCTGGGTATTGTTGCTGTTTGCTTCCTGAATTCGGCTGGCGGTGCCGGCTTTGATTTCATCAATCTGCCTGGATTGGTCAGAAAACTCCTCAGCGGTGTCGGTTTGATCGATGGCTTCGTGGCTCGTCCCGGCTGATTTTCGCTGCCAGTCGATAATCGCCAGACGGGTCACCTCTCCCGGGGCAAGACAGATGGTGCTGATCAGCCGGCCCAGGCATACGCCCAGTTTTTTCCAGTCCTGGCGATAGGTAGTCAGAACACCGTACCCCAACATGCCGCCCTGGGCGGTCGACGATGTGGCTGGCTTCAGGAAATCAGACGGTGACGCGGTTTGAGGCGGCACTGCAACAGGGCCCGGTTTCGGCTTTGGCGGGCCAGTCGGCTCACCCTGCTGTGGACCGTCTTCTTTCACCGGAGGGGCCGGTGTCTGCTCTTCGACCAGGTGCTTCAGCTCTGCAGTGTAATCCTCGCGAATCTTCTTCAGGTAACCCGCGTACTCCTCGGGCTGCTTGCTGGCAATGCGATCCGTCTTGCGGTGGTTTAGTTCTTTCTCCAGACGCTCCAGATGCCGAACATGTTCGGTGTAGGATGTTTCCCCGGATTTGATCGCAGCTTCAAACTGGCGGACTTCATCCAGTAACGCTTCAATTTTCGCCTGTCTATCTGGAACGTCAGAGGCCAGGTCAGCGTTCGCAGAAACCTGTGCGCCTGCGGGTACGGTGTCATCTATTGACTCATTGGCCGGATCCGCTATCGAGGCCTGCGGAACGTCATAGGCCACAGGGACAAACCCATGGTAAAGCAGTTCAGGGAATGAAGAGGACGACACCAACGGCGCCGATTCTGGCTTACCATTGAGCCCATCCAGACCGGGCCTGAAATCAAAGCTGGTAGTTTCATTCACGTGCCAGATCCTTTCTCAGTATTTGCAAGGCGGGCGTCGCGAGGCCTATATACCCTGTTTGACCTCTACGTAGTGAATGACTTCTTCGTATCCCTCGTCATTCCGCTCATCTCGCGTGATACGAACCGCTTCACTGTCTACGGAAGCTGAAGCGCTACTCGAACCGATGCCCCGAACGAGCCAGTTCAGGCTCAGAGTACCGATTTTTTCGTCCGCCTCTGGGTCCAGAATGGCAAAACTCGCACTCCCCTGGCAGCCATCTGTTCCCTTGCAGTCAAACGCATAGGTATGTTGGTCGGGCGCACCCAGCTGGGATTTGATGTCATGGGGGTGCCTGTTCCATTTGCCGTTGCCGAAGTTACTCGCGGCATCAACACGGCCTCCCATATAAACAAAATCATAAGTCGTCGAATTTTTGATATAGACGTGGTACCAGGCGGCCATCACAGTGTTTCCTTGTGCTGATTCGTTGGAGCTGCTTGCGTACGTCAGGGGGTGGAAATGTCTGGCCGCGCGTCGAAATGCGATTCTCACTTCCTTAAGAGAACTCGATGACTTGGCAGACAAGAAAACTATAGACAAAGCATGGCGGGTTCGCCAACTTTTGGCAGGCCGGCCGTGGGGGTGGGATAGCGGTGTTTCGGCGATGTGTTAGATGTAGTTACTCATCACTTGGGTTCTACCCCGTTTCCACGGACGGTTTTAAAACGGCTGTAGAGGTAAAAATAGTTCAGCAGGGAAACACTGTATTGTGACATTGCAAATGGCCGCAACCCAGGCAATGAAGGGTATTAATCCTGCTATTCCAACAAAGATTGCCAGTCTTGCTACTGAAGTCATGCTTTTCGCCAAGGCTCCGGGATATCTGAAACTTCAGAACTTACGAGGTCGTGGACTTTTAAGGTCATTCCGCCAGTGAATGGCACTGGGCGTGTTGCGGGCAGTACACCATGTGGTCGTTGACCATACCGGTGGCCTGCATGAAGGCATAAACAATGGTTGGGCCTACAAATGTGAAGCCTGCGCGTTTTAGCGCCTTCGACATAGCCTCGGATTCCGGCGTAGTAACGGGTACCTCAGCAAAGCTGGACCACTGGTTCTGAATGGGCTTGTTGCCTACGAACGACCAGAGAAACTCTGAAAACCCTGTGCCTTCTTGCTGCAGTTTCAAAAAGCCTTTGGCGTTTTTGATGATCGACTGCACTTTCAGCCTGTTTCGTACAATGCCTGGATTCGTCAAGAGTTCCGACACCTTGGCATCATCGTACTGAATGATTTTTTCCGGAACGAAGTCATCATAGGCAGCCCGATAGCTTTCCTGTTTGCGCAGTATGGTTATCCAGCTCAGGCCTGCCTGCTGGCCATCCAGGCAAAGTTTTTCGAACAGCGCCAGGTCGTCGTATTCCGGGCGCCCCCATACTGTGTCGTGGTAGTGAACGTAAAGCGGATCGGTACCGCACCATGAGCAGCGCTCCGGGGGTGTTTGGTATTCCTGCGAAACTGCCATGCTACGGCCCTTCAGTCGGTATTATTGCTGTGGCTTTGCCTGAATCTTGCGATGAAACATGGGCTCCCAGTGCGTATCCAGTGCCTGTGCTGAGCTCAGGCTGTAATCATCAAGGGGCGGTTCCAGCAGTGTGATCCTTGGCCATGAACCACCCTCACCATCTGCGTTTTGTCTGTACACCAGTGTGCACAAGAACCCCTCTGTATAAAACACACAGGCCTGCCAGAGGCCGTCTGGCTGGTCGCCGTAAAGCTCAAAATTCCTGCGCACCTCCAGTGTTTGAAGATTGCCCGCAATGCCACGGCCAGTGGCCTTTAACCAGGCTTCTTTCAGCGTCCAGGCTTGAAGGAATGCCTGGGAATCATCTTCCTGAAACAGCCATTCCTGTTCAACCGGGGAGAACCAGCGTTTAACCACCTTTTGCCATTGCGGATGCCGTTTGCTGGGCTCGATGTCTATACCTACTGGCGAGCCGTATTGAGTCGCGCAGGCAGACAGCCCATGGCTATGACTCAGAGAGAGGTGCCAACCTGCCGGGCAGGCAGCGGCCGTTGGGCGGCCTTCCACCGGGCAACACAGGTCCGGCTCCATAGAACCTGCCTTGCTTAAAGCCTGGCGGATCAACCACCGGCTGGTAAGAAACTCAGCCGCGCGATTACCACTGAGCTGAGCGAACCGGTCAAGTTCATGGGCTGTCAGCCAAATCGGTGCAGCGCCGGGCATTTGCCCCGTCTGATGGCACAATTTTATGGTGGGCTTTTGCAGAGCCTTTCCGGAATCAGGGTTGGAGTCGTTGGATGAGCCAGCCATCGCCTTCCCTCACGTATTCGAACCGATCGTGAAGGCGGCTGGGGCGGCCTTGCCAGAACTCGATGCGATCAGGTACAACGCGGTAGCCACCCCAAAAGCCGGGCAGTGGCACCTCGCCTTCGCTGAATTTGCGTTTCATTTCCGCCACTTTCTGCTCAAGTAGCCCTCGTGACGTGATGGCCTTGCTCTGCTCGGAAACCCAGGCGCCAATCTGGCTGCCTCTCGGGCGCGAGGCAAAGTACTTGAGGGATTCGGCTTTACTGACCTTCTCTACCTTGCCTTGAATTCGTACCTGGCGATTCAGGCCAATCCAGGGAAACAGTAGCGCCGCCCGCGGGTTCTCGGCAATTTCGTGGGCTTTCCGGCTTTCATAATTGGTATAGAACACAAAACCGCGGCTATCAAAGTACTTCAGCAGCACTGTGCGCAAATCGGGCATGTGGTCGGCACCCGAAGTGGCCAGTGACATGGCGTTGGGCTCAAGAATACCAGCATCGCGCGCGTCTCCGAACCAGGCTTCGAACTGTTGCACAGGGTCATTGTTCAGGGCTTCATGATCGAGTCCTTCACTTTCAAAATCGCGACGCATATCGCTGATGTCCATAAATGCCCCCTCTCGATCACTGAAAACCACAAAAGACGTGTAAAAAACTGACTGCAAACCATGCTTGGTAAGAGCTATCAGGATATAGAGTTCGGTTTCCCGTGTCAGCGGTTGCTGCACAATGGCTGACAAACAGGCGTTCTCCGGACTATCCTTGTGAAAGATTATTTGCTCTAGCCCCCCCTCGTCTCAAAGGAGAAAAACGTGGCTGAAAGCCGACAGCGCAGTCGCCTTCCCGGAATTCTGATTATCGTCGCGCTTGTGTTCATCCTGTTGTATAGCTTGGCGGGCTTTCTGGTGTTGCCCTGGTGGTTAAAGCGAGCTTTGCCGGATCAGCTGGAACAACACATGAGCTGGCAGGCAGAGGTGGGTGATATCAACAGTAACCCGTTTGCATTGAGCGTTGAGGCCCTGAATCTTTCGGCCCAGGACAGTGATAACCAGAAGGTCGTGGGATTTGATCGGCTGTATATCAACCTGAATTTCTTTGAGTTGCTTCGCGGTATTGTCGGGTTTGAGGCGATTGAGCTGGATGAGCCGTTCATCCGGCTGGATTTGCTTGACGATTACAGCGTGAATTTCGCCCGGGACTTTCAGGCGGCCAGCGCAAGAGAAAAGGAGGCGCTTGAAGAGCCCGCTGAGCCAGAGGATGGCCAGTCGCCTCCCTCGATTTACTTTCAACAGCTCACCATCAACGGCGGTGAGTTGCTGTTCCGGGATTTCACTCAGCCAGAAATGGCAGAGTTCCGCATTCTGCCGCTGGATCTTACCTTGAGTGATCTGGCCACCTGGCAGCGTGATGATCGCAACAGCGACTACCATCTGCAGGCAGCCATAGGTGACCAGACGATTGAGTGGCAAGGCAATCTGAGCATTACGCCACTTTATTCCAGCGGGAATCTTGCTGTTTCAGGGGTCGACCACAAAACACTCGGGCACTTCCTGACACCCTACCTGCCCTACGGTTTACTCGGAGGTAAAGTAACTGTGGGTTCCGATTACCAGTTGCAAGCAGGGGATACGCTGCAACTTGTCACCACGAATGGCCGGGTGTTGGTGGAAGATCTTGCAGTTGCGCCAGATAAGCAGGCTGAACAGGCCCGTTTGAGTACAGCCTCAATCGCCATCGAGGATATCGGGTTTGATCTCCGGGCTCGTGAAGCCCAAGTTGGGAAAATCTCTCTGGCGCAGCCGGATATTGCGCTGGCGCGGAACAACCGGGGAGAAATTGACTGGATTGCCTCGCTTGCAGCATTTTCCGAACAGAATGAGGCGGGCAACGAGGAGAGCGCCTCCAAATCAGGCGAGCCCGCACCAGCGGAAACGCAGCGGCCGTTTCGCTGGTCGCTTGCGGGCATCGATGTGTCTGATGGCCGAGTGCTCTGGCAGGATTTGCAGCCCGCATCGCCAGCGGAACTTGAACTTGAACCGCTGTCGCTATCTATCGGAAGCATAAACAGCGAGATGGAAGATCAGGTGCCGTATGAGCTACAGGCGACTCTGGGCAGTGGGGGCAAGCTATCCGTTAAGGGCCAGCTGACCCCTGAGCCATTTACGTTGGAGGCCGCCATCGCCGGCTCAGGCATTCTTCTGGCTGCGTTTGAGCCCTATTTACAGCAATCGGCCAATCTCGCAATTGCAGACGGCACATTGGGGCTGGATGGAAATCTTGATCTGGATGGTCAACAGGAGCCTTTAACCGGCACCTTCAGTGGCACTGCTGAGGTTTCCGCGTTGAACCTTCAATTGCCGGGCAGTAAGGAACGTCTTGTTTCATGGAAGACGCTACGCCTGGCCCCCATTGAGTACAACGTACATCCGGCGCGGCTTGAAATTGGCACGGTGACCCTCGCCGAGCCGTCGATTAATCTGGTACGCAACACCGATAACATTCATAACCTTGCCCGGATCAGCCGGGATTCTGAAACGGATAATGCGGCCGAGCCAGCTCAGCCAGAAGCCACGGATGAGGCCGGGCTTATTTTCCGTATTGGCCAGTTGGTGCTTGAACAAGGCGCACTCGACTATACAGATCGCACGTTGAAGCCGGCCTTTACAACCTCAATTGACCAGCTTAATGGCACTGTTTCCGGCCTTAGTAATGTGTCGCCCCAGCAGGGCAAGATTAGCCTGAAAGGGCGAGTAGGAGGCAGTGCGAGTATGGAGCTTGATGGCACGATCGGCACTCTTGGAGCTGAAGAAACCAACAACCTAACACTGGTGATGAAGGACTTCTCCTTGCCTGCACTTACGCCTTATCTGGGGCGGTATCTGGGCTATAGCATCGACAGCGGCAAGCTGGAACTGGACCTTGATTATGAGATTACCGGCAGCCAGATAAACGCATCGAACCGGGTGGTTATGGATCGCCTTGGGTTGGGACAGGCTATTGCCAGTGAAGACGCCGTGAATGCACCAGTGAAATTGGGACTGGCGCTGATGCGGGACAACAATGGTGTCATTGAGGTGAACTTGCCCATCAGCGGCGATATGAGCAGCCCGGATTTCAGAGTGGGCCAGGTGGTGATGCGCACCTTTGTGAATTTGCTGGCGAAAGCGGCAACATCGCCGTTCAGTATGCTGGGCTCCATTGCCGAGCTTGCGGGCTTGAGTGGCGAAGAACTGGGGCAGATAGGTTTTGAGCCGGGCACCAACAGGCTGGCCCCGGGTGAGGCTGAAAAGCTGGCGGCTTTGGGCAACGCCTTGCTTGATCGGCCGAATCTGCTGCTGAACGTGCGCGGTGGTGTTTCACCCAACGTTGATGGCCTGGTGCTTCTGCGTGAAGAGCTGGCAGCAAACCAAAGCGTCGAACTGACAGAACAGGCCTGGGAAGAGGCCCGCGAGGCGTATCTTGCGGGCGAGCGATCACTGGCGCCTGAAACGCTGAATAATCTCGCCAGCGCCCGCGCTGGTGTATTGATGGATATACTGCGAGACACCCACGATGTGCCAGCCAAGCAGTTGTTTTTGCTCGAGCCTTCCCGTGATGCGACGGTATCGGAAGGTGGCAAGGTTATCGTTGGGTTTACTCTGGATTCCCGCTAAGACATTCATGAAGCACATAACAGCATTCAAAAGGAACACAGCTCGTGCCTAAGGCCAGCAGTCATTTCTTTGCATACGTTTCCCGCTTGCGCTGGATTAAGCGTTGGGGGTTGATGCGCAACGCTATAGAAGAAAACGTAGCGACTCACTCCTGGGAAGTGGCTACGTTGGCCCACGCTTTGGCGCTGATTCGCAACCGGCACTTTGGCGGGCAGGTGAATGCCGACAAGATTGCCGCTGCGGCGCTGTACCACGATGCAACAGAGGTTATAACCGGCGATATGCCCACGCCCATAAAGTACCACTCCAAGGTTATGCGAGAGGCCTTTGGTGATATTGAGCATAAAGCAGAAGCGGAGCTGCTGGCATTGTTACCGGAAGACCTGCGTGAGGACTTTGCGCCCTACCTTCAGGAGTCCCGATTACCAGAGGAGGATCGTGAACTGATCAAAGCAGCAGACCGCCTGTCAGCCTGGCTGAAATGCCAAGCAGAGGTGCGAGCGGGTAACCGCGAGTTTGAGCCTGCGGAGAAGCAAATCCGAGAGAGACTTGTGCAGGAAAGGTTGCCGGAAGTGACCTACTTTATGGAAGTGTTCGCACCCAGTTACGAAGAGCCTCTGGACAACCTGCTGGGCTGAGCCCAGAGGTTGTCCGTTTACGTGCCAGAAAATCAGGCGTTGCTGGCGCCGCCCACCAAGCCGCCACGCAGGCCATCTTTCTGCAGCGATTGGCGGACAGCGTCTTCCGGGCTGCCAGCCAGTTCCCGGAACATGCCCATGGAGCCCAACAGAGCAGAAGACTCGTAGGGCACAAACACCCGCTCGCCGTCTTTTGCCATGTTCGGCAAAACCTTGATGTAACTCTGGCCCAGCAGGTAGCCGATAACGGTTTGCTTGTTGTCTTCAGAGTCACCCATGGCGCTCAGTACCAGGCGAATGGATTCCTGCTCACCCTGAGCACGCAAAATGGCAGATTCCTTGTCGCCCTGGGCGTTAAGAATGGCAGATTCACGCTGGCCCTGGGCCTTGGCAATAGCGGCTGACTTTTCACCTTCTGCCTCGGTTACCGTGGCCCGGCGTTTACGCTCGGCGGCCATTTGCAGGCGCATGGCCTCTTCAACTTCTTCCGGCATGCTGATGTCCTGAACCTCTACCCGAGTCAGCTTTACGCCCCACTTTGAGGCCGCTTCTTCCATCTCGGCCTGAATGGCGTTGTTCACCTCAGCGCGGGATTCGAACAGTTTATCCAGTTCCATTTTGCCCACTACTGAACGCAAGGTGGTTTTAGCCAATACTTCCACCGCCTGGCTCATGTTGGCCACTTCGTATACCGCACGGCGGGGGTCGATGATCTGGTAATAGAGCGCGCCATTGATCTTCACGGTCACGTTATCGGTGGTCACCACTGGCTGGCCGGGGAAGTCCATCACGGTTTCCCGGCGGTCGATGCGGGTTTCGTCAGTCATCATCGGGTGGTATTCCTCGCCCATGCGCATGTAGCGGATCATGGTGATGGGGCGGGGGCGCTCGACAAAGGGAATAATGATGTTTACACCACTTTCCAGAACCCGGTTGAAAGAGCCCAGACGCTCAATAACCATCACTTCTGACTGACGGATGATCACTAGCCCTTTGGCAATGATGAAAATGCCGATGGCGACAACAATGAGGCTGATGATCAGCCCGGGTGTAATAAACGCTTCCATACTTACTGTTCCTTGTGTGTGGCTGTGTGAACAATGGCGGTTGTGCCATCAAACTGACTGAAAATAACTTCGGTTCCCTCAGGGAAATCGGTGGCGCCGGTATTGTCATCTTTCAAGCGATAAAAGTCGCCGTTGATCTTGATACCCGTAGCGCCATCAAAATCCCGTTTCAGGGTGCGATAGCGCTCTCCCTGTTCGACGCCTGTGCCAGTTGTCCCATAGGCCACGCCTTTTGGGGAAAACCGTGGGCGGATCCAGCGGATAGCGATTGGCACCAGCAGGCCCGAGAACATGCCCATACCGACCAGTTGCCATTCGAACGACATGCCGACATAGGCGAGCACAGCGGTCAGGCCAGCAGCAATAGCCAATGCCAGCAGCAACAGCACGCCGGACGTCAACTCAGCCAGGCCCAATGCAAGGGCCAGAATCAGCCAAAAATGTGTAAGACTCCATTCCATACAGAAAGTCCGCAGGTTCAGGGTGAAAGAAATCCGCGAGATTGAACTCCCGGTAAGTGGATTGTACCCAAAAGCGGGGGCTGAGTCCGAGTGGCCCGGGCGTCGTGAACACAGAAATTCAAGGCCATATGCTGTTCAGAGGCAGTTGTTAGAGTATCTTCTTTAAGCAGCACAACACACAACAAGAGCGCAATGCCCATGAAAGATCTGAAAAACAAGGTAGCGGTAATCACCGGAGCAGGCTCCGGTATCGGTCGGGCTCTCGCCAAGGCATTGGCAGTGCGGGGCTGCAGGCTGGCGCTGTCTGATGTTAACGAGGAAGGCCTTGCTGAAACCGCCGCCGGCCTGACGGGTTCGGAGGTTAAAACCTACCGGTTGGATGTTGGCGACAGAGACGCGATATACGCCCATGCAGCGGAGGTAGTGAAAGATTTCGGCCAGGTTAATGTGATTATCAACAACGCTGGCGTAGCACTCTCTGCAACGGTGAGAGAGATGTCTGATGAAGACTTCGAGTGGATCATGGATATCGACTTCTGGGGTGTCGCCCACGGCACAAGAGCCTTCCTGCCCCATCTGATTGCGTCGGGTGATGGCCATGTAGTGAACATCTCCAGTGTGTTTGGCCTGATCGGCGTACCTACGCAAAGCGCCTACAACGCAGCGAAATTTGCGGTTCGTGGCTTTACAGAATCCTTGCGTCAGGAAATGAGAATGGAGAAGCAGCCAGTGGCTGTAAGTTGTGTGCACCCGGGCGGTATTCGTACCAATATTGCCAATTCTGCGCGCATGAGCAGGCTGGAAAGCGCGACAGAGTTGCGTAAAGGGTTCGACCAAATAGCCATGACCACGCCGGAAAAAGCGGCCGAAACCATTGTTAAAGGCATTCTCAAAAACGAATCCCGCATTCTGGTCGGGCCAGATGCCTGGGGTATCGATGTCATTAATCGGTTGCTGGGGTCTGCCTACCAGCCACTGGTGGAACGCTTCACCCGCAACAAGCTGATTATCTGATCGCTATTATCGGATTGTGAAGAAAGGCGGGTATGCCGGCTGCTGGCATACCCGCCCAAGTGCGGTATCCTTCAACTGGAACCCCCCATCCTGCACGGAGCCGCATCCCGTTATGTGCGAACTACTGGCCATGAGTGCCAACACCCCCACCGATCTTTGCTTCAGCTTCACCGGCCTGACCCGCAGAGGTGGCGACACCGGCCCTCACAAGGACGGCTGGGGTGTCGCTTTTTACGAGGGCAAAGGTGTGAGGGCCTTTCACGATGTGGATGCCAGTTCAAACTCCCGGCTTGCCGAAGTGGTGCAGACCCACCCTATCAAAAGCGAAGTGGCTATTTGCCATATCCGTCAGGCCAATGTCGGTGACATTTGTCTGGCCAATACTCACCCGTTCAAGCGCGAACTCTGGGGTCGCTACTGGGTTTTTGCCCACAACGGCCAGCTCTCCGAGTTCCGGCCATCATCGGGTTTCTACGAGCCGGTTGGCGACACAGACAGCGAGGCCCTGTTCTGCGATATTCTCAACCACCTGCGTAAGCAATGTGACCGGGATGAACCGGTTGAGGTTATTACAGAACACTTGGTAGAGCTGTCGCAGGGGTATGCGGAGCAAGGCGTTTTCAACTTACTGCTGAGTAACGGCGATTGGCTGTTCACCTACTGCAGCACCAAAATGGCCAGCATCACCCGTCGCGCACCTTTTGGCCCCGCGAGGTTAAAGGATGCCGACGTGATTGTGGATTTCGAATCAGAAACCACCCCGAACGATATCGTCAGCGTGATTGTAACCGAGCCCCTGACCAGCGATGAGAAATGGGATGTTTACCAACCCGGTGAATGGCGGCTGTGGCGGAAAGGGATAGTGGAAGCCAAAGGCATTGCAGCGAACGCGCAGAGCGCGGGGGCTTGAAACTGGGCAGGCCGGCTCTACATGGCCAGCCTGCGTGTTTGCATCCTTGAATTACTGCAGGGTTTTGCGATTCCCACCTTGGTACTGAGGCGCTATAAAAGACTGGATCTCCTCCTTGAAACGTGCGATTAGCTCGCTGTTGTCGTGATCCCATGGGTGGTACCCCGGCTTGAAGTAACTGAGCCAGACCGGAACCAGGCTTGAGAAGGTGCCATTTTTGCCCCATGTACGCCACAGGCCTTTGGCGGTATCGGTAATCGAGAAGCCTTTGGGATCGTTCAGCATCAGTCGGCCGGTGAAATAAGAGGCCATGACCCCTAGTGCCGCTGTGCTGAACACCAGATAAAAGGTTCTTTCGGCGTAGGTGCCCCCAACTTCCTGAAACACATCGTAAGCCACCGCCTTGTGCTCGGTTTCCTCGATAGCGTGCCATGCCCAGAGTGGGCGCATGGTTTCGTGCATGCCCTCACGCACATCGTCACGCTCCAGAAGCATATCCGCCATCATGGCCGTCATGTGCTCAAGGGCACAGGTAATGGCCAGTTGGTGGCGCTTTGGCAGCAGTTTGGTGGCGTCCAGTACCAGAGTCAGGTGCTTTTCCATTTCATCCACCGGCATGCCGCGATCCCGAACATGCTGGTTCATGGCCATGTGCTCTAGTGAGTGCATGGCTTCCTGGCCGATAAATCCCCGCACTTCGGCTTTCAGTTTGGGATCGTCAATCTGATCCCGATAGGCACGTACAGAATCCACAAAAAACTGCTCACCCTGCGGGAAAAGCACGGAAAGTGCATTCATCATGTGACTCAGAAAAGGGCTGTCCTCCAACCAGTACTGGGGTACCTGTTCATCAAACTCAAACCCCATACGCTGGGCTTTGATGTTGACGTTATCCGGCGTTTTCGATGCCCGGTTAGCTGCGGTGACCTGCTTTTCGGCGGCTTTTGTACTCAGCATGGGTCTACTCCTCACATTGGCTGATGACATGGCCTCAGTGTGTCGGAGTCCACTGCCGGGATGAATGCGAAAGCAGGCCGGTCACCATTCAAAATGGGACAGGGCGGCACAAAAGTTGACCAACGCGACGGAACACCAGGTGCAACCGGCCCCACTGCCATGGCTGCGGGCTTCTGCTAGAGTCTTCAGCAAGTACTCACTTAGGCAAACAAGGGCAACCTATGGCGATCTCCGGGCCGGATAAAGAACGGCAGATGCTGGGACTATTCCTGGTGCCAGGCGCATACCTGCGTGTGCTGGCCCAGACCGTACAGCAGCTTGGTCATAACGACCGCCAGCTTTATCAGGGCCTGAATTTCAGCGCAGAAGACCTGAAAGCCAACGACAGCCGTGTGTTTGTTACAGATGCCACGGTTATGACTGAACGCGCCCTGAAGCTCGCCGGCAAAGACGGTTTAAGCTTTATGCTGGCTCGCGAACTGCGGGTAACCATTCACGGCACGCTTGGATTCGCCGCGCTAACCAGCCCCACCCTGGCCGGAGCTCTGGATTCGGTTCGCCGCTACCTCCAATTGCGGATACCTTTTCTCACCATGAGCCAGTCGGAAACCGATGATCAGGTACTGGTGAAACTCTGCACCGAGTTCGACGCGCCCGGCGTTTATCCGTTTCTGGCAGAAACTGTCTGTGCAACCTTGGTGATGCTCACTGAACAGTTGCTGGACCGTGGCGATGCAGAGAAAAGTGGGTTTACCATGAAAGACGGCAAGTTGCCGGGAGTCAGTGTGCGCCTGAGTGCTGCGGAGCCTGCCTATTACCGCCAGTTTGCCGACCAGTTGCCGGTAAAGTTTGAGTATGACCAGCCCGATGAAATGCTGGTATTCCCGAAAGCACTGCTGGACGTGCCCATGCGGCTGGCCGATGCAGACGCTTCCCGCCTGGCGAGCGATGAGTGCGAATTTGAACTGCAAAAAGCACTAAAAGAACAGGGCGACATCGCCATGGCCGTGCGCAACATGCTGCGCCTGATGCCGGGCCCTTTGCCCTCGTTGGAAGCCATGGCCGAGCGCTTCTGCGTTTCCTCCCGCACCTTGAAACGCCGGCTGGCGGACCGCGAAACCAGCTACCGTGAAATCGTGGAATCAGTACTCAAAGACCGCGCCATACAGCTCTTGCGCTACACCAACCAATCCGTGAGCGAAATCGCCTACGAACTGGGCTACGCTGACCTCTCCAACTTCAGCCGAGCCTTCAAAAAATGGACAGGGAAATCCGCCAGCGAATTCCGCGAAGGCGGCCCCGACCCAGCACCAGAGCTGGGGCCGTGACCAACGTCTAAAGTATTTGGAGGTATCGCAAGAGTCGAAGGACGGAGGGTGGCGCATATTATCCGCCAGGAAAAAGATGTCTGAGCGAAGCGAGTTATTTTTCCCAAGGAGAATATGCGCCACCCTCCGGCCCGGAACCGAAACCAAAGACCTTGTAGAATCAACCTCCAAGCCCCATATAAAAGCTACCGATAACCGACACCGGAGCCATAATGCTCAACCGCCCAGATACACACAGCAAACTGTTTGGATACCTACTCTGGATCTTCGGATTTCTGGGCGCACACCGCTTTTATTACGGCAAACCCATCACCGGAACCATCTGGTTCTTTACGTTCGGATTCTTTCTGATCGGCTGGATAATCGACTTCTTCCTGATCCCCTCCATGGACGAACAGGCAGACAGCCGGTTTCGGGAAGGCGAAGTCGACTACAACATCGGCTGGCTGCTACTCACCTTCACCGGCGTATTTGGCCTGCACCGAATGTACATGGGCAAATGGATCACAGGCATCATCTACCTGCTGACCGGCGGCCTGTTCCTGATTGGTATTCTCTACGACTTTTGGACCTTGAATGACCAGATTTCAGAGCGGAACCGCGAAGTGAAGTTCAGCTAGCCATATCCTGCTCCAACTCCACCAAACCGTCCTCCAGATAGTCCAGCATCCGCTGGAGGCTCGGTAGGGTGCGGCGACACCCGATCAGACCAAACTCGATCTGGTCGTTATAGCTGGTCAGCGTCATGTTTAATGCCATGCGATCCATGGCAATCGACACCGGATACATGCCTTCCAGCTTGGCACCGTTCCAGTAAGAGGTTTCTTTTGGCCCGGGTACGTTTGAAATCACCACATTGAACGTTTGCCACTTCGGAGCCATGCCGGTAAGAAGGTGAAAGCACGCCGGCGCCAAGGTAAGAGCGGTGTAGTTGAGAATCTCTTCAGGCGACATGTGGGCGTAACGTTCCTTTGCTTCCTGCATGCCTTGGTGAATCTTCCTGAGCCGCTCACCAGCGTGGCTTTCATCCGTGTGCAGATTGGCCAGAATAACGCCCACGTGATTGCCCTCCGCTTGATCCTCCCCTGACTTCTGGTACTTGCGCAAAGACACCGGAACCATTGCAATCAATGGCTTTTCTGGCAGCGCATCCTGGTTCATCAAATAGGTACGTAAAGCACTGGCGCACATGGCGGTGACCACATCGTTCACAGTTGCGTCGTACCTATGACAAACGGCCTTGATGCGCTTGAGGCAATAGGATTGCGCAGCGAATCGACGGGAGCCGGTAATTTTTCGATTCAAAATGCTGCGTGGCGCATGGAACATGGAATTGTAGAGTGGATCTTTGCGGGCTTTATTCACCGAGCGCAGTAATTCCCGAGCGACGGCTGGCACAGTCCCAAGCTGCTTCCCCGACTCCCCCAGTAAATGGCTGATACTCTGCCAGAGAGAGGGGCTGCTTCTGTCCCCGCTCTGCCCTTGTCGTACAACCATGTCCCAAACGGGCGGCATGTTGCGCCTGGAGGGATCCGTCGACAGCATTTTTTGAGTCATTCTCATGGCGGAAATACCGTCCACCAAGGAATGGTGCACCTTTATGTAAACGGCAAACTGCCTGTCGCCAAGCCCCTCAATAAGATGGAACTCCCACAAAGGCCGCTCCCGGTCCATCAGGTGGGAGTGTTCGGCAGAGATAAATGCAAGCAGCTCACGGATACGGCCGGGAGTAGGCAAGGCGACAAAGCGAAAATGGTGCTCCAGATCCAGATGATCATCCTGGGCCCACACAGGTTGTGCTAAGCGGCTGTCCAGTCGCAGGTTGAAAGGCGCTGTTACTTCCGTATCTTTTCGAAGTTGCTCAGCAAGCCTTGCGACATAATCGTCAGGCGCATTCTCCGGAAACGAAAAAATCTGCAGCCCGCCCACATGCATGGGTTGCTGGCGCTTTTCCAGCCAGAGAAAAAGCTGGTCTGTAGGGCTGAGAGGCTTCACGGGCAGGATCCTTTTTATGATTGTTTGACTGATCTTACATCAGGTTGCCCGCGAGTGATTCAAGGTTAGGCTGCCACAGCCTCCTGATGTGTTTCCCTTGTTTCCAAAAGGATCCGATTTCCATCAAGAAGCACCGAGTAGGTTCTGACCCTAACCGACTCATCCTCCAAACAGGCACCGGTTTTCAGATTAAAGTGTTGTTTGTACAACGGCGATGCGACGATTGGCTCACCCCCAAGATCCCCCGTGATACCTCGCGCCAGAACATTAGCGCCACTGAAAGGATCCGCATGGCTGATGGCAAAGAGCGCCGGCAGCCGATGCGGCAAATAAAACACCGCCACCGGCCCGTCTACCGTCCAGACCGCAATACCGGATTCCGGCACCAGATCATCAACAGTACAAACCGAGTTCCAACAAGTACGAGTTCTCATCTGTATTCTCCTTAAATTTGTGTTTTTAGCTTTTCGATATCCAGGTGGATCGTGAGCGCAGCGAGTTATTTTTCCCAGAGGAAAGCCCCCCCGTGCCGCCGCGCGCCCCCACCAAAACAAACAGGCTACACAGACTCCAAAACAGGCCGCCTCTGCCCCCGCTCAGTAGTCCACTGCTGCACCGGATCCCTCTGCTCCGGCAAGTTCACAAACTCCCGAAACCGCTTACGCTTGTCGGGATCTTCCACCGCCGTTTTCCACTCACACTGGTAGGTATCTACAATGCCGTTCATATGCTCTTCGAGCTCAGCACAGATGCCCAGACTGTCCTCAAGAACCACCTGCTTCAGATACTCCAGACCGCCCTCCAGGTTCTCCATCCATACGCTAGTGCGTTGCAGCCGGTCGGCCGTGCGCACATAAAACATCACCACCCGGTCAATGGTGCGGATCAGCGCCTCATCAGACAGATCGGTGGCAAACAAATCAGCATGCCGCGGACGCATGCCGCCATTACCGCAAACATAGAGATTCCAGCCGTTCTCGGTGGCGATCACCCCGAAATCCTTACTCTGCGCCTCGGCACACTCGCGGGTGCAGCCAGACACCGCCATCTTCACCTTGTGCGGCGCCCGCAGGCCCTTGTAGCGATTCTCCAGAAGGATCGCCATGCCCACGCTGTCCTGCACGCCATAGCGGCACCAGGTACTGCCAACACAGGATTTCACCGTGCGTAGCGATTTTCCGTAGGCATGGCCAGTCTCGAAGCCGGCTGCAATAAGCTTCTCCCAGATCTCCGGTAACTCACTGAGCGTGGCGCCAAACAGGTCAACCCGTTGGCCGCCAGTGATCTTGGTATACAGGTCGTACTCTTTGGCCACCTCGCCCAGCACAATCAGCTTATCGGGCGTGATCTCCCCGCCAGGAATGCGCGGCACAATGGAATAGGTGCCGTTTTTCTGCATGTTGGCCATGAAGGTGTCGTTGGTGTCCTGCAGCGGCACATGATCGGTGGCCAGAATATGCTCATTCCAGCAGGTGGCCAGAATGGAGCCGACGACCGGCTTGCAAATGTCACAGCCATGGCCCTTGCCGTGCTGGCTGATCAGGGTGCGGAAGCTGCGGATGCCATTCACCTTCACCAGATGGAACAGCTCTTGTCGGCTGTAGGGGAAGTGCTCACACAGGTCCTTGCTGACCGCCACCCCGCGTTTTTCCAGCTCGTTATCTACGACGCTCTTGAGCAATGCAGTACAGCCACCGCAACCGGTACTGGCCTTGGTCTCGGCTTTAACGCCGGCAAGGTCACTGCTACCCGCATCAATGGCACAGCAAATGTCGCCCTTGGTGACGTTGTGGCAGGAACAGATGGAAGAGGTTTCCGGAAGCGCGTCAGGGCCCAGCGCCGGCGCACCGCCCTGGCTCTCCGGCAGGATCAGGGCTTCCGGATTGTCGGGTAGCGCTATGCCGTTCAGTGCGTACTGCAGCAAAGTATCGTAGTAGCTGTTATCGCCTACCAGAATGGCACCCAGCAGTGTTTGACCGTCTTCGCTGACAACCATGCGGCGGTAGTGGCCTGTTTGCTCGTCGTTAAAGCGTATATTGCGGGCGCCGGGCGTCTGGCCGTGGGCATCACCGATGGAGCCAACATCCACGCCCAGCAATTTCAGCTTGGTGCTCATATCGGCACCGGTAAAGGCAGCGTCAGAGTGGCTGTTCAGCACCGATGCCAAGGTGCGGGCCATGGTATAGCCGGGTGCGACCAAACCGAAAATCCTCTGGTCCCAGAGCGCGCACTCGCCAATGGCATGGATATGCGGATCGGAGGTGGTGCACTGGTCGTTTACGACGATGCCGCCGCGTTCGCCCACGTTCAGGCCACTGGCTCGCGCGAGTGCGTCTTGCGGACGAATACCGGCGGAAAATACGATCAGATCGGTTTCCAGATGGCTGTCATCGCTGAAGTTCATGCGCAGCCGCGCGTTCTCGCCCGCAACGATGGCGGTGGTGGCTTTCTCGGTGTGAACCTGAACACCCAGCTCTTCAATTTTGTGGCGCAACAGCGCACCGCCGTCGGCATCCAGCTGCACCGGCATCAAGCGGGGGGCGAATTCCACCACATGGGCCTGCAGGCCGAGACTTCTTAGCGCATTGGCGGCCTCCAGACCAAGCAGGCCACCGCCTACTACGACGCCGGATTTGCCCTCTTTGGCGCTGGCGCGAATGGCATCGAGATCGTCCAGGGTTCGGTATACAAAACAGTGGGGGTGCTCGCGGCCTTCAATCGGCGGCACGAACGGGAAGGAGCCGGTCGCCAGCACCAGTTCGTCATAGTGGTATTCGCCTTTCGGTGTGATCAAGGTACGCTGATCCCGGTTCAGGGCGGTGACTGGCTCGTTTAAATGCAACTCAATGCCTTGCTCGGTGTACCAGTCTTCCGTGCCCATGGCGAGATCTGCATGGGTAGAGCCTGCGAAGTACTCAGACAGGTGAACCCGGTCGTAGGCCAACTGCTTCTCTTCGCCGAAAGCCAGAATGTCATAGTCCGGGGCCGCAGAGCTGGCGACAAATTGCTCGAGAAAGTGATGGCCAACCATGCCGTTGCCAATCACGATCAGGGTTTTCTTGCTCATGGTTCTTTCCTCTCTCATGGGCAGCGCTTCAGGCTGCTGCTTCGCAATAGGGTTTGCCAAAGGGCAACTGGGCCCGGAATCGTTGAATGTCGGTGTTGTCGTTAATCAGCTCCTGGTACCACGGGCCTTGGCTTGTGTTGCCCATCAGAATGGCGCCAACCAGCCGGTTATCGCGAACCAGCAGGTGGTTGTATCCGCCGGTTGTAATGTCTTGCCAGATCAGGGATTCGGTATGCTCATCGGGTGCCTGCTTGCCACAGGAAAAAACAGGTATGCCGCCGATCTTGAGCCTGGTGGCGATTTCAGAAGGCTGGTATGTCGCGCTTCTGGTTGTTCCTGCCAGTACGCATGCCAAGGTTTTTGCGTGCTGGTAACCCGGCTCCACAAGCCCATAGGTTTCGCCGTTGAACTCGCAGCACTCGCCAATGGCGAAAATGTCTGCAGCGCTGGTTTGTAGCTGAGCATTGACCTGTATGCCCCGCCCGCAGGCCAGCCCGGCGTTTTGTGCCAGTTCACGGTTGGGCTTGATGCCGGTAGCGATGACAACGAGATCCGTGCTGATAAGAGTCTGGTCGTGCAGTTGAATGGCACGAACACGTTCTTGCCCCAGTATCCGGGAGGGGGATGTGGACGTCAGAATATGCATGCCGCGTTCGGTCAGGGCATCAGACAGAAGCTTGCCACTGTCAGGGTCCAGCTGCCGGTTCAGGAGATGACGGCTTCGGTGCAAAACGGTGACATCCATGCCCCGGCGCAGCAGACCTTCGGCAGCCTCAAGCCCGAGAAATCCGCCGCCAACCACGATGGCCCGCTTCCGGCTTTTGCTAAGCTCAATCAGGGTGCGAGTGTGGTTAAGGTCGCGAAAATTCATAACACCGCTCAGTTCTTCGCCGGGAATACCCAGGCGGGCGGGGCCGGCTCCGGTTGCAATAACCAGTGTGCTATAGCTGTAAACACGGCCTGAGCTTGTCGTCACCGTGTGCTCATCCGGAGCGATAGCCTCGACTGCTTCACCGTGATGAACCTGAATGCCGTGATGGGCAAACCAGGCGTCTGGCTTCAAGGGCAGGCTATCCTCTTGGGTGTCTCCGCTGAGCAGGGCAGAAAGCTGAACACGGTTGTATGCCGCATAGGTTTCGCCGTTGAACACAATGATATTCCGATAGGGGATTGAGGCTTTGCTCACCAACTCTTCAAGGAATCGTTGAGCCACCATTCCGTGGCCACAGACGATCAATGTCGGTTCCATTTTCCGGATCATCTTTGCACCTATGCTGCGCTTAAAACCAAAAAAGCCGGAGCATCTCGTCCCCTCGGGGAATCGATGATCCGGCGCCAATGCCATCAATAGTTTTCTGGAAGCTCGGCCGAATCCTTGGCCGTAACAATCGTCCTTGAATTGTATAAAGCGATGTTCGTGCCAAATTGCAAAAACCTTTAAAATCAATGCTTTGATGTTTTCTTGATAAGTGTGGTGCTTGGGTATCCGGCTTTTTTGCACCTTGCAGGAGCAGGCTGCACGACTTTGATGCGTTTTTGCTGGCGCGGTAATTGCTCCGGTTTCCAGCGATGCAGCAATGTGACTACACCCGGAGTTTTGAAATGGATATCAGCAAGCGTCGACACAACCCTGTCCAACCCTCGGCTGAGGCGTACCTGATCGCATCGCGGCGGTGCGAGCTTATGAACCTCCAGTATTTTTTGCAGATGGGGAGGCTGGTACAGAGCATCAGCAATCTCGTGCACGGGCTGCAGCGGGAACGCGGAGCGTCCTCCATTTTTCTGGGATCGGGTGGTGAAAAGTTTGGCCTGGAGAGAAAAACCATGGTCGCTGAATCGGAGTGTTTGTATATCGTTTTCAAGCGGGCACTGGCTGAGATCCATGAAGAGTTGACGACACACCCTGTCAGCAGCCACTTGCTGGCTCATATTGCCAGCGCCCTTCATGGGCTGGAGAGCCTGACAGCGCTGCGCGAGCGGGTGAAAGCCCGGGCACTGTCGGTGCCAGAGACAACCGAGTCCTACAGTACGCTTATCCAGCGGCTGATTACCGTGGTTTTCGAAGCGGCGGATACTGCCGTAGATCCCTCGCTTGCGCGTTTGCTGGTGGCTATGGTGCATCTGATGAAGGGTAAAGAGTTCTGTGGCCAAGAGCGCGCAGCAGGCTCCGTCGGTTTCTCCACAGGACGCTTTGCCAGTGCACTGAGCCGGCGCATGACGCACCTTGTTGAAGCGCAGGGGCGGTGTTTTGAGGTGTTTGTCGAGTTTGCCGATGAGCAGAGCGGCCAGCTACTAAAGAGCCTGCTTGCTCATGAGCGGGAACAGGAAGTGGAGCGCCTGCGGCGTTTCGGATGCGCCATCGGCCGATACAAACCACTGGACCCGGAACTTGCTGATCACTGGTTTGCGCTAATGAGCGAGCGTATGGATGAGCTCAAAAAGGTAGAAGAATCGGTGGAAAACAGTTTTCATGGTCGCTGTGCCGAGCGCTATGCAGACGCACGGAGCACATTGGCACATCATGAGGTACTGATTGCAGCACTTGAGCAGCCAGAAAATTCTGTGCCGTCCATGTTGGTACTCTGTGAGCCAGACAACAGTGGGCAGATCCAATCAGGTGAAGCCTGGAACAGCGGCGGTATTGGTCAACAATCTGGACGATCAATTTTTGACCTGGTGCAGGCGCAGTCACGTCGGCTTCAACAGATGAGCGAGGATTTGCAGAGTGCCAAAGACGCTCTGGAAGAGAGGAAGGTTCAGGAAAAAGCGGTCTTGTTGTTGATGCGTCACCGCAAAATCAACAACGATGAGGCTCATCGGGTTTTGCGAAAGCTGGCCATGGATCAGGGTAAAAAGCTGCCCGAGGTTGCTCGGGCACTGGTGTCTATGGCTGATGTGTTGAAGTAAGCGACCTGTTCAGGCCTTCGCCGCCGGAACGATGTCTTTTTGCATGTTTGTGCCAGTCGGTTGATTATTCCGGCGCGGGGTGATGCTTTCCAGCTTACGTTGCTTCTCATAGAGAAACTTCAGAACCTCCTGCCGGTAGTGCACGTAGGTGGGATCATCCGCCAGAGTGACTCGGTTACGGGGCCTTTCCAGGTCGATATAAAGATCTTCCCCGACGGCGGCAGCGGGGCCGTTGGTCATCATGATAATGCGGTCAGACAGCAACACGGCCTCGTCCACATCGTGGGTAATCATGATCACCGTGTTGTTCAGCTCTTGCTGGATTTCCATCAGGGAGTCCTGCAGGTGAGCCCGGGTAAGTGCATCCAGAGCACCAAAAGGTTCATCCATCAGCAGCACGCTTGGCTTCATTGCCAGTGCCCGGGCAATCCCGACTCGCTGTGCCATACCTCCTGAGATTTCTCCCGGCCGCTTGTTGGCGGCGTGGGCCATGTTTACCAGTTCCAGGTTGTGATGAATCCAGCTTCGACGCTCCTGTTTTGTCATGGACTTACGGAATACCTGTTGCACCGCCAATTCCACGTTCTCGTACACCGTCAACCAGGGCATCAGAGCATGGTTCTGGAACACCACGGCCCGCTCTGGCCCGGGAGAGTTGATCTCATGGCCATCCAGAATGCATCCGCCCTTGGTAGCTTGCAGCAGGCCGGCAACGATGTTCAGGACTGTGGATTTACCGCAGCCGGAATGGCCAATCAGGGAGACAAACTCGCCTTTTTTGATTTTCAGGTTGATGTTGTCCAGTGCAATAAAGGAACCCTTGGGTGTATCAAAAGACATTTCCACGCCGGTCAGTTCCAAATGGGGCTTGCTCATAAGTTTCTCCGTTACTCGTTCCACGCAATTTTCTTCTGAAGCATCAACATGATGCGATCCAGTACAAAGCCGATAAAACCGATGGCCAGCACGGCTGCCATGATCCGGCTTAAGGATTGGCTACTGCCGTTCTGGAACTCATCCCAGACAAACTTTCCAAGCCCTGGGCTCTGCGCCAGCATCTCAGCAGCTATCAACACCATCCAGGCAATGCCGAGCGAGACGCGAAGCCCGGTGAAGATTATGGGTACCGAGGAAGGAAGAACGACCTTCATCACGTGGGTCCAGAATGACAACCGCAGAACCCGCGAAACATTCAGCAGGTCGGGATTCACCGCCGCTACGCCAACGCCGGTGTTGATCAGGGTGGGCCAAAGGCTGCACAGGGTGACGGTGATCATCGAGGTGAGGAATGACTTCTCGAACATCGGGTTCTCACTGACGTAAGTAGCCGATACCACCATGGTGACCAGAGGTAGCCATGCTAGCGGCGAAACGGGTTTGAAGATCTGGATCAGTGGGTTGATCGCTGCTTGAAGGTGCCGGTTAAGACCCAGCACTATGCCCAGTGGGACGGCGATCGCCGTTGCCAGAAGGAAGCCCGCCATGACGGTGATCAAGCTGGTGACAATCTGGTCCACAAACGTCGGGGCACCGGGGTAGCTTCGGATCTTGACTTCGGCGTCTGGGTTTTTAGCCAGAATTCGAGCATTTCGCTCCTCCTGCATTATTACGAACTTGTCCGCCCGTTCCCTCTGATTGATGTGCTCCTGCCAGAGCTGTCCGCTCTGCTCCCAGACTTGCACCGGGCCAGGGAAGGAGCCCAACGAGGTGTTCACCTGGGGCGCAGCCAGATGCCAGAAACCGAGGAAGACCAGAATGCCGACCATCGGGAGTACCAGCTGCTTGCCGGTTCGGACCAGCTCCACGCCAGTGAATCGATCTGTCAGTGCTTTCAGCCCCCCGAAACGTCGGATTCTGGAGTTTGTGTTCATTAGCGTGCTCATGTGGTTCTCCTGAGGACAGCGCGTTAAGGGGTATCGGAGCCTTTCAGGCCAATGTCAAAACTGTCGATGTAGGCATTGGGTTGGCGCGGGGTAAAGGCGACACCATCAATCAACTCACCCTGATGGGGGCGGGAGAAGTTCTCCTGATTGAAGTCGGGGAAGTCTTCAGCCTCCATCAAGCCATCGTCGATCAGGGATCTGGCCGCTTCGGCATAGATGTCTCCACAGTATACCTGTGCTGCCGTTTTCATGTACCAGTCGTCCGGTTTGGCCTCGGGTATCTGGCCCCAGCGGCGCATCTGTGAGAGATACCAGATGGCATCAGACGGGTACGGGTAGGTTGCGTTGTAGCGGAAGAAAACGTTGAAATCGGGCACCTCGCGGATATCCCCCTTCTCATACTGGAAGGTACCCGTCATGGAGCTGGCGATGACCTCGGCATCGGCACCCACGTAGCTCGAGCGAGACAGTATTTCGACGGCTTCTTGCCGGTTGGCATTGTTGTTTTCATCCAGCCAGTGTGCAGCGCGAATCAGGGCCCGCAGCAGGTGCAGGTGGGTGTTGGGGTATTTCTCAGCCCAGGACAGACTGACGCCAAACACCTTTTCCGGGTTGTTGGGCCAGATTTCGTAATCGGTGATCACCGGAACGCCAATGCCCTTCGATATGGCCTGTTGGTTCCAGGGTTCACCCACGCAATAGCCGTGAATGGTGCCCGCTTCCAGACTAGCGGGCATTTGTGGGGGCGGGGTTACAGAAAGGTGTACGTCTGCGCTGAGGGTGCCGCTGGTATCGCCGCTCTGAGGGGCGTAGTAGCCAGGGTGCAGGCCACCCGCCGCCAACCAGTAGCGTAGCTCGTAGTTGTGGGTGGAAACCGGGAACACCATGCCCATGCGAAAACGTTCACCCTTTTCACGGGATTGCTCTACCGCCGGTTTCAGGGCACTTGCGCTGATTGGATGCACCGGCTTTCCGTCCTTTTCAGGAATGTGCTGGCGCATGGTTTCCCATACATTATTGGAAACGGTAATCGCGTTGCCGTTCAGGTCCATGCTGAACGCAGTAATGATGTTGGCCTGAGTGCCATAGCCAATGGACGCTCCCAGCGGCTGGCCTGCCAGCATGTGGGCGCCATCCAGCTCGCCGGTGATAACTCTGTTCAGCAGGACCTTCCAGTTGGCTTGTGCTTCCAGCTCAACGAACAGACCTTCGTCCATAAAGAAACCCTGCTCCCAGGCAATGGCCAGAGGCGCCATGTCGGTCAGTTTGATAAAACCGAGTTTCAGATCCGGCTTCTCAGGCGGGCCAATCTCTGCCTGAACCATGCCGGCGCTGGCTATAAGGGCGGCTGTAGCAGCCAACCCGGCCAGTCGGCGGAACGATCCGGTGACGATGTTCAGGGTTGTTTCCATGACGTATCTACCTCGTGACATTCTTTCAGGCAAAAAAATGCCTGCCCTCCGCTGTCGGAAGGCAGGCACCTATGCCCGATTAAATTGAGTGGTCTCGAAAGTTCATGTGTGAGGTTGCATAGCCTGTGCCAGTGATAAAAAACGCTTTAAAAACAGTGGTGTAATGTTCTTCTTCAGGTTTCAGGTTGTGTTTGGGAAAGATTTTTCTGGTTTGCTTTAGTGCAGGACCGAGTGGTTTTGCACCATTGTGAATCGTTGGAGACGTACCAGACGAGAGTCTGTCGTAGGTGAGTTGTGGGCGCGCGGGCGCTGTACGCGGCGCATTCGGGCCAGGGTCATGGTTTTTGGGGCTGCGCTGGCCTTGTTATTGCAGTTCGCATCTGGGTTTTGAGCAAACAGTGATCAAACACAGGCGAAGAGGTAGAAGCGTGGATTCCAATATCAAACCGGCTGACAGCATTCAAACCACTTGCCCATACTGTGGTGTGGGTTGTGGTGTGGCGGCGACACCTTCTTTAGTGGCCGGCGACAAAAGTCACCCCGCCAATCAGGGCCGGCTGTGTGTTAAAGGCTCAGCGTTGCATGACACTCTGGTTCCCAACGGAAGGCTGTTGAAGCCCCAAGTTGAGGGTGAGGAGCGAAGCTGGCCAGAGGCGCTTGCTGCAGTGCGCGATGCCATTCGCGATGCTGTTGATCAGTACGGCCCGGGATCTGTAGCCCTGTACCTGTCGGGTCAGCTGTTAACAGAGGACTATTATGTTGCCAATAAACTTGCCAAAGGGTTTATCGGTACGCCCCATGTGGATACCAACTCGCGACTTTGTATGTCTTCAGCGGTGGCAGCCCACAAACGAGCGTTTGGCGAGGACTGTGTACCCGGCTGTTACGAGGATCTGGAACTCGCCGATCTTCTGGTGCTGGCGGGCAGCAACGCCGCCTGGGCTCACCCCGTACTCTACCAGCGTATGCAGGCATCGCAGCGCGCCGGACGCCGGGTGGTGGTTATTGATCCGCGGCGAACAGCCACGGCTGACCTTGCAGACCTCCACCTTAAACTGAAACCTGGTACAGATACGGTTCTGTTCAACGGATTGCTGGTGTGGCTGGTGCAACACGGGGCGACAAATTCTGACTATATCGCTAGGCACTGTAGCGGCTTTGAAGAAACCCTTGCGAGTGCACAGGAGGTTGCCCCCTCCGTGACATCCGTTGCCACCCAGTGTGATCTTGACGAAGGTGATGTTGAGCAGTTCTACCGTTGGTATGCCGACACACCTCGAACTGTGACAACGTTCTCTCAGGGGATTAATCAGGCGGTAGCCGGTACCGATAATTGCAACGCTATTATTAACTGCCATCTGGCGACGGGACGTGTGGGCCGGCCGGGCGCCAGCCCTTTTTCCCTGACTGGCCAGCCCAATGCCATGGGTGGCCGGGAAGTGGGTGGTTTGGCGAATACCCTGGCTGCTCATATGGAATACGATACTCCGGGCGCCCGTGAGCGTTTGGCCGGATTCTGGGATACAGACCGTCTTCCGAAGGCACCCGGGTTCAAAGCCGTTGAACTCTTTGAGGCCGTGCATCGAGGTGATATCAAGGTGCTCTGGATTATGGGCACCAACCCTGCGGTCAGCCTGCCGGATTCGGCGAGGGTGTGTGAGGCCTTGGCAGCTTGCCCCACGGTGATAGTGTCCGACTGCATGGCGAATACGGATACCACAGCCTTCGCCAATATATTGTTGCCGGCGGCTGGCTGGGGTGAAAAAGACGGAACCGTGACCAATTCGGAGCGCTGCATTTCGCGCCAGAGATCGTTTCTGCCTTTAACTTCCGAAGCTCGCCCAGACTGGCAGATACTGACGTCGGTTGCGCGGGAGCTTGGGCACGCCCAGGCCTTTCAATATCAGCGTCCGGCAGATATTTTTCGGGAGCACGCGATGCTCTCCGCCCTTGCTTGCAAGGCTAGCGATGGGCGTCAGGTGTTTGATATCGGCGTTTTGGCCCAGTTGACAGATGCTCAGTATAACCAGCTGGAACCTGTGCAGTGGCCTGTGTCCATGGGTGCGGCGGGTGATGTAACCGGCACACCCCGGCTGTTTTCTGACGGGCGCTTTGCCACGGATAACGGGCGCGCCCGAATGGTGCCCATTTCTGCAGGGCTGCCCTGCCAAGTCGTAACCTCACGCTATCCACTTGTGGTCAATACCGGCCGTATTCGTGATCAATGGCACTCCATGACGCGCACGGCACTGGTCTCTCGGCTTCTGACGCACCGCCAGGAACCTTCCATTGAGATCCATCCGGACGATGCGCTCCACTATGGGATCAGTGACGGGACCTTGTGCCAGCTCACCGGGCCAGGGCCTGAGGCATTTCTTGGTCGGGCTCGGCTGACAGCGGATCAACGCCCCGGAGAGGTCTTCATACCGATTCACTGGAGCGGATGTTTTGCCTCGCAAAGTGTTGCAACAAATCTGATTGCTGCGGTGACCGATCCGATCTCTGGCCAGCCAGAAAGCAAGCACGGTATTGCCAGCCTATCTAGCCTTGCGAGCCGATGGCAGGCTCGGCTGATGCGTCGCGAATCCGGAGGAGGGCTGGGGGCACTGGCGGGACTCTGTGATTATTGGTGCCGCCAGCCACTGACCCATAGTACGAGCTGGTGGCTGGCCGGTAACCAGACGATGGACTGGGGCAGTGATGCGCAGAGTTGGCTGGGGGGAGAGCCACAGCTAATTATGGCTGATGCGGCGCAAGGGCGCTTCCGGGCAGCGCACGTAGTTGATGGCCGGTTGGATGCTGTTCTTTTGGTTGATCGTGAGGCGGATCTTTTGCCGGACCTGGTGTGGTTGGATCAGTGTTTTTCGGCTGAATGTTTGAGCGCTGATCAGCGACAGTGTTTGCTTGCGGGCCGGTCTGTGGAAACGGAAGAAATCGGGGCTCTGGTATGCAGCTGCTTTCAGGTGGGTGACCGCCAGATTGCCAGTGCCATCCGCCGTGGGCACGCGACACTGGAGGCTTTGGGGCGCACTCTAAAGTGCGGCACCAACTGTGGCTCCTGTGTTCCGGAAATTCGTGAGCTGTTAGCGCACCCTGCGTAGCAACGACATGGGGACTCGGTAGCGCTGGCCCCGGAACCTGCCTGTGCCGTCCACGGTACAGGTTTTGCGGTTAACTCGCGTAATATCGCCCTGAAATTCCCGCAAACCCTGGTCGAAGGCCACAGCTTCGCCAAGGCTCCACGCCGCCTTCTGTTTATTGATATCAGGCATTTCGAAAGACTGCTGAGGCAGATCAATGCCCTGCTGTTCCGCGCGCTCCACTAATACTTCTCGCACGACACTTGCTTCTCCATTTTCATGCAGATCATCAAGAATGTTATAGAAGTGCCGGTTGTGAACCGAGCCTGGAAATCTATGGCCCGCACTGTGTTGCAGCAAATGTGCGAACTCATGGCAGCAGGTGTGTGCCAGCAGATTAAGCGTGTTCAGCTCGCCGCCGAAATATCCGCGCCGGTGGATCTCGCGACTGGAGAGCCAGCCACTCGCTGTGGCGGGATGGTGTTTGGCCTGAATCATGCGAAGGCCGTAAGTGATCTGGTGCTGTTTTGGCTGCGGGTTAAAGCGGTGATAGGTCGCTTGGCCTGAGCCTACCCGGCACACCAGAGTGCTCCCGGGCGCTTGCGCCTGAACCTGGTTTGCAGCGTGTTGCCAGAGAATCTGCTCTGTAACAGTGCACATCAGCTCGCCTAGCTGACGCATTTGATATTTCGGGTGTTTCATGTCAATCGAAGGACTACGCGCCTCATGATCTGGTAAGTCGGTTTCGTTAGGTTACCTGCCAATTTACTAGATTCTCGGCGACGAGTCAGACAAAACGTCACCAGATAAAAATAAGTGGTGACAGTTTGTCTGAAGGCGGCGTATTAAATTCCGGCCGAGACTGTCTTGACGATTTCGTCGAAGTCACCTTCAGGGAAGCTGAAAATAAGAATTGAGTCGGAGTGCGTTTCGCTGAATAGGTAGCCGGTAACGTAATTACGGTTTTTTGCTGCGAACCCCGTGAAGCCAGATGGGAGATTCAATGGCGTTGTATTCGTGGATGCTGATTCAGAGCTGAGTTTAAGCTCGTTCAGAAAAGCTTCCGCTGAATCGGAGCCTTCGGGGACAGGTTCAATGCGGATGAACCCAATGGCCTTGCCTTTACGGAAGAGAGATGTGTCATTTACGTCAATACGCACTGCATCGAATAAAGAAGAACCCACAGACACCGAATAATCCTGACTTGGCGAAAATGATATCGGCTGAACCGAGCTGCAGCCCGATAAAAACAGTAAAAATATAGCTGTGCTGATGAGTTTCATTTATTCAGGCTTCCTTGTCTTATCTGAGAGAGGATTCCAGCAAACTCCTGAATTGTAGTCCACGAGTTAGTTTGCAAGTAAGGCTGATTTTAATGTGGCCCTTTGCAAATGGCTCGCCTGCAGCTCGAATAACCCTGATGGCCCATTTTCGAATGCCATTTGCGGGAGAAAGTATGTCTTTTGGGTTTGGGACAGCATCGATCCATTGGCTGCACACTTCAGTCTCGGTTATTAATTGAGCAACAAGCTGTAGCGTCTCTGGCGTAATGCTGCCCGCATGAAAACGGTTTGCGATGCGCTCACCGTAAAAGGCAGTGATTACTGCTTTTACAGCTGAGACATCTTCTTCAGATAAATTGGTATTGCTCACTATCAACTTCCTTTTGATAGTTGGAATGCAAAAAGAGAGGCGTGGAGCCTCTCTTTTAGAACCAAATCGAAACTTACGCCTCGATTGGCGAACGCCAGTCGTCAGCACCGGAAGTGCCGGCAACGGCGTGCTCCCAGGTTACCTTGCGGTAGGACACGGACACGGTTACCAGCTGGGTGAAGTCAGCGCTGGCGGCGTCCTGGCAGTGGGGCATGGTGCAGTTGATGTCGATGATAGTGGCATCTTCCAGGATGGTGGAGAAGAAGTGCTCCTGCTTGCCTTCAACCGAGGTGCGGTACCACTTCAGCTCAACCTTTGGCAGCATTTCGCCAGAAGCCAGAGCGTTGTACATCAGCGGGGTGGCTTTGTTCAGTGCTGAGGTGAACTTGAACGGCTTGTGTACACGCTGGCCGGAAGGCTGGCCGGACTGGGGATCGGTAGGAACGGTAACAACGTGGCTGAATTCCTGAACCAGTACTTCGTCTTCATGACCTTCAACGTAAATGTTGCCTACGGAATCGGACGTGAATGCACCAGCGGTGATGTTGCCCTGAGTTTTTCCTTCGATAGAGATATAACAAGGAGTTGGCATAGTCTGCTCCATGACGTTTAAATGAATGAATGTCCTTGGGTGTTCCCTGGACAAAAAGATATAAACAAAGCCCGTGCCAAGTTGGTAAAGTTCATTCAAAACAGTATCTAACAGGATTTCCGCAAAGCGCTGTTCTGCGATGGGCAAGCTTATGCTCGGCCCTGGGGCGATAAATTGCTCCCTGGGCGAATATTTGCCTGGGCAAATAGTGCTGGTGATTGCAGGCCTGTAATTCCCCACTGCACAGGCTCTGCTAAAATTTAAACGACCGAAAACATTTTTAAGCGAACTGAACAGCAGGGGGACCCACCATTACTACGCTATCTCTGAAAAGAGGAGTAACTCTGCTGTGATGATTTCCCGCTGGCTGCGAGGCTTGGTCAACCGGGCTGTGCTTTTCGTGGTTGCCGCTGTTGTCCTGACTGCGCTCGTGGTTGCTCTTGTTGGCTCACTTTTAAGCAAGTCCGAACTTGAGCAGCAGGCGGCGAAACAGGTAGAGACCATTGCGCAGATAGTGGCTGGCGAACTGGACGATAAGTTGGCTCAGCGCTTGGAAACTCTCAGCCATGTGGCCAAAGGGCTCACCATGAGTGAGGCCGCATTCGAGGTGCGAGCAAAAGTCGTGATGCGCCGCCAAACAGCATTGCAGCACCTTTTTGATGGTGTTTACCTGATTGATGCGCAAGGGAAAGTGATTGCCGAGCACCCGGAAGATCTGGAGCTGGTCGGGTTGGATATTAGTAACCGCTCGTATTTTCGCCGCGCCAAAGAGCAACTTACCCCGCTTATCAGTGAGCCCTACAGATCATACGATCAAGGCCGGCCTGCCCTGATGATGGCAGCGCCCGTATTCGATCATAAACAACGCTTTATCGGCATGCTCGGGGGTGCAGTTGTGCTTTCGGGTGAGCATCTAATTGAAGAGTTTTCTGACATCCGTATTGGTGAAACCGGATATTTGGCGATCGTAACCCACGGTGGAACGGTTCTGGCCAATGGCCGGACCGGTGAGGTTATGCAACCGATTAACGACGCTAACCCGCTGCTAAAAGAGGCCGTGGGCGGGTTTGAGGGCACCGCCAGAACTCGTGGTTCTGAGGGGGAAAGTATCATTCTGTCGGTTCAGCAAATGTCTGAGGTGCCTTGGTTTGTGGCCGCTAGTTGGCCCGCTCGCGAAGCCTATGCGCCGGCTAGCCGAATCAAGGATGCCTTTCTCTGGACGTTGTTGGTGGTGATCCTGCTGGTTGTTCCGGTGACCATGTGGCGCTTTCGTCGCCTGATGGCGCCGTTGGGCGAGCTTGGGCAGCAAGTGCGCGAGCGCCATCTGGGGGTGCGAAGTAACCCGGTGGGGGTCTCCGGTAGTTCGGAAATAGGCCAGGTGGCTGAAATATTCAACATGGTTATGGACGAGCGTGATGATGTTTTGAGCTCACTGGCAGAGCGGGAGGCCTTTTTCCGGTCACTTACCCGCGGAGCACCGATAGGTATTGTGCAGGCTGACGTACTTGGCCGCATTGAGTTCGTGAACCCGGTATTTGAAGGCATTATCGGCCTGACACTGGCAGAGCTCACAGGTTCCCATTTGTTTGATTGCGTCACCGCGAATGATCGTGATGCAGTGATTCATGGCTGGCAGAGAGCCCTTGAGAAACAGGAGGTATTCCGCGGGCGCTATCAGTTGCAAGGGCCTAACGCAGGCACGCCGGTTTGGTGCCAGGTAATGACGGCAATTCTTGAAACTCCCGAAAAGGTTATGGGTACCATTACGGTTGTGAGGGATATTTCCCACGAACTGGCGGTAGAAGACGCCCTGCGAGACGAGCAACTAAGGGCGGAGAGCATATTAGGCGTAATGCAGGACGGCGTCTTGATGGCCGACACTGGCGGTGTTATCCGATATGCGAACCAGGCTGCGGCCCGCTTTTTGGGCGCCGGTGGGGAATATGTTGGTAAAAATGTATTTGAGCTGGTGGGCATCGACCACGAGGACCAAGCCCTCAACCACGAGTGGTTTCTTGACCGGGATGATCTGGACAGCCTTTACGTTACCCTTCGCAACGCCAACGGCGATCTGTTCGATGTCGACCTCAGCATGATTCACATCCGCCAAGGCCGGCAGAACGAGCGATTGGTATTTGTACTCCGTGATGATACCGAGCGCAGGCGTCAGGAGGAGCGGTTGTCCTGGGAAGCCACCCACGACAGTTTGACCCAATTGTTGAACCGCCGTGCCTTTACCGCTGTGCTTAATAAATGCCTAGACGACATGACCCGCCAGGACGCAAGCTCCGTGCTGATACTCATCGATCTTGATCACTTCAAGCCGGTAAACGACGAAGGTGGACATCTGCTTGGCGATGAAATGCTCCGTCGACTTTCCGATCTGTTCAAGGAGTCGGTACGTCAGTCAGATGCTGTTGCCCGCCTGGGCGGGGATGAGTTTGGCATTATTTTACCAGCGTGTGGAATGGTTAGAGCCAAGGCCCTTGCCGAGCGCATTCGTGCAGGCGTTGAGGCGCTAAAAATAGAGCATGAAGGGCGCATGCTTGGCGTTACGGCCAGTATCGGGGTGACTGAACTGCTCCCTACAGACCGCGAGCCCAAAGACGTGGTCGCACGCGCCGATGAAGGCGCTTATGCAGCCAAATCAAAAGGCCGCAACCGTGTTGTCGTTATACCTGCTCCGGAGCCAGAGCAGTAGCCAGATAACGTTATGCCCACCAGTGTGCTGCGAGGCTGGCCTGCCAAATCAGGCGTAAAGCCAGAACGGTCAGAACCAGATTGAGCGCTTTGCTGAACCAGTGATTGTTAAGTGAGTTCAGAACACGCAATCCTAACCAGGTGCCGGCAAAGCCGCAGGCAATCATGGCCAGGATGAACGGCAGCCAGTGCGCGAACACGAATCCCGTCACACCAAAAACCAGGGCCTTGGGGGCATGTTGCAGAACCATTGCCGTGGCAAAGGTGGCAACAGTGCGAAACCGGTCAGCGTGAATCTGCTTGATAAACGCTGCGACCAGCGGGCCAGTAGCGCCCACAAACAGGCTGATAAAGCTGGTCAGTGCAGCAGCAACAAAAACACCAACCGGGCCGAAGGCGCCTTTTGGTAGCGATGGTCCCCAGCACAGGTAGAGCACGAAGCCCGCAATGGCCAGTTGCCATAAATAGGCGGGCAGGCTCACCAGCAACCAGGCACCCGCTGCTGCACCTACGATGACGCCGGGTGCAAAAGCTGCAATGGTTCTCCAGTCGATGTGTTTCCAGGTCAGTATTGTCCTGCCACCGTTAGAACCCAGCTGAATCATGCCGTGCACGGGAATAATAGCGGCTGCCGGCATCCATGTGGCCATCAGAATCAACAGAAGAACACCGCCGCCGGCGCCCAAACTGGCTGTGATCATTGAGGTAACAACAGAACTCGCCAGCAGGAAAATCGCCACTGACAGGCTCAGGCTCTCAGGGAGCAACGCTATTTCCACGCGCAGAATTCCTCGGATTCAAGAGTTGGGGTTCGGCATAGGGCTTCTGTTGCCAGCTGCACATCGGCCACATAATACAGGGATGCCAGCCCAAGTCTGTCCCGGCCCAGATTGTGAAACACCATGCCAAAGGCAATATCACCTGCGGTGAAGCGTTCGTGGTTGGCTGCAAAGTACTCGGCTGGCTTTGCCAGTGTTTCATCATCAAGAAGCGCTTGCACGCGCCCCGCGCCGCCGTGGTAGGCCTGAACCAGCAAGAGTACAAACAACTCGTTGCGTTTGTCCTCCGGCAGGTGGCCGAAGCGTTCATTAAAGGCCGGCTGCAGATTGCGGGCGTTTTGGTGCATCAGGCGCAATGCACAATCAATCTGGGCCAACCGGTGCCAATAGTTTTGCGGCTTGATCTGGCAGTCATTCAGGGCGGAGGGAGACAGCTGAAGAATGCCTTTGGCGTCCGCACGGGAGTGTGCCCGGGCTTGCCCACCGCTTTCAATCAGGATTTGCCCGGCCAGATACCTGGGTAAAACCGCCGGCAATGTATATCGGTTTTGCTCGCTCCTGAGCTGAACAATGTACATCAGCGCATCGTGGAGCGATCCCGGGTTTTCGCGCGTGGCGAAGGAGAGGTCGTCCCAGTCACCCCACACACGATCTTTCCCCCGGGCACCCAGATAACGGCCAACGGCAAGATCCAGGTTTACATGGGGTTGATCACACGCCAGAGCAAACGGGTATCCATTCGTATTTGCGTCCCCGGCAATCCACTCTTCAGTGACCCCTTTTTCATGCTGAGCCTGACGGGCGTCGTTCAGGCGCTGCTGAGTGGCGGCGCTGGTTGTGCCGTTGCTGATCCACCCCAAAAACTGCCCGCGCATATCGAACAGAATGTGACGATCCGTATTTGAGCAGTAGCCGGATTCTTTCAACACCCATCGGCGGATAGTAAGGATATTTGTGTAAACGCCCTGGCTGACCCAGTAGGGCGAGTTCCTCACAATGGCGGTCCAGCCAGCAGTATCAGCACTGTCGGCTTCGGGCTGCTTCTCTTCTGACTGCGCTGCTACAGGCGCCAGCGCAGTCAGGATGAAAATAACGGCAAGCTGACGTAAGCTTGCGAACCTTGAGTACATAAGCAATGTGTCCGTGGCATTCCGGGCACCACAATAACAAATGGGCGCCGCTATGAAGCAATCTGAGTATCTGCGTTATGACGCCACCGCGCTGGCCGATCTTATCCGCCGCGGCGAAGTAACTTCCCGGGAAGTATGCGAGGCTGCAGTGGAACGAGCAACCACTGTGAACGGTTCGTTGAACGCCATCTGCTTCCCTCAGTTTTCAGAGGCTCTGGCCCAGGACTTCCCGAAGCAAGGCGCGTTTGCGGGTGTACCCCTGTTGCTCAAGGATTTGGCTCAGGAACAGGGCGATCGGCCCTGCACCTATGGCAGCCGTGGTTTCCAGAACTACATTGCGCCTCAGGATTCCGAGTTTGTACGCCGTGCCCGTGTGGGTGGCTTGGTGTTTCTAGGGCGTACAGCAACCCCGGAGTTCGGCCTTAAGGCCGTTACGGAATCCGAGTTGTGGGGGCCGTCGCGCAATCCGTGGAACACCAAGTTGACCCCCGGCGGTTCCAGCGGTGGTTCCGGTGCCGCAGCTGCAGCCGGTGTAGTGCCCATGGCCGGCGCAAACGATGGCGGTGGCTCAATCCGTATACCCGCAGCTTATAACGGCTTGTTCGGGCTCAAACCTTCTCGCGGACGCATCTCCAGTGGGCCCATGATGGGTGAGGCCTGGACGGGCGCTTCGGCAGACCATGTGGTTACTCGCACGGTGCGCGACAGTGCGACCATGTTGGATGTGCTGAGTGGCCCGGCTTCCGGCGATCCATTTGTTATTCCCGGCCCCGGCGAGGCTTATGCGGATTTGATGCAGAAGTCGCCCGGCAGCCTGAAAATTGGTGTGTTCACCGCGTCTCCCTACGATACCGTGGTTGCTCCCGAATGCGTTGCTGCCGTTGAAGAAACCGCGCGGATTCTGGAGAACCTGGGGCACAAGGTTGAGTACGCCCGGCCGGAGTTTGATGGCATGGCGCTGGCCCGGTGCTACCTCGGCCTCTATTTTGGTGAAGTGTCGGCCTTGATGGCGAAAGCCAAGAGTCAGCTTGGTGCTGCAGACAGTGATTTTGAGCTGGATACACGGCTGATAGGCATGCTGGGCGATACCATGCCGTTGTCAGACTATGTGCTTCGCCGCCAGCAGTGGAACGAATTCGCCCGGGCATTGGGCGCTTTTTTTGCAGGCTATGACCTTTATCTCTGCCCCACTGCTGGCCAGTTGCCAGCTCGCATCGGTGAGCTGGACACGCCGGCACATTTGAAGATGGCGGCAAAGCTGACGCTCGCCCTGAAGGCCGGGAAAATACTGCATCGCAGTGGCCAGGTGGATCAGATTGCGATGGACAGTCTGGCCCGAACCCCCTTTACTCAACTTGCCAACCTGACCGGAACACCGGCCATGTCCGTGCCCATGCACTGGACGGCTGACGGCTTGCCGGTTGGTGTGCAGCTTGGGGCACCCCATGGCGGTGAAGGCGTGTTGCTGCAGCTGGCGGCTCAGCTTGAGGAGGCTGCGCCATGGTTTGGCTATTACGAACGGCTGGAAAATGCATTTCCGGCAGAGGGCTTGTGATCTGTTGATTGAAACCCCACGTTTATCTTTCTACGCGTATCAGGCTATGCTGTGTGTCAGGGAGATCATCTTCCTGTTAGACCCTGATGGCATCGAGGAGGCGAGCGTATTATGAACCAACCGATGGCAATCGAAGAACTGGTGTCAGTCGCACAGGCAGAAGCCATGGGAGAGCTGGATGCTCCGATGATGGCGATTGTTCTGGCCAGTGAGCAAAGTTATGACCTGCCCATCAACTCACTTGAAACCGATGCCGACAAGGCACGCTGGGGATTGATTCTCCGCGCTGCCCGTGAGCATGTTGAAGCGGATGCGGTGGCGGTCTTGTACCCCGCCTGGACAACCATTCGTGAGAAAAAGAAGGAATCGGAAGAGGATGACGGCCTTGAGGTCTCATCGAGTGATAGCCCGGAGGTCGAGCCAAACGAGCCGATAGATACCTTGTTTGTGCAGCTCCACACCCGGGATCATGTGTACTGGCGTGGATTTGAACAGATCCGGGACCCCAAGCATCAGCGCATTATCGGCTTTCGCCGGATTAAAGCATTGTCTACGGACTACCGGCGTGACGAGGAGCCATCAATCGCCTCCTGGCTCAGCACGCTGTTTGACCCCCTGCCAGAACATGGTGAGGAAACGGATGTTGATCTTGAACTGTCTGATCTTCTGGAGGAGCCTGAAGTAAGCGCTGCACTCTACCCTCGGCAGTTGCGAGCATTGCACTAGTTCAAAACTCTGAAACCCTGAAATGAAAAGCCGGGCCAAGTGCCCGGCTTTCAGGACCTACGACCATGTTAAATAACGCCCAGTGGCTATCCGACGCCATCGCTCGTATCGATGCGGATTTCAATCGGTCATCAGACACCCACCTGATCAAACTGGATCTGCCCGGGCTGCAGAGCGTCGATATTTATCTAAAGGACGAATCGACCCACCCCACAGGCAGTCTCAAACATCGCTTGGCGCGCTCACTTTTTCTGTTCGGCCTCTGTAACGGCTGGATCACGCAGAGCACACCCATTATCGAAGCCTCCAGCGGTTCTACGGCGGTGTCCGAGGCGTATTTTGCCAAGCTCCTGGGGTTGCGCTTCATAGCTGTGATGCCCAGAACGACGTCGGCTCAAAAAATCGCCAAAAATTGAATTTTATGGTGGTGAGTGCCATCTGGTTGATAACGGCAGCGAGATTTACACCGAATCGCAGCGACTTGCCCGTGAGTTGGGTGGTCACTATATGGATCAGTTCACCTATGCCGAGAGGGCGACGGACTGGCGTGGCAACAACAATATTGCTGAAAGCATTTTCCAACAGCTACAGCGGGAACCACACCCTGTTCCTCGCTGGGTTGTGGTTAGCGCCGGCACGGGAGGCACCTCCTCAACCATCGGGCGTTATATCCGCTACGGTGGTTACCTCGCCAAAGGCTGCGAACTGTGCGTGGCCGACCCTGAAAATTCGGTGTTCTATGAGGCGTTCGCCAGCGGCCGATCGGATATCACTGGCCAGTGCGGCTCACGTATCGAGGGTATAGGCCGCCCAAGAGTGGAGCCCTCTTTTAACCCCGCGGTTATCGATCGCATGGTGCGCGTGCCCGATGCCGCCAGTTTTGCTGCGTTGCGCTATCTCGAGCGGCACCTGGGGCGGCGTTGCGGTGGCTCTACCGGCACCAATCTGATTGTTACGCTGAGCCTGGCCAGCGAAATGCAAAAAGCCGGTGAGAAAGGTTCAGTCGTTACGCTTCTGTGTGACGGTGGCCATCGTTATATCGACACCTATTTTAACCCCACCTGGGTAGCTAGCCAGGGGCTGGATTTAACGGAATGGGAGGCAGCCCTGGATAACTTCGATCGAAGCGGCGTGTTCGAGCCGGGTCTTGAAAGCGCGTCCATAGGCTGATCCCTTACGTTGCCCAAGGTTACGAGCGCTAGCGATGATTTGTGGGTTCGGGTTTGGCCGGTGAATAGGCTATAATTGACGGCTTTATTCTTGCACCCACAAGGCGCTGACCGTGATTGTATTTAACCAGGTACAGAAGTCGTATCAGGTGGACGGCCGGGCGATCCCCGCGCTCCATCCTACTGATATGACCATTGAAACCGGCGAGGTGTTCGGTATTGTCGGGCATTCCGGGGCGGGGAAATCCACCCTGGTGCGCCTGATCAACTTGCTGGAACCACCGACGGGTGGTGATATTGTGATCGATGGCGAGAATATCACCCGCTACAGCGCGGCCGAGCTGCGTGCCTTCCGTCGCAACGTTGGCATGATTTTCCAGCATTTCAACCTGCTTTCCTCTAAAACCGTTTCGGACAACATCGCCTTCCCTATGAAGCTGGCGGGCATCTATTCCAAAGCGGAAATTCGAGACCGTGTGCAGGAACTGCTGGATCGTGTTGGTCTTGCTGATCACGCCACAAAATACCCATCGCAACTGTCGGGCGGGCAGAAACAGCGGGTCGGTATTGCCCGGGCGTTGGCATGCAGACCAACCATTCTTCTGTGCGATGAAGCCACCAGCGCTCTGGACCCGCAAACAACCCAGTCGGTACTTCGTTTGCTTTCCGAGATCAATAAAGAGCTAGGTCTCACTATCGTGCTCATCACCCATGAAATGGATGTGGTGCGCCGTGTATGTGACCGGGTTGCTGTTATGGACGCTGGCCGTGTTGTTGAAATGGGCGCTGTGAGCGATGTTTTCCTGCACCCCAAACATCCCACCACCCGGGATTTCGTGTTTGAAAGCGAAAGCATCGACAGCCAGGAGCGGCAGGAAGATCTGCAAAAGGCCAGTGGCCGTATTTTGCGGCTGACGTTCAAGGGCGAATCTACCTATCAGCCTTTGTTGGGCAGTGTGGCTCGCGCCTCCGGTGTGGATTTCAGCATCCTCTCTGGCCGCATCGACCATATCAAGGACACGCCCTATGGCCAGTTGACGCTGTCCCTGGTGGGTGGTGATCTTGAGTCCGCCATGACGGCTCTGGAAGCGGCCGATGTACATGTGGAGGTGCTGCGCTGATGGAAGCCTTATTGAGTAACGTGGATTGGCCAGAAATTGGTATAGCGAGTTGGGACACTTTGGTAATGGTGGGAATGTCCCTGCTGTTCAGTGTTCTGGCGGGCCTGCCGATTGGTGTGCTGCTGTTCCTCACGAGCAAGCGGCAGTTGCTGGATCAACCTTTAGCCTACGGCGTACTGTCATTTGTGGTGAACGTGCTGCGTTCCGTGCCGTTCATCATTCTGCTAATTGTGATGATCCCCTTCACCGTGATGCTGATTGGGACTTCGTTGGGTGTGGCCGGTGCGATTCCGCCGCTGGTTGCGGGTGGTGCACCCTTCTTCGCAAGATTGGTGGAAACCTCTCTGCGGGAAGTCGACAGGGGCATCATAGAAGCCACGCAGGCCATGGGTGCCAATGTGCGGCAGATCATTTTTGGTGCCTTGCTGCCTGAAGCGCTTCCGGGCATCATCGCCGGCATCACGGTCACGGCGATCACCTTGGTCTCCTATGCGGCCATGTCTGGCGTCATTGGCGGCGGTGGCTTGGGTGATCTGGCCATTCGTTTTGGCTACCAGCGCTTCCAGACCGATGTGATGGTGATTACTGTGGCGCTTTTGGTGATTTTCGTACAAGTGTTGCAGATGGCCGGTGACCGTCTGGTTCTGTATTTCAGTCGTAAGTAGTTTTCCAATTCAATAGGAGAGTGAGTGATGAGCTTTAAGAAAGCCCTGGTGGCATTGGCTGCCGCATCTGTTTTTTCTGCAGCGGTTTCCGCTGAGAAGCTGTCTGTAGCAGCAACCCCTGTACCCCATGCAGAGCTGCTGGAGTTCGTTAAACCTCAGTTGGCCGAGCAGGGCGTGGAACTGGATGTTAAAGTCTTCACCGATTATATCCAGCCAAACGTACAGGTAGACCAGAAGCGCATGGACGCCAACTTCTTCCAGCACCAGCCGTACCTTGATGAGTTCAATGACGGCCGCGGCACAAGCCTGGTAACCGTTGCTGGCATCCACGTTGAGCCGTTTGGCGCTTATTCAAACAAGATCAAGTCGCTTGATGAACTGAAAAATGGCGCAACCATCGCCATTCCAAACGATCCCACCAACGGTGGCCGTGCACTTCTACTGCTGCAAAAAGCCGGACTGATCACTTTGAAAGAAGGCAGCAAGATCACCGCAACGCCGCGTGATATTGCAGATAACCCGAAGAAGCTCGACTTCAAAGAACTGGAGGCAGCAACCTTGCCACGAATTCTTGGTCAGGTAGACGTTGCGCTGATCAACACCAACTACGCGCTGGAAGCGGGCCTGAACCCGTCTGAAGATGCGCTGATCATTGAAGGTTCCGAGTCGCCGTATGTGAACATTCTGGTTGCGCGTCCTGATAACAAAGACAGCGATGCCATGCAGAAACTTGCGAAGGCTTTGAAATCTGATGCGGTTCGCGATTTCATCAAAGAAAAGTATGAAGGTGCCGTTGTTCCGGCATTCTGATCGAAGCCAGAACACAACCTGAAAAAGCAGTACTAAAAAAGCCGGTCAGTGAAAACTGCCCGGCTTTTTGCATTCAGTACTTTCTACATTCAGACACTGGTGCTGGTGATTATTCACCACCCCAGTTAGCTGAGGGATCTGGCGTCATCCGCAGGTAGGACTTCACCTTCTTGTAGCCCTTGGGGAAGCGCCGTGCAATCTCATCTTCATCCTGAAGTGATGGCACAATCACCACGTCTCCGCCGCGTTCCCAGTTACCCGGGGTGGCAACTTTGTGGTCGTCGGTCAGTTGCAGAGAATCAATTACCCGCAGAACTTCGTTGAAGTTGCGGCCGGTGCTCGCTGGATAAGTGATGATCAGACGAACTTTTTTGTTCGGATCAATCACGAACAGCGAACGTACGGTCAGCGTGCTGTCGGCATTGGGGTGGATCATGTCGTACAACTCGGCCACTTTGCCGTCGTGGTCTGCAATAATCGGGAAATTCACCGCGCAGCCCTGGGTTTCGTTGATGTCTTTGATCCACTCATGGTGGGAGTCAACAGGGTCAACGCTCAGCGCGATGGCTTTGACGTTGCGCTGTGCAAACTCATCTTTCAATTTCGCAGTCAGGCCAAGTTCTGTGGTGCACACTGGCGTAAAGTCTGCAGGGTGAGAAAACAGCACACCCCAGCTGTCACCTAGCCAGCTGTGGAAAGAAACCTTGCCTTCACTGGAATCCTGTTCAAAATCCGGCGCAGTATCGCCTAGACGTAAACTCATATTTGCTCTCCTTCGGTGTCACTTGTTAGTGGCTTTATTCGAGCTTCCGGTGGGCATGTACCCACCGGAACTATCTTGTAAGTGTATACGAGTATCATTGGTGCGGGATGACGGGTTTGCAAGGGTCACTTGATTCACCTCATCCCGCACCGGGTGCCTGTTGAGCTATTACTATGTTAGAACCCTGCCGCCGTTTTTCGTTCAAAATGCTCTTTCGTCAACTTGAATACAACCGGGCTGAGTAACAACAGGGCAATCAGGTTGGGCAGCGCCATCATGGCGTTCAGCGTGTCTGCCACCAGCCACACCAAACCCAGATTTACGGTTGCGCCAAGAGGAATGGCAAGGACCCAGGCGACACGGTAAGGCACGATAGCCTTCACTCCGAAAAGAAACTCAACGCTGCGCTCTCCGTAGAATGACCAGCCTAGCAATGTCGTAAAGGCGAAGATTGCCAAGGCAAGGGCCACCACGTAATCACCCACGCCGGGAAGTGCCTGTGCGAACGCCATGGAGGTGAGCTCCGCGCCGGATTCGCCAGATGTCCAGGTGCCTGAGGTGATGATGACCAGCCCGGTAATCGTACAAATGATAATGGTATCGATAAAGGTGCCCAGCATGGCCACCATGCCCTGATTAATCGGGTTTTTGGTTTGGGCAGCCGCGTGGGCAATAGGCGCAGAACCCAGGCCAGCCTCGTTGGAAAAGACACCGCGGGCAACACCAAAGCGTATTGCTGCCCACACGGCGGCACCGGCAAAACCACCTTCTGCTGCAATGGGGCTGAAGGCATGCTCGAAGATCAGGGCGAATGCGGCCGGGATTTCCGAGAAATTAATACCAAGGACAATCAAGCCGGCAACCAGATAGGACAGCGCCATCAGAGGGACCAGAGCGCTGGCCACCCGGCCGATACGGCGAATACCACCAATAAGCACCAGACCCACAAGCACCATCAGAATAACGCCTGAAATCCAGTGAGGAAGGCCGAAAGTGGCTTCCATAACATCTGCAACCGAATTCGCTTGCACTGTGTTGCCAATGCCAAAGCCGGCAATGGCCGCAAAAATCGCAAAGAGTACACCTAGCCAGGCCCACTTTTTGCCAAGACCATTGCGGATGTAATACATGGGCCCGCCAACGTGAACGCCGCGTTCGTCGACTTCACGAAAGCGTACAGCAAGCACGGCTTCGGAGTATTTGGTAGCCATGCCCACCAGAGCGGTCAGCCACATCCAGAACAGTGCGCCCGGTCCGCCAAGGAAAATAGCGGTCGCGACGCCGGCGATGTTGCCAGTGCCGACCGTTGCTGCAAGAGCGGTCATCAGTGCCTGAAAAGGAGGGATTTCACCGTCGGATTCTGCATCTTTGGAGCTCCGCCCCGTCCACATTAACCTCAGGCCGGTGCCAATTTTCAGTACTGGCATCAGTTTCAGTCCGAGACTCAGGAACAATCCAACACCAAGAATGAGTATCAGCATGGGAGGTCCCCAGACCAGCCCGTTAATGGAACCAACAATGTTTTCAAAGGCTTCCATGGAAATCCCCTTGTTGTGCCATGGTTTGATGTTGTGATTTTACCCGCAAGGAGTATAACTAGTTGAGTTTAGTCACATATTGGCATCTGTAAACCGCCAGAGAGGAAAATGGAGGATTGGGCGCCCATTGTCTATGTTTACAGTAGAGCTCAGTGCCAGAACCCGTTGATGTTGCTGGGTCATAAAAACTGTGAGGAGTTAACCATGTGTGCGCTTAAAGTTTCCAATGTCATGTCCAATCATATTGAGCCCATCCGTTGCGGAACGCCGCTAACACAGGTAGTCAAAGCGTTGCTTGAAAATCACATCACCGGGCTTCCGGTGGTCGATGCGGAGCGGCGTATACTGGGGTTCGTTTCCGAGCAGGACTGCATTCATGCCTTGCTGGTCAGTAACTATCACTGCGAGGGCGACCCGATTGTAGATGATGTTATGTTCCGTGAGCCTTTGGCGATTTCGCCAAACATGGCGATTGTTGATCTCGCGCAGAAACTCGGCTCTGGCAAACCTAAGGTGTACCCCGTTGTGGAACACGGAAAGCTCATTGGCATCGTTACCCGTTCAGCAGTGCTTGCTGAGCTTGCGCGAATTGGTTGTGGGCTCGAGCTTTCGAGGCACACGCGCGACGACGACTGAGCATGCTCACCTGTTAAGAGCCAGAGTTTTTGGCAGGTAGAGATCGGTTGATGTATTTATGTGTAGCGTTGCGCGACTCTTTCGGGTCGTTATGTTACAAATAGTAGGATTTGGCGCTTATTGGGCCGCACTGAATTATGCTTGGGAGGCTAGCTCCGTCTGACCGGAAGATGACAAGCATGTTAAAGCGCCTAAGAACCGATTTTCGGTTGTCGATCATTACCATTTTGGGCACCAGCGCCCTGCTGGGTGTCACTCCCTTCGCAATCATGCGTTTTTTGCAAGGCAACCATGTTGCGGGGGCCATAGATACCACCATAATGCTCACGATTCTTGGTGGAATGGTTTATGCATGGATAACCGGTGATACGCGGCGTAGCGGAATGCTTCTTGCCGTCATCGCCTGTTCGGGTGCCGTTGTAGTGGCTATGGTGGTTGGGGAGGTGGGGCTGTTCTGGCTTTATCCCTGCCTTGTGACGGCCTTCTTTCTGGTGAGTCCACGGGTTGCGACATTCCTCAATCTCTCTTCGATTGGTGCCATTGTGCTTCATGGTGACGCCTTCCAGGACGATGTACAGAAGTGGACCTTTATGGCAACCGCCCTGGTGGTGAGCGCCACAGCCTTTGCCTTTGCTCAGCGTACTGATAATCAACGTGAGCGCCTGGAACACTTAGCGACCATTGACCCACTGACCGGCGTTAAAAATCGGCGCTCCATGGATGAAGAGCTTGATCTGGCCGCGGCTCATGCAGAACGTACGGGTATACCTTATGCTTTGGTTATGCTGGATATTGACCACTTCAAGAAGGTGAACGATGAGTACGGCCACGGAGTGGGCGATGAGGTACTTGTTGATCTGGTGATGCTGATACAGCAAAGCACGCGTAAATCCGATGAGCTTTTTCGCTTCGGAGGCGAAGAGTTCGTGCTTCTGCTGCCGGGCGTTGATGGCGCGGGGTTAGTTGCGGTAATGAATAACCTCCAGCACATTTTGCGGAAGAAAATGACCCACCCGGGCGGGCCAATCACTGTTTCGGTTGGGGTCGCGTTGCTTAGGCATGGTGAGAGTGTGGGCAGTTGGCTGGAGCGGGCCGATGACGCCCTCTACGAAGCCAAAGAGACCGGTAGGGATCGGGTGGTGTTTTCAGACGTGATGCCTGGGGCTGACACAGTTACGCCTTCCGCCAATCCGGAATTAACTGCCTAACTGCGCGACGGTTGCAGGTCGATAGCGAAACAACCGCCACCCAAGCAGCACACTGGCGCAACCCAGTCCTCCAGTCAGCCCTACCCAAAAACCGGCAGCCCCCATTGCCGGCGCCAGCAGGTCAGTAAAGGTCAACATATAACCTACCGGCAAACCCACACCCCAGAACGAAAACAACATGATCAAAAAGGGAATACTCGTATCTTTATAGCCTCTCAGGGCGCTGATGCAGGTTACCTGAATGACGTCTGCCACCTGAAAAATAGCTGCGAACATCAACAACCTTACTGTCACTGCCTGAACCGCTGCATCACTGGTGTAGAGCGCTGAAACGCCTTGTGAGAATGTAAACAACAGGGTGGCAAACACCAGGGCTGTCATGGCCGCCAGAATCAGTGAGCTGCGGGAAATCAGTCGGGCTGTATCCGGGGCACCAGCGCCAATAAGAAAGCTGACTCGCAGGGTAAGGGCCATGCCAATGCTCAGAGGCAGCATGAACAACAAGGAGACAACGTTCAGGGCAACCTGATGTCCCGCAACGACCACAGGCCCCAGCGGCGCAAGAAACAACGCGATCACCGAGAACATGCTGACTTCTACAAAAATAGTGAACCCGATGGGTATGCCAATGCTCAACACGTAGCGAATCAAGGCGGGATTGGGCTTGGCCCAGTCTGCAATCAGATGAAACTTTTTGAATATCTTGCTGCGGCTCAGGTATACGAGCAGTGCAATCGCAGCAACGCCATTGGAAATAGAGGTTGCCCAACCGCAGCCAATGCCGCCCATGGCGGGCAGCCCGAGCTTGCCGTAAATGAAAATATAGTTCAGTGGCAGGTTAATTAGCGTGCTCAGTAGTGAGAACGCCATAATCACTCGAGTGTGTCCCAGACCATCGGTCAGGCCCCGAAGCGCAGCCATTAACAGGAGTGCTGGAATTCCCCAGACAAAAGCATCCAGGTAGCCCTGGGTGATGCGCGCGGTATTGGCCTCAAGGTTCAACCCTTGCAAAACCGGGTGAACATTGGTGAGCAGCAGAGTCATGATGATGGCCCCTACCCCCGCAATGTAGAGGCCCTGCCACGTAGCCGGCATTATTTTTTCCGGTGTACGCGCGCCGTTGTAACCGGAAATGATGGGTTGCAGTGCGCCGAGCATTCCCATGAATAACAGGAACAACGGTGCCCAGAGGCTACTGCCTATTCCCACGCCCGCCAGGTCTTCTGCGCTGGCATGGCCCGCCATCACCGTGTCGATAACACCGTTGGCCATCTGAGCTAGCTGGGCAATCAAAATAGGCCCGCCGAGAATTGCCAGGGTTTTCCATTCGGTCAGTGTTCGCGAGAGGAGGGATTTGCGAACTTCCGGTAGTGGCTGGTCGGCTTCATCCATAGAGTGCTGATCCGGATAGCTGGTGCTGTTAGGCATGAGTGGTTGAATTGCGGGCGAAATATCCTACCCGTTCGTCAGTGCGCGCGTTATAGGGATTTGTCGCGCAAAGGCACTGAAACTCACTTTAAAACCCGTTAAAGTACCCGTCCAATTCCTTCGAGTGGCGTGCAGTATGGGGCTTCTGGTTTTTGTAACGATCCTCTGGGCTTTTTCTTTCAGTTTGATTGGTGAGTTTCTGGCCGGTCAGGTCGACAGCGATTTTGCAGTGCTCAGCCGCGTGTTGTTGGCAACGCTTATCTTTTTACCTTTCACGCGCTGGCGCGGTGTACCGGGAGGGCTCCGCTTCGGCGTGCTGGTAACAGGCATGCTGCAGTTTGGCATCACCTACCTGTGCCTTTATCGCTCTTTTAGTTACCTGACAGTCCCGGAAGTCCTGCTGTTCACCATATTTACACCGCTCTACGTCACCCTGCTTGATGATGCATTGTTCCGGCGGTTCTCCCCGGTGGCACTTGTCGCTGCTGCAATCGCAACATTTGGCGCAGGCGTTATTCGTTATGATGGGTTGAGTGAAGACTTCATTACAGGCTTCCTGTTGCTGCAGGTGGCCAACTTCACGTTTGCGGCGGGGCAGGTGGGCTACAAGCACGTGATGCAGCGCTATCCGGTGGATATACCCGCATACCGTACTTTCGGTTACTTCTTTATCGGTGCGCTGATTATTGCCCTGCCGTCGTTCATGATATTTGGCAATGCCGAGCGTTTGCCTTCAACGGCTCTGCAATGGGGCGTTTTGACGTGGTTGGGCCTGGCGGCTTCCGGCGCCGGCCTGTTCCTGTGGAACCGTGGCGCCTGCAAAGTGGATGCAGGCACGCTGGCTATCATGAATAACGTGCTGGTGCCTGCCGGATTGGTGGTAAACCTTGTGATCTGGAACCGTGATGCCGACCTGCTGAAACTTGCGCTGGGTGGTACCATTATCGCCTTTTCGCTCTGGGTGAATGCGCGCCTCCACCCCCGTGCCCGGCTTGCCGGAACTGCATAAGTAGGTAAATTCCGCCCCAGCCATGGGGCGGATGGATAAGTCCTGTTACTCTGTTTTACGTTTGACCAATATCAATGAGTTGGGTGAATCTATATTGTGTAGCGACCTATACTCCAGCCTGCACTGAGCAACAGACCAACTTATGCGCAAAAACCTCCCCGTAACCCAGCGTGAAGTAAAAATGCGCAAGGGTGGCCGGCTTATTACTACCACCGATCTCAAAGGCGTTATCACCTACTGCAACGAAGAGTTTGCAGAGATAAGCGGCTTCTCTGAGGCCGAGCTGATTGGCCAGGCTCATAACATTATTCGCCACCCGGACATGCCGCAGGCAGTATTTGAGGATATGTGGCGGTACCTGAAAGCGGGTAAAGCCTGGATGGGGTTGGTAAAAAACCGTGCTAAAAGCGGTGATTTTTACTGGGTGAGTGCCTATGTGACGCCCATTCTGGAAAACGGGCAGATGACGGGTTATGAGTCGGTTCGGGTTGAGCCTGCCCGCGAAGACGTGACAAGAGCTGAGAGGTTCTACGCAGGAATTGTTGCCGGCAAGCCCATCCGACAAAAAACGAGCCGAACACTGTCGGCACTGAAGAGCGCTTGGCCGCTGTTGCTATCGCTGGTGTTCAGTGTTGTTGCGCTCGGGTTCGAGAAAACCTGGTTGGCTGTGGGGCTGATTGTCGCTGGCCATCTGTTGGCTGCATTTATGTTTCAGAAAAGCCTCACCAGCCGGCTGAGGCAGCTTCTAGAGCTCCGCCCGGATGCGTTCCACGATCCTGTTGTCGCTCGTACCTACAGCGCTGAGGCTGGAACGTTTTCCCAGCTGGCAATGTTACTGATTAGTGAAGAGGCCCGGGTTCGCACAGCTCTTGCCCGAATCGAAGATCAGGCTGAACTACTGTATGAGCAGGCCCGCGCTTCCCATGGTTATATCAGTGATGGGGCGATAGCCATCGGGCGTCAGCGTGCTGAAACAGATCAAACAGCCTCTGCTATCACAGAAATGACAGCCTCCATTCAGGAAGTCACAAGCGCCATGCTGGGCAATGCCAGCGAGGCTGAGGAGGCAGACCGTCTTGCTGTGATTGGCAGCGAACGCAGTTCAGAAGCCCTGGTTGCCATTCAACAGCTGGTAACCAGTGTGAACGGGATTGGTCAAGCCATCAGCAGGCTTGGGGAGTCCACCAAAAGCATAGGTGAGGCCACCAGCCTGATTTCAGACATTGCGGATCAGACTAACCTGCTGGCCCTGAATGCGGCCATTGAAGCTGCCCGCGCTGGTGAGCAGGGTCGTGGTTTTGCGGTTGTTGCGGATGAGGTCCGGTCGCTGGCACAGCGTACCCGCGAATCCACGGTGCGCATTCAGGATGTGATTGATGATTTTCGCCTGCAGGTAGATACCGCCGTTAAGGCTACCCAGGATGGGGAAGCGGTTGCCGGCCAAGGGCTTGAAAAGGTACGGGAAGCCGAGAACTCACTGCGGGATATTGTTACTTCCATCGGAAATATATCCGACAGCTTTATCAGCATGTCGGCAGCGTTTGAAGAGCAGAATCAGGTGTCTGAGGAGATCAATCGCCAAATCATCAACATTGCCGAGCTGGCAGACCACAGCGAAGTAGAGGCTAACTCCGCCAAACAAAGCAGCGATAGCCTGAGCAACATGTCCCATGGGCTGAAAGATCTGGTTTCGCGCTTTCTCCACAAAGCCGATTAGGTGTTCCTGCAGGGAATCCGGGGCCAATGTGTTGCTGGCTCTGGTATCCCTTGGCTACTGCTGGCAAAATTCCCACAATTTTTTCAAATCCGAGTCCTCAGCCAAAAGCACAGGAACTAAACATGTCTCAGTCTAACCCGGCTTCAACTAACGATTCCGGCGTCTCCCGCGGCCTATGGTCTTCTCGCTTTGCCTTTATTCTTGCCGCAACCGGTTCCGCGGTTGGTCTTGGAAACGTGTGGAAGTTTCCTTACATCGTAGGTGAGAACGGGGGCGGCGCATTTGTGCTTGTTTACCTGTTGTGCATCGCCATTATCGGTGTGCCCATCATGATGGCTGAGATCTACATAGGCCGCAGCGGCCGCCACAATCCGATCGGCAGTATGCGGTTGGTTGCCGAGCGCAACCTCAGTTCACCTGCATGGCGTATCTCCGCTGTTATCGGCATGATCGCCGCCTTTGTCATTCTCTCTTTTTACTCTGTCATTGGTGGCTGGGCTGCATCCTATGTTGGTCACGCAGCATTGGGGGATTTTAACGGTGGCAACTCAGAGTCCATTGGCAAGCTGTTCGGTGATCTGCTGGCGAGCCCCAAGCAGTTGTTAGCCTGGCATACACTGTTTATGGTTTTGGTAATTCTTGTTGTGTCTCAAGGCCTTAAAAACGGGCTGGAGAGAGCGGTCAGCATACTGATGCCAGCGCTATTTATTCTGCTGCTGATAACCGTTGGTTATGCGACCACCACCGGGCACTTCGGTGAGGCTGTCAGCTTCCTGTTTACGCCTGATTTCAATGCCTTAACAGTCAACGGCGTTCTGATTGCTCTGGGCCATGCATTCTTCACACTCAGCCTGGGCATGGCCATCATGATGGCTTATGGCTCGTATCTCGGGCGCGATGTAGCGGTTGGGCGCACCGCGGTAACCATCGGTTTGATGGATACAGCCGTGGCTCTGCTTGCCGGCTTGGCCATTTTCCCGATTGTGTTTGCCAATGGCCTTGAAGCCGGTGCAGGCCCAGGCCTGATATTTCAGACCCTGCCACTGGCGTTTGGCAACATGCCTATGGGGGATGTGTTTGGCACCCTGTTTTTCGTGTTGCTGCTGTTTGCCGCCTGGACCTCGGGAATTTCCCTTCTGGAACCTGTAGTTGAGTGGGTAGAAGAGAACACCAACATGGAGCGCTCGGGCAGTGCCATTTTTGTTGGCGTGCTCTGCTGGCTGCTGGGTATTGCGTCTGTATTGTCGCTGAACGTTTGGGCAGATGTTACGCCCCTTGATATGTTCGCGCGGTTTGAAGGGAAAACGATTTTTGATCTACTGGACTTCTTTACTGCCAACATCCTGCTGCCACTATCCGGTTTGCTGACCGCGATTTTTGTGGGTTGGTTTGTCGCTAAAGAATCACTGAAATCAGATCTGGAAATGAGCGATGGCACCTTTGCACTGTGGCTGAACTTCTTGCGTTTTGTTACGCCGGTGGCCGTTGTGATCGTGTTTGCTTACAACTTGCTGGTGTAGTTGCACTGGAAACAAAAAAGCCCGGAAGGCAGTGGTGCCTTTCCGGGCTTTTTTTGGACTGAACATCAGTCCTCGTCGTCGTTCATCGTGGCTTGCAAAGCTTTCATGTGGGGTCTGACTGCTTCTATGTCTGCGGCAGGTACGTTGTCGGCGGCTTTTGTAATGTTCAGCGCAGCGCCCATCATTGCCCGCATTTGGGCTTTCATTTCAGGGCTCATGTTCGGATCGTTTTCCATTTCTGCCATGGCTTCGGCCATCTCGGAGCCACCATTGCCCGCGCCTTTCATTTCAATGGCCATCATGGCGCCGAAAACCCGGTCACCGACAGATGCCCAGGATTGAAGGTCTTTGAAACCATGCTTTTTGACCACGCCTTCGAACTTGCCATAGGCGGGGGTGCCCTTCATTTCTTCAACACCATCAGAAAAGAGCCGCGTCATGTCGGGTATTGAATCTATGTCTTCTGTGTCAGGATCCGGCCAGCCTTCTGTATCTTCGTATTGGTTCTGAAGTGCCTGAGCCTCCTGCATGGATGCGATAAATGCTCCGATTGTTGAGTCAGTCAATCTCTCTGCCTGCGCCGTAAACGCCAGTATCGATAGCACCAGCGCCAGTAGACACCGACCGATGATTTGACCCCTGAACATAGAACACTCCTTATTTATACTGGTGAGCGGCATTGCTGCACCTCCCTCATTCGATGAACACTCTGCGTGCGATAGAGCCTGCATTTAGCGTAGACCATTGGCTTTATCTTAGCGAAGCCCGGTCGGAGCAGAAGGTTGTGACGAATTTGTGAACTTTTAACGCTAGACTCATTTCATGAGAAAGCGCACAAAGACTGTATTGTCACTCAGGTTAAACCACCGTTTATGACGCGAACTGTATTGATTATTGAAGACAATCCCGGTATCGGGGAACTGGTGAGTATGCAGATCAAAGATCTGGATATGCAGCCGGTTCTTGTTGATCGCGGGGATGATGGCCTTGAGCGCTTTAAAAAAGGCGGCATTGATCTGGTTGTTCTCGACCTGATGCTGCCGGGACTGGATGGACTTTCTGTTTGCCGGGAAATTCGGGCTATCCCCGGTTACGTTCCGGTGCTTATGCTGACCGCCAAAAGTTCCGAGCTGGATCGGGTGCTTGGCCTGGAAATGGGTGCAGACGATTATCTGACAAAACCTTTCAGCGTTGCGGAACTTGCGGCCCGCATCAAAGCCTTGTTCCGGCGGGTGGATGCACTTTCTTCCCGCAGTTCCGAGCAAGCGAAAGCCGAAGAGTTGGAGGTAGACGGGCTCAGAATAGACCCTGTGCGGCGGCGAGTGTTTGTGCAAGGCACTGAGGCGGAACTTACCGCCCGTGAGTTCGATCTGCTTTGGCACTTTGCCTGCCACCGCGGGCGCGTGTTCAGCCGGGCGCAGTTGCTGGATGCAGTGTGGGGGTATAACCACGAGGGTTATGAACACACCGTGAATACCCACATCAACCGCTTGCGCAACAAGATTGAAGCCGATGCAGCCGAGCCCCGTTACGTGCAAACGGTATGGGGTGTCGGGTATCGGTTTCTGGATTGAACCATTATGCCCCGACCTTTGTTTCAAACCCTGTATGCGCGCCTGGCCCTCGGCCTGTTTCTATTGCTCGTGATTGTTGGTGGGCTGTTTACGGCGTTAAGCCTCTACTCCGTGCGTGAGTATAGTGCGGCAGTGGGCCAGGAGCTGAATCGCGATCTTGCCAGCCACCTCGTCTCAGATCGCAACCTGGTCACCAACGGCACACTCAATCACAGCGAGCTGGAGCGCCTGTTTGATCTGTACATGAGCATCAACCCCAGCATTGAGATTTACTTGCTGGATCACGAAGGCCGCATTCTTTCTTACTCTGCCAACCCGGCGAAAATCAAACGCAAGCATGTATCCCTGGAGCCTATTCACAAGTTGCTGGGCAACCCGGGCGCCTACCCTTTGCAGGGCGACGACCCGCGCAGTCACGATCGCCGCAAAGTGTTCTCGGTCACCCCGGTGCCGAGTGCGGAGAATCCCACGGGCTACCTGTATGTGGTGCTTAGGGGTGAAGAGTACGATTTTGCTGAAAGTATGGTGCACAGCGACCACTTGCTACAGATGGGCGGCGGGGCTTTAGCCATCAGCCTATTTGTGGGGCTGCTTGCGGGCCTTGTGTTCTTTAGGCTGCTGACACGGCGCTTGTCTGGGCTGACTGCTCGAGTGGAGGCTTTTGCGGCAGAGATAAAAGATTCAGCAAGTACGGGTATTGCAGACGACACCAGTGTGCCCGGGGACGATGTGGATTATTTGGCGGCCCGGTTTGATCAGATGGCGGCTCGCATTGCCAGCCAGCTGGAGTTATTGAAAGATAAAGATCACCTGCGCCGCCAACTGGTGGCTCAGGTGTCACACGATTTACGCACCCCGCTGGCGTCCATTCAGGGGTATCTGGAAACCCTGGGAATAAAGCAGCAGGAGCTGAGCCCTGATGAGCGCCGGCGCTTTCTTCATGTGGCTTTGGCTGAAACCCTGCGCCTTAGCAAATTGGTTGATGAGCTGTTTGAATTAGCGGCATTGGATGCCCGCGAACGACAACCCGTTGCGGAGTCGTTTATGCCCGCAGAGCTGCTGCACGACGTTGTGCAAAAGCACAGGCCAAAAGCCGAACAGGCAGATGTTACGTTGAGCATCACAAGCGCCGAGCCGGCCATAGTGCTGGCTGATATCGCCATGACCGAGCGAGTGCTGGATAACCTGATTGGCAACGCTGTGGATCATTCACCCAAGGGTGCAGAGGTACAGCTAAGTGTGACGGTGAACGGTGATGGTGCTGCAATTTGCATAAAGGATGCAGGCGAAGGCATCGCTCCGAAGGATATCGATCATGTGTTCGAACCATTTTATCAGGCCCCTGGCGCAAACCGCACCGGGCATGCGGGGCTGGGCCTTGCAATAGCGCGCCGAATGGCGGAGTTGCAGCGTGGGCGAATCTCCGTAGAAAGCCATTCAGGGGCAGGTGCCAGGTTTCTATTTTGGCTGCCGCTGGCGGATTCAGCGGCAAAAGAATCCACAGCGTTATAAATTCGTAAGATTTAAGGAACGTTTTGGTGAAGTCACGGCGATAGGATGGCTTTCGTTATTACTCGCAGGAGAGTTGTTATGAACCGAAAAATACTCGTGATGGTTACTGCGCTTTTTGTCGCAGCTACCGGTGCCTTTTATGCCACCGTTGCCACAGCCGAGAAAAGCACCGTCACGGCCAATGAATATGCTCCGACAGACCCGGGCCTGAAAGTCGCTACCTTTGCCGGTGGCTGCTTCTGGTGCGTGGAAGCTGGCTACGAGAAAATCCCCGGCGTGGTGGAAGCTGTTTCTGGCTACACCGGTGGCGACGAGCCTAATCCGAACTATCAGCAGGTGGCCGGCGGTAGCACCGGGCACACAGAGGCTGTTCAGGTTTACTACGACCCGACCGTAATCACCTATGAAGGTTTATTGCAGGGCCTTTGGAGAATGATGAATCCCACGGATGCCAACGGTCAGTTTGTGGATCGTGGCCAACAGTATCGCCCGGGAATTTTCTATCACGATGCTGATCAGAAGCGTTTGGCTGAAACGGCCAAACAGGCACTGCAGGCTTCCGGTGTCTATGAAAAGCCGGTGGTTATTGAAATCACACCACTGGGCGCGTTTTACGCGGCAGAGAAGTATCACCAGGATTACTATAAAACGAATCCGGTGCGCTATAAATTCTACACCTACAACTCGGGCCGCTATCAGTTCATTGAAAGCGTATATGGCGAAGACTATGAATTGGATTTCAGCCAGTTCAAACCAAGCGAGAAGGCAATGGGCAGTTCTGGCGACAAAAAAGGCTTCGACCCGGAAAGCTTTGTAAAGCCCGATCCCGAAGCCTTGAAGAAGCGACTGACCAGTACTCAGTATGAAATAACCCAGAACGATGGCACCGAGCGGGCGTTCAGCAATCCGTACTGGGATAACAAACAGCCGGGAATCTACGTGGATGTGGTGTCAGGTGAACCACTGTTTTCTTCCCGTGACAAATACAAATCCGGAACTGGCTGGCCGAGCTTTACCCGCCCGCTGAGCCCGGACATGGTTGTGGAAAAGGAAGACAATGGGTTCTTTATGAAGCGCACCGAGATTCGAAGTCGCTTTGCTGACTCGCATCTCGGTCATGTGTTCAATGATGGTCCCGCCCCGACGGGCCTGCGCTACTGCATGAACTCAGCGGCGATGAAGTTCATCCCGTTGGAAGACATGGCTGCGTCTGGCTACGGCGATTGGATTGCCGAGGTGGAGGCGCCTTATAGCCATAAGTCGCCAACAGGCGTTTCTGGACTGAAATGATGCTGAATCTGGGCCTGCAGAAGTTCTGCAGTCGCTATAGCATCGACCAGAGCGTTATGGGCCGCGTAGTGAGGCAGCCCGTAGCGCTTTCTGCTATCCCCTAGCCGTATCGATGTTGGCTTTTCTCCTGCCAGTTTTTTAAAGAAAGAGGGTTGCCGGTTTGGGTGCAGGTGCGCCTCTATTGCCATGGTATCGATAAGAGGAAAACGGATTCCCTCATTAAGGCGGTATTGCAGTGCCACATTCAGGAAGGGTCGTTCGATATGTCTGAAGTGAACGACCACAATGCGGCCATTCAGGCTGGCAAAGACGTCTTCAAGTATTTCTGACAGATCTGGCGCGTCGCTGATATCGGCGTGGGTGATGCCATGGAATGTCACAGATGCTTGGTGCAGTGGCAGTCTCGGGCGCACAATCCAGTGTTTGGCCTGATTAAGCAGAATAGCGTCCATCGTAAAAGGCACCAGCCCGATACTGACGATTGAATGAGCGTCCGCTTCAAGGCCGGTGGTTTCAAAATCCAGGGCCACCATGGGCACCTCGGAGATTGCCGTGTCCTCAGAAACGCAGCCGGCCTCGTAAAAGGCTTTCAGCACAGGCGCCTTGGCGCTTTCCGACAGAGCCTGGTATTGCTCAGGCCATGGCAGGGTATTAACGGCGTCTGGTAAGGATTGGTTATCAGACATGCCGGGTCGCCTGAGAGTTGTAGCGGAATCTCAGGAACTTCTGGGCATTGCTCACAACCTGGAAGGCGTCTTTGAGATGGCTACGCTCAAATGGCGATAAATCTTCTGGCCGCACATTGTTGTTGGGTTCCTCTCCAGCTTCCAGGGCAAGCGCCTGATGGCGAATACGCACAATAGAAATGAACTCCAGTGCGTCTCGCAGGTTGCTCAGGTCGTCTTCCATAATCAGCTTGGTTTTGCCGATGCTTTTCAATCGTTCGAAGGAGTTCTGCGCCTGTGAGCCGCAAGCCAAGGCGTGAATCCGAATGAGGTCCGACAGTGGAGCTGTGCCCCGGCGTTTCAGGTTGAAGGTTTTTTGATGTTTACCGTCCTCTTCAAGCACAAAGGTGCGGAAGAAGCCCAGAGGAGGTGTTCGGTTGAGCGCATTGCGCGCCATAAGGGTCAGGAACAGTTGGCTGCTGCTGGCTTTCTGGGCGACCAGAGCTTTCAGCTCTTCGGCATATTCCGTGCGGCCATAAATGCCGTCCAGATCGAAAAAGATATTGCTGTTCAGCAGGGCGACTGCCTTGGGGTTTTCAATCCAGTCGGTAAAGTAATCGCGCCAAACCTTCAACGGCTGGCGCCATTTTGGGTTGGTGGCCATTATGTCGCCGGTGCAGTAGGTGTAGCCGCATTCAGCTAACCCGTCAGACACAAATTTTGCCAGTGCGAGGAAGTACTCGTCGTGTTCTTCTGGCACAAAGCTGTTGTCCAGAATCATGGCATTGTCCTGGTCTGTCACCACCAGTTGCTCGTCCCGGGCCATGGAGCCCAGTGCCATGAAGCAGTAGGGGACCGGCGGCGGCCCCAGTTTTTCCTCACCCAACTCCAGCAAGCGCTGAGTGAAGCTTCGGCCGATACCTGCCATAGCACTGCCTATCATGTGTGAATTGGCGTCCTCATTCACCATACGCACAAAGCTGTCGCGGACATCATTACTGATTTTCTTCAGGGCTTTCACATCTTGCTGGTGGAAGATGTTACTTACCAGATACAAGCTGCTCTGACTTTCGTAGCGCACAATGTCTGCAAGGGCGATTACGCCTCGAACCTCATCGCCGTCTATTACCGGCAAGTGATGCACGTTGTTGTGCAGCATGGTGAGCATGGCTTCAAACACATAGCTGCTGGCCCGAATGGTAATCAAACCTGTGGTCATGATATCGCTGACGGGCGTTTCGGAGGGCAGCGCTTCGGTTACCGCCCGCGTGCGCAGATCCCGATCGGTGATGATGCCCACCAACCGCTCCCTGTCGCAGGTGCCACCGCACTCTTCATCCATCAGCAGCAGAGCAGATACACCCTGATCTGTCATGATTCGCGCAGCTTCCTGCAGCCTCACAGTGGTGGGTGCCGAGACGGTTTCTCTGGAAATAAGACGGTTAACGCGGGAGGTCATCAGAGCGTTGGATTTTTCCCGGCGGGAGACGGCTGAACGCAAACGGCTGCGATCTTCTATCTCCACAAAATCTGCAAAATTCTCATCGTTTTCAAACAAATAATGAAAGGTTTCTGCCGTAACGCGATAGAGCAGGCTGTCCTCCAGTGCCCGCGCAGGAAACCTCACCTGGCCACGCATAAGCAGGCCAAACTGGCCAAATATCTCGCCTTCACCTATGCGGTTATACAACTCGCCGGAGCGACGGAAAATTTCCACAGCGCCGCTTCGCACGTAATACATGCGAGTGCTGGTTTGCCCGGTTTCTGTTATCTGGGTTCCTGCCCGCACATAACTGATCTCAATGTTGGCAGTAAGCTCGTTCACCAGCTCCCCAGGCATTTCATCAAATGGGGCATGCTGGATGAGGTGGTTGCGGATATCGATCAGTTCAGCCTGCATGCTGTCTCCCGGATGGAATTGGATAACGTTCAGGCAAAACTATAGCAGAAGCCGCCGGCTGAGCGGTGGAGGTTGGGCCGAAAGGCTATAATGTGGCTTTTGACCTTCGGAGAAACCATCAAACATCATGCATACACTAGTACTTGGCGGCATCCGCTCCGGTAAAACCGCGCTTGCGGAGCAGTTGGCTTCGGGCACAAACAATTCAGTGGTGTACCTGGCAACCGCAACCGCCGGAGACGACGAGATGCGCACGCGCATTCAGCGCCATCAACAGCAGCGCCCGGATAGCTGGGGGCTTGAGGAAGAGCCGCTGGCTCTGGCCCAGGTGCTTGCCCGCCAGGCAAAAGCCACGCAACTGCCCTGTATACTGATTGACTGCATGAGCCTGTGGGTGAGCAACCTGCTGCACGCCGGAGAAAAAACCTTTGCCCGGGAGCGGGAAGCATTTTTAAATCAGGTGAGCCTTTATCCCGGCGAGCTTGTGATAGTCAGCAATGAGGTAGGCTTGGGTACGATCGGGATGGACCCGCTCACCCGGCGTTTTGCGGATGAGCTGGGTTGGCTGAATCAGGCGTTGGCCGCTGTGAGCGACAAAGTGGTGATGAGTATCGCCGGACTGCCTACGGTGCTGAAGCCTTGAGTGACCCGTGGGCTACAAGGCTTTGGAAAGCCCCGTGAGCTGATGTGTCCACCTGTATTCTGCTACGGCAGGCATAGGGCGTGGCCACACTGGAGAAGGAATGCTCCAGGGGGATGTTCATAACATCCGCAATAACCATCCTGATCACCCCACCATGGCAAACGATCAGGACCTTTTGGCCTGCAAGCTTCTCCCGCCAATGGTGCCAGCTTTCAGTAACGCGGCGATTGAAGTCCTTGGCTGTTTCACCGCCGGGAGGCGTGTAGGCAACCGGGTTCGCCCAGAACTGGCTGAGCCTCTCGCCATCGTTGGCCATCACCTCATCGGCTGTGCGCCCTTCCCATTCCCCGAAGTTAATCTCCCGCAAACGTTCGTCCTTATGCAGGGGGATTCCGCGGTTATCTGCGAGTTTCTGCGCAAAGCGAACGCAGCGCAGCATGGGGGAGGTAACTATGGCATCCCAGTGCTCACTTTCAGTCACTGCGCTTCGCATCTGCTGCCACCCCGCCTCGCTTAGCGGGTCGTCTTTGCTGCCGCGATACATGGGGCCGCCTTCCGGCTCGCCGTGGCGAATCAGGTCAAACACGGATGTGCTATCAGCCATGGTGCCTGCCCTCTTTATTGCGGATCTTTATTGCTAACGCCAGCGTCTTCAAAGCTGGCCATTTTGTTGTGAAGCTCACAGGCCATTCTCAATAGCGGAATGGCGACAGCTGCCCCGCTGCCTTCACCGAGCCGCATGCCAAGATCCAGCAAGGGTTCAGCACCCAATGCGGCAAGAATAGCTTCGTGGCCAGGCTCAGCGGAGCGGTGAGCAAATAGCAGCCAAGGGCGGATGCCTGGCTGCTGGCTCACCGCAAGCAACGCTGCGACAGAGGCAATATACCCATCGACCAACACCGGAATGGATCGCGCTGCGCAGCCGGCAAAGGCGCCTGCCAGAGCGGCTATTTCAAAGCCACCAAAGGCCTTGAGTACGGCAATGGCATCCTCGCCATCGTCATCGTTATCGTGGCGCTGAATGGCCAGGATGATGATTTCCGCTTTGTGGCGCACGCCCGCCATGTCCAGGCCGGTGCCAGGACCAGTGAGTTTCATGGGGTTTTTGCTCATGAGCGAACTGGCAAGAGCCGTGGCGGAGGTGGTGTTACCTATCCCCATTTCGCCGCCAATGAATAACTGGCTGCCCTTGTCTGCAGCACGCTGGGCTGCGGCATCGCCGTGGCTCAACGCGGCGCATAGCTGCTCAGTCGTCATGGCATCGGCTTCTGAAAAATTACGGGTGCAGGGGGCGATGTGAGCATCAACCACACCGGGTAAGTTGGGCTCAACATCCGCTACCGTGCCCAGGTTAACAACTTCCAGTTCCGCACCCAGGGATTTGGCCAACACGCTTATAGCAGCGCCGCCATTGGCGAAATTGGCAATCATTTGAGCCGTAACCTCCTGGGGATAGGCTGAAACGCCCTCTTCACAAATACCGTGATCACCCACAAAAACGCTGATCTGAACACGATCAACTGCTGGCGTAACAGTGCCCTGCAGCCCGGCTAGCTGAACAGCCACGTTTTCGAGCCGACCCAGTGAGCCGGCGGGCTTGGTCAGAACGCTTTGACGCTGGGCGGCTCGTTCAAAAAACTGTGCGTCGGGTTGTTGGGGAGGGGTAGTCCAACTGCTGGGAAACGACATTTCACATACCTTCAGACATCAATAGACCGTAACGTCAGATGCTATTACGGCGATCAGGGCTTGGGTTCAATAGAGTTTGGAGCGGGATCATACTCCGACTGGGTGTAATGAGGTAGGCTTGACGGTTTCATCGACTGACCGGCTTGGAATCACCAGTGCTTTTATTCACTCCTTTAATTGTTTTTGTGCTCGCCCTCGCCCTTGATCAGCTGTTCGGTGAGCCGCGTCGCTTGCATCCGGTGGTCGGCTTCGGGCATTTGGCAAACGCCGTTGAAAAGCGATTTAACACCGCACCGACTAATTCCCGGCTGAGTCTGTTGGCTGGTCTGTTTTCCGTATTTTTGCTCACAGCACCGTTTTTGGGCTTAGCGATCTGGGTGTCTGTCACTCTCGATGGGTGGCTGTTGATGTTGATTCAATCGATCGTCCTTTGGCTCGCCATGTCTCTTCGCGGATTGGCTGAGCATGGCAGAGCGGTGGCTGAGCCATTGCAGGCCGGCGATCTTGAGACAGCTCGTGAGCAAGTCAGTCGTATTGTCAGCCGTAAGGCGAGTGCGCTGGACGAAAAAGGTGTGGCTGCAGCGGCAACTGAGTCCATGCTGGAGAATGGAGCCGATGCGGTGTTTGCCAGTTTGTTCTGGTTCCTGGCTGCAGGCATTCCGGGTGTTGTGCTGCACCGAATGGTGAATACCCTGGATGCCATGTGGGGCTATCGCAACCCACGGTTTCTATATTTTGGCCGAGTGGCCGCACGGCTGGATGACCTTATGGGCTGGGTGCCCGCTCGGCTGACAGCCCTTACCTACATGCTGCTGGGCAATCGCAAGCTGGCATGGTGGTGCTGGAGACATCAGGCGCCACAATGGGATAGCCCCAATGCCGGCCCTGTGATGGCGGCGGGTGCCGGCGCACTGAATGTTCGGCTTGGTGGGCCCTCACCCTATCCTTCCGGCGTTAAACATCGCCCGGTGCTGGGTGGCACCCAGAATGCGAGCTCCGCCAGTGTGGACGCTGCGATCACATTGGTACGGCGGGGAGTCTGGCTCTGGCTTGGCGCGCTTCTGGTGACCACAGTGTTTTGGTTTTTGGCGGTGCATTCATCATGATGCTGGAACATGGTGGGCGTTTAAACAAAGCGGCAGAACGCTGCGGAATCCCCCGTTCGGAATGGCTTGATTTGTCTACTGGCATTAACCCCAATGGCTGGCCAGTGCCTGAAATACCGGCAGAGCTTTGGCAAAGGCTGCCCGAAGCCGATGATGGGCTTGAAGAAGTTATTCGCAAGTGGTCAGGAGCGCCCGCGGAGGCGGCCTGTGTGCCTGTGCCGGGCAGCCAGGCAGCGATCATGGCGCTGCCGAAATTACGCAAACCCTGCCGTGTGGGTATACCTGTGCCGGGTTATCGAGAGCATGGGCAAAGCTGGCGGCAGGCAGGCCATACAATTGTGCCTATAGCACCTGAGCAAACAGACGGTGGAGCGACAGGCTGTGATGACCGTTGGCTGGACCGGCTGGATGTGCTGGTGTGGATTAACCCCAATAACCCCACCGGTGAAATCGTCCCGCCCTCGACGCTCCTGCGCTGGCATCAGCAGCTGCAGAAGCGCGGTGGTTGGCTCGTTGTCGATGAGGCGTTTATGGATGCTACGCCGGCATTCAGTTTGGCATTCCGTGCCGGTTTGCCAGGTTTGATTATTCTGCGTTCGCTGGGAAAGTTTTTTGGATTGGCGGGGGTGCGTGCAGGGGCGGTGCTAGCGGATCCTGTTGTTGCTGGGGCTTTAAGAAGTGCGCTCGGCCCTTGGGTGCTTGGTGGGCCTGCTCGTTATGTGATGGCTCGGGCGCTGGAGGATCATGACTGGCAGCAGAATGCCTTGCACCGTTTGCGCGGTGACTCTGACAAGTTGAGAGGGTTGCTCCAAGACAGTGTGTTTCCGGTTTTCGGCGGTAGCCCTCTGTTTCAGACCGTAAGGGTCGGCCAAGCGAGCGCTTTGGCGGAAATCTTTGCCCGTAGCGGCGTGCTGGTTCGCTGTTTTACCCAGCCAGAAATGCTGAGATTTGGACTGCCCGGCAGCAGTGGCGAGTGGAAGCGCTTGGCTGAGGTGATAAAGGCAGCGGCGCAATAATCCACCGCTGCCTTTAGTTTTACTTCGCTTATGGTGTGCCTGCTACTTCCGTGTCTTTGCCTGTTTCGATGAATGCAACTGCAATGGGCAGTAGCTGTGTTTCTACAAAATCGACCTGTTGATCGGTGGACGTATCAAAGATGCGAACACCTTGAGCACTGGTGTTGGCATCCCCTATCCAGAGAGTACCTTCGGGGCTTAGGTCGATAGTTCTGAAATCACCGCCTGTTAGACCAGCAACATCCGTGAGACTGTTGGCGCCTGCCAATGGGTTGAAGCGTTGCAGGGAAATGTCCTGCCAGCCTGTGTAGTTAAGAACGTAAGCCTGTGTTGGACTCACAAATACGGCGTTGTTGATCTGTGTGGTAATCTCAGCGTCAGTAATTAAAGGGCTGACGGTATAGGTGTCAGGGTCAATGATGTCCAGACCTGTGCCAGCAAATGGGGAGCTGAACCCGCCTCGATTAACTACCACCAAGCCAAGTCCCTCAACATGTTCAATGCGTGTTGGGTTGCGACCCAGCAAGGCAATGCCCTCAAGCCCTTCTGCATTCCCTGAGTCAGTATCGATTTCCTTGTCGGTTGTTGTGTCGAAGACCGCGACATAGCTTGTGTTTGTCGGCTTATAGTCGCTACCCAAACGCTCAAGAGTAATAAAGAGCTTGCTTCCAACAATCACCCCAGAGGACATGTTTGGTGCTCCGGTTGTGTTTTGGGGTATGTAAGCGGACAAATCCAGTTCACCCGTATAGAACTCTGACTCATTGGCGGCTGACGGGTTTACGATCCATGCGGTGCTTGCGCCATAGCGGAGGAGATACGCTTTTTGCTCACTAACAAAGACCAGCTGATAAGGATTTGATGAGCCGGTAGCGCCTTTTGCCAGTGTGGAGTAGTCCCACGTAGCGATGGCCGGATCTTTGATATTGACCTTCTTGATGGTATCAATGAAGAATTTACCAATCAGGTAGTAGTTTTCACCGTAGGCATTCACTGTAATATCAGACGGCCCCGGAAAATAACCACCGTTAGCCGATATATCGTCTTTGCCCAGTTCAGCCAACTCGACTTCGCCAGACAGGTAATCACTCGACGCAGTCGCGATTGCGGCAACGTACTTTGTATTTTCATCGATCTCGATGCTGCCACTGTTGCTTGAGCTTCCGCCACAGGCAGTAAGTGTGGCAGACAGGGCGAGCACGAAGGGTAGAGCGAATCTACGGAAGTGCAGTTCAGTTTTCATGATGGGTTCCTTGGTTCCTGTTTATATAAGGTCTTTCTTTTTGGTTTGCGTAATTAGATATTCGCCGATCAAAAAATGTGCTTCACATTCACAAACCAACTCCTTCCCGGACCGGGAAAGCGGCTGAAATCCTGATAGGTTTCGTTTGTTATATTTTGAAGTTCCAGAGTGACTTCGCTCTCGCCACGGTTGGGCCAGACTTTTGTCCAGCTTATGGAAGCGTTTATCAGAGTACGGGGGTCGGCCATGAGCCTGTTGGCGGCGTCATAATAGAGCTTGTCGTCATAGTTGTAGGAAACGTCAAAGCGGAAAGGCCGGATATGCCAGCGGCTGCCGGCGACGAATGACTCATGGTAGATGCCGGGAAGTCGTTGCTCGAAGCGATCACTGACGCTGTCATCAGTGTTTTCAGACTCCTGAAGTGTTGCGTTGCCGTACAGCTCCCACCAGTGATAGATGCGCCACAATGCATCTATTTCTGCGCCGTATATTTCTGCGGATAAATTGGTGTAACGGCCAACGCCGCGGGCGTCGTAGATCGCGGCAACAGCAGGGTCAAGTTCACGATAGAACCCTGTTAATTCGGCGTGCCCCCAGCCCCGGTCTGTGCGCAGAGTTATTTCGTAGTTCTTTGACTCTTCGGCTTCAAGATCGGGGTTGCCGACGAATAACCCCTGCTGACCATAGAGCTCCTGCAGAGTTGGAATACGAACTTGTCTGGATAACGCCCCAGAAACTTCCCAGTTGACGGCAAAGTAATGGCTCAACCCCAGTTGCCAGCTGTTGTAGCGATTTGTACTGGAGGTTTGCGTGACGGTGCCATTGCCGAGTGATTCATCGGAATGGTCGTCAATGCGGTACTGTCGCAGAGATACCTGCGAACGCCAGCGGCTGTTTGAGCTGAGCCATTGGTGGGAAAGCGCGCTGGCGATTTGCAGGCGTTCCCTTTCGTCAGGCAGATCCGAGCTGAGCTTGTCGTTCTGTCGGTAGTCGTATTTTGCGACATCGATAGCGGCGGAAAGCGTGTGGTTGCCCAACAACCAAGTGACGGTATTGGTCATTCCAAGCTGTTTTGTGCGGGTATAGACGTCGGTTGTGCCCAGCCCGACCAGCCCTGTTTTGTTGTTGTAACGCTCGTTGGCATCCGACCATATCACTCGGTGGCTGGAGTGAACCTGGCCATCCATCCAGCCTTTTTGCTGATAGTGCAATTGGGTGCGTAGGGTGTCGTTGGCTAAAAACGCTTTGTTATTTTGCCAGTTCTGAATGCTTGGAACGCCCTGCTCGTTATCGTTGTACTGAATCAGCGCGTCCAGCGTGCTGGTGTTATTGATCTCCCAACCCAGCTTAGTGCTGACAGCATCCTGATCGTAGTCTGCATTCCGGCGTTTTGTCGTGGCGCCATCGTTCGGATTGAACCATTCGCGGCTGTTGGGGTACTCAAAATCGTTGTTACTGCTCTGCCGATCCAGCGATACCCAATAATAAAAATCTTCGTGGCCACCACTGTTGAACAGGCCCATCTTGTAGGTATCAAAAGAACCTGCGCCCAAGTTAATGCGGGTGGAATCTTCAATATCTTTGCCCAGGGTTTCCATAACCACCACGCCACCAATACCAGCCTGGGCAAACTGCGCGGGTGCGCCACCAGGGTAAATCTGAATTCGGCTGATGTCGTGAAGCCCTAGCTTGCCCATATCCACCCCGCCCGTTACGGGATCGTTGAGCAGCATGCCGTCAACCACAACCTGAACCTGGCGAGCGGTGGAACCTCTGATGGAGACGGAGGAATAACTACCCAAGCCGCCACTTTGGCGAATCTGAACGCCCGTCTGATTGCTGAGCACGTCGGCCAGATTGGCGGTGCGGTTTTCATATTCCGAACGGGGGATTACCCGTACCGGGCCGGTTGCCTTGGAGGGATCGATGGTTGTTGCTGCGTTGGCGGGTGAGCTTTCAACAATGATAAACGGCGCAGCGTCGTCCGCGTTTGCGGCAGCCAGGGGGAAAAGAAATAGCAGGCAGAAAAAACGACGCATTAGAGCAGTTAACCATGGCCAAATGAGCTATAAACCACAGCTAAAGAAAACCGCTTCAGCTGCGAGAACAGCTATCATCAGGAGGTTTAACGCCAACACGAGCAGGCAAAAACTCCGCGGTACCAGCCCTCCGCCAGTACTCACTGATAGCCGGTAGCAGGCCGGTCTCCGGGCTTGCGGCTGGCGATGTCGCCAGAGTAGGATGCGCTCGCGCCAGCCAGAAGGCTGGAGCTGATCCTGCTCATTGCCACTTACCGTTGCGGGGGCAGCGTCGGACTTTAACCGAACTTCCCAGTTTCACCCTGCGCTCAATAATACGATAACGTATATTGCGCCACGGGCACCTGCTACGGATAGAACTTGGCGCATAGTCTAGGGTTCCGTTTTATGTCAGTCAATTAATGTTATTTGTGGCGCCGGATCCGTCATTTTGGCAGCAGACCAAGGAATGAGCTTTCAATGATATTTCGTGCTTTTTTTCTGTTTTTCGCGCTAGTTGGCGGTGCGTTTGCAGACGTTTGTGCAACGGATGATGCCGGTCAACCCCTGTGTCTGGCGGCGCCTGCACAGCGAATTGCTACTTTGTCGCCGGGCGCAACCGAGCTTACGTTCGCAGCCGGGGCGGGCGATAAGGTAATCGCGGGTGTTAATTACAGTGATTATCCTCCCGCTGCACTCAAGCTCCCGCGGGTTGGCAATCATACGCGGATAGATCTGGAAGCCCTTGTGGCGCTTAAGCCGGATTTGGTGATCACTTGGGTAACAGGAAATCCCCCGGCCCAGATTGAGCTTTTGGAGGCGTTGGGTATTCCCCAGTTCGCCATAGAGCCTCGAACTTTTGAAGGTGTTTCCAGTGTTCTCGAGAGGCTTTCTACTCTTGCGGGTACAGAGCAGGCTGGGTTTGCGGAAGCGGAACGTTTCAGAAAGGGCATTGCGGATATTGCTGACGAGTATCGCAACGCGGAGCCGATACCGGTTTTTTATCAGGTGTGGGAGCAGCCGCTGATGACCATCAATAATGATCATTTGATTGGTAAGGTTCTGCAGTTGTGTGGTGGCGTTAATGTGTTTGGCGATATGCCACGTTTAGTGCCAAGAATAAGTGCGGAAGTTGTCTTGAAGGCCAACCCTCATGCCATTCTCACGGGGAGTGTAGATGGCGAAGCCGATGAACAGCTGGATCGCTGGATGGAGTATTCCGAGTTGAGTGCGGTGGTTCGGGATAACCTTATTTTTGTTCCCGCCTCCCCTATTTCCCGGCCCACGCCCAGGCTACTCGAGGCCAGCAAGCTGATTTGTGAAAAGTTGGACGTTGCTCGTGGGCATTGATGGCGTGGGTGAGCACCTGTGGGAGGGTGGCCAGTGACCCGCTCACTTCTGGGTCTTGGCGTGATGGCACTGGCAGCCATGATGCTGGCTTTGGCTATGGGCAGTGTGACCGTTCCACTGCTTGATCTTTGGCAGGTTATTCAGGGCGACGGCAGCGCATTGCATCGTACGCTTGTTTGGGAATTACGGCTGCCGCGAGCGATTGCGGCGTTTGCGACGGGGGGGCTGTTGGCTGTGGCCGGCGCACTGATGCAGGTATTGCTGCGCAACCCACTTGCTGATCCATACATTCTGGGGCTGTCGGGTGGTGCCGCAGTAGGGGCATTGCTGGCGATGCTTGCCGGGATGGGAACGCTGCTAATCTCGGGCTCGGCTTTTGCTGGTGCCATGCTGGCAACCATGCTGGTGTTTGGTCTTGCCCATGGAACCGGTAGTTGGACACCTTCCCGCCTACTGCTCACTGGCGTTGTGGTCGCTTCCGGTTGGGGGGCTGTGATCACACTCATGTTGGCAATCACGCCCTCGCACAAACTGCCCGGTATGCTGTACTGGCTGATGGGGGATGTTTCCTATGCTCGTACACCCTGGCCGGCATTTGTGGTGCTGGTTGTATCCATAATGTTGATTATGCCACTTGCCCGGAACCTCAACGTGCTGGCGCGGGGGCCTATGCAGGCAGCCGCGCTGGGTGTGTCTGTGCGGCCGCTGGAATGGGTGGTGTATCTACTTGCCAGCCTGCTGACTGCAACGGCCGTGACGACCGCAGGGAGTATTGGTTTTGTAGGATTAATCGTGCCTCACATGCTCCGGCTGGTGTTGGGGAATGACCAGCGCACTATCTTGCCTGCCAGCGCTCTGGCCGGCGGGACGTTGCTGGTGCTGGCAGACACTCTGGCGCGTACGGTGATTGCGCCCGAACAGTTGCCGGTTGGCGTGATAACCGCATTGCTGGGTGTGCCCATGTTTCTCTATCTGTTGCACCGGAGTCGCTGATGAGCACGCTGAGAGCCCGCGAACTGATCATCAACATACCGGGGCGCGCTGACGGCTTTGCTCTGAATATGAATGTTGAGCCGGGCCAGATCTGGGGTGTGCTAGGCCCTAACGGTGCTGGCAAAACCACATTACTGCATACCCTTGCGGGTTTGCTTCCTGCTCGCAGCGGGCAGGTGGTGCTGAATGACTCACCTTTAAAAGAGCTCAAGCGCCGGGATATTGCACGGCATCTGGGCCTGGTGTTCCAGGAGCGTCAGGACACGTTTCCGGCAACGGTGATGGAAACAGCCCTGATTGGCCGCCATCCCTGGCTGTCACCCTGGGAAAGTGAGCAAGGCGAGGATCAGGCTCTTGCGGAACAGGCTCTGACGGCACTGGATGTCGATGGCTTGTCTGAACGCTTGCTCAACACCCTGTCTGGCGGAGAACGCCAGCGCGTTGCCATTGCCACCTTGATGACCCAAAACCCGGACATCTGGTTGCTGGATGAGCCCACCAACCATCTGGATCTGCACCACCAGGTAAAGGTGATGAATCTGCTTCGCAACCAGGCAGAGTCCGGAAAAGCTGTGTTTATGTGCTTGCACGATCTCAACATGGCGGCGCGCTGGTGTAGCCATGTTCTGTTGCTGTACACCAATGGCGATGCGTGCTGGGGGGCGACAGACAGCATGTTGGTGCCGGAAGCACTGGAACGTTTATACAACCAGCGCCTTATCGCCTTGGAAAAAGATGGTTTGTCGGTATTTGTGCCGGCTCAATAAACTAACGTTGATGTGAGGCAATCGCCATGAAAGAACGCGCAAAAGACCCCGAACGCCACGCCAAACGCATGGCAGCCAAACAAAAAATCATGCACGAACGCATAGCCAACGCCCAGAAAGAACAGGGCATATTGCTGGTATTGACCGGCCCGGGCAAAGGTAAGAGCAGCTCTGGTTTTGGCATGGTGGCTCGTTCTTTAGGCCACGGCATGAAAGTCGGCATTGTGCAGTTCATTAAAGGTGCGTTCAGTACCGGTGAAGAAGCCTTCTTCCGGGATTTGCCTAATGTGGACTACCACGTTATGGGGCAGGGCTACACGTGGGAAACTCAGAACAGGGAGCAGGATGTTGCAGCGGCCAATGCCGCGTGGGACATCGTTGCAGGCATGTTGAACGACGACAGCTACGATCTGATTTTGCTGGATGAACTCAATATCGCATTGAAATACGACTATATCGATCTCGACCGTGTTCTGGACGATCTACAAGCACGGCCAGAGATGCAGCACGTGGTGGTCACTGGCAGAAGCGCCCCGAAAGAGTTGATTGATATCGCAGATACAGTGACTGAAATGGGCGTAGTGAAGCACGCTTTTGAGGATCAGGGCATCAAGGCCCAGAAGGGTGTCGAGCTTTAAAATATGACCACTCTGATGATCCAGGGCACCACGTCCGACGCTGGTAAAACCACGGTTGTCGCCGCCCTGTGTCGCTGGCTCGCCCGCCAGGGTGTATCAGTCGCACCGTTCAAACCCCAGAACATGGCTTTGAACAGCGCGGTGACGGTGGATGGCGGTGAAATTGGCCGCTCCACTGCTTTGCAAGCGCTGGCTTGTGGCCTTGAGCCCCACAGCGACATGAACCCGGTATTGCTGAAGCCCCAAAGTGATTGTGGTGCCCAGGTTATTCTGCGCGGGCAGGTTCATGGGAACATGGATGCGCTGGATTATCACGCCTATAAAGCCGAAGCCATGAAGGCGGTGATGGCCGCCTGGCGTTCACTCAGCGAACGTTACGATGTGATCATTGCGGAAGGCGCCGGCAGCCCGGCGGAAGTTAACCTGCGCGCTAACGACATCGCCAACATGGGCTTTGCGGAAGCAGCGGATTGCTCGGTGCTATTGGTTGGGGATATCGATCGGGGCGGGGTTTTTGCTCAGCTTGTTGGCACGCTGGAGCTGATTTCTGCCAGTGAACAGCAGCGCATAAAAGGGTTTATCATCAATCGCTTTCGGGGCGATATTGCGCTGTTGGAACCGGGGCTCGACTGGCTCGAAACCCGCACGAGCAAACCGGTGTTCGGCGTACTGCCGTACCTTCACGGGCTGGTGGTGGATTCCGAAGACAGTGTCAGCACTGAAGGAAGTAGCGAAGCTGGTGCGCTGAACGTGGTGGTGCCGGTAGTACCACGCATCAGCAACCACAACGACTTTGATCCGTTGCGGCTGCATCCGGGGGTAAACCTCATCTTTGTCGGCCCGGACCAACCCATACCTCCAGCTGATTTGATCATCCTGCCGGGCAGTAAAAGCACCCGTCACGACATGCAGTGGCTTATACATCAAGGTTGGCCGGAAGCACTGCGCAAACACCTGCGCTACGGCGGCAAGGTGCTGGGAATTTGTGGCGGCTTTCAGATGCTGGGGCAGTGGGTCGAAGATCCTGATGGCCTTGAGGGCGAAGTTGGCCACACAGAAGGCTTGGGCCTGCTGGAAATGAATACGCGAATGGTACCCGGTAAGCAGCTGAAACAAGTGTCCGGCACCCTGGCGTGCAGCGTAGCCGGGGCGACCACAAGCGTGACCATGCAGGGTTATGAAATGCACAACGGCGTGTCCGAAGGCCCAGCACTCGCTCGCCCTTTTGCGGAACTGGAAGGCCAGCCCGACGGCGCCGTTAGTCATGATGACCAAATAGCCGGCACCTATGTGCATGGCTTGTTCGATGCGCCCGAAGCATGCGATGCCATCTTGGCGTGGGCAGGGCTGAATCAGGCAGCTGCGCAAGCGGTGGATTACCAGAGCCACCGGTTACAGCAGTTGGATCGCTTGGCTGACCAGGTGGAGGCGTGTTTGGATACCGATCGGCTAAGGAGCCTGCTGCAGCTATGAGCAACCACAATGACCCGTTCACCAAAGCCCAGCGAGAAGGGCTGTACCGGGCTATTTTTGAACGCCGTGATGTGCGCTCACAGTTTTTGCCCGACCGCATATCGGACGATGTCTTAGCCCGAATCCTGAAGGCTGCCCATCACGCGCCGTCGGTAGGCTTTATGCAGCCGTGGGACTTCATTGTGATCGACAGTTTGTCGGTGCGAGAGCGGGTTCTTGCCAGCTTCAATGAAGAGAACGCCAAAGCCGCTGATAACTATACCGGTGAGCGCAAGGAAGCCTATCGTAGCTTAAAGCTTCAAGGCATTATCGAAAGCCCAATCAACCTGTGTATCACCTGTGACCGTTCCCGGGGTGGCCCTCATGTTTTGGGCCGAAACTCTATCATGGAGATGGATCTGTTCAGCACCTGTCTTGCGGTACAAAACCTCTGGCTGGCGGCGCGGGCGGAAGGCATTGGTGTGGGTTGGGTCAGTATTTTGGACCAGGATCGATTGTCGGATATTCTACAATTGCCGGAGCAGGTCTACCCCTTGGCGTATCTTTGCCTGGGCTATGTCAGTGAGTTTCTGGATCAACCAGAACTGCAGGCGAAGGGCTGGCGATCACGTCTTCCGCTGGAAGAGCTCGTGCACGGAAATGGCTGGGGAAAGTCGTTAGATCAGACTGGCCTGACTGAGCAATTAAAGAAAGTCTGAACGTCAGACTGTGATTGGCGCCAACGCCTTTACCAACACCTGTAACTCGCGGGTGATAGCAACTAGCTCTTTCAACAGCTGTGGATTCACATCCATGTGCCCTTCGTATTCTGCCAGGTTTCGGGCCGCATGGCATTTATCCAGTACCCGCCATTTTGCATTCGGCAAACCGACCGTGTGCTGCAGGCACTGAAATACAATGTAGCGGCTTTCTGAGCGGTAACCGTGCCATCGGAGCGCGGCGAGTGACAGAGCATGAGCGGCACTGTAGGCGAGAGAAAACTGGCTGTCTTCAGAAAGCCCTTCTATGCAGGCGTCTTTGAGTTTGGCATCAGCCGCTCTAAGCATGCCATCAAATTCCCGGGCATCGGGCGGTTCGACTTTAAGCCGTCGTATCTTTACCAGATTGTCGAGTGCTTCCATGCGCGGAACCGTGGTTTAGCTTGCGAAGTTCAGCTCGAGGCGGGGTTGTTCTATCACCCGGGTAACAAAGCTTTGGTTGTCAGCAATGCGTTCCTCGAATTCGTCGGGGGAGTATAACGTGGGATTGATGGTTCGTTGAAGCTGTTGCTCCGCAGGTGCCAGCAGTTCCATGATGTCGCTGTAACTGAGATCCTTGCCGATCAGCATCAGGTCTATGTCGCTTCCAGCGTGTGCTTCGCCTTTGGCGACGGAGCCATAGATAAAGGCCTGTTGGAGAGTATCGGCTACCGGTAGCAGGGCGTTTTTCAGAACTTCAGAAATACCAAACGTCTTCTGAACGATATGGATCAGCTCATGAAAGATCGGGTTGTCCCGGTTTGCCTGATAATGGTTCTGGTTGCCCTGGCGGGTCATGACCACCAGTCCAGAGTCGGTAAGCTTGGTTAGCTCCCGAGCCACCGAGCCGCGGCCAACCTGAGCCAGCCGCACCAATTCGTTTAGGTATAGGCTTTGATCTGGCTGGCCATACAGTAGAGTGAGTACACGCTGCTGGGTTTTGGTAAACAGGGCATCGCCGATGTTGGTTACGGGCATGGTAGGCTCATTTAAAAGACTCAATGTGGGTACTTTAGTCCCCACATTGGGGTTTATCAAGCCCTAAGTGGGGCTCTTAAGACCCAATTTGGGCTTTTGGGGGGGGTTATGGAGTTTTCTGAATTTTATCAGCAGGCAGTCGCTCGAAAAGGTGGCGAGGAAGCCGTGAAGGCACTGCTGCCACCATTGCCCAAGCGCGCGCGGCTGATGGAGGTTGGCGACGACCGTTACCTGTCCGAAATCACCCGCTGTATTTTCAAGGCGGGTTTTGTCTGGCGTGTAATTGAGAATAAGTGGCCAAGTTTCGAGGCGGCCTTCGAAGGTTTCGTGCCCGCCTACTGGCAGCAAGTTCCACCAGAAGTTTTGGAAAGATTGGCCGAAGATACGCGGGTTGTTCGTAATATGCAGAAGATTCGCACCGTGCCTGAAAATGCCCGGATGATTATGGAAGTGGCGCAAGACTACGGTAGTTTTGGGCAGTTTCTAGCGGAATGGCCCAGTGAGGATCAGGTTGGCCTTTTGATATATTTGAAGCGCAACGGCGCCCGGTTGGGCGGGAACACTGCTCAATACTTCCTGCGTCGGGTGGGCTGGGATGGCTTCATCCTGTCCCGTGATGTGGTGACCGCATTGACCCGCGCCGATATTCTGGATGCGTCACTCACCAGCAAAAAAGGGCTGACCCAGGCTCAGCATGCGTTCAATCAGTGGCACCAGGAAACCGGCCTGCCCATCAGCCACTTATCCCGAATCGTCTCGTTCACCGTGGATAACGACTAAGTCTGCCACATCTCACAAGAACATCAGCAGCACCAGCTCGCAAAACACCACACTCGCCCCCAGTGCGTCGCCGGTGTAACCACCTAATTGCCGCTGCAAGTACCAGCCCCACAGTAGGGCTACCATGAGCACAGCGGTTAAGGCGCTAAGCCAAAGCCCCGGCAACCAAATGCTGAATACGAGTGAAATCAGGGCAGTACATGCACAGCTGGTCAGTAAGCGTTGGCGGGAAAAGGTCTCTGCTACGGGCTTGCTTTTGCTTTTATCCGGGTCTGTTACATAGGGCATAAAGGCCATCAGCAGTAGGGGTGTTACACGGCTGATGGCGGGCGCCACCAGCAATGCCAGCCAGATCGTTTCCATATCCAGCAGCAGTGCTGCTTTTAAACCTAATGCCATCACCAGCGCAACCGTGCCATAGGTGCCTATGCGGCTGTCTTTCATGATCTCCAAGCGCTTTTCAACTGTGTAGCCGCCGCCCAGTGCATCTACGCTGTCAGCAAGGCCATCTTCGTGGAAGGCGCCGGTGATAAACAGGTGAAAGCACAGCACCAGCAGTACGCAGACCAATGGGCTCCAGGCCAAACTGAGCAGTGCGAATAGGCCGGCGTACAAAGCACCTAATAGCAGGCCTACGACTGGAAAGTACATGCTGCACTGGTTCATCAGTTTCTGGGAATAATCGATGCGTGCGAGCATGGGAATGCGGGTAAGAAAGCCAACGGCTAGCCAGAAGGCTTGCCATTCGTGCTGCAGTACCGAACGGGAAGGCGATGGGGCTGCCTCAGCAGGCTGGCCGTCTATCATTTGGTCATCCACACCATGATTACTCATGCCTCAGTCTCTTGTATTTGTTGCTTCCGTGATTGTTCGGAGCTCCGCCACCCTGTGAGGGCGTCCAGTCCAGCAACCAGTAGAGCGGCGGTGCCGGCACCGGCGAGCGTGAGCACAATGCGCGTAAAGGTTGCGTAACCCGGATCCTGGGTTGAGAGCGCGCCGGCAATCAGCGCCATGGCGACAGAAAGTCCATATTGGTACACCATGCTGGGATGCTTTCCGTGCAGCATCAGATGCCCAAGCCACAATCCGCCAAGAAAAATCAGGCCGAGTAGAATGGGCAAGTGCGAAGACAGGGTGAACAGCCAAAGCACCGCAAGCCCGACGGCGCTGCCGTAGAAGGTTGCCAGTATTCGTTGGTGGGCTTCGTAGAACACAGCGCGGCGGGTTGGGAAAACCAGCACCATGGCCGCAATCACCGCCATCATCATATCGGAGGGTTGCATTACGGAGTAGAGCCAGAACGACAGGCACATCAGCACCGTGGCCCTGATGGCAGCACCCAGGGTGACATTGCCGCCTGTGGGCACAGGCTCGTCCACATGCTGCTCACGGGTTCGTGCGGGGAAAACTGCATACACAAGCGGCCCCAGCACCAGACCCACCAAAGAGGCCTGAACAAATCCGTCACGCATAGCCTCAACCGTAGCGTTGCCGTGCATGCCCATAACGGACATGAGCACGGCAACAACGACAATCAGCATGCCCGCCTGTGCGCCGGACTGCAGAATCATACGAAAGCCGGCAAAGTAGGTTAGCCACATGGCCCCTACATACACCAATGGCATGGGGCGCAGGGTTTCTACAAACCAGGTCATCAGGTAGACCATCAGGATGAGCGCAATGGGCCCACCAATGGCTTTGCCCGGGTTGAAGGCTTTGCGCTGCGCGGCAATCAAGCCTACCGGGAGTGCCGCAATAATGGGCGGCAACGCCGGGTCGATCAGGGGGATGGCAGCATAAGCCAGCATGCCAGTGACACCCAGGCGCACAGCGTAAAGCGGATCGTCAGCTTCGTTGGGACGGGGGGTTACGTACATGGTGTACGCCTCAATACAGGTAGCTGAACCAGGATCTCACGCGTTGAAACCCACGGGCGATCAGGGCAATTGGGTTGCTTGTTCCGTTGGCAAATACCACCGCATGCACCTTGCCACCTACGCGCACTTGCCGCGGCCAGTCGTCTTGCGAGCCTTTCAGCTCAATTCTCACTGGAATACGTCGCGCGGGTTCAAACCAGCGATTGGAGGCTTCGTTAACCACCAGGCCGCCTTGAACGTTGCGCCCCGGATTAATGCCCCAGGCAATGCTCTGTACACGGCCTTCGAAGATAGTGCCGGGCACGGCATCAAAAAGCAGGTGCGCTGTGTCACCGGGTTCGATGCTTTGAAGCTGGTTTTCCCGCAGATCCACGGTGACCCAGGCAGCCTCCGCATCAATGAACGTCAGCGCCGGGTTGCCTGCACCGATAAACTGGCCCTTTGCCAGAGTCATGTTGGTCACTACGCCATAATGGGGTGCTCGTACCCTTGTGGATGCAAGGTCATACTGCACGCTTTCCAGTTGTGCCTGTGCCGCAAGGATGGACGGATTGTCAGCACCTTTTGGGCCGAGCTGCTTGCGGGCACTTTCCAAATTGGCTTCTGCAGTACTGAGCTGTGCTTTGGCATCCGCAACTTTGGCCCGTGCTGCATCACCTTGCGCAACCGGCACTATGCCGCGTTTTTCCAGGCGTAATGTGCGGTCTGCGTCTGTAAGGGCCGTATCAAGGTTGGTTCTGGCCTGGGTAACGCCAGCTTGGGCGGCTACCAGTGAGGCGGCTGAGGCATCTATACCCTGAACGGTGCTGGCCAGATTGGCTTCCGCCTGTCGAAGCGCCAGTTCAAACGGACGGGGGTCGATGGCAAAAAGCGGATCACCAGCCTGCACCACAGCGTCGTCTTGAACCATCACTTCGGTAATGTCACCGGAAACCCGGGGTGCAATTTGGACAACATGGGCCGAAACAAAGCCTCGCGACGAAGACGGTGCCAATCGGTCGCTCAACGCGTAGGTGACCGCCACGATAATAAGGAGCAGAACGACACCGATAGCGATGGTTTTTGCAGGGTTCCTGGTCGGAGCTTGTTCGTCGATCTCGCTCATTCGGTGCTCTCCCGGGGAATTATTAGGCTTGTCCGTACTTTTCAGCCGATACGAAAATAGGGTAGCACCTGCTCAAAATTGGCGCGAGACGCTTGAGGTGAATGAAAGGCTTTGATTTGAAATGGCTGAGCCTGGTGCCTTGGACTACACTTTTAGGATTAAGATGATTCACGCCAGTAAGGCGAAAGGTTCATGATCAAAGAGATCGGCCTACGGCCGCATTACACCGACTCTGTTTATTTTTTCAAAAAACTGGCCTTGGGCATTCCCGGCGTACTCTTTACTTATTGGAAGAGTGCAGACGCGAAGACTCATAAGTATCTGTTTGTCAGTGATCAGGTAAGTGACATTCTTGGCCTTGATCCTGACATCTTGCGCGAAAACGCCGATTCGATGTTTTTAACGGTCCACCCGGAGCAAATCCAGGGTGTAGAAACCAGCATTGAAGAATCGGCTACTGCTCTCAAAAGCTGGTGGTATCAAGCCCGGATGAAAGTGAGAGCGGGGCACTACGAGTGGTTCGAAGCCCAGGCAACGCCAGAGCGCCAGGCTGATGGAAGCATGGTGTGGTTTGGCCAGCTGCATAACATTCAGCATTACAAAGATCTTGAGTGCACACTCAGAGCACGCGAAGCGGAAGCTTCCTTCCAGGCCGATTTTCAGAAATTGATCGCCAAGCTGTCAACGCAGTTTATCAACCTGAGCTTTGGCACCATTGACCAGTGCATTAACGAGTTATTGAAAGCCATTGGCGGCTTTTTTGGGGTGGACAGGGCCTATTTGTATGAGTTTTCGCAAGACCACCGTGTGATGGATAACACTCACGAATGGTGCTCTGAAGGTGTGCCAGCCCTCATCGAAAGCCAACGCAATGTGCCGACCGACGATTTTGATTGGTGGCAATGCAAAATCGTCGAAATGGTAAGTGGCAACCGGGTCATTTTTGTTGAGGAAATCGAGCAGATTCCTGCCGGCCCCGAGCGCACGATGCTGGAAGAGCAGGGGGTGTGTTCAATGTTTTGCGTGCCGGTTCGTGTGAGAGGTGTGGTTACAGGTTTTTTTGGCGTAGATTCCAATCGAAAACGTACTTGGCGTGAAGACCAGGCAGACCTTCTTATTATCGTATCCAGCCTGCTGTCGGGAGCACTTGAACGCCACCGGCTTGAACGAGAGCTGCTAAACCAGTCTATCCGAGACCCCCTAACCAAATTGCATAATCGTCGCTATCTGATGCCCAGGCTTCATGAAATGCTGAGCCGTGCCAGCCGATATGAGGAGCACTTTACACTGGCCATGTTCGACCTCGATCGATTCAAGCACATTAACGATTCTGTAGGCCATTTGGGAGGAGATGCCTGTTTGCGGAGTTTTGCCGAGGTTCTTCTGGAGCAAACCCGAGAGGCTGATGTGGTGGCTCGATTTGGTGGAGAGGAGTTTGTAGTAGCGTTCTGTGGCATAGACGCAACGGGTGTGCGTCGTATCGTAAGCCGTATTCTCTGTGCCGTGCGCAATCATGATTTCGATCTTGAAGATCACACTGTGCCGTTAACGGTCAGCGCCGGTATTGCTGACATCGGTGAGCTCGATGAGTTTCCTGCTTCGCCTGACCCGCTGATCCGGTTGGCGGACGACAGGCTTTATGCAGCAAAGCAGGCGGGGCGGGACTGCCTTGTTGATGCATTAGGGGTATCGCGCATATAGGAAAAGAGAATTTCATCTTATATTCCGTTTTGGTATATCCTTATGCTATAGATTATAGGATTACACCCCAACGGAGGTGAGTGCAGTGAACAGCCCTATCGTTCAACATTTCTTTGATGAGCCCACCAATACGTTCAGCTACGTGGTCCGTGACCCTGATAGTCAGGCTTGCGCCATTCTTGATTCGGTACTCGATTTTGACTACGCCTCGGGCACTACCGATGTGCGTTCTGCAGATGAGATTATTGAGTATGTGCGCTCAAATGATTTGTGCGTCGAGTGGATTTTGGAAACTCACGTTCATGCGGACCACCTTTCCGCTGCGCCATATCTTCACGAAAAGCTAGGTGGTAAAACCGGAATTGGTGCCCACATACGGGATGTACAGGAAATTTTTGGTAAGGCGTTCAATGCGGGCACTGAATTTGCCCGTGATGGGAGCCAGTTTGATCGTCTTTTCCAGGATGGAGATAGTTTTGCAATTGGCGGCCTTGAATGTCGCGTTATGCACACCCCTGGCCACACACCTGCCTGTTTGACCTATGTAATAGGTGACGCAGCCTTTGTGGGCGACACCTTGTTCATGCCTGATTACGGAACTGCACGCTGTGACTTTCCGGGTGGTGACGCCCGTGTGCTCTTCCAGTCGATTCGCAAGGTGCTGTCACTGCCAACTCAAACCCGTATTTTCCTTTGCCATGATTATAAAGCTCCGGGCCGGGAAGAGTATGTGCACCAGACAACTGTGGCAGAGCAGCGAGAGGCCAACATTCACGTGCACGATGGCGTCAGCGAAGACGAATTTGTGAAGATGCGCACTGAGCGCGACGCGACGCTTGATATGCCGCGGCTAATTCTACCTTCCGTGCAGGTAAATATGCGGGCAGGTGAGATGCCACCAGCGGAGGATAATGGCCAGGTGTACCTGAAAGTTCCGGTCAACTTCTTCTGAGTTCCGAATGAACTTCAAACGCTATCTGCCTTTTCTCCAGTGGGCGCCTCAATACGGTCGTAACCAGGCTTCCAGTGATCTGGTGGCTGCGGTTATTGTAACCGTGATGTTGATTCCGCAGTCACTGGCTTATGCCCTGCTGGCAGGCTTGCCTGCGCACGTAGGCTTGTACGCCAGCATTCTGCCGCTGATGATTTACGCCATCTTCGGCACAAGCCGCACACTGTCGGTGGGGCCGGTGGCGGTAGTCTCCTTGATGACCGCCGCCGCACTGGCGCCACTGGCAGAAGCCGGAACGCCGGAATATCTTGCGGGGGCTGTCTTGCTTGCCGTTATCTCCGGGCTAATGCTCACGCTGATGGGGATTCTTAGGCTCGGTTTTCTCGCCAACTTTCTCAGCCACCCGGTCATCTCCGGTTTTATCACCGCCTCTGGCATTGTGATCGCCGCCAGTCAGCTCAAGCATATTCTCGGCGTGCAGGCATCCGGGCAGAACCTGTTGACGATTACCCAGTCCCTGATCCAATCGATCGGGGCCGCCAACATACCCACGCTGTTAATTGGTGCCGGTGCCTTGCTGTTTCTGATGTTTTCCCGGAAACATTTGAAGCCTCTGTTGGTTTGGTGTGGTGTGGAAACACGGCTCGCCGACATCATTACAAAAACAGCTCCGATTCTCGCAGTAGTGGTCACTACACTGGCTGCCTGGCTCCTGCAGCTTGATGTTCAGGGCGTTCAGTTGGTTGGCGTTGTGCCTTCAGGCTTACCCGAGCTGACGATGCCACCACTGGATTGGGAACTTTGGCAGCAGTTGGCTGCCAGTGCATTGCTGATCAGTATTGTGGGCTTTGTGGAGTCAGTGTCTGTGGGGCAGACACTGGCGGCTAAACGGCGCCAGCGTATTGATCCCGACCAGGAATTGATTGGTCTGGGAACCGCCAACCTTGGTGCAGGCTTATCCGGAGGCATGCCGGTCACCGGTGGCTTCTCCCGCTCCGTGGTTAATTTTGACGCAGGCGCAAAAACTCCCGCTGCCGGTGCCTATGCGGCAATCGGCATTGCATTGGCAACCCTGTTCCTGACGCCTGCAATCGCTTATCTGCCGCAGGCCACGCTGGCTGCAACGATTATTGTTGCTGTCGCCTCGTTGATCGATTTGCCAGCTCTGAAGCGCACCTGGCGCTATTCCCGCGCGGACTTTGGCGCCATGCTCGCAACCATTCTGCTGACGCTTGCCCATAGCGTTGAGGCGGGCATTACGGCAGGTGTGTTGATGTCTATGGGGTTGTATCTCTATCGAACCAGTCGCCCCCATAGCGCAGTTGTTGGACTGGTTCCGGGTACGGAGCACTTCCGGAATGTGCTTCGTCACGATGTGGAACTGTGCCCGGAGGTTACCTTTTTGCGGGTGGATGAAAGTCTGTATTTCGCCAATGCACGCTTTCTTGAAGAAACAGTGATGGCGCTGGCCATTCGTAAACCAGAGACGAAAGATCTGGTGTTGGTGTGCCCGGCGATCAGCCATATCGATGCGTCTGCGCTGGAAAGCCTGGAGGCGATAAATGAGCGTCTGAAAGACGCAGGTGTGCGGTTGCACTTCTCTGAGGTGAAAGGGCCGGTAATGGACCGTCTCAAGGACACCCAGCTGCTGTCTCATCTGGGTGGAAAAGTGTTCCTCAGCACCTTTGAAGCATGGCAGTCTCTCACCAATAGCTGCATTAATTCGGCTTCCGGATAACCTGGATCATTAGCTGTGGGGTGGGTTCGGCCGTTATTATTGGGTTTGTTCCGAGCTATTGTAGGCGTGCTTCACTATGGGGATGACCGATAACCTGCTCTCAACCGGGCTGTGGTATCTAACACTGGCCGCGTTCCTGCTGATTCTGCTTCAGGCCGCCCGTTCGGTGCGTTGGCGTGCGTTGCGCTCCGACAACGCGCTGCAACATTCCTTTTTTGGAGCGGCAGTGGCGCTGGGCTTTATCTGGCAACTGCGAGCGGGGATCTATCCCGGGCTGGCGATCCACATCTTTGGTATCACAGTCGTCACCTTGATGCTGGGCTGGGGGCTGGCCGTACTCGCCGGGCTTTTGGCCTTGGTTATTACCGTGATAACGGGTCGTGAGCCACTTGTGATGTTTGCCACCAACGGCTTGGTGACCGTTATGATTCCCGCTCTCGTCACCCAGGCCATCATGCTTTGGGAAAGGCATCGGGATTTCAGTAATTTTTTTGCTTACATCTTTTTTTGTGGCTTTTTCGGGGCGGGTATTTCGGTGGCCGCTGCTGGTGTAATGATGTGCGCTATGCTCTGGGCCAGCGGAGTCTATGAGTTTTCAGAGCTGGTTCACGGTTACCTGCGCTACCTCCCTCTATTCATGGTTCCAGAGGGCTTTGTGAATGGCGCGGTTGTAACCGGCATGATGGTGTTCCATCCGGACAGGCTTACAACGCTGGATCAGCGACGCTATCGATAGGTAGTCTGCGCCCGGGATGCTTAGAGTTACCAACCCGGACCGCTTTTGTGCGCTGGCCCCAGCGGGTCGGTGTGGCGCTGGCGCCACTGTTGCACCCACTCCAGAACATTCCCGGCCTGCATCGGTCGCCCAATCCCATAGCCTTGCATATATTCGCAACCCAAATCGCTCAAGGCACGGGCATGCGCCATGGTTTCAACACCTTCCGCCAGAATGGGATGGCTAAACCTCTGGCCCATAAAAATCACACTCTCCACGATTGCCCGGTCATTGGGATCGTTGAGCATGTTGATGACAAAGCTTTTGTCCACTTTCACCAGATCAATGGGTAAGGTGCTGAGGTAGGACAGTGACGAAAAGCCTGTGCCGAAGTCATCCAGAGCAACGCGGAATCCCAGTTCCTGGCAACGGGCAAGCACATCGCCGGCGCGTTTGATGTCATCCAGGGAGGTCGATTCCAGCACTTCCAGGGTTATGTGGTGAGGCTTGATTGCAGGGTGGTTGTGCAAATAGTTTTCCAGGTAGGACGTAAAATTCCGGTCCATCATGTGTCGCGCACTGATGTTTATGCTGACAGACAAATCCTCCCCCGCACCGTGCCAAAGGCCCATCTGAACAACCGCTTCCTGGAGTACCCACTGGCCCAAAGGCACCTCCAGATCGCTGTCTTCCAATGATGGTAGAAACACATCTGGATAAAGCAGGCCTCTGTGGGGATGGTTCCACCGAATCAGTGCTTCAAAACCAATGACTCTGCAATCTGCTATTCGTACCTGAGGCTGGAAGTAGAGTTCAAACTCGTTGTTATCCAGCGCACGGCTGAGCTCTATGAGTTGAGCACGTTTCTGTTGGCGATGCTCGTTCAGTTCCGGATCGAAAACGTGCAGCAGATTACGCCCTTTATCCTTGGCTGCGTATACCGCCTGATCGGCATGGCGAATCAGGCCTTCAGCGTCTGTGTTGTCTGAGGGGTAGCGGGTGATACCGAGGCTTGCTGTAACAACAATCGAACCTGCCTCTCCGCCAAGGTCAACCGGTTCATTGATGGTAGAGAGTATGCGGTCGTAGATAGCCTCATGGTTGTCGTTCTGAAGGATAAGCCCAAACTCATCACCGCCAATTCGGGCGACCGTGTCGCCACTACGGAGGTCCTGGGTAAGACGGCCTGCCAGGGTGCGCAGTATTCTGTCTCCCACCTCTGCGCCAAAGTTTTCGTTGATTGCCTTGAAACCATCCAGGTCAATGTAGCCGACGGATAGGCTTTTTTGGTGAGTGTCCGCTTGTATTTGAGCCTGATGCAGGCGTTCTTTAAGCAGTTGTAAATTGGGCAAGCCGGTGAGGTCGTCGTAATTGGCTGCGCGATCTATGTCTTTTGCGTGGTTTTTAAGTTCCGTGATATCAGTAAAGTTGGCCACATGGTAATAGCGTCCGGGCTCGTCCAGGTGAATGCGGCTGATTGTCTGCAGCTCAACAAACTCTTCGCCGTTTTTCCGCCGATTCCAGATCTCACCTCGCCAGTAACCTCTCTCCTCAATACTCTGCCACATAGAAGAGTAATAGGCAGGCGAGTGCCGGCCGGAACTGAGAATGGAGGGGTTAAGCCCCAGAACGTCGGTACGGCTGTATCCGGTAATACGTGAGAACGAGGGATTCACATCAAGTATGCGGTTATTTTGATCTGAAATGATGATGGCTTCGTGGCTACGGTCAAACACGCTGGCTGCAATACGAAGGCCGCGCTCGCTGTGTTTGTGATCCGAAATGTTGTTCATGATAACAATAAAGCCCGGCGCCACACCCGGTTCGTCCCCAATAGGAAGGCCGTAGGCGTGAACCCAGAATGGTTCACCGGAGCGGGTGTAAAGCAAAATCTCTTCTTCGAATCGTTTAGCTCTGTGCAGCTCCCGGGCAACGCGTAGCAGTGTTGTTGGATCTGTGGCGGGGCCTTTGAGCAGCTCCGGGGGGCGAGCGCCTGCAATGTCTTGTAGCTGGTGGCCGGTGTGCTCCTCAAAGCCCGGATTGGCCCACTCGATCGTGCCTGCAGCGTCAAGGATCATAATCAGATTGCGGCTGGCGCTCGCAACCAGAGACAAACGCTTGGCGTCAACCTTTGGGGTGGGCACTTTGTTTTCCGGATCCTTTATAGTTGGCATGGCTCAATTTGCGCCTGGTGTTTCAATTTCGCCAGCGAGAGTGTTTTTGCAGTTTGCGTTGAAGGGTTCTCCGGTGCATGTTGAGCGCCCTGGCGGTGGCGGATACATTGCCTTCGTGCTCATTGAGTACCCGCTGAATGTGCTCCCATTCCATTTCTTCCACCGAAGGTGGTTCCGGGCGGAGCTCCGGTGTGATTGCCAGAGCATCAAAGCCGCTGATGAGCTGGCTAACAGTAACCGGCTTGCATAAATAGTTGATTGCCCCGCGGCGCATGGCCTCAACCGCTGTGGCGATACTGCCGTAACCCGTGAGTACCAGTATGTCCAGATCAGGCTGCCGGTGAAGCAGTTCCGGCAGAAGTTGCAGGCCGCTCTCGCCGCCAAGATTCAGATCCAGCACACACCGGCTGAAGCTTCTTGAGCTCAGAGTGCCAAGTGCTTCGGCCTGGGAGGTGGCTATAGTAGCGTCAACGCCTTGGCGCTTCAGGGCGCGCTGAAGCACCTCCAGAAACGCTGTGTCATCGTCGATAAGTAACCAGGTTTTATTGGTGGTCACGTGCTACTCCCGCTGTCTCGGCTGCAGGCAGGTCGATGATCATAGTCGTTCCTTGCTGGTCGACGCGAGCCTTCAGCGTGCCTCCCAGGCGCTGGATGGTTGCGTTGGTAAGAAAGAGGCCGACGCCCATGCCATTTTCCGAGCCAACAATCTGTTCGCCCAGGCTTTTCTGAAAGTCATCTTCCAGGCCGTCGCCGTGGTCTTCCACCACCATTTCAATCCGGTTGTTTTCTGTACAATGCACACTAACGGCAACCCAGGATGGGCTGGCGGTTAGCGCGTTTGCCAGCAGGTTCAATATGGCCTGATCCAGGGTGGCATCCACCGCAACCCGGCAATCCGGAACCACCCCGGGCCAGTCGATAGGTGCAGCAGGCCACAGTAGCGTTGCTGACTCCTTCAGCCGTGCAATCCAACTCTCGGCAGTAAGCGTTTCCAGCTGGGCAGTTTTTGCTTGTACTGCCGCACTGGAAAGTTGCTGCAGATGTTCACTGCAAAGAACGAGTTGTTTCTCCATCAGCTTCAAGTCATCCGCAAGACTCGGGTCGGGGAAGGCGGCACGGATCTCGTCGACCAAAAGGGTCATGGTGTTTAAGGGGGTGCCGAGGCGATGGGCAACGGCGGCTGCAGAAAGCCCCATGGAGATGATCTGTTCATCGCGCAGGCGCGTTTCCCGGATGCTTGATAGCTGCTGCTGTTGCTGCCCTAACCGTCGTGCCAGGGCGCCAACCACCAATAGCAGAATTGCAGCCGTCATAGCGAAGGTCACCCACATACCCGCGAGGTGCAGTTGGGCCAGATTGGCATCGTGATGTTCATGGGTAATGGGGGTGTGCCAGATAATCAGAGTCGTATAAACGCCGATTCCTGCCAGGGTCAGGGCCATACTCTGGCTCAGGGGAACCAGAATGATCGCGACCGCTATAGGCAGCAGTAACAGGGACACAAGAGGATTGGTGTAGCCGCCGGTGAGGAAAAGCCATCCGCCAATCAAAACCAGGTCAAGAGCAAGGCCAGCGCTTACACTTATGGCGGATTGCGGTGGCCGACGAGTAAACCAAAGCCAGCCAAGAACCGCGAGAACCCCATAAAACAGGCACAGTATGAGTGCTTCTGCCCCGTACGCCAGGGCAATAACGGTCTCTGCTACCGCCAGCGCGACAAGCTGAAGACCGGCAACGGCCAAACGCATGCCCAGCAGGTAGCGGGCAGCTTGTTGAAAACCGGTTTGAGAGTGCGTGAGCCATTCCATGGGCTGGATTCTAGCAGGGCCAGGTGGGCAGCGGGGCTGCAGTCAGGTGCTTTTGTTGAAATAGTTGATAGGTATCAAACCGGGTAGTAACAGGCCAGGTCCTGGCTGATCACGTCGCCGGTCAGCTGCAGCGGATTCTCGCGCAGGTCAAAGCTCTGAATCGCGGCCTCAGGTGAGCTCCCTTGCCTGTGTGTGTTTGTGCCGGGAAGTCGATCTGGTTGGTAAACACTGTTCCGGCCATTGGGGAAAAGAGCCGCGTAGGCGATACCGGCTTCTACCAGGTCCTGGAAAAAATGTGAGCCGTAAGAAAGATCCGGCACCATATCGCCGTCCATTTCTGCCACTTCAACCAGCACGGCCACGCCCGCGATGTCCGCAAAACGAACGGGTACGCCCAGCTCAGGGCTGCTGGTGCCCCAGCGGCCGGGGCCAATAAGCATGGTTTTACCCTTGTCCATACGCACCTGCTCGCCTACCAGGTGGGCAACTTCGTAGCGTTGGCTCACGCTGAGCTGCTTATAAACGGCAGCGTCCACCCGGATAACGCGCTGGATTCCCAGGTTGATATTGCCCCCCATAAAGTGTCCCTGGGTACGGAACAGAAGATTCTGTGCCGGTATTTCGTCGGGTATTGCAACGGCCGTGGTTTCGCCGATAGTTGCCAGAGGCCTGCATTGCACCAGGTTAAAGGCCGGTTCTCCGGCACTGTTCAGATGCAGGGTAAATTCCACGTCCACCGGGTGGTTATAGCCTGCTTCGAGGGTTTTCAACAAGCTGGAGAGACGGTCCACAAAAAGACCATTGCGCACCAGGGGTGCAAAAGTCAGGCGCCATACCGGTGTTGGCAAGTTCAGCTCCCGAGCTCGCCTGCTGGCGGGCTGGTCTATTTCGCCCAAGTGGCTCAACGGCAGGTCGGAAACCTCCTGTGTGAGCTGGCTTAACGGGCGGGTGGCTAATTCGCCTTCTCGCAGATCCAGTACATCCAGCAGGTGCTGGGAGAACTTGTAGCTTTCATCCTGATTGCGGAAGGGCTGGCGGCGAGGGTAGTCCAACGCCATCACGCAAGCGTGGTCGCCTTCGATCCGATCAACGGCACGGGTGCCCAGCCCCATAACCAGCCGAACCATGCCTGCAGCCGGGTCCATATCGGTATCCCAGGCAAAGGTATTGCGAGAAACACCAACGCCCGCGGCATCTGGCAGGTAGTAGCGGCCATGGAAGCGACCATTGACTCGCTGGATCAGCAGAGCCATGGGTTCTTCCCGCTGGTCGAGACCGCGTTGTTTACGGTATACCAAGGCGTCGTCGCTCATGGTAGAGGCATAAACCTGGCGGATGGCGTCCTCCAGAGCGTCAAGCCGGTGTTCTGGAGCGCCCTGGTTGATCACGAAAACGCTGTCGTACTTGCCGGCAAAGGCGTTGCCAAAACCATCTTCCTGCAGGCTGCTTGAGCGCACCAAAATCGGATATTGCCCGTAGTGATCCAGCAGCCGTTCCAGTTCACTCCGGATTTCCGGTGGGAACTCACCTTCCAGTAAGCCTTGGCGCAAGGTTGCCGCTTCACTGAAATAACCCTCGGGTGCACGCTGACGCATGATTGCTGGCCACAACCCATTGTGTACGAGAAATGCATAATAGGCGTCTGAGCCAAGATAGCGGGAGTCATGAGGCTCCAGGCTTTCCTGCCAGATAGCTGGCTGATTGGTAAGCAGAATGCTGCGGGCGATCAACATGCCAGCGGCCTTTCCACCAATGTACCCGCTGCCGATCATTCGCGCGCGTATCGCGAGCAAGTCCCCAAGATTCAGATAGTTTCTGGCCAAATCCAGTATGCGCGAATCCCGGCTGATCAGTACATTCAGCACGCGTTCGTGAATAGCGGCAGCCTGGTCTTGATCATCATCTTGCATGGCACTGGTAACCTGCATGAACAGACGGTCCCAGTAGTCCAGAAGCGGTTGTCGATGTAGCTGCGCCACTTCCAGGCCAGCTTGTAGTCGGGTGGCATCGCTGCTGTCGGAGACCGGCAGAAAACGACCATCGCGCTCTCGATGTGGCAAAAACATGGTGGGGGATTGGCGACACCAGGCTTTGATCGGCTGAACCTGTACATCGTCCTCCAGGCGGTGCACATCCACCATTACCTGGGTTGTCTGCCGGATGCGATCCAGCGTGGTGCGGGAGTGCCGATCCGGGTAAAGAGCAAACCAGGCGACCGTATCCAGTTCAAAGAGGAAGGGGCAGACCACCCGGAAAAAATTGCCTACCATGGCATCGGTGGCCCAGGCGTTGAGTAGATCACTCAGGCAATCGCACACATAGAATGCGCCGCGCCCATGTTCTTCAATCAGGCGCCATACTCTGCCGGTGAAAGCTTCAAAGCCATCCAGAGCATCGACGTTTTCGGTGTGGATATTGGTGTTTGCGGGCACCAGCGGAGGATGCTGGCCAAAACGCAAATAAATGATACGGCGCCCGGCGGACGCCGCAGACTCGATAAATGGAGTAACGAATCGGCGGTAGTCGTCCAGATCGCTGACTCTCCAGACCACATTGTCGCCAATTCTCAGGCCATCAAGAACGTCATCCAGCCCCGGGAGGCCGGTGGAAACCCGGTTGTTATCCTGTGAGTTTCCGCCGTTCCCGCTCATGAGGCCTACTCCATAATCAGATAACGCCCATAGACTGCATGGCGCGGGCTACCTTGATAAAGCCGGTTACGTTGGCTCCCAGTACATAGTTACCTTCGGAGCCAAACTCAGCTGAGGTTTCATAGCAGCTCTTGTGGATATCAATCATGATGTCTTCAAGGCGCTTCTGGGTGTAGTCGAAGGACCATGAATCACGGCTGGCATTCTGTTGCATTTCCAGAGCAGACGTTGCCACACCGCCGGCATTGGCTGCCTTGCCCGGGCCGTACATAATCTTGGCCTGCTGGAAGATGGCAATCCCTTCTGGCGTGGTGGGCATGTTGGCGCCTTCAGCAACTGCAATACAACCATTCTCAACCAGCGTTTTGGCGTCGTTGGCATTCAGCTCGTTCTGGGTGGCGCAGGGCAGTGCGATATCGCAAGGAATCGACCAAATGCTGCCGCCCTTGACGTATTTTGCGTCTTTGTGGAACTCGGTGTAGGCGCTGAGGCGACGACGATCCACTTCCTTGATCTGCTTCAGAGCGGCCAGGTCGAGACCTTTTTCATCCACGATGATGCCGCTGGAGTCGGAACAGGCAATAACCTTGGCACCCAGTTCGTGGGCTTTGGCAATGGCGTAGATGGCGACGTTACCGGAGCCGGAAACAACCACTTTTTTGCCTTCCATGGAGTCGCCACGGGCTTTCAGCATCTCATGTGTGAAGAACACAGTGCCGTAACCCGTCGCTTCGGTACGTGCACGGCTGCCGCCCCAGTCGAGGCCTTTGCCGGTGAGTACGCCAGACTCATAGCGGTTGGTGATGCGCTTGTACTGGCCAAACATGTAGCCAATTTCGCGCCCGCCCACGCCAATGTCGCCGGCAGGTACATCTGTGTACTCACCAATGTGACGATACAGCTCCGTCATCAGGCTCTGGCAGAAGCGCATGATTTCGTCGTCTGAACGACCTTTGGGGTCAAAGTCACTGCCGCCTTTGCCGCCGCCGATAGGCAGGCCGGTCAGGGCGTTTTTGAAGATCTGCTCGAAGCCCAGGAATTTGATAATGCCCAGGTACACGGATGGGTGAAAACGCATGCCGCCCTTGTAGGGGCCCAGGGCACTGTTGAATTCCACGCGGAAGGCGCGGTTGATGTGGATCTCGCCTTTATCGTCCTGCCAGGGCACGCGGAAAATAATCTGGCGCTCTGGTTCGCAGATGCGCTGAATAATCTTCTTCTCGGCAAATTCCGGATATTTCACCAGAACGGGCCCCAGAGTCTCCAGAACTTCGTGTACAGCTTGGTGGAACTCGTTTTCACCCGGGTTGCGGTGCAGAACGTCTTGGTAAATCAGTTCCAGTTTCTCATCAAGTCGGGCGGTCATAGAGTATTCCTCATTTCGGTTCTTGCTTATTGCAGGAAAATGAAAAGGATGGTGGAAAAATGGGGCGGTGATTTGACCATATTGCGGCAGGTTTGGCAAGCGAGCCCCTGCGGCAGGGGGCTGAAGGCATACCCCCATAGAGATGCGGCATTGTGTCTCACGCGCTGCGGCGGCTGCCTGTTTATCATGCCCGGGCACATTTGTTCTACAGATTAATAGGCGGGAACGCCCCCGGGGAAGCAGTTGCATGAAAGAACCAGTATTTGCGAAATGCGCATGGATCGCGGCTTTAGGGCTCTCAGGAATACCTGCTCTTGCACTGGCGCAAGCCTCCGGAGATAGCCTTGTTATCCGGGTAACCGAGGGGCAGGTAGCTGATAAGGCTTCTACGGTGCTGGCAAGTGAGCCGGTCAATCGGCTGGCCTCAGATCCCACAGTCTCACTCTCCCGGATGGGCGGTCGCGGTCTGGAGCCTGTAGTGCGCGGGCAAAGCCAGGAAAGAGTGGATGTGTTGCTCGATGGCATTCGGGTAGAAGGCGCTTGTCCCAACCGCATGGATCCACCAACGAGTCGCCTGAGCAGCGCGCTGGCACCGGCTCTGGAAGTGCGAACTAACAACCGCACCCTGCGTTGGGGCCCCATTGCCGGCGGGCAGGTGATTGCCACCACCGCAGAGCCTCGGTTCAACGGCAGTGTGACCACCGGCCAGGTAACAGTTGGTGGTTCAGATAATGGAAACGGCAAGCTGGTGAACGCAGCAGCGGCCGTGGGCAGTGAGGCGGCCTGGTTGAGGTTGTCTGGCGGATATGACGAAGCGAACGATTACGAAGATGGTGATGGCAACAAGGTGCGCAGTGCCTACGAAAATGCCGAAGGCCGCGCCGACGCGGCCTGGACGGCGGAGACTGGTTTCTTCATTAAGGCCATGGTGAGCCGGCAGGAAGAAAGCGATGTGAAATACGCCGGTTCCGGTATGGATGCACCGCAAACCGACACAGATATTTACCGCATGGAGATTGGTTCTCCGGTAGCAAAGGGTGAGTGGAGCCTGCTGGCCTGGCAGGCAGATGTGGATCACACCATGGACAACTTCAGCCTGCGCCCGGCCGGCATGATGAAGATGCAGACGGACTCCATTACCGAAACCCGAGGCGTGCGCTTCACGCTCGATCAAAGCCCGAATAGCGTAACTGATTGGGCCATGGGCGCTGACTTGGAGACCAACGACTGGGATGCCACCCTGTTCAACGTCAGTAACCCTATGCCAATGACGGTGTCGCTGATGTGGCCGGGAGTGGAGCGTGAGCGAGCGGGGCTTTTTGCGGAGGGTTTTCGGCGCATTGCCCGTGACATAAAAGTGGGTGCGGGCTTGCGGTATGACCGTGTTGAAATGAATGCCACCAAAGCGGACGACGTGGCGAGTATGGGTATGACTCCGGCCATGCTTTACCAGAGTGCTTACGGTACGGCGGATGTAGACGTTGAAGATAACAACGTGAGTGGGTTCGTATCGGGTGAATGGCGCCTGCCACAGAACCAGGCGTTAACCCTGACCGGCAGCCGCAGTGTGCGCAGTCCCAGCGTTACGGAGCGCTACCTGGCGCGCAATACCATGGGCGATAGCTGGATTGGCAACCCGGATCTGAATATCGAAAAACATTACAAACTGGAGCTGGCTCTGAGTGGCAGCAAGAATCAGTGGAGCTGGAAGCCTGTTGTCTGGGTCGATCAGGTGGATGATTTTGTGCTGCGTTACAAAGAAACGCAGGCTCAGTGCGGCAAGGTCAACGGCTGCACTCGCTACAAGAACATAGATGCCCGCTTGTTGGGTGTTGAGGCAATGATTGGGTGGACCGATGGCACCTGGAGTAGCAGCAGTGCCTTGGCGTCGGTTCGCGGCGAAAACCGTGATGATGATAAAGCCCTGCCGCAGATTCCTCCGGTTCAATTTGTGCAAACTCTGGGCTGGCAGGCGATGGGCCATAGTATTGAGGCTGAATGGCAGCTTGCCCGCCGTCAGGGTCGTATCGATCCGCAATCGGGGCTGGATGCGGGGGTTTCACCCGGGTATGGCGTGTTCAACCTTTCCGGTAGCCATCCGTTAATGGAGTATCTCACCTTTAATTGGGCTCTGGATAACCTGTTTGATAACACCTGGGCGCCCCACGTGAGCCGCGCAAACACCGATCCGTTCAATCCTGATGCGATTCGGGTGAACGAGCCGGGCCGCATGCTACGGGCAGCTTTGACGGCCAGGTGGTAAACCTTGTAATGGCGATTGCCCGCTTCTCATAGGCGGCGGGTAACACTTTGCCCCATGCGGGATGAACTCCCGGCATGGGGTTTTTTATTCTCAGGAGCCCGGGGCTGAAACGTTAGCTGCCCGTCCAGTAACGCTGCATTTTCATGAATAGGAACGAAGCGCTCCAGGTAATCAGTACCAACCCTGTGAGCCCTTCGATTCCGGTCAGAAAACGCAGCGCGCCCAAGGGTTCGATATCACCATATCCAACGGTGGTGAAGGTGCTGAAAGAAAAATAAACGCAGTCCAGAAAACTGCCATTGAAGTTGCCGGCCAGCGAGCCCCATGCATCGGCGTGGTGCATGAAATAAAAGGCTGCTGCAAATACCCACACCTGTGCGGTGTGAGCGATCAGAACGCCAAGAACAGCAGCAACCAAGCGAAAGTGATGATGGGAATGCATGTTTTTTAACAGGCGGCTGAGGAGGACAAGCGCCTCGCGGTGCATCAGCACAACGAGAACCACAATGAAGGCGTTGATAAATGTGGCGCTTAGAAGGTTGGCATAATTTTCTGCTAACAAACGTATAGTACTCCTGACTGTACTTTTTTATAGCAATCCGGAGGTGCCTTCAGAGGTATCTCACTACCCGTTGCCGTCTTGTGGCGGAGCTTTATTTACCTTAGCTGGCCCACGCGTTATGTCCAAACGAATTATACCCGCAATTATTCTGGCCGTTGGTGTTCTTGGCTTCCTGTTTCTTAAGGTGACTCGTCCAGAGCCTGCCCCGGTCTCTGCAACTGAGCGTAGCTGGCAGGTGCAAGTTCAGTTGGTTGAACCAACCGTGCACACGCCTGTGTTGCCTTTGTACGGCGAGGTGGTGGCCCCCGAGCAGATGTTGGTGGTTGCCGCAATGGCGGGCCGAATTTCAGAGCGGCCCGTGGCAGAAGGGCAGCGGGTGAGCGCCGGTGACCTGCTGGTGGCTCTGGATACTCAGGATGTTGAGCCGGTGTTGGCCCAGGCGAAAGCCCAGGTGGCTGATCTTGAAGCGCAGATCCGCTCGGAACAGGTACGCCACCGGAATGATCAGGCTGCGCTCAAAAGCGAGCAGGCCATCCTGGCCAATGCTCACCGGCAGCTGGAGCGCACGCGTTCTCTGGTGGGCCGAAACCTTGCCTCCCGTGAGAGCCTGGAGGGCGTAACAGACGGCGCTGCCAGAGCCGAGCTCACCTTGAGCATTCGCCAGCGCGCCATTGACGAACACCCGGCACGGCTGCAAAGCCTGGAGGCCAGGTTGGCCCAGGCAAATGCTGCGCTTGCGACAACGCAACGGGATGGCGAACGCTCCCGGGTTGTTGCCCCGTTTGACGGTGTTGTGACAGATGTTCAGGTGGCTCTGGGCGACCAGGTATCAAAACACCAGAAACTGCTCTCTGTGTATGCAATAGAGGGCCTGGAGCTTCGGGCCCGGGTGCCTGACCTGTATCGGGCAGAGCTGATGAGCGCCTTGGCGAAGGGTGAAAACCTGTATGCCTACAGCGATCAGCGCGAGATTCGCTTCCGGCTGGAGCGCTTCGCCGGAATCAGCGACCCTGCTGGAACCGAGGCAATCCTCGCACTGGCTGGAGATTCAGCGGGCTTGCGGCCTGGCGCCCTGTTGCCCGTTATCCTTGAGCGGCCAGAGCGCAGCCAGACAGTGGCCATTCCCTTCAGTGCCTTGTATGGCGCCAGCAATGTGTACCTGATGGCAGACGACAGCCGCATGCAGCGTGTGTCTGTTGAACGGGTAGGCGAAGCGCTCTCCGCCAATGGTGAGCGGCGCCTTCTGGTTGCCGGTGAGGCGCTCAAGCCTGGCGCCCAGCTGATTATTACCCATCTTCCCAATGCCCTCACTGGACTTAAAGTAGACGTGGCCAGCGATGGGAGGCCGGTTCAATGAGGCGCAGAAAAGGCGTCATAGGGTTTTTTGTCCATCACAAGGTTGCTGGCAACCTGGTGATGTTGATGATGTTGCTTGCCGGTACCCTGGGCCTTACCCGTATGAACGTCCAGTTCTTCCCCACCTTTGCGCTGGATGTGGTCAGCGTGCGCGTGGTCTGGAGCGGTGCCTCCGCGGAAGATGTGGAGCAGGGCATTACCAATCCGCTGGAGCAGCGACTGCGCAGTGTAAATGGCCTCAAGAAGATGACCTCCACTTCGGCCCAGAGCATTGCGTCTATCACTCTGGAGTTTCAGGAAGGCACCAACCCGATCACCGCACTGGATGACGTGCGCCAGCAAGTGGATGAGTTCAACAACCTGCCCACAGACGCCGAGGAACCCCGGGTCGCCCGGATCGAGCGCTACGAGCCCGTGGCCCGAATGTTGGTGTTCGGTGATGTGGATCGGCGCGAACTGCGGGCGCTGGCTTACCGCTATGAAGACGAACTCCTGCAGCGGGGCATAGACCGGGTGTCTTTCCGGGGCCTGCCGGAGCAGCAAATCAGTATTGATGTTCCGGTGGAAAGGCTGGAGACGCTTGGGCTTACGCTCGGGCAGATTGCCGACAGAGTAGCGTCGGTTTCGCGGGATTTACCCGCCGGGATCATGGCACAGCAGGATGCGGCCCGTGAGCTGCGATCCATAGAACAGCGGCGTAGCCCGCAGGCGTTTGAATCCTTGCCTGTGCTCAGTGGTGAGCGTGTTCAGTTGCAGCTGGGGGACATTGCCGATGTTCGTCAGGAAGACCGCGAAAGCCAGGTGGCACTCACCCGTAATGGTTTTCCGGCCATTGAATTACAACTGCTGCGATCTGAAAACGGTCACTCCCTGGCGGCAGCCAAGGTTCTGGAACAATGGCTTGATGATACCCGGGCCACCTTGCAGCCTACGATACAGCTGGAGGTTTACGATGAAACCTGGCAGCTGCTGAATGACCGCATTTCCCTCCTCACCAGCAACGGCCTTAGTGGCCTGATACTGGTGGTTTGCCTGCTGTACCTGTTCCTTCCGGGGCGTGTTGCGCTTTGGGTGGCAGTGGGGATTCCAACCGCATTTCTCGCAGCGCTTGGTGTGTTCTGGCTGATTGGCGGCTCCATCAACATGATGTCGCTGTTTGCGCTGATCATGGCGTTGGGGGTGATCGTGGACGATGCCATTGTGGTGGGGGAAGACGCAGACGCCCATGCCCGCATGGGTGAGGCCTCCATTTACGCCTCGGAAGGCGCGGCAAAGCGCATGGTGTGGCCTGTATTGGCGTCGTCGTTGACTACCGTTGCCGCCTTTATGCCGCTGCTGGTTGTGGGTGGTGTTATCGGTAATATCCTTGGCGACATTCCCGTCATCATGATCTGCGTGCTTATTGCTTCGTTGCTTGAGTGTTTCATTGTTCTGCCAGCGCACTTGCGGCACGCGTTCAAGCCGAGAAACGCGAACAAGAGTGCGCCAGAACCTGCGGAGCCCAGCCGTAATCCCGTTGCGCGCTTTCGTAATGGTTTCGAACGCCGGTTTGATCGTTTTCGCGAAGGCCCCTTCCGCCGGTTTTCACAGCGTAGCCTGGATAATCGTGGCATCACCATGGCCTGTGTTCTGGCCCTGGCACTGGTTACCGTTGGGCTGCTGGCCGGTGGTCGCCTCGGGTTCAACTTCTTCCCCACTCCCGAGCCCTCTGTGCTATACGCCAACGCCAGCTTTGTTGCGGGCACCGACAGCCAAACCGTTGACCGGTTTATGGCGGATATGCAAAAAGCACTGAACGAGGCGGAATCGGCGCTGGGCGGCAATCTCATATTGCATGCAGTGACCACAGAAGGCGCCACCCTGGGTGGTGGTGGAAGCTCTCGTGCCGGTGATGAGCTGGGTTCCATAATGATTGAACTGGCGCCGTCGGATCAGCGTGAGGTGCGCAATCCGGAATTTATGAATGAATGGCGCAGCCGCCTGAGCCTGCCAGCGGGGCTGGATAACTTGTCTATCACCGAACGCCAGGCCGGGCCGCCGGGTCGGGATGTGAATGTACGCTTGTCGGGGGAAAATGCGCAAAACCTGAAGTCTGCGGCCGAAGAACTGGCACAGGCATTATCGACATTGCCCGGTGTTCTGGATGTAGAAGATGACATGCCCTGGGGGCGCGAGCAGTTGATCTATCAGGCCAGTGCCTATGGCGAGGCGCTGGGCCTCACCACCACCGATTTGGGTAGCCAGTTGCGGGCAGCATTTGACGGCAGGGTTGCCCAGGTCTATCAGGATGGGCGTGATGAGATGGAAGTGCGGGTGCAGCTGCCCCGGGACCAGCGTGAGCGCTTATCCACACTCTCTCGCGTGACCGTGCGTATACCGGATGGGCGTTTCGTGCCGCTCGGGCAGGTAATGAATCTGGATCACCGCCAGGGCTTTGAGGCTCTGCGCCATGCCGATGGCAAGCTGGCCGTAGAGGTAACCTCCGCCCTGAACACCCGGGTAAGCACCACTGACCAGATTATTGAAAGCCTGGAGGCCGACGCCCTGCCGGACATCGCCAGCCGCTACAACGTGCGCTACAGCTTTGAAGGTCGGTCGGCGGACCAGCGGGAAACCATTGCGGATATGAAAACCGGCATGGTGGTCGGTATAGCCTTGATGTACGTGATCCTGGCCTGGGTATTCGCCTCCTGGAGCTTGCCGTTGATCGTGATGGCGATCATCCCCTTCGCCCTGGTGGGTGCTCTGCTGGGCCACTGGGTGATGGGGATTCAGCTCACGGTGCTATCACTGTTCGGGTTGTTTGGGCTGGCCGGTATAGTGGTGAACAACGCGATTATTCTGGTGTCTTTCTACAACCACCAGCGTGAGAAGGGGCTGGGCATCAACGAAGCACTGAATGAGGCAGCTGTGCAGCGGGTGAGGGCTGTTCTGCTGACCTCGCTGACCACCATCGGTGGGCTGTTACCCCTGCTGTTTGAAACCTCACTGCAGGCCCAGTTCCTGATTCCGATGGCCACCTCGATTGCGTTTGGCTTGGGGCTGTCTACTGTTCTGGTATTAGTGATTATTCCGGCCCTGCTATCCTTGCTGGAACAGTTTCGTGAAGGGAGGCAAGAAGGGGAGCCGATATGACTGAGTCTCTGCTGGCTGTTCGGGGTTTGAGCAAGCATTTCGTCAGCGGCAATGAAACGGTCCCGGTGATCGAAAAGCTTTCGTTCACCCTCGGCCAAGGCCAGTCGTTGGCTTTGGTTGGTCGTTCCGGCTCCGGTAAAAGTACGCTGCTGAATCTGTTGTGTGGCCTGGAATCGCCCGATGCAGGCACCATTGTTATGCAGGGGCAGGTTTTTGATGCGGGCAGCGCAGCGACACGGGAAAAGGCTGCGGCTTGGGCCCGCTTGCGCCGGCAGCAAATTGGCGTGGTGTTTCAGGAAGCCAACCTGATGCCAGCACTTACGTTGCTGGAAAATGTGCAGTTCCGCGCCCAACTGGCAGGCCGTGATCCCGCAAACAGTGAAGACTGGCTGACACGTCTGGATATAGGTGAGCTGGCCCAGCGTTATCCGGATCAGGTATCCGGCGGCCAGCGCCAGCGTGCGGCACTGGCTATGGTTTTCTCGATGGAGCCAGCACTGGTTCTGGCAGACGAGCCCACCGGCAGTCTGGATCGCCAGACAGCCGCCGAGGTTACCCAGGTATTGTTCGATCTTCAGGCCCGTTATCGCTGCGGCCTGATACTGGCGACTCATGACGCCGAGCTTGCCGCCGGTTGCCAACAGCTTCTGGATCTTGGCCACCTGAGCGCCGTATGAAGCGGTTAATGTCTCTCCGTCCTTCTTTACCCGCTTTACCCATACCCTGGGCTCTGCTCAGCCATTATCGCCGCCATCCGCTGCAGCTATTTGCCCTGGCGGCCATGATTGTCTTGGCCACCATGTTGTGGACAGGGGTGAATCATCTCACCAGCCAGGCACGGGCGAGCCTTGATCAGAGCGAACAGGCGGTGGCAGAGCGCCAGCAAGTGCTCAGGGATGATGGCCAGGCTCTGATGGTTGAAGACTTTGTGTCCCTTCGCCTTGTTGGTGTGTGCGTAATGCCCTGGCTCGAAGTCACTCCGGATTCCGGTAGCCGTATTATCGGAGTGGATCCTTTGGCCGCCCACTGCTTTGGTGCGGGAGCATCCGAAGCACTGGATCAGCCTTTGGATGGAAAACCTTTTGTGGATATGAGCAGCGCTGCTGACACCCCCGCTCGTGAAAGCCGTTTTTATCTGCTGACCCCTGATTCTACGCAAGCCCCTGATTTGCCCAATGGCTACCACCTGAAAACCTTCGCAACCGGCCCGGAAACAGGCGAGCTGGGGGAAAGCTTTCTGCTTAATCTTGAAGCCTTGGGGGTTCTGGTTCTGCTCATTACCGCTCTGCTGTTGCGCAGCGTTTACCTGCTGGGGCTGGCGCAACGCCGGGACAGCTTCGCCTTGCTGCACCGATTTGGGGTTTCGCCCGGGCAGGTTCAGCGCTGGCTGGTGCTGGAAATTATTGCGTTGGCGCTGATTTGTGTGGTGCCCGGCGTAGGGCTTGGCCGGTGGCTGGCGGCCGGGCTTGGGGGTGGTTTTGGCCAGGCCCTTGATGGGTTGTTCGATATACCTCTCTATGCCGGGCATGGGCAGGGTTGGATAACGCCGGTTCTGGTTATGTTGACTGTGGTTGTGATTGCCTGTTTGGGGGATCTGCTATTGCTCAGATTCCGTGAGCGCTTGTCTTTGTCGGTGCCCAATCAGGGCAGATTGGCGACGGCTTTGCTTTTGGCTGGACTGGTTATGGCTTGGTTGGCGCCTTCGCTGCCCTGGGTGTTTGTTGCGGTGGCTTTGGTTTTCGCGGGGGCCGCCTGGCTGACACCCGCCACGGTCACACATTTTGTCAATTGGCGCGCAGATCAATCGAAAGCTCCGCTTGCCCGGTGGCGCTACAGGGAACTCGCCGTGCTGGCGCGTCGCCTGACATTGCCACTGGTTGCCTTACAGTTTGCCCTTGCCATGGTGCTGGCGGTTCAGGCTCTGGTTACCACCTTCGAGGATACCTTTGATCGCTGGCTGGCCCAGCGACTGGAGGCCGCCTATTACATTGAAGTGCCCGTTGGTGCAGATAGCCGCAAAGCAGCCGATTGGCTCACCGGGCACCAGGCAAGTAATCCGGACATGCAGTGGCATCAGGTAATTCGGGGCAGCATCCGGATGGCAGACAAGGCTGCCGCAAGCAGGCTGCAGGTGGATGTTTACGCACTTGCGCCAATAAGCACTCTGATAACCAAGTGGAGACTGCTGGAAGCGGAAGATCACTCTTGGGAGGCGTTGGCTGGCAATAAGGGCGTAATGATCAACGAGCAGCTGGCACGCAGGCAAACGCTTGGGGCTGGGGATACCCTGCAATTGGTTCTCGACGAGCAGACTCGGGACATGCGGATTTTCGGGGTATACCCGGACTATGGCCGCCCGGTGGGTGAAGTATTGATGAACGCAGAAGCACTGCCCGAGAATTTCATTGCCCGTTCCGAGAGTTTCTCCATAACGCCGGGTGAGTCAGGGATTGCACCTGTTACTGATGCACTTAAGGAAATCTGGGCTGTAGAAACCTTGTCCATGAGAGACAACAACACCATTCGCGAGTTGGCGACAGGTGTGTTTGATCAAACTTTTGCGTTAACCCGAGCTATGACACTGCTCACCCTGATACTGGCTGCTTCGGCGCTATTGATGATGGGTTGGGTGTTTTTCACTACTCGAGCCTGGTACTTCCGGCTTCTAGTGGTGTGGGGCATGTCGCAGCGGCAGGTGGCCAGGCAGTTGCTAAGGTTGGCACTAACGCTGACCGGCGGTGTCGCTTTGCTGGCCTTGCCACTGGGTATTTGGCTGACCTGGGTACTGGTGCACCGGATAAATCCATTAGCATTTGGCTGGTCGTTGCCCATGGCCGTGTACCCGGCATTCTGGCTGGAGCTTGGCGCTCTTAGTCTGGCCATTGGCGTGAGCATTGCTGTGCTGATGCGCAGGCAACTTGGCAAGCCCTCCGTTGCACCTGTATCTGCCAGCGCCTTGACGGGAGGCGAGCGATGAATCGGTATCTGGGATTTTCATTGGGGCTACTGCTATTGGCTGGCTGCTCTGGCGATGCCAGCGAGGAAGGCTTTGCAGGTTTGGCGGGGCTTGAGCAAAGCGCTGCAGGAGAAACGCCCTATTTGCAGCCCGGCCCCGGAGATCGGTTGGCGTTCCCCGCTGATTTCGGGCCGCATCCTCAGCATCGAATCGAATGGTGGTACCTCACTGCAAACCTTGAAACGACTGATGGCGAACCCTTGGGGGTGCAGTGGACCCAGTTCCGGCAGGCACTTCAGCCCAGAGTTGCCTCCAAGCCAGCGCCGGATTCAACCGATTGGCCATTGCAAGCGACATGGATGGCCCACGGCGCAGTGAGTTGGAAGGGGAAGCACTACTTTACGGAAAAGCTGGCCCGTGGCGATATGGAGAATGCGGGGGCATCGGCCGTTCCCTTTCAGGTTTGGCTGGATAACTGGCGGCTGCAGGGCAATGCCAATAACGATCGCTGGCAGCTGCAAGCGGCAGGCGAAGGCTGGAGTTACGACCTGACGCTCGCTATTCAGGGCGAGCCAGTGGGCCATGGGAATAAGGGCTTCAGCGCCAAATCCGCGGGTGGCGAGGGTTCCATGTACTTCAGCCTGGTAGACATTGCCATAACCGGCGAGGTGGTGCTGGAAGGAAAGGCATTGGAGGTATCAGGTAAAGGCTGGTTTGATCGGGAATGGAGCAGCCAGCTTCTGAAAACCGGACAAAAAGGATGGGACTGGTTTGCGCTGCATCTGGATACCGGCGACAAGCTGATGGCATTCCAGCTACGGGACGACAGCGGCAGTTTTCGAGCAGGCACCTGGCTTCCTGCAGAAGGTGATCCTATTCCCTTGAGTTCTGCAGAGGTTGGCGTGAAAGCACTGGAGCGGCGTAAGGGCGTACCTGTGCGCTGGCAGCTCAGTGTTCCAGCCTATCAGGTGAATCTGGAGTTGAGTGCGCCACCAGGCGATTACCTTAACTCCGGGCTCTATCCTTATTGGGAGAGCCCGGTAGAGGTGTCAGGAAGCCATTCTGGAGAGGGCTATATGGAACTCACGGGTTATGCCGATTGAGCGTGAGTTACCAGGTAATGGTGCCTGAATCCGAATCCGGGCTGACAGGGCGAATATCGATGATGGCCTCGCGCTCGGCTGTGTCTTTTTCAATTAATTCACGAAGCCGCATACGCTGCTCTTCCAAGGGCTCGGACATGTCGATGATGATCTCAACGCGTCGGTTTCTTGCCCTGTTCTCAGCGGAGGTGTTGGCTATTCTCGGCTCTGTGTCAGCCAAGCCTTTAACGGCCAGCCGTGTTGCATCAACGCCTCCGGTGGCTAACAAGGCGTTGGCAACGGCTGCAGAACGTGCCGCAGACAAGTCCCAGTTACTGTAAAACCGAGATGTACGAATGGGAATGTCATCGGTGTGGCCTTCCACAGTCAGCTCCCCTGGCATATCTGCAAGAACCTTTGCCATATCCAGAAGCAGGCTTTCAAATTCCCAGGTCAGTTCTGCTGAGCCTGAGGGAAACGACCCTTTTTCTTCAACCCGGATAACAATTCTGTGTTTGTCCAGATCCGCTTCTACAGTAATCCGCCCATCGTCAATGGCCTCTTCAAGTACCTCCTGAATACTGGATGTGCTGGTCTCTAATGAGTCCTTTGCGGCAGCATCAAGCGCGTCTTCGGTGGGGCTTTTCAGGGTTTGCAGTTCGGGTTGCTGGTCGGTGGTGGTCTGCTTGATTTCGTTAACCAGCGTAGGCTCTGGCGGCGCCGGCGAGAATTTGTCGAAAATAGGGCTGGTACCCATGGGGATTTCCAGTGCCGGTACATCCCGCTGCACGCCGAAGGCTTTGGATAGCTCACCGGCAATCTGCTTGAACTTCATGGCGTCGATTTCAGAAAACGACAGCAGAAGCACAAAGAAGCACATTAGCAGCGACATCAGGTCGGCAAAGGTGACAACCCAAGCCGGTATACCCGGTTTTTCCTCTTCTGGCAGCTCATCCATGGTGCTTATCCGCTGGCGGCCTCCGCCTCAGGCGCCTTGCCGCGCTCTTTTGGAGTCAGGTAGCTGGATAGCATCTGTTCGATAACCCGTGGGTTAATGCCCTGCTGAATAGCCACCAGCGCATCGGTGTACAGCATTTGCATGCGAGCTTCTTCTGTCATCCGCAGAGATAGCTTGTCGGCAATCGGTGTGGCTATCATGGTGGCAATCATTGCGCCGTAAAGTGTGGTTAGCAGGGCAACCGCCATGGCAGGGCCGATGGATTTTGGGTCTTCCATATTCGAGAGCATTTGCACCAGGCCAATCAGGGTACCGATCATGCCCATCGCTGGTGCGACATCCGCCATGGCGGTAAACACTTTGGAGCCAGAGCGGTTGTAATCAAGTGTCATCAGGCGCTCTTTATCAAGAAGCTGCTTGATGGTGTCATCGGTTTGACCATCCACCAGCATCTGGATGCCGCTACCGAGGAAAGGCGAGCTGACCTCACGGCCTTCAAGTCCCAGGGGGCCTTCTTTGCGGGCTATGTTTGCAACTTCTACCAGCTCTTCAATACTGGTTTGGGTTTCCGGGAGCTTGAACTTGAACGCCCGGGCAGCTGCCTTGAAGGCACCAAGAAACTGCGGGATGCTGAATTTTGCGAGAACCACCAGCAGAGTTCCACCAACTACGATCAGCAGTGATGCCCCGTTGAGGAAAACACCAGGCGCCGCACCAAGAACAACGGCCGTTACGATCAGTAATATGGCACCAAGAAGGCCAATCAGGGTGGCTAAATCCACGTGATCTCCAGGGAATTTGACGGTTTAAGGGGAAGTAGCTTCTTCTTTGACTTCTTTCCAGGCAGCGTACTTGTGTAAATCAGACTCGACCAGCTTCAAACATAGTGCAACCACCCCGACATCGTCCAGAAAGCCGATACCAATGATTATATCGGGTATGAAATCCAGAGGATTCATTACGTAGAGAAGGGCGCCAGCCATGGCCGCTATGCTCTTCCATGGTACATCTCGATAACTGCCGTTCCAGTAGTCGCGGATCATGGAAAACATCAGCTTTATATCGGCACTGAACCGTTTCAGCTTACCACTGCCTTTGACCTTTTTTTCAATAGCCTTCTGCCGCTCAAGTAGCGCCTCCAGATCGGCACGGTTTACCTTCTCGGCTTCGGCATCTAACTGTTTGCGGGCGTTCTTCTGGCTGAACAAGGCCATGAAAACGAGTCCTCTTTTGATGGTTAACAATCTACCGTAATGATGTCATGAAATCAGTCAACGTTCTGTATCGGTTTACCGCCCCTGGAGCATAAAGGTTTCGTACTCCAGCCGGTCGAACTTGCGTGACAGCATTGCCAGACCGATAACGGAAGACAGGAACGTAGCACCAGCATAACCGTAACCGTAGAAGCTGGCGCCGAGCTCGATCGTTATGATGGTGAAAATAATATTGCTGGCGAAGAAGACTGCGCACAGGGTTACGTTAATTTGGCGAGAGTCCAGGTAAAAGAGCACGTTCTGGATGGCCAGTAAAATGAGCTGCATGGTAACGGCGACCAAGTCTATATAGAACATGGGCAGGTACAGAGTGGATATACCGATAGCCGACAGCAGGTCATCGGCCCAGATAAACAGAACGATCAGCGTAAAGCTCTGAACCTTGAAGATCTCGTAGATACCACTGCGCGCTACGCGCACCATTTCATCCCGGAAACCACTGATGCGTGCCAGGGTGTCGCCTTCCCGAACGGCGGTGTAAAAACGATCATAGGCTTCGGAAAAGTCGGTTTCCATGCGAACCAGAAACACCGCCATACCAGGAATAATGGCGAGGTAAGCCAGGAAGATCGACAGGTCGTAGATGGCGGACGCTCTGAGCGTTCCTATGACATGCTGAGAGGTGTCGGGGTGGAACCAGAAAATAAACTTATCGGCCCAGACCGCAGCATTGAACAGCAAGCCGGTGGCAATCAGTGCGGGGAAAATCTGTGCCCTTTGAGTGAAGTTGAACTTTACAGGACTATCGCTCGGGTACTGGCGAACGATGGTGAACAGAAAACTGAACAGCAATAGTGCATGGCCTAATAACAAACCACCCAGCAAGCCTTCCAGGCCAAAGCCTGACAGTAGCAGCGAAGCAATAATGGATGTGGTATAGCCAACTGCAAACAGCCCGACAATCAGGAAATAGGATTTCATCCCTGACAAGAAAATGGTGACCGGCCAGAGGTTACACAGCACCACAAAGTTGGCCAGCATCAGCAGCTTGTACATGGTGCTGGTGCCGGGCAGCAAAAACAGGACGGCAGGAAGCCCGCCCGCCAGTGCTAAAAGAGTTGAAAGCCAAAGCACCCCCATCAGATTGGGCAGGATCAGGTCATTACGCTTTTCATAGAGCCGGTCGGCCACCCAGCGGGTAAATACGTGCTGAAAGAGCCCGGAAAGCGTGAGGGAAATCGCCATCAAATAGGTAACGGATACCAGAAATTGAACGATCTCCAAATCACGAACTGCCAAAGTGATACTGACGATGCCAATCAGCATCACCCCGAGAACCGAGAGCACCCAAGGGCCTGAGCTGATAATGCTGGCGAGACCGTAAGCGCCAATCAGGCTGCTCAGGTTGTCGCGCTTCAGAATGCGCCTGAGTTCGAATCCTATACCCGCCATTAGTCTTTCCGGTCCGAGGCCATCAGGGCCGTGTCATAAATGTTGCGATACGAATCAAACATAGCGTCGAGCGTGTAATAGCGTTTTACCCGTGCGAGGCCAGCTTCACTCGCCTTTTTCCAGAGCGGCGGGTCCAGCAAGAGCCGGATTGCTTCTCTGGCCGTCGCTTCAGGGTCGGCAATGGGAACCACGGCGCCACTGCGCCCCAGGCTTTTGTCTTCCCCGGTGCCGCCTTCGATAAGCTCGCGGCACGCGCCTACATCTGTGGCCAAACAGGGCAAGCCAGCAGCTTGGGCTTCAAGAATGACCAGTGGTAGCGCCTCTGAAATCGAAGTCAGAACCATCAAACCTAGCTGAGGCAGGATATCGTTTACATTCTGGAAGCCCAAAAACTTAACGTGGCCCTCCAGGCCCAGACTACTGACTAACTCCCGGCACTCGGTCACATAGGTGGGGTCTTCTTCCTCAGGGCCGACAATCCAGCCTTCCACATTCGGAATAACCTCGTATACGGAGCGCATGGCTCGAATAAACGTTTTGATGTCCTTGATTGGAACGACCCTGCCCACCAGCCCCATAACCATTGGTACTTCTTCTGGTCGCGCAGCGAGAGGGCCTTCGAATCGTGTTGGGTCGATCCCGTTTGGAATTATGTGGGTGCGGGCTGGATCTGCGCCATCAGCCAACTGACGCTGCTGGTTACCTAAATAGAGCGAGATGATCGGGTCGGCCATTTGATACGACATACGCCCCAAGGATTCGAAAAAACGGATCCATAACTGCCGGATATAGCCCAGCTGGTCGTTAAGGTTGGTGCTGACCTTGTCACTGACATCGCTTATCCAGTCGGCCTGAGAGAGGTCAATTTTTCTCTCTTTAGTGTAAATTCCATGCTCGGTCAGGATGTACGGCACGCCTCGGGATTCCTGAATCATCGCTCCCATCAAGCCCGCGTAGCCGGTTGAAACGGCATGCACTGCACGGGTGGGCGGGATGTTCTGGGCGATTTCCGCAATCCGGAACAACGGCCCGTGCATGATTTTGATGGTCCAGAAATAATCTATGAACGACGGATCGGTGCAATACTTGCTGTAGCTTTCGCCGATTACTTTCCAGCTTTCCTGGCTATATAAAAAGTCTTCTTTGCTGATGCCGCCTTTGCGTCCGAGATCCTTGAAGATTTTACTCATAAGCCCCTTCTTTATTGGAGCTTTTTGGCGAAACTGAGTATGCAGCTTGCGCTGGTCGTTGAAGGCTGAGCGGTTGCCTTTTCTCGGGCTCGGTTTTGCCTCATCAAGCGGATCCATCAGGTAATGGCACTCAAGATGCGTAACGTTGTCTGGTAGCTCATACTGGTGTTCGCCGTAATGGCTGCGGTCGCCGCCCAGAAAAACCAGCGAAAAGCTATATTGAGGCAACCCGGTAATGATTTGGTGCACCCAGGATGAAACACCTCCGCGAACAAAGGGATAGGTGCCCTCCAATAGCAAGGTAATATCAGCTACGGGATTTTCTTTCGCGGCTTTTCGACCGATCATAACCAGCCCTCGATTACTGCTTTAACGTTAGGTGGTAGACCGTAGCGAGAACAATTCGCCAGTTGAAAGCGAACTTTTTGAAAGTCACGGGCCAGGAACGCCATTTCAGCCTGATACGGAAGAATCAGTTCTGGCGGTGCCCCATTGGCAAGGGACGCCTCAAATGCCGCGCCCGCCGCAGTGGTGTTGTTCAGCGCAAGCTCTACCCGACCCAGCAGCCGCCAGTCGTTATGTTGTGATTTTGTGCCGGTCAGATCTACTAACAGTTTGCGAGCATTCTCAAGGTAGTACTGTTTGAGGCCACCTTGTGCCAGCCCAAGATAGGCAATCTCCCACCAGGTTTGAGCCAGCCGACGGGCGAGCAAATTGCGTTCTGGGTGGTCAGGCCTCTCCAGTAGCTTTTTCAAACGTTGAGCCTGCGTGGCCAGTTTCTTTTCTTTTTGCTCCAGCATTGAATACGCCAGCAACCGGACATCGTCGGAGGGGTCTTTGAGGGCCTCCTGAAGTAGGCCAACAGCTTCTCGATCATTCAGCTGCCGGGAGGCCAGCAGAGCTTTCAAGCGTTTCTCCGGGGCGCTGGCTTCTCGAAGCACTTCGCGCAAACCACCGTCGCTAAGGATCATTTGTTGATCCATATCCATAGGGCTAAAGGGCAACTCCGGTATCGGTGTCTCCTGCCATGGGGTGCTGGGTGCTTTGCGCGGAAGGTGCAAGGGCAGCAAGATGCCGCCAAAAACACCAAGACTGCCGACAATGGGCATGGCAAATTGCAGGGTGAACAGAAAAAGCCCTGCCTGAAGGCTCTTCTTCCGATAGCTTGCAGGTAGCAGCGGCAAACACACCAGAGTAAGCACCAAAGACGCCAGTGCATGTATAGACAGATAAGTAAGCAGCGCAATCGAAGGCGGAAGGTCTGTAAACAGCGAAGCAATGCCCGCTGTTTCGAGCATGACTCCAAGCGAGATGAGCCAGCCGGTCATTTAGGGGCCTTCTGAACACGATCAAGCCACTCGGGGACATTGCTCTTTGGGCCGACCAAGTACTTCTGGATGCGCGCTATAGATTGCAGGCTCTCACCGGAGTGTTGGCGAATGTCATCGGTCAGCCGCTGCAGATAAGACGCGCCGCCCAGTTCGTCGGTCAAAGGCAATAGAATGACCAGCTGCGTTTCGGGTGCTTCCGGCGGGAACGCGATAACGTCCAGACCACGGCGCATTCGCTGCATCCGCTGGGTGATTTGGACTGCTGTGGCGGTGTCGGTGAAGGTAAAGTGAATCACCATTGACGACAGTTTGTGATTTCGGGCATCAGATGCAACCCGGGCAAGCTGAAATTCAAAGCGACGCCAGTCGGCTATTGGCTGCCCCGGCACCTTGGCGTGCTCTTGAATCATATCTGCCATGTGGCCGGCCATAATGGCAAGCAAGCGCAATGTTTTGGGCTGGAAGCTGAAGAATGGCATGGCCTGCACGGTCACCATTCCGACCATGGTGTTTTCAGAGTTTATCAGCGGCAGGGCCAGCAGCAGGTTGGTTTCCATGGAATTCCGGTTTTCCCGGTGCTCAGTATGAACCGAGACCAGTTGCTGTTCCTGAAGAGCATGGACCAATATTGGATCGTCAGTCTGTGCAGGCTGAAAACTACCGATGGAAGCGACAGGCCTTTCAGCCAGCTTGCCTTCGCTGACCGTATAGATTCCGGCAACCTGCAACTGGCCATAGCGCACCAGTAATCGCATCATCAGTTCGCCTGTTTCGCGGTTTAGCCCGGTGCCCTGGGCGTGAGAGATTTCGCTATCCAGGCGCCTCAGTGCTTCGCGAAGGCTGTTTGAGTTGCCTGCTAACTGCTGTTCGAGGCGGTCATGGGAGACCTTCAGGAGATAGAAATTCCGAGTGAACTCTTCAAGACGGGTGTGGCGATACTGGTTTGCAGCGACCAGTTTTTCAATCCGACGGTCCCAGTAATCCCGAAACTCACCCGCGAGCAGGCCAACGCCCATCACCCCGACGCCCCATATGTACGGCGGCGCTGTTACAGGCAATAGGTCAGCGCGCAGAAACAGCCCTCCTGTTGCAAGAATCAGGGTAGACGACACCAGAGCCATCAAAAAGCCGTATCTGAGCCCGGCAATGAGCGTTGCCAGCGCAAGCCATGGGAATTCCCCACTAATCAGCAAAGGGTCTTCAGGGTGCTGCCAGAAGGCGACCCCGATAAACACACCCGTGATCACGAGGGTTTCGAGCCATTTAACCCAGGCTGCGGTGTCTTTGCTGGCGAGGTTGAGGTCGCCGTACACGTCGGAAGTTGTCATATCGATTTAGCGTGCGGTCTCAATAACAGGCATTTCATCCAGCAGTTCTTCAAGCACCTTGTGGCCGGCCACGGTGACACCTTCACGACCCCAGCCCGTGCGGGCTCCGGTGCCGGACCAAATCACAGAGTTGTCATCTGCATTTCGGAATACCAGTGTAATGCCTACAGCAGGTTCGCCGTCCAGACCGGATTTGTATCTCCATTCGTCTACAGTGCCCGATACGATAATATCGGCACCGCTTTCCTTTGCAGCTTCGGTGGCTTCTTGCTGCCTGCCATGGTTGTCGTAAATCAGGGGGTTGTCATCGGCTGGCAGGTAAAGTTCTACCTCAGCTGCACCTCTGGCGCGTAATAGCGCGCTGAGAATACTGGCGGCCTGATCTCCAGCTTGAGGCGTCTGCGACAAATTGCCAAGGGGGATAACTGCGAAGCGACTGTCCAGATCAACAGGTTCAGACTGCTGCTGGCTTTGCATGACAGAACAGCCAGCCAGAAAGGCCAGTGTTAGCCCGAGAGTGATGGATCGGATGAGCATGATGGAAACTCCTGTTAATGGCCTAGATAGAGTGTATAGGTTATTTTTGCATCTGCGCGGGCTTGCCCGCCCGGACTGTCGCTGCTATAGCCGGCAGAGATCGCCAGCTCGTCATCACCAGCAATACGCCAGCCAAGGCCCATGCGGGCGCCATAGTCGAAATTTGAGGTAGATAAAACATAGCCGCCATCCAGTGCTAAAAAGTAGCGCGGGGAGGCCGTTGTCCGGTACAGGGCGTGGGGCTCGCCATGGGACCATTCGGAGCTGAACCCGATGCGTCGGTAATCCTCGGATAACAGCCCTCCAGGCGAGAGAGGCACTGTCAGCCTGGCCAGAGTTTGAGGTGACATGCTATCGCCAAGGCTAAGTTGGCGGCTCTGATAGTTCAGGGAAACTCTCCAGGCGGGGTCATTCCGGAACAGACTGTAGGTGGCCCTGAGGTTGGCATCGTAGCCAGTACCAATCTGGCCACCAAAAGCCTCATTGATGGAAAGGTAGTCAATTTCCCCGTTGACCTCCAGCCTGCTCCAGGGCGTAAGCCCGGCAGAAAGAGAGAGCCTGTTGGCGGAGGTCAGCCACCAAGCCTCTGCGCTGTCGGTCACCCGCTCGTTCATCGCGAGGGCCGCTCCTGCCGTAACCTTGTCCCAAGGCTGAGTGGTCAGTTCCAGTAACCCCCTCAGCTGTTCACCGTTGGCTAGTGTGTAAGTGCCTACTTCGGCTGTAACCAGATAGTCGTAATAGTTGGTTTGCCATTGTAGACGGCCACTTGAGCCTGGCCGGGGGCGGTCTTTTAGCAGTCCCTGGTCGTTGGTTGTAGCTTGCTCCGCAGAGAACAGCCAGCGATAGCGATCGTGGCTGAGCTGTCCCGTTACCTCGGCCACATTTAACGAAAACCCGCCCAGGTCTCGTATTTTGAAGCCTGCCTGTAATGCCCGGTTGTCGAAACGGTAAAGAGGTTCAAAAGGTTCCTGAACGGGATCGCGGAGTACCGAATAGAGCCGAGCTTTGGTATCCGGGTGCAGCTTCTCCTGCTTGTTTGCGAGACCCACGGCCAGTCTTCTCAGGCCCTCGGCCTCAGCTTGTGTTTTAGCACCATAGTTTTTGGCGTAATCAGACAGCGCCAGCAGCTGGTCTGGATCATCGCTCAGTTCTGTGCGAGCTGCGGCGAGCCATGCGTCTGCCTGCTCTTGCTCACCCAGCGCGAAATGCCCGTAAACTTGCAGGGCATAAGTGTCTGGGGATGGGGAGTCGGCCAGCAGTGATAAGATGACCGGTAGCTGAGCGGGCAACAGGTCAGGCTGACTGACCAGAAACCAGCCCCAGCTGGATAATAGGCGCGTGTCATTCGGGCTAATCCTGGCGGCCTCCTGGAACGCTTTCTGAGCTGCTTGCGGATTGCTGTTTTGCTGGTGTGCCCGTGCTGACAATCGCCAGAATGCGGGGTCGTTTGTTGCCTGTGGAGATAGCCTGTTCCATTCCACAAGAGATTCGGACAGCTCGGTGTAGAGCCCAAGGGAACTTTGAAGTTCCGCCATGACGACCAAATGGCGTACCTCTCCGGTTTCCTCGTATTGCTGGCGGGTCAATAACAGAGTTTCTTCCGGAGAGCCAAACTGCCAGGAATAACCAATCAGCCGTTCCCTTGTTTCTACCGTCAGCGAATCAGATGGCAGAGCCGTAAGGCGGTCATAATGCTGTTCGACCAAATCGGTGCGGTTTAGCATTCGGGCAAGGTCCAGACGCATGGTCTCGACCTCCTGCGCCAGGGCAGGGTCTGAAGGGGTGAAGTCCAGAACAGCCAGTGCTGCCTCAGGGTCCCTGAGGCGCCAGTGTAAATTGGCCAGTTGTACCTTTTCTTCGTCACTAAGGGTGGGAGCAGTTTCCAGTAACTGGATGGCCTCGAAAAATCGGCGGCTATTTATTAACAATGACAATTTGCGCTGGCGCAATAATGCGTTCCTGGGAAACCGCGACATGCCTTCATTCAAATAGCGATCAGCATCGTTCCATTCGCCGTTACTGATGAGGGCATTGGCAAGATTGTTATAGCCTTCAGCGGAAAGTTGTCCGCGCGCAGCGCGAACTTTATAAAGCTCGATCAGAGCTGGCCCTTTAAACAGGCCCGCAGCCAGGCTAGTTGCCCTGTCGTAGGCCAGAGAGGGTGTGTCCCCGGGAGGTTGGTCGAGAAACAATCCACGCCAATAAACCAGGGCCTTTTCGGGTTGGTTGTTCCACTCATAAAGGCGGGCGATACGCTCCCTGTCGGTGCGGGACAAGTCCCGCCCATTGTTTTCCATTCCTTCGGCGGTAATTAACGCTTCACGAATGTTACCTTGCCCCGTTTGTTGCAGGAGAAGCCTACGCTGAACCTCCATGTTGGCCGGTTCAGCTTGCGCCAGCATCTTCAGCCAGGGCGCACTTACTTCGGGTTTGCCAGCCAGGTCAGCGAGGCGCATGCCTTCTCGCAGTTCCAGGGCCGTTAGCTCGCGCCCTTTGTGGGCGTCCTGAAAACGCCCAAGAGCAGATTCCGGCATACCGGTGGCTAAGTCCAGACGTATCAGATTGCGCGTAAAGGCTGCGGCTTCATTTGGCGGAGCCAGTCCCTGAATTGACTCAAGGGTATATTTTGCGCCTTCAAGGTCGCCCATGCCTTCTTGCTGTATGGCTTGCTGTTGCCCGATTCTCAAACGGGTTTTACCCGTAGTCAGCTCAAAGAGTTGCTGGCGGATAGCAAGCTGCTCTTCTGTGCTCAGCAGTGGCAGAGTGCTGGCGACAAGAGCCTCTTTTTCTCCCACGGAATAGATCTGTGCCAGCGCTTGCTCAAGAGTAGATGTAAGGCTGTTCCGAACCTGCTGGCGAGCAGCGTCTGTCTCGGCGTTGAAAAATTTACCACGCAGCAATTCTGTGTAGGTGGTCATTACCTGCAGTGGTACAGAGGCGTTGTCCAGTAACGGAGCCAAGGTTGCAAGAGCTCGGTCGTTTTCGCCGACCTTCTGCTGCATTCGGCCCAAGGTCAAGCGCAGGGTCTGGTTGTCTGGGTCGGATTTAAGCAGAGTGTCCAGATAAGCAAGGGAAATACTGTCTGGCGATTCGAGGTAACGCGGGTCTTCATAAATAGCGTGGCGCGGGAACAGCAGGTAGAGCGCAACCAGTACAAGTGCGGTCATTGCCAGCAAGGCTGGAAGGCTGAAAAAGGCAGGCTTACGCTGCTGCATGAATCAATCACACTCCAGATCGAAGTGGCCTGAGCGCAGTGATTTTGCTCTGAAATGAATAAGGCCGTCTGGTTTCTTTGTAATGGATAGTTGCTTATCTCGCGCAGTGCAATGGGAAACGCCCGATAAGACAAACTCCAGCGGTTGGTACCCCTTCAGTTCCAGTTGTATTTTCCAGCTATCGTCACGCTCGCTGCGCTGCCAACTCACAATTTGAGCATTTGCTGAATCGAGCAATGGGCCAGTTGGTGGATTGCTCGACAGAGCCAGCAAAGGATTGTCACCCGTGAGATGCACAAAGCGCAGGTTGCGGGTGTCGTGAAAGCCTGCCACGCCGTCACTGTGTTCCATATCGGGATACTGGTTTTGGCTAATGCGCACGGTTGAAGGTGGCCGTATGCCGCGCCAGCGATAGGTGTTTTCGCTTTGCTGCAAAAGCGCCGAGTAGTATTGCCCCTGAACACGCTTGGCATAGTCGCTCAGATGCAGCGGTGTAACCAGCTGGGAAAGGGCGTATTCGTACACCTCGTTCAGCGCTTTCAGAGCTTCGGGTTTGGTGCCGGAGTAGAAATGGTAATAGATGCTTATGGGCTTCAGTCGGTTGTGGGCTTCCAGAATCTTGAAGGTATCAACCACATTCCTGAAGCCGTAAAACGGCCCCGTCCACAGATTAGTGTATACGTTCTCGTTCATGGTCGCGGCGTACACCTGGAGTTCATCACCGACAGGGCGGGCATCAGGCCATACGCCGGCCAGTTCCGAGGCATAAGGCAGTGGGCGCGTATCACCACCGTTTACGTTGGCTAGCCCTAACTTCCTGGTGGCTTTCAATGCCTCAAGCCCCGGGCGGGCATCTCCAGTCCAGAGAAACACGGATACAGGTTTGTCCTTGGGGGCTAAGCGCTCATTAATGTAGGCAACTGAGCTGTCTATTTCCCGGGTCAAGGAAGGGGTGTAGCCAGGTACATCCATCGAGTAGCCGTAAAGAGTGTCTTCCGGGTCCGGGGCCATGGCAGCGCCGCCTTCAACCATTTGCCAGAAAAACGGATGGCTGTAGGAATGCGAGGCAACTTCAACATCGCCCATTCGGAAAATATCACGGGCGCTGGCTTCTGCCTCTTGGCTAACAGTGGGGAAGAGCCCCTGCGGCGAGGTCTCAGCTTCGATTACCGAGATGGTGTGCGGGATGTCGAAGACTTTCAAGATTCGTTCCTGAATAGCTTCTGATCCCAGTGGGCTGCCGGGTAGTTCTGCACGAGATACCAGTCCGTCTCCATCAATGTGCGCAGTGAGGATACGGCGGCCACTTTCTGTGGTGCTGTCTATCGCAGGGAAATCGTCCAGCTTAAGTGCTTCTTTCAGGAAGCTGAAAGGATCAAATCGCCAATAGGCTTGATCACCAGGACCCATTTCAAAAATGAACGGCGCAATGGCTACACCGCCTTTTGGATGGGTGTAAACCGGGGTGAAGTTGTTGCTGGAAGAGTCTGTAACCGTCAGCCAGCTGCTGGCGAGGCGAGGTTGGGGTAGAGGCGTGAGCGTGCCTGTGGGCAAGCGCTTGCTCTCAAAGTTCCCCATAGAAGGGTGTGCAGAGGCAGGTTCCAGACTGCCAGCCGGGACTGCCAGTCGTCGGCTTTGTATCAGGGCTTTGCAGGGGGTGGATGTGGGGGAGAGCCCAAAGGCAACGACCGGAAAGCCTGTGGATTGTGATTGGCCAAGCCAGCGACAAAAGGCTGATGCGTTTGCGTTGGTTTCCCGCCAAACCACGGCGCCAAGGTAACGATCGTCAAGCGGTTCGTTGAGCAAAGGCTGAAGAATAGAGCGATAAGTTGGTACCAGCCCCAAGCGCTCTAACAGGATGCCAAGGCGTCGGTGAGCTGAACTCTGATCTGCCTGGTGTTTGGGCAGATCATGAAACACCAGAATGTGGCGTTTCTTAATGGGTGGCAGTGTGGGGCCAAGGCGATTTAGATCATGGTCCGAGACATAGGGAGTAAATCCTTCTTGTGCCAGCTGCTGAGACAGCTCAACCGCCTCAGCGCCGCTTTTAGCGTAATCAATCGCAATGATGGGAGTGTTCGGGTGGTTCTCGCGCCAATGGGATAGTTGGCCAGCCAGCCATTCTCGGTCTTGTTCCGAGGTGCGGTAGTAGCGCCGTCCGCCGGCTTCGTAGCCGTTGCGCCAGGATTCAAACGCAAGGGCATCAACCTGTCGATGGATCTGCTCGGGCAGATGAAACCCGCGATTAATGATGATTCGGCTTTCTGGAAAGCGTTCGCGGATTTCTGCTATCAATAGCGCTTGGGCATCGGCGAATGCCTGCTGATTGTTTTTGCCTTCTTCGGTAAGCAGGTGGCTGTCGAGCGTGTCCAGAAAAACACCCCTGAAACCACGCGTCATTGCAGGCGTTACCAGGTCGTCGAGCATGAAAGCCCGAACATCAGCCCTTCGGATATCCAGAACATAGCTCTTCCAGGCCGTGTTCTCGCCCAATACCCAACCTTTGCCCAGGGTTTTTATGGCTTGGTCAGAGTGGGCCATTTCTCCAGCGCTGAGGTAGGCAATGGGGCGTGTGTTGCCCAGGTTAAGAAAGTCCAAGCGAGCATCGGAGGTCTGGGTTGGTTGCAGCACCAGCCAATCATAGGCATATAGGCTGCCAATGGGCGCTTCAAGCCCATAATAAAAGCCAACATTGAGGGTTGAGGGAGAGCCCTGCCCAGCACTGGCTAGTAGTGACGCTGGTAGCAGTAAAAGTAAAGCGAACAGGGTATTTCGGATCATGTAAGCAAGTAGTGCATCGAAAGCGAATTGGTGTGCTGTGGTTGCCCAGCGCTTAATAAGAAAGAACTGATCAGATGCTGAGCAGGTTATAGCTTTATGCTGTTTCGAACAAGGCAACTCTGTTTGCCGGCAAGGACAAGCATTATCGGTCCGTCAGCTTGATTTCGATACGTCGGTTTTTCTGTAGTGCCTCCGGCGCGGTGCCTTTCGCAACCGGGAAGAACTCGCCAAATCCGGCAGCGACCATGCGGTTTTGCGGCACACCCTGATTTGCAAGATAGCGGACAACCGCTACCGCACGGGCGGTTGATAGCTCCCAGTTGGAGGGAAACTGCGGTGTGTTGATGGGAATCAGGTCGGTGTGGCCGTCAATGCGCAGAATCCAGTCAAGATCTTTGGGGATGGTTTTAACCACATCCAGCAGCACCTCGGCCAGCTTATCCAGCTCACGTTTACCATCAGCGCCCAGGTTGGCTGAGCCGGAAGCGAACAGCAGTTCGGAAGGCAGCAGAAAGCGGTCGCCAACTACGCGGATGTTTTCATTGGCCGCCAGAATGTTCCGCAACCGGGAGAAGAATTCAGACTGGTACTGTTCCAGTTCGTTGACGCGCTCAGCCAGCAGCGTATTCAGACGCCGGCTGACGTTCTCCAGCTCGCCTTCTTTATCTGCAGCCATCTCCTTTTGCAGCTTCAAGGCAGCGGTTATCTGGCGTAACTGGTTCTGCAGCGATGCAATCTGATTGGACAGCTGCAGAATCATATTTTGCTGGCTGACGGAGAGTTCGTCTTTGTCATCCAGCGCCTGATTCATGTTCGCCAGTCTTTCTGCGCGGGCTTCGGCATCGGCAGTCTGCTGCATCAGGCGATTGCGAGCGGCCGCCAGGCGGTCTTGCAGGTCCTGATTCTCAGCCTGGCTGGCGCTGAAGTTGCTTTGAGCCGTGAGTATTTGTTGTTCGAGCGCGTTTGTTTTGCTCTGTTCCAGCCCCAGCAGTTGCGATATTTCGTTCAGGCGCTGGTTCAGTCGGGCCAGTTCGGAATTGCGGTCAGACAGTGTTTGAGACAGGAAAAGCTGGCTGACCACGTAGATCAATAACATGAAAATGACCAGCATCAGCAGGGCCGACAATGCGTCTACATACCCCGGCCATACGTTGGTGGTGCTTCGGCTTCGGCGCCTGGATCCGATCATGGTTGGCGTTCATTGCTGGTGAATGGGTCCAGCAGGTTGGTCACACCGGTTAGCCACTCTTCCAGGCCATCGTAAAAACGGTTCTGGGCGTGGCCCGCCTGAATGTCGAGAAAACCCAGGATCAGCGAGCCACCAAGACCGAGCAGTGATGAACTGAATGCCGTGCCCATACCCTGCAAGGGCGTCAGCAATCCCGTCTGAAGATCCACAAACACCTTGCCGAAGTCACCCTGACCCATATCCAGATTGGTAATGACCTCTCCAACGGCATTGATGGTGCCAAGCAAACCCCAGAAGGTTCCAAGCAGCCCGAGAAACACCAGCAAGTTAATGAAGTAGCGTGTGATTTCCCGCTGTTCGTCCATTCTTGAATGAATGCCATCCAGAACTGTTCTTAGTGACATGGTTGATAGGGTGAAACGATCACGTTTGGCGTCTTCGCCTAGCTGCCGTGCCAGTGGTTTGAGCAGCCGGGGCTCTTCCAGCACCGAAAGGCCGGAATGGCCTGTACGGAACTGGGCGATCCAGCGTAGTTCGGGGAACAGCACGAATACCTGCCGATAGGTGAGGCCGATGCCGACAATCAGAACGCCCACAATTAACAGGTTGAAGACCCAATTCGCCATAAACGCCGTGGCCAGAGGTTTGTGGACCAACACGCCAACAACGGTAACAACCGCCAGAAAAAAGGTCATCCAGAAAAGGGTGTGTTTTGGATTACTCATGAAAGAAGCCAGCCTTTTGAGTTGTTCCTCAAAAGTTAGCACAGACTGGCGAGTCTTGATGGTTAATTGCGGGACATCATGGGGGGCAGGAGCGCCCCGGTCAGGTATGGCACCAAGCCGGGGCGGGCGTTACCGGATTCAGTTTTGTTGAAGCGTTTGCACCATCGCCTTGGCAGCGCCTTCAGACGACGCCGGGTTCTGGCCGGTGATCAACTTGCCATCCACAACGATGTGCGGAGCCCAGTCGTCGCCTTTGGAGTAGGTTCCGGCATTTTCTTTCAGCATATCCTCCAGCAGGAAGGGCACGGTGGTTGCCAGGCCGACCGCCTCTTCTTCACTGTTGCTGAATCCGGTCACCTGCTTGCCGCCAACCAGATTCTGGCCTGGCTTGATTTCCACATGTTTGAACACCGCTGGTGCATGGCATACGGCACCGATTACTTTGTCCTGTTCGTAGGCGGTCTTGATCAGGGCAATGGAGGTTTTGTCGTTCACCAGATCCCACAGCGGGCCGTGACCACCCGGGTAAAAGACGGCGTCAAATTCGTTCATGTCCACGTTGCTCAGCACTTTTGTGCTGGCGAGAGCTTCCTTGGCATGGGCATCTTTCTGGAATCGGTGGGTGGATTCGGTCAGAGCGTCATCGGCTTCACTATTAGGGTCAACCGGTGGCTTGCCGCCTTTTGGTGATGCGATGGTGATGTCAGCGCCAGCATCGCGGAATACGTAATAAGGTGCGGTGAATTCTTCCAGCCAAAAGCCGGTTTTATGCCCGGTGTCGCCCATTTGGCTGTGTGACGTAAGTACCATAAGGATCTTCATAGTGCCTTTCCTTTCTGTCGTGAAGTGAGAGTCACCTGTTTTTAGCAGACTTGTTACTGTGTCTTGTGTTGCCTGGCTGTTAATTCAACCGCAGTGACCTAGGCCTTTTTACGCAACCAGGCCCTGTGCAGATCTGAGAGCGTCTATACTCTGTATACATTTCACTGCCTGTTGTGATTTGCAAAGGTGTTCAGGAGACAACAAACAATGCGATTACTGATTGTTGCTTTGCTGGCAGCAATAACGTTTTCTGCCGCAGCACAACAAGGTACCGAGACCGTTCGTGCCCTGACGGTTACGGTGGGTGCAAATCACGCGCCGCCATACCGGATTATACAGGGCGGCGAGCCCTCAGGCCTTTACGTCGAGATTTTCAAGGAAATCACGGCTCGGCTCGGCTGGAAAACGCACTATCGGGAAGTGCCCTTTCGCAGAGTGCTGAATCTGTTACAAAAGGGCGAGGTGGACGTTATGTTGGGCGCTCGCGAAACCCCGGAAAGAGAAGCCTATATGACCTTCGTTGTTCCTGCGTTTCCAGCGGATCGTCGACTGTTTCTGTATTTTGACGATGCCAACCGAATTGAGCGTTATTCGGACCTCTATGGCAAAACAATCGGAGTTCTTGAAGGCTCTACTTACTTTCGGAAATTTGATAACGATGGGCAGTTGCGCAAAGAGCCCGCGCCCCGCTATGAAAATTTGATGTTGATGATGGAAAAAGGTCGGGTAGATGTTGTTGTGGTGCCCGAACTCATTGGTATCTATACACTTCGCGAGCTGGGTATGCCGGTGAAGATATCGCCTTTTTTTGTGCCAGGAGAGCGATCATGGATTGCAGTTGCCAAAGCGTCGCCGGTGTTGGAATATGAGGACGACATAAGGGCAGCGTTCAAACTGATTGAGGCCGAGGGCATCTATGAAGATCTGGTACTAAAGTATTTGGATCAGTACGCTCAGTAAGATGAGAATGCCCTCCATAATAATACTATGGTCTGGCCAGTTCAGGTGGCTTGATGCCCGGGAGCAGGATGGTCATTTACGTGTTAGCCCTTAAAAAGAAGACGCTTTCCGCCTCTGCCAGAATTGTTACTTTTCTGCTGGCTCTCATGCTTGTTTGTGTGGCCAGCGCAGCGCAAAAGCCCACCTGCAAAACCTTGACTGCCAGCGGCAACCCGGAGTATCCACCACTTCTATGGGAGGACCCAGGAGCACCGGAGCACCTCACGGGAGCAGTCACGGCGTTGCTGGAAGAAATTCTTGAATCCCTTGGGGTAAAACTTGAAGTTCAGAACCTCGGGTCCTGGGCACGGGTTCAGCGCCTTGCCAAGATTGGTGAGCTGGATATGGTTGCCGGCGCGTTTATTACATCTGAACGCATCCAGTATATGGACTATCTGCTACCGCCCTTTACCAACCTTGCTGCGTCCATTTGGGTGCCCAAGGACAAGGTTTTCGAGTATCGCCACTGGCCAGACTTGCAGGGCAGGCGTGGAAGCACGCTGATCAACAACAGCTTCGGCCAGGGTTTCGACCGCTATGCAGAAGACAACTTGCAGATTGTTGGTGTACGAACCATAGAGCAGTCTTTTGAAATGGCAATTGCCGGGCGCATAGATTACGTTTTGTACGAGCGATTACAGGGGCAGGTGAAGCTGCAACGCTTGGGACTGGCGGATGAGTTTGTAGCTCTGGATGTACCTGTCAGTACCGAGGGGCTTTTCTTTACGTTTTCCAAGAATTCAAGCTGCAATACGTTTGAACTCCGTGAGCGCATTGCCGATCGACTGTATACACTGGTTAACGCAGGCCGCCTGGACGAACTTGTCAGCGAATATACTGCCCGTTACATGTCCCTTAAGCCTTAGTGCCCACCGGACAACTCATTCAACCCGTAAGAGAGTTTTATCAGTATGGCAATCTGGACCCGTACACCGGATCTTGAGCACATGGCCAAGGCCAGCATGAACACCGCAGTCAGTCACATGGGTATTGAATACATCGAAGTTGGTGATGACTATGTCACAGGCCGGATACCGGTGGATGAGCGCACGGTTCAGCCGTTTGGCATTTTGCATGGTGGTTCATCGGTGGTTTTGGCGGAAACGCTGGGCAGCATGGCGGCAAATTGCTGCTTGAAAGATCCCGGCACCGTGGCAGTGGGGCTGGAAATCAATGCCAATCACATACGCCCTGCTACCAAGGGCTGGGTGTACGGAACGGCCAGGGCGCTTCATATTGGCAGCACAACCCAAGTATGGGAAATTCGCATGTCGAACGAAGAGGGCAAAACCACCTGTATCTCGCGCCTGACTATGGCAGTAACGAAGCGCCCGTAATCAGCCGTTTAGAGCCGCGGGAGTACGCTGACCTTGTCCCGCCCCTTGGCCTTGGACAGATACATGGCTTCATCGGCGCGTGAAAGCAGTGATTCTAGGCGGCCGTCATCATTAGACAGCATGGCGATACCGAAGCTGGCGGTTGGCCTTAACTCTGCGTGTTTGTACTGAACCCGGAGTGCTTGAAGTGCTTGGCGTAACAGTTCCGCCAGCTCCAGGGCTTGATCCTGAGGGGTGTCAGGCAGTAGCAGTGCAAACTCTTCGCCGCCGATCCGTGCGGTTATGTCAGATGCTCGCCCTCTGGTCCGTAGCAGATTTCCGATCTCTCTGAGAACCTCGTCTCCCGCCTCGTGGCCATAGGTGTCGTTGATTTGTTTGAAGTGATCCAGATCGAACATAATCGCGGCGACAGGTGTCTGGCTTCGTTTTGCCTGTTTCAGGAGTTGTTCACCAAACTGGAAGAAAGCCCGCCTATTGTTCAGGAGCGTCAGTTCATCCTGTAGGGATGCTTTTTCTGCTGCCTGCTGGGCTTTCTGAAGCGCTACTTCCATGTGCTTTCGGTCGGTAATATCGGTGGCGATTTCCAAGCGAACCAGGCGCCCATCTGTCCACTCTATGGCTTGATCACGACACTGGTACCAGCGCTTGTCTACCCGGTTCTGGAATTCCCATACATGAATGCCTGTGGCGGCGCCCGAGCTGTCGATCAGAAGGTGGTTTGTGCAGAAACTGCATGGACCATCAGTATTTTGCAGCATTTGCCAGCATTTCTGCCCCTCGGAAAAGCTGCCTAGGATGTTGCGGCCATAAGCATTCATGTAGAGCAGCTCGTGAGTCTCGAAGTCTGCCACATAAACCAGAGCGTCAAGATTGTCGAGAATCGTCTGAAGCCCTGCTGGCGCAGTAGATTCTTCAGTAGCCAGAGACGTTGAATGATAGACATCAACATTTCTGGACGGGATGCGATCCCCGGCTTTATGGGTAGTCATCGGCGTCAGTTCGTGTAAGTTTGCGGCGCAGTATATCAGCGATCAATCAAAGGATGGCAATTCCCGCTTGGCAATCGGTTTTCCGGCTTCCTGCCAGGCATCAAACCCGCCTTCAATCGATTGCACGTGCAGATAGCCCATTTCCTTCAAGACCTTTGCACTCAGCGCTGATCGGCCTGAGGTTTTGCAATACAGAACAATTTTCATATCCCGGTTTGCCAGCGTCGGGTCATTACTGAATTTAAACTCCAGCATGCCCCGGGAAATGTTTGTGGCTTGTGGAATGTGGCTTTGCCGATACTCGTCGCCATCGCGAACGTCCAATAACAGATCTGCAGCTTGAATGGCGCGGTCAGCTTGATCGAGGGAAACTTCTTGAATTTGCTGTTTTGCTTCTGCAACAAAATCCTGGGCGGTTTTCATAACAGGTTCTCTCTACTATAAGGGTGTTTGGTCAGACTAAGACATATTACCAAGGTGCGTAACCCTTCAGGTGTGTTAAATTCACCAGCAAAGCATAGTGAGGAAGCTATTTAATGGCTCTGTCGGAAACCAGTAAAGGCGTTGCCTACGGTCTGTCTGCATACGTTATGTGGGGCTGCTTCCCGCTGTATTTTGCGCTGTTTGATGGGGTGCCAGCCTGGGAGGTAGTGATTCACCGGGTGCTTTGGTCCTGCGTGTTTCTGGCCGTGATTGTTACCTTTCTCAAACGCTGGTCACCTGTGAAATCCGCGCTGGCGCGCCCATCGAAGCTTGGCTACGTTCTTGGCTGCGCAGTGCTTATTGCAATTAACTGGGGTGTGTACATCTACGCTGTGGAAAGTAGGCAGGTGCTGCAGGCAAGTCTTGGGTACTTCCTTACGCCACTGGTAAACGTCGGGTTGGGGATGTTGGTGCTGAAAGAGAGCATTTCCCGGCTGCAGATAGTAGCGGTGGTGCTGGCAACTATTGCGATTCTGTATCAGTTGTTCCTGCTGGGCGTGGTGCCCTGGATCACACTGGTGCTGGCGTTCAGTTTTGGAACCTATGGCCTGCTCCGCAAACAGGTAGCCCTTGATGGGCTTTCTGGCCTGTTTGTGGAAACGCTTCTGCTGTTGCCAGTGGGCATTCTTGCCCTTGCGACACTCAGTTATGCCGGGGTTTCCCACTTCGGGGGCAGCACTGCAACCACGCTCTTGTTGCTCTCCAGCGGCATAGTTACGGCGGTTCCCCTGTTGGCCTTTGCAGGTGCCGCCAGAAGGTTAAGGCTTTCCACTGTTGGCTTTCTTATGTACATCAACCCGACCATCCAGTTTCTCATTGCGCTACTGGTATTCAGTGAACCTCTTAGCCCTGAAAAGCTGACGAGCTTTGTGATGATCTGGGTAGCTCTGGCAATGTACTCATGGTCTGCCTGGGTCGGGCGAAGCAGGCCGAAAGTGCAGTGAGCGCTATTCCATTGTTTCGAGGTACTGCTCAAGCTCTTCAGCCAGCCATCCCACAACGGCGCCGCCTTGTGCCTGTTCGGATTCCAGTGCGCTGAATGCTTTCCACCAACGTGCACTGCGATGGTGAACAACCTTGAGCTTTTCCTGTTTCAAGGCATTTGCAATCAGGGGCAGAGGGAGATCTGCCCACCCGGCACCATCGATTACCGCATCCCGGATTAGCTCGTACATGGTGAAAGCCAGGTAGTTGGCTGTTTCCGGAGACTCGGCCTCCAGCCGATCGTTTTCCATAAAGGCCAGTGTGACTTCGGTAAAGCTGATGAGGTCGTCCTGGGTTACGCGCTTCAGTTGGCTCAGTGGATGATCCGGTGCAGCTACCGTCAGCATGCGCACATCGGCAAGCTCCCGAAACCATTGATAGCCCTCACTCACCAGCGCAGGCATAAGCCCGTAGGCGACATCTACTGACTGGTTTTTGACCAGAGGTGGCAGTTCCCTGGGTGTGGCCAGGTAGACCGAAAGGCTGGTCTGAGGAAAGCGGATCTTTAGCCGGCGCATAAGATCACGCCAAACCGGTTCTGGAATCGAATCGTCCCGAGCTATCCGTAAAACCGACTCGGCACCACTGAGATGGTGCTGGCAGCGTGAAAAGATCTGCCCGGCCACCTGATCAAATCGGCGGCAATCGGTCACTATGGCCTGGCCGATGGTGGTCAGTTGCAACTGGTTGCCGCTGCGCTCAAATAATGCCACGCCGAGTTCGTCCTCCAACGCAGCGAGGGCGGTGCTCACAGTGGTGCGGCTTCGGCTGAGTTCCCGGGCGGCTGCGGCGATGGTGCCATTGCGAACCACGGCCAGAAAAACCTGTATTTGCGATGTTTTCAAAAGAAATCTCCCGTTCCGCCGGTTTTTCCGTCGGTGACCGACTCACACTGTCAGCTATGTGGCGATAATATGCTGGTAATTCACGGGAGATCAAAATGTTTAAGTTTATAGCGCGGGAAAACATGGCGCTGAGTTTGTCTGCGGTAGCTGCTGGTTTGTTTGCTCTGGCCGGTATTACCTGGGGTTTGTGGATTGATTCGCTGGTTATTCTGTTTGACGGCGCCTATTCACTGGTCAGCCTGTTGCTGTCGCTGCTGTCACTATACGCTGCGCGGATTATTCGCCGCCCGGCCAGTAAGGAATACCCGTTCGGCCGCGGAGCGGTTGAGCCTTTGGTGATTGCTATCAAAGGCTTGGTGATAACGCTGGTGTGTGTGCTGTCTTTGGCTTCTGCCATTGCTGCGATGCTTGAAGGTGGTCGCGCGGTGAGTGCCGACAAAGCGCTGGTATTTGCTGGCGTGAGTGTTTTGGGGTGTGCCGCAGTGTGGGTGTACCTGAAGTGGGCCGAGCGTCGCCAGTCTTCGGGTTTGCTGGTTGCAGAGCAGGGTCAGTGGTTTATGGATTCTGTACTCAGCGCAGCCGTGCTGATGGGGTTTGGAATAGCCTGGTGGTTGGAGCAGAGCGCTTGGTCCGCATGGGCTGTGTATGCCGACCCGGTGATGATGATCGCTATTTCCGCCTATTTCATCATTGTGCCTGTGAAAATGACCGTCGGTGCCGTGCGTGAGTTGTTGCTGGCAGCGCCTCCGGCGGAATTTGCAGAAGAGGTTCATGAGGCCTTGAGCTCTGTTGGGCTTGATCCGGATCAGGTGAAAATGGCGAAAGTTGGCCCCAACCTGATGATGGAAATCAGTCTCCCTGCCAACTGGCCGGGGCGCACTGAGCGCCTGAAGCGGAGTCTGTTAAAACACCTGTCGGATCTTCCGGTGCGCCCGGCGATTTTTATCCGCAGCCTGGTCAGTTGACCTAGGCGGTATGAAACAACCGATAACCGCCTACCATAAAGATGAAGAAGACCACTGGGTCGCCCGGTTGGCTTGTGGTCATAATCAACATGTGCGCCACACTCCACCCTGGGTGAACCGGCCGTGGGTAATTACGGAAGAGGGTCGGGCGTCCATGCTGGGTTTTGAGCTCGAGTGTCGTAAGTGTGATGACGGTGCCGTCGTCGATTTATAACAGGCAAAGGCATATCTTTTGTTCAAGTAGAATCGGATACAGCCGTTAACAAACCAAGATAACGCTTTTCTGAGGATCTACCTGAATGAATTTCCTGACCAATCTGCGTATACGAACCCGCTTGCTTTTGGCTGTACTGATACCTGTATTGGTTACAGCGGCAACTGTCGCCTGGATATCGGTTAGTCAGATACAGGCGAATGGAGAGGTGGAACTAGAGCGTCTTGAGACGAGCTTGCTGGCGGCCAGGAAGGCAGGTCTGAAAAATTTGATTGATGCTGCAAAAGCAGTAGTGCTGGACGCAAAAAACAACCCTGCTCTTTCAGAAGATGAAGCGAAGTTAGCAGCGGCATCGAGCCTGCGCTCCATCCGGTTCGAGAAAACAAACTACGTGTTTGCCTATAGGCGTGATGTATACAACCTTGCATACGCCCCTGACCCTTCCAAAGAAGGTCCAAGCAATAACCCCACACTAAGGCGGCTGGTGGGCGATCTTTTTGCTGCAGGGGAGTCTGGAGGATACTACGGCTATGACTGGATGAATCCCGCGTCTGGAAAAGAGGAACCCAAAGTTTCCTACTCCACTATTATTCCAGACTGGGACTGGATGATCGGTGCGGGTGTATACATCACTGATATTGACCGGCAAGTTGCAGCTGCGCGAGTTGAAATTGAAGAGAGAATAGTCGCAACCCTCGGCCTTATTTTTCTGGTTACGGTTGTTGTTGTGATTATTTCTTTGGTGATCGGCGTTGTTGTTGGCCGCACGGTTACTCGCCCACTTAAGAACGTCAGCGATATGATGCAAGAAATTGCTGATGGTGAAGGCGATCTTCGCCAGCGTTTGCCTGATGCAGGCACGGATGAGCTCGCTGAATTGGGGCGTCGATTCAACGCGTTCGTAATCAAAATCCAGACAACGATTCAGGAAGTCGGCTCCACAACAGATCAGGTGGCTTCTGCCGCGGAAGAATTGAGCCGTGTGGCGAATGAAACGCGTGCGTCTGTGCAGGAGCAGGGCGCGGAAACAGACCAGATTGCGTCTGCGATTAACGAGATGGCTGCAACCATTCAGCAAATCGCTGGCAATGCCAACGAAGTTGAGAGTGCCGCATCTAATGCTGATCGCATGGCTCGCGATGGTGGTGAGACTATTACCAATGCCCAGGGTGCTGTGAATAAACTATCTGAAGAAATTCAGGAGAGTGCTCGAAGCATTAATGCCCTTGCTGAAAAATCGGACGATATTCAGCAGGTTCTGGACGTGATTCATGCCGTTACCGAGCAGACTAACCTGCTTGCACTGAACGCTGCCATAGAGGCGGCACGGGCTGGCGATCATGGCCGAGGGTTCTCTGTCGTTGCGGATGAAGTGCGACAGTTGGCGCGGCGCAGCGCAGAATCCGCAGATCAGATCCGGGGAATGATTGACGGCTTTGTGAGCGAGTCACGATCTGCTGTTGAGCGTATGAATCGATCCCGGGATTATTCATCCGATACGGTTGAACGTATCAATCATGCGACCGGCGCCCTCTCGACCATCGAGAAATCAGTGGGTCAGATTCACGATCAGGTTACCCAGATCGCCACGGCTGCAGAGCAGCAAAGCCAAGTGGCAGAGGAAATCAACCAGAATGTGGTGCGTATTGTAGAAGCAGCGCAGCGTAGCGATGCCGGCGTTACCCAGACTAATGAGGCCAGCAATGAGCTGGCTCGGTTGGGCGAGAATTTGCGGGATCTGGTGAGCCAGTTCAAGGTTTGATAAACGGCTTGACGGTGTTGAGAATACAGTGCGAGGTGTGAAGCATTTTCCGGCAGGGTGGTTTTTAAGGCCACCCGTGGCGCGGAGTGTGTTCACGGGCTAGTATTGCAGGCGTTCAAACGATAACAACGCAACAAGGTAAATGGTGTTAACGATGATGACACGTCTGTTCAAGATGGTAGCGGTAACGCTGCTGCTTACGGTTAGCTCTTTTGGCATGGCTGCAGATAAATATACGCTACGACTTGCGCAAACCTGGGGCCCGAATTCTCCGATTCTTGGTGAAACCACCACAAATATGGCGAAAATGGCCGAAGAAATGTCCGGTGGCCGCTTGAGAATCCGCATAGATAGCGCCAACAAACACAAAGCACCCTTTGGTATTTTTGATCTGGTGCGCAATGGCCAATACGATATGGGCCACACTGCCTCTTATTACTATAAGGGCACCATTCCCAATGCCATGTACTTCACCACCGTTCCCTTTGGCATGATTGCGCCTGAAATGTACGCCTGGTTCTATCACGATCAGGGTATGGAGCTGATGCAGAAGGTTTACGAACCTTTCGGTCTGATGTCCTTTCCGGGCGGCAACACTGGTAACCAGATGGGCGGATGGTTCAACAAGGAAATCAATTCGGTAGAAGATCTCAAAGGCCTGAAAATGCGCACGCCCGGGTTTGCCGGCGAAGTGATGGCCGAGTTAGGCGTTGCCGTTACCAATTTGCCACCCGGTGAGCTTTACACTGCACTTGAGCGTGGCACAGTGGACGCTGTGGAATGGGTAGGTCCGGCTTTGGACTTCCCCATGGGCTTTCACCAGATTGCCAAATATTACTATTCTGGCTGGCAGGAGCCGGGCGCAGAGGTTCAGTTCCTCATCAACGATAAAACCTGGAATAAACTGCCGGAAGATCTGCAGGCAATCCTTCGCATCGCCATGCGCACAGCGGCTTACGACATGTATATTCAGACCACCCACGAAAGCGGTGTGGCCTGGGACCGCATGAAAGAAGACTACCCGAACGTGACCCACAAGACGTTCCCGCCGGAAGTCATCAACGCTATGCGTGATGCAACAAATAAGTTGTTGGCTGAGGCAGCTGAGAAGGATGATCTTGCAAAAGAGATCATAAATTCCCAGCGTGACTATCTGAAACAGGTTCGACAGTGGACCAATATTTCCGATAAAGCCTACCTGAACAGTATTGCCACCGACTGACTCCTCTACACTGCACCCTGACTACTGAGGTAGACAGGGTGCTCTCATTGCAGAACAATCCCCATGAATGCAGTGCGTAAATCCTGCACACTGCTTTTTATGTAGCCTCCTTTCTGGAAAAATACGCCGCAACAGGGGCTTTTTCAGAAGCTCTCTTATTTTTGGGCAGGGTTGATGACTAAAACACTTCTATCGCTAAGCGGTATCAGCAAGCAGTTTGATGGCAAGACCGTGCTGGATGAACTCAGCCTTACCATTGATGATGGCGAATTCATTACCCTTTTGGGGCCCTCCGGTTGTGGTAAAACCACCTTGTTACGCATGATGGCGGGTTTTGAACACCCTGATGAGGGTACTGTTACCCTGTCTGGTGTTGATATCACTCAGACTCCTCCGGAACACCGCCCGCTCAATACCGTTTTCCAGAACTATGCTTTGTTTCCGCACATGTCGGTTTTCGACAATGTGGCCTATGGCCTGAAAATGGAAAAACGGCCGAAAGCTGAAATAACGGAGCGAGTTGAAGAGGCGCTGGCTATGGTTCAGTTGGAGGACTTTGTCAGGCGCAAGCCTCACCAGCTTTCCGGAGGCCAGCAGCAGCGGGTTGCGATTGCCCGGGCGGTGGTCAAACGGCCCAAGATGCTGCTGCTGGATGAACCCCTGTCTGCACTGGACTACAAATTACGGCGCACCATGCAGGTGGAACTCAAACGTTTGCAGCGGGAGCTGGGCATAACCTTCGTGTTCGTCACCCACGATCAGGAAGAAGCGCTGTCCATGTCTGATCGAATTGTGGTGCTTAAAGACGGGCACATTCAGCAGCTAGGCACACCTCGCGAAGTCTATGAACGCCCCGCCAATGTGTTTACCGCGCGCTTTGTGGGCCAGACCAACTTTTTCCCTGGCCGTGTGACTAAAATCGAGGGTGAGCGCATCAGTGTGGATGTGTTTGGCCTGACCCGGGATCTGAACAAGCCTTCGTTCCGTGTTGCGATGAATCAGTCGCTGCACGTTTTGCTGCGCCCGGAAGATATTCGAGTGCTTGCACCGGATGATACAGACGGTGTGGCTGGCAAGATTGTAGAGCGTAACTACAAGGGCAGTACTCTGGATTCGGTGATTGAGCTGGAAGACGGCAGCCATGTGATGGCGAGCGAGTTCTTTGATGAGGACGACCCCACATTCGATTACAGCATTGGTGAGCGAGTGCGTGTTAGCTGGGTAGATGGCTGGGAATGGTTGTTGGCGGAAGAGGGCGACGAGCCGCTCACCGATGAGGAGGAGCTGGCAGCCGATGATGCGGAGCATTAAACAGCAGCCGTTCAGGGCGGCTGTACTGGTATTAGTGTGGGGTTGGCTGCTGTTCCTCGTACTCGCGCCCAATATATTAGTGGTGGGTGCCAGCGTGATGACGCGGAACCCCTCTACCTTTATCTCGCTGCCCTTGAACCTGGATGCATACCGGCAACTGTTTAATCCCCTGTATCTGGACGTGTTTCTTCATTCCTTATACATGGCAGCACTAACAACTCTGATTTGTTTGCTGATCGGTTACCCTTTTGCATGGGCCTTGTCGCGGGTGGAAAAGCGCCGGCAGATGCTACTGATATTCCTGTTGATTGTGCCCTTCTGGACAAACTCTCTGGTGCGCACCTACGCCCTGAAGCTAATCCTGGCGACCAACGGCCTTTTGAACAGCGCACTTATGTCTCTGGGTGTGATTGACGAACCGGCGCAGCTTTTATACACCGAAGGCGCCGTAATCGTCGGCCTGGTGTATTTGCTGCTGCCCTTTATGATCCTGCCCCTGTACTCGGTATTCGAAGATTTGCGGCAGGATGTCCTGCTCGCCTCCCACGATTTGGGTGCGGGTCGCTTTGCTACCTTTAAAAATGTCGTGGTGCCGCTGACGCTGCCGGGCGTGCTGGCGGGTGTGATGCTGGTATTGCTGCCGGCCATGGGCTTGTTCTTTGTGCCGGACATTCTGGGTGGTTCGCGCAACCTGCTGGTGGGCAACGTGATCAAAAACCAATTTCTGGATGCCCGCAACTGGCCCTTTGGTGCCGCCGCTAGCATTGTGCTGACTCTTACCATGGCGTTGCTGATGTTTGCACACCGTCTGAGTAAGCGCCGTTTGGGCGAGGAGGGTGCCTGATGCGCTGGTTGTCCCGTGGTTATCTCGCACTAGTGTACTTGCTGCTGTATGTGCCGATTGTGGTGCTGGTGGTGTTTTCTTTTAACGACTCCCGCACGGGTTATAGCTGGGGCGGGTTGAGTCTGCGCTGGTACGATTCATTATTTAACAATCACGCCATGGTGCAGGCCATGTGGAACTCGTTGTGGCTGGCACTTACCGCTGCTACGGTGTCCACCATCATTGGCGCGCTAACCGCACTGGCCCTGCATCGCTATCGCTTTCGTGGCAAAAGAGTTCTGAACGGCATGCTTTTTGTGGTGATGATGTCGCCTGAAATTGTGCTGGCCATTTCGTTGCTGGGGCTGTTCCTGCTGCTCGGCCTGAAACTTGGCTACGTTTCATTGCTGCTTGCGCACGTGACATTTTGCCTGCCGTTTGTAGTGATTACCGTTATGGCACGGCTCAGCGGTTTTGATGAACGCTTACCAGAAGCAGCCAGAGATTTGGGCGCGAGCGACTTCACCATGACCCGCACCGTTTTGATTCCGGTTATCATGCCAGCGTTAATGGCAGGCTGGTTGCTTGGCTTCACCCTCTCCATGGACGATGTGGTGGTGAGCACCTTTGTGAGCGGCCCAAGTTACGAAATTCTGCCACTGCGCATCTACTCCATGGTGCGCGTGGGGCTTAAACCTGAAGTAAACGCACTTGGCACTCTATTGCTGGTGTTCTCACTGGTGATGTTGATGTTGTCGCAATGGATTCTTTCAAGGAGCAAACAATGAAGAAACTCGCACTGGCCGGCATTCTGGCCCTTGGCCTGACTGGCTGCAGTTCCGATGACCCGCAGGTACTTAATCTGTACAACTGGTCTGAATACATGCCTCAGGAAGTGCTGACCCGCTTCGAAGATGAGACCGGCATCAAGGTGGTATACACCACCTACGACAGCAACGAGGCCATGTACGCCCGTTTGAAGTTGCTGGATGAGAGTGCCGCATACGACCTTGCCGTGCCTTCTACTTACTATGTCAGCAAAATGCGCAATGAAGGACTGCTGTTGCCAATTGATCAAAGCAAGATCAGTGGCTTTGATCAGCTTGATCCGGAGCTCACTGGCCTGGATATAGACCCGAGCAACCAGTACAGCGTGCCTTATCTCTGGGGCACTACCGGTATTGGCGTGGATACTGCTGATATTTCCGGCGACCCGGTGACCGCATGGGCAGACCTTTGGGACGAGCGCTTCAAAGGCAAGGTGAACCTTACGAACGACATGCGTGAAGTCTTTCATATGAGCCTGCGGGTACTGGGTTACCCCGGTAACAGTACCGATCCTCAGCAAATTGAGGAAGCCTATGAAAAGCTCACGGAACTCATGCCCTCCGTGCGTACGTTTAACTCGGATGCACCCCGCATGCCCTTCCTTGAAGGTGAAGCTGATGTGGGTATGATCTGGAACGGCGAAGCCGTTATGGGCAAGGAGAGTATGGAAGCACTGGAGTACGTGTATCCAGAAGAAGGCGTTATTGCCTGGCTCGACAGCTTCGTGATTCCAAAGAATGCCAAGAACCCGGAAGCGGCCCACGCGTTCATCAGCTTTGTGCTACAGCCGGAAATTGCGGCGTTGATCAGCGAAGATATTGGCTACGCCACGCCGGTGCTATCCGCCAGGGAGCTGTTGGACGATGAAGTCGCCGGAGATCGGGCCAGCTATCCAACGCCGGAAGACATGGTGAATGCCGAGTTTCAGACCGACATAGGGGATGAAGCCTTGCAGGTCTATGCCAAATACTGGGAAAAGTTGAAATCAGGGCTGTAAATCCCAGCCTCAGAGTGTGACATTGCAGGGCCCTCTCCTGGCCCTGCAACCCTCACGTTTTAATATATTTTGGTGTCCGGATTTTGTACACGTCGAGGCGAGGGTGCTCTATACTGGCCGGTATAGCTCCTAATGGCCGAATATCCGTGTCTATATCTGCACACATTCTGAAAGCCCTCATTATCCTGTTTGGAGCCCTGTGCGGGCTTGTACCTGTCGCATCTCTGGCTGCACCACAGCCTCTAACGGAAGGCTGGGAGTACCGCTGGGGCGACATGCCCTTCACCGCGGAAGGTACACCTGACTGGTCCCTTGCACAGCAGCCAGAACAGTGGCACGCCATTGATTTTCCTTCTAACCCCTCAGGCCGAAATGGCCAGGACCAGGTGTGGTATCGGATAACCCTGCCCGCGGGTGACTGGCAAGATCCCGTGCTCTATATCTTGAGCGTCGATTTGATTGTTCAGGTGTGGCTGGATGGTGAAAACATCTATCAATACGGCACCTTCGACAAGGATGGCCGGGGAAAATTCGAAGGCTGGCCCTGGCACAAAATCACCCTGCCAGAGGGTTACGAGAATAAAACGCTGTATTTCCGCGTGTTTTCTGATTACACGGATATCGGTCTTTGGGGTGAAGTGAGCCTCATGGATCACTCCGAGTTGATTCTGCATATCCTCAACAACTCACTGGAGGCTCTACTTGTAGCAGGGTTCTCGCTGCTGGTGGCTGTGCTCGCACTGATACTTTCCCTGCTGCAGGGCGGCAGGAAAACCTTTACCAGCATTGCTCTTTTTTCGCTGGCTTCGTCAGTGATGCTCCTCTCCGAAAGCGCAGCCAGCCAGTTGCTTGTGCCCGATGCCTTGATGTGGGATTACCTGGCCGCCGGTAGCTACTTTCTGCTACCTGTTGGTCTTTGGCTTATGCTCGACCAATGGCTGGGTGACGCCCGCCCGCCGCGAGCCATTTCAGTGATCTGGAAGCTGCATCTTGTATACGCGCTAGGGGCGCTGAGCCTGGCGTTGACAGGTGTTATAGGCCTTTCGTTTACCTTCCCGCCCTTTGATGCTCTGTTTTTGTTGTCCCTCTTTTCGATGGCGCTGATAACCGCTCCCCGGATGCGCTTAATGACCACTGAGCAGCAAGTTCTTGTGCTGGCGTGTGGCGTGTTCGGTGCTTTGTTGGTTGCAGACATGGCGGTAGCCCATGGTTTTATGCCTTGGGTTCAGGTGCCCGTTGGCCTGGGTCTTCTCGTGTTTATATTGGCCGTTGTAATAATCTCGTTAAGACATTACGGGATGACCCAGCGAGCCCTGCAGGAGCTAACTGTCACACTTGAACACCAAGTGGCTGAGCGAACCGAAAAAACAGAGAAGCTTTTGCAGCGAGAGCAGACCAGAGCTGAGGTTTTGGCGTTCGAAAATCAGAAAAGCCGGGTATTTGCCGAGGTTGTTTCGGAACTGCAAGCATGCGTTAGCCTTGATCAGGCGTGTCATCGGCTCGCTGAGGATATGCCCAGTTTGTGCAGTCCTATCAAGGGCATGGTATACCGGAGAACGGCCTTTGGTGGGTATGAACGCCTTGCGCTTTGGGGCTACGGAGATTCACTGCCTGATCTGCCTCCTGCTATTGAGACGCTCAGTCATATGCCGCCCCCGGTTCATCTTCTTGGCGGTTCCATCGAGGAGGCTGAGGCGGCTTGCAATAACTGCCAGGGACTTGTGTGCTTCTCTATCAATGTGGAGTTTATGGGCCATGGGCCAGCGCCGGAATGCTTGTTGCTATTGGATGCAGACAGCATAAGCAGCTCTGGGAAAACTGAAGGTGGCGCCGCAAGGTTAATGGCTTCAATCAACCTGGTGGTTGAACGAATTGGGGTAACGCTTTCAGGCATTTCACTCAAGGAAGACCTGCGCCGCTTCTCTTATGAAGACGCCCTCACGGGGCTTAAGAATCGCCGCTATTTTGATCAGTTGTTTGAACACGAAGCTACCGTAGCCCTACGCAAAGAATTGCCACTGTCGCTGTTGCTGGTTGATATAGACCACTTTAAGCAGTTTAACGACACCCATGGGCATGAAGCAGGTGACGCCGCACTGAAAGCATTCGCTGCAATACTGGAATCGCGTTTTCGTGGCAGTGATGTTGTCTGCCGTTACGGTGGCGAAGAGTTTGTGGTGATTCTGCCCGCCTCGGATATAACCGGAGCAAGAGAACGAGCTGAGCAATTGCGCGAAGCGGTGCGAAAAGATCCTGTTGTGTTTGAGGGCAAGGACCTCGGCTTCCTGACCATATCCATTGGTGTTGCGTCATGGCCGGGGAGTACCAACAATCCCGAAAAGCTGTTGAAGCTGGCAGATGAGATGCTATACAAAGCTAAAGCTGGCGGGCGAAATAAGGTTGAGGCGTTCCCGGAAATCTAGCCAGCCGGCACAAGGCCGGCCAATGAAATGGGGCTCAAACCACCAGAACCGGGCACTTGGCTTGAGAGGCCACCCGGTGTGAAACGCTACCGAGAAGCATCCCGTCTTTGTCGCTATGAGTGCCTCGAGTTCCTACCACGATCAAATCTGCTTCTTTGTCTTGGGCAAATTTCACAATAACCTTTGATGGACGCCCGGATTTCACAAAGCCGCGAATCTTCGTTGCTCCGTGGTCGATAGCCATATCCTTGGCATGTTTGACCACTTCTTTAGCGTAATCAGACAGCACTTTGTCTGGAATATCCATATCCGCAGGCCTGCCAATGGAGAGAGACGCTTCGAACAGGCTGTGGTGTTTGTACACGCAGAGAATGAAGATCTCGGTTTCAGGCATCAGTTTTTGAAACCCGATAGCCTTATCCAGTGCCTTGAGTGAGGTTTTGGACCCATCCACCGCCACCAGTATCCGTTTGAACATGCTTGTCTCCTTATAAATTCAGATCCAGGTGTGCGTCAGTCTGCAAAGGCAAGGTCACGCAGGAACAGAGCGATTTGCGGGAAGGCAATGATCAGCCCAGCCGCCAGGATCAGCATGAAAATAAACGGAGGCGTGCCCCGGATAACTTCAAGGTAAGGCCGCTTGAAGATCGCAATGGCTGTGAAGATGTCACAGCCAAACGGCGGCGTTGCCGATCCGATTGCAACCTGCAGGGTGATGAGTACGCCCACCAGCACTGGGTCCAACCCGGTTGCCTGAATGGCAGGAGCGAATATTGGCGTTAATACCAGGATGACGACAATGGGGTCTACAAACATGCAGGCGACAAAGAAGGCCACACAGATAGCGATAAGCACGCCCACCGGGCCGGCTTCGTTTACACCCACAGACTCCAGGATTGCCTGGGGGATCTGGGCAAAGGAAATGATCCAGGAGAAACCGTTACCTACGGCCACCAGAATAAAGACCACGGCGGTGATCAGGCCGGTAGATTTGGCAATCTTGTAAACTTCACCAATCTTCAGGGAGCGGAATATGATGAATTCCAACAGGAATGCATAGAGTACGCACACCGCTGCAGCCTCTGTAGGGCTGAAAATACCGCCATAGATACCACCCACAATGATAACCGGGAAAAACAATGGCCAACTGGCATCACGAACCGAAAGTGCCCGCTGGCGCCAGCTTGCCTTAGGCTCCGTGGGTACGTTGTTTTTGTAGGCGTAGAACAGGCAGTAAAGCGAGAACATGAACAGGATCAGGATGCCCGGGCCGACCCCCGCAATGAACAGCTCTGCAATGGAGGTTTGGGAGATAACTCCATAGATAATCATGCCGATGCTGGGAGGAATCAGGAAGGCAATGTCACTGGCGTTAATGATCAAGGCCAGCGTAAACGAATCGGAATAACCGGCCTTGAGCATTTTTGGGCGTAATGGCGAGCCAACCGCCACAACGGTCGCCTGGGTAGAGCCGGAAACCGCGCCGAAGAGGGTGCAGGAAGTTGCGGTACTGATCGCCAAGCCGCCCTTAATATGGCCGATAAAGGCCATAACCATGTTGATCAATCTGTCCGCAGACTGGCCACGAGTCATTATGTCTGCAGCGAGAATGAACATGGGTACGGCAATCAATGAAGCGGGTCGAATACCCCCCATCATCTGCTGAATGAAGGTGCCCATTTGGCCGAAGCCATCGAACATCATTACAAAGCCAACGACGGCGGCGGTCGTCAGTGGGATCATCATCGGGAAACCGAGCAGCAGTAGCCCGATCATGATGATCATTAAAATAGTCGCCATAGGTGTGCCCTTTTTTATCGTGCCCGGTGTAAAACCGGATCAGACTTCCGATTCTGAATCAGCGTATCCGTCGATCACTCCGGTGGAGAGATAAACATCCTCAGTAGTGAAGTTCTTGATTGCTGTGAGGAAATACTGAATGCCAGTCACGGCAAAGCCCACAGGCACCCAGATATAAATCCACCAGATCTCAAAACCCAACGCCGGCAAAATACGGCCACGGCTGTAAAGAGTCTCGATGTATCCGTAGGAGTGGTAGCACAGGAAGAACATTACCGCAGAAGTAAACAGGGAGATGAAGATCATCAGCACCTTGCGGCCTTTGGCTGGTAGTGCATCGTAAACCGCAGACATTCGAATGTGACGCCCGTAACGCGCCGCGTACCCGATGCCGGCAAAGGTCACGAGAATAATCAGGATGCGATTGATTTCGCCCGAGAAGAAAAAGCCCTCTCCAAACACAAATCGCGCAATAACGTTTACAACGGTATTGATGGCCATGAGGATAATACCTGCGGCCAATATGACGGCCTCGGCATTGGCAATCCAGCCGTCTATGGTTCCCAGAAACCCGGGCAGACCGGACTCAAAAGGACCGGTATCGTCATCTATCTCCGGGGTGTTCTCCGACATGGGATCTGCTCCGGTTCATGTCGCTCCCGACCGGTCACTAACGCTTGGCGGGGCGGGGTTGGTTCTATGGAGTGTCCGCCGGCGAGTGCCGACGGACACAGGAGCAATGCAAGAATATTACTTTTGCACTTCTTTCAGGTCTTTCTTGAACTGGTTTAGCAGTTGTTCGCCGCCCTTGCCAGTCATCTCAATGAACTTTTTCTCAACTTGAGGAGCGCGAGCTTTGAAAGCTTTGATCTGCTCTTCGTTCAGGCGCGTGACAGTAACTTCGTCACTGGCGGCCTGGATTTTCGCGAGAGCTTCATCCGCCAAACCATCGATATGGGTGATGATTTTTTCAAAAGCATAGTCTGCTGCATCCTGGATGAGCTTCTGGTCTTCTTTTGACAAGCCGTCGTAGAAGTCCTTGTTGGCCATTGCCGCAGTGGTAAACCAGCCGTGACCTGTGTAGATCAGATTAGGTGACACCTCGTATAGCCCGCCTGACTCGATCCAGAAAATCGGGTTTTCCTGACCGTTGATCATGTTGGTCTGCAGAGCACCGTAAACTTCGCCCCAGGGCAGTGGCGTTGGTGTTGCGCCGAACGCAGAGTAGGTTTCAGACAACAGTGGGTTGGTCATAACCCGGATCTTCTTGTTTTTCATGCCTTCGGGCGTTGTGACTGGCTCATCCAGCGTGATAACAAACTCGCCTTCCGGGTACATCTGCAGAAGCTCAAGGCCTTTCTCGGCATAAAGCTTCGGAAAGTCTTCGTTGATGGCCTTGCTCTCACGGAAGAAATCAATAACCGTGCTTATGTCTGTGGGCATCAGGTAAGGGATAAAGAAGATCTGTGCTTCAGGAATCAGAGCACCGGTAAAGCCAGGCGACTGGTTAACAAAGTTCAGAATGCCTGCCTGGGTTTGTTCCATGATGTCATCAGACTCACCCAGCTCGCCAAAACGATAAATCTGGAGGGAATGGTCAGAGTTCTCTTCGATGTATTCCTTGAATTTATATGCGTATACATCCTGTACGTCGCCTTCATACTCTTCGTGAGCGTAGCGCCAGTTGGCTGCGTTCACGGAGTTTGCTGCGGTCATTGCCGCGAATGCGAACGCTGAAATTCCGGCCAGTTTCTTGAGTTTTCTCATGCTGCTCATCGGGTTTTCTCCGTTCATTTTTCTTCAGACATTTATTGTTACATTAGTAGAGACTGGCAAAACTTACCGACTTTCGCAAGAAAATGGCCTGTTTGGTTCCATATTGGCCAATATGTGTGCGATTACTGGATGCCGGCTCTTGAAAGGAATCCCTGGAACTCCTTGGTGATCCGTTCAAGGCTGTTTGCAAGGCGGTGACCATCGGGGAGTAGCAGCGCTGGCAATCCCTGTTTTCGGGCTAGCTCAATAACGGGCATTGGGGGAACTACGTCGTCATCCCAGCCGTGGATGATCTGCACATGTTTGGCTTGTATGCGTGGGCTGGATTGCGGGTAGCCCTCCATTGCCAACGCCGGTGCCAGCAGAAAGCAACCCAGGAACGGGGTTTGCTCACTGGTTTGTGCGCAAACCCAGCCACCCATGCTGGAGCCCGCAAGAATAATGTTGCGGGGATCTGCGCCACTGGCGGCTATGGCGTCTTGCATCTGGGTAAGGCGAGTGGCCGGGTCTTTGGTGCTTCTATGGTCTATGGCGTGCGCCCGGACGTCTTCAAAGGACTCGGCCAAGGCTTTGAGGGCCTGAATTTTGGTTCCGCCGGGACCGCTCTCCATACCATGGGAGAGGAAAATGTGTGTAATGCTTTTATTCATGGCGCTTTAGTCTTCCCGGGTTCCATTAAGTATGTCGAGTGCATGCCGCCGTTTTTCTGGATCATAAATATCCACGGTAAACATAAGCTCATCCACGTCCACACTGGCCAGTAGTTCGTTGATTTGGGTTTTGATAGCCGCGGCATCGCCAAGCAGTTGCAGTCCCAGAAAATCCTTAACCGTCGCATGTTCAGCTGGGTTCCAAAGGCCATCCATTGATTCCACCGGCTCTTTCATCCAAAGGGGCTGTCCCCGGAAAAGCGCCAGAATTCTCTGGTAGCTGGTGGTCGCAAGGTACTTTGCTTCCTCGGTGCTTGCAGCAGGTACGGCGGGAACCGCCAGCATGCTGTAAGGCTTTTGCAGCTGATCGGAAGGCTGGAAGTTATCCTGGTACACCTTCAGAGCCTCACGGTACAGGCGCGGAGCAAAATGCCCGGCAAAGGCATAGGGTAGGCCGCGCATAGCCGCTAGCTGTGCGCTGTAGAGACTGGAGCCAAGCAGCCATATCGGCACCTTTGTGCCTGCACCAGGAATAGCCTTAACGGCTTGGCCGGGCTTGAGGGGGCCAAGCAGAGACTGTAATTGCGCAACATCTTCCGGGAACTGCTCCGCACCCAATCCGTCCCGGCGCAGGGCACGAGCCGTTATTTGGTCAGTGCCTGGCGCCCGGCCAAGGCCCAAGTCAATGCGGCCGGGGTAAATGCTTTCGAGCGTTCCGAATTGCTCTGCAATCACCAGAGGTGGGTGGTTAGGCAGCATTACACCGCCGGAGCCAACCCGAATGGTTTGGGTTTTACCTGCGATGAGACCAATTAGTACAGAGGTCGCGGAGCTACTGATACCCTCCATATTATGGTGCTCAGCCAGCCAGAACCGCTTGAAGCCGAGACTTTCGGCATGCTGGGCGTAAGCCACGCTGTTCGCCAGTGTGTTGCCAACGGTATCGCCTTCGCGAACCGAAGCGAGTTCGAGTAATGAGTAGTCAGGATAATTGTTCATAGTGCTAGGATAGCATTTGAAGCTCCACTACAGAGAAGGAAACCATTGTGCAGCAAAGTGCCTATTATGAAGACGACACCACACTGGCCCAGTACCTGGAGTTTCACTTTGGTGAGCAGTGGCATGGCGAAGCCAACTTTCCCAGGGGCCTGGCAAGAGTAGCTATTGAGGCCATGGACGGGCGCACTATGGGGAAAGCTCTGGATATTGGCTGTGCCTGTGGGCGCACCAGTTTTGAGTTGGCCCGGGTGTTTGCGCATGTGGATGGCATCGACTTCTCCACCAAGTTTGTGGAGCAGTGCCAGGTGATGGCCAGAGATAAAGTGGTTCGCTACGCCCGGCCGGAAGAAGGCTCACTGGTGACGTATCAGGAGCGTACTCTCGCGTCTTTGGACCTGGAAGAGACTGCTGAGCGGGTGGCGTTCCATCAGGGCGACGCTTGCGACCTGAAGCCTGAGTTCACAGGGTACGACCTGGTGCTGGCGGGTAACCTTATCGACCGGCTTTACGACCCTTCACTCTTTTTAACCCGCATTCACGAGCGCATGAGTGACAACGGGCTCCTGCTGATTGCCTCTCCTTACACTTGGCTGAAAGAGTACACACCTAAAGAAAAGTGGGTGGGGGGCTACCAGAAAGATGGGGAGGACTACAGCACCTTCCAGGGGTTGCAAGATATGCTGGCGCCGCACTTCACCTTGATGAAGGAGACCCGAAGCCTGCCTTTTGTAATTCGTGAAACGCGCAACAAATTTCAGCACAGCTTTTCCGAACTGACCATTTGGGAGAAAAACAGGGCTGATTAGCGGCTGGGCAAGGCTCAAAAAGTAAACGCGCTGGGCGGGATGAAAAATATAATAGCTTACGAACGACTTAGATCACGTCGACTTGACGGAAGCTATGGTGCGTAAAGTGCACTTTGATTGATAATGTGCGCCCCAAACTTTTGAGCCAGATCCCATGACTGAAAACAGTAGTTCCGAAAAATTGCCGTTCCGGCGTTGTTCCAACCGTGTAATTGTCCCTTCCAGCATTTTTGCAAAAGTAGCCTTAGTCTTTTTTGCAGTCTTCTCATTTGGTTTCAGTGCGCTGGCCAGCGCTGCAGAATCCAATGCTCAAAGCCTTACCCATCATCCGGTTGGCTATATTTCTATCATCATCTTTGTCATCGCCATGGCGTTTGTGATGCTGGAAGAAAAGCTACACTTGCGCAAATCCAAGCCGGTGTTGCTGGCGGCGGGATTGATCTGGTTCCTGGTTGCCGGCGCGGCGGCCATGAGTGGCGATACGGAAAGCGCTAACGCAGCGTTGAAACACAACCTGCTGGAATACTCAGAGCTCCTTCTATTCCTGCTGGTGGCCATGACTTACATAAATGCCATGGAGGAGCGTCAGCTGTTTGATGCCTTGCGTGGCTGGCTGGTAAGCAGAGGCTTTAGCTATCTCAGCCTGTTCTGGATTACCGGCCTGTTGGCATTCTTCATATCGCCTATTGCAGACAACCTGACTACCGCTCTATTGATGTGTGCTGTGCTGCTGAAAGTCGGTGAAAACAGCCCAAGATTTATCGGTCTCGGTTGTATCAATATTGTGGTCGCAGCCAACGCCGGTGGTGCCTTCTCGCCGTTTGGTGATATCACCACACTAATGGTTTGGCAGAAGGGTGTGGTTGAGTTTACGGAGTTCTTCAGGCTGTTTATTCCGTCGGCTGTTAACTTCCTCGTGCCAGCCATTATCATGAGCTTTGCTATCCCCCGCGAACAGCCTCAGGATGCATCGGATCCCGTAATCATGAAGCGTGGCGCTCGTCGCACAGTGGTGCTGTTTTTGCTCACGATTACCACAGCCGTGCTAGGCCACAACTTCCTGCATCTGCCCGCAGTGGTAGGCATGATGATGGGCCTCGCCTATCTTCAGCTCCTGAGTTATTACCTGCAACTCAGCTTCAAGCGTGGCGTTGCCCGTGAGCGGGTTTGGGCTGAAAACCATCAGAATACACGCCTGCTCGCACGGCTCGACAAGGCGGTGCCTTTCGACATATTCAACCCAATGGCACGCACAGAGTGGGATACGCTACTGTTCTTTTACGGGGTTGTGCTGTGTGTGGGCGGGCTTGGGTATATCGGCTACCTCGCCGAGATTTCCCAGTTGCTGTATACCGACTGGAATGCAACGGGTGCGAACATTGCGGTGGGTGTGATCTCAGCCATCGTGGATAACATCCCGGTGATGTTTGCGGTGCTTTCAATGGGGCCGGATATGTCCCATGGCCAGTGGCTTCTGGTTACGCTGACTGCAGGGGTGGGTGGATCTATGTTGTCGATTGGTTCTGCCGCAGGTGTCGCGCTGATGGGCCAGGCGAGGGGTTACTATACCCTTATGTCACACCTGCGCTGGACGCCAGTGATTGCCCTTGGATACGCAGCATCCATTGCAACCCATATGTGGTTTAACGCCCACCTGTTTTGATAGGCCAAGCACGGAGCCCTCAAGGGGCTCCGTTGCTCAAGCCGTATTGCCCAGCGCCTATTAGCGCATTGTCTTCAGGGCTGTTGCCCACTTCTCCATTTCTGTCAGCATAGTTGTTGCTGAATGGTCGATGTGCTCGTTGGAGCTGAACACCTTGTTGTCGTCCAGGTGGTTCCAGGCCATGGGCACCATCACGCCTTCAACCATCGGCATCATCTTCAGGGTATTGACCAGCTGGCGAGCCAGTGTTGCTGCGCGAATACCGCCCGCAGCGCCGCCATAGCTAACGAAGCCGCAGGGCTTGTAGTTCCATTCTGTGTAAACGTAATTCAGAGCGTTCACAAAGGCTGGCGGTGGGCAGTAGTTGTATTCTGGCGTTACAAACACAAAGGCATCGGCTGAGTTAACGCTTTCAGACCAGCGTTTCGTATGTTCGTGTTCATAAATGCCTGAGCGCGGGTGGTTGGCTTCGTTGTAAACGGGAAGATCAAAGTCAGCCAAATCTATTAGTTCGCAGTCGAAGCTGGAGTTGTTTGTCGCAAACTCGTGAAACCAGGTTGCGATGGATGGGCCAATACGGCCAGGGCGTGTGCTGCAAATTACGATATTCAGTTTAAGTGCCATGAATAATGTCCTGAATGGATGTGAGTGCCGTGCCAAAACCGGCGGTACAAGATGTGCTTTAAATCTAGATGTTCGCGTCCATTACTTCAAACGGAGCATTTTGAGAGAGATGAACAGGAAATCCGATCAAGTGCGCTGGTTGGGTCGGAGTGTTGTGCCTACGAGTTCTTCCAATTGAATTGCTGACATGGGTTTGCCAAATGCCCAGCCCTGAGCCAGCCGTACGCCCATTTCTGCAATAACTGCTGCTTGTGCGCTTGTTTCCACTCCCTCGGCAACAACATCCATGCCCAGCTCGTTTGCAATACGCACCATTAACGGCACAAGCGCTGCTCCCAGCCCGCCGGTATCGATATCAAATACAAAACTGCGGTCAATTTTCAGCGTGTTGCAACCCAGATCCCGCACCTTGGAAAGGTTGGAATAACCGGTACCAAAGTCGTCTACTGCCAGCTCAAAGCCATTTTTTTTGATCCACTGGATGCAGTCTTTTGCGGTGGCTGTATCCAGGTGTTCGTCTTCGGTGATTTCGAAAGCGATATTAAACCTTGATGCCGAAAGGGCTAGGGGAATATCGGCGTCCGTCAACCTGCTCTGGGCAATATCTGATGGAAATAGATTGATGTTTACCTTGAACCCGTCGGGCAGCCCGGTCATGGAGTGCAGGTCGTCCAGGGTTTTCTGCATGATCAGTTGGGTAAATGGCCAACTTTGACCCGCTTTAGCTAACGTTGGGATGAACTCATCCGGGTAAAGGGGGCCAACCGCATCGTGAAACCGGGCCAGCACCTCGCACCCAATAATTTTGCCACTCTTCAGATCGACGATAGGTTGATAGAGAGGGAAGTAGGCGTTGTGCTGTAAACCTCTGATTGTCCTTTGCCCTGTGCTGAGCCGTCTTTTTAAAAGCAACCAGCCTACAAGGCTTGAACCCGAGCCTAATACCAGGCCGGTAATGCCCAGAAATACCGCGAGCGACGGGTTTTGAGCCAAGAGATCTGCGTGCTCTATCTCAAGGCCTGCACAGTATGGAATATCGTTGCTGCAGGCCTCTGAGTATGTGGTTGTTGGCGTGACAACGTGCCCGGATTTCACGCCCAGATTGCGAAACACTCCGCGGCTCCCGTAAGCATGTCGGGTGTCTGACTGACTGCTGCGATATACCACTTGCCAGCGGTTGCTATTGGAAGCTAATCGCTCGAGCCACCGGGTATCGAAAATTACATTGAAATGGCCCTTCTGGATGATAGGCGCAGTAATTTCTCCATCGAAAAGAACAAGTTGAGCGTCGGGTCGGAATTTGAAGCCGTTTCTGCCAGTGAAGTCCCAAGGGCCTTGCTTAAAAGGTGTTTGCAAAACCCCTTGGCCAGTTGTGCACAGCACGGCATTGTCTTTTACAAAACCGATATCTTTCACACGACTCGCAAGAAAAAGTTCCCGTTGCATGGCTTGCAGCATCTCGTCGTTGCAGTGATCAAACCCTTGGCCGTTAAGGCGATTAATAATCAAACGGCTCTCCAGGGCTATTTTCGAAGCTTCGGAAGTGAGGGCGTTCAGCTTTTCAGATTGGGAAGCAAGAGTGCTTTGAACCGCTAGAGTGATGGTGAAAACTGCGTACAGAAAAAATACGAATAGGCCGGAAAGCGCGACGATGAAAGCGTGTGTCCATCGAAAATGTTGATCAGCTGTCGGCATGTTCAAAGCTTCGTTGAGGGAGTCTGCTCACTATAGTTGAAGATGGTGAAGTGGGAAAACTGGGCCCCAGGCATCCTTGCACAACGGGGCTGAGCATCAGGGGGTGCAAGAGCCTGGTAAACTATCAATCCATGAGGCAACCAGCGCAACGCCCTCCTCGTGCACTAACGCTCGTCCAATTTCCGGCATGCGATGGCGAGGCTGCGTTGTGTTTATTCGGTAGTGCAGAATAGAACTTTCAGCATCGCCTGGTACCAGGTCGACATTGAGTCCGTCACTGCCTCGGTAGGCCACCGGTTCTTTGCAGTAGCCATGCTGTGGCTTGTGGTCGTTATAAGAACGCCAATATTCCAGGTTCAGACCGGTGTTGCTGGCACCACCTTCAGGACGGTGGCAGTGGGCGCAGTTTATGTCCAGATAACCTTTTGCCAGATCCATCAACTCATCGTCGGTTTTGGTTGGCAATAGTTGGGCATCTGCATCTGTGTATGCAGGTATGGTGTCGATGCTTGTCAGGTCAGCTGGCAGGCCTTCCAGAAACCCTGCAGTTTGCCAGTAGGTAAGCTGGTTCTCTGAGCCCTGAGGATAGTCATAGGGTCTATTCAGCAAGCGAGCTTTGGGCCCGATCGGCATGAACCTGCTGGTGCCAGCGACATCAAATTGATGGCACTGCTTGCACATGTTGGTGTCCGGAACCTCATAGGTGAAGTCTTGTTGCTCACCGTTGTGGACCAGCGAAACAGGCAGGAATGCCCCTGCACTTTTAAACTCGGCGATAGTGGCGCTAGCGTTCCAGACATAGGGTAGAGCAGTCCACCCACTCTCCCGGTGGATCAATAATCGGGTTTCCAGCAGGGTTTCGTTCTCCCGGCCACGAAAGGCAGTGTCAGCTGGGAGTGCAAAGGTTTTGGTGATAACCGTGCCTACAGGAAACTCGAAAACCTCGTTGGTCGAGTATTGGGCTTTTTTACCTTCTGGCACGAAAACAAACCGGTATTTACTCGTGTAGTCCGTAAAGAGAGCGGTTGTCAGATCGTAGGGGGTGCCGTTATCTGTTGGGTTAGCTGTGGGGTTGGACGGATCTTCAAATAGTCGATAATTGCTCAGATACTTGCAGTTTGTGGTCATAAGAGCATCGATATTGATGCCTTCTCCGGCCGTTTCACAGACATCAGTGGCGCCGCCAGTAGTGCCATCATCATCTCCGCCGCCACAAGCTGTCAGTAACAAAAAGCCCGCTAGGGATAGACCTGTTAACAGGTAGTTGGTTTTTTTCAGGGTCATAGGGCCACTCCAGCAGGCTTCCGGCTAAGTTCGCAAGCCTGTTTCAAAAAGGAAGGCGAGGCCCACATGGTGTGGGCCTCGTCGTTTTTACAGTGCGCAGGATGCGGAGCTTGGATCGCTTGCGTCGTCCTCGCCGCAGCCGTAGTTGATGCCATTGATGGTTGCTTTTGAAGGACTGAGCGCTGCAGGCATGGTGGCGCATGCCATCAGGTTGGTTTGGCTAGCTTCGAACAGGAAGTCTGGCATGGCGCCATCTGCGAGTTTGCTGCCATCACCCTCAGGGTCAAACACAACCCCGTGGCTCACGCTGCCATTGTTCGCAGAACAGATGTAGTCTCCTTGGCTGAAAGGCGCTCCTGCTGTGGCTGCATCTGCCCCAACATAGGCTACTAGCTCACCAAGGCCGTCGTACAAAATGGCGGGGAAGGCACCGTGGAAAGCGGTGTAGCCACCGATGATATCGGTGATTAGGTCGCCGGTTGGCTCGTAGCTTGAGTTTTCGATCTCGTTATCGTGGATCGAAATATTGCGTGGCACCGCTTCCCAGCCATCATCAATTGCAGTGGTATATTTGGGATTTGCGTAGCCTAGGTTCTCGTCTGCAATGTAGTAACTGGTTGTGACGACTGACGTGGTCTTGTGATTCGTGATGCGGTTCTTGTAGATCTCAACATCGTTTGTAGACAGCACAATGATGCCGGTTCCAGGTGGTACAATGTGAACGCCACCTTCAAAGTCCCCTACTTTCGCAAAGTTTACTTCGTTGTTGCTCAGCACGTCGTTATCGAAAACCCGCACGTTGGTGCCGTAAATCTCATTACCAATGGGCAGATCGAATATCAGAATGCCACCAGTATTCTTGCGGGCGATGTTGTCGTATACGTCTGCGTTGATCGAGTTCTCAATCTCGATACCTGCCACGTTCTCTTCGGCAATATTCCGGCGCACCACAATGTTTTCGGACTGGCCAACGTAAATGCCTGCGTCGGCAGACCCACGCACGTATGAGTCTTCAATAAGAATGTTTTTGGATTCAACCGGGTAAAGGCCATAGGCACCGTTTTGGTCGTTAAGTTCACCTTCCCACACAGTTGCAACGGACTTCAGAATAATGCCGTCCGTATTTTTGAACTTGATGGCGTTGGAAGCTGCCTCGTAAACCCCAAGATCCTTGATGGTTACGTCTTTTCCGTTCTGGACAAACAGGCCGTCGCCACCACTTGAATTCTCGAAATTCAGAATGGTTTTGCCCATTCCGTAGCCGGTGATGGTGATGTTATCAACAGGCGTGCCATCGCCGTCAGAGTCTGCATCAAAGATAAGTGTGCCTTGAATCGAAAATTTACCTTCCGGGAATACGATAACGTCTCCGGATTTGGCATTGATGAAAGCGTTTTTAGCTTCCGTGGTGAGGGTGTCATCGGCAGGTAGCATGATGGCACCTTCCGGGAACGTGACGGCAGGCGGTGAGTCGTTTTTACTGCTTCCCCCACAACCTGCCAGCAGCAGTGCGGGCACAATCCCCGCGAGTAAAAGGGCCTTTCTGTTGACGCTGATGTGACTTCTTTTAGCCTGCATACCAACTCCGGGTGCTTAAGATTTTGTTTTTGTGTATTTCTTGCGCGCCGGGCGGCTCTGAAAAAAAGAACAGCGCGGCTGAACAATAAATTAAGCAGGATTGATGAATATCACGAGTAAAACAGCTGCGCAGAATGCAGCAGGTGGTGTGCAAAAACTTCGATGCCTTCTGGCACAAGGGATGGCGTGAAGTTATATCGGCTGGGTAAAATGTGAAAATTACAAAAAGTGCACAGCCTGTGGAGTCAGGTGTTTGTACTTTTTTGGCGAAATTCAGTAGGCGTACACTGCTGGATTTCCCGGAACGCTCGGTTGAACGAGCTCAGGGTTCGGTACCCCACATCCAGCGCAATATTGAGGATTGGCGTCTCTGGTTCGGCGATCAGGCGCTCTGAAGCTTCAGCAATTCGGAGCTGGTTAATGTAGTCGTTAAAGTTGCGATAGCCCAATTGCTTGTTGATCAGCGCCCGAGTGCGATATTCCGGAAGTTCGAGTTTTCCCGCCAGCATTTTCAACGTCAGGTGTTCTGTACGGTAATACCTTTCGTCCATCAGGCTTGTGAGGCGAGCTATGTGCTCATGTTGGGGGGGTGCCTGGGTGTCGGTTTCCGGTGCCTGCACGGGGTGTTCGGTTTTCACAATCGGGGGAGGGCCGCTGCGGAACGAGAGGTCGCTGAACCGGCCTTTTAGAAGGAAGGTCGCTATAGCAACTCCCGTAACCGAAACCACCAGTGCCCGGTTAACGGCATAGGCAGCGTCCAGATTGAATGCCAAAGCTACAAGTGCCACGGCGGTGCCGGCAACAACCAGAACGAACGCGCGAAGCTTTCGGCGGGGTTCCACCAGATCAGCCGACCAATCAGCGATAACCGCCCAAAATCCGTTGGCGATGATAAAGAACTCGAACACTTCCCCCAGATCCCAGCCAAAGAAAAGCAGAAGCCCTTTCGCGCTCTGATGGGTGGAAAATAACCTTGCTATGGAGGGAGCAATCACACTATAGAGTGCCATCGCGCTCCACACGGAAAACACGTTTAACCGCTGGCGGAAGGTTGCCTGGCAGAGAAACCAGAACAGGGCCGGCAGCATGCCTTGCAGGTTCAGGGTGAGCCACTGCCAGTGAACAGGCGTGAGCGGGTGGAGCAGAAAACCGAAACTGGCGATGAGAAAAACCGCGAATACCCGCGCTGCAGATGAATGTTGCAGTTCCCGGGTTGTTGCGATCAGAAGAATAACCAGACAAGCCAGACCAAAGCCGGTCAAAATCAGCATGCTTAAAATACTCGACGCTGTTTATTGTTGTTTGTATGAGACCGATGCAAACATGTCACTCAGGCGTGCCGGTGTCAATTACGACATACGATACGTCTCGTAACGGCCCGGCTGAGAGACTTTGCAGGAAAGCGAAAGGGAGAGTGGTAGTTTGGGCCAGGCTACGTCAGCCAGATATTTTGAGCACAACCGCGTGCCCTTCTTCATTGCCCGACCCCAGTTTAACCACGCTTCCCGGCGTGGTGCCGAGCAGCGCAAGCCCGAATGGTGAGCCTATGCAGACGTCATCTTTTTCGGCTTCCGGGCAGGAGCCAGAATCTGTTAGGCGAAAGGTAAGTTCCGATGAGTCCAGGCAGTTGATCAGCGTTACCGTGCTGCCAATCATGGCAGTGTTTTCGGGGGGAATAACGGGGTTTCTGTAAAGCCTTCCCAGTTTTGCATTAAGCGTTGCGATATCACGTGAACCCAGGTTAAAACCCACATTCATCATCATGTCTGTATCTCTGCTCACCGGCTAATTAAAGGAAATCGAAAGGAGGCATAAAGAAACTATGGAAAGCTCCTTCACTGAGGTTGCCGGCACCATAGCACCTTTGGATTTAAAGGCAAGGGTGGGTCATGTTGCCGCGCCAGAGTTGAACCAGCCCGGCTCTGAACTAAACTGCAGTTTGACCTGAAGTTTGCATAGCCGGGGAGCAGGCAGTTAGATGAGTGTAGGTAAAAGGAGTGTAGCTCAGGATTTGAAAGGCTTGTCGCCGGCTTATTTTGGCATGGTGATGGTATCTCCTTAACCGCCCACACTCTCGCGCTTGGTGCTCTTCCGTCAGGCGTTTTTCCTCGATGTGATAGACCATCTTCGTAGCCCTGGTTTTTTTTACGCTGTCTGCTGGCTCCAGTGTGCTTGGCAGCCAATTTACCATGTTGACGGATTTCACCCTGGCCGGGCGGCCGCTCTGGGCTTTCACTTTCTGGACTTTATTCCCATCAGCTTTTTCTACCTTGCGCTTGTTGCATGGGCCATTACATTCATGGGTTTGGTGCGGTCGTTCAGGCCGGCGCAGTTGTCTGGCTGACCGCAGGGGTGCTGTCTGGTGCATCACCGGCAACCTGTTTTTGCATGCGCAGGCTATTGAGCAGAACACAGAGGCTGCTGAGAGACATGGCCACGGCCGCGATAACCGGCTGAATCCAGCCCATAACCGCCAGGGGAATCACCAGCGCGTTATAACCCACTGCCCAGAAGAGGTTCTGGTACATGAGCTTTCGGGCTCGTTGCGCCAATTGCAGAGTGGCGGGCACTTTGTCGATGCTTTCTGTAAGGTAGACAGCCGCTGCTGCACCTGTGGCAGAGGCGGCATTTCCTACAGCAATACCCAGTCTGGCGCCGGCCAAGGCCAAACCATCGTTGAGGCCGTCCCCCACGAATACGGTGGGTGTCTGTTTCTCCAGATTGTCGATAAAGCGGTGTTTTTGCTCGGGGGAATACTCCGCGAGCACATGCTCGGGTGGAACACCCAAGCGCATGGCCAGATCGAGACAGGCTTTTCGGGTATCACCACTGAGTATGTAAATAGCGTAACCCTGGTTGATCAGCCGGCGAATAGTGGCTGCCGATTCCGGTCTGAGGGTTTCCTGAAACCCGATCTTGCCCGCGTAGAGACCATTGAAAGCGAGATGAACGCCCATTCCGGTATCTTCGGTAGGTGGCACATCGACCCCCTGTTCCCGAAGCCAACTGGCGCGCCCGGCCAGGGCAGTGTTCCCTTTGTTTATCCAGCGAGTACCGGCGCCGGCGAAGCTCTCCCGTGTTCCGTCTGGAGCGAGGGCAAGCGGCAATGTCGTTTTCGCCATCAGCCCCCGGGCAACCGGGTGCGCTGATTCACTGAGCGTGTCTTGTGCCAGTTTCAGCAATTCATCGTCCGTCCATTGGCCGGCCGGCGCGATGCTGTCGACGCTGGGCTCGCCCGTGGTTAATGTGCCGGTTTTATCAAAAACAATCGCGCCCACGTCGGCCGCCGCCTCAAGTGCCGCGGGGTCCTGCAATACAATACCGCGACTGATCATAGTGGCATGGCCCATGGTGATCACCAACGGGATCGCCAGGCTAAGAGCGCAGGGGCAACTGATGATCATAACCGCCAGCCCACGGGCCGCTGCCTCTGGCATCGGAACGCCTTGAACAAGGGCTAGTCCCACAGCCAGTGTGGCTGCGATCACAATAACCGGTAATAGGATGCGGGCAATACGATCGGTGAGCCGCTGCAAAGTGGTTTTACGGCTGAGCAAGGCGCTGATGGAGCGTGACAACTGGTCGATGCGGCGCTGACCAATGTTTGCTGTTACCACCAGTTCCAGCTCACCTTCAACCAATTGACAGCCTGCCAGCATGTCTGCGCCCGGCCCAAGAGGTTGTGGCATGTGCTCCCCGGTCAGCATGGACAGGTCGGCCTGGCCATGCCCTTGAACAATCTGGCCATCCAGCGCCAGTTGTTCGCCGGCCTGGAGGATGATGCGCTCGCCGGTTTTAACGTCTTTGGCTGGGCGGGTTTCCCGTGTTCCGCCAGAGGCTTTGAGTGTGACCTGCTCGGGCACCTGTTGAAGATAGCGGCGAATGATTTCCGAGGCGCGGCGGCGCACGCTGGTATCCAGCAAACGTGCGATCAGCTGGGAAGTGATCAGCATAACGGCCGCATCGAAATACACGTGGTAGCTGCCTGCAAAGAGCTGCCATGTGGAGATGATGCTGGAAGCGAAGACGGCCAGAAAGATAAGACTGTCGAGGCCCGGTGTGCCAGCAAGGAGAGTGCGCCAGCCCACCCGGTAGAAGTGAGAACCTGAGTAAAACAATACCGGCGCCGCGAACAGACCGCTGGCGATGGCGAGCGGCCATAGGACTTCCGGTTCTACTGCACCCAAGGGCGCGAGATAGATTAGCAAGGCCGGCATCATGCTCCACATGCCAAAGACCACGGCAACCGCCAGCCGCCTTTGTAGATGCTTGCGCACCGATTCCGCCTGGAGCTTGCTGCGGTCCGGGTCAACCGAGCTGTGCAATCTGTAACCCAAGCGAGCAACAGCTTGCTGAAGATTCGCCAGTGAGGGCTTTTCTTTGTCCCAGCAAATCATTGCTACGTCTGCCGCGAAATTAACGGCGGCGTCACTCACCCCCGGTTGCTTTTTCAGCAGGGCTTCAACTGCGATCGCACAGCTGCCACAGCGCATCCCTTCAATCATCAGGATGTCCTGATTATGATGTTCCTGTGCGGTGCTCCCGTTGTTGGCGGCCATCTCAGGGTTCCCCGAAAACCTCCTTCAGTTCCTCGGCAGACCAGTCTCCGCGGTCACCAAAACGGTCTGTGTGTTCGCTGACAGCGGAGGGGGCGATCTCGCTGGCGCTATTGCCCCATTCATTGCGGGCATAGCTCAGGACAGCAGCCAGTTCCGCATTGGAGAGAGTGCCACCGAATTTGGGCATGACGCCTTGGTAGCTATTGCCGGCAACCTCAATTTTGCCCTGCAGACCATCGTGAACGATCGCCACCGGAATAGCCGCATCCGCGACCAGCCACTCGCTATCAGCCAGTGGAGGGAAGGCACCCGGCACACCCTGCCCGTTTGCCTGATGGCAGGCGCTGCATTGTGCGCTGTAAATGGCCTTTCCGTCAGGCTTTGCAGCCGCTGTGTTACTGCCAGAATCTGAATTCCCTGACGCTTCAGCGCCTCTGGTAGCTGCAGAATTGTCGGCAGGATTTGGCTCCTGCTGCACCGTTGCCACCGCTGAGCGGCTGTCACCACCCAGCATCGGCTTGCCAATCTGCCAGGCGTAATAGCCCACGCCCCACACAATCAGTACGGCGATCCAGGCCAATACAATCTTTGGCGTGGCGCGTGTGCCTTCTTCCGGTTCGGGCGCTTCACGAAATTGAGCGCGATGGTCATGCTGGTTCATGGCGCACGGTTCTCCTTGGGCTCATCGGAATTCGGCGGTTTCTTCGGAAAAGTCGGTGCCGGGTACGTGTGGTCAAGGGCGAGCATGTACTCCGCCAAGGCCAGCGCATCTTCAGTGGCGACAATTTTCCCGGTTTCCGGGCCGTAGGGCGGTGGTATATTCACCACCTTGTCGCCTTCTGCCGGTTCCTCCACATGGCGGAAAAGGAAGGGGTAGGAAGGCATGATGCTGCCTTTGATAATGGCCCTCGGGTTGTACAGGTGCATCAACTGCCAGTCGATGCTGGGCTGGCGAGCGCCAATGTTGAACAGATCCGGGCCGGTACGCATGGTGCCCAGCAGGTGAGGTTCATCGTAGGCGTAGTCGCCGGGCACCGATGGACGACCCCATCCCCGGTCTTTGTCTCCCGGTGCGAAGCTTGGGTCTCGGGGCTGCTGGCTGTGGCAGTAGACACAGCCGTTTGCGATATAGACCTGCCGCCCACGCTGTTGTTGTTCCGTGTAAGGCTTGAGATCTGGCGGAACCTGTTCTGCAGACATTTGCAGGTAGGGCATAACCACTAGGGTAAGCGTGGCCAGCAATAGAATCAGAGCTGCGCCGACCATGATTGCAAGAGCACGTTTCATTGAGCGTTCTCCTTGGTGGCTGGGCGGAAGAGGGTCGGTTGCTCAGTGGCAGCACCGCGGCGCATCAGCATGGCGATGAAGTGGAAGGCGAACACCAGGTGCCCCAGTGTCATCAGAGCACCACCAACGGTACGGGCCTGAAGTGCGGGCAGTGTCATTTTCACTATGTCCATGAACGGCATGGCGGCATCAAGCAATGCAACGCCTTGCTTCCAACCTGCGATGGTCAGCGACACCACGTAAATCAGAATGCCAATGCTCACCAGCCAGAAGTGCAGGCTGATCAGCTTGCGCCATGGCCATTCCCAGTTCGTCAGGCGAGGCATAATGAAATACACGGCGCCAAACAGGATAAAGCTCAGGAAGGCGTACATGCCCAAATGCGCATGGGCCACGGTGTAGTGGGTGAAGTGCGTTATCACGTTGATGCTGCGAAGAGCTTCCATAGAGCCTTGAAGCGAAGCCACGGTGTACATGAGTGCACCAATCCATACAAAGCGCAGGGTTGGGGAGTCTTTCAGGCGACTGAAGTTGCCCATCATGGTGCCGTGATGGTTGATGGCAACGGTAATCACCGGGATCGACATCATCACGCTGTGAACAATTGAAAGCGTGACCAGCCAGGTCGGAATGGGGCCGCCAATCAGGTGGTGGATACCTACCTGGCTATAGAACAAGGCCAGTGACCAAAAGCCGATGAGCGATAACTGATAGGAGATAATTGGCCGGCCAAGAATTTTAGGAATCATGTAGTAGGCAATGCCGATGCCGATGGGTGTTACCCAGAGCCCAAGCACGTTATGAGCGAACCACCAGTTTACTGTAGCGCCTGAGGCCCCCGGAAAGGCAAAAGGCAGGTTGGCAATGAGGAACAGAAAGGGAAACCACACCAACGCAGCCATCAGGTACCAGCTTGTAACATATAGGTGTTCCACTTTCCGGTTGGCGGCGGTGAGTAGCAAAGGTACGGCACACAGGGCACCGCCCACTACAAACAGAATGTCGATTTGCCAGGGAAACTCCAGCCACTCCTCGCCATCAGAAAGCCCCAGCGTGATGGCGCTCAAGCCCAGAACCAGGCCGATATTCCAGATAAAGCCGCCAATAACGGCGTACTTACCGCCCACTAACGGGGTTTTGAACAATCTTGGAATCAGAAAAAGCGCTACGCCAATGCCCGCCATAGACGCCCAGCCATAAGTAACGGCGTTCAGGTGTACGGGGCGAATTCGGCCAAAGGTAAGAAACTCACTGGCCGTCAAAAATTCCGGGAGGTGCATTTTGATGGAGGATGCCAGGCCAAAAAATGAGCCCAGAAGCAACCAGAAAACCGATGAGCTCAGCCAGGTGAGGACCGCTGTTCTTGAGGATTGATCAGCTGTCCAGCGTGCCTCTATGGCTGCGGTCTGCTCACTGGTGTTGCCGGTAAACGTCGGGTCTGAAGGCCGCGCAGGGTCTTCGCTGTGGCCTTCTTCACCTGGGGAGAAGATAGTGCGTGCCGCAGCCTGACCATGGCTGAACTGATTGTTGGCGATAGACCAGATCAGTAGCAGTAAACCAACCGTGGAAAGCACGAAGGTAATGATCAGGAGAATGGCGATGGTGGGCGTCATAGTTTTTCCTGTTGATGCATTACAAATACACCTTAATCAAAGCCGACAACCGAAAGCAAGTAAAGGCGGGCTTTAAAAACAGTATTTGTATTCGTTTGGAAGATAACGAGGGGTTGCACTACATTAACGCGACAGGCCTGATCGGACGATAGTTGTCATTGTTCTAAATCAAGTCTGGGTGGCTGTGTGAAGATTTACGCTATACCGGTGGTGCACTGTACCTTCGGTGAAAGGTGGACTAGTCTTGAAAAGAAAAAAACATAGCTTTTTCGTGTAGTACCAGCTTCCAGCTTCGATAAAACGCTCGGTAACAATAATAACGCCAAGAGGGTATTTTCGATGCTTACTCGCCTGATAGTGCAATCTTTAGCGATTGCCGGAATATCTGTGTTTCTGCTCAGTGGTTGTTTTGGTGGCTCCAGTAATAGTTCCTCAAGCCCGCCAGATCTTGATCTTGTCAGTCTTTCCAGCGCTCCAGACCAGATCAGTGGCGATACGGTACTGATTGGCCTGGAGGGAGACGTAGCAGCCGTTTCCAGAGAAATGAACAGCCTGAAATTCTGGCTTAATGGTGCGATGGTCACTCCGGAAGTAAGGACAGGGCGGAATGGCCCGGAGATTCTGGTAGCGGGCCTCGTTGAAGGTGAAAACCGGCTGGAGTTGCACCATAGCGAATCCGGGCCAGTGAGCGATCTGATTCTGACGGCTTTCCCTGTGAGCGGCCCAATCTTTTCTGGTCCACAGCAATATCCGTTTGTATGTACCGTTACAACCGAGCTGGGGAAGCAGCCTTTGGTAGATACCGCGGGCGATGCCGGCTTCCCGGTTATGGATAGCGATGCGAACAAGATAGGTTTGAGCAAGGATTGTTCGATCGATTCCTATGTGGAGTTTGTCTATCGCACAACCGATGGTGATTGGGTGCCGCTTCCAGGTGAAGGCCCCCGGCCGGCGGACATGGCCACCACTGAACTGACCGACGGTCGCACTGTTGATTTCGTTGTTCGGCAGGAGCGAGGTACCATTAATCGGTTCATATACAGCTTTGCCACACTTGCCAATCTCGGGGATGAGCCGGATGACACATCGGCTGCAAACTGGAACGGCCGATTGCTGTTCCACTTTCAGGGCGGCGTTGCCATAGGGCATTCACAGGGCCGTGTTAGCAACAGCCGAGCGTTGCGCCCAGATGCCCTTGCGAAGGGTTATGCCATTATTTATTCCACCGGTACCAAAGCAGACACCCACTACAACCTTCAGGTGGGTGGCGAAACGGCATTGATGGTGAAGGAACACTTCATCAAGCGCTTTGGTGTGCCTGAGTACACCGTGTCCGTCGGCGGATCTGGTGGCGCTATCCAACAGTACGTCTATTCTCAGAATCATCCCGACTTGCTGGATGCAGGTATGCCCCAGTACTCCTATCCCGACATGGTCACCCAGACCATTCACATCGGTGACTGTGAGTTGCTGGAGTACTACATGGACGTAACCGATAAGGGCAATGCCAAGTGGCAGATCACCAAAAACCGCTCCTGGCTGGTGGGGTTAAATGCCACCGACGACTACCCGGATCCATTTGCGGGTGCAAAGCAAACGCTTGGGTTCAGTACCGCGCCGGGAATGACTGAGTGCATCCCGGCTTGGCGTGGGCTTACGCCTTTGGTGATGAACCCTGCGTTTGGGTATGCGGATAATCAGGAACGTATGGAGCCAGCCGGCGTGATGGGTACTGTGGAATGGTCTCATTATGACGACCTGCGAAATATCTACGGCGTTGATGAGAACGGCGACCCACGTACTCTGTACGACAACGTTGGCGTACAGTACGGCCTCGGAGCATTGGTTGATGGCAAAATCACCAAAACCGAGTTTCTCAAGCTGAACGCGCAGGTTGGCGGATGGAAACATCCTTCCGAAATGGTGCAGGAGGGCTTTCCGTTTATTGGTACGGAAGCAGACGTCTTTGCTGATCCAACCAAGTTCGACCCCTGGAGCTCCCGCAACATGAACCTGAGTGCCGATGGTACGGCGCCAGCACCTCGCACTGAGGGTGATTTGTTAGCGATTCAGGCGGCCTATGACGTTGGGATGGTCTTCGACGGCCAGCTCAATATTCCGGTTATAGATTGGAGGCACTACTTGGAGGAAGTGCTGGATATGCACAACAGTCACCAGTCCTTCTCAGTGCGCCAGCGCATCATCAACAAGATGGAAGACTCAGGTAACCAGGTAATCTGGTTTACCGACGGCAGACCAACCGACACTTCGGATGGAAACAGACCGAGGCCGGATAAAAGCTCAGACCCAACGATGGATGCGCTGGGAGTGCTGCACGACTGGCTGATGAATATGCGTGAGAATCCCGAGCTGAGTATCGCCGACAACAAGCCGGCGGCAGCGGTAGATAGCTGCTTTAAAGCGGACGGTACTCTTATCGCCAAGGGAGACAGCGTATGGAACGGCATTCTTGATGACCAGCCTGATGGCGCTTGTACTGCCGAATTTGAAACCTACACTACTTCTCGGATAGTGGCGGGTGGCCCTATCGAGGGTAGTATTTTCAAGTGCGCGCTAAAGTCGGTTGAAACAGCATTGAACGACGACACCTACGGAACCGTTTCATTCACGGAACCCGAGATTACGAGGCTGAATGAAATCTTCCCTGATGGTGTTTGCGACTACAGCCAGCCAGATCAAGGACGCCCCGCAGGCTAAATGAAACCCGGAAGAGTCAGCTCAACGGTGGCTCTTCCGGGTCCATAAACGTTTCAATAGGCTGTGGAACGCCGAAGAAGTAACCCTGTAGGCAAACGTGAGGGTGCAGAGTTGCGAGAAAATCTGCATGAATTTGGGTTTCGACACCCTCCGCAACGACGCGAGCGCCCATGGTGTCGCCAATCCTCACAACCATTGCAACGATGTTGGCGTTCATGGGCTCATTGGGAGCTAAAAGCACGAAGCTGCGATCAATTTTGACCTCGGATATAGGCAGGCGTTGCAAGCGGGATAGCGACGAATAGCCGGTTCCAAAATCATCCAGTGAGAAGGTGCACCCCAGGCTGCGCAATGCCTGCATCTTTTGGATAACGGCTTCCAGATTGTCAGCTGAAACACTTTCTGTAAGTTCCAGGGTAAGTAGCTCAGCCGGAAACCCGGACGCGGCTAACAGGTTTTCCACAGCCGCTACAAAATCATCTTCTGCGAAGTGCTTGATCGATATGTTGATGGCGCAGCGAAGCTCGGGATGGGTTCTATGAACTTCTGCCATTTTTTCCATGGATTTGCGTAGAATCCAGCGCTCGACCTTCACAATTTGCCGGGTGTTTTCCGCAAGAGGGATGAATTCGCCCGGGCCCAGTAGACCGCGTTCGGGGTGATTCCAGCGCACCAGAATCTCAAGCCCGTAGAGAACCCTCTCTGGAGACAGTTGAGGCTGTGCATACAGCACCAGCTCATCCCGCTCTAGCGCCCGCTTCAACTCCGATTCAATCTGTAGCTGGTGGCGAATTCGATCACTCATGGAATCTTCAAAAATCGCGAATGGCCGATTTACCGCTTTGGCACTGCGGTGAGCGGTTTCGGCATGTTGCAGCGCGGAAGAGGGTGAGTTTGAGCTTTCAGTCGGGTATAGGGCGGCACCAACGGTAACTTCAACATGGACGGCAGGGTTGTCGTCAGTTTGAATGGGTTCGGTCAGACTGCTCTGGATACGATCGTACAGCCCTAATACAACCCGATACGCGTCATCAATGGCCCACTGCTTAGGGGCCAGAACAATGCCAAATTCGTCGCCAGACAGCCTGGCTATGGAGTCGTCAGTGAACACAGCGCGGCGCAGGCGTTTGGCGAACTCTCTGATCACCAGGTCACCGCATTTAAAACCGAAGGTTTCGTTGATATAGCGGAAATTATTGATATCCACCACGAGTACAGCGGTAGATACACCGCCATGAGTGCAGAATTTCAGCACGGTACCAAGCTGGGTCAGGAACAGAGCCCGGTTTGAAAGGCCTGTAACCGGATCGCGCCACTTCAGTTCTTCCAGCCGCTGCTCTGTCTCTTTTACACTGGATATATCATTAAACACGACAACGTAGTGCGTGACATCATTGTTGGTTGAGCGAATGGTGCTGATGGTTCGGAGTTCCGGGTAGAGCTCGCCGGATTTGCGCCGGCTATGAAGCTCTCCAGACCAGTGGTCGTGCTCCGTTAGATGCTTGCAGACGCTGTCCAGGTTCAATTGAGTATCTATATCTTTGCTCAGATTCGCGTAGCTCATATTGAGTACGTCTTTTTCGGAATACCCGGTAATGCGGGAAAACGCAGAGTTCACTGCGATGACGGCGCTGTTGGCGTCCAAGAGGATAATGCCTTCCGAGGTTGCCATGAAGACTCTTTCGAACAGGTTATTGCCAGGTTGTCCCGAGTTGGCCAGTTTTTCAATCTGTTCTTTGAGTTCTCTATTCAGAGCCGTGATGTGAGCAAGCATTCCCCGGAGGGAAATGTGCGTGCGCACTCGCGCCCTGACGGCAGGCAAGCGGATAGGCTTGTGGATATAGTCAACGGCGCCGGCTATATACCCTTTCTCTTCTGATTTCGAGTCGCTCAGGGCTGTGATAAATATAACCGGTATATGCAGCAAATCACGTCTGGCTTTCAGGTCGCGACACATCTGGAGCCCATCCGTTCCCGGCATCATGATGTCCAGCAGAATCAGGTGGGGTTTGTCGCCTTGCTCAAGAATGTTCATGGCTTCAGCAGCGCTGGATGCGACCACCAAGTCGTAGTCCTCGTTGAGAGCATCTGTCAGAACACGAATGTTGGTCGGTTCATCGTCAACAACCAGAATCTTTGGGTTGCCGCTTAACCCGAACAGCTCTGATCCATTTTGCATGATAAATTCAAAGTAAGGGTCTGACACAGTTGCGCCCTCCATCTTCCTTGGCCTCATATAGACTCCTGTCTGCGGCTTCAACCAACTCGGCGGCATTTGACAAAGATGACGGCTGAATGGCCGAGCAACCGACGGATATGGTGAAAGACGGGCAGGTTTTCGCATACTCTGGGCGGTTCTGGAATTCGGCCCGAACGGACTGGATGAGGTTGTTTGCCGCCAGCACGGTGTTTTGCAGATCGGCTCCGGGTATAAGTGCGACAAACTCGTCACCTCCGAGGCGTGCAACCACCTCGCCAGCCCGAGCAAAACTGAAATTCATGATAGCTGCGAGCTTTTGCAGGCACGCATCGCCTAAGGCATGGCCATGTTGATCATTGATCTGCTTGAAATGATCCAGGTCGACCAGTACCAGCCCTACGGAGTTATTCTGGCGCCAAGCTCGTCGCCACTCCAGATCAAGTTGTTGGTTGAACAGGCGCCTGTTGCCAACCCCGGTTAAGGGGTCAATAAGAGCTGCTTCTGCCAACATGTCGGTTTTACGCTTAAGGTCAATGAACGTCGATACTTTGGAGCTGAGTATGGTTTTATTGAACGGTTTCAGCACATAGTCTGTTGCGCCATGCCGAAAGGCTTCTTCAATATCCTGAGTGTTATCAGAAGCAGAAATGCAGATAACAGGCACGTAGGCAAACCGTTCAGACGCCCTGAGCTCGTTCAGGAAATCGAGCCCGGAGCCATCGGGCAGGTACAGATCGAGAAGTACTATGTCTATTTCGTCAGACAGTAGCTCTTTTGCTTCTGCCAGGCTCTGACTGATGATCAGCTCGCAGGCGTCCCCCAGAATGCCAACGAGACTGGCAATACCTACGGGTTCATCTTCTACGATCAGCACCGTTGGTGCGCTGTTTATACTCATCAGGTTAACCGCCTCGGCCCTCAGATTTGATCTTCGACAGCAGATCAGTGGCCTCGCTAAATTTGTAGGTTTCAAGTGCCAGGCGCAGGCGCGATGCAAGGGTAGTTTCGCCATTCTCGTGCAGAAATTCCAACACCTGCTCGATGTCACCGTCACTCGCAATACGGTTGCCAGCGAGTCGCTGCATCATCCGTTCAATGATCTGAATCACGGGTTCGCTTGTCATAATATCAGCCCGCCCTGTGGATTCCGCGGCGCTGGCCATTTCAGAAAGCTGCTGAATATGCTCCGCCAGAGTTGTCAGAAGCATTTCCGGCCCGAGTCCTGAGCTGCCCGATTCCACGGCCTCTTCAACCTTATCCGCAACCTTGGCTAATTCCGTGTCAGCGATATTCGCCGCGGCCCCTTTAATTTTGTGAGCAATGGCCTTGGTCGCTGCCGGATCGTTTTGCTTCACGCAGTGTTCCAGAGCAGCAATCATCTCTGTGGAGCTGGCCAGAAAGCTGCGCAGACAACGGTTGAACAGGCCGGGGTCGGCTCCGAATAGAGTCTGGTATGCAGATGCGGATATAAAATCGGGCAGTTCAACGTTGGATGTTTGTTCCGGCGCCCTTGCCGCTCGTGCCAGGGGGAATGGTTCGCCGCTAGCGGCATGGTCTTTGAAGAAGGCTTGCAGCAACCTTTGGATGTCTCCGGGAAGAACGGGCTTGGTCAGGTAGTCGTCCATACCCACGCTGTATGCGCTGCTGCGGTCGTGTTCGGATATTGAAGCAGAAAGCGCGGCTATGATCGGCTGGCTGATGCCTTCGTGGCTTCGAATCTGGCATGCAATATCCTGCCCTGTTTCACCATCCAGATGGAGATCCATCAGAACAAGATTGAATGGGCGGCTTTCCAGGCGCCGCATGGCGTCGGCTCCGTTATGGACAGACTCGGATTGCACACCAAACGAGCTAAGGTAGCTTGCAACGATTTCGCAATTGAGTTGCACGTCATCCACAATCAGTACCCTCAGATTGTGAAATAAGGGACGAGGAGACGATGAGAGCGTGTGTTCTTCCAGCTGCTTTGGCGCGAGATGCTCGAATAGCTTGGAGGGAGTTAGAGGTTCATAGGCTGTGCGCCCCCCTGCATCCTGAAACTCAACCATCCAGCTATGTTTGAAGCCAGCAGGTACAACCACCAGAAGCCCCTTCATCTGGTATTGCTCTGGTGCTGCCAACAAATCCTGCACAAACTCTTTGATTGCTTCTGTTTCAACATCCTCCATATCGACGATCACCATTGAAGGCTTGGTACTTCCTTCGACAGGGCCCTCTGCCAATAGGGACTTGATCTCATTCAAGGATGCGGCTTTCGTCAGCTCCAGAGACCAGTGTTCGCGGTAGGCTTCCAGCAGGGAAAGGTTGTGGTTCATGCCATAGTGATAGACTTGAATCGGGCTTGTAACATGGCGGGTGCCGATGCTCTTCTCATTCTCGGTCAGAGCGACCGGGATCGTCAGGGTAAACTTGGAACCCTGGTTTTCGGCGCTTTCCAGGCTGAGCGTCGCGCCCATGAGTTTTGCGAGATGGTTGCTGATTGCCAAGCCAAGGCCCGAGCCGCCGAATACGCGGCTGGTGGATTCATCGGCTTGACGAAAGTTCTCGAAAACCCGCTGTTGGTCCTCTTCTCTGATCCCGATGCCGGTATCTTTCACAGTGATTTTGAGATCTCCGTGGGTCTCGTCTGTGCTGCTAAATCCGATGCTCACAATCACGCTACCTTCCTGGGTGAACTTGATTGCGTTCCCGACCAGGTTGGTGCATATCTGGGAGATTCGCAAGAGGTCGCCTGTGACACACCTGGGCGTGGACGGCGCAATGTTTACCCGCAGTTTCAACCCTTTCTCTTCTGCTGTGATGGCGAACAGCTCAACGCTGCGCTGAACCAGCGCTTCGATTTCAAACGGCTGATAATCCAGTTCGATATGGTCTGCTTCAATTCTGGACAGGTCCAGAATGTCATTCAAAAGCTGCAACAACACTTCTGAGGCCAGGAATGCTTTGCTTACCAGCCGGCGGGAGTAGTCGTTGAGGCGAGCCTCTTTCAAAAGCACCAACATGCCGATAATGGCGTTCATTGGTGTACGGATTTCGTGGCTCATGTTGGCAAGAAACGCGGTTTTTACTTTAACGGCAGACTCGGCTTCCAACTTTTGCATGTTCAACTCAGCCGTCTTCTCAATAACTTCCTGTTCGGCCCGCCGTTTGGCGTTGGAAAGCAGGAAGAAGGCTGACAGTATGAGCCCGTTGATGATTAGACCACTCACCAGAATGGCTGCGGGTTGCCTGCTGGCGTTGTATTTGTCGAAAAGCCGGGTTGTCTGAACGTCAAAATGCCACTCCCGCCCATAAATATCGAGAGAGTAGGAGGCCTGGAACATGGGTGAGCTATCGTAGTTATCTTCCGCTGTTTCACTGAACTCGCTGTAAAGCAGGTGATCGCCATCACTGATCTGAAAGTGCAACAGTCGGTTCGTGTTTGCCAGGGTGCCCCCCATAAGTCGGGAAACAAGAAAGGGCGCGTACACAAGGCCAAGGAAGTCAGCTTCCCTGTTGTCTTGTTGTTGCACGCCCTGGGTGCGATAGAAGGGATGGAAAAACAGAAAACCTGGCTTCTTCTCATCGTCCTGAACCAGCGCTATGGGTCCGGTAATTTGCGTTTCGCCTGTGCGCATCGCTTTCTGGGCCGCAGTGAAGCGGTTTGATTCGTGAGCCATATCAAGGCCAATGGCGGCTTCGTTCCCGGCGAGAGGTTCAAGGTAGGTGATGGGCCAATAGTCCGAACCTGTGTGAGGCGGGTGAACACGAAAGTCCGGACGTTCTATCCGCTCTTCTGCAAGGTAGGCTTCAAGGTTGCTTTCCGGCACCCTTTTGATAACGCCAATGCCGCGAACCCCCGGCAATCGGTCTTGCACTGCAAGAACCTCTGCAAATTGCCGCCACTGGGTGAGCGAGAGAGCATTGTTGTTTGCGCGGATTACGCCTGCCCCGGAAATCAACGCAAACTCGTATTTTTGCATCCGGTCCATTAACAGTTCATTGAGCTGTTCAACCCGTTGTTCAAACTGGTCTTCAGCCCTGGCATCGGCAATCTGTGAAGAGATCTGCCAGGCGGACACGGTCAGCAGAAAGGAAAGGCAGATGACTATCCAGTGCAGTTTGGTTATTTGGGCTGCGGCGTCCCGGATCTTTCCCATATAATGATCTGTTGAGCGGTGAGTTTGAGTACCAAGAATCAGGTTAGCTGAGGTCTCCGGGAAGTACTAGTAAGACAAACAGTTAGGGGATCTGGATGTGAGCCTGTTTCGGTGTGAAATAAAGGAAGCTTATGGGCCCTGAAGAGTGGCAGCAGGTTTTGGAGGTGATTCCGGATGTGCGAGATGGTCTGACACGCACAGAGAGGCTTATTCTGTACCTGATCCATGAAACCCAGAAAGAGCGGAACGGGCGGAACGTTCCAACCGTTATGCTTTATGGGCGGGTGTTGGAGTATGTCGATATGAGCGAAGCCGAACTGCATGTGTACCTCGACCGTCTCGGCGTGCGAGGTGATGGCACGCAATAGCGCCTCTATTTATTGATCAAGCACGTACCGCTGCCGGCCGGCACCCAGCCCGGCAATGAGAGCACCGAGCGCAATAAGGCCAAGGACGCCGCCGGCAACATTCCAGCTGTCGAATTGTTCGTGCAGAATTCCCATCAGCAAAGGGCCTATCGCGGCCATGGTGTAGCCCAGGCTCTGGGCCATTCCCGACAGGCGGGCAGCGGTTTGGGCATCTCGTGCTCTCACAGCCAAGAGGGTAAGGGCAATACTGAAGGAGCCGCCTTGGCCCAGTCCCAGCACCGCTACCCATAACCAGGCACTCTCAATGGGCGCATAGATACTGCCACCAAGCCCCATCGCCGTCGCAAGCATAACCAACATAATCATACAGCGCTGATCGCGCATTTTGCTGGCAATCCATGGCGCGGCAATGGCTGCGGGTACCTGCACCATAATGGAAACCGACAGGGCCAGCCCGGCCTGAACCGGCTCTACGCCCCGATCTTGCAAGATGGTTGGTAGCCAGCCGAATACCGTGTAGGCGAGGGAGGATTGCAGGCCCATGAAAAGCGCTATTTGCCAGGCCAGCTTGTCTTTGAATAGTGATTTTTCGGCAGCGGGTAATTCGGTGGGCACGTACTTGCCGCCGAGTTGGGACCACCAGACAAGTGCCGCAATAACGGCAGGTATTGCCCAGATAGCCAGAGCCGGCTGCCAGTTGCCATCAAAAAACATGCGCAGTGGCTCGGTAGAGCCAGCCGCTATGGCGGCACCTGCGCACAAGGTGGCAGTGTATATGCCGGTCATCAGGCTGGCGGATTCGGGGAAGTCGCGCTTCACGATCCCCGGCAGCAAAACACTTATAATGCCGATGCAGCCGCCGGCCACTGCCGTGCCCAGAAACAAGCCACTTACCCCCAGATAGGGGCGCGCAACAATGGCCAGGCCCAGAGTAATGAGAACCAGCAACACGGAGCGTTCCATTCCGAGTTTACGCGCTGCACGCGGGGCAATCGGCGCTGCCAGGCCCAGCAGTAATACCGGGAGGGTTGTGAGTACGCCTTGGCCAACAGACGACAGCGGCAGGCTATCGCCAATAGTCTTCAAAATCGGCCCAACGCTGGTCAGCGCTGGCCTCAGGTTGAGGGCGACCAGCATCATGCCTACAAACATCATTATGGCGTTTCGGGCTTGCTGGGGACGGGGTTTGTTAATCATGAGATTGGGATTTTGCCTGCTTTCGGTACTGATCCGGCGTTAGCTGAAACCAGCGTTTGAAGGCTCGCCGAAAATTGGAGCTGTCATGGTAGCTGAGGACGGCCGCAATCGCATCCACCGACATAGTGCTGCTGCGCAGATAACTACTGGCCTGCTGCGACAGTATCTCATCGCGAATGCTCCGAAAGCTGCGACCCTCCAGTTCCAGCCTTCGGGCCAGGGTGCGCTTGCTGATGAACATCATGGCTGCCGCTTCTTCTTCGCTGAGCACCCCCGGAGGCTGCGAAAGCATCAGCTTTTGCAGGCGATGGGTCCAGTTGTTGGTTTTGAGCGGTAGTTTCTGCAGCATTGATTGGCACTGTCGCAGTGCCAGTGAATAGTTTTCATTATTTGCCGCAGCGTTTGGGATATCGCACAGATGTGCTGGGATCTTCAGTACCAACTCCGGAGAAGAAAACTCTACGCCACCAGGCAGGAATTCAGCATAACACTGGCTGTAATCAGGCTCCGCAAAGGAGAAACAGGTGCGCGCGCCTTCAACTGGTTGCCCGATAATGAACTCTGCACACTGAAAAAGAATGGATGCGTAGGCTTCCGAAATAACCCGGTGCACATCCGCATCAAGCGCCATATCAAAGTAGCAATAGCACTCCCAGTAGTACTCGCTGCGCTTCAACTCCAGGTGGGAAAAGTCGGCTCGGGTGGGAAGGTAAGTCTCGAAAGCCTTAAGCGCGATCAACAGATTGGGGCTACTGCTGGCCAGAAAACCCATGGCTCCGTGGGTGGTTGGCGTCAGGCATTGCCCAATGCGCAAGCCGAATAGCTCATCGTCAGTCATCCGCAAGGCGTTTTGCAGTATCTGCATTTGCTGGCTGGATGTGAGCAGGGTGTCGTCCTGCATCAGCTGATCCACTGAGAGGCCCGTCTGCGCGAGCAGGGTGGGCAGCTCCCTTGCTTGCAGGCCCAATACCCGGGCGATCAGGCGAGAATAATTCGGGGGTATGCAGGCGGAATGTCCCACCGTTTGGCCTGTGGCCTGCAGTTTATTCTTCATTTCATTTCGCCTTTCCAGTGAGCGCCTCAAAAACACAGTGTCTTTAAATGACCCTGCGATGTCAAAAAATGACCTCTTTTACCGGGCGGTGATTGCCTAGTCTGGTGCTGTCGGACAAGAAGGTATGTCTGTACCCGTCGCCTGAATTGCAGGTGGCCATACGATCAACCGGTTTTATGGAGCGCTATATGGGCAGTATTACATTCATCGAACACGACGGTGCAGAACACGCTGTTGAAATAGAAGCGGGTAAATCGCTGATGCAGATAGCCATGGATAACGGCGTGCCGGGCATTGATGCAGACTGCGGCGGTGAAGCGGCCTGTGGCACCTGCCACGTGATCGTTGGTGGCGATTGGGTTGCCGCCACAGGCAAAGCCAGCGATGAGGAGTTGCAGATGTTGGATATGACGCCGGATAGAGCGGTTACTTCCCGTTTGTCCTGCCAGATCATCGCAACGGATGCGATGGATGGACTGGTTGCGCGTTTGCCTGAGTTTCAGATGTAACCGGCGCTAGACACTCCCCCACCTCCAAAAAAGACAATAACCGCAAGGATGGACGCATTATGAATTTCGTTAATCTGGTTGCCGAGAAGGGCGCTGCTTTTATACCCGTGCCCATGCAAATCAAAGCCGCCCATTTTGTTTACAAGGCCAAAACCAGGCTGGGCATATACAAAGAATTTCCCGAATTCGTGGAAGCGCCCATTCCGGATGTATCAACGCTGGCGATAGAAGACATAGATGTCAGCAATCCTTTTTCGTATCGGCAAGATCGTTGGGAGTCGTACTTCAAGCGTTTGCGGGATGAATGCCCGGTGCATTACCAGAAGAACAGCGCATTCGGCCCCTTCTGGTCGGTTACACGCTATGACGACATTCTGTTTGTGGACAAAAACCACAAGTTGTTTTCCTCAGAGCCTTTTATCGTGATCGGCCAAGCACCGGACGAGCTCGCGGTGGAAATGTTCATCGCCATGGACCCACCCAAACACGACGTTCAGCGGGCGGCGGTGCAAGGTGCTGTCGCGCCTAAGAACCTGAAAGAGATGGAAGGGTTGATTCGTGAACGCACCCGGGACGTTCTGGATAAACTTCCGTTGAACAGACCCTTCAACTGGGTGGAAGAGGTTTCCATTGAGCTGACCTCAAGAATGCTGGCAACCCTGCTCGACTTTCCCTACGAAACTCGTCGCAAACTTGTTTACTGGTCTGACCTGGCGGGGGGTGGTGCTGAGTCTACCGGTGGCTTGAATGACTCTGACGAGCTATTCCGCGGCATGGTGGATATGTCCCGGCATTTTTCACGCCTGTGGTATGACAAAAAGGCGAGAGCGGCAGCCGGGGAAGAAGCTGGCTTTGATTTGATTACCCTGCTGCAAAGCAATGACGAAACCAGAGATTTGATCAACCGGCCGTTGGAGTTTCTGGGCAATCTGGCGTTGTTGATCGTCGGTGGCAACGATACCACTCGTAACTCCATGACAGGTGGGGTGTTTGCGCTGAATCGGTTCCCGGATCAGTTCACCAAACTCAAAAATGACCCCAGCCTGATCCCGAACATGGTGTCGGAAATCATTCGCTGGCAAACGCCCCTCGCGCACATGCGCCGTGTTGCAACACAAGATGTGGAGCTGAACGGCCAGACCATCAAGAAAGGCGACAAGGTCGTGATGTGGTACGCCTCGGGTAACCGCGACGAACGCGCTATCGACCAGCCGGAACAGTTCATTATCGATCGCAAAAATGCCCGCAACCACCTGTCTTTCGGATTTGGTGTTCACCGTTGCATGGGCAATCGTTTGGCCGAGTTGCAGTTGCGTATCTTGTGGGAAGAGTTGTTGGCACGTTTCGACAAAATTGAGGTGGTTGGCGAGCCGGAGTATGTGCAATCCAACTTCGTGCGCGGCTATTCGAAGATGATGGTGCAGTTGTCTGCCAAACCCTCAGAGGCATGAGCTTATGAACCGGACTTGTATCATAGTCGGTGCCAGCCATGCGGCGGCACAACTGACCACCAGCCTTCGCCAGGAAGGCTGGAAGGGCCAGATCCTGGTGATTGGTGATGAGCCCCACTTGCCTTATCACCGGCCTCCGCTGTCCAAGGCGTTTTTGTCTGGTGAGAAAACGGCTGAAAGCTTGCCTATACGCCCGGCAGCGTTTTATCAAAAGAACGATATACAGTTTCGCCAAGGGCGGGTTACTGCCATCAAACGGGATCAGCAGACGCTGACGTTGGTTGGGGGTGATGGAGAGCGAGATGGAGAGAGCGAACAGCTGAACTATGACCAGCTTGCGCTTTGCACCGGCGCGCGAGTCCGGAAGGTGGAGCTGCCCGGCAGTGATCTGGACGGAATTCATTATTTGCGCAATATGGCCGACGCTGAATCCATTAAAGCGAGGGTTGTGGACGGCAGGCATGCCGTGATTGTTGGTGGCGGTTATATTGGCCTCGAAACAGCGGCGTCGCTAAGGCAACTGGGGATGCATGTAACCCTTTTAGAGCGAGGCCCAAGATTACTGGGGCGGGTGACCGCTCCCGAGGTATCCGAATTCTACCACCGGGTACACACGGAAGGTGGCGTGCGCATCCATACCAATATCGCTGTTTCAGGATTCTCCGGTAATGGTCGTATGCAGAAGGTTATTTGTGCCGATGGCGCCGAGTTCCCTGCCGACCTGGTTGTGGTTGGCGTAGGGGTGTTGCCGAACACGGAGCTTGCTGAAGCGGCTGGCCTCAACGTGGACAACGGCATAAAGGTGGATGAACATTGCCGCACCAGCGACCAGAACATAGTTGCCGCGGGGGATTGCGCCAATCAGTTTAACAGCGTTTACGGTTGCCGCATTCGCCTGGAATCTGTTCCTAATGCTACGGAACAAGCCAGGATTGCTGCTGCCTCGATTTGTGGCCAAAACAGAACCTCAGAGTTTCTGCCCTGGTTCTGGTCAGATCAGTACGGTTTAAAATTGCAGATCGCCGGCCTGAGCCAGGGTTACGACCAACTGGTTATTCGAGGCGACAGGCTCACCGGCCGAAGCTTCGCTGCGTTCTACTTTAGAGAAGGGAGGCTCATTGCTGCGGACTGTGTAAACCGCCCGCAAGAGTTTGTTTTGAGTAAGCGAATCATCGCGCAAAACCTGGCTGTTCAGCCGGATCGGTTTGCGGATGAGTCTGTGCCGGTCAGAGAATTGCTGCTGGCGGATAGCCCGGCACTGGCCAGTGCCGGGGGTTGAGCACAGATTTATGGATTGATTGTCTGAGTAATGGCCCTCAAGGCTCTTACGAATCATGTGCTTCTGAAACGGCGGAGTGGCCTGGCAGGCAACGTTCTACTTCCTGAGACGCGACGTTCTCGCCGCCGGTTTTGATGACGTTTTTTTTGCGATCGTATTGCTCATGGCCGTCATGGTGACGGCCAAGTGACTGGTGATAACACCTTTCGGGTTTGCCGTGGTGCCACTGGTATAAAGCAGTTGCACGGATTCTGGTCGATCATGTTCAGTGAAACTTCACTGCTTGTGGACATAGAAAAACTCCGACGTGTTGTACTTATCGTGAGCTGAATCTAATGCACGCAGCGAGTTGCAGTAAGCGCTTGCTTGGCTTCTGCCCCCCCCCCGGGCATCAGCTAAACGCCGCAATACCGGTTTGGCCACGGCCTAAAATCAGGGCGTGAACATCATGGGTGCCTTCGTATGTGTTCACTGCTTCCAGATTCATCACATGGCGGATCACGTGGTACTCGTCTGAGATGCCGTTACCGCCGTGCATGTCGCGGGCGACCCGAGCTATGTCCAGCGCCTTGCCACAGTTGTTGCGTTTGAGCAGGGAAATCGCATCGGGCGTGGCATCACCGGCATCCATCATGCGCCCCAGTTGCAGTGCGGCTTGCAGGCCCAGAGTGATTTCGGTCTGCATGTCTACCAGCTTCTTTTGAATCAGTTGGTTGGCGGCCAGGGGCCGGCCGAACTGTGTACGCTCAAGGGTGTAACTGCGAGCGGCGTGCCAGCAAAACTCGGCAGCGCCCAAGGAGCCCCAACTAATGCCAAAGCGGGCTTTGTTCAGGCAGCTGAAAGGCCCCTTCAAGCCTTCTACGTCCAGCTTGTTTTCCTCCGGTACAAACACCTCGTCCATAAAAATTGAGCCGGTCTCTGAGGCGCGGAGTGAGAACTTGCCTTCAATTTTCGGGGTGTCGAGCCCTTTGGCACCGTCACGCTCGATCACAAAACCGGTCACCTTGCCGTCCAGTTTGGCCCAGACTACAAAAATATCGGCGATGGGAGAATTGGTGATCCAGGTTTTGGAGCCGCTTAGCAGGTAGCCGCCGTCTGCCTTTTTGGCACGGGTTTCCATGCTGCCCGGGTCAGAGCCGTGGTTGGGTTCGGTCAGGCCGAAGCAGCCAACCAGTTCGCCTGAGGCCAGCTTTGGCAGAATGCGCTTTCTTAAAGCTTCTTGGCCGAACGCATGAATTGGGTGAATGACCAGTGAGGATTGAACGCTCAGTGCAGAGCGATAGGCAGAATCAACTCGTTCAACCTCGCGAGCGATCAGGCCGTAGCTAACGTGGTTCAGGCCAGGGCCGCCGTATTCCTCAGGCAAGGTAGCGCCAAGCATGCCGAGTTCGCCCATTTGATTGAAAATATTGCGGTCGAATTTTTCATGACGGTTTGCTGCAAGAATGCCAGGCATAAGGCGTTGGTCACAAAAACCACGAATGCTGTCCCGTACCTGACGCTCTGTTTCATCCAGTTGTTTATCGAGTTGCAGCAGGTCGTTCCAAGGTGCAGAAGCCATTTTTCTTCCTCAAAAAAAGTAGTTGTCAGGTATGCCATTTTCACAGGGTGTGATGAGCTTTGAGGAGACGGACAATCCAAAAACATACACCCCGGAAGAGTCCGGGGTGTATGTTTACTTACTTAACAGCAGGTTTTTTAGAAGTTGTACTGAGCTGCAAACAAAAGCCGGCTCGCATCGCCGTCGTCGCCACTCTGCACTTCGCGCATACCATACTGGTATTCAACGCCCATCATTACGTTCTTGACCGGAGTCCACTGATAGTTTGCCATCACAGCAGAGATTGTCTCCGATGTGGTAGCGGCAATCACTCCGTCGGCAACACCATCATCCAGATCGACCTCTGTCATGCCGTAGCCGATGTTGATACTCCGGCCATTGCCAAGTTTGAAGCCAGCGCCAAGGCTGCCGCCGTATCCGGAGATAGTTTCTACATCGCCATTGGGGGCAACATATGCGCTAGCTACACCTGAACGATACAGGTAGTTGCTTGCGCCATCCGTGAAGCTCAGGGTTCCCTGAATCGTAATCATATCTGAAAGCGCGATTTTGCCAGCCACGAAGGTTGCAAAGCCAAAGGCGCTGTCATCGGTTGTGCCTGTATCATAGCCAAGTTGCTGCGCCAGAACCGCGGCAGAGTAGGACAGCCCGCCCGAGCTGTCTTCAAAGCGAGCTGTCAGGGCAGGCATGCCATCTTTGGCTGCAGCGCCAGCACCTTCAACCGAGTTCATTGGTTGTTCTGCAGAAACGGATAAAGCTCCGGTCGTGTAGCGCAGCTGCGGGGTGCGGGCCTGATACCCAGCTAAACCTGGCAGGGAGTCGAAGTCCAACGTTGATGTGTTACCTACGAAACTGGTGAAGTTGGACCAGGTTTGGCCGGCCAAAACACCATTGTATGAACCGTAGGCATGGCGCAAGCGCAAAGTCCCACCACCGCCGCCACGGAAATCCCCTTCAATGTTAAAAGTGACGCCTTCAGGGCTGGTTGTTTTAACGCCAATGCGGCTTTGGAACGCATCGGCACCGAAATAGCCTGTTGCCTCGTTGTTTTCAGCGGCACCCACGTTAATTGCTTCGTAGTTGAAAGACCGGGTGGATGATGCAGCATTTTCATCAATGTCGTAGCTTGCTTTCAAGCTCGCGTACCCGTAAATACTGCTGTCCCAACCATTAGCGTCAAAGTTTACTGCACCTGCCTGACTTGCCATACCGGCTACAGTCATAGCGGCAGCCGCACGAAGGGCCATTCCTAATTTGTTGCTTTGCATTATTGTTAACTCCAAACATTAGGTAATTATTTTTGTAAGACCCCGCACGAAAGATAGTTGCCATCCCATGACAACTCAAATAAATCTTTGTGTTTGTTCGACGAATGTCTGTGTTTTTCTTTTCGGTGCCGTTGGCTGGGTGCTTGTCTGGCCCGTCCTGACACGCATTCAAGAAACTGCACAGCTCTTTCAGGTTATGCAAACCTCTTGCTGTGGCACGAGCCAAGTCCTGCTCCTATTGTTTGTGACGGATCCACCCAGTCAATCCGATATAACACACAATAAAAGGACAGGATCATGGCTCGATTCCTCTTGGCGTTCTTCGGAGCCGCCACCTTACTTGGTTCAACAGCCCATGCATCTGACGAAAGTTCAGACGCAGTGTTTGGGCTTGCACAGGGTTGTTATGCAGTTCAGTCAGTGCACAACGATCGGTTTATGCGCCGCTATAAGACTAGCGGCACCATTAATAATGGCTGGAGTTTTGACTTCAGGGCAGAGAATGCCGGGCAAGCGGCAAGCTTTTACTTCAAGCCCAGCGGGTTTGGTACCTTCCTCATGCGCGACCAGGCTGGACGTTTCCTCGATACACGGCTTCCGGCAGAAATTACGGCGGGCACCGATCCTGCTAAGCACGCAAACTGGCGTATCGATCAGCGTGTCGAGGGCGGAGAGCACCAATTCAAGTTAACCAGTTTGTATCTGAACCGCTCACTCAGGCATAACTGGAACAGCCGGGGTATTTATTTCATTGATTTGCTGAACCCCTGGAACAGGAATAGCGAAGACTGGTTCAGGTTTGTGCCTGCTGAAAACTGTGCAGACTTCCCTGAGGCCGAGCTCAATGTTGCGGGCGACCGCGAGCAGCTCAAAGGCGACCTGAATGCCCCGGTTCGCGGCTCGATTGATGCGCACACTCACATCACCTCATACGAATTCATGGGTGGAACCATGATGGGCGGCGCCCCGTTTCATCCCTTTGGTGTAACCAAAGCACTTGCCGACAGTTCCGATGTGCATGGACCCAATGGCTCGCTGGATGTGATTGGCAACCTGATGGGTTTCAACGATATTAACTTCCGCTACAACACCGCCGGCTGGCCGGATTTCCCCTTCTGGCCCAATCACCAGAGCTTGTCCCATACCGGCTACTACTATCGATGGATCGAACGGGCCTTCCTTGGCGGGCAGCGCATGATGGTGACCCACCTCGTAGAAAACGAAGTTCTGTGTAATCTTCAATCCACCCTGTTGCCTCAAAGCTGGGGCGGCACCAACAGCTGCAATACGATGGAGAGTATCGACCTTCAGATTCTCCGGCTGCATGAAATGCAGGCCTATGTGGACGCTCAGGCTGGCGGCCCGGGCAAGGGATTCTTCCGGTTGGTAAGCTCCCCCGAACAAGCCAGACAGGTTATCGCTGATGGCAAAATGGCGATTGTTTTGGGCATCGAGGCATCTGAACTCTTTAATTGTGGCTTGAAAGATCAAACCTGCTCCCAGGCCTATGTGGATGCTCAACTGCAGAAATATCACGACTTGGGTGTTCGTGTGGTCTACCCCATTCACCGGTTTGATAACCAGTTTGGTGGCGCCAGAATTGAAGGCGGGTTAATCAATGTGGGTAACAACCTGTCGACCGGCCGGTATTTCTCCACCAGTGCCTGTGCTGAGGAAACCGAAGGCCAGATGATGATTAACGATCTGGGACTGTTCGGGCTTGAGGGCTTGCTGGGGGTGAGTGGCTCTACCAATTACGATGAAACCACGGGCCAGTGCAACAATCGCGGGCTAACCGATCTTGGTATTTATCTGGTGAACCGGCTGATGGATATGGGCATGGTCATCGAGGTGGATCATATGTCCCAGCATAGCCACGAAGCCGTGCTCGCTATTGCCGAGGCGCGACAGTACTCCGGGCTGATTTCCGGCCACAGCCATATGCACGCGGGTACGAACGGGACTGTGCATCCGAATGCGGTTCGGATTGCTGAACTTGGCGGCATTCTGGCGCCCTATAACAGCGATGCGGACACGATTGGCGGCGCGATTTCCGGGTTTCTGGACAAGGTTGAGGCCACGGATTATCTGCCGGGTGTGACCTTCTCTACCGACATGAGCGGAATTGGCAACCAGCCTGGCCCCCGCGCAAGTGTTGGGGTATCGCCACTTGAGTATCCGTTCACTACGGAGTTCGGATTTACGGTAAACAAACAGGTTACCGGCAATCGCAGTTTCGATCTCAACTCTGATGGCATGGCCCATTACGGTCTGGTTGCTGATCACATTCAGGATCTTCGCGAGCGCGCGCCTAATCGCGTATATGAGTCTGTTATGAACTCCGCAGAAGCTTATCTGCAGATGTGGGAACGGGCTCGTGGCAACACGAATCGCCAGTTTGTGAATCCGTTACCAAACTACGTCACTATCTATAACCGTGGTACCAACACCTGCATGGATATTCCGGGGAACGACGATGGCGTAACCAGTGGTGCCTGGGTAGATCATTACGCCTGCCAGCCCCTGGCCCGGGATCAGCGGTGGTTGTTCGATCTCGCACAGGGAACGATCTCCAACCAGGAAGGCGACGATGCATTCTGCCTGGATAACAACGGTACGCCCTGGAACAACGGCTATCCCAACCTGCAGGCGTGTAACGGCAGTACACAGCAAAGCTGGCAGTACTCCGGGCAGCGGATAACCAATGCGGGCAGCAATAACCACTCTCTGGATGCCTATGGCAGCGGTTGGGTAGGATTCTGGCAGTCCCACGGTAACGCGAACCAGCAATGGGAGTTGCGCATGGATTCTGCAAGCGGTCGCTTGGCGGAGTACCGGAGCGCCAAGTCTGGTTTGTGCCTGACTGCGAGCGGTGTTGGTGCCCAACTGAACCTTGCGGCCTGCTCAGGAGCCGACGCTCAGTTGTGGCAATGGCAGCCCACGTTGGGCGTGTTGCGCTCCGGGCTTGATCCCAGCTTGTGTGTGGCCAGCTCAGCTCAGACCATCAACAACACACCGCTGGTGCTCGCCGCTTGCAGTGCCGGTGCGGCTCAGCAGTTCGAGCAGCATGCCGATAAATCCTTCCGGCTGAAACAAAACAGCCATTACGCTTTGGATGCAGCAGGCCAGAATTTGGTGATGTGGCAGCACCATGGCGGTAGCAATCAGCAGTGGATTGCGACACTTCCTCAATAGTTAATCGCCGCCCGTTCGTCATCATTGACGGGCGGGCGGTTCTTCCCTCTACAGTCACCGTTTTCAAGGCTGCAAACCAGTCGACGCATAATTCCCTGAATTCCTCCTATACTTGATAAAAAATAATAACATCAATAATCGAGGGGTTCGCTTTGCTCGCGCTCACTGGGTTCGGTTTTGGTTCTCTGGCTGCTCTGTTCCTGATTTCCTGGCGAGACTTCCGGCACTTGCGCGTAGGGAAAGTTTTTATTCTGATCATCCTCGCATCAGTCGCATACCTTATGGATCCGCTCGCTCCGGCTCACTGGCGCTGGCTAACCTCTGATCTTCAAACCGCGCTGCCCGCTTTGTTCTGGGTGCTTTGTCAGCTTGTCTTTGCGTCGCGCCCACGATTATTGAGCGTATGGGGCGCAATGGCCCTATACAGCTTTGCTGCCCCCGCGTTATCCACTCCTTTCATAGAGGCTGGGCACTGGTCTGATTTGGGTGTGTTTTTGGGGCTGAAATTGGGGCAGTGGTTTGAGTATGTGGTTGTGTTGCATGGTGTTATCTATGTGGTTCGCCATTGGCGCAACGATCTGGTTGAAGCGCGTAGAAAGCTCCGCTTGGCGCTGCTGTTGATTCTGGGGAGCGCAGTGGGTACCGCAACCATCAGCCTGAATTTTGGTATATACCCTGAGGCGACCAGAGGCATGATTGTGGGTTTGGCATCCCTGGCGATTCTTTTCTGCATTATTTCGTCCCGTGATGTATTGCTGGAACTGACGCCAAGCGAGCAGTCGGTTGAATGTGAACAACAGCCGGAACCGGAAGCTTGCGCTCTGGTTGATGCGCCACGGCAAGTGGATAGTGATGATGGGTTAAAACTGGAAGAGCTTATGAAAGGTGGGTTCTACAAGAGGGAAAAACTGGCGTTAAAACAGTTGGCAGATGCTCTGGGTATTCCGGAGTACCGAGTACGCCGTTTGATTAATCAAAAGCTCGGGTATCGTAACTTCAGTGATTACATCAACCACCTTCGGATCGCGGAGGCTTCGAGCCGCCTGATCGATACGCCAGATGAGCCTGTGCTGAACATATCTCTGGATGTGGGGTACCGAACCCTCAGCTCTTTCAATCGTGCCTTTCGGGAAATTATGAACACTACACCAACGGCTTTTCGGCATGAGAGAAGCCTTGAGCAGCTTCAGGCTGGAGAGGATCCAGGTGTAAAAGACCTGCTCTCCAGCTGAGGCTAAGGTTGATTTCCCGGAGTTACCGGGAAATCGTTTTGCTTACAGAAACGGACCAGTCGCTTTCAAGGCCATTGGTATCTACGGTTTTCATTGCGAAATACCAGGTACCCTCGGTAAGGCCGGCGACTTGGTATTCCATCGCTTGACCGTCTTCTACAGTGATTTCATTCGTTCTGTCATCAACACTTTCTTCTGTGCCGTATTTAACGATGTACTTGTCAATTTCACCCATGGCCAGTGCTTCTCCGTTTACGCGGGTCGCAGGCGCATTCCAGCTCATTGTTGCGTTACCCGTTATCGGCTCTGGAGTTGGCTCTGGCTCAGGAGTCGGCGCTGGCTCAGGCTCAGGTGTTGGCTCGGGCTCTGGGGCTGGTTCAGGCGTCGGCTCGGGTTCTGGTGTTGGCTCAGGCTCGGGAGCTGGCTCTGGCTCTGGCATTGGCTCTGGCGCTGGCTCAGGTGTCGGGTCAGGAACGGGTTCCGGCGCTGGCGGAACTGTCGGCATTGTGGAACCCAGGGTTTGTTCGAGGCTTGCAAGGGTGTTGTCCATAACCGCATCTTTAACGCCAGCTCCTTTCAGCACGTCCCATAGTAGATCGGCCTGCACAATGGCTGCGACAGTTAGCAGCTCAACGCTCAGGTTCAGATTCTCTCCGGCGCTTAGCGGCAGGTCACCATTGGGTTCAGAAACCTCTTTGGCAGCACTGAGAACATCGCCCAGTGTCTTCCATTCTTGTCCGTCTACCAAGCTAAGAAAGGCAATGTTCAACAAGGCGGTTTTCAGGTCCTGGGCTTGAATGCTGCTCAAATCTGCGGATGCAAGGTCCATTGGCTTCTTCAGCAAGGCGCCGGCACCAAGGCCAAAGTGCTTTTCCTGATCGCGAAGCAATTCCGTGAACCGGGAAACGCTGTGATCCGATGACTTGAGAAACTTTTCAAATGCCAGAGTTACCAGTGGTGTTAAAACAACACCTTCGTTGGCATTGGACGGCACTACAAGGGATTTCAGCTCCAGGTTGTTACCCGGCCAGAACCATTCGCCAAAGCTGATGCTGACTCCAGAAGGTGTTTTACACGAAGGTTGGGCATCGCAGCGCATGAGGGTTTCAGTATCTGACTGCAGAATCACCTTTAACGGCTCAGCTGAATAGGCCTCAGGTACTGAGATCCGGAATCCACCATTTTCGTTGGTTCTGACGGTGTCACCGATTTTTACCCAGTTGCTATGCATAGTGCTGACCATAGCGTCGGCTTCGTGATGCCAGATCGAGATAAGCCCACCGTTCACAGCTCCTTTAACGGCATAACCTTCTACCCAAAACTTCTGCTCCGGGGTTTCTTCCGGGGTGTTGTTGTCACCGGGCGTGGTCACCGATGAGTTGGGTGTTTGAGGTGATGGGGCTGAAGAATCGCCACCACCACAGGCGGTAAGGAGTGAGCTCAGCGCGATGATAAAGAGGCTTGAGCGTGAGCTTGTAAGGAAGGACATTGTGCATCTCCGGGGTATTTGGATGATGCAATCCTATCGGGCAAGCGTGTTAAATGGTGTAAAATATGGCGCTATTTGGTTACTTTTTGAGCCAAAAAACCGTCGCCATCAAGTTCGATAAGCGGGGGTGTGGACGCGTTAAGCGTGGTGTGCGGTGGCCGTGCTGTGCCCTTACTATGCCCGTGCTATAGCTCTATTACGGCCTTTCGGGGCTTAGGGACAGTGCTGGCCCAGCCGCATCAGATGACCACAGCGGGTAGGGAATGTCCGACAGGCGGTTCATCAAGAACGCATGCACCAGTAACACAAGTACACCTGCCATCAAAATAGGTAACTGGGAAGGGTTGGGCATAAGCCCCAAAGATACGATCAGCGCAGTGGCGCCTGCGGGTGGATGGGCAACTTTCAGTAAAACCATCAAACAGCTGGTCAAGCCCAAAGACACGGCGGCGGCACCCACGCGCGGTAAATCCACAGAGCTGACAAATGCTGAGGGCGCATCCTGTAAGCCAAACAGATACAGCGCTAACAGCCCCATCAAAGCGCCAATTAAATGTCCGCACAGGGTGTTTCTTGGTGAGGCTGGTTGAGCCATGGGCACATAGAAAAGAATAAAAGCAGTCGCGCCCAAAGACGGGAAAATAAAAGCTTCCTGAGTGATCAGCGCGATAAATGACACCAGAGCGATGCTTAACCCACCATTAACGAGGTTGAAGCCAGCCATCACGGTTCTTCGGCTATATCTGCTTGCCAAGCGTTCCAGGTGGAAGGCTCGTAAAACGCCGGAAGCCAGTTGCCAGCGTAATCGTTCGTTCTTGATACCCATGGTGCGTCCGTACACAAAAAAGTGGGCTAGAGTACGTTGTGGCAGTGGTTTTCGCAATTTCCCGTTTGTTATATGGTTATTTTTTTAATGCCTGAGTCAGTGCAGTCAATGCATCGCAGCAATCTGGCGCTATGCTGTGCCGGCTAAGAAATACGGCATTGATTGGAGCCAGTCGTGATTCGCAACATCAAGGTGAGGTTTTACGCTTTATTTTTGCTGGCCTTCGCCTCGGTTGTGGCCCCCTATGCTGCGGGCGGGGAGGCCCCAAAACCCTTCGCGAACCCGGCGTTGGCGCAGTGTGTTATGGAAAGCCAGCTTCGGGAGGTTGGGGCAGGTCTGGATGCCCCATCAACACACCCGGCTGGTCATCGAAAGCCTGCTATCCCGGCAGAGTTCGGAAGAACGCCTTGCCGTGATAATCGAGCGTTCCGCTTTGGCAGTGGCCTGTCGGATATTACGGGTCCTGTGGCGCTGAAAAGTGGTGCCGGCTGGGAAGACACAGGCCAGGTTATGCACGGCCTTCATCAGCGGCAATATGCGCGGGCTTTTGCGGTGGAATCACCCTGCAACGGCAAGCGGCTGATGTTCGTGTCGGCCGACATCGGCCTGATGTGGGGAAGCATTCGGGTGGGAGTGCTCAAAGCGCTGGCTGCGGACCCGGAGCTGGCGGGCGTATATGCCGCAGACAATCTCATGCTTTCTGCCACCCACACCCACAATGGCCCTGCCGGCTACGCCCATCATGAAGCCGGGAATTCGCTGCATCTGGGCTTCGATTCGCTAGTATACAAAACCATAGTAAGCGGGATTGCAGACGCCATATCCCGTGCTCACCGCAACATTGAAGCCAATCCCCAGCCTGCGCCTATTTCCATGGCAGAGGGTGAGCTGCTCAACACCAACATCAACCGCTCGCGGCCTGCTTATGCCATGAATCCGGAACAGGAGCGGCAGCAGTACCTGAACGTGAGGGGCGAAGAGGTTGATGTTAACAAGACCATGGTGCAGCTGAACTTGCGCCGCGGCAATGGCAACGCCGTAGGGGTCATCAACTGGTTTGGCGTGCATCCCACAGTGATGGGGCCCGAGGTGCCGTACGTCAGTTCTGATATCAAGGGCTTCGCCTCCTTGGGTTTTGAAGAAATAATGGGCACTGAATACAGAGATGACCCGGCAACCGACAGTTTTGTAGCCGCCTTTGCCCAGGCCGATGAAGGTGATGTTTCCCCTAATATTTTCATCAACGAATTTCCCCACCCGGACCCCCGCCGTGGTGGCGGTGAAACGCCGATGGATTCCAATGCAATCTCCGGAACGAAGCAGCTGGCCAGAGCACTGGAACTTTGGCAGGCCGGACAGCCGCTTGAGGGTGGTGTGGACTACCGGTTGATGCACGTACAGATGAACGAAGTCACCGTCACAGACGCGCAGGTTCTGGCTAGCCTGCAGCATCCCCCAAAGCTGGATGCGACAGTTAAACAAACCTGCAATGCAGCTCTCGGGTTGTCCTTCCCGGCCGGTGCAGAAGATGGGCCCGGCCCCTTGAGTCGTGAAGGGCTTGCGTGCAGCACTTCGCCATCCTCAGAGTCCAGCGGGACCCTTGATATCGCCAGCGCTGCTTTTCCTTTCAATATTCTCGGGGATTTGTTGATGTGTAAAACGCAGCAACTGCCTGGGTTGGGGTTGGGCTGCCACGCTGAAAAGCCGGTGCTGATGTTCACCAATGCCGGGGAGGTATTCGATGGATTGTCTGGAACGCTGGGCAAGCTGTTCGGATTGACCCTCAATCTCGAACCGGCGGTGCAGCCGTTTCAGGTATTTCGTATCGGCAATCTCGCCATGGTTGGCCTGCCATGGGAGCTGACCACTGCCTCTGCCCGGCGCATACGGGCGATAGTACTGGAAGAGCTGGTGCCGGTGGGTGTGGACACGGTGGTCATCGCCGGTTTGTCGAATGGTTACAACCACTACCTGACCACCCGGGAAGAATACGCCAGCCAGCAATACGAAGGCGCGTCGACGGTATTTGGCCCCTGGAGTCTCGCCGCTGTTACTCAGGAGCTGAGAAAGCTGGCGGTCTCGATGGCGGAAGGAACGGCTTTGCCAGAGGGCCCGGCTTATCCGGATGTCACTCCGATGTTGCGCAGGCCTCCTTACATAGCGGGTGACCGCCCCGGCGCCCAGGGGTTTGGTGCGTTGATCGAGGATGTTCCCGCCCAGGCGGCACCTGGCGATCAGATTGCTGCCCGGTTTCAGGCCAGCCACCCTCGCAACGATTTGATGCTTAACGACAGTTACGCGTTTGCTGAAAAGCTTGATGACGATGGCCGCTGGGCGGTGATTGCCACCGATCGCCATCCGGACCTGCTGTACACATGGCACCCCGAGTATTTGCCGCCCATGCCTTTGGATTTGCCCTTCACCGGAGCCTCGGAAGCCACGGTTAGCTGGAAACTACCCCGTAATTTGGCTCCGGGCAGCTATCGCCTCAGAACCAAAGGTGTCGCCAGCCCTGGTGGAGCCTGGGAAGGCGTGAGTGGAACCGTGAAAGTAGAGGGTGTGCAAGCAAGTTGCCCTTAGCAGGGGATGGAAGCCAACGAATCCTGTAGCATTGTCGAAGGTTGGTTCGTGGCACAGGGCGGGCAGTATGCGTTGCTGACTGTAGACGGTGGGAAAGAATATGCGCTCAAGAAAACCTCTATGGCTAACGCTTTGTTTGCTCGCTACTGCAGTGTTTGCCCAGGCCGCTGAATCAAGGGAGCTGGTGTTCCTCAACTGGCAGGATTACATGGACCCTGCGATTCTTGAGGAATTTGAGCAGCGCACGGGCATCGCAGTAAAGCAAAGCTATTTCGATTCCGATACCTCCAGGGACGAACTGCTGCTTGAAACGGAAGGCAAGGGCTTTGATGTTGTGCTCATCAATGGGGCGTCCATCCGAATTCTGGCCAAGCGCGGCTGGCTCGAACCTCTTGGTGAATCCAGCATTCCCAATCTGGTGCATGTGGACCCGCGTTGGCGCTCCGCGTTTGAAAAAGCCGAAGAGTATGGTGTGCCTTATTTCTGGGGAACACTCGGCATTGTCTACCGTAAAGATCTGGTTCCCTTCGAGGTGACAAGCTGGATGGACCTGTTGCAGCCGGTGGCAGAGCTACAGGGCAAAATCGCCATGATCGGCGACAGCGCGGATATGATTGGCGTAGCGCTCAAGGCGCTGGGCTACTCGCTTAATAGCACTGACAGGCAAGAGCTGAGAGAAGCGGAAGCGCTTCTGCATGCACAGGCACCAGCGGTCGAAACCTATCGCTACATTTCCCTGAATGAGGACTCTGCCCTGCTATCCGGCCAGGTTGTCATGAGCATGATGTACAACGGCGACACTCGTATGTTGCAGGAACACAGTGACGATGTTGTGTTTGTACTCCCTGAGGAAGGTAGCAATATCTGGACTGATTATTTGGGGGTACTCCGAGCCTCCACCAGAAAAGCGGATGCCAAGCGGTTCATCGATTTTCTCAATGAGCCTGAGATTGCCGCGCGGCTGGCCCAGTATGTCTATTATGCAACCCCGAATCAGGCTGCCGAAGCCTTGCTGCCCGGGAGCTTCAGAGATGACGAGGTTATCTATCCAAGAGGGGAAGCACTCGACAACTCGGAAGCCTATAGCCGTCTGCCGCCACGTGCCAAAAAGAACCGTGCCGTTATCTATTCGCGCCTCGTCAACTGAGACTCAGATACGCCTATGCGTCTTCATGCCAAGGTTCTGTTAGTCGTCGTACCCTTAGCGGTCATTCCGTTAATGATTTTGGGCTGGTTGGCCTATGATCAGCTGCGCTCGACGGCGGTAGAGCGCAGCTCGAGCCAGATGACCACGCTAATGGACCAAATGGCCCGCAACTTCCAGGTGCATCAGGACGTTGCCAAAGCGAATGTGCAACTGTTTGCCGATGCCTCGCTTATGCGAGCCTATGCGCTCACAGAGGATGAGGAAGAACGGTATGCATTAATGCTGCCCTCACTGCTTAAACTGTTTTCCAGTTATCTGCGCGCTTACCCTGATTACACTGAGATTCGATACCTGCTGCCCGATGGCTATGAAGATGCCCGTGTCGCCTTGGCGCCGGCGTCGAATGTTAACGAAGAGGAAGGGAACACACCGTTCTTCCAGGAGCTTCGCCAGTTTGAGGGTGAGACGTTTGTCTGGGTTACCTCTACCCCCGGTAGCAGCACGGTATCACTGCAAGTCGCGCGGCCCATGCGGTTAATCGACCCAACCACTCAGGACCCGCTCAACAGCAAGCCGACACTGCGCGGGTATCTGGTCGTCACCATGGGGCTGGATTTTATGGTGGAGCAAATGGCTGCCAGCCGGATTGGTGAAGACGGCCATACGCTTATCATCAACGACGAAGGCAAGATTCTTTTCCATCGGAACCGCTCGCGATTGGGGCAGCGCATACCCGAATCCCTGTTGACCAAGATCTCCGGGGCGGAAAATAGTGAGGAGCTTGTGCCGGCGACCTACCAGCAGGAAGCGAGTCTTTTGGCAACTCGGCGATTACACGAAGGCTTGCTGATGATTGGCGTGCTGCCGGAGCGGGAATTGCTCAAAGAGAGTCAGCAGCTTGGGACGACGGTTGCCTGGATCATACTCGGCACCGTGGTGTTGATGATTGTCGGGCTGTTTATTTCCATGAATTTGCTTATGGTTCGGCCATTGCAAACCCTGATGAGAGCCATACGCGAGATAGGCCATGGCAATCTCTCGCCAAAGATTGCGCTGTCCACCAGGGATGAGTTGGGCCAGTTAGTGCAGAGCTTTCAGGAGATGGCTGGCAATCTGGACACCTCTCGCACCAGAATTGAGCGGCTGGCCTATCACGACAGTTTGACGGGCCTACCCAACCGATTCCGAGCCCACGAGACACTGCGCCGCATGATTTCTCTTGCCCGTCGGGAGGACGGCAAAATGGCCGTGTTGTTTCTGGATCTCGATAACTTCAAACGGGTCAACGACTCCCTGGGCCATCAGGTGGGTGATCTATTGCTCATGGAAACGGCCGCTCGTCTCACATCGGTACTGAGGATGGAAGATGTGGTGCACCCGGAAGTACCCCAGAACACCTCGGGTATCCTCGCTCGTCTGGGCGGTGACGAGTTCGTTATCCTGCTGCCCAAGGTTGATAGCTCCCAGGATGCAGCAAAAGTTGCCTCACGCATCCTTGATGCACTGAAAGCGCCGTTCCACTTTGGGCATGAGGAGATTTACAGTAGCAGTAGTATCGGAATCTCCCTGTTTCCGGATGACGGCACCGGGGTGGACGATCTGATAAAACGCGCTGATGCCGCTATGTATCAGGCCAAGGAGCAGGGCCGTAATAATTTTCAATTTTATTCCGCTACCTACAACCGTGCGGCGCTGGAACATATCTCCCTGGAAGCCGGTTTAAGGCGCGCGTTGAGTAATGACGAGTTGGAACTCTATTATCAGCCACTGGTGCAGGCCAGCACCGGTAAAGTCGTTGGCCTGGAAGCCTTACTACGCTGGAATGACCCGAGAGAAGGCGCTATCGATCCGGATAGATTTGTTCCGGTCGCTGAGGATAGCGGTTTGATCCTGCCTATAGGTGAGTGGGCTCTACGCGAGGCTGGGCGCCAGCTAAGTGTTTGGCAGGCGGCCGGGCTCAGCAATGCCTGTGTGTCCGTCAATGTGTCCGCCATACAGCTTCAGCGGCAGAATATTATAGCGATTGTTGATGAGGTGCTGGAGGTGAACGGGCTGAAACCTTGGCAAGTTGAACTCGAAATCACCGAAACTGCGTTGATGAAGATCCGACCGGAGGTTATTGGCTATCTCGATAAGATGCGCCAAAAAGGTGTGACTATTTCGCTGGATGATTTTGGTACTGGATACTCGTCCTTGAGCCTTCTTCAGGAATTGCCTATCTGCAAGCTCAAGATCGATAAGAGCTTTGTGCGGGATATGCTGGTCGACCCAAAGGACGCAGCCATCGTCTCGGCAATACTTTTTATTGCAAAAAGCCTGGGGCTGACCTCAACCGCCGAGGGCGTGGAAACGCCGGAACAGGCGGCGTATCTTGCCAGTGAAGAGTGCGATCAGCTTCAGGGCTATCTGCTGAGCCGGCCTTTGCCGGCAGCAGAAATGACCCGGTTTTTGAAGAGCAGAAAGGCATTGGATCTGCTCAAATCGACCTTGCAGGTGTCGTGACCCCACAGGATGATAAACCGCATGGGGACACCCTGATCAGTCAGCCAGAATGACCCCGTAGACCTCGGCCAGTAAGTTGCCATCCAACAGTGATAACAGTTTGTTTTCTGAAGTGATGACTCCTGCCCACTGCTGGTTCCAGTTGCCTGAGCAGCCATAGGTGATCAGGGTGCCGTTGTGACGAGCATAGTCGGCACACTTGCCGTTACCTTCATTACGCAACTGTTGTTCATCAGAGCTGTAGATCCAGCGCTGTGCCGCATTGTCATGCTGGCAGAGCGCCAGTCCAAGACGCTCGCCTGAGGGGGTCAGGCATTGCCAGGGCGTTGCGACAGGGTGGATGCGATTTTTGAGATCCATAACCCAGTGGCTGGCTTTGACAATGTCAGCCGGCACAGCGGTCACGGCAACGTATTGGGCATCCACAAGATTTGTGTCGAAATACACATTGCTCCCTTGGATAACGTCGCCAGTCAGCAGTAAATCATCTATCGATTCAATCAATCCGCTAGCGGTCAGTGATTGCATCAGCTGTTTTTTCGTCTCCTTTGGGGACAGGTTCTCAAGCCGGGCCTTGGCCAGGATAACCGCAATCTCAGTGGTCAGCTTCTGGTTGTTTTTGATCTTCTGAAGCAGTCGCCATGCCGGGCCAGACAGCCCATCCTTTAAATCCTGCTCAGTATAGCTGGCTACCTGGACTGCAAGATCACCGCTCAAGGTATTGAAGCGGTCGGGGTCCATAGCTTTGAGCTTATCTTCTATTTCGGCTATTTCCCTCGTGCGTAACTGGTGATGTCCCGCTTCCTGACCAACAATCGCTACGGGTGGGAGCTCAGGTATTTCCCCGCTAAAAGAAGTTTCTGTGAGTTTCTCGTCGGTGCCATCCCGCCGGCAATAAAGGCTGGCACTGGTTGGTTTGAAGTCTGCCCGCAAATTGAAGTGAAGCTGGTTGATGCTGTTCGGACTATGCCGAGAGGAAGCAACGCTGATGTGCTTTTGCTCACCCTGGCTGTTGTTCACCTCTACCCAACACTGATTGGCTGAGGAATTGAGGTCAGGTTCCGACAGGTCGAACAGATTCCCGTAGTTGCCGTGGAATACCGGATAGATGACGGCGTTGGTGCCATCAGGATCATAGCCGCCCAGAATGGTCGCAACCGCCACCCCCACGGCCACAGGCGCAGGATGTGAACTGGCGTGATTCTCATATTGGCCGGTGGTTGTATTCCACTTTTTGTAGCCATCCGGGTAGCTGGCGTCTGGAATGGGGAGCCCGGCCAGATCGTTCTGAATGATTCTGGCGGTATAGCCTGTGTAATGAGTGTATACAGAGAAAGGTTTACCGTCAGAGCCGCCTGACATGGCGTCCCGTTTGTAGTTGTACGCGCCTTCATCGTTCAGGCCAAACAGGTTTGCGCGCATCCGGTTGCGGTGCGCAATGTATCCCCAGCCACTGTCAGCGTGATGGACCGCCCAGCGCCCATCATCGGTCAGGCCTTGGCCAGGATAATGGCCGAGGCCATAGGCGTGGCCCCATTCATGGCTGGCCTCATTGCCCCAGGAGTCGTAAAGCGTTCCGATACCGTTGCCGCCACTGAGGCCGTGACCAACGCGGCCATTTGTGTACATGCCCCAGGCATGGTGATTGGTTATCTGCTTGAAGACATGAGGGTGCTGCTGGTTCATGTGATTGCTGGCGTAACCGAAGTTGGCCATGTTTATGCCAACGCTGACCTGCGATTTGCCAACGTTCTCGCGCATGTCACCGCTGTATACGTCACCTGTAACCTGGCTGCTACCATCAATGTCTTTGTCGTATATGGTGCCCGAGCGGATGATTACCCGGTTGAGCACGGCATCTGCGTAGCTGCCCATGACGAGCTTCGAGACAGGAAGGGTCTGGAAGTAATCCGTAGCGGCCATTATTGGGTCCCGAAGCGTGTAGTGCCCATCGCTTTGCCCGGGCTCGGTCAGCATGCCTAAACGAATGCTCTGGAAAACAATTCGGGAGGCTTCGCCGATGTCGATATCGGCAGCAGGTAAGTAGCCGGAAACTCTGCCGTCTGCGCCTTTGTCCGCAATAAATTGAAGAGACAAACCGTTTTTGACGGTATCCCAAGGCAGATTGACGGACCATGCCTGCTTGGAGTACTGAATGGGTTGAGCGCCCGTAACGTCTGATTGCGGCAAGTCGTTTGGGTGTGCCATTGGTAGCGTCAGCAAGGGTTGGCCATTAACGCTTACTTCGGCATGCATGGTAATCGGCTCAATTCCGTTTTTGGGGATAAACAGGAGCAGGGTATCCCGCAGCGCTGTTAGCCGGGGCATGTATTTGCTCTTGGTCTCGTCGTTTGCGTTTCGCTCAAAATTATTGCCCGGCGCAACGGAATGGGACTGTACAAATTGAACTTCGCCTTCTAATTCGCCCCCCGATAGATCGTTTCGCGGCTTCCGTGGGTTGCCATCAAAATCCTTGGCGTAGAAATCCAGTGCGGGCGGGCTGAGAAAAGCGCCAGCGTGTTCCACCTGGATTGTGTCAGTGAGGATCAGGCGATGGGAGTCATTGGACGCTGCGATTGAAAGCTCGACCTGCGCCGATGCATGCTCCGGCCCCGGGGTGCCCGAAATGATACCGGTTCTTGCATCAACTGAGGCCCAGTTCGGGAGGTTGTATCCGCTATATCGTACGTTTCCCGGTAGCGCCTCATGTTGTGGCTGATACTGATAACTGACCATAGAGATTGCATCAGGCAAGCTGACTGAGTGCCGGGATTCGGTGATTGTTTTGCTTGAGGAACTTCCCCCACAGCCTGAAAGTAAAATGGCGGTTAGCCCGAGTGCTGCAGCACCTCTGAAATACATCATGAATCCCTTATCGCGGTTTTGGTGGTGTACTCTTCTTAATTGCGGGGATTCTGCTTAATTTACCGATTGTTACAAACAACTGGATTGTTGTAGAAGTGTAAAAGTGTGGGGAACGTCACCATTACGTTCCCTTTTGTCAGTGTTGGCCAGTCGGTGTTACCTGGTTTTTCTGAACAGATCCAGCTCAATGTCGTAACTGGGCTCTGGTTTCCGGAACAGGTATTCCCCGTTGCGGATGGATGCCAGTACATCCGCTCGCTGGCGAACAGCTTCAAACGGGCTGGTGGCATCCAGCACCAGAAAGTTTGCTGGTTTGCCCGCTTCCAGGCCGTATTGGTCTTCCACGTTCAGGGTTTTAGCACCGTTGAAGGTGATCAGGTCCAGACAGGTATCGAGTTGATCCATCGACATGGTTTGGGCCATGTGAATGCCGTTATCCAGAATGTTCATCAGGTTTCCGTTGCCTACCGGATACCAGGGGTCGTTGATGGAATCCTGGCCGAAGCAGACGTTAATGTTGCTCTCCCAGAACTCTTTTACTCGCGTCATGCCTCGGCGTTTCGGGTAGGTGTCTTGCCTGCCTTGCAGGTAGGCATTCTCAGTGGGCAGGGCAATGAAGTTCAGACCTGATTTCTGGAACAGTCTCATCATGCGAAATGCGTAGGCGTTGTCGGCCGAACCGAAGGAGCAGGTATGGCTGGCCGCGGTACGAGTGCCTATGTCTTCGGTCATGGCCAGGGCGTTCAGAAGTTCAACAAAACGACTCATCACATCGTCTGTTTCGTCGCAGTGTACGTCGATAAGCTTGTCGTATTTGATGGCCAGCTCAACGGTGCGGTGAATGGATTTCTCGCCGATTTCACGGGCCCACTCGAAGTGGGGAATGCTGCCTACGCAGTCGGCGCCCATCTTCAACGCTTCTTCCACCAATTCGTCACCGCCTTTGTAGGCGTACATCCCTTCCTGGGGAAAGGCGACGATCTGAATGGTGACGTTATCCTTAAGTTGTTCACGAACCTCCAGCATGGCTTTTAGCCCGGTGAGATTCGGGTCGCATACATCGATGTGGGTGCGGATGAACTGCACACCTTTTGAGACTTCTTCCTGGATGCCTTTTAGCGCACGTTCTTTTGCATCTTCGAACGATTGGTTCTTTTTCACATCGTGCCAGCGAGCTATGCCCTCGAACAGCGTGCCAGTGTTGTTTTTGGCCCCCTTGCTGCCGCCGGTGTAGACGTAGTCGAGGTGAAGGTGGGCGTCCACATAAGGTGGCACAACGAGGCGGCCTTTCAGGTCGATTGTTTCCTCAGCCGGGGGGAGGTCGGTTCCAAGTGCTCGAATAACGCCATTTTCCACGAGGATTTCGGTGGCATCGTTGTTGCGGTATATGTTTGCATTAATAAATTTCTTCATAAAAACGTCCTCGTGTAATGGGTCGCTGAGAGCTCACCCCCACATTGTAACGAAAAAGGCCCTACGCTCTCGCGTAAGGCCTTAAAAATACTGAGCACACGTTGGATTATGAGCTCGAGCTGCCTGTGGGTCAGGCTGCGGTTGGCTTTGACCTGGAAGCTTCTTCTATAAGCTGTTGTACCCGCTCTTGCGTTTTGCCCAGTGCACTGGAAAGTTCTTCACACAAAAACTTTATGCCGAGGTTCAGGTGCCTGCGGTCTGTCATGCTCAGCGGGTTTTCCTCTTGCATAACGCTTAGGCCCTTAACCATCTCCGCATAACCGTAGGGGTCGCCTTTATCAATAGCGGCCTGGTTAGCGGTTGACCGGGTTTTCCACTGTTCGCTTAACTTTCCTTGCCAGCTCTTCACATGCTTGATGATCTTCTTCGCTTCCTGAGCACTCATGGGGAAGCGTATGTTGCTTGGGAGATCATTGGCGCGCACCAGCCAGGTGAGGTCGTCACGTTCGAAATAAAGTTTTACGAACTTGGTTTTGTCCTCGCCAGAGAAACTCTTTTTAAGAATGGATTCAACGATTCCGATGCCATGACCGGGGTGAAAAATACGATCGCCTTGATTAATAGTGATAATATTCTCCTTGTTTTACTAAGAAAATGTTCCTTTTAAAAAATAACTATAATCAGCATGTTACGCTATTTCTGCACAAAAATCAAACAGCCGGTTTTGTTGCCTGAAAGTCAAAGTTCTCTTGGCGCCCTTGCGAAGGCAAATGATAACAATTAGCATTCACGAATATTCTTGATGTTTACTCGAGGGGGAGCGTTGTGGGCGCTGGTATATCTGTTCCGTTTTTTGCACAGCTACAAGGGCTGTTGGTTACTGGCGGCCCGGTGGTGTGGATTCTGGCGGTGTTTTCTGTAGTTGCCATGACCATCATTCTGGTCAAAATGTGGCAATTCATGCTGGCGCGCGCAGAGAGCACTGCTGATGTGGACGCTGCGCTAAGCCTTTGGAAAAAGGGTGACCGCAGGAAGGCAATGAAGGCCCTGAATGTGCGACGGCCCATCTCATCCGTTGTGGCTATGGCAATGCAAGGGCAGCTGAATACCACAGACGATGGGATCCTGCGTGAAGAAGTAGAGCGAGTGGCTACGGGGTACTTGAACGATCTGCGCAGCTTTTTCCGGCCCCTTGAGGTGATTGGTTCACTTAGCCCGCTGTTGGGTTTGCTCGGTACCGTCATGGGGATGATTGTGGCGTTCCAGCAAATGGAAGCCGCTGGTAATCAGGTAGATCCTTCGGTGCTTTCCGGTGGTATATGGCAAGCGTTGCTGACAACCGCCGTTGGCCTCTCGGTAGCCATACCTGTTGTTGCCGTGCACTCCTGGCTTGAGCGTAAGGTTGAGCGGGTATCCGCAACTATGAGCGATGCGGTCACAAGGGTTTTTACCTGCTCGCCCACGCTGCCGCCGTTTGAGACCGCTGCATCATCGGAGGCGCTGCGGAATGCAGCTTGATGCCTCACCGGTAAGGCGGGCCAAAGGCATCAGCCTGACACCGTTGATTGATGTGGTCTTCATTCTGCTGTTGTTTTTTATGCTGTCATCCACGTTTATTACTTGGCGGCAGCTGGATGTTGCATCGCCTGCCGACAGTAATTCCGAGCCACCGAAAGACATACAGCTGATTCGCCTAACCTCTAATCAGGGTCATTTTGAGCTGGAGGGGCGGGTCTACAGGGACCCCAGTCGCGATGAGCTGGCTGAATTGGTGTCGGCTGAACCCGATGCGGTGTTTGCCATTCAGGCTGATGCAGGTCTCCACACGCAGGCGCTCATCACTTTGCTGGATCGCTTGAAGAATGCTGGCGCTGCCCACGTGTCGCTTGCAGAGGGGCCGAAGTGAGGCTCTCAGCAACCGCGCCGAAAAAGGATCTGGCTTCAGATGATAACCTGGTGCCATTGATCAACATTGTATTTTTGATGCTGATTTTCTTCATGGTCGCCGGGCAAATCACTGCCTCTGATGCGGTGATGGTTCAAGCTCCCGAATCTCTTACAGCAGCTCAAGGAAAAGAGCACTCAGCGACGGTTTTGGTTGCGGCTGATGGTTCCATGTACCTGGATAACGCCGAGGTGTCTCCGGATCGTCTGGTAGAAAAACTGGGAAATCTGTTGGATGAAGCGGAAACGGTTGATGGGGTTTCTGTATTAGTTAAAGCCGATGCCATGTTACCGGTTGAGGTGTTGCAGGAAGTGCTGCAACACATCAAAAAGGCCGGGCTGTTAAAGGTGGCTCTGCTAACCCGCCAAGGTGACGCTGAATGATTGCAAGGCGTCACTGGCTCGGTGCAGCGGTACTGACGCTGGCACTTCATTTGTTGGTGCTTGCGGCGTTTGCGCGCACCGCTACCATTCCGGAAGGGGCTGAGGCTCCTGGGGAGGCGGGTGTTGAAATCGATCTTGGCATGCTGGGTGATCTGGGTGTAGAGGCCGAAACCCAGGAAGCGGCTCCGGCCACTGTCGAGCCACCGAAACCGATCCCGACACCTCCCATACCGGAACCTGTAGTAAGTGAGCCGGAGCAGCCCAGGCAAACAGCAGAGGTGAGCGTAGAAGAGCCTCCAAAGCCTGAGCCTGAACCGGAACCAGAGCCTGAACCAGAGCCTGAACCGGAGCCAGACCCTGAACCGGAGCCTGAACCGGAGTCTCCTATAGCAACGACGTCTACCCAAGCGTTACCCGACACCGAAACGGCGAAGGATGTGGCAGCTGCTCCGGCGCGCAAGGCTGGCAGTGGCGAAAGCAGCGCCAGTGCCTCTGGAGGCAACCCCGGTGCGCGAAGTACCTATCTGGCAGTGGTCGCAGCCAAACTCGCCCGGGCTAAACGCTATCCAAGATCATCTCGCCTGCGGCGTCAGGAGGGGGTAGTCGGGCTCAGCTTCACCCTTGATCGCCAAGGGCGCATTGTGGAATCCAGTATTACCGATCCTTCGGGCCACCCTGAGTTGGATAAGGCGGTCATACGCATGCTCGAGAATGCGGCACCATTGCCCGCCTTTCCCGATGATCTCACCCAGAACACCCTGAGCGTGTCCATTCCCGTGGCGTTCAAGCTCAGCGATCGCCGATAGCCTCGACAACCCGCTCGCGCCTTCCTTTTTTCTTTCCTGCGTAAAAGTTCCCTGTTTTTTGTTGACAGAAATCAAAATCTAAACAAGAATGCTTCTCGTTACTATTTGGGGTGGCTGTTGTTAGCCTGACCCGCTTGAGAGGAGTTGAAGTGAGTGAGTGCTGCCTGCGGGAAGAATCGTTCGACACTGCCTTTGTTCTCTATCGCTTTGCTTTCTCTGAGTGTTTGCGGGCAGGCGACAGCGGAAACCACTTCGCAATCCTCCTATTACCTCGATGAAATCGTCGTTACCGGTACCCGCTCCAACCGCATGCTGAGTGACACCCCCGTACGGACTGAAGTTGTAACAGCCCGGGAACTGGAAAAGACCCACGCCAGAAACGTTGCGGAGGCGATCGAGAACGTTGCCGGAGTGCAGCTGCGAAACATCCACGGCAAGGCGGGCAAGGAAGTCTGGCTGCAGGGTGTTGGTGCTGACCGGGTGTTGGTGCTGGTAGACGGTCTGCCACTCACGGCCACAACTGGCTCATCGGTGGATGTAAGCCAGCTGGCGCTGCTGAATGTGAAGCGGATTGAAGTGGTGAAGGGCGCGGGCTCTGCACAATACGGCAGTGCGGCCATCGGCGGTGTCGTCAACGTTATTACCCAGGACCTTGAGCCAGGTTTGCGGGGAGAGGTTACGGTTGATGGCGGTAGTTATGGCGAGCAAAATCCCAGCGGCGACCGTGCTGATTTTGGTCGCTACGGTGCGCGAGCCAATATCGACATGGGCACTGAACAACTGCGGGTTCGCCTGAGTGGATCACATCAGAATTCCAGCGGCATTGATCCGGAGCCATCCACCTGGGCGAGGCCAGGGGATGAATACGATCGCAACCAGTTCAATACCCGGCTGGAGTGGTTACCGGAGGACGATCATCGGCTGTTTGCGGAAGTCGGCTATTTTGATGAAGCGTCCGGCTCCCGGTTTTTGAACGAAAAGGCCGGTACGGTTCTCAAGCAAGGAAAGGAAGAGTCCGTCGAGCGCTGGCGCACGGTGCTGGGTGGCGAGCATGGCATGAGCGATGCCCAAACTGTGTTCTGGAATCTGCTGCGGGAAGAGCTCACAGACAACACCTACAAATACTCGGCCTTTGGTGAGTTTGACCACCGAGATGCGAATCAGGTGTTGTCCCAGGCTTCGGCTCACACTGAAGTTGCCGTTGGTAAGAATCACTTGCTGATGGTGGGCGCTGATTTTCGCCATGAAACTCTGGAGCAAACGATTGACGGCCAGATGGAACTGGATGGCGGTAAGCGATCACGCAGCAGCAAGGAAATCTGGTTCCAGGACACCTGGATTCCATCGCACCGCTGGGAATGGGTGGCCGGACTACGCGGCCAGCAGGATTCCGATTTCGGCGACCACTACGCCCCCAAGATCAATACCCGCTATGAGTTGACGCCAGACAGCCCAGCCAGCCAATACCTCCGTGCAAGCTGGAGTGGCGGCTATCGAGTGCCTAACTTGAAAGAGCGCCATTACCGGTTTGACCACAGCCAGCTTGGTTATGTGGTTGAAGGTAATCCGGACCTGTCACCAGAAACGTCGCAAAACCTCCAGCTCGGCTGGGGCGTCAATTACCTGAACGCCGGATGGCTTGAAATTAACGCCTTTCAGAACCTGATTGAAGATTTGATCCAGACCCAATTCGATGCTGATGCCACCGCCGCCCGTGGTGATGGTGTGGATGTGTATCGGTACGCCAACGTTGATAAAGCACGCACCCGCGGCGTGGAAACCACAGCGGGTTGGCAACTCGCCCGAGGCTTGGAAGTGACCGCAGGCTACACCTACACCCAGGCAGAAGACCGGGCTACCGGTTTTGCTTTACCCAATCGGCCGCATCATCAAACCCGGCTTGGCCTGGATGGGCCTGGCGGCATCCCTGGGCTGAACTGGTCGGTGCGGGTTCGCAACCAGAGTTCGGAATACGTGGATACAGACGAAACCAAAAAGTCCCCGGGTTACACCACGGTGGATCTGAAACTGAATCAGACCGTTGGCGACAACCTGCAACTGTTTGCCGGCGTCGACAACCTCACCAATAAGCAGCGTGACTTCGACGATGCCGATGACTTCGGCCCGGTGGCAGGAAGGTTTGTGTACATGGGCGTGACGCTTGGATTTGGAAAATAACGATCGATCAACAAGGAGAAAGTGCATGAGTAATAGTTACCGGGGGCTCGGGTTGGCGGCAACAGTAGTATTGCTGGCTGGTTGTGGCGGCAGTGAGAACAGTCTTGGTGGGTCAGATGAGAGCAATGGCAACCCGGAATTTCGGCATCAGGTGATTGATGCGAAATCCTATAACCAGGCCACCTATCTGAACCTGAACACGGGCGCAACCATGCAGATGACGGCGGATGAGGCGCAAGGCCGCACCGACTGGCATCTGTCGTTCAAGCGCGACACGGTGCAGGTTAATGGTGGAGCTTCGGGAATGGGCAGCGTGGCTGGCACCGTGGCTAACGCCCAGGACAAGTTTTATGACGCCGCCGGGGAGCCGAACTTCAACCTTCTGGTCAATGCCACGGCATCATCCGAGGAAGAGGCGTTATTGGCGGAGTATCCAGAGCCGGGCAGCAGGGACTGGATCAGCGACTCAATCACCAATAGCTTTGGGGGTGAATGGTACAGCTACAACCCTAACGGCGGAATCATGAACGCCAATCCGGACAATGGCTGGTTGCTGCGGTCAGCGGAAGGCAACAGTTACGCCCGCATGCGTATGACCGGGATGGATTTTCCTACCCGCACGGGCGAGGGCATCAAGAGCTTTACGATGGCCTTTGATGTTCAGGTTCCAGAGACCACTACCTTCACCCAATCGGCCACGTTTACCGGGTCCATAGGTTCTGAAGGTGGCGAGCTCTGCTTTGATTTTGACGCTGATTCAACGGTGAGCTGCGAAACCTCCGCACATTGGGATGTGAAGCTGGGTTTCGCTGGCCGAAATATCTATCTGAGAAGTAACAGTGGCACCTCTGGCGAAGGTAATGGCGGGGTGTTCGGGCCGTTCAAGTGGGATGATCTGGCGGTCTATACCAGCGCCACCATTGCGCCAGGATCAGGCGAGGACATAACAGGAAGATACGCGGCCGACACCACCAGTGGCGTGTTCAACGCATCCAGCTGGTACGCATATGATCAGGCGGGTGGGCACTTACTTCGCCCGAACTTCCGGGTATACCTGATCGATACCGATACCAACGATGCTCAAGCCCCTGTTTATGCCGTGCAGATCGTCGGCTATTACGGTGACGACACTGTTTCAGGACAACCCATTGTTCGTTGGACTAACGCATCACTAACCGCAGCAGAGTAAATACTATGAACGCAACGATAGAATTCCCTGAGGTTAAGTTAGAAATTGCGCTAAAAGACCGCTGGCAACAGTTGCTGTCGGAGCAGCCAAACCTGCGCATCCGTAACGCCGCGAACCTGCTTGATGTCAGTGAAATGGAACTGATGCTGTGTCGTGAAGAAGGTGCACTCACACCGCTGTCTAGTGATTTTGGTGCACTGCTCACCGAGTTGGAATCCGTTGGCGAAGTGATGATGCTCGCCCGCAACGATGAAATGGTGCATGAGATTACCGGCCACCTGAAAGGGTTCAAGGTAACCGGCGGTGGCTCCATGGGGCTGTCCGTTGGTGAGATGGACCTGCGGGTATTTTTTCGAAGCTGGACCTTTGGCTTCCATGTAGTTGAAGAGGTGCGTTCCGGCACTCGCCATAGTCTGCAGTTCTTTGATACCAGTGGTCGAGCCATCCAGAAAGTGTACAAAACCAAAGGCACCCAAGCTGAAGCCTGGGATGCACTGGTCGCGAAATACAAAGCCGATCAGCCTGTGGTGCCGGAACTGAAAGCAGCTCCCTCCCCAGAGCCGCGGGTGGACCCGGCTAGTGTTGATGTATCAGCACTACAGCAGGATTGGGCAACACTGAAAGACGTGCACCATTTCCACTCCATGCTCAAACGCAACAAGGTCGACCGGCTAACGGCGGTAGAGCTGGTTGGCCCGGCCTACACCCGAAAACTCAAGCGCAGCACCGACTCCATTGAGTCCCCCTTGGATGAGCTTTTACAGCAAGTAAAAACCAACCAGTGCCCGATTATGGTGTTCGTGGGAAACCCCGGCATTGTGCAAATCTGGACCGGCCAGGTGGACAACATTCGCCGAGTAGGTGAGTGGATGAATGTGCTGGACCCTGGCTTTAACCTGCATGCAAAGACTGGCGATGTGACCGACTGGTGGACGGTAAAACGGCCTTCTGTGGATGGCACCATAACCTCAGTGGAAGGCTATAACGCCAGCGGGGAAATCGTACTGACGGTATTTGGCAAACGTAAGCCGGGCGAGGTGGAAGCTGAAAACTGGCAAGCCGAAGTGCGTGCGCTGGAGGCAAAGCTATGCGATTGACCGGGTTGCTGCTGGCTGCATTACTGGCACTTCCGGCTTATGCCGGAAGTGCCAGTAATGCAGGTGCCAAAGGCTCACGCATTGTCAGTGCCGATGGCGCGGTGACGGAAATATTGTTTGCTCTGGGCGTAGAGGATCGTCTGGTGGGTGTTGATACCACCAGCAAGTACCCGGAAGACGTCAATCAGCTGCCGAAAGTAGGTTATCTGCGGGCCTTGCCATTCGAAGGCGTGTTGTCGCTGGAGCCCGATCACCTGATCACCACCGAAGAAGCGGAGCCGGAACAAACCCTGCAGCGCCTGGAACAGGTGGGAGTCAAAGTCACTCGGTTGCCTGTTGCGCAAAGCCCGGAGCAGACTCTTCAGCGGATTATGGCCATTGGTGAGTTGGTCGACCGTGAGGAAGCAGCGGCAAGGCTCGCCGGTGAATTGCAGGTGGTCTTTACCGACATCGATAAAAAGGTGGCTGCAAGGGGTTCGGCGCCCAAGGTTTTGCTGTTGTTGGCCGCGGGTGGCCATGGTGTTTCATTCGGCGGTAGCCACACGGGTGCAGATGCCCTGCTGAAAGCGATCGGGGCGACTAACGCGGTCAGCAATATCCGTGGCTACAAACCTGCCAGTCGCGAAGCGATCATCAGCGCCAACCCCGATGCGATTGTGGTTGCTGAATCTGCGCCGGGGCAGTTCCGGATTGCCGATTGGCCAGAGCTGGCCCAGCTGCCGGCCTGGAAAAACGGCCACCGGTATGTGGGTGACAGCATGATGCTACTCAGCTTTGGCCCAAGATTGGCAGAGGCCCTGGTGATACTTGACGGAATCCTGCCTGAAGCCCCCACCGCAGAGAGCACCCTGGCTAGTCGCCATGGCGACTGATACTGCAAAGCGAGCGCCTGCCAGTCTCATTTTTATGGTTCTGGCTGGGCTGGCTGTTCTGGCGGCTTTGTTCTCGCTGACCAACGGTGCTTATCCTCTGGGCACCAGCGATGTTGTGAATCTGCTGCTGGAACCTGAGGCCGCAAAACCCGCAGCCCACATGGTGTTTTTTGATGTGCGTATGCCCCGGCTGGTTCTGGGATTTCTCACCGGTGCGGTATTGGCTGTTTCCGGCACCTTGCTGCAGGGATTGTTTCGCAACCCTCTCGCCGACCCTGGGTTAATCGGGGTGTCCGGCGGAGCGGCACTGGCGGCAGTATCGGTTATTGTGCTTGGGGGCAGTTGGCTGTCCGATTGGACGATACTCACTGGCAGATGGGCGCTGCCTCTGGCCGCCTTTGTGGGCTCGGTGCTAACCACCCTGGTGGCTTGGCGCGTTGCCAGCCGTTCCGGCAGCATTGCTGTGGCAACCTTGCTGCTGGCGGGTATCGCCATAAATGCAGTCGCCGGAGCCTTAACCGGCCTGCTGACATTCTACGCCGACGATAGTGAACTGCGTTCGTTGACCTTCTGGAGCATGGGCAGTCTTGGCCACGCCAGTTGGGAAGACCTGCAAGTTGCTGGCCCCTGGATGCTGCTGGCGCTGTTACTGGCCCCCGTGTTAGCCAAACCCCTGGATGCGTTTGCCCTTGGTGAATCGGTCGCTGGCCATCTGGGTTTTTCGGTGCAGTGGGTAAAGCGGGCGACGGTTGTGTTGTCTGCGTTGGGCACTGGCGCGGCAGTGGCGGTTACCGGCCTTATCGGGTTCGTTGGGTTGGTGGTGCCGCACCTGCTACGACAAATTGTTGGTGCTGGCCATCGGGTGTTGATCCCCGCCAGTGGACTGGCCGGCGGTGTGCTGCTGGTGGCGGCTGACAGTTTGGCGCGGGTGGTTGTGGCGCCGGCGGAGCTGCCCATTGGTTTGATGATGTCTCTGTTAGGCGGGCCATTCTTTTTGGTACTGCTAATGAGAATGCGCATTGGCGCATAGGGAGCTGGCAACATGTCCGTTTTGAGGGTTAAGCAGTTAGGGCTGACCTTAGGGCGTAGCCGAATACTGCAAGATGTGTCACTCACCGTCGAACCGGGAGAGCTGGTTGCTCTGCTCGGCCCTAACGGTGCTGGCAAGTCGTCATTGTTGAAAACGCTGGCGGGAGAGCTGGCATTCGGGCAGGGCACCATTGAACTGTTTGGCCGCTCAATTCGCCATTGGAAAGGCTCTGAGCTTGCCCGTCAACGGGCGGTGATGCCCCAGCGGGTGGATGTCAGTTTCCCATTCACGGTTCGTGAAATAGTGGCATTGGGGTGCTCGGGCCTGGCTGCCGCAGACCGCAATGAACTGATTGATTACCTGCTGCAGCGATTGGGCATTGGCAATATGGCCGGCCGTTTGGTGCCAACCTTGTCTGGGGGTGAGCAACAGCGGGTGCAGCTTGCCAGAGTGTTGGCGCAAATCTGGAACACAGACGGGCCACGGTTATTGCTGCTGGATGAATGCACCTCGGCGCTGGACCCTGCCCAGCAGCAAACCGTATTCAGCCTGCTGCGTGAGCTGGCGAAAGAGCAGGGTTACAGTGTGGTAGCGGTAGTCCATGACCTGAACGTAGCGTCATGCTACGCCGACCGTCTGGTGATGATGGCGGCAGGGCGCATAGTAGAAGACGGCGCAGCGACGACTATTCTGGAGCCAGGGCTGCTGGATAGGGTGTTTGGCTTAAAGGCACGAGTGCTGGCCTTGCCAGAGGGCTACCCTATGGTAATTCCGCAGGCTTAGTGCGCCGATTGGCGCGCCAAGCCTGAATGTTCATATCAGCCGTTACGCCAGCTGCTGGCGCCAGCGGTTTTCAATGGTGTCCAACTCGGCCGGGCCGTAGCAGGCTTGGTCATGGGCGCCGTAGTAAGCCCATAACTGATCGCCAAAATCGTAGTGCCACCATTCACTGGGCAGGTTGGTGAAACCCTGCTGTTTCATGGTGTTGAATAGCAGGCGGCGGTGATCCCGTGCGTTCTTCTGCTGCGGCGTGAGGGTTTCGAGTTGCTCGAAATAATCGCTGTGGGAAGCCGGTAGTGCTTCATCAAACAACGTACCCATATCCAACGGCAAACCATCAGCATCGCAGAGCGTCACATCCACTGCACCGCCGGTAAGGTGGGGGCTTGGGGCTGTCGGTTCGCGGCTTGGGACTGAGACAAACTCCCTTGTTCTCTCAAGTAGTGCTGCTTCGTCCAGGTCGGGTTGCTGATGCTGAATGGCCTCATGCAGGGTGTCGAACAAGTACTGTTGCACCCGCCATGGGCGCCAGCCGTCCAGAACGATGATGCCGATCCCTTCGGGCAGACTGCGCGCCGCAGCGAGTAGTGCCCGGTACACACCTTCACGAACAAAGCATTCCTGTATCGCACCGGGTATGCCCATTCGGGCGTAGGCAGGAAAGACCTTTATGGGTGCAGGAGCCAGGCTCATTGGCACCAGGCTCTCACCGTTATCTTCAATCGACACGGAGCGCAGAGTTTCCCAGCTGGGAGCCGGGTAGCTGGGGATGGGCGTCAAATCACTCAATAACGTAGTTAAAGGCATTGTCTTATCCAAACTGGGTAGGGAGCCACAGCGTCAGCGGTGGGAACAGAATTAATAGAATGAGTACCGCAACAGCCGTCAGCACAAAGGGCCAGATGGTTCTGAACAGCGAGACTATCTCAAGCCGACTGACCGCCGCTGCCACGAAAACGCAGGCGCCTAGCGGTGGTGTTATCAGCGCAATGGTGATGTTCAGCGTGATGATGACACCCAGATGAACCGGGTCTATACCGGCCATCATGGCTACTGGCACAAAGATTGGCGTAAGCAGCATCAGCGCCGACACTTCTTCCATAAACATGCCCGTGAAGAAGGTGATAAGGCTCAGCAGCAATAGAATGATCACACCATTGTCGACATAAGGTGCGAGCAGAGACACAAACTGCGCAGGAACCTGAGCGTAGGAGAGAAGCCAGCTAATGGTGGCAGAGGCTGCCATGATCAGGAAAATCGCAGAGGTCAGGCGTGCTGTATCAACGACCGCTTTCCAGCACTCCTGTACACGTAGCCCGCCAAGCACGAAACCACACAAGGCCACATACAGAGCTGTGAGCGCCCCGGATTCGGTCGGAGTTACAAAGCCAAACACTATGCCTGCAACGATAATGAACGGTGCAATCAGAGCGGGCAGCGCACCAATAAATGCGACTCCAAGTTGGCCGAAGGAAGGTAGCTTTCCGCTTTTGGGCAGCTTCTTGCGCCAGGCATACCAGGCGTTCATGCCCATAAAAGCCACGCCCAGCAGCAAGCCAGGCACAACGCCCGCCAGAAACAGATCACCCACTGAAATGTTTGTCAGTGAGGCATAAAGAATCATGAAGATACTGGGTGGAATGATAGGGCCTATGAGCGAGCTGCCCGCGGTCAAACCGGCGGCAAACGCCCTTGAATAGCCTTCTTTTTCCATGGCGGGGACCAACAGAGAACCCAGTGCCGATGTGTCGGCAACGGCTGAGCCGTTGATGCCTGCGAAGAAAATGCTCGAGACCACGTTAACGTGACCCATGCCGCCCCGTAAGTGCCCAACCATCAGGCGAGCGAGCCCCATCAAACGTTCGGTTAATCCACTAACGTTCATCAGGTTACCGGCGAAGATAAATAATGGAATCGCCATTAATGAGAACACGTTGATCCCGCTAAAGAACTGCTGCGGCATCATCCGCGGAATCATCGAAGGATCGACAAATAGAAAACCAGCAATCGCCGTTGTAATCAGCGCAATGAACAAAGGCAGTCCAAGTAGAACGTGGACAAGAAAAACGGCCAGCATGGTGAGGATCATAGCTGGTCCTCTATAGTCTTGAGGGGGGCAGGCCCATACAGCAGTACATGCCAGGCCAGCAGTAAAAAGCCGAGGGGTAACGACATCAGCGGGATTGTACGGCTAATGCCGAGCCCGGATGTGGTGAACATGTTGACCGACAATGCATAGCGATAGCTGGCCCACGCTGCGCCCAAGGCAACAAACAAAGTAAGCAACCATTGATAGACAACCAGCACTCGAGCGATTGGCGCGGGTAGCAGTTTTTCCAACAGGCCAACACGCATGTGCCCACCTTCGGCCCAAACCGCGCCAGCCCCGAGCATAACGGTGCCTATGATCAAAAAGCGGGAGAGCTCATCTGTCCAGATCGGTGCGCCACCCGCGATGTAACGTGCAAAAACGCCAAACAGAATGGCTGCAACATTAAGGGATAGCAAAGCACCCGCCAGAGTCAGGGTAGACGGGCAACTTATAGCCAGCAGGCGATAACGAAGCTTGGTGAGCATTGCAGTGTTCCAGTAAGCACAGAAATAGAGAGGGCTGGCGAAACCAGCCCTCTGTCGTCATAGCGAGGGGTGGTTTAGCGTTTCACGCCCGCATCTTCCAGTGCCATATCAATCCAGCGCTGCTCAATACCACGCTCTTTGAGCCACTTGAGGTAGGCAGGCTGGCCAATGCTCTGGAATTCAGCCAGGTTTTCTTCAGAAGGGCGAATAACCTCCATGCCTTGTTCTTCCAGGAAGGCGATACGCTTTTCAACTTGCGCTTCGTTGAGCTCTCTGGCGTTGCGGTTAGCTTCGGCCACGGCTTCCATGAATGCGTTGCGAGTCTTTTCATCCCAGCTCTCGATCATCTTGCTGTTGCCTACAAGAAACTGGTCGGAATACTGAATGTTCGCAAGGGTCAGGTACTTCTGAACTTCATGAAGGCTGCCCAGGGCGATGTACATGGGCGGGTTCATTTGGCCGTCTGCTACTCGGGTGCGCAGAGCCATATAGGTTTCTGTCCAGGGGATGGGCGTACCGGATGCACCAAATGCTTCATAAAGTGCTACCTGGCTTGGGTCCATGGCGCGGAATCGAAGGCCTTCGAAGTCAGCCGGGCGGGTGATGGGCCTTTTGTTGTTGGTGAAGGCCAGAAAGCCGCCTTCTTCAACAACAGCCAGCATATCGATGCCAGCGCGTTCTTTCAGGGCACCGCTTACTTCCTGCCAATACTTGCCTTCATCAAAGAACGTGCGTGCGGCTGCAAAATCTTCGAACAGGAACGGAATGGCGCTGACAAAAATCTCATCCACCAGAGGCGAGACACCCGCAAAGGATGCGATGTTGAGCGACGGCGTACTCATGGTTTGCTCCATGCGCTCCTGCTCTTCGCCCAGCATACTGTTGGGGTACAGCGTCAGCTTTAGCTGGTCATTGGTTTTTTCTTCGACCAGCTCTTTCAGGTTCGTGGCAAAAACGTGAACAGCGTTCTTTTCCAGATCTGGTGCGCCGTTGTAGCTCAGGTTAATTGTGGTTGCTGCGAGGGCGTTGCCAGCCATCAAGGCAGAGCCAAGCAGGCAAGCTGAGATCAGGCGCTTGGGTGAAAAGAGTTTAGTCATCATATTTAATTTCCTGTTTTATTGTCATTAGTTGCGGGGCACCAAACACGAACCCACAGGTGCTTCAAGGATGCCAGTTAGTAGGCTATGTGTTGAAGTGTTGACTATGCAATACCTAAAGTGTGGACTTTATTGCAACAGTCTAGGGGCGTCAGCGGAGAAAAAACGCATTCCTTTTTGCAAATGGTCGATACACGCGGCTGCCGCAATCGTTAACTCCTGGCTTCTGAGGCTGACAATCTGGGCGCGAGTATCGTTCATAATCGGGTATTGCATGGGTAGCGGAATGATTTCTCCTCGCATTATTTCATCCATGACGGTGAGTTCTGGCATAAACGTAACGCCGATCCCTGAACGGACAAAATTCTTCAAAACAGAGACGGAATTTGTATGAAGGCGGGCCTCAAGGTGCACATGTTCCTGGTGAGCTGCCATATTCACCATCTGCCGCATACCAAAGGGGTTGTCCATAAGTGCCAGTGGCCACCCTTTCAGATCGTTGAGTGTTACGGGGCGGTTCAGCTCCGTTAGCGGGTGGTCTGGAGGCACAATCAGATCGAGTGGCTGGCGGGTTTCCACATGGCAGAAAAACTGCGGATCTGCCGGTGGCGCATAGAGTAGTGCTATGTCGACCTCACGATCTTTGAGAAGCGACATGGCTTCGTTAACGCCGGCCATGCGGATTTCAACATTGATCCCCGAGAACTCCGACATAAAAGTGCCTAGCGGTGCGGCAATCAAATCTGCGACAAAGCCTTCCCCCACGGCTATTCGAACTTCGCCTTTGGCCAGGTTTTGCAGAGCCATCAGTTGGGAAAGTACAGCCTCTTCGGAAGCTCTCTGGGAATGAAAGTGGTGAACAAGTAGCTGCCCTGCAGCAGTTGCCCGCATACCACGCCCGTGCCGTTCACACAGGCGCGTGTCCAGCTCTTCTTCCAAAGCTTTTATCTGGCGGCTAACAGCGGAGGCGTCGACATTCAGATGGGCGGCTGCGCGCCGCAAGGAGCCGCGGCGAATGACTTCGTTCAGGTAGGCTAGTGCACGTTGGTTAAGCATATAAAACGCCGGTTGGTAGGTGTTGTATAGCTTAATGTAGCGGCTTGGTGTTTCCAGGGCCAAGCCGATCGCTAGAAACCAAGTATCTGAAAGTTAGCAGGGGTGTGCAGGCTATTCGTATTTGATTACGGGGCCCCTCAAATGCCTTCAAGTTAGCTCCGTCTTCATTTCTTTGTGGATGTACTCGCACATCACGTTGAAGATTAGATCAACTCGCGAAAATACATGCAGATCCGCTGGCCATTCAGCTCGTGAACACTGGTAGGGATGTCGTAGAGGTCACTGAGAACATCGCTGCGGATGATTTGCTCCGGTGTACCTTGATAGGCGAGCTGGCCGCCGCGCATGGCAATAATATGGTCGGAGTAACAGGATGCAAAGTTGATGTCGTGCAGCACCACTACTACGGATTTGCCTTTTTCATCTGCAGCGCGACGCAGCAGTTGCATCATGCCCACGGCGTGGCGCATATCGATGTTATTCAGCGGCTCGTCCAGCAGAACATAATCGGTATTCTGGCTCATCACCATGGCCACATACGCCCGCTGCCTCTGGCCCCCAGAGAGTTCATCAAGGTGGCGGTTTTGGTATTCCCCCAATTCCAGGTAGTGGATGGCTTCGTCAATATGCTGCTGATCTTCAGCGGTCAAACGTCCGCGTGAGTGCGGGAACCGGCCAAAGGCGACCAGGTCACGTACCGTCAGGCGCAGAGTGGATTCGTTATGCTGACGCAAAATCGACAGCCGTTTCGCCAGTTCATGCCCGGGCGTGCGGGTGACATCCAGGCCATCTATTTCTACGGTGCCGGCACTCATTGGCGTTAGCCGGCTAATCATCGACAACAACGTGGATTTGCCTGCACCGTTGGGGCCGATAATTGAGGTAAGCCCGCCCTTGCTGATTTTCAGGCTGACATCCTTGAGCACCAAGGTGTCGTGGTATTTCTTGCTCAGCCCACGTGCTTCAATCATTGTTTGACTCCGCGCAACAACAACACAATAAATAACACGCCCCCACACAGCTCGATCACCATGGCCAAAGGTAGGCCAGAACTGAGAAGGTGCTCGAATACAACCTGTCCGCCAACTAAACAGACAATTCCCGCTAATACGCTCGCCGGCAAGGTCCAACGGTGCTGGTGGCTGCCGGTTAGCCAATAAGCAAGATTGGCCATCAGCAAACCAAAAAACAGCAGGGGGCCGACCAAAGCGGTACTAATGGAAATCAACACACTAATGGCCAGCATCAATAGTGTGATGGTTTTGATATAGGGTATGCCCAGGTTGATCGCCACATCGCGGCCCAGGCTGAGTACGTCAAGCTGACGGCGGAAGTGGAACAGCAGCGTGCTGCAGAGACCTACACCGACCAAACCGATCCACAACAGCTTCAGGTTGATGCGGTTGAAGTTGGCCACGCCGCTGCCCTGCTGTATTGAGAACTCGCTGGGGTCAAAAATCCGCAGGGCGAGATCTGCCAGCTCTCGGAACAGTAAACCACCCACCATGCCCAGCAGGATCAGCACATGCAGGCCACGCACCGAGCCGGTGAATAGCAGACGGAACAACAACAGGGCTATTGCCACCATCGCCGCCACTTCCACAATAAAACGCAACTCTATTGGCCAGTTTGTGCTTTGTTCTGCCCCCCACACTAATAGCGCCAGCGAATGCACCAGCACATAAAGCACGTCAAAACCCATCAGCGATGGCGTTAAGATACGGTTGTGAGTGACAGTCTGGAACACGACGGTGGCCAGGCCCATAGTGATTGCAACCAGCAGCATGCCTAACAGGCGGCTACCACGGTATTCCATGATAAAGCCCCAGTCACTCTGCACATTAAGGGTCATAAACCCCACTACGCTCAACAGCGCGAGCAACGCTGTCAGACTCAGCAACAATTTGCCACGCGGGTTTAAGCCCATTGCTTGCGCCCCCGTAATAAAATAATCAAAAACACCAAGCTGCCGGAGATGGCCAGGATATTGGCCGAGGGGATTTCATAGGGGTGGATAAGCACACGGCCAAGCAAATCAGCTGCCAGCATTAACGCTGAACCGGCCAAAGCCACCAGTGGAATGGCGCGGCGGAGATTATCCCCGGTTATCAGGCGAACCAGGTTTGGCACAATCAGACCAATAAAGGGCAAGGCGCCGGCGATGACCACGGTGCTGGCCACAATCATCGAGACCAACAATACCCCAAAGGCGGTCAGCCCTTGATAATTAACGCCCACGTTGGTGGCAAAGTCTTTGCCCATACCGATCACGGTAAAGCGGTCGGCCAAGAATGCGGCAAGTAGCATGATGCCGGCGGCAACCCATAGCAGCTCATAACGACCCCGCAAAACTGCAGAAAAATCACCACTGTTCCAGGACCGTAACGCCTGCGACAACTCAAACTGATGGGCCAATAAGCCACTAACGGCATGAATCACGCCAGCAAGAACCAAACCTACTAACGGCACAATCAACGCTGAGCGTAGCGGAATGCGTTTGAGCACCGTCAAAAACAGTAGCGTTCCTGTAACAGAAAATGCGGTAGCTACCCCGAATTTAAGCCACAGCGCCATGCCCGGAGCCACAATTGCACAAAGCAAAACGCCTAAAGCGGCAGCATCTACCGTGCCCACCATGGACGGTTCAACCAGCCGGTTGCGTGCCATCATCTGCAATATCAGCCCGGCAACGGCCAACGATGCCCCAGCCAGTATCAGCGCCAACGTGCGCGGCCAGCGGCTGACAAACAACAGTTGGGTTATTCGGTCATCTGGTTGAGTGAACAGGTGTAGCAGATTCATGCGACTGGCACCCACGTTCAGGCTGATAACAGACAGAACAAACACGAGCAGCGTTAATGCAATCAGCCATGAAACGGTATGGTGTTTGATAGGCGAAGAATTCATTTCACGCTCGCTTATTCAGAAAACACATCCAGCAAGCGATCAACGTTTTTCTGCATAACTCTTAAGCCGCTGTTGTCCAGCAAGTACCAACTCACCGGCTCCAGATAAACGATTTGCCCTTTGGCGCCCGCTTCGGTTGCTTGCACCAGTTCGTTGTCCATCATGCCCTGTGCGGCGATACCGTCACGGCCAATGGCGGCATCACGATCCATCACGAACAGCCAGTCAGGGTTGGCTTCCAGTAAAAATTCATAAGAAACTGACTGTCCGTGCCGGCCTACCTTCAAATCCGCCACTGCAGGTGTCACGCCGAAGACGTCGTGGATCATGCCAAAACGGGTGCCAATGCCAAACGCACTCATTTTCCCGCCTGAGGTGAGTAGTGTCAGCCCGGTGCCCTGTTCTGCGCTTAGCTTTTGCAGTTGGCTTACTGATGTTTTGAGCTTTTCGGTCAGTTCGGCAGCCTTCTGCTGGCGATCAAAAATCTGCCCAAGGATTTCTGTGTTGCGCACCACACTACCCAGCATGTCTTTGGGGTCTGGCGTCAAATCAAGAGTAGGCCCGTATTTAGACACTTCCTGATATTGCGCTCCAGCACGTCGCCCCAGAATGATTAAGTCCGGCTTAAGGTTTTGCAGTGCTTCGTAATCAGGCTCAAACAGGCTACCGATCCGCACGAATCGGGCATCGGCGTATTGGTCCAGCATCGGCGGTAAAATGTTGGAGCGGGGGATGCCTTGGGCCTCAACACCTAGCGCGGTCATCGTGTCCAAGGTCGACCAGTCGAGCACTGCAACTGTCTTTGGCAGCATGTGCACTTGTGTTTGTCCCTGGGCATGATCAATCGTCAGCAGTTCAGCCGACTGCACGGGCGCGACCAAGCCAATCAGCAAAAGGCTGAGCAATGGAAAAGTGCGGAAGATAGCGGGTAAGTTCAGTCGCATAATCGACTCCTGATAAGTGTCAGTACGATGGATCCGAGCCCACAAGGCACGGCGCGACACATAATATGCGAATGAGTCCTATTTGCAATTGGTTTTTTGTTTGAGATTTTGAGCGGAAAAGCTATTTATGAAGCATGGTCAGGTGCCGCAGCCACATCCGCTGTCGGCACTGATTTTTTGCAGGCGCTCGAATTCCTCAATGGGGCTTACGCCCTCATCAAACGCCTTTCGGTGGTAGTCCGGGTCTGATGAGAGCATCCATGGGCAGCAGGCGTCTGCCGCTATGGTTTGGAGTTCGGAAAGCCATTTATTGAAGGAGATTGGCTGGTCTGCGTTGCACACTTCAGCTAACTCTCTTCAGCTCAGTCTCTAGCTCGGGAACGGCTTCAAACAGATCCGCTACCAGGCCGTAATCGGCAACCTGGAAGATAGGTGCTTCTTCATCCTTGTTGATCGCAACGATCACTTTGGAATCAGACATACCTGCCAAGTGCTGGATAGCACCGGAGATACCCACTGCGATGTACAGCTGTGGCGCAACAATCTTACCGGTCTGGCCTACCTGCATGTCGTTCGGTACAAAACCGGCGTCAACCGCAGCACGGGATGCACCCATACCAGCGCCCAGCAGATCAGCAACCTGCTCCAGCATCTTGAAGTTGTCGCCGTTCTGCATGCCACGACCACCGGAGATAACAATACCGGCACTGGCCAGATCAGGACGATCCGATTTGGCTTTCTCTTCGCCTACAAACGAAGACAGGCCTGCGTCTTTTACAACGTCCAGCTGCTCTACAGAAGCAGAACCACCTTCAGCGGCTACCGGATCAAACCCGGTTGGGCGCACGGTAACAACCTTGATGCTGTCGCTGGTTTTAACCGTTGCGATGGCATTGCCGGCGTAAATCGGGCGAACGAAGGTGTCTGCGGATTCAACGCGAATGATGTCAGATACCTGAGCAACGTCCAGCAGCGCAGCAACGCGCGGCATGAAGTCTTTGCCCGTGGTACCGGCAGAGGTCAGGATGTGGCTGTAGCCCTTACCCACTTCTGCAACCAGCTCGCCCAGGTTCTCACCCAGGAAGTGGCCGTATGCTGCGTTGTCGGCAACCAGTACCTTTGCAACGCCTTCCGCCTTGGCAGCGGCTTCTGCAACCGCGCCGCAGTTTTCACCGGCAACCAGTACGTCAATGTCGCCACCGATGGCCTTGGCAGCCGCTACAACGCTCAGAGTCGCCTGCTTCAGGCTGCTGTTGTCGTGTTCAGCAATTACAAGGATGCTCATTTAGATCACCTTCGCTTCGTTCTTCAGTTTATCGACCAGCTCGGCTACGTCTGCCACTTTAATACCTGCTGAACGGGCAGCCGGTGCTTCCACTTTCAACGTGGTCAGGCGCGCTGCAATCTCAACACCCAGATCCGCCGGGCTCATCACATCGAGAGGCTTCTTCTTGGCTTTCATGATGTTTGGCAGGGACGCGTAACGCGGCTCGTTCAAACGCAGGTCGGTGGTTACCACTGCAGGGAGGCTCAGGGAAAGGGTCATCAGACCACCGTCTACCTCACGGGTAACATTGACTTTTTCGCCATCAACAACCACTTCAGACGCGAAGGTGCCCTGGCCCATGCCAGTCAGCGCAGCCAGCATCTGGCCGGTCTGGTTGTTATCAGAATCGATGGACTGTTTGCCGAGAATAACCAGTTTTGGCTCTTCTTTCTCAACCACGGCCTTCAGCAATTTGGCGGCGTCGAGGGACTGAACGTCCTCATCGGCTTCAATGTGGATGCCACGGTCAGCGCCCAGCGCCAAAGCAGTACGAATCTGCTCCTGACACGCCTTGGGGCCGATGGAAACCACGACGATTTCGTTTGCAATGCCCTTTTCTTTCAGACGAACCGCTTCTTCAACAGCGATTTCGCAGAATGGGTTCATTGCCATTTTGACGTTGGCGAGATCAACACCAGTGTTATCCGGCTTGACGCGTACCTTTACGTTGTAGTCGATTACTCGTTTTACAGCGACCAGTATTCGCATTTATGCCTCCCGAATTAAATCTGGCGAATTCTTATGCGCCTCTTTTCCCCACCGGTATAACTGGTTTTGCACATAGTGGGGAAAAGAAGCTGGTTTAACGTTTTTAAAAGCTACCTCGACTCAGGCTCAGAAGTTGTACTGAGCAGCAAACATCAGGCGGTTGGCGTCGCCATCATCACCGTTTTCCAGCTCTGTTTTGAGGTAGGTATACTGCACGCCGAGCATCACTGCTTTAACCGGGCTCCACTGGTAGTTCAGTAGCGCCATCGTGTTGCGCTTGTTTTGGGTGGCTGCGTTAGTTACGCCATCCTTTTTTGCATCGTCCCAGTCAACTTGTGTCAGGGCATAGGCAGTATTAACTGTACCAGGCCCTACCTTCAGGCTGGCGCCGATGGTGCCGCCAAAGCCTGAAATGGTTTCCAGGCTGCCATCACTTTTCATGTAAGCATCGGCGGCGCCGTAGTTGGTGCCGGAGCGCCAAAGGTACTGGTTAGCACCGTCGGTATAGTTGATTGCGCCCTGAATGTTGAGCTTATCGGTCACTGCCAGCTTACCCGCGCCGAATACACCAAACCCTATGGCGCTGTCATCATTGGTGCCGTCGTCGACGGAGAGTTGGCGAACAACGGTTGCTGCTGCGTAAGTCAGGTTGCCGGCTTTGGATGAGAAGCGGGCGGTCAGTGCCGGAGAGCCGTTCTTTTTATCGGAGGCTGCGGCACCGGAATTGTCAAGAATGCTGGATAGTGGGTCTTCAGCTGAAAAGGAGAAGGCGCCTGTCGTGTAGCGTACCTGTGCCTTCCGCCCTACATAGCCACCTGAACCAGGGATTTGGTCAAACTCTAGCTGGGAAGTTGTGCCAATCAGGCTTCCGTAGTTTGACCAGGTCTGGCCCATCAAAAAGCCGTTATACTCGCCATAGGCATGACGCAGGCGCAGTGTGCCTGTGGTTGTGCGGAAGTCACCTTCCACATTCATTTTAACGCCTTCGGGTGTCGTCGTGCGCACACCAATGCGGGATTGCAAAGCGTCTGCGCCGAAGTGGCCCTTGGCCCCTTTGCTGCCGCCTTTAGTGATCTCCCTGTAGTCACCTGCGCGCGTGCCGGAACCAATCGCAATATCTTCATCAATATCGTAAGAGGCGTTGAGGCGTGCGTAACCATAAATGTCGGCGGTGTAGTCGCCGGCCTGCACTTCAAAAGCATTAGCCTGGCTAGCCAAGCCTAACACCAGCAGAGAGCTGGTTACTTTAACTGCTGTGGACAATTTATTGCGTAGCATAGGTCGCGTTCCCCGTTATTATTTAAATTTCTGCCGCTAGAGATCGTTCAGTCTGATGGAGGCAAATACAGACAACTCTAAAGTCGCAATTTGGGCGACCAAACGAGCCTAGCAGCGCGCGGGGAGGGCAACAATTATCTATGTTTGATATGGAGCATAACGAAAATGAATAGCTGGTCAGGGGTGCTGCGCGGAGAGATAGATGCGATCTCTCCTTTTGCAATCAATCCGCACCCACCGGATTTGGTTTATTGACATCGAACAGCAGGCGCCCTTTCCATAGCCCCTCACGAACATGTATCGCCAGCTGCTCCATGATCAGCTCTGCAAGTTTTCGGGTGGCAACAGAGGAGGGCAGGTCTACAGGCGTTACTAGAGCAAGTGTTCGAGTCATCTCGGGAGAAGTGATTGGAATAGACATGACCTCGTTCCGAGCCACCATTTCATGCACTGCAGCCGCAGGGAGAATGGTATACCCCAGCCCGCGACGAGCGGTGTCGGTTAATAATGGCCAAGCACTTACCTCAAGGGCCAGGTTGAGCGGAACGCCACGTTCGGTAGCCTCTCGCTCTACTTTCATGCGCAGCCCGTGCTTTTCTTCCGGCAAAATCAACGGCAGCTTCAGAACCTCATCGACCGTTATTTCGCTGCGGCCAGCGAACGGGCTGTTGTTTGGTCCGATCAGGCAAAGGGGTTCCTCAAGCAGGGGTATGCATCGCAGGTTTCTCTGGCTGGTCGGGTTGTACGTTATGGCAAGGTTGAGCCGGTGCTGGGCAACCATCTGTTGCAAGGTGCCGCTCATGGCTGATTTCACCGCTAGGTCTACCTGAGGGTATTGCTGGCAGTACTTTTCAACGATGGTGCCGGAAAAAAGATGTGCCACCGTTGGAAGAATTCCCAGCATCACTTGCCCGGTAACTTCTCCTCCGACCGCCGTTACGTCAGCCAGGGTTCGTTCCAGATCCTGCATGAGCTTGCGCGCTCTATCGTATAAAAGTTCACCAGCCGCAGTCAGCACTACTCCTCGGCCATGCCGAACAAACACATCTACATGCAACGCACTTTCCAGCATCCGGATTTGTCGGCTTAACGCCGGCTGAGCAACAAACAGTTTTTCAGATGCCCGGCTGAAGCTGCCGGTGTCTGCAACAGTAAGAAAGGTGTTTAGCTGTCGGACATCAACATTAATGTTAGCGGCCATGAGTGCTCTCCAGGGTATGCCCAAAAGTGATGGTATCAGATTACTGCATGCCGTAATTATTTGAAAGCGGGCGTGGTGGCTCGGAGATGGTATGCAAAAAACTGATGGCGGATATAAAAACTATATAATTGTTGGGTGTATGTCTTGCTGGTAGTGTGATTTAAGGATGGTCGGAGAGGTGTGTTGTAGAGGCACATCTATTTACCAGCAGGAGATGGAAATGAAATCGCCGTTGTCGTATCCAGAAATCAGGGAGTCCGTTGCACGTTTGTGCAGCGCGTTCCCGGGTGAATACTGGAGAGCGCTGGACCAGCAGGGTGCCTACCCGACTGAGTTCGTGAATGCTCTTGGCCAGTCCGGATACTTGTCGGTGATGATTCCGGAAGCATTCGGCGGTTCGGGTTTGCCTTTGGGTGCTGCTTGCGCGGTACTGGAAGAGGTACAGCGTTCCGGCTGTAATGGCGGTGCCTGCCACGCACAGATGTACACCATGGGTACTCTGCTACGCCACGGTAGCGAAGAGCAAAAACAGAAGTATTTGCCCCGTATCGCCGCCGGCGAATTGAGGTTGCAAGCGTTTGGTGTAACTGAGCCATCCAGTGGCACAGACACCACCCGTATTACCACTAAAGCGGTGAAAGATGGCGACGACTATGTGGTCAACGGCCAGAAAGTATTTATTTCCCGCACTCAACATTCGGACTTGATGATCCTTCTTGTGCGTACCACTCCGCGCGATGCCTGTGCCAAGCGCACGGAAGGCATGTCGGTGTTGCTGGTGGACATGAAGGATGCTTTGGCTGGCGGTCTATCTATACGCCCGATCAAAACCATGATGAACCACGCCACCACTGAGCTGTTTTTTGACAATGTGCGTGTGCCGGCGGCGAACCTTATTGGTGAGGAGGGCGCTGGATTCCGTTACATCCTCGATGGCATGAACGCAGAGCGGATTCTGATTGCGGCCGAGTGCATTGGTGATGCCCGCTACTTCATCGAGAAGGCCGCGGCTTATGCCTCAAGCCGTGAAGTGTTTGGCCGCCCGATTGGCCAGAACCAGGGTGTCCAGTTTCCGATTGCCCGAGCCTATGCTCAAACGGAGGCTGCGGCAGCCATCGTTGACCGGGCTATTTCAGCATTTGAATCCGGAGAGCCCTGCGGGTCGCTGGCCAATATGGCCAAGTTGCTGGCATCGGAGGCTTCCTGGCAAGCGGGTGATACCTGCATCCAGACCCATGGTGGTTATGGATTTGCCGAAGAGTACGACATTGAGCGCAAGTTCCGGGAAACCCGCTTGTACCAGGTCGCTCCCATCTCAACCAACCTGATTTTGTCTCACCTGGCCACCCATGATCTTGGCATGCCGAGGTCGTTTTAATGAGCACGCCTACTCTTAAAGGGCTCCTGGTTGTTTCGCTGGAGCAGGCCGTAGCCGCGCCCTATTGCACCTCCAGGCTCGCCGACGCGGGTGCCCGTGTAATAAAGGTAGAGCGCAGTGAAGGCGACTTTGCCAGATATTACGATCAGGCCGCCGCCGGAGAGAGCTCCTATTTTGTATGGCTCAACCGAGGCAAGGAATCCATTTGTCTGAACATCAAAGACAGCGCTGATCATCAGTTGCTGTTGCAGATGTTGAAGGAAGCCGATGTGTTTGTGCAGAACCTGGCCCCGGGAGCCGCCGAGCGCGCCGGTTTTGGTTCGGCAGCACTTCGCCGCGAGAATCCGCGCCTGATTACCGTTGATATCACCGGCTACGGAAGCAGAGGCCCTTACCAGAATATGAAGGGCTATGACTTGCTGGTTCAGTGTGAATCCGGTCTGGCTTCGATTACCGGTGCGGCAGACGAGCCGGCCCGGGTTGGGGTTTCTGTTTGTGACATCGCTTGCGGCATGTACGCCCACGCGGAAGTGCTGCGAGCGCTGATCGCCCGCGAACGCACAGGCGAAGGCGAGAGCATTGAGGTGTCCCTGTTCGATGCGATAGCAGATTGGATGACCGTACCTCTGTTACAGAGTGAATCCCGGCAGATTCCAGTCGAGCGTGTTGGTCTGAGGCATCCTGCAATCACACCTTACGAAGTCTATTCCTGCGCTGATCGGCAGCAAGTTGTGTTGTCAGTGCAGAACCAAAGGGAATGGGAGCGCTTCTGTGATCAGGTGCTGGAGGTCCCGGCGCTGAAAACAGATCCAGCCTATGAGAGCAACATCGCGCGCTGCATGCATCGCGATGCGCTTAACGAAGTGGTGCGACCCATTATCGCAGCTATGAGCCGGCACACACTGGTCGATCGCCTGAATCAGGCCCGCATTGCCTATGGCGAAGTCAAAACAGTCGAGGAGTTCAGCCGGCACCCGCAGTTACGGCGCATTCAGGTTGAGACGGTGTCTGGCCCGGTCAGTGTTGTTGCGCCGCCCGCAGTTACCCGCCGCCAACACAATGGGTTTGGTCCGGTACCTGCGCTGGGGGAGCACAGTGTAATGCTGAGGCGCGAGTTTGATGCCAGCAATTCAGACGCTATGGAGGCGCAGTCATGACGGCAAGGTCAGCGGCAGAAAAAACACAATTTGATGGGCTGCAGAAGTGGGTGGGGCGAACTCAGGAATCGTCTGATCTGGTCAGTGCTAACGTCGTGGCCAAGATGGCTGCCGCGTTGGACCACCAGAACCCGCAGCTAACAGAAGGTAGCTTTCTGCCTCTGCCCTGGCACTGGTTGTTCTTCACACCAACTCCGCAAGCGTCGGCTACCGGCCAGGACGGGCACCCGAAAACAGGCGATTTTTTACCGCCGGTGCCACTGCCGCGGCGTATGTGGGCCGGAAGCAAGGTTGAGTGTCACCAGCCCCTTCATATCGGCGATCAGCTCACCTGCACATCGACTGTCGAGTCGGTTGTACCCAAGAGCGGCCGGCAGGGTGAGTTGGTGTTTGTAAGCGTCGCGCACCGCTTGTTCAAGGGCAATCAGGAACCCGTGCTCACTGAGATTCAGGACATTGTATACCGCGCAATGCCAATAGGTCCGGCGCCCGTAGCCCCGGAATATACACCGGAGCTGGCGCCGCAGTGGAGCAAAACAATTACTCCGGATCCGGTCATGCTGTTTCGCTATTCCGCTCTGACCTTCAACGGCCATCGCATTCACTACGACCGCAACTGGGCAGTTGAAGCTGAGGGCTACCCGGGCCTGGTAGTGCACGGGCCTCTGATAGCTACGCTGTTACTTGACTTGATGTACAGCAACCTGGGGCCGGTGGAAATTGCCCGGTTCACGTTCCGCGGCGTACAGCCATTGTTTGATCTGGAGCCGTTCACCGTTAACGGCGCCCGGGATGGCAACACGGTGAAGCTCTGGGCTTTGACCCCCGGAAACCAGCTTGCCATGTCTCTGGAAGTGGAGCTGAAAGGCGCCAACGAAACCTCATTAACGGGAGCACGAGGATGAATACACGCAACATGCCGGCGTGGCGTTCTTTGCTGTTTGTGCCTGCTAACAACCGCCGGTTCCTGGAGAAAGCTCACACACGTGGGGCGGACGCCATCATTGTTGATCTTGAAGACAGTGTGCCCCTTGGTGAAAAGAAGTCAGCACGGGATCACCTGCCAGTGGTTGTTCACCAGGTAACCCAGTCAGGCGCGGACATGATGGTGCGAATCAATCAGCCTTTGCGCATGGCCGTGCGTGATCTCGAGGCTGCGGTCATCAAGGGTGTGCGTGGGCTGGTTGTTCCCAAGGTAGAAAGCGCAGCGGCATTACAGGCGCTGGCTGATGTCGTCACCGAACTGGAGATTGAACGTGGCCTGGCACCCGGCAGCGTGGTGATGCTGGTACAGATTGAGTCACCGGCAGCACTGCTGAAGTTGGACGACATTGCATCGGTATCGCGAGTAGTCGGGCTGACCCTTGGCCCCGAGGACTTTTGTTCCGAAGTGGGCATGGATCCCAATCCGGATACCCTGCTGGCGCCGAGCCAGGCCATTGTCTTTGCGGCCAACCGCACCGGCGTAACACCTTACGGGTTTGTTGATTCAATCGCAGACTACAGCGATCAGGATCGGTTTGCGGCAACCATCAAACGGGCGCGGCAGTTGGGCTTTCGTGGGGCCTTGGCGGTACACCCGTCGCAAGTAACCATTATGAATGAAGGCTTTATGCCTTCTGAAGAAGAAATTCAGAAAGCACGGGAGATTGTTGAAAGCTCCCGGGCGCATGAACAGAAGGGTGAAGCCGTATTTTCACTCGACGGAAAAATGATCGACAAGCCGGTTGTGGAGCGGGCGGTCCGATTGCTCAACCAGTTAAAGGAGAGAGTGTAATGACTATTGAAAACAGAGCTGTCTATTCCAGTGACCATGAGCTGTTCCGCACCAACGCGCGGCGCTTTTTCCGGGAAGAGCTGGAGCCCAATATTGATCAGTGGGAAAAAGACGAAATCATGCCCCGCTCGTTCTGGGAGAAAGCCGGCGCCAACGGTTTCTTGTGCTGCGGCGTGCCGGAAGAATACGGCGGCCCGGGTGCTGACTTCCTTTACAACATGATTTTCTCGGAAGAAACCGGTTACGCCATTGGTGGCGCCAGCGTCGGGTTCTCGGTACAGGCCGACATCGTCGCCTATTACCTGTTGCACGCAGGGACTGAAGAGCAGAAAAAATACTGGCTGCCGCGCATGGTAACCGCAGAAAGCATTGCCTCGATTGGCCTCACAGAGCCTGGCTGTGGCAGTGACCTGAAAGCCATGCGCACCACTGCGGTTCGTGACGGCGACGAATACGTCATTAATGGCCAGAAGACCTTTATCACCAACGGTCAGAACTGCGATTTTTGCCTGGTGGCCTGTTCCACAGACCCCAGCAAGGGCGCCAAGGGCATCAGCCTGATTATTGTTGAAGCCGATCGCGCTGGTTTTGAGAAGGGCCGTAACCTGGACAAAATCGGGCAGAAAGCCGCGGATACCTCAGAACTGTTCTTCCAGGATGTACGGGTACCCGTAAGCAACCTGGTGGGTAATGAAGGCGAGGGCTTCGCCATCATGATGCGCGAATTGCCCCGCGAGCGAATCACCATTGCTTGCAGAGCCCAAGCGGAAGCCCAGCGTGCATTCGACCTGACCGTTGAGTATGTAAAAGAGCGCAAGGCATTCGGCCAGACTCTGCTCGATTTCCAGAACACCCAGTTCACCCTCGCTGACCTGAAAACCGACCTGACCGTCGGCTGGGCCTTCCTTGATCAGTGCCTGGCAAAAGCCAACGAAGGCACTCTGACGCCTGAAGAAGGCGCCATGGCGAAGCTGTGGACCACCGAAAATGAAGGCAAGGTGGTTGATAAGTGCCTGCAGTTCTTTGGCGGCTACGGCTACATGAAGGAATACCCGATCTCACGGGCATTTGTGGATGCACGGGTTCGTCGTATCTATGGCGGTGCGAGTGAAATCATGAAACTGCTTATTGCCCGCACGCTTTAAGCACCGGCCCAGCTAAAGAGGAAGACAATCATATGTTCGGGATTACTGCTTACGGCGCCTACGTTCCTCGCAGCCGCCTACAAAAAAGTGCCATTGCGGATGCCAACGACTGGTTTGATGCCAGCCTTCGTGGCCTCGCCAAAGGCGAGCGCAGCATGTGCAACTGGGATGAAGACACCATCACCATGGCGGTTGAAGCTGCACAAGACTGCCTGACGGTGCTCGATCGGGACACCATCAAGACCCTGTGCCTGGCATCAACCACCGTACCGTTTCTGGATCGCCAGAACTCTGTGGTAATCAGCGAAGCGCTGAACCTGGGTAACCGCCTGCGCACCATGGATGTAACGGCATCACAGCGCGCAGCAACTACCGCTCTGATCAGCCTTCTGGAAGCCGGTGGCAAGGATGACAGTTCCTCGCTCTTGGTGGCATCCGAGCACCGCCGCACCATGTGTGGTTCACGCCAGGAAATGTTGTGGGGTGACGGGGCCGCCGCACTGGGCGTTGGTACTCACGGCGTTATCGCCGAATACCTGGGCAGTGCATGCTTCGCAGATGACTTTGTCGACCATTACCGTGGTGAAGACGCAACCTTCAACTACGACTGGGAAGAGCGCTGGATTCGTGACGAAGGCTACCTGAACAGCGTGCCGGCTGCGGTTAACGAATTGTTCGAAAACACTGGCACGAAAGCCGCTGACATTGCCCACTTTGTATTACCATCGGATCAGGCTCGCACGCCTGGTGTGGTCGCCAAGGCTTTAGGTATTGCTGCTGACGCAGTAGTAGACAGCCACATCAGCAATTTGGGAGTGGCGGGTGCTGCGCACCCGATCCTGCTGCTGACTGCGGTTCTTGATAAAGCCAAAGCCGGCGATCTGGTATTGCTGGCCGGGTTCGGTCAAGGCACTGATGCCGTGCTGTTCCGTGTTACCGAAGCGATTGCCTCAAGGCGTCCAAAAACCGGCTTTAACGGAGCGTTGGAAAAGCGTCGCCCGGAAACCAACTACAACCGGTTCCTGAGCTTTAACAACCTGGTTGAGCGTGATATCGGCAAGCGCGGTGAGCTGGACAAGCAGAGCTATCTCGCAGCCATGTACCGCAAGAAAGATCTGCTCAATGGGTTCATCGGTGGCAAGTGCCGCGAGTGCAACACCATCCAGATCCCGAAAGAAAATTACTGCGTTAACACCGAGTGCGGCGCCCTGCACAGTCAGGATGATTACGCGTTGTCTCAGGTGCCAGGCCGGATCAAGACCTGGACTGCAGACCGGTTGACGTTTGACTGGAACCCACCGGCCTATTTCGGACTGGTCGAGTTTGAAGGTGGTGGTCGCCTGATGATGGATTTCACCGAAGTTGAGGAAGGGACAGTGGAATCCGGCGTGACGGTAACGTCGCACTTCCGGATCAAACAGTTCGATAACCAACGCGGTTTCCGGAAGTACTTCTGGAAAGCTATTCCATCGCAGCAGTAATACACGCGCTAAGACAAGGTGAACGAAAATGGCTAGTGGAATCAAAGATAAAGTTGTGATTCTGGGAATGGGTTGCAGCAAGTTTGGCGAGCGCTGGGATTGCAGTCCTGCGGACCTGATGGCGGAAGCATTTGAAGAGTGCATTGCAGACGCGGGCATTGATAAAAGCGAGATTCAGGCAGCCTGGTTCGGTGCGGGTATGGATGCGCACAACGTAGGGCCGAGCGGCTTGCCGCTGTCCATCGCCCTGCGGTTGCCGAACATCGCGGTGACCAAAGTCGAGAACATGTGCGCAACCGGAACCGAAGCATTTCGAGGTGCGGTTTATGCGGTGGCATCCGGTGCCTGCGATATAGCGCTGGCGCTTGGCGTCGAGAAATTGAAAGACATCGGCTACGGCGGTTTGCCCCAGCGCACACGGGGTGTTGAGAACGATATGTTCTGGCCGAACGTGTCAGCACCCGGTGCCTTTGCGCAACTGGCCTCAGGCTATCGTGCCAAGCACGGCATTAATAAGGACGATCTGAAGCGCGCCATGGCGCACATTTCAGTGAAGAGCCACTCCAATGGCGCGAAAAACCCGAAAGCGCATTTGCAGCGTGAAATCACCATTGAGCAGGCTATGAATGCGCCCAACATTGCGGATCCTATCGGCCTGTTTGATTGCTGTGGAGTGAGTGACGGTGCGGCCTGCGCGATTGTGACCACCCCTGAAATCGCCGCACGTCTGAAGAACTCCGACCTGGTGTCCGTCAAGGCGCTGCAGCTGGCTGCGTCCAACGGCTACGAGGCAGGCTACGGCGACTGGGACGGCTCGTACCTGAAGACCACCCGTGTTGCGGCTCAGCGTGCCTACGACGAAGCCGGCATCAAGAACCCCCGTGAAGAAATCAGCATGACCGAAGTGCACGACTGCTTCTCGATCACAGAGCTGGTGACCATGGAAGACCTTCAGTTGTCAGAAGATGGGCAGGCGGTACGCGATGTGCTCAACGGCGACTTCGATGCCGATGGCCGAATCCCTTGCCAGATCGATGGCGGGCTCAAGTGCTTCGGTCACCCGATAGGCGCTTCCGGACTGCGGATGATCTACGAGAACTACCTGCAGTTCAGTGGCAGGGCAGGCGACCGCCAGCTGGCGGACCCGCGTATCGGCCTGAACCACAACCTGGGTGGCTTCCCGCACCAGAACATTTGCAGTATTTCCATCATCGGTCGGTACGAGAAATAAGGTTGAGCCGGCCAGGAACAAGGGGTTGAACCATGAACGCCAGTAGCAAACAGGTAAATGAGAGCAATATGAACGCGATAGACTCGCTAGCGGTAGCCGACAAATACCTGGGGAAGGCCCGGGAACTGGTTGATCTGGCACTGGGGCGGCTTAACACGCTGTGCAGCGTTGACGGGCGGGTAAACTCCGAGCGTCTCGATGAGCACCAGCTGTCGTGCTATGAGCTCGCTTTTTGTGTCGCCGAACTGAGTGCTGCCGATGCCGTCAACCGCTATGCGGAAAAGGCACAGCAGAAGGACTCATTGGCGCTGACTGTGGCGCTGGCGTTCAATGCGGAAGCCCTGCAGAAAGTCATGCAGCGCCTGTTGGCGCTGGCAGATGACGCCGGCATTGAGCGTGGTTCCGTGCTGGCGCTGTATAGCGATGCCGAACTGAGCTCATTCATCAACAACTTCGGAAGTGCCGGGTATCTGGCCGCTTTGGGAGAGCAGTTGTCATCCCGGGGCAGCCTCTATCTGCCCGCCCTGCTGGACGATGATAAAGAGATGGTACGGGAAACCTTCGCCCGGTTTGCCAACGATGTGGTTATGCCATTGGCGGAGAAAATACACCGTCACGATCTCGATATCCCCGATGAAATCCTGAAGCCCGCTGCTGAACTGGGCAGCTTTGGCATCAGCATTCCCGAGCGCTTTGGTGGCCTGCAGCCTGACGACCACGACGATAGCTTGAGCATGATCGTGGTGACAGAAGAACTGTCCAGAGCCTCTTTGGGCGCTGCGGGTAGCCTGATAACCCGCCCTGAAATTGCCGCCAAAGCATTGCTTAGTGGCGGTACCGAAGCCCAGCAGCAAAAGTGGCTGCCGCGCCTGGCATCGGGTGAAACCCTTTGTGCCATTGCCATTACAGAGCCCAACCATGGTTCGGATGTGGCATCCCTTGGCTTGCGTGCAACCCCTACCGAAGGTGGCTGGGTGCTCAACGGCAGCAAAACCTGGTGCACCTTTGCCGGCAAGGCAGAGTTGCTGGTGGTTATCGCCAGAACCGAGCCGGATATGAGCCTTGGACACAAAGGTCTGAGCCTGTTTTTGGTGGAAAAGCCCGCAGCTGCTGGCCACGAGTTTGACCACCAGCAACCGTCTGGCGGCAAGATCTCCGGCAAGGCCATTGCCACCTTGGGCTACCGCGGCATGCATTCTTACGATGTCTTCTTTGAAGACTACTTTGTGGCGGCGGACCACCTCATTGGTGAGGAAAAAGGCCAGGGCAAGGGTTTCTATTTCACCATGTCCGGATTTGCCGGTGGTCGTATCCAGACGGCAGCGAGAGCATCCGGTGTGATGCAGGCAGCCTGTGAAAAGGGCCTGCAGTACGCCGGTGAACGCAAGGTGTTTGGCAAGCCGGTGGGCGCGTATCAGCTGACCCAGGTCAAGCTGGCGCGGATGTTCTCAACCCTTATTGCCTCACGCCAGTTTACCTACGCGGTAGCCCGGTTGATGGATGAAGGCAAAGGGCAGATGGAAGCCAGCCTGGTCAAGCTCTTCTCTTGCCGTGCGGCAGAATGGGTGAGCCGGGAGGCTATGCAAATTCATGGCGGCATGGGTTACGCCGAAGAAAGCGATGTCAGCCGCTACTTCGTGGATGCCCGTGTGCTGTCCATCTTCGAAGGCGCCGAAGAAACCCTGGCGCTGAAAGTAATTGCCCGTGATCTGGTCACCAGAGCACAGGCGAAGTAAAAACCTTGAACGAAAACAAGCTTAAGCAAGCGGAGCCTATTATGAGCGATTCAAAGTTATTGGAAGGTAAAGTCATCGTTGTTACCGGTGGCGGTCGTGGCATTGGTCGTGCGACCTCAATTATGTTGGCCGAGCATGGCGCCAAAGTGGTTGTAAACGACCTGGGTGGTGCGGGAGATGGCTCCGGTGGTGATCAGACGCCGGCTGATGAAGTGGTTGGCGAGATCAAGAAGGCCGGCGGCGAAGCCGTCAGCAACTATGACAGTGTGACCGATTGGGACGGTGCCCATAACATCATCCAGACAGCCATCGATACTTTTGGTCGCATCGACGGTGTTGTTAACAACGCCGGCAACCTGCGCGATGGCATCTTCCACAAAATGTCGGAAGCCGACTGGGATTCTGTTATCGCGGTTCACCTCAAAGGCAGCTTTAACGTCAGCCGTGCAGCCGCTACGCACTTCCGCGAGCAGGGCAGCGGTACCTTTGTAAACATGACGTCTACCTCTGGTCTGATCGGCAACTTTGGCCAGGCCAACTACGCTGCCGCCAAGGCCGGCATCATGGGGCTGTCCAAGTCATTGGCACTGGATATGAACCGCTTTGGTGTGACCTCCAACTGCATCGCGCCCTTTGCCTGGAGCCGTCTGATCGGAACCATCCCGACAGAAACCGAAGAAGAGAAAGCCCGCGTTGCGAAGATTCAGCAGATGACGCCAGACAAGATTGCCACTTTGGCAGTCACTCTGTGCAGCGATGCTGCCAAGCACGTAACCGGCCAGATCTTTGGCGTGCGCAACAACGAAATTTTCCTGTTCAGTCAGCCACGCCCCATGCGTTCGGCCCACACCCTGGAAGGCTGGACGCCGGAAACCGTTCTGAGCCGTGTGTTGCCTGCATTTGAAAGCGACTTCTACAAGCTGGATCGCTCTGCTGACGTCTTCAGCTGGGACCCGTTCTGATTCCCTCCACCTGAATCTGACGACTGAGCACGGCGCAGCTTATCCACGGAGATGCTGCGCCAGTACCGGCCTATTAACAGGAAGCCCATCATGGCAATCAATTACGAACAGTTGCTTAACCGCAAGTTTGAAACACTGACCCACGATTACACCGAAAAAGACAGCATGCTGTACGCGCTGGGTGTGGGTTTGGGCAATGACCCGTTGAATGAAAACTGCCTGCAGTTTGTGTATGAAGACGGCCTCAAGGCACTGCCCAGCATGTCTGTTGTGCTGGCCTACCCAGGCTTCTGGGCGCGCGAGCCGGATACGGGTATTGATTGGGTCAAGGTTCTGCATGCAGGCCAGGAATTCATCATCCACAAGCCCCTGCCTGCCTCTGGTGTGGTTGAAGCCACCACCAAGGTCACCGAGATTGTTGATAAAGGTGAAGGCAAAGGTGCGTTGGTTGTTACCGAGCGCGTGGTGCGTGACAAGGCAACAGGTGAAGATCTGTGCACACTGCTCAGCACCATCATGGCGCGGGGTGATGGCGGCTTTGGTGGTCCATCTACCTCCAGCGCAACGCCAGACCGGATTCCCGAGCGTGAGCCAGACCTGATCTGCGATCTGCCAACTCTGGATCAGGCCGCTTTGATTTACCGCTTGTCCGGAGACTATAACCCCCTGCACGCCTCACCGAGTGTTGCGCGCCAGGCCGGGTTCGAAAAGCCGATTCTTCATGGTCTGTGCACCTTTGGTGTGGCGACTCATGCTCTGCTGAAAACCTTGTGCGACTACGATCCTGCGCGCCTGAATCGTATGCGCGTGCGTTTCTCTGCACCGGTTTATCCGGGCGAAACCATTCGCACTGAAATGTGGCGCGACGGCAACAAAATCGCCTTCCGCTGTCGCTCTGTAGAGCGCGACATTGTGGTGATTAACAACGGTTACGCCGAAGTTAGCTGAGCATTTGCAACAACGTATCAACACGGAGCATGGATATGCAGAACATCTTGTCGGGACTCAGGGTAATTGAGGGCAGTGCATTTGTGGCCGCGCCTTCTGGTGGCATGACACTGGCCCAGCTTGGTGCCGACGTGATTCGTTTTGATCCCATCGGTGGTGGCATTGACTACAACCGGTGGCCGGTTACCGCCGATCAGCGCAGCCTTTACTGGCACAGCCTGAACAAGGGCAAGCGTTCGATCGCGGTGGACTTCCGTAAACCTGAAGGCCAAGAGTTGCTTACCCGATTGGTGGCAGCACCTGGTGATCAGGCCGGCATGTTCCTGACTAACTTCCCTGCGAAAGGCTGGATGGCCTATGAGCGCCTGCGCCAGCACCGTGAAGACCTGATTTACCTGAATCTCACGGGCGACCGCCACGGCGGCAGTGCACTGGACTATACGGTGAACTGCAAGGTCGGGTTTCCTTCCCTGACCGGAGATGGCAAAGCCGGGCCTTTGAATAACCCGATGCCCGCCTGGGATGTGATTACCGGCCAGCAGATTGCGTTGGGACTGTTAGCGGCTGAGCGGCACCGCTCCCGCACTGGGGAAGGTCAGTTGATAAAAATCGCTCTGGCAGACGTAGCCTGGGCAACACTGGGTAACCTGGGGTATATCGCCGAGGCCATGATCAACAATGCTGATCGTGATGCCATTGGCAATCACATCTACGGCACTTATGGCCACGACTTCGAGTGCAAAGACGGCGAGCGGGTCATGATCGTTGGCGTTAGCCCCAACCAGTGGCGGGCCATTGTGAGTGTTACGGAAACGGAAACCCAGATCAGTGAACTGGAGGCGCGCTCCGGTTTCAACTTCAAACAGGAAGGGGATCGCTACAAAGGCCGCGATGAGATTACTTCGATATTGGAACCCTGGTTCAAAGCCCGCAATTTTTCAGACGTGCAAACCGCGCTGGATAACGGCGGGGTGTGCTGGGGCAAGTACCAGACAGTTAAAGAAGCGGTGGAGAACGATCGCGATTGTTCAGTTGATAACCCATTGTTTGAAATGGTGGAACAGCCGGGTATCGGCACCTACTTGATGCCGGACAATCCTCTGCGATTCACCTCTGTTGAAAAAGAGCCGGTGCGCAGAGCGCCCCATCTGGGTGAGCACACAGAAGAAATTCTTGCCGAAACACTCGGGCTGAGCAACACCGAAATCGGGCGCCTGTTTGATCAGAAAATTGTGGCAGCGCATACCGCAGGTTGAACCGGCCGACAGAATCTGGCTGAGATCAGGAGGATAGAGTTAATGGGGCCATTACACGGGATTCGTATTGTTGAACTGGCGGGCATAGGCCCGGGGCCTTTCTGCGGCATGATGCTGGCGGACATGGGTGCTGAAGTGATCAGTGTGGAGCGGGTTGGCGTGACTGCCGTTCAACCGGAGCTGGACTGCAGCCGGCGCGGCAAGCGTTCGGTTGCCTTGAACCTGAAAACCCCCGAAGGCGTCAAAGCTCTACTGAAGCTGGTTGAAAGCGCAGACGCTCTGCTTGAAGGCTTTCGCCCCGGCGTAACAGAGAAACTGGGCGTTGGGCCGGATGACTGCCTGGCGGTGAACCCAAGGCTCGTTTATGGCCGCATGACCGGTTGGGGGCAATACGGTTCAATGGCGCAGGCGGCAGGCCATGATATCAATTACATCTCCCTGACCGGCGCCCTGCATGCGTTCGGGCGCAAAGGCGAAAAACCCGTGCCACCGCTGAACCTTGTGGGGGATTTTGGTGGCGGCGGCATGATGCTGGCCTTTGGCATTGTTTGCGCACTGTTGGAGACTCAAAAATCCGGCAAAGGGCAGGTGATTGATGCGGCCATGACCGACGGCTCCGCAGTGCTGATGTCCATGTTCAATTCTGCCCATGAGCGCGGTACCCACAGCCTTGAGCGTGGCGTGAACCGCCTGGATTCCGGTGCGCACTTTTACGACACCTACGAAACCGCCGACGGCAAATACATTTCCCTGGGTTCCATCGAGCCCCAGTTCTACGCCCAGCTGATCGAAGTGGCCGGCCTGCCGGCAGACAAGTTTGCCGATCAGATGGATAAGACCAAGTGGCCGGAATTATCCGAAATTGTAGCCGACACCATCAGACAGAAAACCCGTGATGAATGGTGTGAGCTGATGGAAGGCAGCGACATCTGTTTTGCGCCGGTGCTGGATCTGATCGAGGCGCAATCGCACCCGCACAATGTTGAGCGTAATACCTACGTGGACATTGGCGGCATGAAGCAGCCAGCGCCTGCGCCCAGGTTCAGCCGTACCGAAGCACACATCCGTTTCGCAGCCAAACCCTACGGCCAAGACACAGATGCACTGTTGCAAGAAATTGGCTACAGCGCAGAAGAGATTGACCAGCTGCGTGCCGGGAAAGCGTGCAGCTAGAAAGCTCGGCAATTCCCGATATTGCGAGGCAACAAAAACAATGAGCGATTTACTTTACAGCGTTGAGAATGGGGTGGCGTACCTCACCATGAACCGCCCCGAAGCCCGTAATGCACTCTCCACCGAAATGCGCGAGCAAATACGCGAGCGCCTGGAACAGATCAGAGTCGATGATGAGGTTCGCTGTGTGGTGTTGAGAGGTGCCGGTAAGCACTTTATAGCCGGTGGCGATGTAAAAGGGTTTATGGAATTCACAGAGTGGACGCCAGAGCAGCGGCGAGCCCGTTTCACCAGGCGCGTTCAGGAATTGAATCCCATCATGGGCCTGATGCGCAGTCTGAACAAACCGATTCTTGCCAGTGTGCAAGGTGCCGCTGCCGGGGCCGGAGTGAGCCTGGCGCTGTGCTGTGATCTGGTGATGGCCTGTGAAAAAGCCTTTTTCACTTTGGCTTACACAGGCATAGGAACGACCCCGGACGGTGCCGGCACCTATCAACTGCCACGACTGGTCGGTGAAAAGAAAGCCATGGAGCTCACTTTGCTGGGTGAGCGGTTTTCCGCCCAGGACGCCGCAGGCATGGGCCTGATCAACTGGGTAGTGCCTGAAGGCACCCTGGAAGAACGCACCAAAGCCATGGCAGAGCGCCTCGCCAAGGGTCCCACTCATGCCTACGGCAACGCCAAACGCCTCATCCTGCAATCACTGAGTTCTTCATTGGAAGCGCAACTGCAAGCCGAAGCGGAATCCTTTGGAGATTGCACGGCAACCGATGACTGGGTGGAGGGCGTGCGCGCGTTCAACGAAAAGCGCAAACCCCAGTACACCGGTAAATAGCCCTACCTTATTCCTACCCAGTCAGCAGTGTTACAGGAGACCCCGGATTTATGACTACCCAAAAACAACATACACGCGCCCTGACCGGGATAGTTTGCGGAGACCAGCATCTCAGTCATGAGGCGTTTCAAAACGACATCAAGCGTGCTGCAACCGGGCTGAGAGAGGCTGGCGTTAAACCGGGCGATTGCGTCGCTATTTTCATGCGCAACGATATTCCGTTTATGACCCTGTCCAGAGCCACAGCCTATATCGGTGGTTATGCGGTGCCAATCAATTGGCATCTGGTGGGTGAAGAGCTGACGTATATCCTCCACGACTGCGCGGCCAAGATACTGGTCATACATGCCGATCTTTGGCGCAAGGTCAAAAACGAGATTCCGGAAGGTGTCCAGTGCATTCTGGTAGAGACGCCCAAGGCGTTACGCGAGGCGTTTAATCTCACACCCGAAGACTGCAAAGTGCCGAACGATCAAATTGCTTTCGCCCGGTGGCTGGCGGAATCTGATCCGATTGCTGATCCTCCGCAGGAAGGGCCGGCGTCCATGATCTATACCTCCGGCACCACCGGGCACCCAAAAGGCGTAAGGCGGAAGCCCTTGCCCCCTGAAAATGCCAAAGAGATGCAAGCGTTCCGGTCGCGGGTATACGGCTGTAAAGAAGGCGTGCGCGCCATGGTTCCAGGCCCGCTTTACCACAGTTCGCCCAATGGTTTTGCCATGCAGTCATCGAGGGTTGGTGAGTTGCTGTTGATTGTGCCGCGCTTTGATGCGGAGTCGTTTCTGGCATTGGTTGAGGAGTACGCAATCACGGCGGCGGTCATGGTCCCGATAATGTTTATTCGGTTATTGAAGCTTCCTGAAGATGTGCGTAACAAGTATGACCTTTCCAGTCTCGAGTTTGTTGTGCATGCGGCCGCGCCTTGCCCCGCCGATGTGAAAACCCGGATGATTGAATGGTTCGGCCCGGTTATCAACGAGTTTTACGGCTCGACGGAATCCAGTGGTGTTACTGCCTGTACCTCTGAGCAAGCGCTGGCAAAGCCGGGTACCGTGGGCACAACCGTGCCAGAAGCGGATGTCCGTATCCTGGATGCTGAGGGTAATATTCTACCGCCAGGTCAGATTGGTGAGATTTACTCGCGCTTCCCGAATATGGACTTCACTTACAACCGTAAGCCGGAAGAACGCGCAGCGATCGACCGGGATGGCTATATCACCTCCGGCGATATGGGATATTTTGATGAAGACGGCTTTTTGTTCATTGCCGATCGCATCAAAGACATGGTTATTTCCGGTGGCGTTAATATTTATCCGGCTGAAATTGAAGAGGTCTTGCACAACTGCCCGGGGATTAAAGACTGCGCGGTATTCGGGGTTCCTGATGCGGAATTTGGTGAGTCAGTGATGGCTGTTATCGAGACTGACGACGGTAATGATATCGACGTCGAAAACGTGAAAACGTATCTTCGAAAGCACCTGGCAGGCTATAAAGTACCCAGACGTATTGAAGTTGGGCACGATTTGCCCCGCGAGGATTCAGGCAAAATCTTCAAGCGCCGTCTGAGAGATAAATACTGGCAGGCTGCCGGGCGAAGTATCTGAGCACAAAACCAAAAAAATCCTGCTGTGATAGCTTCCTCAAGGGCGCTGTCACAGCAGGATTCGGGTATTTTCAAAAGACTCAACTTGTCGGTTTACTGTCCTTTGAAGGCTGCAGGTCGCCGCTCTTGAAAAGCGCCAATCCCTTCTTCGAAATCATCTGTTTTGAACGCCTTGCCCTGACAACTGGCTTCAAACGCCAGAGCTTCTTCCAGTGTTGCCGTTTGCGCCAACTCGATTTCTGACTTGATCAAACCGAGCGCCACTGTGGGGCCTTTGGAAAGTTTTAGCGCCAGCGCCAGGGCATCATCCTGAAGGCTGGCGTCTTCGCTGATGCTGTAAATCAGCCGCATGTCGAGGGCTTCTGAGGCAGAAATGCTCTTGCCCAGCATGGCCAGAGCACGGGTACGTGCAGCGCCTATGGCTCGTGACAGAAAGAAAGATGCGCCGCCGTCCATTACCAGGCCAATTCGCGCAAACGCCAGACTGAAGTTTGCGGATTCATTCGCAATGGCAATATCAGCGGCCAAGGCAAGGCTGAACCCTGCGCCTGCGGCGGGGCCGTTTACAGCGGCTATAACAGGTACAGGAATGCTGCGCATAAGAGAGACAAGCTTGTTTATGCCGTCTTCCATCTCCTGTTGAATCGTGTCCCGCCGCGCAAGAATCTTGTCCGGCTGCAAATCGGCGCCAACGCAAAAACCCCGCCCCTCCGCGCGGATAAGGATGGCCCGTGCCTTTGGTTCATGTGCTTGCCCGGCCAGTGCGCTAATTAACCCGTCACGCATTTCCTTGGTCAGAGCGTTCAGTTTATCTGCCCGGTTTAATGTGAGTATGAGCAGGTCGTCCTGCCATTCCGTTAATAAGTCACTCATTGGAATTTTGCCTGTGCCTAATGTAAACGTAGGTAGTCTACTAAGGTTGGCACGTGGCTAGCTTGGCGACCAATAGATAAATTTGTACCGGGGTATGCGATTTTAATATATGACCGGGCAAGTGGGCTTTTGCACAAGTTTTAAATGTGTTCTTTTATAGTTATTAGGCATGGCCACTAGCCATAAGTTGTAGTGGTCCGGCTCCGGGGGCGGTGCTATGGTCGAATGAAATTCGCTACTGCTTTTGGGGAGAATATAATGTTAAAAAAAATGGTGTCTGGCGCAGTTTTGATGTGCGCTATGGCAGGGACGGTATCTGCAGATATGGTACTGCGCTTTGCTGAGGGCTCGCCCAACCGTGGGAGTCGCGCAGTGGCAGTAGAGCATTTCATGGAAGAGGTGAAGCAACTGTCTGGAGAGAAGCTCAAGTTCGATATCCACTGGGGTGGTGCGTTACTCGATTATAAAACCATGACTGACGGGATTTCCCGTGGCACAGCCGATATGGGCACCATGCTTGCCGCCTACACACCCCAGAAACTGAAAGCTCTCACGATTGGCGATGTGCCTGTAGGCTCTTCGGATCCTTGGGTGGGTACTCGGGCCATGTATGAACTGATGACTACGAACAAGGTTACGCAAGATCTACTGGCGCGCCAGGGGCTGGTTTACATCACCGGCTATTCCAGCACAGGGGTACAGTTTGAATGTGGTAAGGGTAATGAGATTCGCACCGTAGAGGATATCAAGGGTAAGCGGATACGCGCCATTGCCACCTATGCCAAGGTGTTGGACGAGCTGGGTGCGAGCTTGGTTAACCTGACGGCGGGCGATTTCTATCAGTCGATTGATACCGGGCTGGTCGATTGCAGCGCGAGTTACCTGTACACCATACGCACCATGAAGACGTTCGAAGTTATTGATAACGTCACACTGGTGAATTGGGGGCAGATTAACGGGTTTGCCACATTGATGAACCTCTACACCTGGGAGGATCTCTCCAAGGAAGAGCAGGCCATCATGCGTGAGGCCGGATCTAACGCTGTAGATTATGCCGCCAAACTTCAGATTGAAGAGATGGAGCTGGTGGTTGATGGCCTGCGCACCGGGTCGATCGGTAAAAAAGTGACTGTGTACGAAATGGCCGACGAAGAGAAAGCCAAACTGGAAAAAGCAGCTGAAAAGTATGCCCGTGACTGGATCGATAGCATCACTAAAGACGGTGTGGATGGTCAGAAGCTATGGGACGAATATCAGGTTCTGCTAGCGAAGTATGAGAACGAGCGTGATACCAAGGGCTACCCCTGGGACAGGAAATAACGACCGGTTTATTATAACTTTAAGACCAGAGAGCCCGCAGGCATGTTCCATGCCTGCGGGTTTTTTCATTCAGATTAACGCTGCCAGGGATAACCTTTGCTATCTTTCTCTTCCTGGTACTTGGCTAGTAATGCTTTGAATTCATTCCATATGCTCTGGCCGTCTACACCATCCTGGTTCGCTTGATCAATCCATTCCTGGACGTATTTTTCTGCAGCCACATCAAGTGCGGAACGGTCTTCTTCGGGCAGTTCATATAGCTCTGCCTTCTTGCCGATGGACCCGGTGCGCAGGCCATCAACCACCAGCTCCATCTCTTCAATCTGAAGTTTGGCGGCATAATCTACGGCATTGGAGCCCGCTTTCTGCAAAACCGCTTGGTGCTCCGGAGACAGATCGTTCCATATATCAATATTCATCAGCGTTGCAAAACCAAGGAGCTGGCCCCAGTTGGCGATTGTGTAGTTAGACGCCACTTCGAAGGTTTTGAACGCTCTGATGGTGTAGAAATAGGATGCGCCGCAGTCAACGAGGCCCGTGTCATAAGCCTGGTAGGCGTCACTGATGTTCAGGTTTATCAGGTTGGCACCCAGGTCATCGAGAATTTTGGCAAAGTTGCCAACAGCCCGCATGCGTTTGCCTTTGATGTCAGCTATCGACCGAATCTGTTTGTCGCCTGCGCACTCAAACTGCGCCCCGGTGGTCGAGAATCCGGTCAGGTATACAAAACCTTGATCTGCCAACAGTTTTTGCATGTCCTTATTGGTGGACATCAGCTCGTACATGGCGCGAGTGCCTACCCAGGGGTCGGAATAGGCTGTGGGTATATCGCCAATGGTTAACGATCTCAGTTTCTTTGGATCATAGGCGGCAAGCATGGTACCCATGTCGGCTGTGCCACCGGCTACGCCACCAACCATGGATTTGTAATTCAGCAACGCGCCACCCCAGTGGGTGTCAAAGGTCAGCTCACCGCCAGAAAGCTTCTTCACATCCTCAATCATATGGAAAACGGCGTCCGCCCGAGCACCCCGGTTTGGTGACCCTTCGGCATAACGCAGCTGTGTCGCGGCAGAAACCGTCGTTGTCAGCGCCAGTGTGAGGATAGAGCTGGAAATCAAAGTTTTTATCATTGTTATCTCCATTTTTGGTTTTAGACATTTATCAAGCTATCACTCCGGTTATTTACCAGCCAATAGCAATGCGGTATGCAGTCGATGCTGATTTTATATACTGAGTATTGTTTGGTTGGGGTTGTTTTGTTCCGTGGAAAAGACTGTGTGAGGATCTCATCTGATAGCAAAACTGGTGGTGCTGTATGCCGAAAATGTATTTCTGTCTTCATGAGTTTGTTGAGAGACTCAATGCAATGTTTATTTGTTCTTGTTTATTTTAATTGATTTTAATATTTAGTATTAGAAATAAACTCAACTATTAGCTTTTCATTTGATGACTTAATGGTGGTCTCTTAAGCCCAGGTGGCGGTATTTGATTGGGCTTTTGTATTAAATAAAAACAACAGGATAAGGAGTCTTGCTATGACTATGACCTTCGAAATATCGGAAGACGTTAAACTGCTTGGCCCGGATGTAATCTGCCATGCGCCCAAGGAAAGCTCGCCACTGCTGTTTATAGAGCCAGCCGGAGAGCGGCTCCAGTCCCGGAAGCCTTTTATTGATTGGATGGAGTCTCATCGCGACCTGCTCGACAAGCTCATCATCACCCATGGCGGCGTTATCTTGCGCGGCTTTCCTGTGCGCGAAACTGAAGATTTTGGGGCGATTGTTGGGGTATTTCCGTCTTACGACGGCGATTACCTGGGTGGACTCGCTCCGCGAAGCCAAATTGCAGGCAAAGTGATGGAAGCAACTCGGCTCGATAAAAATGCAAAAATTCGTCTGCACTCAGAAATGGCCTATATGCAGAGTTTTCCGCCGAGAGTCGCTTTTTTCAGCAAGGAAACCGCGCACACAGGTGGCGCTACCATTGTTGCGGATACGCGAGGGCTATTTGAGTCACTTCCATCCGATTTGCAGGAAAAACTGGAAACCCACGGCGTGATGACGGTGCGTAACTTTGCGGAACCAACCGGGCAGTTGGAAGCATCGGTTCCACATGTAGATCTGCGGGGATGGGATGTTGCCTTCGAAACAGAAGACAGGGACGAAGTGACAGAACGGTGCAAGGAGCGAGGGCTGGAGCCCATCTGGAATAAAGATGGGAGTTTGACCATGGTGAACCGCACTGCGGCGGTGGTGGAGCACCCCGATACCGGGCAAAAGCTCTACAGATCCAACCTCCATATTTACAGGGTCGACAGCAATATGGCCGGTTTGGACCCTGAAATCATCCGGCGGCTAAAGGAGACCCAGGAGCGCCCCTCTGGCACCTTCCTTGGCAATGGAGACTCCCTTACTGAAGAAGAAGCCTTGCACTTCACCAGATTTCTCGACGAACGGGAGCGAGCCTGGCAGTGGAAGGATGGCGACGTGATGATTCTCGATAACTTGCAGGTTTGGCATGGCCGCAACCCGTTTGATGGAAGTCGCGACGTGCAGGTGGCGATGCTGGGATGAAGAACCTGATGAAATCTGACGGCAGAGGAGGCCTTTCATGAAAGTAGCGATAGAGCAGGTTCGTGATGTGGTGTCACCGGAAGAGTGGGCGGCCCGAGTGGAGTTGGCAGCCTGTTACAGGCTGGTCCACCACTATGGTATGACCGATATGATCTATAACCACATTTCGGCGCGAATTCCCGGCACAGAGCATTTACTGATTAACGCCTATGGGTATCTCTATAACGAAATTACCGCATCCAGCCTGATAACCATTGATCTGAACGGGGAGGTGGTTCTGGAGCCGCAGAGCCCTCATGGATATGGTGTCAATCAAGCCGGCGCGCTCATCCATACGGCTGTGCATCAAGTGCGCCATGACGCCATGTGTGTGATACACACCCACACGCGTGCGGGCATGGCCGTGTCGGCTATTGAGGAAGGGTTGCTGCCTTTAACCCAGAGCGCCATGCGGTTTTACAACGCCGTGGCGTACCACGAATACGAAGGCCCGGCTCTTAATCCGGATGAAAAGGCCCGGCTCCAGAGGGATCTGGGCGAGCATAACGTGATGATCCTGAGAAACCACGGCCTTCTGGCGGTTGGCCCTTCCGTAGGCGAGGCTTTCAGTCGCATTTATTGGCTGGAAATGGCCTGCAAAGCCCAGGTCGATGCCTTGTCCATGGGGCGGAGGCTCAATATGCCAACTCAGCAAGCGTGCGATGCGACGGCAGATGTGCTGCACCCAAGCAAGCGGGGCTTGTTGGGCAAGCGTGAGTGGCCTGCGCTCCTGCGGATGCTCGATCGCACTGACCCGTCTTATGCCGCTTAACGAATATCCGCAGCCGCTGCGAATATGATGTGCCCGGCGAGCCCGGAAACAGGGCTCGCCGCCTCCTTCCATGCCCCTGATAGGCCCCATGCCTTTTCTATATAGATTGTATCCAATATAGATAATGGTTTGGGGTGTTTGGACTTGATATCTTGATAGGTCCTGAAAAAACAACTCTTCTACGGGGCCGGATATGTCAGTACGACCGAGTAATGAGGGGCAGTTGCCTGAAAAAGGCTCTGTTCCGACATTGATCTCTATGGGTTTTCGGGACCTGCTCGGTTTCGAGTTGGTTGAATGGCGTAAAGACTGGGCGGTCGTCGAACTTGAGCTCAATGAAACCCACCATAACCGCAATCGCTTCGTCCACGGAGGTGTGGTTATGTCGCTGCTGGACACCGCTTGCGGTTTTAGTGGTGTGTATTGCGACGTACCCGGCAACCTCCGGCGCTGCATTACCATCTCGATGAACACCAGTTTCATGAAACCTGTCTCGGAAGGGGTGCTTCGCGCTGAGGCGCGGGTGGTGAGCAGTGGTCGCAAAATTTTCTTCGTAGACGCCCGGGTATTTCATCAGGACACACTGGTCGCAACGGCCTCGGGCACGTTTCGCTATGTTGCCGGTGGTGAAGATGAGCAGGGTGTGCCAGCGGAGTAGCCAGGGAACCGTCTTAGCAAATAAAAATATAGGTAATATAGAATTTATATAATTGTTAGAGGTTTTTGCGAGTGCTAGTGTCTTTTTAAAGTGGATTGAAGAGCAGGAAGTATAGCGTTGGCAGGTGAGTATTTTTGTCGAAACGCCACGCCCCTGACTCTGCCAATCGTTGTGATAACAAAAATCTGAGCAATCTCATGAGGTCACGATTATGAAACATCCTTTAAGGCTCGTCAGTATCACTGTTTTTCTTGTCTTTGCCCTGGTTGCCCAGGCTTCGGCTCAATTGGTTTTGCGCTACGCCGACGGCAGCCCGAATCGTGGGACGCGGGCGCAGGCTCTGGAGTACTTCGCCAGTGAAGTAAAGAGGTTGTCTGGTGGTGAGATGGTGGTTGAGATTCATTGGGCCGGAGCCCTGCTCAAGTACAGTGCCATCATGGATGGCGTTGTTTCGGGTACGGTTGATATGGGGACAGTGTTGTCTGCCTATAACCCGCGCAAGCTCAGTGCCCTCAGTATTGGGGACATTCCTCTGGCTAGCTCCGACCCCTGGGTGGGAATGCGCTCCATGTATGAACTGGAAACCACAGAGCAACAGCTCAGGGACTCTTTGATGGATCAGGGTCTGGTGTACGTGAGTAACTTTACGTCCACAGGCGTGCAGTTTGAATGCACCGAGGGCAATGAAATCCGCACGGTGGATGACATCAAAGGCAAGCGCATGCGCGCATCGGCAGTTTACGGCAACGTGCTGGGTGACCTTGGCGCCAACATGGTCAGCATGACTTACGGTGATGTGTATCAGGCACTGGATTCTGGCCTGGTGGATTGCCTGGGCAGCTACTTCTACACCATGCGTGCCTACAAAACCTATGAAGTGATTAGCACCGTTACCCGCGCTGACTGGGGGCAGCTAATGGGGTTTGCCATCGCGATGAATCAATACACCTGGGATGACATGACAGAAAAGCAGAAGGATGTTATCCGGCAGGCGGGATCCAGCATGGTGGATCACTTTGCGCAGCTTCAGATTGAAGAGATTGACGTTGCGGCGAACAGTCTGGCGACCGGTGAGTGGGGTCGCATCGTTCCGGTGACCTCAATGAGTGACACAGAACGCCAGAAAATTCTGGATGCGACAGCCAAATATCGTGATATCTGGATTAAAGAGGCCTCTGAGCGAGGCCTTGATGGCCAGAGAATCTGGGACCGGTACATAGCGCTGGTAAAGAAGTATGAGCAAGAGCGCGACGAGAATGGCTACCCCTGGAGCCGCTGATCAGATTGGGTAAATGTTTGTCTTGGGTACGAGAGGATAATAACAATGAAGCCTGTTAAGACTATAAAAAACCTAATGATTGTTCTGGCGCTAGGGTTTTTTGGAATGGGCCAGGCGTTGGCAGAAACCACATTCCGGTACGCCGAAGGTACACCTAACCGCGGCACCAGAGCCGAGGCATTGCAGTTTTTCGCAGAAGAGATCAAGCGCGAGTCCGGTGGTGAGATGCGGATTGACATCCATTGGGGCGGAGTGCTGCTGAAGTACAGCGCGATTATGGACGGCGTGACAGCGGGCACTGCAGACCTTGGTACGGTGCTCGCTCCTTACCAGCCACAAAAGCTGCATGCCCTGGCCATCGGCGATTTGCCACTGGCCAATTCGGACCCATGGGTTGGTCTGCATGCGATGTACGACCTGATGACCCAGAATGAGCAGATGAAACAGGCACTCGCCAAGCATGACCTGGTTTATCTTGGTAACTACACCACCACAGGCGTTCAGTTCGAGTGCACAGAAGGTAACGAGATTCGCACCCTTGAGGACTTGAAGGGCAAGCGGATGCGGGCCTCGGTAACCTACGCCAAGGTTCTCAAGGATCTGGGCGCAAACATGGTCAACATGACCTATTCAGATATCTATCAAGCACTTGAAACGGGGCTTGCGGATTGTTCTGCGGCTTATTTTTACGCCATGCGCGCCTTTAAAACGCCGGAAGTTACCCATTCCGTTACCCGGGTCGACTGGGGTCAGATCATGGGGTTTGCTCTGGTGATGAACCGGCACATTTGGGAAGAACTCACGCCCGAACAGCAGCAAATCTTCCGTAATGCCGGTGTCGCTATGACAGACCATTACGCCCGCCTGCTTCTGGAAGAGATAGAGGAAGTTTCCTCTGACCTGCCCGCAGGTAAATTGGGCAATAAAATCGAAATAATCGAATTGCCGGAGGAGGATCGGCAGAAGTTGTTCAGCGCCACTGAAAAGTATGTTCGTGAGTGGATTGAGCAGACAAACAAGTCCGGCCTGGATGGTCAGGGAATCTGGGACGAATACACCGCCCTATTGAAGAAGTATGAAACTGAGCGAGATGAGCGAGGTTACCCATGGGATCGATAGAGAGTTATCACGGACGCAGTATAGGTATGGCCTGCTCCAAGGGCGTAACCCGCGCCCGAGGCTTTTTGGCCGGCCTTGAAAACATACTGCTCTACATAGCCGTGTTCTGCATTTTGGCGCTCGGCGTCATCATCATGGCAAGTGTAATACTGCGTGAGCTTGGCTACTCCGGCGTTTCTGACGAGGTGGTTATCGTTGGCGAATTGATGATTGGAGCACTGATTTTGCCGCTGGCATACGTGGCGGCAGACCGGGGCTTTATAGCGGTAGAGGTATTTACCAACCGTTTTGGTCCTCGGGTTCAGATCTCGTTGAATATCTTGAGTGCGGTCGTCGGTTTGTGCGCCGTGGCGCCTATTGCGTATGCCGCATATATATCGATGGTAGACGCCATCGATAGTGGTTCGTATTTCTTTGGATTGCTGGAGTTGCCGAAGTGGCCCGGACGCATCGCGTTTTTCATCGGCTATGGCATCTTTTTTATCCGGCTCATCGATCTGGCGATTTTTGAAACACTGGTTTTGTGCGGAGTAGTTCGTCCACACAGTGCTGAGCAGGCGGAGGAGTAAGCACGATGGAACCTTCAGTAATTGGCATGTACGGTTTCAGTGCCGCGATTGTTCTACTGGCTATGCGGGTACCTATTGGGTATGTGCTGGTAAGTGTGGCTTCCGTTTGTTCTTTGGTGGCCTACGCCTGGCGCCCGGGTGGTGATTTTACCTTCATGCGGGGCTTGAGGCCGGCGCTGGGGTTAATTGAGTCCAACGCTTACGACTTCATCCATTCGTATCCTTTGAGCATGATTCCGCTGTTCATAGCCGCTGGGCACATTGCCTATCATTCACGCATAACCACGGATATCTACGAAGCCATGCGAGTCTGGCTTGCCAAGCTTCCGGGTGGTCTCGCTATTGCGTCCTTGTTCGGTTGTGGTGGTTTCGCTGCGATCACTGGCTCAAGTCTTGCGTGCGCCTCCTCTATGGGCCGGATCTGTGTTCCAGAAATGTTGCGCTTCGGCTACAGCCCGCAACTCGCGACATCTACTGTTGCCATGGGTGGAACCCTGGGCGCACTGATACCGCCAAGTGTGTTGTTCATTATCTATGGCATGTTTACTGAGCAATCTGTCAACAAGCTGTTTCTGGCCGGTATTCTGCCGGGGCTTTTGAGCCTGGCTGGCTTTATTCTGGTGGTTGTTGTGTGGTCGCTGGTGAGGCCCTCGGCCGCGCCCGTGCCAAAAGATCTGAACTTCACAGGCAAAGAACGGCTTAATGCCGCGATTAAGGCTTGGCCAGCTCTGATGCTGATGACCATCATCATTGGCGGCATATACGGTGGACTATTTACGGCAACAGAAGCCGCAGCCATCAGTTTGGCTTTTGCCTTGGGGTTTGGTGTTCTTTCCCGTCGCCTGACCTGGTCTGACTTCATGGCGTCAATGCGCGAGACTGCCTATCAGTCAGCCGGACTGTTCTTTATCGCAGTTGGTGCCAAGATTTTTGTTTCCTTTGTGTCGCTCACTGGCGTGACCGGCGTGCTTGTAGAGGCAGTCGCAGCAGCCGGGTTTGAAAACTGGATGGTGTTGCTGTGCATCGTGCTGCTTTATGTCGGTCTGGGTATGTTCCTTGACCCACTCGGCACCATGTTGCTGACCCTGCCGTTCGTTATTCCCCTGGTTGAAAACATGGGCCTCGACCTGATCTGGTTTGGCGTCATTGTTATCAAGCTGCTGGAAGTGGGTTTGGTAACGCCCCCGGTTGGATTGAACGTGTTTGTCATTAAGAGTGTGATTTCACGAGAGATTCCGGTGCATACGATTTTCTTCGGTGTAATGAAATTTATGGTTGTTGATTTGATTGTGGTGGGCTTGTTGTTGGCTTTCCCGATTATTTCACTGCTATTGCCAATGAGCATGTCATAGCGATTGGAAGCGATCGTCACTGAACATTGTAAATCTATAAGAATAGAGCAGGGTTTTTATTATGTTGGCCAAGGCGAATACGCGAAACGATGAACCATCCATGAGTTTTGGTGAGATTCTGGAAACCACAGCTGCGCGCTGGCCAGATGCACCTTCAATCACGGATGAAGGTCGTACCTATACCTGGGCAGATACCGCTGATCGTTGCCGTCGCCTTGCTAACGCGCTGGCTCTGCGAGGTATCCGGGCCGGAGACCGGGTTGCGTATCTCGGTTTCAATTCACACCGGTTGTTCGAGATGTTCTTTGCGCCATCTCTTATCGGTGCAATTGTGGTGCCGATCAACTTTCGCTTGTCCCAGAGAGAAATGATTGAGTGCCTTGAAGACTCCGAGCCAAGAGTATTGGTTGTCGATGGGTATCATCTTGCTCAGGCTGAGGCGTTAGTTGCTGCTTGTTCCGCGGTAGAGATTGTTATCAATGCCAGTGAGTTGAGCACGCCGGAATACCAGCTCTCGTATGAGGCACTGATTGAGGAAACCAGCGCCGAGCCGATGGGTGAGCGCAGTGGTGGCGATGATACGCTTGTGCTGTTTTTCACCGGTGGCACTACGGGGCGCTCCAAAGGCGTCATGCTGAGCCATGCTAACCTGTTGGCAAACAGCCGTGGCACCATTCCTCTGTATGAGTTGGTAGAGCTTGGGCGCTACTTGCTTGTTGCCCCTATGTTTCATACGGCGGCTGGTTCCCGGGTATACACCGCGGTAACCCTCGGTACCCATACGATTCTGTTGCCGAAGTTTGATGTCGAAGAGGTGATGGCGACCATTGAGAAGTACAAAATCAATGGCTTGCAGTTAGTGCCTACTATGTTTCAGATGATTCTGGATCACCCGAAACTCGATGAATTCGACCTGTCCTCTTTGAAAATGGTTGGCTACGGTGCATCGCCTATGCCGGTCGCTTTATTGCAGCGCGCCATTGATAAATTCCCGGGTATTCGCTTTTGTCAGGCCTACGGAATGACGGAAGCGTCGCCGGTTATTACAACCCTTGGTCCCGAGGACCATGTGATTTCAGGTGGTGGCGAATCCAAGTTGCATACCGTAGGGCGGCCAACATCCTACGTGGATCTGAAGGTTGTTGATGCCATGGGCCGCAGCGTACCCCAGGGAGAAACAGGTGAAATAGTGGTGCGCGGGCCAAACATAATGAAGGGGTATTGGCGAGCACCTGAGCAAACAGAGGCTGCTTTGCGTGATGGCTGGTATCACACTGGAGACAGTGGCTATTTCGATGCAGACGGATACCTGGTTCTGGCAGGCCGAATAAAGGACATGATCGTCAGTGGTGGCGAAAACGTCTATCCAATTGAAGTTGAGAACGTATTATCCCACCACCCTGCCATTGTTGAGTGTGCTGTTATTGGCGTACCGCATCAAATTTGGGGTGAGTCGGTTCATGCGGTTGTTCGTCTACGAGAAGGTAGCCCCGCGGTAACAGAAGAAGAACTGATTCAATACTGCCGTGATCGTATTGCACATTATAAGTGCCCAACCGGAATTACTATCCGGGAAGAACCCATGCCAATGTCTGGCGTAAATAAGATACTTAAAACTGAGCTCAGAAAAAGCTTTTCGAGTGATTAGGCAGTGTTCGGTTTTAGTATGTTTTTGATGTATTAGTGGTATACATAAAGTGTATTTGTTGTTGTTCTTGTATTTGATATTGTTATTTCTGTTGGGTGTTGAATATTTTGTATTTCAGGTTTTGGGTTTTCTTGAGAAAGAAAACCCTTTTTTATTTATAGCGTCAGATCCTCCAGAGATTGTTTTAGGAGTGGTTCGTTATGCAGAACATCAACTTTAATTTTCCTGCACCTATAGTTGATCCGAGTGTTGAAACGCTCCGGATGGACGTGCGCCAATTTCTTGCCGATGAGCGGCGCAAAGGTACCTTCCACCCGGGAGCTGACTGCTGGTGTGCAGGCATTGATACGGACTTTACTCGCAGGCTGGGGCAAAAAGGCTGGATTGGTGTCACCTGGCCAAAAGAATATGGCGGGCAGGAACTAACAGCTCTTCATCGTTACGTCATCACTGAAGAGTTGCTGGTGGCAGGCGCGCCTGTGCATGCGCACTGGATTGCTGACCGCCAGAGCGGCCCGCTTATCCTGCAATCCGGCACCAAAGCCATGAAGGAAGGCATCTTGCCACGTATTGCGGCAGGCACATGCTACTTTGCGCTCGGGCTAAGTGAGCCAGGCGCGGGCTCCGATCTTGCAGCGGTCAGAACACGGGCATTACCCACCGAAGGAGGGTGGCAAATTACCGGAACCAAACTCTGGTCGTCAGGAGCGCAGGTTTGCGAATACATGACGGTATTGGCACGAACCAGCAAGGTAGACGAAAACCACCGCCATGCGGGGCTAACCCAGTTTTTGGTCCGCCTGGACTCTCCTAGGGTCACTATTCGCGGCATTCAGGACATGAGTGGCGTCGAGCATTTCAACGAAACCAATTTTGAAAATGTTTTTGTACCGGACGATGCGGTGCTGGGTGCCGTTGGTGATGGCTGGAAGCAGATCACTGGGGAGTTGGCTATGGAGCGGTCTGGCCCTGAGCGCTTTTTGAGTACGTTTGTTGCGTTGGAAAGGGCGTTCTCCGAAATGGCTGCAATGCCGGAAAACTCACACCAAAAAGCGGTTCTGGGCCGTCTGGTTGCCCGGATTCGTGCGTTACGCAGCATGTCTCTGGGGATTGCAACGCTGCTGCAAAATGGACAATCGCCGGAGGTAGAAGCTGCAATTGTGAAAGACCTGGGAACCCGGTTTGAGCAGGAAATAGTCGAAAAGTTACGGGAGTTCTGGCCAATCTTTATGTCGCAGAACAGCGGTGATGACTTTCAGAATCTATTGTCGGAAAGCCTGCTTCGGCAACCGTCGTTCACACTTCGTGGCGGTACCAACGAAATTCTGAAGGGCATTATTGCACGCGGTCTCGGGCTGCGTTGAGGTGTTTTATAAGGCGCACCACGCAGGTCGTGAATGAATAGTAGCTGACAATAAAAGAGGCATCCGATGGAACAGTCTGATCAGTTAATTCTGGATACCGCAGAGCGCATTTTTGCAGACCACTGCAGCGCTGACGTGGTCAATGCCGCCGATAGTGGGCACTACCCAACCGAACTATGGGGAGCGCTGAAAGAAGCCGGGTTGTTGCTCGTCTGGGTGCCCGAGGCTGAAGGTGGCGTGGGTGGCTCTATGGGGCTGGGATTCTCGCTCATAAGGCGTGCTGCCCGTTACGCATTACCCGTGCCATTGGCGGAATCCCTGGTGGCCAACTGGTTGCTGGCTCAGGCAGGGCTGGCAAGCGGCGAACAGAGCAATGGTTTTGCGCTAGCACTGGATGCGCTACCTGAGCTGAATAATGGAGAGCTACACGGCGTTGTTGAAGGGGTAGCGTTTGCCTCTCAGGTGTCGCAACTGGCTGTGCCCTGCCTGCAATCAGGGCAGTTAACGATTGCATTGGTTAACGTTGATGCCTGCGAGATCAGCGAACAGCGGAGCCTGGCGGGGGAGCCCCGAAGCACCGTTGCGTTTAAGGGTGCGGTGCCTCTTGCCTCCGGAACGGTTCACAGCGGGGGGTCAATCGAGTTGGCACGGGGCATGGCCGCGCTTACCCGGGCTCATCAGATTGCTGGCGCCTTGGAGCATATTGTGACGCTCACTGTAAATTACGTGCAGGAACGGAATCAGTTTGGCCGGGCCTTGTCACGGTTTCAGGCCATTCAGCACAGTGTGGCGGATATAGCGGGTGAGAGTGCTCTGGCCAACGCGGCTGTTGAGCAAGCGGCCCGAACAGTATCCCAGCCTGACTGCGAGTTTGATGATGCGCTAATGGCCATTGCCACAGCAAAGTCTGTAGCTGCCGAGGCTGCTGGCAAGGTCGCACAACTGGCACACCAGGCCCATGGCGCCATGGGCTTTAGCCATGAATACCCGCTGCAGCAGTACAGTCGCCGAATGTGGTGCTGGCGTGAGGAATTTGGCTCCGAGTTCTATTGGAACCAGTGGCTGGGGCAGCATGTAGCTAGCAAAGTCAGCCTGACCGACGAAGGCGGTGCCTGGGCCTCTATTGCACGAGCCTATTGAAGAGTGGGCATTTCAACGGAGATACACAATGACAACCTACAACGATATTGATGTTGAGTGGCACGGCCATGTCGCTGTGGTCGAGATACAGCGGCCTCCCCTTAACTTCTTTGATAACTCGCTGATTCAGCAGATTGCCGATTGTTTTGATGAGCTGGGACAGGATGACCGCTGCCGCGCCATTGTGCTTGCTGCGCAAGGCAAGGCATTTTGCGCTGGCGCCGATTTTTTCTCATCAGGCAAGGCATTATTTGATCCGGAGTCTCCGGACAGTGCTATCCGGCTCTATCAGAACGCCATCCGCCTGTTCGGTTGTAAAAAACCCGTCGTCGGTGCTATTCACGGTGCGGCTGTTGGCGGCGGGCTTGGCCTGGCGTTGGTTCCGGACTTCCGTGTTGTTGCGCCGGAAGCCAGGTTTGCTGCGAACTTTGTACGGCTGGGAATCCACCCGGGGTTTGGCATCAGCTCTGTGCTGCCGCGAATTATAGGTGCACAAAAAGCTAATTTGATGCTGCTGACAGGCCGGCGAATAAACGGTGAGCAGGCATACGAATGGGGTCTGGCAGACCAGTTGTCCAGTGCTGCGGCTGTGCGTGATGACGCCATCGCACTGGCTGCAGAAATTGCCGAATGTGCGCCTCTGGCCGTGGAATCAACTCGTGCTACTTCACGAGTTGGGCTGATTGAAGAGCTCAGGGAACGGGTAAAACACGAGTTTGCCGAGCAGGTATGGCTGGCGAAAACCGAAGACCACCTTGAAGGTGCTCGTGCAGTAGGTGAGCGCCGACTGGGTAAGTTCAAACGTGCTTAGCCGAATTTGCGGTTATTAACGTTACAACAAGAGGATTTTGTAATGGCAGATGCAGTTATCGTATCCACAGCCCGTACTGGCTTGGCTAAATCATATCGTGGTTCTTTCAACAACACTCACAGCCTTGATATGGCCGCACATGTTATCGAGCATGCTGTGCAGCGCGCCGGTATCGACCCGGGCGTGGTTGAGGATGTCATCCTCGGCGCAGCCTACCACGAAGGAGCGCAGGGCAAAAACATGGCTCGGCAAGCGGCAATTCGGGCCGGTTTGCCGGTGACAACTGCGGGTCTGTCCATTAACCGTTTCTGCAGTTCTGGCCTGCAATCCATCGCTCTGGCATCGCAGCGCGTTATTTCGGAAAAAGTGCCCGCTATGGTGGCAGGCGGTGTTGAATCGATCAGTTTGGTCATTAACGACAAGCTCAACAAATACCGCGCTACCAACGAATGGCTGATGAAACACAAGCCTGACCTGTACATGGCGATGATCGAAACTGCTGATATTGTGGCTCAGCGCTACGGTGTAAGCCGTGAATCGCAGGATGAATACTCTCTGATCAGCCAGCAGCGCGCTGCGGCCGCCCAGAAGAACGGCCTGTTCGATGATGAAATCGTGCCCATGGAAACCACCATGCTGGTGAAAGACAAGGCGACGGGCGAAATGAGCGAAAAGCAGGTCACGGTGGATCGTGACGAGTGCAACCGCCCCGATACCACCGCAGAAGGCCTGACCTCATTGGAGCCGGTGCGTGGTCCTGACCAGTTTATTACCGCAGGAAATGTGAGCCAGCTGTCGGACGGTGCTTCGGTGTGTACGGTTATGAACAGCCAGTACGCGGAAAAGAACAACATTGAGCCTATCGGCATCTTCCGCGGATTTGCGGTGGCGGGTTGTGAGCCAGACGAAATGGGCATAGGCCCGGTGTTTGCGATTCCCCGGTTGCTGGAGCGTAACGGCCTGACCATGGACGATATCGACCTGTGGGAACTTAACGAAGCCTTTGCTTCGCAGGTTGTGTATTGCCGCGATCGGCTGGGCATTCCCATGGAGAAGCTGAACGTGAACGGTGGCGCCATCGCCATTGGTCACCCGTTCGGTGTTTCCGGATCACGCCTGACCGGGCATGCGCTGCTGGAAGGCAAGCGTCGAGGTGCCAAACTGGTGGTTGTCACTATGTGTATTGGTGGCGGGCAGGGCGCGGCTGGTCTGTTCGAGGTAGTGTAACTCAGGCTTAAATAGCCAGAAGAGAGTGCCGCGATTCGGGAAACCGAACCGCGGCATCCGTAGCCGCGTTAAGAGGCGGCAGTCAGTTTGTTCCGAGCTTCTGCGTATTCATCCCGCAGTTGTGAAATCACCTCTGCAGCGGAGGTGATGGCAGTAATATTGCCCACGCCTTGTCCCGCGCCCCACACGTCTCGCCATGCTTTGCCCTTGGCACTTCCCTTGGAGCCAACCTTCATTTTGCTCTTGTCGGATTCAACCAGGTTGTCCGGGTCGAGCCCCACGTTCTCAATACTGCCGCGCAGGTAGTTGCCATGCACGCCGGTGAACAGGTTTGAGTAGATAACATCGGATGCAGTCGAGTCCACAACCATCTGTTTATAGGCGTCATCTGCGTTAGCTTCGTGAGTCGCTATAAAGCGTGTACCCATGTAGGCCAGATCTGCCCCCATAACTTCTGCGCTGAGAACATGATTTCCACGGGTGATCGAGCCCGCCAGAATAACCGTGCCATCGTAAAATTGACGAATCTCGGTCAGCAAGGCAAAAGGGTTAGTTGTTCCGGCGTGCCCACCGGCGCCTGCAGCCACCAGAATCAGGCCGTCAACGCCTACGCTAAGTGCCTTCTTGGCATGTTTTACGTTGGTGACGTCGTGGAAAACCAGACCGCCGTAGCTGTGTGCTGCCTTCACAACCTCAGTGGGGGCATGAAGGCTGGTGATGATGATAGGCACCTTATGCTTTACGCAAACGGCCATATCATGCTCAAGACGGTCGTTGGAGGGGTGAACGATCTGGTTCACGGCAAAGGGCGCTACCTTGGCATCCGGGTTCTGCTCTTTATAGTCAGCCAATTCCTGTTTGATGGTGGTCAGCCACTCGTCAAGCTTTTCGGCTGGCCGGGCATTCAATGCAGGGAAGGAGCCAACAATACCGGCTTTGCACTGTTCAACCACCAGTTTGGGGTTGGAAATGATAAACAACGGAGAACCGATGACCGGTAGTGTCGTATTGTCTTTAATTATTTCGGGTAAGCTCATTGAGTTTCCACTCCTGTCTGGCTTTTTATTGGCATATTACAATCTACCAAATAATAATTAGCTGGCTATTATCGTTATTGTCTATGTCGTAGGCTTTTTCGGTATGGAGGCTTATTTGTGTGGTTGTTCCAGATAATTACAGGAGAATAAGGAGTGCTGCATAGAGGGCTATTAGCACGGTCAGGTTGAATACGCCGTTCCAGATAAAACCAAATACAGCGGGTGTGACATCGGAAAAATTCGAAATAAAGCGCAAAGCCGCAGTGAACGGCGACAAGCCGGCAAATACCGCCCAAGTGAGGGAAATGACGACGACCTGAACCGTTGGCGGTATTGATAAATCCGGCAGTTGCTGCAAAACCCCCAGAAGCAGTGTGACCGTAATGATGGGGTTAATGGCAAGTAACGATGACAGGAGAATGATCAGGGATATTATGATCATCAGCCAGGCATCGCCAATATTGGCCTGTTCTATCCAGTTATTTATCCAGGCGGGATCAATCAACGGAATAAGAATCACGCCAATAAAACCGGAGGAGGCAAACAGGGCGACTTCATTGCGCTGGTTGGTGAAAGTTACCGGAAATGACCGGGTGACTCGCCGGGCAACGAGAGCCGCAGCCAGGCGCGCATTTGAGCGCCGGTATTGGAAGCTAATCCAGATTACGCCAATAAAGGGTACGCACATCAGCAGAGCTGAAAACATTTGCAGGCCGGTGAGAACCGATACGGCAATGGCGGTGGCAGGTATCAGCGCAACCAACAGAACCAGAGGAAGCAAATAGTACAGCCGGTGATTGGCTCCCGGAGTCACCTTTCGCTGCGGGTAGGAAATCCGGTCAAGAACGGCCCCCCACAGGATAAATACGGCGGCCAGAAGAAGCCCCACCGGTGCGTAGTGCTCCCACTGCAGGCTGGGAATGGCAGACAGCACCAGAAGCATGGTAACGGAGGTCGGCGACCAGAGAGGAATACTGCTGAAACCCCTCAGAACGGCTGTCAGCATTCGCCGGCTGCGGATTCCGGCAATACGCTTCTGCTCGTCTGTATCGCCATAGTGGATGGCGCGCTTCACCATGGTTCCGAGCACGTTCAGTGCGCCCACATTCAGCATAACGCTGAAAAGGTGAGACCCGAATGACATCAGCAGGTAGCGTCGTCCTGGAGGTTGATTCACCATAATGGTGCCGCACCTGCGAACCAGAGGAGAGCTGCCCGCTGCTTCCCTCAGCACCGCAAGAGATGTCAGAAAAAATGTAAAGAAGGCGGCCCGGTCGATGGCCGCCGCCAGCTCTGGCCATGTGATGTCATGATTGAACCAGAGCGTAAGCCCGAGCCCAATAGCCACAACCACAAAAAACTGAAAAGTTCTGTGGATCTGGCGCCACTGCACCGCCAGAAACAAAAGAATTGCGGCGGCTGCAAGCGCGCTGGCCCATTGCGAAGCGCCGAATTCGACAACAACAGCACTCAGGGAAACGGCCACCAGACACAAAGCTGATAGGTTAAGAGGCCATAGAGTGCCGCTCTGTTTCTCTATGGTGGCCGAAGTTGTGCTCACGTGGGTAGTGATATTTGAGCAAGTCGTTGTTGGTGGTGGTCCGCATCACCGAACATGGTGTTGATCACCATCAAGCGTTTTACGTAATGGCCAACGTCCAGTTCATCGGTAACACCCATGCCTCCGTGCAACTGGATGGCTTCGTTGCAGATCATTCGCCCATTGCGGCCAATCATATATTTCAAAGCATGCAAACTGCGATCGGCATCGGTGGTCCCTACAGAGCAAACAGCCCTGAAGAGTAATGAACGGGTCTGCTCGCAGGCCATGAACATATCAACCATGCGGTGCTGCAATACCTGGAATGACGAAATAGGCGCTCCAAACTGCTTGCGGGCCTTGGTGTATTCCCGGGTCGTGTCGGTGAGCTTGACCATAATGCCCATCGCCTCGGCACACAGGGCAAGGACGGTGTTGTTGACGACCTTTTCAATCAGGCTGTAACCGTCGCCTTCCTCGCCAAGCAGTTGACTGCTCGCCACGCTCAGGTTCTCGAACCGGATATTGGCAACCAGCTGGCCATCCATAAGACGGTAGGAGGTTTTGTGTACACCGGGGGCATTTGCATCAATTACAAACAAGCTGATGCCGGCCGTGTCGAACTGTTCACCGTTAATGCGTGCAGATACAACTATCTGGTTTGCAGTGGCGCCATTCATCACCAGTGTTTTCTCACCGTTGAGCACATAGCTCTCACCCTCGCGGGTTGCCGTAGTTTTTACATCTGCAAGGTTGTAACGGCTTTGGCGCTCCTGATAGGCGAAAGCGCCCTGAAGTTGCCCGGCAATCAAAGGCTCAAGCAGGTTTTGCTTGAGTATGTCTGGCGCGCCAAGATCGACAAAGCTGCCGAATAGCATAACCGTAGGAATATAAGGCGATGCCACCAGGCCTTTGCCCAGTTCTTCCATTATTACCATGGTGTCTGCTGCGTTTCCGCCGAATCCACCACCGGCCTCTGAAATAGGCACGGATAGCCAACCAAGCTCCGCAAAGGTCGCCCAGGTGTCGCGGTTAAAGCCTTCAGGCAGCCTTACGTCTTTTTCGCGGACTTCAAAAGAATACTGCTGATCAATGAAACGGGCGGTACTGGCCTGCAGCATTGCCTGTTCTTCAGATAGGTTAAAGTGCACGGATATGACTCCTCAGCATTAGATCAGTCCGGTTACAGGCCAAGCACGTGCTTGGCAGTAATGTTTTTCTGAATTTCATTGGAGCCACCGTAAATGGTGGTGGCACGGCCATACATGTAGTCCTTCCGTGCCTGATCTCCGAATTCGTGGCCAATGTCGCCCGAGCCAAGGCTGTCATTGATAATGCCACCATAGGGGCCAGCCAGATCAATGGTCAGCTCATGTATGGCCTGTTGAACCTCCGTGCCTTTGATCTTCAGCAACGACGACTCGGCGCCAGGCCCCTGACCACTGGCCTGAGCCGCCAATACCCGCAGCCCTGTGTATTCCAGCGCCATCAATTCCGCTTCAATGTCGCTAAAACGGGATCTGAAAACCGGGTCCTGTGCCATTACATGGCCGCCTTCTGTTTCCCTGAGCGCATATTGCCTGAGCTTCTCAAGACGACGTTTTGAATCGGCAACCCTGGCGATAACCGTTCGCTCATGAGCCAGCAACGACTTGGCGTAGGTCCAGCCTTTGTTTTCGTCACCGATACGGTTTTCTACGGGTACTCGAACATTGTCGAAAAACACTTCGTTGAGTGAGTGCTCGCCGTTAATCGTGGGGATAGGTCGTACCGTGACGCCCGGGGTCGTCATGTCGATCAGTAAAAAGGAGATGCCCTGCTGAGGGCGCCCTTCGGTGCTGGTGCGGACCAGGCAGAAGATCCAGTCAGCATGATGCGCGCCGGTGGTCCAGGTTTTGGATCCATTAACAACGTAGTGGCCGCCATCACGCTCTGCGCGGGTTTTCAGGGATGCCAAATCGGACCCGGCACCCGGCTCGGAATAGCCCTGGCACCACCAGTCATCGGATTCAAGAATGCGTGGCAGGAACCGCTGTTTTTGCTGCTCGGTGCCATAGGTGTAGATAACCGCCCCGACCATTTTCAGGCCGAAAGGCAGCACGTCGGGCGCATTGGCCGCCACCCGTTCGGTCTCAAAAATGTGCATCTGGGTGGGCGTCCAACCGGCGCCCCCGTACTCAACGGGCCAGGTGGGGGCAATCCAGCCTTGGGCAAACAGATGTTTTTGCCACCGAATTGTTCCCTCTTTGTAGGTATCTGGCTGGGCTATGAGTGCGGTGACTTCCGATACAGGAGCCTGCTTGAAAAATTCCCGAACCTGATCACGAAACGCCAACTCTTCCGCAGAAAATGAGATATCCATTGCTTAGACCCCCGGTGCATTACTGCAGTTTGAAATTCATGGGAAATACATTGTCAGTGATCTTTGAATGTAACGGCCTCGCTGAGTGGAACTCGGCTGGTGCGGGTGTTGTTGGCCGGGACTTCAGGGTCCTCGTAGCCAAAACACACACCAAACAGCACGCCCATATTGTCATCAAGATCGAATGCGTCGCGAACAAGATCAGGGTGTGATCTCAAGCTACCCATGGCGCAGGAACTCAAACCATAGGCCGTCATGGCCAGCATCAGGGTTTGTGCATAAATTCCCACATCCACAGCGATGGTGGCACCGAAAGAACGGTCCATGCACAAAAAAGCCACGTGTGGCGCGTCAAAGAGTTCAAAGTTGCGCAGGGCAGCGCGATTGCGCCCAGCTTTGTCGTCACGGGCTATTGCCATTTCACCGTAAAGCGCTGCAGCACACTCAACCTGCCGGCCGCGATAGTCACCCTCAAACCTCGACACATAATTGAAATCCGGTGTCGAGGGGGTGCCTGACTTGGCACGCTCCACGAACTGGTCCCGCAGTTGGTCGCGCAACTCGCCAGAGGCAACAAGCACATGCCAGGGCTGCGTGTTGCAATTGGATGGTGCCATTTGGGCCAGTTCGAATATTGCCTTCATCGTTTCTGTCGGAACCGCTTTCGGCAGAAAGCCTCGTACAGAGCGCCTATGGCTGATTGCGTCCTTCAGGGACATAGACGGATTACTAGCTTTAGTCATTTCGGGCTCCGAAAAAAGCCGAAGAAGTTGATTGCGTTTGAAGTGCTTATGCTCGGCTGGTGCTGGTCAGTTTTTATATTGTGAGCAAAAACCATATCAAGTTGGCTGCAAGGTGAGAAAAGCACAATTTAGATAGAGCTTATGTTCATATTGTATATCTCGGTCGGGTTTGTGTTGCATGCGTAATATAAGGTGCTGAATTAAAAGTGTTTAAACTTTTATTATGTGAAGGAAATTCAGGCTTCAGGTAGTGAAAAAAAACGGTCGGATATTTTTCCGGTTGCTCAGCTAATAACTTGTATGGCACGTTTTATAGGCTTTGATCGGAAACCACTCAATGAGTCCATGGAGTGCCGTTTGCCAAATAGTTCTATACAACAATGAACAACGTGCTGGTTGTGCTGCTGACTTTAGGAATACGACGCAATGAGCTACAAGAAATATTGGCCTCAAGGCCTTCCTCGTATTTTGGACATTCCCGAGACGACCCTTTTCGATAGCCTGGAAGTGTCTGCAAGACGTTACCCGGACAAGCCCGCGGTGGTTTTCTACGATTCTGTACTTACCTATGCTGAACTGCTTCAGCAGGCCGAGGCTATAGCGGGCTACTTGCAGGCCGAATGCAAGGTGAAACCAGGCGACCGAGTGGCGCTTTACTCCCAGAATTGTCCGCAGTTTGTGGTTGGCTACTACGGCATTTTGCGTGCCCAGGGTGTGGTTGTACCCGTTAACCCGATGAACCTGGCGGGCGAGCTTGAGTACTGCATTTCTGACAGCGGTGCCCGAACACTTCTGGCAGCCCAGGAGCTCCACAAGAATGCAATGACAGTGTTGGATTCGGGAAGTCTGGACCATGTGATTATTCACACATATTCCGACTATTTGGATGAGCTGAATTGGGAGGCAGCGAGGCGTCTGCCGTCTAGCTTGACCGATCCCCGAAACGTCCCCGCTCATGAGAATGTTGTGGGTTGGGGCGAGGCTCTGAGTTCAGGGCGCCAGCCTTTGCCCTACACCGGCACTCATAAGGATGTGTGCCTGATTGCCTATACATCAGGAACAACCGGCAATCCGAAAGGCTGCGTCCATAACCATCACACGATATTGGCCGCTGTTGCAGGTACGTCTGCCTGGCGTGGTAGCAGCCCGGCAACCACTGTGTTGGCGATAGCTCCGTTGTTCCATGTGCTGGGCATGCAGGCGGGGATGAATACGCCAATCTTTTGTGGCTCAACGGTGGTAGTCATGCAGCGCTGGGATCGACAAATGGCGCTGGAATTCATTGAGCGATACCGGGTTACCAGCTGGTCGGGAACCCCTGCCATGTTTGTCGAGTTCTTCGCCAACCCGGCGCTGGCTGACCACGATATTTCGAGCCTCCATCGCTTGATGGGCGGTGGGGCAGCGATGCCTGAGGCGGTATCCCGCAGGCTCAACGAAGAGTATGGGCTTACTTACAATGAGGCCTTCGGGCTAACCGAAACCGCAGGCTTTGTGCTCGCCAACCCGGTGGAGCGCGGCAAGCGGCAATGCCTGGGTATCGCCACGTTCAATGTGGATGCCCGCATCATCGACCCAGCCACCCTAGAGGAATTACCCCAAGGCGAAACCGGCGAAATCATCCTCAACGGCCCGCAAGTGATGCTTGAGTACTGGCAAAAGCCCGAGGCAAACGATGACGCCTTTGTCCATCGCGAGGGCAAGCGCTATCTGCGCACCGGCGATCTCGCTTACCAGGATGAAGAAGGCTACTTCTTTATGGTCGACCGCCTAAAACGCATGATTAACGCCTCCGGTTACAAGGTTTGGCCTGCCGAAGTCGAAAGCATTATGTACGGCCATCCTGATATCCAGGAAGCCTGCGTGATTAGCATACCGGACGAAAAGCGTGGAGAAACAGCGAAAGTTCTTGTGGTTTTGAAACCTGAGGCCGGCACAGCGCATACGGAAGGGGACATTATTGACTGGTGCAAGCAGAGCATGGCGACGTACAAAGTGCCGACTCACGTTGAGTTTCTTGATGAACTACCCAAATCGGCAGCTGGAAAAGTACTGTGGCGCCAGCTTCAGGATCAGGCACGCGCAAAACACTGAATACCGTTATAGAGGACCCTGCGTTGAGTATAATTACCGCTGGCAGAATAGCCTATCCGCTGGAACGCGCCCCTGAATTCGGAGAGTTGCGGGAAGTCGCACCCAATGTGCTTTGGAGCCGTATGCCTCTGCCTGGCGGGTTAGACCACATAAATATCTGGCTCCTGAGAAATGATGACGGTTACGCCGTGATTGATACTGGAATGTACACTCAGGAAGCAGTAAGCACCTGGCAGCAAATAATGCACAGTTTGCCTGACGCTGCGCCAGTCCAGACTGTGTATGCAACACATTTTCACCCGGACCATGTGGGCATGGCAGGTTGGTTGGTGCGTGAAGGCGCAGAGCAGTTCTGGATGACCCAGCTGGAATACATGACATATCGCATCGTATACAGCCAGATCAACGAGGACGGTGTGCCCCCCGAATTTGATGATTTTAACCGCAGTGCCGGCTGGCCTGAAAAGGCCATCGGAACCTATGCTCAGCAGTATGGCTCCTATCGGAAAAGAGTCTTTCAGCCACCCTTTTCGTACCATCGCTTGATTGAAGGGCAGCGCCACTCAATCGGCGGCACCGATTGGAGAGTGATTGTGGGTAATGGCCACTCTCCCGAGCATGCCTGCTTTTACTCCGAGGAGCTAAAGCTGCTGGTTTCCGGCGATCAGGTGCTGCCGCGAATATCTTCAAATGTGTCCGTTACTCCAATGGACCCTTTCGCTAACCCCATGGCGGATTGGCTTGGTTCACTGAAAAAACTGAAAGCGGAAATACCGGATGATGTAATGGTGTTGCCCGCCCACCAGGAGTGCTTTATCGGGTTGCACGCCCGGATTGACGAATTGATGGACTCCCAGACACGAGTGTTTGCTGCGCTGCTGGAGTCACTCCAAGGACCACCGAAGCGCGCCTACGATCTGTTCGACGTGCTGTTTTCAAGGCCCATAGCTGAAGATAACCTTCTGATTCTGAATCTTGCGACCGGGGAAGCTGTAGCATGTTTGAATTATCTGTATGAGCTGGGTGAAATCACCTGTTCGGTTGATACAGAAGGTGTGCGGTGGTATCAGGCAGTTTAAGGCCTTTGTTTGCAGGTCAGGTCCTTTGCCGCCCTCAAGCTTCGCTGTGGAAATGGTGAAAACATATGACTGAAAAGCCAGGCATGCTGATTGTTGGCGCCGGAGCGATTGGTAGCTTCTACGGTGCCATTCTCAAGAAAGCCGGATGCGCTGTGAGCGTTGTGGTGCGTTCAGATTATGAAGCGATCAAAGAGCATGGCATTCGAATCGAAAGCCCGCTCGGTGACTTGTCCTTCGCGCCTGATCATGTCTATCGGTCTGGCGACATGCCAGAAACCTATCCCGACTTCCTGATTCTCTGTGTGAAAGTGCTTCCCGGCGCAGACAGGGCAGCCATGATTGCTCCCTGGATGGGTGAGAATACTCGCCTGGTACTGATTGAAAACGGGCTGGATATTGAACAAGAGTTGGTGGATGCCTACCCGTATAACCCGCTCATAAGTTGTCTGGCGTTTGCGGCGGTAAGCCGGGTGGATTCCGGAATAGTCGAGCACAAGGCCTTTGGAAAGCTGGTGTTTGGGCGTTACCCGCAAGGCATTGATGGGGGCTGCCAGATACTTGCTGCATTGTTTCGGGATGGCGGGATCAATGTTGAACTGACTGAACGCCTAGTGGGCGAGCGTTGGCGGAAATGTCTCTGGAATACTCCGTTTAACCCCCTGTCGGTCATCGCCAATGGTGCGGACACGCGAACCTTGGTGGACACAGATGGAGGCGAAGAGCTAATGCGGGCAATGATGCGCGAGGTGATGGAGGTAGCGGCGGCCGACGGCTACCCCATGGACGAGTCGTTGATCGACAAGAATATCGCGAGTACCCGTAAGATGCCCGCGTACAAGAACAGTATGGCGCTGGACTACCTGAACGGTCGCCCGATCGAACGGGACGCTGTGCTTGGCAGCGTGGTGGCCATAGCCAAGCGCCATGGTATTGCGGTGCCACACCTGAATACGGTGCTGGTCACTTTGAAAATGCGCGCCGCGCTCGAAGGGCGAGACTAGGAGGCGCTAGCATGGCAACTCGCTTTCATTCAGTCCCTTGTGGGATTGAAGCGCCTAAGCGTGTCAGTGACTTGGAGAAGCTTTGCCCGCTACAGATTGAATTGTAGTGCGAATGAATGTGCTCAGCTTGGCAGACAGCGCGCTGGTTTTTTCCGCGATGTATTTGCTGCGCTCATTTTTGGCCAGTTCTACAGCCTGATTGATTTCGGTAATGCTGGGAACGCGTGATGCTTGAGTATTCATAGAGGATAATCTCCTTGGTTTTCACCATATTAGTGCTATGGGGATATGCTACTTAGGTCTAAAAATTTGGGAAAGCGATCGTTTCTAACGAGACTGCTGAGAAAAACTCATGATAGGTAGTAAGCCCTATGAGGCAACTCCCCCCCTTAAACGCCCTTAGGATGTTTGAGGCATCCGCCAGAAACGGCAGCTTTGCGGCCGCCGGAAAGGAATTGTTTGTCACTGCATCCGCAGTGAGTCACCAGATAAAGACTCTTGAGGAGTATTTGGGGATAAAGCTGTTCAGCCGGAGCAAACGCACGGTTGAGCTAACGCCATCTGGAAAGCAGTACCTGGTATCTGTGAAACATGCGCTGAACGAAATTGAGGTGGCGACCCACAGGCTGACGGCCAGCAAAGAAACAAATGTGGTCCAGATCAGCGTCGCGCCCAATTTTCTGACTCGCTGGTTAATGCCCCGCATGTCGCGTTTCAGAGAGATGTTTCCCGATATAGAGCTGCGGATAAGTGCCTCTGTTGGTTTGCTCGATTTCAATCAGTCGAGCACGGATATGGCGGTCTACTACGGCAATGGCGAGTGGGACGATATAGAAGTCCATTTCCTGCAGAAAGTAATGCTCGTACCCGTGTGCAGCCCCAAGTTACTTGAGGGTAAGCAGCCTTTGCGGGACCCGGGCGATTTGCGGCACCACACATTGATTTATGTCAGCACCCGCATGTGGGAGTGGGAGAACTGGTTCCAGGTGGCCAGTTCGGAATACATTACGCCGAAAGACAGTCTTCAGTTGTCCAGCAGCCAGTTAACCACTGCTGCTGCGCAAGAAAATCTTGGCGTTGCTCTGGCGGACCTTACGTTGACCTCCAGAGAGATCAGTTCCGGGAATTTGGTGGTGCCGTTTAATATCCCGCTCGACACCCGAAAGGCTTTTTACCTCGTTCATCAGAAGCATCGCCCGTTAACCGCGGCCATGAAGGCATTTAAAGAGTGGTTGATTGCAGAGATCCAGGCGCCGGATGTTTATGGAGTGGAGAGTGAACTGAGCGCTAACGTGCCAGGCACGGCCTCAGGCTCTGGGCAAAGGCAGTAATTCTAGCGTTGAGGAAAAGTGGTTTAAGAAGCCGGGCGCCATTTGGGCACAACCAATAAAAAGGCCCTACGCTTTCACGTAAGGCCTTGAAAAATATGGCGCGCCCGACAGGATTTGAACCTGTGACCCCTGCCTTCGGAGGGCAGTACTCTATCCAGCTGAGCTACGGGCGCATTCGAATGCGACGGCTGTGCGTCAATTTCGAGAGCGCAATCTTACGTGCGCAGGCCTGTGCTGTCCAGCCCTCGGTGCGTACCAGGGGCTTGCTTTGAGTTACGGGAATAGAAGGGCTGGAGTAATGTTTGCTAGCGCATCTTCATTGCTGAACGACACCTCGCCATCCTGAATAGTTACCTGATAACTCATGTTGCGCTCCGCCAGCTTAGCCAAGGCTTCAGTAGATTCGCTCGGCAGTTCAATAATCGTCAGATTTTTGAAGCGGCTCAGTTTACTTTTGTGCTTCTCCAGCCATACGGGAACAGCGCGAGCGCCATAAGCGTACAGGATAACCTGGCGCGCACGGTTGCAGGCTTTGCGCAGGCGGCTTTCGTCGGGTAGGCCCAGTTCAATCCAGAGTTCAATCTCATCACTCAGGCTTTTCAGCCACAGTTCCGGTTCGTCGTCTGTACTTAGGCCTTTGGTGAATTCCAGATCGTCGCTGGCATTCAGGGCAAAGGCCAGGAGGCGAATCATCATGCGCTCATCATTCTCTGACGGGTGTTGCGCTATGGTGAGCTGATGGTCCGCATAATAATGCCTGTCCATGTCGGCAATATTGAGCGTGGCTTTTAATATAGTTGCTTTGAGCGCCATGGCTGTCCTGCATTGGTATCAAGATGTTGATTTGCGGTAGTGTAAAGCAATTCTGTGAGTGGTGAGTAAGACGACATGCCGATGTTGCGTGGTTTTCTGATTCTGGTTTTGTTTTTCCTGCTTGGTGAGGCCTTGCGGGTACTTTTCCTGTTGCCGGTCAGTGGCGGCGTGCTGGGCATGATTCTTATGACACTATCATTAATGCTGCGAGGCAGGGTGAATGATGACCTGGCAACGGCAAGTCAGGCGCTGATCTCCGTGCTGGTGTTGCTGATCATGCCGGGTGTGGTGGGGGTGTTCTTCCTGGCGTCACAATTCTCAGGGCAGTGGCTGGCGGTTGCTGCTGCCTTGTTGCTGGGCACCTTTCTGAGCGTCCTTACAACACTGCTGGTCATGAAGGGCGTGCTTCGTTTATCGGCACAGAGACGCTCCAATGACTGAGTTAGTCAGCCGTTTTATCGCGATTCCCGACTTGCTTGCGGCCAGCCCGATACTCGCAATCGGGCTTACCTTGACCGCATTTTTTGTCGGAAACTGGCTGTTTGCGCGCATTGGCAAGCCATTATGGATGCCGCCAGTATTGCTCTCCGCAGTAATTTTATCGGCAGTGATTGCGGTGTTATCCATTGATTATGTTCGTTATCAGGAGGGGGCGCTCTGGATTACGGTGTTGCTCGGGCCGGCAACTGTCGCTTTGGGGATTCCCCTGTATCAGCAAATCCATCATATCCGGGCTCTGTGGCTTCCGATTGTGGTTACACTGCCGCTGGCGGCCACAATGGCGGCGGTGTATGCCGTGGTGATCGCATGGGCATTAGGTGCTACGCCTGAGGTGCTGGCGTCACTGGCCCCTAAGTCTGTAACCGCGCCGATTGCCATAGGTATTACCGAACAACTGGGTGGATCTGTGGCGCTGATGATGGGCGGGTTGCTGATTACCGGAGTGGTTGCAACGTTGTTTGTTGATCTTTTGGCGAAGTGGTTGCCGGTGGAGGATGAGCGCATTCTCGGGTTTGCCTTGGGCCTCAATGGTCACGCGATAGGCACAGCCAGAGCCTTCGAGATCAGCCATACCGCTGGCGCTTTTTCTTCTCTGGGGATGGGGCTTACAGGCGTGTTTACGGCGCTGATCCTGCCGTTGGTGTTTCGCCTTTGAGAGCGCGATACGCCTATCGAATTCGCCGTCATTCAGTTCGCGCATAGCGGCAAGTTGTAATTTCGATTGCCGTAAGTAGTTTCCGGGACTAGTTTCTAATACAGGCGTCCGGTGCGCCCGAGGTTCGGTGCGCCGTAAAAACTCGTAAAACAACGACGGAAAACGCAATGAAAAAACTACTTGCAGCTTTTATTGGTTCCCTTGCGCTGGCTAGCGCGCCAGTTGCTCTGTCTGCTGAGGCGACAAAAGAGCTTAAAATGGCGTACGACGCCGATCCGGTAACCCTCGATATTCATGAGCAGCTCTCCGGCGGCATTCTGCAGCTATCCCATATGTCTTTTGATCCGCTAGTACGCTGGACCAAAGACCTCGATTTTGAGCCCCGCCTTGCTGAAAGCTGGGAGCGTGTTGATGAGAACACCATGCGCTTCAAGCTGCGTGAGGGGGTGAAGTTCCATTCCGGCAACGAACTCACCACCAAAGATGTGAAGTTCACCTACGATCGCCTGAAGGAAAGCCAGGACTTCAAAGCCATCTTCAAGCCCTTTAGTGGCATTAATATTATTGATGATTACACCTTTGAACTGGTAACCAGCGAGCCATTTCCGCTACTGCTCAATACCGCCACCTACATCTTCCCGCTGGACAGCGAGTTTTATTCCGGTGAAACAGAAGACGGCAAGATGAAGGGCGCTATCCTGAAGCACGGTAACTCTTTTGCTTCCGGTAATCTGTCAGGTACTGGTCCCTACAAGGTGACATCCCGCCAGCAGGGCGTGCGTATGGAATTTGAGCGCTTTGCGAACTATTGGGATGAAGAGTCCCCAGGTAACGTAAAGAAAATCGTGCTGACACCAATCAAAGAGAACAATACGCGGGTTTCGGCACTGCTGTCTGGCGGTGTGGATTTTATCGCCCCGGTACCACCTACCGATCTCGATCGCATCAAGCGTGACAAGAACTCGGAGCTGGTTACCATGAGCGGTACCCGCATCATCCTGTTTCACATGAATCAGGATCGGGTTGAAGCCTTCAAGAACCCAAAGGTTCGCCAGGCGGTCGCTTATGCCATCAATCAGGAAGGCATTGCAGCCAAGATCATGAAAGGCTTTGCCACACCTGCAGCTCAGCTGTCACCGGCTGGCTACCAGGGTTACAACGAATCCTTGAAACCACGCTATGACGTGAAAAAGGCCCAACAGCTGATGAAAGAGGCGGGCTATGAAGACGGCTTCACCATCACCATGATGGCGCCGAACAACCGCTACGTGAACGATGACAAGATCGCGCAGGCAGCAGCTGCCATGCTGGCCCGTATCAACATCAAAGTGGATCTGAAGACTTTGCCAAAAGCTCAGTACTGGCCGGAGTTTGATAACCGTTCTGGCGATATGATGCTGATTGGCTGGCACGCAGATACGGAAGATTCTGCCAACTTCTACGAGTTTCTGACCTTCTGCACAGAAGCGGGCAGTGGCGCAGGCCAGTACAACGCCGGTAACTACTGCAACCCGGAAATCGACGCCTTGGTAGCAAAAGCCAGCGTGGAGACCGATATTGCCAAGCGCACCGCCATGCTGCAGGAAGTTGAGCAGCGCCTATACGACGATGCCGCGTTTATTCCGCTGCACTGGCAGGATCTGGCTTGGGCCAGCAAGAAGAACGTGAAGATTGAGCCGATTCTGAACGTTATGAACTTCCCTTATCTGGGTGATCTGGTCGTAGAGTAAAGGGGAAAACTGCCCCCCTCTCTCCAACCTCTCTCCCGCCTTTCGTTAGGTAAAGGGAGAGAGGCTTTTTAAATACTCATCAGTGGTAATTCCTGCATGTTAGCGTTTTTGGTTCAACGCATTTCCCAGGCAGTGTTGGTCATGTTCGTGATCAGTGTGATCGCCTTTGCCATTCAGGATGGCCTTGGTGACCCGCTTCAGGAAATGGTCGGCATGTCTGTTTCCATGGAGGAGCGCGAAGCCCTGCGTGAAGAACTGGGGCTGAATGATTCCATGGTGGTTCAGTACCTGCGCTTTGCGGGCAAAGCCATTCAGGGCGATTTGGGCAACTCCTATTTTTACGGCAAGCCAACGCTCACAGTGATTGCAGAGCATCTGCCGGCCACTCTGGAGTTGGTGATCGGTGCCAGCCTCATCATCATGCTGTTGTCTGTACCCATTGGCGTTTATGCCGCCATCCGGCCTCAGGCCTGGTTGGCCAAGTTTTTCATGGGCGTGAGCACGGTGGGAATCTCCATTCCTGTGTTTCTTACGGCCATTGTTCTTATCCAGATATATTCCATTGGCATTACCGTTGAGTGGTTTCCTGTAGATTCCGGTTGGGGCCAGTGGCTGAACGGTGCCTTGAGTACTGATGGCGGCATGCCCTCCTACGGGCGTGGCGATGACCTGAAGCACCTTTTTGGAACCTGGAATTCCGGCTTTTTCTCAGAGCTCGGGCTGATGCATCTCGTACTGCCCTGCGTCTCCTTGGCATCCATCATGCTGCCGCTGTTTATCCGCCTGATTCGTGCAGAAATGATGGAAGTGCTGCAAAGCGATTACATTCGTTATGCCCGGGCAAAAGGCCTGAGCTCGGCACGCATTAACTTTCTCCATGCTCTCAAGAACACCATGTTGCCAGTCATCACCGTAGGTGGTGTGCAGGTGGGTGTTATGGTGGCTTACACAATTCTTACGGAAACCGTGTTTCAGTGGCCCGGCGTTGGGTTGATGTTTCTGGAAGCCATTACCCGAAGCGATATTCCTCTGATCGTCGCCTACCTGATGGTGGTGGGGCTGATTTTCGTGATCACTAATACACTGGTGGACCTGGTTTACGGGCTGGTGAACCCCACGGTGAAACTGACAGGTAAGAAAGCATGACAACGGCGACCCTCTCCCGCTGGAATCGCTTTCGCGAGTCCTTCCTTTGGTACAGCTTCAAGCGCGACAAGGTGGCGATTGCCAGCTTTATCGTTTTGCTTTTGATGGTGTTTGCAGCTGTATTCGCGCCACTGTTCGCGCCAACGAATCCTTACGACCTGGCGCAGATCGATATCATGAACTCGGAACTGCCGCCGGTGGGTATGTCCGGGGCTGATCCGGCCTTCCCTCTGGGTACTGATGCCCAGGGCAGGGATATGCTCTCTACCATTCTTTACGGTACACGGGTGTCCTTGTTGATCGGCTTTGGCGCGGTGGTGCTGCAGGCGGTGCTGGGTATATTGTTCGGCCTGCTGGCGGGCTACATGGGCGGCAAAGTCGACTCTATCCTGATGCGGATTGCAGATGTTCAGCTTTCCTTCTCCACCCTGATGGTTGCCATCATTGTGGGCGCGGTGTTCAAGGCCAGTTTCGGCAACCTGATGTTTGGTGAAATCGCCATTTACATGCTGATTTTTATTATCGGTGTAGCTGAATGGCCGCAAATTGCCCGAACCGTTCGGGCGTCTGTGCTGGCGGAGAAAAAGAAAGAGTACGTGGATGCGGCCAAGGTGATGGGCTTTCGCACCAACCGCATCATGTTCCGCCATATTCTGCCCAACACGCTGTCGCCAATTTTTGTTATCGCAACGGTGCAGATTGCTAACGCGATTATTTCTGAAGCGGCTTTGTCGTTCCTGGGTTTGGGTATGCCTGAAACCCAGCCGTCGTTGGGTTCTCTGATCAAATCCGGCTTTGATTACATTCAAAGCGGTTCCTGGTGGATAACTCTGATTCCCGGCCTGGTGCTGGTCGTGCTCGTGCTGGTCATCAACCTCTTGGGTGACTGGTTGCGGGATGTTATGAACCCACGGCTGTACAAGGGCTAGATATGAAAAACGACACACCACTGTTGGAAGTAAAGAATCTGGATGTTCGCTTTGCCGTTCGTGGCGGCGATCTCACGGCCCTGCGCGGAATCAGTTTCAGCCTCGATAAAGGCGAGCGGCTAGGATTGGTAGGGGAGTCTGGTGCCGGTAAATCGGTTGCAGCCTTCTCGATCCTCAATCTGATTGCCCGCCCCGGTTATATTGCTGGCGGGCAGATTTTGCTGGAAGGCAAGGACTTGGCGGCCATGAGCGAGCGCGAGCTGCGCAAGATCCGTGGCAATCGCATTGCCATGATCTTCCAGGACCCCATGATGACGCTCAACCCGGTGCTGACCATTGGCACCCAGATGGTTGAAGCTATCAAGGCGCATCGCCGAATCAGCACCAAGGCAGCGCGGGATATAGCACTGGATAAGCTGCGCAAGGTGCAGATCCCCTCGCCGGAAAAGCGTCTCGACCAGTACCCTCACGAGTTATCGGGCGGTATGCGCCAGCGTGTGATCATTGCCATCGCCTTGCTGCTCGACCCGGAAATTATCGTGGCTGATGAGCCCACTACCGCACTGGATGTGACCATTCAGGCGGAAATCATGGCGCTGCTGCTGGATTTGTGTGAACAGGAAAATGTGGCGCTGATGCTGATTACTCACGATCTGGGTGTTGTTTCCCAAGTCACTCAGCGCATGTTGGTGATGTATTCCGGGCGCATTATTGAACAAGGCCCTACGCGGGAAATTATTAACGACGCCCAGCATCCCTACACTCAAGGGCTGATTAATGCGTTGCCGCAGATGGGCGAGCCAGGTGCGCGTTTATTCCAGATTCCCGGTTCCATGCCCTCTCTTAAAAACGTACCTACTGGCTGTCCCTTCCACCCGCGCTGTGATTTTGCAACCGACCAGTGCCGGCAAACCATGCCGGAGTATGTGCGATCGGGGAATGTGGATGTGGCGTGTTACGAAGTCAGCAATCTGATTGAGCAGGAGAAACGCATGCAGGAGGCCGGATCATGACCTCCCCGTTGGTAGAAATTCGCGGGCTGGAAAAACGGTTTGATTTGTCTGGCAGCCTGCTCGAGCAGATAACCTTCAAGGGCGGCCGATTCCAGCGCAAGCAGGAAGCCGTTCATGCCATTAACGGTGTGGATCTGCAGGTGCACAAAGGTGAGGCTTTGTGTGTGGTGGGTGAATCCGGCTGCGGCAAGTCTACGGTTGCCCGAACGGTGATGGGGTTGTTATCACCCAGCGCAGGCGAAGTTCATTACGACGGCCAGCGTATCGACAACCTCAAAGGCCGGGATGTACTGCCGTACCGCCGCAAAATGCAGATGATCTTCCAGAACCCCTATGCCTCCCTGAATCCCCGCATGACGATTCAGCAAACGTTGGAAGAGCCAATCCATTTCCATCGTCCTGAGCTGTCCCGAGATGAGGTGCGCGGCAAGGTGCAGGAGGTTATGGCATCTGTGGGTATCGACCCGGATTGGGGTAGCCGGTTTGGCCACGAATTCTCCGGCGGTCAGCGTCAGCGTATAGCCATTGCCCGTGCTCTGGCTGTAGACCCTGAGTTTATTGTGGCGGATGAGCCTATTTCGGCTTTGGACGTATCCATTCAGGCTCAGGTGCTGAACCTGCTGATGGAGGCGCAGGAAACCCGCAATCTGACGTATCTGTTCATCACCCACGATCTAGCCGTGGTAGAGCACTTCGGCACCCGTGTGGCAGTGATGTACCTCGGGCGAGTATGTGAGCTTGCAGACACTAAAACCTTGTTTGCGGAACCACGACACCCCTACACCCAGGCGTTGCTCTCGGCCATTCCAAAGCTGGAAGACGATCGGCCTAACTATATTCGCCTGCAGGGCGAAGTACCAACGCCGGTGAACTTGCCATCTGGTTGTGTGTTCCATGGCCGATGCCCTTACGCCAATGACCGTTGTCGCCAGCAAATTCCGCAGCTGATTACTACAGATAGCGGTACACAAGTGGCTTGCCATGCGGTGGAGGAAGGGCGGCTGTAGGTGAGCAGGTTTTAAGAGTGCGGTAGCAATAGGCTATGATGCGTCCAGCGGCATAGCCTTATTTAAAATCATCTACTGCACACTTAATCTGTCATTCGCTGGGGAGCCCATGGAAATACGTTGGCTGGAAGACTTTATGGCACTGGCCCGTACCCGCCATTTTTCCCGCGCTGCTGAACTGCAGCATGTAAGCCAGCCCACCTTCAGTCGCCGCATAAAGCTGCTTGAAGAATCTATGGGTGCCACGCTGATTAACCGACAAACCCTCCCTTTGTCGCTGACCCCCGCCGGTGAACAGTTTTTCGAGCTGTGCCAGCGGGTGACCCGGGATGTTCGGGACGTGCGCGCTCAGATCGCTAGCATGGAAGCGGAGGTATCTGCTCGTATCAGTGTTGGCTCAACCCAAGGGCTGTTTTCTCATTTTTACCAGGGCTGGGCCAGTGAGGCGGGTGTTGCAGAGCGGCTACAGCTCAACCTGAAGGCGACCAGCTGGATAGGGGAGCAGTTTCTGGATGCCCTGGATAACGGGGAATGCGATTTGGTGCTGTGCTACTGGCATCAGGATTTGCCATGGAGCGGCCGCTTGAGTCGAGGCGACTACGAGTCCATCACGATTGCGAGTGAAAGGCTGGTGCCCATGAGCGTTGTGGCAGACAACGGTGAGCCCCGATTCTCATTGCCGGGAGCGGCTGGCCAGTCCGTGCCGCTGATTGCCTATCACTCACGGGGCTTTTTGCAGTCTGCTATTGAGGGGCACCTGTCTCGTAGAGAGGAGTCTGTAAATCTTTTACCGCTCAATGAAAACACTCAGTCGGCAAGCATCAAGGCACTGGTGAAACAGGGCTATGGAATGGGCTGGTTGCCCAGCCGGATGACGGAAAAGAGCGAGCAGTTCGGCAGCCTGACCCGAGCCGGCGACGAGCGCTGGGATGTACCGCTGGAAATCCGCTTGATTCGATTGCGGGAACCTCGCTCAGAAGACCTTTTAACCCTCTGGAAAACACTGGAAGACCAACATGCCTGACACAGACCTGCTATCCCTTCAGCTTGAACATGTGGGTGTTTTGCAGAACCGCTATGAGCAGGTTCTGGAGGATCACGGATACGACGGGCTGTTAATTAGCTCCGGTGCAGCGCCCATGTGTTATGGCGATGATCAGTCCTGGCACTTTCAGGGCTATGGACCTTTCCTGCATTGGACAGGGCTTGCTGGCTTTGAGCACGCATGGTTGTTGATTCGCAAAGGCAAAAAGCCGCTGCTCTCATTGCATCAACCCGTTGATTTCTGGCATGCCAGCCTTGAACTCCCGCAGGAGCCCTGGCTGGAGAAATTTGAACTTCGCTTCAGTGAAAGCCCGTCGGCGCCTGAGCTGGAAGGAATGAGCCAGTTGGCGGTTGTTGGTGATCCCGCTTTGCTTGCGGGCTTGCCTGGAGATGAAAACCCGGGTGCTTTGTGCAACGCACTAGACGAAACCCGGGTGCATAAAACGGCCTACGAAATAGCCTGTCTTGCCCAAGCCAACAAACTGGCAATGGCAGGCCACCAGGCTGCCCGCGATGCATTTCTGGCGGGCGCCAGTGAATTTGAAATCAACCTGGCCTACCAGCGAGCAACTCAACAACGTGAGGTCGACGCGCCCTATAACAGCATTATTGGTGTGAACGAACACGCTGGCATCCTGCATTATCAGTATTACGATACGGCAGCACCGGTTAAATCCCGCAGTCTTCTCATCGATGCCGGTGTGCGCTTCCGTGGCTACTGCTCTGACATTACTCGCACTACCACAGGTGTTGAAGAAGGGCGGTTTTCTGCGCTGGTACACGGGCTTGAGCAGCTGCAGTTTCGGCTCTGCAAAATGGTGGCACCGGGTGTTGATTACCTGGATATACACCGCAAAACCCACTTTGGCATTGCCGCACTATTGAGTGCAGCAGGGATAGTGGACGGCTTGAGCGATGAAGAGTTGGTTTCTGAAGGCCTTACCCGGGCCTTTTTCCCCCATGGCATTGGCCACTTCCTCGGCGTGCAAGTGCACGATGTGGCCGGCAAACCGGTAGCGCCCCCTGCCGATGCACCGTTCCTGCGCCTCACGCGCACATTGGAGCCCGGTATGGTGGTGACCATCGAACCAGGCTTGTATTTCATACCATCTTTGCTGGAGCCATTACTATCTGGCCCACTCGGGCACCACATCAACCGTCCGTTGCTTGACGAATTGCAGGGGTGCGGCGGCATACGCATAGAAGACAACGTAGTGGTAACCGACACAGGGTGCCGCAACCTGACTCGGGAGGCCGAAGCCTGAAACATCCCGTTGCACAAAATTAACACAACACGCTTGCAATCTTTGATGCTAATGATAATAATTATCACTACCTTTAGTGTTGATGGTGAGATTGCATTATGTACGTATGCCTATGCCACGGAGTGACAGACAGAGACATCCGAGCAGCCGCAGATAATGGTGTTTCCTCCATGCGTCAGCTTGGTAAAGAGCTTGGCGTAGGCACCCAGTGCGGGCGTTGCGCCAGTATGGCGCGGGGCATACTGCGAGAAAGCCGCTCACCGGATTACCTGGCCCTGGCGAACATGCTGGCAAGCCCCGCCTGACCCGACTGGCCTTTATTTCCTTTCTGCAATTTTGTAATGCGCCGTAACGCGCTATCCTTGTCGGGTGACGAGAGAGTTAGTCAACCAGAGCGTTGAAGGCTCACCGAACCCGAATCAAACAGCCGGGCAGGCCTTTCGTCAGTGAAGGGAGAATGAGCCGGCTGAGATCAAGGAGTGCTGCAATGAAAGGCGACAAGAAAGTCATCCAGTATCTGAACAAAGTCCTTGCCAACGAACTGACGGCCATCAACCAGTATTTCCTGCATTCGCGCATGTACAAAGATTGGGGCATCACCAAACTCGCGGCCAAGGAATACGAAGAGTCCATCGATGAGATGAAGCACGCTGATCAGTTGATCGAGCGCATCCTGTTCCTGGAAGGCCTGCCCAACCTGCAAGATCTGAACAAGCTGATGATTGGCGAGAACGTTGAGGAAATGATCGCCTGCGACCTCAAAATCGAACACATCGCCCATGTGGATCTGAAAGAAGCCATTATCTACTGCGAAGAAGTGCAGGACTTCACCAGTCGCGAGTTGTTCCGCAGCATCCTCGATAGTGAAGAAGAACACATCGACTGGCTGGAAACCCAGCTTGAAATGATCAGCCAGATGGGCATCCAAAACTATATCCAACTTCAGTCTTCTGCATCGGAGTAAACCAGACAATGGATTTGTCCTGTTTCAAAGCCTATGACCTGCGCGGCAGTGTTCCAGAGCAGTTGAACCCGGTTCTGGCAGAGCGCATCGGGCGAGCCTACGTGGAAATCACCGGCGCCAGGAAGGTTATTGTCGGATACGACATTCGCCTCTCAAGCCACGAAATCACTGAAGCCTTGAGCTCGGGCTTGATGGCCGCAGGTGCGGATGTATTCGATATTGGCTTGTGCGGCACAGAGCACGTGTATTTTGCTACCAATCATTATGGAATGGACGGTGGCATTATGGTGACTGCCAGCCACAACCCCAAAAACCATAACGGAATGAAAATGGTTGGGCCGGGATCTCGCCCTATCAGCTCTGACAATGGTCTGAACGACATTCGCGACAGAGTGCGAGAGCCCTTTGGGGATGCGCCGATGCAAGGGCGTTATGAGCCACTGGAAGTCACCAGTGCCTACATAGATCATCTTTTGGGTTATGTAGACGCGGCTGCCCTGAAGCCCATGAAAATTGTCGTTAACGCTGGCAATGGTGGCGCTGGCTTGGTGATCGACCAACTGGAAAAGCATCTGCCTTTTGAGTTCATCAAAGTGCACCACCAGCCAGACGGCAACTTCCCTAACGGCGTACCCAATCCCATCCTCGAAGAAAACCGCGCGGCCACAGCCGACGCCGTCATCGAACACGGTGCCGCCATGGGCATCGCCTGGGACGGCGATTTCGACCGCTGCTTCTTCTTCGACGAAAACGGCCGCTTCATTGAAGGCTACTACATCGTTGGCCTGCTGGCAGATCAGTTCCTGCGCAAAACTGGCCCCGGAAAAGTCATCCACGACCCAAGGCTGATCTGGAACACCCTGGATCTGGTAGAGGCTGCTGGCGGCAAAGCCATCGAAAGCAAAACCGGCCACGCCTTCATCAAACAGCGCATGCGCGACGAAGACGCCGTATACGGCGGGGAAATGAGCGCCCACCACTACTTCCGCGACTTCGCATACTGCGACAGCGGCATGATCCCGTGGTTGCTGCTCGCCGAACGCCTGTGCCAGTCCGGTAAGCCGTTCTCATCCCTCATCGACGCCCGAATCGAAGCCTACCCGGCCAGCGGCGAAATCAACCGCACCATCGATAACCCCCCTAAGGTCATCGCTGCGATTGAAGAAAAATACGGCGCCGACGCAAAGAGCGTGAGCTATGTAGATGGCTTAAGCGTGGAATTCGACAACTGGCGCTTCAACCTGCGCATGTCCAACACCGAGCCCGTCGTTCGCTTGAACGTGGAATCCCGTGCTGACATACCACTGATGAAGGCTAAAACTGAAGAGTTGCTTGCAGAAATGGAGCGGTTGAATAAGTAGTTGCGATTGATTAAGTGGCCGTGAGAGGAAGCTAGATCGGCCACCTGATCTGGCGCTGGGATGTCGGTGGGGCGGAGGTCGGAAACTGTGCGAAGCCATGGATGGCGTAGCCGAGCGTACACGGACGTATCCACAGCGTGTTTCCGACCTCCGCCCCACCGGCAGCCCAGCCAGGCACCAAACTCAAAGCCAATCGTTCAGCATAATCCCAAGCCCGAACCGCTCAATCCGATGATTGTAGTCAATCAGACTCTCCCCATACCCATTGTAATACTGGAAGAACCCCTTAATCGTACCCCCCAACGGAAAGCTATAACCAAACTCCACCGACGTACGATTATCCGAACGCAAATTGTTCATCAGATTCAAAGAGAATGTCCGATCCTCGGCAAGCTTATAAATCACGCCGTAGTTCGCATGTCCAAGATACCGCTCGATATCCTCATTATCATCTTTACTGTCTTCAGGAATCCGATACCAGGGCTCAACAACAAATAGCCAGCGCCCACTCGTAAAGCCGGCGCTGGCTTTCACCCTGTTCCAACTCCGTGAACGGGGCTCCGACTGCCCATTAGACTGGTGATTCATCCCAATCGTCACACCACTCAGGGTTACCGCTCCCAGATTCCAGTTGGTCTGATGCCGCAAAAAAACCTCCGGCTCATAGTTGGTCTCTCGGAACGGCGCAGAATCATCCTTGTTATACACCTGCCAGAAAGAACGCTGTGTATAACCGAACCATAACGTCGTGCGGTCCTCCAGCCAGCCCGTCAGCAAAGGAACCTTGAAACTTATTTGATACTTGGCTTCCTCATTTTCGAGTTCGTAATCGTAACCTGTCGTCCCCAGTCTGGGGCTGGTTGGTGTTTGGTTGGTGTCATCCATCCAGGTAATCGGGAGGATATAAGAGGGGCGGTGGCTGATAAAACTGCCTGAAAAGGAAAACAGCGCTTTTTCTGCATTAACGCTGCGATCCACCATGTTGCCCATTACGTTTCGGTCAGGGTCATCTTCGTCTGATGCTGTACCCGTATTCTCCAGATTCTGACGGTCAGGCGCTAAATTGTCAGCGGCCTCCTCGGCTTCCTCAATCTGTTGCTCCGGTGCCGTGTCTCGTGCCATTTTGGGGTTGTTGAACGAGTCGTAGCAGGCCAGGCGCGGCACGCCTTCGTTTATCAGCGCGCAGTCTTTCGGGGAGGAAAGCCCGTGTTCTCCAGCGTGCGAATCCCCCTGTGCAACCGCCAGTGTTGGCCACAGACAGGCAAGCGCAGCTGCCTTTGAAAGCATGGCATAAGGGCGTTTGAGCATATTCGAGGTCTCTCTATGTTGCATTGAGGCTGAGCCAGGTACTGGCAATGCCGTAAACCCAAACTCCGATAAGGGTGAGGGCCAGGAGCGCAAAAACAAGCTTATGTCGGAGCTGGTTTTCGGCACTTGCTGCCACAACCCAGCGTAAATACATAAGACCAATAAAACTGATGAAAACACCAAGGCTTGCAATAGCGGGTATCAGCAGCCACGCCGGATTGATACTATGGCCGGTATCTGTCTGACTTGAGAACCAGCCCATCGATGTCAGCAACACTGCCAACGCGCTGAACTCTGTAATCAGCAGCGCCTTGCGCAGGGGATGTGGGGAGGGTTTCTCCGGGTTATTCATGGGTCGGATCCTGGAAATACTGAGTAAGCTGCAACATGGTAACCGGATGGCCAGAAAGAGTCTCCACGCTTACGTAATGGCAATATAAATGGTGGAAATCAATTTATGATTTTGCTATTCGGTTTTTTTGCCGGGATTCAGTCGCTATAATGCGGCAACCAAAGATTATAACGCTCAAAGGCGAGGTGCATTGTGAAGATGAAGAGAGTCCTGGCTGTCGTACTGCTTGGTTTTGGCATTACGGCCGGTGCCGTCATGGCAAGTGTTGATGATGAAATCCGTGCGCGCATTCAGCCAGTTGGCGAAGTGTGCCTGCAGGGTGAAGAGTGTGGCGAAGCTGCGGCAGCTACCCAGACGGCAAGCTCCGGACCTCGCTCAGGTAGCGAAGTCTATGGTGCTGTATGTCTGGCATGCCACACCACCGGCGCTGCAGGTGCACCGGTTATCGGCAACGCCGGTGACTGGGCTCCTCGTATTGACCAGGGCATGGATACTCTGATCGATCATGCCATCAATGGCTTTAATGCCATGCCAGCTAAAGGTGGCTGTGCCAGCTGTTCAGATGAAGAAATTGTTGCTGCGGTCGAGCATATAGTGGCTGAGAGTAAGTAACGTCAGCATCTTTATTACAAAAACCCCGCTCCGGCGGGGTTTTTGCGTTTTATAACCCTAAATCACCAATCAGGGCGCTTAAGGTTGCTTTGCCCTTTTTCTGGTTTGCTTCAACATCCAGATCGCCTGTGCCCTCCCAGCGCACGTCGTCCGGGGGCAGTTCATCCAGAAACCGGCTGGGAATAGTTTCGATTTTTTCGCCATATTGCCTGCGTTGGGCGGCGTAGGTCAGGGTGAGGGTTTCTTTTGCGCGGGTAATGCCCACGTACATCAGGCGTCGCTCTTCTTCTACGTTGCCTTCTTCAATGCTGGATCGGTGCGGCAGGATTTCTTCCTCCAGCCCCAGAATAAATACGTGAGGGAACTCCAGGCCCTTCGATGCGTGGAGTGTCAGCAGTTGTACTTTATCGCTGTCATCCTCTTCTTCTCGCTGCTCCATCATATCGCGTAGAATCAACTTGGTGATGGCGTCTTCTATGCCCAGCTCATCGGCTGTGCCCTTGCCGTCCTCCAGCATGCGCTGGATCGACTCCACCAGATACCAGATGTTCTCCATGCGGCGTTCGGCCTGTTTCGGCGTGCCGGAGTGCTGGTGCAACCATTCTTCATACTCGATATCCGTGAACAGCTGCTTGATAACCGGCACCGGGTTTTCGCTGTGCAGGCGCTCGCAGGTGACATCCACCCAGTGGGCAAAGCGGCGCAGACGGTCCAGTCCCTTCTCGGTTACGTGGGATTCCGCCCCCATGTCACTCAGGGATTTAAACAGGCTGACGTTGCGCGCCCGGGCGTAGTGGCTCAGCTGTTCAAGGGTGCGAGGGCCGATTTCACGCCGCGGTACATTCACTACCCGCAGGAATGCGGCGTCGTCATCCGGGTTAATCAGCAGGCGCAGGTACGACATGGCGTCCTTGATTTCGTTTTTTGAGAAAAACGATTGCCCTCCCGAAATGTGATAGGGAATCTGGTAAGCCTGCAGCTTCATTTCCAAAAGACGGGCCTGGTGGTTGCCCCGGTACAGTACGGCAAAATCCTTGAACGCCAGCCCCTTTTTCAACTTTTGGTCGACGATTTCCGTGGCCACCCTTTCGGTTTCTGCGTCTTCGTTACGGCACCGTACAATGCGGATTTCCTCGCCGATGGTGTGGTCGCTCCAAAGAGCCTTTTCAAACACGTGAGGGTTGTTGGCAATAACCGTGTTGGCAGCCCGCAAGATGCGCGATGTGGAGCGGTAGTTCTGCTCAAGCTTTACAATCTTCAGGCTCGGGAAGTCTTCCTTCAATTGCGCCAGGTTTTCTGGCCGTGCCCCACGCCAGGCGTAAATGGATTGGTCATCATCGCCAACAACGGTGAACGCCGCGCGCTCGGCAACCAGCATTCTCACCAGTTCGTACTGACAAATGTTGGTGTCCTGGTACTCGTCCACCAGCATGTAGCGTATTTTTCTGCGCCACTTGGCTAGCACCTCGGGGTTGTTTCGGAACAACTGCACGGGCAGTAAAATAAGATCGTCGAAGTCGACCGCGTTGTATGCCTTCAGGTACTCGTTATAATGCTTGTACACAATGGCAATACGCTGCTCCCGCTCATCCGCCGCTTTGCTGTAGGCTTCCGCTGGCCCCCGCAAGGCGTTTTTCCAGGACGATATGGTCATCTGAACATCGTTGAGCTCGTCGCCGGCATCGGCGCTGGCCTCCCGAAGCATCAGGTCCCGTATCAGGGCTTTGGCATCTTCTGCATCGAAAATAGAAAATCCCGGGTGGTAGCCCAGGTGGGCATGTTCCTCCCGGATCATGTTCAGTCCGAGGTTGTGGAAGGTGGAGACAATCAATCCGCGAGCCAGTTTACGGTCGACAATCCGGCTCACCCGTTCTTTCATCTCACGGGCCGCCTTGTTGGTGAAGGTAACGGCCGCAATGTGGCGCCCCGGAATGCCAAGGTGTTCAATCAGATAGGCGATTTTGCGGGTGATTACGCTGGTCTTCCCGCTGCCGGCGCCGGCCAGCACCAGCAAAGGGCCGTCGGTGTAGCGGACTGCTTCATTTTGTCGCGGGTTGAGTTTGTTCACAAATACATTGCCAGAATGGTTTGAGACGGGGGTTGTCTTACTAGGACATTAGTCTACACCAGCCAGACTTCCTGTACCTTGTCGATCTATCAGCTATTCTTTTAACAGAACAGGATTGTTGTTCACGTACCCATGGATTCTGCTTAATGACCTTGCCACTGGAAACTGTTGGCTCAGACCAGCTTCGTCTTCTGGTTCTGACACCGGATTATACCGATTTTCTCTGGCTCAACGCTTTGTTGGCGGATGAGCCTGAGATTCGTACGGATTTAACCTGGTGTCCGGAGCTTTTGGATTGTGACGATCTTATCCGCAACGCGAAGTTCGATGTTCTGGTTTGGGATGTTGCATTCCATGGTGGCCCTGAATCCTCATTTTTGCAGTATCTGGCGGTTGCCAGCGGCGATCGGCCGATATTGGCGCTGGGTGCGGAAACGTCCCGTGAGCGTGCGGCAAGCCTTATTTCTGGTGGTGCATCCGATTATTTGTGTCGTCAGGAACTTGATTCCTGGAATTTTCGCCGAGCAGTAAAATGCCTCTGGTATCAGGAGCAGTTGGCGAACTCGGCCCACAGCCTCTTGGGTCGGGGGGTAGCGAGTGGGTTCATTAACCGGGATCTGTTTTTTGACAGACTGCAGCAAGCGTTACACAGGGCTCAGCGCGGGAACCACCGGCTGGCGCTTTTGCATCTCAATATTGATGATTTTCGCAGTATTAACGAATCCTTTGGTTATCAGAAAAGCGATCAGCTGATGATCAAAGTAGCTGCCAAGGTTCGACTGGCGCTGCGTCGTGTGGATTCTCTGATGCGCATCGGCGGAGACGAACTCGCCATTATTGTTGAAAAGCTTGAAGATACTTTGGACATCACCCAGATTATTCGCAAGATTGTGCAGGTGCTGGATGAGCCAATATCAATTGATAGCCAGAGTGTAGTTGTCAGTGCCAGCCTCGGAGTGGCTACTTTTCCGGAGTCCGGAGACAGCCCCGAAAACCTCATGCGCCGGGCAAACCGGGCAATGTTTGAGGCCAAGCGGGATCCTGGTAGCAGTTACCGCTTTTACGACCGACAGCTGCACATTTCTGCCGGGTACCAACTCAGACTGGAAGCGGACCTTCGCAATGCGCTCAGGGGCGATGAGCTGGAGCTGTATTATCAGCCAAGAATCGATCTGGCCAGTAACGAGGTGCGTGGTGTTGAGTGCCTGTTGCGCTGGAACCATCCAGAGCGTGGTTTGGTCGGGCCCGACGAGTTCATTCCTGTTGCCGAGCGCAGCGGCTTGATCGTTCCGATTGGTTATTGGGTGATCGAGCAGGCCTGCAAGCGCCTGCAGGAGTCTGCAGAAATCGGGTACCCCGGTTTGGTGTTCGCGGTGAACCTTTCGTTCCGCCAGTTTCATGATAGAAAAATGACGGAAACGATATTTCGCATCATTTTTAATGCCAACGTTGACACCAGTTTGCTGGAACTGGAATTAACGGAAAGCGCAATGATGCACGACCCTGAATACGCACAACGTTGCCTGCGGGAGCTTAACCAGCTGGGTATCAGTTTCGCCCTGGATGATTTTGGCACTGGCTATTCCTCTCTCAGTAATCTTCAACACCTACCAATCTCGCTGGTCAAAATTGATAAGTCGTTTGTGCAGGATCTTGGTAGGTCTGCGGATGCCGAGCACATTATCCGTGCGATTATCAGCCTGGCTCATAGTCTCCAGATCAGTGTGGTCGCCGAAGGCGTCGAAACGGAAGGCCAGCTTGAGTTTCTGCGCCAACAGCACTGTGATGAAATACAGGGTTACTATTATGCCCGCCCCATGCCCTGGGTTGACCTTGTGCAATTCCTGAACAAGCGTGGCGAGTCCGCTTGCCTGCAACTGTAAGCCGCTGTACCTTTGCTGCTTTATCAGAAACGCATCACAGAGGTTGCATGAACAGTATCTCCAGGCGCATAGCGGACGAACTCGGCGTACGCGAGCAACAGGTTAATGCCACCGTCGCCCTGCTGGACGAAGGCTCCACCGTTCCTTTTATTGCCCGCTACCGAAAAGAGGTGACGGGTTCTCTGGATGATAGCCAGTTGCGGTCACTTGAAGAGCGCCTGCGCTATCTCCGGGAACTGGAAGATCGTCGCAGCACCATTCTCAAGAGTATTGAGGAGCAGGGTAAACTGACCGACGAACTGCGTAGCAGCATTGAAAGTGCGGATGCCAAGAACCGGCTAGAGGATCTGTACCTACCCTATAAGCCAAAACGCCGCACCAAAGCCCAGATTGCCCGGGAGGCAGGTCTGGAGCCTCTGGCCGATGCGTTATATGGCAATCCTACCCTTGAGCCGGAAGCCACAGCTGAAAGTTATATCAATGCGGATGCAGGCGTTGCAGACACCAAAGCTGCCCTCGACGGCGCCCGCTTTATCCTGATGGAGCGCTTCGCCGAGGATGCAGAGCTGTTAGGTGAGCTGCGCGATCTCATCTGGCAGCAGGGCCAGTTAAGAGTCACCGTGATTGAGGGCAAGGAAAACGAAGGTGCCAAATTCCGGGATTACTTCGATCATGTAGAGCCCTTGAAAAAAGTGCCTTCACACCGTGCTCTGGCAATACTGCGCGGTCGCAACGAAGGCATTCTTTCCTACACGCTAGCTGTAGGCGACGTGGAAGATGATCGCCGTCAACCGCACCCCGCTGAGCAACGTATTGCAGCCCGCTGGAACATCCGGGACAACGGCCGTGCCGCCGATAAATGGCTGTCAGAAGTGGTGCGCTGGACATGGCGGGTAAAGCTGTCCACACAGATCGAGACAGATCTCATGACCCAGGTACGTGAAGCGGCCGAAACCGAAGCCATCAACGTATTTGCTGCTAACCTGAAAGATTTGCTGTTGCTGGCGCCCGCTGGGCCCCGTCCGACCCTTGGCCTGGACCCAGGGTTACGCACCGGCGTTAAGGTCGCCATCATTGATGGTACTGGCCAGGTGGCAGGGCATGGGGCTATCTTCCCCCATGCGCCCAAGAACCAGTGGGACAGCTCAATCGAGAAACTCGCAGCCTGGTGTCGTGAATACAAAATTGAGTTGGTGGCCATCGGTAATGGCACAGCCTCCCGTGAGACCGAAAAGCTGGTGGGCGATCTTACCAAGCGTTACCCGGAGCTAAAACTGGCGCGCATTGTTGTGAGTGAGTCCGGAGCATCAATCTATTCTGCTTCCGAGTTTGCGTCCAAGGAATTGCCCGATCTGGATGTGACCATTCGTGGTGCTGTCTCCATTGCCCGACGGTTGCAGGACCCACTGGCCGAACTGGTGAAAATTGAACCCAAGTCAATTGGAGTTGGCCAGTATCAACACGACGTATCTCAGGTTCAGCTTTCCCGCAGCCTGGACGCAGTGGTTGAGGATTGTGTGAATGGTGTTGGCGTTGATCTGAACACAGCCTCCACACCGTTGTTGGCAAGGGTGTCGGGTCTGAATCAGACCATCGCGCAGAATATTATTGAATACCGCAACCAGAACGGCATGTTCCGTAATCGCAAGCAGTTATTGAAGGTGCCCCGGTTGGGCGCGCGCACGTTTGAACAGGCTGCAGGCTTTCTGCGCATCGCCAGCGGTGAGAATCCATTGGACCGCTCATCGGTGCACCCGGAAGCTTACGGAGTGGTTGAGAGCATTGCGGCAAAGAACAACCGGAAAGTTGATAACATTGTTGGCGATTCCGCGTTCTTGCGAGGCCTGAATCCCCAGGATTACGTAACAGATCAGTTCGGTGTGCCGACCATTCGGGATATTCTCTCCGAACTTGAAAAACCTGGCCGTGACCCGCGCCCTGAATTCCGCTCTGCAAGCTTTGAAGAAGGCGTGGAAACACTGGGCGATCTCGTACCAGGCATGATTCTGGAAGGTTCTGTTACCAACGTGACGAATTTTGGCGCGTTTGTAGACATTGGCGTCCATCAGGATGGGCTGGTGCACATATCGGCACTTTCCCATACCTTTATCAAAGACCCCCGGGAAGTCGTCAAGGCCGGGGATATTGTTAAGGTCAAGGTGATGGAGGTGGATATCCCTCGCAAGCGGATTGCACTTTCCATGCGTATGGACGACCAGCCAGGTGAAAAGGCGGAGTCGAAGCGCTCGGCGCCGGGCAAGTCAGCCAGCAACCGTGCGGGGCAGCCGGCAGGCCGACCAGCACCACAGAACCAGAATAAGGGTGCTGGTCAGAACGCCGGGCAGGGTGCCATGGGGGGCGCATTGGCTCAGGCATTTGCGTCGGCTCGTAAAGACAAGCGCTAGCTCGTTTAAAATATATCCAACAGCCGGCACCGCCCACAAGGCACCGCCGGTTGCAGCAGGAGTCAATCATGGCTGAATCCCGCCACTCTGTATTCCGCCAGTTCGCAGCCAGCGACTGGAACGGGTTTCTGAAAGGGGTAGAGAAAGAAGGTTTGCGCGTTGACCGCAACGGTTTCATCGCGCAAACACCACATCCGGAGGCCTTGGGCTCTGCGCTCACGCACCCGACCATCACAACGGACTATTCCGAAGCCTTGCTGGAGCTCATAACACCCGTTTGTAGCAGCACGTCTGAGATGATGGAGTCCCTGCGCAACACCCATCGGTTCGTACAACAGAATCTGGGAGATGAGGTTTTCTGGCCGGCCAGTATGCCCTGTGAGCTGAATGGCGATGCCAGCATCCCCATTGCCGAGTATGGCTCGTCCAATACCGGGCGGATGAAGCATGTATACCGTCAGGGGTTAGCGGTGAGGTACGGGCGGATGATGCAAAGCATCGCCGGCACTCACTACAACCTTTCGTTGCCGGACAGCTTTATGGAAATCTGGCAGCGCGCGCTGGGTGACCAGCAAAACATGAAGGACTTCAAGTCCGATCAGTATTTTTGGCTGATTCGCAATTTCCGACGTAGAAGCTGGTTGCTGATGCTTTTGTTCGGCGCCTCACCGGCCCTGGATGCGAGCTTTGTAGACGGCGTGCGTCATGAGCTGGCCAGATGCGGTGAGCGGAGCTGGTTTGGCGAGACAGCCACCTCGTTACGCATGAGTGACCTGGGTTATCACAACAACGCTCAGTCATCGTTGAATATCTGTTTCAACAAGCTCAGCACCTATACCCAGACACTGGATAGAGCCATTCATACCAATTGGCCGGCATACGAAGCGATTGGCACGCAGCGTGATGGAGAGTTTATCCAGATCAACACCAGCGTTTTGCAGATTGAGAATGAGTATTACAGCGCCGTGCGTCCCAAGCGCACTGCCCGAAGCGGAGAAAAGCCGATTCACGCGCTCGAATCCCGCGGTGTAGAGTACATTGAAGTGCGCTGCCTGGATCTCGATCCCTTCTCCCCAGTGGGTGTCAGCGAGGCCCAGGTCGACTTTCTTGATCTCTTTCTGCTGGATTGCTTGTTGTCCGAATCGCCGAAAATCAGCGATGCGGAGTGCGTCTTGCTGGATGACAACTACAAAGACGTTGTCTCCAACGGGCGTCATCATGAGCTCAAGCTGTGCCGAGCGGGTGAGCGCACGCCCGTCGGTGAAGCTGCAACAGCGATTCTTGATGGTCTTGAACCGCTGGCTGAAATACTGGATGGCTGGAACGGTGGAGATGTCTATCGCAAGGCTCTATCAGCCCAGCGAAGTGTTCTGTCGGGTGATCGCCAGGTGCCGTCTGCCCGGGTTGTTGATGCGATGCAGGCGTCTGGACTCGGCCACCGGGACTGGACAATGGACATGGCTCTCAAGCATCAGAATATGCTTCGCAAGGAAGGCATGGATGCTGGCGTAAATGCTTCATTTGTCGCCGCGGCCAAGGACTCACTGGCGCAGCAGCAACAGATTGAAGCCGCAGATACTTTGGCGTTCAGTGATTTTCTGGAGCAGTATCTGCGCTCCTGACCGGAATGGGCTATTGCTTTTGCAAAGTGCGGATTTTGCAGAATTGTAAAATCCGCGGGCCTGCTTCACAGAAGGTGTGCAAATATTTGTCACTTTCTGACGCTGGTGCTAGATTCATTAGGATTGGCTTAAGGGAGAATTGGCATGGCAAGGGATATAAAGCTCGGCTGGGATGTTGAAGCGCTGAACAAAGCCTATCGCCAGGGATATATGGCAGCGTCCATGGGAATGGACAAAACTCGCTGCCCCTATCGTGGCGAAGTTGTTGTAGCCGCCTGGGAATCTGGCTGGGAGGATGCTGGTGAGGTTGTCCGGGAAGAAAATGCCCTCGGGGATAACGGCCTGTATTCCCGGATTGCCTGAAGCGCGCTGGTTCTGTATCAGTTCACGCTTTGCGTGTACTACTTCTGTACAACAAATTCTGTAAACAGCACGCCGGTAATGGCTTCGCCGGTTTGCTGTTCTTCCAGCACCTCGTTTATTCGTGATTTGGCTTCTTCTCGCAGCGCTTGCTGGCCTTCCATCGTGGTCAGCGTGGCCGTATCTGTCTGCTCACCAAACAGCATTACAAGTTCATGGCGCAGCCGTGGCATGTGGGCTTCCACAGCAGATCGTGTTGTCTTCTGAGAGGCTCTGAGGCTCACCGCTGCTTTCAGGTAAGTCAGCTTGCTACCCGGGGTGCCAACATGGGTTACAAAGGCAGGGTCCATGGCAATATAATCCGTGGTGCCTGATTTTTCGGTGGCTTCCCCTTCCTCGTTGGTAGCTTCTTCCGCCCAGGCTGTGGAGAGTGCAAAAAGCAGTAGGGCGATACTGAATAGAGCGAATTTTGGCTGGGGTGTCATAGGCTTGCAGTTCGTTATGGTTTAGGGTTTAGTGACAAAATCAGCAGCGGTTCCGCCGGATAAGTCGAGAATAGCAGGCTGGACAGCGCATTTGTGTAAAACTGAGGAATCTTTGTGAAAGTAAGAGCAATTTTTGCACTCATTTTTGTTGTCTGCGCCGGGTTGTTGGGTGTGGCGTTTTATATGGAGCACGTAATGGGGCTTGAGCCCTGTCCCTTGTGTTGGCTCCAGCGCTTTGGCTTTATGGGCGTGGGTCTGGTGAGCTTGCTGGCGGCGTTGCATGGCCCCGGGGAAGTGGGGGTGCGTGTATACGGCTTGCTGCTGACAGTAACGGCAGGTGCCGGGCTGGGCGTGGCGGGTCGCCAGTTGTGGCTGCAGAACTTGCCTGCTGATCAGGTGCCTGCCTGTGGCCCCTCTGTGGACTATATGCTTGAGGTGCTGCCGTTTATGGAAGTCTTGTCTACGGCTCTCAAAGGCACAGGAGACTGCGCCGCCGTGGTTTGGCGCTTTCTTGGTTTGAGCATTCCCGGATGGAGTGCTGTGTTTTTTGTCCTGTTAGTCATTATGGGGCTGACGATGCTCTTCCACCGGGGGCGCGTGAAAACCTGGCTGGTGACCTGAAACGGTTGCGGCCGGTGGCCAGCATAGGGTAACTTGATCCGGACTTAACCAATATCAGCGTCAGGCCCATTGTTAGGGTTTCCAAGCGGAGAGCGGGTGTCATGTTGGAAAATTGCCGAAATGCCAGGGAACGCTGGGGTGGCGTCAGCGAGCTTATTGATCGCTGGCTAAAGGACCGCCAGGAGTTGCTGGTTCATTACTGCGATTTGTCTGCAGAAAGCGACTTCTCGCAAACCGAAGCTCTGAAACAAAAGTTTGTTCGCCTGTGCGAGGTATTGGTGGACTATGTTTCGACAGGCCATTTCGAAATATATGAGCAGCTGGTCAGGGAGGCCCGGGAGTTCAACGACGGAGGTCTGGAACTGGCAGGCAAGGTATACCCCCGCATTGAGGAAACTACAGAGGTGGCACTCAACTTCAACGATCAGTTGGGGGAGGGCGATTTATCCGAACAGGACATCACAGCCCTGTTTGAACAGCTTTCTCATCTGGGTGAAACCCTGGAGAGCCGATTTGAAATGGAGGACTTCCTGATACAGCACCTCCACACTGTGCATGCAGATAAAGTCGCATCGGTCTGAACTGTTCAGACATCTGAAGGGATTAAAAAAAGCCTCAGTAGCGCGAACGCTCTGAGGCTTTTTTGTGGCTTCAGACAAGCTGAAGCTCGGCTTTCCGTATTACTCGGAGGCAGAACCTTCTTCGTCTGCATCCGGGTTAATGGCTAGCAGCTCTACATCGAACACCAAGGTTTCGTTAGGGCCAATCGCTCGGCTTCCGCCTGGGCCGTAAGCCAGGTCAGAAGGGATGTATAGCTTGTAACGGGCACCCTCGCTCATTAGCTGCAGGCCTTCTGTCCAGCCCGGAATGACCTGGTTCAGGCCAAAGGTCACAGGCTCGCCGCGTTCACGGGAGCTGTCAAAAACCTCACCAGAGAGAAGTTCGCCGGTGTAGTGCACCTGCACCATATCGGTTGCACCAGGTTTAACGCCATTGCCTTCTTCCAGAACTTCATACTGGAGGCCGGATTCGGTTGTTTCTATGCCGTCGCGCTCAGCGTTTTGGGCAAGGAAGGCATCACCGGCTTCGCGGTTTTTCTGGGCCAGCTCTTCAATTTGCTTACCCTGCTCTTCCTGCAGAGTCTGCTGGTATTCCATCAGTGCTTGCTGGATTTCTTCACGGCTCATGCGCTTGGTTTCGTCATCGCCTGCGTGTCCATGCTGGATACCCTGAAGGAACTGATCCATTTGCAGGTTTGGCAGGTCGTTGCCCATGCGTTCGCCCAGTACCAGGCCCATGCCATAGCTAACCTTCTGATCGGTAGAGTCCAGCTTTGGATCCGCCGGAGTTTCAGGAGGAGTTGAGCAGCCGGCAACCAAGCCGGTTATCGCCAATGCAAGCAGCGTTTTCTTCATTACATCATCCTTTTGGGTTATGACGGTTTTATAGCGGAGAGGGCCGTGGCCCACGTATTGTGTTTATCAGGTGGGAAAAGGTAACGGGTTCTGAGCGCAGATTCCACTGAACATCTGTTAAGGCGCTACAGATTGTTCCTTGTCGGGGCTGTTAGATCCTTAACTTTCATTATTCACGGCGCCAGGAGGGCTAAGGGAGAAGGGTGCGCTGTAAGGAGATTGCCAGTCGGTCTCTGGGTTCGAGATTCTCGAGGGCGACCGTTGCTTGTCCATCCTTTCAATGGCCAGCGTGTTCCAGGGGCCGTGTTCTGGTGGTTGATCGGCGTAATGCCAATTGCCATCAGTATCCTGCCATTTGAATACTATGTCGGGGCCTTCAGTTGGCACTGGAGAAGGAACCAAGCCTTCAAACGCAGGCATTCCTGACTGGGTTTCTTTGGCGACAGGCTCCGATGCCTGCTCTGCTTCATTCAGACCAAAGAACATCAGCAGCATTAGCAGCCCAAGAGCCGGGAACGCCAGCCGGACAAGCCATTTGATCAGCATGGCTGTACCTCGCCCGAAGCAAAGGCGGAAAAAATATCGACCAGTGTATTGAGTCGCTGCCTGGTGCCTTCCGTTATGCCGGCTGCCGGTGCGGCCGCGGTAAGGTTGGACTGGATAAGCTCGTCACATACGTACATGTTGCGTTGTTCCAGTTTAGGGGCTTTAAAAGACTGCCAGGCTATAGCCAGTTCTATGCGCTCAGCCTCCAGCTCAAGGCTGGCCAGGTTTGTGCGCAGGGCACTATAAGCTGTCTGCGCCTTGGGCACCGACATGCGAATGGCTCGCAAGCTGCCGGTTACACGATCGCGCCACTCTGTTACCGTAGCCTCTTCAATACCGGTATATGCCCTGCCGTTGAGTGCAAGCCATCCCGCGCATAAAATTCGTGTTACGCTCCAGCCCTCATTTTGTAAGGCCAGACACGTTTCTTGCGCCAGCGAATGCTGCCAGAACGCCAATGCAAATTGCCAAAGGGGGTTGTCTGGCTCCAGGTCTGCCGGCAACGCCATGGTTTTTAACGGTAAACCCTGGTTGGCTTGAGAACGGGCTGGCATGGGCAATGAACCGACTCTGACAATTTCACGTTGATTATATGACAACATGTTAACGATAACCGATCTCAGTTTACAACGGGGTGGCGTCTGGTTGCTAGATGCTGTTGCTCTGACAGTGCAATCTGGCCAGCGTGTGGCAATTGTGGGTGCCAATGGTGCCGGTAAATCCAGTCTGTTTCAGTTATTACTGGGCCAACTGTCACCCGAGCAGGGTAGTGTGTCACTTCCTGGCGGTACCCGTATTGCCCATATGGCGCAGGAAGTTGAAGCAACAGGGCGAAGCGCGCGAGACTTCGTTCTTGATGGAGACATTGATTTGCGTCGGCTTGAGCGAGAGCTTGAACAAGCTGAAGCCCGGGGCGACGACAATGCCGTTGCGCACATTCACGGTGAGTTGGATATACATGAAGCCTGGTCTGCCGCAAGGCGCGCAGAATCCCTGTTGCGAGGCTTGGGTTTTCAGAATGAAGATGCAGACAGGCCTGTCTCCGCTTTTTCTGGTGGCTGGCGCATTCGCCTGAACCTTGCTCAGGCACTGATGCGCCCTTCAGATCTTCTGCTCCTTGATGAGCCAACCAACCACCTGGATCTGGATGCCTGCCTTTGGCTCGAAAACTGGCTGCGCCGTTATGATGGCACCCTATTGTTCATTTCCCACGACAGGGACTTTATGGACCGGGTGGCTACCCATGTGGTGCATTTTGATCAGCGCAAGCTGGAGGTGTATACGGGTAATTACTCTGGGTTCGAGCTGCAACGCGGCGAAAGGCTTGCGCAACAACAGGCAGGTTTTGAAAAGCAGCAGGCGAGAATTGCAGAGATACAGCGCTTTATTGATCGCTTTAAGGCCAAGGCCACCAAAGCCCGCCAGGCTCAAAGCCGGGTTAAATCGTTGGAGCGGATGGAGAAGATTGCCCCTGCACATATCGATTCGCCGTTCAGTTTCGAATTCCCGATGGCAGACAAAGTATCGAACCCGCTGCTATCGATAAGGCGCGGGCAGGCGGGACACGGTGACACCACCATTCTCGGCAACATTAACCTGACCCTTTTGCCGGGCAGTCGCATAGGCCTGTTGGGGCCGAACGGTGCCGGCAAATCCACCTTGATGGATGCCTTGCTTGGGCAGGGTGAACAGGGCGTTTCTAGCACTCTGCTGTCTGGTGAGCGAACCTGTGGTGAGCATTTGGCAATAGGCTACTTTGCCCAGCATCAGTTGGAATCTTTGGACCTCGATGCCAGTCCTTTTCTGCATTTGCAGCGCTTGTCGCCGCGAGCTTCCGAACAGAGCATTCGCAACTTCCTGGGTGGGTTCGATTTCCATGGAGATGAGGCCTTAAGTCCTATCCGGTCTTTCTCGGGTGGTGAAAAAGCTCGAGTTGCCCTGGCGGTAATTGCCTGGCAAAAACCTAACCTGCTTTTGTTGGATGAGCCGACCAACCACCTTGATCTGGAAATGCGCCAGGCATTAACCATGGCCCTGCAGAACTTTGAGGGCGCCATTGTGGTGGTATCCCACGACAGGCACTTGCTGCGTAATACAGTTGATGAATTCTGGTTGGTTAATGATGGCCGCGTTGTGGAGTACCAGGGCGATCTTGAAGATTACGAAAGTTGGCTGGCAGACCGCCGAAAAGACGATACTGAGGCGCCAAAGCGACAGTTGACCGGTATCCAGAATGCCGAGGATCCGCCAGGGGCTGAATCAGACATCGCAGTAGGAGAAAGTGCCGACGACAGAAAAGCCCGCAAGCGTGCAGAAGCAGCACTACGGCAGAAGCTGAGCCCATACCGCAAGCGCCAGACTGCACTGGAAAAGCAGATGGATTCCCTGAATGAGATACTAAGTAATCTCGAAACGGAGCTTGCCGATCCAGCTGTGTACGGTGATGGGTCTAAAGTCCGCTTGAAAGAGCTGTTGGCCAAACAGTCAGAGGCGAAAGGCAAGCTCGAAGATACCGAAGCGGAATGGCTGGAGGTCAGTGAAACGGTCGAGGCGATGGAAGGGGAGCTGGGAGGGTAATTCGTATCCCTCCCATCAGTCCACCAGTCTACTAGCCGCCCGCTAGCTCAAGTACAAAGTTCTGCTTGGCAAGATATTCCTGCTCGTTCATCAGATCGGCATAGGTGAGCGGGCGCTCATCAAACCAGCATTCCGGGAACGTCAGCAAAAGACCATTTTCTCTTGGCTCCAAGGTGAAGGCCGGTGGCGGCTCCAGATTTCGTGAATGCTGGATCAGCACGGCCAGTCGCACCAGAATACAGAGATGCCTCAGTCGTTCCAGATCACCAGGATCGACTCCTTCAAAAATGGACGAACTGAATTTGCGCCGATGGCCACGCACGAGAATCGCCAACTCCATTTGTGCCTGCTGGGTAAAACCTGCCAGATCGGAGTAGCGCAGAAGATAGCCACCGTGTTTGTGGTACTGGCTGTGGGAAATAGCCAAGCCAATTTCGTGAAGCCGGCAAGCCCAGCGCAGAGCCTCTTCATCGGCAAGGGTGTTCAGCCCCCAATGCTTTGCAATTTGCGCCCATGCGGCAACAGCGGTTGCTTCCACTGCAGCCCCGTGGCTCTGGTCTGCTTGATATCGCTCTTGCAGCGCTGAAATACTGCGCTCCCGCACATCTTCATGTTTGATTCTACCGGCGATTCCGTACAGGAGACCTTCCCGAAGTGCGCCGTCTGTATAGGTCATTTCCTGAATGTTCAGGGATTGGAATACACCCATAAGAATGGCAAAGCCGGCGGGGAAAATGTTTTGTCGATCAGGCCGCAGCCCCAGTTCACCCAGTTTTTCGACGCTGCCCATATCCACCAGTCGCCGACGTAACTCCTCCATGGCGCTCCAGGTTACGGTGCCATCGGTGATCTTCAGGGTTGCCAGCACGTTGCAAATGGCTTTGATTGAGCCGGATGCGCCGACAGAACTTTCCCATCCAACTGACCGAAAGCGCCGGCGAATACCCAACAGCTCCTGTTCCGCATGAGTAATGGCGTTATCCATTTGCTTGCGGGTAATCCGGCCGTCGGCAAAATACCGGTTTCGGAAAGACACGCAGCCCATGTGCAGGCTTTCCAGCTCCTGGGGTTCAAAGCGTTCACCAATAATCAGCTCGGTACTGCCGCCACCTATGTCGACCACAAGGCGCCGGCCAGCATCGTCAGACAGCGTGTGCGAGACGCCTAAATAGATAAGGCGAGCCTCCTCCCGGCCCGCAATAATCTCCGCCGGATAGCCCAGGACTTCCTCCGCCCGGGCAATAAATTGGTTGGCGTTGCGTGCCACCCTCAGGGCATTGGTGCCCACTATCTGAACGCCTTCCGGTGGTGTGCCGTTGAGGCGCTGGGCGAACCGCCGCAGGCAGTCCAGGCCGCGTTGCTGGGCTTCTTCCGTCAGGTTGTTGTTGGCATCAAGACCGTCGCCCAGCTGAACTTTTTCGCCCATTCTTTCCATGGTTCGGATTTCGCCCTGAACCAGTCGGGCCACAACCATATGGAAACTGTTCGAGCCCATATCAATGGACGCAAGCATGTCTGGTGGTGCAGCTGTGTTTTCGGCGGAAGAAGTGTCCGTCACGGTGGTCAGGATCCTTTGGTAAGAACTTGCGCGTACTATAAGCGATAATCCCGGTATATGTCAGTCAATGCACCGCTGTACGACAAGCGGAAAGATGATCAATTTGATTGAGGTCAGAAGATTGTGGATTCAAGCCGGTGGATCTACTGCTTCACATACGCGGGACCAATCGCGTAAAGTAGTCACCAAAGCATTAATCAGGAAAATTGAAATGAGCGGAAATATTGTAAATGTAACGGATGCATCTTTTGAACAGGACGTACTTCAGTCTGACGTGCCCGTGTTGGTAGATTACTGGGCGGAGTGGTGTGGACCTTGCAAAATGATTGCGCCCGTACTCGAAGAAATTGCTGACGAATACGCTGGCAAACTGAAAGTCTGCAAACTCAACATCGACGAAAACGAGCAGACCCCGCCCAAGTTCAACATCCGCGGCATCCCGACTCTGATGTTGTTTAAAAACGGCAACGTTGACGCCACCAAAGTCGGCGCACTGTCCAAATCCCAGCTTGCGGCATTCCTGGACAGCAATCTCTGATTGCATCCTGATGGCCTGAAAACCGCCCCTGGGCCACGCTCTTGGGCGGTTTTTTTTGCTTGGACCTGTGATGACCCAAATAAATTTGGAAAAAGTCTGCGCCCTGCTGCTCGCCGGCGGCGCCGGAACGCGCATGAACGGCCAAGACAAAGGCCTCATGCTTTGGCGCGAACGTCCAATGGCCCACTGGGTAGCCGAAGCCTTGAGCAGCGTTGCCGCCCCATTACTCATCAGCGCTAACCGCTCCTTGCAAGATTACCGCCTGCTGGGCGACGTACTGCAAGACACCCCTGAATTTAAAGGCCAGGGCCCCTTGGTCGGATTGCTCGCAGGCCTGACCGAAGCAAGAAAACGCGGCTTCGACGCCGTGCTTGTCTGCCCCTGCGACACTCCTGGCATACAGCCCAGCGTATTCAAACGTTTATTAACTGTCTGGGAAGAACGGCCTAACGCCCCGGTTATCGCCCAATGCAAAGGAAAATCCCACCCCTTGCACGGTGTGTTTCCTGTTTCACTTATCAACCGGCTGGAAGCCCAACTTAGAGACGACAATCGAAGAGTTATGGTATTCGCTGAAAGCGCCGGCGCCAGAATTCTGGATTGCGCAGATGCCGAAGAAGCGTTCAAGAACCGAAACCGGCCAGAAGATTTAATAAGCTGAAGGCAGTGCCAGCTAGAGGTATGGGCACAAACCAGGGCTTTGGCGGGGAACCTCTTCCCGAAAATGTGCGGAGCCATGGATGGCGGAGCCAAGCGTACAAGGACGTATTAACAGCGTTTTTCGGGAAGAGGTTCCCCGCCAAAGACCGACCAGCCAAGCACCACTTAGGGGCTAGCTACTTACCCCAAGCCTCACCCCGAGCAACATCCGAAGCCTTCTGCTCCACCCAATGCTCCCCAGCCTCAGAAAGCTCCTTCTTCCAGAACGGCGCCGACGTCTTCAAAGCGTCCATAATAAACGCGCAAGCCGCAAACGCATCCGACCGATGAGCGCTACAAACCCCCACAAACACAATCTGATCCTGCAGCAACAAACGCCCAACCCGATGAATAACCCGAGCCTTCCGCACATCCCAGCGCCGCGAAGCCTCCTCAATCAGCCCCGCAATCACCTGCTCTGTCATCCCCGGATAATGCTCCAGAAACAACCCGGATACATCCGCCGTATCGCCATTGTCACGAACCAGCCCCGTAAATGTGGCAATAGCACCCGTGCCCGCGCCACTATCCCGCAGAGCGGCATATTCAACGCTGGCATCAAAATCCTCAGACTGAACACTGATCATCTCAACCTCCCGTTACCGGCGGGAAAAAAGCCACCTCATCCCCGGCCTTAACCGACGCCGCAGGCTTCGCCATAGCTTGATTGATCGCAATCATCACCGGTTGCCCGCCTTGCAGCTGTGCCCAAGGCCCGCCGCGACAAGCCAGGGCTGCCAGCAAATCACCGGCCGTCTGCTCCTTCTCTGCCGGTAGCGTGAGTTCCTCCGTACCCAACTCCTCCCGGAGGCGGGCAAAAAAACGAACAGTCAGGGTCTGGTCAGTCATATCAGCTCAATAACTCAGTAAATGGGTAGTAGGTCAGCAGGTCACCCTCTGCCACTGTGGCATGCTCCGGAACCACGGCCAGGCCACCAGCCCAGCAGGCAGAGCTCAACACACCAGAACTCTGGTTCGGGTAGGCGCTGACCCGTGCGTTGCCGTTAACAGACTCGGTGCGTGCACGGACAAACTCCCTGCGCACGGAAGCCGAAGCAACCGTAAACGCAGCAGGCACCTGTTGGCCCACAGGGTGAACCTGCATGCGCCCTTGGCAGGTGCGGATGTAAGGCATACCTACAACCAGAAATGTCACCAGCACGGCGGCGGGGTTCCCGGGCAGACCCAGTACCGGAGTACCCTTGATCGAGCCAAATGCCAGAGGTTTCCCGGGCTTGATGGCCATGCGCCATAGTGACAGCTCGCCAGACTCTTCCAGCACCGCCCGCACGTGATCCTCCTCACCCACGGACACGCCTCCGCTGGTGATAATCAGGTCTGCTTGCGCTGCCGCGCGTTCAAGCGTGTCGCGAGTAACCGAGCGAGTGTCTCTCAGGGTTTCGCATAGCACTGCATCACAACCCGCGTCTGCCAGCAGTCCAAGCAATGTAAAACGATTGGTGTTGTAAATCTGCCCCGGCCCCAGTGGCGTGCCCGGGTCTACCAACTCATCGCCGGTAGACAGAATCGCGACACGCAATTTTTTCATCACTGTAACGTCAGCCACGCCCATGGACGCCAGAAGGCCCATTTCCTGCGCTCTGATCTTCGTGCCCTTTGCCAAAGCAAGGCTGCCCTCGGCAAGATCCTGGCCGCGCCTGCGAATATTCTGATCGGTTTTCACCTCGGCATTGATCAGGATGCCCTTATCCGTAACATCCACTCGCTCTTGCATGATCACCGTGTCGGCGCCCTCGGGAACCTCCGAGCCTGTAAAAATGCGGGCAGCCGTGCCGGGTTTTAGAGGGCTGGGAGCAGAGCCGGCGGGGATGCGGTCTGAGACTGGCAGAGCCTGGCCAGGAATGTAATCCTCGGCGCGCAGAGCGTAGCCATCCACCGCGCTGTTATCTGCTGGCGGCACATCTGCCGGCACCTGATAATCTTGAGCCAGTATTCGCCCCAGGCTTTCAGTGAGCGGCAAGCACTCGCTCTCTGTGATCACCGGGGCCTTACTCAGAAGGTGGTCAATAGCCTCTTCAACCGGTGTCAGATTGGCAGCCATGGTTCTCTCTCCCTAGTCAAAATTAGCGCGCGGCGCGAGTTCCTATAACCTGATGAAGACGCTCAACGGCGCGTTCAGGTTTGCGGCCAACCAGCGCGGAAAAGTTGCAAGGGCCATGGCGGCTATCGAGCTGAGTACTTAAAATGCCGTTCCAGCCCGTGCGGCATGCTCCGGTAGAACCGGGTAGACAAAAAATCGCTGTATGGTTGGCAAGGCCACCGAAGGCTCTGGACTGAATAGTAGAGGTGCCGATCTCAGCAGCCGACTGGCGTCGGAATTCTTCGCCAAAACCTTCAATAGTCTTGTCCAGCAAGGGCGAAACCGCCTCGGGGGTGCTGTCACGCTCATGAAAGCCGGTACCGCCTGTAATGATCACTACATGCACGTCGGGTTCCGCAATCCAGGCCGACATGGCTGCACGCACGAGATAAACGTCGTCCGGTAGTATGCGCCGTGAAATCAGCGTGTGCCCGGCTTCCAGTACGCTGTCTTCAAGAAACTGCCCGGAGGAGTCCTCCTCGGGCCCACGAGTGTCGGATATTGTGAGAATGGCGATATTGAGTGGGTTAAGTTCGCTGGTGCGTTCACTGCTCATGATCGGGGCTCCGAAAAAACACGAAAAAATTCTATAGTGCCAGTATCCCCATCAGGGCCGGACAATGGAAGGGAGTAACCCATCAGGGGGAGGTTCCGGCCCTTGTGCGCAGACATGGCGGCTGAAAAAACTGGCGTTAATTTGGTTGGTGCTCTTGACATTGGCCAGCAAGGTAGATGATTATCGGTCTCGCCCTACGAACGTTTGTACCCACTCTATACTGGCTTCTGTTTTTTTCCGGCTCTCATTCGCACCGGTTGCTCCATCTGCCAGCATCTGTTTTGACAACGAATTACACAATCTGTTCAGGGCACCCCTGTCATACCAACGTCCGTTTAATTCCATTCCTGAAAATCTAATAACCTATGAATCTTACTGAACTCAAGCAGAACTCCATGCCCGAATTGCTCGAAATCGCGCAAGAAATGGGCCTCGATAACCTGGCACGCTCGCGTAAGCAGGATGTTATCTTCACGATATTGAAGAAACATGCGAAAAGCGGCGAAGACATTTACGGCGATGGCGTATTGGAGATTCTGCAGGATGGTTTCGGCTTCCTCCGGTCTGCCGACGCTTCGTACCTGGCTGGACCAGACGACATATACGTCTCCCCCAGCCAGATTCGCCGCTTCAACCTGCGCACCGGTGATACCGTTGCCGGCAAGATCCGGCCCCCGAAAGACGGCGAGCGTTATTTTGCTTTGTTGAAAGTGGCTGAGATCAACTTCGACAAACCGGACAACGCCCGTAACAAGATCCTGTTTGAAAACCTGACTCCGTTGTTCCCGGACGAGCGCATGCAGCTGGAAACCGGTAACGGCAGCACCGAGGATCTGTCATCCCGCGTGTTGGACCTGGTTGCGCCTATCGGTAAAGGCCAGCGTGGTTTGATTGTATCGCCACCCAAGGCCGGTAAAACCCTGCTGATGCAGAGTATTGCCCAGTCTATTGCGCGTAATCATCCTGAGTGTCACATCATTGTTCTGTTGATTGATGAGCGCCCGGAAGAAGTAACCGAAATGCAGCGCACCGTGCGCGGCGAAGTGATTGCTTCTACTTTTGATGAACCACCTGCGCGCCACGTTCAGGTAGCCGAGATGGTTATCGAGAAGGCCAAGCGCCTGGTTGAGCATAAAAAAGACGTGGTTATTCTGCTGGATTCCATCACCCGCCTAGCTCGCGCCTATAACACGGTCATCCCGTCATCTGGCAAAGTACTGACCGGTGGTGTTGATGCCCACGCTCTGGAAAAGCCCAAGCGCTTCTTCGGTGCAGCCCGTAATGTAGAAGAGGGCGGCAGCCTGACTATCCTGGCCACGGCTCTGGTGAACACGGGTTCCAAAATGGACGAAGTGATTTACGAGGAGTTTAAGGGCACAGGTAATATGGAAGTGCACCTGGACCGTAAAATCGCCGAGAAGCGGGTGTATCCTGCGCTCAACGTTCGCAGCTCCGGCACGCGCCGCGAAGACTTGCTGATGAGCGAAGCGGATATCCAGCGTGTATGGATTCTGCGTAAGCTGTTGCACTCCATGGATGACGACACTGCGGCCATCGAGTTTTTGCTGGATAAGCTCAAAGACACCAAGACTAATGACGAATTCTTCCAGTCTATGAAGCGTCGCTAGAGTCGAAGTTTTGGGCGTGCGCCTTTATTGGATTACAGTTCAGCTTTAGCGAGTTTTTGCCTTGAGTTAACTGGTGATTCCGTGAACGCGGTGAGGGCCTGCTTTCCCAGACTGTGTCTTGCCAAGGATGGCAAGACCAAGCCCCCAGGGATGGGTTTACGGCGTGTCTGGGAAAGCAGGCCCTCATTGCGTTCTGGCACTGGCTGAGAAGTCTGGAAGGTGGCGAACTCCGTATTAGAAGCTAACCGTGAACGGAGCCAACGATGAAATACAACGATCTGCGGGACTTCATTGACCAGTTGGAGAAACTGGGTGAGCTGAAACGCATCTCAGTGGAAGTAGACCCCCACCTGGAAATGACCGAAATCTGCGACCGCACGCTGCGGGCAGGTGGTCCTGCGTTGTTGTTTGAAAACCCCAAAGGCTACGACATGCCTGTGCTTGCCAACCTCTTCGGCACCACCCGAAGAGTGGCTCTGGGCATGGGGCAAGAAGACGTCACTGCACTCCGGGAAGTGGGCAAACTGCTTGCCTACCTCAAAGAGCCAGATCCCCCCAAAGGCTTCAAAGACGCGGTCGAAAAGTTGCCATTGCTTCGGCAAGTGATGCGCATGAGCCCGAAAGTGCTCAGGTCAGCGCCCTGTCAGGACGTGGTGATAGAAAAAGACAAAGTTGATCTTTACCAAATCCCCGTACAGCACTGCTGGCCTGGGGATGCCGGGCCACTGGTGACATGGCCACTGGTGATTACCCGTGGGCCCCACAAAGAACGGCAGAATCTGGGGATTTATAGGCAACAGGTGATTGGTCGTAACCGGCTGATCATGCGGTGGTTGAGTCATCGTGGTGGCGCATTGGATTTTCAGGAGTTTCAGAAACAGAACCCTGGCAAACCTTATCCCGTTGCAGTCGCCCTTGGCGCCGACCCGGCAACCATTCTGGGTGCAGTGACGCCTGTTCCTGATTCTCTTTCCGAGTATGCGTTTGCAGGCTTGTTGCGGGGTAGTCGGACCGAGTTGGTGCAGTGCGGCCTCAGTGATTTGCAGGTGCCAGCCAGTGCCGAAATTGTCCTGGAAGGCTTTATTTACCCGGATGACAACGCCCCGGAAGGCCCGTTTGGTGACCATACCGGTTATTACAACGAAGTGGACGAGTTCCCGGTGTTCACCGTTGAGCGGATCACCCACCGCAAAGATCCGATTTACCACAGCACCTATACTGGCAGGCCGCCCGATGAGCCGGCGATTCTGGGTGTGGCGCTGAATGAGGTGTTTATCCCCATTCTGCAAAAGCAGTTTCCGGAGATTGTGGATTTTTATCTGCCGCCCGAAGGCTGCTCCTACCGCTTGGCAGTGGTGACCATGAAAAAGCAATACCCTGGCCATGCGAAGCGCGTGATGATGGGGGTATGGTCTTTCCTGCGCCAGTTTATGTACACCAAGTTCGTGATCGTGACTGATGACGATGTAGATGCCCGTAACTGGGAAGATGTGATTTGGGCCATTACCACCCGCATGGACCCGATTCGCGATACCACACTGGTCGAAAACACGCCCATTGATTATCTGGATTTTGCATCGCCGGTGTCTGGCCTTGGCTCCAAAATGGGGATGGACGCCACCAACAAATGGCCGGGTGAAACCACCCGCGAGTGGGGCGAGCCCATCGCCATGACCGACGCTGTAAAACAGCGTGTGGACGAACTCTGGGACAGTCTGGGTATTGAAACTTCGGCTGGCCGCCCTGATTGATATGAGCAACAGGCAGTGGCAGGTGACTATTGAGCCCTCCGGCATTCGCTACCTGGCGCCCGCTAACGGGGATCTGTTAAACGCAGCAGGCAGTGCCGGTATTGCTGTTCCCCACGCCTGCAAAAATGGTGTATGCGAACTTTGTGAAGCTCGCCTGAAAAGCGGCTCCGCTCTGAACACCCGAAACCAACAGATGATTCCGGTCGGCGCGCGACTGATGATGTGCAGAACCGCCGCGCTTGACCATCTAGAATTGGAGATGAGTGCCGTTATGGCAGCAGGACAGAATCAGCCCCGAAAGTTTCAGGCAAACGTGGTGGATGTGAGCTCAATCAGCCATGACGTGTATCGGGTTGAGCTTCAGTTGCCGCGGCGGCGGGAGGTGGCTTTTCATGCGGGCCAGTATTTGTCCATCAACCTGCCGGATGCTGAGCCCTGTTATTTTTCCATTGCCAGCAGTCCGTCGGAGCAGAATATTGAGTTGCATATTCAGGCGTCCCCGGAGTGGCTGTCGGCGCAAAAGGTTATTGATGCGCTGACTTCGGGTGAAACCGTCAGCCTGGAATTACCCCACGGCAAAGCCTGTCTGGCGAGCACTCCTGAGAAGCCATTGCTTCTGGTTGCAGCTGGTACGGGGTTTGCGCAGATGAAAAGCCTGGTGGACTATTTGCGCGGCATAGCTTCTAGCCAGCCGGTAAGATTGTTCTGGGGCGTGCGTCGCCACGAGGATATGTACCTCAGATCCATGGCTCGACAGTGGGAACAGGAGTGGCCTGTTTTCAGCTTTCAGCCAGTGGTGGGTGATGACGAAGACAGCGAATGGAGTGGGCACCACGACCAACTTGTACGCGCTGTGTTGGCCTCAGGCATGGATTGGCAAAATGTGGAAGTACACGCCAGTGGCTCGCCAACGATGGTTTACACGTTGATGGACGCTCTGGTGGAAGCGGGGCTTCCACCTCAAGCGTTCTTTTCTGATGTGCTGGAGTATGCACCTCGCAGTTGAGGTGCTGGGTAAATGGTCAAATCTTGCATGCTGGCCGCTGCTCAGGCCCTTGGCATGGGCAGTTCCGGCAGCCCGTTATCGGTTGCCAGCCCTTGCATCATAAGCTTTATGCTCATTTCTTCATCGCCCATATGAGCGCTCAGTCGGCTCAGTTCTGCCAGAGTGTCCCGGCTGCGGCGTAATCTCAAGCTGGTTTCAAAATATTCCCGGGCTTTTCCCCACAGCTCATTTCTCAAGCTGAGCCGGCCCAGTGCCAGTAGCAACTCCGCATTGCTGGGGCGATCTTTCAGCCACTGCTCTGCGGTAAGAAGCTGCTCGTCGGGTTTGCGACCTTCTATCCGGCCATAGAGGTTGACCAGGTCATCGCTCCAGTGATTGTGTAAAACTTTGCGTAGCAGGGTTTCGGTCTGTGCTTCATCGCCAAGATCGGCCAGCAGGCGGGCATAATCAGCAATGGTTTTTTCATCTCTGCGCAAAAATCCGGGCAGTTCATCCCAGAGGCGGGTGAGTGGCTCCAGGGATGAGTTCGGATCAGCCTGTTGCTGACGCCGGCAGTCTTCGGCAGCCTTTTCCAGCAGGTTGTGCCAAACAAGCCGCTCAAGCTCACCAAGTTCTGATTCGGGGAGCACGCTACGCTTACGCAACTCTGGCAATAGCCTTGAGAGTTCGCGCCAATCTTCAAGACGAAGATAGGTGGTTTTCAGTAGCTTCAGGACGAAGGGGTGGTGTGGAGATTGTTTGCGCAGGCGCACCAGTGTTGCCAGCGCTTGTTCCAGACGGTTACCTGCAAGCTGCAGCTGAGCCTGGGTGATGCCCACGGCCATGTCCGATCCTGGAGTGCTTTCAAACGCTTTTCTCAGCAGTTCATCTACGGCTTCATGGTCGCCACTCTCAAACGCTGCCTGGGCTGCTGCCAGATAGTTAATAAGGGGCGTGTCTGCGTGGCTGGCGGCTGAGGTCAACATCTTGCGGGCTCGAGGCCAGTTGCCTTCTGCCAGAGCCAGTAAGCCGATTGTGGTGCGGCGGCGGGCCCTTCGCTCCTTGCCCCGGGAAACCCAGTTGGCAATCAGCCCAGTGCCTTGTCGCATGCGGCGGATCAGGTTTGTAGTGAGCACGATCAGCGCAACCACAACCACCAGGAGCAAAAGCCCAACCCAGAAGTTGGTTTCTACCAGATAGTTGCCCAGGCTGATGCGAATGTAACCCAGGTCGTATTGCAGCCCGAGTGAAAGCGCGGTGCCAATGAGCAGGGCAAAAAGAATGATCAGAAGCAGGCGAATCATGAATCACTGCCTTTGTTGAGTCGGCCTGCCAGCCGCTCTTTGAGCAGGCCCAGAGATTGGCTTATGTCGGGTAGATCCGGTGCTACGTTCCGTGTAGTCAGTTCGCCGAGGGTATTGGTCAAAGCGCTGACTCGTGGATTGCTCCCGTCGTACCAATCGTCAACGGCTGCTTGAGCCTTGGCTAGAGAGCGCTCGTAAAGTGGTTGGTTGCCTCTGAGTACAGCCATCTCTGCTTCTTCAAGCATCAGCTGCAAATTCAGGCGTGCGTATGCGCTCTGGTCTGGCGATAACAGTGGTTTGACAGATTCGTCCAGGCGGCGAACCACAACCACTTGCATCAGGGTAGATTTGAACTTTTTCCAGGCCCTGAGTAGCACGCCGGGTTCGCCGCCTTCTTCGGAAGTTTCCTCAGACTGGGCGTTACCAACAAATCCGGGAGCTTGCTCACTGATAAGTGCTTGATCGGTTAGCTGATGAACGCTGTCTATGACCGCTTCAAGGGTGAGATAGAGCCCGGTTCTGTCGACACTGGAAATGCCTTTTAGTGCCAGAATTTCCCGCGCCAGTTGCTGACGTACAGGGTACACGCCAACATCATCGGATTCGGTCAGCACTTCGTCTGCAGCTTCAAGGGCAGACAGCGCGCCGCGAATGTCTTTTTCAATCAGCAGGCGCTGGTTGGCTATGCGCAGTAAGTACTCTGCCTCTGCCAGTAACCAGTCTGTACGGGTGCGGTTGCCGGCTTCGAGTAATTCGCGGGCAGTGTGATCAATTTGCCGCTGCTGGGTGGCGATCAGTTCGCGCTGGGATGCAAGTTTATCTTCCAGAGCCTGCAAGCGTTGGCTTTGCTGGGTTCCCTGGTCGCCATACATATTCTCAAGCTGCGAGGTATCCTGCTGCAAGCTTTTCAGCGTTTGTAGGGTGGACTGGTTGTCGTTCCATTGCTGCCAGTTCCACAGTGCCAGCGCGGCAACACTGACCAACGCAATGATGGCGATAACCCAAACCGGCCAGACTTTCTGTCGGGCAAGTTGTTCTTTGGCAATCGGGACAGGTAATTGTTTTGTTGTTTCAGTCACGGGCGTCCTTACTTGGCTTTTCCGGAGCCACCGTCCAGGCCTGCCAGTTGTTCTGCGGCGGCGGCCACGATGTCGTTATCGGCAAGGCTTCCTGGTATACACGGAGCCTTGAATCCCGCCGCAAGCGCCTGATCGGCGATACGCCGAGCGGGCACGATGACGGGTCTGTCGTATAGATTATGGCTGCAATTGGCACATAGTGCGATGAGATTGTTCAAGGTTTCTCCAGAGAGCGCAACAATAGCATCCGGGGCGAACGCAATCAGGGCGGTGTTGATCTGCGCAGGCGTGTAATCCGGGCAGAATCTTCGATAAAGAGGCAATATGGTGACTCGGGCACCACGCTCTTCCAGTGTTCTGCGGGTCAATTCTCGCCCTTCCTCGCCTCGGGCAACAAGTACCCGCTCCCCTTCGATATTCGCAAGGCGAGGTAGCTTCAGCAAAGCTTCGCTGGTCCAGCCTTCATCAGGTTTGCGCGGGTTTATGCCATATTCCGCGAGTGCTCTGGCCGTGCCGGCCCCCACGCCATACCAGTCTAGTCCGGTAGGTAGTTGCGGCCACCAGGTATCCAGCTCGTCGAGCAGCAGGCGTGCAGCGTAGGGGCTGACGGCAATAACATGGGAGAACTCGTCGAGGTTGAGAAGGGTGGTGCGCCGTTCGGGGGTTTCTGGCAGAGGCTCTCTTTCTACCAGTGGGAATACGTGCGTCTCGGCGCCGGCAGCCTGAAACTGCCGGGCCAGCCTGGATGCTTCCGGTTCCGGCCGGCATATAAGAATACGCCGGCCGGCCAGGGTGGCTGGATTAGTCTGGAGTGTGGCCATAAACTTCAGCCAGGATTTTGTCTGCACCTAACGCTAAAAGCTCTTCCGCCAATTCACGGCCAAGGCGTTCGCCTTCGGCGCGCGGCGCGCGGCCTTCCACACGGAGAATCTTTGTGCCGTCCACAGCGCCAACCAACCCACGCAACCACAAGGTGTCGTCGTCTTCCAGCAGGGCATAGGCCGCGATAGGCACCTGGCAACCACCTTCAAGGCGACGGTTCATTGCTCTTTCGGCTTTCACCCGGTCGGAGGTGTCAGCGTGGCTCAGGGGTTCCAGCATCGCCCGCAGTTCGTTGTCATTCAGCCGGCACTCAATGCCAAGGGCGCCTTGGCCAACCGCTGGCAGGGATACTGTGTCTGGTATGGCGTAGCGAATTCGGTCATGGAAGCCCAAACGCTTCAGGCCAGAGCTGGCAAGAACGATGGCGTCGTAGTCACCGGCGTCCAGTTTTGCCAGCCGGGTGTTTACGTTGCCCCGTAAAACCCGAATTTCCAGATCTGGCCGGTAGGCACGCAGCTGGGATTCCCGGCGCAGGCTGGCGGTGCCTACCACAGCGCCTTGTGGCAAGGCGTCTACGTTTGCGTAGTTGTTGCTGACAAAGGCATCGGTAGGGTCGTCTCGCTCGCAAATAGCGACCAGGCCCAAGCCTTCGGGAAAGGCCATTGGTACATCTTTCATGGAGTGCACGGCAAGGTCTGCACGGCCGTCAAGCATGGCTTCTTCCAGCTCTTTTACAAACAGACCTTTACCGCCAATTTTAGCCAGAGGCACATCGAGGATTTTATCGCCCTGGGTTTTAATCTTGATCAGTTCCACAGCCACGTTGTCGTGGAGCCGTTCCAGTTCGGCCTTGATGAATTCTGCCTGCCATAGCGCCAAGGCACTACTTCGGGTTGCGACGCGAAGGGTTCGTTTGGACATGATGCTCACTGCCAGTTATGAAAATGTTCGCCAAGGTTACCCTGTGGCGCCGTAAAAGTCCCGTGGATGGCCGCGCTGCAGCGCCTGCAAGGTATGTGGTTGCCTCAGCCCGGCTGTTGTCTTTGTAGCCACTGGCGCACATTGCTGGTGTGCCTTCGGCTTACCTGCAGTTCACCCAGACCGTCTCTGAGTGCTAGCAGGTTTTGGCCATCCGATGTGCGCCTGAGTGCCTGGATATATTGTACGCCCACCAAAGTGTTGCGGTGAATCCGGAGCAACTGGTTGGGGTAGGCGCTTTCCAGTTCTTTGAGGGTGTAATCAGATACAGTCTCACCACGGGTATGGTGAATGGTCACGTATTTCTGATCTGCCTGACAATAGCGGATCCCGGCTATATCAATTAGTTCTGTACCTCGATGGGTTCGAACCGACAGCTGCCCATCTTCCACAGTTTCCCGTTCGGCGGCGCTGCCCGCCATGCTGTCAGAAAGTGTGCGTAGCTGTACGCGATTAATCCGCCCCGCACGGGCCAGGGCCTCAGTCAGTGCATCTTTGCGCACGGGTTTGAGCAGGTAGGCTACAGCCTGAACCTCGAAAGCCTGAATTGCATAGTTGTCGTAGGCGGTGCAGAAAATGATTGCTGGCGGGTTGCTGAGCCGGCTCAGGCGCGCGGCTGTTTCCATGCCGTCAAGACCGGGCATGCGTATGTCCAGTAAAAGAATATCAGGCTGCAGGCCGGCAACCTGAGTGAGTGTGGTGTCGCCGTCCCCGGCTTCCCCGCAAACCACGTATTCAGGCAAGCTCTCGGCAAGACGCCTCAAGCGCTGCCGGGCTAGAGGTTCATCATCCGCGATTAGAATCTTCTGTTTGGTCATGAGTACTGTGTAGTTTTGGGCAGCCGCAAGGTGACGGTATAAACGTCCCCCTGATGGCTGTGTTTAAGTACAGCGGCCTCCCCGAATAGAGCCTGCAGCCTTGCCTGAATGTTGCTCAGGGCCATTTGGTTGCCGTTGTGCTGACTGCTGTTGTTGTCCGGTTTGGGGTTTTGAACGAGCAGGTACACGTATTTGCCCCGAGCTTCGGCCTCTATGCGCACCGTACCACCCTCGGGGCGAGGTTGTATGCCGTGATAAACCGCGTTCTCAACCAGTGGTTGCAAGGTTAGTGGTGGTATCGCCTGGCGCTCCAGCCCGTCGGCAATGTGCCATTCCAGTTTCAGGCGGGGGCCAAGACGCAGGGATTCGATTGCCAGGTAGCGCTGGCAGAGATCCAGCTCCTTTGTCATTGGAATGAGTTGGTCGCCGGTGCGCAAGCTGGCGCGAAAGAGTTCAGAAAGATCAAGCACGGCTTCTTCGGCCTGTTCCGGATCCGAGGCAATAAGGCTGGCGATGGTGTTCATGCTGTTGAACAAAAAGTGCGGCTGTATTCGCGCCTGCAGGGCAATCAAGTGTGCCTGCATTTCGGCTTCCCGCTGCTGTTGCCACTGGTGCTGCAGGTAGAAGTAGCGAAGAACGATGAGCGTAATCAACAGAGCCAGCAGGAGCTTTTTGGCGATAGCCTGCCAGTCGACAATGCCCGGTTTCGGGTGCAGAACACTGTCCGCAAACAGACTGAAAGCGAGCACATCTATGAGCACTATGGCCGCAATAGCGAAGGTGGCCCGGGAGACGGGCATTCGAGCCAACCGGGTGCGCAGGAGGCAAATCAGCGCGGCACTGGTGAGGGTGGTCCACTGTACAAATAGCGAGAGAAGTGCGAAGTAGTTCCAGTCAATCCAGCCGTCGCTGGCCTGAACAATTGCCAGCACCAGCACCAGCAGTTCGCTGGTGATCAGTAGCATGAATACAGAGCGTACCCGACAAAGATCGGGCACGAAAAAATTCTGTATGGCGACAGTCTTGTCCCTGCTCAGGGTAGTCACTTTTCTGCGGGTCAGAATGTTATACTCCCGTCACGATATTTGTGCCCATTTTTTCGCGCGAGATAGTGCTGGGCTGTCAGCACAAAAGATAGACTATATTCAGTACTCACTAAAGCGTTCCCTGTTGCGGCCATATAATTTGATCCTTCTTCTTCAGGCTCAGCTGGGTTCCGCCGGTTTTTGCGGGGATGACAGTTCGATCTAAATCAAGAGTTAGGCGGAGCCCATAATGAGACAAGCCACCAATAACTCTGAATCTGCAACATTGTTGATTCTGCGGGGTGCTTCGTGCGCAGGACTATTCAAAGCGGTTGTTTTGGCTATTTCACTGCTTGGGTACGCAGCGCAAAGCTTTGCTGAGTGCAGTATAACGCTACGCTGGGATGATGACGCACCTTACTTCATCCCGCAACGGGGCCGTGTTGCGGGCATCGATGCTGATATTAGTCGTGAAGTCATGCGACGAATGAACTGTAATCTTACGCTGGTTAAGCTTCCTTGGGCGCGTGGGCTGGTAGAATTGCGTCAGGGGCGTATCGATATGGTCTCAGGAGCCCATCGCACACCCGAACGGGAAAAATACGCTCACTACGCTAATACAGTGCCGACCATCTCGCCCAACCTGCTGTTCATTCGTCGTTCTGACAAAGCTGAGTTCAGGTTTTCGGGATTGCGAGAGGTTCTGGACTCGGGGTTCAAGCTAGGGGCACAAATCAACGTATCTTATAGTGAGGAATACGGCGCCCTCGTCCAGGATTCAAGGTACAGAGGAAATATCGAGTACACGTCCCGCCGGGATTCGCTTTGGAGAATGCTGGCTCTGAATCGTATTGATGGGGTAATTGCGGATAAACTGACGGCTATGCATGAGATCCATGGGTTGGGGCTTTCTGACCGGATAACATACAGTTCGATGGTCGTCTCGAGCACAGAAGCCCATTATATTTTCTCTAAAGAATCAGTTAGTCCGGAGTTTGTCGCAGACTTTGATCGTGCGTTGGAGGCCATGCAGAATGACGGCACCTACTCAGCCATTGTTCATCGTTATGTTTGCCCTTCCTGTCGAGATATGCCCGATTGATCACACGCTGATATATACATCTATTTGACTCATTACATGTAACGAGAGTACTTACACCATGACGGACAAGAAACAACCTGATCAGGCCGCAACCTCCGAAAAACCATGGGGTGGACGCTTCAGTGAGCCCACCGACGCGTTTGTGGAGCGTTTTACAGCATCTGTCGGGTTTGATCAGCGCCTGTATCACCATGACATTACCGGTTCCATCGCCCATGCGACCATGCTTGCAGAGGTTGGCGTCCTGACGGTGGATGAGCGCGATCTCATTATTGAAGGCCTGAACGGCGTAAAAGAAGACATTGAAGCAGGGCGCTTTGAGTGGTCGGTCAGTCTCGAAGATGTTCACATGAATATCGAGGCCCGGTTAACGGATCGTATTGGTATTACAGGTAAAAAACTGCACACAGGGCGCAGTCGAAATGATCAGGTAGCCACCGATATCCGCCTGTACCTGCGTGATGAGATTGATGTGATTGCCGAAGAACTCAAGCGCCTGCAAGCCGGCCTGCTGGATCTGGCCGAACGCGAAGCCGATACCATCATGCCTGGCTTTACCCATCTTCAAACTGCACAGCCAGTCACTTTCGGGCACCACCTTCTGGCCTGGTATGAAATGCTGGTGCGTGATGGTGAGCGTTTGCAGGACTGCCGCAAGCGTGTGAATGTGATGCCTCTGGGGGCCGCGGCACTGGCAGGTACCACTTACCCGATCGATCGCGCCATGACCGCACGGTTGCTGGGCTTTGAGCGCCCTTCTGAAAACTCGCTGGATTCGGTGAGTGACCGGGATTTTGCCATTGAGTTTTGCAGCTTCGCGGCTTTGTTGATGACACACTTGTCTCGCTTCAGCGAAGAGCTGGTGCTTTGGACCTCCGCACAGTTTGATTTTATTGATTTGCCGGATCGTTTTTGCACCGGTTCTTCAATCATGCCCCAGAAAAAGAACCCCGATGTGCCGGAGCTTGTTCGGGGTAAATCCGGGCGAGTGACCGGCCATCTGATGTCTTTGCTCATGCTGATGAAAAGCCAGCCGCTGGCGTACAACAAGGATAACCAGGAGGACAAAGAGCCTCTGTTCGACACGGTCGACACCATCAAGGGCTGCTTGAAAGCCTACGCCGACATGGTCCCGGCTATTCGTGCGAAAGCCGATAACATGCGTGTTGCCGCCAAGCGCGGGTTTTCGACGGCAACAGACCTGGCGGATTATCTGGTCAAAAAAGGCATGCCGTTCCGCGATGCCCATGAAGTAGTAGGCAAGGCCGTGGCCTTTGGTGTTGCCGAAGAGCGGGATCTTTCTGATATGACTCTGGTAGAGCTGAAGCGCTTCTCTGACACCATCGATGAAGATGTCTTTGATGTGCTCACACTCGAAGGATCAGTTCAGGCCCGTGACCATTTGGGCGGAACCGCTCCAGCTCAGGTGCGGGCGGCTGTAGGCCGCGCTCGCAAGTTGCTGGGCTGAACCCTTTGCCCCCGAGCTTTTTGTTACTGAGTTTGGGGGCTTAGCCGCCTATCCGCCCGGTGGTGAGATCTACCGCCACCGGCGTCAGCTCCGCCAGGGGTATAGGTGGCCCAAGCCTGAACCCTTGGCCGAAATGAATGCCCAGCGTCCGGACCTTCCGAAGAATGTCATCGTTCTCGATAAACGTTGCCACCGTTATTTTACCTGCTTCCTGTGCGATCCGATGCAGCGCTTCTACCATGATCTGCTGAACCGGGTCGGTTCCCAGCCTGTGCATCAAACTGCGGTCTAGTTTGATAACGTCTACAGGCAGCTTTGCCGCAAGCCTGTAACTCTCCACAGACGCGCCGGCACCATCCAGTGCTACTCGACAACCAATCCTGTGCAGAGCGTCGCACAACACGGCAACCTCATCCGGGTATTGCGTTGCGTGGGCTTCACGAACCTCAAGGCAAAAGGATTCTGCCGGGTAGTTTGACGCTCCGAGGACAGATTCCATGAAGTCCGCAAAGGTGTCATCCAGGACGCTGGCGAGGGACAGGTTGAATCCACAATATTTCAGTCTGGGCTCCAGTAATTTGTGCTCGCCAAGCCAGGTAAACGTTTGCAGTATGACTTGGCGATCCAGTCGTTTGGCCAAATCAAAACGTTCGGCTACCGGCAGGAACTGCTCCGGCTGCAACCATTGCTCATGCACACCGTTACCTGGAATTCTTGCGAGAATTTCGATGTGATCACCCCAGGTAACGCTGGAGACCGGCTTGAGTGGCTGGAACTCCAGAATCAACGACTGCTTGTCCAGGGCTTTTCGGATCTGGTCGACAAGTTCATTGCTGTCGCTGTGATCCGGTTTCGGGCGTGTGGCGTGGGCAGTGTGAACTCGGTTGCGACCGGATGTTTTGGCGTCATGACACAAATCTGCAGCTTGTCCCAGCAATTGTTCGGAGTTGGTAGGCGTGTTTTTTCCGATTATCAGCAGGCCACCGCTGGCGGTGGTTTGTAGCTGGTGTCCTTGCCACTCGAAAACAAAATTTCGGATGAGGCATAGAAGGTTGTCTGCAAGCTTGCGGGCTGCCGACTCTGTACAGTCTTCGATGAGCAGCGCGAAGGTATCACCGGCAAGCCTCGATACCGTATCCTGTGGCCTACTGCGCACATCGAGAATGCTGGCCAGCTCCCTGAGGTAGCGGTCGCTGGCGCCGTTTCCGGCGATGCTGTTGAAGTTGCCAAAGGCGTCGAGGTTCAGATATAAAAGGCAGCTGTCGGTAGCTTCTTTGCCAGCTTGGTCCAACTGGCGCTGAAGGCGCGCGATAAATTCTCTTCGGTTTGTGAGGCCAGTTACCGGGTCGTGCCGGTATCTGTATTCGCTGTCCCCTGTTTTGCTGGCGCGGTTGCTGATGTCACTGGCTACAACCACAGCACCCGCAGTTTCGCTTTTGTCCGTGCCGGGGTCCCCGATTTTGCTGTCTGTCAGGCGCTGGTAGTGAAACTCGTAGACCGGCCACTCACCACTTTGTTGCGTGACAGGCATGTCCACAATAAAGCTGTCCTGCTCAAAGGCACGTTGCCAGAGCTGTTCCGCCAGATGTCGTTCATTCGGGTGTTTTTCAAGTAACTGACGCAGGTTGTCGCCCACTTTGGGTGTTGCGCCAAACAGGCTGCCAAACAAGCGGGCATAGGGCGCGTTGAAATGCAGCAGATTTAGGTTTTTATCCACGGCAGCGATCAACCCGGGGCTCGCGGCCGTGGTGGCATTCAGTATGTTTGCAGCCTTCAAGCGGGCATGATCGCGTTGCATTTCGCCGGTACGATCTACCAGAGTCCCCCCGAGTTTACGTAACCTGCCGCCGGTTTTAAGGGCTCGGCCATTTAGTGTTGCTCGAATGTTTTTTTCTTTGGCAGTCAGCAAATGAAGCTCAATTGTGAAGGGTGCGCCGGTGCGTGCGCATCTGCGGAAAAGTGCCCGAATACGTTCCTGGCCACCCTGGCAGTAGAACAGTGCTTGTTCCGGTGTAATTTCCGTTCCCGGTTTCAGCTCCAGCAACCGATATAACCCTTCTGTCCAGGTCATCTGGTTGCTGGTGATATCCAGTTCCCATATTCCGAAGCCCGCTGCGCTTTCAGAAAAGCGCAATAGGCGGGTGTCTATGGCAGAGCTTTCCTGCTGAGCAATGCGGGCGCTCGCAGCCCCATCTGAATCGCGTATACTGATGCGCAATGAAAGGCTTGCCGTGTAGAAAAAACCTTCCTTGTGACGAAAGGTGACCAGCACAGTTTGGCCACTCTCGATACGGTGTCGATTGGCTGGTGCAAAGGGGTCGTCTTCTCTGGATGCCAACACCCGGTGTACCATAATGCCTTCCAGTTCACTGGCATCGTACCCAAGTACAGCCTCGGCATTGCTGTCCGCGTATAGAACCTTACCTTCATCATCAATACGCAACAGGGTCTGGCGACCGGTGACACTGGATGTATCAGTGCGATAACGCTGTATGACAAGCTCTTTCACTGGGCCGGGCCTCGGGTTTACTTAAGCGTATGCCGCTTTTATTTTTTGATGATTGTGCCACGATGAGTTCATCATACTGATAATTAAACCGGAAAGAACCTCTCCCCCGGAGCTGCCTTGACTGCTCACGCTACACCGATTGCCCTGGATTTTGACGAGGGCATTGACCGCAAAATCCTGCGCCGCCTGCGGGACAGATTTCTCATGCTTAACCGCCAGCGCTGGGAGCGAGCCCACTCGTCGCTTACCTACCGGCAGCAGGTGGTGCTGGAGATTTTGCCATTGGTGTTTCACACCAATCATCCAGCGCTGCCGGGCTATCTGGATGTCCAATGCCCCTATGGCCTAAGCCATTACCAGCCGGATTCCGCCACCATAGGCGCAGCACGACGCCTGGCTCGCACCTTCAGCATGCGGGACGAAGGCAGGCGCAGAGCCGATCTGGAAGCGCTCTTTCTAATGGGTAGCCCTGGTACCTTGGGCCATTCTGTTACCAGTGATCTGGATGTGTGGCTATGTCATAGGGACGACCTTCAGGAGCGGGGAATCAGGCTTCTGGAACGTAAGGCGGAACGGTTGACTGAGTGGGCCTTGTCGTTTGGCATTGAACTGCATGTATTTGTGTTTTCTGCCGCCGAATGGCGTGAAGGTCGGCAGCGGATTGAAGTGAGTGGGGAAAATTGCGGTAGCGCCCAGCATTATTTGCTGCTGGATGAGTTTTATCGCACGGCCATTCATTTAGGTGGGTGTTATCCCATGTGGTGGTTGATTCCCCCGGAGCAGGAAGAGCGGTACCAGAAGTGCGTCGATATGCTGGTGGACTATCGCTTTATTCGTGGTGATGCATACATTGATTTTGGCGCTGTGCCATCCATACCCGCCAGTGAGTTTTTGGGTGCGGGTGTGTGGCAGCTCTACAAGGGAATTGATGCGCCCTGGAAAGCAATTTTGAAACTGCTGCTTATTGAGTGCTACGCCCATACGCAGGATCTTCCGGTTTTATCGCTTGTTTTCAAGCAGGCAGTGTTCGATGGAGATACGAACGCGGATGATCTGGATCCGTATGTGATGCTCTACCAGCGCCTTGAGCAGTGGCTTCTGAATGATGGTGCCAGTTCGCGGTTGGATTTGGTGCGTCGTAGCTTGTATATCAAGGCGGGCCTGCCACTGACTCGCACAGGTATGGTGGGGCAGCAGGGGACGGAGCCCTGGAGAGCTCGACTGCTGAGGAGCCTGGTTGATGACTGGGGGTGGCAGCAAAAGCAGCTTGAATTGCTGGATAATCGACACCGTTGGCGGGCGGAGGAAGCATCTTCCCTGCGCCGAGTAGTGGTGTCGGAACTGACTCACAGCTATCGGTTGCTGTCGAAAATGGCCCGTGATCACGGTGAGCAATCAGCCATCAGCGCAAACGATATCAATTTGCTTGGCCGCAAACTCTACGCATCGTTTCAACGCAAGGCCGGCAAAGTAGAGCTGATCAATCCGGGGTTAGTGCCATCATTGGCAGAGGAAAATCTGGCCTTTCACCATCAGTCAGAACAGGGCGGTACAGGAACCGGCTGGCTGCTATATCGGGATCTGGAAGACCCTTCGGATGCCTTCTGGCAGCCGGTTATCCGGCGCTCCGGTAATCTCGCCGAGCTGGTGGTCTGGTGTTACTGCAACGGCTTGCTCACCCGCTCCACTCGACTCAACGTCCGCACCGGGCAGGGCATTGCCTCGGTTAGCGAGCTGCGGGAGATGCTGGATGCGCTTGCGGGGTTTTTGCCGTTTCCAGTCGAACCTGCCGAGCGAGAAGCTCTTGCCCGTGGCGTCCGCCCTTTGCGCAACCTCCTTCTGATCAACGTGGGTGTTGACCCCCAGTCCCATCTTACTGAGCGAGGCCTGCACAAGCTCAGTGCCAGGCACGATTCATTGGGGTTCAGTGGCGGTCGCGAAAATCTGGTTATTTGCATTGATCAGATCACACTCAACAGTTGGCAAGAGGTCAGCCTTCAGCATTATGCATCCGGGGATACCTTGATCCAGTGCCTGAAGAATGTTCTTGCTTCTGTGGCCATGGCGCCCCACAACATTCCCGGCCTTGAGGTGCACAGCCATAACCGGGGGCACGGCAGTGCTATTGCCCGGAGGGTGCGGGAGCTGTTTGCCGACGTGTTGCGCCAGTTCTTTGCCGGAGGCTCAGGCCCCCACCCCTTGCGCTATGTGATTGAAATGGATCGTCGGTATTTTCTGCTGGAGTTCAGCGGCACCGAGCCCGGGTTTATGGCCCTTGAGAATCGGGCTGCCTTGCTGGAGTGTCTTGCTCAACCCCGCGACACTTATCTGCCTGTCGTGTTTGATCGCCACGCACTGCTGGACGATCCGGCTTTGCGGGTAGCCTGTCAGGCAAGTGAGCCAGACAGCATCCAGGTGTTCTATATGCTGCGGGGCGAGGGGGTTCAGATCCGAGTGATTGATGAACGTGGATCTGTTTTTGGTTGGAGTCAGCAAGCCGCTGGTCGTCGCCATCTCTTGGCCCCGTTGTTGCGGTTCCTGGAAAATCTGGTGGAAAGACGCACCCTGCGCAATACCGAAATGCCCGTCGGTCTCGCTGGAGTTCGCTGTTATGAGTTGGTTTCAAACAACGGAGTCTGGCGCTCGGAATATCGGCCGCAGGCAGATGCTGGTGCGCCTCTGCCGGGATTCGAGGTGCAAGCGGTGGGCGTCCAGGAAGGAGATAGCCGCGTTCGTTTCGACCTTTACTGCGGTGAGCAGGAGTTTACGGTTCTGCAATACGGTGATCAGCTGATTCCGGCTGTTGCTCACTATATCCATTCTCTTCGACAGAGTCGTGATCGCTATCCGGTTTACCTGACGGATCTGCACTTGCCCCACGATCTGGACCCAAGGGTGTACCAGCAGGATATACAAACCAGTCAGTACCTGTATTACCGGGCTTTTCTTGAGGATTCCCTGAACCGTGAACTGGAGGCATTTCTGTAGCGCTCCGGCCTCGCCGTGCAGGGCGTGGGTCAGGTATACTTTGGACATTATGAACTCAGAGGTGTCAAGTATGCGCGTGAGGAACATGCCGATCGTGATACTGGTTGTGGCAGCAGCACTTGGTGGCTGTGGTCAGAAAGGACCGTTATACCGGGAGAATCCGGAAACATCGTCCAAGCCAGTCGAGCAGGCAAACAGCGCTGTAGCTCAAAGCGGGCACGCGGGCGGCCGCAGCACTCGGGCTGACACGCAAGCTGAATAGCCCCACGCGCAACCAGACACCGCTAAACGAATCAGGAATAAAATGGATTATTTCAACTACCGTGACGGCGAACTTTACGCCGAAGATGCACCTGTTTCCTCCATTGCTGAGCGTTTTGGTACGCCAGCTTATGTGTATTCCCGTGCTACGTTGGAACGCCATTACAGGGCCTATGATGAAGCCCTGAGTGAGCGCGAACTTCTCATTTGCTATGCCGTTAAAGCCAATAGCAATATTGCCGTGCTGAATGTTTTGGCACGCATGGGCGCCGGTTTTGACATAGTGTCTGCGGGTGAGCTGGAGCGGGTTTTGCGTGCCGGCGGCGACCCGGGCAAGGTGGTGTTTTCCGGGGTTGGCAAGCAGGAATGGGAAATGCGCCGTGCTCTGGAAGCGGGCGTTCGTTGCTTTAACGTGGAGTCTGACACTGAGCTCGACCGACTTAATGCCGTAGCAGGCGAGCTGGGAGTGAAGGCGCCTGTCTCGTTGCGGGTGAACCCGGACGTTGATGCAGGAACACACCCATATATATCTACCGGTCTGAAAGAGAATAAGTTTGGTATTGATATCGCGGAAGCGCTGGCCGTTTATGCCCGTGCTGCAACCTTGCCAAACCTGGAAATTATAGGTGTGGATTGCCACATTGGTTCTCAGCTTACCTCGGTAACGCCGTTCCTGGATGCACTGGACCGTGTATTGGAGCTGATCGATGCTTTGGCAGACAACGGTATTCATATTCGGCATCTGGATATGGGCGGTGGCTTGGGTGTTACTTACAATGATGAAACACCGCCTCAACCTGCTGAATACGTGAAGGCGCTGGACCAGCGTATCGGTGAGCGCAACCTGGCTCTCGTTCTTGAGCCTGGCCGCTCTATTGCGGCCAATGCCGGCATACTGATTACCCGGGTTGAGTTTCTGAAGTGCACCGAACATCGGAACTTCGCGATTATCGACGCAGCCATGAACGATTTGATCCGTCCTGCACTATATAGCGCCTGGCAGGCGATTGTTCCGGTGCAGCCTCACGAGGATGCAGAAGAGAAAATCTGGGATCTGGTTGGTCCAGTGTGCGAAACCGGAGACTTCCTGGGCAAAGATCGCCCGCTCCAGCTCAAGGCTGGAGATCTCTTGGCGGTGCGTTCTGCTGGAGCCTATGGTTTTGTGATGAGCTCAAACTACAACACCCGGAACCGGCCGCCGGAATTGATGGTTGATGGTGATGAAGTACACATTGTTCGGCACCGCGAAACCATTGAAGAACAGCTCGCGCCCGAAAACTGCCTGCCTGAATGAGTGATGGGCAGGATATGAACTCGCAGCGTCGACATCAGGGGCCACTGCTCCGGTTCAGTAAAATGCATGGGCTGGGCAATGACTTCATGGTTGTCGACGCCATTAGCCAACCATTCAGGCTGCGCCCGGAAATGATTCGGGAGCTGGCAGACCGCAACTTTGGTGTCGGTTTTGACCAGCTTCTGGTTGTGGAGCCACCGGGATTGCCCGATGTGGATTTCCGTTATCGGATATTCAATGCCGACGGCTCTGAGGTTGAGCAGTGTGGCAATGGCGCCCGGTGCTTCGCAAAGTTTGTGCGCGATCAGCGCCTGACGAATAAGAAGACCATCCGTGTGCAAACAGCCGGTGGCGTAATTGAGTTGCGAGCAGCTAAAGACGGCATGGTCATGGTCAACATGGGCGTGCCTGAGCTGAACCCCCAGGCTATTCCCTTCGCCGCTGACAATCGTAAGAACGTATACACGGTGGAAGTGGGGGCAGAAGCCGTTGAACTAAGCGCGGTTTCCATGGGCAATCCCCACGGTGTTATTGTCGTCGAGGACGTGGATACGGCGCCAGTGGAGCGCCTTGGGCCGCAACTGGAAAGTCACTCGCAGTTTCCCGAGCGCGGCAATATAGGGTTCCTGCAGATCATCAGTCGGAATCATGTGCGCCTGCGGGTATACGAGCGCGGTTCTGGCGAAACCCTTGCTTGTGGCAGCGGTGCCTGTGCTGCAGTTGTCGCAGGGCGCTTGCGCGGTCTGCTTGATGAGCGCGTAGAGGTGGATCTTCGTGGCGGTCGGCTGGTCATCGAATGGAAGGGCGAAGGGTCGCCTGTTATGATGGAAGGCCCCGCCACAAGTGTATTTGAGGGGCAGTTGAGACTGCCCGGTGAATCAGGTGGCGCCCGGCGTAGAAGGCCCTGCCGCCCACACAAACAACGGATCTGATAGCCAGGAGAGCGCGATGACAGACCAAACGGCCCACCAGAAGGCCGGTGAGCTCACCCGGGAAGCGGTGGTTGAGTACCTGAAAGACAATCCTGATTTTTTTGTCGATCAGGACGAACTCCTGCGCAGCCTGACCTTGCCCCACGACAGTGGGCGGGCAATCTCGCTTGTAGAGCGCCAGGTGCACCTTTTCCGCGAACAGCGGGACACGCTTCGCCATGAGCTGGTTGAACTGGTATCCATCGCCCGTCATAACGACCGTTTGTTTGAAAAGAGCAAGCGGTTGCTGATGCAAGTAATCGAAGCCCGCAATCTTATGGATATGGCTTCTACCATTGATGACAGCATTCGTGGTGACTTCGGGCTGGATGCAGCCTCCGTGATTCTGTTTACTGATGCGGCGGTGGCCGGCAGTGCCCAGGGCGCACTTCACGTTGTTACACCGGCTGAAGCCCAGGAACATCTCGGTAACCTTTTGGAGGGCAGTAAAGCGGTTTGCGGCCAATTCCGTGAAAACCAGCGGGAGTTCCTGTTTCCGGATCGCGACGAACCCATTGCGTCCGTTGCTCTGGTGCCTTTGCGCCATGAAGAGTTGGTGGGCGTTTTTGCGGTCGGTAGTTGTCAGCCCGGTTATTTCGATGAGCAGATGGGTTCTCTGTTTCTCAGCTACATCAGCGACACATTGAGCCGACTATTGCCTCCGATGGTTCGTCGCCACACAACTGCTGCTCCGGTCGCCGACCTTGCGACGGAGTCTCGCTAGAGTGGTCGTTTTGCCTGGTTCAGTTCAAATACCTGATGAGCTAGCCAGGCACATGGCAGATTTCCTGCGACACATGGCCTCTGAGAAGCGCCATTCCCCCCGAACGTGTGACAGTTACCAGCGAGATCTGCATCGCTTTGCGGTTTGGCTGGTGGAGCAGGGCGGCGCTCAGTGGTGCGCCGTTAATAGTCATGACCTTCGCCGTTACGTTGCTAACCTCAGTCGCCAGGGGCTCAGTGGCCGAAGCATTGCCCGCCACCTGTCAGCTGTAAGACGTTTCTATCAATACCTGTTACGTGAAGGGTTGGCCAAAGATAACCCCGCACTCGATATACGGGCGCCGAAAAGCAGCCGGCGCCTGCCCCGCGTGGCCGACGTAGATCAGGTCAACACTCTTCTAGATGCAGCACCGGATGATCCTCTGGAAGTGCGCGACAGGTGCATGTTCGAGCTGATGTATTCTTCAGGCCTGCGTCTTGCGGAGCTGGCCAGCCTGGATATTGATGCTGTTGACCGCCAAGGCGGCGAGGCACGGGTCGTCGGTAAGGGTGGGAAAACGCGGTTGCTCCCTGTTGGTCGAAAAGCGCTGGAGGCCATAACCCAGTGGCTGCCCATCCGGGCTGGGTTGGCTCCCGAGACTGAACCAGCCCTGTTTGTAAGCCGCCGGGGTGACCGAATCAGCCATCGCAGTATTCAGGCTCGGCTGAGTCGTTGGGGCATGGTAAAAGGGGCTGATCAGAAACTCCATCCCCACATGCTCAGGCACTCGTTTGCGAGTCATATGCTGGAATCCAGTGGTGATTTGCGTGCGGTACAAGAATTGTTGGGCCATGCGGACATAGCCACAACTCAGGTCTATACTCATTTGGATTTCCAGCATTTGGCTCGGGTTTATGACCAAAGTCATCCAAGAGCGCGCCGACGTAGTCCCCGGGGCCACGACGACCAGAACGCCGGACAGGAAGGAAACACTTGATGTCATCGGATCAAACCTGGAAAACAAAGTACTTCCAGGAGCTTGAGACAGCCGAGCAGCGGGAAGCGCAGTGGAAAACCGAGCGCAATGTGCTGGAGCGTATGTTGGTGCGTACGAGTCTCGCATCCGCGGGCCAGACGCCAGAGTTGGATCGCCTGCTGGATCAAATACGGTCTGATCTACGCAAGAACCGAGTGGAAGTGGAAAGCTGGCGGCAACTGCAAGAACAGATAGATCGCCAGATTGCTCTGCTCGACGATGCTGCAACCTCTGAGGCCAGGAGTGTCCAGCAATCTCCTTGTGTGGCACCGTCATTAGTCGCTGAACCTACCGGTGAAGGTGTGGGTGAAGCCGATCAGCCCGAGCCTGTCGTGGATGCTGAAGATCAGAGCCAGCGCCTGCGGATTGCCCGGCGTGTCGGACACCTCCTTGGGCAGTTGCTCAACCAGGTTTCCCTTGAGCCAGATGCCGAGGCGCGCGCGCGAAACCTTCAAAGGGCACTTCTCGCCAGTGATGATTGGGACGAGTTGCGAGAGGGTCTGAATCAGGTGGCAGATTTGATTGTTGCCGCTGTAACCCGAAGCCAGAGGGAGTTTGAGGCATTCCTCAAGCGCCTTGATGAACGCCTGGCGGTGCTGCAGGAGCATTTTTCGGTGCAGTCGTCGGCCCAGTCTGGCCGCGAAGCAGCAGCTGAAAAACTGGATCGTAGCATTCGGAATGAGATTGAGCAGGTTGGCCAACAGATCAAAGCAAGCGGTGACCTTCAGGAGTTGAAGCAGTCGGTCAGCAGCCATCTGGAGTCTATTGGTCAAGCGGTCGGTCGTTTCCGCGTTGAGGAAACAGAACGGGAAAAAATGCTTTCCGAGCAACTGATGGCCATGAAAGAGAAAATGGTTGTCATGGAAACACACTCTGAACAGATGCGTGGGCAGATGCGCAAGGAGCGTGAGCGAGCTGTGACAGATTTACTTACACAGCTGCCCAATCGTGAGGCTTGGCAAGAACGCCTTTCTTTTGAATTCAACCGCTGGAAGCGCTACCAGTATCCACTGACAGTGGGTGTTCTGGATGTTGATCTGTTTAAACGTGTGAACGATTCATACGGGCACAAGGCAGGGGACAGGGTGTTGCAGCTTGTGGCCAAGGAAATTAAACACCGGCTGCGCAAAACGGATTTCGTCGCCCGTTTTGGCGGTGAAGAGTTTGCCTTGCTGTTTCCGGAAACCCTGCCTGAAAATGCTCAAGTCGTCTTAGACAAGCTTCGCGTCCACGTCAGCGCCTTGCCGTTTCATTTTGGTGGGGACCCGGTGATGATCACTTTCTCTGGCGGAATTGCAGGCTTTGGTCCTGATGATACTGAAGAAACCGTTTTTGACAGAGCTGACAAGGCGCTTTACCTTGCCAAGGACAGCGGCCGGAATTGCATCAGAATCGGCTAATGCAGCGCAACCTTTTAGGATATCCAGTGAAGGCCTCCCTTCTGTTTTCGATTTACCTGTTGTTGCTGGTTTTTCAGCCGTCAGCACTGGCAGACCCTCCCCAAGCTTCACCAGCCCCGGTGCTGGGCAGCAAAGATCTGACCTGGGTCAGCGAGCAGGACAGGCTCAGTATCGGTGTGCGCGCTGATCAGGTGCCTCTGGTGTTTGATACCGGAAACGGCGAGCTTGCCGGCACCTACATTGACTATCTTGCCAGGTTATCCAGTAAACTCGACCTGCCGATTGAACCTGTTGTGATGGGCGGAACCAACGCCGGACCGCTGCTCAATGTACCCAAAGTTGATGCGCTTCTGACCACCAGAATCCCTGGCTCACCTGTTCCTGAGGGCAAGCGCTTTACCAGCCCCCTGATGACGCTCACCTATGGTTTGTTTGTGAGCGCAGGCGATGCGGCCATCCGTTCGCTGGCAGACCTTGAAGGTGGTCGCATAGCGGTTGTGGAAGGCGACCCTAACCAATACAGCATGCTGGACTCCGTTGAAGAGTTTACGCCTGTGCCCGTTCAGAGCTTGGGTGAAGCTGTCAGCCACGTGTTGTCCGGCCAGGCCGATGCCTTTTTGGGGCCAATTCCAGTGGTTTCGGACTACCTGCAGTCAGCCATGATTAATGGCATTGGCTTGTCGGTATTGCTCGATCAGAAATCGGTCGATGTGGTGTTTCAGGTGGAAGTAAACAATGCGCCTTTGTTCCAGGTTCTGGATAAGTCCGTCGAAGCCATAAGCCACAACGAACACCGTGTTATCCGGCAGTCCTGGTTGCAGGTGGATCTCACCGAGCTGGAGCAGAACGGTGTGGAACTCTCCGGCTCAGACGTCGATTGGCTCAAACGCCACCCTGACCTCAAGATCGCTTTCCGTTCTGACTGGCCCCCTTTTGAATACGCTCAGGACGGCCGCGCCACAGGATTGGTGCCGGACCTTGTCGCGCGGTTGGAAAACCAGTTGGGCGCTCGGTTTGAACGAAAAATTCTGGAAGACCGCGTGGTCGCAGAACACGCCCTGATGTCTGGAGAGGTGGACATTCTTCCTGGTCTTTCGCGCACCCCGAGAACAGAAGAGTCGTTCCTGTTTACCCGGGCTTATGTGAATGTTCCGATTGCCCTGGCAATCCGGGATGACGGTCGTTTTATTGGAGACCTGAGGGAGTTACGCACAGAGCGTGTGGGCGTAGTCAACCGCCATGCCGCTCACGACTATCTACTTATCAACCATCCAAACCTCGACCTCTATCCGACGGCAACGATAGAAGCCGGGCTGCTTGCGCTGTCCAATGGTGATCTTGATGTAATGGTGACCCATATTCCGGCGGTCAGCTATACCGTTGCCAGACTGGGGCTTTCGAATCTCCGAATTACCAGTATCACGCCCTATCAGTACGATCTCCGGCTAGCGGTACGAAAGGACAGCCCGGAGCTTCACCGAATCCTGAACAAGGCACTGGGCAATCTCAAACCAGCTGAAACCGAGGCTATCTACAATCGCTGGATCCATCTGGATATTGAGCAGGAAACCGATTACACCGTCGTTCGCCGGGTTGTTCTGCTCGCTATTGTTGTTGTGTTGATCTTTCTTTACTGGAACCGCAAGCTTTCCCGTGAGGTGGATGAGCGGATTCGTTCAGAAAATGCCCTGCGCCGAAGTGAAGATGAGCTGCGAGCCGCCAAGCTGGAGGCGGAACGTCTGGCCCGGAAAGCAGAGGCTGCCAGCCGAACCAAGAGCGAGTTTCTGGCCAATATGTCCCATGAAATCCGGACGCCCATGAATGCGGTGATCGGCTACAGCGATCTGCTCAGTAACACGGTTACGGACCCTCAGCAGCGCAACTATCTGGATGCCATCCGGGCAGGCAGTCGCAGTTTGCTGATGCTGATCAACGATATTCTTGATCTGTCCCGCATTGAAGCTGGCAAAATGCGCCTGGATTATACCCCCGTTTCCGTGCGCCGGTTGCTAGATGATGTTCGGCACATTTTTGATCTTCGTGCACGGGAGCAAGGAATCACGCTCGAGGTTAGCGTAGGTTCTGACATGCCAGTCGCCATGATGCTGGATGAAACCCGTTTCCGGCAGGTGCTGTTTAATCTTGTGGGCAACGCTATCAAATTTACCCATGAGGGCGGTGTCGCTGTACGGGCGACCGTCAAACCAGTAAAGGACAAAGCTGGAGAAACACCTGAACAACAAAGTTATCGGCTCACGATCAAGGTGAAAGATTCGGGCATCGGCATTCCGCCCGATCAGCTTGAACGTATTTTCGACGCTTTTGAGCAGCAGGAGGGACAGAACACGCGCCGCTATGGAGGCACCGGGCTCGGGCTTGCCATCAGCCGTAAGCTGGCTCAGATGATGGGCGGTGAGTTGAGTGTAGAGAGCGAGCCGGGGAGTGGTTCTGTTTTTACGCTCACGCTGCCTGACGTTCAAGCGACTGGAGATCAAGCCGAGGACGAAGGCGAAACCAAGGAATCTGAAAGGCTGTTAGCACAAACGCTGAGTATTCAGGAGCGGGGTTGGCTTAAAGAACAGTTGACTGCCGATTTCGGTGATGAGTGGGAGGCCGTGCGGGAAAGCGGAGACCCTGAAGAAATGAACGATTTTGCTCGCCGGGTATTGGAGTGGGGCCAGCGTTACCGTTCACGGTCTGTTACACGCTACGGCGAGAAGTTGATGGCCGATGTAGAGGCGTTCAACCTGGATGCTGTTAACAGTGCGCTTGATGCCTTCCCGAAACTGCTTGGCCGGGAAGACTAAGCAGGTTTACAGGCAGTCGAACTGGGAGCGGCGATCAAAGGCTACAGAGACCATGTCATAGCCGGAGTCTGAAAGGCTGCGAACCAACTCGCGGTCTTTCAGCAAAGCCATACAGACTTTGTGAACGCTGGCCTGGAGATGTTCTGCTGCTGGTTGGCTTGCCGCAAGACGAAAGTCGACCACAAGATACTTGCGATCGATGGCAGAGGTGGCCGGGACATCTTCACGCTCAATGCTTTCAAAACCGATGTAAGTTGCCTGATCCCGAGGGAATACCTGGCTCATAACAATGTCCAGATTCTCCGCTTGGGCTAAGGGCGTGCTGAGTAAAGCTGCAGCAGCTGCCGAACGGATCAGGTGTTGAATAGTCATGGTGGCAGCTCCCCCGGCATAGCTTCCGGATAGCGTGTAACGAAATGTAATGTTTAGTTAAGATTGATTATTGCAAATACTGTCGTCTATTACGCGGGGTTGAGCCTACCTTTTTCAATTGTTTGCAGTTTGCATACATTTAGACAGTATGTTCCGGGAACAGGGGCTCCCCTGACAGTGCGCTATCAACTATGATGGAACGAAAATCGACAGCAGGAGAGTTGCCCATGTTTCAGCTCGTGTTCAAGGGCGAGTGTGCCTCTGGCACCGAAATGACAACAGCGCGGAACAATGCCCGCACGCTGTTTAAAGCCAGTGTTGAGCAGATAGAACGCATGTTCAGCGGCAGCCCTGTAGTGATCCGCAATAAACTTGATGAAGATCAGGCCGAAAAGTATCGCCAGGTGTTGCTCAAGCACGGCATGATTGCTTATGTTCAGTCCATGCCTGAGGCCCAGACACAGGCAAGATCGGCACCGGCGTCTGCACCCACTCCCAAGCCCCAACCAGCCCCCGCTAAAGCAGTTCCCCATTCGGTGGTACCCGCTGTTGAGGCCGGTGACCGTTTGCCGGTAGCAGGAGACAAGGTTGATGACATTCTTGCGGGATCAGCCTTGGGGCTCGATCCTGTCGGGGTAACGCTGGTGGAGCCAGATGAAGTAGAACCACCCATGTTTCAGCATCTTGATGACTGGACGCTGGCGCCCCCGGGGAGTGACATAGGTGTTGAAAGGGATCTCCCTCCACCGATGGTGCCCGACGTGTCTCACCTTTCGTTGGTAGACGATGAGCCCAAGAAGTGAACATAAGACGCACGGAACTTGCCCGGTTTTGAAGCCGCTCTCATTATTAGCGCTGACCTGGTTGATTTTGGTGTCGCCCATATCGCTCGCTGCAGCGGCCAGTGATACTGCGGCTGAACGCCCCCGAATAGGACTGGTGCTAAGCGGCGGTGGCGCCAAAGGCATGGCCCATGTAGGCGTGCTTCGGGTGCTGGAGGAAATGAAGATACCCGTGGACATGGTGGTGGGAACCAGCGCAGGTTCTGCTGTCGGCGCTCTCTATGCCTCTGGCATGCCAGTTTCCGAGATTGAGCACCGCTTTCTTGAGATGGACTGGTTGTCGAGCTTCCGGGATGACCCTGGCAGGGTTTACAAGCCTGTTCGCCGGAAACAGGCCGACTGGAAATACCCGCTAGCGCCGGGCCTCGGAGTTAGCCTTGATGGCCTGCATGTGGGTGCCGGCATCATTGCCGGTCAGAATCTGGGGTTTATCCTCAACGAACTGACAAACAGTGTTTCGCTGGTAGAAGATTTCGATCGATTACCTATTCCCTTTCGCGCTGTTGCGACTGATCTTGAAACCGGTGAAATGGTGGTGCTTGGCAGTGGGAATCTTGCTACAGCCATCCGTGCCAGTATGAGCATTCCCGGTGTTTATGCACCCGTCAGGTTAGGCGACCGCTTGTTGGTTGATGGAGGCATTGCTGCCAACCTTCCTGTCAGTGTCGCTCGCGATATGGGTGCAGACCTGATCATTGCGGTTGATATTACCGATGCCTTGTTGGGGCCAGATGAACTTCGGGAGGCATTCTCCATATTTGGTCAACTGACAACGATCATGACCCGGCGAAATACCGACTCACAATTGGATATGCTTGATGAGAAAGATATTCTCATCCGTCCGGATCTGGAAGGCCACGGTGCTGCAGATTTTGAAAACGCCTCGGTTTTGTTTGAATTGGGTGCCAGCGGTGCCCGAATGAACGCAGTTGAGTTGAATCGTCTGGCCGTGTCGGACGAGGCGTGGCACTTATACGCATTACACATGGCCTCTGCCACCCACAGGAAAAATATCGTTGCCGGAATTGAGGTGAAGCATGAGCGTCGCCTGGGCCGCGAGTTTCTTCGGGAACGGATACGGCAACCCATCGGTGAGCCGCTGGATGTAGAAGCGCTGGAAGCAGACCTGAAACGTATTTATGGGCTTGGGTACTACGAGATTGTGTCCTATTCCCAGACGCCATCTCCGGATGGGATTTTGCTTCTTATAGAGGTTCAGGAAAAAAGCTGGGGGCCCAACTATTTATCGTTCGGCCTAAGTTATGAAGACAACTTTGACGGCGACACTCATTTCAATCTTGCGTCCTCCTTACGTGTAACCGAACTGAACGTGTTGGGCGCCGAGTGGCAAACGGGGGTGCAACTCGGTACTGAGCCCTTTATTCGAACTCAGTGGTACCAGCCGATTGATTATGGGTATGAGCGGTTTCTGGTGGCAGGAGTGGAGTACTATCAGGACACCTTTGGAATTTATGGCTCCGAAGGTGAGCGGGTTGCTGAATTGGATGTGGCGTTTAGTCAGGTAGATCTCGGTTTGGGTATGGAATTAGGCGGCAACGCCGAAATCCGGTTTGAGTATGCCCGAGGGTATGCCACCGTAGATCAGCAGCTTGGCACCACAACGGCGCCCGAAGACGCAGTTCACCAAGGCAACCTTAGCCTGCAATTGGTACACGACTCCCTTGATGATGCCTTCTTCCCCCAAAATGGAGCGTTTGCGGGAATTCGTGGCCGTGTGGAGCGTGAAAGCCTTGGATCTGACAGGCACTTCGATTCGGTGACCGGAATGGTACTTGGCACTGACAGCTGGAATAGCTTTACCCTCACGGGACTGCTTTACGCACATACAGTCACTCGCGGGGAACCCGGGATTGAAAATGCGATTCGTCTTGGAGGGTTTCGGCGTTTGTCTGCCTATGCGCCCGGTCAGATTACGGGCGACAGTGCGGCCATGGGGTCTGTTTATGCCAGCCAGTCGTTCGGTGGGCCTATTACCCCATGGTTTGCCGGCATGGGGTTTGAGACGGGAAATGCCTGGGAATCGCTCAGTGATGCCAGTTGGGCGAGCTCGGTGAGATCATGGAGTGCATTTGCCGGGCTCGATACATTTCTTGGCCCCGTGCAGCTTGCAACAGCCTACAGCAACCAGGATAACTGGACGGTTTATCTGAACATTGGATTTTCGTTCACGCAGCTTTTTTATTAGATCTTTTTGCCTGGGCCATCGGTGGTGGCTGTCGCCTCCCGCACCTGCTGACACTGCTGGTTAGCATATTGGTGGAGGATGGCGGCCAGCCTCTCTTCGTCTCTGTCCTTGAGTGCGCTGATCGATTCCCGCATGTGCTCCAAGTTGTCTTCCAGGAGGCGACTTCCGCCACTTTTGAAGGCCGCGAAGGCGCAACGTCGTGCCGAAGGCCATAGGTCTTCAATTGCCGCAACGATAAAATAGTTGTCAGCGTAGGCGAGAGACGCTTGGGTATACTCAATGCCCAAATCCAGAAAAGCCATCAAGTCATTGTTATGAAAATGAGCTTCCATTTGTTGATACAGCTGCTCTAACCGCTCAATGTCTTTTGGTTGCCACTGGCGGGCGAGTTTTTGACCGGTATGGGTCAGGTACAGCTCCAGTGTTTCGTAAAGGCTGCGCACAAAATAATCATCCAGCTCCGTCACAAAAGCGCCCTTGCGCGGCACGTTCTTGACCAAGTGACGCTTTTCGAGAAGTAACAGACCTTCCCGGATAGAGCCGTGGCTGACTTCCATACTTTTGGCCATGGCAGCCTCGTAAATGCGCTCGCCGGAGCTAAGCTGGCCGAAAACAATCAGGTTTTCGATGTGACGGGCGACCTGCTCGGTCAGCGTTACCTTGGGCTGGAAGGACTTCATGGGTGGTGTTCGCTGGGCTTAAGTGAATGAATATTGGGGATAATCGCATATTCATCCATAGCGGAGCCAGTGTTCCTGTGATTTGAGGCCAGGCCAAGCTAGAGCAAAGGCGCCAGAAGCCGAACGGCACGGCACGTCAGCCGGAAGGCAATGGAGCGATCCTGATAATCCTCTTTTGTCATTTTTCGGCAATAGGAAAGGTCCTCGGTGAGCATGGTAGCTACATCGGAAACAAAGGCTTCTGAGGTGTTGATAGCCATTATCTCGAAGTTCAGGCGCATAGAGCGGTTGTCCAGGTTTGCCGTGCCCACAGCGGCATAGTGATCATCCACGAGGACAACCTTCTGATGCATAAAGCCGGGCTGGTAACGATAAATACCAATGCCAGCCTGGTTGGCTTGAATCAAATAGGAATAGGCTGCCAATCCAACCAGTCGGCTGTCTGATTTTTCCGGAATTATGATTCGTACGTCCACCCCCCGGAGGGCAGCGAGCTGCAGCGCGTTCACAACCTGAACATCTGGAACAAAATAAGGGGAGGCGATCCAGATGCGGGAGCGGGCATTGTTGATACAGCTCAGGAAAAACAGTGTGCAGGTTTCCCAGGTATCCGCCGGGCCAGTGGGGAGTACCAGCACCTGTTCATTGCCAGGCAGTGTTTCCTTGGGAGTCCAGTCCAGGTCGGGGAATTCATTGCTTGCCCAGTTCCAGTCTTCCAGCCAGGCAAGCTGCAACCCGGTCACGGCGGGGCCTTCTATCCTGCAGTGGGTATCTCGCCAGAACTCCTCGCCCAGTGCAGTGCCCATATACTCATCGCCGAGGTTGATGCCCCCGACAAAACCGATTCTTCCATCGCAGACCAGCAGTTTTCGATGATTGCGGAAATTGATCTGAAACCGCCGGCGCCGAATGTTTCCGTCGCCGAACGAAGCCACCTTGGCGCCGGCTTTTGCCAGTTCTTTCAGATAGCGGCGGGACAGGCCGAAGCTGCCAACGTCGTCATAGAGAAACCACACCTGCACTCCCTCTGAAAGCTTTTTTTCAAGGGTCGTTTTGATGCGTTGGCCAATCTTGTCTGAGCGAACAATATAGAACTCCAGAAGAATATAGGAAGTGGCGCTCTCCATCGCCGAAATCAGCGCCTCAAACGTCGCTTCGCCATCCTTGAGTAGCGTGCATTTGTTGCCCTCGGTGAACGGCTGCCGCCCGAGCCTGCAAAGAACCTGGAGCTGCTCATCAAGATGCTGTTGCTCCAGCATGGAGAGAGATGTGGTGTGCTGTTCAAAGCGTTTGAGCAGGGCCGTGAGGGACTTGTCTCCCATCCGCCGCGCTTTAACGTACCCGCCGAATCGCGAACGTCCCAAGACCAGGAAGAGTGGCACTGCAATATAGGGCAGGCCTAGCAGACCAATGATCCAGGCGATGGCGCCCTGAGTGGTGCGGTAGGTGAGCAGAATTCGATAAATACAGGCCGCCGAGCCCAGATAGAGCAGGCTGACAGCAAGGGCCACTAATGAGGTATCAGGCATCATTCATCCGCTTTTGGAGTAAGGTGCTGCTCGCGGTATTGGGCTGGGGCCATGCCGGTCCAGCGCTTGAACGCGCGGCTGAACGCACTGAGTTCGGAGAAACCGAGCAAAAAGGCGATTTCACCCAGAGCGAACTGGTCAGACGCAACGTAGCGCAGAGCCTTGTCTTTGCGCACATGCTCTACAAGTTCATGAAAACTGTAACCTTCCTTTTTCAGCCTCCGGTACAGGGTTTGGCGACTCATGTGGAACTGCCGTGCCAGAGTATCTGCATCAATCTTTTCCGTCGACATCTGGCGCGATATCAGTTTGCGTATTTTGCGACTGAAAGAGCGCCGGGTTTGCAGGCGCGCCAACAGACCGTTGACCTGTTTCAGGACGGCTGAATACACATAGGGATTGCGGTGGGGTATCGGGTGGCTCATGTGGCGACTGTGGATGGCCAGCCGGGTCACCGCGGCTCCGAATACCACGGGCCCGCCCAGAAGAGTCTCATATTTATCGGCGTAGTCCGGACGAGGGTGAGCAATTTCTGCCCACTCGACAGTCAGCCCGGAATAGATAAAATGCCGGCCCCGGGACAAGGCAGCGGCTATTGTCCGGTCCATATCCTGGCGACAGTAGTGTTCCGGCGAGTCCGCTTGCCAGGTCAGAATGACCAGGTCGCCAACCTGCTCAAAGCTTAGTATCACGGATTCATTAATGAGTCTGTGCAGGCGCACGTATTGGGTGACCGCTTCGCCCAAGGTGTCGCAGTTGAAGAACACATGCCCCACCAGCCCCATACGTTCGGGGTCAATAATCTGGCCGGCTTTCAGGCCCACGGCGGGGTCGCCGGTGACTCGCTCGGCATGATCCCAAAGCCGGTAGTGTGCCTGCGCGGGTACACGCCTGTCTGGCTCCCTGAGTGCTGACAGGTCCATACCAAGAATCTGCTCAACCCGTTGCCTGTTCAGTACACCCTGGCGGTTCAGGTAGTGAGCCAGCGCCAGCGTACTGGATGCAGCAACAAAGGGTGTTGTTGTCGTGCTGATAGGCGTTTGGGTCACATTTACAGGCTCATTAACGGGTTGTCATGGGTTTGTTACAAAATGTCAAACGATTGGGACAGTCTGTCAACGCACTTCACCTCTTGTAACGATAGCATTTAAGCCACAGGTTGAAGTAATGGATAACTCATCAAGGAGATGTTTTATGAAACCAGTCATTTTTGTACCGAGTACAGAGTTTGAGCGCAAAAACGTAGCAGCGCTGGCAGAATATCTTGGCGAGATTTACTACTGCTAATTGCTCAGTAAACCAGCTTATGACTTTAATAACCGGGCACTGCCCGGTTTTTTTCTGCCCCCAGGAAAGCTTCGCCGACAATCCTTCCCCTTGCTCGCCTGACTGGCAGTGTTAATGTATCCGCATCTGAACATTGTGATACCTGACGGAGACAGCCTGCCCATGAGTGTAATACTGAACCATCGAATTACCGGAGAAGGTGCCCCACTTATTCTGATGCATGGCGTTTTTGGCGCGCTGGAAAATCTGGGCGCTATAGCCCGTAAGTTCCATACAAACTGGCAGGTTCATGGTCTGGATTTGCGTAACCACGGCAGTTCTTTCCATGCCGACACCATGGACTACCCTTCCATGGCGGGGGATGTCATAGCCTACATGGATGAGCAGGGGCTCGATAAAGCCTGCCTGCTAGGGCACTCGATGGGTGGCAAGGTTGCCATGCAGGTTGCTTTGCAAGCACCAGAGCGGGTGGAAAAGCTGATCGTTGCCGACATCGCTCCGGTTGCCTACAAAGCCGGACACGATGCGATTCTTGAGGGCATGATGAGAGTCGATCTTGCAAGCGTGCGCTCCCGCCGTGATGCCGATAAACAACTGGCTGAGTTTGTTGAGACACCAGGTGTCCGGCAGTTTTTGCTGATGAATCTGGAACGTATTCCGAACGAGGACCAGCCAAAAGACGGATCTGTATATCGGTGGCGCCTGAACCTGGAAGCGATTGATGCCTGCTATGCCAATCTGGCTGCCGCACCAGAAGGCGATACGCCCTATAAAGGCCCGGTTTTGTTTTTGAAAGGCGCTGATTCGGCCTATATTCAGGAAAAACATCGTGAGGAAATCTACCGGCTGTTCCCTGAGGCGCAGCTGGAGGTGATTGATGGCACCGGGCACTGGCTGCATGCGGAAAAGACTGACACCTTCGTGGCGTTGTGTCAGCAGTTTTTGACGGGGAAGGATGCCGTTTAAGCCTTTAAAAAAAACAACAAACACAGGTTGAGCGTATGAAGTGGTTGATGGGTGGGTTAGTGGTTTTGTTTATTCTTCTGGGTGGCCTTTTTATGGCGCCATCCCCTATTGATGCCAAAGCCTGGCAGCCGCCAGCCCCGGAATCGATGACGGGTTTGCTTACCCCGAATGAGCATCTACGGCAGGCGAAATTGTTGGCAAAGGGCCAGGTTTATGGCCCGGAAGACACAGCCGTTAGCTCCGAAGGTGTGGTTTTTGCCGGCACCCAAGACGGTTACATTGTGAGGGTGTTTCCCGATGGTCGGGTTGAAAACTGGTTGTCTACCGGAGGCCGCCCCTTGGGCATGGTGTTTGATCAGAGTGGCAACTTGATTGTCGCGGATGCATGGAAGGGCCTGCTGTCCGTGACGCCTGACGGCGAGATTACGGTGTTGAGCACGGAGGCTGAGGGAGTACCCTTCCGGTTTACAGATGATCTGGATATCGCTTCTGATGGGCGCATCTATTTCTCCGATGCCAGTTCCCGTTTCTACCAGCATGACTACCTTCTCGATCTTTTTGAAATGCGCCCCCATGGTCGGCTTTTGCGGTATACCCCGGAAACCGGTGCAACCGAGGTTTTGCTGAGAGACCTGCATTTTGCCAACGGCGTTGCGGTGGCACCGGATGGCGATTACCTGCTGGTGAATGAAACCTGGAAATATCGCATTCATAAATACTGGATAAATGGCCCGAAAGCTGGCCAGGCAGAGATTTTTGCAGAAAACCTGCCAGGCTTTCCCGACAATCTTGCGGTGGATGACCAGGGTAGGTTCTGGGTAGCCTTTCCTACACTCCGGAATGCCAATATTGATAAGTTACACCCCAAACCCTGGCTCAAAGAACTGGTTGCCAAACTGCCGCAGAGCTTTCAGCCTGCACCTCAGGAATATGGTCTGGTGGTAGCGTTTAATGGGGAAGGAGAGGTCATCACCAGTCTGCACGACACCGAGGGCAAACATTTGCAGGAAATTACGTCGGTTAACCCCCACGGTGATTACCTGTATTTTGGCTCATTGCACAATGATCGCATCGGGCGTTTGCCGTTGCAGGATGTTCCGGGCCTTGGAGAGCGGTAATGACCGAACAGAAGCCAATACAATGGGATCTTCCTGACCCCTATACCCTTGAGATCCAGGTGGTTGAGGAGGATACCGACGAGTTGGGGCACGCCAACAATGTGGTCTATGTGCGCTGGCTCGAAGACGTCAGCTGGGCGCACATCAAGAGTCTCGGTATGACCTGGGAACTACATGAAGCCACTGGCAAAGCTATGGCAATCACCCGTACAGAGATCGATTATCTTGCATCTGCCAACCCGGGTGATCGGCTGATTTTGGGCACTTGGCTTACCGGCTTCGACGGCCGTTTTCGTTCTGCACGGCAGTTCCAGCTGGTGCGACCAGCCGATGGGAGAACTCTGGTGCGGGCAATGTCGACTCACGCCTGCGTGGATCTGAAAACCCAGCGTCCCTCCCGGGCACCGAAAGAATTTGCCGACATCTTGAAAGCCGCCAGTATAGACGGCGGGAAAGGTTTGTAAGTTGGTGGCCAGTCACTATTACTGTCAACTTCTGGTAGTCTGAAAATAGAATAAAGCGCCCCATCCAAATCAATCACTATCGGCACCCTTTGCGGAGAGACCCATGGATACCCCCATTGATCAGCATTCTGAATCGTCCATGAAAAAGGTGGTCTACCACCAATTTGGTGAGCGTGATGTTTTGGACGTTGTCAGCTCAGAGATTCCATCGCCACATCAAGGTGAGGTGCTAATTCGTGTTCACGGCGCTGGGGTGAATCCTATCGACTGGAAAACCCGTAAAGGCTTCGGATTTGTAGCTCAGCAGATAGAGAGTTCGCTGCCCTGGACTCCAGGCTACGATGTGGCTGGGGAAGTTGTTGCCATCGGTGATGGCGTAACCACCTTGGCACCCGGCGACCGGGTTATGGGGTTGGTGGGCTTTCCATTGAATGGTGGGGGCTATTCCGAATACGCCCTGGCGGCAGCAGATGAATTGGCCGTTGTGCCCGAGGAGCTTGATCTTGTAACCGCAGGTGCCTTGCCGCTGGCGGCACTCACAGCCTGGCAGGCGCTGTTTGAGGTGGCAGAGCTTGCGCCAGGCCAGAAAATTCTTGTGCACGCAGGCGCTGGCGGTGTGGGGCACTTGGCGGTGCAGTTTGCACTTGCACATGGGGCTCACGTTATTGCCACGGCCTCTGCAGGCAATCGTGATTTCCTTGCGGAGCTGGGTGTGCACGAAGTGATCGACTACAACACCACAGATTTTGCTGACGAATGCTTTGGGCTGGATGTTGTGTTGGATCTGGTTGGCGGTGAGACGGGCAAACGCTCCCTGCGAACGCTTGGGGAGAGCGGCGTGTTGGTTACTATTCCGACGGTGACAGCCGATGAGGTTATCAGCGCCGCCGAAGCCCAGGGGCTGAAGGCTTACGGCATGACCGTGCGCCCGGATGTGTTTCACCTTGATGAAATTGCCGAGCTGATTGAAGACGGTGATGTGAAGGTGCACATTGAGAAGGCTTTTAAGCTGGATCAGGCGGCACAAGCCCACGAACTACTTGAGGGTGGGCATGTGCGGGGCAAGCTGGTTCTGGATTGCAGCTAGCCCTGAAGTACTTTTGCTGAATTCAGCTTCTGGGGGACGAGCTTTCTGTTGAGGAGTCGCCCTCTGAAGCTGAGGCCTCCTTCCCGGGGGCCGAGGGCTCTTTGCCCATGGCCGAAGGCTCCTTACCCATAGCCGAAGGCTCTGCTCCTTCCCCATTACTTTCTCTGCTTTTCCGTTCTTTGCGGTCTTGTGGTGGCACCAGGCTTATCAGGATCCAGTCATCATCTGGTTTCAGATCATCCATGCTGCGCACTGGTTTGATGCGGCTCTTGCTGTCAAATACAAACAGTACCAAGGCCTCTCCCTGGTACTTCGCCAGAAAGTCGTTGTATTCAAACTCTTCGCTGAGCTGGGTGGTTTTTACCGTGTACCCCTGGCTCGCCAGGCTCGCAAGTTTGGCGTAGCTCACGTCGTCGAACAGGCCGCGAGTCATCTGAATCTTCCCTGCGGTCTGGTGCCGAGCCTTCTGATCCTGGTCGCCTTCCGAAAGGCTGAATACGCTGGTGTCACCGAACCAATCGAGGAAGTGGTAGGTGGCCAGCGAGTTCATGTGTTTGTACGGAGAGATAACCAGCAGGTTGCCGATTCCAGTGAGATCAAGGTGAGTTGAGGCATGCTCGGAAATCGGGTTACCGAAATACACCTTCAAGTTGTCCATCCGCGCCTGGCGCACGTTCTCCCAGTTGGTGTCCGCCAAAGCTACCGGAACGTCATGTTTTTTGAGAGCTTGCCCAATCATACGGGCCACCGGGTTAGCGCCTAAAATCAGAAAACCATACTCAGCCGGCTCGGTGACTTTGAGCAATCGGGCGATAGGCCGTGCAGTCAGGCTTTGCAGCGTAACAGTGGCAATAATCAATACGAACACCATGGGCACAAGGGCGGCTGCGCTTTCGTAGCCTAGGTTTTGAAGCTGGAAGGCGAACAGGGCAGAAACAGCAGCCGCAACAATGCCTCTTGGCGCAATCCAGCTTAAGAACAGCTTTTCACGCAAGTTCAGATCAGTGCCTATGGCCGAAAGAAATACGCTGAGTGGCCGGGCGACCAGCATCAGAACAGCGAGAACCACGGCCAATCCCCAGCCCAGATCCGCAATGGCAGCAAACTCGACCCGGGCGGCGAGGATGATAAACAAAGCCGAAATCAGCAGTACGCTCAGGGACTCCTTGAACTCCAGAATACTGTCTACAGAAACCTGCTTCATATTGGCCATCCAGATGCCCATGACCGTAACGGTGAGCAGGCCGGATTCGTGGGCCATTTCATTGGAGAAGGCGTAGACACCCAGCATAAAGGTGAGTGTTGCGGCGTTGTGCAAGTAGTGCGGCATCAGGTGCTTGCGCAGCACCAAGCCATTCAGATAACCCGCCAGAGCACCAGTGGTGAAGCCGATGACCAGGGTTTTACCGAAGATATACAGGGAATGGCCGAACACGTTCCCCTGACCCCATGACACTATGCCCTCGAATACCAGAACCGCTAACAGGGCACCTACAGGGTCGATAATGATGCCTTCCCAGCGCAGGATATTGGCCAGCTTGGCGCTCGGGCGCACAGAGCGAAGCAGGGGCGCGATCACGGTTGGCCCTGTGACAACAGAAATTGCACCAAAAAGCATGGCAACAGCCCATGAAATCTCCAATACCCAGCGTGCAGCCAGAGTGGCAATAATCCCGGTAACAACAGAACCAACGAATATGAGATTGCGGGTCATTTTGCTGTGCCCGCGAATCTCATCAAAGCGCAGAGTCAGGCTGCCTTCGAACAGAATGATGGCAACCGCCAATGAGACCATGGGAAATAGCAGGTCACCGAATACTTCGTCGGGCTTCAGAAAACCCAGTACCGGGCCCACCAGAATACCGCCGGCAAGCAGAAAAAGAATGGCAGGCACGCGCACACGCCAGGCAAGCCATTGAAACGACAGTGAAAGAATACCAATGATGGCAAGAATCAGGACTGTGCTGGCTGGCATAAAGATCTGGAACCCGTGTGATTATTGGTTAGCGCGTTTTGCAATGCGATTTAACAGCCGGGAAGCTGCAAACAGGCCAAAGCTGGCCGTAACAGGGCAGGCGGCGCCAAAGCCGGTGGCGCAGTCTAGCCGTGTGGGGCCCGAGGTTGCAGGCTTTTGCAGGCAAATTTCGCCATCTCCGGCAGGATATGTGAGTTGTTCAGTTGAGTATACGGCCTCGATCCCAAATCGCCGCTTTGGATTACGAGAAAAATCGTATTCCCGGCGCAGGAGATTACGAACCTTCGCCAGTAACGGATCCTGTGTGGTTTTGCTGAGGTCTGCCACCAGAATTTTAGTGGGATCTGTTTGGCCACCCGCGCCTCCGGCGCAGACGATGGGGATCTTGCCCCGTTGGCAGTGGGCAATCAGGGCCGCCTTGGGTTTCACGCTGTCTATGGCGTCTACCACCGCTGTCATGTCTGGGGTGATCAGCTCGGCCAGGTTTTTCAGAGTGAGAAAGCCAAAATGAACACGGATATCGGCATGGGGATTGATGGCTTTCAGCCGATCCGCCATGGCATCGGTTTTGGTGCGCCCGTACTGGCCTTCCAGAGCATGGAGCTGGCGGTTGGTGTTGGACACACAGATATCATCCATGTCGACCAGTGTAATAGTGCCAACGCCACTGCGGGCTAATGCCTCCGCCGCCCAGGAACCCACTCCGCCCAAGCCGATTACTGCAACGTGGGCATCGCGGAAGGCGTGCAGGGCGCGGCGCCCGTAAAGGCGTTCAATGCCGCCAAAGCGGAGAGCATAGTCGTCGGTGTTCATGGGGTCTCCGTTTGGATCCGGGCGCTAGCCGGATGAAATCAAGGGCGCGATTATACCCTAGTGTCTGAGCAGACATAAAACAGGTGAAAAAAGCCACGCATTGTGTGGCTTAATCAAGAATGTCTGGCTGAGGGCTCAGGCAGCCCAGTGAGCGTCCTCCATAGCCATAAGAGTGTCCTTTCCACTCTCAATGTCGCTCAACAACCAGTGAATTTCCGGCAACAGCTTGTCAAAATAGAAGCGGGCAGACACCAACTTGGCCTCCAATAACGGCTTGTTGCCTTCTCCTGCCGCAAGCTGCTGACTCGCCACATTTGCCATGCGCGACCACATATAGCCGACAACCGTCAGCGCCATCAAACGCAAATAAGGTGTGGCTGCTGCGCCGGCCTGCTCAGGATCTTTCGGGGCGTAGGTTGCCAGCCACATGGTAGCTTTTTCCAGCGCACCCATGGCACCTTTCAGGTCTTCGCGATGAGGCGCTTCCGGGTTGTCCTTCAGGTAGCCTGAGAGTACACCAAATAAAGTGCGCACAAGCTGCCCGTCTTTCAAGCTCAGTTTCCGGCCCACCAGATCCATCGCCTGAATACCGTTTGTACCTTCGTAGATGCGGGCAATACGGCCATCACGAACCAGCTGTTCCAATGGCCAGTCGGTGGTGAAACCAGAGCCGCCAAGTACCTGCAGACCTGTATTGGCATTATTGGCGCCTTCGTCGGTCAGAAACGCTTTGACTACGGGGGTGAGCAGTTGCACCAGATCATCCGCCGATTCGCGTGTGGATTCATCGGTGTGGGCGACTGAGAGGTCCAGCTGGTGACCGGTAAACAACGCCAAAGCACGCATACCTTCATTCAGGACCTTCTGGCGCATCAGCATTCGACGCACATCCGGGTGCACGATGATCGGGTCTGCCGGGCCATTCGGGTTCTTCGGGCCGCTCAGGGAACGGCTTTGCAGACGCTCTTTGGCAAATGCGAGGCTCTCCTGGTAGGCCATTTCCGCAAGGCCCAGGCCCTGCATGCCAACCATCAGGCGGGCTTCGTTCATCATGGTGAACATGGAGCGCATGCCATCGTTCGCCTCGCCTACCAGCCAGCCTTTGGCGCCCTCAAAGTTCATCACGCAGGTGGCGGAGCCCTTGATACCCATTTTGTGCTCCAGGCCACCACAGAACGTCGGGTTGCGCTCGCCGGATTCCGGCAGAAACTTGGGCACTATAAACAGGGAAATGCCTTTAGTGGTATCCGGCGCGCCGGGCAACTTGGCTAGCACCAAATGCACGATATTGTCAGTGAGATCGTGTTCGCCGCCGGTAATCCAGATTTTGGTGCCCTCAATGGCGTAGCTGCCATCATCATTCGGCGTGGCGCGGGTGCGAATCATACCGAGGTCGGTGCCACATTGGGGTTCTGTCAGACACATGGTGCCTGTCCATTCACCGGAGATCAGCTTTTCCAGATAGGTTTGCTTCAGTTCGTCAGATCCGTGGGCGTAAAGAGCGCTGATGGCGCCATGGGTCAGCCCCGGGTACATGCCCAGAGACAGGTTGGTGGAACACACCATTTCATCCACCACAAACTTGAGGGTGTGGGGCAGGCCTTGGCCGCCAAATTCTACGGGTGCATCCAGAGCCGTCCAGCCGCCTTCCACAAACTTTTTATAGGCTTCCTTGAACCCTTGTGGTGTTTTCACATCATGGGTTCCAGGATCGTAGTGGCAGCCTTCACGATCACCATTCTGGTTGGTGGGCTGAATGACTTCGGCAGCCAGCTTGCCGGCTTCATCAATCACTGCAGAAATAAGATCCGGTGTGGCATCGGCGTACTTTTCCAGTTCGTGAAGCCGGTCAACATCCAGTACTTCAAACAACAGAAAGCGAAGATCATTTGCTGGAGCCTGGTATTGCATGAGCATTCTCCTTGGTGAGCGCTTTTTGTCTTTTGCTGGTGTTATTACCAATTCATACGGCTGTTTTAATTCGGTGGTTCACCGGTTTATTCGGTCTGGGGCAGCTGCAGGTGCACAGCCCGGCTGAGACCGCCGGGAATCTGTTGTCAGTTATTGGCGGGATAGCACACAGAAGGAGAAGAGCCGCTTTAGGAGCTGGGACGGCTCAAGCTTGCCGTGGTAATGGGCAGCTAAAGCGGCAGTAAACCGAAATGGGCGTGGAAAGTCAGCGTATAAACGGGTTCAGCAAACGAGTGAAGGTGCCCGTCAGCTTCAATGGAGCACTCAGAACCGAAAGCGTAATGCAGTCATCTGAACCCAGTGCGATGGGCTTGTGTTCATCCTGTTCATTCAGAACCACAAAATCCCATTGGTTGAATACGCCTTTCTGGTCAGAGAACATTCCCTGCAACACGATGGTTGTTTCTGTGCCACGATGGGTGTGAGCGGGCGCCTTGCCTCCTGCTACCAGTTTCTGTAAGACAACCTGCTCATTCTGGCCCGGAAACTTTTCGGTGATGTCCAGAACGCTGACATCCCCCAGTTGTCGTTTCCAGGGCAAATTGTTGATGTCTTCACCTAACAGTTTCTGGAGAAGGCTCGTCTTTGGCTGCACGGTCGCTTGTGGTTTGAGCTCCGGAGAGCTGTCAATTCTGGCAAGAATATCGTCGAACATCGCCCCGGAAACGCTGACTTTTGGCTGCTGCTCCATCATCACAGCACCAAGGCTGTCGAGGGTGTCAACCTGGTGGCGGCAATGTGAGCATTTATCGAGATGGAGGCGGATGCACAGAGCGTGGGGTTCGCTCAGGTTGCCCGCACTGTATTCCATCAGGCTCAGGCTATCGGGATGATGCCGTGTCATACGTTCTGATCCTGCAAAATCACTTTCAGTTTGCTTAGCGCCAGGCGCACCCGGCTCTTCACAGTGCCCAGGGGAATGTTCAGTTCGTCGGCCACCATCTGGTGGGACTTCTGCTCCATGTATACCTTGGCAATGACCGTAATTTGATCTTCAGGCAGCTGGCTGAGCGACTCCCTTACGCGCCGCTCAGACATGAGCCGGTGCAGAGAGGTTACCGGTTGGTTGTCGTCTTCTCCGGGAATCTGCCAAAGATCTTCGGTTTCAACCGCCATTTCAACACTGGTTCGGCGCATCTTGCGCAACATATCAATGCGCTGGTTACGTGCGATGGTGAAAATCCAGGTGGAGGCTGCGGCTTTTTGCCAGTCATAAAGGCTGGCCTTGCGCCAGATAGAAACGAATACTTCCTGTACCAGCTCATCTGCGTGAGTGGCCATGCCGTTTGCCATAGCGTAGTACTTGAGCTGTGGTGCGAAGTGCTCAAACAAGGAGTGATAGGCTTGGCGGTCCTGGCTTTTCCCCACCTTCACCAACAACTGGCTCCAAGGGTCCTTTCGGCCCTCGGCACGTGCTGGCTGTTGATCCAGTGTGGTCACCGGACGCTCCTTGACTGTTGCATGATTTATGTTTGTTACGGTATTCATTCTATGCACTCGCCCCGAGAATGTCAGTCACCGTATTTACGGGGCGGATTTCAGTGCGGATCAGTCTGGTATCGAAAGAAACGCCTATTCTTCGAGATAGGTGTACCCCTCAAGCCCGGCAGCCAGCTCTTCCTGCAGCGCGGATTGGATACCTTCAGGCAGGCCGCTTGCAGCGAACTTGTCGCGGTAAGCTTGCAGCAGGTTGTTGGGTTCGAAGTTCACATACCTGAGCACATGGGCCACTGTGTCGCCGATAATGGGCGTGTTGATATTGTAGCTCCCGGCTTCGTTCAGGCGCACGTCTACAGAATGCGTGTCACCAAACAGGTTGTGCATATCCCCCAGGATTTCCTGGTAGGCGCCGGTCATGAAAAAACCCATCAGCAAAGCCTCGCCGGGCTTCTCCTCGGGTAGGGGGAGTGTGGTTTCCGTGCCTTGGCCATCCACATAGCGATCGATACGACCATCCGAATCACAAGTGATGTCTTGAATAACGGCTCTGCGGGTAAGCGGGCGGTTAAGACCATTCACCGGCATTACCGGGAATATCTGATCGATCCCCCACACATCCGGCAATGATTGAAACAGCGAGAAGTTTACAAACAGCTTCGCAGCAAGCTTTTCGTTCAGCTCGTCAATGATCTCACGGTGGGCGCGGCTGTTTCTGTCCAGCTGACCATGAAGCAAACGACAGCAGCGAATATAGAGTATTTCCGAATCTGCACGCTCCTGCAGAGACAGCGTACCGTGGGCAAACTGGCCGTGAACATCTGACATGGCGTGCAGCACGTCGTGATAAATTTCTGCCAACGAGCGCGGGGATTCGGGGTCTTCCAGGCTCTTCAGGTCACGCCATAGATCCTGCAGAGGTGCCGGTGCATCCTGCTCTGGCTGTTTGGCCGAGTGATCTTCCGGCTCCTCATGGTCGATCACATTGGTCACCAGCACAGAATGGTGTGCGGTCAGTGCCCGGCCGGATTCGCTGATCAGATCTGGATGCGGAAGGTTGTAACGATCGCACTCAGCTTGCAGCACGCGCACCACGTTGTAGGCGTACTCATACATTGTGTAATTCATGGAACAGGCGCTGCGGGAGCGGGTACCCTCGTAATCAACTCCCAGACCACCGCCAATATCCACAGTGTTCACCGGGGCACCCATGTGCCTCAGTTCGCTGTAAAAGCGCGCACATTCCCGCAACCCGGTCTGAATATCGCGAATATTGGCTATCTGGGAACCCAGGTGGAAGTGCAGAAGTTGCAGGGTATCCAGGGCATCGGCCTGGCGCAGAGTGTTCACCACATCCAGAACCTGGCTGGCAGACAGGCCGAACTTGGACTTCTCGCCGCCTGTGTTCTGCCAGTTACCCTTGCCAATGGTGGCCAAGCGAACCCGAACACCAATAAGGGGAGAGACCTCCAGCTTTGCGGCTTCTTCCAGGATCAGCGGCAGCTCTGATTGTTTCTCCACCACAATAAACACCCGGTGGCCCAGCTTCTGGCCGATAAGCGCCAGGCGGATGTACTCTCTATCCTTGTAGCCGTTGCACACGATAACCGAGCCAGCTTGCCTGGCCAGTGCCAGCACGGCCATGAGCTCTGGCTTGCTGCCGGCCTCCAGGCCGATTTGGCCGTTGCTGGCAGCCGGTTCTGCCGCCATCAGTTCTTCGACTACTCGCCGCTGCTGGTTGACCTTGATGGGGTAAACCGCTGTGTATTGCCCTTTATAGCCATGCTCAGCGGTTACTTTGTTGAACGAGTTGCACAGCTTGTTCACCCGGTCGTGAAGAATGTCTGTAAAACGGATCAGCACAGGCAGTTGAAGCCCGGAGCCCACTAACGACCGAGTTAGCTCCGGCAGGTTGATCTCCGCATCGTTCTTGCCTCGGTTTGGCCGAATAACAACCTCGCCCTCGGGATTAACGCCGATATAGCCATCGCTCCATTGGGTGATGTTGTAAACCTTGTGAGCCGGGGAGGCGCTGGTGTTGCTCATGCTTGCAATCCTTATGGAAAACCTGGGCCGGGCAGGCCGGCTGCCTGGCTGGTATTGTAGGGTTTAGCCTTTGCAGCTGAAAGAGGCTGTGGCCATCGATTTTTCGGCAACAGGGCTAAACCACAATAATTGCCAACAAACACTATGGCTGACCGGCACACGCCCCTACAATACCGGTTTTGGCCATTGCACCAGGGTTTTGCAGGAGAGCACCATGACAACGCTGAATAACGATTGGTTCACCGAAGTATTCCAGGATCAGGGAACCGCCTTCTCCCTTCAGGTGAAGAAGAAACTGCACGAAGAGCAAACACCGTTTCAGAAACTGGAAATCTACGAAACCGAAACTTTCGGCAACCTCATGGTGCTGGATGGCTGCGTGATGCTGACTACTCGGGATAACTTTCTCTACCACGAGATGATGACCCATCCGGTGCTCTTCACCCATAAAAAACCGAAAAAGGTAGTGATTGTGGGTGGCGGCGACTGCGGCACCTTGAAGGAAGTGCTGAAGCACCCAGACGTTGAAGAGGCATGGCAAGTTGAAATCGACGAGCGTGTCACCCGCATGTCGGAAGAGTACTTCCCTGAACTGTGTGAATCCAATGATGACCCACGAGCCAACTTTTTCTTTGGTGACGGGGTTCAGTGGATGCGGGAAGTAGATCCTGGCAGCATCGATATCATCATCATTGACAGTACCGACCCGGTCGGCCCTGCTGAAGGACTGTTTGCTCTGGATTTCTATCGCGATGCCATGCTTGCGCTGGGTGAGGGCGGTATTATCGTGCAGCAGAGCGAATCGCCGTTGCTGCACACGGATACCATTATCAAAGACATGCACAACGACATGCGCAAAGCTGGCTTCGACCACGTACAAACCATGCCGTTCCCTCAGCCTGTATACCCCACCGGCTGGTGGAGCTGCACCATGGCCAGCAAAGACAATCCGCTGAGGTATTTCCGCGAAGACGACGCCAATAAACGCCCCTTCGTGACCCGCTATTACAACAGCGGCATTCACCACGGAGCGCTGGCTATGCCGCAGTTCATGATCGATGCCCTTGAAGATGAGACACGTCCGGGTGAAAGTTAAGATTTAGCTCCGCTTGAAAAAAAGGGGTGCCATTTGGCACCCCTTTTAGCATGGATAGAATCTGTATCACTTCCCGGTAACAAACTCCGGATAAGCCTCCATGCCACACTCAGACAAATCAACGCCCTCGTACTCGTCCTGTTCGCTGACTCTTACTCCCATTACCGCCTTGATGATGCCCCATGTCAGCAGGCTGGCGAGGAACACCCAACCGAAGATGGTTGCGGCGCCAATCAATTGCCCGCTGAAGGTTGCATCGGCGTTGGTGACAGGTACCAGCATCAGTCCGAGCAAGCCGCATACGCCGTGAGCCGAGATGGCGCCGACCGGGTCGTCGATACGCAGCTTGTCGAGAAAGATAACGCTGAACACCACAGCGACACCGCCCAGGCTGCCCCAGAGTGTTGCAATCAAGGCACTTGGAGTGGAGGGTTCGGCGGTAATAACCACCAGACCAGCGATTGCACCGTTAAGAAGCATGGTTAAATCCGCTTTACCGAACAGTAGGCGACCGGTTATCAGGGCGGCTATGGCGCCACCTGCGGCAGCTGCGTTGGTGTTGAGGAATACCATGGCAACGGAGTTGGCACTGGCGATATCCCCCAGTTTCAAAACAGAACCGCCGTTGAAGCCAAACCAGCCCATCCAGAGGATAAAGGTGCCCAAAGCAGCCAAGGGGAGGTTAGAACCAGGTATTGCGCGAATTTCGCCCTTGGGACCGTATTTGCCTTTCCGTGCGCCCAGCAGCAGTACACCCGCAAGAGCGGCGGCCGCGCCTGCCAAGTGGACGATGCCGGATCCGGCGAAGTCACTGAAACCAAGGTCGCCCAGGTTATACAACCCGAAAACATCCTTGCCGCCCCAGGTCCAGGAGCCTTCCAGAGGGTAGATGACGCCGGTCATTACTACTGCAAAGGCGAGAAATGCCCAGAGTTTCATTCGCTCCGCAACGGCGCCGGATACGATCGACATGGCGGTGGCGACAAATACCACCTGGAAGAAGAAATCCGCAGCGCTGGAGTAAATGGCACCGCCCTCAAAGCCATCTTCACGGCTTGCAAAATCACCCAGAACTGCTGCCGCATCGGTTTGCTCAATGCCGTTCAGTAGGAGGGTGCCGTCGTACATGATGGCATAGCCGCACACCAGATACATGGTGCAGGCAATGGCATAGAGTGCGACGTTTTTGGTGAGGATTTCAGTGGTGTTTTTAGCTCTTACCAGCCCGGATTCGAGCATGGCAAAACCGGCAGCCATCCACATTACTAATGCGCCGCACATCAAGAAATAAAAGGTATCTATTGCATACTGCAGGTGAAAAACATTGCTTTCCATAGGAAGCCCTCCGCACAAGGCACTTCAGAGTGGTTTTTTTGCGTTGGTTTGTTCAGGTAATCAGAGCCGAATCAGACCGCTTCTTCGCCGGTTTCGCCTGTCCGAATTCGAATCGCCTGTAGCAGTTCGGTCACGAAGATCTTGCCATCGCCAATCTTTCCGGTATTGGCAGCTTTGGTAATGGATTCGATAACCTGATCCAGCAGGTTGTCGCCAATAGCGACTTCCACTTTCACCTTTGGCAGAAAATCCACCACATACTCTGCGCCACGATAGAGTTCCGTGTGGCCCTTCTGCCGTCCGAAGCCTTTCACTTCGGTGACGGTTACGCCTTGTACGCCAATCTCGGATAGTGCCTCTCGGACATCATCCAACTTGAAAGGCTTGATGATCGCTGTCACAAGTTTCATTGCTTTCTCCTTGGTAAAACCGTCCCAACATAAGAGGCCACCGGCCATTCGTTGAGTTCGGAGTGCTGCTGCTCTGCACGTCAACTGTGCGGATTGCGTACAAGAGCTATAGCACCGGGTGTGCCAACGCAAAAAAATACATTTAAATCAATATTTTGTAGCTTTATGATTGCAGGGCGGTATTAATCCTGGAACCAGTTTATGCACCAGATTAGGGCGCTCTGCCATCCCGTGAGCCACAACGGAGCAAGCCAAGGGGCAGGCAGGGTTATTATAGTGCTCACCACGCCTAGTATGGCAGGGCTGGCTGTGTGATACACTCCTGCTAACAGGTAGCGGCTGTTGTCTTTTGGCCGAAACCGGACATTATTTTAATCAGTGAGGTGACGAGTGAAAGGCCCACAGGATATTTTTGCGCAATTGCAGGGGCAGTTTGGGCAATTTGTACCGGATATGGCACGTGCTGCCAGGGACGATTTTGAAACCCAGGCCCGTGCTACGGTCATGGCGGTACTGTCTCGCCTGGAACTCGTGACTCGCGACGAATTTGATGCCCAGCAAGCAGTGCTTATGAAAACCCGTGAAATGGTAGAGTCCCTCGAAAAAAGAGTGGTTGAGCTGGAGAAGTCTGCGAAAGCGCAGTAAGTTGATTTTAACCCCGGCAGGAAGCCGGGCTAAGGTGGGTCCATCAGCCCAGGGCCCGCACTGATTCGTCAGAAACCATGGAAGGTTGTTATGCTTGCCGTTGTTCATTCCCGCGCCATCATTGGCGTGTCTGCACCCGAGGTCACGGTTGAGGTTCACCTCTCAGGAGGACTCCCCGCGCTTTCTATTGTTGGCCTGCCAGAAACCGGGGTGCGTGAAAGCCGCGAACGGGTAAGAAGTGCATTGTTGAACGCAGGCTTCGAATTCCCAGCCAGAAGAATAACCATCAACCTTGCCCCCGCAGATCTCCCGAAAGAGGGTGGGCGTTTTGACCTGCCCATTGCTCTTGGCATCCTGGCCGCTTCAGGACAGATTCCTGCCGAAAGCCTTGCTGCCTTGGAGTTCCTTGGAGAGCTCTCCCTTGATGGTGCACTTCGCCCGCTAAAAGGCGTGTTGCCTGCGGTTCTCGCAGCGCGGAATGCGGGGCGGAGTTTGCTGGTGCCCAATAGCAACGCTGAAGAAGCAGCGCTTGCAAGCCATGATGATGTGCTGGCAGCAGGGCATATACTGGCGGTTTGCGAGCACTTGTGTGGGCGCGCCAGATTGGTGCCTGTGCCCCGCACAAAGCCTGAACCATTCGCTCTTTCGAGTACGCCTGATCTGGCGGATGTGCGTGGCCAGAGTGTCCCTCGCCGGGCACTGGAAGTGGCTGCCGCTGGTGCCCATAATTTACTCTTTTTTGGCCCTCCAGGAACCGGCAAGAGTATGTTGGCCAGCCGGTTACCCGGAATCCTGCCGGACTTGAGCGATGATCACGCCATGGAAGTGGCCAGCGTGCACTCGGTCGCCGGGTTGGGAGTGGGCGAGGGCAGTTGGCGCCAACCACCGTTTAGATCTCCCCATCATACCGCTTCCGCAGTGGCGCTGGTGGGCGGGGGCAGCAGCCCGAGGCCGGGCGAAATCTCGCTGGCACACCGGGGGGTGCTTTTTCTTGATGAGTTGCCGGAGTTTGAGCGTCGGGTTCTGGAAGTGCTGCGTGAACCCATGGAAACCGGTGAGATTTCCATCAGCCGCGCGGCGCGGCAGGTCACTTTTCCTGCTCGATTTCAGGTCATCGGCGCGATGAACCCCTGCCCATGTGGTTACAACGGGCATCCCACCATTGAATGCCAATGTACGCCGCAGCAGGTGATGCGTTATCGCTCGAAAATTTCCGGGCCACTGTTGGATAGATTCGATTTGCACGTAGAAGTGCCTGTGCAAAGTGGCGATGTGTTGATGCAATCCGGCGGTGACGGCGAGCCCAGTGCCGCGGTGCGAGAGCGGGTAGCGCTTGCCAGAGAGCGCCAGACACAACGCGGGTGTGTGAATGCGACTTTGGCCGGCCGCCAGTTGCAGAAGGCCTGTCGCCTTGAATACACCAGTGAAAAGTTGCTTTCTGGCGCCATGGAAAAGCTGGGGCTATCAGCCCGGGCGCTGCACCGGATACTGCGGGTTGCCCGTACACTGGCAGACCTTGATGGGTCAGATTCGGTTACTCAGCCTCACCTGATCGAGGCCCTGGGTTACCGACAGTTTGATCGCCAAACCGGAAAGAGCTCTGTGGTATCCGCCTGATTCTTTCTACTCTGGTAAACTGTATGCAAATACCGTTAACAACACCCACAGCCGGGGGTTAAGGATTGCAGATGACTGATCAAAAAGAACCGCACGACCTTGGCGACGAAAATCTATCGAAACAAGCAACAAGCGACTCACCGATTACAACTCGTCGCGGCGTCCGTAGTTTTGTGTTGCGCCAAGGGCGCATGACGGAAGGCCAGAAAAAGGCCTACGAGCGCAGTTGGCCAAAGTTTGGCTTAAGCCGTGAAAACGGAATGATTGACCCGCGTCAGGTATTTGGCCGCGATGCCATGCTCAACCTGGAGGTCGGTTTCGGCATGGGTCGTTCCTTGGCGGACATGGCTGAAGCGGCGCCGGAGCAGGATTTCATTGGAGTGGAAGTTCATTTGCCGGGCGTGGGCGCTTTGCTCAAGGAGATCGAAGAGCGAGGCCTGGAAAATATCCGCGTTTATAACATAGATGCTAACGATGTGATCGATCTATGCCTGCCGGATGCCTGCCTGGATCAGGTTATGGTTTTCTTCCCGGATCCCTGGCACAAAAAGAAGCATCACAAGCGCCGGTTGGTTCAACCTGAATTTGTTCAGCGCATCCGCCACAAGTTGCGTGTTGGCGGCATTCTGCACCTGGCTACAGACTGGGAAAACTACGCAGAGCATATGATGGACGTAATGGGCGAGTCGGAAGGTTTTGCTAATACCCAGGAGCAGGGCAAATACTCACCGCGACCGGATTATCGCCCGGTCACCAAGTTTGAAAAGCGTGGGGAAAACCTGGGCCATGGTGTTTGGGATTTGTTGTTTCACCGCACCAACTAGGTTTCACGTTCTGGCAGTTACCCCGGTGCCAATGGCTGGCGCCGGGCAGCACGAATAATCACCAGCCCTGCAATGCCGAGTGTAAGCGCCGTAAATTTGGTCAGGGAGCTGATAGTGGCTGCAAGACTGATGGCATCTGTAGGTGCGTCCAGGTTGTTCAGCAGCAGAACGTTCTCCGTCGCATCCGCCAGACCGGCCAAAATAAACAATGTTCTGACCCAGCGGGCAGCGGTCCGCTCACGAATGCCAGGTCGGTCGAGTGTGCAGTGTCGCGTTAGCAGAATCAGGGTCAGGCAGTAGACAGGAATGAAAAAGAAATCGAGCCAAAGGGACAGTTTGGCCCATTGCAGACCCTCCTCTCCCCAGCTTTGTACAATCGCCAGCGCGTGCTCAGCGCCCCCCGCTAGCTGAAAGCTTACAATTCCTTGATGCGCAGAGCCGGTTTTCAGCGGCTGATTAATCAGTATTAGTGCAGCGAGTAACACCGCCGTTGCGATCAGGCAGCCTTTCAGACGCTTGGGAAAAGCCAACAATCGTTTTGCCGTGTTCATTACAGAAAACGCTCCAACAGGCTGTTCAGGTACCTTTGCCCCAAGCCGGTGGCTTGAAGTCGGTCACCAATCAGCAGTTTATCATCACGCAATGACTGAAGTTGTACCTCAATGGATGACAAGGGTAAACCCGTACGCTCATAGAAAAGACGTTCATCCACCCCATTGCGCAGGCGCAGCGCATTCATCAGGAACTCTAAAGGGAGCTCAGCGACCTCAATAGTGTCGCTTCCGGCGGTGCGACTGCCAATTCGGTTCAGGTAGGCCTCTGGCTGCCGTGTTTTCCAGTAACGCTTTATGGTGCCATCGGGAAGACTGATTTTGCCGTGGCCTCCTGCGCCCAGTGCCAGGTAGTCCCCGAAAGTCCAGTAGTTAAGGTTGTGCCTTGAAGCCTTGCCTTGCTGGCACCAGGCAGATACCTCGTAGTCACTGAATCCGTGCTGGTGCAAAAACTCGCCACCGCGCTGAGCAATCTCCCAGAGCAGATCATCGTCTGGCAAATCTGGCGGACGACTATAGAACTCGGTATTCGGCTCAAGAGTCAGCTGGTACCAGGAAATGTGAGGAGGCTCATGACCCATTGCTGCCTTGAGGTCGTCAAGCGCCTCGCTTGGAGTTTGGTCGGGGAGGCCGTGCATCAAGTCCAGATTGAAGTTATCGAAGCCGGCTTTTTTAGCAGACTCGATCGCTCTATGTGCCGCCGTGCTGTCATGAATACGGCCGAGAGCTTTCAGGTGAGCCGGGTTGAAGCTTTGTACACCGATAGACAAGCGGTTGATGCCGGCATCGCGGAAGGCTTCAAACCGGCCTTCTTCCAGAGTGCCCGGGTTAGCTTCCAGCGTGATCTCTGCATCGGCTGCAAAGGTCAGCCGCTCCCGCAGCCCTTTGAATAGATTTTGGTAAAATCCACCGCTCATGAGCGAGGGTGTCCCACCACCGATAAACACGGTTTCCACCGTGCGGCCTGATGCCAATGCGATATCCTGATCAATGTCTTCAAGCAGTGCATTCAGGTAAGCGGATTCTGGTATGTCGCTCTGAACAGCGTGGGAATTAAAGTCGCAGTAGGGGCATTTGCGCACGCACCAGGGTACATGAATGTACAGGCTTAGAGGTGGTGTGACCGGCTTGGGGGTGAGTGTGGCCAAGGGGCTCAGGCCTCGGCCTTGAGCTGTTCCATCAGCAACGCCAAGGCCCGGCCCCGGTGACTGATCCGATTTTTTTCATCCCGGCTCAGTTCCGAGGCGCTGCATTTCTTTTCCGGGCAAAGAAAGATGGGGTCGTAGCCGAAGCCGCCGTCGCCCTGCGCCGCCCTGAGAATCGTGCCCGGCCAGCGTCCATGGCAAACAATGGGTGTCGGGTCGTCTGCATGGCGCAGGTACACCAGCACACAGTGGAATTGCGCACCGCGTTGGCCATCGGGCACATCAACCATCGCCTCAAGGAGCGCATTAAGGTTGTCGAGGTCGGAAGCCCTGGCCCCTGCATATCGTGCAGAGCGAACCCCGGGCGCGCCGCCCAGCGCGTCCACCGCCAGACCGCTATCGTCAGCCAGCGCAGGCAAGCCGGTTTCGCGTGCGGCATGGCGCGCTTTGAGAATGGCGTTCTCAACGAAGGTAACCGCAGGCTCTTCGGCTTCGCTCACTCCCAGTTCGCCCTGGGGCACCGGAATAAGATTCAGTGGCGCAAGGAGTTGGGTAAATTCGCTGATTTTGCCTTTGTTGTTACTGGCAATAACGAGTTGCTCGGGCATAGGCTGCTCAGTCGCCAAAAAGTGTGTGGGCAAATCGTACCGGCAGCTCTTGCTTATACCCGGTAGGGCTAGCGGTAACGTTGAATGTCATCAGCTCACCGGATGAGTACTGGTACTGGGCAATAAAGTACACGGAATCACCTTCCTGTATCCTGCGAAAGGCCAGAAACTTCACTTGCTGAATATCGTTTGAAACCTTGCCTTCCACCTGACCGGATACGGGCTCAATAGCACCGTTTGTGCCTTCCTGCATAATGGAAATATTGACGACGCCAATACTTCTGCTGCGCTGCAGGTTGTTGGCCTTTGCGACTTCAGGTGTCAGAAAGGTGCTTGGGAGCACGCTCCAGTGAACCTGGTAGTCTCCAAAATCTTCCGATCCAGCCAGAGCAGGAAGGCTCACAAGGGTGGCTAAGAGAGCGGCTGCCACCATGGCAATAATGTTGTGCAGAGCGTTAGGTTTCATTACGTTTTCTCCCGGGTAATGCGGTAGATCGCGATCTCACCCAACAGGTTCGGCCAGAAACGCGCCAGCCAGTTGTTCTGGTGCTGACCGTCCACCACGCGACGGCTTTTGATGCGAATGCCTTTCTCTCGGCACAGGGCTTCAAAATCCTTGAAGGTACATAACCGTATGTTAGGGGTGTTGTACCACTTATAAGGCAATGCGTCTGATTCGGGCATGCGACCGCTAAGAGCCAACCCCCAGCGCAGCCGCCAGTGTGCGAAGTTGGGGAAGGTCACTATGCCTTCGTCGCCTAGGCGCAGCATTTCATCCAGCACCTTGTCTGGGCGGCGAACTGCCTGCAGCGCTTGCGTCATCAATACAATGTCAAAGCTGTTGTCTTCAAAGTTGTCCAGGCCCTGGGTATCCAGGTTTTGCTCGATCACTGAAACACCGCGGTTCATGCAGGTAGTTATGTGGTCGGGGTTAATTTCCAGACCAAACCCGCTGGCATTGCGCTCCCGCTTGAGGTAATCGAGCAAGGTGCCGTCACCACAGCCAAGATCCAGTACATGGTGGCCAGGCTTTACCCATTGCTGAATGATTTCAAGATCCGCTCTCATGCGCCCACCTCTCTGGCAACACGATCCATGTATGCGGTAAAAATATCAGTGTAGCGAGGGGTTGGGATCAAAAATGCATCGTGGCCCCAAGGTGCGTCAATTTCTGCATAACTGACCTTCCGGCGAGCAGCGATCATGGCGTTTACCATCTCTTCTGAGCGGGCTGGAGTGAAGCGCCAGTCGGTGCTGAACGAAAGTACCAAAAACTCACAGGTGGCTTTGGCCAGAGCTTTCGAAAGATCACCGCCAAATTCATAAGCGGGGTCAAAATAGTCCAGCGCGCGGGTCATTAGCAAATACGTGTTGGCATCGAAGACTTCAGAGAAGCGTTCGCCCTGATAACGAAGGTAGCTTTCTACCTGGAACTCGGCATCGTAACCAAATTTGTAAGCCTGATCTCGCAGTTCGCGGCCAAACTTCTCTCCCATGGAGGCATCGGAGAGGTAAGTGATGTGGCCCACCATTCGCGCCAGCATCAACCCGCGGCGGGGCAGTGTGTCGAAATCAAAATAGCGGCCATCATGAAATTCCCGGTCTGAGGTGATTGCCTGCCGCGCGACTTCATTAAAGGCGATGTTCTGAGCTGTGAGCCTTGGGCTGGAGGCAATGGCCACGGCATGATTCAGCCTGTCCGGGTAATCCAGGCTCCATTGCAGTGCTTGCATACCGCCCAGCGAGCCACCCACTACGGCTGCCCAGCAGTCAATCCCGAGGCGATCCGCCAACAGTGCCTGGCTTTTAACCCAGTCGCCAACGGTGACTACGGGGAAATCCGGGCCGTAAGGCTTGCCTGTGGCAGGGTTGGTCGAGATGGGGCCGGTGCTGCCGTGACAACCACCAAGGTTGTTGAGGCAGACTACAAAAAACCGGTTGGTATCAACGGGCTTGCCGGGGCCTATGCAGGTATCCCACCAGCCGGGCTTGCGGTCGTTCATAGAATGATAGCCGGCGGCGTGGTGGTGACCACTCAACGCGTGGCAGATGAGAACAGCATTGCTGCGGTCGGCGTTAAGTTCGCCGTAGGTCTCAACCACAAGATCGTATCGCTCCAGTGCTTGGCCACATGCCAGTTCAATGGGCGTTTCAAAATGGTACGTCTGCGGGGTGACTACCCCGACAGAATCCACAGGCAGGGAATCGGGCATTGGCGCGGCAGGTTCCTGGTTCGGTCCGTTAAAAACTGCTTTGCTGGTAAGGGCAAAAACCTGTACCAGCAAAGCAGTTTAAAGGCGGGTCGTCATACCTGCAACCAACAGACCGTATGAGGGTCAAGCGGCGGGCTAGAACCCGCCTGAAATGTTGACTACTTTTTGCTGGATCATGGTTGGTGCAGGCTTGCGGATTTGCCGCTGCATGGCATCTGCCAGTTCCAGCTGACGGCGCAGGTCCGTGATGGTGTTGTGGAGTCGTTCGCGCTCGGTGCGGCTGTCACGATCGCTTCTCACCATATCCCTAAGGCGACGGATTTGATGTTCCAGTAGCTGCTTTTGCTCCATGGAGTACTGCATGATCGGTAGCAGCGCTTCTGAAGGCCAGCGCTCTACATCTGCGCGTACACGGGCATGTAGGGTTCTGGCTTCGCTCACCATGATATTGAAAAAACGTTGTACCAGGACAGACTGCTCGGTCAGCAGGTTTTTGGGGCTGGCGCGGAAGCGTCGGGCTTTTTTGCGCAGCTCTCTTATAGCAATAACATGGCGGCCGGCGCGAAGAGGAATTGGCTCCAGGTGGCGGGCACGGGTATCTTCGTTGTAGCGACGGTAAATAGCACCAACCATCTTCTCGGCGAGGCGCCCCTCACTCAGCAGGTTGCTGAAGTCGCCCTCAAGTAATTCGAAAAATTGTTCCATGGCGTTGTTCATGCCGGCCGTCGTCCAGCTTTTTGACATGGATTTTCGGATTTTGTCGGCATGAGCTTCAAACCGGTCTTCGTCTACCAGCTTTTTCAACATATCGCCTTGAGATGCCATAAGCCGGCGGCTTGAGCGCAATGTGATCAGCTTTTTGTAGTAAAAGTCGTAATCTTTCTGGGAGCGGTCGGCCAAGCGAGCAAGGGCTGCTTTGTCCATGGTGACGCCGGAGCAGGCCTTGAATTCCTCATCAAGGGAATCCAGCCGGTTTTGCATGGCGGCCTGGCTGTTTTGCAACATACCCAGCAGATCGTTGATCAGGCTTTGGGTGATCAGCTGCTCTTTATGCATCAGGATGCGTTGAATGATCAGCTGCTCAAGATTGCCAATGTTGGAGCGGGCAAACAGATCGTTATCTTTCCGCACTCTGGCAACCAAGCCCTGCTTTGCCGACAGTGGGATGACATCTTGCTGGCGGATGCCCAAATGGTCTGCGGTATAGCCGCGCACCCGTTCAATCGCATCGTGAGTGTGCTTCTCGCCCTGCAAGTCATCCCACAGCACGTCAATCTTGTTCAATACCGCAAAGCGACCGGCGCGGTGGTCAGCATGCTCGGTATCAATGAATTCCTTCCAGATAGTCATATCGCTAGCGGTGACGCCAGTATCGGCACTTAGCACGAAGATAATAGCGTGCGCGCGCGGTAACATGCTGATGGTAAGCTCGGGCTCGGAGCCGAGTGCGTTCAGCCCTGGCGTGTCGAGAATTCGTAAGCCGCGCTCAAACAGGGGGTGACGAATACTGATCTGGGCATTGCGCCAGGCAGGAATGAGAACCTTGCCGGGATTGTTTCGGTCTTGCTCCAGCATGCCTTCATCAAATCCCAGAGCGCGTGCTTCTCCGGGGGAAACGCTTTTCACTCGAGCTACTTCACCCAGCACCTCGCGCATGATTTCAGGGTCGCGCTCATCCAGTTCATGTTTTACCCAGCGTTCTGGTTGCTTACGCAACTGCTGCAGTGATAATTCGCCGGTGCGGGTTTCGATGGGGAGCAGCAAAAGGTAGTTTTCGTTGGCGTTGCGATCAAAAAACAACTCTGTAGGACACATGGTTGTGCGCCCGGCCTGTGAGGGCAGCATGCGCTGGCCAAAGTCGGAAAAGAACAGAGCGTTTATGAGTTCCGTTTTGCCACGGGAATACTCGCCAACGAATGCAATGGTGAGCTCATCTTCAATGAGCAGTTCAAGCCCATGGCGAATCCGTGCGCTGATGTCATCAGAAAACAGGTTGTTGTCCTGAAGCCATAGCCGGTAACGGCCGATCTGGCGGATCAGCTCTTTTTTCCAGTTATGGTAGGCCTCTACCTGCTGGGTAAGGTTTCCCTGAAGACTCATCGGATATTCCCTCTGCACCACTTTCGGCATTCCCCCGGCTAGCTGAACCGGGATCCGCATGATGGACGAATTAATTAATTACTTTTAATACTAACCTGTTCCCGTAATGTTTGCGGCTAGGCGTTTTCAGGGTGTGTAGCGGTCGGTGGCAGGATTCTAATGGAAGTTGCCGCAAAATCAATAGGTTGAAGATGCGGCATGATATTCTTGGATTTTGTGGAAAACTGTTACGGATTGTTGATTTGAGACGTAACCTACATTCCCAGCCCAATGGCGCCAAGGCCAACAGCCATTTTCATGTGGCCGATAACAACCGTGAGAACGTTCAGTATCAGGAAAACGATAATGGGTGACAGGTCAAGTCCTCCCATGGACGGCATCAAGTTGCGCACCGGGCGCATGACTGGCTCTGTGATTTGTGCGACAAGTTGAATGGCAGGGTGGCTGCTTCCCGGGGCAATCCAGCTGACGACGACTACAGCGATAACCGACCAGAAGTAAATCTTCACGATCAGTTCCAATACTGCAACAACCCCCCAAACCAGGAGTATGAGAGGGTTTATGGATGGAATACCGCCGTTAAGGGCAACAAGAATCAGGAAGAAGACGACTGCCTGAATGAGAACCGCCAGTACCAGTGCTGCTCCGTCAATACCGCCCCAGCCAGGAATAATCCGGCGCATAGGACGAAGCAAAGGGTTTGTTGCTTTCACCGCGAACTGGGAAATCGGGTTATAGAAATCAGCCCGGGCCAGCTGCAGCAAAAAGCGCAGCAGAATGATGGTCATGTAAAATGTGGACGCGATCAGCAGGATCGTAATCAGGATGTCTGCCAGCATGTAGCCTGTTCTCCGTTGTCAGTGACTGTTTTACTCTTTACCTGCCAAATCTTTGGCCATTTCTTCCGAGCGCGTGTACGCGGCGTTGTACGCCTTTTTAACCAGCTCACGCATGCCGCCTTCTTCGAAGGTATGCACGGCTTGTTCAGTTGTGCCGCCCGGAGACATCACGTTTTTCTTTAGCTGCGCCGGATCCTGCTCGCTCTTTGCGGCCATTTCCGCAGCGCCCGCCATGGTCTGAATGGCAAGTTGGCGGGCAGTTGCCGGATCTACGCCAGCGTCGGTTGCCGCGGCCTCAAGGGCCTCCAGCATCAGGAAGAAATAGGCAGGACCGCTACCCGACAGGGCGGTTACGCCATGGAGTAAGGCTTCATCGTCAACCCACACCGCAATGCCGATGCCTTCGAAAACCGACTGCACAGCTTTTTTCTGGGCATTCGTAACACTTTCGCTGGCGAATAGACCGGCCGCGCCCTTGCCCACAAGCGAAGGGGTGTTTGGCATGACTCTCACAATAGGCAAACCACCACCGAGCCACTCATCAAGAGTTTCGGCGCCCAGGCCAGCGGCGATAGAGACCATCAGAGGGCGAGTGTTCTGGGCAATGGGAGCTATGTCGCGACATACGTCGGCCATGGCCTGGGGTTTAACCGCGAGCACCACTATGTCTGCTTGCTGTGCGCAGTACCGGTTGTCGGTTGTCACACTAATTCCAAAACGCTTGCGAATAGACTGCAGATGCTCGTCGTCTGGCGCGCTGGCCCAAATGCTGCTGGCTTTGAAACCGCTATCCAGCATGCCGCCAATGATGGCGCTGGCCATGTTGCCTGCACCGATAAACGAAATGGTTGGTGATTTGCTCAAGGTCTGCTCCAGCGATTGTTCATGTGTATTCCGGTTCCGATAATAACAGGTAAGGGCCCGCTCAGCTCTTCTGAGGGCGCTCGCCAAAAACGGCTGTGCCAACGCGAACACAGGTGGAGCCTTCTGCGATTGCCATTTCGAGATCACCGGACATGCCTATGGATAGAGTGTCCAGTGGCCCGGCTTCCGGAAAGTCTCGTTTCAGCTCTTTTATGATAGTCGCAAGCCGTCGGAAGCTTTCCCTCAGATCGGGCTCGTCTTGGTCTGGGTCGGGTATGGCCATAAGGCCCCTGAGCGTGAGCCCCGGCAACTGCCCTATCTCTGAAGCCAGTTCCGGTAGTTCATCTGGCCGGCACCCGGATTTACTCTGTTCGTTGTTAATGTTGACCTGAAGGCAAATATTCAATGGGGGCAGGTCAGTTTCTCTTTGTTCGCTCAGGCGCCGCGCCACTTTCAGGCGATCAACACTGTGAACCCAGGAGAAAGCCGAGGCGATTTGCCGAGTTTTGTTGGATTGAATGGGGCCAATGAAATGCCATTCAATGTCGGCCAGATCGCTGAGCTCTGATATTTTGTCGAGCGCTTCCTGAAGGTAGTTTTCCCCGAAGGCCAATTGGCCAGCCGCAGCCGCTTCTCTGAGTTCCTCTGCCGAGCGGGTCTTACTGACCGCCAACAGGCTCACAGAACCGGCATCGCGGCCTGCCTGCAATGTTGCTTTTTGTATGCGTCGGGTTACGCTCCCGAGGTTGTCTGCTATGCTGCTCATAGTATGAAATAGTCGCGTTTGGTCTGCCCATTATATGGCGACACGTTACTCGCAGGTCACTGAAATGCCAAGTGATCGCAGTAGGGTCATGCCAGACAGGCGCTATCTGGATAAAAGAATAAGCCCTCCGAGGACTTGTATGGATATTACTGAACTGCTTGCCTTCTCGGCGAAACAGGGTGCGTCTGACTTGCATCTTTCCGCCGGCCTGCCACCGATGATTCGTGTTGACGGTGATGTGCGCCGTATCAATCTTCCGCCCCTGGAACACAAAGAAGTTCATGGGCTTATCTACGACATCATGAACGACAAGCAGCGCAAGGACTACGAGGAGTTTCTGGAAACGGACTTTTCCTTCGAAGTACCCGGTGTCGCACGCTTCCGTGTTAACGCCTTTAATCAGAACCGGGGCGCAGGTGCTGTTTTCCGTACCATCCCCTCGAAAGTTCTGACCATGGAAGACCTTGGCATGGGCCAGGTGTTCAAGGATATTGCCTCAGTTCCCCGTGGGCTGGTTTTGGTTACCGGGCCGACAGGTTCGGGTAAATCGACCACGCTTGCAGCGATGGTGGACTATATAAACGATACGCGCTACGAGCACATTCTCACGGTAGAAGACCCGATCGAATTTGTGCACGACTCCAAGAAATGCCTGGTCAACCAGCGGGAAGTGCACCGGGATACTCTCGGCTTTAACGAAGCCCTGCGTTCCGCATTGCGGGAAGACCCTGACATTATTCTGGTTGGTGAGCTTCGAGATCTGGAAACCATCCGTTTGGCGCTCACTGCGGCAGAAACAGGACACCTGGTATTCGGAACTCTGCACACCACCTCAGCAGCAAAAACCATCGACCGAGTTGTAGACGTATTCCCCGCGCAGGAAAAATCCATGGTGCGATCCATGCTTTCCGAATCGCTGCAAGCTGTTATTTCCCAAACGCTCATGAAGAAAATGGGCGGCGGCCGTATCGCAGCTCATGAGATCATGATTGGTACCTCTGCGATTCGGAACCTGATTCGCGAAGATAAAATTGCCCAGATGTATTCATCCATTCAAACCGGCGGTTCGCTGGGCATGCAGACGCTGGATCAGTGTCTGGAGCGCTTGTTGCAGAAGGGTCTGATTTCCCGCGAAGCTGCGCGGCTTAAGGCGAAAATGCCGGACAATTTCTGACCCTCGAGTCATCGAGGCAAAGAGAGTGCTGGCAAGGTAGTCCCAAAGAAAAAAGAAAGAACATAGGTAAATAAAATGGAATTCGAAAAGCTGCTTCGCCTGATGGTAGAAAAAGGAGGCTCAGACCTCTTTATCACTGCCGGTGTACCGCCCAGCATGAAAGTGCACGGTAAAGTGTTGCCTGTCACCAAGAATGCACTAACGCCGGAGCAGACCAGGGATTTGGTTTACGGTGCAATGACTGAGAAGCAGCGCGCCGAATTTGAGGAATCCCACGAGTGCAACTTTGCCATCAGCGCCCGGGGTATTGGCCGCTTCCGGGTGAGCGCTTTTTTTCAGCGCAACCTGTGCGGCATGGTACTGCGACGGATTGAGGTGAAGATCCCTCAGGTCGATGAGCTTGGGCTGCCGGAAATCGTCAAAGAGCTCGCTATGACCAAGCGTGGGCTGATCATGTTCGTGGGTGCCACAGGTACGGGTAAATCAACCTCTCTGGCTGCCATGCTGGGGCACCGTAACCGCAACAGCCGTGGACATATTATTTCCATTGAAGACCCCATTGAATTCGTGCACCAACATCAGGGTTGTATTGTGACCCAGCGGGAAGTTGGTATTGATACCGAGAGCTTTGAGGTCGCGCTGAAAAATACATTGCGCCAGGCACCCGATGTTATTCTCATCGGCGAGGTGCGTACCCGCCAGACTATGGAGTACTCGGTTCAGTTTGCTGAAACCGGCCACCTATGCCTTGCGACACTCCACGCAAACAATGCCAACCAGGCGCTCGACCGGATTATCCAGTTTTTCCCGCCAGAGCAGCACAATCAGATCTGGATGGACTTGTCTCTTAACTTGAAGGCTATTGTCGCTCAGCAGTTGATTCCCACACCGGACGGTAAAGGCCGCAAGGCGGTCATTGAGGTTCTGATCAATACGCCACTGGTCGCCGATCTGATTCGAAAGGGCGAAGTTCACAAGCTAAAAGAGCTGATGTCCAAGTCCAACGAAACCGGTATGCGGACTTTTGACCAGGCGCTGTACGAACTTTACGCCGAAGGTTCAATTACCTATGAAGATGCTTTGGCGCATGCCGATTCGGCAAACGATCTGCGCCTGATGATCAAGCTGGGTGCTGATGCACAAGGGGCAGATAAGCTGTCGTCATCTGTGGATAAACTGACCATACAGAACGACTAAGCAGGTATACCCGGCCTGGCCGGGAACTGTTAGTAATTCGAACTATTAGTTTTGGCATTTGAGGCCAGTAAGCACAGATGCGTATACTCCGCCCAAATTACACAATGGAGTTAACGTTGTTATGCAATCTACACGTCTGAATCGCGCTATTCGGCTAGCCACGCTGGCCGCAGTGGCTGCTCCAGCCAGCGTTTTCGCTGGCGGTTTTTCCCTGAACGAGCAAAGTGCAAGTGCCATGGGCGTTGCTAACGCCGGTGCTGTTGCCAACCCTGAGAACGCAACGACAGTTTTGTTCAACCCGGCGGGCATGAGTCAGCTGAAAGGGACGAACATCTCTTTTGGTGCGGCAGTTCTTGATATTAACGCTGAGGCTAAGAGTGCCAGCGCTACGAATACACTGGGTGGGCCAGTAAATGGTGGTACCGGCGGTGATATTGCAGACCCGGCCTTTCTGCCTAACTTCTACCTGACCCATGAAATCAACGAATCGATCGATGTGGGCTTTGGTTTTCATGCGCCTTATGGTCTGGCTGCAGATTACGAGGATGATTTTGTTGGGCGCTATTTTGCAGATAAAACCGAACTGACCGTAATTTCGTTTTCGCCAGCGATATCTGTGAATAACGGTAAAGGCCTGTCCATGGGTCTTGGCTTGAACGTAATGTACGCCGAAGGACGTTTGTCGAAGTATCAGGATATCCGTGGAGCGCTTGCACAGCAAGTTGGCGCTGCAGCGGCGGGCCCTTTAGCAGACGCATATGAGGCTGAATTCGGCGCCCCCTACGCGGATATAAACGGTGACGACATTGGCGTAACTTTCCGCGTTGGCTTTTTGTACGAGCTGTCTGACCGCACTCAGTTTGGTTTGGCTGCGCAAACAGGCACCGAATTTAACCTGGAAGGGGATGTTGAAATTAGCAATTTCCCTGCTCCAGGTGGGCAGCCACCAACTGGTTTGATGCCGGTAACTCTTACCGAGGACGTGCGAGTACCCTTGGCCATTCCCGAGAGCATCACTCTTGGCGCACGGCATCAGTTGAATGATACCGTCACGCTTCTCGCTGGAGCTAGCTATTCCAGATGGAGCCGTTTTGAGGAGCTGGATATCATCAGCCGCGAAGGCGGGACGGGCGAGGTTTCCGGGTTGACAGGAAACGAAGTCATTACCCACATCACCGAAAAGTGGAAAAACACTTGGCAGTTTAACGTCGGTTCAATCTGGCAGGTAACTCCAGAGTGGGCGTTGAAGGCTGGTTATGCTTGGGATGAATCGCCTGTAGACAACTATCTGACAGCCCGTATCCCTTCGAGCGACCGGCACTGGCTGACACTGGGTGGCCAGTGGAAGAGCGTTGATAACGGTTGGACCGTTGATGCGGCCGTCGGTACCTTGCTGTTTACTGACGACCCGAAGGTTGATGAATACTCCTACCTTCATGCTGCGCCAGATCAGAAGGATCCATCTGCGGGTGCGTCCAACTATAAAGGCGAATACGAGCTGAGCGCCTGGAGTGCTTCCCTGCAGGTTAGCAAAGCTTTCTAAATTTATGGGTTAAAGCTTAGCTGAACCAGAAATAAAAAACGCCCGGTAGAGTATTCTCACCGGGCGTTTTCATTCAGTGCGCCTGATCCCAGTTATCACCCACGCCAGCTTCTACCAGCAGAGGCACGGCAAGCTTCGCTGCGCCGGACATGCGTTTGATCAACCCTTCACGAATCTCATCTACGGCTTCTTCCTTCACCTCAAGAATCAATTCGTCGTGGACTTGCATGGTCATGCGAGCGGTATCGGGATGCTCTGCGAGCAGCCAGCGCTCCACCTCTATCATCGCCAGTTTAATGATGTCCGCCGCTGTGCCTTGCATGGGCGCGTTAATTGCTGTGCGCTCAGCGGCCTGTTGCAGCTGCTTGTTTCGGGCATTGATCTCGGGCAGATACAGGCGTCGGCCAAACAGGGTTTCAACAAAACCGTCGTCATGGGCCTGCTTGCGGATATTGTCCATGTAGGTGAGTACGCCGGGGTAGCGTTCAAAGTAGCGGTCTATGTATTCCTGCGCTACTTTGCGGCTCACGTCCAGTTGCCGACCCAGGCCGAAGGCAGACATGCCGTATATCAGGCCAAAATTGATGGCCTTGGCACTGCGACGCTGGTCGCTGTTCACATCGGCCAGTGCCACGCCAAAGACTTCTGCGGCAGTTGCTTTGTGGATATCTTCGCCATTCTCAAAGGCTGTCAGCATGCCTTTATCGCCGGAAAGATGCGCCATAATGCGTAGTTCAATCTGCGAGTAGTCCGCCGCCAGAAGCTTGTAGCCCTTCTCGGCTATAAACGCCTGGCGAATGCGCCGCCCCTGGGCTGTCCGAATAGGAATGTTTTGCAGGTTGGGTTCAGACGAAGACAGCCTTCCGGTGGCTGTTACCGCTTGATGATACGAGGTGTGCACGCGCCCGGTGCGATGATGGATTAACTCCGGCAAGGTGTCCGTATAGGTGGACTTGAGCTTGCTAAGGCTGCGGTGCTCCAGAATCAGTCTCGGCAGCTCGTGCTCATGGGCCAGTTCCTGCAACACGGGTTCCGCTGTGGAGGGGGCACCTTTGGGCGTTTTCTTAATCACCGGTAGCCCCATTTTCTCGTAGAAAATAGCCTGCAGTTGCTTGGGTGATGCGAGATTGAAGTTTTCGCCGGCAACGTCGTGGGCTTCTGATTCCAGTTCTGCCATCCGTTCCGCCAGTTCCTGGCTATGCTGTCGCAGGGTGCTTGCGCGGATTAATGTGCCGCGTTGTTCCATGCGCGACAGCACCGGCACCAGGGGTAAGTCTATGTCTTCATAGACTGATTGGAGCTTGCCGACCTTCGCCAGTTGGGGGCGCAGCACCTGGTGCAGACGCAAGGTAATGTCCGCGTCTTCTGCGGCATAGGGACCAGCCTTCTCAAGATCCAGCTGATTAAATGTCAGCTGCTTGGCGCCTTTGCCGGCAATGGATTCAAATGTGATCGTCTCCTCGCCCAGGTAGTTCCGGGCCAAGGTGTCCATATCGTGGCGAGACGACACGGAATTCAGCACGTAAGACTCCACCATGGTGTCTTCGGCAATGCCTTCCAGGCAGATGTCGTGGTTGGCCAGTACGTTTTTATCGTACTTCAGGTTCTGGCCGACTTTTTTCAGGGCCGGGTCTTCCAGTAGCGGCTTGAGCTGGGCCAGAACCTCATTTCGATCAAGTTGCTCAGGTGCGCCCATATAGTCATGTCCAAAAGGCACATAGGCCGCTTCGCCTGCTTCAATGGCAAAAGACACGCCCACCACTTCCGCACTCATGTATTTCAGGCTTGTTGTCTCAGTATCAAAAGCGAACAGCTCGGATTTTTTCAGCCTTGCGACCCAGTCGTCCAATTCCTTCTGGCTGGTAACTACGCTGTAACGTTTCTCCTTTGGTGCCGGAGCAGGGTGTTCATCGGGTGTTTCGGCTGGCTGTTTGGAAGCGCCGGCGGCGGCTTCCGGAGCTTTGCTTTCCAGCTCGTTCGTCCAACCCCGAAGTTCGTATTCCCTGAATAGCTCCAACAACTCTGCGTCGTTTTGCTGCCGCTCTTCCAAGTCTTCAAGGCCGAATGCCAGTTCCACATCCATTTTAATGGTGGCCAGTTCGCGGCTTAACGGCAGGGTGTCGAGGGCATCACGCAAGTACTCGCCAATCTTGCCTTTAATCTCGTCGGCGTGCTCCATCACCCCGTCTAACGTGTCGTATGCGGCAAGCCATTTTACCGCTGTTTTCGGGCCACACTTATTAACGCCCGGAATGTTATCCACTTTGTCGCCAACCAGCGCCAGGTAGTCAATTATCTGGTCTGGGCGAACGCCAAACTTTTCCACAACTCCGTCCCAATCCATGTGGACTTCGGTCATGGTGTTGATCAGGGTTACATGGTCGCTCACCAACTGCGCCATGTCCTTGTCGCCGGTTGAAACTACTACATCAATGCCCTTGCTGGTGGCTTCGTTGGCCAGGGTGCCGATAACGTCGTCGGCCTCCACTCCCTCCACAATCAGCAGTGGCAGGCCCATGGCTCGCACCATTTGGTGAATGGGCTCAATCTGTATGGCCAGGTCTTCCGGCATGGGTGGCCGGTTGGCCTTATACTCTTCATAGAGGTCGTGGCGGAACGTTTTGCCTTTGGCGTCGAATACCACAACGACTTTTGATCCGGGAAAATCCTGGTCAAGGCGCCGGATCATTGCAATAACGCCTTTAATGGCGCCAGTAGGGTGGTTCTTGCTGGTCGTTAGTGGCGGAAGTGCATGATATGCACGGAATAAATAGGACGAACCGTCCACAAGCACCACAGGTGGGGTCTTTTGCTCTGTCATGTCAAAACGGGTCCGGATTCTGATTGAAGCGTGGGTTGGCTTGTGCAACTCTGTACTTAATAGGATGTTTAAAAGGGTATCACGAAAATGAAGCGAATCGCCTGCTCTGCCTTTTTGTTGGTTTTGGGCTTTGGTTCTGCAATAGCACAAGACAGCGGTGCTTTGGATGAAACCTTGGTGGAAACACCCAGAGAGCCGGTGGTGGTTTCTGATTACCAGTCATCAAACGCAGGCCCACAGATTGTTATCCGGCCAGGTGATGATGAGGTGTTCTATGAGTACCGGGTGAATGGTCAGCTTATGGAGATCAAGGTGGTACCGGAAGTGGGGCTCGAATACTATCTGGTGCCCGCGGATGGCGGCGGTTGGATACGGGAAACCGATTCCGACATGCTGGTGCCGAGCTGGATTCTGTTTCGCTGGTAAGCCTGTGTTGCGTTCAGATCAAGTCAACCAATACCGGTGCTGAGCGCCGGCTTTCCAATCCTTCTGCATCCACGGTTGTAATCTCAAATTCGTAAGCGCCAGGCGACAGGTCGGTAAGTGGCTGAGTTGTGCGCTCCGGGTTGTCGACAGGGATTACATGGAAGCTGTCCTCGTGCCGTAAGCGGTAGTAAATCCGGAACCCTGCAATTTGCCCTGGCGTCAGTGCGGAACCATCCTCTCGAGTTTGTGGAGCGCTCCAGCTCAATGCTTTCGGGGGCTTTGCTTCATCTGTGGGCTTGTTGGCTGGCGGTTTTTGTCCAAGCGTTTCGAGTAAACCACCTGTTGCCATGTCGAACCTGCTGTTTGCGAGCTCAGATGCCCGGGCAACCGTTGTGCGAGTTGCTCTGTCATCTTCCTGGCAGCCGGTCAGGAGCAACAATGCCGAGGTAATAGCAATAAATTGCAGGCAAACGAGCAGGCTAAACCCGCTCCGCCGCGAGAAGACTCGATAAGGCATGGCACGTTTCATGAGGTTCTCTAAATAGACTATCGATACAGCCGCAGCTGTATCGCTCGCACGTTGGGGCTGGTATTGCAGCCTCTATTTTTTATGAGTTCGCGGCGCCGGAATAAAACGGGGAGACGGGCTACAGAAAACAGCTAAGCATTATGCGGATCGAGAGGTGCCTGACAAGTGAATAATCCGTAAAAAAACCTATATGCAGACGCAGTGCTCATTCTGGTTTTAGTATGAACATTCTAATTTTTCACCGTAACCTTGGACACAGAATCAGAGAAAGGGGCTTTTCTTCTCGCTGATCAAGCAGCCCAAACCGCGGTCAGCAGTGAGGGGAAGGTCTAAACAACTTCGGTTAACCAAGGAGAAGTGACATGAGCAAACTCAAAACTTACCAGGAACAGCTTCAGGAAATCGTAGCGAAAGGCATCAATGCCGCTGAAGAGCAGCAGAAGAAGCTTTCGGCCAAGCCATTCGATTTCGCAGAAAAACTCGAAACTGAAGCGCGTGAGTACAGCGTTAAGACCCTGCGCAAGCGTTACAACGGATACAGCGACAGCCTGTTCGGTCAGCTGCGCACGTTGAACAGCCGTTTCGGTAACTTTGCTGGCGACCTCGTAGCCAAGCTTGAGAAAGAAGCTGCTGAAGGCGCAGATGTTGTCGCCGAAACCGCTCAGGACGTCAAGAAGTCGGTAGAGACCAAGAAGCCGGCCGCTAAGACGACTGCAAAGAAGAAAACTGCTGCTTCTGCTTAATTTAAGGTGATGCAGTAAGGCCAGCACGCAGTTGAGTGCTGGCATGTAAAAAAGGGGCGCCAAACTTGGTTTTGGCGCCCCTTTTTATTAGGTGCTGCTATGTGGTGGCCGGTCGTCGGTGCTTCTGAGGCAACTCAGTTGTCAGAGTTGTCGGGGTCCAGTGTCAGGGTGCGGGTTTCGCCGGTGACTCGTTCAAGGCGTTCGATGTCTTGTTCGTACGACTGTTTAAGTGAGTCTATTTCTTGAGTTTGCCAAGAGATTTCCCGTTCAATATCGCGGATCTGTGACTCAAGACGTCGGATTTTTTCGAGTGTGGTGTCCGGTATCTTCTGCCCGGTGCGCTCCATATCCGCTGCGCGGCTCTGTTCGCTGTCCAGCTGGCTGGAAATGACAGAAATGTTGCCTCGCTTAAGCTGAATCAGCCCTCGCAGCTCATCCAGCTTGCGGTGCATGGCCTTGATGGCTTGATCCGGATGGCTGAATCGTTTTAACAGCAGCGCGTCTTTTTCACGCTGAATCGACAGCTCTTTCTGGCGCTGCTTTTCTGCTTCGCGCGCGGTGATTTCATCTTCTGTTGGCGCGGGTGGAATGGTTTCGATTACGCGCCCGTTCGAGTTGAGGATGTCGTAGCCGCGCTGTGTGGCTGGTTGCGGGATGGTGTTGCTGATGACAAGTTGGCCGTCTTCGTCCGTGAAACGGTACATGCTAGCCTCTGCTTTGACTGGAATAACCAGCGACAACAGAAGAGCAGAAGCAGTAATTGAGAAAACGGTGCGGCGTTCGTGCATCAATCAGACTCCATAGCGTTCTCGGTAGTTGGCAACCTTTGCAGCGTGGCCAGAAAACTCAGGGTTAGTCTCAAGATAGTCTAAAACCTGTTCCAGGCGGATGATACTGACCACCGGAATACCAAATTCGCTTTCTACTTCCTGTATTGCGGAAAGCTCGCCGTTGCCTCGCTCCTGCCTGTCCAGGGCGATCAATACGCCGGCAGGCTCGGCACCTGAGGCGCGAATAAGGTCGATGGATTCGCGTATGGCTGTGCCGGCGGTAATGACATCATCGACGATTAGCACTTTGCCCTGCAACTGGGCGCCAACAATATTACCGCCTTCGCCGTGATCTTTCTTTTCTTTACGGTTGAAGGCAAAGGGCTTGCTGTTGCCCTCTTGGGCCAGTGCCATGGCGGTTACAGTGGCCAACGGAATGCCCTTATAGGCAGGCCCGAATATGATGTCATAATCAACGCCGCTGCGGGCAATAGCGGCCGCATAAGCTTGGCTGAGGTTTAGTAGGTCGTCGCCGGTGTTGAACAGCCCAGCATTAAAAAAATATGGGCTGGTGCGGCCGGATTTGAGAGTAAAGTCACCAAAACGAAGTACGTTACGACGAATGGCGAATTCAATAAAATTTTGCTGATAGTCGTGCATGGCAGGGCTTCTGGCGGGTGTGAATCTTTTAATAGCGCGTAAAAACGGTATCATACACACAAACCGAATCAGGGAACACGTATGCGGGTAGTATCAATCAGCGTCAACGGTCTTGCCCAGGCTGTTGAAAAAGGTTTTTTTGACTGGCTGGCCGAGCAGGACGCAGACGTTGTGTGTGTTCAGGATCACCGTATGCGCGCCTATGAGGTTGAGGATTTTAACCTCATTCCTGAAGGGTATGAAGCTTACTTCATCGATGGCGAAAACAACGAGGACGGTGGCGTGGGCATTTACACGCGGCACTTCCCCAAGGCCATTATGTATGGCTTCGCTAACGAGCAGGCGGATCGCGAAGGGCGCTTTATTCAGGCAGATTTTGATAAGGTTTCAGTTGCCTCTGTTCTGGCACCTTGCGCGCTGGGACGTGAGGAGGAGCTGATTAGCGAGGACGATCTGACGGTACTCGACCATAAAGATGATTTTATGGATGCGTTTGGCCTGCATATGCAAAAAACCCTGCGTAAGCGTCGGCAGTTTATTTTCGGTGCAAACCTGCAGACGGCACATCATGTGACGGATGCCAGCCCACTTTACCACCGGGTAGATTTTTCAGGGTTCCTGCCCCACGAGCGGGCCTGGTTGGATCGTTTGTTTGATGAGATGGGGTGCGTGGATGCGTTCCGTGATATCAACAAGCAGAGCAATCAGTTTACCTGGTGGCCGGAGCAGACTGAGGGTTCGCGGAAGAATGCGGGGATTCGGGTGGATTATCAGTTGATGACGCCGGGTATTCGCAAGACCATTCAGGATGGCTGGATTGACAGCACGACCCGTTTTTCGGATCACGCTCCGGTTATTATGGATTACGATATCGAGATTGGCATATGAGATAGGCGGTCGCGTGTCCGGAGGGGGAGACCTTTCCGGGAAACGCTACAAGCACCCCTGCGGGGTCCGGCCAGCAATCACAGATTGCTGTCGTTCGGCTACGCATGAAGCTGCGCTTCATAAACGCTTGCCTCACCCCTGTGCGCTCGACTCCGGCCGTCCTTGGCCGGAGACGTTCCCGGTAAGGTCCCCCCTCCGAACCCGCTAGATTGCAATAAGCCTCTATCAACTTAGCCGTCCAGACTTGAGAGTTGCCTTCCTTAGCCTTCCAGCGCTTCTTTCTGCAGTACAAACAACTTATCAATACCCAGCTTGGCCAGTGCCAGCATGCTGTTCAGCTCTTCCTGAACAAACGGCGCGGCTTCTGCAGTTCCCTGAATCTCGATGAAGCCGCCCTGGTCGGTCATGATCACGTTCAGGTCTGTATCGGCTTCGGAGTCTTCCGGGTAGTCCAGATCAACCACCGGTTCTCCTTTGTAAATACCAACGGATACAGCGGCAATCATTTGCTTCAGCGGTGACTTCTTCAGTCGCTTGGTTTCAACCAGGTGGTTCAAGGCATCAACCAATGCCACGCAACCGCCGGTTATGGCTGCTGTGCGGGTGCCGCCGTCGGCCTGGATAACATCGCAGTCGATGGTGATGGTGTGCTCACCCAGGGCTTTCATGTCGACGGCTGCGCGCAGGGAGCGGCCAATGAGGCGCTGGATTTCGACGGTGCGGCCGCCTTGTTTGCCACGGGCTGCTTCACGGCCCATGCGGCTGCCAGTTGAGCGGGGCAGCATGCCGTATTCGGCTGTGATCCAGCCTTTGCCTTCTCCGCGCAGGAAGGGCGGTACTTTGTTTTCTACAGAAGCAGTACAGATGACCTTGGTGTCCCCGAATTCAACCAGTACGGAACCCTCGGCGTGGCGGGTGTAATTCCGGGTCAGGCGAATTTCTCTGGGCTGTTCGGGGGTTCTGCCGCTTGGACGCATAGTGTTTCCTGATTTCTGAGGTAAGTGTCCGGGATTTTGCCCCGGGCGGATTCGAATTTGGTAGCCGGAAAGTATATCACGTTGGATCTGGGTGCCGGGGTGGCTGCTGGCTGATAGACTCGGGTTCTGTATTGAATGATCACGATTACTGACCAAGCCGGAGCTAACATGATCAGAAGTATGACAGCATTTGCCCGGAAGGATGTTCAGGATGGCCAGGGAACGCTGACCTGTGAGATTCGTACCGTTAATCACCGGTATCTTGAACCGTCGTTCCGGTTGCCCGAAGCCCTGCGCGAGCTTGAAAACCCATTTCGGGAAGAGCTGCGAAAGCAGTTAAAGCGAGGCAAGGTGGATGTGTCGATTCGCCTGCAGTCGGCTGAGGCTGGCGTGCCGGGGTTTGAGATCAATGAAGACATAGCGAAGGCGGTCAACGAGGCTGCAAACCATGTTAACCGTATATTGGACAACCCCGCCCACATCAATGCTCTGGATATTCTGCGCTGGCCTGGCGTTTTGTCGGTGCCCGAGCAGGACTACAGCTCGGTTAAGGAAGCTGCGCTGAAGCTCTTTAAGGACACGGTTGAGGACCTTGCTGTTGTTCGAGAGCGAGAGGGGGAGCGCTTGCGCCCTTTATTTGAAGACCGCCTGACACAAATGAGAGCCTTGGTTATGACCATCCGTGAAGGCATGCCGGGGCTGCTAAAGGCGCAGGAAGAGCATCTCCGTGAACGCTTTCAGAAGGCGAAAGTGGAGCTGGATCCGGAGCGCGTTGCCCAGGAAATGGTCATGCTGGCGCAGAAGAGTGATGTGGCAGAAGAATTGGACCGATTGGATGCGCACATCAGCGAAGTGACAGACACCCTCAAGCGTGAGGAAGCCATCGGTCGACGGCTCGATTTTCTGATGCAGGAGCTGAACCGGGAAGCCAATACTCTAAGCAGCAAGAGTATTGATGCCGGCGTGACACGCGCAGCAGTGGATTTGAAGGTGTTGATAGAGCAGGTACGTGAGCAGGTGCAGAATATAGAATGATGATGGAAGGGGCGGCGTTGTGCAGCTGCCCCTTTATTTTTGCCCTGCTGCTACCCGATGAATTAATTCCTCAGCAGTGGATGCAAGCGCCATCAGTGAGCCATTATCCTTCTCAGTGAGTTCATAGAGAATGAGCTCATTTATTCCCGCCACCAACGCCATGCTCATTAGCAGGCTCAGCGACTGCAGCGTGTTGTCTTGGGCACGCTGCTGCTCAACTTGTTTCTGCAGAAAAACGGCGAACTGCTCTGCTACCTTACGCCGCATTTCCACCCCTGACTCGCCCAGCGCCGCGAGATCGATATACAGCGCCCGCATCAAGTGGGGTTTGGACTCGATAAAGGACAGGTAAGCCTGAGTTATATCGCGAACCAACTCCGGCCAGGTTTTGGTGGGTGAAGTGGCGTCAAGAACGGCCACCATCATGCCTTTGCTTGTGTAATCGGCAAGCGCTAGCAGGCAATCGTCTTTGCTCTGGAAATGCTCATAGAACGTACGTCGCGACACCCGTGCAGCTGCGGCGATATCCGCCAAGGTAATCGCACGATAGCGTTTGCTTTCAAGCGCTTGCGCAAGGCCGTCAAGCAGCCGAACACGGTAACTGTTCTCAACCTTCATTTTGTAATGTCCAGCTCGAGAGCCTCGCCAGTCGGGCCTATTAGGCGAGGTGCAATTAATTTTGGTACTCAATAGTACCAAAATGCATCGGGCGCTGGTAGTCTGGTACTAGATCGTACCAAAAACAATTGATATCAGGGGAAGCTGATTTATGGATCGTCAAAAAGTGCCATCACGGCACGGCACGGACAGAGCCGAAGCTGAACGAATTGCCAAGCCGCTGCTATGGCTGATTCGTGACCGCAAAGCGGCAGTTCCCGATGAGCAGCAATGGCAGCGCATGGGAGAAGCCCTGATGGTAGGTGATCCTGTTGCAGACGACTTGGCAAAATGGGTTCGTGGTGAAGGTGGTGGCAAGGCATTTAGTCAGTTCAAGAAAATACTGGATTCCGGAAATTTCGACCAGAAGGATATGGCACCACCCCTGCGAGCCTTCTTCGATGCTATCAAGCAGCCCCCCGCTTGGGTGGACTGGGAGCGGCTCGAACGGGGCGCGCGCGCTAGCGCCATTTCAGGGCAAACTGGCATGCGTGTTTTGCGTGATCTTGGGCTTATGGCCGGATACCAGGCAAGAGGCATCAATCAGACACTGATAATGACTGGCGCGCTGGAGCGGGGAGCTACGCGACGGGTAGCAGAGACCACAAAATGGTGGCTCGACTGTATTACCCCTGGCGGCCTGAATCGTGATGCCGAAGGCTTTAAAACAACGCTTCGAGTTCGCTTGATTCATGCAATGGTTCGGCAACAACTTCTTGATAGTCCCGACTGGGATGCTTCCGAGTGGGGGCTTCCGGTCAATCAGCTTGATATGCAAGCGACCTATCTGGCGTTTTCTGTATCCTTCCTGTTTGGGCAAAAGCTAATGGGAACTCTCATCAGTCGTCAGGACTCAGAAGACATTATGCATCTGTGGCGCTATATCGGCTGGCTTATGGGCGTTGATGAATCGCTGCTGTGTGAATCCGAGCAGGAAGGCAGAATTGCGCTGTACCAAAACGTAATTAGCCAAGCCACGGCCGACGAAAACAGCCGCAAGCTTGGTCGCGCCTTGATGGACGAACCCCTCGGCAGACGTTACCCCAACTTTGGCAAAATCCGGGGGCGTTGGGAGCGTCAGGTTCATCTGAGCATGACGCGGTTGTTTGTAGGTGGGAAAGGAATGGAAGCGCTTGGCCTTCCGAAGCTGACATTGCCGTGGTATCCCGCCGTGTTTGCGCCACTGAACGCAGCCTGGACGACTGGCCATAGAATATTGCCAGGTGGGCGCAATCGATTGATGCGCCAGGGTCGAAAAGCACAACGAAATCAATTGCAGACGCTGTTCGGAGAAGACCATCCTGAGATTACGAGCGGTGTGCAATTCGGGTAACGAATATCGACTGATAAATGCTTTGGGTATTTTCGGCATGGCCAACCATTAGAGCATAGCGTAAGCGCTCCGACAGTGCCGCCCCATCAGCTGATGGGGCGGCCACCAGCCGTCGAGGAAACTTGCAGTTACCCGGTCGAATGCCGGATAATAAGGCCTCAAATTATCCCTTCGTAAATCACTATCCCGGTTGCCGATCAGGTCTCCGACAGTTCTGATCAGGGGGCGCAATTCACTCGCATGGCTGATGTTCAATGACCGGTGTACAGCGACATATTCTGGATACTGCCCTTCGACATTTTGCCGATACAGGTGAGCAGAGCATATCGGTAAGTGACCTGTCGCGAACGGCGAAAATCGCCCGTGGCACCATCTATAATAATTTTGATGATGTAACGAACCTCTTCCCCATGGTGACGGAGCAAGTCTGTAGCCGATTCGAGGGTGAAGCCCGAGAGTTAATCAGTACAGTTGGTAACCCTAGAGTCGCTTTGAGTGTGCTCCTTGGGCTTTTCCTGAGATATGCGCATGAGTTGCCAGAGCATGGGCGTTTTCTTATCCGATTTGCACCTTATATTGGGCGGCTTAGGGATATCTGGAGCAATCTGCCTTATGAGGTTTTGCGCCGTGCTGTAGAAGAGGGGGAGTTGCCGCTGGCGAAAGACCAGGCTGTGTACTACCTGCAGCTACTTGCAGGGTCCACGTACGGGTTCATGACTCTCGTTGTTGAGGGGCAGAAAAGCTGGAGGGAGTCGACCGAGGCGTTAAGCTTGATGGTGCTGGCTGCGTGCGGCGTACCTCAGCAGGACGCCAAAAATGATGCCCGTGAAGCGCTTGAGATTTTGACGGCCTCCTCAGAGGCCGTCTGAAAGCAATCAGATCATACGATCTTCCGCAGTACCTTTCCTACGAACTTGTTAAAACCACCGGCTGGCGGATTGAAGGCAAATGCGCCGTTAAGCTTCGGCTGTATGAGTACCGACTTGAGATGGCTTAGCTGATCAAATCCAGCTTTACCGTGATAGGACCCCATGCCGCTCTCACCAACACCGCCAAACGGCATGGTGTCTGCAACCACATGGAACGCGGTTTCATTCACGCAGGCTCCGCCAGACAGAGTGCCATTGAGCCAGAAGTCCCGCTCTTGGCGACCGTCTGAGAAAACATACAGCGCCAGCGGAGACGGGCGAGAGTTTACGAAGTCCCGGGCTTCCTCGGGAGAGTCGTAGGTGATCAGCGGCAGTACAGGCCCGAATATCTCTTCACGCATTATTCGGCTGTCTTTGGGCGGGTTAAGCACCAGCGTTGGGGTCATTTTGCCTTTGGCATGCTCGGTGTTGTTGGGTAAAAGCTCCCGCACTTCAGCACCTGCGGTTTTGGCGTCAGCGACCAGCTCTCGCAGGCGGTTCAGGTGGTTGTCGTTAACAATGCCGGTGTAGTCCGGGCTTTGCGGGCCATCCGGGAAGAAGTTGTGCACCGCAGTTTCCATTGCCGTCGCAAAGGCTTCCACCTGATTTCGAGGTAGCAAAACATAGTCTGGGGCAACACAGATTTGCCCGGCGTTGGCCACTTTTCCGAATGCAATTCTGCGTGCTGAATAATCGATACTGGCGTGTTCACCAATGATGGCCGGAGATTTCCCACCCAGTTCGAGCGTAACGGGGGTGAGATTTCGCGCAGCTGCGATTGCCACTTCCCTTCCTACCCGAGTCGAACCGGTGAAAAACAGGTGATCAAATGGCAAATTGGAGAATTCCTGAGACAGTTCAACGCCGCCGATGCACACAGAGACCTCTGTTGGTTCAAACGTGTCGGCAATCATCCGGGCCATCACTTCGGATGTTTTGGGGGTTAATTCCGATGGCTTCAGCATTACGCGATTGCCCGCAGCAAGTGCCGCAGCTATGGGGGCAATGGCCAGATACACGGGGAAGTTCCAGGGCGATATGACGCCCACCACCCCTTTGGGCTGGGGAATGATACGGCCGCGCGCAGGCTTCAGGTGCAGTGGTACTCCGACCTTACGCGGTTTCATCCAATGTTTGACGGAACGGCGATTGCGCCGAATGTCGCCAAGCGGAACAGTGATGTCGAAGATGCTTGAATCAGCCTCCGAACGGTGCCGGAAGTCCGTATTCATCGCGGCGACCAACTCCGGTTCATATTTGAGCAGAGCCGTTTCGAGCCGGGACAGGCGCTCCCTGCGTAATTCAGCAGAAGGCATTGGGTTGGTTAAGTGCGCGGCACGAGCTGCTGAAAAAATGGCTAGCAGGTGATCAGATTGGGGAGGGTTCGAAGTCATATCAGCGCTCCTCAGCGAGATGAAGCTGGAAAGTGTCGGGCCAGAATGCACGCCTCAGGAAGGCGGCCATCTGGTTGTTGGCGTAGCTGGCTTCAGGCGTAAGATGCATACGGACGGGCCAGATGTGACCCGCGCCGGCCTGCCGCAATACCTCTACCTCACCGCCGGCAGCTGAAAGAGCGCTAGCCGTGCGCTCGGTGTCATCACGCAGGAGTTCGTCTTCGCCGGTGAGCAGCATGGTGGGTGGCAGCGGGCGGTCCCATTCTACAAACAGTGGTGATATTGCAGGGTCATCAAGTGGCTGACCGTCAGCATAAAGTTGTGCTGTGCGCCGCAGCCAGCTTTCCGGCACCATAGCTTCGCTGCGCTTGTTAGTGCGCACAGATTCACCAGAAAGTGACAGATCCAGCCAGGGAGAAACAGCGACTACGGCTGCTGGGTCTGCTAAGCCTGCCTCTCGAATTCGAGCCAGCAGGCCGAATGCCAATGCGCCGCCAGCGCTGTCGCCTGCAATAGCTATTGATGAAGGCTTGTAGCCTTCATCAAGCAGGCCACGATAAACCGCTTCGGCATCGTCGGGGGCTGCGGGGAATGGATGTTCCGGCGCTAGCCGATAGTCAGCGAGAAACGCACGGGCGCCACTCGCCGCGGCAACTCCGGCCGCCCAAGCCCCGTGGGAACCTACGCCGCCTACCGTAAAGGCACCGCCATGAAGCCATACCACCACTTTTTTGGAGTCAGGCGTGACGGTGGGGGTGCCAAGGTCGCACCAGTGCCCCGGAACCCCGCCCACTTCGCCTTGTTGCAAGCGAACATCCATAGGACGGGGATAGCACAGCCAAGCGTGCAAGCCAGCCACGCGGCGTAATAGCTTTTGTGATGGAACCGCGCCAATCAAGGGCTTTTCAAACAGGTGCTGGAACAGAGTCCAGAACCGTTGGCGCTTTGAAATACCATTCGCCATGATCAGTCTCCGGTAAGTTGGGCGCGGAGCTCGTGCTTTAGCACCTTGTTCATGGGTGATAGTGGCAGCTCCTTCACCAGCGACAGGCTTCGAGGGTGCTTGTAGCCGGCAATCCGGTCTTTCAGATAGCTGTTAACCTCTTCCAATGTAAGGGTGTGGGTTTCTTTAGGGACGATTACAGCATGGACTCTTTCGCCCCATTTCTCGTCCGGCAAGCCGATCACTGCGACCATGGCGACACCAGGCAGTGTTGATATGGCGCTTTCAACCTCCGAGGAATAGACGTTCTCGCCGCCGGTAATGATCATGTCTTTTAACCGGTCGCGCACATAGAGAACGCCCATGTCATCAAGCATGCCGAGATCACCCGTTCGGTAGCCTCCTTTACGCAGTGCGGCGTCGGTCTCTGAGGGGCGGTTGCGGTATCCGGACATCACCGTTGGCCCATAAACCACGATTTCACCAACCTGGCCTTGGGGCAGGGCGACACCATTATTGTCCTCGATGCGGACCTTTGTGCCGGGTGCCCCCGGCTGGCCTGCGCCGTCGATGCGTTCAAATTCGCCACTATGAAATTGGGGCCCTAGAAATATGACTATCCCAGCTTCCGTCATACCGTAGGCCTGAGTGTAGGTAACTCCAGGGAAGGTCTCTTTGAGGCCCGCAAGGAGTCCGGCGGAGATTGGCGAAGAGCCATACATCAACCGTTCCAGACCAGCGAAGTTTTTGCAGCTGAACTCCGGGTCTGTGATCAGCATCTGCATCATAGTGGGTGCCAGGCCCAGCTCTTGTACGCCGTGGTCACGTACTGCTGCGGCCACAAAATCCGGCCTGAACATAGGCATCAGCAGTTGGGTTGAGTTTTGGATCAAGCGGGTCAGCGTGGGCTGGATCCCTGCAACGTGGAAGAACGGGAAGCAGGAGCTGTAGGTCTTTCCAGTGCTGGGGAAACCAGCCACAGCCATAACCATGGCGCCGGCGACCAGGCTTGCATGGGAATGAACCACTCCCTTGGATCGCCCGGTGGTGCCTCCGGTATACAGAATAATAGCCGGGGCTGCTGGGTCTCGCTCATTATTCAGCTCAACAGGCTCGGCGCGCAGATCATTTACCGACTGCATACCCGCAGGCGTTTCGCCCTGACCGATATGCACGAAGATCAACTCCGGCCTGTTTTTGGCAAGTTCGGCCGCCAAGGGCAGGAATGGATCGTCCAGGGCGACCACTGCAACATCTGCATCATCCAGCGCAAAGGCAATTTCTGCCGCGGCCCATCGTAAATTGAGAGGGACTGGAATCAGGTTCGCCAAGGGTGCAGCGAGGATGATCTGCAGCGTTTCGATGCTGTTAAGTCCCAGTACAGCCACGCCCTTGCCGGACTCTAGCCCAAGCTGGGTTAGCCCGCCGGCTATTTGCCGAAGGTCGCGCACAAAATCCGGGCTGGTTAGCGCTCGCCCGGACAGGTCACTGAAAGCTGCTCGCCCGCTATCGGTTTTTTCGGCGAATAGGTAAAGCTCATCTAACGTCTGGAAGGTCATTGTTATTTTCTCTAACCAGTGAGGAAGGCTGTATCAGTCGCGGAAGAATTCCGCTGCTGCCTTCTCTGCAATCATGATTGTCGGTGCGTTTGTGTTGCCGCTGATTAGCGTTGGCATCACAGAAGCGTCTATCACGCGAAGACCTTCAACGCCTCGTACCCGCAAAGATGTATCGACAACCGAATCCTGATCGCTGCCCATGCGGCAGGTTCCAATGGGGTGGTAAACGGTGTCGCAATGGTTGCGGATCATTTCCAGCAGATCCTCGTCGCTGTCAGTGGAGCGAGCGGTGAAAGACCGGGTAATTCGGCTCGCGACCGGCTCAGATTCCATAATCTGCAAGGTGCGTCGAACCGCTTTTAAAAGTAGCTCCGCATCTCGCTCGTCGCCCAGGAAGTCGGGATCGATTAGCGGTGTTGCCATCGGGTCAGAGGAGGCGAGAGCAACATGGCCTCGGCTTTCAGGCCGCAGAATGCAAGCATGGCAAGAGATTCCATAGCCCGGTTTGATCTTCCTGCCATGATCCTCAACTCGCGCGATAACAAAGTGCAGCTGAACGTTGGGCCAGTCATCATGCACTCCATCCACTGAGAAAAATGCGCCACCTTCTGTGAAGTTGGTGGACAGCAAGCCTTTACCGCTGGAAAACCACTCTCGCATCCCACCCAGTAAGCGGAAGGTGCCTGATACACCGACACCAAACACATCGGTGGTGTTAACCCCGTAGGACAAAACAACATCGGGATGGTCTTGAAGGTTCTGACCTACCGCTGGCAGATCATGAATTACGGGGATACCGTGTTGCTGTAGATGCGCCGCAGGGCCAATTCCGGACAGCATCAATAGCTGAGGCGACTGAAATGCACCGGCAGACAGAATGACTTCGTTGGTAGCTTCGATGGTCAGCGTTTTACCGCCTTGGCGGTATTCAACACCTGTGGCCTTGTTCCCGGAGAACAAAACGCGGGTAGCATGTGCACCGGTAATCACTTTCAGGTTGGGGCGGGTGTCCATCACAGGGTGGAGATAGGCCGCCGCCGCAGAGCATCGTTGTCCCCTGCGACTGTCGTGGAACTGGGTTACCTGGTAATAACCGATTCCAGCCTGGGGTTCGCCATTAAAATCGTCTGTAAGAGGCAATTGGCAGGCTTGGCCGGCAGCAATCCAGTCTTTGGTAATAGAGCGGGGGCTAGAAGGATCGGCCACATGCAATGGGCCTGCAGCGCCATGCAAATCGCTTCCGCCGCGTTCATTGCTCTCGGATTTGCGGAAGTAGGGCAGTACGCCCTTCCAGTCCCAGCCTTCAGCGCCGAGCTCAGCCCAGCGATCATAATCCCGGGGATTGCCACGGGTGTATACCATGGCATTAATTGCTGAGGAGCCGCCCAAAGTGCGCCCACGTGGCTGATAGCCGCAGCGGCCATTGAGTCCTCGCTGGGGCACGGTCGTAAATGCCCAATTGTTCATCTTTACGGGTTTGCCTGGCATCATCGCTACTGTCAGCGCAGGCATGCGAACAAGCAAGCTTTTACCGTCGCCACCGGCTTCAAGCAGGCATACTCGTTTTTCCGGATCCTCGCTTAAACGAGCTGCGAGCACAGAGCCAGCCGAGCCCCCTCCAACAATCACATAGTCAAACTGCATGGAGAATCTCCTGCTGGCAAGGTTTGACGCATGCCATGGTCAGCTCGCTCCGGTCGATCTCAGCCATGGAGGCGACAAATTCTTTCCAGGTGTAGGGGAACACGACGGGTATTCCGGCCGCGTCCAGATACCAACTTTGGCAGCCACTCGTCCAGACGGACTCACCAAGCCCGGCCTTTATATACTCAACGAAGGCCGACACAGCTTCCGGGGTGGGTTCAATCTCGTCTGCCTCGCCGTCACGCCAGATGTCCATCAACCGCAACACGTAGTCCAGCTGCTCTTCAGCCATGCCAATCACCGAGTTGTTACCGATGGGGGTGCCAGGGCCGAGCATAAGGAAGTAGTTGGGGAAGTTTTCCATGAGCACAGCGTGGTAGCTGGGGTAGGTGCCGTCTTTCCAGGCATCATCAATGGTATGGCCAGAGCGGCCGACCAGACTGCCTGGGCGCATGTAGGCGAAGTTGTCGAACCCGGTTGCCAGCACAATAACGTCAAGGGGAACCAGCTCTCCTGTAACCAGTCGCACGCCTTCAGCCTCGATACCTTTGATGCCGTCAGTAATCAGGTGAGCATTTTCTTTCTGTATCGCAGGGTAAAACGTGAAATTGACCACCATGCGCTTACAGCCAACGCCGTAATCCGGCGTGAGCTTCTCGCGCAAATCGCGCTTGCGAACACCCAGGCGAAGATAGGCTTTGCTGGACAGGTTCAGAAGCGTCCGCTGTACCGGCTCGCCTGTTGTGGCTTTTACAAAGAACTGCTCAATAAATGTTTTGTACAGTGACTTCCAGGGCTTCATCCGCGCGGGCTTTTCTTTCCAGCGGTTGCGCATCCATTCCGGGAAGCTCAGGTTTGGAAAGGGAAATACCCACTGAGGTGTTCTCTGGAATACAAAGGTTTCGTGCCCGGCCTTGACCAGCTCGGGTACCACTTGGTGAGAGGTGGAGCCTGTACCAATTACGCCTACACGTTTTCCTTTCAAATCCACATCGTGCCGCCATTCGGCGGTGTGCCACATCTCGCCGCTGAAGCTGTTCAGTCCGGGAATGTCAGGGCGCTTGGGTTTGTGAAGAATGCCGGTCGCAGCAATCACGAAATCCGCGGTGAAAACATCGCCCTTGTCGGTCTTCACAGTCCAGGTTGCTGTGGTCTCATCATAAACGGTGGAAACGACAGCCGTTCCAAAGCGGATCATCGGAAGTACGTTGTATTTTTTAGCAACGTGTTCCAGATACTCCTGAATTTCGCCGCCTTGTGCGCACTGGCTTGACCAAGGCCAGGGCTCGAATGAGTAGCAGTAATGAGGTGAGGGGATATCGCAGGCTACTCCGGGGTAAGTATTCTCACGCCATGTGCCACCAACCCGGTCTGCTTTTTCAATAATGATAACGTCGCTGATTCCTGCTTCCGGTAGTTTGATACCTGCAAGAATACCGGTGGCGCCTGCCCCGATTACCAGCACTGAAGGCTGTCTTTTATTACTCATAATATCTCCCTCTAGCTGGCCGGCATCCGGCCCTATGCACTCCGCTGTCATCGCGAACGATTTTCTGGAACGGCTTGTAGTGAACACCTGTGATCAAAAATATTCATAGGCGGTTAACAGCTAATCATAAAACCAGGGCAGAGACAAACTTTTTGCACTTTGTTGACTTGTTTTGAACGCTAGTGTTCAATTTGGCCTGTTGTGCAAGATAAAGCGGCTCCTCATGGAAGATTTCGCAGATGAATATTTGTGTTCAGAAGTGCAGTCTAGTTATACCGAAAATATCAGCCGTGATACTGGCGAAGCAGCAAGGCTCATAGGGCCGGGGTGCAGGTTCTGGTTGAAACCGGCGCGAAAACAAAAGAATCGATTTAACAGAGAAGGAACAATGAGATGAGTGACACGCCAGTTCTTTTGTCCCGCGATGGGCAAGTTGCGACGATTACACTCAACCGGCCGGAGCACTACAATGCTCTGAATGCGCCGATGCGCAAAGCCTTGACCTCTACCCTGGCTGAGGTGGAGGCAGATCCAACCATTCGGGTTTGCATTATCGGTGCAGCCGGTAAGGGATTTTCTGCGGGGCAGGATTTGCAGGATTTTGACTACAAGCAAATATCGGATCTGCTGCTGGACGAATATGAGCCACTGCTGAAAACCATACATCACGGAAATAAGCTGTATATCGCGCGCGTTCATGGTCAGGCAGCCGGTATTGGCGCTGCGCTGGCTCTGACATGCGATCTGGTGATGATGGCAGAAGATGCCAGTGTGTATCTCGCGTTTGCTGCCATTGCGCTTGTGCCCGATGGCGGGCTCACATGGCATCTGCTGAATGCCATGGGGCGTCACCGTGCACTGGCGGCCATCATCGAAGGTAAGCGGCTTGACGCAGAGACTTGTTTAACTCATGGCTTGGCCAATAAGGCCGTGCCTGCTGAAAGCCTCGAGCAAGAAGCGTTTGAATGGGCCAGTGCGTTGGCTGGTGCCGCGCCGCTTGCTGTCGCCGGAACCAAACGATTGCTGCGTGAAGTGGCCAGCTGCGACTGGCGCTCAGCGGTAGCGGTTGAGGCCGAGGAACAGAATGTTACAACCAAGTCGAAGGACTTCATGCGGGGCGTTCAGGCATTTGTTGCTCGCCGTGCCCCGGAGTTTGAAGGTAACTGAGTGGGCTCATTCGGCCAGGTTGGCAAGCTCTTTCGGTAATTCCAGAGTTACCCGCTGGCGGCTAAAGGGGCAGTCGAACCCCAGGCCGGCGGCGAGGAGCTGCAAGGGAACTCGTGCAGGTTTTCCGTATAGGCGGTCGCCAATAATCGGATGCCCAATGCTCTGCAAATGTTTGCGGATCTGATGTTTGCGGCCGGTCTCGATGATAACTTGCAGAAGACTGGCTTCGGCGGCTTCATCGGTGCTTAGTGTCGTTACCCGGCTGATAGCCGCTTTACCGTCAACTGGGGAATCGATTAGCTGATCCTGAGTATTGATAATGCCGGTTACTCGGGCCAGGTAGTGTTTGGTCATGGTGCGGCCGGCAAAGCATTGGGATAGTGCGCCCGCGGCTTTTGAGTCGTGGGCAATCAGCATTAGCCCCGCAGCATCCCCGTCTAGTCGGTGAACCAGAAAGCAAGGGCGCTTCAGCTCAAGCTCAGCCGAGCGCAACAGGCTGCAATGGTCTCCCCATTGTGAGCCTTGAGCTAACAAGCCATGGGGTTTGAACCACACACTGTAACGGCTTTTATCTTCGACCAGAGTGGCCGCTTCGGGCTTGCGGTTCAGAACATTTTCATCGTAATAAAGCTGCAACTGGGTGCCGGCTTGCAGCTCTTTGGTTGCACGCCGCAACCGCACTTTCTTGCCTTTCAGAGTCCACCAGCAGGCGCCTTTGTTCATGGCGTCTTTGATGCGTTGGCGGGGAAGCCCTGATGCCGTGCTCAGGGCTTCGCTGGCTGTTTCAGGCTGCTTTATCGTAACGTCAAATTTTCTACGCATTACTGGCCAGTGTCTCCGGGCTTGATCGCTAGCAAGTCGGTTCTCAGGTGAATGAGCACCTTCTCTGCGGTGTTACCAATCACGCGAGCCTTCAGGCCGGTTTTACCGCTGGTACCAATGACCACCATATCGGCTTTCAACTTGCTGGCCACGCTGGGGATAACCTTGTGTGCCGGGCCAGCGGCCAGGTGAACCTGGTCCCGTCTCAGGTGCCAGGTGTTGCACAGGTGGGTAATGGTCGGCTCCAGTGCTGCCCGGCGCCGCTGCTCATGTTCGGCCACATTGATGATCTCCAGATCTGCCAGCACCTCGGAAATATGCAGGGCATGAACCAGATGAACCTCGGATCCAAAGGCCTTTGCCAATGCGCGAGCCTGCTCAATGATTTTAGTGTTCAGGGCCTTTTTGACCGGTTTGGTGGAACTCAGGTCTACCGCGGCAAGAATCGGGTGGGCATGGTTCCATTTCTGTTCTGCTACCAGCATCACCGGTACCGGGCACTCACGGATAAGGTGCCAGTCAGTCGGCGTGTATAACCATGTTTCCGAGCGGCTTCCGGTTTTGATGACGGCCTTGAAGCGGACTGGATGGGCGTGTTCAATGATCCATTGGTGAATATTCTTTTCCCACACAGTATGCGTGGCGACTTGCAGGTCGGTGCAGTCGGAAAGCGCCAGCATCTGATCCAGCCAGCGCTGACGAAGTTCAATGAGGGCATCCCGGGCACGTTGTTGCACGGTAGGGTCTGACGGCAAAGCGCCCAGATGTTCATGGATGAACGCCACGATTTCCAGTTGGGCGCCCGTGGCGCGTGCCAGTTCGATTCCCCGGGCCAGAGCTTTCTGGTGCTTGTGGGCCGGATCCATGACAATCAGAAGTTTATCCATGCTGCCTTCCGTCGTTTGCTGCTGTTTCCTTGATGTTACCAGTTGTGGCGGCATCCGGGATGCGGTGTTTGGTCAAAGGTCGTATAATTATTCGCTTTGCGGGCCTCCACTAGTGGCGGCCAGGTCCAGTCCAGGAGTTGTTCAATCATGAGCCAGGCCGGTGAAACGGGTACGCTGTTCGTTATTTCTGCGCCATCGGGTGCCGGTAAGACCAGTCTTGTAGCAGAAATGCTACATGCAGACCACAAGTTGGGAGTGTCCGTCTCTCATACGACGCGCCCCATGCGCGAAGGCGAGAAGGATGGCATTAACTACCATTTTGTTGGCCGCTCCGAGTTTGAAGCCATGATCGGTAAAGGCGACTTTCTGGAGCATGCAGACGTTTTCGGTAATTATTACGGCACATCTCAGGTGTGGGTCCGAGAGATGCTGGCCAGCGGGCGAGATGTGATTCTGGAAATCGACTGGCAGGGCGCTTCCCAGGTGCGTCGGCTTATTCCCGAGTGTGTCAGTATTTTTATTGTGCCGCCTTCGGCGGAAGCCCTTCGGGAACGCCTCGTGGGCAGAGGAACCGACGCGCCGGATGTCGTGAGTCGGCGGTTGACTGAGGCCAGAGAAGAGTGCCGCCATGTAGGCGAGTTTGACTACATTGTTGTAAACGATGAGTTCAAGGAAGCGCTGGCGGACCTGCTGGCGATCGTACGCAGCCAGCGTATGCAGGTAACCACGCAACAGTTACGGCACAGGCAACTGCTTGCGGAACTCTGTGGTGAAAGTGACGGCTCCGCCTGATAGGGACTTTTGCTGTATACAAATTGTGCCGCTGGCAGTAAACTACGCGGTCTGCTAAATCAGTCATTTTTATTATTTTCGGGGATGTTATGGCACGAGTTACTGTTGAAGATTGTCTGGAACACGTTGATAACCGCTTCCAGTTGGTCATGCTGGCCACCAAGCGTTCCCGCCAGATAGCCACCAAAGGCGCTGATCCGATGGTTGCGGAAGAAAACGATAAGCCTACGGTTATCGCCCTGCGCGAAATTGCTGCAGGTTTGGTCAGCCGCGATTTGCTGAACGAAATCGAAGAAGACTAAGAATGCATTGAAATCTGCCTCCGCAGTTTTATAGTGTATCTATAGATCGTTGCTGGAAGGATAGAAAAAAGACCCGAATGCATGCATTCGGGTCTTTTTGTTTCTGCTGCTGGCAAACGTGGGAAACTGGAGTATTACGGAGGCGCGGTGTCACTTGAGGCTAGGGTAGAAGGTCTGGCGGTTGAGCTCAGCACCTATCTGGATACCAATCGCATTAACCAGGTGCGAAGGGCCTACTATTATGCCGAGCAGGCCCATGAGGGCCAGATGCGCAAAAGTGGTGACCGTTACATCACCCATCCCCTCGCCGTTGCTCACATTCTTGCAGATCTGAAGCTTGACCATCAGAGTTTGATGGCGGCTATGCTCCACGATGTTATTGAAGACACCGGTATTCCCAAGGATGCGCTTGCCGAGCAATTCGGTGACGATGTTGCCGAGCTGGTGGACGGCGTCAGTAAACTGACCCAAATAGAATTCCGTTCCCGTGCAGAAGCGCAAGCCGAGAATTTTCAGAAAATGACTCTGGCCATGGCCAGGGATATTCGCGTTATTCTGGTAAAGCTGGCTGACCGCCTGCACAACATGCGCACTCTCGGCCCCATGCCCTACGAAAAGCGCCAGCGCATCGCCACAGAAACCCTCGATATATACGCCCCCATAGCTAACCGCCTTGGTATGCACGCAATTTCCACAGAGCTTGAAGACCTGGGGTTTGCTGCGCTGCATCCGATGCGTTCCCGCTATATCTCCAAGGCCGTGGACAAGTTGCGCGGCAGTCATCGGGAGATTATTGAAGACATACGAGGCCGACTTCAGGAAAAGCTGGAAGAGCGTGGCCTGCCGGGCCGGATCATGGGGCGCGAGAAACATCTGAACAGCATTTATAACAAGATGAAGCTCAAGCAGAAGTCCTTTTACGAAATCATGGACGTATACGCCTTCCGCATCATCACCGACACCGAAGACGATTGCTACCGGATTCTGGGTGCTGTCCACAGCCTTTACAAGCCAATGCCTGGTCGGTTCAAAGATTACATTGCCATGCCCAAGGCCAATGGTTACCAGTCATTGCATACCACCCTTTTTGGTATGCACGTAAACATTGAAATCCAGATCCGTACCGAGGAAATGGAGCATATAGCCAACGATGGTATTGCAGCCCACTGGATGTACAAAAATGAGCCCAGCAGCGTTACCAGCGTGAACCAAACGCGGGTTGATCGCTGGGTGAAAGGGTTGATGGAGATGCGCGAACGCGCGGATGACTCTTTAGAGTTTATCGAGCACGTAAAAGTGGATCTCTTCCCGGACGAAATCTATGTGTTTACCCCGAGGGGTAAAATCATGGAGCTACCCAGGGGTGCTACGCCCGTGGATTTCGCCTATGCCATTCATACAGATATTGGCAATGCTACAGTCGCTTGCCGAATCAACCGTAATCTCGGATCGCTGAGCAAGCCATTACAAAGCGGCCAAACCGTAGAGGTTATCACCGCGCCCGGGGCCCGCCCGAACCCCGCCTGGCTCAGTTTTGTGGTGACCGGCAAGGCTCGCAGTAGCATACGTCATACCCTTAAAGGGCAAAAGCTGGCGGAATCAATGGAATTGGGACGCGTGCTGCTGAAAAAATCCCTCAACGGGTTTGGTAAGCGCTTGGCCGATATCGATGATGCCCAGAAACAGGCTGTTGTGAACCATAATCAGGTAAACAGTTTCGATGAGCTTATCAGCGATATTGGGCTGGGCAATCGAATGGCTTACCTGGTTGCGCGCCAGCTTGTGAGTGGTGCTGAAAGCGCAGGGTCCAGCGGGGAGGTCAAGGATATTCAGGGTGGTAATGATGTGCCAGTAACCATCCAGGGAACCGAAGGCATGCTGGTCCACTTTGCCACTTGCTGCAAGCCGATCCCCGGTGACCCGGTGGTTGGCGTGATGGATTCAGGCAGCGGCATGCATATCCACTCTGATACCTGCTCTCGTTTGCCGGAAGACAATGAGGGTCGGTCCCGCCTGACCCACCTCACCTGGGCTAAGGACATTACCGATGAGTTCTCCGTAGAGCTGCGGGTTGAGTTGGAGCGGCAGCATGGAGTGATTGCCGAAGTGGCCAATGCAGTAGCCATGGCGGATGGCAATATAGAGCGGATAAATGTAGATGAACAGAATGCCCGCTTTAGCGTGGTCAGCCTTGTGGTGAAGGTGCACGGCCGCAAACATCTGGCCCGCGTAATGCGCCGGGTTCGCAATATCAAAGCCGTTACCTCGATCAACCGGGTCAAATACTGACGAGGTGGGCAGGGGTGAACTGTCTGGTTGACAGTTCACGTATGGAACAGCGACGATTGGTGTTTTAGACGATAAGGAAAGTAAACGGTATGACCAACAAATCCATAATTCAGACTGAAAACGCACCCAAGGCAATTGGCCCCTATTCCCAGGCTGTAAAGGCCGGTGACACTGTCTATATTTCTGGTCAGATTCCGCTGGATCCTGAAACCATGGATGTGGTCGGGGGCGATTTTTCCGCGAAAACCCGTCAGGTATTCGATAACCTGCAGGCCGTCTGTAAAGCGGCAGGTGGTGAGCTGAAAGACATCGTTAAAGTGAATATCTATGTGACCGATCTGGCAAACTTTGCCACGGTTAACGAGATTATGGCGACGTATTTTCCCGAGCCATACCCGGCACGCGCAGCGGTGCAGGTTTCAGCGTTGCCTAAGGATGTTCCTGTAGAAGTAGAAGCGGTAATGGTGCTGAGCTGATTCAGCACGCAGCCAGGATAGTCAGAACAAAGGCGGCCTGCGGGTCGCCTTTGTTCGTTGTAGGTCTAGCCCTTATCGATCATATCGCGATATCCGGCACGGAAGTCCGGGTAGCGAAAGGTAAAGCCTGATTGCAGTAGCCGCTGGTTGCTGCAGCGCTTGCTGCCCGCCCGGCCGCCTTTTCTGGCGTCGGCTAAGGGCTCGGCGCAGGGCACTTGCTGGCGAACCCAGTCGACCACCTCATCCAGCCGAACCGGCTCGCAATCGCTGGCCACGTAGCAGGTGTCCAAACGCCTGCCTGATAGCGCTCGCTGGTTAAGAAAGACCACAGCCGCGGCCGCGTCATCTTCGTGAATGCGATTGCTGAATGGTGCCGGCTTTGTCGGGTTCATGCGGCCGTCGATCACCTCCTCCAGAAAACGACCTCTTGATGGCCCGTAGATTCCGCTAAAGCGAATAACAGTAGCGGGATGACCACTATTCAGTGCCGTCTTTTCTCCGGCCAGAATTTGCTGTCCCGTGACACGTGAGGGTGAGGCCGGGCTGGTTTCATCAACCAGACTGTCATCGTTCTGGGCGTAAACGCTGGTGCTGCTGATAAAAAACAGGCGCTTTAGATGTTGGTTGTCAATGGCTTTCAGCAGGTTGGCAAGGCCGTTAACGTAGGCATCGCGATAGCCTTGCTCGTCATAACTGGAGGGTGTCAGGCAGTAGATCACCGTTTCCAGGTTCTCAGGCAGCATGCCCGTTAAGGTTTCCGGGTGAGTCAGGTCCGCACCTATCCCCGTCACGCCTTCGGGCACCTTGGCTGGGTTACGACGTAAGCCATACACCTGCGCCGACTCTGTCAGCATACTGGCGATGGTGCCCCCGAGCTTGCCACAACCTGCCACAAGAATTCTGGGCATACTATTGCGATCAGCGATTGCCATAGACAATATCAATCCTTATCCTCTATCTCATAAATTAGTGAAACTTCGACCTGTATCCTTTTGACCGGAGATCACCATGACTCTTACCGAGTTACGATACGTCGTTACGCTTGCCCGTGAAAGGCATTTTGGCCGTGCCGCCGAGCGCTGTCACGTTAGCCAGCCGACACTCAGCGTTGCGGTCAAAAAACTCGAGGAAGAGTTGGGTATCCCGCTGTTTGAGCGAAGCAAAAGCAGTATTCGCGTAACGGAAACGGGTCAGCGTATTGTTGAGCAGGCCCAGCGGGTTCTGGATCAGGTGGGTGTTATCCGCGACATGGCTCAGGATGGTAAAAACCAGTTGAGTTCGCCGCTCAAAGTGGGCGCCATTTATACTATCGGGCCTTATCTGTTTCCGCACCTTTTGCCTGAATTGCGCCGTGCCGCGCCGGAAATGCCGCTCTATATAGAAGAAAACTACACTGCTAACCTGCGCAAAAAACTGCGTCAGTCCGAGTTGGACGCCATTATCATTGCGCTGCCGTTTGAAGAGGCGGAGGTGCTGACCCTACCGCTGTACGACGAGCCGTTTGTGGTGCTACTGCCTGCAGACCATCCCCTTGCCGCCAAGGCAGAAATTACAGGGGATGAACTGGCCAACGAGCAATTACTCTTGCTTGGCCCCGGCCACTGCTTCCGGGATCAGGTGCTGGAAGCCTGCCCACCTCTGGTGGAGGCCGTCACAAACCGGGCAGATGCAGGATCGCCTTCGCTGGTTACGGAAGGCAGCTCTCTGGAAACCATACGCCACATGGTTGCCTCCGGTTTAGGAATTACCGTACTGCCACTCTCCGCCGCCACCGGTATGCGTTATCAGCAGGATGTGCTCGTTACCCGGCCCTTTGCCGCCCCGGTACCATCCCGCACCGTGGCCCTGGCCTGGCGGGTAACCTTCCCCCGGCCCAAAGCCATTGATGTTCTCTCGCTTGCAGCCGGCCAATGCCGGGTGATTGAAAAAGCGACAGAGGACACTCCGGTTGTTGCGACAGGCTGAGCCCAGATATGGCATCACTGGATGACCTCCCGGTTACGGAGCTCAAGGGCGTAGGAAGCGCCCTTGCCGAGAAGCTTGCGCGCCTGGGAATCTCATCATTACAGGATTTGTTGTTCCACCTTCCCCATCGATACGAAGATCGTACCCGCATTATCCCCATGGGTAGCTTGAGGGTAGGCGATGTCGCCGTTGTGGAAGGCGAGGTGATGAAGTCAGATCTGGTGATGGGGCGTCGTCGTAGCCTGCAGGTCACTCTGAAAGACAGCAGCGGGTTTCTGGTGCTACGGTTTTTCCACTTCAATGCTGCGCAAAAAAACCAGCTGTCCGAAGGTGCCCGGGTTCGCTGCTTTGGCGAGGTGCGTCCGGGGCGCGCCGGGTACGAGTTTTACCACCCGGAGTACCAAACCAACCCGCCAGCTATGCCCACAGGGGAGCAGGCCACCCTTACACCGGTTTATCCGCTGACCGAAGGCATACAGCAACCCAGAGTAAGAGGTTTGTGTCAGCAGGCTCTGGGATACCTTCAGCGCCACCCTATACGAGACTGGTTGTCAGCTGAGTTGCTGGCGGGCTATCAGTTGCCGGGAATTAATGAAGCTGTCCAGATGGTGCATTCTCCCCCGGCGAGCGCTCCGGTTCATCTGCTGATGGAGGGGCGCCATCCTGCCCAGCAGCGCCTGGTGATGGAGGAGTTGCTGGCGCATCAATTGAGTATGCTGCAGGTTCGTGAACAGATTCAGGCTCGGCAAGCTCTGCCCTTGCTCCCCACTGGCGACCTGGCAGAGCGCTTTCTTGAGGGATTGCCGTTTGCGCTTACGGGTGCCCAACGTCAAGTTATGAGTGAAATCCGGCAGGATTTAAGCCAGCCGCTACCCATGCTGCGCTTGGTGCAGGGGGATGTAGGCTCGGGTAAAACCGTGGTGGCCGCGCTGTCGGCAATTCAAACCATCGGCGCGGGTGCCCAGGTGGCGCTTATGGCGCCGACTGAAATATTGGCTGAACAGCACTATCAGAACTTTAAAGGCTGGCTGGAGCCACTCGGTATCCAGCTGGCCTGGCTGTCTGGCAAGGTCAAAGGCAAAGCCAGGAAAGAAGCGCTGGAAACCGTGCATACGGGTACGGCCAGCGTAATCATCGGCACCCATGCGTTGTTTCAGGATGATGTGCTGTTTCACCGCTTGGCGTTGGTCATTGTGGATGAACAGCACCGGTTTGGCGTGCACCAGCGCCTGGCCTTGCGGGAAAAAGGTGTAGGCGGAACCCTTGCACCCCACCAGCTGATCATGACCGCCACACCCATTCCTCGTACTCTGGCCATGAGTGCCTATGCCGACCTTGATACCTCGGTGATCGACGAATTACCCCCGGGCCGAAAGCCCATTGAAACTATCGTCATTCCTGACAGCCGTAGGGACGATGTGATTGAGCGCGTACGCAGCGCCTGCACTGACGGTCGCCAGGCATACTGGGTGTGCACACTGATTGAAGAGTCGGAAGCCTTGCAGTGCCAGGCGGCAGAAGTAACAGCGCAAGAACTGACTGATCGCTTGACTGGCCTGAAAGTCGGGCTGGTGCACGGGCGACTAAAATCTTCGGAAAAGGCCGAAGTGATGGAACGCTTTAAACAGGGGGAGCTGGATTTACTGGTTGCCACTACGGTGATTGAAGTGGGCGTGGATGTGCCCAACGCCTCACTTATCATCATTGAAAATCCGGAGCGCCTGGGCCTGGCCCAGTTGCATCAGCTCCGTGGCAGGGTGGGGCGGGGCGAGCAGGCCAGCTTCTGCGTGCTCATGTACCATCCTCCGCTGTCGACCAATGGCAAGGCGCGCCTGCAGGCCCTGCGAGACAGTCAGGATGGCTTTGTTATTGCCGAAAAGGACCTGGAGATACGTGGGCCAGGGGAAGTGCTTGGAACCCGCCAGACTGGCATGATGCAGTTCCGGCTGGCAGACTTTGAGCGGGACAAGGGGTGGATTGAACCGGTGCGGGAGATGGCGCCGGGGCTCATGAGGCAGCCACAACTGGTGCAGGCGCTGATTCGACGGTGGATGGGTGAAAAAATGCGTTACGGGGATGTTTGAACCGGTGCATGAAAATTTATACAGCTAACACATGATCTATACTAAAAAACCAACGCCAGATTCTGGTGGCCGGATGGCAAGCAGCGATAATCAGGAGAAAAAGATGGAACTACCTGTCACGGTTCAACAGGCTTTGGGCAATTCAGCCAAAGGCGTATCACTGAGAGATATGCGCCAGGCTAATCAGCACGAGCTGTTGCGGATGGTGTTGCTTCACGACGGGCAGGACAACCTTCAAGCCATATGCTGCAAAGACGATTTGATTGATCTGGAACGATTGAACAAGCAGATGGGGCGGGACTTTCGCCTGATGAAACCTCGCGAGCAAATTCGGGTTAAAGAGCGTGCCGGCCTGCGAGAACTGCCGGCTCTGCCTTCACTTACGGGTTGGCCCACCATCGTGGATCGCCGGGTCGATGATTTGCCCTCGGTAGCTTTAGCGTTGGGCGATCAAAATCTGGCGATGGTGATGCCTGCTGAGGAGTTCCGTGCTCTGACGCAAAATGCGGATCGCCTGTCGTTTACGGTGGCATCGGAAAACATAACCGTAAATCTGGATGATCCGGGCAATGACCGTAACCAGTTAACCTTCGCCATCAAAAAATTCACCAGTTTGCGCATTCAACAGCGTCTGGAAGACACGCTGGAGTTGCCACCGTTGCCGGAAACCGCACAGCGCATTATTCACTTGCGGGTAAATCCAAACGCTGTCATGGGGGATTTGGTCGATATCGTCGAGAGTGACCCAAGCCTGGCGGCTCAGGTGGTGAGTTGGGCATCCTCATCGTTTTATGCCGCGGCCGGGCAAGTGCGCTCAGTGCACGATGCGGTATCACGGGTGCTTGGCTTTGATATGGTGATGAACCTGGCTATGGGCTTGTCGTTGGGGCGAGCACTCAAGCAGCCCCAGGACCACCCCGAAGGCTATGTGGACTATTGGCAACAAGCCATCTGGCAAGCTCAGTCAGCGGGCATTCTGGCGAGTATGATGCCGCGGGGAGAGCGCCCCATGTTCGGGCTGGCCTATTTGGCAGGTCTGCTACACAACTTTGGTTACCTTCTGCTGGCCCAGGTTTTCCCTCCCCATTTCAAGCTGGTATGTCGCTCTTTGGAGGTGAACTCTGATATTGATTCCTCGGTATCGGAGCACTATCTTTTGGGGATCACCCGGGAGCAGATCGCAGCTCAGCTTATGGAAAACTGGGGTATGCCAGATGAGGTCACACAGGCCATAAGGTATCAGAAAAGCATAACCTACCAAGGCACCCACAATGTATATGCCCGAATCCTGTGGCTTGGCCGCCAGTTGCTTACCGAAAGGGGCGTCGCCATGGGTGCATATACACCCGCTGAACAAGAGGTCTATGACGAGCTCGGCCTCAATCGTGAGCTGGTAGAAGAACAGTTTGATGAGTTGGTAGCCAACCGGGACAAGGTCATGGCCATGGCTGGTATGATGAATCAGTAGATATAAAAAGGCCGGCCATAAAGGCCGGCAAGGTTTCCGCTCATTGCAGCGTCGTCCGAACGTAACAGGAGAAATAACCCAGGGCGATCATCGCGATCTCAACACCAACCGTAAAAACCTATCACCCTGATTTCAACTTAGACAACATATGCAAAAAGGAAAGGCACCCACCGGCGGGAATGAGAAGCTGAGCGCTCCGTCATTTTTAGGGATTCGAGCAAGCTTCTGATATCAAATCGATAAAATTATCATTTGCAGACAATTCTGTTACAAAACGACACAAATCCGGAGCAAGTCAGAAGCTGTGATTCCGGATGGCCGTTGCGGCACGGCGTATTTCATCGGTGTGTCGCCTTTCGACTTCAAACCGCTCCTTGTCCATCTTTTCCACGAAGCGCGTCTCGGTATTCTGACGAGCTTGGTGAGTAGGCATGTGGCGAAGCTGTTCATATACATCCATAAACACCCGGTATGGCGGGGCATTCATCAATTCTGGAGCTACATGGTCGAGCAAGCCTTTTATGCGAAGGCATGCCTCGGAGTATTCGATCTGGTTTTCTTCAATGGCCATGGCAATAACGCGAATGCTATCGACCATATCCTTGCGCCGTTTCGCCTGAAAAGCCTCTGCTTTTCGCTGCCGTCTCCGGTCTTCAGACAGAGTGACCATTTGCCGCCGGATAAACCCCAGCAGGGCAAGGATGGCGACCGCGCCGGCAATAATCAGGCTCCATTGTAGCCAGTGAGGCATGTTGTTCTCCCAGTCTGGTTCAGGCGGGTGTAGGTTGCTGTTCTGGTTGGCAGACTTTGACAGTTACTGGCTGACCATTCAATACGGAAGTACCCGCCACCGGGTCGGTTAATTCATCACTCAACACATCGTTGATACTGGTGCCAGCATGGGCTGTCGCCGTGGACTGCTGAGTTCCTTCGCGGTTATGACCCCAGCCATGGGGAATGGAAACCACTCCCGGCATCATGTCTTCAGTAATTTCCACGGCCATGACCACCAGGCGATCATCAGCGCGGACCTCAGCAGTGCTGCCTTCCTTAAGCCCCAAACGCTTGGCGTCGTCCGGGTGGACCAGCAGGGTACAGCGGTCTTTGCCTTTTACCAGACGGTGGCTGTTGTGCATCCATGAGTTGTTGCTGCGAATATGGCGCCGCCCAATCAGCAGCAGTTCGTTGGGCGATTCAGGCACAGAGAGCTGCTGGTGCAGGCGCTCTACGTCTTTCAGATAGCGCCGGGGAGCCAGGTTAATCTTTCCATCCCGGGTGAACAGCCGGCCGGGCAGAGCGGGCCTCAGAGCGCCGAGATCAATCCCGCTGGGGTGCTCCTTCAATCGCTTCAGGGAAAGCCCTTTAGGAAGTCTCTGCCACTGGGGGTTGAGAGAACTCAGTTCGGCAAGGCCTCGCAAAGGATGTTGCTTAGGCAGCAGTTCCAGAATCCGTTTCGTCGCGGGCTCCAAAACCCCACGGACGCGCCCTGTATCTGTGCCATAAGGCCCGGTACGCAGAAGCATATCAACGATGGTGTCAGGGCCTGCGCGTTTGAACGCTTGCCAGCCCAACTCGGAACGGATCGGCAGCTTGCCACCCTTGCGTAGTTTCTCAAGCCTATGCGCCAGCTCCAGCAGAATCTGCCAGTCATGACGGCTGTCCGGGCCAGCATCAAACAGTGCTTCGCTGTATTTCGATACATTGCGAACGGCCAGCATGTTGAAAATAATGTCGTAGTGGCTGCGCTCGAGCACGGCGGTGGGCGGCAGGATAATGTCGGCATGGCGAGTAGTTTCGTTAATGTAGTAATCCACCGATACCATAAAATCCAGCCCGTTCAGGGCTTCGTCCAGCCGGCGCCCGTTCGGGCTGGAAAGCACCGGATTGCCGGCAACGGTCACAAAGGCTCGGATTTGCCCGTCGCCCGGTGTGAGTATTTCGTCAGCCATGGTGCTGGACGGATATTCTCCAGCAAACTCCGGCAACCCCTTAACCCGGCTATGGCGAGCGCCAAAGTGCCCTCGCTGACCAGACATGGCGCCCAGGGCAATCAGATCGATGGCTGGCTGGGTAAACATCACGCCGCCCACGGTGTCCAGTTTGCCGGTAAGAATGTTCAGGCAGTACGCCAGCCAGGTTGTGATGCTTCCGAACGTTTGGGTGCTGGTGCCCATGCGGGTGTAAAGTGCTGCTTTTGGCGTGTCTGCAAGCTGTTGAGCTAGATCCCGTATGGTTGCCGCTGCAATGCCTGTGCGTTGGGCTACGGCTTCGGGTGTAAAGGGCATGGATGCCAGGCGCAAAAGATCCAGGTCTTTTATAAGATGCTCTGCGGGCCCTGGATGGATCAGCCCTCCTGAGAACAGCGTGTTCACCATGGCCATCAGCAAAAATGCATCGGTGCCAGGGCGAATAAAATGAAAGTCATCGGCCTGCTTGGCGGTTTCTGTGCGCCTGGGATCCACCACAATCATTTTACCGCCGCGCTTTTTAAGCGCTTTCAGCCGGCCACGGAAATCCGGCACCGTCATCAGGCTGCCATTGGACGCCATCGGATTGCCACCAATACAGATAAACAAATCTGTATGGTCGATATCCGGTATGGGGAACAGAACCTGATGGCCGAACATCTCCAGGCTTGCCAGCATGTGGGGAAGCTGGTCATTGGAGGTGGCAGAAAAGCGATTCTGGGAGCCAATGGCCCGTAGAAACGGCATGGTGGCGATTAATGAGCTGTGGTTGTGGGCATTTGGGTTGCCTAGGTACACGCCAATACTATTGCGGCCGTGGGTTGTGCGGGTTCCGTGAAGCTTTTCAGCCACGATTGAGAAGGCTTCATCCCACTCAATCTCTTGCCAGCCATTGGCGGTTTTACGAACCGGCTTGCGTAAGCGCTCAGGATCTTCATGTAGATCCTGTAGGGCCACCGCCTTGGGGCAAATATGGCCCCGGCTCAGAGGATCCTTGTCGTCTCCACGAATTGACGCAATGCGCCCCTCCTTCACATCAATGGCAACGCCGCACATGGCTTCGCATAAATGACAGGTGCGGTAATGAGTGCCGTTTCGCATGAAGGTCTCTCCTGATGTTTTTGTTGTTACAGGTTGGGTTTCATTGTGCAACCAGATTAGCAGGAAATACGCTGTGGTGGGAAACTCCGGGGTATTGTTTTAGGCACAAAAAAGGCCAGTCCGGAGACTGGCCACTGGCCTTAAGAGTACCGCGGCAGATTTACTGCACGGAGGGGAGATCCTTAACAGGATTTGTAATGAAGTTGAGGTAGGTGCCACCCACAGGGATCTGCAGGGGCAGGTCTATAATGAGGCCCAAAGGTTTGGCCTCAACTTTGATATCTACCAGGTTCGTATTGCGTTGCTCGATCTGCATGCGACCATCATCAAAGAAGGTAACATCGCCCTCCAGATCAAAGTAGAAGGGCCGGGCGTAAAGGTCGTGCGGGCCGTTGGCAGTAATTTTCATTTCGGGAGCATCAAGCATCAACTCCGCTCGTGTTTTGAATACTGGCTTCCCATCAACCGTCACGATTGCGCCCTTTATCAACTGATTGCGAGGGCAACCGTTTTGTCCAGCACAGCTCGGGTCTTCTGAATAGCGCATCCGAATGATCTGGGTGTTTGTAGGGACATCAGCTTCCAGTATTCCAAGATCAACGTAAGTATCGATGGAGCTCGTAGCCAATAGAGTTGGATACAACTCAACAAGGATTGCATCTTCCTCGGTACCCGTCGCCGGGTCGGTCCAGGTACCTGGACCTATGACTTCGCTATTCAACGCATAGGTTTGATAGATGAATTTGTCTTTCGGACATCTCTCGTCATTTTTACATCCGACGCGAGCGGGAATCTGACTCGGAATTCCAAGGGCCGTCAGCTTGGCCTTGTTATTTACGACGCTCAATTTTGTTGAGTTTGCTGACGGCAGCCATCCGCTTACATGGGTGCTGTCCGCGACTTCTGCAGGGTCCTTATATTCATGAACAAAGGGCTCAAGGCAGTCAGGATCGTCGTTGGAGCCACAGTCTATGTTGAAGTTGGCATTGGTGTCGCGAATTGGAAGATTCCGCAAGGCTGTGAATACTGAATCTTTTGCTTCAGCACCCTCGAAGTAGATCTTCATGGGGTTATATGGGTCTTCTCCATTTCCCCAGCCGCCATTCAAACCTTCCAGCAAATCCGCTTTGAGCGGGTAAGCGTTTGCACCGCAGATGGATTGAGGCACGCTCATATCGCAATAGTTGGAATACGCTGAGCCTGCTGTGGAGTCGTCGCCTCTCCTGGAGATCAGTGTGTACTGGTAGAATGCACCTACTTCCCAAGGCTGATCCGGATAGAAGCGCACACGCTGGTTGTTTTTTTCTAAACGACCAGTGATTGGTTCTACATCATTCCCATCGCTATCAACTTTTTGGACTATGAAGGTTTCGTTCAAGCGTATCGAATCAAGGTCCATGGGCTGCGAAAAGACTACGGTGATCGGGCGATCTCCCGGCATTTTGCTAACCGGTAATACGTCCCCCCGGTTATCTTTTGCTGTCCAGCATTTACCCAAAACACCAGCTTCCAGATCCAGCTGTGTGTGGTCGGTTTCGCATGGGTAGCCAGGGTAGGTGGTTAACGCCAGAGGTGGCGCATTGGCGAGCACATCGCGCTGGCCATCGAGGCTGAACGATAAATCATCCGCCAATACGAAGGGGTTTCCGGCCAAATCGATTAAACCAGGTGCTGACACTCTATATTGAACACCTGGCTTCAACCCGCCTTCCGGATTCAGTGTTAAGGCTGTTCCGTCGAGTGCGGTATTGAGCGTGCCGTTGGCTACCGTTAGCTCTTGGCCATCGGCATAGAGGTTTACACCTGCGGAGATTGACGCAGGATCCAAAGGCTCATCAAAGAACAGGATAATCGGGTCACCTGGGCGATGCATAGACTGACGTGTTGCAGGCTTGGCATCTTCTGCTCCCGGCATCCAACTAACCAGCTGGGGAGGTGTTTGATCACGGGTGGCTTCCCACTCGTCTGCCGCATCCAGGCCTTTTCCATCCATGTTGGCCTGCAGATGGAATGCGATAGTCGAATCGGTATACTCCTGGCCCAACAAGTTGGGTTCAACCATGCCTATGGCATCGATTGTCAGTACACCATCCTTAACACGCACAATACCTCGAAGCTCAACCCCCATTAAATCCTGGGACAAAGCAGCATTAGGCATTTTTTCCTCTGTGTTCATGGAAACGTCCATAAACAGAGTAATGTGGCGAGGTGCTGTTTTTTCGTTGGTATAAGAGTTGGGGGTCATGTAGCCGGAGGCGTCAGACAGCATGGTAACCTTGATGGTACCGGTTTCCTGAGGGCTGCCATCATCAATGTTCAGAGCCTGAACTGTGCCGCCAACCTTAATGCTCAAGCTGGTGCTCTCCAGCACACTGCCTTTTGGAATCCGCAAAGGTATTGCTTCATCCGCGGCAAAGGAGGGTGCATGCCCTAACTCGGCAAACAGTGAGCCGGTTTGCTGTGATGAATCGGTAACGCCCTGAAGTACGGAGTTAAGCACTACCCCGTTAATGGCTTGGCCATTCAATATGGAGGAGTACCTTCCGTCAATTGAGTCTATAGCGTCCTGAGCCAATACAGCAGTTGGGCCTGTGGCGCGCGGTGTGAAGCTAAACTCCTCGCTGTATCGAGTGCCGTCTGGGCCATTCGTCAGGCTGGCGATGCTATCGAGCTTGAGAGTATAAGTTTGGCCAGCGCTCAATACGTCTGCACGGCTTCCGCAGTCGATTTTTTGCTCTGTGAGACAAGGATCAACGGTAATTCTGTTGCCTTTTACCAGTACAGTGGCAGGCACCGCCTCTCCGTCTTTGTCCAGAAGCTCAATGGAACCCCCAAGTGTTTGCCACTCAGGGTGAACCGGTTGAGTCATGGCCAGGCGGAAGGTAGAAAAGTTCATCACTTGGAAAAGGCCTTCAGTATCGGGCACCTGCCAAGCGACACCAAAGGTGTCAGACGTGTTGGCCAGGCCAGCAATACCGCTAAGCTCACCGCGGGTATTAAACTGGATGCCTTCATCGCCAACAGCGTTGGGGGTGTCGACAAGTCTGCCGCCTTCAGCGTTGAGAGGTGCGTTGAAGGTAAGGGAATAACCCGCTCGGCTGCCCAGCTTTTGCCCATCAGCAATTTCCAGCTTCAGGCTTTTGCCACCGTCGATCTTTTTCACGGTAAACGCCGGAACGCTGCCGCTTGAGGCCAGCTCAATCTTATCGGCAATGTCTGTTTCATCATCCACAATGGCGTGGCTGAAGCGTAAAACGATGTCAGCTTTAGGGCTTACATCTGCTTGCCCATCGGTCGGGTAGGAATAAACCAACGAGCCGGGCGTAGCTCTTTCTTTAACGCTTTGTTCGTCCCCACCACAAGCTGCTAGCAAAATGGCAGGAACCAAGGCTAATGTTTTTAGTTTTCTCATGACCTGCTTCTCCTCAGAACTTCAGGGTGATGGAGCCGCTGATTACATGGATATCACCGTCGGCCGTGACGCTGGTTTCGTTCCCGTCATAGTCGACCAGTGTGAAGTCCCGCTCTTGTAGTTGTTGGTACTGATAGCCTAAGTCCAAACGCACCGGGTAGGCCAGAAGGCGCGTACGGTTGTACGTAGCGCTTACACCCACCCCGACGATTATTTTGTCGGTATCCAGATAGTTCAGTTCGGGGTTTTTAGTGGTTTTCAGAGGCGATTCTTCGTAGGCGATACCGCCACGGAAAGCGAAGTTCTCGTTAAGCTGATACTCGGCGCCGATGCGGGGAATAATTGTGTCGTTGAAGCCGATGCGGTTGCCTGGAGGAACGGCCTCCTGATCCTTAATGCTGTCTTTGGCAAACTCATTTTCAAGCTCAGACCAGTTCTGTTGCTCGATGCTACCGCCAACCCGCCAGCCATCGCCGCGGTACTGAGTACCAAAAACAAACGTTTCGGGCTGGAACGAATCAATAGTGGAGACCGCCAAAATCAGGGGCTCGCTGACGGTTATACCCGGAACCTCAATGTTGGAGCCAACGGTGGTCTTGGCTGCTGATTTGGTGCGGTAAGAGAAAGCGGCTTCCCAGCCATCAAGAAAACAGCTGTTGTCGGCGCAAAATGTGCTGCCAAAATCAATGTTAGTGCCGAGAATGGTTTTCAGAGTGGGCTCAGCGTTTACCGTCAACTGCTCCTGCCGGGAGTCGCCGTTAAGTTCGGTTACTGCGTTAAGTTGTGCAGCTGCTGCAAGTGTAATTCGAACAGAGGCTCCGGCCGAGATACCCCGCCAAATGGGTGTGGCACCACCAATGTTCAGAAATAGCGGCTCTTTGCCGTTTTGCAGGAACTGGCCGGTTTCCGACGTTTCCGATCCGAAGGCCAGCATTTCCTTGCCGTATTTCTCAACACCGGCAATGAAACCCAAATAAATCGGGTGATCAAACCGGGTAAGTGAGCCCAGGTTGGTTTTCATGCCGATTAATACGTGCTGGCTGGGAGAGCTGGAAAGCACATCGCCAGTTGCGTTGGGATTTGCAGAGCGAAGTTCTTGTTCGGCGTGCAGCAGACCAGAGGTAAGTTCGCCGCGCTCATCCCGGGTAAGTGCAGCCGGATTGTAGTAGGTAGCGGAAACCTGGTCATTAAACATGGAGAGAGACTGGGCAGTAGCAACGTCTACGGGCATTACGCCATAGGTTGTACCTATGTTGCCCATGCTGCCAGATGCCGACATGGCGAAAGTTGTGGATACAGCTGCAACCGCTAGGCTCAGCGCCCGTACTGAGAACCGGGTGATGGGAACCATTGATACACTCCATTTTATCGCGTTGTTTTTATACTCTGGCCGTATGCTCATCAACTCGCAGGAAGACGGTTCAGTAACGGCTGGTACGTTGATTGATCTGACAGTGTATGGCGCTTGTCCTTTTAGGACGTTGGCATTTTTGACACGGTATCATGGCGGAATGACCATTTTCGGTGTATTGGTTCAAAAAATGCCTGTTAATACAGTAGGTAAGAGTTTATTAATCTTGTCTCATTTTGGAGTATGGGAGGTAAATGCGGTAAACAAGAGGGGGCATCTGGAACGAGGGGAGAGGAAAGCCTCCCCCCTGGTGAGATTTACAAACGGTTGCGCTGGTTTTACCGCGTCTCGATCTTGCCTTCCTTATCGGAGATCACAATCTCTACGCGGCGATTTTGTTGGCGGCCAGTAGAGGTGTCGTTGCTCGTTACAGGGTATTGCTCACCAAAACCTTTGGTTTCGACTCGGTTGCGATTAATGCCTTGGGATACCAACGCATCACTCACTGACTGTGCCCGCCGCTCGGATAGGGTCTGGTTGTAGCTCTCGGCACCGGTGCTATCGGTGTAGCCTTCCACGCGGACTCTCCGGTCTTCATATTCCCTCATGAACTCTGCAAGACGCCCTACAGTCTGTTCTCCAGATGGTTTCAGATCTGCCTTGTTGAGGTCGAAGAGCACATCACCCAAGGTGAGTACCATGCCCCGATCCGTGCGCTCTGCTTGCAGTTCTTCCATTCTCTTGCGCAGCATTTCGGCTTCTTTTTGAGCGCGGGCCGCCTCGCCGGAGCGCTTGTCCAGCATGAGTGTGCGCCGACGTTCTTCGGCAGAGTCAATCTGCTTTTGTAGTCTGGCGCGCTCTGCTTGCTCACTGGCAATCTGAGCGTGACGATTGGAAAGGTAGGCAGCGTGCTCAATGCGCGAGGTATCTTCGCCTTCCTCCAACAGAGACTCGGCTCGGGTTAACTCATCTCGTGCGCTACGCAACTGGCGGTCGCCACTGCGAGCAACATCCGGGTCATCTTTTATCTTGGCATAGGATGCGCGGGCTTCATCTACCATTGCATTTTCCTGCGGCGTTGAGGCGCAGCCAGCAAGCACTACGGACAAGCCCATCGCCATGCCCAGTGTTATGTTGCGTTTGTTCATAACAATCTCCTTTTCACGCAGGGCGGTTACTGGTCTGGATTGATTTGCTGGCGCAGAGATTCAATATTGCTATTGATCTCTTCTACCGCGTGTTTCGCCTTTGCTGTATCTGAGCGCGCGCTTGCAAGTTGAGCATCTACAGCGGCTTGCTCCAGCAGTCGCTCAGCTTGCGAATATTTTTCCTGCTCGATCAGTTTTTTAGCGTCGGCGACTTTGTTCTGGGCATTATTGAGCAGAACCGGCTCAAATTCCCGGGCGTCTGCGGCAACGGCCTGCTGGAGAGAACTCTCTGCGGACTGAAGCTCGGAATCCGGCGGCTCGCCAGGGCTGGCGCAACCACCCAAAGTAAGTAGTAGTCCGGCGATGCCGGCGGTGTACAACATCGATTTATGTGTTTTCATGCACGATCTCCTTTCAGCGATATAACTGCTCTGCAGGAAAGTGTGGACTGCACGAATACCAACCTGCCGTCAGGGTTGACGGACACTTACCATGAACGGTGAGAACACCGTAAAACTGCGGAGTGCCATGCGCACCTGACCTAAGTTTAGCAGTCGGTTAGCCATCAACGGTGACTGATTTGCAATAGATACAGGCTGTCGGACACCGCAGGCGCGCAATCTAGGGTTTGCGAGTGCGCTCAAGTGATTGAAATAAAATAATTTCGGGGGACCGATCTGACGTGAATAAGATGTCACAAACGATGATCTGAGGAGTCGCGATAAACAACAAAGCCCGCTCGAAAGCAGGCTAAGTTATTGAAAAATATGGTGGGCCCAGGTGGACTCGAACCACCGACCAAAGGATTATGAGTCCTCTGCTCTAACCAACTGAGCTATAGGCCCGAAATGCAGTGTTTGCTTTGGGAGTTCCCGGAAGAGGAAACAAAGCGGGCGCCATTATACCGATGAGGCACAGCGCCCGCTACTGTTAGTTTTTTCGATTTACCCCTGATTTCCCTGATCGTCAATAAAGCCGCGCAGGTGATCGGAACGGGAAGGATGGCGCAATTTGCGCAGGGCCTTGGCTTCGATCTGACGGATTCGCTCACGGGTTACGTCGAACTGTTTACCGACTTCTTCCAGTGTGTGGTCCGTGTTCATCTCGATACCGAAACGCATCCGCAGTACTTTGGACTCACGAGCTGTGAGGCCGGCCAGTACTGAGCGAGTAGCCTCACGCAGGCCTTCGGCTGTTGCGGAATCCACTGGTGAGAGGGCCTGGATGTCTTCAATGAAGTCGCCCAGATGGCTGTCTTCATCGTCGCCAATCGGCGTTTCCATGGAAATCGGCTCTTTGGCAATCTTCAGAACCTTGCGGATTTTGTCTTCCGGCATTTCCATGCGCTCACCCAGTTCTTCTGGCGTGGGTTCGCGGCCCATTTCCTGCAGCATCTGGCGAGAAATCCGGTTGAGCTTGTTGATGGTTTCAATCATGTGCACCGGAATACGAATGGTGCGGGCCTGATCCGCAATGGAGCGGGTAATGGCCTGACGAATCCACCAGGTGGCATAAGTTGAGAACTTGTAGCCACGACGGTATTCAAACTTGTCGACGGCTTTCATCAAGCCGATGTTGCCCTCCTGGATCAGGTCGAGGAACTGTAGACCACGGTTGGTGTATTTCTTGGCGATAGAAATAACCAGACGCAGGTTGGCCTCAACCATTTCTTTCTTGGCGCGGCGGGCTCTTGCCTCGCCAATAGAAACTCGGCGGTTGATCTCTTTGATGTCGACAACATCAAGGTCCACATCAATCTGCACGTTCATGATGCGCTTTTGGAGGCGGACGATTTCGTCCATGCGCTCGTTAATGGCAGAAGCGTAAGGCTTTTTACTTTTGGCGATTTTCTCGCCCCATTCCTGGTTTGCTTCGTTGCCCGGGAATGATTTGATGAAGTCCTTGCGTGGCATTTTACACTCGCGCACACAGATCTTCATGATTGCGCGTTCGTTTTCGCGTATCAGATCGTTGGTTGAGCGAACAACGTTAACCAGCTCGTCAAATGCCTTGTTTCCCAGTTTGAACGGTGCGAAAACCACGCCCAGATCGTTCAAGGCGGCCTGGGTTTTCTTGTCGCCCCGGCCGTGCTTGGCCAGCAATTTTTCCGCAGCTTCCAGCTTTTCTTTGAGCAGCTCAAACCGCAAGCGTGTCTCTTCAGGATCTGGACCGCTTTCTGGCTCTTCCTCTTCCTCGTCCGCATCGTCGTCGGCATCGTCGTCAGACGTATCGTCAGTGGAGGCTTCGGGTTTTGGTGGCGGTTCCGGCATGAAAGGTTCGGCGTCGTCCGGGTCCAGGAAGCCTGTAATAATGTCGGTAATGCGGCCTTCATTCTCGATGATGCGATCATAGGCCTGAATAACCGTGCCGACGGTGCCCGGGAAGTGGGCGACGGCTGCCATAACATCGCGAATGCCTTCTTCGATGCGTTTGGCGATAACAATTTCGCCTTCACGGGTCAGCAGTTCCACGGTGCCCATCTCGCGCATGTACATGCGGACAGGGTCTGTGGTGCGACCGGCGTCGGATTCAACGGCGGCGAGAGCAGCGGCGGCTTCAGCGGCAGCGGCTTCGTCGGCGGTGGAATCACCGTCGGTCATCAGCAAGGTATCGGCATCCGGTGCCACTTCGGATACCTGAATGCCCATATCGTTGATCATGCGAATGATGTCTTCGACCTGATCCGGATCGGCAATGTCTTCCGGGAGGTGGTCGTTTACCTCGGCGTAAGTCAGGTAGCCTTGTTCCTTGCCTCGTGCGATGAGGTCTTTCAAACGTGATTTCTGCGAATTGCCTGACATAGACACCCTGTGAACTCGCTTAAATAAATAAAAATGAAACAGCCATTATAGCTGCCGCTCTAATGCACTGCCACCGAATGGTTAGATGGTGATCAATGCGCAAAGTTTCAAGTGCTGCTTTCCGGGGTTCCCCCGCTCAGCTCTCGCAGTTCCTGCCGTTCGTCGGCGGTAAGATTTGCGAAGTTACGTAAAAGTGTAGCCAGCTTTTGCTGTCTTGCAGCTTCTTCGTTGGGGCTCAACAGTTCTCGTGCTGCGGCCAGCGTGCTTTCCCGGGTTGGGATGTGCTCAATGCCGTCAAACAGATTGTAGAACCGTTCGCGTGCCTGGCTATCCATTGCCAGGGTTGTTATAAGTGATTTCCGATCCCGGATCTTTTGGTCCAGGATAAAGCCGGCAAATGTCATGGCTTGGTTATACTGGCGGGAGCTGCGCGCCAGTTCAGTTACTTCTGTCGCCAGATCCGGTGCTTCCAGTAGAGCAAGGCACAAGATGCTATCTTTGCTCAGCTTTACGTCAATGCGTTCTTCTGTAACCCGGTCGCGGCGCTCGCCTTTCCAGTTACCCCGCTGTTGGGGCTTGCGATCTTGCCACTGGTTGCGCCCCCCGCAGAGCCGCAGCATTTCGTGCCACATGGCATCCCTGAGGGTGCTTCTGGGCATTTTATTCAGGAGCGGTTCTGCTTTGGCTCTCAGTTCGCCTCGATTTTCCGGTAGCTGAAGGTCCAGTCCTTCGCTCTGACGGTCAAACAGATACCGCGAGAACGGTGTTGCGCCATCAATGCGTTTCTGGAATGCATCTGGGCCTTCTTTGCGCACCAAAGTGTCCGGATCTTCGCCTTCTGGCAGCATCAGGAATTGCAGATGCAATCCGTCTGCCATTAGTTCCAGGGCGTTTTCCATGGCTTTGTCTGCGGCTCGGAACCCGGCCTGGTCACCATCAAAACAGAACACAATGTGCCGCACCTGTCTTAGCAGGGCGGTGAGGCTATCCTGATTCGTTGCTGTGCCCAAGGTCGCTACGGCGTAATGAATACCGTTCTGTGCGAGGGCAATAACATCCATGTAACCTTCTACTACAAGCAGTTTGTCGAGCTGCTTTAACGCCTGCTTTGCCTCAAACAGGCCATATATTTCCCGGCTTTTGTGAAAAACATCCGACTCCGGGGAGTTGATGTACTTCGCTTTGTCATCACCAAGAGTTCGACCACCGAAAGCAATGGTTTTGCCCCGGCTGTTACGAATAGGGAACATGACCCGGTTGCGAAAAAGATCCCTTGGCCTGCCGTACTTATCCGAGACGGTCCCGGTTTCGATCAGCGGCCCCTGCAAGTCCTTGCTGGCAACATCGAACAATGCAGTGCCAGCGGCAGGTGCATAGCCCACTTGGTACTGCTGAATAATAGTGTCGTCCAGTCCCCGTTGTTTTAAGTAGTCACGGGCGAAGGCGCCTTGCTGGCCATAAAGCGCCGATTGGTAAAAGCGGCTGGCAAAATCCAGAGCGTCGGTAAGTGTTCGAGCTTGCTGAATTTCATGTTTGGCCGCCTCATCGTAAGGCACTTCCAATCCCGCACGGCGGGCCAAATCTTCTACGGCTTCGGTAAACCCCAAGCCTTCAAATTCACGAACAAAACTTATGGCGTCACCATGGGCGCCACAGCCAAAACAATGGTAGAAGCCTTTATCTGGCCTAACATTGAACGACGGCGTTTTCTCATCGTGAAACGGGCAGCACGCCTTGTAGTTGGCGCCAGCCTTTTTGAGAGTGATGCGCGATCCGATCAGCTCTGCCAGATCTACCCGGTCGAGCAGGTCTTCGACAAAGCGCTGGGGGATCAGTCCGCTCATAATGGCTCCACATCAGGTCCTTGGCGTGCAAGGGCCAATAGCCAAAAATGCCGCCGAAGCCAGGCCCCGGCGGCATTTCTTGGTCGCTCTGTGCAGCCTGTGGCTGTACAGGCAATCAGTGCTTTGCAGTCAAGCGGCGTCTGCGGTAACTCAGTACAGACGCTCGAACTTGCGCTGTTCCCGCTGAAGCTTCTTGAGATGACGCTTAACGGCTGCAGCTGCTTTGCGCTTGCGAACGGAAGTCGGCTTCTCATAGTGCTCACGACGACGTACTTCCGAAAGCACACCTGCTTTTTCGCAAGAACGCTTGAAGCGACGCAGTGCTACGTCAAACGGTTCATTCTCTTTCACTTTAACAGCTGGCATTCGACAATCACCTACCTGATAGATTCGGTTTCATTTAGATGCGCATCTGGCAAGGCCAGACTGGCTCGATTCTCTCGATTCCTGGCCAGATTGGCTAAAACTCGACCAGTTCGTAATTTAGGGCGGCAATGATAGCGCCTCGGTCGTGGCAAGGTCAATGTTTGTTCGACGAAACTGCCTGTGAGTTTCGGGTTTCTGCTAAAATGCGGGTCGTTTATCCATTTACGCCAACCGAAGTGGGCGGGTTTTATGCTGATTCTGGGTATTGAGACTTCCTGTGATGAAACCGGTGTTGCGTTGTTTGACACCGACAAGGGGCTATTGAGCCATGCCCTGTTCAGTCAGATTGACATGCATGCTGATTATGGCGGTGTGGTGCCGGAGCTGGCATCCCGCGACCACGTTCGCAAGCTGCTGCCCCTGTGTGAGCAGGTTCTTGCAGAGGCTGGCCATGCTCGCGAGGACATAGACGGGATTGCCTACACCGCAGGGCCGGGTTTGATTGGTGCGCTTATGGTGGGTGGGTCGGTGGCCCATGCTCTGGGCTTTGCTCTTGGCATTCCGGTGCTTGGGGTACACCACATGGAGGGCCATTTGTTGGCACCTATGCTGGAAGACAATCCACCGGCCTTTCCATTTGTGGCGTTACTCGTGTCGGGTGGGCATACCCAGTTGGTCCGGGTAGATGGCATTGGGGAATACCAGATGCTGGGGGAGTCGGTAGACGACGCAGCAGGAGAAGCCTTCGATAAAACGGCAAAAATGCTTGGGCTGGATTACCCCGGTGGGCCCCGGGTGGCTGCGCTGGCAGAAAAAGGCACGCCTGGTCGTTACCGTTTCCCTCGGCCTATGACGGATCGCCCGGGCTTGGATTTCAGTTTCAGTGGCTTGAAAACCTTCACGCTGAATACAGTGAGTGCAGAAATGAAGTCGGCGGAGGGCTTGAGTGACCAGGTTCGAGCTGATATTGCATTGGCGTTTGAAACGGCCGCTGTAGATACCCTGGTGATCAAATGCCGCAGAGCGCTGGAGCAAACAGGATGTGACCGGCTGGTCATTGCCGGCGGGGTGAGCGCCAACAAGCGGTTGCGGGCTGGCTTGGAGAAAATGGCTGAAAAGCTCCGCGCTCATGTGTTCTATGCGCGCCCCGAATTCTGTACTGATAATGGAGCGATGATTGCGTACGCTGGTGCCCAGCGAATGAAAGTGGGTCAGCGTGACGGAGAGCGCATTGTAGCTGTGCCTAGATGGCCAATGAATACATTGCCACCTCTCAGTGAGGCTCGGCTGGCCGGGCTGGTAGACTGAACTAGAGGCTGGTTTCCCGGCCTTGTGCGAGCCGGATCAGGTTGTTGCGGTGGCGTACAACAACGAGGATTGCCAGTAAGCCGAACATGGGAAGCGTTTCGGGTTCGATGAGTGCGCTAATGAGTGGCCCGCTAACAATGGCGATCACTGAGGCTAACGCGGAGATCCGCCAACGCCAAATGACCAGGAGCCACAGTGCTGCCATGGAGGCTGTGGTGACGGGAGCCAGCGCAAGCCCCGCGCCAAGGGCTGTTGCGACTCCTTTACCGCCTTTGAAACGATAGAAAACCGGAATCATATGCCCGGTAACTGCGAAGAGCGCCACCATAGCCTGAACCAAAGCAGATAGCCCAGCGTTGTGTGCGAGCCAGACTGGCAGCCAGCCTTTTGCCGCATCCAAGGCCAAAGTTATTAGCGCCGGGCGCCAGCCCCCGGTTCGGTAAACATTGGTGGCCCCGGGATTACCGGAGCCCTGTGCCCGTGGATCGGGCAGCCCCCATATCTTGCACACCGGCAGCGCAAACAGTACTGAGCCCCCCAGATAGGCAGCCATACAAAGCAAAACAATCATTACTGGGTCACTCAGGAACATTTGTGCGCTCAGAGACGAAGACGTGTCAGGGTAAAATGTGCGAAAATGCCGGCCCTCAATTTACAGGCCGGCGCCGTTACAGTAGTCGCAGTTTGTATGTTTTTCAATCAGCAGTGTGTGGGATCGCCCCGGGAGCCCTCTTGGCAGACAGCGTATTGATCGAAGGCTTGGTCGTAGAAACCGTGGTGGGTATATACGACTGGGAGCGCGATGTGACCCAGGCCCTGGTTGTGGATCTGGAAATGGCTTGGGATAACCGCATTCCCGGAGGGTCTGATGATGTCGCGGATGCCCTTGATTACGCATCGGTCAGTGAGTGCGTAGAGCGCTGCTTGAAAGAGCTAAAGCCAAAGCTGTTGGAGCACGGTGCTGAGGTTCTTGCAGAGAAACTGCAAAGAGAGTTCGGCATCGGCTGGTTACGATTAACGCTACGCAAGCCAGGAGCTGTGCCTGCCGCCCGATCTGTCGGTGTTTGTATTGAACGGACTGCATGTGAAGGAGTGCCCGGTGATGCCTGATGAGGTTCCGGTATATATCAGTGTCGGCAGTAATATCGACAGAGAGCGCTATGTAAAAGCGGCTCTGGACGCTCTGGCAAGTTGGTTTGGTGAGCTGGAGATTTCTCCCGTGTATGAGAGTGAGGCGGTAGGGTTTGACGGCTCTCCGTTTCTGAATCTGGTAGTGGGCGTGAAGACCAGCCTCGCAGTGGGCGAGCTTTCACAGCATTTCAAACAGCTGGAAGCTGATAACGGTCGACGGCCAGAGGCCCCGAAGTTCAGTGCGAGAACTCTGGACTTGGATATTCTGACTTACGGTGAAGTGGTAGGTTGTCTCGACGGCGTGGAGCTGCCCAGAAGTGAGATTCTTAAGAATGCTTTTGTGTTGCGGCCTCTGGCAGATGTTGCCCCGGGAGTAAAGCACCCGATATGCCGCAAAAGCTACCTTGAACTATGGCAGGCATATAGCATCGACCAGAAACTCTGGCCGGTAAACTTCAGCTGGCAGGGCAGGGTGATTTCAACGGCCGTTTGCTGATCGAAATAGCGCTATCAGATTGTCCGTAGCGCTGTCACTCGCTTCGCCCGACGTTTCCGATTCAAGCAGCCTCGGTAGAATGTTTTCACCCAGTTTCTTGCCCAGCTCAACACCCCACTGATCAAACGAATCCAGGTCCCAGATAACACCCTGCACAAAGGTGCGGTGTTCATACAGGGCTATGAGTGCGCCGACGGTTTCCGGAGTTACCTTGCTCATCATCAAGGTATTGCTGGGCTGATTTCCGGGTATCACCTTATGTGGCGCCAGGCGTTCAATGTCTGCTTCCGCCATACCGCTGGCCGCCAATTCGGCTTTTGCTTCCTCCAGTGTTTTTCCGGTCATCATAGCGCGGGATTGGCCCAGGCAGTTGGCAAACAAGTCGGCGTGATGGGTCGCAACCGGGTTGTGAGTTTGCAGAGGAATGATGAAGTCGGCAGAAATCAACCGGGTGCCCTGGTGAATCAGCTGGTGGTAAGCGTGCTGGCCATTGGCTCCCACGCCGCCCCAGATGACGGGGCCAGAGTGGTAATCCAAAAGCTTGCCTTGCTGATTAACCCGTTTGCCGCTGCTCTCCATGTCCAGCTGCTGAAGATGATCCGGCAAGCTGCGGAGGTAGTGATCGTAAGGCAGTATGGCGTGGGTTTCTGCGCCCCAGACATTGCTGTACCAGATGCCCAGCATGGCCATGACAACGGGCAAGTTCCTTTCCAGGGGGGCGTCGCGGAAATGGTTATCCATGGCGTGGGCGCCTGCGAGCAGAGCCCGGAAGTTATCCATGCCGATGGTCAGCGCTACGGGCAACCCGATTGCGGACCAGAGGGAGTAACGCCCACCGACCCAGTCCCACATGGGGAAGACATTGTCGGGGTTTATGCCGAATTTTTGTGCGGCGCTTACGTTGGCGGTTACCGCCATGAAGTGGCTGGCGACTGCCTGCTCGTTACCGCTGCGTTCTATAAACCAGGCTCGCGCGACCTTGCTGTTTTCCAGGGTTTCCCGGGTGCCAAAGGATTTCGACTGAACCAGAAACAGAGTGGTTTCGGGGTTCACTTTGGCCAGGGTTTCGCTGATTTCTGTGCCATCAATGTTGGCTACATAATGGCAGCGAATGCCGGGTACCCGGTACGGCTGCAACGCTTCGCTCACCAGTTTGGGGCCTAGAAACGAGCCGCCGATGCCAATGCTGACTACGTCGGTGAAGCCCTTGCCGGTATAGCCGGTCCGGGAGTGGTTCAGCACTTCTGCGACGAAGGTCTCCATACGATCCAGGGTGGCGTTCACTTCCGCAATCACGTCCTGCCCATTAATTATTAGGGAGTCCGTTCCGGGATTGCGCAGCGCTGTGTGCAGTGCAGGGCGGTCCTCGGTAATGTTCACCTTGTCGCCGCGCAGCAACGCAGCCCTGCGATCTTCCAGCTTCCGGCTGCGCGCCAGAGCCATCAGTGCCTCAAGAGTTTCGTCGGTAAGCCGGTTCCTGGAGAAGTCGAGGGACAGGCCGGCACCTTCAATAAAATACCGGCTCGCTCGCTCCGGATCTTCCACAAAAAGCGACTTCATGGGGCGGTGTCGCAGGCTTTCCCGACAGGCAACCAACGCTTGCCATTCGGGAGACGATGTCAGTGCAGCGTCTGGCGAAGTCGTCATAGAGTCCTTTCCTGGTGTTTGGGCATAAGGCTTCAGCGGGTTATCGAGATGTTGTCAATCAGCCTGGTGGAGCCGAGAAAAGCGGCTGCCAACAATGTAAGGTCCCGGTCTTCCCGGGTGGCTGGCTTCAGGGTCTGGCTGTTTGCGATGTTGAAGTAATCAAGGCGCAAGCCGGCCTCGCTCAGGCGTTCACTTGCTTCCTGTGCAAGGGCCAAAAAGTCATCGCGCCCGCCTTCAATCTTCGCGGCGGTGGCTTGCAGTACCTGGTAAATGGCCGGCGCCTTGGTGCGATCGTCTTCCGAGAGGTAACCATTGCGCGAGCTTTTGGCCAGGCCATCGTCTTCCCGCACGGTGGGCGCGCCGATAACTTCAACCGGCATCATTAAATCCCGCACCATCTTGCGAATCACCGCCAGTTGTTGAAAATCCTTTTCACCGAACACGGCGAAATCCGGCTGGATCATGTTGAACAGAACGGAAACCACCGTTGCGACACCTTCAAAGTGCCCAGAACGACTGGCTCCGCAGTGGCCATCGCTGACATCAGGCACCACCACCCGGGTGTGCCGGGCCAGGCCGTCGGGATAGACTTCTTCAGCAGAGGGTGCGAACACCAATGTGTTCCCGGCTTCGCCAAGCTTGTTCTGATCGTCGATCAGCGTGCGCGGGTAAGTATCAAGATCTTCGTTGGCGCCAAACTGCATGGGGTTCACGAAGATGCTGGTAACCACAACGTCTGCCGCTTCGGCAGCTTTGCGAACCAGTGAGATATGCCCCTCATGCAGGTTGCCCATAGTGGGCACCAGGCCAATGGTTTTTTCCTGCTGGCGGTAACCGCGGAGGATGGCACGCAGTTCTTTCAGCGAATGGACGGTTCTCATGCCTTGAACGTATGCTCCTCGGCGGGGAATGTGCGCTCACGCACGGCTTTTGCGTAGGCCGCAATGGCCTCCTGAATGGAATCTGTCTCTGCCAGAAAGTTTTTCACAAACCGTGGTTTTCGGCCTGTGGTAACCCCCAGCATGTCGTGCAGTACCAGAATCTGGCCATCTGTATCGGCGCCGGCACCAATGCCAATCACCGGGGCAGTTACTGCTTGCGCGATGCGGGCGGCCAAGGGCGCGGGTACGCACTCCAGCAGGATAACGTCTGCGCCGGCAGCGACCAATTCGCAGGCGTGGTTGATCATCAGCTCTGCAGATTTTTCATCACGACCCTGAACCTTGTATCCGCCAAATTTGTTGACGAACTGGGGCGTGAGGCCCAGATGTGCGCATACCGGCACCGCTCGCTCGCTGAGCGCGCTAATGGTGTCTTTCATCCAGTCTGTGCCTTCCAGCTTGACCATGTGGGCACCGGCCCGCATGAGCTCGGCGGCATTTTCCAGCGCAGCCTCTACAGTGCCGTAACTCATGAAAGGCATATCAGCCATGATCAGGGAGCCACGGTTGCCCTTGGCGACACAGCTAGTGTGATACACGATCTGATCCATGGTGACGGGCAAGGTGCTGTCGTGGCCTTGAAGCACCATGCCCAGGGAATCGCCAATCAGGATAACATCCACGCCGGCTTCGCTGACTACCTGTGCAAAGGTAGAGTCATAAGAGGTGAGGGCGGAGAAGGCTTCGCCTTTTTGCTTGTATTCCAGCAGGGTGTTGATGGTAACAGCCATAATATCCTTGCCTTTTGGGTAGGTGGGCCAAGACCGTGCCGGGATGACCGGCGTTCAATTGCTATCTAATTGCTAAGGGTAATCCCGAGGCGGAAGTTTGCGCAACCGGTTGTCAGGGCATTGTGCCCTCAAGTTAGCGATTGTGGTGCCGTCAGGCAACTGCAGATCCGGTTTCAGATCCAGCAGCGGCTGAAGAACAAAGTTCCTGTTTGGGAGTTCGCGGTGGGGGACGGTAAGCCGGTCGTCGTCCAGTAACTGGTCGCCAAACACCAGCAGGTCAAGGTCCAGCGTGCGTGGTCCCCAGTGTTTCAGGCGTTCCCGCCCGTGGGCTTGTTCAATGGCCTGAAGCTGGTCAAGCAGGGCATGGGGCTCAAGCCCGGTGGAGATCCACGCGGCGCCATTAACAAAGTCTGGCTGATCTTGCGGGCCCACGGGGCTGCTGGCATAAAACGGCGACTGCGCGACCAGTGTTGTCTCGGGCAGGGCTGCCAGCTCTGCTACCGCTCTTGCCAGCTGGGCTGCCGGCTCTTGCAGATTGCTGCCCAAGCCAATAAAGGCATCGGTTCTCATCAGGGGGCTGGCCGTTTGACCGGCTTGCGGCGACGGCGCTTTTTAGGTGCGTCGCTGCTGAGCTCTGAAAGCATGCGCTCCTGCCCGCGCTCATCCATGCGCTGAAACTCTGTCCACCACTGGCCCAGGCCGGGTTCGATTTCGCCGCAGTCTTCCCGAACCAGCAAGAAGTCGTAGGCTGCACGGAATCTTGGGTGGCTCATGGTTACAAAGGCCCGCTTGCCTTGACGGCGAGGCAGGCGCATCTGCAGCTCCCAGATTTCCTTCATGGGGCCCGAGAAACGCTTGGGTATAGAGGTGGCCTGTACCTGGCGGCCAATGACCTTGCCAATTGCGCCGTGCAGAGCAGGCTGCACCGGGTCGCCGTTATCCTGGCGATGGTTCCACTCTCTTTGCAATGCAGGCCAGAGCATGGCGGCGAACAGGAAGTAGGGGGTAACGGACTTGCCTTGGGCTATACGGCTGTCGGTATTGCGCAGTGCCTGACGAATCAGTTCATCCGACTCCCCGGCTTCGATGGCTTTCACCGTTTCAGGAAATAATGGTTCCAGCAGATTGTAGTGGGTGAGAAGGTCGTAGGTTGCTTCGCCGTAACCGGCGGAAAACAACTTCAGAACTTCTTCAAACAAGCGCGCTGGAGGAATGTGAGTCAGTAACGGTGCCAGTTCCCGGATCGGAGCTTCTGTCTCGGGCTCGATGGCAAAGTCCATCTTTGCCGCGAAGCGAATTGCGCGAAGCATGCGCACAGGGTCTTCGCGGTAACGGGTTTCCGGGTCGCCAATCAGCCGGAGTTGCCTGTTATGGAGATCTTCCATGCCGTTTGCAAAATCAACAATAGTAAAGTTCCGAATGCAGTAATAAAGCGCGTTGACTGTAAAGTCCCGGCGCAGTGCATCTTCTTCCAGGTTGCCATAAACATTGTCGCGCAACAGCAGGCCGTGCTCGCTGGTTTTGCGATCATCGTCAGTATTACTGTCATCTGCATCTGTTGCATTGCCGCGGAAGGTGGTTACTTCAATAACTTCGCGCCCGAAAACAACGTGAACAATCCGAAAGCGCCGGCCTATCAGGCGGGAGTTGCGGAACAGGTCGTGTACTTCTTCCGGAGTGGCGTTGGTGGCTATGTCAAAATCTTTGGGTTGTTTGCCAAGAAGCACATCGCGCACGCCGCCACCCACAAGGTACGCCTCATAACCGGAGTTGTTGAGGCGGCTGAGAACCTTTTTGGCGGGCTCGCTCAGTACTGAGCGTGATACGTTGTGCTGGTCCCTGGGAACCTCCCGTCGCTGGTAGGCCCGAGCTTTCTTCTTACCGTTTCCGGGGATGAATGAGCGGAGCTTGTCGACGGATTGCTCGAAAATGGAGGAGAGTGATTTTGACATTGAAATCCGTGGTTGCGTTGGGCAAAACCGAGAGTTTAACGGTTTGAGCAGGATTTGCACACGTTTGCCGTGGAATCTTGCATACCCCGAATAATCAAAAGGCGGATTCGCTTACACGAATCCGCCCTCAAAACGTTGACGATCTGCATTGTTTTTATTTTTGTTCGGGATTTTTCTTCGTTTTTTTACCCCACTGTGCGTCCCCGAAACCGGGGCTAATCAGTAGTGCAAACGGAAAGCTTTGAACACAATGAGCAGTCAACGACATCAAACAAGTTATTGGTAGGTGCTGCGTCACCTCAAGGGTGATTCTTCTTTGCATCTCTACAACTTGCCCATGCCAAGGGACTACCAAAAAAGCAAAGTACCCAAAACACTCAGTTCGCTCACGTTCTATTTTTGTTTTTGTTGCTGAACGCATTCCCGCAGCTTTTTGTTTTTGTTGAGGCGCTGCATTGTCACTGTTGTTTTTGTTGTCGTGCGCTTAAATAGGTTGCAGTTGGTGTGCCAACATTTAAATATTGTTAGTTAACAGTAGGTTAAAAAAATTATCAGTGTAAGTGTTACCCCGTATCCGGTATAAGTGTTACCCACTACCTGTGGTTTCCGTGGGAAGTGTTACCAAGAGGAACAGGCGGTAACATCTGAGTCGTGGTTCATACTATGGCTTTTGTAAAGAGGGGCATTCACGTCCCTTAAAAATGTCAGTTTCCAGAGGTCTTTTTCCGGGGAATGCCAAGGCGCTGTCGACGCTCCCAAAGGGATTTCCGGCTAATGCCCAGCTTCTGAGCTAACTCGGTTTCACTCATGCGATCCTGGTTTTCCAGCACAAAATGCTGAAAGTAGTCCTCCAGGGAAAGGTCATTTGCACTATCGGGTTCTCGGGCCGTTAGTTGCTCATTGTTGCCTGCCACCAGTGATTCCGGGATGTACTCGTCACCACCCTCACTATCGAGGTCTAGCAGTGACGGTGTAATGATATCCCCATCGCTCAGAATGCTGGCGCGCTCGATGGCATTTTCCAGCTCCCTCACGTTACCCGGCCAACGATGCCTTTCAAGCGCTCGCATGGCTTCGGGGCTGAGGTTCAGGTTTGGTCGGCCCACTTTGTTGCCCTGGGTGATAAGAAAGCGTCGGGCAAGACCTAAAATATCGCTCTGGCGTTCCCGCAGTGGCGGAATGCGTATCTGCATTACATTCAGGCGATAGTACAGGTCTTCCCGGAACTCGCCGGTGCGAGTCATTGCTTTCAGGTTGCGGTGGGTGGCTGCGATCATTCGTACATTCACCTTTCGGCTCTGGGTTGAGCCCACTTTGCGAATTTCACTCTCCTGAAGAACCCGCAGTAAACGTGCCTGAGCTTCCGCTGGCAGCTCGCCAATTTCATCCAGAAACAAACTGCCACCATCTGCAGCTTCGATCAGACCTGTTCTGGCCGACACGGCCCCGGTGAAGGCGCCTTTTTCATGCCCAAATAGTTCAGATTCGATGAGGCTTTCGGGAATGGCTGCGCAGTTTACCGAGATCAGCGGTTTTGTGGCGCGGGGGCTAAGGAGATGAAGCGCGCGAGCAACGAGCTCTTTACCGGTACCCGACTCCCCCTGAACAAGCACGGTTGTCTCGGTCGGTGCCACCTTTCGAATAAGAGTGAACACTCTTTGCATGGGCTCGCACTGGCCGTACATGATGCTTGCAGGGTCACCGTTCTCCGGGGCCGCGGTGGCATCGGTGTCACGGTCATGGCCGGACGGCGCAGTTCGGGCGAGAATGCTTTCTACCGCTGCCAGCATTTCATCATGATCAAAGGGCTTGGCAATATATTCCACTGCTCCCAACTTCATGGAGTCTACCGCTGAGCGCAGGCTTGCGTAGCTGGTCATGATTAACACTGGCGTATTTGGCGCGCGGTTGATCAACTCTGTACCAGCAGCGCCCGGGAGTCGCAGATCTGAAATGATCAGGTCGAACTGGTCAGGATCGTGGTTTTGTTCGGCCTCTTCTACAGAGCCGACATCTTCAACTTCGTAGCCCGCGTGCAATAGCAGTTTGCGAACGGCGGAACGAATAATGTCTTCATCTTCCACGATCAAAATACGGGGCATGGCAGTCTCAGTACCTTTCGTTCGGGCGGGTGGTGACGGAGTCTGTCTCCGGCTCGTAAGCGGGTAACTTCAATCGTACACAGGTACCAAGCCCGCTTTGAGCATTGGCCGGGCTTTCAACCTGAATGTTCCCATAGTGTTCTTCAATAATGCTGTAAACCAGCGATAGACCAAGCCCCGTTCCTTTGTTGGAGGCTTTAGTGGTGTAGAAGGGCTCGAAGACATGATCAAGCTGATCTTCGGGTATACCCGAGCCCTGATCAATGATCTCGATGATAGCCGAGTAGCCGTCTTGCTTGCCAGTCACCTGGATTGAGCCTCTGTCTGGAGAGGCATCACGGGCGTTGGCTAACAGGTTAACAAAAACCTGTACAAGCCGTTGTTCGTCACCCAGTACCTGCAGGGTGTCGGGGCAATCGTTAATGTAGCGAATGCCCATCCCTTTATCGCTGAGAGAGAGAAGGTTGCTGGCTTCGTCTACGCAACGGCGGATGCTAACAGGTTCGTATCGGTTGGTTCTGGAATGATTGCCAGTGCGGGCAAAGTTCATCAGTGATTGCAGAATGGCTGATATGCGGCGCGTCTGCTGTTGAATCTGACTGGCGGTCTCAAGGATATCCGGGTTGTCCGTTTCCAGCTTCAGGTTCTGCGCCAGAGAGGAGATGCCCGTAACCGGATTGCCGATTTCGTGGGCAACGCCTGCAGCTAAGCGCCCCACGGAGGCGAGTCGCTCGCTGTGCATCAGTTCGTCTTCCAGCAAACGGGTTTCAGTTTGATCCTCAACCAGAATAACACTGCCACCATCCGGGTGGTCAGGGCCGCTCAAGGCCGCTTTGTGCAGGTTTAGCCAGTGTGGCCGGCCTCGCAGATCCAGGCGGTGTTTGTAGCGATGCAGGTCTTCACCGCGGTTGAAGTCGTCGAGTAGGTGATGCCAGTGATCCGGTAGGGTCATCAGTCGGGCGCCGACAACTTCATCGGCCGTGATGCCGGTGAGCTCAGCAATCGCCTGATTCCACATCAGTATTTCGCCGTCCTCGCCCACAGAGCAGGCGGGTATAGGGAGATTTTGAAGGGTCTGCCGGTAGTGCCGGCGCAGCGTGTCGAGTTCCCCGGCCAACCCTGTGAGCTGGCTCTGGTAATCACCCAGTGCGCGCTCTACATAGCGTATATCCTGGGCGCTGCTGCCACCAGTCATCGGTTTGAAGCCCAGATGGCGTTTTACCATATCCCTGGCTACCGATGGGCCAAGCAAGCCCGACAGGTTGATTTCAATCTGGTCGCGCAGGCGTCGTAGTTGGTACGGGCGGTATTCCACGTTTGGCAGCTTCAGCTGCCCGAGCGCACGCGTTATTTCGCGTTTGGCTACATCTCGGCCGAGAGGCTCGGCTAGCTGGTGTTCGAAGTCGTCTGACGAGCTTGCCAGTAATTCACGGCGCTGGGGGCGCGATAGGGCACCCATGGAGCAGGCTTGGGCTGCACTGGTTTCGTCATTTGAGCTGGAGCTCAATATTGACGTCAGGGTAAATACAATTATGTTTGCGGTAAGGCTGACAAACGTGAATATGTGCCAGTTGCCGTAATCCGGCACTATGGGGGCGTTCAGCCAGCCCAGCAGGTTAGCGGTGTGGGAGAAGGGTAGTACCAGGGTGATCAGCCAAATGGCTAAACCGGTCAGCAGCCCGGCAATCAGGCCTCGCCTGTTCCCTTCTGGCCAGTATATGACCCCCAGCGCGCCTGGCAGCAGTTGCAGTGTGCCTGCGAGAGATATTGCTCCGAGAATGGATAAGTCCAGGTTCTTGCCAAGGGTCTCATGGAACAGCAGAGCCAAAAAGATGATTGCGGCAATCAGCATGCGCTTAACCCACTGTAGCCAGCGGTATATGTCGCCTTGATCCTTGGGGGTTTTCAGGGGAAGAACAATGTGGTTAAGAACCATGCCGGCTAATGCCAGTGTGCTGACGATCATCAGGCCGCTGGCGGCCGATAGTCCGGCAATGTACATGAACAGGGTCAGTGCCGGGTTTTCCAGTGCTTGAGCAATCCCCAGCGTATAGAAGTTGGGGCCGGTGGTTACCGCCAGTTCCTGACCACCCCAGAGAATCAATGGTACCGGGATGCCCAGCAGTAATAAATAGAACGGAAGCCCCCAGCTGGCTTTGGCTAGCGCCTTTTGTGAAGGGTTCTCGCTGAATGTCATGTGGTACATGTGGGGTAACACCAATGCCCCTGCGAAAGACATCAACATGAGTGCCCGCCAGCTGCCGTCGTCTATGCTCATAGACATGGAGGTTGCAGGCGTAGTGTTGCCCGCCAGCCAGGTTTCAAGTCCGCCCATGCCGCCAAAAACAGTGAAAAGCACAACGCCGCCAATCACCAACAGGGCGACCAGCTTGACCAGGGAATCAAACGCAATGGCTACGACCAGTCCGGGGTGGTTCTCCATTTCCTGATTGCGTCTCGCGCCAAAGAGCATGGCAAAGAGCACAACAATCAGGCTGAACATAATGCTGATCAGGTGGGGAGAAGTATCCGGGGCAAGAATGCTGGCTGATGTCGATACCGCCTGTATCTGCATACTCAGCAGTGACAGGATCGCGAGGCCTGAGCAAAGGGTAACCAGTGTTCCTGCCCATTGACTGCGATAGCGGTAGGCGAACAGATCGGCAAGAGAAGTGAGCTGGTAGGCCCGGCCAATTCTCATGATCGGGTTGAGAAGTACCGGCGCCAGTAAAAAGGCGCCACTGATACCCAGGTAGTACGCAAGGAAACCGTATCCGGATTCCGCAGCCAGACCCACAGCAGCATAGACCGCCCATATGCCGGCGTAGACGCCGAGGCTGAGAGTGTATACCAGCGGATGGCGTACCCAGTGTCGGGGAATAATGCCGCGCTCGGTTACCCAGGCAATGCCGAACAGAAGCATAAGGTAGAGAAGGCTGGCAAGGAGCAGCCCGGGAGCACTAAAACTCATTGGGGTCCCGTCGCCACTCAAGCCAGAAGCCGACGGCAATAAGAGCGGCCCAGATTACAAAGGGGCTGTACCAGGCATTCCCTGGTGTGGTCCACCAGTCAAGAATGTTGGGCGAAAAAATATAGATGGCCAGAACCAGCAAAAAAACCAGGCGATAGATATACATCCGGCATGCGATCCGCGCTGAGGATTGTGACAGGCTTTATACCACGGCAGTCACCGGGATGTCAGGTGAACGGTCCCTCTATTCCAGTGGATGCGACCCCACTCCAGAAGATCTTCCAGCGATCCGGACAGCAAGAATTGCGGTGGCTGTTGATTGAGAGCAACCAGCGCGGAAAACAGGTTTTGCACCGGATTAAGATTGTCCAGAGCCGGTGCGTGATTCTGTTTGGAGAGTTTTTGTCCGTGCTCGTTCACAATTACAGGTATGTGCAGCCATCGTGGGGGTGTTGCGCCCAGCGCCCGGTATACCTGTAGCTGCTGAGCTGTCATGTCCAGCAGGTCGGAGCCTCTGACCACATCAGTAATGCCCTGCTCGATATCGTCCACTTCCACTGCGAGCTGATAAGCAAAAAAGCCTTCCTTGCGCAAAATTACCGGGTCGTCGATTTCTGCGCGAACAATGTGTGTTTGCGGCCCCAGTAATTGATCTTGCCAGTGGCAGACTTCGTCCCTGAGAGCAAAGCGTATGGCAAAAGGCTGGTCGACGTATTTTCTGTTGTGATCCCTGCAACGTAGTGGATGCCTGCCGCGGTGTGCTTCAAGCTGTTTGCGCGAGCACATGCAGCGGTATGCAAAACCGTTACTCAGCAATTGCTCGGTGGCTGCCTGATAGACTGGATGGCGGCGAGACTGAAAAACGACCGGTTCGTCTGGAAAAAGCCCGTGGGCGTCAAGGCTATTCAGAATTTGCCCGGTGGCCTCCGGAGGTTCCCGCAGAGGGTCAAGATCCTCAATGCGGATCAGCCATTGTCCGTTTTGTGATTTGGCTTCCAGGTAGCTTGCCAGAGCAGTAACCAGCGAACCAAAGTGCAGTGGGCCAGTAGGTGAGGGGGCGAAACGACCTCGGTATTGCCGTGGTGTGATCATGGAGTGGACACAGTGGCCGGCTGGGCCATATCAGGCTGCGCCGGCCAGGTGGGGGTTGCCGTATCAGATGCCAGTTTGGCGCTCGCGGATTTCGGCAAGAGTTTTACAGTCGATGCACAGTGTTGCAGTCGGGCGCGCCTCAAGGCGACGGGTGCCGATTTCTACACCGCACTGGTCGCAAAAACCGTAGTCGTCTTTGTCGATACGGTCGATGGTCTGATCAATTTTCTTGATCAGCTTGCGCTCGCGATCACGAGTGCGCAGTTCCAGACTGAACTCTTCTTCCTGAGTTGCGCGGTCGCTGGGATCCGCGTAGTTTGCAGCGTCTTCCTGCATGTGGTGCATAGTGCGATCCACTTCTTCCATGAGCTCCTGCTTCCATTGCAGCAGCAGCTCTTTGAAGTGCTCCCGCATGTCAGCACTCATGTAGTCTTCACCCTTTTTCATTTCGTAAGGGGTGAAGTTGGTGAAACGTTCGCGTGATTGGTCTGCTGTGGTTGCCATATGACCAGGCCTCTTTTTATATTCCTTACAAGGACACCGAGCTTCCCTGCGCGCCAGCCCCCGCCGCGGCGCGGTTATTTAGTTGGATGAAGCGGTCGTCCTAAAACGGGATTTTGCGGAAAATAGCAGATAAGTCCCGGAGGTGCCAGCCCTATGATACGTACTTGGTGTTTGGAGAGCTCATGAAATTCCCGGAACCTTTGATTGAAGGACGCTTAATTCGACGCTATAAACGCTTTCTGGCAGATGTGCGTTTGCCAGATGGCGGGGAGGTTACGGCCCATTGCCCTAATACCGGCTCCATGCTGGGCTGTCAGCCTCCCGATGGCAGGGTATGGCTAAGTCGTAGTAGTAACCCCGCGCGCAAATTGCCGTTCACTTGGGAGCTTGTCGAAACGGCACCTGGCATGCTGGCGTGTGTGAATACAGCCAGACCGAATGCGCAGGCCCGTGAAGCCATTGAAGGGGGGCGCATTCATGAACTTGCCGGCTACAGCCATGTCCGGTCCGAGGTGAAGTACGGCGAGGAGAAAAGCCGGATAGATCTGCTGCTGTCTGGCCACAACTCCGAGCCCGATGCCTGGGTAGAGGTGAAGAATGCCACCCTTGAAGAATCCGGTCAGGGCTTCTTCCCCGATGCGGTCACTACCCGAGGGCAGAAACATTTGCGAGAGCTCATGGCTCAGGTGGCGCTAGGTGACCGCGCTGTGCTGCTTTTCGTGGTAAATCATACGGGGATTGAAACGGTGCGGCCGGCGGATCACATCGACCCCCATTATGGCCAACTGCTGCGGCAGGCGTGCGATGCTGGCGTGGAGGTTTTAGCCTATCGGGCAAATCTTATGGGTGAGGATGGTAATCCGACGGGTGGTTTGGCTCTGTCGGAATCTGTCCCGGTTATTCTGGAAATTTGACTTCGACAACGCCTTCGACCACTCGAATATCCAACGGAGTGAGTGCGTCGCCCTGACAGGGGCCGGCTATGCATTCGCCGTCCCGGGGCTTAAACAGGGCGCCGTGGGTTGAGCATTGAAGGAACAGGTTGTCGGAATCCATAAAGCTTCCGGGTTTCCAGTTCAGCTCAACGCCCATGTGAGGGCATTGATTCAGGTAGGCTCTTGGCGTTGAACCATCCAGGAATACAAAGCCGGTCGGCGGCAAGGTGTCGGAATGTGTTGCAAGACCGGCTTCGGCCCGGGGCAGCGAACATTCAATAAACTGCCCTGCCTTTAAGTCTGCCCGGGCGCACACTGCCTGCCAAGGGTTTGTTTGTGTGTCGCTCATTTTTCGGCGTTGTACCGCATCCGTGTGCCATGGTTCAGCGACATCACGATTTCGGATGCCTCAAGTCTACGGGGGAAAAAACATCCAGAAATTTTAGCGCCGGCAATGCTTGCGCCTTCCATGGCAGAGCGTGCGAAGTTGATGCCCCGCAAGTCTGCTCCGCGAAAGTAGGCGTGCCGGAAGTCCAGACCTTTTGCATCCAGCCCGCGTAAATCGAGCCCGCGAAAGTCGCCGCGAGCGAAGCTTGGCAGATCATCAGTTCGCGCAAGTTTTTCAGCATTGAACGCAGTAACATCTTCCTTGCGAAGCATTTCGTAGAGCGGGTCATTGATTTGGCGTACTGCGTCGGTGTCCATGGTTTTTCCTTATTATGTTTCTTTCATGTTCTTTAGCTTGGCAGGCCAAAGTGCTGTCGTATGCGGTCTGCCACTGCTTCTGCAACGTGTTCCTGATCACTGCGCAGGTGCACGGTGTAGCTTGTTTCTTCAGTTGTCAGGGGCTCAAACCAGTCCTTCTGCGCGTCCAGTAGCTCTACCGTGGCCTCTGACGCGTCGCCCTTACGGTTACGGACCCACTCTTTGCGCAAAGCTTCGGGCGCTTCGCAGTGAATCAGGGCAAAGGGTACTCCCTGACTTTCCGCAACGGCTGCCATCAATGCGCGCTCCTTTTCTTTCAGGCTGGCGGCATCGACGATTACAGGCTGCCCGGCAGCGAGCAAGCCGCCGGCAAGCGTGGCCAGCCGCGAGTAAGTTTTTTCGTTGGCTTCGGCAGAATACAGATTTTCCCCGGTGGAGGACTGGCTGTCTTCCAATGGCGCGAGCCCATGCAGTCGCTTGCGTTCCACGTCAGATCTCAGGCGGATCAGGCCCAGTTCTGCTGACATGGCTGCGCTGATACAGGTCTTCCCGCTGGCGGAAAGGCCCACGGTAGCCAGCAGGTAGGGGTTTGGAATGTTGCTATAATCCTCCGCAAGTTGAGCGTAGTCGCGGTAGTGTTGCATCAGCCCTTCTTTCTCCTGTTCAGTAAGAGAAGGGTTAGCCATAGTGAACAGTGCGATCTTCGCCCTGACCAGCGCGCGGTATGCTTTATATAGAGGCAAAAGGGGTAGCGCTTCGAAATCGCCCCGGTATTCCAGATAAGTGTTCAGCACTAGGTTAGCCAGCGCTGACTCGCGTCGGGATTCCAGGTCCATCAGCAAAAACGCAAGGTCGTTAATTACATCAATCCAGCGAAAAGACTCGTTGAATTCGATGCAGTCGAACACGGTCACCTTGCCTTCGTATACTGTGATGTTAGCGAGGTGCAGATCACCGTGGCATTCCCGCACATATCCGTCCGCCCTGCGTTGCGCAATCAAGTCACGATGGCGTTCGAAGGTGGTTTGGGTCCAGGTTTCGAGGTTATCGAGCTGGCTGAGCAGGGATGCATCGCTGATCAGCGGCCGAATCTGGTCAAAGTTTTCCTGCATGGCCGCGTACACGGCTTCTGGTGTGCCCAGCGGCTTGTCGTCTGCGATCGGTTCAAGGCTGTTATGGAAGTTTGCCACCTGTTTAGCCAGGCTGGATAGCAGTTCCGGTTTAAGCTCGCCGGCTTCCTGCTGCTGGTCAAACAGCTGGTTTTGACGGAACTGACGCATTTTTAGCATGTACTCAAACGGCACACCATCGCCGCCGATAACGGGCTGCTCAGGGCTGCCGGTGATCGGAAGCACTTCGAGGTAGAGTGGCTCTGCCAAGCGACGGTTCAGGCGAAGCTCTTCTTCGCAAAAATGCTTGCGGAGTTCCAGCGTGGAGAAATCAAGAAACCCGAAATCCATAGGCTTTTTGATTTTGTAGGCATACTGGCCCGTTAGAATCACCTGAGAGATGTGGGTTTCTATAATCTGAAATCCATCTACCGGGTGGTGGTACAGTGCAGGATTCTGCATTGCCAGCAACAGATTGCCTGGGGATGTTTCACTCACGGTGTGCTCCTCGCTTCCCTGAACTTATTGAATTTTTATCGTCCCATCATAACGGGCAGGTTACATAAATAACACATAGTTGGCCTGCCTTATCTTGTACAGGCTTCGTTATAATCCACACATGAAAAAAAACAGCTCCTCTGCAAAAAAGCCCAATAAAAAGCCCCAGAAAAAAAACGCCGGGAATGGGCGCCGCTCCTGGTTCTGGAAATTGTTCATGCGTGTGTCTGCCATTGGCCTTGTGCTGCTGGCTTGCTGGATGGTGTACCTCGACGCAGTCGTCACATCCAGATTTGAGGGGCGGCGCTTTGAAGTGCCTTCCCGAGTGTATGCGCGGCCCTTGGAACTCTACGATGGCGCAGGGGTAAGTTCGGGCGCACTGGAGCGGGAATTGACGCTTGCGGGCTATCGCAAGGGCGACGGAGTAAAGCCTGGTAGTTACCGGCGCAACGGCGGCCACTTTATTATCAGCACCCGCGGATTTCGTTTTCCGGATGGCAATGAGCCCAGGCGAAGGCTTTCTTTGAACATATATGGCGATCGTATCCAGGGTTTCTCCGTATCCTCCGGTGACAACGCAGCAATCGTAAGGCTCGAACCTGCGCGCATTGGCGGAATTTACCCGGCGCACAAGGAAGATCGCATACTGGTGCGTCTGGAAGAGGTCCCTGAGTTGCTGCCCCAGGCCCTGATGGCTGTGGAAGACCGCAACTTTTATAACCATTTTGGAATTGCACCGGCCTCCATAGGCCGTGCCATGCTGGCCAATATGCGCGCTGGGCAAATCGTTCAGGGCGGCAGCACCCTCACGCAGCAGCTGGTTAAAAACTTTTTCCTTACTCGGGATCAGACCCTGCTACGCAAGGGCAATGAAGCTTTGATGTCGATCTTGCTCGAATGGCATTACGAGAAAGACGACATACTGGAAACCTACCTGAACGAAGTGTATCTGGGGCAGGCGGGCACCCGCAGCATCAACGGGTTCGGGTTGGCCAGCCAGTTCTATTTTGGTGAGTCATTGAAAGACCTGGGCGTTCACCAGACTGCGCTGCTTGTGGGTATGGTTAAAGGACCGAGCTATTACAACCCCCGTCGCCATCCGGAGCGAGCGACTCAGCGCCGCAATCTGGTTATCAGTGAGATGGAGGATGCTGGCCTGATTGATTCAGCAAAAGCGGCCCGTGCTCGCGGCCTGTCACTTGGCGTTAGTGCAAAACCGTCGTATTCAGAAAACCGCTACCCCGCGTATATCGATCTTGTTCGGCGGCATCTGGCACGGGATTACAAAGAAGCAGATCTGCGCAGCGATGGTCTCCGAATTTTTACCACCCTGAACCCGGCCATTCAGTACGCAGCTGAGTATGCCGTTACGGATACCTTGCCTAGGCTGGCCAGCGGAGATGTCGGCAAAGCCCTGGAAGCGACGCTGGTAGTCACCGCCAAGGATTCCGGTGAAGTTCTGGCTCTGGTGGGCGGCAAAGACCCGCAGTTTGCCGGGTTTAACCGGGCTTTGGATGCTAACCGCCCCATAGGATCCCTGATCAAGCCGTTTACTTATCTGACCGCGTTGGAACAGCCGGATCGTTACACCCTGATGACGCCAGTGCTGGATAAATCTTTTACGCTTGAATTTGATGACGGCCGGCGCTGGCAGCCGAAAAACTACAGTGGTGAAGAGCGTGGCGAAGTACCCCTGCATCGCGCGCTTTCGAAGTCCTATAACCTGCCGGCCGTGCGTGTGGGCCTGGATGTTGGCGTTCCGGCTGTCATTAAAACCTTGCGGGCGTTTGGTGTGGCAACACCGATTTCTGAATACCCGTCCATGCTATTGGGTTCGGTTGCCATGAGCCCGGTCACCGTTGCCCAAATCTACCAAGGCTTGGCGACGTCCGGGTTCAATACGCCGTTGCGCACGATCAGAGAAGTGACGGATTCAGCCGGTGGGGCGCTTTCACGCTATAGCCTTGAGGTGGATCAGGTGGCGGACCCCGCGGCAGTGCATCTGCTGCAGTACGCAATGCAAGAAACCATGCAGGAAGGTACAGGGCGCTCGGCTTACTACTCGGTTCCCAAGGAGCTTACGTTGGCCGGTAAAACCGGAACAACCGACGACGGCCGCGACTCCTGGTTTGCCGGCTTCAGCGGAGATTTGCTGGCGGTTGCCTGGGTGGGCCGGGACGATAATGGACCCACCGCGCTAACCGGCGCTACCGGAGCCTTGCCCGTATGGTCGCGGTTCATGGCACAAGTGCCACAGCACGGTTTCTCCCCGGTAATACCCGATGGTGTCAGCTACCACTGGGTAAATCCGGAAAAGCAGGCATTAACCGATGAGTACTGCGATAATGCGCGCCTTCTGCCGTTTATATCGGGTAGTGAGCCGACACAGAAGGTGTCTTGCTCTGGTACCCTTGAGCGGAAAATTCGAGGCTGGTTTGAAGGGTTGTTCCAATGAGTAGGCAAGGTGTTTTTCATGTGGGTATGTTGGCAGCATTTCTGAGCCTGGCGGGTTGCGCAACTGGGCCGGGAGGCCCTATTTACGTGCCTGCAGGGGGCTCTGAACGTGCGCCGGAACCACCACAGACGGCTGAAGGAAAAGACGAGACTCAAGTCTGGCGCAAGAGTGAGCAGACGGAAAGCCGAGAGCCAGAACAGCAGCCCCAGCGTAGCAGCAAACCGAGTTATCAGGATGCCGGGGATGCGCTTTCACCAGCAGCTCTCAGCCTGGTTCGCGAAGCGGACGCCCTGTTAAAAAGTGGCGATGCCCAGGGTGCCATTGTTCGACTGGAGCGTGCGCAAAGAATCGCGCCCAGATCTGCAGAGGTCTACTTTAAATTGTCTGAAGCCTACGTGGCCGGCAATAAGCTTGGGCCTGCAGAGCAATTTACGTTGAAAGGGTTATCTCTGGCGGGAAACGATTCCCGACTGCAGCGCGCAGGTTGGTTGTTGCTGGCGGATATACGCAGGGCGCGGGGTAATGTGGCAGGGGCAAGCCAAGCTGAAGAGCGTGCGGCAGCCTTGTAACATAGCGTGGTGAATGACCCTGCCAGAGAGATTTTCTGGCAGGGCCGGATGTCGCTTAAAGACCGGCGTTCTTCAACCGGTTTGCGTGTTGCTTGATTACAGCTTTCGGATCGGTCTCGAATAAGCTGTGCAGTCCTAATGCCTGGTTTACTTCATCCAGGTGATTCATAAAGTAGTTGTCCCGGATAATCTTGCCAAAATGGTTGCTGCAGCGCTCAACAAGGCCGTCATGCTGAGATGAACCCATTGCCAGGCTGGTAACACCAAGTAGGGCGTCGGAAGGGTCCAGAACGTTGGTGAGAACGCCAGTGCCACCCCAGGAATAGAAGCGAACGCCGTTTGCGGAATGTGCGCCTTCACCGCAGGCGCTTGTTGGGATGCCTGCAGGTGCAAAGCTGTTGAACTCTGCACTGCCTTGGGTTGTAAGAGATTGAAGGCTTGCTTCCATATTTTGATCGTATCCGCCGCCGGAGATCAGGTCTATAAGACCGCCAAGCGCGTTGCCCAACGTATTTGCCAGTCCGCTTGCTGGTGATCCGATGATCACATCAGCAACAGCGGAGCCTTTGTGAGGCGAGCCTATAGATGTAACCGAGGCCACCAAGTCAGGCCGTACCCGGGCTACATAGCGGGCCGTAGGTCCGCCATGGCTATGGCCTACGAGGTTTACTTTGCCGTGCACGGCAGCAATAGATTCTACCTGTGACAGCAGTTCCTCACCCCTGGCAATAGTGCTTTCCAGGGCCGGTACCTGCGTTGCATAAACATCCGCGCCATTTTTGCGGAGATCCTCTGCGATGCCATACCAGTAGTCCACGCCAATAATCGAGTTGAAGCCGAACATACCGTGCACCAATACTATGGGGTACTGGGTGCCAGCGTAATTTGCGGGTTTAGAGTTCCACCACCAGGCGGCGGAGGGGGCTGACCAAGCTATGGTCACAACCAGAGCGAGTGTTTTGATCCAGAGTTTCATGGTTTTTCCTACAGTTTGAGGTTGTGTTTGTTATTCAAACTGCGGCTCAACCTAACGGGTTGTTCCAGATACTTCGCGCCTGTGCCATAACGCATGGCGCAGAGCCTCTGCTTACTGACTTCCATGTTGTTGTTAGATGTTTGCCGTCAGAGCATCGCTACGGATACTTGGCTATAATTTGATCAGTGCGGTTTTATAGTCAACGGCTAAAGGGGCAAAACTTCCAGGGAGGGGGTTATAGCGTGACGAGGGTCACAGATTGTCTCGACAGGACATCGTTTTGACGTCCTGCCGAGTGTCGGTGCAAAAGCGTATTGCCCGATCTGAACCGACAAGCTTGGGCAATTAAAGAGTTGCGAAAACCTTCTTGGCTGCAGCAATCGTATCGGCGATGTCCTGATCCGACAGAGCGGCGCTAGTGAAACCAGCCTCAAAGGCAGAAGGCGCGAGGTAAACTCCTTCTTTAAGCATGCCTTGGAAAAATGTCTTGAAGCGTTCCACGTCGCAGGCCATTACCTGATTGAAGCTGGTAACACTGGATTCTTCAGTGAAGAAGAAACCAAACATAGCGCCTGCGCCCTGAACGGCTAAAGGTATGCCTGCCGCATCTGCTGCAGCCTTCAAGCCATCCCGTAGTGCAACAGTTTTCTCGGTCAGACGATCGTGAAAACCTGGTTCAGAGATGGCGTTCAGGGTTGCCAGACCTGCGCTCATGGCCAGTGGGTTGCCGCTCAGCGTGCCGGCCTGGTACACCGGGCCTAGAGGCGCAATATACTCCATGATTTCACGCTTTCCACCAAAGGCGCCAACAGGCAGGCCTCCGCCGATTACCTTGCCTAGCGCTGTCAGGTCCGGGGTTACCCCATACAGACCCTGAGCACCGCCGAGTGATACGCGGAACCCGGACATCACTTCGTCAAATATCAGCACGGTGCCGTGCTCATCGCAGACTTCACGCAGGCACTCCAGAAAGCCCGGAACCGGAGGTATGCAATTCATGTTGCCTGCAACCGGCTCCACGATAATGGCTGCAATCTCATCGCCCATTTCTTTAAAGGTCTTGCGAACACCTTCAATATCGTTGAAGTCGAGAGTCAGCGTGAGCTCAGCCAGGCAACTGGGAATGCCGGGCGAGTTGGGAACGCCCAAGGTTAGTGCGCCGGAGCCAGCTTTAACCAACAGTGAATCAACGTGCCCGTGGTAGCAGCCTTCAAACTTGATGATTTTGTCGCGGCCGGTGAATCCGCGGGCTAGCCGAATGGCGCTCATAGTGGCCTCGGTGCCAGAGTTCACCATGCGCACCAGATCAATTGACGGTACCAGTTCGCACACTTTGCGAGCCATATCGGTTTCGATAGAGGTAGGTGCGCCGTAGCCAACCCCGAGATCTACCTGAGCGTGCAGGGCCTCTTTGATGCGCTTGTCAGAGTGGCCAAGAATCATTGGGCCCCAGGATCCGATGTAATCAATATAGCGCTGGCCGTCCTCATCGTAGAGGTAGGCGCCTTCAGCGTGTTTGAAAAAGATCGGGGTGCCACCCACGCCACGGAATGCGCGAACGGGGGAGTTAACGCCGCCAGGGATGTATTTCTGTGCCTGTTCGAACAGGGTTTCGGAGTGTGTCATTTGTGGGAGCTCCTGTTATCTGGGAGTTGAAAATAGTGGATGGTGGCTGGCAAACAGCCTTTGGAATGTCTGTGCTTTCTGTATTGTGGCTTCGGGGTTACCCCCAAAAAGTCCGCCAACAACCGCAAGCAGGTCGGCGCCTGCGCGAACAAGGAGCTCGCCGTTTTCTGTAGTGATTCCACCAATGGCCGCAACTGGGCGCTTGAAACGTTTTGCTTCGGCCAAGATGGCGGTTGGGGCGGGCGGGGCATCCGGTTTGGTTGATGAATTGAAAAACCGACCAAATGCCAGGTAATCTGCGCCGTCTGCCGCGGCTGCTTCAGCCAGTGCAAGGTCGGCATGGCATGTGATGCCAATAATTGCGCCATCCCCAAGCAGATGGCGAGCCTCTGCCGCCGATCCATCTGTTTGGCCAAGGTGAACGCCCGCAGCGCCGATGCGCTTTGCCAGTTCGATATCATCGTTAATCAGCAGTGGGATGTCTGTAGTGGCGCATACGGATTGCAGATTTCTTGCTTGTGCCAGCCGTTCCGCCATGGGCGCCGACTTTTCCCGATACTGCACCATCACAGCACCGCCGAGAATGGCGGCTTCTACGGAGGCAACCATAGTTGCAGAAGGAGTTAGTTGGCTGTCGGTAATGGCATAAAGCCCGATGGGTACACGCCGTTTCATCGCTCCCACAGAATGCCCCGATCCGGAACCGGTTGGCCTCTTCCCACCTTAAGGGCGTGCAAAATAGTGCGGTGCACGTAGTTCTGAGCCTGGGAAATCGCGGCACGGGGGGATAGACCTAGCGCTCGACCGGCAGCAATTGCGGCTGCCAGTGTGCAGCCTGTACCATGGTATTCTCCGCCAATGCGCTCAACATCCCACGATGTGGGTGTGGGGGCGTGGTTGTAAAGTGTGTTGGTGATGTGAATGCCCGTGCCATGCCCGCCGGTTGCGAGCACCGAAGCACACCCTTTACTTAGCAGTTTGCGCGCAGCCTCGGCAGGATCATCACACTCCCCCAGTAAGGCCAACTCTATACCATTAGGAGTGATCATCTCCGCCAGGGGGAATAGGCGTGCTTTCATGGTGGCAAGCAGTTCGTCGTCCGCCAGATCGCCACCGCCAGCCGCCTTGATTACCGGGTCGGTTATCACCGGTATATCAGGATGCTTCTTGAGAAAATCAACCAAAACATCCACAACCGCAGAGTTGCCCAGGGCTCCGGTTTTTACCGCGTGTATTGGGACATCTTCGGCGATGCATCTGAGTTGCTCACGTATCAGTTCCGGGTTGACGGCTTCGGCACCGTATACATTCCGGGTATCCTGAACAGTCAGACAAGTGAGCACAGGTAACGGGTGGCACCCGAGTGATGTGATGGCCTGAATGTCCGCCTGGATGCCGGCGCCGCCGGAAGGGTCCAGGCCGGAAAGAACAAGTACGTGGGGGCGAGTGTAGTATTTGATTGCTAAAACTCCCTAGAACGGCTTAACGACAGCGAGAATAACAACTGCGAGCAAGATAAGCACCGGCAACTCATTGAACCAGCGATAGAATACATGGCCGCGAGTGTTGAGGTCGTCGCGGAACACCTTGACCAGATGCCCGCAATAAAAGTGGTAGATAATCAACAATGCCACGAGCAGCAGTTTCACATGCAGCCAGCCCTGGCTGAAGTAGCCCGACACATTATAAGTAAGCAACCAGGTGCCAAAGATCACTGTGGCAATCATCGAGGGTGTGGTTATACCACGATAGAGTTTGCGCTCCATGATTTTGAAACGCTCGCGCCCCGGCTCATCCTCACAGGCTGCATGGTAGACGAACAGCCTTGGCAGATAGAACAGGCCGGCAAACCAGCACACCAGAGAAATTATATGAAAGGCCTTAACCCACAGCATTGATCAGCTCCGTCGATATTGGTAATAACTTTCGATGTCAGATTTAAGCATAACGCCGTAAACCCTTTGAATCATTGGTGCTACATGGCGTTGCACATACAACGCCTCAGCGCTGGAGTTCTCAAACTCGTGCATTGCCTCTTCGAGGGTCGCTTGATATTGCACCGGTGCAATATCGCGCCGGTGTGCGGGTATGTCCATCAGGTCAATCGATTCGACAGGTTCGTCCGTTTCGTTCGACGCGGCATCTACTGAATCTTCCAGGTAACGGGCAAGGTCGACCGCAGGTAACAAAGCTGTGGGGCCGTTCTTGCCATCGACGATCAACCACTTTGGTTCCGCCTGGAGCGCTTTGCGGGCCTCTTCCGCCGTGAGGTGTCTATTTATGCGCAGTATGCTCTTGTCCATGATTGCCGCCACAGATACCCGTCGCAAAGCCTGGATAACCGGTGAGCTTTGATAGCTAAGGCCTTGGCTTTTAAGTACGGTCAGGAAGAGGGATTTTTTTCCGAATGCCTCACTTGTGATAAGCGTAGCTGTGGTAATAACCAGCATACCGGGAAGAATAATGTTGGGATTGCGGGTTAGCTCCATAAGAGCCATTAGCGCGGCTAGGGGAGCCTGTAACACCGCACCCATCATGGCGCCCATTCCGAGCATGGCATAAAAGCCGACCGATGAAGCGTGGCCGGGGAGGATGTCTCCCCCGATGAGGCCCAGAGCCCCGCCAAGCGCAGCGCCCATAACAAGCGTTGGGCCTATAATGCTGCTGGGCATGCCCAGCCCGACGGTCAACGCGGTGATAACCAGTTTCGCAGCACCTACGCTAAGAAGTAACCAGAGGCCGAGTTCGCCGTTCATGGTTTCGTTTACTGTGTCGTATCCAATGCCCATGGTTTGGGGAACTGCCACAGCGGCAACGGCCATCAGCATCCCGGCGATGATCACTCGCAATAAGATGGGGCGCTGGTTGAACCGCCCCATGGCGTCGACCAGATGAATGAATAGCGCTGCGGAAACGCCAATAATAATAGCAATAACCAGAATCCAGGGTATCTCCAGAAACGAGTTCATGGTCAACGCAGGTACGTTAAATGCGGGCTCAGATCCATACACTAGCTGGGTGACCACCGCTGCGCTAACGGCCGCAAGAATAATGGGCGTGAACCCGGCTATCGTGTACTCCATCATCACCACTTCCATGGCGAAAATTACTCCGGCAATTGGGGTGTTGAATGATGCGGATATGGCGGCAGCACAACCGCATGCCACCAGGGTGCGTATGCTGTTGTTGGGTAGGCGCATCCACTGCCCCATGAGGCTAGAGAATGCAGCGCCCAAATGAACGGCAGGCCCCTCCCGGCCAGCTGATTGCCCGGTGATCACCGTGCCCACACCCACAACGAACTGAATAATAGCGCTCCGTGCGGTGATGTAACCCTGGTGGTAATTCAGGCGCTCCATCACATGGACGACACCAACTTTCCGGTCATGAGTGGCTAGGCGGTGTAAAAACAGGCCAATACTGAGCGCGCCTGCAAGTGGCAGCACGCCGCGGGTGATTATATCGAGGCTTTCAAACGCTTCGGAGCCTTCTCCCGGTAGGAAATACTCCAGCGGCCATTCGATGGCCAGCCGGAAGACCAGAATCACGGCGCCCGTGACCAGCCCGGATAGCAGACCCAGAATAGCCAGCTGTGGTAAAGAATCCACACCGGACATACTGCGTGTGAAAACAGAGGTTATTCTTTCACTAATCCGATGCCAGACTTTATTCATGGGTGCCGATGTTCCGGAACAAGAGAGTGGCCTTCCAGAGGGTTTCTGACATCATTGTAACTGTCACTTTGCAGGCTGCAATGAGTCGTTGGTTTATCATGATAGACTAAGGCGTTAAGCTACAGGCAAAGACACCTCGAAATCCTTATCCAACGTCGCTGGAGAGCAAGTTGATAAAAGTAGGCATTGTGGGCGGCACCGGCTACACCGGCGTCGAACTCCTCAGAATTCTCGCTGTTCATCCGGAAGCAACGGTAAGCTGCATAACCTCAAGATCTGAGGCCGGAGTGCCGGTATCCGATATGTACCCAAATCTCCGTGGGCACTTTGATCTGGCTTATTCAGAGCCGGACGCCAGTGTTCTTGCCGCCTGCGATCTGGTGTTTTTTGCAACACCACACGGCGTTGCAATGGAGATGATTCCTGAGTTAATGGCTGCGGGTGTGCGGGTTGTTGACCTGTCAGCAGACTTCCGACTCAAGGATCTGAAGGTCTGGTCCCAGTGGTACGGCTTGCCCCATAAATCACCGGAGTGGGTTGAAAAGGCTGTTTACGGTTTGCCAGAAGTCGCGCGCGCTGAAATTGCCAAGGCACAGCTGGTTGCTAACCCCGGGTGCTATCCGACAGCGGTTCAGCTGGGCTTTCTCCCACTGCTGGAGAGTGGGCTGGTTGACCCGTCACGGTTGATTGCAGATGCCAAATCCGGCGCCAGCGGCGGTGGCCGACAGGGCAAAATTGCCATGTTGCATGGTGAAGTCAGTGAAAGTTTCAAAGCCTATGGGGCATCAGGCCACCGTCACTTGCCGGAGATTCGACAGGGCTTGTCTGCCGCGGCCGGCACTGAAACCGGTGTAACATTTGTGCCTCATCTTGTTCCGATGATTCGCGGCATAGAAGCAACGCTCTATGCAGAGCTGAAGAATCCGGTTGATTTTGACCGTTTGCAGGCACTGTTCGAGGAGCGTTACCGTGACGAGCCGTTTGTAGACGTGATGCCGTTCGGTAGCCATCCGGAGACCCGGAGTGTACGGGGTGCAAACTTGTGCCGTATGGCACTGCATCGCCAGGAACAGAGCAACATTGTGATCATTTCCTCTGTGATTGATAACCTGGTGAAAGGCGCGGCCGGCCAAGCTGTCCAGAACATGAACATCATGTTTGGCCTCAAAGAAACGCTGGGCCTTGAAGCACCTGCGCTACTGCCGTGAGGAACGCCAGTGAGCGAACAACGAAAACCCTCTGAGGAATATGTTGTTATCCGCCATCGGCCGGGATACCGGCTGAAGCGGGCGCTGATCCTGATTGTGTGCACAGTGATTGCTGGCGCTGGCGGGTATGCTGCTGGGCTGGCTCAGGGAGGTTTTCGGTCCACTGGGGTCGAAGCCTCCAACGAGCGATTGGAAGACAAGCTGGCAGCTCTGGAAGCCAACTATCGCGATGCCCGTCAGCGTTTGGTTAATCTCGAGCGTGGTAAACTCATTGATGAGCAAGCGCTGAATCAGGCCCGGAACATCATTGTGGAATTGGAAACCCGGGTAGGTTCGCTTAAATCAGATCTCACATTCTATAAAAATATCATGGCGCCCTCTGAAACCAGCAAGGGGTTGCAGGTTGATCGGTTTTCACTGACCAACGATAGGCAGGCAGGCGTTTATAATTTCAAACTCGTGTTGACACAGGTTGGTAACAACAAGAGCTATATTGCAGGTGTTGTGGCCGTCAATATAATTGGGATGCGCGACCAGGAAAAAGAAGTTATCGCACTGCGAGACCTGTCCCAGGAAATAAAAGATCTTGGCGTGAAATTCCGCTTTCGGTATTTCCAGGATGTGGAAGGTAAACTGACATTGCCAGACGGTTTTGAACCACTTGAAGTGCAGGTGGTTGCTCAGGCCGAAGGACGCAAATCCTCGCAGGCCGAACGAACCTTCGGCTGGGGCGATTTAACGGAGAACTAGAAATGTTTGGCAAGAAAAAGGCAAAGCCCCGTCGGGCCACCGGTAACTTCGATACGCTGATCTCTTCGCGCACGACCATAGAAGGGGATGTGCGTTTTTCTGGTGGCTTGCATGTTGATGGACATATCAGGGGCAAAGTGCTGGCTGAAGAGGGGAGTGATGCGGTTCTGAGAGTTTCAGAGGTAGGTGAGGTGACCGGCGACATATCCGCCCCGCACGTAGTCATCAACGGAACAGTGAACGGCGACGTGTATGCGTCTGCGCATCTGGAGCTTGCTGAAAAGGCCGCTATTAACGGCAGCGTTTACTACAATCTCATCCAGATGGCGATGGGCGCATCGGTAAACGGCAATCTCGTTCACCAGCGTGAGCCTTCTGGGTTGCTGACCCAGGATAAGGTGTCGCGGCCGGAAGCTGATCGCAATCTTTCCGTCGAAAGCGCTGACGAGTCTTCCGGCCAAGATGGTGGTAAGTCCGAATAGTTGATTGTTTTACTCAGGAATACCATAATCAATGCAGTTGTATCAGGTAATCCGGAGGCAAGCTTGAGTGTAGTTCAACAGCAAATGGCCGCACCGCTGTTTTTCAGCGATAGTGCGGTCAACAAAGTACGAGAACTGGTTGATGAGGAAGGCAATTCCGACCTCAGGCTGCGCGTGTTTGTTACCGGCGGTGGATGTTCGGGGTTTCAGTACGGGTTCTCATTTGATGAAACTCAGGATGAGGAAGATACTGTAATTGAGCGGGATGGAGCTGTATTGCTGGTAGACCCTATGAGTTACCAGTACCTTGTGGGCGCCACCGTAGATTACCAGGAAGGCTTGCAGGGCTCTCAGTTTGTGGTACAGAACCCTAATGCGAGCTCTACCTGTGGTTGTGGTAGCTCGTTTACGATTTGAGGTTGTGTGAGTTTAATGCCCGGCAGCGATCGCTTTTATTATGCCGGGTAAATTGCCCCAAGAATTCGCGGACCTTTAGCTCCGGTTACCTCTGGCAAGTTCCCTGGTTTGTGCTCCATCGTTTGCTGTGCCAGCCATGCAAATGCAGTAGGCTCTACCCACTGCGGATCAAGGCCGAGTTCAGCGGTGCTGTGCACGCGAATAGGGCTAAGTCCCTGAGAAATTTCCTTCATAAGCAAGCTATTCCGAGTACCCCCGCCACAGGCATAAACGATCATGCCTGGTGACTGAGGCATTTGTCGGATCGCTGTGATCACGGTCAGTTGCAATAGCGTGCGCTGAACGTCTTCTGGCAGAACATTTTCGTGTCGCTTCACCAGAGTTTTAACCCATTCAAGATTAAACTTTTCTTTCCCGGTGCTCTTGGGGGTCGGCCGCTCAAAGTAAGCATCCGTGAGCATGTCACTCAACAGTGCGTGGTCAACAATGCCTTCCATGGCCCAGTGGCCGTCTTCATCGTAAAGGCGTCCGGTTTGATCCTGGCACCATGCATCCATCAGAGCATTTGCAGGCCCCGTGTCGAAGCCGGTTGCCGGGCTGCGTCGAGCTGATGGAATCCAGGTTATGTTGGCGATGCCGCCGAGATTGAGGATGCATCTGTCTTCTGTGTCCGAACCGAAAAAATGCTGATGAAAGGCTGGAACCAGAGGAGCGCCTTGCCCACCAGCGGCCATGTCACGGCTGCGGAAATCTCCCACTGTCGTAACGCAGGTTTTCTCTGCAATGATTGACGGGTTGCCGATCTGGAGTGAGAAGCGGCCGGGCCCGGAAGGTTGGTGCCTCAGGGTTTGTCCGTGGCTTCCAATGGCACGAATTGACGACCTGTCTACCCCGGACTTGCAGATCAGGGCTTCCGCGGTGTTTGCGAAAAGTGTGCCGACCAGTGTACCGAGTTCGCCCACTTCGTCTGGTGTGGCTTGATTCTGGCTAGCCAGTACCAGGCGCTTGCGCAGATCTTCAGGGTAAGGACAGGAGTGCGTGGCGTGAGTGCGGACAGATTTGCCCTGGAAGGACACCAGCACGGCATCTATGCCATCCATGCTGGTGCCGGACATGAGCCCGATCCAGGTGTCCATAATAAATCAGTTGTCCGAGGCCAAAGCCAGGTGTTGGAAGTTTGTCCGGAAGGCTTCAAACTGCGCAACTTGCTGTTGCGTATGCTTTTTGAATCGTGCCATTTCAGTCGCCGAAATTGGCTGTGCATCAGGCAGTTTTACGGTTCTGGAGTTGCGCGGCGAGCCGTTTACGCGGAATTCATAGTGTAGGTGCGGCCCGGTTACCATGCCGGAGGAGCCAACGTAACCTATGGTTTGGCCTTGCTTGACACGGGCGCCGTTTTTCATGCCTTTGGCTAATCGGCTCATGTGTGCATACAGCGTGGTGATGTTGTCACCGTGCTTTAAGACAATTGTACGGCCATAGCCGCCTTTCCAACCGGAAAACTGAACTCTGCCGTTACCCGCAGCCTTGATGGGTGATCCTGGAGGTGCGGCGTAATCTGTTCCTTCATGGGGGCGCACTACATCCAGTACTGGGTGGCGGCGTTGTAGGTTAAATGACGAGGAAATTCGCGCGTCGATAGGCGTGCGCAAGAAAGCCTTGCGCATGCTTTTACCGTCGGGTGTATAGTAGTCGCTATCGCCATTGCTGTCTGTATAGAGGAGGGCAACGTTTTCTTCGCCACGGTTTATAAAGCGGGCAGACAGAATGCGGCCGGTGCTAAACTTCTCACCATCGAGATAGAGTTCTTCATAGACAACTTCAAACTGGTCGCCCTTGCGAACGTCGTAAACAAAGTCGATGTCCCAGCCAAATATGCCAGAAAGCTCCATAGTTAGGCGATCGTTTAGCCCAGCTTCGCGCGCGGCGAGGTAAAGTGAACCATCGATGGTGCCCGAAGCAAACGCAGGCTTGGGCTCGGGTTCGCGGACTTCCGTTTGGCCTGTAAAAGTCCCTTCTTGTATGTCAATCTTCAGTGTTTCCAGGCGGCTGCGCTGGAGTTCAACTGCTGCAAGCTCACCGTCGCTATCAATGGCAAAGCGGATCGTTTCGCCAGCGTAGAGGCGTTGCAGCTTGTTTGCCTCACCTTCGCCATGAATTACGGAGAGCATGGTGCCGTCGTTGAATCCCGCTTTCTTGAAAAGGGAAGATAGTGTGTCGCCTGATTTAATATCGAATGTTTGCCAGGTATGGCGGGGTGTAATTTCGGCGGTTACAGGCTCTGGAGTCTCCGGAGAAACAACAGCAGGCTGATCTGCAGCAACGGGCTCGGCAGCGGTGGAGCGCTTCTGTGGCGACTTTTGGGAGATAATTGCTGACGCCTTACCCTGCTCCAAGTCGAGGGTATATGACATTCGTTTGGCCTCAACGTCGGCGCTGGGGCTCATCAAAATTGCGGCAGATACTACAACGGTTGCAGCAGCGGCAATGGTAATATGGGTTTTTGGAAACATTTTCAACAAGTGTCGCATCCGTTTCAATCCGTATTCCGGCAGCTTGTGCCATCTAGTTAAAGCTGTTGTTCAAGTGTGAACCAACAGATTACCGTATAAAAAGCGCGTGGAACAGCGTAGAACATTACGGTTGTTGCGCTGCAGGCCGGATTTCTTGCGGTGCCATTGATATAATGCGACCGCCCGAAATGCCCGGCATTGTTTAAAAACTGAGCGCTTACACTTTAGCAGGGCACCAGGTAACTCACAGAGTTCTTTTGTTGAAGTCTGTAACTGATATTTTTTGTGAAACCGATTGGGGATACAAGATTCATGGCATCTATTGATGAAGCGCTGGCGATTATCAAGCGAGGCGTAGACGAACTAATACCGGAAGATGATCTGGTTGCGAAGTTAAAAGAAGGTCGCCCTTTGCGTATTAAGGCAGGTTTCGACCCTACAGCCCCCGATCTCCATCTCGGTCATACCGTGCTGATTAATAAGCTACGCCAGTTTCAGGATCTCGGGCACGAGGTCATCTTCCTTATAGGAGACTTCACCGGAAAGATCGGTGACCCGTCGGGTAAGAGTGCCACCCGGCCACCGTTAACCGATGAGCAGGTCGCGCAAAATGCGATTACCTATAAAGAGCAGGTGTTTAAGATTCTGGATCCGAACAAAACCCGGGTGGTCTTCAACTCTGAGTGGATGAGCAAGATGGCTGCGGCCGACATGATCCAGTTAGCGGGTCAGTATACTGTTGCCCGGATGTTGGAGCGTGACGACTTCACCAAGCGCTATCGCTCTGAACAACCGATTGCCATACACGAATTTCTTTACCCGCTAATACAGGGTTACGACTCGGTTGCGCTGGAGGCGGATGTTGAGTGCGGCGGTACGGATCAGAAGTTCAATCTTCTGATGGGGCGTATATTGCAAAAGCACTACGGTCAGGCTCCGCAAGCTGTCCTGACTATGCCCATATTGGAGGGTCTGGATGGCGTTCAGAAGATGTCCAAGTCTTTGGGTAACTATATAGGTGTAAACGACGCGCCGGGTGAGATGTACACCAAGCTACTGTCTGTGCCCGATGAGTTGCTTTGGCGATACTTTGAGCTTTTGAGCTTCCGTCCCCTTGCGGAGGTGGCTGAGTTCCAGAAGGCTGTTGAGGAGGGGGCTAATCCCCAGGACTACAAGAAGCTGTTGGCGGAAGAGATCATTACCCGTTTTCACAGCGAAGAAGCTGCAAGTACGGCCCACAAGTCCGCAGGTAACCGGGTTGCATTGGGGGATATCCCGGAGAATGTTCCTCAAGTAGAGGTTTCCCTGGAGGGGCAGGCGGAGATTCTTATGCCGTCTGTCTTGCGAATGGCTGGCCTTGTAAAGAATGGAGCGGCTGCGCGGGATGTCCTGGGTCGCGGTGCGGTGTTTGTTGATGGACAGCAATTTGAGGGTGATCGTGCCTTTGTCGAAGGTGATAGTTGTGTGATTCAGGCTGGGAAGAAGAAGATTGCCCGCATTTTGATCACTGCTTGATCGATTTTCGGCTATTTTGAGTTTATTTCAAAATGGCCGTTGACAGATCTGCGTGTGTCTGTAGAATGCGCATCTCCTTCGAGGGACACACCGTTGAGACGGGGTGGATTGAGAAGGTCAACTGTTTGAAAGTATTAAAGAAAACGAGTTTGAAGATTCTTTAATTAAACGGTTGACAAGGCGGCGAGACGATGTAGAATACGCCACCTTGATTGAGCAACGGC